>NZ_CP186325.1:1945000-4126558 GCF_049333175.1 Flagellimonas ulvae
CCAATATGTCAATGAACGTGGCGAATCGCCACCGATAATCATATATCAGCGCGGTCCGTGCAATGCTACAGAGATAAAAAAATCAATTACCCCCGGACATTGCCCAGTGGAGAATACCGGAGTCGAACCGGTGACCTCCTGCGTGCAAGGCAGGCGCTCTAGCCAGCTGAGCTAATTCCCCTTTATCAGTTGTCAGTTAACGGTTATCAGTTAACAGTACTATATAACGGCAACTCAACACCTAGAATTTCCTATTCAATATCAAATGAACTTCTCTCAGTAGTCTCGGGCAGGCTCGAACTGCCGACCTCTACATTATCAGTGTAGCGCTCTAACCAGCTGAGCTACGAGACTTCAACAATATATCATTATTGGCATTGAACAGACAACATCAGAAAAGATCCGGAACGGTCATCCCAGTGCGGGCCCGACATCATATCGGGCGACCTTTCTCTAGAAAGGAGGTGTTCCAGCCGCACCTTCCGGTACGGCTACCTTGTTACGACTTAGCCCTAGTTACCGATTTTGCCCTAGGCCGCTCCTTGCGGTCACGGACTTCAGGCACTCCCGGCTTCCATGGCTTGACGGGCGGTGTGTACAAGGCCCGGGAACGTATTCACCGGATCATGGCTGATATCCGATTACTAGCGATTCCAGCTTCACGGGGTCGAGTTGCAGACCCCAATCCGAACTGTGACCGGCTTTGTAGATTCGCGCCCCCTTGCGGGGTGGCTTCCCTCTGTACCGGCCATTGTAGCACGTGTGTGGCCCAGGACGTAAGGGCCGTGATGATTTGACGTCGTCCCCACCTTCCTCACGGTTTGCACCGGCAGTCCCGTTAGAGTCCCCAACTTTACTTGCTGGCAACTAACGGTAGGGGTTGCGCTCGTTATAGGACTTAACCTGACACCTCACGGCACGAGCTGACGACAACCATGCAGCACCTTGCGGGCGGTCCGAAGAAAGGGACGTCTCTGTCCCATGCAGCCCGCATTTAAGCCCTGGTAAGGTTCCTCGCGTATCATCGAATTAAACCACATGCTCCACCGCTTGTGCGGGCCCCCGTCAATTCCTTTGAGTTTCATTCTTGCGAACGTACTCCCCAGGTGGGATACTTATCACTTTCGCTTGGCCGCCGAGACCGAGGTCCCGACAGCTAGTATCCATCGTTTACGGCGTGGACTACCGGGGTATCTAATCCCGTTCGCTACCCACGCTTTCGTCCATCAGCGTCAGTATATGGTTGGTCACCTGCCTTCGCGATCGGTGTTCTATGTGATATCTATGCATTTCACCGCTACACCACATGTTCCGGCAACCCCACCATAACTCAAGACCTGCAGTATCAAGGGCAGTCCCACGGTTGAGCCGTGGCCTTTCACCCCTGACTTACAGGCCCGCCTACGGACCCTTTAAACCCAATGATTCCGGATAACGCTCGGACCCTCCGTATTACCGCGGCTGCTGGCACGGAGTTAGCCGGTCCTTATTCTTACGGTACCGTCAGCTCCCCTCACGAGGGGAGGTTTCTTCCCGTATAAAAGCAGTTTACAACCCATAGGGCAGTCATCCTGCACGCGGCATGGCTGGATCAACCTTTCGGCCATTGTCCAATATTCCTCACTGCTGCCTCCCGTAGGAGTCTGGTCCGTGTCTCAGTACCAGTGTGGGGGATCCCCCTCTCAGGGCCCCTAACCATCGTTGCCTTGGTAAGCCGTTACCTCACCAACAAGCTAATGGTACGCATGGCCATCTTTGTCCGATAAATCTTTAAACATCCCATCATGCAATGTGATGTTACCATGGGGCATTAATCCAAATTTCTCTGGGCTATTCCCCTGACAAAGGTAGGTTCCATACGCGTTCCGCACCCGTGCGCCGGTCGTCAGCAAATAGCAAGCTATCCCTGTTACCCCTCGACTTGCATGTGTTAGGCCTGCCGCTAGCGTTCATCCTGAGCCAGGATCAAACTCTTCATTGTAATGCGTCATATACTATATGTCGCCCCAAATACAACTGAGCCCGGCACCAAAATGGTTCATTCTAAATCTTCTCTGATTTACGCTGTCTGTTTCAATAATGCCAATGAACTTCTCTTTATATAAAGACAAAAAAAACGCCCTTCCGAGCTCCCTTTCCGTCCCCGCAAAAACAATACCTTTACCGTTTTAGCGGGTGCAAATATAAGCACCTTATTTTTTCTCCGCAAATGGTTTTGAACTATTTTTTTGTCAAAAAATTATAAAAATCTGTAACCTACTGCTTTTCAGATGTCAAAAGATTAAAAGTTTTTGCACCTTAAGAAAAGAAATTCCATACCAAGCCAAATCGTATCACAAAATCTCTATATGGATAGTTTGGAGCTGAATAGAATATGGGTTCTGAAAAAGAAGAATTAAAATGTTCTAGTTTAAAATATATCCTCGTTTGTTTCACTCTTGCATTTATGAAAAAATCCAATAGCGGAAAACCTCCAAATTCTTCTTGGTTTTGAATATAGAATTCACCCAATAATGGATGATACGCATTCATATTGTAGGATGTAAAATATTTGAACGTAACCCCTGTTTGTAAAAACATTGCCTTTTTAAAGACATCGGAAGAAAAATACAGTGAATTTCGGGTAATTAGCTGAGGTACATTCAGAACCTGTTGATTCTGAGTCACATCTTGAAACAAAACGGTATTGGCCAAAGCCCATTTTTTCCATTTGAATTCTTTAATATATTTTACCCTTAGATGATTAACCGTTTCATTTTCTTGAAAAGGTCTAACAAATGCCGTCTCTGCCAAATCCGAAGTTCTTTGCTCATCTGTTATAGTAGAAGCGAAAAAGCTGTAGTTATCAATTGCACTATACTTCGCTTCAAGAAGACCCCACTTTCTAGAATTAAAACTTAAGGTTACAGTTTGATTCTGTTGTTTTTCAAAAAGTGTATCATTTTGCCAATTGAAATTTTGATAATCGCTTTGATACAGCAAATAATTAAAATTTGGTAATCTAGATGATAGATGCACTCCCCCTGAAACTGTGGTATTTTCGTTGACACGGTAAATCGTAGAAAAATCAAAAGTGTTACCCGTAAGTTCTCCCGAAATAGTATAATTGATATCACCTTTTAAAACAAGGTTTCCAAATTGATTGAAGTAAGTACCTCCAACAGAAATCTCTTCTCCTTCAATTTGGTTTTGGATGGTCTGCGTGTCGGTTATGAGAATGCTGTTAAAGAAATAATTATAGTTATATAGGCTTGCATTTCCTGTCAATGAGCCCAAGGTGCCGTTTGAAAATTCTGCAGACAATTTATTGAACAATGTCTTTAAACGTGCTCTGTCTGCAATGGGGGTAGAGAATGTACCTTCCCCAAAAGCATCAACTCCTGTAGGCTGCATAAATTCATAAAACTTTGTCTCATAGTTAAATTCATGACCCAGCCTTATTTGGGTCTTTTTCTCGTATATAGAATCTTGTTTACTTTTAAACAATACATACTGATGGTCAAAATAATATCGTTTGCCCAAAATTCTGTTATTGGCAAGAGTACTGGCGTTTCCAAACAAAACATCTATCCTACGCCTATCAGTAAAGTCGCCTTCCGGGTCGTTTTCGAATTGTTCCCGGTCCGAAATTCCACCATTTTCTTCAGAGTCTAAATCTTGAGCTGCGATATGCCCTCTAAGCCTGTAGCGATTATTCTCTGTTCTGTAATTAAAAGTGGTTTTAAAATTACCTGATTGCGCTTGGTTAAACTGGTATTTGCCCAATGACCGAAAACCCTTAAATCCGACAGAAAAGTTAAGTCGCTTACTGACATTGAAAGCAAGCAATGCATCTAATAGTTGCCCTTGTTCCAAAGTGGTTTTGAACATCAAATCGGAAACTGGTGTTGCTACATCATAGTAATTGATTTCTTCTGTTTCTTGGTAATTAAAATTTCTGCCAAGAGCTCCCAATCTAGGATAATAATGACGATTAGAAAATTGCACCCCCAAAGTGTTGTAGGGTTGACCAATATTTGCAAAGGGCATTAATTCAAAATCATCCCTTCTGAGGAAGTTATACTTGTATTCCTTTTGGATAGTCAAACTGGTATCCAGAAAAGTTGTGTCTCTTGAATACGAGATAACTTTATAGTCCTTTATACTGATTACCCCCTCTTCCTTTAAGGACAATGAATCGGTTTTGTTAGAATTAAGAGGAGGCTCCGGTTTTACTGAGTCCTGCGCAACGGGAGCAATTGGAATTGAATCTTGTTGCGCATTTATAATAGTAGCATTCAACAACAATAAGGAAATCACACTAAAAAATCTCATGCCCTGATATTGACAAGCAAAGGTATGCGTTTTGTTGTTATAGGAATGTGAAAGTTTTACGCTTAAATAAAAGTGAGATACAACCCAATTCAAGAATGTTTTAAATTCCGCTAATCAATATTTAGATAAATCATAAATCTCAAAAAAGTATGCATTATCGATTTAAGCTTAAATAAGAAATAGTTAGAGTAGTCTATAATGAAATTTTATTGACCGTCGGACAAAACGAATAAAGAAATTCTTCAATAAACAGAACTAAAAAAAGTCAAACAATTATATGAACCTGTTTTTTCCTGTGCATCTTTTTGGAATTATCCTGCCCATTTAGAATATCAAAAAACACTTTAAACAAAAAAAGCTGCCTCTAAACTTTAGAGGCAGCTTTTATCTAATTGATATACTAATTTAATTAAAATCCAGGATTTTGCTCAACAAAAGGAGATAAATCCCTTACCGCTTGAGGTATAGGAAAAATGGTAAAATTTGCCCCAGGCGCAGACGCAGCTTCTTGAGGTTGTCCCGGTCTCCTTAAATTCAGACCGTTACGCAATAAATCCATTCTTCTTTGGCCCTCAAAAGCAAGCTCTTTTCTACGCTCGTTCAGGATAATATCCAAATCAACACTTCCAAGATCACTCAAACCTGCCCTTGATCTTAGTACATTGATATCATTAACCGGTGTGTCCCCTATAGTAGTGCCGCCTCTTAAATTAGCTTCGGCCCTTGTCAAGTACATTTCAGTGATACGCATAACCGGAGCATCATCCGAATTATTAACACCTTCAGGGAACTTACTTGTAAAAACAGCATTTTCACTAATTGCTCCTGGACCTTCTTGGTTCAGTTCAGAAAAGCGTAAGTCTCCTGCTTCTTCTGCATAGGCATCCAAAAGGTTCTGTGTGAATGGAACATCACCACGTCCCACTGGTTGTGGGTTACTTAAGCCAGAAAATCCTTGACCTGTATCTTGACCATCCACTTCATTGTTAACCAACGTAAATATATGCTCTGCATTATCAGGTGAATCGTAAAAGGTATAATCCGTTGCCAGCGTGTAAAATGAATCACTTATGACCATATTTGCCATATTGGCCGCTTCGTCCCATCTCTCTTGGTACAAATATAATTTTGCCAAAAATGCCCTTGCAGCACCAGGGTTTGCTATGACTCTGGTACCATCAGCTAAAAGAGGTATTACGGCCAGCATTTCAGATTCAACAAAATCATGGATTTCGCCTAAAGTTGCTCTTGGGAGTTCCTGTCCTGGTTCTGAACTTGTCACCAAAGGAACGCTCAAATTGGAACGTCCTCCACCCACCTGTAATGGCTGTCCAAACACCGTGGACATATTGAAGTATACCAAAGCCCTCATAAACCTTGCCTCGGCAATGGCCTGGGTTCTTTCAGCATCCGTAAAATCCTCATCTTCCACAAGAGGAACATTATCAATTACCAAATTGGCCGCACCAATCGTTTCATAGTTATCATCCCATATTCCAAAGATGGAAGTGTTATTTGCCAAAGTGGCGTATACACTGACCTGTTCAAATGATGAGAAAGTACCTTCAAAGGCACAGTTATCCGATTGCCACTCTTGTATGAACTGGAAGGTCCCGTTCAATACGTCATCCTGTTGGGCCCTATTGTATATTCCCACAACTGCTCCCAAAGCAGTAACTCTGGAACTAAAAACTATCTCATTGGCTATATCGTCCTCAGGCAATAGTTCTAATTGGTTCTCACATGAAGACATTACCAACAACAACAGGGCCAGTATCGTACTTAATTTATATTTATTCATCTTATCCATTTTAATAATTAAATAGTCTTAGAATGAGACATTCATTCCAAATGTAAATGTCGAAGCCTGCGGTACCGTAAAGAAATCCTGGCCTAGAGTACCACCTCCGTCAGCTCTGTTAGATCCTTCTGGATCATATCCTTCCAAATCGTCACTTTTAATTGTCAATAGGTTGGTTCCCGTTGCATAGAGCCTAACATTGGTCATAAACGTTCTGTCAATAAAGCTTCTTGGCAAAGTATAGGCCAAGGTCACGTTTTTCAATCGAACAAACGACCCATCTGCAATCTGGGCAGATGAAGTTTGCGCAAAGGTAAAGATAGTAGAACTAGCTGGATTAGGGACGAACGCCTGGTCGCCTGGTTGTTGCCATACGTTTAGCACCCTTGTAGTCTTGTTGAATCCACTGATTGGATTTTCTGTAAATTCCCTGGATGTTAGCAACAAATCATTACCAACCGAATAATTAAACAATGTGCTCAAGGACCAGTTCTTGTAAGTAAAAGTATTTGAAAAACCTCCTACAAAATCTGGGTTACCCTGTCCAACTATTCTTCTGTCTGCACCTACTGGTGATGTTGTCGGATTACCGTCAGCGCCCAACCATTCTGCGTCTCCCGTTTGCGGGTTAACACCAATATAAGGAATTACATACCATGAGTTTGCGGACTCACCCAACACCGCTCTCTGTGGCGAGTTGGCCAAAGAACCCCCTGCTTGTTCAACAAATGGTCTTCCCTGTTCGTCCAAAGCGGCCGTTTCAGGCAAAGAAGTCACCTCATTCTCGTTGAAAGCAATGTTGAAGTTAGACGTCCAACTAAAGCCCTCTGGGTTATCAAAAATAGTCGCATCGATGGTAAGTTCAACCCCTCTGTTCTCCAATTCACCAACATTCTGGAGTACATTATTAAGACCATTGTTGAAAGTTGGATCCACTGGAACAAGAAGAATCAAATCATCAGTTGTTCTATTATAATATTCAGCATTAAATGTCAACCGTCTATTGAAGAAACTTGCCGAGAGTCCAACATCCCATGTCGTTGTGCTTTCCCATTGTAGATCAGGGTTCGGTATAACAAGTGGGGTCAGTCCAGATTGACCATTGTAGTTGTTTGTTCCAAAAGTCCCCAAAGAAGGGAAGAAGTTCAAAACTCCCGTGGCAAAAGTTATTCTATCGTTTCCGGTTGAACCGATACTAGTATTAAGCTTAAGTCCCTGAATCCATTCCACATCCTGCATGAAAGGTTCTTCAGAAATGTTCCATCCTGCAGCCGCAGACCAAAACGTTCCAAAACGGTTATTCGCTCCAAATACTGAAGACCCGTCCCGCCTTAAGGATCCCTCCAAAAGATATCTACCATTGGCATAATCATAAGATACACGGGTTAGATACGAGACTAGAGAGGTCGCATCACCGCTAGTAAAAGTAAGAGGGAATGTAGACGCGGATTCAACATTTCGTTGAGCGTCGGACAGGAAACCTGTACCGTCAGCCCTGATAATTCTAAATTCATTCTTTTCAAATGAATATCCAACAAGCCAACTTAGGTTATGTTTTTCGCCAAAGGTTTTATTGTAGGAAAGTAAGCTGTTCACTACTGTCCTGTTCTGTTGGGAAATTCTGTTTCGTGCAAATCCACCTGGTGACAACAACTCCACGTTACGCTCGATAACGTCGTCCAAATTTCTATCGATTCCTAGTTCTTGCTTGAAACTAAGACCATCTATGAAGGAAGATAGATCAAAGTCCAAATAGGCATTACCTATAATTCTGGTAGTGTTCTGGTCATTTTGGTTTAATTGCTCTTGAGCCACAACATTTCCACCACCTACGTTACCTGCAACCCTAAAGTTTCCTTCCTCATCAAATGGTCCTCTATCAGGCCTTTGGAGCAGTGCAACTGTATATGGAGCAGCGAAGGCGTTTTCAGCCGGTGTACGGTCAAAATTGTTCTGTGATACGTTCATGTTCATCCCTGCCGTTAACCAATCAGTGGCCTTTGCCTCTACATTGGCCCTGAAACTTGTTCGGTCCAAAGAGTTACCAATTAAAATACCTTCTTGTCTTTCACGGGTGGCACCAATGAAATAACTCGCTTTGTCATTACCACCTCTTACGCTGAAATTACTATTGGTAGAAACCGCTGTTCTTGTAACAAGATCAATCATATCAACATTCTCACCGCTATCAGTCAACAAAGTCTGACCTGTTACCGATCTGATGGATGTGGTAAAATCAATGAACTCCTGGCCAGTCAATAGGTCAGGCGAATCGGTGAGGGTGGAAAATGAAACATTGGTGTTTATATCCACAGTTACCCTTCCGTCCGTTCTTCCTCTTTTGGTAGTAATCAACACCACACCGTTACCACCTCGAGAACCGTAAAGTGCAGCAGCAGCAGCAGATTTAAGAACAGAAATGTTTTCTATATCATTGGGATTGATGGTCGCTAATGGATTGACCCCCTGTCCCGTTCCCTGGGCAAGAGTGTTGAAGGTATCTCCCAACACAACACCGTCTATAACAAATAACGGCCTAGAGCTACCTCCTAGGGAATTCGTTCCTCTTATCCTAACCTCAGGTGCCGCTCCAACAAGGCCCGAGCTACTGACCACCTGCACCCCTGCAGCTTGCCCTTGAAGAATATTTTGTGGTGAGTCCACCACTAAATCCTCAATGGACTCACTGCCTATCTCCGAGATACTTGTGATTACATTTTTCTTGGATTTTTCACCATATGCAACTACGACCACTTCCTCTAATGCCTGGGCATCTTCTTCCATCTGAACATTTACAGTACTGGACGCTCCCACGGTAATGTTTACCGTTTTTTGACCCAAGTAACTGAAACGCAGTCTTTGACCCGTATCAGCAGAAATTGTGTAATTACCGTCAAAATCGGTTTGAGTTCCTGAAGTAGTGCCCACCACCACTACGGAAACTCCGGGCAATGGAAGACCGTTTTGATCGGTCACATTACCAGAAATTGTCTTCTCTTGTCCAAAAGAGAAATTGATACATAGCACAAAGAATGAAGCTAGCACCAAAGTTAACTTTGATCTCATTTATTTGAATTTTTGAATTAGTCAACGGCTAAAATCTTAATAAAAACTAAAAATTCCAAAAATTACTTGCACTCAACCCCAATAAATGTTAAAAAGAGATTAATAATTATGATTTTTTAGGTTAATTCACGTCAGCTTTATGAAATAGCAAATTCTTTAACTATTCTATTTCATCTTTTTGCTTTCAAACTATTTTCTATTCAAAATACATGAGTTTAAGACGATTTAATGCACCTGGCAGCATTGCAGGAACAGATGAAGCAGGAAGAGGTTGTTTGGCCGGTCCAGTTACCGCAGCAGCCGTTATACTGCCTTTTCATTTTAATAATAATGTTTTAAACGACTCTAAAAAGCTAACGGAGGCAAAAAGGGTTAGACTTAAGTCCTTAGTGGAAGAAGCATCATTAACATATTCTGTTCAACATGTCTTTGAAGAAGATATTGATAAAATCAATATTCTTAATGCTTCTTTCCTTGCCATGCACAAGTCACTGGATAAGCTTTCTCCAAAACCAAACCTAATTTTAGTAGATGGAAATCGATTTAAACCCTATCAATCCATAAAACATCATTGCATTATAAAAGGAGATGGCAAATACTTGAGCATTGCAGCAGCTTCTGTCCTAGCCAAAACGTACCGAGATGCCTACATGGAAAAGATTCATGAGGAATTTCCAATGTACAACTGGAAGAAAAACAAAGGATATCCAACAAAAGAGCATCGAGATGCAATCAGAAAATATGGAATTTGCAAATACCACAGGAAAAGTTTCAGACAATTACCCGAACAATTGATGCTCGATATCTAAAACCCTAAATTTGTTTCAAAATCTCAATATGAAACCTCGGATAATCCATTTATTCTTTCTCATATCTTTTTTTTCCTGCCAAAAGGAGGCCAAAACCTCCGACATCTTTCTCGAACAATTACCTACAAACGCCACTTTTTTTGTTAGTGTTAATGACATGACTGGTCTTTTAAGCGAATTAAAGAATAGCATGATTTCAAAAAAAGGGGAGATTATAAACTTTATAGACCTAATATTAGGGGAAAGTGAGACTTTGGCCTTGATTCGTACCGAACATAAGTCAGTACTTGGGTTTTATAGAACTGGTAGAGAGAATCATGATTTCATTTTGGCAACGAAATCCGACTCCAATATTTTTGATGTTTCTGGGGTTCCTAACCATTCTTCGGAAACTCTTTCTTATGAAAACCATACAATAAACAAGTACGTAGTTAACCAAAAGGAAGTTTTCTCGTCCAAAAAGAATGGGTTCCAACTATTAAGTTCTTCACAAATGCTCCTTGAAAACCTGCTTAGAGCGAATTCCTATCCTGTAGACGACAATTTAGAACGGTTGTACAATGCTTCTGAGGAAAAAAAATCGGGTACCATTTTTATGAATCTCAGTGAATCTTCTTTTTCACCAGATGAGACCTCACAGAAAACGCGTTTCTCAGAATGGGCCAGTTTTGACATTTCGTTGAACCAGAACAAAGCATCCTTAAGCGGAGTGGCCACAGCTTCGGATTCAACCAGAATGTTCATAAATCTTTTTAAGAATACAACTGCACTTGGCATTAAAACACCCTTGTATGCCCCTTCTAAAACCGAAGCACTTATCGCTTATACCTTCAATGATTTTTCTGCTTTTCAAGAAAACCAGGTTCAATTTCTAGACCGTGTTAAGGCAAAAGATACTTTGTTGAATACCATAGAGGAAGTTGGACTAATTAGCATAAACAAGAAGAAAGTTGTTTTTTTAAGTTCGTTTGGTGGTGAAGGGTTGGCCGACTTTTTATCAGAAAACAAAAAATCTTCATCAAGTTATCAGGGAAGTGATATAAATAGTTTCAGCGATAAAAACTTGGTGGCTTCTGTGTTTAAACCTCTTGTAAACGATTTTGAATCCAATTACTATGTGGTTCTTGAAAACACTTTTGTCTTTGCAGAGACCATTGAACCACTGCAAACAGTAATCAATAATTATAGAAACAGGTCAACTTTTTCTAAATCGAGAATGTATGATTCCGCAACTGAAAATTTTGCAAATGAATCCAGTATGCTCTTTATATCGGACAATATGGGCATGGATTTGTTATCTGAGCAACCATTTTTAGCTGAAATCTTTAACAAACAAGAAACAAAGAAATTGGACAATCATACATTTGGAGCCCAACTGGTAGCGGATAACGGCTTTATGCACACCTCCTTTTTGGTTTCCGAAACTAAAAAAGCCACTGCCACCAACACCACAATCCCACTTTTTACAGTGGAGTTGGATTCTGACCTGGCTACTGACCCCTCGTTTGTAAAAAATCATCGGAATAACAAACAAGAAATTGCAGTTCAAGATCGAGATAACTTTCTCTATCTTATTTCAACGGAAGGAAAGGTACTTTGGAAAAAACAGCTGGAAGGTAGAATCCAAGGAAAGATACATCAGGTAGATATTTATAAAAATGGAAGACTCCAGTTGGCCTTTTGCACGAATAATGAATTTATGGTTGTTGATCGCAATGGTGAAGATGTGCCTCCTTTTAAAATAAAGTTTGAAGGCGGAAATTTAAATCCATTGGCGGTTTTTGACTACGAGGGCAACCGGGATTATCGATTTGTGGTCACACAAGGCAAAAAAGTTTTTATGTACAACAACAAAGCACAAATTGTTAACGGCTTCACCTATAAAGAGTCAACGAGAGATATCATTCAAGCTCCAAAACATTTTCGTATATCAAGCAAGGATTTTTTATTGTTTCAATTGGCGGATAACACACTTAAAATCCTTCATCGTGATGGACGGAATAGAATTTCCGTAAACCAGAAAATTGACTTTTCAAAAAATGAGTTTTTTGTTTACAAGAACAAATTCTCAACCACAGACACAAAGGGAATATTGACACAAGTGGACCTTCAAGGAAAGGTAACAAAAACCAATTTTAACCTAAGCAAAGATCATGGCATGTATGCCACAAGTAAAACCTTGGCCTTAATGAATGACAATGTTCTAAGTATAAAGGGCAAGAAGGTTGAGTTAGAACTTGGGGTCTATTCAAAGCCCAAAATATTTTACATCTACGATAAGATTTACGTAAGCGTAACCGATATCCAAAACCAAAAAATATACTTGTTTGATAGCCAAGCCAAGCCAATTCCCAATTTTCCAGTCTTTGGCAATTCCCTTGTTGATATGACGGACATGGAGAACGACAGAAAGCTTGAAATAGTGGCTAAAGATCAAGATAATTCGCTTATTGTTTACAAGCTAAATTAACACCTTCTTTACCGCTAATTATACATTGGTTTAGACAAAACACACATCTTGCGTAGTGGCTAACACATTTTTTTGTAGTTTCCAATGATTTGAATTACAATTACTTACAAATAACCAAAACACTACACAAATGAAAACCTCCATTAAACTACTTGTTGGTTCAATAGTAATGCTGTCCTTCTGCCATAGCGGAAACGCCCAATTTTTTAAAAAATTGGCCAAAAAGGCGGAGAAGGCTGCTGAACGAACTGTAGAACGTAGAGTGGAAACTGAAACCTCCAAAAAGACAGACCAAGCCTTAGACAGCGTCTTGGGTACAGGACAAGAGAAACAACGGGGCCCAAATACTCCGCCAACTCCTTCTGGTCAACAAGGTGATTCTGGCACCACAAATCCAGGTACATCTGGTTCAGGAGACGTCCCCGCTTCTGGTCCTAAGACACTGAATGTCTATAGTAAATTTGATTTTGTCCCCGGAGATAAACTTTTATTCGTTGATGATTTTTCCAATGACTTTATTGGTGATTTTCCTTCAAAGTGGAACACAAACGGCGGTGGTGAAATGGTAACCATTGATAACTCTTCCAACAAGTGGTTCGCCATTAATCCTGGTAGTTTTGCGGTACCCATCACAGATTTCACTTTACCTGAAGAATATACAATCGAATTGGACCTAAGGTTTTTGAATTTAACCAACAAAACTACGTCTGTTGTTGAAGTGCAATTTATATGTGCAGAAAATGCAAACCTAAGCTACAATGGCGCTTATGCCATGACTGACCTTAACCCTGTTCAATATATCGCAGTAGGCCCAGAAATCAGAAACAGGTTTTCTGGTGATTCAGACCCTATCCGCAATCGGATGAAAAGTGATTTCCGTAAAGTTTATAAAGAAGAAATGCATATTTCGATAGCTGTTAACAAAAACCGCTATCGCTTCTGGATCAATGAGACCAAAATCTTTGACGTGCCGCAGCTTATTAAAGATCCTTCTAAAATCAACAACTTCAAAATCTTTATGAGAGGCTTGAACCTGGATAAGGGGGAACGTATGCTTATTTCCAATCTTAAGATTGCTGAAGGTGGTGTGGACCTCAGAAGAAAATTGATTGCTGAAGGAAAAATATCCACAAATGGGATTCTTTTTGATTCCGGTTCAGCCAACATAAAACCCGAATCCATGGGTATTATCAGACAGATTTATCAGGTATTGCAACAAGATAGTTCTATAAGTCTCAAGATTGTTGGCCACACAGATTCCGATGGAAATGAAGCTGGTAATCTATCACTCTCGGAAAAAAGGGCTGCAGCGGTTAAGGAGGCGTTGGTATCAGTTTATGGTGTGGATTCCAGTAGACTTTCCAGCGAAGGAAAAGGAGAATCGGAACCTATAGGTGACAATTCCACCTTAGATGGAAAGGCACAGAATAGAAGAGTGGAATTTATCAAGCAATAATTTAAGTCATGACAAAAAAACTTTTTAGGGGCCTTATCGTATGCCTATTTATTTTTTCAACCAAAGCACAGGAAAACTGTAGTTCCTATTACCCTATGGTACAAGGCGCATCATATGCCTATGATCTTTACAATAAAAAGAACAAGCTAGAAGGAACAACATCCTATGTCGTTTCTAATGTTCAAAACAATAGTGGAAATACCTATGCCACAATGAATCTAAAGTATGAGGATGCCAAAGGAAAAAACGCCTTTGAATCGGATTACAACATTACCTGCACAGGTGATGGTATCAAGATTGATTATAAAAGTCTATTCCCAAGTCAAATGCGACAGCAATATGAAGAAATGGGATTGGAGATGGATATTACAGGTACCGACGTGGAAGTACCCAACAATTTATCTGTAGGAAAGGAATTATCGGATGCAAATGTTAATGTAAACATGAACATGAGCGGTATGAGTATGAAGATAGAGGTGAACACTACAGATAGAAAAGTGGTTGGAAAAGAATCTGTTACCACACCGGCTGGGACTTTCGATTGTTACGTCATAGCCGCAAATATATCATCCGAGGTGATGATGACCAAGCAGCAAATTAAAGACAAACTATGGCTTTCTGAAGGCGTAGGAATGGTGAAACAAGAAACCTATAACAACAACGGGAAGTTAATGAGCAGTATGGTACTGACTTCCCACAGCAAGTAATAAAGAGGCCCCGATTATTGAATTGGGGCTTTTTCTTTTGCAATTTCCGCTTCAAAAAGAGATTGGAAATGCCTCAATAGCTTTTGTCTTACCTCTTCCATATCAACTTCCTGCTTTCCGAGCTCCACATTCAATGAGGTTACCGCTTTGTCTTTTATCCCACAAGGAATCATCATATCAAAATATCCCAAATCTGTGTTTACATTGAGTGCAAAACCGTGCATAGTAACCCATCTGCTTGCCCTTACACCCATGGCACAGATTTTCCTTGCGAATGGAGTCCCAACATCCAACCAAACTCCAGTCTCCCCATTCGAGCGTTCTGCCTTTAGGCCGTACTCTGCCAAGGTCAAAATGACCATTTCTTCGAGAAACCTAAGATACTTGTGGATGTCCGTAAAGAAATTGTCCAAGTCCAAAATAGGATAACCCACAACCTGTCCTGGCCCGTGGTACGTGATATCGCCTCCTCGATTTATCTTATAGAAAGTTGCATTTTTTTCTTGAAGTGCCTTCTCATCTACCAATAAGTTATTGATGTCTCCGCTTTTCCCTAAGGTATACACATGAGGATGCTCAACAAACAAGAAGTAGTTGGGAGTTTCCAATTCACTCCCATTTCTTCTATTGGCAATTTTTGTATCCAGTATTCCTTTAAAAAGTTCTTCCTGGTAATCCCAAGTCTCCTTGTAATCTTTGTACCCCAGATTTTCTAGAATGACCTTTTTGTTCATTCAGCAAAGATACGAAGGGAGAAGGTGGGAAACTAGTTTTCCAGTTCCACTTCCAAATCCAACAAAGTGGGGTCCTTCATAAGCTCCAGAAACTTTACTTCATAAATGAGTGTTTTTCCATCTGCACTGAAGGTAGCACTTTCAGCTGAAGCCGATTTAACCCGTTTAGGAAAGTGATATTTGAGCGTGTAGGTAGATCCCGAAAGAAACATTTCGGCACCTTGAAGACTATCAATACTTTGTTGAAACAAGTCTTGGTCCAAGATTTTGGCTTTTCTTGAAAAGGTACTTCCTGCAAAACTATAGTTGACTTCTGTTGCAGATTCCTCTGCCCCTATTTTGGGTTGCTTGCCTTGTCCACTATTGGGGCCCAAAGAACTTGCACTTTGAAATGCGTTGAACGCATCATTGACCTCGTTTACATTTTTAAACTCACTGAACAAATCAAACTTCATTTGCTTTGTTTCAGGATTCATGAGCATATGCATATTGAAACGCTCCAATTTCTTGAGCTTTGCTTGTTCTTCAGGAGATAATTGAGCTATACTATCCTTCTTTTCTTCCAATATATCCTTAAAGGAAATAAGAGAATCCACTGCTTTTTCATTGTCTTTCATCATCTCCTCTCCAGCCATTTCCATAAGTTCAGAGCCATCAAAATTGATGGAAAGCTTTCCTGAGCCGTCTTCGTTTATGGTGATTTCTTCCGTGAAATTGCAAGAAAAAGCAAATGCAACGGCAATGGCCATTGTCAAAAAATGAATTCGTTTCATGGTATTGATTTTAGTTCGTGTTATTTAGAATGACAAGTGCCCCAATTACACCGGGGACCCACCCGCACAATGTCAAAAGTAAGACAATAACAAACGAACCACAACCTTTTCCGATGACCGACAAGGGTGGAAACAAAATAGCTAATAAAACTCTCCAGAAACTCATATTTGATTGATGATGATGTACTTAATTAGTAGCATAAATCCTTTTTTTGTTACAACGATTTTCTATTTTTATCACTTTAGTTCTTCATATGAAAACTAGGTTGATTCTTTTTGCTTTTCTTTCCTTTTACCTTGCAAAAGGTCAATATCACTTTTCAGGACATGTCTCCAACGAAAATGCGGGGAAATCCATTTACCTATCCATGGTGGAGGATTATAGAAAATCTTCACGGATCTACTTGGACCAAATCATAAAGAGAACCAAGGTCGATTCCACCGGTAGCTTTCAATTTAAAGGCAATAATCTCCCCGTAGAAAACAGAATATACCGGATTCATCTGGACAATTGTGAAGAAGGTGCAGAATCTGCCCACTTTTTAGGAAAGTGCCAAAACAGTCCAAATGTGCTATTCATTGGAAATAACTCGGATTCAATTCAATTCCCTACCTCATTTGAAAACCAAGCACTTTGCACTGTAGAATCCACAAATACCAAATCTCAATTGCTTTTGGATGTAGAATCGTTCAAAGAAGAAATGATATTTGATTTTACAGAGTTTCGTAGTGATACCAATCTAAAATTGAATCTAAAAAATTGGTTTTCAAAACTTCAAGAGTTTGGAGAAAAAGCCAACGAACCTCTGGTTGAACTCTATATTTTCGACTTTCTTTCGGACAAAAAGAATGAAACCTACAGCTTTTATCTTCAGGATATTGTAAAAAACCCATATTATGAAAACCTTGTGACTAGGTTACAGAAGAGCTATCCTAATACTAGTTTTGTAAAACAATATGAAGCAGAAGTAACTACTGACAAACAATTGGCAAGCTTTGAAAATCCTTCTGCATTTAACTGGCAAACACTTTTGCTTGTTTTACTTATCCTTTCAATCGGTTTTAATGCCTTCTTTCTTCTGAAAAGCGGAAAAAAAGGAGATGTTTCAGGGATACTTCAAAAACTTACTCCTCAGGAGCAAAAAATTGTAGAGCAAATACAGGAAGGAAAAAGCAATAAAGAAATCGCCGCAACGCTTTTTGTAAGCCATAGTACAGTAAAAACCCACATCAACAATCTGTACAAAAAACTCAATGTGTCTAGTCGAGAAGGCATATTAACCTTATTGAAAAAATAGATTTCCACCCCCGGTCTAGACCCAAAATCCATCTACACTTCCGCTTGCATCTCCTTTCTTTTGGGGAATTTTCGCTCCAAATCAAATCTTTTATATATGAAAACTATTGTATGTGCAGCTTTATGTTTTTGCACTTTAATTATCTCTGGACAAGAGTTCAATCAGGAAGTGGTTTTGGAAAACGGTAAAAAATTTATGGTTGGTAAAATCAATCAAAAAGGGTTGGAAAGTGAACCCTATGCCGATTGGTTCAAACCCGGTTACGAATCGTATATGGTAGATGAGCAAATGACCCGTATGTTCAAAAAAAACCTCGGAAAACATGACATCAAGTTGTTTTTAGGTACCTGGTGCGGCGACAGCAAGCGCGAAGTTCCTAGAATTCTAAAAATTCTAGAAAAAAGTGGTTTTTCTAAAAAGCAATTGGAAATCGTTGCTTTGGATAGAAGAAAAGAATACTACAAAAAGAGTCCGACCGGAGAAGAAAAAGGTTGGAACATTATCAAGGTACCCACGATTATCTTTTTAAAGGATGGAAAAGAAGTCAACCGAATTGTAGAAAGTCCCATTGAATCCCTTGAGGAAGACATGGCCCAGATTCTTCTGGGCAAGCCTTATTTGCCCAATTATGCACACTTGGACAAATCCAAGTAAAAATTAAAGCGCAAAAGTGTAATTTTGCGCTTTAATTTTTTTTCAGACATGCAACTATCGGAACAAGAAATCGTTCGAAGAGAGAAATTGGCCAAGCTCAGAGAAATGGGAATAGACCCCTATCCTGCGGCACTTTATCCCGTTGATGCTACCTCTAAAAGCATTAAAAACGATTTTGAGGAAGGAAAACGAGTCGTTATTTCCGGTAGATTAATGTCACGTAGAATCCAAGGCAAGGCCTCTTTTGCCGAGCTTCAGGACAGTGAAGGTCGTATCCAAGTTTATTTTAATCGCGATGAGATATGCCCAGGAGAAGATAAGACCCATTACAATGAAGTTTACAAAAAGCTATTAGATATTGGAGATATCATTGGTATAGAAGGAGAACTGTTCACTACCCAGGTAGGTGAAAAAACAGTGATGGTCAAGAACTTTAGCCTTTTGAGCAAAGCGCTGCGTCCTCTTCCATTACCCAAAGCCGATGCAGAAGGTAAGGTTTATGATGAATTCAACGATCCAGAACTTCGATATCGCCAACGTTACGTGGACCTTGTTGTCAATCCATCCGTAAAGGATACGTTCATAAAAAGGACCAAAATCACCAATAGCATTCGTGAGTTTTATAATGAAAAAGGGTATTTGGAAGTAGAAACCCCTATTCTTCAACCTATTCCAGGGGGTGCTGCGGCACGCCCGTTTTTAACGCACCATAATGCCTTAAATATTCCATTATATCTAAGAATAGCCAACGAATTATATCTAAAACGTTTAATCGTGGGTGGTTTTGATGGGGTGTATGAATTCTCCAAAGATTTCAGGAACGAAGGCATGGACCGCACCCACAATCCTGAATTTACCGTAATGGAGCTCTATGTAGCCTACAAAGACTACAACTGGATGATGGATACGACGGAGCAGCTATTGGAAAAAATCGCTCTGGATGCTACAGGAGGCACAAAAGTGACCGTTGGGGAAAACGAAATTGAGTTTAAAGCTCCATATGCACGTGTACCGATTTTAGAGGCCATTAAAACCCACACCGGATATGATGTTGCAGGTATGGATGAAAATCGATTAAGGGAGGTAGCTCAAAAGTTAGAGATTGAAGTAGATGAAACCATGGGTGTCGGCAAGTTAATCGATGAGATATTTGGTGAAAAATGTGAGCACTACTACATACAACCTACCTTCATTACAGATTATCCTAAGGAAATGAGTCCGTTGACCAAAGAACATCGGGACAATCCGGCACTAACCGAGCGTTTTGAACTTATGGTAAATGGCAAGGAGCTTGCCAATTGCTATTCTGAGTTAAACGACCCTATTGACCAACGGGAACGTTTTGAAGAACAACTCCGCCTATCCGAAAAAGGTGATGATGAAGCTATGTTCATTGACCAGGATTTTCTCCGTGCTTTGGAATATGGTATGCCCCCTACCGCTGGGATTGGCATTGGTATAGACCGTTTGGTTATGCTGATGACCAATAATTCTTCCATTCAAGAGGTACTTTTCTTCCCACAAATGCGTCCTGAGAAAAAGCAGGTAGAGCTAACGGAAGAAGAAAAAACTATCATCGATATTCTTAGAACTAATGGTGAAATGCCTTTGACCGAACTCAAGGAAAAGGCTGGGCTTAGTGGCAAAAAATGGGATAAGAGTACCAAAAACTTATCCAAATTAGGCTTGTTTGCCGTAGAGAAAAACGAGGATGGGCTTTTTGCAAAATATATTGGATAAATTGTTTTTTGTAGCTGTAGTTTTTCCATAAAACGAAGCAGCCCGCTAGCAAAACTTTAAGTTAATAGTATTCAAAATACTTTGAGTAGAGCAAATAGACAATTAAAACTTCGGTTTTAAAAAAAGCTCTATATTGCCAACATTATCCATTAATAGGATATTCCGCGCAGCTACCCCTTAATCTTATTAAACTACCTACATGAAAAGAATGAAATTTGCATTCCTTTTGTTGCTTTGCGCTGTTTTTTCTGGCCTGGCACAAGAGGTAACAGGAACCGTCTATGACGACCAAAACCAGCCATTACCCGGGGTTTCAATTTTACTCAAAGGCACCAGCACAGGTGTAATCACAGACTTTGATGGCCACTACACTATTGAAGCAAATACTGGTGACACACTGGTGTTCTCATACGTGGGGTTCAACACACAAGAGGTCACAGTTACCGGCACTACACTCGACGTTACATTACAAGCCGGCTTGGCCCTGGAAAATGTTGTTGTTGTGGGATCTAGAAATCCAAATAGAACTGCAACGGAAAGTACAGTCCCTGTAGATGTCATAGATATCAAAGAACTTAATAATGTTGCTCCCCAAGTAAATCTAAACCAGATACTTAATTATGTGGCACCTTCCTTTACTTCCAACACGCAAACAATTTCTGATGGTACGGATCATATTGACCCGGCCTCTTTAAGAGGTCTTGGGCCAGATCAAGTTTTGGTTTTAATCAATGGTAAACGTAGACATACCTCTTCTTTAATTAATGTGAATGGTACTTTCGGGCGTGGAAGTGTAGGGACAGATTTAAATGCAATCCCTGCGGCGGCAATAAAACGTGTTGAAGTGCTTAGAGACGGTGCGGCGGCTCAATATGGTTCTGACGCCATTGCTGGTGTAATAAACATTGTTTTGAACACAACCGTAAATGAATTGACAGCCACCGTTACCAGCGGAGCCAATTTTTCAAAAAATGCAAATGGTCAAACTGGTGGCATAGATGGTGAAACAACAAACTTTGCGGCTAGCTATGGTTTACCCCTAGGCGAGAATGGTGGCTATATAACGTTCTCAGGTGATTTTGATGTTCGACAAGATTATAATCGTATGAAAGAATGGGAAGGTAATGTCTTTAATCTTTACAATACTGTAGAACGCTTTGCCAATCAAGATGGTTATAATCTAGCTGACCTATTGGATGATGATGTTTCAGATGTAATTCAGTATGCAAATCGGGCTAATATCAATTTAAACGGAGCAACGACCAAAGAAGAACTTCAACCCATTCTATCTGCTGATAATACCGAAGCAGAATTGGCAGCGCGAGGTCAGCAAAGAAGAGATTTTAACATGAGAGTTGGTCAATCTGCCTTACGAGGTGGTAGGTTTTTCACCAACTTCTCATTACCCTTGGATGATAAGGGCACAGAATTATACTCCTTTGCAGGTATTAGCTCAAGAACAGGTAATTCAGCAGGATTCTACAGACTTCCAAATCAAAGTAGAACATTTACTCCGGCTTACATTAATGGATTTTTGCCTGAAATCAATTCAGCAATAACTGACCGTTCATTATCCGCAGGCATAAAAGGTATGATAGGTGATTGGAATGTGGATTTTAGTAACACCTATGGAAAAAATTCATTCCTGTATACTATTGGAAACACTTTTAACGCTTCTTTACAAAGCTCATCTCCCACTGTTTTCGATGCAGGTGGATTTTCTTTTAGTCAAAACACCACAAACTTAGATGTCAATCAATTTTTTGATGATATAATGTCTGGTTTAAACTTGGCATTTGGAGCAGAGTACAGAGTAGAAAACTATAGCATCGAAGCTGGCGAAGAAGCATCATATTCGCAATATACCGGTGATGGCCAGGTGATAACCTTGGCTTCACAACAACCTTCCCAAGATTTCTTTGGAAATCCTAGACCAGGTGGTTCACAGGTTTTTCCTGGCTTTAGTCCAGATAACGAACTCTCTAGGGGAAGAAGCAGCGTTGCAGGATATTTTGATGTAGAAGCGGATTTCTCGGAAAGGTTTTTGGCAAGTTTTGCCACAAGATTTGAAAATTACAGCGATTTCGGTTCAACCATTAATTTTAAATTGGCTACTCGCTTTAAGCTATTTGATGATTTGAATTTGCGCGCTGCCGCAAATACTGGATTCCGAGCACCTTCATTACATCAGATTAACTTTAACTCCACCTCAACGATTTTTGATCAAAACGGAAATCCACAGGAGGTTGGAACCTTTGCAAACGATAGTAGAGCGGCTGAACTTCTAGGCATACCCCAACTTAAGGAAGAAACATCCAGTAGTGTTAGTTTAGGGTTTACCGCAAAAGTTCCAGATGCCAACCTAACCTTTACCGTAGATGGTTATTTTGTTAAAATTAATGACAGAGTGGTGTACACCGGACAATTTTCTGGCCCTGGAAATGGCACGGAATTGGACAACTTACTAGCCCAAGCCAATGCAACCGCAGCATCTTTCTTTGCCAATGCCATTGATACTGAATCAAAAGGCTTGGATGTTGTCATTACGCATAAAGCTCAGCTTGGTGATAAATGGAGGTTAAAATCAGATTTAGCTGGCACTTTTTCTGAGACAAGACAAGTGGGTGATATAAATGCATCACAAGTGCTTGAAAATGCAGGATTGGTGGATACCTATTTTCCAGAGGATAGTAGGGTTTATCTCGAAGAGGCTGTGCCTAGAACTAAAGTAAACTTATCCAACAGTTTAACTTCCAACAAGTTGGTTTTCTTTTTAAGAAACGTATATTTTGGAGAAGTTACCGAGGCTACCACAAATGTTGATAGACAACAAGTATTCGGAACTAAATTGGTTACCGACCTATCTGTTGGATATAAGGTCACTTCGGCTCTTACATTCACCGTTGGAGCTAACAATTTATTTGATATTTATCCCGACAGAGCGGCAGAAGTTTTAGCTGACGATGGAAATAACCGAAGTTCTGGGCGCTTTGATTGGTCCAGAAGAGCACAACAATTTGGAATTGGAGGTAGATTTTTATTTGCAAGAGCCAATCTTTCTTTGAAATAAATAGTGAACCCAAATATTTTATAAAAGCCCCATTCTTGGGGCTTCTTTATTTTTTTGGATGTACCACTTTCCTAAAAGTACCATTCTTTTTCCTTTTAGTACAAGAATGCTATAAGGGCCCACTCTAATTTTGCTCCATCATTTTAAAACGTAAAGTAATGAGCAAAAGAGCATTAATTATAGGAGGCAGCAGTGGTATCGGAAAAGCTACGGCAGAAAATCTTCTCAACCAAGGTGTTGAAGTACATGTAGTAGGTACAAATTCATCGAAATTGGAAGCTTTTAAAAAGCAGGGCGGAGAAAATTTGGTTACCCATAAAGTAGACATTACCAACAGAGAACAGGTAAAGGATTTAGTTTCAAACATAAATAATCTAGACAACTTGGATTATTTGGTAAATGCCTCGGGGATTTTTGGACCTAAGGCGTTCTTGGAACACACTGTTGAGGATTATGATTCCTACTTGGATTTGAATAGAGGATTCTTTTTCATTACACAGGCTGCTGCTAAAAAAATGAAGGAAACTGGAGGAGGTTCCATTGTGAATGTAGGTTCTATGTGGGCAAAGCAATCTGTAAAAGCAACCCCCTCTTCCGCATATTCTATGCAAAAAGCAGGTCTACACAGTTTGACTCAACACTTGGCCATGGAATTGGCTGACCATAAAATTAGGGTAAATGCGGTTTCACCCGCTGTGGTTGAAACACCTGTGTATGAAAGTGTATTTGGTGGCAAGCAAGAGGCAAGTGATGCTCTTCAAAACTTCCATGGTTTTCACCCAATTGGCAGAAATGGTCGAGCACAAGATGTTGCAAACACCATTTCGTTTTTGCTATCTGACCAATCGTCTTGGGTAACCGGAGCCATCTGGGATACCGATGGTGGTGTTATGGCTGGAAGAAATTAAATGAAAGGATATTTTTAGGGTGGTCTTTACGACTACCCTTATCTATGAAAATACCATGAGTACGATACATTCAAAATACATAATTGTAGGTGCTGGATTATCAGGTTTGACAACAGCATATCACTTGATGAAGAATGGCGAAAAAGATTTCGTCATTTTAGAAGCAAGGGATAGAATTGGAGGGAGAATACTTACGAAGGATGGTATTGATTTAGGGGCCACATGGTTCCAAAATCATCATACCTATCTATCAAAGTTTTTGGAAGACCTATCGATTGATAAATTTGAACAGTATTCCAAAGGCAAAAGTGTTCTAGTGTACAATACAATGGCACCTGCTCATTATTTTGAAAGTCAACATAATGGACCATCGGCCTATCGTATTACCGATGGTTCAATTTCCATAATCAACAAATTGGCAAGTCTTCTATCTAAAAAAATCAAACTGAACAGTAAGATTTTTTCCATCACCGAAGAAGGAGACCATATAAGTTTGAAAACTAATCAGACCGAATACTCTACAGAAAAGGTAATTATGACTATTCCCCCTAAACTGGCATCAACCTTGGATTTTAGCCCAGAATTACCTGAAAAGCTAATCCAAATCATGACATCTACCCATACTTGGATGAGCAATGCCATAAAAGTGGGTATTCTTTTCAATACGCCTTTTTGGAGAGCAAATGATTTCTCCGGAACCATTATTGGCCAGGTAGGACCCGTTATTGAACTTTATGATCATTGTGATTATCATGAAAAAGTTTTTGGTCTTATGGGTTTTGTTAATGAGGGGCTGCGCGACACTTCCACAGAAATCAGAAAAGAGAAAATCTTGGCTTATCTGGAAAAGTATCTCGGCAAAGAAGTGAGAGACCATACTACCTATTTTGAAAAAGATTGGTCTTTAGATCGACAAACATCTTGTGAGAACCTAAAATCCGTTTACATGAGTCCGCAATATGGGCATGCGTTATACGATGAGTGGCATTTAGATGGAAAACTTATTTTTTCGGGTACTGAAACCTCTCCTATTCATGGTGGGTATCTTGATGGAGCCGTATACAGCGGAATCAATGCTGCTCAAAAAGTATTAGATGCCCAATAACCGTATCTTTAAATGGTAACTAATCTAAACTCAGCTCAGTTAAATTGTCCAAAATAGCACAATACCACCTTCACAAACTTCAACCGGAAAAGCTTCAATTTGAGGTATACGACCTTCGCAGCTATCGCAAAAAAAGCGGAAATCATGCCGCAGTTCCTCATTCGCATAGCTACTACCAGATCATTTGGTTTTTTTCCGAAGGCGGCACCCATACGGTTGACTTTAAAACATATTCGGTAAACACCAATACCATACTTTTTATCTCTAAGAATCAAATCCATGCTTTTGATAAAAATTTGGACATAGAGGGTTGGCTCATTCACTTTAATGAAAGCTTTTTTATGCATACAGATGTTGATATTTTTCTGAAATACAACATTTTCAAAACCCAAACCAACCCATGCTACGCCGTGGAAGTTGATGCCATTTCAACAGCTAAGACATATATGTCGCTTATTTTGGATGAATTAAAGCAACGTAATCGCTTTGGTTTTGAAGAAAATATTCGATTCTTGCTTAAATCCCTATTGATTACTTTGGAAAGAGCCCATCAAGAATACTCAACCAAAGCTTTGGAATTCAATAGTCAGCATGAACTTATATTCTTTCAGTTCAAAGAACTTATTGAGCAACATTACAAGGAAAATATAACCGTTAAAGAGTATGCGGCAAAGCTGCATATCTCTTCAAAAACACTAACCACTATTTCTAAGGAAATCATTGGAAAATCACCATCGCAATTGATTCAAGAAAGAATAATCCTTGAGGCCAAACGATTACTAAAGTTCACCCCCTTGCAAGTGGGGGAAATAGCTTTCAAAATAGGTTTTGAAGACCCGTCGTACTTTATCAAATTCTTCAAAAGACACGAATCCCAATCTCCTAAATCCTATAGGGAAAATATCCAAGATGAAAACTAGGGCCCTTGTTTGGCTTTCACCTTTTATTTTCATTAAAAAAAGTCTAGTTTAGAGAGCTATATGGACAAAAGCAAAATATGGGGATTGATCTTAGGGCCAATCGCTTTCTTGATTCTTGCCAATCTACCCATAGTATTGGTTTCTGAAAAAGGGGATACAGTAATCGCAGTCGCTGTTTGGATGCTAATATGGTGGATTACGGAAGCGGTTTCCATTTCTGTCACCGCACTTTTACCACTATTGCTTTTCCCACTACTAAAAATCTTAACTATTGGAGAAGTTGGCGCGAACTATGGGAGTCCTATTGTATTCTTGTTTTTTGGAGGATTTGTGATGGCCTTAGCCCTAGAAAAAGTTAACTTACATAGACGCATTGCGCTCAACATCATAAGACTAACAGGCACTACACCAAATAGGGTTATTTTAGGTTTTATGATTGCCACAGCTTCGCTGAGTATGTGGATAAGCAATACCGCGAGTACTGTGGTTATGTTGCCCATAGCCCTATCCGTAATCAAATTATTGATTGACGATGAAGACGGCTTCACTAAAAACGACCAGAATTTTGCTTTGAGTGTAATGCTTGGCATAGCATTTTCAGCTAATGCAGGCGGAATTGCCACTGTAATCGGAACACCCCCTAATTCAGTATTGATCGGACTTTTGGAGAATGAATACAATACTGAGATTTCCTTCTTAAAATGGATGACCTTGGGACTTCCCTTCTCCATAATCATGATTGGAATTAGTTATTTGGTATTGGTAAAATGGATGTTTCCCAATCGGGATCTTAAATTCAGTGCTTCCAAAGAAGTTATTTTTCAAGAATTGGAAAAATTAGGGCCAACAACGGGTAAGGAAAAAATGGTATTGGTCATATTCGCTGTTACCGTGTTTCTATGGATTTTCAGAACACTCATCAATTCTATATTTCCAACATTGGGACTTTCAGATACCATGATAAGTATTTTTGCCGCTATTGCTCTTTTTGCAATTCCCTACAATGTAAAAAAGGGAGAATTTATTATTAAATGGGGCGATACCTCAAAATTGGCCTGGGGCATATTGATACTTTTTGGAGGTGGTTTGGCTTTAGCCAAAGGAATGTCAGTGAGCGGTATTGTTGATTTGGTAGCCACAATCATTGCCCAAAGTGAAATCAGTATTGTTTTTACCGCATTTTTATTGATACTCCTTATGCTCTTCATGACCGAATTGATGAGCAATGTAGCATTGGTCGCCGTTCTGGCTCCAGTTGTTGCCGGAATAGCTATCGGGCTCAATATTCCTATACTCTATCTTTTGATTCCCGTCACCATGGCCAGTAGTTGCGCTTTTATGTTGCCCATGGCCACTCCGCCCAATGCCATAGTGTTTGCCAGCGGTTATGTAAAAGTGCCTGAAATGGCACGTGTAGGGGTCATTCTAAACCTAATTGCAGTGGGGCTGTTGGTATTAGTATTTCAATTTGTAGTACCCTTATTGTTCTAAAAGAAAATGGCCCCTTTGAAAAGGGGCCATTTACTAACTAACTAACTCAAAAAAAAGTAAGAAACTAACTCTAACTCTATTGTATATACGGATCAAATCCCAATGGTAGATATCCTCCTGTTTCAAAACCTAGTTCAACTTCATCACAAACTTCTATGAAATTGATTGCTTTTACTGAAATGACACCACTGTAAGGGTCAAAATTTTCGGGTAAATATTGAGCTGTATCGAACCCAAGTCCCCATTCTTGTTCTTCTTCAATGAACTCAACAGAACTAATGTCAAAATCTTCAGCACTGTTAAATCCATAACTGGTAAATATTGATAGACCGAAGGTCAACATCAATATTGTTTTTAAGGTATTTTTGGTAATCATAGTTGTCGCTTTTTAATTATAGCACAAAGATAAAACCCCAAAATCCTAACTTTAGTATAATTAGTTTTTCCTTAACGATTGCAGAAATACCGTGGGATAATCACTTCTTTAACACTTTGATTCTGACATTGAAAAAGTCGTATTCCAAGAGGCTTAAAACTGATACTTTGTTAAAGAATTGAAGCTCTTTTTGCAGTTTGCACGTCATCGAATTTTATGTTATTGTTTTGTTAAGGAACCTAGTTTGACATAGCTCCAATCAAAAAGCCCTCTTGCGAGGGCTTTTCTTGACTAACAACTCAAAAATTTGTAAAATGAAATCAAACATCCTACTTATTTGCCCCTTGAGTAGGGATCAAAACCTTCTGGGAGATAGGGCATGGTCTCAAAACCCAAATCCTCATCTTCCAATTCTATATAGTTTACGGAAGCTATTCCGATTGTATCCGTGTAAGGATCAAATCCTTTTGGAAGCTCATAAGTGCTATCCAAACCTAATTCAAGCTCTACCTCAGTGTTTCCGTCAATAAAAGGTACAGTGCTCAAATCAAAGTACGTTTCGTAAGGTGAAAACCCTTCAGGTAAATAATCTTGGGTGTCAAAACCTAAATCTAGGTTATCTTCTTCTACATAGTTGATGGAATGAACGTCCAACACTTCGGTATAAGCATCAAAACTTCCTGGTAAATAGTCTTCGGTATCAAAACCAAGGTCAAATTCTACTTCGCTCTCAACATATATAATAGAATTCAAATCAAAATAGGTTTCATAAGGATCAAAACCCTCCGGAAGATAGTCAGCGGTATCAAAACCAAGTTCCAACTCATTCTCCTCCTCTAGATACTCTATTTCATTTAGATTCAGTTCAAAGGCATTTCCACTGGTCCAATAATATGTGGAATCCATACCTTCTACCTCAGCATCGATGTTCAATGCTGTAAAATTGTTCTCAAACGTACTTGTGGTAATTTCTTGCTGGTCAGCAGTTGTACTTACAGTACTTTGTTGTTCATCAGCTACGGCCGAACCTCCTAAAAGTGCACATCCGTAAATTAATAATAACTTGCTCATTTTGATTGAATTTTTTGATTGATGATGTATGCTTATAAGACTACCCTAATTTCGAAATGTTACAGTGTTTTTCATTTTTTTAGAAAAAACCCATCGTCTTTAATCGCTACTATAGTGGGCGTTTCAACGGGAACCACCAGTAAAATGAATCACTCCCAAAGGTTACATGATTTCTGAAAAAAAATAGAGTTAATAATTATTTAACAGTCCTTTTTCTCGATTTTTAAGTTCTTTAGCCCGCTTTAAAACATCAAACTATCCTAAAATGATTCAAAAAATACTTCCAAGACTCGTTTTTGTCTTTTTTATGTTGGCCTTGATTCCATCAACCAATGCCCAACTTTTTAAAAAGAAGAAGAAAAAAACGGAGCAAAGTACCAGCACAAAACCAAAAAAGGGAGCTATAAAACCTTATGACAAGGTTATTACTAAAGAGGCAAAGACCGATGAAGGTCTTTTTCTAGTGCATCAGGTAGACGACAAACATTTCTATGAAATACCCGACTCCTTATTTAATAGAGAGATGCTTATGGTAAGTCGTATTTCCAAAACAGCGACTGGAATAGGTTTTGGAGGTGGTAAAATCAATACTCAGGTATTACGTTGGGAGAAAAAACCGAAAAAAGTCCTGTTACGCGTAGTTTCCTATGGAAATGTAGCCGCGGACTCACTTCCCGTGCATGAAGCTGTGGTCAATTCAAACTTTGAGCCGGTCCTATTTGCTTTTGATATTAAGGCTTTTAACAAAAAGGATTCTTTAAACCCCGCAACCGTTGTTGAGGTCGATCCTATGTTTACCAAAGATGTGAATGCCATTGGGATGCCAGATTTTTACAGAAAACGATATAAGGTAAGCCGATTAGACTCCGATAGAAGCTTTATAGAATTCGTAAAGAGCTATCCACTGAATATAGAGGCAAGACATGTAAAAACGTATTTCGCTAAAGAACCCCCAAGTAATCAAAGTTTGGGTTCCATCTCGGTTGAAATCAACAATTCCATGATCCTTTTGCCAAAGGAACCCATGAAGCGCAGATATTTTGACGAGCGCGTGGGTTGGTTTGCCCGTGGTCAAGTAGATTATGGCCTAGACGCTCAAGAAAGTAAAACTGTACGTTATTTGGATAGATGGCGTTTGGAAGTTAAAGATGAGGATATTGAAAAATATAAGGCTGGAGAATTGGTTGAGCCCAAGAAACCTATTATATATTATGTAGACCGTGCCACTCCAAAGAGATGGATACCTTATATAAAGCAAGGAATCGAAGATTGGCAAGTTGCTTTTGAGGAAGCTGGGTTTAAAAACGCAATTATTGCCAAAGACCCTCCCACAAAAGAAGAAGACCCTGAATGGTCCCCTGAAGATGTGAGGTATTCTGTGGTACGCTATTTGGCATCCCCCATTCCCAATGCAAACGGACCCCATGTGAGCGACCCTAGAAGTGGAGAGATTTTGGAATCAGATATTAACTGGTACCATAATGTGATGAGCTTGTTGCGCAACTGGTTCTTTGTACAGACCGCAGCCGTCAATCCTGATGCAAGGGGGGTTGAGTTCAAAGATGAAATTATGGGGAGATTAATACGCTTTGTTTCAGCTCACGAAGTTGGCCATACCTTGGGACTTCCACACAATATGGGTAGTAGCGCAGCTTATCCTGTAGACTCTTTAAGGTCTGCAAGTTTTACCCAAAAATATGGTACCGCTCCCTCTATTATGGATTACGCCCGTTTTAACTATGTGGCCCAACCAGGCGACGAAGGTGTTGCTATGATGCCAAATATTGGAGTATACGACAAACATTCAATCCGTTGGGGATATAAACCAATTTTGGATAAAAGTGCGGAAGAAGAAAAACCCATTCTTAACGGTTGGATAAGAGCTCATGAAAATGATCCAATGTACCGTTTTGGCCATCAACAGGTTGGCGATGTACACGACCCAAGTTCTCAGACCGAAGATATAGGTGACGATGCGGTAAAAGCTAGTCTCTACGGAATAGAAAACTTAAAACGCATAGTTCCCAGGCTAAAAGAATGGACAACGGAAGACGGAGAAAACTACGATAATTTAGGAACGCTGTATGGACAAGTAGTAGGTCAATACAGAAGGTACATGGGACATGTTTCCAATAATATTGGTGGTGTGTATGAGTTTTATAAAACTGCAGATCAAGACGGGGCTGTCTATGAGCACGTGGATAAAGAGCGTCAAAAGAACAGTATGAAATTCATGCAAGAGCAGCTTTTTAAAACTCCTGAATGGCTTATTGACCAAAACATTTTCAACAAAATCCAATATTCCGGTTCAGTAGAGAGGATTCGAGCCACGCAAGTAAGGTATTTGAACAATATTTTGCATCTGGGCAAAATGGCCAGAATTATTGAAAATGAAACCATGAATGGCAAAAACGCATATGGTCTTTTGGAAATGATGTCTGACTTAAGAAGAGGTATCTGGTCAGAAACTCGAAGTGGTAAAGCGATTGACACGTATAGAAGAAATCTACAAAAAGCCCATGTGGACAGACTAGAATATTTAATGACCGCCGAAAATCAGAGAAAGTTGCCTAGCTTCAATGGATATAGAAAATCCACTGTTGTCAATACCAGTCAATCCGATATTCGTTCTGCCGCTCGTGCCGAATTGAACAACCTTAAGCGAGATATTAGAAACGGTATTGGTCGTACTTCGGACCAAATGAGTAGATATCATTTACAAGATGTTCTGGAACGTATAGATATGATTCTAGACCCAAGTTAATCTCCTTAAAAATGCAAGAAAGGCCCTTTTAATGGGCCTTTTTTATGCAAACCATGCATTTCATCGATTTAATAATGCTTTTTGTCGGTTTCACATCTAAAATGCTTAAGTTGGCAACAAATGATGGTACGAGGCCATTGGATTAACTACTTTAGTAACCCCAAATCCTAAAATCATGACCTACAAGACTAAAAGCCTTCTCTACTTTTTTTCCTTTGTAATTGCAGCAACTGCTTACTACCTAGTAGAACAACACAAAGCATTTTCTAATCAAATGCAATCTACAGAAATGGCGGAAACCCATTTTGATGATGATTACGAATTAAAGGAAAGCGCCTCGAACTCAATCGAAAAAGCACAGTAGTACTTACGTTCACTTGTTAAAAACTTCACAAACTGAATCAAGCGGTTAAACCTTGATTGTATGTTCATGTCCAAGGACTGAATCATTAAAAGTTTAAACATATGAAACAGTTAGTCGTATTGTTGATGGCACTTACCAGCATCAACATGTTTTCACAAAGACCAGATAGCCCTAAAAGGAACAAGGGAGCAATGCAAGAACTATCCATAGAGCAATTGGCTACCTTGCATACCAAAAAACTGACTTTGGCATTGGACCTGAACGAATCACAGCAGGCCAAAATTATGGAAATCAGTTTGGAAGAAGCAGCATTTAAAAAAACGAAGCACGAGGAACGAAAGGCAAAAAAGGAAAGTGGAGAATGGAAAAAACCAACGGCAGATGAGCGATTTGAAATCGCCAATGCACGTTTAGACCATAAAATTGCCCATCAGCAAAAGATGAAAGAGGTATTGAACAAGGAGCAATTCCAAACCTGGAAAGAAATACAGCTAAAAAGAGCTATGAAAGGCAGAAAAGCAATGCAGAGAGAAGGTAGAAGAGGATAGTGTTTTTTGTTGATTTTAAAAGCCACGCCGGCCATGGGCGTGGCTTTTTTTTGTTCTATACCTAAAGCACATAATGAAAATTATTTTTTAGAGAACTAATTCCATAGTGTGGACCGTATATAAATTATACCTCCCTAAAGACTTTCGTCTAATCTTTAAAACCCGACAACGATGAAAGCAATTTTTTATATCACGGCCCTTATTTTTTTATTCACTTTTAATTTTGGATTTTCACAGAATAGCCCCCATTGCTCTGAAGACATGTATAGTTTTCAGCCTGGAGAGCAGGTTTACATCTTTGGAAACAACGTAAAACTACGTAGTGCTCCAAGAATTGAATCGGATGTACTGGGATTACTTAAAATTGGAGAATGGGTAAAAGTTATTGAGAAAACTGAGTTTTCTTGGCCTTACAAAGGATACGACGCCCCATTTTACAAAGTAAAGTACGATACTCAGGAAGGATACATTTTAGGAAGCCTCCTTTCACTGGAAAGAAAAACGATAGCTGGAAACCACTACTTTTTTGCATTCTCCAAAGAAAAGAATAGTCCCTTTTTGAATATTAGACATGTAGTTAGAGGAAAGTATACGGAACAAAAGGTTCCATTGTCCCATACAAGCCTAAGCATCCATGTATTGGGAAATAGAGGAATTCTCGATGTAGATAATATCCTATATGTTGATTATCATGCACACTCCTGCAGCAATGAAGATGGTGGAATCTATTTCTTTGTGCAAAAGAATAGGCTTCATAAAATTGGAGAGCTTTCTCAGATTTCTGATTCTGGACTGCTCTACCAATCTGAAAAGTTTATTTTTCCTGACGATGAATACGGTATTCCGGGTATGATTCTCTTTAAAAAGGAAAAAGGAGAGATTTTGGATGAGGAAACAGATTGGGTTCAAACAACCATTGAAACACGAAAATTTTTGTGGGTTGAGGATAAGTTGGTTCCTGATTTTCGCCAAAAGCGACCATACTAAGGAGCAACTTATCTGTCTTAAGCTACCTTATCGGTGATTTTACCGATATTTAATATTATCGGCTATTTTACCGATATTTTGAATTATCGGCTATTTTACCGATATTTGTAACATGAATACTGCAATTGCCATAATTACAGGGGATATAATCAATTCGCGAAAAGAGACCCCAAAAGTGTGGTTACCCCATTTGAAGGAAGCATTGAATACCTTTGGTAAGGAACCTGAACAATGGGAAATATATAGAGGGGATAGCTTTCAACTTCAAGTCTCTCCAGAGCAAGCATTGGAAGCAGCCATTTATATTAAAGCCACTTTGAAGCAAAACAAAGGAATTGATGTTCGAATGGCCATTGGAATCGGTGAAAAAGATTATGAATCCGAAAAAATTACCGAATCCAATGGTTCTGCATTCGTGCATTCCGGGGACTGTTTCGAAAAACTAAAAAAGCAGACTTTAGCCTTAAAATCAGATTCAAAAGCGTTTGATACCACAATGAACATAATGCTTCAATTGGCTTTGCTCAATATGAACACATGGCTTCCAGCAACCGCCCGTGTTGTAAAAATCACTATGGAGCATCCCGAATCCAATCAAAACGAACTGGCCGCTATGCTGGAAAACTCCCAAAGCAATGTAAGCGAAGCTCTAATTCGCGCTGGATTTGACGAAGTCCAAAAAATGATTCAGTTTTATAAAACCCAAATTGAACAATTATGACACTACTGACCTTAAAACTTCTTTTAGCGCATTTCATTGGAGATTTTGTACTGCAGCCCAGTCATTGGGTACATGATAAATTAAAAAAGAAGGGGAAATCCAAATACCTATATTGGCACATGGGCATTCATCTGGTTGCCCTACTACTTATTTTACAGTTTCGCTATTTGGGAATGATTGCAATTATTATAGTGACCCATTATCTTATAGACCTTGGCAAATTGGCTTTGACCAATACCAAAAACCATCGCTGGCTTTTTGTGGTAGATCAAATTCTACACCTGGGGATTATTCTACTTATGGTATACGGGCAGGAACCTTTTCAAGTGGATTGGAGTACAATTTTGGGTACAAAACCTATACTACTCGTCACCTTCATAGTGTTTGTTACCTACGTTTCCGGAATCCTAATGCGAATGCTCCTAGCCCCCTATATTGAAGAGGTAATGAAAGATGATGCCGAAGAAGGTGGATCCCTAAAGAATGCTGGCAGATATATTGGAATGCTAGAGAGGCTCTTTGTCTTTGGCTTTATACTTATTGGACAATGGGCCTCCATTGGCTTATTGATCACGGCAAAATCCGTATTCCGTTTTGGAGATCTTAATAAAGGAAAGAATAGAAAGCTAACCGAGTACGTTCTTATTGGCACTTTGCTCAGTTTTGGCCTCGCCATATTAGCTGGAACCTTGTATAATTATCTTGCTCAAATACTATAAAAAACCATCCCGAAGGATGGTTTTACAATGATTCGTTTTTATTGTTTACGCTTCTACTTTTTGGCTCCAAATTCCAGTGGTGGCCGCCTCTTGTACAAAATCCAAGAATAGTTTGGGCTTTCTTCCCAATACCTTTTCAACATCATTGGTCATGACTTGATTGGCCTCATTGTCCAATACTTCCATGAACAAATATCCAATTAGCCAAACGTACCCCGCAGGAACTCCTTGTTCTTTTAGCATCTGAATATAGGCCTCTATGCTAACTTCAGTAAAAGCTATTTCTTTTCCAGTAGCTTTCGCTATTTCGTCTATTACCTGACGGAATGTAAAGAATTGGGAGCCGGTCAACTCATAAATGTTTCCATTGTGTTCTTCTTTTAACAAAGCTTCGACAGCTACATCTGCAATATCGTCAGCATCCACATAAGGTACATTGGTATCTGCCAATGGAAGTGCAACGAATCCACTTTGTATAGGGTCCAAAAAGAAGCTTTCACTAAAGTTCTGACTGAACCAACTTGCCCTAACAATGGTATAATCCAATCCGCTCTGCATAACTATCTCCTCACAAAGCTCAGCTTCCCTTTCACCTTTTCCTGAAAGTAAAACCAATTTTTTAACTCCTTGTTGTTTGGCAGCTTTAGTTAATCCTTCTATAGCTTCTTTGGCTCCCGGGACCGCCAAGTCTGGTTGATAGGTGATATAAACACTGTCTATTCCTTCCAGTGAAGCAGACCAAGTGGATTCTTCCTCCCAATCGAACTTAGGAGTTGCTCCTCTAGAGCCAATACGGACATTGTGCCCTTGTCCCTGTAGTCTCGCTACAATTCGTCTTCCTGTTTTTCCAGTTCCTCCTAATACTAAAACGTTTCTCATAATACTTGATTTAAATGTGTTTTTATTAAAATTCTATTTGTTTAAAGCTGCCAAGACTAGCATGGCAAATGATATTGTTGATGCGAAAATTCGTAGGGTATGAAATCGATTCCAAGGCTGTTCAAATCTTTGACGAAGTGCGCGTAGCTCTTCTACACTGCTAGCCAATAAATCGGTTTTATCCAATACTTGGTTTAAGGGAACATTACCAAGAATGGTCACCAATACCACCCCAAAAAAGTAGATGGCCACGGCAATTAAAATCATCCAAAAGTGGGAGGGAGATATTCCTTTGTTCATAAAAACTGTAATCAGTCCTATCGGGAAGGAGCCCATAAAGACCACAAAAAATAATGGGTTTTCAATACTCCTGTTCATTTTTTGAAAGGCTTGTAAGTATCCGAGGTCGTCCAACCGTCCAATACCGGGAGTTACTGCGTTTCCCCAGGTAAAACAAAGTCCGGCTACCAATCCAACAAGTAGGATGGTGACTAAAAGTGTAAGATTGCTCAGTGAGATTTCCATACTAAATGATTTTTATAGTTATATGTTTTTTGCTTTCAGATTAATATTGGCGTTCCAATACATTAAGGCAACCAGAATGAATTCCAGACCAATCATCCAAAATTTGATGTCGATAAAAAAGCTTTGATAACTCCCTCCATTTGGCGCTATAAGCATGGGTACTGTAATTAATGCATCCAAAGCGGCGCTTATACCAAAAAAGACCATACCCAAAAGTAAGCCATGGGCTTCCCTATTGTTTCGATAATACAATCGGCATCCCATCCATACTATAGGTATTACCATGACAAAGAGGACCAAATTGGCCTGCAGTTCTGCATTTTTCATAATTGGAACATAAAAGGATAGAGTATATAGGCCAACTCCCAGTATCCAAATCAAGGTTCCAATTGATATTGTTCTAAGTGTTTTCATGACTGTTCGTTTATTATGGGACAAATCTAGAATCACCATAATCCAATCATTTGTTCAAAAAGGAGGAAGATTTGTTCGAAAAGGATAACTTTGATTCTATGGGTCTTTCGGATAACAAGAGACGTAGATGGCGAATCATCCAGTTTTATTGCATAGGCTGGACGCTTGCATTCGTTTTTTTAAGCATAGTTCGAGGAATAGGAACTGAAGAACTTGGAAAGTTAAAGTTTGATTTTGTTTCCAGCCTTTACATTGCTTTTACCATTGGCCCTTTAATGGGTTTGGTTTCAGGAGCTGCCCAAATACTTACAGAAGAACGTATCTACAAACGAATCTCCATTAGAAAACTGTTGTTAATTCGTTTCTTGTTCACCATCCTATTCACCTTGGCTTTAGTTGTATTCGCCTACAGTGCCTATCAATTATATTTTGGTACATCTCTAGATATCTTTTCTTTTGCTATGGACAAGGGCAGTGGAGCCATCTATTTTTATGTTTTTTCTGTAGATTTAATGCTGTCCGTTTTGCGGCAAGTGAATCTGATGTTAGGCGAGGGAAATCTTTACAAATTGTTTTTGGGCAGGTTCTATACCCCTAATGAAGAAAAACGAGTATTCATGTTTTTGGATTTACAGTCCTCTACCGAATTGGCAGAACGATTGGGTCACATAAAATATAGCATGCTGGTTCAAGATTGCTTTAATGATCTAGGTACAGCTATTCCGGATAAAGCCCAAATCTATCAATATGTTGGAGACGAAGCAGTTCTTACCTGGGAATTCAATGAAGGTATCAAAGATCAAAACTGCCTAAAAGCTTTTTACAGCTTTAAAAAACTAATTGCGGAAAAGGAACAATTCTACCTGAATAATTACGGTTGTGTTCCTTTTTTTAAGGCGGGAATGCATAATGGCATTGTGACCGTTACAGAGGTTGGGAAGTATAAAAAGGAAATCGCTTACCACGGAGATACCATAAACACAGCTGCAAGAATTCAAGGAAAATGTAATGAGCTGGGGAGTGAGCTGCTACTTTCCGAGTCCTTAAAAGAAGAACTTAATTCCACGGAATACCTTTTCGAGACCAAGGGGGATATTTCCCTAAAGGGGAAAAAAGGCAAAGTTGCCATCTATGCAGTTAAAAACATGAAAAAACAGCCTCATGCTATTGCCTAATCTCACTAGGGCGGAAACCAAATTTTTTGGTAAAGGCATTTGAAAAAGAACTCAAACTATCATAGCCCACATGCCATGCAGCTTCCTGAACGGTTGCTTCCTTGGCCCGAATCAACTCATGTGCCCTGTTCATGCGCTCATTTTGCAGGTACTTAAATACAGGAACCCCGAATAGCTCCTTAAAATCTTTCTTTAGTTTGAAAGTATTCAATCCAATAATTCTAGAGAGTTCGCTCAGGGATGGTGGGGTATCCAAATTATTGGAAAGTATTTCTTTGGCTTCGTACAACTTTTCACGTTCGCCTTTTTTTATACCATCATTTTTTAAAGTAGATAGTTGCCAAAAAAAGTGAGAAAGCAACGCGGTAATCTGACTTCTAAAGAACATCATCTTGGCTTTGCCTTCATATCGATTATTAAAAATCCCATCCACAATATGCTGCATCTCGGGGGTCATGAAAAACCGAGGGCCTTCTACGTAATGATCAGAGGGTTTCACAAGTTGCTCCAATAAATCGGTAAACAATTCTCCTTCATCATTGGGCAGTTTCTGTAAATTTCTGGGAGAAGTGGCAATTACAATACATTGCAAGGGCTTGTTGGCAGATACAGTATGAACGCACTCTACATGCTCATCGGCATAAAAGGAAAGCGCCAATCCTTTCGTGTTTTCATAATCGTCCTGCTTACCATTGTACTGCATGGATAAATGAACATTACCCGAACCGTAAAAGGCGACAGCTATAACCGGCTCATCAAAACTGCATGAATCAGTGGTTACCTCACTTGAGTTTGCCTCCTCCACCAAAATGGTAAAATCGTTGATTTCTATAAAATCGCGAGTCATTTTTTGGGTCTTAAGCCTAAATTTACCTAATTCTCTCTCAATCGGACAAGTTTTTTGATTTTATGGCACAATATCCAACAACCAGCACAGAAACAACATAAGAAAGTGTCATGGCTATACCTGAAATCATAATTACGTATTTCATCCAAAGCATACCCTTCCAAAGGAAGTATATCCCACCAAAAGTCAGCAACACAGAAATAAGAGGTTCAAACAGAAGCAATTTTCGGATTACTCCTTTCAAAGGGGTTGTTGCTACAAGTAATGCTAAAATTAAAAACAACATGCCCATGGATAACATATGGGCATGGACAATATTAAGGATTTGCTTCTCACTTTTTGCAAATTTCATTTCAATGGCCTCAAGGTCGTCTTCGTTGCCCAGATAATTTTCTTCAATACCTTTTGGCTGTCCACCTTCGGTAGTGGTATTTACAAATTGTAGTGCAGAAACAAATCCAATACTAGTTACAACAAGATAAACTAGAATGAGAATTCTTATTTCTTTTGGAAAATTCTGAATACTGCCCTGTAAAACCATCTTCAATCTTAAAGATGAAAAATAGAAAAACTAATTGGAAATCTTAGTCGTTTCTATACAATAACTGGTCTAATTCCAACTGAAAAAGGGTACCTTGTATCAACTCTTCTAAAGAGAGAAGTTCAACCATACTCATAGCAAAACTCAATTGATCTATAGGTGTCTGCAACAGCAAACTCTTACAATCCTTGTCCTTGGAACATTTCCCACAGAGTTTTGATGTATCAATGGTTTCCGCAACACTAGAACAGAATTGTTTTAGTTCAGAATAGGTTAAAAGTAGCCCTGTATTTCGAAAAACAAGTTGAATTTTATGTCTATCAGCCGCTGAGCTTCTTTTTAATTGAAAAGCAACACCAAATTCATTGTGGTAAATGGGGTTAATATTGTTCATATGAATTGTTTATTTCAGGGTGTTGCTCTCACGCACTATCTCAATACTTTGTAGAACGTCATTAATTGCCTTGGTCATAGATTTTGCAGAAATGGTAGCCCCTGCAATGGCGTCTATGTTTTGGGCATAAATAAGTTCATCTCCTGTTTTCTTTCCAATGAACTGTTTTAACCAGCGTTGACTTCCAATTTGACGCCCATAATCTTCACGATAAATCAAAACCTTGGATTTTTTGATGCTCATGTCCATATTGAAAAGTACTACATAGTCAAAAATGTTTTTCATGCTAGGGGCTTGGCCCAAGTACGCGTATCCAATAATTTGTTGGTTGGTTTTGACGGCAAATAGGTTTTCTCCTCCAAGTTCCACCATTGTTTTTGAGTTCAATTCCTTAGAAACCTCAATCAACTGTAAACTAAATTCCTGAACCTCAAAGGTGCTTTTGACAGCATTGTTAAGTTTCTCTTGAAGTCTCGGAGAAATCTTAATCCCATTTGAAAAACCAAAAAAGAAAAGGGCCGTGAAAAACATGGCCCCTGCCCAAAAAAAACTTTTATTTTCCTTGCTCATCGCCATCAATCTGACTTACCACAAACTTATTAATGGTTTCAGCTATTTCTGCCGGTCCAGCGTTCATTTTTTCCATAGGATAAAAATGCATAAACAATGGTTTTTTATCTACACTTTTTTGCAAAGTCAAATCACCTTCACGATTATAAACCGTATCCCATGAAGTGCGCACGTTGGCCCAAAAATCTTTATGGTCTCTCCACCAATCTTTGGCAATTTTACATTTTTCATCCGCAACTTTGGTGTAAATGTTCATTCCCTTTTCTTGCGCAAGTAGAACATCTTCTTCCCCATCTATACGGACTATCTTATCATTATCCTGCTCATGTACCCATCCGAAAGAAGTTATCTCTTGTCTATTTCCGCGAGCCATTACGTTATAATCACTTCGCTTTGTGTATTCCCTTCGTGGAAGTGGCGAATCGCTTTTGTTCTCCCAATAGTGTTTACCATCTGCATGAATCCATGTTGCGGAACCTGAATACCGAGGACTATCATCTACTTGAAATACCTTTTGCGTCCATTGCCCCTCAACTTGCTCTTCAGGTAATGTTTGAAAGACCCAATTGTTGTCCTTATCATAATGAAAAACCTTCCGGTTCTCATATTCCCAGTCCTGCCTCCAATGCTTTATTACCATAGTATCATTAACAACCAACAGATGCTGGATGGATATCTTGTTGTCCTCATTTACAATGGGCAATGCTAATTCTAAGGCTGCAGCCGTATAGTCCAGCTTTTTTTCATAGTCAATTTCCGGGGCAAAGGTTTCAGTATACTTAAAGGTAATATCATAACAACCGCACATATCCAATATGGCCTCACGGTCTTGTTCTTGCTTTGTCTGAGCCTGTAATACCATCCCTAAAAAAAGTAGGGTCATAAACAAATAGGATTCAAGTTTTTTCATGATGTGGTCAATTTTTAACGTATTCAAAAAAATCGTTTATTCTTATTTAGATTGATTTAAAATAAAATATATATTTGCCACAAATCTAATGAAGAATGAGTCTAAATAAAAATAATTATCTGATTATTTTTCTTCTCCTAACCTGCTCTGGTCTGTTGGCCCAAGAAGAGCTAAAAAAAGACTCCATTCTTACTGAAAATCTAGATGAAGTGGTAGTAACCGCTACCCGAACCATACGCCAATTGTCTTCTCTACCTCTTCCAGTAACACTTATTCCCAAAAAACAAATTGAACGGTCTGGAGTAACACGGTTGGATGAAATCTTAGAGGAACAAACGGGAATTGTACTGACTCCCGATGCAACCATTGGAGGTGGTGAAGGGGTTCAAATTCAAGGCATTGCCTCAGACTATATCTTGGTTTTAATTGATGGGGTACCTGTGGTGGGGCGCAGTTCAGGAAACTTGGACCTAAGCCGTTTTGCAATAGGCAATATCAAACAAATTGAGGTAGTTAAAGGACCTTCTTCTGCCCTATTTGGGTCCGAAGCCCTCGGTGGAGTCATCAATATTATTACCGAAAAACCTAACACTTCAAAAATAAGCGGACAAGTAACACATCGTGCCGCTGCTTTCAACAACCAAAACACGACAATAAGCATTAACCAGCGGAACAAAGAATTAGGATATTCTATTTTCGTAGACCGGTTGAGCACGGATGGATTTGACCTTGCCAACGGTGATGAAGGTCAAACGATTAACCCTTTTTTCAATTACACATTTAACGGTAGGGTATTCTACGATTTCTCCGATAAACTTCGAGCTTTCGCTTCAGGACGCTATTTTCTTCAGGATTTTGAAGTCCCTTCTGGAACCAGTGAGGAACGTGATGGAAATGTACAACTACGGCTGGACCATAAATTATCGGAAAAATCACAATTTGAATATGAGTTTTATTACACTAACTATGCTACCAACGAACAGAGCGTAGATCCAATTAACAACGAGGTTCTTTTGGACAATGATTTTAACCAAAAATTGTTCCGTCCAGAAATTCGGTTCAACAACTCGTTCGGAACGAGCAACACCCTAACCTTAGGGGGCGGTTACAATTTTGAAACATTGGACCGTTCCCTTTTTGCCGAACAGGTATCTTTTGACTCACAATACGTATTTGCCCAATATGATTTTAAGCCCTTTGAAAAACTGAACGTAATCATTGGGGCCAGATTTGACAATCATAGTGTATACAATTCCCAATTAAGCCCAAAAATATCGGCCCGATACGCCATCACGCCCAATTTTTCCATAAAAGGCTCCGTAGGAAGTGGGTTTAAAGCACCAGACTTCAGACAATTATATCTGGACTTTACCAATGCCCAAGGAGGTAATTACTCCGTATTTGGAAAAGAAGTAGAGCTGCAGGGCCTGGAAAGACTCATAGCTAATGATGAAATCATTACAGACAATACAGGCAGCCCTATATTGCCAGTACCTCTTGAAGACTTGGGCGACCCTTTAAACGCAGAAAGTTCTATTGGTTACAACTTGGGGTTTGCGTACAACAAAGGAAAATTTAGGGGGGACGTAAACTTCTATCGCAACGATTTTACGGATTTAATCGATACACGAATATTGGCCACCAAACGAAATGGTGCGAATGTGTTTGGGTATATAAATCGAGAAAGTGTCTACACCCAAGGTCTGGAGGTTGACCTAAAGTATGAAGCATTGGAAAACCTCAGTTTTTCAGCGGGGTATCAACTCCTTTATGCCTTTGATAAAAATGTGGAAGATGAGTTGGAGGAAAACGGGGGTTTTGTTAGAGATCCTGAAACGTTACAGACTGTGGAAATTAGCAGGGATGACTATTTTGGCCTAGAGAATCGCTCAAGGCATACCCTAAACTTTAAAACTTTCTTGGAGATTCCTCAATGGGATGCCAACGCCAACCTTCGTGTGGTATACCGAAGTAGGTTTGGACTTGCAGACCGCAATGGCAATGGATATCTCAATGATTTTGACGATTCTTTTGTAGATGGCTTTGCCTTGGTCAATCTTTCCTTCGGAAAAACCTTTTTTAAGTACTACCAGGTTCAATTAGGGGCAAATAATCTGCTGGACTTCAAAGGAGAAAACCCTTTTTCAACAGCTCTTAACCAAATTCAGGTGAATCCTGGAATACAATTTTTTGGAAGATTAAATATTCAATTTTAAAACAGAGATTACTATGAAAACCACCTTAAAACTATTCAGTTTATTTTTTATGCTTACGGCCTTTGTAGCCTGTAGCGATGACGATAATGATGAACCACAGTTTATTGCCGTGCAAAGCAGCACAGCCAGCAATATTCCAGCACCCCAAGTAGGTGGTTTTGGACAAGGGGAAATTAGCGGGCCGTTTACCAAATTTAGCTTCGCTACTGGTGCCGTGACGGAAAGTGACACCGAATGGGACATTGCCTTTAGAGGTCTTAGAATTATTGTAAATGGTGGTACTGAAACCGGAACCAATGATGAACCCATTCGAAACGGTAATGCAGGAGCAGCCATTGTAGATGGTACATTTGCCAGTGTCACTTCAGCAGATGGATTGACCTTTGCTCAAGACGAAACAGGTGCCTTTGCAATTCCTGCGGGTAGCGACAATGGTTGGTACAACTACAATCAACCACTAAACATTGTTTCCCCATTACCTGGAAAAATTCTCGTTTTTAGAACCCATGACGGTAAGTTCGCCAAAGTGGAGATATTAAGCTACTATAGGGATGCTCCAACTGAAATTACCGAGGAAATAGCAAATAACGACTTCAGGTTTTATACGTTCAATTACGTATACAACCCTAATGAAGGTGAAACTGATTTAACAGCCCAATAAAATGAAAGTAGTATTTATTGCACTTCGTCTACTCTTAGGAGGTTTCATGATCTATGGAGGTATCCAAAAGTTCCAAAAACCCATTCCTTCGCCTATCGAAGTAGTGGAAAAGGCCGAAAAATTCAAAGCACCCGAAAAAGAAAGTACCCTTCAAAAAATATTGTATATCAGCGGGGCCAAGCAAACCGGTTATTTCTGGGAAGTACTTGGCATTTGCGAACTACTTTTTGGACTCCTACTTGTATTTCAGGGCACTGGATTTATAGGCGCATTATTCCTCCTGCCCATAACCCTTCATATTTTCTTGTTCCACCTATTTCTAGAATCTGACGAAATGGGTGAACTCCTACAAACCGGGGGGCTTTTTGCCATAAACATCATTTTGGTGTTAAAGGAGCAAAAAAAATGGAAACACCTGCTATGGATAAAACCTATTTAATAGGTTAATTTAGTTTGTTCAGTAAAGCGGAATCTAAAGACTCCGCTTTTTTTTATGCTTTATAGGCGTCTTTCTTCTTCGGTAATTGCAATATCATTGATGCTCGCAAAACGCTTCTTCATCAGGCCTTTTTCATCAAACTCCCAGTTCTCGTTACCGTATGCTCTAAACCACTGGCCTTCTCCGTTCTGAAACTCATATTCAAATCGGACCGCAATACGGTCATCTCCATGGGCCCAATATTCCTTTTTTAACTTATAGTTATGCTCTTCTTCCCATTTTTCGGTAAGAAATTGTTGAATCTCTTCCCTCCCATTGATAAACTGGGAACGATTACGCCATTCGCTATCTAAGGTATATGCTTTGGATACTTTAACAGGGTCTTTGCTGTTCCAGGCATCTTCGGCCATTTGGATTTTTTGTTTGGCTGTTTCCAAAGTAAAAGGTGGCACGGGTTGTTTTATTTTTTCGTTTTCCATTGTTTATTTTGATGTGTATAAGTTTAGTCGTTGACAGAGCTTAATACTGACTTTTTCATGACAACTGAGAAGTCCAACCCAGATTTTTTCTCATAAAAAATAACAGATAAATCGTAACTTATCCATGCTTGCTACATTGCAGCTCTAATGACCCCAATTCAACCTCATGAAAACAAGCTCTATCCGAATAAGCCTAGTTACCGTTTGTTGTATCACTGCTGCGAGCTGTTTTAATCTTCAGCATGTAACCGATTATTCACTATCCGCTTTGGAAGGTGTTCAAAACTTTGAGAACATTCATTACGGCTTTGCACAAAGTTGTTCAGACCGATGCATCTTTAGGAAAACCAATGATTTTGTTGTTGATAAGAATACGTGTGGCTGTCTCTCCGAAAAAAAAGCGGATAGCATAAACTTGAAGATTTATCATGCGGTTTATGGCTACTTTGAAAGCCTTGCCCTTCTTTCTGACAACGATTTGGCCACGTATAAAATCGAAGCTCTTGAAAATGCCTTAACAGAAGGTGATTTTGGTTCTATTAAAATTGAAAAGGAACAAGTTGCTTCCTATTCCCAAGTGGCACAAATCCTCTTCCGCGCATTTGGAGATACCAAGCAAAAAAACAAAATCAAGACCTATGTCACCAAGGCGAATGAACCCATAAAGGAGTTACTGGCCTATCTCGATTTTAACCTTTCCTCCAATCTGTACGGTAAACTTGAGGTCGAAAAGGAACGAAATCAGTCCTATTTCTTTGATTTAACCAAAAATGATGCACTAACCTTGTTTGAAAAGCGACGGGCAACCCAAGAATATTATCAAAGATTGAATGAGATTAAAAAGAAGCAAAACCAACTTCTGATCTATTCCCGAACGCTGCAAAAGGTTTCGGACGGGCATCAAGAACTGTTCGAGAACATTGAGACGTTAAAAGCGAAAGAAATCAAGCAATTGCTTTTCAGCTATGCCAATGAAATCGATATTGTCATCACCCAATTCAAAAAAACCGAGTAATGCCTAGACTTAACTCAAAACAAATAAATGAACTGGCCAATCGATTCTTGGCATTGGCCCAGTCCATAGGGGATTATCGTATGAAACATTTTGATGCCTTGACCAAAGCCCAAAATCGAAAAATAAGAGAGTCCCACAGGAGGATTCTTACCTATTCCGATGACCTCTTCACCATGTCAGCCACTTTAGTGATGACCAATGTGGAGGATTCCTTGGCTCGAATCGCCAACATTACGGAGAAGATTACCCACACCTACAAAAACCTGCAAAACGTTCAAAAAGCCATTAGCATAGCCGCCGGTGTAGTTACGGTGGGCGCCTCCATTTTTAGCAGAAGTCCTTTAGCGATTTTGGATGCCTTAGGGAAGTTGGAGAAGACTTGGGATGCTTGAAAAGAGGTTTTGACCTCTTCAACTTAGTACTTTGTCCATTTCATTTTCCTTTCCAGAATCTTTTATCTATCTTGTTCTCAGCATATTCCCTCTCGCTTTTAGAAAAAGCTCCCCCTAACACATACTTACAATTATGAACAAATACAAAACGCTGCATCTGTGGATGTTTATCCCCATGGTGTTGATGCAATTCGGGATTTTTAGGGATTACTGGGGTGATTTTACCGAAAACGCGTGGTCGGTTCACATTCACTACTGGACCGGAACCATCTGGTACCTCTATCTGATTCTTCAACCCTATTATGCCACCCACGGAAAGCTAGAAAGACACCGCACCAATGGAATTATTGGGATGTTCTTGGCCGGAGGAGTGTGCATCACTGCTTTTAGCATGCTGTACAGGGATATTGTGAATGCCGACCGTTCTGCAGAACTTCGAGATGCCTTTGGCCCTTTTGAACCATGGTTTTTTATGGGAGTAGCGGCTGTTGAAATTGTAATGATCATTGCTTTTGGTTATGCTATTATCATGAGTATCATCAAACGGAAAAACTTGGAAGATCATGCTTGGTGGCTGATTACCACAGTATTCATCATTATGATGCCGGCCCTGGGCCGAGGTATACAGAATGTATTTGTTTTTTCACAGTTTGAAAATTGGCCCAATATTCCCATTATGCCTCCTGTGTATTTTACTCAAGGTTTGATTATTCTTCTAATTCTCTTAGCCGCCTGGAAATATCAAAAACTAAAACACCCTGCTACTTACTTGGCGGTTTTTGTTAATGTTTACACGTGTTTTTTGGAACCCTTGGGCCGTTCCGAAGCGGTGGATACTTTTTTACGGTATGTTATTAAAGGGTGACACTCAAAATTGAGTGAAAACTATCATTTTTTTAGACTTTTGAACAGGTGTATTTGACCAATAAGATTTATCTTTTCGTGGAATTCGATTATCAACCTTTATGAAGAAATTACTTTTTATTGCATTGTGCATGTTTTTTTCCCAATACTTCGTTCAAGCTCAAGATAGCATACCATCAAGCAAAGAGATTGAAATGAAAATTAAGTTATTAGGCTATCGTTTTTATCAGGACGGGGAACGAATAACTTGGAAACAACTAGTTTCAGCAACAGAATCCGTAAATGAGGCCAATAAGCTTCTCAAGCGGGCTAAATGGCAAAATTTACTTTCGAACATTCTAGCTTTTTCTGGAGGTGCTTTGATAGGCATTCCATTGGGACAACAGTCGGCTGACCGAGAACCTACTTGGGAACTTGCCTATATTGGCGGTGCTATTGCAGCCGTGAGCATACATTTATCCTTCAGGGCTTTCAACAATGCAAATAAAGGGGTGGATTCCTATAACCTTGCTGTTAAATCAACTGCAGACAATAGGTTTCAACCTGAATTTCAAATCGTTGCAAATGGAAATGGACTAGGCTTCGCTATGAAATTTTGAAGATCATACTAATAGTAAGAGCATATATTTTTAGACTTACTTTCGTAAAGCTGTCCCAAACCCTTCGACAGTTATAATCAAAATAGGACCATGAAGCCACCAAAGCATATTCTGCCTACTATTGTAATTGCACAATTTTTTTGCACTTCGCTTTGGTTTGCTGGGAATGGTGTGCTCACCAGCCTTATTACTGAGCTTCAGGTAAATGAAAGCTTGGGCAATATTACTGCATCGGTCCAATTTGGATTTATTGTAGGAACTCTCCTTTTTGCCCTACTAACACTTACTGACCGTTTTTCACCTTCCAAGGTATTTCTATGGAGTGCCCTTTTAGGAGCGTTGTGTAATCTGACTTTAGTTTGGCAGACCACTGGATGGACCATTCTCTTATCCCGCTTTTCAACTGGCTTTTTCTTAGCGGGGATCTATCCCGTAGGGATGAAAATCGCTTCGGACTATTTTGATAAGGGTTTGGGTAAATCCTTGGGATATTTGGTAGGAGCCTTGGTTGTGGGTACAGCCCTGCCCCACTTTCTAAAATGGCTCACCGCACTTTTCCCTTGGCAATATGTGATTTATTCTACATCGGCACTGGCAGTCCTTGGAGGATTGCTTATGGTTCTTTTGGTGCCTGATGGCCCTTTCCGAAAACCCAGTCAACATTTAGATTTAACCGCCTGTTTTTCCATTTTTAAGAAGAAGGATTTTAGGGCAGCAGCTTTTGGATACTTTGGCCATATGTGGGAACTCTACACCTTTTGGGCTTTTGTCCCAGTTTTGCTTGGAATTTATACTGAATGGCATGGTATCTACTTATTTCGAATTTCTTTTTGGTCATTTTGGATTATTGCCATTGGTGGATTGGCTTGCGTAGTGGGGGGCTACATCTCCCAACGTAAAGGGGCAAAACCAACCGCCGCAACCGCCCTGACACTTTCAAGCATCTGTTGTTTGGTCTCCCCTCTTATCCTCATTCACGCAACCTTGCCTATTTTTATCGCTTTCTTATTGTTTTGGGGCATGGTTGTTATAGCCGATTCTCCCTTGTTTTCCACTTTAGTGGCTCAGAGTGCTCCTCCAAACGTGAAAGGTACCGCGCTAACCATTGTCAATTGTATAGGTTTTTCCATCACTATAGTGAGTCTTCAAGTAATTGGTGTTCTTCAAGAAATTATACCGCCCCATTATCTTTTCATGATTCTGGGAATTGGACCTGTGTTGGGACTTTGGGGACTCTATAAAAAATAGATACGCTTCAAAAACCAACCCCGTGGTCTTTAAAATTCCGTAAATGAAGTTCTTGCTACCAGAAAACCCCCAATTTTTTTAAGGATTTATTACAATGGAAAAAGTGCTAGATTCTGTAAATTGTAAGTTCTCACCAACTAGCCCTAACCCTTACGATTTTGCAGATGATGTAAATAACATTTACATCCGCACTGCACTAAGATTATTGTTAACCATGGTTTTATATTGATACAATCTGGTTAACCCTTTTTAAATACTTATAATAAAAATTTGAGAATTGTATCAACCCCAAAAATTAAACTACTATGGCCAAAGTAAAAGTTCTACTAGAGTTAGCTCAGCAGACCTCCAATTCATTTGAAACATTTGAACTTAATTGTCAATCCGAAGCGGAAAGCGTAAAGGAGTCTGAAAAAATGCTGACTGACATGTCCGGACTAGGGATAGAGGTTACAGGTGAGTTTGCACCTATTCCCATGTATGAGGGAAAAACATATACAAAGGCTTTATCCGAGTTTTCGGTTGCTACTACAAATAGCGATATGGAATCTTCTTCGATAGTAATCCCCTGTCAATTTGATTATAAGCACTATGACGAAATTCAAAATCGGAAAGATGTAAAAATCTGGCCAAACTCCCCATTGACGCTATTTGATAATGGACAACCATCGGAACACATTTTAGACCTTGCCAATTCTGCTCTTGGATTGGATTGTCGTCCCTTTAGGGAAGGTGTCTCGATTGATGATATTCGCACCCTTCTTTCCGTTGAATCCATTTGGAATGAAGGATTTAGAGGTCAAAATATCGTCATAGGAATTGTTGATGAAGGGGTCAATAGCGAAGTCTATCCCGTGGTTGGGGGATTTTCTAGGGCCGGAGCCAGCAGACAACCAGGAGATGCCCCGATAACCAGCCATGGTTCCATGTGTGCTGCAGATGTCCTTGTGGCGGCCCCCGCTTGTAAAATTTATGACTACCCATTTTTAGGAGTTCAAAATTCGGGAGGGGCAATGGCCAAGTTTCAAGCCATTTTAAATCAAAGGAGAATTGATGGGACCCCCCATATCACCAACAACAGTTATGGATTTGTTGGAAAACCTGACAAACAACTTTCCCCAAGACATGAAGTTTGGGATATAAACCATCCCATACACAGAAAGGTTCGGGAATTGGTCAGTGCGGGCATTCATATGTTTTTTGCAGCAGGCAATTGTGGGCAGGAATGCCCCTCAGGAAGTTGCCTTCCTTCTGGTATTGGCCCGGGCAATTCAATACATGCTTCCAACAGTTTAGAAGAAGTAATCACTGTTGCAGCGGTAAATAGCAGACACGAAAGAATTGGGTATTCATCTCAAGGACCTGGAGGTTTTTTCAATGAAAAACCAGATATCGCCGCTTATTCTCATTTCTTTGGTAATTTTGGTCCGGAAAGACCTGGAGGAACATCTCAACCCTATGACAACGGAACTTCGGCGTCTACTCCAGTTGCGGCTGGCGTTGCTGCGTTATTATTGAGTTCTTTTCCTAATTTAAGTCCAAAGGATTTAAAGGATGTTTTAATACAAGGAGCGATAAATTTGGGCAGCCCGGGTTGGGATGCTAATACTGGATATGGAGTTATCAATGCAGGCAGTGCCTATAGGAGTCTGTGTAGGGAACTATAGATTGTTTTATTCATGAATTGGCTTATCGTTATACCGAAGAAAACAGACCTAAAGAAGTTAAAGGAAACTTTAGCAAAGATGGAGGTTGAATTCGATGATGAATTATCCCATACTGAATTGGATGATACTGACTATGTCATGGAAGTAAAGGCAGATTCGGATTTTCCCAAAAAGCTTGAGGTTATGGATGCGTCTCTAAAAGTTTATCCCAATTCTGAGATTGATTTGTACTAGGAATTTTGAATCTAAAACTCACAATGCTGAACGGCCTCGATGGTCTTATCCAAATCGGAATAGCTAAGGGCATCATTTAAAAAATAGCTTTCAAAGGCCGATGGAGGTAAATACACACCCTGTTTCAGTATTCCATGAAAGTATTTTTTGAAGCTATCATTGTTTCCTTTGGCAGATGATGCGAAATCGACGACCGGTTCTTCACAAAAATGTACCGAAACCATACTACCAAAACGGTTGATTTGATGTGCGACCCCTCTTTTTGTGAGTACATCGGCGATTCCTTTATGCAAATATTCGGTTTTATCGGCCAAACTGGTAAACACTTCAGGTTTATTGTTCAGTTCAGTGAGCATGGCCAATCCAGCACTCATCGCCAAGGGATTTCCGCTTAGGGTTCCAGCTTGATAAACAGGTCCTTCCGGAGCCAAATGAGTCATAATTTCAGCTTTGGCGGCAAAAGCCCCTACAGGTAATCCACCCCCAATTACTTTTCCAAACATAACGATATCGGCATCTATACCCAGTGCCTCTTGAGCTCCGCCTTTTGCTAATCGAAATCCGGTCATCACCTCATCAAAAAGCAATAAAATACCTTCTTTGGTGCACAGTTCGCGTAATCCCTTTATGAATTCGTCCGAGGGAATAATGCAACCCATATTTCCGGCTACAGGTTCTAAAATGATAGCTGCAATCTCACCTTGGTTCGCATTGACCAAAGCCTCTACACTTTCCAAATTGTTGTAATCCGCCAAAAGGGTGTCCTTTGCTGTACCTTGGGTAACGCCTGGACTATTTGGGCTTCCAAAAGTAACCGCTCCGCTCCCGGCCTGAATCAAAAAGGCATCGGAGTGTCCATGGTAGCATCCGGCAAACTTGATGATTTTATCCTTTCCAGTATACCCCCTTGCCAAACGAACGGCACTCATACAAGCTTCGGTACCACTGTTCACAAAACGAATTTTATCAATGTTAGGAACCATGGAAACTGCCAATTGAGCAAGTTCTGTTTCAATTTCGGTTGGCATCCCAAAAGAAGTTCCTTTTTTGGCTTTTTCAATCACCGCATTAATTACCGGTTCGTAGGCGTGACCCAGAATCAGTGGCCCCCAGGATGCGATAAAATCTATCAATTGATTACCGTCCTCATCATATAAATACGCCCCTTTGGCCTCTTTTACAAAAATGGGGTCGCCCCCAACTGCTTTGAATGCTCTAACCGGTGAATTTACCCCTCCAGGGATGTATTTTTTGGCTTCAGCGAACAAGGCGCTGCTTCTTTGGTAAATCATTTGGATTTCTCTTTCCTAATATTGAGTACTTGTCCTATGGATATGGTATTGTTGCTTAGGTTGTTCAGACGCTTCAAATCATCAACAGAAATAGAATACTTTTTTGAAATGGCGTACAACGTATCTCCTTTTTGGACTTTGTGGGTAAACACATCGTATTCTTTGGGTTGCCTAGCCGCATCCAGTCCTCCTCGTACCACTTCATCATCATAACTGTCCAAATCGTACCGTTCAATAAGTGCAATCAGCTTTTGTGGATATTTTCTATCCGTAGCATATCCAGCTTGTCGTAATCCATGGGCCCATTTCTTATAATCATCCCTTCTGTAATTGAACAAAAACTTATAACGCGAGCGGGTTGACAAAAAGATGCTGTGGTCCCTAAACGAGTACATAGGATGGTTGTATTTGCGAAAGCACTCCCCTTTAGCATCGTCATCGTGAAAATCAAACTCACCGTCCCAACCGGTATGACATTTAATCCCAAAATGATTGTTGGTTTTTCGAGTAAGTTCACCACGACCAGAACCACTTTCCAAGATACCCTGTGCAAGCGTTATACTGGCAGGAATACCAAAGGCACGCATTTCGTATTGTGCTATTTCCTTGAAGGTTTCAATATATTCTTGGGTATCAGCTATGGGAAACTTCACAAATTGGCCAGGGTTGGCCGGCATAGGATACAATTCTGCTTCGGTGGGACCATCTTTCCCAAGGTATTTATTGGGGTTTCGGTCTTTTTTTACTTCAACAACAGGTTTAGCTTGACGTGCCACTGCTCTTCTTTTCGATTTACAAGCCGTAAACACCAAGACCAGTGCCAGCACATATCCAATTCTCCTAATCATACGTCCAATAGCGGTAAATTTCTTCTTTTCAATGTTAGGTTCATACCTTTTATTCCTTGCAATCCTCCTGTATGGATGGCCAAAATTTGGATTCCTTTTTTAAAAGTGTCTTTTTTTATCAAATCAAAAATACCAAAAACCATTTTTCCAGTATAAACCGCATCCAATGGGATTCCAGTTTCTTTTTTAAAGGCATTGATGAAAGCAATCAGGCTTTTATCCACTTTGGCATATCCTCCAAAATGATACTCTGAAAGTAATCTCCATCTATCATTCTGAACAAATTTACGGATATCTTCTTTTAGAAAATCTCCTTTAAGTGCCGGAAAGCCTAAAACAGTTTGATGGGAATGGGACGCATTGATAAGTCCTGCAATAGTGCCTCCGGTACCAACACAACAACAGATGAAATCAAAATATTGGTCAGATTCGGTTAAAATCTCTTCGCAACCCTTTACCGCGAGTGTATTGGTACCACCTTCAGGAATCAAATAAAAGGGACCGAAGGTTTCTTTGAGCCCAGATACAAAATCATGAGTTCCTTTATCTCGATATGATTCCCGCGACACAAAATGCAATCTCATGCCATGCTCTTGGGCCAACTTTAATGTTGGGTTTTCTCTCCATTTATCTTTCAACTCTTCTCCCCTAATCACCCCAATGGTTTTTAATCCTGCTTCCTTTCCGGCAAAAGCTGTGGCAGCAATATGATTGGAATAGGCTCCTCCAAAAGTCAGCAGTGTGTCAAATTCCTTTTTTATCGCTTCTTTGAGATTGTATTTTAACTTTCGATACTTGTTTCCCGACACAAAAGGATGGATGGTATCTTCCCTTTTTATAAAAAGCCGGATTTGCTTTTCCTTAAGTTCTGGGAGCACTACTTCTTGATTAGAAATGGCAGATGGATTCATTTATCGAACCAAGTAATCCAAAAAACTAAAAGCACTTCTATTGGAAAGGTATTCTGGGTTTTTTTCATTCGCATATGCTTCTCTCTCAAAACTTATGTTTTGATAAGCTCGGTAGCTATCCAGATACAATATCGTACGTAATATCCACTCAGCAACATACAAAAGATAAAAGGGCACAATAAAAAGTTCTCTTTGTTGACGCAAATGGATACGTTCATGATTAATCAGCACTTCATCATTTTTCAGCCCATCTTCCTTAAGGATTATAAAGGGCCAAAGGGACAAGCCTACGTAATTGCGGTAAAAGAAGTGCTTGAAGATAACAATCATAGCAAAAATCTTACATCCAAAGATAACTGTTAAAACAGTGAGAAAGTATGTACACCCGATGAATAACATTAACATTTTCGGTGAATAACACAATTAAGTTGTCTATTCCATTTTTTAGGTGGTCTCATGGGTTTGGGTTATTTTTAAGGTATCAATGATGGATTGTTTATGAAAAAGCGGATTCCCTTGGAGGAAGGGGATTATTATCTCTCCGAAAAGGGGTATAAGGTGTTTACAGAAAAGTACCATTTAAAGCGCGGTTATTGTTGTGAGAGTGGTTGCAGGCATTGCCCATATGGCTATAACAAAAAAACGAATAACCGCTCTATTTAGCTTGGTTTTCGGCATAATATTTGTGATGTCCTATTCAAGGATTCAATGAACTCAAAAAAAAAGTACTATGAAAAGATTAAAACAATTTACACTCCCCATTTTGGCTCTGGTTTTTTTAGCTTCCTGCTCATCGGTAAGAGTAGTAACGGACTACGATAAGGAAGCGAACTTTAATACTTATAAGACCTATGCTTTCTACAAAACAGGCATAGACAAAGCCGAGATTTCGGATTTGGACAAAAAAAGAATTCTTAAAGCAATCGATACAGAGATGGCTGCTAGAGGTTTTGCAAAATCCAAACAACCGGATGTTTTGGTAAGCATTTTTACCAAAGAACGGGAGCGTGTTGATGTATACAACAACAACTTTGGATTTGGATGGGGCGGCTTCGGATGGGGAGGAGGATTCTACAATCCTTGGCTTTTCGGTCCTGGTTTTGGCTGGGGTGGTGGTTTTGGACCTAACGTTTCCACGCGCACTGAAGGATCACTTTACATTGACGTGATAGACACCAAGAATAAGGAACTGGTATGGCAGGGCCGCGGTGTAGGTACACTTAACAACATCAAAAACATTGAGAAAAAGGAAAAGAGAATCAAGCAGTTTGTTGCTGAAATCCTAGAAAAATATCCTACGGCCTCACAATTGGCCTCTAACTAAAGTATTATAACCGCCCTTTAAGGGCGGTTTTTTTATCACAACTCTCCTTTAAGCGCAAAGGATTTCGTATTTTTAAGGCTACCAAATTTTCAATGATGGCATACGAGTCAAACCCCATATTGGACAAGCTTCCCACACATCTCAAGCAATTTATAAAACCTCAGGATTATGAGCAGTATTCAGCCGTAGACCAGGCAGTATGGCGATATGTAATGCGGAAGAATGTGGACTATCTCAGTAAAGTGGCCCACAGTTCTTATGTAAATGGTTTGGATTTGACGGGAATCTCTATTGATGACATACCAAACATGTATGGTATGAATCGTATTCTCAAGGAAATTGGTTGGGCCGCTGTTGCCGTGGACGGATTTATTCCTCCTTCTGCATTTATGGAGTTTCAAGCTTACAATGTGCTAGTGATTGCTTCGGATATTCGACAATTGGAAAACATTGAATATACCCCGGCACCAGATATCATTCATGAAGGTGCAGGACATGCACCAATCATTGCAAATCCTGAATACGCAGAATATTTGAGACGTTTTGGTGAAATTGGCTGCAAAGCCATCTCGAGTGCAAAGGATTATGAACTATATGAAGCGGTAAGGCATCTTTCCATTATCAAAGAGGCTCATGGAACCCCGGAGGAAGAAATCGAGACTGCTGAGAAGCACATTGAATATCTTCAAGAAAATATGGGAACGCCTAGTGAAATGGCGCTCATTCGAAATTTGCACTGGTGGACTGTGGAGTATGGCCTTATTGGGACTTTGGAAAACCCCAAAATCTATGGAGCGGGCTTGCTTTCCTCTATTGGAGAAAGTGAATGGTGCTTAAAAGACGATGTCGTAAAATTACCGTACACCTTAGAAGCCGCGAAAACGCCTTTTGATATTACCAAACCTCAACCGCAGCTATTTGTTACCCCAAACTTTGCTCACTTAAGTCAAGTTTTGGAAGATTTTGCAAATACTATGGCTTTAAGGACCGGAGGGCTTTCAGGAGCTCAAAAACTCATTGAATCCAAAGCCTTGGGCACTGTTGAATTAAGTACGGGAATACAGATTTCCGGGCAGTTCCACAGCATAATCGAACATAAAGGAGAACCCATTTATATTAGAACTGTAGGTTCTACAGCTTTAGCATACAGGGAAAAAGAATTGGTTGGTCACGGTATTTTAGAGCATCCTGAGGGATTTGGCTCTCCCATTGGCAAATTAAAAGGTATCAATTTGGCAATTGAGGACATGAGTCCAAGGGACTTACGCGCCTACAACATCTTTGAAGGGGAAAAAGTATCCTTGGAATTTGAAGGCGGAGTAATCGTTGAAGGAATCATTGTTACTGGCACACGAAATCTACAGGGAAAAATTATTCTTATCACCTTTAAGGACTGTACGGTAACCCACGATGGCACCTTACTTTTCTTACCTAATTGGGGATACTATCACATGGCCGTTGGCCAAGAAATAGTTTCAGCCTACAATGGCCCCGCAGATTTAAAAAGCTTCAATTTGATTACCCACGAACTCACGGAAACCACCATTAAGGTTAAAAAAGATACCAAAAGACTTCAGTTAGAAGATTATTATCAGCGAATTCGTGATTTGAGGACGAGAAAAAACACTACAGTTTCCATGAGCAAAGTTTTTGATGAAGTACAAGAAGAGCATCCCTTAGATTGGCTCTTACCTGTTGAAATCTATGAGCTGGCCAAGAAAAAAGAAAATGAAAAGCTTCAAAAGGAAATACTGAAGCATTTAGAAAACGTGAAACTGGAAAACCCTTCCGTGGGCCGTCTTATTGATGATGGTATTGAATTAGTCAATCATAGTTTTACCAAGGTCCCGTAAGACATCCTCGCTCTTAATTTCTTCATCATTATAAACCAAGGTCCAACCCATAGACTGAGTGAGTATATAAATTTTGGAAAGTTCACTCAATAATCTGTTTTCAGCATTGGTCACCAGTGATGATGTCTTGACCTTTTTTAAGAGCGATGCTTTTATAGTATCCTTTATTTGATTGTAATCGTTGGCACTAAACTGATTGAAGTAGTCAGCCTGCATATCATAATATTCAAAATCAGGATGGATGTTAATTTCGGGCTGAGGCAAATTTTGGAGTTTTAGAATCCTATTCTCTTCATCCAATTCATACTCCAGTTTACTTAAATCATAACCTATGGTTACTTCGGCATTGACCACTACCAACGCCTTTTTTTCTGCAGTAAACCAAGTACCGAAAAGCTCTTTGGACTCTTTGTAATTATATACTTCCGAAAAATGACCTTCGGACACAATCAGCTTGGAGACATTCTTTATTTGCTGCTGAATAAGCATGGAACTCTCCTTTAGCATCCTTGTCTGCTCTTTATCTTCGGAGCAAGACTTATATATAAATACTGATGCCAGTGCAATTAAAGCTCCAGCAAGTACTTTTTTCATGTATCGAATTTTATAGAAGGGTATTTTTTTTGAAGATACTCAATTTTTACACGAAGGTTTTTTTCAAAAGTTTTGTGTGCTTCGGAATTTGGATTGAATGCTCTGTGTGATACTCCTTTTTGAATGGACTGCACCTCATTCATAATGCTATAAACTTCTTCAGAAATCCAAGTTGACATGAACTTTTCCCAGATATAGTCAATGGCAAGCCCATTGGGATGCACCATATCTGAATCATAAAATCGGTAGTCACGAAGTTCGTCCATCATAATTTCGTAAGAAGGAAAGTAGTTCACGTTTTCATTCTGCAACTGGTGTATTGCTGCAATCAAATGAGCCTTGCTCAACTGATTTTCCACAAACCCATCCTTCAAATGGCGTACTGGGGAAATAGTGAATATGCATTCAGCATTTTTGGTTACAGAATGAACCAACTGAATCATACGATGTAAGGAAGCAACAATTTCATCGATACCCAACAGCTTCTTTTCAAATTCTTTTTGGGGGACTTTATGACAGTTGGCGACTATAACATCCCTTGTCAAATGCCGATACACCCAAGCTGTTCCCAAAGTAATAATCACATGCGAAGCCTTTTCAAGCTGGGTTTTGGTTTTTAAGAGCGCGTTGTTCAGCGTATCTATTAGGTTTTCCCCTGAGTTCTGCCCCACACTGGAATGTGCATCAAAAGTTAGCCAGCGCTCCTGAAACTCAAAAATATCCGAAGCATCATACTTTTTATCAGTTAAGGCACGTGTTATCAGTTTTTCAATGGCCAAAGGATGAAATAAGATTCCAAAAGGATTTTGAGTTGATTGAAACTTAAAATAGGAAAATTTATCTCCAATATTTTCAGAAAAACATGAACCCATCAGAAAAATTGTGCTAGTATAATCGATGGAGTTTTGGGCTTTACTAAGGGGAACCGATGTCTGTAATTTCATCTTTTATCAACTATTTGCAATTATCGATATTCACAATCATTTCTCGGTATTGTTCCTCGAGCTGCTCCTCCAATTGGTCCATGAAGGTTAAAACGCGAACAAGATCATCAATCGATTTATTGCTGAGAGCTTCTGTGGCTTTGCGAAGTTCGTTTTGCACAAGTTCTTGGGTGTTGTACATGCCCTGCATCCTATAAAGACAATCGAAACCAAATTCATGAAATATTCCGGTGGATTTAGATATATCCCATGCTATGCTGCTCAAATCAGTAATATCAAGGTTAATAAATGTATCCCCTTCATACTTATATTTCCCATCCACAGTAGGCACCGAATCTATCGCAGTAAAAAAGTGCGCATATTTTCCAACAAAACCTCTCATAATCTCGGGGTCAAGAACCAAATCCTCTTCTTCATTCTTTAGGCTGTCCAATTCTGTGTAAAAAAGAGGTATTTTCTGGTTTTGTTCCCTGCTGTCCAAAAGTTGTTGAAGGTTGTTTTCAACTTCTTCCTTGATTTTGGTAAGTGCGATTTCTTTATCCTTTTGAATGGTCTTGGAAGAATTCCAATCATTGAACCATATGGCAAGATTAATGCCCACGAAGATCAAGAGAATTTCACCAACAATATACTTCCAATTCATGGTTCTCAATTTAAAGAATCGCATGTTTTTGCTTTATTCGGTCACAAGACCCCTGGCATGTTCAAAGGCCTCTTCAATACCTGATGGTTTTTTTCCCCCTGCTGTTGCAAAAAAGGGCTGTCCACCTCCTCCGCCTTGAATGAATTTTCCAAGCTCCCGAACAATCTGGCCAGCATTCAGTCCCTTATTGGACACCAAATCCTTCGAAATGTAACAGGACAACAATGCTTTTCCATCCTTATCCGCCCCCAGTAAGAGGAACAGATTGGATATTTGGTTCCCCATCTCAAAGCTCATATCCTTAATGGCAGCAGCATCTAAATCGACCTTTTTGGCCAAAAATTGAATCCCGTTGATGTCCTTTAATTCAGCAACAAGTTCGTTTTTCAGTCCCTTTGCCTTGTCTTTGGAAAGCTGTTCCACTTGTTTGCGCAACGATGCAATTTCATCTTGAAGACTCTCAACGGCCTTAACCGGGTCTTGAGCTTTGTTTAAGAGGTCTTTTATTTCGTAGAGCATGCGGTTATTGTCAAAATAGAACTTTTTGACCGCATCCGAAGTAATCGCTTCAATTCTTCGGATACCAGCAGCTACCGCGCCTTCCGAAACTATTTTAAAGTGCCAAATATCCCCAGTGTTCTTCACATGGGTACCTCCACAGAGTTCAATGGATTGACCAAAACGTATGGTTCGGACCGTATCTCCATATTTTTCTCCAAAAAGCGCCATAGCGCCATCTGCCATGGCTTCTTTAATGGGCACATTTCGACTTTCTTCCAACGGAAGCTGTCCCTCAATACGTGCATTCACAAAATTTTCCACATCCCGCAACTCCTTCACAGATAGCTTGGAGAAATGGGAAAAATCAAAACGCAAATACTTGGAATGTACTGCGGAGCCTTTTTGCTCCACATGACCGCCCAATACCTCTCGAAGTCCCTGATGCAACAAATGTGTAGCTGTGTGGTTGCTAGCGGTTCGCCAACGTTGTTTTTTATCTACCGAAGCCTTGAAAGTTTCTGAAATATTCTTTGGCAAGGTTTCCGAAAAATGAACAATTTCATTATTCTCTCTTTTGGTGTCTATAATATAGGTTACGTCTCCATTGGGGGCTTCCAAATACCCTTTATCCCCAACTTGACCGCCACCTTCCGCATAAAAAGGCGTTAAATTAAAAACCAATTGATATTGATCACCATCCTTTTTCGTATTTACTTTTCGGTACTTTACAATTTTTACCTCGGTTTCAAGGCTGTCATATCCAATAAACTCCTGTTCCAAGTCCGAAGCAAGAACGGTCCAATCTTCTTTGGAAATCTCTGAAGCTGCCCTTGAACGGTCTTTTTGCTCTTGGAGAGCTTTGTCAAAACCTGCTTTATCCAGTTGAAGACCTTTTTCCTCAAGAATCAATGCGGTTAAATCGATAGGGAACCCAAAGGTGTCATAAAGTTCAAAGGCCTTTTCACCCGAAATCGTCTTGTCCTTTGAAGAAGCTATTATCGAATCCAAAAGCACAAGCCCCTGTTCCAATGTCGAAAGAAATGAGTTTTCCTCCTCCTTAATTACATTTTCAATCAGCTGATACTGTTCTTTTAATTCAGGAAAGGATTTGCCCATCGTTTCACCCAAAACCTTGACCAACTGGCACATAAAAGGTTTGGAAGTATCCAAAAAAGTAAATCCATATCGAATGGCTCGACGTAAAATTCTACGGATTACATAGCCTGCACCATTATTGCTTGGTAATTGTCCATCCGCGATAGCAAAACTTACCGCTCTGGCGTGATCGGCCACAACGCGAATGGCAATATCCACATCTTCGTTGTTGCCGTATTTATGCCCGGTTATGGTTTCAATCTCTCGGATAAGCGGAGTGAACACATCAGTATCATAATTTGACCTAACCCCTTGCAGGACCATGCAGAGACGTTCAAAACCCATACCTGTATCCACATGCTTTTGGGGAAGACTTTCCAGAGTTCCGTCTGCCTTTCGATTGTATTGCATAAAGACCAAATTCCAGATTTCTACTACTTCCGGATGGTCTTGATTCACTAATGTTGCACCAGGCACTTTAGCTTTCTCCTCTTTGGAACGTATGTCTACGTGAATCTCAGAACAGGGGCCACATGGGCCTTGGTCGCCCATTTCCCAAAAATTGTCCTTTTTGTTGCCCATGATAATTCGGTCTTCAGGCACAATCCTTTTCCATAAATCAAAAGCTTCTTTATCCATTTCCAGATTATCCGCATCATCACTTCCTTCAAAAACCGAGACATAAAGACTGTCTTTATCAATTTTATAGGTCTCTGTAAGCAATTCCCAAGCCCATTCAATAGCCTCTTTCTTAAAATAATCACCAAAGCTCCAGTTCCCCAACATCTCAAACATGGTATGATGGTAGGTATCTTTGCCAACTTCTTCCAAATCATTGTGCTTTCCACTTACCCGAAGACATTTCTGAGTATCTGCAACTCTTTTGGACTTAGCCTCTGAATTTCCCAAGAAAAATTCCTTGAACTGGTTCATACCTGCGTTGGTGAACATCAGTGTGGGGTCATCTTTAATGACCATGGGGGCTGATGGGACAATCTTGTGTTCCTTCCCCTTGAAAAAGTTTAAAAACTGGGCTCTAACTTCTTGGGACGTCATTGGATTTGCTAGGGTTTTATTAAATTTAACACTTTGTGCAAAACAATCTTTATATTTGTTTGTTTTGATAAAAAAGAATGGGCAAAAATAGGATAATTTCCCTTCATGCATAAAGTTAAATACTATTACGATCCGGATACGCTCTCGTATCGAAAAATAGAACCCAAGAAGTCGAGAAAATATAGAAATCTCACCTTCTTAATTCTAGGGTCTGCCCTTTTTGGTTTTTTATCACTCATTGTTTTATTGAATACCAGTTGGCTAAATACTCCCAAGGAGCTTTCTTTGGAAAGGGAAGTAAAAAATTATGAGCTTCAATTTGATATTCTTAACCGGAAAATGGAGCAGATTGAGCAGGTTTTGGCCAGTATCGAAGATAGGGACAACAATATCTATCGTTTGTATTTTGAGGCTAATCCTATTCCTGAGGAACAGCGCAGGGCCGGTTTCGGAGGTATTAATAGATATAAGTCCTTGGAGGGTTTCAATAATTCGGAAATCATAGTCAATGCCACTAAGCGACTGGACATAATCCAAAAACAAATGGTTATCCAATCAAAATCGTTGGATGAAATTGCCAAGCTTGCGGAAGAAAAAGAAAAACTGTTAGCATCTATTCCTGCAATACAACCTGTTCGTAACGAAGACCTTAAACGAATGGCATCAGGATTTGGATGGCGTTCCGACCCCTTTACCAAAGCACGAAAAATGCATTGGGGCATGGACTTTACAGCTCCTAGAGGTGTGCCAATTTACGCGCCTGGAGATGGAGAAGTGATTCGCGCAGACAATAGGTCATCAGGGTATGGCAAGCATATTCGACTCAACCATGGTTACGGATATATGACCTTGTATGCCCACCTAAGCAAATACAACGTAAGTGTTGGTCAAAAGGTCAAGCGAGGAGACTTGATTGGTTTTGTGGGCAATACTGGACGTTCTGAAGCCCCTCACTTACACTACGAAGTTTGGAAAGATGGCGAGCGTATCAATCCTATTAACTTCTATTATGGAAGTTTGACGGCCGAAGAGTTTGAAAACATGCTCAAGTTTGCCAACCAAGAGAATCAATCCCTTGATTAATGCACATAGACCTTCCTGAAAAGCGGTACTACGGCATTGGCGAAGTGGCCAAAGCATTTGGTGTAAATACTTCATTAATTCGTTTTTGGGAAAAGGAGTTTGATGTGCTTCAACCAAAAAAGAACGCTAAGGGAAACAGGAAATTCACCCCAGAGGACATCAAAAATCTACAACTCATCTACTATCTGGTGAAAGAACGCGGGTTTACCTTGGAAGGCGCCAAAATCCATTTAAAAGAAGAAAAACAAAAGACACTTTCCAAGTTTGAAGTCATTCAAAAACTACAAATGGTAAAGGCTGAACTTCTTAAGATCAAAGACCAATTGTAGCTGTAACAAAATTGCCTTTTTGAACACCTATCAAATAACTATAATAAACACTTAAAAAAAGAAACATGAAAAAATGGCTTATTCCCTTAATTGTAATTGGAGTTATCATTTTTGGCTTGGTAAGCTGGTATGTAAACACCAACAATAATCTAGTTAATATGAAAGGCCAAGCTACTAAACAATGGGCCAATGTGGAGAGTTCGTATCAGCGCCGTAGTGATTTAATTGGAAACTTGGTCAAAACTGTACAGGGCGCTGCAGATTTTGAAAGAGGAACCCTTACTGATGTTATTGAAGCGAGAGCCAAAGCAACTAGCACTTCCATCGACATAAACAATCTTACTCCTGAAAAGCTAGCAGAATTTCAGCAAGCACAAACCGGACTTTCATCTGCACTTTCAAGACTATTGGTCACTGTGGAACGCTATCCAGACATAAAAGCCAACCAAAACTTCCTGGAACTACAGTCCCAGTTGGAAGGTACCGAGAACAGAATCAATGTGGAACGAAATCGTTTCAATGATTTGGCAGGGGAATACAACATTAAAATCCAACAAATCCCAACAAATTTCATTGCCAGTATCGCAAATTTCGAGGCTCTTGCCCTCTTCAGTTCCAAACCAGGAGCGGAAGATGCCCCTGATGTTGATTTTCAATTTGATTAAATATGTCAGAAGTTGAACAGTTTCTTTCTGCCGAGGAAGAGCAGGAAATAGTCAATGCCATTCTTGAAGCCGAAAAAAATACTTCGGGAGAAATACGAGTTCATATTGAGAGTAGTACCAAAATAGACCACTTCAGTAGGGCACAGCAGGTCTTCCATTTTTTGAAAATGGATAATACCAAAGATGAAAACGGAGTGCTCCTATATGTGGCGGTGGAGGATAAAAAATTTGTTATTTACGGAGATAGCGGCATAGATAGAGTGGTTCCCAGAGGTTTTTGGGAAAGCACCAAAGAAATCATCTCCACCCACTTTAAGAATGGACATTTTAAAAAAGGAATTGTGGAAGGCATTCTTGTCGCCGGAAAAGAATTAGAGGCACATTTTCCATGGCAACATGGAGATACCAATGAATTGAGCGATGCGGTTTCCAAGGGTTAGTTTTCTTATACTTTTTCTATGTGTCAGCACCATAAGTTGGGGGCAATTCGCCATTCCAGAAAAGCCTAAAAAACAGACTAGTGTCTATGATTATGTGAATCTCCTCAAGACTTTGGAGAAAACTACTTTGGAGCAAAAACTTATTCGTTATTCAGATAGCACCTCAACACAAATTGTAGTGGCTATTATTAGTTCTACAGAAGGCGAAGACATCAATTTTTTAGGAGCACAATGGGGGCAAAAATGGGGGATTGGTCAAGCTCAGAAAGATAATGGGATTCTTATCCTGTTAGCTAAGGATGACCGCCGTATTGCCATTAGCACAGGTTATGGTGTAGAGGGTTCCCTTACGGATGCTCTATCAAAGCGCATTATAGAATCCGTTATAATCCCAGAGTTTAAGAGAGGAGATTATTATAGTGGCCTAGACAAAGGCAGTGAAGCCATTTTTCAATTACTTAGCGGTGAATTTGATGAAGAACGCACTTTTTCCGATGGACCGGATATTCCTTTAAAAGCACTTCTGCCATTTATCATATTCTTCATCATTCTTATTATTTTGTCCCGTAAGAACAGAAATAACAAAGGAGGCAACAATCGAGGAGGAAGAGGTTCTGGATTGGACATTTGGGACATGATTATATTAAGTAATATGGGACGTAGCTCTCGCTCTTCTGGGGGTGGATTCGGTGGAGGTGGTTTTGGATCTGGAGGATTTGGTGGAGGCTTCGGTGGAGGCGGCTTTGGAGGTGGAGGCGCCTCGGGTGGCTGGTAGAAGTTTATACCCACTTGAAATAAAGGCTAGTAGAGAAGCAACTATTCAAAAAAGAGCCATCTTGTTCAAAATCTTCATACATGGTACAAAGAAAGGTTTCATTCCTATTTTTAATACTTTTATTGTTTTCTCAATCTTGTTTAGAAGACGAAGTTGATTGTGCAGCTGTTTTATGTGCAGGACCACCTTCAATTGGGCTTGAAATTCTTTTGGATGGCGAAAATATTTTTCTAAACCACACTTATACTCTTGATGATGTTTCTTTAACAGGAGTTACAACCAGTGAAGTAAGGACTACACTATTTTTCGAACCGGCCACTCAAAAAACAGTACTAGTGTTATCCTTGGTTTCAGTCAATCTAGATTCTTTTGAATTTGCAGTTAACCTTAGTGATGATTTCTCAATCAACATAGATATGGATACTTCGCTCACTCCAGCTGGAGGATGTTGTGGTGGAATTCCAATATTGGAGACGCTGCAAATAGATGGTGTTGAACAAGATTTAGCAACATTCACCTATACAATCAATCTAAATTGATCAGGTTATTTTTTAATCCGCTTTGCGGTAAAATATTTTGTTGACCACTTTCCACTGCCCATCAATCTTCAATAGATTCATAAAATCGATAAATGTAAAGGTGGGGTACTCTATTTCCAATCGCGCATTGGCTGCATGACCAGAAATTGTGATATTGGCTATACGGGTTTTTCTATCTTGTTTGGGTTTTGAAGCATCCATTCCGGAAAAGAATTCCAAAGCATTTACTTCTTTGTAGCCATCTTTTGTGATGTATTTCATGGTTGCCGTTTCATGAAAGGCCTTTTTTAAGGTTTCATAATCATTATTGGTTCCTCCCTCCAAGTAATAATTTACCGTCTGGACCACTAATTGATAATCGGATTCTTGAGCCTGACATACTGAAAAGGCACTTGTCAAAAGAAATACAAACAGAAGTGTACGTAACATATTTACTCGTTTTTTGGTTGAAAATATCTGAAAGTATTAATAATATGAATGACAAAATCCTAAATATTTCATAAGGTTTCATCCAATCAAAAGAGCAGTCCGTAAATGCTTATATACCATCCCTGAAATCAGGGAGCCCCAACATCCTTTTTTGAGCTATCTTGTCCGTGGTTAAATCATCATTTTAATTAAAACCGTAGGTATGTCTCGCTTTCTTAGAATTTTCCTTTTCTCCATTTTAGTCATTTCGTTTTCTTGCAAGAAAAAAGCTCCTGCATCAGAAACCGACAACCTATTTAAGTTCAAAGACTATGTTAGTTCCCACACCCATGGTCTCCAGAGCATCTCTACACCAATTTCAATACTATTGGCAAAACAGTTGGACCAATTTGAACTTACACAAGAACTGCCTAAGGAATACTTGAAAATCACTCCTAAAATTGAAGGACAACTCTCCATTGAAAACGGAAGAGAACTAACATTTCAGCCTTCAGAATATCTAAAACCCAATACGGAATATGTGGTAAGCCTTGCATTGAACAAGCTTTTTGATGGTATTGATAGTGAATTCAAGAATTACACCTTTAGTTTTAAGACCATAACCCCCAATTTCAGCATTAATCTGAGCAATTTACAATCTTATAGCAAAGAGTGGCAGTATCTCTCAGGTACTTTAAGTGCTTCTGATTTACTCGAAGCCTCAAAAATAAATTCTGTACTCAGCGTAAAACAGGGAGAAAAACAGCTTACTGTTAAATGGGAGAAAGCCGATACAAATGCGAGGTATTTCAGTTTTAAAATTGATAGCATTTCCAGAAGAACGGAAGATTCGGAATTGCAGATACGTTGGAACGGAAAAGACTTAGGAATAGATAACTCTGGTGGGGAAACTTTTACAGTCCCCGGCCTTAATAAGTTTGTAGTGGTAGATGCCAAAACAACATCTGCCCCGAATGCTGCGCTAACATTAAATTTTTCAGAACCCTTAAAACAAAATCAGAACCTGAACGGTTTGGTAACCATTGAAAATGCTGAAAGCCTCAGATACGAAATAGATGGTAATCTACTTAAAGTATACCCTACCAACCGGATACTGGGAGAAGTTAGGGTCAATGTTTTTGAAGGTATAAAAAGTGAATATGGTTTTACTTTAAAGAATACATTTTCTGAATTGGTTTCCTTTGAGCAGTTGAAGCCTAATGTGCGACTTATATCCAAAGGCACTATTCTGCCCAATGCCTCTTCAACGCCTATCTATTTCGAAACTGTAAACTTATCCGCAGTGGAAGTACGGGTTATTCAAGTTTATGAGGATAACATGCTCCAGTTTCTTCAAGGCAATAATTTGACATCCAGTTACAACCCAGATTTAAGGTCCGTGGGAAGACGAGTGGCATACAAGGTAATACCACTTTCAGAAAACAACAGCGAAAACACAAGCTATTGGAAAGCCCATGCGCTCGACATTTCTGAGCTCATAAAAATCAATCCTGGGTCTTTATATAGGGTTGAATTCAGTTTCAAAAAAGAACATACCACATACGACTGCGATAACCTATCCTCAGAGGAAAACCCAGATGTGCTGGCAGACAATCAATCAACGCAAAGCACTGAAAGTCTGGAGGAACGCTATTGGGACAACGAAATCTATTACTGGAGAAACTACGATTACAATTGGGAGGAACGCGACAATCCCTGCCATTCGGCATATTACAATGAAAATAGAATTGCCACCACCAATCTTTTGGGAAGCGATTTAGGTCTAATCGTAAAAAAGGGAAGCAATAGATCGTATCATTTTGCTGCCACCGATTTACTTACCACCAACCCAGAAGCGAACGTGACGATAAAACTGTATAACTACCAACAACAATTATTGGGGGAAATTTCTACCGATGCTTCCGGATTTGGAATCTATGACGGAGACAAAAATGTAGCCTTCGCCGTGGCACAAAAAGACAACAACTATGCCTATGCCAAATTAGCTGATGGTAATTCCCTTTCCATGAGCAAATTTGATGTTTCAGGGGAAAGCATTCAAAACGGACTCCAAGGTTTTGTTTATACCGAACGAGGAGTGCACAGACCAGGCGATACTATCCACTTGACTTTTGTAATGGATGATAAAGGCAATCCCATACCAGATGACCATCCTGTTACTTTGGAAGTGAGTGATGCCCGTGGCAAATTAGTACAGCGAAATACCCTTCAAAATGGTTCACTGCCCATTGCAGACGGTCTTTATGCTAAAAACGAAGGTGATTTCTACTATTTCCCCATCCCAACAAAACCGGAAGCCCCAACAGGAACTTGGAATGCCAAGATTATAGTGGGCGGAGCAGAATACAACAAAAGCTTAAAGATAGCCACCATAAAACCCAATCGTCTAAAGGTTAACTTTTCTTTTGAAGAAGAGGTATTGAAAGCCAATGAACGAAGTAATGGAAAGGTCGCCGTTCAATGGTTGCACGGTGCCCCTGCCCGGAATCTTAAGGTGGATATCAACGCTAAAATCAGCAGCACATCAAATGCTTTTCCAAAATTCAATACCTATAATTTCCAAGACCCTGTTCGCACCTTTTCCGATACCGAAGAGCAGTTCATCTCTTCCCAATTGGATGGTAATGGACAGCTGAACATCAATAAGAAAATTACAGCCAACCGCAAAGCACCTGGAATGCTTCAAGCTACTTTTACTACCAAGGTATTTGAAGGAGGTGGGGATTTTTCCATAGATGTTTTTTCCAAAAAATTGGCCCCGTTCTCACATTTTGTGGGATTGCGTTCGCCCAAAGCCAAACGCTATGGTTCTTACTTAACTGACGAGAATACAACCTTCGATGTGGTTAGTGTAAATCCAGAAGGCAAAACGGTAGGAAACAGAAGACTTAAAGTACAGATTTTCAAGATTGAATGGCGCTGGTGGTGGAATCGGGGATATGATAATCTATCCCGATACGAAAATGCTACAGTACATCGTCCGTTCCAAGAACAATCCATCAGAACTGGCTCTGACGGAAAGGGCAATTTTAAAATCAATATTCCAGATGACGAAGGAGGTCGATTCCTCATCCGCGTGATTGATGAGGACTCAGGTCACGCCACAGGACGAACAGCTTATTTCTATAGGAATTGGTGGAAAAGGCCAGCATCGGGAGATACCGAAAGCTCCAAAATTCTAGTCTTCTCTGCCGATAAAGAGAATTATACTCTTGGCGAAGAAGCTGTGGTTACTTTTCCATCTGACCGAGGTGGACGCGCCCTATTGAGTATTGAAAATGGGACCGAGGTATTGTCCCAGCAATGGATAGAGACCTCAGCCCAGGAAACTCAGGCTCGAATTCCCATCTCTTCTGAAATGGCCCCGAATGTATATATCCACATTTCCTTGTTGCAACCACATGGGCAAGTCAAAAATGACCTCCCTATTCGATTATATGGGGTTGTTCCCGTAACTGTGGAGGACCCTGCAACCCATTTAAAGCCTAAGTTGGAAATGCCATCGGTATTAAAACCAGAAAAATCGTTTGAAGTTAAAGTTTCCGAAAGCAATCGCAAAGCAATGACCTATTCATTGGCCATTGTGGATGAAGGTCTTTTGGATTTGACGCGATTCCGAACACCGGATATTCATAGTGCCTTTTATGCTAGACAGGCCTTAGGCGTAAAAACCTTTGATATTTTCGATGATGTTATGGGCGCATATTCCATAAGTGTGGACAATATTTATGCTATTGGAGGTGGTGGTTTTGCTGAAGGTGCAAAGAACAGAAAGGCGCAGCGTTTTAAACCAGTCGTGAATTATCTGGGACCCTTTACCCTCAAACCTGGAGAAAAAGCCTCTCACACCATTAATATGCCAAACTACGTAGGCTCGGTTCGTACCATGCTTATTGCAGGTGACGCCAACAGTGCCTATGGAAAGACCGAACAGACAACTCCGGTACGCAAACCACTGATGGTACTTACATCATTACCTAGAAAACTATCGCCTGGAGAGAAAGTGACTATTCCAGTCACCGTATTTGCCATGGAAAAAAAGGTAAAAAACGTGAAGGTATCCATTGAAACGGATAAGGCTCTTGAGCCATTGGGACCAACTTCTAAAACTATCTCTTTTGATGCAGTGGGAGAACAGATTGTAACCTTTGATTTTAAGGTAAACCCCTCTAAATCTTTTCAAACCATAAAGGTAAATGCTACGGGGGCTAGTGAAAAAGCTACAGACGAAATTGAAATTGATGTGGAAAATCCAAATCCTATCACAACCCGAAGCCAATTGTACACCGTTAATGGAACACAAACACAATCCATTCCTTTGGAAGTTTTTGGGACTTCAGGAACCAATTCAGCCACCTTAGAGTTTTCAACTTTACCTCCAATGGATTTTTCCAAGCGCATGGAGTATTTGGTTCGCTACCCTCATGGTTGTGTTGAGCAAACTACTTCCTCTGCTTTTCCCCAGTTGTTCCTGTCTGATGTTTTGGATATCACCTTTGACACCAAAAAAGACATCGAAAAGAACATAAAAGCTACTATCAAAAGACTAAGTAATTTTCAAACATCAAATGGTGGTTTGAGTTATTGGCCAGGATATCGAGACGCAGATGACTGGGGCACCTCGTATGCCGGTCATTTTATGTTGGAAGCCAAACAGAAAGGTTATCGCCTGCCACTAACTTTCTTAAGTAATTGGTTGCGTTATCAAAAGCAAAGGGCTAGACAATGGAGCAATCAACAAACATCGTATAATGATGATTTGACCCAGGCCTATCGCTTGTATACTTTGGCCTTGGCACAACAACCTGAACTTGCTGCCATGAACCGTCTTCGCGAAACCAGAAACCTAAGCAACGAAGCCAAGTGGAGATTGGCCGCCACCTATGCCTTGGCCGGCAAAAACCAAGTTGCCAAAGACTTGGCTCAAACGGCCAATATCAATTTTGTATCTAACAATTACGATTACAGAACCTATGGTTCGGTGTTCAGAAATCGAGCCATGGCATTGGAAACCATGACGATAATAGGTGATTCCCAGCAAAGAGAACTGGCAATTTCACTGGCCAAAAACTTATCTTCCCAACGTTGGTACAGCACCCAAGAGACTGCTTACGCCCTATTGGCCATGGCTAAAATGGTTTCGAAAAATGGTGGTAAAGCTGTTCATCTAGCCTATACGTATAATGGAAAAGAAGTTGAAGTAAAAACGGATAGGGCCATTGCCCAACGTGCGCTTACAATTTCATCGGCAAGCGCAAATATTGAAGTAAAGAACATGCAAAGTAACACACTTTATGTAACTCTTGTACAAAGCGGAAAATTACCTGTTGGGCAAGAACTGGCAGAACAACAGAATTTAAGACTATCTATAGCCTATTTAGATGCTATTGGAAATTCCATTGATGTAACCCAGTTAAGACAAGGCACCGAATTGGAAGCAAAAATCACAGTATTTAATTCGAGTAATGATTACATTGATAATATTGCTTTGACACAAATTGTTCCAAGTGGTTGGGAAATTGTAGATACTTCCTATGCGGGTACAACCAATACAAATTCCAGTAAGGCAGATTACATAGATGTTAGAGATGACCGTACCCATTTCTATTTTGATTTGGGCTCAAAAAAGTCAAAGACTTTCTCGGTAAAACTAAATGCATCCTATTTGGGAGATTATTATTTGCCCGGGTCACAAGTTGAGGCCATGTACGACAACACGTATTATGCGCGAAATAAAGGAAAGTGGATTTCAGTGGTACAATAAAATCAACAAGCAAGGTTAAACAATGGCGTTAATCTTTCATAATTTCTTTAGAAGGTTCATGAAGTTTTGTAATTTTTCAAAAAAACGGTATGAAAATTTCAGTAATGGGTTTAGTGGCCTTCACCACTTTGGTTTTAGTAACCTTAGTCATCATGGCAAGTATGAATTTCCCTTTCAATTGGGTGTTTTATGTAACCATTTTTGGACAAGGTTTGGTCGTGTTTTTAGTGTATCGGGTGCTTACAGAAGATTACCACACGGACAAAACTTTTGAGCACTTTTATGAAGACTATCCCATGGACCAAGACTAGTAAGAATAACCCTTTTTCAAGGCGAATCAAGTCATCTTGGTAATGAAAAGGGCATGGTACATACAACAATTTGTACTTCAAAACCGAATAAAACTGTTTGGTTTTTTGATACTTTTCTTTGTTTGGCTGTTCTGTTTGCCCAAAAATCTGTTTAAAGAACCTACCTCTACTGTTGTGACCAGTTCCGAGGGGTTTTTATTGGGAGCTCGAATTGCAGATGACGGTCAATGGCGTTTTCCCCAAGTGGATTCTATCCCAAATCGATTCAAACAAAGCGTTTTGCTTTTTGAAGATGAATACTTCTACAGCCATCCTGGATTTAATCCTGTTTCCATCTTCAATGCCCTGGTCCATAACCTCACTAAAGATACCAGAAGAGGTGGGAGCACCATCACCCAACAAGTCATTCGGCTAAGCCGAAAAAATACAAGACGAACCTATTTTGAAAAAGCAGTTGAGCTTTTAATGGCCACGCGTTTGGAGTTCCGACATTCCAAAGATGAAATTTTGAAGCTGTATGCCTCAAATACACCCTACGGCGGAAATGTGGTGGGGCTAGAAACTGCCTCATGGCGTTATTTTGGTATTCCTTCCCATGAACTGAGCTGGGGGCAAGCAGCAACTCTAGCGGTTTTACCCAATGCACCTTCGTTAATTTTTCCAGGTAGAAATGAATCCCGTTTGTTACAGAAAAGAAACCGCTTGCTGAAAAAGTTATGGGAGAAAAATCATATGGACCAAACCACTTATCAACTTGCCATTGCGGAACCTCTACCTAAAAAACCCCTACAACTTCCCAATAGCACCCCTCATCTTACGGAACGAATAAAGCAAGAGCATCCAGGGCAACACATACAAACCTCTGTAAACATGCATTTACAACAGCAGGTGAATGTTTTGGCAGAAAATCATCATAACCGACTTAAAGGCAATGAAATCTATAACCTATCCATTTTGATATTGGATGTTGAAACCCGTCAGGTGCTTTGTTATGTTGGCAATGCTCCCACCAACAAAGATCATGGTAATTATGTGGATATCATCTCAAAAAACCGAAGCACTGGAAGCACTTTAAAACCCTTTTTATTCGCCTCACTCATGCACGAGGGTCAATTATTGCCCAATACTTTAGTGGAAGATGTTCCAACGGTAATTAACGGCTACCATCCAAAAAACTTCAATAAAAAGCATATAGGAGCCGTATCCGCCAGTAGAGCGCTTTCTCGTTCGCTCAATGTTCCTGCGGTTCGTCTGTTACGTTCATATGGACTTCAAAAATTTTATAACAAGTTGAAAAAGATGAATCTGCACTCTTTGGACAAACCTTCATCACATTATGGACTTTCCCTCATTTTAGGCGGTGCCGAAAGCTCTTTGTGGGATATTACCAAGACCTATGCATCAGCAGCTTCAACCCTCAACCATTTTGTATCGAACTCAAGCACGTATCGAACCGAGGAATTTTCTGAACCTACTTATTTGTTGGACCGTTCGGCTTCTTTTGGAAATCTGCAACGGGAAGCCCCCATTTTGGATGCAGGCGCCATTTATCACACGTTCAAATCCTTACGAGAAGTAAATAGACCAGAGGGAGCTGAAAATTGGCAGTTTTTTGATTCATCACAACCTATAGCTTGGAAAACGGGGACTAGTTTTGGATTTAAAGATGCCTGGGCCGTAGGGGTTACTCCAAAATACGCCATAGGCGTATGGGCAGGTAATGCGGATGGGGAAGGAAGACCTGGGCTAACAGGTATTGAAGCTGCGGCACCTATCCTATTTGATGTTTTGGACCTGTTACCTGATAGTGGCTGGTTTCAAGAACCTTTTGATGAACTAAAGGCCATTACCATTTGCAAAAAAAGCGGTTCCATTGCTTCGGTCTTTTGTGAAAATACTGAAGAGCAATTACTCCCAAAAAATGGTTTGAAAAGTAAATCATGCCCCTATCATCAACAGCATTTTTTCAATGTTGCTGGAACATTCCGTGTAAACTCCGAGTGTTATCCTTTGGAAGAAATGGTAAGTAAAACTTGGTTTGTCTTGCCTCCGTTGATGGAATATTATTATGCTTCGGCAAACCCAAATTACAAAGCTTTACCACCATATGCCATTGAATGCAATTCTGAAGAAAGCCAACGTATGGCCTTTATTTACCCCAAACCTAATGAAGCCATTTTAGTCCCCAAAGATTTAGGGAATAATGCTACTGAGGTCATATTCAAATTGGCACATCAACAGGAAGAAACTAGAGTACATTGGTATTTGGACAGAACCTATGTGGGTTCTACAGAAGACTTCCACGAGCTGATATTGAATGTTCAAGCTGGAGAATATCTTCTCTCCGCTATGGATGACTCTGGAAATCGAATTCAACAAAAAGTGAGCATTAAACCTGCTTCCGGAAGCTAGACTTACTTTTTCCGCATAAAAATAGTCATTGGCACCCCTGAAAAATCAAAGTTCTCCCTAAGCTTGTTTTCCAAGAAACGTTTATATGGATCACAAACATATTGAGGCAAATTGCAGAAAAAAGCAAATTGTGGATAAGGGGTAGGCAGTTGGGTACAGAATTTAATCTTTACATATTTGCCCTTATAACCCGGAGGTGGTGTATGCTCAATAATGGGCAACATAACATCGTTCAGCTTACGAGTAGGGATTTTCTTAGAACGATTTTTATAGACATCAACCGCAGTTTCTATGGCTTTATAAATACGCTGCTTGGTCAGTACCGATATGAAAAGAATGGGCACATCCGTAAAAGGCTCCATTTGCTTTTTGATTTTTTCTTGATAGTCACGGACGGAGTTGGTTTCCTTTTCCATCAAATCCCACTTATTGACCAGAACCACAATGCCCTTATTGTTACGTTGCGCCAGCCAGAAAATATTTTGAACTTGACCATCAAAACCTCGGGTAGCATCCAAAACCAATAAACATACATCGCAGTGTTCAATGGCCCTTACAGAACGCATTACGGAATAGAATTCCAGGTCTTCCTTAACTTTTGCTTTTCTTCGAATCCCAGCGGTATCCACCAAATTAAATTCAAATCCAAAGCGATTGTATTTGGTATCAATGCTATCCCTTGTAGTTCCAGCAATATCGGTAACAATGTAACGGTCCTCGCCTATCAATGCATTAATAAAAGATGATTTTCCCGCGTTAGGTCTTCCCACCACGGCAAACCTTGGAAGCTCATCTTCCTCTTCCTCACTTTCCGGTAAAACCTCAACCAAGGCATCCAATAGTTCTCCAGTACCGCTTCCGTTGATGCTTGAAAGCGGATAATACTCACCAAGTCCCAAAGAATAGAATTCAACAGCATCGGCAGAGCGTTGGGCATTGTCCACTTTGTTTACCGCTAAGAAAACTGGCTTATTTACTTTTCTTAGAAGTCGGGCAACCTCCTCATCCATTCCGGTGACCCCAGATTCTACATCTACCATAAAAATGATGGCATCCGCTTCATCAATGGCCAATTCCACCTGCTTGTCAATTTCCTTTTCAAAAACGTCATCACTTCCAACTACATAACCGCCTGTGTCAATTATGGAAAATTCCTTGCCGTTCCAGTCACTCTTCCCGTAATGACGATCACGAGTTACGCCACTTACCGCATCAACAATAGCCTCTCTTCTTTGAATCAATCGATTAAAAAAAGTGGATTTTCCAACATTTGGTCTACCTACAACAGCTACAATGGCTCCCATGCGTTTCTATTTTCGGCAAAAATACCATTATTTATAAAGAAAAAATGGTACCTTTTTCTACATGCCTTTGGAATATGAGCAACCTAACCAATGACATAGTACTTCGCCCGCGATTTAAAATTGACTTGGCCACTGATTTGGAACTGTTAAAAAAGAATTTTGACAGGTCTTCTGAGCCTCCTTTTGTACTGAAACGTTTGGATGAACACATCTATCTTCGATTTAGAAAGGAGCATACCAATTTTTGGACACCTCAACTTCATTTAGAACTCACATCTTTTGAAGACAATAAAAGTACCATTCATGGGGTGTTTGGACCCAACCCTACCCTATGGACCTTTTTTATGTTCCTTCATTTTGGCATAGGCACCTTATTTGTAATTCTAGGTATTTTTGCCTACTCAAAACATTCGTTGGGCGACGATATTACCTTATGGATTGTTGGGATGTTTTTCTTGGTCGTGTTATGGTTTGCTCTCTACGTTCTTGGAAGGTTTGGAAAATCACAAGGCAAGGGTCAAATGAAGCAACTTAGGACTTTTCTTGAAGACCTGATACAGAATTTTCCACGATCTTAAGAAATAAAAAAGGCGCAAAAAACAAGTCTCGCGCCTTCTTACAAGTAGGTATAATTTATGTTGAAGAAACTAGTCTAGTTGTTTTCATAAATGGTCACTGTACCGCTTACCTCATTGCTCACAACCAACAAATCCTTTCCAGTAGGGCTATCTTCCGCGGCAATAGGAAGAACTCCTTCGGGTCCTACATCACCATCGGTAGCCAATATTTGAATGAATTCGGGAAAACTTGGATTTGAAATATCATAAACCAAAACCTGATTATTACGTTCCAAGCCTACAAACAGAATTTGACGCTCTCCAATTTGAAGGATGCTTACCGCTTCGGGTTCGGCACCTTTGTCATCACTTCGATTATCACCTCCGTTAAATGCGTCGGGCGTTAATTGCAAGGTAATTTCTGCAATATCATTTCCGCTGTCATACACCAGCTGACCTTGTCCAGACCATATGCTAAAGGACCTTGCACCATAGTTATAGAGTTGGTCAAAATCCCCATCTCCGTCGGTATCACCCAATGTGGTAGTTGATTGCAATCTTCCCAAATTCTCATCTAGTTGCAATGTTTCGGCATCAGGAAAAACGGTTTCATCGAAAATCAAGTCTGCCATCCGCTCTTCTTCGGAAAAACCATCATAATCTCGCGCATCACCCTCATTGGCGGTAACTACATAATCCATTCCATTAACACTGTAATAGGCAATAGCATCAGGTTGGTAGATTCCAAAAACAGGAACACTTCTCAATTCTGTTCTCCCATCCTCGTTACTAGGGTCAATTTCATTTCCTGCCAAAGAGTAATCTTTGAATCCTAAAGGAATAATACTTTCAATTTGCATAGTTGACAAGTTCACAACGGCAACCCCGTTGTTTTCTTGAAGGGTAACCCATGCCTTTGTACCATCATTAGAAATAGTCAAAAACTCTGGTTCAACATCCGCAGCTAGGTCCGCACCTGGCCCAAAAACCCTAAAACCTCTGACTTCCAATTCCTCTTCTTGACTATTGAACCCCTCAAAACCCAAGGTAGTCACTTCCATGGAAGATAACTTTACAATGCTGACGCTACCGACAGGATCAATGGTATAATCATCATTGGGTTCACCTTCATTTGCCGTTAATGCATATTCCCCATTGGGAGTAAAGGTCACCATATCAGGTAATACACCTACTTGCACAATACCTATTTCATTTAATGTGGTCGTATCAAAAAACTCCACAAAGCCATTTTCTTGTCCGTTTGGAGAACTTACGGCGACGGCAAGCATTCCATCGCTTACAGCAACACTATTTGGTGAGCCAGGGATAGGACAGTTTATAGAGCCGATACGTGATGGTGCGTTAATATCCGAAATATCAAAAACAGTAACCTCATCCAAAGCGCCGTTGGTCACAAACAATCTTTCCGTATGGGGATCATAAGCTGAGATTTCAGCAGAATCCTCACCATCTACAGGAAAGGTATTTATAGAACTGAAATCTACTGTCGCAATTACAGGAGTATCGTCTATAGGTTGATCATCATCAGAACCTCCATCGCCTAGAAAGTCGTCGATTTTTTCGCAAGAAAAGCAGGTTAAAATTAAAAATGTGGGGAGTAGCAGTCTAAAGTAATTCTTCATTTTGTTTGGTTTAAATTTCCTTGGAAGGTCTAAACCGAACATAAAGTAATAGTTATTCAAACACTAAAAAAAGCTTTAGTTATTGTAACCAAAACGTTTCAATTGCCTTGAATTACTGCGCCAATTTTTATTTACCTTAACATAGAGCTCAATATGGACCTGTTTTCCAAAAAACTTCTCTAGGTCTTTTCTGGATTCCACTCCAACTTTTTTAAGGGCACTCCCCTTATGGCCAATGATAATTCCCTTCTGAGTATCACGTTCCACCATAATTACGGAACGAATCCTGATGATTTTATCATCCTCCAAAAACTCTTCTGTTTCCACCTCAACCGAGTATGGGATTTCCTTTTTATAATGCAGCAAGATTTTTTCGCGAATGGTTTCGTTCACAAAAAAACGCTCTGGTTTATCGGTAAGTTGGTCTTTGGGATAATACGCAGGTCCTTCTGGCAATAACTCCAAAATACGATTGAATACTTCTTTTACATTAAAATTTTCCAATGCAGAAATAGGGAATATTTCTACTCTGGGGAGCAAACCTTGCCAGTATTGTATCTGCTCTTCCAAATGGGTCTGGTCTGAAGTATCAATCTTATTTAATAATAAAAGAACCGGGATTTGGCTATTTGAAATTTTTTGAAAGAAGTTCTCATCTTTAAGCCCTTTTTCCCCAATCTCAACCATATAAATCAGCACATCGGCATCCTCAAACGCAGATTTTACAAAATCCATCATGGAAGATTGTAATTCGTATGCTGGTTTAATGATTCCCGGAGTATCTGAAAAAATTACTTGAAAATCATCGCCATTGACAATTCCAAAAATCCGATGTCGCGTGGTTTGGGCCTTTGAAGTAATGATGGAGAGCTTCTCCCCCACCATAGCGTTCATAAAGGTTGATTTCCCAACATTGGGATTGCCAATAATATTTACAAATCCTGATTTATGCACGTTGTTCTTTCATTTTAGTAAAATATGTTTTTGCCGCTTGATTCACCCTGGGGGCTAATAACAAAACGGCAATCATGTTTGGAATCACCATTAGCGCATAAGAAAGGTCAATTAGGTTTTTAACCACTTCCAATGAAGCAATAGCAGCAAATACAATCATAATCACAAAATAGATATTATATAGCTTACCTATTTTGGCGTTGGTCAAAAAGGAAAGGCTCTTTACCCCATAATAAGAATAGGTGAACAGTGTAGAAAGGGCAAAAGCAGAAACGATAATCATAAGTAAATCATCTCCAAAACTTCCCAAAGTAGCCCTAAATGCCTGCAATGTCATTACAATCCCACTAGTATCCTCCAAGTAAGCACCACTTAAAATGATGACTACCGCGGTAAAGGTACAAACCAAAATCGTATCAATAAAGGGCCCGAGCATAGCTACCAGGCCTTCTCGAATGGGCTCGTCATTTTTGGATTGCCCATGATACATTGGAGCACTACCTAATCCCGCTTCATTGGAAAACATGGCACGCCGCACTCCAATAATCACCAAACCCCAAAAACCTCCTGTAACAATGGTTTTAAAATTCCACGCTTCTGAAAGGATCAATTTTAATGCAGGAAGTACTTGGGTAGCATTCATAGCCATTACCACAACAACTGCAATTAGATAGACAGCAACCATGAATGGCACAATGGCCGTAGCTACTTTGGCAATGTTCTTTAACCCTCCAAAAATCACAAATGATGAAATAATAGCTAGTACAACTCCTATGGTCAATTTCCAATTGAACAAGGGGTCAGTTTCTGTTCCTCCCAAAGCCATCAGGGTTTCTTCCGGAACTACCACACTCATAAAGGTCTCTGTAAACTGATTTGCAGTAAATACGCCCAGAAAACCAAACAGACCTGCAATACTAAAAAAGATGGCCAGAGGTTTTGCCTTTTTTCCCAAGCCCTTGGTTATATAAAACATGGGGCCTCCCTGCATTTTTCCATCCGAATCTTCTCCCCGAAACATTATAGATAGGCTACATGAATAGAACTTGATGCACATGCCTATCAGCGCAGTCATCCAAATCCAAAAAACCACTCCTGGACCTCCATCATGAATGGCTATGGCAACTCCCGAGATGTTCCCAAGTCCAACCGTAGCAGCAACTGCGGCAGATAGCGCTTGAAGCGAACTAACATCTCCTTTTGCTTTTTTATCATCATATTTTCCGGTTGTGATTGCAATGGCATGGCCAAAAAATCGATACGGTAATCCTTTAGAATATAGTACCAAAAAAAGGCCCCCGCCAATCAGTAAGATAAACATGGGCCATTCGGTTGCAGATATGGCGTTTACCAAAAAATCATTGAGTTGCTCCATAATTCGAAGATATACAATTCAAATCAAGACTTACAACCTCATAAGGAATATCAAAGATGCTTCGACTTCGCTCAGCATTAGTTCGACCTTTTGATTTGAATTCGCTTAGCTTTTCAAATCAAGGTCTCACTAATTTGGAAATATGTTTAAAAGAGTTGTATATTTGCCGTCCTATATCGCGGGGTAGAGCAGTAGGTAGCTCGTCGGGCTCATAACCCGAAGGTCGCTGGTTCGAGTCCAGTCCCCGCTACTAAAAAAAGGTTCACATATAAACTGTGAACCTTTTTTAATTAAGTCATTCAAGTAATGAGATTCCCATCATCATCCCATTCAGCAATGATACCTCGTTTGCTTTGATCTATACATTTGGCCAACCATTCCTCCTCATAGGCAACGCCATGTTGTTCTAGCACATCTTCTGGGACACCATTCCAAACATTGGGCATGTTTCCTTTATACCCCAATTCTTCAATACCCATTTTAGAGGTATAAAAGCCCGTTATTGTCAAATCACGTACCATAGAGAAGAAATTGACTTCAAAAGGACGCTCTTCTATTGGAATATCTGGATCATAATAGGCTACTGAATCCAAAATGGATTTCTGCTGATCTTCTGTGCATGATTTAAACTCCAGTCCAAATTCTGTATTACACTTATGGTCCAGCCACATTAATCCTCCTCGAAAATCTGTTTGAAAGGGTATGTGATCCTTCACCATAAATTCTATAAAATCTACAACCTTTGCATCAGATGCACCTTTGAACTGGTCACTGGGTGGTAGAATTAAGTCGCAGAGCACTGTTAGAGTTTCTCGTTCATGTGCATTGAAAAACTCCTCACCCTGAATTTCGTTGATGATTTCATTCTCTAGAGGAGTCCGCCAGGCTACATTCTCAGGTTCCTTGGTAGCAATTTCTGGATTTTTCGTACCTGGTTTACACCCATTGGCCACCAAACCTGTAGCCACAGAACCTAGCACAATCGATTTAATACTTTTCCTTCTATCCATGATTATAGATTTTGTTTTTTCAATTGGTCTACTATGTATTCAGAAGCCCTCCAAGACAGCGCCATAATGGTCCATGTACAATTTTTATCTGCCTGGGATACAAAAGGTCCAGCATCAACTACAAAAACATTATCTATGTCGTGTAGTTGTTGGAACTTATTGGTCACTGAGGTTTTGGCATTATCTCCCATACGGGTAGTGCCCACTTCATGGATAATACGGCCTGGGGTTTGTAATCCATAATCCTGATCCTTTCCTGGCTTATCACCTAAAAGTTCACCTCCCATATTGGTCAAAATTTCTTCAAAAGTATTATGGGCGTGCCTGGCCTGATTTCGTTCTAAATCTGACCATTTATAATGAAAGCGTAAAACAGGAATACCCCACTCATCCACTGTCGAAGGGTCTATCTCGCAATAGTTGTCTTTACGAGAGATCGACTCGCCCCGAGATGATACTCCAACCACTGCTCCCCAATATTTTTTTACATCACTTCGTAACATATCTCCATATCCCCCTACCTTGGTTCCAAAGAATTTATTGAAGGCATTCACATCGAAGCCAAAACCATAATTTGGCATACCCATACCTCCCCAGATCTCTAAATGATACCCTCTAGGGAAATCAAGTTTGGAATTATCCCCCCACCAGGGTGAATAGACATGCATTCCGCCAACCCCATCTTCGTTGTATGAAGCTTTGCGGTTCATTAGCCCAGGTATAAACGCGGCTCTGTCCGCACCTGTAGAATCATGCAAATATTTCCCTACATGGTCGCTACTATTTCCCAAACCATTAGGATGTTGGGTACTTTTGGAATTTAGAAGTATTCTTGCCGTACTGCATGCCGAGGCACCCAGAATAACCACTTTGCTTCTTAACTTGTATTCTTTTCTATCTTCCTTGTTGATATAAGAAACCCCTGTGGCCCTTCCTTCTCCATCCACAGTTACTTCACGGACCATACAATTGACAAACAAGTCCACTTGTCCTCTACTCTTTTGGGCTGGAAAAATCAAACAGCTACCAGCAGAGAAATCAGCATAGACACTACACGCTCGACTACATTGACCACAGTAAAAACATACGCCACGTTCTTTATTGATTTTTTTGGTCAACATTGACATTCTGGATGGGTAAACCGGAATGTTGGATTTTCTAGCTCCCTGAATGTAAAAAAGTTCATGCAACCTAGGCTTTGGGGGTGGAAGAAAAAAACCATCAGGGTCATTGGGAAGTCCTTCATTGGTGCCAAAAACACCAATCAGTTTATCCAAGCGGTCATAATAGGGTTTGATATCCTCGTAACTAATTGGCCAGTTTTCTCCATACCCATCTACATCTTTATGCTTGAAGTCTTTTGGGCCAAAACGAAGGGAAATTCAACCCCAGTGATTGGTACGTCCACCCAACATATGAGACCGAAACCAATCGAATTTGGTACCATCCTTATGCGTGTAGGGTTCACCTTCAATGTCCCAACCGCCATAGGCAGCATCAAAGTCACCAAATGGCCTGAATTGTGTACTTGCCCCTCTACGTTCAGATTCCCAAGGCCATTTTAATTGGGTTTTTTGTTTTGGGTCGGCAGGGTCGAAAAAAGGTCCGGCCTCAACAACGGCAACTTTTAAACCTGCATCGGCAAGTACCTTGGTTGCCATGCCACCTCCAGCTCCCGATCCTACAATAATGGCATCGTAAACGGTAGCATTTTCAATTATCTGCATTCCTAGAAGTATCTTTTTAGTAATTATTGACTTAATCTACTAAAAAGTTATAGGATACTGAATTTTTGTTTGTTTAAATTTTTGAACAAATACTATTGACCAAGGACGGAAGGTTCGAAAAATGTCAATTCATCATATTGAAACTTGCAATTAACCTCAATAGGGTTGCAGCACACTTCGCAATCCTCAACATAGGTTTGGTTTGAAACGGATGTATCTAATAAAAATGATATTTCTTCCCAACAGTATGGGCACTGGAAAAAGTGTTCCAACATCTTCTTGACAAATTAAATGGAGACGTTCAGCAATTGACCTGTAAGCTGCAATAATTGAAGCTCGGCCAGTTTGGCGTTGTATTTTGCCAAATTCTTACTGGTTTGGGCATTCAATAAGTTGATTTGTGCCTGACGAAGCTCTACTGAAGTGATTTGACCCAACTTATAGCGCTCATTGGAGCGCTTATAGTTATCGGTTGCCGTGGTTACATTTTGTTGTTGCAGTTCAAAAACCTTCAAACGGTTTTGAAAATCTCCTTTTGCATTTGCTATATCGCGCTTTACTTCCAATTCAATTTGCGTTTGAAGCGCATCTTGGGATTCCAACAGGATTTTGGCGTTCCTAACTTGGGTAATTCCACCTCCGCCATCAAAAAGATTCCAGGTCAAGGTTGCGCCAAGACCAAAGTTCCTTCGGTTGTTCACAGTTACCCCAGGGAAGAAAGCACCAGGAGCATTATTATTAAGGTTCCATCCATAAAAGCCTGTAAGACCGATGGTAGGAAGAAAAACCGACTTTGCAGATTGCAGCGTATAGTCATTAATGGCAATATTTGATTTGGCCTGAAGCATCCTGACATTATTTTGCTCTCCTTGTGAGGCAAAATCTTCTAACTGTAATTCGTTGATAAATGTAATGGTCGTATCTACCGCAAACTTTTTTTCCAAATCAGAATTTAGAACAATGTTCAAATCACGCAGCGTATTTTCCAGCAGTTGTCGTTCGTTCATGACATTGATACTATCGTTTACGAGATCAACTTCGGCATTCAAAACATCTAGTTTGTTGACCTGACCAAATTCAAAACTGTAGTTTGCTCGCTGCAGCCGATTTTTGGTATTTTGATACGTCTGCTCAAGCACTGTAATGTTTTCAGAAATCCTGGCAGCTTCAAAATACACACTAAATAACTGAATAATGGTTGTTTCCAAAGTCTCTCTGGCCTGTAAGGAGGATAGGTTGTACTCTTCTTTCAATCTTTTCATGTCGTACCATCTACCCAAACCATCGAACAATACATAATCTGCCGTAATTCTGGCATTATAGCGCTGTGCTTCCGCCTTGTATAAGTCGGCATCTGGGCGTGGAACAGGTTGTCCATCATCATCAATAAGAACATTGCCTTCTCCATCATTTAAGAACTGACCCGGAAATTCAAAAGTAGAATCGTCGCGTTGGTAGTTCGCCCCGGCCGTACCAGTAATACTAGGCAGAAATCCAGAATTAAGAACACTTTTATTGTTCTCGGCGATTTCAACATTGTTTTCCGCGATGAGAATTCCCAAATTATTCTCTAACGTCAGTTTGATAGCCTCTTGCTTGGTAAGCACTTCTTGGGAAAACAAAGAACATGTAAACAAAAATAATACTAAGAGGGTGGGCAGGTAGTTTTTCTGCATCATAATATCTCTTCTAATTCTTCTTGAGATTTGTTTTTAACGGGATTATTATTTGATTGCCCATTTTCTGAGGCAACAACACTTTCAGACAGATACGCCTCTTCATGTTGTTCTTTAATGGCACGCTCTACTTCTTCCCTACTGATTTTGTTTCCAGTTCTCAACCACTTCGTACCTACTTTAACACTATTGCTAAAGGATAAGAAAATAGGAAGCATTACCAGAGTAAGCACGGTTGCAAAGCCAATGCCATAAGCAATGGAAATCGCCATAGGTTTTAAAAACTGGGCTTGACGACTCTTTTCCAACAATAATGGAGCAAGACCAGCAATGGTAGTAACCGAGGTCAAAAATATAGCTCTAAACCTCGACCGGCCCGCTTCGTATAAAGCTTCATCGAAATTCATCCCAAGTCTTAAATTTCCATTGAACTTTCCGATAAGTACCAGGCCATCATTAACCATAATACCTATGAGGGCAATAATACCCAACATGGACAATATGTTTACTGGGAAACCATGAATCCAATGGCCCCATGAAACTGCTGTCAAACTAAATGGAATCAATAACAGCAATAACAAGGGTTGACTAAAGCTTCTAAACGTAAAAGCAATCGTAATGTAGATTAGGAACAAAACAACCAGACCTACAAAGTTCAAAGAATTTGTCAATTTGTTTCGTTCACGGTTTTGCCCTTCGTAGGATGCTGCAACCGTTGGATATTTCGATTGGATTTCGGGCATCACATCATTTCGTATCCAAGCCAACATATCTGGTGCACTGGTATTGTCGGGGTCTTTTAAATCTGCACTAATCCTGATTTCACGTTGACCATCCAAGTGATTGATGGCTACATCACCCCGCTGTATTTTATAATCGGCAATTTCTTTTAAGGGTACCCTAGAGCCTGAAGGGGTAAGAATGCGCATATCATCGAGGTCCGATATCGAAGACCGATTCTCACGATCATATCGTACCCAAACACGTATTTCATCTTGACCTCTTTGAAAGCGTTGCGCTTGTGTGCCAAAGAAACCTGAACGCACTTGGGTCATGACATTTCGCAAATCCAAGCCCAATAAATAGGCGTTATCCTTAAGTTCCAATTGAATTTCCTTGATACCTGCAGGGTCGTTATCCGCAACATCCTTTAATAAAGAATTACTGACCATGGCCCCTTTTAATTCAGTTTTGGCTGCTTTAAGTTCTTCAATATTATTCCCCAATAGAGAAACCGAAACGGGGTCCCCACCAAAGTTTCCTCCCGAACCATAAATCAGACTTTCCACTCCGAATACTGGGCCAACCAATTCGCGCAACCTACTGGTAACCAAATCGGCTCGTATAGCATCGGGGCGTTCTTCCCCAGGAAGCAGATTAATTACCAGAGTAGCGGCTGATGAACCCGGCCCAACATTTTTAATCATGTTCTCAAAAAGTTCTTTTTCGGAACCTTTCAAGTATTCATCGGTGAGCTCTTGGTTCACAATTGCTGCTTTTTCTTGAATCAAACTTATGATAGAATCGGTCACCTTTTCATTGGTTCCGTTGGGCATCAAAAGCTCTACGGCAACCCGGTCACTTGCAATTCTTGGAAAGAATGCTGTACGGATTATTCCGCCACCAATGGAGCCAAAGGTGAGAAACAGTGCCAGTACAAAGAAGGAAAAGGTTAACATCTTATACTCCAAAGCAAAATGCAAGACAGGGCTATACAATTTATCGCGCATCCATGCCATGGCTTTATCACCCATTTTGTTGATGACACGTAACTGTGAGAATACTTTGGCAATTCCCGTTTTTGGAGCACTACTTTGCTTTCGTAATGCTTTGGAATGGGCTAAGTGAGCGGGAAGTATAATCAATGCCTCGACCAATGAGACCACTAATGTTAAGATGACTATCACGGAAACTTCTCCGAAGAAATCCCCAATCCTACCATCCAAGAAAAGGAAAATAGAAAATGCCAGGATTGTGGTTATAATAGCTGAAACTATGGGAGGAATCACTTCCAGAGTACCATCAATTGCAGCCTGAATGGGCTTTTTACCCTTTTCATAGTGTTGATAAATATTTTCAGCAATTACAATCCCATCATCTACCAATATACCAATGACGATGATCATTCCGAAAAGTGAGAGCACATTGATCGTTACGTTCAGCATAGGGGCAAATACAAACATGCCCAAGAAAGCCACAGGCAAACCGAAGGCGACCCAAAAGGCCAAACGCGTATTGAGAAAGAGACTGAGAAAAATCAGTACTAGAATCATTCCCATAATGGCGTTCTCAGTCAACAATTGGGTTCGTTGCGTTAAAGTGGTCGATAGGTCACTTACCACATTTAATTGTACATTATTATATTTCTCATTGAATTCTGCAATATATTCTTTTACCCTTTTGGCAGAACCAATTAAGTCTTCAGTATTTGTGCTGGTTATGGTAACATTTACGGCAAGGTCTCCATTGTAGTAAGAAGCATTGGGTGTTTCGGAGAAACGATCGCGAACTTCAGCGACATCCTTGAGTCGAATGGTACGACCTGAAACATCACCTCTGACAACAACATTAGAGAGTTCCTTTCCATAATATGACCGGTTGTTGGCCCGAATCAAGTATTCCTCAGCATCGGTCTTAATATTGCCCCCCGTGACCAATAGATTGGCATTTGCTACTGCTTGCGCAACTTCATTAAAGGAAACATTATAGGCCAATAAACTGTTCTCATTGACCGCAATTTCAATTTCTTCTTCAGGATATCCGGAAATGGCAATTTGGGAGATTCCATCTATTGCCCTAAGGTCGTTTTCAACTTGTCTCCCTATTTGCTTAAGGGTCGCTAACGAAATATTTTCCCCACTTACTGCAAAGCTGATGGTCTGACGTACAGCATCTAACTTGGAAACAACCAAAGGTTCCATTCCGGTTGGGAACGTGGGTACCCTATCAACCGCATTTTTTACCTCCAAGAGCATGAAATCTATGTCATACCCTTTTTCAATTTCAACATTAATAGAACCTGAATTCTCTGAAGAGGTTGAAGTCACCCGGTCTACCCCTTCCAAACCTTTAAGGTTATCCTCTATTTTGAGAACAATCCCTTCCTCAATTTCTTGGGGAGATGCGCCAGGATAAGTAATGTTAATCAATACATTTTTTGATTCGGTAAGTGGAAAAAATGAAGATTTTAGCGAAAGTGCGCCTACGATACCGAAAATGAAAAACGAAATGATAATGACATTTACGGCAACATGATATTTAATAAAGTATGAAATTACCTTTTTCATTTTGCCACAGTTTCATTGTTAGGTGCCCCAAAAACTTTGACCAACATACCAGCATAGCCCCCAGAAACAGGTCTGGAAACTATGGTCTCACCATCCGGAACATTTTTTAAAACCACCTTTTTATCTGTAAAGTACACTGGGTTTACGTCAATGATGTCCAAAATGGTATCACGGACAACGAATATTTTATCATTCTCCAATAGAAGCGACCTGTCTATCTCAATAGCCACTTCTTCGGTTCTGGCATTAAGGTTGGCCTCTAAATATTGACCCTCCTTTAAGTTATCACCTTTCACCTCAATAAATACGGTTATAGTCTGTGTGGTCTGGTCCACGCGCCCATTGACTCGGATTACCTTTCCTTCGTACTGTTGGGTCTTATCCAAATTGGTTAAGCTCACCGCTTTACCAACCCTTAGAAAATCAGCATATGTTTTAGGTACGGCAACCTCAAGCTCATACGTTCCGGTTTCTATGAATTCTCCTAATTTCTGTCCTGCGCGAACAAGAGAACCTTCTGTGACCAATGCCTCAGTCAGTACACCTGAAAATGGAGCTGCAATACCATATTTTGCCAATCGCTGTTCTAAGTTTTTGACGTTGTAGTAATTGGTATAAATACCCCTTCCAGTGATAAAATATTTTTCTTTCTCAGAGGTAACCTCAGGAAGTGGAGGAGTTGATTTTTCCAAATCAAAACTCATCAAGTATTCTTGCCACTTTGCAAAATGTTCAGGGTAGTCCAATTGCAAATCTGGCATTATTGAAGTTACCAAGTTGAACAGGTTACTTTTGGCCGATTGTACACTAGCATAATATTCAGAAGCATCAATGCGAATTAGAGTCTGGCCTGAGCGATAAGGCTGCCCAGCTTTGAACGCTTTTGCCCCAGGCCTGAAAACCCCTTGAACCTCAGCGAACAGCTCCACCCGGCGTTTTGCCACAAGGTTGCCATTGGCTGATATGACTATTGGGACTTCCCCGTTAGCAACGGTATCCACGAATACGGTCTTGACCACTTTTTGAGGTCTAGGACGTCTATCTTCTCGGCTATTGACAATAAGTCTTGAGAGAACAAAGGCAATAAAAATAACCGCAATCCCGAGAAGTACAGAAAGAATAGTTTTGCGCATGTAGAGCTGATTAGTTCAGTGCAAATCTATTGTCTTGATAGTGGGGTATTGGTTAAATATTTCATAAATGTTTATGTGTTATGTAAAATCGTGAAACAAAAAATGGGGATACACGCCTGTATCCCCAAACCAAACAAACTAAAGTATAACTAACTACTCATTATCGTTATCATCTTCGAATTTTGTGTCTGCCATGCGCGTGCGTTGCAGTTGTATCTGATTGAATCTTGGTTTTAGACTTTTATCGTCCGTATCAAAAACCAAGAATTGTTTTGTATCCATGGCTCGAATCCCTGTATACGATTCGAATCGGTTGTTTTGGAGCTGAAGTATTTTTAGGTTGCTCAATTGTGCAAATTCCATAGGAATCTCACCACCCAATTGATTATTGGCCAAAACCAATTCTTTCAGTTTTCCCAGATTTCCGAGTTCAGCGGGAATAGCCCCATCCAAACTGTTTTCAAATAGTCCTAGGGCCACTAATTTGGAAAGATTTCCTAAAGACTTCGGTATCGCTCCTTTTAAATTATTGCTGGAAAGGTTTAATTCTTTTAAATCCGTCAGCTCTCCAAACCCTTCTGGTATTTGTCCATTTAAAAAATTATTGAACATAGAAAACACCTGCAATTTTTTGAGTTGTCCTATTTCCTGAGGGATGTTTCCTTTAATCCGGTTCATCTCCAATCTAAGTACTTGTAGATTTTCCAGCTCAACGATCTCCTTTGGCAAAACCCCTGTAATACTATTAAAAGCCAAATTCAAATGTTGCAGATGTCTTAATCTGCCTAAACTGGATGGCAAAGTACCTTCCAAGTTGTTTCTGAAAAGGTTTATTGCTACAACATGATTGTCTTCTATAATAACCCCTTTCCAAGTATCTACAGGAGAGTTTAGGTCCCATGGAGTGCTCCATTTAGTACCATTGGTACTCTCAAAAAGGTCTACTAGCACCTTTTTCTCTTTGGAATTGATTTTATCTTTTGCAAAAACAACGCCTAGGGAAAATAATGTAATAAGGCTGAGTGAGGTTAGTTTCATTCTTGGTTCCTTATTTAGATTTATAAGAATTCACCTACAAATCAAACAAGAAAGAAAAAACCTACAAAAATTAATGTGTGACCTAAGGCAAATCTGTTGTGAAGTACAATAAATCTGTTGTTTGGTAATAAAATTTATTATTGCTTGAGGGTTTCCATATCTTCCGAGAGCGTTTCCCAGTCCCCCATTAACTCTTCTAATAGCTTCTTTTTTCCTTCATAAGAGTCAAAAAAGCCTTCTTTGGCAATCGTTGCATCATAATTCATCAGCAAATCATGATCTATTTCTGCAATTTCCTTTTCCAGAGATGCAATTTTCTTTTCTACCCCACTAAGTTTGTTTTTTAGGGATTTTAATCGTTTTTGAAGCTGATAGTCGTTTTCCTTTGGGCCAGACTTATTTTCGGTCTGTGGTTCATCCTTCCTTTCTATTTTTCGAAAATCTTCAGCTTGTCTCTGCTCCAAGTAAAAATCAATATCACCCAAGTATTCTTTTATACCTCCATCTTTGAACTCATACACCTTGTTACTAAGCCCTTGAAGAAAATCCCTATCGTGTGACACCAAAATCAAGGTTCCTTCAAAACTTTGCAAAGCCTGCTTCAATACATTCTTGGATTTTATATCCAAGTGGTTAGTTGGCTCATCCATGATAAGCACATTGAATGGTTGTAACAGCATTTTAGCCAAAGCCAATCTGTTCCGTTCGCCTCCCGAGAGCACTTTTACGTATTTTTCGACATCATCTCCCCTAAATAGGAAAGAACCCAAGATATCGCGGACCTTACTCCTATTACCTTCATTGGCGGCATCAATCATGGTATCCAAAATGGTCTTATCACCCTCCAAATAATCAGCTTGGTTCTGGGCGAAGTATCCAATTTGAACATTATGCCCCAATTTTACCGAACCCTCATGCTCCAATTCGCCTACAATGATCTTTGCCAATGTTGTCTTTCCTTGTCCATTTTGACCTACAAATGCAGTTTTACTCCCTCGTTCAACCAACAAATCGATATGCTGAAGCACCTGCTTTGGCCCGTAATTTTTGGACAAATCCTCAAGGGTTACTACCACTTTGCCTGGATTAACAGAAACTGGAAACCGAACGGTCATCACACTATGGTCGTCTTCATCCACTTCAATCCGGTCAATTCTGTCCAATTTTTTGATGAGTGACTGTGCCATGGAAGCCTTAGAAGCCTTAGCACGGAACTTTTCAATGAGTCTTTCTGTTTGTTGAATCTGTTTTTCCTGATTTTTCTGCGCGCTCAGCTGTTGTTCACGAATCTCAGACCGCAGGACCAAATATTTTGTGTAGGGTTTATTGTAGTCATAAATCCGTCCCAAAGAAATCTCAATGGTTCTATTGGTAACATTGTCCAAAAACATTTTATCGTGCGATACGATTACAACTGCTCCTGAATAACCCTTTAGAAATTGCTCCAACCAAATTATGGATTCAATATCCAAATGATTCGTGGGCTCATCCAAAAGCAATACATCATTATCTTCCAAGAGTAGTTTAGCCAATTCAATACGCATACGCCAACCGCCGGAAAACGTATCGGTTACTTTAGTAAAGTCTTCGCGCTTGAATCCCAAACCTTGAAGCACCTTTTCGGTTTCTCCTTGGTAATTGTATCCTCCTATGATTTCATAACGATGGGTCACTTCGGTGAGGTCTACCATCAATTGGTTGTACGACTCACTTTCATAATCGGTTCGTTCGGCTAGTTGATGATTAATATGCTCTAACTCAACCTCCAGAGATTTAATTTCTTTGAACGCTTGATAAGCTTCATCCAATACCGTTCTTCCCTGCTCAAAATCAATATCCTGCTTAAGAAAACCTATTTGAGTTCCCTTTTCAATGGCGATGGAACCGGTATCTGGTTCTTGTTCTTTGGATAGCAATCGAAGTAGTGTTGACTTACCAGCTCCGTTCTTGCCTATAAGACCTACACGGTCGCCCGCATTTAAACGGAATGCGATTTCTTCAAAAAGGTATTCTCCCCCAAAAGCGACTGAAAGGTTGTGGACATTAAGCATACTCCTAATAAGAATTCATTATCTTAAAATCAGCTTTTGGTATAATTTTCGGCGGTAACCATTGCTACAATTTTTACCTTTGACAAAAGCACTGCAAATGTTAAAAAAAGGAACTAAACTCTACAGTATTTTAACAGGAAGTTGTCCTAGATGCCATGAAGAGCATATGTATACCAACAAAAACCCGTATACTTTTGGAAAATTGTTCAAAATGCATGAGCGTTGTTCCCATTGTGGTCTCAAGTACAAGATTGAGCCCTCCTTTTTCTATGGAGCCATGTATGTGAGTTATGGGGTTGGGGTCGCCTTTGCCGTGGCTGCCTTTGTGATTTCTTTTCTCTTTATTGGTCTGAATTTGCTCAACACCTTTATTGCCATTGTTTTGACCTTAATTGCTTTTATGCCCGTCATTATTCGGTTATCCCGAAATATCTGGATAAACTTTTTTGTCAAATATGAACCTCAAGAGCTCAAAGAAGCTTCTTGATAGTGTTTTAATGTAAACCTGCTCAGGTCCATTTCCGAGTTTATAGGTTCTGCTGTTTCTACAAAGTTGAAAAGCTGGCCTGCCGCATAAGGCGCAATAAGAACACCTCGAGAACCAAACCCATTCAAACAATATAAGTTCTTGTGAACGGGATGTTGACCTACCAAAGGTCTTCTATCGGTTACGGTGGGACGAATTCCAGCTACATGGGATACCACCTCAAAATTACATTTTAGAAAGCTTCTCAGTTTTGTAAGCAGCTCTTCCTTTGATACTTGGGTAGGTTCATTGGTCTTATCTTTCCACTTGTATGTAGCACCCACACGATACAGGTCTTCTCCCAAAGGAATTATGAATACCGAAGATTTTATCACGGATTCTTCCTTTAAATCTGGCGCTTTTATGGTCAACAATTCGCCTTTTGTACCATTTAGGGGCAAGTAGCTGAAAAATGGATTGGTTTTAAGCCCGTAACCATCTGCAAATACGATTTGTTTCGCTGGTATTTGTTTATAGTTGATATGGTCTTCTTTTATGTTTAATTGGGGAAAATCAAATGCTCCATGCGTAAACCAACTTTTCTTGGTGAGATATTCCGAATAAGTCCTAAGAAGTGTGCGGGTATCCACCCTACCCGTGTGGAGTACTTCTCCAAACCCTAATGGCGCATCAATATGTGGATTTAGATTTTGGTGTATAGCTGTGGAAAGGAAGTAATCCAAGCCAGATTTATCAGCCGCAACGAACCATCCATTTTGCTCTTCTACGGAAGCAAACAGTCGTAAAACCCTAAGTTTGTAATCTAACTTTACTAGGAGTTTTTCTTCTAACTTTTGATAGAAAGGCATGGCTAAATCCATCTGATGCCTAGCGTTCCAAGCCAATGTAAACCGTTTTAGAATTACCGGATTATAAAGACCTCCTGCAACTAAGGATGCTTGTTGGGAGTTATCAGAAACCACATGAAAGGACTTTCCATTCTTTTCCAGAACCTCACAAAAGGAAATTCCAGCCAAACCACAACCCACTACCAAATAATCTAACATAGGGCAAAAGTAGGAATCTCGAGTAGATGTTGAATATTGTAAGCCGATTCATTTACAGCTTAGCAAACCATCAGGACGGAAAATAATTGCACTTATCGGTCTTGTGTATGATTAGTTACGGACTTTTCCAACGGACAATGTCCGCCTGGATCTAAAAATAATTGATTGCAGGAATTTTCATTTGGAAATTCCGACCGCAATTAATTATACACCTTGTTAGCTGCAGTTATTTTTTATTTTTCATCAAGTCCATTAATCCATCTCTTCGTGATTTTTTTTCGGCAGCAAGGATTTTAATGATTCCAGAGAGATTCTCATAGATGTGGGAACTTTCAATATCGGCATGACTGTCAAACACAGTTAAATAAATTTCTTGAATTACATTATCGATAATTTGTAAAAGCTTTTCCGTTTTTTCAAAGGTTGGAGTGTCTAGATTTTCCTTAGATTTTTTATTGTCCGTATGTCCATATACTTTGTCTCTAAGGGATAACACGATATTAATAGTCTCCCTATTTTCCTCTAGTCGATTCTCCCAATCTTTGATTTTCTCTTCAGCAATTCCAAACCCACCAAAATATTGGTCCTTTTTTAATTTCTTGATGAAATGAAATATGTTGTATTTGTCCCTTTTTGAAGAACCACTCACGAGCTTAGATAATTCGATTACGGCATTTCTCCACATAATATGCCTAACAAATTCAAAATCCCTCGAATTATTCAAATAATCCAATTCTTCCGGCGAATCGGGTTTGTGCAAATAATAAGAGTACTTCAGGCATTTTTTGGAAAGAATTGAAATTTTCCAAATTGCCAAAATGTTTTCTTTGATTTCCGTTTTACTTGGCATTACGGTAATTGCTGCTAACGATAAAGATATGGCTCCGTTTCAATGGGCTATATCGTCCGATACTGAAACAAGTTCAGCATAAGTAAGTGAAGTTCGGGAATTTTAATCGAAAATACCATTCAAGATTCATTGATATAGAATGTAGATTGACAATGGGCTTGGGGAGATTATATTTAGATTTCTCGCTTTGTCTTCAACTCCCTGGCCTCACCATAAGACTTCTCGACTGCGCTCGAAGTGACAATAGTTTTCCTTTTGTCATTTCGAAAGAGTGAAACGACTGAGAAATCTAGACCTAGCATAGATTTTTTCTTTTCAATAAGCGCCAAGTCAAAACAACAAAATTGAGCAAAAAAAACGCCGCACTAAAGTGCGGCGTTGTATGAATTGAATTGGAAAATTATTTTTCGTGGGATTCCGAAACAAGTTCGGAATAATTCAACCATCATCCCTTTTTTGTTAAAGACTTCAAAGGGTTGGGTTTCATTAGTACGCCCACATATCCTGCTCCCGGTCGCGAATCACTTCTTTGATTCTATTGGCTTCCAAGAGTTGGAACAGTGCATTGTCAAAAATATAATCGTCTATCTCACGGTCACCGTGAACATTCTCTTCTTTATAGATTACTCCATTAAAACGTCTTGCGTTCAAGAGCATATCAAAAGAGATGGGACGTGCAGAATTACGTTGGTTATACACCTTGGCATCGTGCAAGATCTGTCTTGCTGCAGGATACCAAACCCAGAACAACTCTACTTTATTTTCTCCCGGGTCTACGGACTCGTCGTCAATAAAGTTTACGTCTGGTGCTACGGGAGCAATTCCCAATAGTCTATATTTCAATTCTCCTTGACGCTTGTCAAAGTACCAGATTCCCTTAATACGATACTCTTCAATATCAGCAGCGGTCAAATCTCTTCGGTTGATAAACTCGGCAGAAATCTGTTCACCAGCATTCAATTGTTCGTATCCCAGGTCAGTTGTATCCACTTTTTGTAAGGTGGCTGACAAGTCATCCAATACACGCTTTTCCGTAAAATAGGAATCTGCATATACTTCTGTCAGTTTTCCATTTCTGATGTTTTTCATCAAAACATGGTACAACGACCTTCTATCTAGTCCAATACCAATGGTATCGGTAGGATAGTATAGGGGAAAGTTTACACGTTCGTCCAGGTCAATGATTTCCCAAGTGGTCTTGGACCAAAGGATATCTCGGTCGTCCACATAGCCATAAGCTAAGGGCTCGTCCGCATCCTGTGCGATTTGTGCTTCAGTCTTTTTACCAATCTCATCTGGCATTTTGGCATTTAGAATGTTTGCCTGAGCCATCATTGATACGGGCAAAAGACTTAAAGCTCCAATTACGAATACATTTTTCCAATTCATGATCTTCAGTATACTTTATTTTAGTTTGTAAGCTCCACTACCACTGGAGAAACTTTCTTCAACTTGTAGCTTCTGTTATTGGTAATGAATGCGTTGATGTCAAAAATCTGAACGGCATCACCTCTTCTGGCTCTCTTAAGGGCAGATTTGGCTTGAGCGTTCAATTTGTTACCTTTTACTACGATGGTAGGTTGACCTGGCACCTTGAACTTAAATCCTCCAACAGAAAGATTTAAATCAAAGTCAAAGTCTTCCAACATAGCGCTGATGGTAGAAATCTCAAGGTTTCTTCTTGGCATTTTCACGCTACCTGCCTCACCACGTACGGTTCCGCTAGGTCTTGGAATATCCTTGATTCTAAACTCAGACTTGGTTGAAATTCCTTTACCATCTGGCAATGTACCAGAAGCTGTAATGGTAACTGTTCTTCCTTTTCCAGGATTCATGATGTAGTTACTACCACTTCTCTTGGATAGACCAGCAGCAGAAGCTCTAACTTTATTGTCAGGAATACCAGGAATAGAAATCGTCATTGGGTTAGCAACCCCACGATACACCACATTCATCTTATCTGCAGAAATTACAGCCGCATTAGGCTTAGTAATTGTAGCAAAGACATTGTTCACTTCAACAGGAACTTCTTTACCATCCTGCATAAAGTACATGGTACCTTTGATTTCGTGATCACCGGCAGCACCAGCACCAATCAACATTTTAATTCCACCTGCTTCAAGAACATAGTCTTTACCGTCAGTCAATTTTCTTCCGTCCAAAGTCAATTCAGCTTTTACAGGAGTGGAAGTCTTGTCAGTCTTGCTAACAATGATTTTACCATCATACTTCTCACCTGTGTAATATGCAGTTTTTGGCGCAGCCAAAGAACTCTGGAAGTTTGTTAAACTAACTGCAGCAGTCAAGTTACCTTCTAATAAGCTTTTCAATACTTCCTGTTCAGTAGTTTTGATGTCTGCTTGAAGTTGTGTGATCTTGGTCAATGAAGCCACTAAAGGAAATCCTTCAAAATGATAGTTAATCCAATCTTGACGAGTTCCGTCTCTTTTCTCAACTTTACCATCATCTTTTTTACCATCACCTGTAGCGAATCTAGTTTTTACAGACTCCTTGATTCCGTTAAACTTGTCCTTAGGCAAAGCATTGACTACACCATCTCGGTATCCTTCAATTTGCTTCAAGAAATTTTCTCCTTCAGGCTTCAAGTTATCTCCTTGGAAAAATAAATTATCTAGATAATCTGACTTATCCATTACAACATAATCCTTAGGATCTTCCAATCCTTCAACCATGCCTTTTTTGATAGTCTCCAAGTAGCTGTTATACTTATCCGAAAGTTCTTTTACCTGTTGGGCGTTTTTGTAAAGCACACCATACTCTTCCTCATTCTCGGAAGCCTTGGTAGCCAACCCTTCAAGGAAACCTTCGTTACTTGCGGTCATTTTAGTATTAGAAGTCTCCAACTTTTCGTTCATAAGACCGAAAGCGGCGAGTACTTCTTTACTCATATTCAGGGCCAACATCGCGATGAAGATCAAATACATAAGGTTGATCATCTTCTGACGTGGTGTTTGTTTTCCTCCTGCCATGTTTTTTATCTAATTAGAATTAATAATTAATTTGATTTGGGTTTTGGTATATCAATCAATACCCCAATTAGTTTCTGCTACCCATGGCAGATAGCATATTTCCGTATACGCCGTTCAAAGAAGAAAGGTTGGTAGCCAAAGACTCCATTTGTTCTTTCAATGCACCAGCGTTCTGTACAACTTCCTCGTTGATAGAAGCTTGACGGCTAGCACTTTCCAATTGAACTTTGTACAAGCTGTTCAAAGATTCCATTTGAGCAGCAGCGTGAGACAATTCTTCAGAGTATTTCTTAGTGTGCTGGATAGCATCCGTAGTAGGCGCTATGTTTTTAGCTGCACCTTCGAAACTTTTGATGCTTTCACCCAAACTTGAGAAAAGCTCAGAATCAATATTAGCCTCTTTCAATAGGTCATCCAATTTTCTGGAAAGAAGACCTTCAGCTTCTTGAGCTTGCTTCACGTCGTTCTTGTTTCCTTTAGATTGACCATTGGCCAATTCTGGATAAACCAAAGACCAATCGTACTCGTCGTCTACTGGTTCAAATGCACTGATGGCGAAAATTAATGCCTCAGTAATAAGACCTACAGCAAGAAGCAAACCACCTGTAAGGGGTCCAAACTCCCAGTGAAGGATTTTAAATAGTGCACCAATAATTACCACTGATGCTCCAAGCCCGTAGGCCATGTTAAACAGTTTTTTTGTTGATTTTGACTGTGCCATAATTCTAGTTTTAATTAAGTTATATAATAAGTATTTGGTTACTGGTTAAAATACTATCTTCTATTCTTTATGTTTAGTTGGGAAGACCTTTACGTCCGTTGGTAGAGTCTTCTTCTCCCATAAAATCTTGTACTGTTCTAAAGCCAATATAGCTTCTCGCAGAATCTTGATACTCATAATCCCTGGTACTCACCTGAAGGAAATAAGCAACATCCTTCCAAGAACCTCCACGTATTACTTTTCTCTGATTTTGTCCTGAACCAACATTTGGATTCATGGTTGAAAGATATTCGTAGGCTCCTGGATCAAAGCTTGAGCTTGTCCACTCCGATACGTTACCTGCCATATTGTACAAGTTGTACTCATTAGGCTCATAAGACTTTGCCTCTACGGTATATAAAGCCGCATCTGCCGCATAGTCTCCACGTTGTGGTTTAAAGTTGGCCATAAAGCAACCAGTATCACTGATTACATAAGGACCACCCCAAGGATAAGTACCTCCTTCAATACCACCTCTAGCAGCATACTCCCATTCAGCTTCTGTAGGTAATCTGAATTGATTTACAAATTGTCTACCTCTACTTTTTTGGTCGTCATTCTTGAATTTGGTTCTCCAATTACAAAACGCTTTGGCTTGCATCCAGTTCACACCCACAACAGGGTAGTCACTATAAGCGTCATGCCAGAAGTAATCGTTGTGCATAGGCTCGTTGTAAGAGTATTCGAAGTCCCTAATCCAAACCGTGGTGTCTGGATAGATTTCCAATTCCTCTTGTCTAATAAAATCTTTTCTTCTACTGTTCTTCGCGCGAGCTGCAGCCTCGATGTCCATCCAATTGTACTTATACTTTAATTTGGTAACATCTACGGTACGTTGACCATTATAGCTTTCTTCCTCTGGGATGTAAAGCGAGTCCATTACCTCAGCATAATACTCGTCAGGATATTCTGAAGTGTCCCAAACAAGATCAACGTCTTTATCCAGAGCACGTCCTTCATAACCCGTCTCACCAAGACCAGCATAGTTATCCAACATATACCTTTCATATACCGAAATCTTAGTAGTGTCGGTATCTTTAAAAGCATACTCTCCAATTCCATCGTCTTCGGCTCCCAATCCCAACTCATCTGCTAGGATAGCCAATTTTGTTCTTGTAATGGAATCCTTTACCCATTCTACAAACTGACGATACTCACTGTTAGTAATTTCTGTATCGTCCATGTAAAATGAACGGACGGTAACGGTACGCGTTGGTGCGTTCTGTACCTTGGCTTGATCTTCTTCCGCTTTACCCATGACAAAGGAACCACGGGGAATCAATTCCATTCCATAGGGTTTTTCTGGGTACCATTTTTTACCCTTTACCCCAACTAGTTCACCTTTTGATCTTGATTTAGAACCGCAACTAGTCAGTAAAAAAACAAGTGCCAGAGATGAAAAGAATAGCTTTCTCATACTTTAGGTTAAATTATTCGATTTAGATTTCTGTAGGCTGCGCAATGCAAATTCATATTTTCAAAACTGTTTTTCACACAAATTATTGTACAAAAACAATTTATCCATTAAAATTAATTCGTTTAGTTAAGGCCTTTTCTGTAAGCCTTGAACCACCGTTCAGGAATATTTTGATTACATGCTTCCAAATAGTCCTCTTCGGTGCATGGTAATAACGCTGGTGAATTTGTTTTAGTATGTTCTGGTAAAATTGAAGGCACTTCTACCCACCATCTTTCCGTTACGTGGCTTTTGTAGAAGATAAGCTCCTCGGTATCGGTGGGTACGGTAAACTTGGTAAAGTCTTCACTTTGGGATGTGGGACGTTCTTTTACTCTAAAAGTAATGCCTTCCAAGAAATACCAGATAATCTGGGCAATCATCTGAAAACCTTGGTGGGAGTTATCGCCTTCATAAATGCCGAAAACGGATACCGAATCACTTAGACCTGCGTAACGTGCTATACTGCATATCTCACGACCCGTGAATCCATTGGGTGAAAAGCTTTTCCCCATACCCATCTCACTGGCCCGTATAGAAGTAAGGTCCAGACTCACAATATGGGCATTGCGCAAAACGGGTTCGGCCAGAGAAATATTCGCTGCAATATCGCCCAATCGGTAAGCATCAAAGAAAAGTCTTTCCATCAAATCCAATTCTTCTTGGGCGTTGAAGTAACTCTGAAAACCTATATTGGAAAAGTTGAAAAGATTGTTTGGTTTGTCCGTTATGATTTTGCTCATGTAAGAATGCGAAGAAATCAATTCATCTGCCTGACCAAAATCAAACCTGCTGTCAATGCACACCAGATTGACCATATCACGAATCTTATCGAAGGCCCTGTAGGTTGGAAAAGTGATGTCTTGGGTGGCACCTATTATAATAGGTATAATTTTTTCATCCAAAAGACCGGCCACAATCTCTTTAACCACAAAGTAAGTGTCTTCAATGGTCTCACCTTCTTCTACATCTCCAATATCCAATATGGTGGCATCCCAATTCCCCTTCATCAATCGATACAATTGAATTCGTATTTCATCAACATCCAATGGTATTGGTTTTTTCTCCACCGCATTTCTGGATTCCAATACGCCAAAAATGGCTACTGTAGCGTTTGCAAAAACGGGAAACCCCTTTTGCGCGGTATGTTTATGAATACTTTTTCCAAGGGATTGTGGTGGCAACAATTCCGAGTATGCCAAAACTTTATCCTTAACGGGAACCAAAAAATCGAATGCCATTTTATTTTTTTGTCTTAGCCTTGGTCTTTTTCTTTGGAGTTTTCTTTTCTATAAGAGCCTTGGCTTCTTCCAAAGTAACCTTTGATGCATCCACATCCTTTGAAAGTTCCACCTTCACCCTTCCTTTAATAATATTATGCCTGCCCCATCTTGCTTTTTCAATTCGGATTTTTTCTTCAGGCCATTCCTGTATTAACTTTTCGGCCTCTTTTATTTTTTTGGTTTCAATCAATTCAGCAATGTCGGAACTTGAAAGATTGTCAAAATCATATTTCTTGTTCACATTGATAAACATGCCATCCCATTTTATAAATGGTCCGAATCTTCCTTTACCTTTGGTAACGTCCTTACCTTCGTATGAAGCTATAGGTGCATCTGCTTTTTCCTTCTCTTGAATCAATTCTATGGCTCTGTCCAAATCTACCTCAAAAGCATTTTCTCCTGTACCTAGGGAAACAAATTTTTTACCAAACCGGACGTAAGGTCCATACCTCCCCACATTGGCTTCTATCTCTTCCCCTTTATACACTCCCAACTTTCTGGGAAGCTCAAAAAGGGACATAGCCTCCTCAAAAGTGATAGTGGTGATGGATTGGTCTGGAAGCAAACTGGCAAAAAGAGGTTTTTCTTCTTCCTCAACGGTCCCAATCTGAACCATGGGACCAAATCTTCCCAACCGGGCGGCTACCTGTCTCCCAGATTTTGGGTCCTTACCCAGAACACGCTCTCCACTGGCACGTTCTGCATTTTCCTCTACATCTTGAACATTGGGATGGAAGTCTTTGTAGAACTGTTCCATCATTTCTTGCCAATCCTCGTCCCCAGCAGCAATCTCATCAAAATTCTCTTCAACCTTGGCGGTAAAGTTGTAATCCAAAATAGTGGTAAAGTGACTGACCAAAAAGTCATTCACAATCATTCCTATATCTGTTGGAACCAGTTTACCTTTGTCGGAACCAACAAGTTCCGTCAATTTCTTTTCGGCAACCTGATTGGATTCTAAAGTAAGTTGCATGTAATTGCGTTCCGTTCCTTCTACGGTTCCTTTCTCCACATAGCCCCTATTTTGAATAGTTGAAATTGTAGGCGCATAGGTAGACGGCCTCCCAATTCCAAGTTCCTCCAATTTTTTCACCAAAGAAGCTTCTGTATAGCGATACGGTGGCCTTGAAAATCGTTCCGTAGCAGTAATATATTTGTTGGTAAGTGCTTCTCCTATGGACATGGCAGGGAGCATACCTTCTTGTTCCTCTGCCTTATCTTCTTCATCGGTACCTTCCAAGTACACTTTAAGGAAGCCATCAAACTTAACTACCTCACCATTGGCCACAAATTCTTCCTGATGGGAACTTGCTTTTATCTTTACATTGGTACGCTCCAAAATGGCATCGCTCATTTGGGAGGCCAGTGTACGTTTCCAAATAAGCTCATATAATTTTGCCTGGTCACGCTCCAATGAGGGCGACTGCAATTTCATATCTGTTGGACGGATTGCCTCATGCGCTTCCTGAGCCCCTTTTGATTTGCCAGTGTAGTTCCTTGTCTTACTATAGGACTCCCCATAATTTTGAACGATAGCATCCTTAGCTGCACTTAGGGCTTCGTTGGAAAGGTTCACACTATCGGTTCTCATGTAGGTGATAAGTCCCGCTTCGTACAACCGCTGCGCTACCTGCATGGTTCTACTTACCGAGAAATACAACTTTCTTGAAGCTTCCTGCTGCAAAGTTGATGTTGTAAACGGTGCAGCGGGCGATTTCTTGGCGGGTTTCTTATCCAGACTCCCTACCGAAAAACTAGCTCCAACGTTTTGTTGTAAAAATGCTTTGGCCGTTTCCAAACTGGAGAATGTTTTGTTCAGCTTCGCCGAAAAAACACTTCCCTCCTTGGTTTTGAATTCAGCTCGAATTCTAAAAGATGCCTCTGGATTGAAAACCTCTATCTCCCGTTCGCGCTCAACAATTAATCTAACGGCAACGGACTGTACTCTTCCCGCAGAGAGTCCCGGTTTTATTTTTTTCCACAGAACTGGTGAAAGTTGATATCCTACCAAACGGTCCAATACCCGTCTCGCTTGTTGGGCATTCACCAAGTTGTAATTTATTTCACGCGGGTTTTGAATCGCTTTTTGAATCGCAGATTTCGTTATTGAGTTAAAAACGATTCGCTTTGTTTTTTTCTGATCTAATTTCAGCTCTTCCGCTAAATGCCAAGAAATAGCTTCTCCTTCACGGTCTTCATCACTTGCCAGCCATATGACATCTGCTTTTTGAGCTAAATCCTTGAGTTTTTTAACAAGGGCTTTCTTTTCCTTGTCAACGGTATATTTAGGTTTGAAACCATTCTCCACATCAACTCCCAATTCTTTGGAAGGAAGGTCAGCGATATGTCCAAAACTGGATTCAACTCGGTAGTCTTTACCTAAAAACCGTTCGATGGTTTTTGCCTTTGCTGGGGACTCAACAATAACTAAATTCTTTGGCATGCAATGCTTTTTAAGCTAACAAAAATATATCAAAATTTCGATTCTGGATTTTAAACAAAATATGGTACAAAAAAATATCCCGCAAAAAACGGGATATTCAACTGGGAAATTACACGACCTTAATTAAGGCCGATTTGACTTATAAGCCTGATTTTATCATCCAAATATTCATATTGATACAGTATTTCGTCGCCTACCATAATTAAATGATTTTCCAAAGGAATAACATCAAACGTAACAATATCTTTAAAATGATTTAACAGAGAAAGACCTTCAACATCTGTTTTGTCATACACCTTTAAGCCCGCAGACCCATCACAAATAAAAAGCTTTTCATCTCGAATCCCCAAGCCATAAGGCTCTTCCATGGGATACGAAATGGTCAATTCCGGTTTTTCAATATCTGAAATATCAACAATGAATAGACCACTTTCAATCGCTCCACAACCATTTCCTCCACGCAAGGTAACATATGCGTAATCTCCATCTACAACAACTGGATCGCATGCTGTACCATGCTGAAACTCTGAAACAAAAGTGGGTGTTGCCGGGGACGAAATATCATAAATGTACATCCCTCGCATACTTCCTAAAAACAAATGTTCTCCCCTATTGAATATGGTCTCTATGTCAAATCCAGCATATACATCTTCCAAATCTTGTGGGTTTTCTAAATCTGAAATATCAAATACATTAATAGTATGGCTGTCCACAGCGTACAAATATTCCCCTACAATCTTAAAGCGAGCCAAAGAACCCCCTTGTCCCGTTTGCCCGCCATTTGAACTTTCCGCAACCGCTGCATCGTTAAAAAAAATTTCATTTTGGTTTTCCACTTCAGATATTAACCTTCTTTCCGTAGTGGTCTCCCAACCAATGAGTATTTCGGTTTCATAATCGTAGGTTGCATATTCCACAATATCTACCCCAATGGGAAAGAACACCCCTTCACGAAGCACGTTTTCTAAACGATTTACTTGCTGGATATTATAGATATCAGAGATATCAAGAACAACCAAGTCCATGAGACTATCAGCGTACAAAAAATTATCCTTAACCGAAATATCAACATTGGCTGGAATTTCAATAAAAGCGATTTTTACAGGTTGCTGAGGATTACTATTGTCAATCACATGGACCCCACGGCTTTTATCGTTGATAAAGACATAATCCTGATAGGCGTATACCTTTCCAGACTCATCAATGGGTTCCGGGGGAAGAATATCCACACCGTTGGCAAAATCGGCTTTGCTCATGACCAAGGGTCGAGCTACCAAATATTCCGCATATTCGTCATCATCATTTGAATCATCACAGGAAATAAAAAAAAGGATGACCAGGGGTAAGAGAAAAAAGAGTTGCTTTTTCATTGGTGTTTAAGTTTTTTGGATGAATAACACCCTTTAGATAAAAAAGCTTAAACAAAGTTGCGCTTAGAAATGCTAAAATTCCGTTTCAGAAGAAAATCCTAGGCTTTCTTTATAAATGAAATAAATAGGTATGCGGGTAAACATAGCCGTGAACAAAAACCCAATAAAACAAAGCAGTACGCCCAACTGAGCTACTAGGCCCGCAACCAAAATCAACCCAAAAATAACAAGCCAGTTTTTATTTCCCAATGCAAACGATGCCTTGGTAATCTCTCCTGGGCTAAGTTCTTCATTAAACGCAAAAAAAGCAGAAATTAGAGACATGGGCACAACTAGGTAAACAATACCAATACCACAGGTGAGCATGCCAAGAATGGAAAGACCAGAAATAATCAAAGCCAATGTAAAAGCTTTCCCCAAGTAGGGTTTTTTAAAGTAAAAAAAGTAATCATCTCTACCACTCTGCCCAGAATCTACCATTTTACAAATGCGCAAAAAAGCAGCGGTCAAGCAAGTGGTGAACATGGTCACTCCAATCAGCATGACCGGATAGTAAAAGATGAAGAACAAAATCATTGACGCTGGTAATTCTTCACTTTCAAAATAATAAGGATCTGTCATTCCTATAGCCACCATAGGAATATAGGCTACAAGATAAAATGGAATGATGACCACAAAAGTCAACAATAGCGTAATGAAACCCTGAACCCATACTTTTTTGAAGAGTTCAAACGAAGCATTAAAAATTCTTCCAAAATCCAGTGAATTGCTTGAATCGATTTTTTCAGTGACTTGAGAAAAGTTCATTTTTGGTTGGTTTTTACTACCAAGCAAGTTAAGAATATCCCAATAACCTAAAAGACCTGCTAAATAATACTGCCAAATTGTCACTAAAACAGAATATGCATTATCTTTGCCCTCCATTTGAAGCATGATGAACAAGAAAGAGCATTCAGAGAAAATAATCAACGAAGAACTGCAGGGAAACACACTGACACTTGAAGAAGTTCAGAATAACACCCGTAAGCTTTATATTGAGAGTTACGGCTGTCAGATGAATTTTTCGGACAGCGAGATAGTAGCATCAATATTAGCGAAAGAGGGTTTTAACACTACAACCCAACTTGAAGAGGCCGATTTGGTTCTGGTCAACACCTGCTCTATTCGTGAAAAAGCTGAAACGACTGTGCGTAAGCGGTTAGAAAAGTTCAATGCTGTAAAAAAGATAAATCCAGGAATGAAAGTAGGGGTATTGGGGTGTATGGCCGAACGCCTTAAGAGCAAATTCTTGGAAGAGGAAAAAATAGTGGATATGGTTGTAGGACCGGATGCCTACAAAGACCTGCCTAATCTTATCCAGGAAATTGATGAGGGAAGAAATGCTGTGAATGTCATCTTATCCAAAGATGAAACCTATGGGGATGTAGCCCCGGTGCGACTAAACTCTAATGGAGTCACTGCATTTGTCTCCATCACCCGGGGCTGTGACAATATGTGTACTTTCTGTGTGGTACCGTTTACCCGAGGAAGAGAACGTAGTAGAGATCCACAATCTATTTTAGAGGAAGTCAATGATCTTTGGGACAGAGGTTTTAAGGAAATTACGCTTTTAGGGCAGAATGTAGACAGTTATTTGTGGTACGGCGGCGGTTTAAAAAAGGATTTTGATAAGGCTACTGACATGCAAAAAGCCATCTCCGTAAACTTTGCAAAGCTTTTAGATATGGTTGCCCTTGCCCAACCTAAAATGAGAATCCGTTTTTCCACCTCCAACCCCCAAGATATGACCTTGGATGTGATTGAGACCATGGCAAAACATGATAATATTTGCAACTACATTCACTTGCCGGTTCAAAGTGGGAGCAACCGTATTTTGAAAGCCATGAATCGCCTGCACACCCGTGAGGAATACTTTGAGTTGATAGATAACATACGAAGAATCAATCCAGAATGCGCTATAAGTCAAGATATGATTTCTGGATTCCCTACTGAAACCGAAGAAGACCATCAGGACACTTTAAGCTTGATGGAGTATGTAAAGTATGATTTTGGCTTCATGTTTGCGTATTCCGAGCGACCAGGAACGTTGGCCGCTCGAAAATTGGAAGATGATGTCCCTGCGGAAACGAAGAAAAGAAGATTACAGGAAATCATCAATCTTCAACAAAAACATGGGCTTTTCCGCACCCAACAACATGTGGGAAAAGTAGAAGAAGTACTTATTGAAGGACCATCTAAAAAGTCAGACGCCCATTGGATGGGAAGAAACTCTCAGAACACCGTTGTGGTATTTCCAAAAGAAAACTATCAAGTAGGAGATTTTGTCAACGTAAAAATCAATGATTGTACTTCCGCCACACTCATCGGCGAAGCTGTTGAATATTCAAAGAACAACTAAGGCATGGAAAGTATTCAATCCATAAAACAACGATTTGAGCTTATCGGAAACGATACGCAACTGAATCGGGCCATTGAAAAAGCTATGCAGGTAGCGCCAACGGATATCTCCGTGTTGGTCACTGGAGAAAGTGGTGTTGGGAAAGAGGCTATCCCAAAAATAATACATTCCTTATCCCACAGAAAACACGCAAAGTATATAGCTGTTAACTGCGGGGCCATTCCTGAAGGTACCATTGATAGCGAATTGTTCGGTCACGAAAAAGGAGCTTTTACCGGAGCTACCCAAACCCGAAGTGGATACTTTGAAGTGGCAGATGGCGGAACCATTTTTTTGGACGAAGTGGGCGAACTTCCACTAACAACACAAGTTAGACTTCTTCGTGTGCTGGAAAATGGAGAATTCCTGAAAGTAGGTTCTTCTCAAGTTCAGAAAACCAATGTACGAATAGTGGCTGCTACAAATGTGAACATGTTTGAGGCCATTAAAAAAGAAAAGTTCCGTGAGGACCTATATTATAGGCTAAGTACTGTCGAAATTAATATTCCTCCGCTGCGTGAAAGGCAAGAGGACATTCATTTATTGTTCCGAAAATTCGCTTCTGATTTTGGTCAGAAATACAAAATGCCCACCATTCGTTTGGAAGAAGGTGCAATTGGCCTTCTTTTGAAGTATAGATGGCCAGGTAACATTAGGCAATTGCGAAATATTGCTGAACAGGTTTCTGTTCTGGAAGAGAACCGAAGTGTTTCTGCGGCTACTTTAAGTAGTTACTTGCCAAATGCCAATAGCACTAACCTACCTGCAGTGATTGGTCAAGAAAAAAAGGAAAGTGACTTCAGTAATGAGCGAGAGATTTTGTACAAGGTACTTTTTGATATGAAAGGTGATTTGAACGATTTAAAAAAGCTCACCTTGGAGCTCCTTCAGAATAGTGATACCAAAAAAGTACAGGAAGAAAACGAGACCTTGATTCAAAAAATTTATGGGAATCAGGATGAAACTCAAATAGAAAGAGAGGAAACGCTTCCTACTGAGGTTCTCCACCTTCCAGAACCCATTGCGGAAAATCACAGCACTCAAATCTCAAGACCTTCGGAAGACCGTTATCATTTTGCTGAAGAGATTCAGGAAGAAGAAACCCTTTCTTTACAAGAAAAGGAAATCGAGTTAATCAAAAAATCGTTGGAGCGAAACCGGGGCAAGCGAAAAGCTGCTGCTGCAGAGCTGGGAATCTCGGAACGAACGCTTTATCGAAAAATAAAACAATACGATTTATAACAGGTAAATCCTTAAATTGAGCTGATGGGAAAAAAGATAATGATAGTAGGACTGCTCTTTAGCATATTGCATTTGACAGGCTGTGGTGCCTATAATTTTTCAGGTGCCGATATTGGTACGGCAGAAAGCTTCCAAGTCAATTTCTTTCAGAATTATGCGGATCAAAGCCCAAGTTCCATTATTGTTCCCAGTTTGGACAGGGATTTTACTTTGGCACTTCAGGACCAAATCAATAACCTGACCAGTCTCTCGTTGACGGGAAGTAATGGAGACCTTCTTTATGAAGGGGAAATAGTTGAATACAGAGTTACTCCCATGACAGCAACTTCGGATCAGTTGACCGCGCAAAACCGTTTGACGATGAGTGTAAATGTTCGCTTTTTCAACAAAACCAAGGAAGATTCAGACTTCGAAAAGCGATTTTCCTTCTTCTTTGATTTTGATGCGACTGCTTCATTGACTTCCGTTCAGGCCCAGGCCCATGAGGAGATTTTTGAACGCTTAACCCAAGATATTTTTAATGCCTCACTAGGTAATTGGTAGCCCCATATGAACGTTTCGGATTTTTTACATATTCTTCGAAAATCGAATACTATTCTTTCCCCCCAACAAACACGGGAACTGGAAGATATTATTGCTGAGTACCCCTATTTTCAGGCAGCTAGGGCACTACATCTAAAGGGTTTGAAAAATCTGGACAGTTATAAGTACAATAATGCCCTTAAAGTGACCGCTGCCCATACTGCAGATAGAGATGTACTTTTTGATTACATAACTTCCAATGAGTTTGTTCAAAACACCATTGCTGATTCCATATCCGGCAGGGCCCCAAAATTGGAAGAAAAAAAGATTGTATCTGAAGAAATTCAACCTAATCCAGATACTGAAATTTTTATTGTAGAATCTGAAGAGAAGCCCTTACCCCAGAATATCGAAGATGCAGAACAAATCTTGGACCCAAAGCTTTTTGCATCGAGAGGACCAAATTCAGCCGTTAAAACGGACAATGACAAAATACAGAAAGCTGAAAATCAACTTGGTTTGGGCAAACCCTTGGCCTTTACAAAAAGTGAAAAACACTCTTTCGTAGAATGGCTACAACTGACCTCTGAAGAAATTACCAAGGAAATTGATGTCATTGAACCCATCGAAATAGACAAGAAAAGAAAGTTTGAACTTTTGGACAAGTTCATAGAAAATAATCCAAAAATTGTCCCAAAAGAAGAATCCCAGGCAAAGGTCGATATTAAAGACTCCGTCCGAATGGACAAAAATGAATTAATGACCGAAACATTGGCCAAGGTCTATCTGGAACAAAAGAAATACAAAAAAGCTATACAAGCCTTTAAGATATTGAGTTTGAAATATCCAGAAAAAAGTAGTTTCTTTGCCGACCAAATTCGAGCGGTCAAAAAACTGCAAAAAGAAAAGAAATAGCAATGAGTACGTTTACCATCTTTTTAATTTTAATAATTATAGTTTGCCTCCTTTTGATGTTGGTGGTTATGGTGCAGAACCCAAAGGGCGGAGGGTTATCTTCGTCATTTGGCGGTGGAGGAAACCAAGTTGTGGGCGGCGTCAAAAAAACTGGTGATTTTTTGGATAAAAGTACATGGACTTTGGCAACTTTGTTAATTGTATTGATTTTGTTGTCGAATGTTTCCTTAAAAGGGAGTTTTGGTCAAGCGCAGTCCAAAGTTTTAGATGGAAATGATGTTGAAACTACTGTTCCCGAAACGGTACCCGAGCAAGTTCCGGAACAGGTGCCTGCTACAGAACAGACCAATCCGGCAGATACTATCAACTAAAGATAAATGACATAATTTTAGATGAATGCCAGCTTAAATGACAAGCTGGCATTTTTATTTTATCAGAATGTCAGTTTTTTGGTAATGGCATAATTTCTGCCCTTCCAATCGAGAATTTTAAAACAAATACCTTAAAAAATAAGAATATGGCTAAAGTTAACATCAAACCATTAGCAGACAGAGTTCTTATCGAGCCCGTTGCGGCCGAGACCAAAACTGCTTCTGGAATCATAATCCCTGATACCGCAAAAGAAAAACCTCAGAAAGGAAAAGTGGTAGCCGTAGGCCCTGGAACCAAAGACGAGGCCATTACTGTTAAAGTAGGCGATACCGTTCTTTATGGTAAATACGCTGGTACCGAGCTTAAATTGGACGGTGTTGATTACTTGATGATGCGCGAAAGTGACATTTTAGCAATTGTATAACTAAAAAAATCAACTAGAAGAAAATGGCAAAAGATATTAAGTTCGATATTGAAGCACGTGATGGTCTTAAAAGAGGTGTGGATGCCTTGGCCAACGCCGTTAAAGTGACTTTAGGACCAAAAGGTAGAAACGTAATCATTAGCAAATCCTTCGGAGCGCCTCAAGTAACCAAAGACGGGGTAACCGTAGCCAAAGAAATTGAATTGGAGGATGCTTTGGAAAACATGGGCGCCCAAATGGTTAAGGAAGTAGCTTCTAAAACCAATGATTTGGCAGGTGACGGTACTACAACTGCAACTGTTTTGGCTCAGGCAATCGTAAAAGAAGGCCTCAAAAATGTAGCCGCCGGAGCTAACCCAATGGATTTGAAAAGAGGTATCGATAAGGCAGTAGATGCCATCGTAACAAACCTTGCCAAGCAATCCAAAAAAGTAGGTGACTCTTCTGAAAAAATAAAGCAGATTGCTGCTATCTCAGCAAATAACGACGAAACTATTGGGGATTTAATTGCCCAAGCTTTCGAAAAAGTAGGAAAAGAAGGGGTAATCACTGTCGAAGAAGCCAAAGGAACAGACACCTATGTTGACGTTGTGGAAGGGATGCAGTTTGATAGAGGGTATCTTTCTCCTTACTTCGTTACCGACTCTGAAAAAATGATTGCCGATTTGGACAATCCTTACATTCTTCTTTTCGACAAGAAAATCTCTTCCATGAAAGATTTGCTTCCAGTTTTAGAGCCAGTAGCTCAGTCTGGAAAACCTTTGTTGATTATAGCAGAAGATGTTGATGGTGAAGCTCTAGCTACTTTGGTAGTGAATAAGTTGAGAGGTTCTCTTAAGATAGCTGCTGTAAAAGCTCCTGGCTTTGGTGACCGTAGAAAAGCTATGTTGGAAGATATCGCCATCTTAACCAACGGTACCGTAATTTCTGAAGAAAGAGGTTTTTCTTTGGAAACTGCTACTGTTGACATGTTGGGTACAACAGAAAGAGTAACTATCGACAAGGACAATACCACTATAGTGAATGGTGCTGGTTCTGCCAAAAACATCAAGACCCGTGTAAATCAAATCAAGTCTCAGATTGAAACGACCACGTCCGATTATGACAAGGAGAAATTGCAAGAGCGTTTGGCCAAATTGGCCGGCGGTGTTGCCGTTCTTTATGTAGGTGCTGCTTCAGAAGTAGAGATGAAAGAGAAAAAAGACCGTGTGGATGATGCATTACACGCCACTAGAGCTGCTGTTGAAGAAGGTATCGTTGCTGGAGGTGGAGTTGCTTTGGTAAGAGCAAAGTCTGTTCTGGCTAAAACAGAAACTTCAAATGCAGATGAAGATACCGGACTTCAAATTGTTGCTAGAGCTATTGAGTCTCCACTAAGAACCATTGTTGAAAATGCTGGTGGTGAAGGTTCTGTAGTTGTTGCCAAGGTTCAAGAAGGTAAAGCTGATTTTGGATACGATGCCAAAGCAGACAACTATGTTGAAATGATGAAGGCAGGTATCATTGATCCGAAAAAAGTAACCCGTGTTGCTTTAGAGAATGCAGCCTCCGTGTCTGGAATGATTTTGACTACCGAGTGCGCATTGACTGATATTAAGGAAGATGCACCTGCCGCAATGCCTCCTATGGGTGGTGGTGGAATGCCAGGAATGATGTAAGACACACTCTTATATAGTAAAGAAAACCGCACTTAAAAAGTGCGGTTTTTTGTTGTATATACTTGTTAAATACTTGATAAAGTGGCTACTGGTCCGAGCACTTTTTCGTATTTTCAAAAGAAAACAACATGAAATCGGTTCGCTATTATTCTCTTCTATCCCTCCTATTTTTTTTCAACATCAACCTGGATGCACAAGAACCAGAAACTACCGAGTTAAAAGAAACATACGAATCCCATTTCCGTCATTATAGAGAGTCCGTTCATTTACATGTGAATAAAACCACCTTCATTCAAGGAGATGAGATTTGGTGGACAGCCTATGCCTACAACAAAAAAAGTAATCAACGTTCAAATCCAACAAAAAACCTCTATTGCGGTTTATATGATTCAAATGGTGACCAGATTACCGAAGACCTTTTTTTATTTGAAAAGGGAGTTGCCCACGGTAGCTTTAAAATAGATTCCACATGGAATTCAGGCACCTATTATCTTAAAGCAGGAACCAAATGGATGAATAATTTTAAAGAAGATGTTCCTTTCGTTAAACAAATCAACATAATTAAGCCTTCGGCCCAGACAGACTCACCTGAACCGCAAGAAGGTTACGATCTACAACTACTACCCGAAGGAGGTCATCTGATAGCCGATACGGATAACATGGTAGGGTTACGCATTATTGATTGGAATGGAAGAGGAGTACGGATTCAAAAAGGAGGCGTGTTCGATAGTGAAAACAATCAATTGACTGAGGTTTTTACGAATGAGGCGGGTTTGGGTCGATTCGAGTTACTTCCCAAACAACAACAGACCTATACCTTAAAGGCAACCCTTAAAAATGGTAGCACTATTGAAAAAATGCTCCCGGAAGCAAAGAACAATGGAATTGCCATGGCGGTCAATAACATTTTGGAGGAGAAACTGGTTGTCTCATTGAATACAAACAATAGAACCTTTGAAACGATAAAAAAAGACTCGTTCCATCTAGCTATTCATCGTGATGGAATAATGACCTTGAATTCTTTTGTCTTTGACAGTATATCCAGAAACATCAAAGTCAACAAGGAAAATCTATTACCCGGCACCAACATTATCACCTTGTTCAACAAAAATTTAGAGCCAATAAGTGAACGATTGATTTTCAACTTTAAAGGACTGAACTTGGCCAAAGCATCTGTGATAAAAGGTAAAGAGAAAAAGGACTCGGTTTCTCTTAAAATAAAGGCTTACATAAACAAAAACAAACCTGTTTCTTTAAGTGTTTCTGCTTTACCTTCTTCAAACACGCATGATCTTAAGGAATTCAATATTTTTTCTTCTTTTCTTTTACATCCCTATCTAAAATCTCCGATAGAGAACTCATCCCGGTATTTTTCAGATTCCGATAGAATTAAGGAATATGAACTGGACTTGGCCATGCTAACACAAGGTTGGAGCAGTTACGACTGGGGGCTCATTTTTAATGGGGAACCTGAAATCACATATCCTTTCGAACATGGAGTAAGCGCAAAACTGAAGTTAAATTCTGAGTTGAAAAAAGAGGAGCGGTTGGCATTGATTGGAGATGGTATCGGTTCTATGGTTTTGCTTGATTTAGACGACTCCCAGACTCTTGAGTTGACGGATTTGTTCTCCAAAAACGGGGATACTCTTAACTTTTCCATCCGAAAGAAAAGAGGAGGGTTAAAAAAGCCCGATTTGGAAGTTAAATTTCCTAGCATCATAGAACGTAATGATTCAATGGATTTAACCAAACATCTCCTCCCCGAAGGATTGTTTTTGAACCCTTTCTCGAATGAGCCTTTGGCAGACATTCCGTTCAAATTGTCAAGCGACATTATCGAATTGGATGAAGTGGTACTGACCGAAGAGAAAAAAGAAACCAAGCTCGTAAGAAAATCGGCCTTAATAAATGATTCCTTTACAGGAGTCAAAATCGGAGAGAAAGAAATTAAACACAACCTGTTTTTATTGGATTTTATAGCAAAAAACGGGTTTCTAGTGGACTTCGTCGTACAAACGGGACAAGTAGCAATACGCAATAGTAAGCCGGGGTTTCAAGGTGGAAGAGCAATTCCCACCCCTACCACAGATAACCCCGCAGAAGCTAATGGGACGGGGTTACTAGCTACTTCGAGTTCCGCAGGAGCCGGGGTTAGGGTTTACGAAGATGATTTTTTGGTCAATGACTTGAGACAACTGCTTAACGTACCCATGAGTGAAATAGACGAAATCTATTTTGAACGAAATGGGGCTGCCGGTGATACATTCAATTCGCAAAACGGGGTAATTCGAATTTACAGAAAAGTGGGACCGCGTTCACGGTCAAATTCAATCTATTTTGCTGAAAAATTGGTGGAGAACAGTTTTTCCAGGCCCAAAACCTTCTATAGACCAAAATACATCTCAACAAGAGGTGACGCCTTTGAAAATTATGGCATTGTACATTGGGAGCCTCAATTGATAACAAATAAAAAAGGTGAAGTCGAATTCAAAATTCCAAAGGATAACATTTCTTCGGTCAAAGTTTTAATAGAAGGTATGGGAGAAGATGGCTCACTCCTCTCCCACACCCAAGAAATCTTATTGAATGGTTCCACCCAAGACATCAATAATTACAAACTGCAGGATGGTTATGAGAGCCACTTTTCAGATTTAAGGGAATCCCTTCATTTACACTTGAACAAAGATGTCTTTTTTGTTGGGGAAGAGATTTGGTGGACTGCATATTTCTACGATAAAAAAGCTGGCGAGCCTTCACGAAAAACAACCAATCTTCATTGTGCTATTTATAATGCTGATGGAAATCGAGTAAGCAGTGGAATGTTCTTGGTAGAAAATGGCATTACCAATGGAAGCTTTAAACTTGACAATTCCTTTAAAAGTGGTACGTACTACATAAAAGCGGGTACAAGTTGGATGCAGAATTTTAGGGAGGAACAAGATTTTTTAAAAGAGATTACAGTCATTAACGAAACGATTACTGAAAGTGAACCATCACCTGCTAGACCTTATAACCTACAAATTCTTCCTGAAGGTGGACACATCATAAAAGGTGCCGAAAACACCATTGGAATCAAACTTGTGGACAACGATGGAATGGGAATGGAAATCACTGAAGGAAAGGTTATGGCTCCAAACAGTGAAAAGGTGGCTGATGTTGTTACCAACAGTTACGGCGTCGGTAAATTTATACTACGAGGAAACGTTGAATATCCGCTGACACTTGAGGCAATATTACCAAATGGCGAGACCATTAACAAAAAACTTCCGGAACCAAAACGGAAAGGTATAGTCATAAATGTCAACAATATTTTAGAGGATAAAATTGTCATTTCATTGAAAACCAACCCTTCTACCTTAAAAGAAATATCGGGTAAGAATTTCCATATGGCGGTTCATCGTGACGGCCTTATGGCCTTAAAAACTTTTAAAATAGATGAACTAAAAAAAGTTATCAAAATTGGCAAGAGCAAACTGCTGAGTGGTACAAATATTATTACGCTTTTTGATGATGATTTAAACCCAATCTCAGAACGATTGGTATTTAATTACCAAAATTTAAAATTGGGCAAGCTGAAGGTTGAAGTACCCCAAAGAAAAAACAAAGATTCCGTTTCAGTATTGATAAATGCATTTTCAAAAAACAACACTCCAGTATCCTTAAGTGTCTCAGCACTTCCATCGGAAACTACATCAAAAAATACCCACTCAAGTATTGTTTCCAATTTTTTGCTCACTCCTTATCTGAGGTCGGAGGTTGAACATGCCGCGAGATATTTTGAAGATATTGATAGAACGAAAGCGTATGAACTTGATTTAATCTTATTGACACAAGGATGGAGTAGTTATGATTGGAGGGGCATTTTTGACGGCCCTCCAAAAATTGAACATCCTTTTGAAAATGGGATTTCGGTCTCTGGCAAGCTAAATTCCAAAATACGGAAGGGAGACCAATTGGTCATCCAACAAGGGAATATGTTCAATATGCAGTTTGTAGAACTTAAGGACTCCACAAATTTCCAAATAGACAACTTTCTTCAATTCAACGGGGACACTTTAATGCTTTCACTAAGGAACAGGAACAAAAAATTAAGGAAGCCAGAAATGGAAACTACGTTCTTATCTACTAAAGTGTTAGGTGATTCTATCGCCCAAGAGTCCCTTGGAAAGAAAATCCCTTTTGGCATCTCTAAAGAGATTAACAACCAAAATGGCAATACCACTGACAAACCACTCTTTAAACAGGACAATACTATTTTTCTAGAAGGAGTAACAGTATCTGAAGAACGAATTGAAAAGAAATTGACACGTGCTTCGCCTCTTATCAATGGCTTATTCGACGGGTTCAAAATATCAGATGATGATGTTAAAAGGAATCCTTTATTATCGGATTTTATTAGAAGACAGGGGTTTCGTGTTCAAGAAGACTTTGCGAACAACGTTTTATTAATAGGAAGTCCTATTCCTTTAGCAGGACCGGTAGCTGTATATGACAATGATATACTTGTCAGAGATTTTACGCAATTGGCAAACATTCCTCTATATCAGATTGACGAAATTTATTTGACAAAAGATGGGCTTTTTGAAGGACCTGACTTCGGCGGAGGCACCATACGAATTTATAGAAAAACAGGTGGCTACTCCCCTACAACATTAAGCTTTGCTGAAAAGCTGGTTGAAAACAGTTTCACAAGACCCAAAAAATTCTACCGCCCTCAATATGATTATTCAAATGAAAACTTTTTGAGCAGCGGTATTGTACATTGGGAACCCAATCTAGTCACCAACAAGAAAGGGGAAGCTACTTTGACCCTACCCGATGATGGCGTTACCAATGTCACCTTATTCTTTGAAGGAATGGCAGACGACGGCACCTTGATTTCACATAGTGAAAAAATCTCATTGGAATAGCATATAACCAGCCATAATCAACATAATCGTATTTTCAATGAAGGTAGCTTCCGTCATTGGGAGGTTCAAAGCAGTCCCCAAACATGCACAACGTATGCTTTTCTTATCCAACAAGGCCTTGGTCACTCCAATGGTGGTTATTCCCAGAATGATTAACGTGACCCAAAGTGCAATCGGAATCCAAAATCGTATTAAGAACATAAGTCCCAAAGCTAGTTCCATAAATGGATACATCCAACCATAAGCAGGAAGCACTTTGGCTAGTGGGTCGTACATTCGAAAACTTTCTGGGAAGCCTTTTAGGTCCAAAAATTTGAAGAAACTAAAAACAATGTAGAACAATCCCATAAAATCCAACATAGCTTCGGAAGTGCTCCAGTCTTTATAATTGAGCAAAAATGCCGTAGCAAAGAGATAGGCAAAAATCAAGAAAAGGGGACGAAGCTGTCCCCATTTTGATTTTTCTTCAGCACTAACGGGTGTTGAAGCAACATTACTTTTTTCAGAAATCACATATTTCGCAGGCAAAGCGGACTGAAGTTGTGCCAAGGAGATAGTTTTGGACATTTCCGTTGTGGCTTGTCCTTTTTCTAAATCGACCCTCACATCCAGAATGCCATCAACTTTGGACAACTTCTCCTGAACAGAAGCCACACAACCTTGACAGGTCATTCCCGTTACAGAATAGGTCTGTTTCATTTAGTGCTTCTCGTTGTGGTTTGAATCAAGTTCACGGTACCTACAGCAAGGATGGACACTTTCGTAGGCCTCTTGGGTAGCTTTCAACTCTTTGGTGTCATGACCTACTTGCACAATGGCTGATTTAATCTCCATGGCATTTGTTTTACGTTCATCCACAACCATTGACAATTGATGTGTAGGAATATCCCAAACTGCATATTTCACGCCAGGCACACTTAGTGCCGCTTTTTCAATTCGAACCTTGCACATTTCACATATGCCATCTACCTCAAAGGTCATTTTCTTGTTTTTTTCCTGTCCAAAAGAGACTGCGGAAATCAACAAGCTTAACATAATCATTATTCCTTTTTTCATTTTTTTGGTATTTATTTTTTGTTTTTATGATTTAAATCGAAACCCCAAATACACCATTCTTCCAAGTATCGGGGCGAACACAATGGAAGTATCAAAATTTGGTCCAAATGGGTCTTGTGCACCCAAAACTGGATTATCCTGTCTAACAGCCGTTAAGTTTTCCCCTCCCAAATACAATTCAAATTTAGGGGAAAATACTCTGGTCACCTGTGCATTCATCAGACTATAGCCTTCTGCAAAATCCCCCAATTGAAATTCCACGGGATTGGAAGCCGTGCTAGGCAGTCTTTGCCTTCCCAAAGCATGAAGGGTATAATCAAATCGCCATTGACTCCCATTCTCCTTTGGGGTGGTATTGTAGCCTACATTTGCAAAATACCGATGTTGTGCCTGCAAAGGTCTTTGTAACAATCCTGTTTGATAGGTCGTTTCTACATCATAATACTTATAGGCCATTCTCAACTCAACATTTGGCAATACTTCATGGTTTACCTCAACCTGAAGACTGTTCGCAAAGCTTTCCCCATCTAAATTGGAAAATCTAACCTCATTAGGGTTTTCCCAATCCACAACGACTTGATTTTGGAAATCGGTTCGATAAAAATCCACTGAAAACGAACCAGGTCGGTTTAACCACGTAAACTTCTGAAGAAAACCGAAACCAAAATTGACTGCTTTTTCTGCATCAAATCCATAGATATTGCCTCCATTGCCATTAAGTTGAATAATCCGACTGGAAGCAAACAGTTTTTGATTTTCAGCAAATATGTTAGCAGCTCTTCTACCCAATCCAAAAGAAGCTCTAAGACTTCCCCTTTCCCATGGTGTATAGCGAACATGTAATCTTGGAGTAAAGAAAGTTCCCAAACGGTTATGCGTATCTAAACGCAATCCGGCGGTAAGACTTAGTTTTTCCAAATTGGTATAACTATATTCAAGGAAGGCTCCCAAAGATTGGTCTGTTCTACTAAACTGTTGTGTATTCACCAATTCTTCATACCCATCATAAGCAAAAGATAGTCCAGTTGTGAACTTATGTTGGGTATTCCCAATGATGGAATTGAACAGGAAATTAGAATAAATGCTTTCGTGATCTATATCATACACATTGAATCCATAAAATGAATCTTGGGCATGATTGCTATATGAAGCTTGAAAACCAAAACTTTGAAACGGAAGTTGCGGAAATACATAACCCAGCTTCACAGAACTATCAAACCTTCGAGTATCAATTTCACTGCCCCAAGCATTGGTGGTGAAGCGGTCCGTATCCGGGTTAAAATCAGCTTGGCCCACCTGTTTTTCGTCATTCAAAAAACGTAAGTTGATAAAGCTCACCCAACCCGTTTCCGGATTTTGATATTGCCATCGGTTCATGACATTGATTTGATTGGCCAATGGAATGTCCAAAAACCCATCATCGTTGTTATCAACTTCTACATCCCTTCGGTTTCCATGGATGTAAAACCCAGTACTCCATTTGTCCGAAAGCTTTGTATTTAGATGTGTATTGAGCTCCAATCTGCCATTTAAGTTCGCATACCCATTTACAAATACGGGAACATCTGATAGGGGTTTTTGCAACTCCGTATTGATTTGCCCAGAAATACTCTCATACCCATTGGTTACACTGCCAGCTCCTTTTGTAATTTGGATACTTTCCACCCAAGTCCCGGGAGTAAAGGTTAAACCATACGCTTGTGAAGCTCCTCGAACCATGGGTATATTCTCCTGAGTAATCAACAGATATGGACTGGTAAGGCCTAGCATTTGAATCTGCTTGGTTCCAGTCAACGCATCATTGAAATTGACATCAATCGCTGGATTTGTTTCAAAGCTTTCGGAAAGGTTGCAACAGGCCGCTTTTAAAAGTTCTTCGCTATTTACAGTAACTACGTTCTGCGCTGAAAAAAAGGCTTTTTCCACAGCCTCTTTCTTCTGTTCCACCACCACCTCATCCAACTGATTTGAGGGTTGCAAAGTATGATTCACCTTACGTAGTGAGTTAATGGTTAATGTATCCGTCGAAAAGCCGATATAACTAATAACCAACTTATTATATTTTGGGTCATATGGAATGGTAAAGGTTCCATCTTCCTGGGTTATTGTCCCCAAAGGAGAGTTCAACCAGTACACATTGGCTCCAGAGAGACCTATACGTTCATTCTCTGAATTAGCTTCCAAGACTACCCCTTCTATTTTATCCTGGGCAATCAATAGTACTGGAAACCAAAAAAGTATAATGCTAATTTTTTTCATGTATATATTGAATCATTGTTAATTGAATAGTCAAACTCCCCGACTTGCCAGAAGTCAAGGGTATTCATTTAGATTCAATACATCATATTAAAAAGACCTGGTCCAGAACGTGAATGTCCCTGACCAAGATTGGGGGAGGATATTCCTCATAAGGAACAGGTAGTTCTTTTAGAGGAACAAATAAGTCTAAATACGAGGTGGAAAAGGCAACTAGAAAAACTTGCTGTTCCAGGTCAAAGTCGGACCAACTTAAACTAAGGTCATCCTGACCTGTCAGAATAAAGGATTCATCATCGCAACAATGGGGCTTTTCGCTGTCCTTTCCCAATAGGGCAAGGCCTGCTTCCATACCGCAATCATCTGCTTCCGTGAAAAAAGAAATATCCATAACGCGCCCCATACACAAGTGTTTATCCACGCTCCACGAAATTGTAGAAAGCAGTACCAAAAGGGACATGAAAACTGAAAATATTTTTTGAATTCCTTTTTTCACAAAGCAAAAATACAAAATATGTCAACTTCGTTTTCCAGTATAGTTAAAGCTTAACCAAACTTTAGGGTATTAGCACTGAAATTTTTTCGATTTTTGCACGACTATTTCACATACTGAACACATACAAAATACCATGTTTGAAACCTTAAAGCCACAAGTACAGGAAATACTTCAACAAGAAACACATGTGGACCATCGTCTTCAATTGCTATGTGATTTTTTGAAAAAAGAAATTCCGTATTATGATTGGGTAGGTTTCTATTTTAAAAATGGAGACAAACAAGAATTGAAATTGGGCCCTTACGCAGGTGAACCCACGGACCATACGATTATTCCTTTTGGAAAAGGGATTTGTGGACAAGTGGCAGTGAGTAATGAGAATTTTGTTGTCCCCGATGTTGCGGCTCAGGACAACTACATCGCGTGCAGTATTACCGTAAAGTCTGAAATCGTTATCCCACTTTTTAAGAATGGAGAAAATATTGGTCAAATAGACATAGATTCCAACACTCCCGACCCTTTTTCTGAAGCAGATGAGCGCTTTTTGGAATTTGTTAATGACAATGTGGCCCAAATTCTTTAAAACTCACTGTTTTTTGTTGATAAACCCTCTCTGATTTTCTTTACAAAAAATTTACTTTTGTGTGCTTAAGAAATTGATTTTTAAGACACCACATGAGCACTTCCAAAAAAGCTTTCAGCGCCCTAGTTTCAGTATTTCATAAGGATGGATTGGAACCTATCGTTAAAAAACTACACGAACTTAACGTTACTCTTTATTCCACTGGAGGAACCGAAAAATTTATCAAAGAACTTGGGATTCCCGTAGTTCCAGTGGAAGATGTAACCAGTTATCCTTCCATTTTAGGAGGACGGGTAAAAACATTGCACCCCAAGGTTTTTGGCGGAATATTGAACCGACAGGACCATGAGGGAGACGTGGCTCAAATGGAAAAATTTGACATTCCACAATTGGATATCGTTATTGTTGATCTCTATCCTTTTGAAAAAACCGTGGCTAGTGGTGCTTCCGAACAAGACATTATTGAGAAAATTGATATAGGAGGTATTTCGCTAATTCGAGCTGCGGCTAAAAATTACAAAGATGTGCTCTGTGTATCTTCAATGGAAGATTATGAAGACTTTTTGGGCGTCATTTCCAAGGGAGATGGATCTACCTCTTTAGAAGACAGAAAACGTTTTGCTTCCAAGGCCTTTAATGTTTCTTCCCACTATGATTCGGCCATATTCAATTATTTTAACAAGGATCATGAAGAAGCCGTTTTAAAAATCAGCGAAACCCATGGAAAGGTTTTGCGATATGGAGAAAATCCCCACCAAAAAGGTTTTTTCTTCGGAGACTTTGAGGCTATGTTCGACAAATTGCATGGCAAAGAGCTATCCTACAATAATCTATTGGATGTGGATGCAGCGGTCAATCTCATGGGAGAATTCAAAGGAGATGACCCTACTTTTGCCATTTTAAAACACAACAACGCTTGTGGTCTGGCCACTAGAAACAACATAAAACAAGCTTATGTTGATGCTTTGGCAGGAGATCCCGTTTCTGCCTTTGGAGGTATTTTGATTGCCAACACTGAGATTGACGTAGAAACCGCCGAAGAAATCCATAAGCTCTTCTGTGAAGTGGTGATTGCTCCTAGTTATTCCGAGAATGCGTTGGAGGTGCTTAAAGGCAAGAAAAACCGAATTATTTTGATTCAAAAAGAAGTTGCACTCCCCGAAACTTTGGTAAGAACATGCCTCAATGGGGTTTTGGTGCAAGACAAAGATTTTAAGACCGATAGCAAGGGTGATTTGGAAGCTGTCACCAACAGAAAGGCAAGCTCCCAAGAAATTGAGGATTTGTTGTTCGCCTCTAAATTGTGCAAGCACACAAAAAGTAACACCATCGTATTGGCTAAAAATAAGCAGCTTTGTGCTAGTGGAACTGGGCAAACCTCAAGGGTAGATGCTTTGAATCAAGCCATAAACAAGGCAAAGTCCTTCAACTTCGATTTAAATGGAGCCGTTATGGCCAGTGATGCTTTCTTCCCATTTCCCGATTGTGTAGAGATTGCATACGAAGCTGGGATACGAAGCGTTATACAACCTGGAGGTTCTATAAAAGACCAACTAAGTATTGATTTTTGCAACGAAAATGACATAGCCATGGTTATGACTGGCACTCGACATTTTAAGCATTAATTTTAGTACATTAGCCGATAATTTTACCGTTAATCCAAAAAACCAAAGCTTTTTATGGGATTTTTTGATTTCATGACCGAGGAGATTGCTATTGACCTTGGTACTGCAAATACCCTTATCATCCACCTAGATAAAGTTGTAGTAGACAGCCCTTCGATTGTTGCTAGAGACCGAGTTTCTGGTAAGATTATCGCCGTTGGTAGAGAGGCCAACATGATGCAGGGAAAAACCCATGAAAATATAAAGACCATACGACCTTTGAAAGATGGGGTAATTGCAGATTTTGATGCATCTGAAAAGATGATCAATATGTTCATTAAGAATATTCCTGCACTAAAGAAAAAATGGTTTCCCCCCGCTTTACGTATGGTTATCTGTATTCCATCAGGCATTACCGAAGTGGAAATGCGTGCAGTACGCGAATCTGCTGAACGGGTAAATGGCAAGGAAGTCTATCTTATTCACGAGCCAATGGCAGCAGCCATCGGTATAGGCTTGGATATCATGCAACCTAAGGGAAACATGATTGTGGACATAGGTGGTGGTACAACAGAAATCGCCGTTATTGCCTTGGGAGGTATTGTGTGTGACAAATCAGTGAAAATTGCGGGTGATGTGTTCACCAACGACATTATTTATTATATGCGTACCCAACACAATCTGTATGTTGGAGAGAGTACTGCCGAAGCAATAAAAATTGAGATAGGTTCTGCTACGGAGGATTTAAAATCTCCGCCGGATGATAAATCCATTCAAGGAAGGGACCTGCTCACGGGAAAACCCAAACAAGTACAGGTTTCGTATCGAGAAATTGCTAAAGCATTGGATAAAAGTATATTACGCGTGGAAGATGCTGTAATGGAAACCTTATCACAAACCCCACCGGAATTGGCAGCGGATATTTACAATACGGGAATTTACCTGGCAGGAGGTGGTTCTATGCTAAGAGGCTTGGATAGAAGACTTTCCCAAAAAACAGATTTACCGGTTTATATTGCCGAAGATCCTTTACGGGCCGTTGTTCGAGGAACAGGAATAGCATTGAAAAATTTGGAGCGGTACAAAAGCATTCTTATAAAATAGACGCGTATTGAACATAACTGTGGAACTACTATTTCCACAACCATTCTAACCCAACGATTGCATGCAGCGCATCATCAATTTTATACTCAACTATAGAAACTCTTTCCTCTATGGTTTTTTGGCTTTGATAGCGTTGGTCCTAACGATTCGTTCTCATTCTTACCACCAGTCCCGATTTTTTAATTCTTCCAAATGGGTTACAGGAAAGGTATACGGGAACGCAGCTGACATATCTGGCTATTTTTCGCTACGCGAAGAAAACAATCGGCTTGTCCAAGAGAACGAACGTCTACGCTGGTTACTTTTCAATTCACCTGAAAAAATCCAACAGACTTTGGATACCACTCAACTGGAATATAGTGTCACCAATGCGAAAGTCATAAAAAATAGTTTTTCGTCACCTAGAAATTACTTGACCATTAGCAAAGGAAGCAATTCCGGGATAGAACAAGACATGGGGGTGATAACTACTCGTGGCATTTTGGGCATTGTCGAAAATACTTCATCCAATTTTTCAACCGTCCAAAGCGTTTTGAACACGAAGTCAAACATCAATGCCAAAATAAAGAACACAGATTATTTTGGGTCTTTGGTTTGGGATGCCCGCGATTACAGGGTAGTACAATTGGTGGATATCCCTAGATTGGTGCCGCTAGTGGTTGGAGATACCATTGTTACTGGTGCAATGTCCAGTATTTTCCCTGAAAATATACCCGTTGGAGTTATTAAAAAATACGACTTGAACGCTTCTAAGAGTTTCTACAATATTGATGTAGAACTTTTTAACGACATGGCCAATGTGAAGAACATCTATCTTATAAAAAACAAGAATAAAAAGGAGATCAAAGAACTGGAAGAATTGACCGTAGATGAATAATGTTGTCTTTTTAAATATTCTAAGGTTTGTATTGCTTGTTTTGACACAGGTACTAATTTTTAATACCCTTAATTTTTTAGATTCCATCAATCCGATGGTCTATGTCATTTTTCTGTACTGGTTCCCAATAAAAGGGAATAGGGCGGTCTTTCTCCTTACTGCCTTTTTGCTAGGATTGATTATTGATATTTTTTCGGACACCTTGGCCTTGCACACATTTGCCACGTTGACCTCTGCTTTTATTAGACCCTTGATCATGCGGTTCTGTTTTGGAGTGAATTATGAGTTTCAAAACTTTAGTTTCAAGAATACTACAAAAGTGCAGAGACTCACCTTTTTGGGACTGTTAATATTGGCGCATCATTTAATATTCTTTTTCCTAGAAATTTTAAGTTTATCACATATCCTCTTAATTTTGAAGAAATTTGTAACCACTAGCTTGGTCACTTTTTTCTTATGTGCCATGTTTAGTTCACTTTTTAGCCCCAAAAGCGAATAAACCCTTCATATTTCCGTTAGGAAAATATAGGGTTACTTATTAGGTCTGACATATGAAAAAACTGTTACTCTCTTCCGTAGTTATTATCGTCGGTTTTGTTTTTATAAGCCGCTTGTCATATCTGCAGCTTTTTAGTTTTTCACCAAATCAAACCCTTGAGGACCCAGCCATCAAGGCAATTTACGATTACCCGGAAAGAGGTTATGTGTATGATCGAAATGGTGAGCTTTTGGTTGGAAATCAGCCAGCGTATGATGTGATGGTCATTCCAAGAGAAGTTCAACCGTTGGATACTTTGGAATTTTGCAATTTGTTGGGGATTGATAAGAAAGCCTTCATTTCCAAAATGAAAAGGGCCAGAACGTACTCTCCACGGCTTCCTTCAGTTCTTGTACCTCAACTTTCCAAAGAAGATTATGCAGGTCTACAAGAAAAAATGCGTCACTTTGAAGGATTCTATATCCAAAAACGATCACTAAGATACTACGCCACCAATAGTGCTGCGAATGTTTTGGGATACATTAGTGAAGTTAACGAACGAGACCTTCAGAACAATCCATATTATGTAGCAGGAGAACTCAAAGGACGTACCGGAATTGAGAAACAATATGAGGAGACACTAAGAGGGCGTAAAGGGGTAAAATACATTCAAAAAGATCGTTTTAATAGAGATATAGGCCCCTACAAAGCCGGTAAACTAGATACGCTTCCCCAACAAGGAAAAGAAATTAGAATTACTCTGGATAAAGCATTGCAGGAATATGGTGAACGGTTGATGCACGGCAAAAGAGGTGGAATAGTAGCCCTGGAACCGAAAAGTGGTGAGATTTTGGCCATGATTTCCGGACCCACCTACGACCCTGCACTTTTAGTGGGAAGAGAACGTTCCAGAAATTACACCAAACTTCACTACGATACTATTTCCAAACCTACCTGGGACCGTTCCATTTTAGCCGAACCATCCCCTGGGTCTCCCTTTAAAACCTTGAATGCCTTAGTGGCACTTCAGGAAGGCGTCATCGACACCTCTACCAAGTTTAGATGTTACAATGGGTTTTATGTGGGAAACACCAAAAGAGGGTGTCACTGTGGAGGTGGTATGCGTGACCTGAATTCTGGTATTTATCAATCATGCAATGCATATTTTGCTGGTACTTTTAGAAAGATTTATGGCAAGTATAAAACCACAGATGAAGGGATGGATGCTTGGGAAAAACATATGAAAAGCTTTGGTTTGGGGGGTTATCTGGGGACTGATTTGCCTACGGGGCGACCCGGGCGCATTCCTGATAAAGCGTATTATGACAAAGCGTATGGAGACAATAGATGGGCATCATCATTCATTATTTCCAATTCAATTGGTCAAGGCGAGGTTGCCGCCACACCATTGCAATTGGCCAATATGACCGCTGCCATCGCCAATCGTGGTTATTTTTTTACACCTCATGTTATAAAGAGTGTGGGAAATGGATCCATTGACCCCAGATTCACCGAACCCAGATATACCACCATAGACCGTAAACATTTTGAACCCGTAATTGAAGGCATGGCCAACGTTTATAAATATGGTACTGCACGTTGGGTTCAAGTTCCCGGAATAGAAATTGCTGGAAAAACTGGAACAGTAGAAAATTTTGTGCGAATCAATGGAGAACGAATGCAATTGACGGATCACTCGGTTTTTGTAGCTTTTGCTCCCGTTGAGAATCCAAAAATTGCATTGGCAGTTTATATTGAAAATGGATATTATGGGGCAAGATACGCAGGGCACATTGCTTCCCTTTTGATTGAAAAATATGTAAAGGGAGAAATTACCCGCAAAGATTTGGAAAAAAGAATGCTGGAGAAAACCCTTGAACACGAATACGCAAAACCGTATAGTGGGGAACCTTTCAAGATAAACGAGTATGTCTGGTAGAGGACTGGTCAAGAGAATAGACTGGATCAGCGTTTTTTTATATGCCTTCTTGGTTTTTATAGGATGGATAAATATTTATTCCACCACGCTCTCCAATCCAGACGGTTCTATTTTTGACTTTTCCACATTGTATGGAAAGCAGTTGTTTTTTATCATTATCTCTTTAGGGGTAATTGTATTGGTTCTATTTGTGGAAACCAGTTTTTTTGAACGATTTGCTTCTATCTTTTATATCTCGTCCTTAGTACTTTTAGTAGGGCTCTTTCTCTTTGGCAAAACCATAGCTGGTGCTACCTCGTGGTACGATTTGGGTTTTTTAAATCTCCAACCTTCCGAATTGGCTAAAGTTACAACAGCATTGGCATTGGCTAAATACTTAAGTGACATTCAAACCGATATCCGAAACAAAAAACACCAGCTATATGCCTTGTTGATCATCCTTTTACCCGCACTTCTTATTTTGCCTCAACCTGATCCTGGTAGCGCACTGATTTATTTCTCACTTTTCTTTGTCCTTTTTAGGGAGGGATTTCCGCTTTATTATTTGGGAATTTTAGTAATCATAGTAGTCCTTTTCGCCACCACTTTAATGTTTGGTACGGTTTGGATTGGTATTGGCTTGGGAATCTTAACCGTTCTCACTTTTCTTTTTAAAAGGAAATCGACGAAAATTCCAATAATACCTTTAAGTATTGCTTTGGTATTGTCGATTCTCTTTTCGCTCTCTGTGAACTTTGTCTACGAAAATGTATTCGAACAACGCCATAGAGATAGATTTGCTTTATGGTTGAGCTTGGAAAAAGATAAAGACAAGCTGGAAGAAATCCGGAAAACCATAGGGTATAATACGTATCAATCTGAAAAGGCAATCGAATCAGGTGGGTTTTTTGGTAAGGGTTTTTTGGAAGGTACCCGTACCAAGGGAGATTTTGTTCCGGAACAGCACACTGACTACATTTTTAGCTCAGTGGGTGAGGAATGGGGCTTTATGGGAACTACTACTGTAATCATCGTATTTTCGCTCTTCTTTCTTAGATTGATTTATGTGGCCGAAAGACAAAAAAATGACTTTTGTCGCATGTACGGTTATGGGGTTATTTCCATTTTGCTCATACACTATATCATCAATATAGGTATGGTAATAGGTCTTTTGCCTACTATTGGGGTTCCCCTACCCTTTTTTAGCTACGGTGGGTCTGGGCTAATGTTCTTTACATTATTATTATTTATTTTCTTGAAACTGGATTCCAACAGATTGCGGGACGGTCTTTAAAATTGCCAGTTGGAAAGATTAACTCTGGATTCCAATTGCTTTTGCCATTCCTGAGGTTGCTTGTAAAAGAAATCAATATTCGTTTGCCGTTCTATTTCGTCTATGGCTATCACAAAATCTTGTAAGGGCAAATTGCTTTCTTGGTTGGGCATGAGAAATGAAATCACTTCTATTTCATCTGCAGTTTCGCGATAAACGATTTTAAAAAAAGCCTCCGGCACATCCACATCTTCCTCTCCTATTTCCTCAAGATTATCTTTTAGAACACCTCCTGTAATTACCACCAAGTTACCATACTTCTTACACCAAAATCGCACCTGTTGTTCCAATCTGTTCCAAACTCCAGCGTTAAAGTCGCGATTTTGGGGACTTATATTACTGGTATAGAACGTTTCGTTGTAGGCTTGTTCCGAAAATCTACGGTCCCCAGCGGGAACCAAATGCCCTCTGTCGTAACCTGAACCTCGGTAATTTCGCCAATCAGCAGATTTGGATTTTACTTCGGGGTCTTCTATAAAATAGGGTCTCCTTCTATCATCATTGGTAAGATGTTCTCTTTTGAGCGGATAGGCCACCCATTCCGCTTGTTCATGAGATTCGCTATAGGACAATGTATAGTATTCATGTTTAACCACATCGCCGTAAGTAGAGCTAGGCAAAAAATCACCGTGGATTACTTCCTTACGTCCTGTTTTACTTTTAGATGAGTACGTGTCTGGGGTATAGAAGTTTTCAAAAAGCCAAAAACCAATAATACAAATAGCCAGTAGAATGGTATACGTTGTTCTTTTACCCATGAAGCGCAAAATAGCCAAATCAGGCGGTATGTAAATAAAAAACTGATCTGAATCCTTTGTTCTCAATTATAAATACGCGCAAAAGAGACGTATGTTTTTAGGATTGCACTTATCGGTCTCGTATAACCGTCAGTTACGGGTTTATATGCGTTTAGTTTCGGTTTGGCACTGACTTTAGCAATTCCGAGTGGATTCAGCCAGCCCTGAGCGCAGTCGAAGGTTAGTCGAATCCGCCGTAATTACGGTTATACATTGTTGTTCATAGTGTTTTAAGATTCCCATAAATTTATTAAAGCTATTGTTTTCCATTTTTCATCTATTCTCTCAAGAACAATAAAGAATCCATTTCCACATAGGCCACCACAATTGATTCCGCAATATGTTGTTGTGAAATTTCCATTATAATTTACTTTTGAAAACTCAATTATATTATCAGTACCATATTTTCTTTTAATTCTTTTCCAGGCATTTTTTCTCCAGCGTTTTTTTCGGAAATAAGAATTAAACTTTTCTGTTGATATGCTTTGAATATTCAAATAGTTAGTCGATAATAATTCCGCTTTTATCTTCGGTTGAATAGTAAAGTCATCTGTCAATTCTTTTATAACTTTTCTTAATTCCGATTCATTCTTTAAGCGATTTATAAAAGATTTAGAAACTCCATTTGAGGATAGAAAATTAATATCCGAACCATGAATAGAGTCAGTTTTATAATCGAAAAGTTCATAATCAGATACATCATGTTTGTTGACGAATTGTTCAATTAGAACAATTGAATCTGTTTCGTCACTAATTCCAAATTTTAGTTGCTCTGCTAATATTGAAGCATAGATTTCATAATCATCCTTTTCAGTTTGTGAAAAGGATAATTGAGATACTAATAATATTGATGTTAGCAGTTTTTTGAACATTATGCACAACGATAAAGATATGGCTCCGTTTTAATGGACTATATCGTCCGATACGTGAAGTTCGGGAATTTCAGTTAAAAATACCATTTCAAATTGGTGGATATGAAATATAGCTTGACGTATTCATTGGCTTACAAAAAACGAAATGATTTAAAAACAAAAAACCGACCTAAAAAGGTCGGTTCTTTTATATTATTAAATATGAGGTTTATCCCTTAACGCTGGCAAGTCTGCGTTCTGCACCTTTAATGTTGTTCAACTTAAGGTCCTTTAGAACGTTAATGGCCTCTTCCACATAAATGTCTTTGGCCAAGTTCTTGTGCCAACGGTTACGCTTTTCACGTAGTACTGAGTCTTGGGTAAACAATTCCGTCTCATATCTCAATGATTCAAAAGTCAACTCTGAATCATAATCTCTCAAACTTTTAAATTGTTCGGATTTTTTCTTGGCTTGTTCCTCGCGTTGTTTATAGGCATCGTAATTCAAAGAAACTGTTGTTTCATCTTGCTGCTCCTTTAACCACTTCGCGTTTTCTTCAATCAATTCGATATATGGGTTTTCAGACATTCGCTTTTTACTGTTGGCGATTGTGGATTCAAAATCAATGTAACCATCCCATGCTTCATAGTCAGCAGCTGAAATTCTATCCCATTCCAATGGGTTCTCTTGATCCCTTTCCCCTAAATCGATATAACTATATCGGTCCGGAACCACGATGTCGCTCTTAACACCTTCCAATTGCGTAGACCCTCCATTGATTCTATAGAATTTTTGGGTGGTCAATTTAATCGCTCCCAAATTTCCATGTTCATTACTGCGAACAATATTGTCCAAAGGAATTACATTTTGAACCGTTCCCTTACCAAAAGTCTGCTTGCTTCCAATTACCACCGCTCTCTTATAATCTTGCATTGCGGCAGCCAATATCTCTGAAGCGGAGGCTGACAATTCGTTAACCAATATTACCAATGGTCCATCCCACTGAATTCTTTCGTCTTTATCTTCGTGAACTTCTTTTCGTTGTCCCGATGAGCGTACTTGTACAATAGGTCCATCTTTAATAAAAAGACCGGCCATATCCACAACAGTTTTCAAAGAACCTCCCCCATTATCCCTTAAATCAAGGATAATACCTTCAACTCCTTCTTCTTTAAGACGCTCCACTTCCTTGGCTACGTCAGTTGCCGCATTTCTTTCCGTATAGTCTTCAAAATCTACATAGAATTTGGGAAGGTTGATTAATCCGTATTTGTTTCCTGCATCTTTCACCGTTGCCGATTTTGCATAAGCCTCTTCAAGCATAACCACATCTCTGGTTATAGAAACCTCCTCAATTGTTCCATCAACGCGACGTACGGTCAAATCTACAGTAGATCCTTTAGGGCCTTTTATAAGTTTAATGGCGTCATCCAAACGCATCCCCACAATATCCGTGGGTTCTTCTCCTTCTTGCCCTACCTTTAAGATTTCGTCACCTACTTCCAGACTTTGCTCTCTCCATACAGGTCCGCCGGAAATGATTTCCACGACTTTAGCACCTTCAGGTTTCTTCTGTAATCTGGCTCCAATACCTTCAAACTTACCAGACATACCAATATCAAACTTTTCCTTATCATCTGGAGCAAAGTAGTAGGTATGTGGGTCAAACTCATCTACAATAGTGTTGATATATTGCACAAACCAATCCTTACGTTCCAAGTCATTGATAAAATCAAAGAACTCGCCCAATGTATTTTCTGTAGTTTCTCTTGCTTCAGCTTCCAACTCAGCTACAGGCAGATTATCTTCATTTTCGCTAAGCTTATTATCGTAAACACCTAAAGTATTGTACTTCAGCTGCTGTCTCCATCTTTCACGCAACTGTTTCTTGTTTGCAGCGAACTCTTGATCTTTATAGTCGATATTGATGGTTTCTGACTTGTTATAATCAAAAGGAGTATCCAATACATCTTTGTAAATCTCCTCTGCTTCACCCATTCGCTTCTTGAGACGTTGGTATACGATATTGAAAAACGTTATTTCAGTGTTCTTGATTTCGTCATCAATCATGAATCTATACTTCTCAAATTCCCTAACGTCACTTGCCAGAAAGTAACGCTTAGTAGGGTCAAGAATATCAATGAAATCATCAAAAACATTGGAAGAGAAGCTATCATTCAGGTTTTTGGGCTCATAATGACCCTTTTCCAGCACATAGGTGATTAGATCTAATAACAATTTATCCTTATCATCATTCTCAAACGATTTGTTCGTAAAGCTGCAGGAAGCCACGGCTACTAAAATCACTAAAAATGCCAGCGTGAAATTCTTTTTCATAAAAGTGGTATTTGTTGGGTGCAAATACGATGGGTTTACCTCACCAAATCCGCATTACATTAATCTTTTTTCTTTTTCTATGAATTCCCTAAGATACTGAAAAAACCATGCCAGAGAGGGAGGGCGCGTATAATTTTTTGTTAAACGAGCCCGTCTTCATATCCCTATGAAAACGTATTTTTGGACTGTTAATTATATAAAATGGATAAACCGCTCATTTTAGTGACCAATGATGATGGAATAACCGCACCTGGTCTGCGTTGCTTAATCCAGACCATGAAGGAAATTGGAGATGTCATCGTGGTAGCACCTGACAGTCCCCAAAGTGGAATGGGACATGCGATTACCATTGACAACACTTTATATTCCAAAAAGGTTGTGATAGATACCGAACAAGGTGCTCCCACCGAATACAGTTGTAGTGGAACCCCTGCCGATTGTGTAAAATTGGCACTTCAAGAAATCTTGGACCGTAAACCTGATATTTGTGTGAGTGGAATCAATCATGGTTCCAATTCGTCAATTAATGTGATTTATTCCGGTACAATGAGCGCTGCCATTGAAGCAGGTATCGAGGGCGTTCCTGCTATTGGTTTTTCGCTATGTGATTATTCTTGGGAAGCCAACTTTGAACCTGCGTTGAAAGCGGTCAAAAAAATTGTATCCCAAGCCTTAACGTATGGAATTCCAAAGGGGACTGTACTGAATGTGAACATTCCTAAATCCGATATTGAGCCGAAAGGGATAAAAGTTTGCAGACAAGCACGAGCCAACTGGAAAGAGAAGTTTGATAAAAGAACAAGTCCTACTGGAAAGGATTATTACTGGCTTACCGGAGAGTTTGAACTATTGGATAAAGGTGAGGACACTGACGAATGGGCTTTGGCAAATGGATACGTTTCTGTTGTACCCACCCAATTTGACCTCACGGCACACCATATGATTCCTCAAATAAATAACTGGAGTTTAAATGAATCGTAAAAAAGAAATAATTGTCGGTTTTGTAGTAGGTATTATTGCAAATACCATGGGTACCCTCTTGTACATTTTGTTATTTTCTGACTTAGGCATTGTGGAAACCTTTAACGCTGCTGTGAAACAAGGTCATATTGGCAGTTTGTTGGCATTGGGAGCTATTTTAAATCTGATAGCATTTTTTGGCTTCCTACGTCTTAAAAGAGATTATAGAGCAAGAGGTGTAATGATAGCCACATTGCTGACAGCTTTAATAATTTTGTACTATAAAATAACTGGCTGATACTGAACAATCTTTGCAATGAAATATTATATAATTGCAGGTGAGGCCTCGGGAGATCTACACGGCTCCAACCTCATCAAAGCTCTTAAAGAGCAAGATACCTCCGCACAAATTCGTTGTTGGGGTGGAGATTTGATGCAGAGGGCCGGTGGTGAGCTGGCCAAGCATTATAAGGATATGGCCTTTATGGGGTTTTTGGAGGTAATCAAAAACATCCCGACTATTTTTAAAAACATCAAATTTTGCAAAGAGGACATACAAAGGTTCCAACCAGATTTAATAGTATTTATTGACTTTTCTGGGTTCAATCTCCGAATTGCCAAATGGGCCAAAGCGCAGGGCTTTTCTACCAATTATTATATTTCTCCGCAGATATGGGCTTCTCGAGAAAGTAGAATCAAAAAAATCAAAAGGGACATTAATCATATGTATGTTATCCTTCCTTTTGAAAAGGATTTTTACGAAAAGAAGCATGGATATACGGTCAATTTTGTCGGGCACCCTTTGATTGATGCCATTGCAAACACTTCAATCGAAGATGAAACTACATTCAGAAGTCGCAATAATTTAGATGCCAATAAACCGATAGTTGCTTTACTACCGGGTAGTAGGAAACAGGAAGTCCAAAAAATGTTGGAAATCATGCTTTCGGTTCAAAAGGACTATCCTGACTATCAATTCGTAATTGCTGGAGCTCCTAGTTTATCAGATGAGTTCTATATTTCTTTTAAAGAAGGAAATGCCGTAGGATTTGTATCCAATCAAACCTATGCCCTTCTTACATATGCGCATGCGGCACTGGTAACCAGCGGCACGGCGACTTTGGAAACTGCTCTTTTTAATGTGCCTCAAGTGGTGTGTTACAAGGGAAATTGGATATCCTATCAGATTGCAAAACGCATCATTACCTTAGATTATATATCGTTGGTGAATCTGATTATGGACAAAGAAGTGGTTAAAGAATTAATTCAAGATGACTTAACCACCGCTAACCTCAAAAACGAACTCACCAAAATTCTGGATGGGCCAGAACGAAAAAGGATTTTAAAGGACTATGCACTTTTAAAACAGAAGTTGGGAGGACAAGGAGCCAGTCAAAAAGCAGCACAATTACTCATTAAAAATGCTTAGATTTACCTTCCAAGAAATAAATTGTATTCTTGGATGTTGCGAAAAACTATAGGTTTGCTTTGCATTCTTGCAGTAATGAGCTGCGGAACGAGCAAAAAACGAACGTACAGCAAGACCCGAACCGTAACGGTAGAGGGGTCATCCGAGGAGACTAACCTCACTCCAAAGATTTCCAAAAAGGAAAAAAAGAAGAACCAAAAGGCCAAGGATATTATTGCCACGGCCCTAACCTTTAACGGTACCCGCTACAAGTTTGGTGGAACCACACGAAAAGGTATGGATTGTTCTGGACTTGTTTATGTAAGTCTAAAAGAACATGAGATTGCTTTTCCAAGAACATCGTATCAGATGGCTGAAATGGGAAAGCGAGTTAAAGTTGGACAGGTTCAGAAAGGAGACCTGCTTTTTTTTAAGACCAGTAAAAGCGGAAAACGCATCAACCATGTTGGATTGGTAGTCGACGTAAAGGGAGACGATATCAAGTTCATACACTCCACAACCTCACGTGGCGTGATAGTCTCTTCCCTTAGGGAAGGGTTCTGGAACTACTCCTTTGTGAAGGCGACTCGAATCCTATAATGCGAATTTTTGACTTTGTATCGGTCAAACTGACCATACTTTTAATTTTTGGGATAATCTTGGGGTTCTATTGGAAACCTCCGTTACTCCCTATATTCTTTATTTTGATTCTGTCATTGGTCCTTTTGGCTTGGACATGGCGCATTCAGAAGCTATTTTTCTGGCCATCGGTATCTTCAATAGCATGCATTGGTATTTTGATAACCACAATTGCTCTTGGAAAAGCTTTGTCCAATCACTATTCCCATTTTCCTATTGAAAAAACGGGCGTTTGGCAATTAAAAATTACAGAAGTCCTTAAACCAAATCCTTATCAGCAGCGATATATTGCCAGGGTTAATGTTTTTGAAGAAAAACAATGCACTGGAAAGCTGATTTTGAACATTGCAAAGGATTCCACCTTGAAACCTTTTCAAGTGGATGATGAACTTGTATTGTTCGCCAAGCTAGGCAATATTGACCCTCCTTTAAATCCGCATCAATTTGATTATAAGGATTATTTGAAGAAACAGGGGATTCATCACAAAATCGCAATTGCTCCCGAAGCTGTATTGCAGAGAAAAAAATCCAATCATTCCCTATATGGAATGGCCATGAAAACTAGGGAAACCATCATCAAGAACTTATCTCGAGAAAAGTTTGGCAAAAATGAATTTGGGGTCATTCAGGCACTTTTGTTGGGAAAAAGGGATGATATTTCCGAAGAAACCTATACCAATTATAAAAATGCAGGGGCGGTACATATTTTGGCAGTTTCCGGATTGCATGTAGGCGTACTTCTATTGCTTTTTCAGTTTTTGTTTAGGCCATTGACATACCTCCCTAAAGGGGAAACTATTCGATTAGTTTGTGTTGTATTGTTACTCTGGGGGTATGCCTTTTTAGCTGGCTTGTCTCCTTCTGTGGTTCGGGCAGTGACCATGTTTTCTTTTTTAGCCTATTCCCAATACCTCAACAGACCAACAAATTCATTTAACATCATCGCGCTTTCCATGTTCTTCATTTTGTTGGTGAATCCTTTGGTGTTATTTCAGGTAGGTTTTCAAATGAGTTACGCCGCGGTGTTTGCCATTGTATGGATTTACCCCAAATTGCAAAGATTTTGGTTTCCAGACCATTTTCTAGTTCGAAAAACTTGGCAACTATTCTCGGTTAGCCTAGCTGCACAACTAGGTGTATTACCGATTAGTCTATTCTACTTTCATCAATTCCCTGTGTTGTTTTTTGTTTCCAATTTATTGATTATTCCCTTTTTGGGAGTCATTTTAGGAACCGGTATTTTAACCATGATTCTTTCATTGGCAAACCTTCTTCCCGAACCATTGGTAATTGGTTACAATTATAGTATTGGAATAATGAACGCTATCGTGTCCTGGGTAGCAGACCAGGAAAGCTTTGTCTTCAAGGAAATTCCATTGGATGGCTTTCAAATGATGCTATTGTATGTTTTATTTATCAGCTTAGTACTGGTTTTATCAAAACCTAAATTTAAATCTGTTTTGATCCTAAGTTCTGCCATAATCGGGTTGCAAGTTTTAGGTTTGAGAAGAGCGATTCATCTTCAAAACAGCAGCAGATATCTTATCGCACATTCGTCAAAAGCATCTGTATTGCTTCATCAGCAGGAAAGGCACCTCTTTTCGTATACTTCGGATAGTACTCTAGTAGAAAAGATGGCCATACACTATAAAATTGGAGAGCATTTGGAATCGTTGGAAAACAAATCCATAGGAAACGCTCTTCGTATCAATTCAAAACAGATATATCGGGTAGATAGTTTTGCCGTCTTTCCAACTAAAAAAGATGTGGACGTGCTATGGCTTTCCCAATCGCCAAAAATCAATTTGGAACGTTGGCTGGATTCTCTTAAACCCAAAAAAGTAATTATGGATGGCACCAATTACAGGACCTATATAACACAATGGAAGAAAACCTGTAAGGATAAAAAAATCCCTTTTCACAACACGCGTGAAAAGGGAGCTTATTTTTTCGATTAGTCTAGAATTATGAACTCATGTCCACCTCTTGGTCTTCGGCTCCGTGTGTGAGTCTTTTTAGAGGTTTTAAAAGTAGAAGAACCAGAATTCCGAACAAGACCGCAAAGATAAAAAGTCCACCAAAGACTTTTAATTCCCCAGCTTTTACAGAACTCTCCCCTACTATACCAGCAACTTTATTTCCCAATCCAGTTGCTGCCCAATACACCCCCATCATCAAAGCCATATAGCGTGCTGGTGCCAATTTGGTAAAAAAGGATAGGGAAACGGGTGACAAACATAGCTCGCCTATGGTATGGAATAAATAAGCTAGTACCAGCCAGTACATGGCAGAACTGCCCTGGCTTTCATATTGTAATGAGGCAAATACCATATAAACAAAACCTATTCCCATGATAATTACCCCAATGGCCATTTTGAATAACGAAGTGGCCTCTTTGCCTTTTAATTTTCTCTTGGCCCAGAAATTTGCTATTCCAACTGCCAGCAAAATAATGAAGCCTGCATTTGCACCTTGAAACCAAGCCGCTGGAACTTCCCAGCCCATAAACATCCGATTGGTTTTCTCTTGGGCATACAGATTCATAAGTCCTCCCATTTGCTCAAAGCTTCCCCAAAAGACAATTACCATTAACAAGGAAATAAGCAACACTACATAGCGGTCCTTTTCAACTTTTCCATTAAGATTTTTGTAAATCATCATCATCACGCCTGTTATCAAGGACAAGAAAATGAATAAGATTCCATACCCCCAACTATCTCCACCTTCATAGGTTAGGCCGGCATATATGGAATAGGCCAATAAAACAGCTACAATACCCAATTGCAAAGGAGACTTAAACAACTGACCAAAAAGTTGTGCCAAACTGATATCTGATGATTTTTCTTCTGCTGTTGGAGGGTTTCCAACGTGTACCAAAAATCTATGACCATATAAATAAACCAGTAATCCTAACAACATTCCAATTCCAGCAAGACCAAATCCATAGTGCCATCCGTAAGCGGCCGCAGTAAGACCTACTGACAATGAAGCCGTAAAAGAACCAAGATTTATACCCACATAGAATATACTGAACCCTTTATCTCGGCGTATGTCATTCTTTCCATACAGACCTCCGACCATTGTGGAGATATTAGGTTTTAGCATCCCAACACCTAAAATCACAAAACCTAAACCTGTATAATAGGCCCAAAGATCATCTATTGCCAAAACTCCATGACCTATGGTCAACAATATTGCGCCTATGGTCACAGCCTTTTTCTGGCCTAAATATCTATCTGCCAAAAATCCACCTGGAATACTCATTACATAAACCAACATGGTATACCAACCGTAAAGCGCCAATGCTTCAGTAACTGTCCATCCCAAACCGCTCTGGGGGTCATTTTCCAAGGTTTTGGCTGTCATATAAAGGGTAAGCAACGCTCGCATTCCGTAGTAAGAAAAGCGTTCCCACATTTCGGTAAAGAAAAGGACATACAGGCCTACGGGATGTCCAAACAGTTCCCTTTGGTGTTTTGGTTTGATTTCTGACATATTGAGTTAGTTTGATTATAGATTTTCCTTGATGAAGTTGGTCATCTTGGTGAACAAATGTAAGCGGGTGTTCCCGCCATAAATACCATGATTCTTATCTGGGTAAATGGCCCATTCAAAATCTTTATTGGCCTGAACCAAAGCTTCTACCATTCGCATGGTGTTTTGAACATGCACATTATCATCACCTGAACCGTGCACCAAAAGATATTTCCCTTTCAACAATTCTGGATAGTTAAATGGGGAGTTGTCATCATAACCGCTCGCATTCTCCTGGGGTGTTTGCATGTATCGTTCGGTATAAATGGTATCATAAAAACGCCATGAAGTTACGGGTGCTACGGCTATGGCCATTTCAAATACATCATTCCCTTTCAAAAGGCAGTTGGTGGACATAAAACCACCGTAGCTCCAGCCCCAAATCCCAGTTCTATTTTCATCAATATAAGAAAGCTCGCTAAGTTTCTTTGCGGCAGCAATTTGGTCCTCAACTTCAAACTTTCCCAACTCCTTTTGGGTGACTTTTTTAAAGTCCCGCCCCTTTAATCCAGTTCCTCTGCCATCTACACAAACCACAATGTATCCTTCGGAAACCAACATTTGGTGCCAATAATCGTTAGCGCCAAACCATCTATTGGCTACCTGCTGAGAACCAGGCCCGCTATATTGGAACATGAAAAGGGGATACTTTTTGGTTTCATCAAAATCCACAGGTTTGATCATATACATATTAAGATTGTTCCCATTGATGGATATTGTAGAGAATTCCTTTGGACTCAACTCATAAGTTTCCAACTTACCATCCAAAACCGTATTGTCCTTTATGACTTTAAGTTGTTTTCCTGTTGAAGATTGATGTAACGTAAATTGATACGGTGTTGTAGCACTGGAAAACGTATTGATGAAATACGTATAGTCTGCACTAAAATCCGCAGCGTTTGTCCCTTCTTGTTGGGTAAGTCTCTTTTTAGACTTGCCGTTTGTTTTGATGCTATACACATCTCGATTAATGGAACCATTTTCAGTAGATTGATAATAAATTACTTTTCGTTTTCCATCGTATCCATAATAGTTGGTTACTTCCCAATCGCCTTGGGTCACCTGATTTTTCAATTTCCCATCATTGCCATAAAGGTAAATATGGTTATGACCATCTGCCTCACTTGTCCAAATAAAGCTATCATCTGCCAAAAAAGTAAGATTGTCGGTTACATCTACATAGGCATCATCCTTTTCTTGCATAAGGGTACTCACAGAATTGTCCTCTGCATTTACAGCTAGAAGCCTTAAATGGTTTTGATGACGATTCAAGGTCTGTACACTTAAAAACTTGGGACTGTTCATCCACTTGATTCTGGGAATGTAATATGTGTCATTTAAATCCACATCATTAGTACTTCCCGAAGCAACATCGTACATATGAAGAGAAACCTTTGCGTTCTCCTCTCCTGCCTTTGGATACTTAAATTCATATTGGAAAGGATATAACATTTCACCATAAACATCCATGGAGAAATGAGGAACGTTGGTTTCGTCAAAGCGAAGGAAGGCAATCTTGGAACCATCACTGTTCCACGCAAAAGCCTGTACAAAAGCAAATTCTTCTTCATAAACCCAATCGGTAACCCCGTTTATGATAGTGCCATAACTTCCATCTTGGGTAATCTGCTTTGCGGTTTTTGCGCCCACATCAAAAATGTAGAGATTATTGTCCAAAACGTAAGCCACTTTAGAGCCATCTGGGGAGAGTTCCGGTTCTTGGATTTTGTTGTCTGATATTTTCGTTACCCCTTTTGATGCAACATCGTACACATAATAGATTCCCAAACGAGATCGTCTAAAAATGGGCTCAACTTCTGTGGCCAATATGATTTTCGATTCATCCGCACTAAACTCATACGAGGTGAAATTGGGAACACTTGAACCTGAAGCCACTATGGTCTCCACTTTTTGTTGAGTGGCATAGTCATATTTATCCAAACTACTGGAACCATTTCCACGATTAAAGTTAAGGATGGTGTATTGCTTTCCATTTTTCATGGAGCGAAGCACATCGAGCTGTTCGGTTCTAAAATTTCCGCCCCAAATTTCTTCGAGGGTTATTTTTTTCTTTTGGGCTGTTGTTTGGGATAAAAAACCTATGAAGCATAGGCAAAAGAGTATTTTTTTATACATGGAAGTAATTACGTTTAAAATCTACCAAGTTTACTAATATTTATCCGAAATATAAATTTTATTGTTGCCATTGCAACAGTTATTTCCGCTCGGTACAACAAAAGTGTACACAATGTTTATATTTTAGCAGCAGAACCAAACCTTATGAAGACACCTGTTGAAGGATTTTCCAAATTTTCCAAAGAAGAAAAAATCCGGTGGATTGCCCAAAATTTTACCAAACACCCCAAAGAAACCGAGGAGCTGCTAAAACGGTATTGGAACTCAGATGGTAAAGTACAGAAGGTTCATGACGAATTTATAGAGAACACCATCTCCAATTATTACCTGCCCTTTGCCATAGCACCCAATTTTCTCATCAATGGGGAATATTATGCCATTCCCATGGCCATAGAAGAAAGTTCCGTAGTTGCGGCCGCGAGCAAGGCAGCAAAATTCTGGCTTTCGCGAGGAGGATTCAAAACTGAAGTACTCGGAACGGAAAAAGTGGGTCAAGTCCATTTTATGTACCAAGGTGATTTTTCAAAACTCTCCCAGTTTTTTTCTGAAATTAAACAAAACCTCCTAAGCAGCACTTCGGACATTACCGAAAGTATGGAAAAAAGAGGGGGAGGTATTACAAATATTGAACTTCGGGATAAAACCGATGCCATTCCCAGCTATTATCAGTTGCATTGCACCTTTGAAACCTTGGATGCCATGGGTGCCAACTTTATCAACTCCTGTTTGGAACAATTTGCAAGAACCTTAAAGGATAAGGCCAAAGGGTATTCTGATTTTACTGAAGATGAAAAGTCCATTGAAATTGTGATGAGCATCCTTTCCAACTACGTGCCAAATTGTGTGGTAAAAGCAGAGGTAAGTTGCCCTATTGAGGCCTTAAAAGAGGAAGGAATGCCCGCTAACGAATTTGCAAACAAAATGATACAAGCCGTTCAAATTGCAAAAGCAGAACCATTTAGGGCAGTTACCCATAACAAAGGTATTATGAACGGTATTGATGCTGTGGTACTTGCCACAGGAAACGATTTTCGGGCCATTGAGGCAGGGATTCATGCCTATGCAGCCAAGGAAGGTTCATATTCTAGCTTGACCCATGCTTCAATTGAAGATGACATTTTTAAATTTTGGATTGAAATTCCTTTGGCCTTAGGTACAGTTGGAGGGCTCACTTCTTTACATCCCTTGGTGAAATTGGCATTGGAAATCCTTCAAAATCCAACAGCAAAACAATTGATGCAGATTATTGCAGTCGCTGGATTGGCTCAAAACTTTGCGGCCCTACGCTCTTTGGTGACCACAGGTATCCAGAAAGGACATATGAAAATGCACTTGCTCAACATATTGAATCAGATGGGGGCCAATGATACCGAGAAAAAAGAATTGGTCCAGTACTTTAAAGAACGTACCGTGACCAATGCATCCGTTAAAGAGGCACTACAAAATCTTAGGTCTTAGATGCAGCAAGAGTTTTACAGTAATGGAAAATTATTGCTGTCCGCAGAATATGCCATTTTGGATGGTGCCCAGGGTTTGGCCATCCCTACCAAATACGGTCAGTCTTTATCTGTTAGAGATATTGAAAAACCGGTTCTACATTGGAAAAGTATAACCCATGATGGAACTGTTTGGTTTGAAGCTGAACTTTCAATTACTAATTTTTCAATTAACCGTTCCACAGATAGCGAAGTGGCCAAAACACTTCAAGGATTGCTGACTGAGGCAAGGAAACAGAACCCTAATTTCCTTGAAGAAGGTAATGGCGTTGAAGCTATCTCCCGTTTGACTTTTCCTAGGCATTGGGGACTGGGCAGTTCATCCACTCTTATAAACAACATTGCGCAATGGGCTAAAATAGATGCCTATCAACTGCTGTGGAATGCTTTTGGTGGAAGCGGATATGACATTGCTTGTGCCCAGTATAACACCCCTATTGTATACAGTGTTAGGAACAGACAGCCTATAGCTGAACCTGTTGCTTTTGATCCACCCTTTAAGGACTCTTTATACTTTGTATATCTCAACCAAAAACAGAGCAGTAAAAAAGCTATTGAAGCCTATCGCCAGCAATCTTTTGACAAAGACCAATTGATAATGGAAATCAATGGCATTACCAAAAAGATGGTAGGCTGTGATACTCTAAACGAATTCAAAATCCTTTTGGAAAAACATGAGACCCTACTTTCAAAAATATTGGGTCTGGAACCCGTAAAATCTAGACTTTTTCCAGAGTATCCAGGAGCAATTAAGAGTTTAGGCGCTTGGGGTGGAGATTTTGTATTGGTAAGCGGTGATGAAAACTCTATAGTATCTTTTAAAGAAAAAGGGTTTGGGACCATTCTCTCCTATAGTCAGATGACTCTTTCTTAGCATTGGTATCTACCAAGCTTTTTCCACAATTCATAAATTTAAACAGGTAGTTTATGAATTCATTAAATCCACAGTGCAACGGTTTCACTATATTTCCATAGAAAAAACTAACGCCTAATCCAACAAAACCCTTATTTAACACATGGGGTTGCTAGTTGACAATCTAATCAGAAAATGAGTGTTCTCAAAGATTTACAGGATTTAGTAGAAGCTAATGTCATTACAGAAGATATTGCCAATGACATTAAGGGGTATTATCAAACCAGAAATGAAAATCCATCCAATACCAATCGCCTTTTTATAGTCTTTGGCATATTGGGTGCCATTTTAGTAGGCCTGGGCATTATACTAATCATTGCACACAATTGGGATGAGCTTTCCAAACCCATAAAGACGTTTTTTGCGTTTTTACCCCTGTTGATTGGGCAATTTCTCTGCGGATACACTTTGTTCAAGAAAAAAGAGAATATGACGTGGCGGGAAAGCACCTCCACTTTTCTTTTTTTCGCCGTAGGGGCGAGTATCTCCTTAGTCAGTCAGATTTATAATATTCCTGGGGATTTGAGTTCCTTTTTATTAACGTGGATGTTAATCATTCTACCCATGATTTATCTAATGAGGTCCGGCAGTCTATCACTTTTAGTAATTGTTGGTCTTACTTACTATGCCTGCGAATCCAGTTACTGGTCTTACCCCTACGAGGATTCAAATTGGTATTGGCTGTTGTTAGTGGGGGTCTTACCATTCTATTATTTGCTTTTAAAAAATAAGGTTCAAAGTAATTTTACCATTTTCCATAATTGGATAATTCCTTTATCCTTAACCATTGTACTTGGAACTCTGGCGGACAAAACAGATGAGTTGATGTACGTGGCCTACTTTAGTCTCTTTGGGATATTCTATTTAATAGCAGACTTGAACCAGTTTCAGCAATTTAAAACAAGATTCAATGGATATAAGATTATTGGTTCCTTGGGCTCCTTGGTGCTATTATTTATTCTAAGTTTTGATTGGTTTTGGGAAGATTTGCAAAGAAAAAATCTCTCATTTGAGTGGATACTTTCTTCACAAGAGTTTTTCATCTCCAGTATTTTAACCTTAGTGGCAGTAGCCATGCTCTATTTCAATTTAAAAAACAAACCGTTGAGCAATATCAAACCCATGGCTCCCCTATTTTTGTTTTTTGTCCTCGCCTTTCTTTTAGGAATTTCTTTACCATTTTCGGTTATTCTGATAAACATCTATGTTTTTGTAATCGGTATACTGACCATACGAGAAGGGAGTAAAAGAAACCATTTGGGCATTCTTAACTACGGCCTTATTATCATCACCATATTAGTGGCTTGCAGATTTTTTGATACAGACTTGAGCTTTGTCATAAGAGGAATACTATTTGTTTCTGTTGGAGCTGGATTCTTCTTTGCAAATTATTTGATGCTTAAAAAAAGAATAAATGAACAGTAAAAACTTAGTCTTGCCTTTATTTATACTTGTCGCCTTGGCACAGCTTTATGTGCCAGCCAAGATGATATGGAACAATGAAGATGTATTAAAGACAGGAAAAGAATTTAAATTCAAAACCGCTCCCATTGACCCCAACGACCCATTTCGAGGGAAGTATATTGTACTAAATTTCAACAATACCAGAGTTCCAATTCCCAAAGACCATGATTGGACACGAGGAGAAGATATTTATGTTTCCATAAAAGAGGATGAAGAAGGTTTTGTTTCCATTCATTCCATTGCCAAGGAGAAACCTGAAGGAAAAACTGATTTTGTAAAGGCCAAAGTTGGTTTTATTACTTCACATAATAATAGTCAGCTAAATGTTGACTATCCTTTTGACCGTTTTTATATGGAAGAATTCAAAGCACCTGAGGCAGAAATTACCTATCGAGAGTCCCGAAGGGATACTACAAAAACCGCATATGCATTGGTAAGTGTAAAGCAAGGGGATGCCGTACTTAAAGATGTTTTGATAGATGGTGTCTCAATAAAGGAATTGGTAAATACGGTTCAAGAAGAGCCTAAGTAAATAAGGCTTATAAAAAAAGCCCCTTAAAAGGGGCTTTTTTAAATCGTTATCCATTCTACTAGTAAAACGTAGCCCGCTTATCTTCTATTTCAGCACCTTCTTTAAGCGCATTATATACATCTCCATTTACCCTAGTCGATGAACTTGTTTTTAAGTTCTGGGCATAGGTTGTAAAATTCTCCAACTCGGGAGCAGATTCTTTTTTGGTCACCTTTATCATGTAAATTCCTGTTTCACCTTGGATAAGTCCAGAAGTTGCATCTTGACCGAGGGCAAAAGCCGTACCCACAACCAATGGTTCTCTTCCAGCACCTGGTAATGTTGGTGACTTCATGGTCAAGGCGGTAGCCGTAGAGGCAACCACTCCATTATCGGATGCCAAGGCCTCCATGGATTTACCTTGGTTTGCACTCAATATTTGCTCTGCCTTTCGCTCTTTTCTAATTTTGGGTAGAGCAGTGGCCGAAGCATCTTCAGGAGTCATCAGGCCTTCTTTGTACTTTTTGGTTAACTGCACTACAGCATATCCGTTGTTTACATTGAAACGTTTGATGTCGCCTACTTTTGTGTCATCATTAAAAGCCCACTGTACGATACCACGTTGATTTGACAAACCTGGTAAATTTTCATCCAATTCTTTCACTTTGTTTACTGGACGAACCGTGTAGTTACTTTCACTTGCAATGCTTGAAAAAGATTCAGCTTCAGCATCCAAAGTAGCCATTTCAAATTTTGTAGCATCAGTAAACAAGGTGTTTATGGTTTCTTCTGAAGGTTCCACTTCACGGGTCAGTGTAGCTACTTGAATCACATCTTGCTTATCATCGACCTTAATGACATGGAAACCAAATTGGGTTTCAACCAAACCAATGGTGCCAACATCATTTCCAAAACAGAAATCATTGAACTCATCTGCCATAAGGCCTTCTTGGAAATATCCAAGGTCTCCACCTCTTGGTGCAGAAGGACCATCAGAATTATCACGAGCCAATGCCGTGAACTGGGCTCCTTCTTCCTTGGCATCCGCCAGAAGCTCGTTAGCTCTGGCCTCAGCTTCTTCTTTGGTCCTTGTTATGGATGGATTAGCCCGCTCAGCACCTTCGTAGGTTATAAGAATATGGCTCGCCTTTACTGAACCATTGGACTTTTTGTCCACCACCTTGCTCAATTTAAAAAAGTCACCATCCCGGTAGGGCCCATGGATTTCCCCTACGTTCATGGCCAATAAGGTGTCTGCAACAACAGCAGGCAAATCATTTTTAGCCTTATAAATAGTATCAAACTTGGTGTCAGAGTTCCTATCCAAGAAAGCTGCCAAATCCGTTGTATTTCTAAATCCTGGGATAGTATCTGTTGTATTGGTTTCTTGGATGTACTCCACAGAATCACTTAGCAAAGCAATAAGCTCATCCTCTTTTACCTTTTCATCAGCAGATGATGCTTTTTCCTCAAAGTATACAAAACGGATATCCCTTGCTTTCTCTTGTTTATACTCATCAGCATGTTCTTTTACGTAAGCTTCTATTTCACTCTTGGATACTTGTATGGTACTATCGGCAATTGAAGTAAACGGTACACGTACATATTGAATATCAACTTTATCATTGGCCATCTTATAGTCAAATTCACCTTCGGAAAGCGTAGCTCCCACACCTCCTCTAATAAGATTGAAGTAAATCTGCTCTTTGGCAGACTGGATGATGATTTCTTCTATACCTAACCAATCTTCATAACGAGCGGGATTATTAATGCTCCAATCTGCGATGGCAGTTCTGAAAACCTCTTCATTGAACACTCCATTTTCATCCAAGAAATCAGGAATCTGTGCATAACCAGAAGTTCTCACAAATTCTACAATTTGGTCGCTTTCTACATTAATGCCCAAATCTTCGAACTGTTGTCCTAAAAGAGCTTTTCTAACCTGTTGGTCATAAACTGTGTTCACCAGTTGCGTTGAAGGAAAGTTTGGTCCAAATCTTCTGGAAGCGCTTTCCACTTCTCTTCGGAAGTCATCTATAGAAATGCTTTCTCCATTGATTTCCGCTACTGCAGAACCTACTTTTGCCCCTCCAAAATCATTACTGGTAAAAACTCCTGAGATTACAAATGCGAACAAGGCCAAACCAATAATTAAAATTAGTACGGTAGTCCGTTTTCTGATATTCTCCAATATTGCCATTCTGCGCTAGTTTTCTATATTTCAGTGGGCGAAAATACCATTTTCTTTTCAAATTAGAAAGTTGGAAAAGGAGGGTAAGGTGTTAATCTTCAACGAGCACCTGAACGGTGACCAAATCAATTTTTGTATTAGATACTTCCAAAATGCGAAATATGAAATTATCCATCTTGATTTCTGAATCTTGTTCTGGAATTTCTGCAATGCCATTCATTATCAATCCGCCCAAAGTTTCATATTCTTCACTGTCCGGAAGTTCTAATTTGTAGTTTTCGTTGATGTAGTCCACTTCTAACCGAGCGGAAAACTTATATACGTTTTCACTCAACTGCTCTTCGTGCAAATCCGTAGAATCGTGTTCGTCTTCAATTTCACCAAATAGTTCTTCAATTATGTCTTCTACGGTCATAATTCCTGAAGTTCCCCCGTATTCATCCAAAACCACGGCCATACTTTTCCGTTTTTTGGTCAATACGTTTAGGATATCCTGTATGAGCATGGTCTCAGGAACAAATTCCACAGGCAATAGAATACTCTTGATAGTTTTTGGTTTTTTGAAAAGTTCGTAAGAATGAACATAGCCAATGATTTCATCAATACTCTCTTTATACACCAAGATTTTGGAATATCCGGTCTCGGTGAAGAGTTTGGTCAGATTCTTCGGAGTTTCATCCAAATCCACTGCCGTTATCTCCGTTCTTGGTACCATCACTTCCCGTGCTTTTACCGTGGAAAACTCTAAAGCATTCTGAAAAATTTGAATCTCGGAATCTACCTCATCCTCTTCCTCAACGGATTCCATCTGTTCAGTGATGTAATCCCCCAACTCCATTTTTGTGAAAGCTAATTGGACCTCGTCCCCTTCAGTCTTAAAAAATACCTTTAGAATAAAATCGGAAATTTTGATGACCATCCAAGAAAGCCCAGAGAACAGAAGATAAAAGAAGTATGCGGGTATGGCGAAAACCTTTAGTAAAGTATTGGAATAGATTTGAAAAAAGACTTTGGGCAAAAACTCGGCGGTAATCAGAATAATAAATGTGGAAATCAAGGTTTGAGTGAGTAGGCTGAAATCTGTCAAAAGCGCATCCAAAAACTGGTTTTGCGTAGGCATTAAGGTTTGAAACCAATCCATAAGCAAATCGCCCATAAAAAACCCATAAATAACCAGGGCTATATTGTTACCAATTAGCATGGTGGCGATAAATTTGGAAGGTTTTTGCGTGAGCCAACCGAGTACCTTGGCAAAAAAGCCTTCCTGCATTTTCTCCAATTCAATATGGATTTTATTCGCCGAAACAAAAGCGATTTCCATTCCCGAGAAAAACGCTGAGAAAAGCAGGGATAAAACAATAATCAATATGGGAGAATCCATATTAGAAAGTTACGGGTATTATTTGTTGTTCTTTTTTCTTTCTTCGAACTTTTTATAATAATGCCTTCTGAAAAAAAACATGAAAGCCGTCACCACTGCCAAAAAGATAAAAATGTAGGCACGATTTCGGTCTGTTTCCCAAAAATTAACCGCCATATATGCTGATAGAATGGCGATTACTAGGTTGATGTATATAGTGTACTTTAAATATTTTTCCATTATTTATCTTCTTCTTTGATGGTCATTAGCCCATAGGTTTTGTGAGCCTTAAAAAAACTAAAATCTCGATTGAAATCCATTCCCTCTCCATCCATAATGGTTCCATCAGCGGGATTGGTATAGGTAAATTTCTCTTCTGTGAATACCCAATTGTTCTTGCGATCAAAATACATCTGGGGTGCTTCCAATTTCTTTCCGTCGTGTGTTTTGATAACAACGTTTCCCTGTAGGTCAATTAAGTTGGTCTGTGTATACACAATACCATAGTCTGCGACAACCACGCTTTTTTGACCATTTTCATCAAAAAACTCAACCTGTAAGCCTTCTGGGAACGTCTTGTACTTGAAGAATTGATTGTCGTAGTCCTCAGACATGGGACTAGTAAGTATAGCAATAATTTTTGAGCTGGATTTATCCTCCGTGCCCACTTCTTCTTGGGTCCCTGAATAGACAAGGGTAAAACCTTGGGCCACACCTTGGGGAAATACAGGTTTTATGGCTTCCTCACCTATGCGTTCATAGTCGTCACCACAGGACATAAAAAGGATTGCCACGGTGAAAACCGTGGCAAAACTCTTAAAAATATTTTTAGAAATGGGTAACACCTTATAGGTTAGGAACTTTTACGCTTCCCCCCACCCAACAACTGAAAGTTACGGTCTTACCTGCCATACCAGAATTGAAAATCATTTCTTTGGTAGGTGCTTTTGCAGCATAACTAGCGGCAGATTTGTTAGCCCTTCCACTTAGTGATGGGTCAACTCTTCCTGCTTTTCTAGCCATTTCGGCAGCCTTCCAGTAAATAGCTCTTTTTTCGAATGGCGTAGTACCGCATGCATTAGCACTACCAGCATATAGATTAGCTATCAAAAGATAAGCTTTACCATTGGAAGCATTTGCATTGATTGCCTTTTGCGCATAGCTGCGAGCCTGAGACTTGCTGCTTCTACGTACGGTTGTTGCAATCTTATACAGAATATTGGATTTTCGGTATGGGTCCGTTTCCAATTCCACAGCCTTGTTAAAGTCGGCAATAGCTCCTTTATTATCTCCAGCTTTTTGTTTTAACGTACCTCCATATAGGTATGCATCTGCAGATGGGTCTAGAGCTAATTGTGCTTCAAACAATTTTTGGAACATTGGATCGTCTGTACATTCTTTGGAGAACATTCTACCAACGGCTCTTTTAACCCAATTTACATCTGTCTTTTTGGACTCAAAGCTCTTTTCATACAGTGGAATCAAGTTGCCACAATCTGCAAGGGCACCCAATTTAGAATCAATACTTGTAGCAATTTTACCATAGGATTGAGAATTGGTGGTATACGCCTTTAGACGTCTTTTCTCCTTGGAAGTCAAAGCGGTACCTGAATCTTCTTTAGCCAATAGCTTTTGAAGGGAACCAGTTAATTTCTTGTTTTCTTCTGCAACCTTTTCCGTGACATCATCATAAACATCAAAAACTTCTTGAAGTTCCTTTTTTCCTGAACCGTGTAAATCCACTAAGCTCGAAAAATATAGGTAAAGTGCTTTCGGGTTTTTGAAATTTTTTCTATCCTCTTTAAAGGCAGTACCCAATTCTGCGTAGATTTCATCATCAGAAACCATTTTGTTGTCAAACCTCAACAATACTTTGTCTATGATTACCTCAGCTTTGCTGTACTTATCTGGGAAGTATTTCAAACTGTTATCATACAGTTCAAGACAATCTTGAATGAAGCCATCTTTATCAGCTCCTGACGTATTCTTTATCTTATGCTTAAGGATTCTTTCTCCATAGGAAAAATTGGCCTTGTTAATATCTGGGCAGCTTTCATACACCATTTTCCATGGTTCGTATGCTGCATCATAATTTTTGACTTTAGCGTGTTCTGCGTAAATGGAAAGATTGGTCATGCACTCAGGATTTTGTGCTTGAGCCATACTTAAACCCATCGCCATGAGACCCGCAAACATCGTTAAGTAGAGTTTCTTCTTCATCTTACTAATTTTAAAGCGGTTAATGTACTAATTTTTTTTATTAATCTATCCTTCTTTTCTGGAACCAACGTGCATTTAACGAAAGTCCTACGCTTATATTAAGGTAATTTTCTTCAATCAAATTTGCTACTGTAGTCCCTCTCCTACCCAACTCAAAACCTAGGTTTACGTTAGAAAATGAATTAGGCAACGGAAAACCAAAGCCAAAATTTATGCCAAAGTCATTTATCTCGCTTCCATTCACTACTAAACCAGTTACATCATACTTGACTCCCGCTCGATAATTAATTCTTTTAAAATAGCTTGAAAGTGACTTATAATCAGGAATATAATACCCTCCAAAAGCAAGTCTACTGGCATCTTGGTAGGTCACATTATCCAATCCCAGAAAGTCATTGCTAAAGGAGCTGAATTCCTGAAAACTATATTCGCCCCCCAAAAACCATTTTTTATCCTGCCCAAATCCAAGACCAAAAGTAAATCGGGTTGGTACCTTAAGCTCTGTGTTTCTCAAGTTGGCGGCATCCAAATCCACATCAATCACCTCAATTTCCTGACCATTAGCCAAGGAAAAAGAGCCCAAGGTTTCCGCATTTTGTGACACTAGATTTGCTTGGGTATTCACCAACACTGAAGTGTATAGCGTATACTTATCCTTTATACGTGGAGTGTAATTAAGGGCGTAGTTAATATCGAATCCATTTATCCTGGATTCCCTACGGTCAAGAGTTCCAAATTGAACTCCTTCCACACTCTGTATTCTTTGATATTCCAAAGTTCCAAAATTGAAGTTCACCGTGGCACCCAAGCTAACGTTTTTCACAACCTCTCCCCCTAAAGAGACAAATACCCTGTTCAATCCTCCTTCTCCTGCAAAAACATTGGTAACCTCTTCTCCGTTATTAGTTGTGGCAATATTCTCCAAATTATAACCCACAGAGGACAACGGCATTAAACCAAAACCAAGTCCCATTTTAGGGGATAAAGGGAGTCCAATTGCTAAATATTCCAAATTGGTAACTGAACTGTTCTGCTCCTGCGTAAAATCTTCCAACCTAATTTCAGAATGGGATACTGCAGCAGTATATGTGGTTAACTTAAGTTTGGAGTATGCAGCGGGATTTTGAAGATTAATATGTATACTATCGCCATACATACTAATACCCCCCATCATGCGATTGTCAATCGAACTATTATTTCTAAGTTCCCCTATTCCAAAAGATGAATATGGTGATCTGGTTCCGTTTTGCGCAAAAAGACCATGCGCGACCATGCAGATACATGCAATCAAAAATTTCTTTACCATCTAGCTTTTGTTGTATTCCAGCAAGCAATTAAGCCCCTCCACGAGAAATTTAGAGTTCGCAAATATGGAATTTTTTAATCGTTTGACAAAAAATTGCGAGTCGCCACCTGTTAAAATAACTGTTAAATCTTGAAAACGAGCGCGGTACTGGCCAATTGTTCCATTCAGTTCATTTATCAAACCGTTGATTACCCCACTGTGCATGCAGGTTTCGGTAGAATTGCCCACAAAATCCAAAAGGTCTTCTGGAGCTAATAGGGGTAGTTTCTTCGTTTGTGTATGCATGGCTTTATACCGCATGTGAAGTCCTGGCGAAATGGCTCCCCCTATATACTCACCAGCATCGTTTATCATATCATAGGTAATACAGGTACCCATATCTATAATAAGAGCATTTCTTCTGGGGTATTGATAAAATGCGGCAGTAGCCAAAGCAATGCGGTCCATACCTAAGGTATGAGGAGTTGCATAGCTGTTCTTAAAGGGCACTTTGGAAGTATGTGAAAGCACATGCGCTTTACAAAAAAGAGCAAGAATCTCTTTTTCCTTGTTTTCCAACTTACCCACCGAAGAGATAATGGCATGCTCTATCTTAGGAAAGTTTTCAAAAACATCTTTGATTTTTGATAGGAATAGATTGGATTTCGAAGTTTCCAAATGCATCAGCCTACGATTCTCAAAAACTGCATACTTGGTAAGACTGTTTCCTATGTCAATAATAAGGTTCATATAACAAAACTAAAAAACCGTTTCCTTTTTTCGTGTTTTTGTTTGTATATCCTAATTTTGAAATTATATTTGCACCCGCCTTTGCAGAAGGCTGGAAAGGTACCTTAGCTCAGTTGGTAGAGCAACGGACTGAAAATCCGTGTGTCCCTGGTTCGATTCCTGGAGGTACCACAAAAAAACCGGCAAGTTGCCGGTTTTTTTGTTTCCGCAGATGTAATTCCCTAAATCTGGTAGGATTTTAAAAAGCCGTTTCCAAGAAAACCAAGCTTGTTGTAGATAGGTGACCCTAATTTTGAAGCCACCAAATGGACTTGCTCACTTTTATTTTTGATGGCATGATGCAATAAATGTGACGTCATTGCTTTGCCTAGACCCAAGCCTCTGAAGTCATTTTTTAATCCAATCATGTGAAGTCCAGAGTCTTTATTGGAATCTAAAAATAGGATACCACAACTTACGTAATCGTCTTTGTATTTGCCCATAAAAAGTTGCACCCTATTTGCCCCAAGGAGTCCAAAAAGAGAAGAAGGGTAAATGGTATATCCGAAAGCTTCTGAAGCAATATTGGCAAATAATTTAATTTCTTCTCGATTGCTGACTCTGTTAATACTTCTGGATGTTGAAAACGATGTGGAAGGTTTCAATAACAACGTCATTCCATCTACGACCGACCTCATTTGGAAACCATTTTTTTCCAGCTCTTTCCCAATTTTGTCCCCATCTTCCACAGCAACTGAATGAGGCATTCCTTTTAATTGGATTGTTTGCTTCAACAGTTTAACATTAAGACGCGACAAATCAAATATTCTGGAGGGCCAAGTAAAGTCTTCCGCCGAAATAGTGGAATAACCACCATAACGACGAAAGAAATTCCCAGCTTCACCAAGATATTTCCAAAATTCAAATTGGTGTGCTATTGCTTTTGATTTCATTGCTCGACAAGTTCAATGTTTGAAGCTTCAATCAACGCTGCGGAATCCTCATAAAAACGATACTCCTTAATCATGCCGTCCTCGACCAAGCACCATTGCACCCAATTACTATTGAACAATTTTCCTGAGCTTTTTACCAGATGCGAAAATGCACCCTTAGAAACCACCACATTTCCTTCAGCTTCATATAAGGTATCTACAGTAAAGTCTTTCGTCTCAAATAGGGTTACAATGTTTTCCAAGAATTGCTTTGCTTCTTCACGTGTTCGGTAAATTCCATGAAGTTGTTCAGTTGGACGTTCTTCTTCTTTTACACTGACAATGTAGCAGCTGGGGTGAAAAATGTTCAATACCCCCTCCAAATCACCGCTTTGAAATGCCTTAAAGTAGTTCTGCACAACTACTTTGTTGCTTTTTAATTCCGTACCCTCACCAATGAATGACTTAAATATGTTATTGACCAATTTACGTTCTTCTTCTTTTAAGATGCTATTGGTTGAAGTGTCGAAGTTTTCATTAAAACTGCCCAACGAATAGGTCCCCTTTAGAATTCCACCCCACAGGGGAACCAATTTGGCCAGTATGCCTAGATGCGTTTTTGCACCTGTAGCACCAGGCGAAGTACTCAGCAATAAAACTGGTTTGTCATTAAAGAAACGTTGGGTAATTACAGAAAGCCAATCAATTATATTTTTCAGAAAAGCTGAGGGTAATCCATTATGCTCAGGTGATGCAATGATAAATCCTTCGCTCTCCTCGAATATCTGATATAGGTCTTGAATCTGCTGAGGAATTCCATTTGATTGAATCTCCTGAGAATATATTGGGGCATCAAACTTTTTAAGGTCTATGAATCGAATATCATACTCAGAATACCTGTTAATTAATGATTGTACTAGTTTTTCATTGATGGAATCTGGATTGTTACTTCCAGAAAAAGCTACTATTTTTTTCATAATTCTTGTTTTATATTTTTAAACTATTTTAATTCTTCTCCAAGTTTGTTGACCAGCAGCATCCATTTTTTTCGCTGTCCTATGGTCGAACTTTTCACAGGACCCAAATACGTTGTCTTAACGGGTCGAATCCCGCAGAACTCCAAGACGCCTTTTTTCATTTGATTGATTACAGGTTTCCCCATGAAAAGACTGTGATACCAACTAACCGTATCTGATGTGATTACCATCCTGGAAGTCTTACCTTTCAAAAGTTTATCAGGAAATAACTTTCCTTTTTGATATTTAAATGTACTATTGGGCAAGAAGGTTCTATCAATAAATCCCTTCAATAGTGCTGGTAAACCGTACCACCACATGGGGAAAAACCAAACGATATGGTCTGCTTCTTTTATTTTTTGGATGGCCTCCTGCAAATCAGGTTCCAATTCGTAAGGAATCCTGTACCCATATTTCAAAATGGGGTCAAACTCCAATTCTATCAAATTGATGGTCTCAACTTGAGCTTCAACCATTTTAGCAGCTCTTCTATAGCTTTCGGCTAATGCCCAGTTAAAACTTTCTTTATCTGGGTGTCCATTGATTATCAATATTTTTTTCATTGTCCTTCTTATTAAATTCTCTTGAAAAGGTAAATCCAGATGGTTCTTGAAAGCCGCATGTTGAACGAGGAAAGTGCAACAAGCACTAGTGCTATCCAAATGACTATTCTTAAGTCAAACATGGCATCGTAGAATAACCTCCCAATAGCGTAGGTCAACAGGGCTTCGATAATACCCAAGGCATAGCTCACATACATCGCTCCGAAGAAAAAACCTGGTTCTTTTTCAAAAGAATAACCACAATGATTACATTTTTTGTTCATCTCAGGTTTACCCAATTTGAAATGCCAACCTTTTCTATTGTAAATATGTCCTTGGTGACAGTTGGGACATTTGCTTTCAAGAATGTTTAGTATCATGATTTCTGATTTCAAAGTGTTCGTGCGGTTTCAAAATAAAAGTCCCTAAGATGACGTTCTCCAAATCGCATGGCGACGCTATCATCAGCCATTAATGTCAAGAAAAACTCCAGTGGACCATACGTGCTTAACGGAGTGAACTTTCGCAATCCCCAAATGGTCAAACGTCTTATCCAATCAGGTAAATAGATAATCTGGGGAACCTTACCAACCGCATCAAACGCCAGCTCGGCTATTTCCGTCTGGGTCAGGATGTCTGGGCCACCCAAGCTTTTTTCCTGAGAAGGTTCGTTGATTAAGCTCAAGCACATTTTGGCCAAGTCTTCACCATGAATAGGGTTTAATAAGTGTTCTCCCTTTCCAAAAAGGAATACCTTGCCTTTTTTGGCCGTTGTCAAAAACTCCTTCATGTCTGAGAAGAAACCATTGGGACGAACAATCGTGTATTCCAATCCAGAAGCTTTCAACTCATCAACAAAAGCTTCTTTTGCCTCAAGAATCTTGAGATTTCGATGTTTGTCACCATTGATGGCCGATACATAGATGAACTTTCTTACCCCTGCTCTTTTTGCCTCATTCAGCAGGTTCATATTGGCTTGAAAATCCACATTCATATAGGTTAGACCATCTTTTTGCCTCGTAATTCCAATAGTTGAAATCACTGTGTCAATTCCATTACATAGCTGGAATAGACTTTGAGGTTTAGTTACTTCGGCTTGGACTATCTCTATCTTTTCAGATTCATATTTCTCCAACTTTTTTGGATTTCGGGCGATTAACTTGGCTGAAAGCCCTTTCTCAGCAATTGCCTCGGCAATGTATCCTCCGAGATATCCCGTGCTTCCTGCAAGTAGTATTTTTGGTGTTTTGCTTCCTTTCAACATGATGCTGATTTTTTTTAGTTCTTAATTGTTTGAAATAAATTCCTTTACTCCCAGAGAAATTTGTGTTTTCACGGTTTCCCATTTTGGGTCATTTTCAGAGAAGGTTCCGTCCATATTGGAAATGATAAAAAAACCTGAACTACCATCTGCCCTTACTTCTAAATGACTGGAAAACCCTAGACTATTGCCTCCCTGCATCCAACTGCCACCGTTCTTATACCAATACATACCGTGATTCTCTGCAAATGCAGATGGAACCGTGCCTACTGACAATTGTTCCGTGAAAAGCAATTCGTAGTACTCTTGACCGAAGAGTATATTGGATTGACCTTTAATTCCCATAGTCATATCCAACAGATATTGCCCTAAGTCGAGATTCGTGGTATGAATACTACCCTCTGGATACCCATGATTGCCGTAAAATGGTAGCGGAGTGTTTTTGTCCAGATAGGGAACTGCTTGCTCTTGCTGATTTACTTCAAGAACGTCAAAGGTTGATGCGTTCATTTGGAGCGGACGCAATACATATTCATCTACGTAAACAGCAAAATCGGTCTCGGTAGCGACTTCAATAACCAGCCCCATTAGTGCTGTTGCAACGTTGGAGTATGACCATGTCTCACCAGGATTAACAGCTATAAAATTGGAGCTTCCGTATAGTTCACCATCTTCAATGAAGTATTCTGACAGGTAATCGTCCAAAGCAATGGGTTCCGAAACTTCCAAACCAAGGCCGTCAGTTAAAATACTGGCTCCATTGGTGGTCATGTTTTGATTGGGAAGCACGAAATAATTGGCCACCAAATAGGTGTTTGGGTCGTCAACAATTCCAGAAGTATGTGTTACTAGATGCTTTACACGGATTATCGCATCTGTATTTTCCAAATTGATGATTTCTACTGGAAGGATGTCATTAATGGGAGTGTCCAAGGTAAAATAGCCTTGCTCAATGGCCTTTGCCGTGGCCGCCGCAACAAAAGTTTTACTTACAGAAGCAATGTTGATTACTGTCTCATTGCTAAAAGTTTTTTGCTTTTGAAGGTTTTCATATCCAAAAGCTTCCTGATAAATAAGTCCATTGTTCTTTGCAATAGAAACTGCAAATCCAGGCACTTCTTCTGTATCTAGAATAATTTCAAGGTACTTTGCCAAGTCAGCAGCAGTTTTTATACCCGTTGGTTCAGTTAATATTGGTTGTGAGCCGTCATCACTTGAGCATGATGTCAAGATGATAAAAAGTGTCAATAAAAGAAATCCGGTAATTTTTGAAATAGTTGTCATAACTGTTCGCTTTTTGATTATTAAATTTTTTGTTGGGACAAAATTGAATCAAAAGGCAAAGGCAGTCGTTCGGGAATGAAAACCCGAACCAACTATGAAATTCAGAACTTTTAAATGAGGATTAAGTAATTGATTAAAAACATTTTACAGCATCGAAGCCGAAATTCATGAAGACCATTTCTTACTCCACGCCAGGGTAACTATGAGATTTCGAACTTTTTAATCAATCTTTAAACTGTACTCTAATCAAAGGACTGTTTAAGAGACCGAAAAAAACTTTGATATTTAAATGATAGCTGGCAGCCATGGATTCTGTAAACTGTTTTAATTCATTTATTTTACCCGAATCGTAATAAAGACCATTAATAATAACCCCATCAATTTTTCTTGAATTAGTAATATTTTTCAACGGATTATCATTCAGGATTACCAAATCGGCAGCTTTTCCTATTTCTACGCTACCATACTTTCCATCTTTTTCAGCAAATCTTGCTGGAACTATCGTAGCACTTTGAAGTGCTTCAAGATTGGACAAACCGCTTTTTGTTAAATCTTCTAATTCATCATGTAAACTGAAGCCTGCAAAAACATAGGAATCGGTTACATCTGTTCCGGCCATAATGGGTACCCCAACATCATTGGCCAATCTAACTTGGGCTTTTGAGGCTTCATAAAAATGAGTGCTCAATTTAGCAATACCCATTGCTTGATTTCTTCTTGTATTATTTTTCAAATCAAAATCCCACCATAGCTTCTTCCTTACCATAGAAACATATTTTAGGTTTGGATTTTCTTGGAATGACGGGCGATGGGCATTTGCTTCAAACTTTAAGGTTTGTAGCGTAGGCACCCAATGAGCATCATAATCCCGCATTAACTCCATAAGTTCTATAGCTACCTCTGAATCAAAATCTTTAATCATTGATTTCTTGGATACGGAAAAATAACCCTTCCAATCTTTTGAAGTGCGTAAACTATCCGCATTGGGAAAGGCTTCGAACAAAAAAACACGTCCGTGCTCAAAGCTTTTTTGCCCCAACATAACAGCTTCTTTAAGAGGAACGAACATTGGTTTATGGCCTGCTAAATAAATATCATATTCGCGGGCTTTCAATGCCAATTGTCTATAAGATTCCGGTACTATTTGTTGATATACCTTAATAAAATCCACTTTTTCTTTTTGATAAAAGCGTAAAAGTGAGTCAGTATCCTCGGGCTTAAGGAGCTTAAAATATTCAGGGTATCCATCGGGAACAGAGGCGGCTCCATCCATCTGATAACTACTCTGTAAAACGTATCTAGGGGTTACTCGTTTATTATCGTTCAATTCATCGTTCCAAATCAAACGTTCCCTGCTACCTACCCAATAACTATCTTTTTCATTTAATTGACCAGACATATCCCGGACTCCCGTAACCCCATTTGCAATATAAAGGGGATGGTGCAACCACTCAGATTGTTGATTGGAATGGGTATGCATGTCCCATAAACCCGGAATTATGTATTTGCCGCTTCCATCAATTAATAAGGTATTAGGGTCATTAACTAGAATTTCTGAACTATCAATAGCTGCTATAACTCCTCCTTTAATTAACACATTCCTAGGTCCCAGAACGGTGCCAGTTTTCACATCAATAACCCAAATTGATTTTATTAGTAAACCGTCATGCTTTTGAGGAGGTGCAATATTTGGCAAGGGCCAAATTAAACCTATAACTACAAATAAGACTAGAACTGAAAGCAGCAAAAGAATAATCTTAAGAGATTTTAAAAGCTTCTTTTTCATTTTATCTGGATATAGTTAGCATGACGATTTACAGTAGCAATTGTGACCAACCGTTATGCTACATTGGAAAAAATCTTATTCACAATCTTCCAATCCCCATCAATTTTTGTCAGGGATAAGTAATCATAATAGTTAAAGCCTAACATAGGCAGGTGTACTTTTACCATAGCAACATTGCCTAAAATATCTATACCAATGGTTTCCATTCTAAAAGCTTCTTTCAAAGCACAAGGGCTTTGCCTATTTTTCACACCATCAATATATTCCCCTTTACTTTTTTTGTAGGGAACTCCGCTGATATCACCATAGATTATGGCATTGTTGGTAAAGCAAGATTCAAGCTTTTCAGTATCTCCATAAAAGATACCTTCGAAATAATTGGTTATAACCTGTTCTACTTTTTTGATATTCTCTTTATACATAATTTTCTGATTTTAATTTTAAACATTATGACCTATAGTATGGCCTCCTGCAATATTGATAGTTTCACCAGTTACAAAGTCTGAGTTAGCCAAATAGTAGGCAGCTTCTGCAACTTCACTAGCCTCCCCAATACGGTTCAACAAATGTAGTCCTGCTAAACTATCGGCATCTTCTATTCCCATTTTTCCTTGTAAAGGACTACGAATTATTCCAGGTGCTATAGTATTCACTTTTATGTTGTCCTTACCAAATTCAGCCGCCAATTGTCTGGTCAATGCATGGATAGCTCCCTTACTTGTCAAAGGGGCTGTTGCTGGAAAACCTCCAATAGCATGGTCGACCAAAACGGTTCCAATATTTATGATAGAGCCGCTTCGTTGTTTTACCATTTGGGTTACAGCTGCTTGGGAAGTGTAGTAAGTACCTTTTAAATTCACATTCCAAAAAAGGTCCAAGTCATTTTCTTCAACATCCAAAAAAGGTTTTGGTGAGAATACTCCAGCATTATTAATCAAAACATCTATGGACTTGAATTTTTCAATGGCCAATTCCACAAGTTTTTGCCCAGTCTCTTTTTTACTGATATCGCCTACTTCATATATCGCATTGGATGGTGAACCCAATTCTTTAAATGTTCTTTCCAGGTTTTCTTTTTTTGAAGAATTAAGTACAACGTTCATACCCTGTTCTAAAAAGTATTTCGCGATTTCTTTTCCTATTCCTGTGGAGGCTCCGGTAATTATTGCGGTTTTGTTTTTCATTTTACTGTTTTTTAAGTTCTGCATATTGTTCTGAATCTACTCCCCAGTTTTCAATCGATACTTCATCAATGACCACATGGGTAGTTTTAGGGTTCTTGTTCAATACATCAACCAACACTTGGGTTGTTCCCTTAATCAATTGACGTTTTTGCTCTTTGGTTACTCCTTCATCAGTAACCTTAATGTTAATAAATGGCATCTTTAAATGATTTAAATTTTATACTGCAAAGTTGAGGTGATGCAATGATGACATGAAGGACTTAAATCACTAATTAATAGTGATGTATATCACATTTATTCCTTTCTGAAGTGTATAAAAAGTAGTAGATTTCTCGCATCCCACTCATAATACCATTAGGCTTTACATAAACTAAAAAACGGCTCAAGTATGTACTTAAACCGTCTTTCATAACACCTCATTACTAGAATTACCTATTCGGCCACTTTATAGTTTCCTGCTTCAATTTGAAAGGTTTTCATCAATCGTGTCCAGGTATTTATCTGGGCAATTGTTAAGGTTAGTATTACGATTTCCCTTTTTTCAAAATAGTCTTTGATGACCTCGTAATCACTGTCGGCTATGGGTTTTCCGTTTAGTTTTGTGAGTATCTCGGCAAAGTGAAGAACGGCTCTTTCCCTATTTGTAAAGTACTTAGTCTCTTCCCAAACTATAAGTGAAGACAAACGAAGGTCAGTTTCTTCAAGGTTTTTTAGCTCTTTATGGTGCATATCAACACAATAGGCACAGCCGTTAATTTGGGCAACCCTTAAGCGCACCAGTTCTAATAATTTCATCTCGATTCCCGAGTTGTTGATGTAAGTCTCTAAATCCATCAATTTTCCCATCATTTCCTGAGGGATATCTTTAAATGATATTCGTTCCATTATTGTTTTATTTTAAACTCGGAACAAAGATATTTTTGGGAAAGACCAATGAAGTTAAGGTATCTTAAGAAAAACCCTTAGACCTTATTGTACTTAAATGTTCGGGGGTTATTTCCAAATAAGAAGCAATCATATATTGTGGTATCCGTTGGCTGAAATTGGGCAAGTTAGAAATGAATTCCTCATACCGACTTTTGCTATCCATATTGAGATAATATTCACTATGTTTTTGAATCGCTATGAGCCAATTTTCAGTTATTTTCCTAAAAATTCTCTCAAGCGTAGGAATATTTAAGAAGGCCTTTTCAAGTTCCGGCCTCCCAATTTGTAGAATGGTTGTATTTTCTAAAACTTGAATGTAACTTTTTGAAGGTATCCCGTTCTTGTAGCTGTCCCAATTAGTCAGCCACCAATTCTCTAATGCAAATTGGGTTATTTTCTCATTGCCCTTATCGTCAATGTGAAAAACCCTTGCCAATCCACTTACTATAAAATACTGATGCTTGCAGGTTTTTCCAGCTTCAAGTATAAATTCAGACTTTGAGAATGCTACTTTTTGTGTTAGATTAAAAAAATAGTCAATGTCTGAAATAGATATTTTCTCGTATCGCCTCAAATATTCGGCTAACTGTTCTTTCTCATTCATTCTTTCTTGATTTAAAGGAGCTTTTCAGTATCACTCATAGTTTTGTTGCAGGACGCGTCTAGTGTTTACTTAGAGTTTTATGCTTAACGACTCTAAAAATAAATCTAAGAACCAAGCCTGCTCAATGTTTCCCTTGAAACACCCAAATAGGAAGCGATGAGTTTTTTGGGGACACGCTGAAAAAGTTTGGGGTATTGCTCTAGTAACAAATCGTATCGTTCTTTGGCAGAATTTTTTAAGAGAGAGAGTATCCGGCTTTGTAGCGCTATTCTGCCTAACTTGCTTTTTTTTGCCCAAAAACGCTCCATTTTATGCATTTGCGCTGTCAACTTATCTCTGTTTTCAAATGAAATATACAACAGCTCACAGTCTTCCAAACAGTCAATATAAATTTTTGAAGGAACTTGTTTCACAAAGGATTCATAATCAGTAATCCAATAGTTTTCCATAGCAAACCGCAATATATGCTCCTTGCCATTATCATCAAGGAAATAACTTTTAGTGCACCCTTTGATAATCCAATACTCTTTATTAACGTATTCACCTTCTTGAACTAGGAATTGATGCTTGCGTCTAGTGACCTGTTCAAAATGCTCTAAGACAAACTCGAATTCCTCATCGGTAAGACTTATGATTTCTTCTATATGACTTCGTAGTGGATGTTTCATTCGATAGTTATTACCATACTGAGTATTCCTAAAAAGACCAAATCAATGATTCGCTTGCACCCATTTTTTTGGAGTTACACCCAACACTTTTTTAAAATACGTATTAAATACTGTTTTGGAATTAAATCCACTTTCATAGGCCAATCCTAATAAAGTCAAATGACGGTTTTCAGATAATACCGCAATCTTTTGAAAGTGTTTTAATCTACGGCTGTTAACCAGTTCATTGAAATTAGTTTGTAATTGGTCATTGATGTACTTGGACAGTGTATTTGGATGTACGTTCATTTTTTCAGCAAGTGACCTTAATGACAAACCAGCATCCAAGAATGCTTCTTCTTTATCCAATAACTGGAGTAGTATTGGATTCAACAGCTCCAATTCAGTTTTGGAAACACTTTCTTTTGACTCAGATTTATGAGCATTGTCTGGATTGGTCAACAATTGAACATTGTCAAAAAGATGCGTTTTTAATTGCTGGAATTTTGAATTACCTCGAATAGGTTCTAAAAAGGGGTCAAATTGAAAATTCACAAATTGTCCAACCCTATTAAGAATCATTTCCTCAAATAGGATAAGCGCCCTTTCCGTTTGGTTTGTGTGAACCAGATAATAGAAGTCCCAGGCAAACATCATGTTGTAATCTTCACGATACTTGGTCGCATCGAATTCAAATTGAACACTCTCATTTATTGAGGAATAAATTGCCTGGATAAAGAAAAGAACGTTATCATCCAAAAAATTGGAAGCGTATTCAAAAAGGGTATCTTTTTCATTCAGGAACAATAAGCATGCGAGTTTGAGATGTCTACTCAAATCAAAACTTGGGTCTCGTTCCAACGATTTTTCAAAATACACTAGAGCCTGTTCATAATTGCCCATCAAGTAATGAATATTCCCAGTTGTATAACAATGATTAGGAGATAGTGGGTTAATTTTAAGAATCTGCTCGGTTTCTATTAGAGCCTCGTTAAATAACCCAATGGCCGTATACAGTTCTGCCAATGCCTCACGACCTTCAGAGAAATATTGATTTTCTTCAAAGCACTCCATGAGTTGGGCATACCCTTTATCAAATTCCCAATTGCCCCAGAAACTAATAGTTGCTTCGGTAAAGTGCCCCAAGTAAGAATTGGGATTCATTTTCATACCCTTTTGCACATAATAATTGGCCTTTTTCAGGCCATCAGTCCTATCGATATGGGCCCAACTTGCTATAATAGCGTAACACCAACCTATGGCAATAAGAGGTTCCGCATAGGATGGGTCTTCCTCAGCACTACGTTCATAGTACCCAATGGCCTTTTCCATATTTACCAGATTCCAGGTAAGTTGATAGTACCTCCCTTTTAAGTACCATTGATATGCGGAAAAGTTATTAGTTTGGATTTCAGACAAGGAATCTTCAATTTCCAAGTGTCCAAAATTTTCTCTGATTTTGTCAGCTATCAATAGACTTACTTCGTCCTGGAGCTCAAAAACATCATTTAATTTTCTATCAAATTTATCCGACCACAACAAAAAACCATTATCCGTTCTGGTCAACTGGGCGGTTATTCGAATACGTTCTTTGAAAATGCGTACGCTACCTTCTACGGCATTGGTCACTCCCAACTCGTTTCCAATCAAACGGATGTCGGTAGGCTTGCCTTTAAACGCAAATGCAGAGGTCCGGGCCGTGACCTTTAGCCCATCTATTTTGGAAAGCGCATTTATGATTTCTTCAGTGATACCATCTGAAAAATACTCGTAAGAGTCGTCACCACTTAGATTTTTAAATGGTAAAACCACTAAAGATTTTTCTGTTGTTAAAGAAGTTTGGTTGGACAATTTCAAAAACTTGGCTTTCGCTAAGATAAAAATTGGGTTGGTATTTGTAAAAGACAGCCCAAGTAAACAACTATAAAGGATTTTTATGCATTACCGTAACAATCTCCTTTAAACCTCATCTTTCTAACAAACCATCAGAAAATGAAAAACAAAATCACCTTCCTTCTCCTAGGGATCCTGGCTCAACTATCCTTGGCCCAAAACACACCGACAGAAAAAACAAAAGCAGACTTTTTCCCTCAAGAAAAGACCAAGGTACTTGTGGTAGGCATGTTCCATTTAAGCTACCCTGGGTTAGATAATCACAAAACCAAAGACGATAGTAAAATTGATGTATTGAAAGAACCCAAAAAAACCGAGGTTACGGAGCTCGTAGAATACATCAAAAAATTCAGGCCAACCAAAATCATGATAGAAGCCGGAACAGACTGGAATAAACGGTATCAAAACTATAGAAAAGGGGAATATCGTGATAAAAGGGATGAACGCTACCAAGTGGCTTTACGAGTGGCCCATGAACTGGATATTGATAGCGTGTACAGTGTGGATGCCGAAACCCTGCAGAGTGAGCTTTTTGAAAAAGACTCCGTACTTTCTAAATCTTTGATAGAAAACATTGATTGGAAAGCTAAGGACCCCTATCTGGACAACGCCTTTAAGTGGTATGATTACCGGGATTCACAAGTAAAGCAAAAACATATTTTGACCTACTTAAAGGAAATGAACACTCGAGAAGCGCACAACACCAATTTTGGACTATACCTTACTGGGCAAATGGCCACAGAGGATTACGATGGCGCCGATAACTTTACCATTTGGTGGTACAACCGAAACGTTCGCATATTTTCCAATATTCTAAGGCTTACTGAAGGCCCAGAAGATAGAATATTGGCAGTGTTTGGGAACGGGCATGCGGCCATATTGCGACAATTGTTTGAAGCTTCGCCCCAGTACGAATTTGTGGAATTTGGTAGTTTGGAGGACTAGGTCCAACCCAAATGGGCGAACTCTTTAACTTAACCTAGAAGGGGATAACCGCTATCAATTAATCAATGACGGCCCAAATTACGTGATGGTCACTAGCCACATGCACCTTTCTGGTCAAGGTTGGGTAAACCGTCCATCTTTTGGGTCGGCTACCTGGCCAGGCCCCTTTTCTAAAAAGTCCCGAAGCAGTGACTCTAGCAAACAAATCAGGGGATAATAACAAATAATCAATTTTATTATTGTCATTCCCTAAACCATAGGTACCCGTACCCTTATCATTTGTGCCCGGTTTTCCCTTAAATTCACCCGTATCAAATGTTGGATGTTCGGATACGTCTTTTAAATCGGTTTCCTCCAACAAAGGTTTTAAAGGGTCACTATCCGGAGTGTCATTTAAATCCCCTAAGACCACTATGCTGGTTTCACCTTTTGCTTTTAACTCATTGTAAATCTCGGCGGCTCGTTTAGCCTGCCCTTCGCGTCTTGCCTGGGAGCGCGGACTATCTCCACCATACTTGCTTTTGAAGTGGTTGGGAATCACCCAAACGGATTCACCCGAAGGCGTTATTACCTGATATTCCGGACAATCTCTGCTAAATATGGTTCTTCCCGAGGAGTTTAGATCATGGATGTGGCTCTTCATCAATGAAATTTGATACTCCTTTTTAGTCATCAAACCTACATCAATACCGCGTTCATCATTACCATCAATAACCATTACTTTGTCATAGGGCTGTCCATCTACTTGCTCAAGAATTATATCGCTAAACAATTTAAGGGACACTCTATCCTCAGCTTCCACTACGGCAAGGATATCTGCATCAACGTCCCGTATTACCATACCTGTGTGCTTAATGGCTCTTTCATTTACCGGCGCCAATTTGAGTTCAGCCCAACCTACCCAATCCTCCCTTCCATTGGCAATTATTTCCATGGGTTTATTTTTTCTACGCTTTACCAATCTTTCTCGGATTTGCCTCAGAATCACAAAGGGCCCTTTGTCCGATTTTGACAATCCAAGCTCTTTGAGCAATTCTATAAGCCTATCCTTTTTACCCGCATACGAATCTTGGTCAATGATGGAATTAAGTTCGGCCGTTTTGGTTAGAATTTCCTGGCTTTCGGATTCTGGTTGGTTGAATGCCTTGGCCCGATCAAAAAGATTTTCAACATTAAAAGCAGCAATTTTCATGACTATTTGTATTTGATTAAAACTCAAAGAATGCACCAAGAACCCTATATAAGGTTACCCTAAATAGTATACGAAGTAAATCAAAAAAAGGGGGGACTTTGGTAAGACTACGAAGCTCTTAAAGGTATGGGTTTACGGGAAGTTTTCATTACATAAAAACCTTAAAAAAATTATGGTTTTTCCTCATTTTCAGAGTTTAAGCATGCAGTGAGATGGTACGTATATTTTTGAGAGGCTCTTATTGATACCAATTTTTGAAGTCTGATGGTTAGGACTCTTTCCTTAGGATCCACAAATACCAGACCTATACATTATCCATACACGTAAAAAAGAAAACTAGACCTGTTTTTGACATGATCTAGGGCCGAAAAAGGGAAAATTAGATGGAAAAACCTACTTTTCTTTTGTAGTCGATGGACTACTTTCTTAAGATTTTCATAAATCTATAAAATGAATAGTGCAATAGCTTTTTTATATCAAACTAAGGATTATATTTACCCAATCTGGATTAATTTTAAATAAACTGGATTAATTATAAACAAGATGACTGAACAGTTATTACTTCAAGCAGAAGAGTTCACCAATAGAACTCTTAGCCATATGTCCACCAGCGACCGCGTAAAAGCTTCTAGAGAAGCTAAACAACTTATTCTTTCCATTAACGAAATCTACAAGAAAACTAAAGATTCCAAACTGATGGATGTGATGAAAAGCGTCACCGAGAAGAAAAGAAAAATAGAAAAAAGACTGAAAGGAACTCCTTTAGTTTAATTGATGTTTTTACTTCTTCTTCGAAAAAGTTCCACTAAAACCAAGGCAGCAGAAATAATCATAACATTTTTAATGATATACTGACCTTCTGGGTAATAGGTAGTTTCCGTCCTGGAACGTAACTTCGGGTAAAAATACCAGAGGCATAAAAGTGCCCACCATTTGCATGAACAAAAGGGCAATGGCAATTCTTGTGGTCTGCCTAAAGAGGAAGGTAATACCAATGAGCACTTCCCACCAGCCTATGACCGCCAACCAGGTATCCGGGTCTCCAAAGGGGAGCCAAGCCACTGTGGCTTTCAATAAATCCGTTGCTGCAGAAAGCCCAAAGGGTTTTAATATTCCAAACCAGAAGAAAAAAATGGCAAAGGAAATACGAACTGCCGGCATGCCCCATTTGCGCATACGCTGTGCAATAGCTTGGTCTATGTTTCTTAAATCGGCATCCATTTAGTACCATTGGTTGGAATTCCAATTATACGCCTTTTTTTACCATTTATGACTTTTCTCCTACTGGGAATAAAAAGGTGAAAAGATCTAGCTACATTTTTCAGTAATTTCGAGATGAAATCAAAATTCAACCTTTAAGAACCCATTTAAAAATGAACACTGTAGAAGAAAAAATAGGCTATGTATTTTGGTATTTGATGGTGGCCTGTTCTGTTTTTGCACTCATCAATAGCTTATACCACTACATGAACTAAAAGCCCTGCAAGAAGTCTCCATCCCAAAGGGATGTCTCATTCATTCAAATTAACAACCAACCAAAAAGAAGGGAAACATTTTGTTTCCCTTCTTTCTATTATATTCTATTCTTTGATTTCCAGAATCTGTCTCACCATTTGATTGGTAAAACCCCATTCGTTGTCGTACCAGGTCATTACCTTGAGTAGGTCTCCGCCCACAACACGGGTCATGCCCAAATCTACGGTTGAAGCATACGGACTCATAATAATGTCCGAAGAAACTATAGGTTCGTCCATAGTGGCTAAAACATCCTTGTATCGGTCTGTTTGGGCTTCTTCTTCCAAAATTTGGTTCACCTCTTTGGGTGTTACCTCTTTTTCGGTCACAAAGGTCAAATCAGAAATGGAGCCTATCGGAACAGGAACCCGAATGGCCACCCCATCAAACTTTCCTGCGTATTCTGGCAATGCTTTGGTAGTGGCAATTGCTGCTCCAGTAGTAGTGGGAATTAAATTTTGTGCACCGGCCCTACCCATTCTAAAATTCTTTTTGGAAGGAGCATCTACCATACCCTGAGAAGCAGTGTAGGCATGTACCGTGGTCATTATCGCCTTTTTAATACCAATGCGTCTACCCAAAACCTCAACCACCGGGCTAATGTTGTTCGTCGTACAGCTGGCACATGAGAATACATTAATATCCCCGTCAACAGAATTTACCCCATGCACTACAGTAGGTGTATCCACACTTTTAGTAGGTGCCGAGATAATCACTGTCTTTGCCCCAGCTTTCAAGTGTCTTTCGGCATCTTCACCTTTGGTGAACACCCCTGTACTTTCTATCACCAAATCCACTCCATTTTCTCCCCATGGCAAATCTTCAGGGTTTCTGATGGATGTGAATTGGATTTTATTTCCATCTACGGTCAAGGAATCTTCAGTATGGGTTACTTCTTTCCCATACACCCCGTATACCGTATCATATTTTAATAGATAGGCAATGTTCTCTGCGGGAACAATATCGTTTACCGCTACTACCTCCAACCCAGGAGTGTCGTTTATTACTTTTAATGCGGCCCTACCTATACGGCCCATTCCGTTTATTCCAATTTTCATATTGAATGTGTTCTTAAGTTACTACTTGTTTACTGTGTACTTAGTCTAAAAACCAAGCTATAAATTACATATTGACACCCCTTTCATCAAAGGGCTTAACGCAATGAAATGGTTATCAAATTGAAAAGTTTACAGGCGTTCCATTTTTGGCCACATTCCCTCTTTTTTACTATGCAATTTTTCCATGCTTTGAAGCATTTTATCCAATAACGCAATGGCTTCATTGATATAGGGACCTTTGTTGAGCATTACGCATTCTGCACGTAGCGAAGACGTGATATCGGTGATTTCTGAGCGTGAGGGAAGCCCTTTTTTGGCCAATCCCTCCAACACTTGAGTGGCCCATACCACTGGAACATGTGCTGCACTGCATATGGAAAGGATTTCCTCTTGCACTTGTCCCATATTTTCCCAACCTACCTCCAAGGCCAAATCCCCTCTGGCAATCATCACCCCAATAGGTTGGGTTTTCATGGCTTTTAAAAGCAGTCCCATCAAATTTCTGTAGGCAAAACGGGTTTCAATTTTTAGTATCATCCCTATTTTATCCCGCACTCCCAAATCCTCTAGGGCATCAAGAAGCTCTTCCACATCGGCTTCTGTATTCACAAAGGAAAAATTGACGATGTCCACATATTGGGCAATGAACTTTAAATCTTCCCTGTCCTTTTCCGTAAGGCCTGAAAACCCAAGGTCTAAAGTTGGGAAATTAATGCCCTTTTCTGCTTTTAATTGTGCGCCTCCCTCTTTGGCTTTCACAATTCTTACCTCAAAGCTATTCGCAAATACTTTTTCAATTATCCCCTCAATCTTTCCATCATCAAAAAGTATGGGTGCCCCCTCTTTTACTTTGGTGACCAACATGCTTGGTTCACATAAAATACTTCCGGACTTTACCAAGTTCCCTTTCTCATCAAACTGGGGCAAACTGCCCAATGAGTCATCTCCTTTTACAAGCAGGGTATCGCCAATATGCACTTTGATAGCTCTTTCAACAGCAGGAATCTCTCCTAAAATTCCATCAGGCAGCTCGGGTTTTTTCGAGATTAGCTTCATTCCTGTTTTTAGGTAGACGGTTTTTTTGCAATGAAGCAGAATTCTATTGTTCTCCACGTTGGCCACTAACAACTTACGGGTTTTACCACGAGTGTCTCTAACCACAAATTTATCTCCAGTTTGAACCTGTTCCATCCATTGCAAAGCAACTGGAATCACATCAGGGTCGGTATGCTCCGTATTTTCAGGCACTAGAACAATAGTCGCCGGATTTTCCACAATCCCTTCTTCGTTTCTATTAGGTCTAAATTTTTTTACCTTTAGCCCTTCACCCATAGAACCTGTTCGGATTTTGGGGCCTGCCAAATCCATTGCAATCTTTACCTGAACACCACATGCTTCGGACGCTTTTCGCACATTATCCACAATGGCTTTCCAAACAACCGGTGAATCATGGGCGCAATTTATCCGGGCACAGTTCATCCCATTTTGTACCATTTCCAATACCAATTCATAATCTGTACTGGCTGCTGTTGGCATGGTAACCATGATTTGGACTCTTCTGTTAGTATTTGCTTTTGAAAAAAGGATATCCGCGTGCTGTTCCAGTTTTTTTTTGCCCATGCCTATTTGAAGTTCCCCGTTATGATCAAACTCCTCACTTTCATGGGTCAGTAACTTCAAAAGATTGTGGGTATTGATAAGACTCTCCAAAATATTGCCTTCTGCATTGGCCAGACGAGAAAGGCCCAACTCTTTCAATTGGGTTTGAATTTCCCGTAAATCATAATTTCTGACAGCGCTATAATGCAGCAAATTTTTGGCACTTGCCAAATATTGGGAGCATACCCCAGCGATGAGCTTTGCATTATCTTGTTCTTGGTCGCGAACCGTTTTTATTAAAGTTCCTATTTGATTTTTTATTGAAACGAGTTGGTCCGGATTCACTTTATTTACAAGGAGTTAGATTCTACAAAATTTCTAAGAAAACAGTTTAAAAAGACTGATTTATATCAAGGTTTTTCAAGTTTCCATCATTTGAACTTACCAAATTGACTCCATCCCCATTACGGATATCTGCTGTATGGCATGTTCTTGATCTCTGTTTTCTATCACAAGTTCGTTGAAAGGTTTCGTGGGAAAGATTTGGTCGGTCATTGCGTAAAGTCCGCCGTCCACAAAAACCTCTATGGACGACCAATCCAAAAATATACTCACATCATACATTTTGTCTTCAAGTTTATCTATAGGTGCATGATGTTTTTTGTTTCCAAATTCCGACTGAAAACTCACTTGTCCCGATTTCATACGATTCAATATTAAAGATTCACTTTTGGAATCCATGCTTAAATCCACTACCTCTCCGGATGCATTTTTTATACTGATTTTAAAATCCTTGGACTGCGTTTTGAACCTAATCTGAGATTGATGCAATCCTTCCTGATAAATGGTTTCGGTCTTACCTGCCTTAACTTCATCTACACGGGCTAAAACCGATTTTGCCAAATCATCTACTACCTGTAATGGATAATTAACCAAGACTTGGTCGTCCCCTACTTTTCTCAATCCCAAATTCCTTGGAAGAGTCATAGCACTTCGCCACTTTTTGGTTGGCGTATCTCTTGCGTAGTCCCAATTGCTCATCCAGCCTATGAAAATGCGCTCGCCATTTGGGGCATTGTTATAAGTGACCCCGGCATAATTGTCTGTTCCATAATCCAACCATTTAGGCTCTTTTTGGTCAGAAACAAAACGTTTTCCATCAAATTCACCAATAAAGTACTGGGTCCCGCTACCACCATTGGGGGCACCGGGATTAATGCTAATAATCAAGACCCACTTCTGCTCTTCTGAGTCTTCCACTGGCAATGCAAACAGGTCTGGACATTCCCAAACCCCGCCATGGGCTCCTTGCCCTTTACCAAAATCACTTAGATATTTCCATTTTTTTAAGTCGGAAGAGCTGTAAAACTTAGCATGATCCCCAGCTACTAGAATCATAATCCATTGTTCGGTTTCTACATGCCAAAAGACTTTTGGGTCTCTAAAATCCCGAATTCCAGAATTTTTTATCACAGGATTTCCTTCATACTTTTCCCAAGTATCCCCGTTGTCCAAACTAAAGGCGATGCCTTGGGTCTGAAAATCATTTCGTCCTGATTTCTCCCCCTCCATCAAATGATACGTGAATATGGCCACCAAAGGTGTTTCCCCATTTTTGGCAAATCCTGAAGTATTGTCTTTATCCACCACGGCACTCCCAGAAAAAATAAGACCATGTTCATCAGGATACAAAGCAATGGGTTTGTGTTGCCATTTCACCATATCTGTGCTTACCGCATGTCCCCAATGCATGGGCCCCCAGACAATATCATCTGGATAATACTGATAAAAGAGGTGATAAAAGCCATCATGGTAAACCAGTCCGTTGGGGTCATTCATCCATTTTTCCTGTGGGCTAAAATGAAATTGAGGACGATACGCTTCGGTGTAGTCACGAGGTTTTTCAATACTCTCTTCTTCGACTTGTTTTTTAGGATTGCAGCTCAAAAACAAAAAAAACGCAAAAAAAACGAATGAAAATGGTTTCATCTTGGGCGGAAATAAAGTTAGGCTTAAGATAACTATAAATGTTCTCTTATAATTCAAAAATATCAGGGCGAGTCATTAATTTTGAATTCATGTTCAAGTTCTATTTTTTCTTTCTTAGTTTCTGTATATCCTTTTGTGCAATTGGGCAATCTTCAATCCATAAATCTCTAGATGCTTTGAATGTTGGAAGTGTAGAATACGTCCAGCCCAAAAACTTGTTCAACTATAAAGATGTAGTGATTCTGGATGCAAGAGAGAAAGAGGAATTTGAGGTCAGCCACCTAGAAAATGCTATTTGGGTAGGGTATTCCAATTTTGATTTTGATACGATTCAATCTCATTTACCAAAAAAAGAAAGTACCGTAGTAGTGTATTGTTCTATTGGGGTTAGGTCTGAGGATATTGGCGAAAAGTTGATTCGAGCAGGATATACAGATGTCAAAAACCTATTTGGAGGCATTTTTCTTTGGAAAAATCTTGGGTATCCGGTATTTGATTCATGCGGAGAAGAAACCGAAAAAATACATGCCTACAGTAAGGAATGGGGACTGCTTTTGACCAACGGAACTAAAGTGTACACAACCAAAAAAGAATAGCTTGAGCACAGAAGAAACTAACCTGCTACTTATTTTCACTCGTAATCCAGAACTTGGCAAATGCAAAACCCGATTAGCGGCCAAAACTGGTGACCGAGCTGCCCTTAATATCTATAAATTCTTATTGAATCACACTGTAACTTTTACCCATAGACTTAGTGCCAGTAAATTTGTGTACTATTCGGAGGAAATCTGGGAAAATGATATATGGGACAACTCCATATACCAAAAAAGATTACAAACGGGCAAAGACTTAGGAAAACGTATGGAGCAAGCTTTTGCCCATGGATTTGATTCTGGTTTTAAAAAAATCATTATCATTGGTAGTGATATGTATGACCTATCCCAAGCAGACTTGGAGGATGCTTTTTCCAGTCTTGATAAGCATGATTTTGTGATTGGTCCAGCTCAGGATGGGGGGTATTATCTTTTGGGTATGACCCTTCAAAATTCCAAGGTGTTCCAAAATAAAAACTGGGGCACTGAAACGGTTTTGGAGGACACGCTGAAAGACCTTGAAAAGGAAAACGTTTTTTTGCTTCCTGAAAAAAATGACGTAGACCATTACGAGGACATCAAAGATGTTGAGGCGTTTCAGCCCTTTTTAAAACATATGAAGAATGACTAAAAAACAAGTTGAAGAATCACTACAATACCTCAAAAAGAAAGGTTTTGAATCACCAGAAATTGGAATTGTTCTGGGTACCGGTTTAGGACAATTGGTAGATGAGATTGAAAATCCCATTGAGGCACATTATAATCATATTCCCTACTTCCCTTTAGCCACGGTTGAATTCCACTCTGGCAAGTTAATTTATGGTACTATTGAGGGTAAAAAGGTAGTTGTGATGCAAGGACGTTTTCATCTCTACGAAGGCTATGATTTTTTGGATATCACCTATCCCATACGCGTTATGCATGGTTTAGGCATTAAGAAGTTATTCGTGTCCAATGCTGCAGGAGCCATTAATCTCGACTTCAAAAAAGGAGACATTATGCTTATTGAAGACCATATCAATATGCAAGGAGGTTCTCCTTTGGCATTCAAGAATGTTGTGGAATTTGGTGACCGTTTTGTGGACATGAGTGAACCTTATGACCTGGAAATGCGTAAGAAAATAGAAGAAATCGCTGAAAAGGAAAACATCTCATTGCAAAAGGGAGTATACGTTTCCGTGGTTGGACCTCAGCTCGAAACGAAAGCGGAATATCGGATGTTAAAATTATTGGGAGCTGATGCCGTGGGAATGAGTACGGTTCCAGAAGTAATTGTGGCTAATCATTTACGACTACCTATTGTAGCGGTTTCAGTATTGACCGATGAATGCGACCCTGATAATCTTCAACCTGTTAATATTCAAGAGATTATTGAAATCGCAGGAAAGACAGAACCAAAAATGATACAACTGTTTAAAGAATTAATTAAGGAAATATGAGTTATTTAGATGCAACCCAAGATTTGTATAAAGAAGCAGCCTTAACACCAGATGTTGGTTTATGTTGTACTACAAATCCCGTATGGCAGTTCCCAGGATTGTCCATCCCGAAAATCATGCAGGAAATGAACTATGGCTGTGGAAGCACTGTTTCTGCACAGGACTTGGTCAACGACCCGAAAGTACTGTATGTTGGTGTGGGAGGAGGAATGGAATTGCTTCAGTTCGCCTACTTTTCACGTCAAGTAGGGGGTGTCACTGGAGTTGATTCCGTAGACGAAATGTTGGAAGCATCTAGAAACAACTTTAAAATAGCCGAGGAAGAAAACGACTGGTTCAAAAGTGAATACGTAAACCTGGTAAAGGGTGATGCTTTAAACCTCCCAGTGGAAGACGAAAGTATTGATGTAGCGGCCCAAAACTGTCTTTTCAACATCTTCAAAATGGAAGATTTGAAAAAAGCGGTTTCAGAAATGTATCGCGTACTTAAGCCCCATGGAAGATTGGTAATGAGCGACCCTACCTGCGAGCAGCCCATGAATGACGAGCTTCGCAATGACGATAGACTACGTGCCCTTTGTTTAAGCGGTAGCATCCCTATAAAAGATTACGTAAAGGTTTTGACTGATGCCGGTTTCGGAACCATCGAAATTCGAGCAAGAAAATCATATAGAGTCTTGACTCCCAATCATTATCCCACGGATGAGTTGATTCACATTGAATCTATTGAGATTGCTGCGATAAAAGACCCTATGCCCGCTGATGGTCCTTGCATGTTTACTGGAAAAACAGCCATCTACTATGGTGATGAAGAGTATTTTGATGATAAAAAAGGTCATGTTTTACTTCAAAACCAGCCTTTAGCGGTATGTGATAAGACTGCTGCGGCCCTAGCAGAGGCGTCAGACCAGATTCATATAAGTGAAAGTACGTGGCATTACGACGGCGGAGGTTGTTGTTAAAAATTTTAATAAGGGCAAAATGAAAGTTTTGCCCTTTTTTTTAGACTTCCTTTATATAAAGCCATAAAATCTTTTGCTATGAATTTTTGGGGTTACACTTTACTTTTTGCTTCTTTTTTTAATTGTCAGCCAGAACTTACCCACGAAACGGTCTTTGAATCCAATACTTTAGCGTATAATATTGAAACTAAAAACCCGGACCATACTGCATGGAACGATTTATTGAAAAAGCATGTGGATGGAGATGGCAATGTAAACTACAAAGGTTTTAAAGCTGACATCCAATCGCTGGAGGCTTATATAAACACACTCTCCAATACCCCTCCGACCAGTTCTTGGACCAAAAATGAAAAGTTGGCCTACTACATCAATCTATACAATGCAGCAACCGTAAAACTGATCGTGGACAATTACCCCACCAAAAGCATAAAGGACATTCCCAACAGATGGAAGAAGCAATGGATTGCCGTGGGCAATATAACAACCTCCTTAAATGATATTGAACACGAGGTGTTGCGCAAAATGGACGAACCCCGAATCCACTTCGCCATTAATTGTGCCTCCTATTCCTGTCCCAAGTTATTGAACACTGCTTTTACGGCTAAGAATATGGAAAGTCTTCTCTCAAAAACAGCTAGTGACTTCGTAAACGATAGGAAAAGAAATCGTTTTAATGATGGGAAGGCCCAACTCTCCAGAATCTTTAAATGGTACAAAGGTGATTTTACAGAAAATGGTTCCCTATTAGAGTACATTAACCAATATTTAGACAACCCGATAAACGAAAAAGCGAGCATTAGTTATCTGGATTACGATTGGAGTTTAAATGATGCAAAGTAGTCTGAAAATAAGTGTTCTCATTCCTGTACTGAACGAGGAAAAAGGCTTGGGCACTATCCTAAAGCATCTAAATTTAAGCATTACCTCTTCGCAAATAGAGGAAATTATTTGTATTGATGGAGGAAGTACAGACCGTACCATTGAAATCGCAAAATCCTGTGGAGCAACCGTAATTTCTTCCAAAAGAGGCAGGGCCACGCAAATGAACGCGGGTGCCAAATATGCCAAAGGAAGTATTCTTTACTTTTTGCATGCAGATACACTCCCTCCCCATGGTTTTGATAGTATAATCCTTAAGGCCATAGAAAAAGGAAGCCAATCCGGGTGTTTCCGTATGAAATTTGATTCAAAAAATCCAATGCTTCGTTTTTTTTCTTGGCTTACCCGAATTAATCACAGTCTTTGTCGGGGTGGAGACCAGTCCCTATTTATTGAAAAAGAACTTTTTGAACTAACCGACGGTTTTAACGAGGATTATTTCATTTATGAAGACACCGAGTTCATTCGGCGCTTATATGAACAAACAGAATTTAAAGTTCTTCCTGACTACGTAATCACTTCTGCTCGAAAATATCGGGACAAAGGTTGGGTCAAAGTCCAGTTTCACTTTGGCATGATTCATTTAAAAAGTTACATGGGAGCAGGTCCGCAAGAGCTGTATCGCTACTACCGAAAAAATCTGTTGACCTAGATGATCAATTGTATTCCTGATTTTTACTCTTCTATCTTCAGGTCGGCATAGTCCTTTAAGATTCCATTGGCCAACCATTGCGCCAAAATTGTCTTATTGGACACTACTTCGATGCCTTTGGTTTTGGATTCGGTGGAAGTACCATCAATATCCAATAAACTTACGGCCGGCAATACATTTTTGGCAAGGTAAAGTGTATTGTCGTCATTAATGATTGCCTCGATACTCTTGTACGAACGATTTGTAACACTGTTCTTTTGAAAAACTTCCCGTAGGTTTTTGGCCAATCGCTTTCCTTCATCACTTTTTTTATGATGATACACCGAAACATCCATTTTGCCCTTAATTTGTCCATTGGCACGAACAATTAACAGCCTTTGATATTTTCCAAAGTGTTTTAAATATCTTTTATTGATGGCTTCAACGTAGGCTCCCATAAGTTCCAAACCTTCTTGTTCTTTGTTGGAATATTCCAATCCCTGTTGTTCGAGTACGAAAACATGTGCTCCATTTTCCAAGAGGGTCTTTGCCAAATTAAGCTCTACATCTTTTGCAAAATCATTCGAAACTTTTTCCTTGTTTTCGGTAATGAGATAGTACACCACATCTTTCAAAGCATCACTTTTTCTGGAAAGATTTTGGAGTTCTTTTTCAAAAATTGGCGCTTCGGTATCTGAAGCTAAAAATATTCTCACTCCAACATTTTTAAAAGACTCAGAGGCATAAGGAATATAGTACTCTCGCCCAACATGCAGAAAACTACCATCTTTGATGTTCTCTTGATTGAGCTCTATAAATTCTTGATAGTGTTCTACGGGATCTAATCCCTGTTTTCGTAGAATGGAGTAAATGCCATCGCCAGATTGGGCAACGACCTTATAGGCTTTTTCTTGGGCCAACAATGTGCATACCAGAAAAACCCACAATACTAGTGCGAGTCTATATTTCATCGAAAGAAATTTTGCTGGGATGCTTTACAAATATCTAAAAAAAGATGGGAAAAACGCATTAAAAGTACTGCCCTATCCCAAAAACAATCCCTCGAGAAGAATTTGTTGTGATTCCTTGGCCGTAATCAATTCTAAAAATGGCATTAAAAATTCGTTTGTGAATAAAGCGGAGACCTATGCCTGGATAAATTCTCAAGTTTTGATCATCTCCAAAATCGCTGAAATCACCCCCTGGATTTCTCCATGAACCACCATCCACAAAAACATTGCTTTGAAGCACAAACCAATCCTTGTCAATCAAGGTATGGCGGTATTCTGTATTCAATACAATAGCGGCAGTACCCCGGTCTATAACGTTTCCCACACCGCGTATGTTTAAATTATTATCAACAGCAAATGGCGCGAATGGTGTGTCCAAATTGCTAGAAATTCCCAATCGTAATCGACTTGCCCAATTTCCTTTTTTGCCTACACGCACAAAGTAGGTGAAATCATTGAAGCCAATCCAAAATTCAGGAAGTTGCCCATCGTCACTTTGTACGTATTGTAGATTCAACGAACTTTTAAATCCGGATAGATATTGATAGTGAAATTTAATCGCATCATAATTGTACAGTAGTTTTAGCAAGTGCTTGTTCACTCGTAATGCCAAGGGAACGCTAGGGTCGGTTTCCCCAGAAAGGAATTCATAGTCTTCGGTAAAGAAGTTTATTCCAAACTCAAATCTATTTTTGAAATTAAGTTGAAATAGCACCAAAGCTTCTATGGATTCATTGTTATAGCGATAATCGGCGCTACCGTTATCCAAAAAAACTGGCTCTTCTGTGGTTAAATCCTGATAGCTCAGAGCTAAACCCCATCTCCGCCCAAAGATATTGGGTGCCCGTATGTGTGCCCCGAAAGAATCAAAAATATCGCGTTGGTAAAATCCTCCTAGAGTAATATTTCGACCTAATACATTGAACTCTTGCAACCCAATCCGGAACGCAAATTCATCATCATTTGAAGTAAAAATACTGGCAAAAGGAATCAATGTGAAGTTTTCTTCTATTCCGTATACCACCTCAACTTGATTTTCCTCAAAGGATTTCAAAACTTGGTAGTACGCATGGGAAACCGAAGGCAAGCGTTTTAACCGATACATGTCTTCTTCCATCTTGGTAGTGTCCAACGAAGCACCTACTTCAAGCTTAATGATTTTTTGGAGAAAGGAGGTCTTGGTTTTTTCGTTTCCCTGAATTTTTAGGCTAGCTATGGTAGGCGTTTGACCGTGTCCAAAGAACATACTCAAGAAAACAGTTAAGGTAACCAAGCTCTTACGTATCACAACAATTCTTTTTTGATAAAACAGAAGCTTGTTTACTGAAAACCCATAGCTCCATTGCAATACACTTTTTTATACTGAGCTTATTCAAATTCAAAGGGTATTTCGGAGAACAGATTCACCCAGTTATCTTCACTTACGGCAAGCAAGGTGAAGTTATATGGTGTTTCCTGGGTTAATACTGGAGGGGGTTCCCGAGTGATATTCAAAACCACATTGTCCAATTTGTAATATTGGAACCTTCTTTCAAAGGTATACGTTCCCGATAAAAAATCATTGTCGGCATCGGTAACCACGTGAAAATAGATTCTAGAATCTGTGAACATGCCATCTTCCCATGTAAACTCTGGCATATTTCCCATAGTAAGGTCGGTCATTATATTTTCGGACAGGTATTCGGTGGGTTTAGAAAGCTGTTTTAGTCGAATAGGGTTTGAAATATGGACCAAACCGTCTTCCTCGAAACTGATAATGACCCACTTCTCATCTTTGGGTTCAACCTCATATCTTAACAAATAGCCATTAAAGACATCCAACAATGGAAGCTCTCTACCAGTGTACTGAGAAAAATCATTCTTATCCACATCTGCCGTAGCCGTTTCAAAATATCTGATGTTGCTCACGCCAGGCCTGGGATACAAAAAAACACTTACAACTTCAGTATTTCTATTGCTTGCCGCACAAGCGATGACATTATCCAAAACCACTTCTCTTCCTTCCAAAAAGGAGTCCAATCTCACCTCATTCAAAACAACGTCTTCTTCATCTGAAGAACATGAAAGCAGCGTTAGAACAACTAGAGTAAAAATGGCTCTGTACTTATTCATTGGCTTTTGAAAAAAAATTGCGTATTGTTTTTTCCGCAGGTTTGTTCTGTGGTGTAAAACGGTTATCCTCAGCACCACCAGACCTATCATGATGTATGAACCATTTCCAGATAAAACCTCCAGCGAACCAATCCTCATTCCAGAATTCATCAAAAATAGCCTGGGTGGCATCTGACTGCGCTTGAAGGTTAACGTCCATTTGGTTTCTATCCACCAACCAAGGCTTTTTAGCCGTGTAATCCATACTTCTGTATCCAAATTCCGTGAAAAGAATCGGTTTATCGGTGGTATTGGACAAATTCACCAACTTGGTTTTCCAAGGTTGCCATCCTGATTTAAGCTCATCCATAGTGGGATAACGTTCTTCAGAAAGTGGAAAATAGGCATCTACCCCTATAAAATCCAGTTCTTTCCAAAACGGGGTTCTTGTGAATTCATCCCAATTAGCCGCATATGTCAACTTTCCTGTATAAATCTTTTTAATTTTTTTAATGAGATTGCTCCAATACTCTGGTCTATACTTCACAAACTCCTCCAACTCGGTTCCTATGCAGAGTATTTCGGCTTTGGTTTCTTCAGCTAGCTTTGCGAAGGTGAGAATAAAGTCTTCGTACGTGCGTTCCAAGGTTTTCCAATCTTCTTCAGACTCCATCATCATATCCCCTGTGAACTCCCCACGCCAAATCCATATCTGGGGTTTCATCATCACCTTGACCCCATTTTTCTTTAACATTTCAATATATTGCTTCGCTCCTTTTTTGGTTTCCCCAAACCATTGTCTTTCCGTATCAAAGATTATTTTGGGGGAACTAAGGTTCCTTGCAAAACCAAAAGGCATTACCGCCGCATAGTTGGCATTGACCTGTAATACCGGTTCTATATGGTTTTGGTCGACTTTTTCCCGTGACCCTACAAAACTTACCCCATTTATTTTCTCTTTCTTTTGACTGGTACAAGAAAACTGGAGCATGCATAAAAAAAGAAGTCCTAATTTCTTCATGTTTTAAGAATTAAGACTTCTAATTTAGGCTTTTATGTAAGGTTTAGACTAGAAAACTGCTCGCAAACCTATGTTAAAGGTCTCACCGAGGCCTGTATCCCTTCCTCTAACAAAATTGGTATAGAGGAATTCCACGTTCAATTCATCGGTCAACTGATATTTGGCACCACCACCAAGGGCTGTAAAGTTCTGACTGAAGTTGTTACCCAAATCTATTAATTCGGTATGTTGCCCCAATACCAACACGGTAAACTTGCTACTTGGAAAATAACTCAAGAATATCCCAGGGGTTAACCGAAGACTGTTGTTGGCAAAACTCCCTTCAACCGTAATGCCATTCTCATCTTGAACCGCATCATCCCCAAAGTTGTATTCAGAATTTATCTCTGAAAATATTTGCCACTTTTTACCTGGAAAGGTGTAATCGTAAAAGAAACGATTTTGCCAAGTAAATCCATCCTGATCGAGGAACACGCCATTGTCATCCACTTCCTGACTAATCAATGGAATGGAAAAAGAACTTAAAATGGAAAAGTTACCCACTCTTTTAAATGGAACTATCTTGACGGATGGCGCAATTGAAGTAAGACCTGAAGTATTTCTTCGCTCGGTTGAACCATTTTCTAGGATGAAATCCCTGCCATTAGCCCTATATTCTGCAATCACCCCAACATTAATTCGTTTGGAATCGGATACACCTGTAAACACTTCTAAGGTAGAGGTGAAAAAGTTTTGCCGAATACCATCTTCCTCTGCAAATGTACTCTCGTTTTGCGTGTACAGATTATTGAACAACTTAATGTCCCACTGTCCTTTTCCAATAAGCTTGGAAGGTGTCAGATTTTGAATATTACTGCCCGATTGATCATCGTTCTGCGCAGATATCAAGGTCGCTCCTAGAAAAAAAAGGGCGAAAAAAGTGTTTTTAAATATTGTTTTCATGATGTTTTGAATAGTTGTTTTTTCTTATTTGGTTTCATTCAAGGTCCAATCATAGCTGTAGTACCCCACTTTGGCTTTTGGATCCAGTTTTTCTTTACGGTATTGGTTTACATACTCTATCAAGTTTTTACCGCCTTGTGTAAAATCTTTGGTATACCATTCGAATATTTGAGACAGATTCACCTTTTTCCCTTTGATCTGTATGAAGTTTGGATTGTTCAAGGCCAATTCTGTTTGCTTTTGCAGTTGAGATTCCAACTTTGCAGGAGTGTAGGCTTCATTTATAATGGGAGGACACCCAAGTCCAGCACAAACCAGCACAAAGTGAAAGCGTGATTCCTGTGGGAAAACAGCACGTAACAGTTTGTTCTCGATATCATTCAGTGTAGTCTGCTCTCCGCCGATGTCATATGTTTTTTTATCAAAAAAACCGGCTTTATCCAAAGGGGATTTTATCGGGTAATTGTCCACAATTCCCTTTATGACGGAAAGATTATATCCATTAATCCAAAAAGCTTGGTAGGTCTTTGCATCGCTTTTGGAAACTCTAATGTTCTTGGCCAATGCTAAAAGTTCATTTAACGAATTTGGATTAGCTTTAATTTTTTTATAGGCCACCCTTCCATTGCTTACATACGCACTGAAAAAAGCATCGGCTTTAGAGAAAAAGTCAGAGGTCTTCTGACCAAACCCAAATTGAGTTAGAACCAGAAACATGAGTACGATTAGTGTTTTATTTGTTTTCATTTCAATTGCTTGTTGATTAAAACTGACCATTATGTCGAGGGTCATTTTAACACCATACAGCACTGTTAAATTTTTATGATATATTTAAGATTTTAATAATCAGAGCGTTACATGTTCGCTATTTGAAAAGCAACCTTACGACAACAATTGATATTTAAATCGTTTCTAAATAATTCACTTTTGATAAGTTTCTATCTTTAAAAACGACACAACCAACAACCAATAATACCTCATGGAGAACATTGTTATTATCGGGAATGGTATTGCAGGTGTTTCAGCTGCCCGCCATATTCGAAAACTATCCGACAAAAGAATCATTATTGTTTCTGCCGAGACCGATTACTTTTTTTCTAGAACCGCTTTGATGTATGTGTATATGGGTCACATGAAGTTTGAGCATACCCAACCTTATGAAAATTGGTTTTGGGAGAAAAATAGAATTGAACTTGTAAACGCTTTTGTCAATAAAGTCGATACGGAAAACAAGGCACTCACTCTTGACGATTCAAGAACACTGCATTATGATAAATTAATATTGGCCACGGGTTCCAAACCCAATAAATTTGGCTGGCCTGGGCAGGACCTTCATGGTGTGCAAGGATTATACTCCAAGCAGGATTTGGATTTGTTGGAAGTAAACGCTCCAAATAAAGAGGTTTGCAAAAGAGCCGTTATCGTTGGAGGGGGATTGATTGGCATTGAGCTTGCCGAGATGCTTCGGACCAGAGATATTCCAGTTACCTTTTTAGTTCGGGAAAATAGTTTTTGGAACGGAGTTCTACCTGAAGGAGAATCCCAAATGATCAATGAGCATATTCTAGAGCATCATATTGATTTGCGTTTGGCCACAAACCTTAAAGAAATCGTTTCGGATGAAAATGGCAAGGTAAAATCCATCATCATTGCAGAAACCGGTGAAGAATTACCTTGCGATATGGTTGGGTTGACCGCTGGTGTAACGCCCAATATGGATTTTCTAAAAGATTCAGGGATTGAGCTGGGAAGAGGAATCAAGGTGAACCGATATTTGGAAACCAACGTCCCCGATGTATATGCCATAGGTGACTGTGCCGAACAACACGAGGCCATTGGCAATCGAAGACCCATTGAAGCTGTTTGGTATACGGGACGAATGATGGGCGAAACTGTGGCGCAAACCATCTGCGGCAACCGCATAGAGTATAAACCTGGACACTGGTTTAATTCCGCCAAATTTTTGGATATCGAATACCAAACCTATGGTTGGGTGTTCTCGGAAAGGGGGATGAAAGATTATGAAGCACATTTTCATTGGAGACATCCTTCAGAAAAACTTTGTATTACCGTAGCTTACAATAAGGAAACGGAACAGTTTCTAGGCATAAATACCTTCGGAATTCGAATGCGACATGAACTGTTTGATAGATGGCTGACTGAAGAACGTGATGTTAATTATGTAATGCAGCATCTGCCAGATGCCAATTTTGATCCTGAATTCTATAAACATCATGAATCAGCAATTCTGACCAAATACAATTCTGACAGAGGCACTTCAATAAAGCCCAAAAAGAAAAGCATCAAAAGAATATTTCAACTGACATAAATACAACCCTAATATAATGAGCACTTACGATAGAAGTATGGCCCTTACCGGCCAGCCTCCAAAAGAAATCAATCTAAATCAAAAAATTGCATCCGTCGTGGGCATGCTTGGACTTGCCATCTTACTGCTGGCTACGTTCAATGTAAGTTTTCCCAATAAGACCCTTTGGCTTACCCTTTCGTTGGCTTCCATTTCGGGTGGAACTATATGGTTTGCCTGGGAACAGTATAAAGGAAAATATCCTGGAATCAAAAATGATGGGGTCTGGTTCAAATCGCTTACCAACCTTGGGTTTTGGGGCTGGATTGCAGGTCTTGCCATTACTACTTTCTATGTGATTCTGTATTTTTTTCCCGAATATCTTGGACTTGTAAATGGAGGGGACAATAAAGGAGTAATTGCTCTTTTTGACCCATTGAGCAAAGCTCTTAGCGGTAATCCCGCTAGCCAATGGTTTGTATATGGTGCATTGTATACTGTAGCCATACTAGTGTTTGGGATAAAATTCATGTGGAAATATCGCCACAATCGTTATGAAAGAATACGAACTATGAGTGTCATGTTCTTTCAAACTTCTTTTGCCTTTTTGATTCCAGAATTTATGGCTCGACTGAATGGAAGTTCTGTACTTCAAGGAGGAAGTCTTCCCTTTTTGGATTTGAAAAACATCTGGCCACTTAACTATTACAACTTTGAATCGTACAGAATAAAAGGCTTTCTAAGCTCTGGCGATATAGGCTTTGCAATGCTCGTTTTTGCCATCCTTTCTGTTTTTGTGATTACTCCTTTTTTGACCTATAAATTTGGAAAGCGCTGGTACTGCTCATGGGTCTGCGGTTGTGGCGGTTTGGCCGAAACTATTGGTGACCCTTTCCGTCAATTGAGTGATAAATCCGTAAAGGCCTGGAGAGTGGAACGCTGGGTCATTCATAGCGTAGTGGTTTTTGTTACCCTAATGACCACTGCAGTTATCTATTCCTATTTAGGAAATGATACTAGTAAATATTGGTTGACCAAGACCACCTTTCTTTTAGGAGTCGCTGCACTATTGACCTTGGTGTTTGCTTGGGTTATGATTTTTAAGCGCGACCAACTACAAAAAGATGCTAAATATGGTGCTGTTGGATATTTTGTAATTATCATTTCATTGATTGCCATTCATTTTTTCAGTGGTGAAGGACATGTCTTTTTATTCAAATCTGGCGCCCTTAGAAAAAACTACTCCTTTCTTATTGGAAGCATCTTTTCCGGGGTTATAGGAACCGGATTTTATCCCATTTTCGGGAACCGTGCCTGGTGTCGATTTGGATGTCCAATGGCCGCCATGATGGGCTTCCAACAACGACTCTTCTCAAAGTTTAGAATAACTACCAATGGAGGGCAATGTATTTCCTGTGGAAACTGTTCCACCTACTGTGAAATGGGTATTGATGTACGTGCCTATGCCCAAAAAGGAGAGAACATTGTACGTTCCAGCTGTGTGGGATGCGGTATCTGTTCTGCTGTATGCCCAAGAGGCGTTCTCAAATTGGAAAATGGTCCTCTTCAAGGAAGAATTGACAGCAATCAGGTCTTGTTAGGGAATGATGTGGACTTAATGGAATTGGTGAACTCAAAGTAAGATGTTGCGGGTTTTGCTGCTCTCCATTTTTTTTATTTTTCCCTTTTCCATAAATAAAGAGTACCATCGAGAATACCATAATAATGGTGAGATTAAAGCTCAAGGTTGGAAAAAAGGGGATTCCAAAGAAGATTTTTGGAAGTTCTACTTCCCTAATGGAAAAATCAAAGAACAAGGTCATTTCAAAAACAATCTTAAAGTTGGATATTGGTATTTTTACAACAAAGATGGCAAACTGGACATGGAAGGACATTATGTAAAGGGAAGTATGGTAAAATGGTGGTTGTTCTATGATGAAAATGGGAAAATCAATCATAAATGTCAATTGCACAAGGGAGTAAAAAATGGGTACTGTCTTAAATACAAAAACGAAAAGCTGAAGTCCGCCCAAAAGTATAGCAATGGAAAAAAAATCAAGGAATGGTATGATTTCCGAAGCTTCAAGAAAGAAAATAAACTTTCCGATTTAAAATAAATGGCAAATATTAAAGTTATCATCCCTGCGGTGAACGAGGGGGATTCCATTGCCAAAGTCGTTACTGAAATTCCAGATTCTGTTTCTGAAATCATTGTAGTGAACAATGGCTCTACCGACAATACGGTCGAAAATGCAGAAAAAGCGGGGGCTACCGTGCTAACGGAAAACAGAAAAGGGTATGGATATGCTTGCCTAAAAGGAATGGAATATGTGGACCAACAATCCAAAAAGCCCGATATCATCGTATTTATTGACGGAGATTATTCAGACTATCCAGAAGAATTGGATAAGCTGGTGGCTCCTATTTTGGAAAATGACATTGATTTTGTGGTAGGTGCACGAAAAAAAGCACTTCGCGAACCAGGTTCCATGACTCCACAGCAAGTTTTTGGAAACCAATTGGCCACTTTTCTGATGCAACTGTTTTTCAGGGCAAAATTTACGGATTTAGGACCTTTTCGTGCTATTAAATACGAAAAGCTCAAAGCTTTGGAGATGGAGGACAAAACCTATGGCTGGACTGTAGAGATGCAACTGAAAGTTTTACGCAAAAAAATGTCATATATCGAAGTACCAGTACGTTATAAACAAAGAATTGGTGTTTCAAAAGTTTCAGGTACCGTAAAAGGTACTATATTTGCTGGCGTAAAAATTTTGGGTTGGATCTTTAAATACAGTTTAAAATAATGGGACTAACAATTGCTTTTATCATCATTGCCATTTACAGTACCGCGCTGATATTGATTTTTTTCTACAGCCTTGCACAGTTGAATCTTTTGATCAATTATCTTGGTCAAAAAAAGCAAAACGAAGAAGCCCCAAAATTTAATCTTCTAGACCCAAAAGAAATACCATTAGTTACCATTCAACTTCCCATTTACAACGAGGAGTACGTAATGGAGCGGCTATTGGATAATATTGCCCTGATTGAATATCCTAAGAGTAAACTGGAAATACAGGTTTTGGACGACTCCACAGATGATTCTGTAATTGAGACGGCCAAACGAATCGAAGAGCTACAACAATCCGGTCTAGACATCCAGCACATCCGAAGAGAAAATCGTCAAGGGTTCAAAGCAGGTGCACTCAAAGAAGGTTTGGAAATTGCCAAAGGAGAGTTCATTGCCATTTTTGATGCTGATTTTCTTCCAGAAAGTGATTGGTTAAAAAAGACAGTCCCTTATTTTAAAGATGAAGAAATCGGTGTGGTTCAGACCCGCTGGGGACATATCAACAGAGACTACTCTACTCTTACCCGAATTCAGGCTTTTGCTTTGGACGCGCACTTTACCTTAGAGCAAGTGGGTAGAAATGCCAAAGGACACTTCATAAATTTCAACGGGACTGCTGGAATTTGGAGAAAAGAATGCATCCTTGACGCAGGAAACTGGGAAGGTGATACGTTGACGGAAGATTTGGATTTAAGCTATCGTGCCCAATTAAAGAATTGGAAATTCAAGTATTTGGAAGACGTTGAAACCCCAGCAGAACTACCTGTGGTTATCAGTGCTGCACGTTCACAACAATTTCGTTGGAACAAAGGTGGCGCGGAGAACTTTAGAAAAACCGTTTGGAGCGTTATTACCGCAAAAAATATCCCATTCCGCACCAAGTTTCATGGAGTAATGCACTTGCTCAATAGTTCCATGTTTTTATGTGTTTTTACCGTGGCTTTATTGAGTATTCCCATGCTCTACATCAAAAATACCTACGGACATTTGGGTTGGATTTTTGAAGTCACCAGTTTCTTCATTATCAGCACAATAATTTTGTTCATCTGTTACTGGTTTACTTATAAAAGTATCCAAGGTAGCAGCTTTGACAATTTTGTGGATTACATAAAACTATTTTTTACCTTTTTCTCAGTAGCATTAGGATTTTCCCTGCACAACTCCATCGCAGTTTTGGAAGGTCATATGGGCAAACGCAGCGAATTTGTAAGAACTCCAAAATTTAATATCAATAGCCTTACCGATAGCTGGAAAGGAAATAAATACCTTGCTAAAAAACTATCTCCAAATATGGTCATTGAGTTTGCTCTGATGGTCTATTTCCTCTTTGGAATGTATAGTGCTATTCCGTTGAATGATTTTGGGCTTTTCCCGTTCCACTTGATGTTGTTCTTAGGTTTTGGATTTGTGTTCTTTAAATCATTGACTGCAAAGGCGTAGACCTTTTTTGTTCTACATCGAGTCTATTTCTGAATCTCATTGGGTTTTTTGACCGCATAAAATGGCTACTTTTATCCTGTACCCTAGCCCATTTCAGGTAGCATGGAAGAAAAACCTAGACTCTCACGACTTACAGCCATATTGACTCAATTACAATCCTCTAGGATTGTTACCGCAAAGACTCTTGCTGAAAAGCACAATGTTAGCGTACGGACCATATACCGGGATATACGCACTTTGGAAAAATCTGGGGTTCCCATTGTCACTGAAGAAGGTAAAGGGTATTCCATGATGGAAGGTTATCAGCTACCTCCAGTGATGTTTACTGAAGATGAGGCCAACGCATTGATTACTGCCGAACAACTTGTCTTGAAAAACAAGGATGCCTCCTTCGTTCAATATTACTCAGAAGCCATCCTAAAAATAAAAGCGCTCTTAAAAGGTTCGCAAAAAGACAAGGCAAGTCTACTCAAAGACCGAATCTATTTTACCGATAACTTTTCGCGTCAAACCACCAGTAGTTATCTCATGCAGATTCAATCGGCATTGACCAATTTTCAGGTTTTGAACATTGATTACCTCTCCCTTGAAAACAAATCCACCAATCGAGACATAGAGCCCTTTGCTTTATACAGCACCCAGGAAAAATGGTTGTTAATTGCGTATTGTCGTCTACGAAAAGCTTTTAGAGTGTTCCGAATTGACCATATCCAAAAAGTCACAAACACCTACGAAGAATTTGAATCGCATAACATGACTTTGGAAGAGTATTATAAGTCGTATGACCATTACAATGGAAGCTATTCAGACTCAGAGAATCAATAAAGACTTGAAATAGCATGTATTGGTCATAACAAATACAAATTTCACAAACGTTTATTTTGTATCAACGAAAATTCAACACAGATGAATTCAAAACTCTTCTTCCATTAATTCCTGATATTTTGGGTGATTATAGCATTTCATCCAAATAGGGTCTTTGACTACCCGCCAGACATCATAGGCCTTTTCACTAATTGCAATTTTTAATAAATCAATCGCTTCAGATATCTTTCCTTGCAATAGGTAGTTTTCTGCCAATCCAACATAAGACCACTCATAGTCGGGATGTTCTTGAATTAGTTTATGAAACAATTCTTCAGCATCAGTGTACCTTGCGAGGTAAGCATATGCTAGGCCAAGATTAGAAAGTGCAGGCAGCCAATCTTCCTTTATGGATAGTGCCTTTTTGAAGAGTTTGGATGCTTTTTTGTAATCTTTGGTCATATAAAGCGCATAACAGCCCCGAACATTCTCTGAAAATAACGTGTTCTCCTTCACTTTTTTATCCCATTCCTGAAATTTTTCAAAATCTCCCAAGCCATAATAAAAAATTGAGATTTCTACGGTTATGATGTCACACTGCGGAAGTATCGAAAGCATTTTTTTTGCCTGATTCAATGCGTAATTAAATTCCCAATCAAACACGCCACTTTTGAGCAACTCCCCTTTTTTCTCCTGAAATTCTGAATGGGTAAATTCTTCTAATGAATCATAAACACTTTCATAAAAATGATTCCTAGAGGATGACAGCAGATTAATAGCTCGTGAAATAGGATTCGTTTCTTGCAATAGTTTCTCCAATTGTTGAACCCTTGGAAGTTCCTTTTTTTCTTTGGCTACAATTAGGGCCTCTAACAGGATTAGTTTATTATTAGTGTATGCAATATCGGCTGTATCTTTTAATTTATCCAAAGCTAATTGAGCCTCATTCAACTTGTTGTTACTGATATAATAATCAAGTGTTTTATCATTTGCTTTTTCCAATATAGAACCCAACCATTCTTCAATAAATGAAAAAAAGTTCGCGGAATGGGGGACCATTCCGCCTCGTCTATTATGCCAAACTTCCCCTCTATGCTTACCATTTAAAACCAAATGAAAATCCAATCCACATCCGGAATGTCCAATACGCAATGTCCCATCGGTTTCTTCATAATTATCCTGAAGGTCATAGATATATTCTTCAACGGAATCATCTTCTTTCAAAATTCCTGCCCAAATCAAATCATTTTTACAATCATCTAGGCAATCTTCATACAGGGGCAAATCTTTATCATTAAAATCCTCAAGGTCCCAGTTTTTGTAAAATGATTCTTTGGTACCACACCTTAACCATAGTTTATCCAAAGGAAACTGGCTTTTAAAACTTGAAAGATTAAAGGTCTGAATGCTTTTATTCAAAGCATACAAAGGATAATATGTGGGGCCTAAACCTCCATTACCAATCGTACTTAGAAAAAGCTTGTATTCATAAGGCAAATCTATTTCATAGTACTCTTCAATTTGTTGAATTTGGTTCAATGAGATAGGGTCTGGACTCCAATCGTATTGGTGCCCTTTTAGCGGAAAACCATAAATGGATTGGTATTGTTTAAGTTTTTCCTTGATTAAATCAATATCCATATTACCATTAGCATGTCACTAAAATTATAACCTGTATTTAGTTGGGTATATCAACTTGTTACATGAAGTTAAAGGCTTTTCAACTCAAAATCTAAATCAAACTAATGGTTACCCTATCTGAATTGACCAAATCCAAAAAAAACAGACGTAACAGAGATTTTTGAATGGTACAATATGACCCTCGACAGCTATTTTTAAGTTGTATAATAAAAGTAGTATAAGTGCTATTTGGACTAAGAAAAACGATAAGAAATTAGAATGCACTTATCGGTTTCGGCTATGATTTCGTTATGAACATTTCTAATGGAAATTGAATGTATAAAACATTAGGTAGTGGCGCAAAGATGGCAAATACGCGTTGAATTCCGATTAAGGAATTCAACTGTGAGCTATGCACCTTGTTGGCCATGGCATTTATGTAAATAGGTATGAGTTTTTTAGAAATTAAAATCTAACAATAATTTCCAAGTGTCAAGTTCTTTTTTCCAAATAAGAGTATACAGCCCTTTTCCTCCAACTTCAAATGTGCCGATATCATAAATAATATCATTACTTATTTGTAATACTTTTGAAGACTCCAGTTTGATTTTATATGATTCATTGTTCATATAGGAATATGCATCAGTTATTTCTTTTCCTTTGAACAGAGTGCCTCGATTAAAGTATTTCCCATTTTTTGAGAAAACTTCATTAACTATTAAATCGGGTCTATGAAGGTTAGAATATTTTTCCCAACTCTCTCTAGCCTGATTAACTAAACTAGCGCCGAGATTCGAATACTCAGCATTGAGATATATTACTTCAAATTCTTTTGTCCATTTACCTTTATTTTTCCAGCCAATAATTGTACTTAAGGTTATTCCATTTGAGGTATCATAGGTTCCAAGGACAAATTTTTCATTCTCTCTTAGTTGATAAACCTCGAAAGGGGTATAGTTATTTAACTGACCAACGTTCTTTATTAGGATTAAAAGTTGTTTGTTTATTTCTTCTAAACCTATATATAACTCATCATTAAGCATAATTCCACTACTTTCCGAATAAAAAGATGCTAAGCTTTTTGAACTTTTTAGTGATTTAAGCCAAGACATTTGTACTTTTTCTGATGATTCATTTTTCAATTGTTGGCCAATTATATCATTAGGTACAAAGGTTATTAAAAGGAATATTAGAAATTCAGTCCAATATTTGTTTTTCATAAGAGTATATTATTTTGAATAACGTCTTTGTATATGATTAGTTGCAGTTAGCAACCAAGATAGCAAAAGAGGACAAGTCAGCGGGAAATTCGAAGAATTTCAAATCGTAGAAATCGAACCAGTAAATAATTTATGAGTCTGAAGTTACTTAAAAAGTAGTAATGGATTGTAGCCCAGGTTACCTGTAGTTTTCATTAAATTCAATCCGATTTTCTACCTAAATGTTCAGTCAACAACTTCCAATTGTCATCTTCTTTTATTAAAACAGAAGTTCCAATTCCATTTCCAGAAACAGATTTTTCATTTACAAACCCGGTCCAAAAAAAGTCAAATAAATAAACAGCAAAATTTTCTTCTTTACTCAACCATCTCACATTGTCAATTTTATATTCTTCATTTTTAATTTTACTAAAATTCTTTTCAAATGCGGTCTTTACTTTGTTTTTTCCAAAATGAACAGTTCCATTCGAGAATGTAACGCTTATAGATTTAGAAATTAGAGGTTCAATATTTTTCCAATTCTGTGTTCCCAAAGCTATTTCATAGTCTTTTATAAATTCTTCTAGTTTCATTATACTGGAATTACAGGTAACGGTCTTGTGTATGGGCAGTAGTGGATTTTTATTCACTAAGTTATCAGTTTTACACTGACTCCTGTTTTATGTTCATATTTTCGTTTTATCACTTAAACCGCTATTTTTTAAATACCGTGTTAGCAACTGGGATTAATTCAAGAGTTGTTCTAATTTTTTTTCCAATTCCTTGCCTCTCAAATCTCTCGCAACAATAATTCCATTATCATCAATTATAAAACTGTCGGGAATACCTTCAACTCCATAAAGCATTGCAGCGTTGTTTCCTTGTCCTTTTAAGTCGTTAACGTGATACCAATTCAGGTTATCTTTCTCAATTGCGCCGAGCCATTTTTCCTTGTTTTCGTCTAAGGACACAGCAAATATTTCAAGTCCTTTCGGTTTGAATTTTTTATACGTTTTTACGAGGTTCGGGTTTTCTTTTCTGCAAGGCGCACACCAAGAAGCCCAAAAATCCAATAGAATGGTTTTGCCCTTTAAATCGGACAGCCTTTGGAAATTTCCATTCTGGTCAATCATTTCAAAATCCGCAAACTGTTCGCCAATTTTTGGTGCTTCGCGTATTTGAATGTAGTCAGAAACCATTTTGCCATATTTCGATGACTTGTTTTCATCGGACAACAAGTCAAAAAGCTCTTTTGTCTTTTCTTTACCATAGGTTGTTGAATAGGTTGAAAGTACTTCTGCGCTTACGATGCTATTGGGATGCTTCTTGATAAATGTTATTTCCCTTTCTCGTTGATTTTCTTCTGATAGGCTTTCAAGTTCTTTTCGTAAGGGTTGAGCTAAATTTTCTTCTTTTGAACCTGCGACGATTGCATTTTCAAAATTACTTTGCGAAGCATCAAAAGTCATTGGCTTTTCTTCCAACCACAAAAATCTGTAATTTGAACCGTCATTGATTGTAATGAAGACGTGTAAAGGTGAGTTTGGCAATTTTGTTTCAAACACGAATGAGTTGTTCCTGATTTCTGTGGAATCGATAAGGTCGGTAGTTTGGCTGTCTGCATTGTCCAGGTAGACCATTGTTCCGTCTTTGAGTCCGTTGGTTTTTCCAGTCAAGGAAAACCCACTTCCTGTTTTGGCGGTACAGGATGCCAATAGCAATATTAAAAGTCCGTAGATTGATATTTTCATTGATGTTTGTCTTTGCTTGTCGCTAACGATTAGGATATGCTTCGTTCCAATGAAGTATATCGAAACGATAAGTGAAGTTCGGGAATTTCAGCTAAAAATGCCAACTTAAGCTGATGGATATGGAATTTGAATTTACACTTACAAGACACCCCTGACATACCCTTGTCATAAACTGGATTTAGTTTTGTATAAATCCTAAAAAGCAATCATCATGACAAACACAAAAAAAGAAGAATTAACCATTGTTGGCATTGCAATCAGAACTTCAAACCAACCTGGAAAGGGAGACAGGGACATTCCGCAATTATGGGGAAGATTTATGGCAGAAAATGTGGTAAATCGTATCCCCAACAAAGTAGACAATACCATTTATGCTATATACACGGATTATGAAGGAGACCATACCCAGCCCTATACCATACTCATAGGTTGTAATGTTCACAGTTTAGATAACATTCCTGAAGACTTTACGGTAAAAATGGTTCCGGCATCGAACTACGCCCAGTTTACTGCCAAAGGAGACCTGACCAAAGATGCCGTTATCAATACCTGGATGGAGATATGGAATACAGATTTGAAACGAACTTTTACCACTGATATTGAAGTCTATGACGATAGAGCAGTAGACCCAACCAACGGAGTGGCCGAAATCTTAGTGGCTACCGCCTAGTATTCATCTCATCAGAAAACGAACAGTCATGAAAAACAAAACCCGTAAAAATCAGCAGTTCGAGTTTTTTAGTCTGGCAGACCGCACGTCTGTCGGACATAAACTTAGGAGCGGAACAAGCCAAAGTCCAGAAGAATATCGAGCAACTAGATTAAAGCAAAAAAGATGGTTCTCCATACACTTTATCCAAAAATCATCTTAAAAACAAAGGAACTGATGATTTCTCGATACGAACATTATTATGATTGGCTTGATCTAAGCCGAATCTAAATGTCGTTTGAGAGAAAACAAATTTTGGTATTGGCTAAGGTTTCACCCTTTCTTTTTAGCCAAATCCAGCACATAATCTATGGTTTGTTGTAGAGCGTCACTATCTCCGTCGTAAGTATAGTTCATTGCAATACTGCAATTGTATTCAGGAATATGTATAAAAACAGTACCCCAGAAGCCCGTATGTAGGTATGCTGTTAAACCGGTTTTTTCTCCAACAACACTAGTAAATCCCAATCGTTGATTAGGAAGTGCTTCTCCATTGGTCGAGTAGTTCTTTTTTAACAACATAATGTCCAGTGTATCCTCTTTTTCGAATATCTTTCCATTAAACAAGGCCTGAAGAAAAAGGGTCAAGTCTTCCGAGGTCGATACCAAGCCACCCCCTCCATACAAATCAACAGAGTTATCCCAATTGGAAGCATCCAGTTCACCCATGTATCGTTTCACATTGTTCAAAAGTCCTTCCGGCCGTTCTTCAAGACTTTCCAAATATGTAGATGACATCCCCAATGCATCAAACTTTAAGAGTGTTCGCAAGCTTTCAGCGAGACCAGAATTGGTTTGTCGTTCCAAAATTTCACCCAAAAGAACGTATCCCGTGTCACTGTAATGTTCTTCCTGTCCTGGCAGTGCATGTGGCTTTCCATGATCCATGGCAAACTTGATTTGCTCAGTGCGTGTCCATCGCTTCTTTGGGTCCTTTCTTGCCACAGCGATATACTCTTCCCCTCCTACCGCATAATCATAAAGTCCACTCGTATGATTCAGGCAGTGGCGTACCGTAATGCTTTCAGGGGTATAACCCCCGTCCTGCAACAATTTAATATGCGCATCAGAGATGTATTTAGTAATGGGGTCTTCTATTGAGATACGTTGCTGTTCGTGTAGACGCATAATTGCGGTAGCCACAAACACCTTGGTTACACTTGCAATTCTGAAAGGTTGTTTCGCATGTAATGGCATTGTTTTTTCCTTGCTGTCAAAACCACTGCTACCACTAAAGTTAATTTGGAGTTCAGACGACTTTACGCTCGAAGAAACTCCTATAATGGTATTTTTTTTCCTCTTGCAGGCCTTATCCAAAATCTTCTGCAAAGCTATATCATGATTTTTGACTTGGGCCGCACTATCTGAGGGCCCGAAGGTCATCGCAGCCAAAACCAAAACTAATAAACCGTGTTTCATTGGTATCTTTTTCGGAAAGATTGGTATTTGGAATCAAGTTACATTGTAAAAATTCGTCAACTATAATTCGGACGGAGTTCTATGAAGTTAGGAATCTGCACCAAGGCCGATGGAGAATGCCCGGTAAATCTTTTCATTTCTTTGATGAAATGGCTCTGATCATAGTACCCATACTGTAAAACATAATGCTGCCAATCTTGGTTTTTTGTTGTTGAAAGTTCTCGGAGCACTTTTTTGAAACGTTGTAAGGTTTGAAAAGCCTTGGGAGTTAATCCAGTTTCTTTTTTGAAATACCGTTCCAAGGTTGAATAAGAATAGCCCGTAGCATGCATAATGGTGCTCAAATCACAATCTTTACTTACTTCTTGAGACATTTCGACTATAAATCCTTCATCTTCCTTTCGGTAACGTTGCGCAAACCACTTATCCAATTCAGAAACCAATAATTCCGGGTCGCACGTTTTTAGATAATCGTTCAGTCTTTGCATTCCAAAACCAAAAATATCTTCCGTAAATGCAACCGAGTTCTTCATAATGGTATCAGCACCAACCCGAATAAATGGTTTTAATGAAGAAAGTGCCCTAGATTTGAACTTTACCACAATGCAACTTTTCAATGCTGAAAAATCAATATGTACCTTTTCATATATAAAACTAAACAGAAGACTTCGGTTTGACTTGAGCCTTTCGCCTCGATAGGAAATCGAATAATGCCCCTCAAGTACAATAATCATGTCAGGGGTAACACCAGGGTAAGCAAACATTTGGGTGCTGTTCAATGCCAAAAGGTCTGAAGCATTTAGAATCCAGTAGTGATCGATATGTTTTTGTACTTCAGAAAGTTGGGGTTCATAAACCATGAAACGATAAAATTGCTATGATAAAAGACGCCGACGTATGTAAATTGTTACGCAAAGCACTAAAATAATCAAATAGAAAAAAGTTGTAGAAAAAATGCAGATTCTCTTGACAGTAAATGGATAATGATTCATTCCAAAATCATTTTAAAGGTCTATTTTAGTATGCTTTAAGCCTACCCATAAATGCCAAACCAACTGCTCCGGTATATCGCGTTGCACAAAATACCCTTGTTATTGGTAGTGACAAGCATTGCTTTTTATTGGGTATTCGGTTATGACCTAGACCGAACAGACTTTCTGAAACTACTTCTTCTTTTTATCGCTCTTTTCATCTGTCATCTTAAGCTTATTCAGTTTGAAAAATGGAATTTTAAGCTCTTGTTCGTGACTGGAGTATTATTCCGCTTGGTTTTTCTTTTTGCAGAACCAAACCTGTCACAAGATTTTTATCGTTTTATCTGGGATGGACAATTGATTAAGAATGGTATCAATCCCTATCTGTATACCCCAAACCAGATTTTAGAATGGTCGCAAATTCCGATAGCAAATTATAACACCCTTTATACGGGCATGGGCGAGTTGAGTGCAAAACATTTTAGCAATTATCCTCCGTTAAATCAAATTATGTTCACCATTGCTGCTTTTTTTGGTGGAAAAAGCATACTAGGAAGCATAATAGCGCTGCGTGTCCAAATTATTTTGGCGGATATAGGTATCCTTTACTTTGGAAGTAGACTGTTGAAATTGTTGAATAGCAATCCCAATAAGGTCTTTTGGTATTTTTTGAATCCCTTGGTTATTTTAGAACTCTCTGGCAATCTTCATTTTGAAGGGGTTATGCTCTTTTTCTTTGTTTGGTCAATGTATTTGCTCTGTAAAGAACGATGGATGTCTGCAGCACCCATCTACGCCCTTTCTATTTTGACCAAACTGGTGCCGATACTCTTTTTGCCATTGTTCCTAAGATATCTGGGTTTTAGAAAAAGTGTGGGATTTTATTCCCTAGTTGTTCTTTCATGTGTCCTATTGCTTAGTCCTTTCTTTACCCCAATCTTCATTGATAACTATTCTGAAACCGTTGGACTTTGGTTTTCCAATTTCGAATTCAATGCAGGAATATATAATGTGGTCAAATCCATAGGGGTTAACTTTTTTGAAGCCAAACCTTGGGAACTGATAAAAACCTATGGTAAGATTATGGCTCTTTCGGTAATTGGGATAGCCCTGATTCTTTCATTTTTCAGGAAGAATGAAAACTTCAAAATCTTAATCCAATCCATGCTCTGGCTTCTTTTTGCCTATTTGGCGTTGTCCAGTACCGTGCACCCGTGGTACATTATTTTCTTGTTAACCCTGAGTCTATTCACCGAATACAAGTTCCCCATCCTATGGACTTTGATGGCTATATTGAGCTATTGGGCCTATTCCAATCCTGATTTTACCGAAAATCTATGGCTTCTGGCTATTGAATATTTTGTGGTGTTTGCCTTTTTCATTTATGAATTGACCACTAAGTCTGCAAAAAAGTTAGATTTCTTCAAAAAACCACCCTCAAATTAGGGTGGTTGGAATTAATTTGTACATTTAACCTCGTAATGAACGGACAAAACTACATATTAACTTCATTGAGCACCATTGCTCCACTACGTCCTTTCGCACCCCGCCGTCGCCCGTAAGGGTGCATACTAGTTATGGAAATAGGTGAGTCCATTTCCGCAAAAACCATCAAATCCTTAGTTCAAATTTTAGTTTAAATCGAATTGGCAATGGAAATTATAATTGCTAACGAATCACATTTTAAATACGCCCAGATAATCAGTGACACCATCTCGGACTCAGCAAAAGTCCGAGGAACGGGAATTGCGCAAAGATTCCCGGAATATATCATTCAGCGACTTCAAAATGGCAACGCGGTCATAGCCTTGGAGGGTGAAAAATTTGCAGGTTTCTGTTACATAGAAGTTTGGGGCAACAAAAACTTTGTGGCCAACTCAGGCTTGATAGTACATCCAGATTTCAGGAATCAGGGGCTTGCCAAAAAGATTAAAAAAGCAGTCTTCGAGCTTTCCAAAAAGAAGTTTCCTGATGCTAAGATTTTTGGAATCACCACAGGACTAGCTGTTATGAAAATGAACTATGAGCTCGGATACAAGCCTGTTACTTTCTCTGAACTTACGGACGACCCGGAATTCTGGAAAGGCTGTCAGACCTGTAAAAATTTCGATATTCTCACCCGTACCGACCGTAAAATGTGTCTATGTACGGGAATGCTACATGACCCCAAAGCCAATAAATTCAAATCACGAAAATTGAACGGGAAGGCATTCCAACGATTAAAAGAAATGAAACAAAGCCTTTTTCTTAAAAAGAAAACAAAATGAAAAAATTAGTACTGGCCTATAGTGGTGGCTTGGATACCTCCTACTGTGCCAAATACCTTTCCAAGGAAGAGAATTTCGACGTGCATGCCGTTAGTGTGAACACGGGAGGGTTCACAGAAACAGAAATTCAAGAAATCGAAGAAAAAGCGCTGCAATTGGGAGCAGCGTCCTATACTTCCATTGATGCCATTGCGACTTTTTACGAGAAGGTGGTCAAATACCTCATCTTCGGAAATGTGTTACGAAACAACACATACCCCCTCTCGGTTAGTGCAGAACGAATTGTACAGGCCATTGAAATTGTAAATCATGCGCGAAAGATTGGTGCCGAATACATAGCCCACGGAAGTACTGGAGCAGGAAATGACCAAGTTCGATTCGATATGATTTTTCAAATCATTGCTCCGGAAATTAAAATCATCACCCCAATCAGGGACAACAAACTATCTAGAGAGGCTGAAATAGCCTACCTGCAAGAAAACGGGGTGGAGTATTCTTGGGAAAAAGCAAAATATTCCATTAATAAAGGGCTATGGGGAACATCCGTGGGAGGTGATGAAACACTGACTTCTCATTTATCCTTACCCTCTGAGGCCTATCCAAGTCAGTTGGAAAAAGAAATTTCCAAAGTTTTGAAGTTGACTTTTGACAAAGGAGAATTGGTTGCCGTAGATGGGGAAAAAGCAAGTCCTATTGAGAATATTGAGAAATTATCTGAAATCGCTTCCAAATATGCTATTGGAAGAGATATTCATGTGGGCGATACCATCATTGGTATAAAAGGCCGGGTTGGTTTTGAAGCTGCGGCTCCCTTAATTATTATAAAAGCACACCATTTATTAGAAAAACACACCTTAAGCAAGTGGCAACAATACCAGAAGGAACAGTTGGGCAACTTTTATGGTATGTTGTTGCATGAAGGCAACTACTTGGATGAAGTTATGCGAAACATTGAAGCCTTTTTGACGGACACCCAGAAAAATGTATCCGGTGATGTGTTGGTTACCTTGCATCCGTATCGATTTGAGCTAAATGGCATCAATTCAACACACGATTTGATGAATGCTTCTTTTGGTAGTTATGGTGAAATGAACAAAGGGTGGACTGCCGATGAAGCAAAGGGGTTCATCAAAATCCTGTCGAATCCAGGAAAAATTGCGAACCACGTAAACAACAAAGAGTAAGGATTATGTCATATCGAAATCCTGAGCAAGGTCGAAGGTGAGATATCTAGATTTCTCGCCAAAAGGTTGGACTCGAAATGACAAAAAACGAAAAATATGATTCAAGCAGGAATAATAGGCGGTTCGGGATATACAGGTGGAGAGCTCATCAGAATATTGCTCAACCATCCTGATGTTGACATTGATTTTGTCTTTAGCACAACACGAGCGGGAAAACCAATTTCAAGTGCACACCCAGACTTGTTGGGGGTAACCGAACTTGAATTTACCGGAGAATCCAACCCTAAGGTTGATGTTGTTTTTCTGTGCTTGGGTCATGGGAATTCTTCCAAATTTTTATCCGAAAATGAGTTTAGTGCCCAAACCAAAATCATAGACCTCAGCAACGAATTCCGATTGGAAAATCATGCCGAATTTCAGGGTAACAAATATGTTTACGGTCTCCCTGAGTTACAAAAAGAAGCTATTGTCAAAGCCAATCATATCGCCAATCCAGGCTGCTTTGCAACGGCCATTCAACTGGCTTTGCTTCCATTGGCCAAGGAAGGAGCTTTGTCTCAAGAGGTGCATATCAATGCAATGACAGGAAGTACAGGCGCCGGAGTAAGTTTATCTCCTACCTCCCATTTTAGCTGGAGAAACAACAATATCTCCTGGTACAAACCCTTTACCCATCAACATTTGGGAGAAATTGGGGAAAGCTTAAATTCTCTCGGGAATACTATTGGCAAATTACGGTTTTTGCCCAATCGCGGGAATTTCACACGAGGTATTTTGGCCACAGCTTATACAGCTTATGAAGGAAGCTTGGAAGAAGCAAAAGCTTTATATCATGAGTTTTATCAGGACGCTTTGTTCACGCATATCACTGATGAATCCATTCATTTAAAACAGGTGGTGAACACCAATCAGTGTCATATTCATTTGCACAAACATGAGGATGTTTTACTCATCACTTCAGCGATTGACAATTTATTGAAAGGCGCTTCGGGACAGGCGGTGCAGAATATGAATTTGATGTTTGGACTAAAAGAAGATTTGGGATTACAACTTAAGGCGGGAGTCTTTTAAAAAAATACGAATGAAAATAGCGATCATAGGAGCAGGAAATTTAGGTCTATCCATAGCCAAAGGGGTTTTGCACAGCAATGGTGCCACAACCATGTACTTGACCAAAAGGAATCTGGATGACATCAAGAATTTTGAAAAATATGGAAATGTAACGGTTACTTCCGACAATCGTGAGGCAGTAAAACACTCGGACATATTGATTTTTGCCGTTCAACCAGGGCATTTTAAAGCTATACTGGAACAGGTAAAGGATTTGCTCACCGAAAAACATGTGGTCATCAGTACCATTACGGGTTTTAGCATTTCCAAAATGGAAGAAACAATAGGTTCAGACAAATACATCATTCGAAGTATGCCGAATACGGCAATCTCGGTTAGTAATTCCATGACCTGCATATGTAGTAATGAATTGGGCAAAAAGCGAATCGATTTGGCCAAGGCCATTTTTAACAGAATGGGGCATTCCTTGGAAATACCAGAAGAACAAATGCAGGCGGCTACGGTTATTTGCGCTAGTGGAATCGCATTCTGGATGCGACTCATTCGAGCAACGACTCAAGGTGCTATTCAATTAGGGTTTGATGCAAAAGAGGCCCAAGAATTAGCTATGCATACCTGTAATGGAGCAGCCAATTTATTGATTGAATCAGGTACTCATCCAGAAGAAGAAATTGACCGGGTAACCACACCAAAAGGATGTACCATTGAAGGGTTAAATGAAATGGAACATCAAGGACTCAGTTCATCGTTGATTCGAGGAATTGTTACCTCGTTCGAAAAAATAAGTCAAATTAGAAAAGGCTAATTGAAATGTCATATCGAACAAAAGTGAGATATCTTAAAATAGATTTCTCTCTGCTTGCAACAGATTCGAAATGACAAAAAAAGAAGAAAATGAAACTATTCGATGTATATCCCTTATATGATGTTGCTCCGGTTTCCGCTAAGGGAATCGAGGTAAAGGACGACAACGGAAAGACCTATCTGGATTTTTACGGAGGTCATGCCGTTATTTCCATTGGGCATTCGCATCCGCATTATGTGAATCGAATTAAAACACAGCTGGAAAAAATCGCTTTCTACAGCAATTCAGTACAAAATCCTTTGCAACAGGAACTTGTCAGCCTTTTGGGTAAGCTTTCGGATTGTGAGAATTACAACTTGTTTTTGTGCAATTCAGGAGCTGAAGCCAATGAAAATGCCTTAAAATTAGCTTCGTTTCATACAGGAAAATCCAAGGTCATTTCGTTTTCCAACGCTTTTCACGGTAGGACTTCGGCTGCTGTGGCCACTACGGACAATCCTGCTATCAATGCGCCTATAAACAAGCAACAGCAGGTTACTTTTTTGCCTTTGAATGATTTTGAAGCTTTTGAAAAGGCCATCGAATCCGACAGCTATTGTGCAGTCATTTTGGAAGCCATTCAAGGAGTTGGCGGATTGGATGAACCCACCAAGGAATTCTATCAGTTTATAGCCAAAAAATGCAAAGAAAATGGCGTAGTTCTAATTGCTGACGAAGTACAATCCGGATTTGGACGTAGTGGTGCTTTTTTCGCTTTTCAGCATCATGGAATCCAGCCCGATATTATTTCCATCGCTAAGGGAATGGGCAATGGTTTTCCAGTGGGCGGAATCTTGATTCATGAATCCATAAAGGCATCCTATGGTTTACTGGGAACCACTTTTGGCGGCAATCATCTAGCCTGTGCGGCAACCTTGGCCGTACTAGAGGTTTTGGAACAAGAACACTTGATTGAAAATGCCGAAAGCTTGGGAGAATATTTTAAACAGGAGGCAGCTAAAGTTCCACAAGTGAAAAAAATTAAGGGTAGAGGATTAATGCTGGGGTTGGAATTTGATTTTGAAGTTGCTGACCTGCGTAAAAGATTGATTCACAACCAGCATTTTTTCACTGGAGGTTCAAAGAACAAGAAGCTGTTGCGCATCTTGCCAGCCTTGAACATTTCCAAAGACCATATCAATCAATTCTTTGAAGCCTTAAACAAAGAACTTTCATGAAACATTTTCTTTCTCTACAAGATATCGATTCCCTGCCCAATTGGGTAGACGAAGCCATTACACTAAAAAAAGACCCGTATCAATTTAAAAACATGGGACAGGGCAAAACCATTTGTTTGCTGTTTTTCAATAATAGCTTGCGTACGCGTTTGAGCACACAAAAAGCGGCCATGCATTTAGGTATGGAAGTCATGGTCATGAATTTTGGAAATGAAGGTTGGGCCTTGGAATATGAAGATGGAACCATTATGGACCAAGGCACTTCGGAACATATTCGAGAGGCTGCTCAAGTGGTTTCACAATATGCTGACATCGTTGCTATTAGGGCATTTGCTGGATTAAAGGATAAAGCAAAGGATGAAGCCGAAGAAGTTCTGAATGGATTTGCCAAATTTGCTTCCATTCCCATTGTGAACATGGAAAGCTCCACCGCACATCCTTTACAGGCCTTGGCAGACGCGATTACCTTAGCAGAAAATAAAACTAAGGACAAACCTAAGGTGGTTTTATCCTGGGCTCCACATCCAAAAGCTTTACCGCATGCCGTGGCCAATTCGTTTGTGACCCTGATGAAAGGTCAAGAAGTGGAATTTATAATTACACATCCAGAAGGCTATGAACTCAATCCAGAGATTACCGAAGGTTGTCAAATTGAAACCGATCAGGAAAAAGCCTTGAAAGATGCGGATTTTGTCTACGTAAAAAATTGGAGTAGCTACCAAGATTATGGCCAAGTACTATCCAAAGATTCCAATTGGATGATGACAAAGGAAAAGTTAGGAAATGCCAAATTCATGCACTGTCTTCCTGTACGCCGAAATGTGGTAGTGGAAGATGCCGTATTGGATGGCAACCAAAGTTTGGTGATTCAACAAGCCAATAACCGGACCTATTCAGCGCAAATAGTATTAAAAAAGATATTGGAGAATATGAAATAGTCATTTCGACAGAGTCCCAAAGAAATTTGGGGCGACGAGAAATCTAGATTTCTCACCTTTGCTTTCGCTCTGGATTCGAAATGACAAAATAATAAAGATGAAACAAAAACTATCCATAGTAAAGATTGGAGGGAATGTCATTGGAAATTCAAGTTCATTATCCCAGGTTTTGGAGTTGTTTTCCAAAATGGAAAACCATACCATCTTGGTGCATGGAGGTGGAAAAAAAGCCACTGAACTGGGCAACCGACTAGGAATTAAAGCACAAATGACCAACGGAAGACGAATTACCGATGCGGCCAATTTGGATGTTGCGGTGATGGTCTACGGAGGTTTGGTCAATAAAAATATTGTTGCAGAGCTTCAAGGCATGGGAACCAACGCCATTGGGATGAGCGGTGCTGATGGCAATACCATTCATGCACATAAAAGACCTATAAAAGATATCGATTTTGGTTTTGTAGGGGATGTGGATGGCGTACATGGAGAAAATATCTCAAAGCTTTTGGTAGCTGGTTTCACACCCATTTTTTGTGCCTTAACGCACGATGGAAACGGACAGCTGTTCAACACCAATGCGGACACTATAGCAGCTGAATTGGCAGTGGGTCTTTCTTCAAATTATGAGACTACCTTGTACTATTGTTTCGAAAAAAAAGGAGTGTTGCGCGAGGTATCCGACGAAGATTCTGTAATTGAACATATCAACTCAGAGAGTTATAAAAACTTACTCGAACAAGGTATCATTGCCGATGGCATGTTGCCCAAAATGCACAATTGTTTTTATGCCCTACAAAATAACGTTCATCAAGTATGTATTGGCAACGAAAGTATGTTATCCAATACCACATCAAAATATACACGCTTGACATTATGAGTCACAATCAAAAAACATTGACCGAGAAAGCTATTGCCCTATTGAAGGAGCTGATTTCCACCCAATCTTTTTCTGGTGAGGAGGATAAAACGGCAGATACCATTCAAAATTGGTTGCAAGATTTTGGAATCGAAACCCAAAGGCAAATCAACAATGTATTTGCTTTCAATCAACATTTTGATGCCTCCAAACCGACCCTTTTACTGAATTCCCATCACGATACGGTAAAGCCAAATACCGCCTACACCAAAGACCCCTTTCACCCCCATGTGGAAGATGGAAGGCTTTATGGATTGGGCAGTAATGACGCGGGTGGATGTTTGGTTTCGCTTTTGGCCACCTTTGCGCACTTTTACCATCGGGATGATTTAAATCATAACATCATAATGGCGGCAACTGCGGAAGAAGAAAGTGCGGGTCCAAACAGCCTGCTTTCCCTTTTACCAAATCTGCCAAAAATTGATGTGGCCATAGTGGGAGAACCTACCTTAATGGACTTGGCGATTGCAGAAAAGGGGCTTATTGTTTTTGATGCCGTAGTGGAAGGAACACCTTCCCATGCTGCCCATCCGAACAACAACAATTCTATCTATAACACCATCGATGTATTGGAGTGGTTTAAGAACTATCGTTTTGAAAAGACTTCGGAGGCTTTGGGAGAGGTAAAAATGACTGTTACTCAAATCAATGCGGGCAAACAGCATAATGTTGTCCCAGCGCATGTGGATATGGTAGTGGACGTTCGTGTAAACGACTGTTATTCCAATGCCGAAATTGCAGAACTATTGCAAGCGGAAGCACCATGCCAAATGACGCCGCGCTCCTTGCGACTAAATTCCTCGGCCATTGATCCCAATCACGATTTGGTAAAAAGTGGGCTGGCCCTAGGTAGAAAAACCTATGGTTCGCCTACCCTTTCAGACCAAGCGGCCCTAAGTTGTCAATCCCTTAAATTGGGACCTGGCGACAGCACACGTTCCCACTCGGCCGATGAATATATTTTCGTGCATGAAATTGAGGAGGGCATTGACTTGTACATTAAAATAGTAAACGGATTTATCACCGTATAGCAAGAGAAAGATGTCAGGTAAAACAGAGTTAACACTATTGCTTAATGAAATGGAGCCCATACTTCATTCGGGCGAATATGTGTTTGTTTCTTCGGAACATTCCTTGCCGTTGGATTTCAGGGAAATCATTGCCAGTTTTAAGGAAGAAGAGGGCACTACGCTGATTCTAAAGAAAGAAAAAGCAGATGCGCTACATTTAGACTATGACTACGTGGCTTCCTGGATTACGCTGAACGTACATTCTTCTTTGGAAGCTGTCGGGCTAACAGCAGCTGTTTCCAATGCCCTAGCTCAAGAAGGAATATCTTGCAATGTGGTGGCGGCCTACTACCACGACCATATTTTTGTAGCTCAAACAGAAGCTAAAGCTGCTATGCAAGTTTTAACCACTTTAATGAATACTAAAAGAGAAACACCATGAAGCTTTGGGATAAAGGATTCAGTACCGAAAAGAAAATAGATCACTTTACCGTAGGCAACGACCGCCAATTGGATTTGGTCCTTGCTAAATACGATGTGATTGCCTCCAAGGCGCATGCGCAAATGTTAGGAAAAGTGGGGCTCATTGGTGAAGAGGAGGCTAAAAGTTTGGTCAAAGAGTTGGAAGTCATCGGTAAATCCATTGAAAAAGGAACCTTTACCATAGAAGACGATTTTGAGGATATGCACTCTAAAATTGAATATTTGTTGATTGAAAAATTAGGAGATGTGGGCAAAAAAATCCATACTGCACGTTCCAGAAACGACCAGGTTTTGGTAGCAACCCAGCTCTACCTTAAAGACGAACTCATTGAAATCAAGAACCAAGTAAAAACCCTCTTCGACCTCTTATTAAAATTGGCAGACAAGCATAAAAACGTTTTGCTCCCGGGATACACCCACTTACAGATTGCCATGCCCTCCTCTTTTGGGTTGTGGTTTTCCGCGTACGCCGAAAGTTTGGTGGACGACCTCTATTTTATCCAAGCGGCCTATAAGGTAGCTGACCAGAATCCGTTGGGCAGTGCAGCAGGCTATGGAAGCTCTTTCCCCATAGACCGAAGTTTTACGACTCAAGCTTTGGATTTCGAAACCCTTAAATATAATGTAGTAGCCGCCCAAATGGGAAGAGGAAAAGCGGAGCGGGCCACGGCATTTGGAATCGCAAGCGTCGCCTCTACTTTGGGGAAACTGGCCATGGATATCTGTTTGTATATGAGTCAGAATTTTGATTTTATCTCCTTTCCCAATGAGCTGACTACCGGAAGTAGTATCATGCCCCACAAAAAAAATCCGGATGTGTTTGAGTTGATTCGAGGTAAATGCAATAAACTGCAGTCCATCCCCAACCAGCTGAGTATAATTATGACGAATCTACCAAGCGGCTACCACAGAGATTTACAATTGGTGAAAGAAGTCATTGTACCAGCGATTCAAGATATGAAAGCCTGTTTGGAAATGATGGCTTTTAGTTTGAAGGAAATTCAGGTAAAACCCAACATTTTGGACGACTCCAAATACGATTATCTCTTCAGCGTGGATACCCTAAACGAGATGGTAAAGAATGGGGTTCCCTTTAGGGATGCCTATAAAAGCATGGGTATGGCTATAGAAAACGGGAATTTTAAACCCAAAAAGGATATTGAGCATACGCATGAAGGCAGTTTGGGCAATCTATGTTTGGAAGAAATCAAGGTCAAAATGACTCAGGTTTTGAGCTGATTCTCTCTTTACTAGCCCCGTGCATTTTAACACACCTAACCATAACCAACGCATTTAGAGGTTATTGGTTTATAAAATTGTGTTTTCGTTTCATGTATCTTTATCCAAACGTTGGCGGTATTTAAAAAGATGAAGGAAATAGAAAAATCTTGGATTAAAAAAGGCTATCGATTTTTCGCCTACGAAGGACCGAATGGACTTAAAATAGAACGCCTTTCAAAAGAAGTAGGTAAGAACAAGTCTTCCTTTTACCATTTATTTGCTGACTTAGAAGTCTTTAAGGACAGACTACTAACTTATCACTTTACTCAAGCCAAAATTATTGCTGAGAAAGAATCAAATTCACTTAATGAAAATGAATTAATTGAGGTTATTCTTGAACACAAAATTGACCTTTTATTCAACCGACAACTTAGAATTCATAGAGAAAACAAAGAATTTGAAAATTACTTTAATCAAATCAATCAGATTTCTATTCCCGCAATACTTCCGTTATGGAAAAAAATAATCGGACTTTCAGAAAATACTTCATTAGCACAAATGGTACTAACACTCAGTTTAGAAAATTTTTATCTTCAAATCACGGATGAAACCCTAAACGAGTCTTGGCTTAAGACCTATTTTGCAAATATTCGTCAATTGGTTACTCATTTTAGGCAATCTCAGAATACAATCGCAATAGACGGTAGCGTCTAAAACTTCATATGCAAAGGCTCTAATTTTGACCAAAACAATAAGGTCAAAAATGAAAACGCCAATTTACAAAACACATAAATTTCATAAACAGTATCTGAAAATTTCAGGCTTTTTAGTTGCTCTTTTTGGTCCAATATGCTTTCTTGGGACGATTCCTGAACTTGCAGAACCAGCAAGACTTACATTGGATTTACTAAGTTGGCCGATTGATGGGAGAGAATCACTTGACGATTCAACTGTAAAATTGGTCTCTGCTTTATTGGGTGGTTTTCTTCTAGGCTATGGAGTTACAATCTGGTCGCTTTCTTCTTTGGTTTATGATAAAGCACCAGAAATGGTTAGAAGAGCTGTTTTAATCGGTTTATGTTCATGGTTTGTATTAGACAGTTCAGGTTCTATTGCAGGTGGACACGCTTCAAATGCTCTTTGGAATATTCTCGTACTCATTTTATTTGTTGGCCCGCTTTGGTTACCCGCAAAGGGTCAAATTAAAACAACTTAAACTATGAATAATAAACTATATGCATTAAAAGTACTGCTTGTAATTCAAACCATTGGACTATTAATTTATAGCGTCATTGCCATACACAATGACGGGATTGATTTTTTAACCAGATTTCAAGAGTTTGCTACTTCATTGACGTGGATGGGGCAATTTGCTCTAGACTTTCAATGTTATTTAATGCTTTCTGCTCTATGGATTGCTTGGCGAAATAAGTTCTCAATTAAATCGATTCTGATAGCAGTTGTCGCTATGATTCTAGGAATAATTGTTTTCGCCCCTTATTTACTGTTTCTCCTAACGAAAGAAAAAGGTAATTTGAAAAAAGTTTTAATTGGGAATAGGGAATAAAAACTACCGCCAACAAGGCATAAAAGCAATAGCGGTTTGGGGAAGAATTCTTCCCCAAAACAAACATTATTAATCAAAAATTGTTGAATTTAGAGTTGTCCTATTTTTAGTGAAGGCTACAGCTACTTATCGCCGGACCAAATATCGGAAATGGACAATCTGTTACAAAGCTTAACGGCGAGTGGACTTGAAAAAAATTATAGCTCCTCTGAACTAAACTCCAATGGAATTTATCCGGAAGTATGGCACGATGACGAATCTTACGACCAGGCATTCAATAAAAGACATATTCTGGAAGGGATAGAACGATTAAAGTCTATTTTCGGTAGCGCAAAAAATAATGGACATTACATGTTTGTCTTTTCAGGCTGAAAAAAACGAATGCACAACATTGGCTTTAATTCATTGCCAATCCCGAGCAAAAAATAAAAAACCTTAACTTCAAACGAACTAAAAACAAACCGGAATTGTTTCTATATACGCCTTTGGCTCATTAGAAAATCACAGCATCCAACGCGTAACGTTGTCTAGTAGCCAAACCGCAACAAGATTATAACCGAGACCATTTTAAGCAATTTGTTTGGTCTTATGGGAAAGCAAGCACGAATAGACGAAATACCTGCGCAATACAAGCAGTATGGATAAGTATAGGTGACATGGGAGAAAACTCCACAACACAACCGACTTGGAAGGGCTATCATAAAATTGGATTCCGTTATGCCCTGATATTCTTTGTCCTGTTCATCATTTTTATGGATTGGTCAGTAAACCCCATTTTAACTCAACTATATTATTATGGGCCGCTCCCGACTTTATTGGATAACGTAGTTTCCTGGGTTGGAAAAGACCTATTTAATATTCAATACCTTATCATATCTCCATATGATGGGGAACACAATGATAGAACTTACGTCTATCTACTTTATTTCACGATAGCGCTTGTGGCCGCTTTGGGAACTATCCTATGGAGTTTACTCGATAGAAAACGCCAAAACTATCAAGTGCTTTATTATTGGCTCACCACTATCATACGCTACTATTTGGCGTTTACACTATTTCTGTTTGCGCTATATAAATTTTTTAAAGTCCAATTTCCCAACCTTGGATACTATACGTTGACAGAGCAGGTGGGAGACATGTCATCCATGCATTTGGCTTGGGCTTTTTTTGGTCATTCTTATGAATACAATGTTTTCATGGGCTTAGCAGAAGGAGCGGCGCTGCTACTGTTTTTTCGAAGAACAACTGCCCTCGGAGCAATCCTAATTATGGTAGCTCTTCTCAACGTAATGGCCGTAAACTATAGTTATGACGTTCATGCTAAAATGTATCCCACAGCTTTGTTTGTCATGGCTCTTTTTTTATTCCTTAAAGATGCTAAAAGTATCATTCGGTTTTTCTTGACCGGCCAAGCCATTTCGCTTTCGGTTATTCAAGCGCCTGTATATAAAAAAAGATGGGTGCGTATTTCAAAAACGGTATTAAAAATTGGTGTAATCGGCTATTTCTTAATTGTCTCAGTTAAAGAGAATATGAGCTACAAGAAGAGCTCTGAAGAAAGTTTACAGGCTAAATCTGAATATGCTGGGCTTTATGACATTGAGTTATTCACCTTGAATAAAGATACCTTATCGCTAGAGAATTCCCAGCGTTGGCAGCAGCTCGTTATTGGAGATAGAATACTTGAAGCAGTACGCTTTAGGAGGGATAGTGTCGCATTCATAAATGTTGACGTCGATAAAAAAGAACTTATTCTATATGGAGACCCAAAGGACCTATCTGAAAAAACGCAAGAGGTTTATAATGAACTAGGCATCGCTGATAGCATTTACTATGGGATGGATTCCATATTGATCGCTCGGAAAAAGATCAGTAGGCTTTATTTTGAAAAACTTGATTCAACTACGCTAGTATTAAAGGGAATGATCAAAAACGATTCTGTCTTTATAACTGCTAAGCGAAAACCTCTAGACATAAATGAGTTCAGGTTAATGAAAAGACGTTTTCATTGGATAAACGAATCAAGTTATTTTTATTAATGATTTATGTTTAATTGGAATCTACTACGAACTCTACTTAACCACTAAACCGAATCAAGATAAAACTGCTAAAAGCAAAGGCTATAATTTATAGCTGCAATTCGTTAACTTCAAACCTATAAACCATTCACGGCAGTATTTGCCCCGGCAGGAATTCTAACGATTTCCAAGCCGCTACAAATCATAGCCGACACTGTTATCTACAATTATGAACAACCTGAAGAAAATGAAATATCCCTTACTAATTACCCTACTGTTTTTAACGGTTAATTGCAGAGGACAGAAATCCTACGAACTCACTGAATTAAAATCCATTATTGCTTCAAAAACATATCCTAACATTGATGGAGTAATCATCTCTCAAAATGGAAAGGTACTGTTCGAAGAATATTTCAATGGTTTTGAAAAAGACAGCCTCCACGATACGCGCTCTTCATTTAAGTCAATCACAAGTTTGCTTGCTGGTATAGCTATTGACAAAAGACTATTTACTGTCAATGATGAAATAGAAAAATTCATAACTGAATGGAAAAATGATCCAAGAGGAAAGATAACAGTAGGAAACCTTCTGGAAATGAAATCAGGATTGGCCTGTGAGGGTTTTTTTGGCATTGGACCTGATTGCGAATCAGAAATGTGGGAAACCAAAGATTGGCTGAAGTACATTTTAAACATTCCGCTACGTCACGACCCAGGCCTGAATTGGGCTTACACATCAATGGAACCTGAACTCATAGGTATCATTATCTCAAGAACAAGTGGTTTGACACTTATGGAATTTGCCAAACGACATCTTTTTCAACCCCTTGAAATTGAAAACTACAAATGGTATATAACCCCTAACGGTGGAGGCTATGCTGCTGGTTCATTTTTTATGAAACCCATCGATATGCAAAAAATCGCTCAACTAGTTTTGGATAAAGGCAAATGGAAAGGTCAACAAATTGTTAGGGAAAAATGGATAAAAGAGTCAACCAATTGCCAGACCGATGTTGAAATGTCCTTTACACGTTTTGGTAGAACTGAAAACGCAAAATACACCACTGCAAAGTATGGTTATTTATGGTATCGCGAAAAATTAAAGTACAAGAATATCGAAACCGAATTATTGTTTGCTTCCGGTAATGGCGGGCAGTACATGATGGTCTTAGAAGACTACAACACAGCAATAACATTTACAGGTAGCAACTTTGGAAATTGGCGTGGGAAATTGGCGTTTGATATTCTATTAAAACATATCATTCCAATAGTAGAGACCGAAAAATAACTATAGGTAAGACGATATATAAAATAGCGTTTGAAGTCATAAAACGAAAGTATAAACAGAAAACAAAAGTCACTTTGAAACCAAAGGGTTTGTGAGTGAAAATCCATTACTACTCTTACGCGAAACTGCTACAGATAATTAAATCATTGATAAACCGAATAAGAAGACTGATAAAATAAAACTAGAAAATGAAAAAAAATAGACGCGAGTTTTTGGGAATGGGGCTTGCTTTAGGATTAACATCAATCGTAGATGCTAGTCCGGTAAAAAGCCTAATCGATTATAAATGGAATGACAAAAAACTAAAAATCCTCATTCTTGGAGGAACCAGTTTTTTAGGTCCGCATCAGATTGCATACGCTCTAAATCGAGGGCATAAAGTAACCACCTTTACGAGAGGAAAAACCATTCCCAGTGTTCACCAAAAGCTTTTTTCAAAAGTTGAACAACTCGTTGGGGATAGAGAGGATAATCTGGAAGCACTTAAAAACAGAACATGGGATGTGGTCATAGACAACTCTGGACGTAAAACGAAATGGACAGAAGATACAGCTCAATTACTAAAGGACCACGTCGGATATTACATGTACACTTCGTCTATAAGTGTTTATTATCCGTATTATGGAGAAGATTTTTCAGAAGAACGTTCGGTTGTATTGGAAGTGCCCAAAGAAGCAGAGGGAGATGCAAAATATACCTACGAATATGGCGTGATGAAGGCCAACTCGGAATTGGCGACGATAAACCATTTCGGAGCTGATAGATCTATTATCGTACGACCATCATTGATTGTTGGCCCTGGAGATCGTACAGATCGTTTTCCATATTGGTTAGCCAGACTTGAAAAAGGAGGAGATATAATCATTCCAGGAGACAGAAATGAGGTGGTCCAGTACATTGATGTAAGGGACTTGGCAGAATGGATGATACGCTTGCTTGAAAATAAGTCAGCAGGGACTTACAATGCTTCGGGCCCCGGTTTTCCCATGACAACCAATGCTTTTGTCCACGGAGTTCATGCCTGCTATAATTCTCCAGTGAACTACATACAAATTGATGACCTCAATTTTCTTAAAGACAATGAAATCATCGGAATTCAGCCATGGGTTATCCAATTGCCGGAGTATGCGGGTATGTCCCAAAGTGATAATAGTAAAGCCATTGCGGCTGACCTCCAATTTAGACCACTGGCAGACACCGTTATGGCCACTAAAGATTGGTGGTATTCGGATGCCATTACACAAGAACGCCGGGATAACATATTGAATGGCGAGCGCTCCTTTATGAATAGGGAAAAAGATATATTAACCAAATGGAAGGCAAGGAAATAATTTATAGCTTCACGGTTGAATGCTATAATGTAAAAATGGTTTAAAAAACAACAGATATTCCTCATGCAAAAACCTTTCATTTTTTTGATTGTATTGTGCTTTACAATTTGCCTAAGCGCACAAAAAAGAGCCATGACCACGGACGATGGCCTTAATATGGTCCGATTACAAGGTTCTTATATTTCTCCTGATGGCGGTCAAATTCTTTACGGTAAATCCGAATTGGATTGGGCAAAAAATAAACGTAATACCAAATACCATAGCATTCGTCCTCATGGGTCTGATGATTATCAATTTCTAGGTAAAGACGGTGGAAGTAACATCCAGTTTTCACCTGATGGAAAGTATATCAGCTTAATCCGCAGCGTAGAAAAAAAGTCACAATTGTTCTTACTCCGAGCCAATGGTGGTGAAGCCGTTCAGTTAAGTAAACACAGTGAAAGTGTTCGGTCATATCAGTGGTCTCCCGATGGTAAAAAAATCTATTTTTTAGCCAATCGCACACTTTCCAAAGAGGCGCAAAAGGACAAAAAAGATGGGTATGATCATGTAGTTGTGGACGAGGGTCCCAACGGACAGCGTGAGTCCGAATGGAGGCATCTGTTTGTGATTGATGTGGAGGATAAAAAGATTCAGCCGCTTCTAAAGAAAAAATTACTCATGGGCAATATGAAAGTGAGCCCTGATGGAAAACATATCGCCTATACGGCACGCACGGAAAATCGCAGAAATCAGGGAAATCTATCAGAGATTTTCTTGTATCATGTCGCAGATAGCTCTACTGTCCAGCTTACCGACAATAGGGCTCCAGAAGGAGGATTAGCTTGGTCTCCAGATAGTAAAATGCTCAGTTTCACAGCCGCGGATGATAAGACATGGGAGCTGAAAAACGCCAAGATTTGGACAGTGGATGTGAGTACAAAAAGTATCCAGATTCGTTCGGAAAAGTTTGAAGGAAACATACGCGGCCATTATTGGGCACCCGATGGAAAATCCATCTTCTTCAGCGGACAACAAGGAGTCAACTCCAACGTCTATCGCTTAAATCTGGAATCAGGGGATTACACCAATATTAGCAACGGAACAGGGACTTGGAGAATTCTCGGAATGGACAAAAGCCGAAGTAAAATGGTTTTAAGCTTCAGTGACTTTGATACGCCTACCGATCTTTACTTCTCGACCGTCGCTCCCTTCCAACCCAAAAAACTGACCAACCTCAACCCTTGGATTGAAAAAGATATCGAACTGGCCAAAATGGAACCCGTTCAATGGGAGTCAACCGATGGATTAGCAATTGAAGGATTGTTATTTCAACCCGCGAAATCCAATTCCAAAAAATCTCCTTTTCTACTTCATATCCACGGCGGTCCTGCTGGCGTGTTTTCCAATTCATTTAGTTATCGCTATCACGTATGGGCAGGTCTGGGTTATGTACAACTGGCCCCCAACGTTCGCGGAAGTAGTGGGTATACCGACACGCTCTTGCGTGGCAATATGAAAGATATTGGTGGAGGAGATTATAATGACCTCATGAGTGGAGTGGATTTTGTAATTGACAAGGGCTTAATTGACTCCAACAAAATGGCCGTACGTGGATGGAGTTATGGAGGAATTCTAGGAGGTACGGTGATTGGTAAAACCAATCGCTTCAAAGCTGCTTCTTTGGGTGCTATGGTATCGGATTGGCGCTCAGAATATGGTATCGGCTTTAACTTTGATGTTAGGCTATGGTACATTGGTGGAACGTTTTGGGAGAATCCGGAAGGATATCGCCAAAAGTCTGCCTTAACCCATGTTGAAAAGGTAGAAACGCCACTCCTACTCCTTCATGGAGACAAAGACATCACGGATACCGAAGCACAGAGCATGATGTATTTTGCCGCACTCAAAGATCTTGGAAAAACGGTACGATATCTAAAGTTTCCCCGTGAACCCCATGGTTTTAGGGAACCGCGCCATATTCGTACCAGGGATATCGAAGAGATAAAGTGGGTTCAAAAGTATACCCTTGGAAAAGATTGGAAGCCTTGGGAACGCAAGAAGGATAAAGAAGAAAAGAAAGAGGAAAACGAAAAGGATAGCAATTAGCAGATACCTCCTTGATCAAATTGTTCAATATAAAGCAGAGACAATGATTCAGCACGACCTCTCTACTCATAAATAATTTGATTTCTTGGCCTTAAAAAAATCAAAGAATTTTCCTGACTAAAATAATATGTGAGACCTTTTAGGTCAATTTACCCATGGTAAGCCCATGTCAACACATTGTCCTAAAGCAATATTCCCGTTCTAGTGGAAATGGACCTAAAAGTTCAAGTTTACACTGCATAAATCGCATTGGTCATGTTTAATGGAAAATCCGGGCAACCATTTAATTAGTCTTTTCGTCTTGTATAAACAACTAGAAATTGAAACAACATATTATGACTTCCACTAAAAGTACCATTCATAAAATAGAAATAATTGGAGCGATATCTGGTATACTATCAATCCTTTTTTATTTTAGTGTGGCTGCATTCTCATTTTTACCCGAGCCACTTGTCAGATTGTTTGGGTTTTCATTTCCCCTCCTTTGGATAGTTTCTTTTATGGGGTTATATAGCTTTTTAAGAAAAGAAGCCCATACCGCAACCCTTGAAATTGCTTATATATTTGGCATAATAGGAGGAGTCCTTGTTTTATCTTTAATAGTAATTCAGCTAGCGAACAATATCTGGCATAGTGAAGCTATGGAAGCTGCAAATTCAGAAGAAACCAAAAATTTACTAAAAGCAACTTTTAGAGGGACAAATAGGGTTCAATTGGGTTTAGATATTGCTTTTGATATTTTTATAACTATTTCCTGGTTTCTATTTGGTGTTAACATCATGAAAAGTCCGAGTTTCAATAAAATATTGGGAGGTGTAGGGTCTTTGCTTTCAGCTGGATTATTGGTGTTAAATATGACCACTTTCCCCAAACCCCCTGCTGAATCCGGGTGGTTTGATTTAGGGCCTTTTTTAGGTATTTGGGCACTTGTGTTTTATATTTGGTTTACTGCAGTCTTGTATAAAAGAAGAAATTCCATTGATTGAAACTAGATGTAATAATCTCTCAGCCATATCCGAGATAATAGAAAACTAATGGCTGTAGTCCTCTTGAATTTTCTTGTAAGAAGTGGTTACAGCCTACAATTGCCTAGTATTCTTTCACCTACTTTTAAGCAGGATCAACAAAAAAATTTATATGCCCGTACCTAGATTTTTATTGGTGATTTTAATACTTAATAGTTTGTTTTCCTTTTCCCAAAACAAAAGGCTAAGGGATTATGGTGTTGAGATTGGTGTTTTAAAAACCGGGAAGTACAATGCCATCACGGATGTTGATGGGGTCAAAGTGGGTCATACCACATTGATTAGTGGTAATAGTATACGAACAGGTGTAACAGCAATTCTGCCCCATGCTGAGAACATTTTTCAATTTAAAGTTCCCGCGGCTATTTATATTGGAAATGGTTTTGGGAAGTTGGCAGGTTATAGCCAAGTCAAAGAATTGGGAAATATTGAAACACCCATTATCCTAACCAATACGTTGAGCGTTCCGGTCGCTTCGGATGCGCTGATTACCTATACCTTGGAGGCTAATGAAAATGTACGCTCAGTAAATTCAGTAGTTGGAGAAACAAATGATGGTTGGTTAAATGATATCAGAGGGAGGCACATTAAATCCGAACATGTGTTAAGCGCCATACAAAGCGCTCAAGGAGGAATTGTAGAAGAGGGCAATGTGGGAGCAGGAACAGGAACCATTTGTTTTCAATACAAAGGGGGCATTGGGACTTCTTCCCGTATTATTCCCAAAGAATTTGGCGGATATACCGTTGGTGTTTTAGTCCAATCCAATTTTGGTGGGGTGCTGGAGATTAACGGAGCTCCCATAGCCAAAGAACTGGACAATTACCCCTCCCAATTCAAATATGATGTGGATGGTTCGTGTATGATGGTGGTGATGACCGATGCCCCACTGGACTCAAGAAACCTTGAAAGATTGGCCAAAAGGGCCATCATGGGATTGGCAAAAACCGGTGGAATCGCATCCAATGGAAGTGGGGATTATGTGATAGCAGTATCAACCGCAAAAGAGAACCGCATTCCCCATTTAAGTGATTCATTATTTAACGAGACCAAGGTATTACGCAATGGAGTAATAACACCCTTATTTTTAGCAACTATTGAAGCCACCGAGGAGGCCATTTTAAACTCCCTATTTGCCGCAGAAACAATGACTGGAAGGGATGGTCATACGATAAACTCCATTCCTAAGGATAAGATTCTTGACATTTTGAAGAAATACAATAAAATTAGTGAGGATTGACATCATCAGTGTCTATATGGAATAAACAGCATTACTATAACCATCCATTGGGTTCATGGTGAGTCAAAAAAATGAGATAAATGATTTTTGAACTTGACAAAGCGATTGAAATTCTTGAGAGAACACCGTCAACAATCGAGACTTTATTGGATGGAATCTCCAAAGAATGGCTAAAGCACAATGAAGGTGATAATACATGGAGTCCTTATGAAATTGTGGGACACTTAATTCATGGCGAAAAAACGGATTGGATACCAAGAGCCAAAATAATTCTCTCGGAATCACAAAACAAAACCTTTGAACCTTTTGACAGATTTGCGCAAAACAAGCAAGGTCAAAAAAAGACCATCTCAGAATTACTGAAAGAGTTTAAAAAATTAAGGACTGAAAATATAAAGGAACTACAATCATTGAACATCGACGAGCAAGCTCTAAAAAAAAGGGGTGTTCATCCGGAACTAGGTGAGGTGAACTTAAAAGAACTTCTATCTACATGGGTAGTACATGATTTAGGGCATATCTCCCAGATTTCAAGAGTCATGGCAAAACAGTACAAAGAAGAAGTGGGAGCATGGAAAGCGTATTTGGGAATCTTAAAAAGATAACGAACACAGAAAACAAGAATGCGGAAGCTACAATTTGAGCAATGAATACACAGACTATATATTTATTGAATAACATCTATAGTCATAAAGGTTATAATGCTATTAAGCTTTATCTTTAAGATTGTTGGGGTTTAACGCTGAAAAACCTTCGTGAATTTCCCAAGTAAGAACCATAACCAAGACCGTTATAAACTATTAAAATCAACCCGGATAATGACCTTGCACAACAGTAATAGTTACTAGTTGAACAGAACCAATGAAAAAGTATTTGCCAATAATCTTTACCCTGTCATTTCTAAAGCTACTAATTCAATGGTTTGGCAACAAGAACTATGGGTTTCATCGTGATGAGCTACTTCATCTATCGGTAAGTGAACACCTAGATTGGGGATTTATGGAATTTCCGCCACTTATAGGAGCGATTGGAAAAGTATCCTATTGGTTTTTTGATTATTCACTTTTAGGAGTTAGGCTTTTTCCGACCCTAGCCGGTATCGCCATTTTGATTTTATGCTGTTTGATAGCAAAAGAACTTGGAGGAAAGTCCAGGGCTATATTGCTAGCTGGAATTTGTGTCCTGGCTTTCCTACCATTTTATAGAAACCACACCTTATTTCAACCTGTTGCATTTGACCAACTTTTTTGGACACTAGGGTTTTACTTTTTTATAAAGTATATTAATTCAGAGCACAAAAAATTCTTGATTCTATTGGGAATAACTCTGGGGTTAGGGTTAATGAACAAATACACCATATTGGTTTGGGCGTTTGGCCTTTTTGTTGGTCTATTTTTCTACAAAAAAGGTAATCTATTTAAAAGTAAATGGCTCTACCTCTCTGCATTGATTTCATTGTTAATTTTCTTGCCCAATATTGTGTGGCAAACCCAAAATAAGTTTCCTCTTTTAAAACATTTACAAGCTTTAAATCAAAATCAACTTCATGAAATAAACCCATTTGAGTTTGGGCTTGAACAATTAAATTTCCCATTTACTTTAATAATCAGCCTTTTTGGTCTTTTTGCACTATTAATAGATAATTACTTAAGGAAATACAGAGCGGTTGGAGTTGCATTCATAGTAATCTTTTCTGCTATGTGGTTCCTCAATTCAAAGGCATACTATGTATTTGCAATTTATCCGGCTCTTTTTGCAAGTGGAGCAGTCAAGATAGAAAGTTTATTATCCAAAAAGCCTGTTTGGACTTATGTAATTGCATTTATCACCTTAACAGCTTCCATATATTTTATCCCAGAAGCTACGCCTATACTACCAATTGAAAAGTATGTTGAATACAAAAATCTTGAAGAAAAGAATGGACGCGTAGAGTTAACCGGAGATTACGCAGATATGTTTGGCTGGGAAGAACAAGTCAAACTAGTTGATAGTGTTTATCAGTCCCTAAGTCCAAAAGAGAAAAAAAATTGTGTCTTATGGGCTGAAAACTATGGAGAAGCTGGAGCACTTAAAATCTTGGGTAAACCCTATGGTTTACCTGATCCTATAAGCAGACATGGTAGTTTTTGGACTTGGGGACCTGGAAATAAAGATGCTGATGTTTGGATCAGTTTAGGTAACGAAAAACCATCGGTTGAATATGTTTTTGAAAAAGTTGAATTAGTAAAAATAATTACTCACAAATACGCAATTGGAGAAGAGAACGGAATTCCGCTATATATATGCAGAAAACCAAAAATTGATATAGAAGCATGGTGGAAAGATTATGAGGAACACATATTTGACTAGAAAAGATAAGGGCCAAAAGTTTATAAATATGAAGAACCCTAAAATACCCATTGTTGCTGTATTGCTCTTTTGGAATACCTTGTTCTTCGCCCAAAACAGTAGTCCATCAGAATATTTGGTGCTCAACACAGGTGACACCATATTTGGTAAGGTGCAATATTTCAAAGAAGGAAAGGTAATAAGCAAATTCTACAAAAAAGTTAAAATTATAGATGCCGAGGGTAAAAGAAAAAAATATGGAAGAAAAAAAGTCTCATCCTTCAAAGTAGATGGTTCTAGTTATGAAAGCTTTTGGTTAAGTCAACATTCGTACACCGCTCCAAGACTCTCTTTGGGCAATTCTAGGTATGATATTGATGTTAAAAAAGGAGAGCGGCACTTTTTAAAAGTACTCAGCAAAAGTGAGGTGAGCCACTATGAATTAGAGTGGATAGATTATGACAACAACGATTTACGGTCAATGGACTTGCTCAAAAAGGAAGGAGATTCTTTTTTCATAAGGGCGGATAAGGGTCTTCTTGGATTAAGAAGGAACGTTTTGATTAATTATTTCTCTAACTGCCCCTTAATCAAAGAAGCTATTAAAGAGAAAAAAATAAGAACAGTTGGACAAGTGGTTGGATATTACGGTAATCATTGCGTAGATTGAAGGTTGTTTAAAAAACAGTAACAAAACCAAAGCTGAAATCGTAAGGAAAAATATGAAAATCAGAAATCTATTAGTACTACTAACATTGGCAGCAATAAGCGTAATAAGTTGTAAAGAAAAAGAGGAAGTCAACCCTAAAGAAGAGATTGCACAAGAACCAAATCTTGAAGTGGAAAAACGGGCTATTTTAGAAAGGTTAAACAATGAAACAAAAGATGCTTTCCAAAGAGATTATGAGGCTTGGATAGAGAATTGGGTACATGATTCCACGATTTCAAAAATCTACGTAAACTTTGCGGACAGTACTTTTTCTGAATCAATAGGGTGGAAGAAAATAAGCCAGTTTGTCAAGACATACATTGAAGAACATCCTGAACCTGAACCCGTTCCAGAATTGTTGAATGACATTAATGTTCGTCTATACGGAAATGGAGCTTGGGTTACCTATGAACAACAAGATTCACTGCGAGGACTAAAACGCGAAACAAGGCTTATGGAGAAGGTAAATGGTGAATGGAAAATAGCTGGGATGCAAACTACTATCTACGGATTTAAAACCAACGAAAAGTAAAAAACAATTGCCACCAGTTATATAAACCATTAGGCTTTCTTGTTAACTTTATATAGCAACCATAAACCAGGCTGAATTTCCAAAGACTATAACCATGAAGAAAATAAATATACTCCTTGTGTTTATAGCGGTAGCATTCTTCTTTCAATGCAAGCAAAACACCTCTCAACAACTAAAAACGGTTACTTTAAAAAAACTGCCTAACGAGGGGGTTGTTGCTGCAAATGGTATGGTGGTCACAGCACATCCTATCGCTACAAAAATAGGGTTGGACGTTTTAAAAAAAGGGGGCAACGCTTTTGATGCAGCGGTCGCCGTAAAATATGCATTATCCGTTGTTTTGCCCAAAGCCGGGAATTTAGGTGGTGGTGGTTACATGATCTATAGAACTGCCGATGGCAAAAAGGGAGCACTTGATTTCCGGGAAACTGCTCCCTCCGCAGCTAGTCGAGATATGTTCATTGATACGAAAACCGATTCAGTAATAAAACAAAAAGCGCTTTTGGGGCATTTGGCAGCTTGCACCCCTGGTACAGTGGACGGTATGGACAAAATCTATAAAAAATTCTGTACTCTACGCTTTGACACTTTAATTCAACCTGCCATTGATGTAGCGAAAAACGGTTATCCTGTTTCAAAATATGATGCATGGACTTTTAATCGAGCTCAAAAGGATTTTCGTGCAGTTAATGATTCAACTATGCTGTTTATCAAAGATAAACCATGGATTCAAGGGGATTCCTTGATTCAAAAAAATCTGGCTAAAACTCTTGAACGCATTAGAGATTTTGGAAGAGATGGTTTTTACAAGGGAGAAACGGCTCAACTCCTTTTGGACGAAATGAATTCTGGTGGAGGTATAATCAGCAAAGAAGACTTGGAAAACTACAGTTCTGTGTGGAGAGTACCCATTGAAGGTGTTTATCGGGATTCTTTTAACATTATTTCAATGCCTCCTTCATCAAGCGGCGGCATTATCATCGTGCAACTCTTAAAAGGTTCCAATGCATATGACATCAAGAAAATGGGGCATAATACTCCAGAAACCGTTCATGTGATGACAGAGCTGCAACGCCGTGCATATGCGGATAGAGCTGAACACTTGGGGGATTTGGATTTTTATGATGTGCCCATTGAAATGCTTTTGGATGAGGACTATATCGCGGCAAGAAACGCTTCGATAAATATGGAAAAGGCTACCCCCTCGGCAGAAATTAAAGCAGGAAAAGTAGATAAAATCGAAAGCCTTGAAACTACCCATTTTTCAATAGTTGACAAGGAAGGAAATGCAGTTTCCATTACCACGACTTTAGTGGGTTATTTTGGCTGTAAGGTATTAGTAGATGATGCCGGATTCTTTCTAAATAATGAAATGAACAATTTTAGTCTAAAACCCGGTTTCCCAAATATTTTTGGCCTTGTAGGTGGAGAGGCCAATGCCATAGCTCCTGGAAAACGGATGTTGAGTAGTATGAGTCCAACCATTGTAGAGAAAAATGGAGATTTATTTATGGTCTTGGGTACACCTGGGGGCTCAACCATTATAAATGTCAATTTCCAAAACATAATCAATGTGATTGACCATGGCATGACCATGCAAGAAGCCGTTGATGCCAAAAAACACCATTCACAATGGTTACCGGATACTATTGTAATGGAAGAAGAAGCTTTGGATAGTTTGACTGTTGCTAGACTAAAAGAATTGGGACATGCCTCTTTTAGAGTAGTGGAACAATTAGGTCGTACAGAGGCTATTTTGGTAAGACCTGACGGCTCCTATGAAGGTGCAGCAGATAATACTCGAACCGGTGATGCTGTAGCTGAAGGGTATTAATTTGGATTCTGACAGGCTCCTAAACCAGTTTCCGTTCTCTTAAAAAATCCGTGGCTAAAATGGTCGGATTATAGTATCTTTAAGGTGTTTGCCTTTGATGGAAAGGCTACAAAACGACTAACGAAAACACCTTCCAAATGAAAAAAGCCTTCCCTAGCGCATTCGTATGTGCTCTACTCGCTTGTTTTTTCAATTCATCTGCTCAAGAATCAACGCAAAATGTTGAGATTGATACCAGTTTTTACAGTGGTCTAAAATGGCGAAATATTGGTCCCAAACGTGGAGGGCGCTCACTAGGTTGTGCGGGTAGCCCAAGCCGCACCAATGAGTATTATTTTGGAGCCACAGGTGGCGGATTGTGGAAAACCATAGATGGTGGCAATGAATGGAAACCTGTGACCGACGGTCAAGTAACAAGCTCTTCGGTTGGTGCTGTCGCCGTAGCTGAAACCAATCCGGACATCGTTTACATCGGTATGGGCGAGGTACAACTCCGTGGTAGCATAACCCAAGGCGATGGGGTATACAAATCTGAAGATGCCGGGAAAACTTGGAAGCATTTAGGGTTAAAAGAAACTCAAGCCGTGGCGAGAATAAGAATTCATCCTACAAATCCTGACTTGGTCTATGTGGCCGCATTGGGCCATCCCTATGGTGATAATGAAGAACGAGGCGTGTTCCGAAGCAAAGATGGAGGTGAAAATTGGGAAAAAGTATTGTACGTAGGACCAAAAGCAGGTGCTGTGGATTTAATTATTGATAGAAACAATCCTGATGTTTTATATGCTACCACTTGGCAAGTGTATCGCAAGGCTTGGAAGATGTGGGGCGGTGGAGGCCAAAGCAAGCTTTGGAAATCTACAGATGGTGGTGACACTTGGACTGACCTCAACCAAAATTCTGGGATGCCTAAAGGCCCCATTGGAAAAATCGGGGTTACGGTTTCTCCCGCAGATTCTAATCGGGTGTGGGCCATTGTTGAAGCTAATGAAGGAGGTGTCTTTCGTTCCGATGATGGGGGTAAAACCTGGGAAAAGACCAACGATGAACGTAAACTGAGACAGCGGGCCTTTTACTATTCCAGAATTTATGCCGACCCTTTGGACAAAGAAACTGTGTATGGATTGAATACACGAATGTACATGTCCACAGATGGAGGTAAAACATTTGATTCTATCATTCAAACCCCACATGGAGATAATCATGATTTGTGGATTGATCCAAATAACCCAAAACGCATGATTAATTCTAACGATGGAGGGGGCAATGTGACCATCAACGGGGGTAAAACATGGACAGAGCAAGATTTTGTCACCACGCAGTTCTATCACGTGATGACCACTAATGATGTACCATATCATGTTGCTGGAGCACAGCAAGATAACAGTACCTTGGCCATGCCAAGCGATGGTTGGAGCCACATGCAAGCCAGAGGCCATAACAAAGGTTGGTATTATGCTGTTGGGGGCGGCGAAAGTGGATGGATTACCCAACATCCTGAAAATTTGGATATTTTCTATGCAGGTAGTCAAGGAGCCCTACTAACGAGATATGACCGAAGTAATGGTCAAATTCGAGATATTCAAGTATATCCCCGATTCTTCTCTGGGGAACCTGCTGAGGCACTTCCAGAAAGATGGCAGTGGACCTTCCCTATAATGTTTGCACCTCAAGACAGTAAGGTAATGTACACCTGTTCCCAACACGTTTGGAAAACCACAAATGATGGACAGACTTGGGAAAAGATAAGTCCGGATTTAACCTATGCCGACCCAAGCACTTTAGGAAAAACTGGTGGGGTAATCACAATGGATATGAATGGTCCAGAGATTTATGCCACCGTCTTCGCATTGGCACCTTCTTTCCATGATATCAACACCATTTGGGCAGGTTCAGATGATGGGAAAATTCATATTACCCAGGATGGAGGTAAAACTTGGGAAGATATTACCCCTTCGGATTTACCGAAATTCTCAAGGGTAAGTATTATTGACGAATCAAAACACCGACCTGGTACTTTATATGTGGCAGCAAATCGCTATCAAGTGGATGATAGGCAACCGTATGTGTTCAAGACCCATGACTATGGTAAGACGTGGACCAAAATCATCAACGGAATTGAAGATGGACATTTTGCCAGAGCTATCCGCGAAGATCACGTACGGGAGGGGCTCTTGTTTTTAGCAACGGAACACGGTGTATATTTTTCAATGGATGACGGCGCACAGTGGCAAAGCCTACAATTGAACCTTCCGGATACGCCCATTCGTGATTTAGTCATTAAGGATAACGATGTGGTTCTGGGTTCGCATGGCCGTGGGTTCTGGATATTGGATGATATTCTTCCGTTACGTCAATTCAAGCCTGAAATGTTGAACCAGTCGGTAGTCCTTTTTGAACCCAGAGATGCTATTCGTGGTATTTCGGAAGCTTCAGTGCAATATTACCTGAAAGAACAACTGGACACCATTACTTTTGAAGTTCTGGATGTCAATAACAACCTCATTGATACGTTTACGGGGAGTAAAACGAAATATAAAGTGGATAAGAACATTCCCTGGTGGCGACGGGGCGGCTCTTCCAAACCAACCACCGCCAAAGGACTGAACACCTTCACCTGGGATTTGCGTTATAAAGGTGCCACGGATTTTGAGGGGATGATCATTTGGAGTGCACGACCTACGAGAGGTCCAAAAGCGCCCATTGGAGATTACAAAGTGAGAATCAAATCGGGAGACTACGAAAAGACCTATCCTTTTTCAATTCATATGAATCCTAATTTGAAAGGAATCACCAAGGAAGATTTGGACGAACAGTTTCAATTGGCGAATAATATTATGCAGAAAACAAGTGAAGCCAATGAAGCAGTTATTCATATTCGAGAGATAAAAAATCAGCTCAAGGAACATGAAAAAAAACTGTCCAGTACTATCATGAAAAGGACAATCACTCCTTTTATCGATAAACTAAGTGCTATTGAAGAAAACTTATATCAAGTTAAAAATCAATCGGGACAAGACCCATTGAACTTCCCTATTAAGTTGAACAATAGATTGGCTTCATTGCGACGCAGTGTCGAAAACGGGGATGCCAAGCCAACGGATGGCGCCTATAAAGTATTTCAAGAGCTTTCTGCCGAACTGGAAACTGAACTCAGCAACCTGAACACTATTTTGAAAAAAGATGGAGCAAAGGTGAACAAAGCTCTTCAGGGTATAGGAGCAGACAGTATAGAAATCACGAAATAGGAAGCTTAATATGGTTTGATTTCTAGATTCAAAAACCTTAGGCAATTTCCATTTAGAAATTAGTGCCATAATACTGAAAAACTCTGTGAAATATTTAATGCTGGTTTTATGTTTGGTTCTTACAGGCTGTAAAACTGAAAAGAAACCTGAACCGAAAATTATTGCGGAAAAGCAAAAGAATGATCAAATTGGAATTGATATTTCTCCCTCTGCAATGTGGAAAGATTATACTGAATCAAATCCTAGAGCAGAAAACGAGCAAATTCCCGAATCTGATTTTTTTCATAATAATCGAGAAGATGCAAATCGTCTTGCAGAATTAACTTTGAAGGGTAAAAAGAAGGCTTCTTCCGGGCTTTATCGCTTGTACAAACAATACAATGCGGACTTACCCACTGTTGGGGCAAAACAGATAATCACAGATTTTGATGGGAAAGCAAAAGCCATAATAAAGAATGTAAGTGTTGATACAATTCCGTTCAATAAGATTTCCAAAGAATATGCGGAACTGGATATGGGAACAGATATTGAACCTCTTAAAAAATGGAAAAAAGCACACTGGGACTTTTTTGAAAACTTTTTAAAGGAAAGTGACGAGAAGCCAACCCAAGAAATGCTGATAGTCTGCGTAAGATTTGAAAAAATATGGCCCAAGTAACATACTAAAAGCAGCATCATTTGTGATTGATTACTGACCTCAGCAACGAGCAAATTTCATTAAATTTATAGTACAGAGAAATCAAGGCTTAATCTAGGCCCTTAGGCTACATTCAAACAGCAAAAAGTGAAAAAATTAATTGAATTAAACCTCGAAAATATCGATTCAGAGCACATCTGTTGCGCCATATCAGACAAGAAATGTGCAGATAGCTATCAGGCAAAAAAAGATTGGTTGAAGAAAGAGTTTGCCAATGGATATGTTTTTAGAAGACTCGATGAGAGGGCAAAAGTATTCATAGAATACGGCCCTGCAGAAAATGCCTGGATTCCTATAACAGCACCCAATTACCTTAATGTCAATTGTTTTTGGGTTTCTGGAAAATATAAGAAGAATGGTTATGGAAAAGCCCTTTTGCAATCGGCAGTGGAAGATGCAAAAGCGCAAAACAAAAATGGCCTTGTAACCGTGGTAGGTACAAAAAAGTTTCATTTTATGAGTGATACCAAATGGTTATTGAGGCAGGGATTTGAAGAAGTAGAAAAGATTTCAAGCGGTTTCAGTTTATTAGCGCTAAAATTTAATGAAAGTTCTGAAAATCTCAAGTTCAATGAATCGGTATTGAGTGGGGAATGCCCTAACAAAAAAGGGATTGTAGTTTATTACTCCAACCGATGTCCTTTTGCCGAATTTCACGCATTGAACTCCTTGGTTGAAACGGCAGAAAAAAGAAATCTTCCTTTAAAAGTAATCAAGCTTAAAACAATGGATGATGCTCAAAATTGCCCAAGTCCTGCAACCATTTTCAGCTTGTTTTTAGATGGTAAGTTTATGACCACTGACCTCAGTGTTTGTATGGACAGTAGGTATGATAAAGTCATTGAGAAGGCAAAAAAATAAAAAAGCTCAAAAAGTGGAGTACTATACTCTAAAATTTTAGTTAAAAGAGATTAGCAGGGGGCATTTTTATGCTTTACTACGTGTGCCCAAAGTATGTTTAAATTGTATTTTTAAGGCTTTAAATCTAATCCATGCGTAAATCATTTTTCTTACTCTTAGCCATTTTACTCCTGTGCAGTCACAATCTGTATGTAAAAATGGAAACCTATTTTTGGCAGCCTAATCAAGAAGCTATTTTGAGCTTGTACAACGGGACTTTTGAACAGAGTGAAAATATCATCGCGCGAGACCGCATGTTGGATGCTTCTCTCATAGCCCAGGGCAAAAGAACAGCCATAGACGCTAGTCAATGGAAGGACCAAGACAGTACTATAACGCAATTAGCATTTAACACCGGTGAGGCAGGAACTTACGTAGTAGGCGTTGCTACCAAAGCAAGAAACATAGAACTCAGTGCAGAAAAGTTTAATGGTTATCTGGAGCATGATGGCGTTCTGGATATGCTTGAACAGCGTACCAAAGACAGCCTTTTGGACCAAGATGCGGTAGAGAGTTATGAAAAACATGTAAAAGCCATCTATCAGGTTGGTGACGTTAAAACAAACGATTGGGGTACGGTATTAGGCTATCCTATCGAGTTTGTCCCGCAAGCCAATCCTTATGAAAAATATAGCGGTGAAAAGTTGGAAATACAGTTGTTATTGGACAGTAAGCCATTATCCAACCAGTTGGTCTTTGCTGACTATATTAAAGACTCCCATTCCCATGCACATGACAGCCACAGCCATGAACATGAGCATGACGGGGAAAAGCACTCACATGATCACACAAACTCTGATAGTGAACACAGTCACTCCCATGAATCACATGGAGAAGAAACACATACGCATACCAATGGTCAGCAATTACGCACCAATGACCAAGGTATAATTATGGTCGACCTACCTGAGGACGGTATCTATTATCTAAGGACCATTCATATGACCAGAGTCACTGATAGTGACGAACTGACACATCAATCCAAATGGGCAACACTTACTTTTGAAGTGAGTCACAAACATGGTTCAGATACGCATACACATGATCATGACCATGATCACGAACACAGTCTTCCTACTTGGGTCTTTGTATTGGGCAGTTTGCTCCTCATTGGATTGCTATTCTTAATTTTTAGAAAAAAGAACTAGCAATGTATTTAAGGTTAAGACAGGTACTGCTGTTATTCGTATTGTTTGTTCCTCTTTTAGGATTGGCACATGACGTAACAAGTGCTGATCAAGAGATTTTACGCAACGGAGGCTTGTGGGCCTATGTTCGAGTAGGTGCCACACACATGCTCACGGGCTATGACCACCTGCTTTTTCTTACTGGTGTTATATTCTTTCTAAAAGGGTTTAAAGACATCTTGATGTTCATTACCGTATTTACTATTGGACATTGTATAACCCTTATAGGTGCCACTTATACGGGAATTACAGCAAATGAACACTTGGTAGATGCGGTGATTGCCATAAGCGTTTTGTACAAAGGGTTTGAGAATCTAGCCGGCTTTGAAAAATTAAAGGTAAAATCGCCTAATTTACTCCTCATGGTAGGTCTTTTTGGATTGATTCACGGATTTGGACTTTCTACAAGGTTACAATCCTTTGATATGGGAGAAGAACAATTTTTAGCAAAAATCTTGTGCTTTAACCTAGGTGTTGAAGTAGGACAGATACTCGCATTGATTCCTATTGTTTTTATAATTACGCTTTCGCGAAAACATAAACAGTTTCCCGCTTTTTACCAAGCAGTGAACTGGTATCTTGTGTTGGCAGGAATAGGTTTGTTTGCATATCAAATGTATGGTTTCTTTACTGGACATTGATGTTACTTAGAACTATCGTAATGATGTAAATATCATGTTTCTCCAGAAAAATAAGTAAGCCATCATAGTATGGGTGCACGAACAATTCCGATGATAAACAAAAGAACAATGAAAAAGGCTGCAATACTATACTTGTTTCTGACCATTGGGTTTCTATCCTGTAAAACATCTGAAAAAGAAATAAGCAAACTTGAAATTGCAAATCAATTTTATCAAGCACTCAACAATTCGGATAGTGCGGTTATGAAAGTTTTGTTGACTGATAGCCTCATAACCAAAGAAATGGATTACAAGTACATCCAAACATTCTCAAAAAAGGAATTTATCGAAGATTGGTTAAAATGGGATTCTGTATTTAGCCCAACATACAAAGTCCTAGAAATTGAGCAAGACAACAAAATTGTAAGAGCAACAATCTCAAAAACGGACAAGAGGATTCTCCTACTTCACAAAAAACCCACAGTGTGGAAGGCGGTACTTCGATTTGATGCCGATAGAATAGTCAGTATTGAACGTAGCAATGTGGTTTTTAATGACACTATTTGGGTACAGAACAGAACCAACCTGATAAATTGGATTAACCATAATCATCCAGAATTAAATGGATTCTTAAATGGTCAAACGGAATCGGTTGCCTTGAAGTATCTAAAGGCCATTGAACTATATAATAATAAAGACTAAGGTAAAATAACATCGACCTCATTAGTTATGAACTATGTTGAGTAGAATACGAAATAGCTTTTTTACTAGAATCCTTTGGGGATTTATTGGGCTTTATCTTCTCAATATGAGTGTTGACAGTGCAGACCCCTTCCCAGATTATATCCCAGAGGACCTATCTTTTAATGACCAAGAAAGCATTATCGAAATTTTGGTAGAACAGGTTTTAGGCTTTGAAAATGCTTTTGAGGAATACGATGACCATGACACCGAAGACCACAACAAAAAAAAGAATACGAAGATTGAACTATTGGTTCATATAATCAAAAACAGGGAAATCACTCATCAATATCTCACTGAAAAAGAAAGGCTTTGCCTTCATTATGAGGCGAGATTAACAAAAGGCTTCAAAGAAATAGATTCCCCTCCACCCAAAGTTTGATTTGTTTTTTATGATTCTTAAACCTCTATGACCGAAAGGACATAGGGGTAATTCTTAATGCTTAAAACAAATCAAAAATGAATATCAAAATAAAAACAATGCTAATCGTTGTATTAGCATACTCAACTTACGGACTATCTCAAATAACTGATAATGAAAAGGACAGTCTTTACATCCAACATTTTGAAGACCATAAAGAACCCGACAAAGTTTTGCACGCGGAACCCCTTTACATTGACTTAATTCGTGACTTGGGAGCAAGAAAAGGCGAAAAAGAATGGAACATAGGATTAGGGCTTACCGATAACTTGAAATTCGATTCTTACGAAGCTTTAATAGAATATGAGTGGGCTCCCATAAACAGGTTGGGATTAGAAGTCGAATTGCCTTTTACCTTTTATTCGCCAGTAAACGGGACGGTAAGGGATTCAATCCCATCCAACCAATTGAATAGTATAAAAATTGCTGCTCAATGGTCATTCTTTGTCAGCGAACCAATGGCTACTTCAATGGCGATAGGATACATAAACGAGTTTGAACTCTCAGAATTTAGAAACTTTGGAAGACCCTTCATTAAAGGAAATGTTTACAATCCTTTCTTAGTATTGGCCAAGCGTTGGGGGAATAACTTTCATTCATTGATATATACGGGTCCTCTGATAGAGCAAAACTTCGCCTCTAATAAGTTTAACACTACATATGACATCAATAGCAGTTTTCATTACATGATTTCGGGCACAAGAAACTTTCTGGGTGTTGAGTTTAACAAGACCATATTGAAAAAGGATTTTGACATGACCATTCGACCTCAGATGAGACTGGGAATTGCAGATAATTTGTTAATCGGAATTGTTGCAGGGATTCCGGTAAGTAGGGAAAATCAAAGGTTAAGCTCATTTGTTCGATTAATATGGGAACCCGGTCATAAAAAAGAATAAACAGAAACTCCCACCACGTATAGATGTAGTGCGGGGAAAAAGTTAAAATGGAGTACTTTGCACCTATTAAAGCTTTGGTGCCGGATACTAACACATTGGAATCCCGCACTTCGTTTATACGGGCTACTAACTTTGACATCCAAAGAAAAATTGCTAATCATAATCCATACTCCCTTGAAACCCAGAATTGAAACCTTACCAGAAAAGAAGCTAGTAGGAAATACAATGTCCATGAGTATTTCCCAAAATAAAACAGGCCAGCTTTGGAGACAGTTTGGTCTAAAAATCCACGAAATAAATAATCGTACATCTCACGATAAGATTTCAATGCAGGTTTATCCCTCATCCTACTTCGAATCCTTTAATCCTATGACCGAGTTCGAAAAGTGGGCTGCTGTAGAAGTTGAAGGTTTTACAAATGTTCCGCAAGGGCTGGAGACCTTTGTTTTGGAAGAAGGGCTTTATGCCGTTTTTGATTACAAAGGGTTAAGTTCGGACAACTCTATATTCCAGTACATTTTTACTGAATGGTTACCTAGTTCAAAATATGTTCTAGATAATAGACCACATTTTGAAGTATTGGGTCCTAATTATAAGAACAACAACCCCGAATCTGAAGAAGAAATCTGGATTCCGATAAAGCCTGTATCTGAAACTTAATCATGTAGTTACAAACCATTGCTTATTTTTACGAAAAAACCATGCTTTCCAAAATTTACAACATCAAGAATCTAAGAGGTGACTTTACAGGAGGTCTGGTGGCCGGTGTTGTTGCATTGCCCTTAGCACTAGCGTTTGGGGTTCAATCTGGAATGGGGGCCACAGCAGGTCTTTATGGAGCCATTGCTGTAGGAATCTTTGCCGCTATGTTTGGTGGAACAGAGACTCAGGCCAGTGGTCCAACAGGTCCAATGACCGTGGTCTCTGCCGCTTTGGTTGCAGCTGCCATAGAAATGAACGGAAGCTTGGAGAATGCGCTTCCGATTATTCTTGCCACTTTTTTGGCAGGAGGACTTTTTCAAGTGATTTTTGGATTCATGAATATTGCGAGCTACGTAAAATACTTTCCCTATCCTGTGGTTTCGGGTTTTATGAGTGGTGTAGGGTTGATTATCGTCATTTTACAACTTTTTCCTTTTGCGGGGCTTGATTCAGCTAAATCTACAGTAACGGTCATTCAAAATTTTCCTAGTCTTTTTACGGAGGCAAACATCTACGCCTTACTATTAGGGGGAGTAACCATTGCCATCTATTTTCTCTTTCCAAAACTCACAAAGGCCATTCCCAGTGCATTGGTTGCTATGATTGTAGCTACCCTAATTGCGTATTTCACTAAAATGGATGTTCCTGTCATTGGAGAAATACCCTCAGGACTACCCTCTTTTCAACTTGGAGGAATTCTAACTATTGATTCTGGAGCGTACTCCACCATTTTGGAGTATGGATTGGTACTTGCGGTACTGGGCAGTATTGACTCTTTGTTGACTTCCGTTATTGCAGACAACATTACCAAGACCAAACACAACAGTAATCGGGAACTTATAGGTCAGGGTATTGGAAACATGTTAGCTGCGGCCATTGGAGGGATTCCAGGAGCTGGAGCAACCAAAGGAACCGTGGTAAACATCAATGCAGGAGGTAGAACACGACTATCTGGAATTCTACATGGTGTTTTTCTACTTGCTGTTCTTTTGGGTCTTGGTCAACTTGCGGCTCATATTCCGCTATGTGTGTTGGCAGGTTTGTTGATTCCCATTGGTTTCAAAATCGTAGACTTTAAAGGTTTAAAGCACTTGACAAAAGTACCAAGGGCGGATGCCATCGTCCTCATAATTGTTTTGCTCATCACTACCTTTGGCAGCTTAATCTATGCTGTAGGTATCGGTGTGACTCTTGCCTGTCTGCTATTTATGAAAAAATCAGGTGATATTAGTGAAAATGGGATGGAAGTAGGTAGCATTTCAGATATGGACGGCTCTAAACCCTGGCAAGATGAGCAGGAGTTTTATGAAGAATACAAGGATAAAGTCATTATCAAACATCTGTATGGCCCATTGTTTTTTGGTTTCACTTCGTACTTTAAAGACCAAATAAGCAACCTTCCCAAAGACATTACCGCAATTATTTTGAGAATGGACAGGGTTCCCTACATTGACCAGTCCGGTTTGTATACTTTGGAGGGAATTATCTTTGATTTACGTAGGCAAGACATCGAAGTTATACTTATAGGCCTTAAAGAACAGCCTCTAGATATGCTAAAAGCAGTTGATATTATTCCAGATCTTGTTCCAGAGGAAGATATCTTCCAGAATATTGAAAACAGTTTTATCTATTTGAGAGAAAAACTAAAAGAAGAAAATACTACTTCATAAAACAAGAATAGCATTATCCTCAACTGAACTTTTTTCATTTCAAATTGCAATATGAATTCCACAAAGGTTTGTTGCGTTTACAGCAATCCATTACCTTGTAGTACGTACAACCTTTTTCCGCATGAAACGATTGCAACTTTTTGAATTTGAAGATTTTGATTGGTTACCCCATGACCTACGTTCAGGAGCTACAAACCTCATCAAAGTTCTTCATAGAGTCGTAGACACTTCAGAAGTTTTGTCCAACCTAATCCTAAGTGTACGGGAGAAAGTTGATTTTAATCAAATTGTGGATTTGGGTTCCGGTTCTGGAGGTCCTATGATTGAAACCATGCAGAAAATCGACGAGGAAAGTCAAGATTCCCAAATTACCCTGTTACTAACCGACCTATATCCCAATGCAAAAGCTATTGCAGACATTGAAACCTTAAAACTTCCCAATGTTTCTTACCATCCTGAATCTCTGAATGCCCTAAAATTAGATAATGCTCCAAAAGGACTTAAAACCATGGTTGCTAGTTTTCATCACATGAAACCATCCGTCGCCAAACAAATTTTGGATAAGGCTGAAGATAGCGGGGAACCGCTCTTGATTTACGAAATTGCCAAAAACAATGTTCCCATATTAATTTGGTGGATTCTCCTTCCGATTTCACTTATAATCTTGGTGATTATGTCATTGTTCATGACCCCTTTTGTAAAACCATTAAGAGCGAATCAATTCGTTTTCACCTATCTAATTCCATTGATTCCCATAATTTATGCATGGGACGGGCAAGCATCACTAATGAGAACCTATACTTTCAAGGACGTTGAGGAATTATTGGGAGAACGAAAAAAAGAAAAATATGTATGGGAGATATGTGATGCTAAAAAAAGAAACGGTAAAAATGCAGGGTACTACATTTTAGGGTATCCAGTTAAATAATAGCCTCCCAGTATTACTTAATCATCTTCAAATTGATTATCTCTTGCTCAGTAAGATGTCTCCAGTGCCCACGGGGCAAATCTTTTTTAGTTAGACCCGCAAAGACCACACGGTCCAATTTGATGACATTGTAGTCTAGATGTTCAAAAATCCGTCGAACAATTCGGTTACGTCCACTATGTATGATTACTCCAATCTCTTTTTTAGGAGCACCTTGAATGTAGCTCACATCGTCCACATGCACAGGTCCGTCTTCCAGTTCTAGACCCTCTTGAATTTTGTGCAAGTCCGCCATGCTCAGATTATTGTCCAAGGTTACCTGGTACATCTTCCGCACCCCATGTCGAGGATGGGTAAGTTTAGTTGTCAAATCACCATCGTTGGTGAACAATAAAAGACCTGTGGTGTTTCTGTCCAAACGACCCACAGGCAATAAACGCGACTTGGAGGCGCTGGACACCAATTCCATGACCGTGCGTCTACCCTTTTCATCATTGGTGGTTGTAATAAAGTTTTTGGGCTTGTTCAAAAGCACATATTCCTTTTTCTCAGGATTTAGCTTTCTTCCATCAAAACGAACATCATCAGAACGTTTTACTTTGTAACCCATTTCTGTGATTACTTTTCCATTCACGGTTACATTCCCCGCTGCGATATAGGTATCCGCTTCCCTACGAGAACAAATCCCCGCATTAGCAATATATCGGTTCAATCGAATTTCATCCGGGTTGGAAGGACGATTGGTTTTTTGTGGTCTGCTTGAAGGTTTCGATTTTTTCGAGAACGGTTTTCTCTGGAATCCTTTCTGTGAAGTTCGAGATGGTCTTTTGCCACCTTTGTTAAAGTCTGATTTCGCCATCAGTCATAATTTTTGGCAAATGTAGATAATCCCTTTTAATAACTCTAGTAAATACGTTGTTGAAATCCAAAGAACAAGGATTTTACTCAAGAAGGAAATGAAAGGTATCAACTATATTTACAAGGCAAATCAAAACAACCATGTTCAAAAAAATTCTCGTATTCCTGTTTTTGGCCGTTCCGGCTATTTCCTTTACCCAAAAGAAAGTATTAGATCATGCTGATTACGATATTTGGAACACAGTCCAAAACGAAGTTATAGCTCCAAATGGCTCTCATATCCTATATAGTTTATGGAAAGGAGAAAAAGACCATTTTTTCAAAATTCAGGATGCCTTGGGCAATTTTGTCCTTGAATACGACCGTGGCAAGGAAGGCCATTTCACGTATGATTCAAATTATGTGGTTTTTACCATCAATGCATGGAAAGACAGTATTATGGACATGCAAAGAAGAAGGGTTAAAAAAGATAAGCTTCCTAAAGATTCCCTAGGAATTTTCAATCTAAAGACCAAAAGCCTACAAAAGATTGGACATATCAAGTCTTTTAAGATTCCCGAGAAATGGTCCGGTTATCTAGCCTACCAATTGGAGGAAATCAAAAAAGAGAAAGAAAAGGAAGAGAAGCAAGAAAAGGATTCAGTAACCCAATCAAAAGAGAAAAAGGATAAACCTAAAAAAGTTGGAATGAAAACCGGATACCATCTTGTAGTTCTGAATCTAGAAACCAAGACCCAAGACACTTTGAAGTTTGTTACGGACTATGTGTTCGCCAAAAAAGGCAAATGGTTGGCCTATGCCACCACGGGAGAGAAAAAGGATAGCGATGCAGGTGTTTTTGTCCGCAACCTAGAAACCAATGAAACCTTAAACTTGCACAAAGCTCCAAAGGCCAAGTATTTCAAACTTGGATTTAGCGAATCCGGTAAAAATTTCGGTTTTATTGCGGATACAGACACCACCAAAGTGCAGCTAAGACCCAATGAACTCTATGTATGGCAAGAAGGAAATTCCAAAGCACAAAAAGTGATGGATAACGCCATGAGTCCAAAAAGTTATGTGGTCTCTAAATATGGAGAAATTCATTTTTCCAAAGATGAGTCCAAAATGTATTTTGGATTGGCAAGACCTCCTATTGAAAAAGATACTTCTTTATTGGATGAAGAAATTGTGAACGTGGAAGTTTGGACCTATGATGAACCGCGATTATATACGGTTCAAGAGTTGCAGCTAAAAAATGATTCCATCCAATCCTTTTCAACGGTTTATCACCTTGGTGACAAAAAAACAATCCCGCTGGCCAATGGCACTTATGAAGATATTGATTTAGGAGATAAGGGAAATGCTGGATTAGCTTTGATTCGAAACTCCAAACCATATGATTTATCCAGCCAATGGACAGCTCGCAGACACTATGATTACAAAGTAATTAATACCAATTCTGGAGAAACAGAACATGAATTTAAAAAAGTACCAAGACTTCAATTAAGTCCGAAGGGAAAGTATGGATACACCTATAACAGAGTGGACAGTACTTGGGTTAGCTATAACCTCATATCAGGAAAACAAACTGCTTTGACCAAAGACTTGGTTTCCTATAGTGAGGAGAACGATTACCCCAATTACCCATTCCCTTATGGATTTGCAGGCTGGACTCAAGATGACGAACACTTTTTGGTCTATGACCGATATGACATCTGGAAAATACATCCAGATACCGGAGCAAAACAAAAGCTAACGGACGGAAGAGATACCAAAACAGTATTTCGCTATTTGGATTTGGATGAAGAAGAGGAAGCTATTGATTTCAGCCAACCTTTGCTTCTTAGTACTTTCAACGAAACAACCAAAAATGGCGGTTATGCCAAATTCAATCCCAAAAACAATAAGGTTACTTCTTTAATTTCGGGACCTCACCGCTACTCTTCTCCCAAGAAGGCCCTGTTAGACGATGCTTTGATATTCACCCGTCAGTCATTTGAAGAATTTCCGGATTTACGAATTACGGACCTAAGTTTCAAGAAACAAATCAAACTTAGCAATGCCAATCCGCAGCAAAAAGACTACAATTGGGGCACTATTGAACTGATGGATTGGATTTCTTTGGATGGAAAAAAGCTTCGAGGAATGTTGGTAAAACCTGAGAATTTTGACCCAACTAAAAAATATCCTCTTCTGGTAAACTTTTATGAAAAGAGTTCCGACGGCATCCACAGACACCGATATCCAAAAGCAGAGCGTTCTTCAATTAATTATAGTTTTTATACCAGTAGAGGGTACGTTATTTTTAATCCAGATGTGGAATACCGGATAGGGTATCCCGGTGAAAGTGCATACAACTGTGTCATCCCTGGAGTCACTTCTTTGGCGGAAAAAGGCTTTATCGATAAAGACAATATCGGTGTGCAAGGACATAGCTGGGGTGGATACCAAATTGCCTATCTGGTAACAAAAACTGATATTTTTAAAGCAGCGGAAGCTGGAGCACCCGTTCCCAACATGATAAGTGCCTATGGTGGTATACGATGGTGGACCGGTTTAAGTAGACAATTCCAATATGAACATACGCAAAGTAGGATAGGTGGCACCCCTTGGGAATACCCTTCACGCTACATTGAAAACTCGCCCATATTCAATGTGGATAAAATTAATACTCCTTTGTTGGTCATGCATAATGATGCTGACGGCCATGTACCATGGTATCAAGGTATTGAATTTTTTGTGAGCTTACGTCGTTTGGGAAAACCCTCTTGGTTCCTCAATTACAACGGAGAGCCCCATTGGCCTCTAAAAATGCAAAATAGAAAGGATTTCAGTATTCGAATGGCCCAGTATTTTGACTATTACCTGAAAGGAGATGGAAAACCCTCATGGATGGACAGGGGAGTTCCACCCATTGAAAAAGGAATCCGTCAAGGGTATGAATTATTGGATAAAGGTTCCCGTTAAATACCCTTTCATTTAGTTTCAGGATGAACAATAAAGATTACTTCGCTCATTTATATGATATTGCCAGTCATTTAAACAAGGAGTACTCTTTGCATTCAGCGCTCAGTAAATCCCTTGAAAAAACAGCGGAAATACTGAATTTGGAAACAGGATGGATTTGGCTTACCGAACCAGACAACAAGTCTGTTTATCTGGCAGTTTCCCATAATCTACCACCTGCTCTTGGCAACTATCCTGAACGCCTGTCGGGCTGGTGCTACTGCATAAAACAGTATTTGTCGGATGATATGGAAGAAGCGGTAAATATCTCAGAAATCGCTTGCTCCAGATTAAAAGATATCAATTCTGGCACGAACGACTTGAGATTTCATGCCACAATCCCCATAACTGTTGAAGGCCAAAAAGTTGGATTAATAAATCTGCTGAGCAAGGAGTCTAGAAAATTGAATGAACAAGAGCTCACCATTTTGAATACTATTGGTGAATTGGTTGGCACCTGCATCCAGAGAGCTCGCCTACAAACATCGTTTGGAAGAAAAGAAATCAACCCAATATCCGACCTAAAGCGGGTATCCGAAGGGATAATTCTTCCCAAGTTAGAATCAATAATTGCTTCATTACAAAGTGGAATGGGTGATTACCTCAAAGTAAAAACCGCTTTGCAGGAATTGATTCATCTTCAAAAGGATTTAAACCAGCTTTTGTTTGAATCCAATATATTGAAGGACAACAAGAATCCATCCAATGCGTTCAGCTATCCTAAAAACCCAATTACGAAACGTGAGCTTCAAGTGCTATCATTAATCAAAGATGGTCTTACCAATGAAGTTATTGGCAACAGATTGTACATTACCGAAAGAACTGTGAAGTTTCATATTACCTCAATTCTATCCAAACTAAATGCCAAAAATAGAACCGAAGCTGTAGATATCGCTCTAAAAAGAGGTCTCTTTAGTATCTAAGCTGATTTTGTGTTTGAATTAACTGTACTAAAGTACAGGTCGTTTTCTGTACGGAGGTTCATTTTCAGTGTTCCGCTCTATTTGGAAATTTGCTCTGAACAAAAAAACATATCATGAAGCAGCAGATATACTTGGAACATGCCAACATCACAGTCAATAATATTCAAGAAGCAATAAAATTCTTTCAGGTTGCCTTTCCTCATTTTAAGATACGAGGAGCGGGAAATGACCTTCGGGAATGGGTCCATCTAGGTGATGATTACACCTATGTTGCAATCAATCAAGCCATAAACAAACATGCAAAGGTGGAGAAGAACTATGACAAAGCGGGTATTAACCATATTGGTTTTGTAGTCCCCAATGTCGAAGAAATAGCGAGTAACCTATTAGAGCACGGGTACAAACGTGACTATCCTAAACAAGTAGAGCAATTTAGAATACGGGATTACTTTGCGGATGCAGATGGAAACCAATATGAGTTTGTGCAGTACCTCAGCGAACTCCATGAAGAGAGAAACAGTTATATCAATTAAAATTCGAAACAATCAAAAACGATGGAAAGGGGCACCAAAACAATATGTTTTGATGTCCTTTTTTTAAAAAAGAAATAATCAGAATAACTAATCTTTTATTTTGACGGTGGATTGCCGTTCCCGGTTTACGGTAAGTTGGGTGACATCTGGTCTGGAATAATGTCCTACGGGGTCAAAATTTTGATGTTCCTGGTACACTCGATTAATATCCAAGGTATGATAAATCAACCCTTCCTGATCCACAATGGGTTCTATTTCCCATTCCCCATCAGGTCCAGCAATACAAGAACCCCCATTAGCCAATACTTTTGGTGCTTTTTCCAAAATAGCCTCTAGATGTGGAGTGTCCTTCGGAAAGTCATCCACATGCATCAATGAGGAAACCGAAATGACATAGCCACGGGATTCCCGAGCAATAAATCTTGTTATGTCTTTTGTGTTATGCAGTCCTCCGGGCCAAACGGCAATATGTAAATTCTCGCCTTGAGCATAGAGCGCTGTACGTGGCAAGGGCATCCAATTTTCCCAACAATTCAAACCTCCCACAGTGAACTTTTTTAATGAATGAACCTTAAGTCCGTTTCCATCACCTGGCGCCCATGTGAGGCGCTCATCGTAAGTGGGTTGCAGTTTACGATGTACCGATTGAATTTCGCCATTGGAATCAATATAGACCAAAGAACAATATAGACTATGCCCACCTCTATCCTTGGCACGTTCCATCATGCCTAAGTAAATTGCAACACCTTTTTCCTTGGCCAATTGGCACAATGTATCCAATTCCCCTGCCTCGATTTGAATGGAATTTCGGGTATAATGCGCGTGCAATTCCTTGTTGACTTTTAAATCCCAAGCGGCTCCATTGGTATGGGCCAACCAAAATGGGTAACCCGGTAAAAAGGCTTCTCCAAACACCACTAACTCCGCTTCTTTAGCAGCAGCTTCGGTTACCGTTTGCATAACTTTTTCAAGTGTAGCCGATTTATTCAGCCATACCGGTGCAATTTGAGCCAAAGCCACTTTGAGTTTGTCTTCCATTATAAAATTCGGTTTAATACGAGGTCTACATCAATAAGTAGGATACTAAAAACTCCTGCGACAATGATGAATTTTAAAATATTGTGGAGCCAAACATAATGCTTTTTGCCACTGGCCTTAGCCAACAAAATGATAAAAAGTGCCAAGAGCCCAACGCATATCCAGAAGTAGAGGTACATATAGCCTACATCAAAAACTTGTATTAAAAGCAGTGCGGGAATCAAGGTCAAAAAAATCAAAAATCCGATGATTCCTTTGGAAACTTTGGTTCCGTATAATATGGGAATGGTCTTATAGTTCTGGGCCATATCACCCGCCATATTTTCCAAATCCTTTATCAGCTCCCTGGCCAGGATAAGTAGAAAGAGAAATAGGGCATGAACGAAAATTACGGTTTCAAAGTTTCTATAGTACACAAACACTACAAAAAATGGAGTTATGGCCAAAGTAGCCGAAACCAGATTGCCCAAAAACGGAATACGCTTAAGTTTATGCGAGTATATCCAAATCCCAAAAATATAGGCTGAAAAAAAGAATACCGCTCGAAACGAAATGTAACTAGCTGCAAAAACCGCTAAAAAGTTAAGGATGAAGTAGGTAGTCAGTTTAAACCGTTGACTTACCAACCTATCCAACATACTCTTGGTTGGTTTATTTATCAAATCTTTTTCCGCATCATAAAAATTGTTGATGATATAGCCACTGGCTATCGCCAAGGCCGATGCTGTAACAATCAAAAAAAGATTAAAATCAAAAACCACATCCCTCAAAGGAAGGTCTGGCGAAAGAATGTAAATGGAAGTGAGATATTGCGCTAAGGTGATTATCAGAATATTATAACCGCGAACCACAGAAAACAAACTCAATAGCTTGAAAAGCAAGAGTTTATTTTTTCTACTAAGCATGGGATGGGGTTAGAAGTTGTATACCACTTCCAATTTATGGCCGTTCAACGCTTTTTTGGCCTGTTCTAAATCCTGGGTGAACCCAAGAATGTATCCACCACCACCGGAACCGCAAAGTTTGAGATAATACTCGTTGCTCTCAATTCCTTTTTGCCATAAATCATGGAACTTGGAAGGAATCATAGGCTTGAAGTTATCCAAGACCACATGGGAAAGCTCTTTCAGATTTCCAAATAGCGATTTTACATTACCGCTAAGAAAATCTTCAACGCAAGCATCGGTATGTTTTATGAATTGGTCCTTGAGCATATTTCTGAAACCTTCCTGCTTCATTTTCTCCATGAAAATCTGAACCATAGGAGCGGTTTCACCAGTAATTCCACTATCCAATAAAAAGACTGCACCCTTACCTTCTTTGTTTTGGGAAGGAATACTGGTGGACTCAATATTGTCCTTGGAATTTATTAAAATCGGCAAACTCAAGTAACTGTTCAAAGGATCAAGACCAGATGATTTTCCATGAAAAAAGGATTCCATCTTGGAAAAGATAGACTTTAATTTCAGCAATTTTTCCCGGGTCAAGTTCTCTAAAACTGTGATTTTATCAGTTGCATATTTATCATAAATCGCAGCTACCAATGCGCCACTGCTTCCAATTCCGTAGCCTTGTGGAATAGAACTGTCAAAGTACATACCTCCATCAACATCTGCCTCTATTTTCGAAAAATCGAAAGAAACCAATGCAGGTTCTTGGGATTCCATTTCCTTGAGGTAAACAACGAATTGCTTAAGACTTTCATTGGATGCTTTGGCTGATTCGGAAGGATTATCATCCGTTTTCAAAGCTCCTTTAAAAAAGTTGTATGGAATGGAAAGTCCTTTGGAATCCTTGATGATTCCATACTCACCAAATAGCAAAATTTTAGAATAAAAAAGTGGTCCTTTCATATGATAAAAAGATTTTGTTTAATCTTTTTCAAAATAAAGATAAACAAAAAAGTCGGTTTTATTTCAATCAATCCTAGTTTAGACTAATAACAACGTTTCAAAAACCAAGAGATTATTCTATTCTTCAAATAATTGCTTGGCACCCGTTCCTATTCGGTCGCAAATATAGTGTCCATTCTCGCAATGCGCAACTAGTTCATCCTGAATAAATTGAATGGCTTTTTCCTTTACCGATTCTGGATACAATACATGCACATTGGCTCCCGCATCCAAAGTAAAGCATATCGGCACTTTAGTCTCTTTGCGAAACCTCCAAAGTTTATTGATGATTTCCAAGGTGTCCGGCATCATTAGAATAAAATAGGGCATACTGGTCATCATCATTGCATGAAGGGTCAATGCCTCACTTTCTACAAGTTCCATAAAGGCCTCAAGATTTCCTTCACCCAAAATCGGTTTTAATTTAGCCAAGTTTGAGTGCGCTTGTTCAAATCGCTTTTCTGCATAGGGATGATTATGCATTAAGTTATGACCCACAGAGCTGCTCACCTGTTTTTGTCCCTTGTGCACGAGCAATATGGTGTCATGATAGTTTTTAAAAATTGGGTTTACTTCAAAAGGATAGTTTACCCCGTATAGATCCGAACTCTTTTCGATTCCCTCGTGCTTGCCCCATTGAACCAAATCACCTTCAATGCTTCTGCAAGCACTTCCCGACCCCAATCTGGCCAAAAAAGAGGCTTTCTTGTTGAAAAAATCAGATGCCATAGGCTGGATTTTGTTTTCAACACTCAACAAACACAAAGCCAAAGCTGACATACCACTGGCAGAAGAAGCAATACCACTACTATGAGGAAACGAATTGGATGTTTCTATTACGAAATGGTACTTTTTCAGAAAAGGTAGATAGGGTTCTATTCGCTCCAAAAAGGTCTGAATCTTGAGCTTAAAATCTTCTTTGGGCTTACCTTCAAAAAGCAAGTCAAACGAAAAATCTTTTAAATCCTCTTTTTTAGTGAACGTAACCTGTGTTTGTGTAGCGCAGGCATCTAAGGTGAAGCTTATGGATGGATTAGCCGGAATCTGATTGGTTTTCTTACCCCAATACTTGACCAAGGCAATATTGCTCGGTGCCTTCCAGCCTACTTTGCCCTTTTCAGGAAGATGGGTATACGCTTTTGGTATGAAGTCATTATCCGTCATCCAACAAAAATTTGAGCAAATATAGCTATGCTTTGGCAGCTCGAATGGAAGAATGAAATAAATTGTTATTTTAGGGAGCCAACACCAATCATGAAAAAGAAAGTTACATACATCGCTATTGCCGTTATTGTTTGCTTGTTAATTGGCTTTCTTTCCAGCTTCGCCACGCAAAGCTCCGTGAATACTTGGTACACTACGTTGAACAAACCCAGTTTTAATCCGCCAAATTCCATTTTCGCGCCAGTTTGGACCGTACTATACGTTCTAATGGGAGTAGCGGCTGGCATTGTTTGGTCGAAAGGATTTCATCATATATGGGTAAAAACGGCATTATATCATTTTGGATTTCAACTCTTGTTCAATGCCCTTTGGAGCATTGTTTTTTTTGGGTTCAAAAATCCCTTTTGGGCCTTGATTGTAATTCTTGTTCTTCTAACCCTTATCATACTCACCATTCGATGGTTTAGGGTGGTGAGCAAGGTAGCTGCATTTTTACTCATCCCCTATTTACTTTGGGTTAGCTTTGCAACCATACTTAATTTTTCCATTTGGCAACTTAACTAGTTCTCTGAAAGCTCCAATAATTTTTTCATGGTTTTTAGATTTCGGGTAGTCGCCTCTACCTTTAGCTTATTCTCGATAAAGTTGTTATTAAGTTTTGCGTTTCTATAACTTCTAGTAAAACTTAGATACACACAATTCTGGGTAATGTAAAAATCCTCGTTCTCAAACTGATACTTGTTAAATTCAGAAACCTTTTCGTGCTGAGGGGGAGTCTTAAGCAGAGTAAAAAACAATTGGTTTTCCTCAGGTTTTTTACCGAAAGGATTATTGTCTAAAATGTGCTGTAATTCTTCAAAAGTGATTATCAAAACAGGAACCTGAAAGCCAAATCTGGATTCTATAAGACAATGAATTTTTTCAGCAAGTTCCAGTGATGTTTGTTTTTCTGCTTTAAAGAGTATGTTACCGCTCTGAATATAGGTTTGCACTTCTTGAAACCGGTTGGCAGCTAATACCTTTTTGAGTTCAACCATCTTTATTTTTTTATGCCCTCCTACGTTGATTCCCCTTAAAAGGGCTATGTACTTTTTCATGGATTGAATTTTAAGTTTTGGCTCAACAACTCCGATTAATTTTAGTAAATTCAGCGATGTTAAATTAACCAAAATGAGTCAGTATATACTTGCCTTGGACCAAGGCACTACCAGTTCAAGAGCAGTTGTGGTAGACAAACAAGGAACTATTGTTTCCGTTTCTCAAAAAGAGTTTACACAGATTTTTCCAAAACCAGGATGGGTAGAACATGATGCTACTGAAATATGGGCCACCCAAGCTGGAATGGCAGCAGAAGCCGTAAGCAAAAAGGGTATTAAGGGTGACCAAATCGCCGCGATTGGCATAACCAATCAAAGAGAAACCGTAGTGGTTTGGGACAGAAATACAGGGGAGCCTGTCTACAATGCAATTGTTTGGCAGGACAAGCGTACCTCAGCGTACTGTGATGAGTTGAAGAAGCAAGGTAAATCTGAAATGATTCGCGAAAAAACGGGTCTGGTCATTGATTCTTATTTTTCAGGAACCAAGGTAAAATGGATATTGGACAATGTAGAAGGGGCAAGAGAAAAAGCAGAAGCTGGAGATTTGGTCCTTGGAACAATTGACACTTGGCTTATTTGGAAAATGACAGAAGGAAATTTGCATGTCACCGATGTCACCAACGCTTCACGCTCTCTTATTTTCAACATCAATACCATGGAATGGGATGATGAACTACTGGAATTATTAACTATCCCAAAAAGCATGCTTCCAGAAGTAAAACAATCTAGCGAAGTTTATGGGCATACAGGACCTAATTTCTTCGCTGCCAAGATTCCAATCGCTGGAATTGCCGGAGATCAACAAGCCGCATTGTTTGGCCAAATGTGCACCAAGCAAGGCATGGTGAAAAACACGTATGGAACAGGCTGTTTTATGTTGATGAATATTGGGGAGAAGCCCATCGTATCCAAAAACAATTTGCTCACGACCGTGGCTTGGAAAATTAATGGAAAAACTGAATATGCTCTTGAGGGAAGTATTTTTATTGCTGGCGCCGTTGTACAATGGCTAAGAGATAGTTTGAAGGTTATTAAAAATTCTTCAGATGTTGAAGATTTGGCAGGTTCCATTGATTCATCCGAAGGAGTATATTTTGTTCCCGCCTTCGCAGGATTGGGCGCACCACATTGGAACCAATATGCACAGGGAACCATTTTTGGTTTAACTCGCGGAAGCACGGATGCCCATATAGCTAGAGCAGCTTTGGAATCCATTGCCTATCAAACCATGGATATTCTAAAAGCCATGGAAGCAGATTCTGGAATCTCGATTAAAGAACTTCGGGTGGATGGAGGTGCAACGGTTAACAATATGCTTATGCAGTTTCAAGCTGACGTTTTGAACACCGTTGCCGTTCGACCAAAAATAGTGGAGACTACGGTTATGGGAGCGGCTTACTTAGCAGGTCTGGCTGTAGGTTTTTGGGAAAGTGCAGAAGAAATTCAGAAAATATGGGAAACGGACGTACGCTTTAATCCTACCAACGAAAGAGAGACAATAGAAGACGGAATCAAAGGGTGGTATCGTGCCATTGAAGCTTTGGAACATTGGACCAAAACCAGCTGATTGAATTATGACTCCCTTTGTTGCTGAAGTTATAGGTACTTTCTTATTAATTCTTTTGGGATGCGGAGTTAACGCAAACGTTTCCCTAAAGGGAACATTTGGCAGCCAATCCGGATGGATTGTAATTACCACAGGTTGGGCATTTGCAGTATATACTGGGGTGGTAGTTGCCGGTCCTTACAGTGGAGCACATATGAATCCTGCCGTGACTATTGGACTGGCACTTTCAGGAGATTTTTCAATCTATGATGTTCCCAATTATATCATTGCCCAGTTTATTGGAGCTATGCTGGGTGCTTTTTTCGTCTGGTTAATACACAAAGACCATTTTGATGCAACAGAAGATGGAAATAGCAAGCGAGCGGTATTCTGCAATGCTCCAGCTATTCCTAACACGTTTCTAAACATTTTGACAGAAACAGTGGGCACGTTTGTTTTGGTTTTTGCAGTCTTGTATTTCACAGATGCCACCATGATGAAGGACAATAGTATTATTGGATTGGGTTCCTTAGGTGCTCTTCCTGTTGCCCTTATCGTTTGGGGAATTGGTCTATCCCTTGGTGGAACCACCGGGTATGCCATTAATCCCGCACGTGATTTAGGACCCAGAATAGTACACGCACTGGTTCCTATTAAAAATAAAGGTTCAAATGGATGGGGATATTCATGGATTCCAGTAGTTGGACCCATTATTGGTGCTGCTTTGGCTGCTTTTTTATCTATGTGGTTACAGTAAGTGCTCTGGATGCGATTTCCTGAGCGGCCAAATAGGCCCCAGTCCAAGCATTTTGAAAATTATAGCCTCCAGTGATGCCATCAACATCAATTATTTCTCCAGCAAAAAACAGATTGGAGAATAACTTGCTTTCAAAAGTTTTAAAATTGATTTCTTTCAAATCCACTCCGCCTGCAGTTACAAACTCTTCTTTAAACGTACTTTTTCCTTCTACTTTGAACGAGCAAGCCGTAAGCTGTTTCGATAAATTTTTTAATTGTTCTTTGGTGACCTCACCCCATCTAAGTTCTTTTGCTATTCCTGAGGCAGCAACCAAACGCATCCACAATCTTTTTGGTATCGATATGGCTTGGGTTCGAAAAACTGTTTTCTTAGCTTCCACTTCTTTCACCTCTTTTAAATATCCCTCCATAGATGAAGTAGAATACTCCGGTGTCCAATTGACAACAGCCCGAAAGTTGTATTTGTAATTTTCCAAAATTCTTGCACCCCAAGCAGATAATTTTAGGATAGCTGGGCCGCTTAAGCCCCAATGGGTGATTAGAACGGGACCTTCAGATTCTAAAACGGGATGCTGCTTGGGAGCACTTTTTAATTCAACACTGATGTTTGAGGCAAATATTTTTTTTGGAGGAATTTCTACAGAAGCATTAACACTAATTCCAGGAATTCCTTTAATTCGCTCATCATTAATGTTGAACGTGAACAAAGAGGGTACAGGAGAGACAATGGAGTGCCCCATATCTTGTAACATATTCCATATTCTAGCATTACTCCCGGTGGCCAAAAGTAATATCCGCGCCTTATAATCCTTATTCATGGTGGTCACTTGCCAATGACCACTTTCCAATCTACTAAAATCTTTTACGGAGCTATTTTTTAAAACTTGTATTCCGTGTTTTTCTATCTCTTTTAGAAAACAATCTATGATGCTTTGCGAGGAATCACTTTTTGGAAAAATACGACCATCTTCCTCTATTTTAAGTGGCACTCCCCTTTCTTCAAAAAAGGCAATAACATCTTCGGGAGCATGCGAATGAAAGGGGCCTAGAAGTTCCTTTTGCCCTCTAGGATAGCCATCAACCAGTTCTTTGGCATAAAACTTTGCCTGTGTGACATTGCACCTACCGCCTCCGGAAATTCTTACTTTGGAAAGTACTGTCTTTCCTCTTTCCAGAATGGCAATTTTGAGATTTGGATTCTTCTCCGCAATTTGAATAGCGGCATAGAAACCTGCAGCTCCACCTCCTGCCACAATTACATCGAACATTAATTCACACGTTCTGGGTAATTCGTAATAATTCCATCCACCCCGAAATCAATCATTCGTTGAATATCATTGGGCTCATTTACGGTCCAAGTGTATATCCCGAAGCCTTCCTTCTTTATTTGAGCAGTATTCTCAGCAGTCAGCGTCTTAAAACTAGGATTGATGGCTACTGCATTCAGTTCCTTTGCTATATCCAAAGCTTTTAGGGGGTCTTCTTCGGTTAAGACAGCTATTTTAATAGACGGTTTAAGCTCTCGCATTTTTCGCAGTTCGTCCCACTTGAAACTAGAAATGACAAAATTGTCCAATGACCATCCTCTTTCTCTCACATAATAGTCAATAATAAAATCTACCCTATCCGTTGTATTGGCTCCCTTCAATTCTATGTTTAACGCCACTTTATTGTCGATTAGGTCCAGTACTTCCTGTAGCATGGGAATTTTATGGTTTCCATCCAAAATCAATTGCTTCACATCAAAAATATTGTATTCCTCAATTCTACCGCCACTGTTGGCCAAGCGGTCCACTCTTTCATCATGAAAAACAACAATCTCACCACTATCAATTATGAATACATCAATTTCAATCATGTCCACACCCAGGTCCAAAGCTTTTTGAACCGAAGCGAGAGTATTCTCCGTTTCATGTCCCATGGCGCCACGGTGACCAATTACCAAAGGTTTTGAATTCATCATGTTACATGCGTTGAAGAGAAAGACAATTCCTAGAAATAATAAGGCTTTTTTCATTCCATTTTTATTTGAGCTTAAAAATACAATTTGACGGGAACATGACTAGTAAAAGATTGGCCAAATCCAATTCTTTAAAAGAGAGAGGGAAAAACAGTTATTTAGCCTTTTCGTCTTTTCCAAAAATCAAACAATGCCCAACTCTATGGTTCTACTTGAAGGATTAGAGATTCCAAAGGTTGGATTTCAACCTTAATTCTGCCCATACCCTTTTGGACCATTAATTGAAGGGGCTCTTTTCCATACAGTTTTTCACTCAAAATGTAGTTCCCATCTTTCAAATTCCATGTTTGAATAAGGTGTTCTGGAACTTTAAGTTCGAAATTATATGTTTTGCCTTCTTCGAAATTGGATAGGATGATTAGCTTCTGGTTAGGAGACCATCGAACGTAAGACAGCACCCTATGGTCATAGTTTTCAGTATTATCCTTATTGAAGAAATGAATTTCTTCATATTCTCCCATCAAGGCTTCGCTCGAAATGGTAAAATTCAATAATCGTTTATAGAAATCCCGAAGCTGCTTTTCTGATTCTGAAAGTTGGCCCCCATCAAACTTTTTATCATTCATCCAACGTTGATGATGCGGCACTCCAATGTAATCAAAAATAGAGGTACGGGTGGGACTTCCAAAACCTGCATCTTCGGCACCAGGTTCACCTACTTCTTGACCAAAGTAAATCATGGTTGGTGAAGTACTGATAGTGGCTGATACCACCATGGCGGGTTTGGCCAACTCTGCTTTCCCTGCAAAATCGGGGCTGGCAATACGCTGCTCATCATGGTTCTCTAAGAAATGTAGCATGTTATGCTCAATATCGGCCATGCCTTTTTGTACCACAGGAATATGGTCAGTCCAACCATAGCCTTTCATTGTATGCTTGATGCTATCGTAAAGCTCTACCTTATCGTAGAGGTAATCCATCTTTCCTTTATGGATATAATCACGATACAACCCTGGATTGTATACTTCGGCCAAAAGAAAAGCATCTGGATTTTTCATCTTAATGTTGGAATTCATATAGCTCCAAAATTCTACAGGAACCATTTCGGCCATATCAAAACGAAATCCATCTACACCAAAATCCAACCAATACAGCGCGATGTCCCTGAATTTTATCCAAGAGTCGGGAATCTTCTTATCCTGCCAAAAGGCATGATGTTCTTTATAACTCTTCTCTGCATATACATTTGGCAACTCCTTGAAATCTTTTGTGCCATCAGGCCGAACCCCATAGTTTACCTTAACCGTTTCATACCAATCGTTGAAATCGGGTTGTGCCAATCTGGAGCCGTTGCCCGTCCATTTAGCAGGAATTTCTTCAAATTTCCCGTCAGACAATACATTGGTGTTTCCTCCCAAGGGTTGATAATCATCCTTCCAATGGGGCACTTTGAATTCTTCTCCTATTACGTAATAGAAATTGTTGTTTACATGATACTCCAAAGAGGTGTCATCTTGTGCCCCAAAGTCCAAAACCCCTTCAGGATTGGTTAGGCCCTTATAGTTTCGCGCAACGTGATTTGGCACAATATCTATCAAAACCTTCATACCGGTTTTATGGGTTCTCTCTACCAAATCCTTGAACTCCTGTAACCTGTTCGCGGGATTGTCTGCAAGGTCTGGATTTACATTGTAATAATCCTTTACGGCATACGGTGACCCTGCACGTCCCTTTACCACATCGGGGTCGTCATTGGAAATGCCAAATTCGGTGTAGTCATTGATAACAGCGTGATGCGGTATTCCTGTATACCAAATATGTGTGACTCCCAAGTTCTTTATTTCGGAAAGGGCGGTTTCCGTAAAGTCTGAAAACTTTCCAACTCCATTTTCCTCAATAGTGCCCCACGGTTTATTTGTGGTGTTTGTATTGCCAAAAAGTCTTGTGAAAACTTGATAGACTACTGCCTTTCTTTCTGTAATTGACTCCACTTCCTTGGTTTTGATTTTTGATTCACATGCCAAAAAGCCCCCCAGCATCAGAAAAAAACAACCGAAGGCCCAATTTCTCATGCCTGAACTATTTTTCCTGGAACTAGGGTTACCACTTTGCCATTTACTAGAATGTCCAAATCTGCTTCCCCTGTGATTTCAAAACTGGAAGCATCTTTTTTGACGGTAATGGTTATAATTTGATTTCTAAAATTCACTTTAAAAGCATATGAGCTCCATTGAGATGGAATCTGGGGTTCGAAGCACAATTGATTATCCTGAACCCGCATTCCTCCGAAACCTTCCACAATGCTCATCCATGTTCCAGCCATGGAAGTAATGTGCAAACCTTCTTCCACTTCTTTATTATAGTCGTCCAAATCCAATCTTGAAGTTCTTAAGTAGAAGGTATAGGCTTGCTCCATTCGACCTAGCTTAGCCGCTTGGATACTGTGCACGCATGGAGACAGAGAAGATTCATGAACCGTGAAAGGTTCGTAAAAATCAAAATGTTTTTCAAGTTGCTCTTGAGAGAAATGGTCTTCAAAAAAATAAAAACCTTGTAGCACATCTGCTTGTTTGATGTAAGGAGACCTCAAAATTCTATCCCAACTCCACTTTTGATTAATAGGCCGTTGCGATTTTTCCAAATCGCTGACACGAATCATTTCCTTATCTAAAAAACCATCTTGTTGGAGATAGACACCATGTTTTTCGGAAAATGGAAAATAAACGTTGGACACCAATTCATCCCAAGCGTTGGTTTCCTCTGGGGACAATTGGGTTTTCCGGATAACCCTAGCATAATCTTCTGGGTATTCCTTTTCCACTTTTTGGAGTTGTTCAGCCGCATATTCAATGCACCATTTTGCCAAATAGTTGGTATACCAATTGTTGTTTATGTTGTTCTCATATTCATTGGGTCCTGTTACCCCTAGCATTACATAACTTTGCTTGTCCTCTGAATAGTTGAAACGTTGTTGCCAAAAACGAGCTATACCTATTAGTACTTCCAGTCCCATTTTTGGAACATAGCTGTAATCCCCCGTAAAGCGATGATAATTGTAGATGGCAAAAGCAATGGCCCCATTTCTGTGGATCTCTTGAAAGGTTATTTCCCATTCATTATGGCACTCCTCTCCATTCATGGTTACCATTGGGTAAAGTGCAGCCCCATTCTTAAAACCTAGTTTTTCTGCATTCTCGATGGCTTTCCCCAAATGGTTAAATCGATATTCTAGAAGACTCCATGCTACCTCTTGATTTTTTGTGGCCATATAGAAAGGAAGGCAATAGGCCTCGGTATCCCAATAGGTGCTTCCTCCGTATTTTTCGCCGGTGAATCCTTTGGGACCAATGTTTAATCTGGAATCTTTACCCAAATAGGTTTGATTCAGCTGAAAAATATTGAAACGAATACCTTGCTGTGCCTTGACATCGCCTTCTATTTCAATATCACTCATTTCCCAAATGTGAGCCCAATCTCTTTTCTGCTGTTCCAAAAGTCCACTAAAGCCAAGATGTGAAGCTTTATCCAAAACATCATTGGCTGCATTAATCAATTCTGAAGACTTGTGATTTCTTGAAACAGTATAACCCCCTAATTTGTGCAGTGCCACTTTTTGGCCTTTTTTAACATCGACAACAAAACTCAGCCCTGTTGCCAATTCATCCTTTTTATGAATTGGATCCGTTTCATGTTTGTTCCCATCAATATAAAGAGAAGCGTCCATAAAGGTGCACGTCTCAAAGTTGGTTTTGAGGGTATGAGCTTCAATAAAGGCACGATTTCCATCGGATTCCACCTTGGTCGTTTTCCAAAATTGATCATCCCAATTACTGTCCATATTTTTAATACCACTATCTAAATAGGGTAAAATGATAATCTCTGCATCCTTACTCAAAACTTCTATTTCGTACTGAATAGCACCCAATTCGTCCAAATGAAGACTTAAAAAGCGGGTAGATGAAACAGAGACTTCAATTCCATTGGGCATTGTAGCAACAAAGGAACGTTTATACCAACCTTCCTTCATATTAAGTTGACGCACAAAGTCTTTGACTTCCTTGCAAGTATTCAAGTCCAAAGATTCCCCATCTATGGATATGTCTATTCCTATCCAATTTGGAGCATTTAATACCTTGGCAAAATATTCTGGATACCCGTTTTTCCACCAACCTACTCTTGTTTTGTCCGGATAGTAAACCCCTGCAATATAGCTTCCTTGAAAAGTATCTCCAGAGTAGGTCTCCTCAAAATTGGCACGCTGGCCCATAGCACCGTTTCCAATACTAAAAAGACTTTCAGAAGATTTTACGAATTCTTTGTCAAATCCTTCTTCAATTATGGACCAGGGGTCTGGCTTTATATAATCTTGATTCATTTATTAAAAATATGGTAGAAGTTAAGATTGTAGATTTAATTCCAACAAGACAAACTTAGTTAATTGTTGAGTCCCGTACCACCAATGTTGGTTCTAAAATTTTGGTCTGAAAAGTTTCTTCTTCTTTTTCACTTTCGACCTTTTCAATTAGCATTTGAGCAGAGATTTCCCCCATTTTCTCACCATGTTGAGCTACAACCGTTAAACTAGGATTGGCGTACTTAGACAACAGTCCGTTGGTGAACCCGATAACGGCCACATCCTTTGGAATCTTAAGGCCTTTTTCCAGAGCTACTCGCATACTAAAAACAGCAAAAATTTCATTTACGCAAAGCACAGCATCAAATTCAATGCTATCAAAGAAATTGCGTATGCGCTCCTCGTCCATTTCCATGGTAGGGAGTTTTAGGATTCGGGATTCATCGAGTTCAATGTTACTATCCAATAATGCTTTTCTGTAACCATCCCCTCTTGCCTTACTCACGCTTAAATAATCATCAGTTGTAATAAGAGCAATTTTTTGTTTTCCTTGCTCAATGAGTTTTTTCGTTGCCAGATAGCCTCCCATCCTATCATCAATGATGACCTTGTCGCAATCAATCTCATTGGTAATACGATCAAATAAAACCACGGGAATCCCCTGCTCTGTAACTTCCTTAAGATGATTGTAGTCATTTTTGGCCTGTGTCTCAGATGAAAGCGACATGATAAACCCATCAATACTTCCATTGGCCAACATCTCCATATTGATTACTTCTTTGTCAAAAGATTCTTCAGACAGACAGACAATTACGTTATACCCCTTGGCATTGGCATATTTTTCAATACCTCTGATTACCGTCGTAAAAAAATGATGTACGATATCCGGAATTACCACCCCAATATTTTTGGTGCGCTTATTTTTTAAACTGATAGCAATATTGTTGGGCTTGTAATTGTAAAGACGTGCAAATGCCTGAACCTTTTCTTTGGTATCCCTACTAATTTCCTCGCTGTTCTTTAATGCTTTTGAAACAGTGGAAATTGAAACCTCAAGTTCTCTTGCAATATCCTTTAATGTAATCTTTGATTTCAACCTGGTATATTAAAAAGTACTATGGAAATGGGAAAATAACCAAAACTGAGTATTAACAGTTCGTTTAGATAAACTTTTAACAAAACACTAAGAAGAAACTATCTTCATCAAAAAATGGTGTCAAAAAACATGCTTCAAATAAAATAGTATATTCCTAGGGTATTATTAATTTCGTTAAAAAGCCCCATTATTATTAAGATTTGATTAAATTACGGCTTAAAGATTTATCAAACTAGTATTTTCTCAAACTTATTAACACGAAACCGTTTTCGTTAAACACTGAATAATGCTTAAATTTTGATTAACCTTTTTTTTATATATGTTTAACACTTGAATTGAAATTAACTAAACTTAAAATTAATTATTTATGAAGATTACGCTACTTAGAGGCTTTCTTTTTATTGGGGCATTATTATGTTTCGGTATGGTCAAGGCCCAAACAGTAACCGGTACGGTCTCAGATGCCAGCGGACCCTTACCGGGAGCCAGCGTTGTAGTTAAAGGTACAACCAATGGTACGCAAACTGATTTTGATGGTAATTATACACTTAATGATGTTGCAGCTGACGCAGTCATCGTTTTCAGTTACATCGGTTTTGCATCACAGGAGATTCCTGTAAATGGACAAACTACGATAAATGTGACCCTTCAAGAAGATGCAAGTCAATTGGATGAAGTGGTTGTTGTAGGTTATGGTACTACAACTAGACGAAGTACTGTTGGTGCTGTGGAAAGTGTAAAGGCTGAAGAATTTAACAAGGGTGTAATTGTAAACCCACAACAGCTGATACAAGGTAAAACTGCAGGTGTTCAGATTGCCACTACCAGTGGTGAACCTGGTGCAGCAGTAAACGTAAGAGTAAGGGGTACCGCTTCGGTACGATCCCAAAACAATCCACTGTTTGTTGTTGATGGTGTTCCGCTAAACGGAGCTAATACTACTGCTTCCACAGGTGGAGGTTCTGTTGATGGAGGTTCTGACATTGGAAGTTCTGGCTCTTTGGATCCTTTGAGTTTCTTGAACCCAAATGATATTGCAAGCATCGACATCTTACAGGATGCAGCTTCTACGGCCATTTATGGGTCAAGGGGTGCTAATGGGGTGGTTTTGATTACCACCAAGTCAGGTACAGCAGGGAGAAGCACATTGGACTTTTCTTCTACGTTCTCTGTAGGCTATATTGCAAATAATCCTGAAGTATTATCCCGGGATCAGTTTTTAAACGCTCAGAATATTATTTCTGGCGGAACCTTTGTTGATGGTGGGGCCAATACAGATACTTTCGATACAATCTTTCGTACGTCTTTTACTCAAAATTACAATGTCGCCTATGGCGGAGGTAACGAGACCGGTAATTATAGATTATCTTTTGGATATCAAGACCAAGAGGGCGAGGTTGAGAACAGTACTTTTGACAGATTAACTGCTAGATTCAATGCAACTCAGCGTTTTTTTGATGACAAATTAAAATTGAGTACTCAAGCAACTATTTCCAACGTTGAAACTCAAAGACCTCCTATCACAAACAATCCAAATGCCAGAGGTGATTTACTCTCCGCTTCCATTGGCTGGGATCCTACGCAACCCTTAACAGGAGATGGTACCAGAGACCAAGGTTTTATAGCTGGTTTCAATCAGCCATCCAATGAAAGAAGGAATCCATTGGCACTTTTAGAGTTGACTCGCGCAACCTCCAGTACATTTCGGGCTCTAGTAAATGTGTCAGCACAATATAAGATAACAGATAATTTGACCATCAATACCCTTGTTGGTTTGGATAAATCCACCTCTTCTGCCGCTTCTGCAGAATCAAGAAATTTTGCTGCTAATGGTACTTTGGATAATGGTAGAGCCAACTTAGACGAAATTGATTTGACCAATACCACTTGGGAATCCTATTTAAATTACAACAAAGAGTTTGGGGATGACGTGTTGGATGTTGTGCTTGGACATTCTTACCAAGAATTTGTAAACGAAACTATTACTCTCCGAGCTTTTAATTTTGAAACTCCTGATCTGTTTCAAATGATTAATAACATCGCCATAGCAAGAGACTTTGCTGCAAACACTGGTTTAGAGCGCGATGAGTTACAGTCCTTCTTCTTAAGAACTAATTATTCTTTGAATGGTAAATTCAATTTCTCGGGTACTGTGAGAATCGATGGTTCATCTCGATTTGGTGGAAACAATCAATATGGTACTTTTGGTGCTATTGGGGCATCTTGGGCTCTTGACCAAGAAGAATGGTTCCCAGAATTTTTTGATACCTTCAAATTACGTGCAAACTGGGGAGTTACCGGTAACCAAGAAGGTTTAGGTTCAAACCAATTTTCTGCAAGACAGCGCTTTAACGTTGGTAACCAGAACAATGCCGGTGCTTTAAGTGATGTGGCTTTCGATAACCCTGACTTACAGTGGGAAGAAAATGAGCAATTAAGTATTGGTGTGGACTACGGCTTTTTAGATAATCGAATCACAGGATCTGTGAACTACTTTAAAAGAACCACATCACAATTCTTATTACAAGTAAACAGTGCACAACCAGCTCCTCAACCTTTTGTTTTTGCTAATGTAGATGGAGATATTGTTAATGAAGGGGTAGAATTCACTGTTAACGCTATTCCAGTGCAGACTGAAGATTTTTCCTGGGATTTGAATTTCAATATCACCTATACGGATAACGTCTTGGAAAACTACGATGGTCCGGAAATTGATGCAGGGCAAATTAATGGTCCCGGTCTTTCTAGAGCTTTTGCACAAAGATTGTCCAACAACCAGCCTTTGTTCAGCTTCTTTACCAGGGATTTCCAAGGATTGGACGAAAACGGAGGTAACATTTTTGGAAGCAACGGAGCTCAAGTCTTTATAGGAGAAAGTGCGTTACCTGACTTTTCAATGGGTTTCACCAACAACTTCAATTACAAAAATTGGGATTTGAGTTTGTTCTTTAACGGTCAATTTGGTCAATCCATTTATAATAATACCAGAAATGCATTTTCAACCATTCCTAACTTATCACAAGGTAGAAACGTGTATGCAGATGTACTTCCACTTGTAGGCGTAGAAAATCCTTTCAACCCTCAGTCTGTTTCCTCGAGATTTGTTGAGGATGGCTCTTTCCTAAGACTACAAAACGTGACTTTAGGCCACAACTTTAATGTGGGAGAAGATAGTGTATTTAGTAATTTAAGATTGTTCCTTAATGCTCAGAATTTGTTTGTTATTACCGACTATACCGGACAAGATCCTGAAATATCAACAGACCGAAACTTAAATAACTTACCTTCATTAGGAATCGATTTGACTTCCTATCCAAGACCTACTACCTTTTCGCTAGGTGTTAATGCAAGTTTTTAAAAAAAAAATGATGAAGAAAAAAGATTTATTACAAAACAAATTGATGAAAACGCTTGGAGTTAGTGTACTGCTAATCGCTTCCCAAGCATGTACCGATCTGGAACCCAATTTTCAGGATTCCATATCCGTAGAATCAGACAGTGGTAGCTTCAGTGGAGTATCAAGTACCTCTGCAAGTCTTGAAGCACTCTATACCAGTGGTGATAGTGATGGACTAGGGCTTTTCCGCCAAGATTCTCAAGAAGCCTCATATGCGCTCATGGAGGTATCAGCTGATAACATTGCTGTATTAACAAGGGGTGCCGATTGGGGTGACAATGGAGTTTGGCGTGCCTTGCACAATCATACTTGGGATGCCAATCACGTTTATGTACTACAGGCTTGGAACAGGCATAACGCTGCAACATTTCGTGCAAGTCAATTACTGGATTCAAGATCTAATGCGAATCCTAGTCAAACCGCCCAAGCTCAAGTTATACGTGCATTTCATGTATTTTCCGTTTTAGATTTCTTCGGCCAAGTACCCATCAGGGGAGTGGATGATGGACCCGATGTTGACCCAACGGTACTAACAGCCCAAGAAGCGTTTGCTTTGATTCTTGATGATTTGAACGCCGCCATATCTAGTGGCAACCTTTCTGCTAATGGTCCCAATGTACCTATAGCCCCTGCTAACGAAGGAGATGATAGAGCAGGTACTTTAACAGGAGTTGGAGAAGCATTTGCTCGTTTCTTGAGAGCTAGGGTGCAATTAAATGCTATTCATCTTGTAGGAACAGAAGGAGACATGAATCAGGTTGTTGCAGATGTCAATGCCATAGAAAATCTAGGTTTTCAGTTAGACGGTATTGGTGCTGATGATCCAGACGGTGATGAAAGCTATTTTGACATTTGGGATCCCGCCAATAACACCAATCAAGAGGTGATTTTTATGTTGGATGGTGACATTAGAACTCGTATTTACAATCAACTACACCCTAATCAAGGAGGATGGAATGGTTTTGTTACACTTACAGAAACCTTTAGACTCTTTGGAACAGATGATGTAAATCAAGACGCTCGACTTGGGCTTCCAGGTGAAGAAGTAGCCGGTGTATCCACAGGTTATATCCGAGGTCAGCAACGAAACGTTTCAGGTGATAACCTGACGGATAGACAGGAGAATCCGCTGATTTATGAGGATGCAATCCTAACCAGCTTAGAAGTTAATAATGAAAGAACTGGAATTCGAATTGTTAAAAACCCACAAAGAGCTGCAGATGGTAATCTACCCGGAGATACTGCTAGGGATTTTGCTTGGATGCGTTTTAGCGATGCCGTATTAATGCGTGCGGAAGCCACTCTACGAGGTGGTGGCGGTGGACCTTCGGCTCTTGACGATGTAAACTCCATTAGAGAGCGAGCAGGTGCCGCACCCTTAGGAAGTGTTACTTTGGATGATATGCCAGCTATTATCACAAGGGAAACAAACGGTGAAGGCGTAATTGGTGGAAACAGAGGGGTACAGTTGCGTTTTGGCACCTTTGCTTCAGGCACTTGGGAATTGAAAACTGTTACAGATGCATTTAGGGTTAAATTCCCTATTCCAGCACCAGCATTGGCAACCAACCCGAATTTAACTCAAAACGAAGGTTATTAATAATTGTTTATCAAACATATTCAAAAAGAGGGCATTCTTGCCCTCTTTTTTTTATTCCTAACATTAGAACAAATACTTATTATCTATGTTAATCTGCGTTGGTATTTATGATAATTAAATCAAAATTTATAGCTTTCCAGATTACAGAATTTCATTGAATGTCGTACAAATCAATCTTTCCCATCCTATTTGCAATAATAACTTTGATGTTTTCCTGCAATACTAAAATGGAGAAAAAGGACACCACAGAAAATACCTCCAGACTTTTCTCTTTACTAGACAGTACCCAAACAGGTATTTCCTTTGAAAATACGATAGAAAACGAGGAAGACTTCAATATATTCCTGTATCGCAACTTTTATAATGGAGGCGGAGTAGCTATTGGAGATATCAATAACGATGGCCTGGCAGATATTTATCTGACTTCAAATAGAGGAAGAAACAAACTCTTTCTCAATAAAGGTGATTTTTCTTTCGAAGATATCTCTAATTCCTCGGGTGTTGAAGGGGAAAAAGCCTGGTCTACAGGTGTGGTGTTTGTAGATATCAATTCAGATGGTTTACTAGACATTTATGTCTGCAACGCCGGGAATATTAAAGGAGATGACCAAAAAAATGAGCTCTTTATCAATAACGGCGACCTCACCTTCACTGAAAAAGCTGAAGAGTATAACTTAGCAGATAGCGGATTTACCACACATGCCGCTTTTTTTGATTATGACAAGGATGGTGATCTAGATGTATACATGCTCAACAATAGCTTTATTCCAGTTGCCAGTTTAGGCTACGAAAACAAAAGGGACATTAGAGCAGAGGATTGGAACGTTGTTGATGAAATAAAAGGAGGTGGAGACAAATTGCTACGAAATGACAATGGAGTTTTCACCGATGTAAGTGAAGAAGCCAATATTTATGGGAGCTTAGTAGGATTTGGTCTTGGCGTAACCATAGGAGATATCAATGAAGACCTTTACCCAGATATTTACGTATCTAATGATTTCTTTGAACATGACTACCTCTACATTAACAATCAAGATGGCACTTTTACAGAGAGTATAAAAGAATGGACCAACCATTTGAGCTTGTTTTCTATGGGCGCAGATATGGCGGATATAAATAATGATGGAAGGTCAGACATATTTGTGACCGATATGCTTCCTGAAGGTGATGAACGCTTAAAAACAACTACTACTTTTGAGACATACGACACTCATCAACGCAAACTTTTAAATGATTACTACTATCAGTTCATGCAAAACACCCTACAATTGAATTTGGGTGGGGCCTTTTCCGAAATAGCGCATTATGGTGGTATTTCAAAAACTGATTGGAGCTGGGGCGCCCTATTATTCGATATGGATAACGATGGGTATCGCGATGTGTTTGTTTGTAACGGAATTTATCATGATCTCACCAACCAAGATTTTATTGACTTTTTTGAAGACGTAACTAGACAACAAACCGCTGTTTATGGAAATAAACAACAAAAAGAAGCGGTAATCAATGCAATGCCTTCACAACCTATTCCGAATTACGCATTTAAAAATAACCAAGACCTTACGTTTACTAACCATTCAGAAAGCTGGGGTTTGGCAACACCTAGTTTTTCAAATGGTGCGGCTTACGGTGACCTCGACAACGATGGCGATTTAGACCTTGTTGTTAATAATGTAAATCAGCAACTTTTCGTTTACAGAAATAATAGTGAAACTCTAGGAAATAATTATTTAAGAGTTGAATTAAAAGGAGAAAAACCAAATACCAGAGGGATAGGAAGTCTTGTTGAAATCTATTCAAATGAAGAAATAATTCAACAGGAGATGATTCCCTCAAGAGGATTTCAATCTTCAATTGACTATATAATGACCATCGGGCTAGGCAAAAGTGCTCCAGACTCACTGAGAATTATTTGGCCTAATGGAATGTACCAAACTCTAAAAGAGATTAAACCTAATACTCAAATCACTCTGAATCAAACTGATGCTTCTGAAAAGTATTCTGTTCCTGCCCAAGAACAGAGTACATTACTTGTAGAAATGTCTTCAAATTTACCTCGGCATGCAGAGGACAAACACATTGATTATGACTATGAAGGGCTGATTACCCAAATGTTATCCCAAGAAGGTCCTACAATTTCTATTGCTGACGTAGACAATGATGGAGATGAAGATATTTTCATGGGAGGTTCAAGAGGTGAAGCTGCTAAAATTCTACTTCATCAAAAAAGCGGAGTCTTAAAACTCGCCTTTTCGCAAGATGTATTTCGAGAAGATAGGGAGTTTGAAGATACAGCCTCAGCTTTTGTAGATATAGATGGAGACGGTGATATGGATTTGGTAGTAGCTTCAGGGGGGAATATTCCAAATAATCGTATTTCCCCTAAAAACCGAATTTATTTAAATGATGGCAATGGGAACTTCACAGCTGGAAACAAGATGATTCCCAGTTTAGATAATAATGTATCCGTAATTGCACCTTATGATTATGATGACGATGGTGATCAAGACCTTTTTATAGGGAGTAGAAGTGTTCCTGGAATTTATGGCGTAAATCCAGAACATTTGTTTCTAGAGAATGACGGAAACGGAAACTTTTCTAACGTAACAGAAAACAAAGCTTTTCACCTAAAAAATATAGGAATGGTGACCGATGCCATTTGGACGGACTATGATGGTGATTCCAAAAAAGACCTCATCATCACTACAGATTGGGGCTCTGTAAAGATTTTCAAAAATAATGGAAGGAGATTGAGTCCAAAAGAAACCAATTTGGATAGTGTGTACGGTTGGTGGAATACAGTTTATGCAGAAGATCTGGATGGTGATGGAGATATGGACTTTGTTCTAGGAAACCAAGGAAGTAATTTTAGCTATAAGGCCAGTTCTGCTGCTCCTTTAAAAATGTTTGTAAACGATTTTGATGATAATGGAACCATTGAGCAATTATTCACAAAAAGTAGTGATGGCAAAGATCTTCCTATAACTCTAAAAAGAGAACTTACCGCCCAGCTAAACTCCCTCAAAAAAGAGAATCTTAAGTTTTCAGATTTTGCGATAAAAAGTGTGGATCAATTGATAGATACCACCATTCTCAATAAATCAATCATTAAACAGGTTAATGCCACACAAAGTATTGTGGCGCTTAATCAAGGAAATGGTCAGTTTAAGATTGTAAACTTGCCAAAGGAGACACAATTCTCTTGTGTTTGCGATATAAATTGTATCGATATTAACGGGGATGGAAACCTTGATTTGATTCTTGGAGGGAATAATTATGATTTCAAGCCCCAGTTCAGTCGGTTGGATGCCAATTACGGCAGTATTCTTTTAGGTTCAGGAGATGGAAACTTTGAGTGGACTCCTTATGATGAATCCGGATTCTTCATACGAGGCGAAGTCAAACATTTATCCAGATTCAAAGACAAGAATGGCAAAGAATACTTATTTGTTGCCATTAACAACGAAGCGCCCAGAGTGTTTGAATTCAATAAGAACTGATGGGATAAGAATAAAAATGTAAACGTTTACATTTTTATTTGTAGTTTTACATCCGTTCAGAAATGCTCTCAAAAGTAAGTACTTACATACTATGTGCCGCTGTGCTGTTGGGAACCCTCTTGGGTTACATTACCCCTGCCCTAGCTTTGGCCGTGGGTATGGTTACAGGAATTTTTAAAATTGCCAATATAGATTTTGTTCAGAAGAGCAAAAAATTCCAAAAAACACTGTTACAACTATCTGTAGTTGGTCTTGGTTTTGGAATACACATGCAGCAGGCCGTAGAAGTTGGTTCCAATAGTTTTTTCATAACATTGATTACCATTGTCTGTACGTTCATTATTGCATTTGCAGTTGGAAAAATCCTCAAATCTGAGCGTATAACGACTATTTTGGTAGCTTCTGGAACAGCAATATGCGGTGGTAGTGCGATTGCAGCGGTAAGCCCAAGTTTGAAAGCCGATTCGTCACAAACATCAATTTCATTGGCTATTGTGTTTCTTCTCAACGCCATTGCCCTATTTATTTTTCCGTACATAGGACATTATTTTGGACTGGACCAAAGTCAGTTTGGAACCTGGAGTGCAATTGCTATCCATGATACCAGTTCTGTTGTGGGAGCCGCAGAAGTTTATGGCAATGAAGCTTTGAACATCGCTACTACAACTAAACTCGTCAGGACGCTTTGGATTATTCCATTGGTTTTGATTATTTCATTTGGTTCCAATTCCAAGGAAAGATTTGCCTTCCCTTGGTTCATCTTCGGATTTATTGGCGCCATGTTGATTAATTCGTATGTTCAAGAAGCTGGTCAGCTAAGTGAAACTGTTGTCTGGATTGCAAGAAAAGCTCTTATCTTCACCTTGTTTTTAATAGGTATGCAGATCAACCTTGATCAACTAAAAAAGTTGGGTTTCAATATTCTTATTGTAGGCGTGGTAACTTGGGTCGTGCTGGGTGCAATTTCTCTTTTTTATGTTCTAAACTATTTGTAAAAATATGCTATGGCGGGTATAAAGGAAATAGCAAAAATAACAGGGGTCTCCCTGGCCACTGTATCCCGCGTTTTCAATGACAGCCCTTTGGTTTCCCCAAAAACACGTGAAAAAGTCCTGAAAGCGGCAAAAGATATTGATTATCGTCCTAATATGATGGCCGCTGCCCTACGCAGTGGAAAAAGTAAAATCATTGGGGTTATTGTTCCCGAGGTAAACAATTCTTTTTTCAGTGATATCATCAACGGTATTGAGCAAGTGGTGAGTGATTCTGGTTTTAATATCATCATTTCACAAACACATGAACAGCAGGAAAGGGAAAATACCGCTCTAAACTCTTTTTTGGAACTCAATGTGGATGGAGTTTTAATGTCCATTTCAAAGGAAACAAAAGACCATAGCCATATTAAGAAAATAATGGACAGCAAAACACCCATTGTTTTCTTTGATAGACGCCCTACCCTCAAAATTACCCATGCCGTTACACTCGATAACCATTTGGGGGCGTACATTGCTACAGAACATCTAATAAATATGGGCTGCACAAACCTTCTACACATTGCTGGCAATGCCAACGTTGGTATTTTCGAAGAAAGAAAAAGGGGGTTTATGGACGCAGTTCAAAAACATAATATTCCCTCTCAGGTACATTATTTATCTGATTTTAAATCGAATACCAAAGAAGATTTAAAAAATTTAAAAAGCATATTTGACCAACACCCTAATATAGATGGTGTTTTTGCTTATGGTGACGAAATGGCAATGCAACTACTTAACTTACTCGGTACTTTAAAAATTGACGTTCCGGGAAAAGTAAAGCTGATAGGTTTTGGAAATGCCAACTTTAGCGCCTTAACACAACCAAGTCTTAGCTCCATTGATCAAGAAAGCTCACTTATGGGTGAACTATCTGCAAACCTACTACTCCAAAATCTGAAAGGAGTAACACGACCCACTACAAGAGTATTATCACCGAAACTAGTTCAAAGAGAATCCACTCAAAACTATGATCAATAGCTCAGAAACTGTTGAATTTGCTTCTGGAGTGTTTCTACAGCATCCTCATTTACTGAGTTATCCTCAGAATTGAGCATTTTGTAAATGGATGAAATTGGATTTTTATTTGGGTGTACATGAATGCCCAAATGATTCAATACCTCTGCCAAGTGATCCATACCTCTAAGGTTTCCTGCACGACCAGAAGCTATGCCAGTTATACATGCTTTCTTATCCGCAAAACTTTCCTTATACTCTCTCACCGACATTGAATCCAAGAGAAGTTTAACAATACCTGGATAACTTCCATTATATTCAGGGATGAAGAACCAAAACTTCCCAGCAGGAATAAAATATTCGTCTTGAATATGTTGAACAACTTCTGGCTGTTCAGAATCTTTATACATGGTTACATTGACCACATCTCCTGCAAAATCAGAGATATCAAGAAACTTTACCTCCTCATCTGCTGCTTTGCTCAACTCTTCAAATACATATTTGGCAAAATGTATAGTCTTATTGTTCTTTCTATTTGATTCCGAGATGACCGTTATCATTTTTTAGTATGATTTCATTAAGTGCAATTTATGCGCAATATTATGAAATTTTATAATGTAAACGTTTACATTTTTAGTTTATTTGGTTAAATTTGGCTCCAATTGAGAATAATATAATCAGTATGGCCTTGACCAAAGAAAGTATTTCTCCCCTAGTAATCGGCACTATGCGATTAGGCACTTGGGGAAGTCAATTATCAACTTCTAAATACGAAGAATTCATTGAAGGGTGCCTTGAACTAGGCTTAAAGGATTTTGACCATGCAGACATTTATGGACATTATACCACAGAAGAAGATTTTGGTAATGTTCTCAAATCCAGAAAAGATCTTAGAGAGAAAATGCGCATTACCACCAAATGTGGCATTAAGCTGATTTCGGAAAACAGACCCAACCACAAGATAAAATCCTACGACCTTTCCGTCAATCATATTATGGAATCCGTGGACTTGTCGTTAGAAAACTTGAAAACTGATTACATTGACGTGCTGCTATTGCACAGGCCCGATTATTTGTTTAATCCCTATGAAATAGCAGAAGCTTTTGTAAAGCTAAAAGAGTCTGGAAAGGTCTTGGAGTTTGGTGTATCCAATTTTTCACCATCCCAATTTGATTTATTGCATTCCATAACCCCTTTGGTTACTAATCAAGTGGAGATTTCAATTCTACATAGAAATGCATTTGAGGATGGAACTCTGGACCAATGTCAAAAACACAATATAATCCCAACAGCATGGTCTCCCTTAGGAGGGGGCAGTCTATTTGGCAAAACCACTTCTCCTGAAATGGTCGCAATCAAAAACGTGCTGAATACTTTGGGAGAAAAGCACAATGCGTCTCATGATCAGATTTTGTACGCTTGGCTCAAAAAACATCCCGCAGGAATCGTTCCTGTTTTGGGGACTTCAAAATTAGAACGGATTCAAACGGCATATAAGGCTCTTGATATTACCCTTACTCATGAAGAGTGGTACATGCTTTGGGAAGCCGCATTAGGAAGAGAAATTGATTAAAAAGAAAAAACAATGGATAATTCAAAAATAACAATTAGGTCTCCACACTTAGAAGGAGCAGAGGTTTCTTGGTTTGCCCCTATTTGCAACGGTGATGACCGATACTTGGGCGAAAGAAACATGAACTATAAAAGTACATTCGAAAATGCTTCTGAAATCTTGTTGACCGCAGATAAAAATGGTTTTAGAAACATTCTATGTCCATCATCCTACCAAGTAGGTCAGGATACATTGCCTTTTGTTTCCGCAGTTGCACCAATGACCCAACAAATCAATATGTTGGCAGCCGTTCGCTGCGGAGAAATTCACCCAGCGATGCTAGGTAGAACGCTTTCTACCATTGATCATATTCTAAAAGGTCGATTTACAATAAATATCATTTCATCTCCACTACCTGGTGAAGAGAGCATGTCTTCAGAAGACCGATACCAAAGGTCTAGAGAGGTTATTGAAATCCTAAAACAAGGATGGACGCAAGATGAAATTGATTATCAAGGTAAATTTTATAGCATGAAGGTCTCTTCATTACCTATTAAATCATATCAAAATGGTGGTCCACTCCTTTATTTTGGAGGATACTCGCCTGCAGCAGTTGAGCTTTGTGCAGAGCATTGTGATGTCTACTTAATGTGGCCTGAGACAGAAGAAAATCTTAAAAAACTTATGGAAAACATGAGCGCCAAAGCAGCGACTTATGGAAGAAAAGTAGATTTTGGCCTTCGCGTTCATGTGGTGGTACGAGAAACTGAAGAAGAGGCAAGGGAATACGCTGACAGTATCGTTTCCAAACTAGAGGTAGAGCAAGGAAAAGAAATGCGGGAAAGAGCGTTGGATGCAAAATCCTACGGGGTAAGCAGACAAGCGCAAATGCGTGAAATTTCTAAGGATGACGGTTATGTGGAACCTCATATGTGGACCGGCATAGGACGAGGACGTTCTGGCTGCGGCGCTGCTTTGGTAGGAACCCCAGACCAAATTGTTGAAAAGCTCAACAGATATATGGATATGGGCATCCGTGCTTTTATCTTTTCTGGATATCCGCACAAAGAAGAATGCGAACGCTTTGCCAAATTGGTCTTACCCAAGCTTAAAACTTTTTCTATGCCAATAGCCCAAGGAAAAGTAAGCGCTGAAGAACCTTCAACTCCACTAGCTGCTGGAGTGAGAATATAGCAGATTTGGAGTGCTTTTATTGAAAACAAAATAGTATATTGGGTAGTTAAATAACTTTTCCATAACCAACCATTATCCTAAACCTATGATTGAACATATTTATCATTTGGATTCATGTGCTATGGAACTAATTCCTCTAACTACCTAGTATATGATTGATTTACTTATTGTAAGTGCCTATTTTATTATCGTTTTTGTAACCGCAATTACGGGCAGAACATCCAAAGAAGCGACTACCGAAGAATATTTTTTAAGTGGTAGAAATTTGAGATGGCCCTCCATAGCATTCTCAACTATCGCCACCAACGTTCAAGGGTATCAATTTCTAGGATTTATGGGTTCCGCATATCTGTATGGACTGGCTCAGGCCAATTTCGAAATAAATGCGATTCAAGGTCTTCTGTTGGCTGCGTTCATCTTTGTTCCCATGTATTTACGGGAAAAAATCATCACGATTACACAGTTTATCAAAACCAGACTAGGTAGTACGGTGGCACTTTTATATTCCGGTTCAAACATATTACTATTCTCGACAATTACTTTGGGAGCGGCATTATTTTGGGGAGCCTATTCAGTTGATTTGGTTTTCGGGGATTATTTATCATTCATTCATCAGGATAGATTGATACGGATAGCAATTCTCATTGTTTTCCTAGGACTCTTCTCTGCCACCTACACCTATTTTGGTGGCTTGGCGGCAGTAGTAAGAACAGATGTCATTCAGTTTGCAATTTTGTTGACTGGGGGCGTAGTGGTAATGTTTATCGCTATATATCACCTTGGGGGATGGGACCAACTTTATGAAAAAACAGGTCATTTGATGCACCTGCATTTACCCGCGGACCATGATACCCTGCCCTGGATACACATTTTTGGAGCTTTTCTACTGAATATTAACTACTGGTGTGCGAATCAATCTGTTGTTCAGCGTTCGTTGGCTGCCAAAAGCTTGAAAGATGTTCAAATCGGACTTATGGTAGGTGGACTTATGAAATATTTTATGGCAGCCATCATTATCCTTCCCGGTATCGCTTTGGTTGGAATTTTAGGAGATAACGGCCTTCCAGAACCGGATGCAGCTTTTCCTTATCTGGTAAATACCTATCTACCTGTAGGTGTAAAAGGACTTATACTTTGTGCATTGTTCGCTTCTTTGATGAGTACCGTTGACTCTACTTTTAACTCTTTGGCTACTTTATGGTCCATCGATATTTACAAAGTATATATTAATAAAGATGCCTCGGACCAGCAAATAGTACGTTCGGGAAAAAGGGCCATTTTAATTTCATTCATATCAGGAGTTATCATCGGTGTAGTATTACTGTATCTGAAGTTTCAAGACCCAGGTGCGGCCTTTACCCATACATTGAATCAGCTTAGATATTTCATAAACTGCGGAATTGTAGTGTTGATTTGTGCTGCGGCCTTCTTGGCATTTCCTAAACATAGGGTTGCACTTTTCGGTTTCTTGGCCACGGTTCCTTTGCAGTTTTTCTTCTTGGAGTTTTTCCCGGACATGAACTACTTTATAAGGGCCATGTGGGTAATATTAATTGGATTTGTAGTTATTTGGATAGGGTCCAGAACAGGTTTTGTCAAAGACAAACTTAAGGCTGAACCTGCCTCTCCCATGTTGGCTAAAGCAGGTATTGGCATGTTGTTATCACTCATAGCATTGCACATAATATTCCATTAAATTTAGATGAACAGACGGCGCTTTATATCCCAAACCTCACTAACCTCCTTGGCAACTCTATTGGGCGCCGACATTGTTTTTGGACATAAAATTCCTGAGGGATATACACCAATAGCGCTGCAGGACCCCGACCCGTTCAAACTTTTTAATAAGGATACGGAAATGTCCATCCTCAACAATAAGCCGTGGAATATTGAAGCTAAGGCGCATTTATTGGACGAAAAAATAACTTCGAACAAATATATGTTCGTAAGGAACAATGGTCTAATTCCTGAAAACATTGATGCGAAGAATTGGACATTGACTTTTGATGGGGAGTCGGTTTCAAAATCAAAAACCTATACGCTTGAGGAGCTAAAATCCAAATTCCAACACTATACTTATCAACTGACTTTGGAATGTGGAGGTAATGGAAGAAGTGAATTCAATCCGCCTGCCAAAGGGAATCAATGGACAGTGGGAGCCGTATCCTGCGCCAATTGGACTGGGGTTCGATTAAAGGACCTGTTGCAAGATGTGGGCTTCAAATCAAATGCAGTTTATATTGGATATCATGCTGCGGACATACATCTTAGTCGAAATCCAGAAAAAGAACCTATTTCCCGAGGAGTCCCTATGCAAAAAGCTCTACAAGATGAGACCCTCTTAGCGTTTCAAATGAACGGTAAAGATATCCCCTTGGCTCATGGTTACCCACTCCGCTTGATTGCAGGAGGCTGGCCTGCCTCTGCTTCAGGAAAATGGGTGAATCGAATCAGCATTCGGGACAAGGTCCATGATGGAGCAAAAATGACAGGAACTTCATATAGGGTTCCTTGTGAACCAGTAGCTCCTGGAGAAAAAGTGGCTGATGAAGATATGTGCATTATCGAATCAATGCCTGTCAAGTCTTTAATTACCTATCCCAAATCAGGTGCAATCATTAAAAAAGGAAATGCATTGACTATCAGAGGACATGCTTGGGCAGGAGAACTTGAGGTACAAAATATGGAGTATTCCATAGATTTTGGTTCAACTTGGCATTCATGCGCATTACAAAAACCTGTCAATCGATTGGCCTGGCAGCACTTTAGTGCTTCCATTGATCATTTTCCAAAAAAAGGATATTATGAAGTTTGGGCTAGAGCCAAGGATTCCAAAGGAAAGAGTCAACCAATGCTTTTACCAGGATGGAACCCGAAAGGCTACTTGAACAACGCTTGTCATCGAATTGCGATAAAAGTTGCCTAGTATGTCTTTTGAAAATAAATTCAAAACACAAGTACAAAAACTATATCAAAGGCTGATTTTGGGATTCGGCATCATTGTTCTATCTGTCTTTGCCTTGATTTATATTGTTTTGAACCCATCCAGTCTGCAAAAAACTCCAAATGAATCTGAAATAGTTGATATTACAACGGAACAACAAGACCTTGTTGAAAATGGGATTCATGTTGCCACGGGCTTTATAGACGCCAATGGGTTAACCGAGGTGATTCAAAACTGTACCAACTGCCACTCCGCCAAATTGGTAACCCAAAACAGGATGACCAAGGAGGGTTGGGTGGCCACTATTCGCTGGATGCAGGAGACCCAAAACTTATGGGATTTGGGCAAAAACGAAGAGATTATTGTCAACTATCTTGCCACAAATTATGCTCCAGACAAGAAAGGGCGTCGAGACATCTTGACCGATATTGATTGGTATACTTTGGAAGAATGATTTTCTGCTTAACGAATTTGATATAGATTCTGATTAAAATCAAACATTAACGATTCCCTTTTTTCTGTTCTTAGGGGAATGTCTATATTTCACCCTATTTTGTTTTCATGAGAAGATTTTGTTGTTTTTTATGCCTAATGGGGATTTTGTTTTCGGGGTGCAAACAAAAACAGGAAAATGAAAAACTCTTCAAAAAAAGAAGTCCATCGGAAACTGGTGTTCATTTCAAAAACCAATTGACCGATACTCCCGAACTCAATATCCTCACCTATTTATACTATTACAACGGTGCAGGAGTTGCAGCAGGAGACTTTAACAACGATGGTCTTCCGGATTTATACTTTACTTCGAACCAAGAGGCTGACCAACTATATCTGAATGAAGGAAACCTGAAGTTCCGGAATGTTACAGAAATATCCAAAATTGACAATTCAGATGGATGGACTACCGGTGTGACCCACGTTGACATAAACAATGACGGCTGGTTGGACCTCTATGTCTGTAAAGTAGGAAACTATCAAAATTTGACAGGAAGGAATTTGCTCTATGTGAATCAAGGTGTTGATGACAATGGAATTCCAAGCTTCAAAGAAGAGGCGGAAAAATACAATCTGGATTTTTCAGGATTCTCTACCCAAGCTACTTTTTTCGATTACGATTTAGATGGCGATTTGGACATGTATCTCCTCAACCATTCCGTTAAACCCAACCGTACTTACGGAAAAGGAAATAAGCGCAAGCAAATCGATTCTTTATCTGGAGATATCCTTTTTAGAAATGACTCTGGAACATTTATAGATGTATCTCAAGAAGCAGGTATTTTTCAAGGATCTATTGGGTATGGTTTAGGTATTGGTATTAGTGACGTAAACAATAACGGATATCCAGATGTTTATGTTGGTAATGATTTTTTTGAAAACGACTATTTCTATATCAATCAAGGTGATGGCACTTTCGAAGAAGTTATCTCTGCAGATGAAAAAGTGCTGGGGCATACCTCTCATTTTTCCATGGGCAATGCGATTGCGGATATCAACAATGATGGATGGATGGACATCATTTCCCTGGATATGCTTCCAGAAAACCTGGAAACCTATAAAACTTCGGGTTTGGAATATGCTTTTCCAACCTATAATCAATATTTAAAGAACGGTTTTGCCCCTCAATACATGCAAAACACACTGCATTTGAATAGAAATGGGCAAGCTTTCAATGAAATTGCGCATATGAGCGGAGTGGCCGCAACTGAGTGGTCCTGGGGTGCCTTACTAGCAGATTTTGATAATGATGGACATAGGGACCTCTTTGTTTCAAATGGCATTAAAGGAGCTACCAACGATATGGATTTCATCAGTTTTATTGCTAATGAAAAAATCCAAAAGGCCATAGAGAGTGGTATGACACAAAAGGAAATGAGCTTTATTAGCGAAATTCCTGAAAAGAAAGTACCAAACTATTTCTTTAAAAATAATGGGGATTTAACCTTTAGTAATGTGACCAACACCTGGAGCAAAAGCGAAGATTCCTTTAGCCATGGTTCCGCCTATGTTGATTTGGACAATGATGGGGATTTGGACATTGTGGTGAACAATGTGAACGAAGAAGCTTTTATCTTGGAAAACACCCAAAAAGACAAAAACAACGCCCTGTCTTTATCATTTGAAGGAAGTCCGCATAACAGATTAGGGGTTGGCGCAAAGGTTGAAGCCTATACAAAAGGCACAATGATAGCCGCGGAAAACTTTCCAACAAAAGGCTATTTGTCCGCTACGACCAACACGATTCATTTAGGTCTGGGCAAAGATTCCATTATTGATTCTTTAAGAGTCGTTTGGCCTTCAAAAAGGTTTCAAACCTTGAAAGAAGTCTCTGCAGGAAAGCTTTCTCTTCAATATGAGAATGCCATTGACTCGCTTGTATCTCAGAACAATCAGTCTCTTAAAATTTTAAACCCAATAGAAGATTTGATTCCTTTCGTTCATGATGAAAACCCAACTGTTGAGTTTAATGCAGACCCTTTAATACCTTTTGCCAATACAAACAATGGCCCTAATATTTCTGTCACAGATGTAAACCATGACGGATTGGAAGATATTTTCTTATCTGGTGCCAAAGCCCAGGCTTCAGCACTTTTTATTCAAAATGAAAGCGGCGGATTTAGCCAGCAACAAAAGGGGTTATTTGCAAAAGATGCCTTCAATGAAGATGTGGCACATGCCTTTTTCGATGCCAATGGCGATGGTTTTGAAGATTTAGTGGTTGTCAGCGCAGGAAATGAGTTTAAATCCTCAAGCAAAATTCAGCCAAGACTCTATTTGAATCAAAATGGAATATTTGTCAAAGATTCTCTAGCATTTAAAGGAATTGAACTGAATGCATCCAAAGTATTGGCAGTTGATTTTGACAACGATGGAGATATGGACCTGATGATTACCTCTGATCAAAAACCGCGAAAATTTGGAATGGAAGACCGTCAATATCTATTTCAAAACAATGGTAAGGGCGTATTTAAAGATATAACTTCCGTTTTTTCAAGGGAGTTTGAACAAATCGGAAATATAAAAGATGCTGAATGGATTGATTTAGATGGTAATGGGTATAAGGATTTAATCGTGGTTGGACATTGGATGCCAGTCACTGTTTTCTTTAATGATGGCCAGAAATTGACCCTTGCCTCAGGAAACAATTTGGAAAACACCCATGGCCTTTGGAACTCTCTGGTTGTTGATGATTTTGATGGAGATGGGGATATGGACTTGGTAGTTGGTAATTGGGGATTGAATAGTAAGTTGAAGGCTTCTTTTGATAAACCGTTGACCTTGTACAGCAAAGATTTTGACAACAATGGGTCGGTTGAACCCTTGGTCACCTATTATCATGACATCAAAGAAACGCCGTTTGCTTCAAAAGATGAGTTGGCAAAACAAATGCCATTTCTTAATAAAGATTTCCTTTCTTATTCAAGCTTTGCCAAAGCGTCTTTAAAAGACCTCTTTGGAGAACAAAACCTAAAGACAGCGATTAAGAAAGAGGTCTATGAACTTGCCAGTTGTTATTTTGAAAATACGGGAAATCTGCAATTTGTAAAGAGACCACTTCCCAACATTACCCAAATATCAACCGTAAATGATATGTTAGTAGATGACTTTGATAATGACGGGATTATGGACCTGCTCTTAGTAGGAAACAACTACGAGATAAGCACACAATTGGGCAGAATGGATGCATCTCATGGTATTCTGTTAAGTTTTAAGGATAGTGGTCCTGTATGGAATAAAAACATTTCAATTGATATTTCGGGACCTGCAAGAAGTATTCAAAAAGCAACCATTAATAACAAAGAGCATTATGTTATAGGCATAAACAATTCCAAGCCTTTGTTTTTAGAGAAAATTATAAATGAATAAGATTTGTTTTAGCATAATAGTTGGATTACTCGTTGTAAGCTGCGGCAAAAAAGAAGGAGAACTCTTTAAGAATCCTTCTTCCAAACAAACTGAAGTTACGTTCACCAATTCACTTGAAGAATCTGATGCCTTGAATATTTTGGACTACCTCTATTTTTACAATGGAGGAGGTGTAGCCATAGGGGATATCAATAATGATGGTTTACCCGATATCTTCTTTTCGGGAAACAGGGTAAAAAATAAGTTGTATTTGAACAAGGGCAATTTGTCTTTTGAAGACATTTCTGAAACTGCAAGAATTGAGGGAAAAAGCGATTGGAATACGGGAACGGTTATGGCAGACGTGAACGGAGATGGTCTCTTGGATATTTATGTTTGTGCCGTTGTTGGCATAAATGGTTTTGAAGGGCATAATGAATTGTTCATCAATAATGGCGACAACACCTTTACTGAAAGTTCTGCCAAGTATGGACTTGATTTTGATTCCTACAGTTCTTCAGCTGCTTTTTTCGATTATGACTTGGATGGGGATTTGGACATGTACCTTCTAAACCATGCCGTTCACACGCAAGAATCATTTGGAAGAGTAGACCTTCGGTTTGAAAGGAATTTCGAAACTGGGGATAAGCTCATGCGAAATGACGGTGATACTTTTACAGAAGTCAGTGAACCTGCAGGAATCTTTGGTGGAATCAACGGCTATGGTCTAGGTATTTCGGTATCAGATTTTAATCAGGATGGGTATCCCGACCTTTACATTGGAAATGATTTTCATGAGGATGACTACTACTACATCAATAATGGAGACGGCACCTTCACTGAAAGTCTAAGAAAATATTTTGGACATACCAGCCGATTCTCGATGGGCAGTGATGCAGCAGATATCAATCACGATGGTCTTCCAGATTTATTATCCCTTGACATGTTGCCAGAAGATGAAATTCCACTAAAATCTTCGGAAGGTGATGATAACATTCAAGTGCAGCGATTACGAATAGAACGATTTGGCTACCACTATCAGTTCACAAGGAATATGCTCTACGTTAATCAGCCTTCCGGAAACTATCTGGAAACTGCACTTTTGAGCGGAATTGCTGCCACGGATTGGAGTTGGAGTGCCCTTTTTGGTGATTATGACCAAGATGGGGAGCAAGACGTGTTTGTTTCAAACGGCATACCAAAACGACCCAATGATTTGGACTACATCCGATTTGTTTCCAATGAGCAAATCCAAAAAAAGATAGACAATACTAAATTGGTAGACCAACAAGCTTTGAATCTTATGCCATCGGGTGCTGTCAACAACGCTGTCTTTAGAGGAAAAAAAGGGTTGAAATTCGAGAATAAATCCAAAGCGTGGATAACGCAAGATACTTTGGTTTCTGGCGCTACTGCTTACGCCGATTTAGATAATGATGGCGATCTTGATTTAGTAACCAACAACATCAACACAGAAGCAACCCTTTACATCAACAAAACAGACTCTAAATCCAATTACCTAAAACTAAAATTAGAATTTGAAGGAAAGAATCCCTTCGGTATTGGTTCTAAGGTCTTTTCTTATCATAATGGTGTATTGCAATTCAAGGAGCTTTTTCCAAATCGTGGATTTCAATCCAGCTCACAGCCCATTGTTCATTTTGGTTATGGTCAAATTAAAAAAGTAGATTCCATTAAAATAGTTTGGCCGGATAAAACCTATCAAGTACTCAAAGCGGTTGACGTAAATCAGACGCTTAACGTGGTAAAAAAAGATGCTCAACCCTATGACTACGGTAAAAAGTCAAAAACAAAACCCTTGTTTAAGGAAATAGATTCCAATCTAGGCATCGATTTTAAACATAAAGAAGATAATCATATAGATTTCAATAGAGAAAAGCTAATTCCATATCGGGTCTCGGATAGAGGTCCAGCTGTAGCGTTGGGCGACCTAAACAATGATAATAAAACCGATATTTTCTTGGGCAGTTCAAAGTTCTTGCCTTCTAGGGTTTATTTACAGTCCGATAGTAGTTTTGTTGAGAAAAAATTTGCTGAAATACGGAAAGATTCAGTTCGTGAAGATGTTACCGCATTGATCAATGATTTTGATGGAAATGGAAAAAACGACCTGATGATAGGTACTGGAGGTGCAGATTTTTCAGGCAACGCGGAACCGTTAATGAATGTATTGTTCCTTCAAAGGGATTCCCTTTTTACTTCTGCTGACTTACCTAAATCTTTCGATAATACTTCGGTAATCAAAGCGAATGATTTTGATAACGATGGGGATTTGGACTTATTCGTTGGCAACCACGTAATAACTTCAAAATTCGGTGAAATCCCAGAATCCTATCTCTTGGAGAACACAGCAAGTGGTTTTGTTGTTTCTGAAAAAAACACATTTAAAAAAGTTGGAATGGTAACCGATGCTTTGTGGAGCGATTTTGATGCTGATGGAAAAGATGATTTGATAATCGTTGGGGAATGGATGTACCCTAAATTCTTCAAAAACACCCCCACTGGCTTTCAAGAAATATCGGTGCTTGAAGAGGAAAAAGCCTTAAAAGGCCTATGGAGAAACATACATCCTTTTGATATTGACAAGGATGGTGATGTAGATTATTTATTGGGTAACTGGGGGACCAACTCGAAGTTCAAGGCAGGTGCAAATGCTCCCATGCAAATGTACTTTTCAGATTTTGATGAGAATGGTAGAACCGAAACCATTTTAACCACCCAAAAAAATGGGAAACAATACCCACTTCTTGGTCTGGATGAGCTGTCCAGCCAAATAGTATCACTCAGAAAAAGATTTGTAAACTATAAGGATTTTGCTGGAAAACCAATAGATGCGCTTTTCGAAAAGTCTGTTTTGAAACAAGCAACCATTTTGGAGGTGACCGAACTAAGATCTGGGTATTTAGAGAATAAGGAAGGTAGATTTTACTTTACTCCTTTTCAAGATGAGCTTCAAGTATCTCCAATAACCTCATTTGTATCTCACGATTTTAATGGAGACAGTTCAGAAGAGGTATTGGTTGGGGGTAACTACTTTGGAACCACACCGTTCCATGGAAGGTTTGATTCCTTCCCAGGAGCATTGATTTCTTCTAAAAATGATATAATTTTGGGGGATGATTTGGGATTGGACCTAACCAAAAAATCAGTAAGGCATCTGCATGTCCTTACCGTTGCGGAAAGTGATTATCTAGTTGTCATTTTCAACAATGAAAAAGCAAAGATGTATAAACTACTCAACTAAAATGATTAAAATGATACGAAGAATTGGGCTGTTGCTGTTTTTGGCCGTTTTAGTAATTTCTTGCTCTCAAAAAAAAGAGGATATCGTAATTTCTCCTGAGGATTTCCACGAATCTGTAGATAGGGTTACACAGGTAATGATTCATGATATTTTCTCACCTCCTGTTGCTAGTCGAATTTTTGTTTACCCAAATATTGCAGCTTATGAAATTCTAGCCTCTCAGGACAACGAATATCTTTCTTTGGCCAATCAAGTAAGGGAGTTGAGTCCTATTCCGGCTCCTTCAGATACTACTTCCCTTAACTATGAGTTGGCGGCTCTTGTTGCCCATATAGATTTGAATAAAAGACTTATTTTTTCTGAAGAACGGATTGAAACCTATCGAGACAGTTTATATACGTTATGGGAAAACAAAAACCAAAATCAATTTGAAGTATCCAAAAAATATGGTCTCGAAGTGGCAGAGTATATTGCGGAGTGGATGAATGGTGACAATTATGCCCAGACCCGAACTATGCCCAAGTTTACGGTAGACACAGACAATCCTTCACGTTGGCAACCTACACCCCCTGCCTATATGGCGGGTATAGAGCCACATTGGAGTAAAATCCGTCCTTTCGTGATTGATTCCGCGAGTCAGTTTAAACCCACTCCACCCCCTCCATTTTCCATGGATAAGAATTCCGATTTCTATAAGGAAGTGCAAGAAGTCTATGACATTAGCAACGATATTACTTCTAAAGGTGATGCTTCAGAAGAGGTGCAAATTGCCCAGTTTTGGGATTGTAATCCGTATGTCTCTGTTACCCGAGGACACCTAATGTTCGCTACCAAAAAAATCACTCCCGGTGCGCATTGGATTGGGATTACCAAAATAGCCAGCAGAAAAAGCAACGCTGACGTGAACAAAACGGTTTACGCGTATACCAAAGCTTCCATTGCCATGGCGGATGCTTTTATTAGTTGTTGGGACGAAAAGTACAGGAGCAACTTGATTAGACCCGAAACCCTTATCAACGAACACATTGATGAAAATTGGGAACCCATACTACAGACTCCACCTTTTCCCGAATATACAAGTGGGCACAGCGTTGTTTCAGGTGCAGCGGCGGTAGCGCTTACCGACATATATGGAGATAATTTTGCTTTTGATGACGACACCGAAGTACCGTACGGATTACCTGTGCGTTCATTTCCTTCATTTAAAGCCGCAGCCGATGAAGCTGCCATTAGTAGAATGTATGGCGGAATCCATTATAGAGCAGCAGTGGAAATAGGGGTAAATCAAGGTAGAAGTCTTGGTAAGTTTGTTATTGAAAATCTTCAAATGACACAGTAATTCCTTTCCCTGTTTACAATGAAGAAAAAAGCTTTTATTGGATTTACTATAGCTTTGGTTTTCCTTTTGGGTTGGTATTTGTTTCTCAAACCAAGCGATTACATTGTTACTTTTAATACCAATACTTTTCCTGGTGCAATTAACCAGACCTTGAAAGTTTGGGGCAAAAAGAATTTTTCTGGAAAAATTACCGAACAAAAGGATTCTACTGCATGTGAATCAAAGATTGCAATTTGGAGATTCACTTGTGGACTATAATTGGACCATTGTACCCATATCTGATTCCACATCAAAAGTAAAAGTTCGGATTACTGATAAAAAAAATAGTCTGAAAAATAGAATTCTCATTCCTTTCACAAATTCAGTAATCGAAAAACGCTCAAAGAAAAGTTTATTAAATTACAATACTTTCTTGAATAATCATATACAAAAATTTAAAGTCAAAGTTGAGGGTGAAGCTGAACTCTCCTCTAGTTTTTGTGCTTATCTTCCTGCAAAAGGAGTTCAATCCGAAAAAGCTTTTGGGATGATGCGAGATTTCCCTTATTTGAGCAGTTTTGTAAAAGAAAACAATTTAAAGCCAACAGGAACCCCATTTGTTGAAATTACTGATTGGAATATGGCAACGGACAGTATCTCATTCAACTTTTGTTATCCAATACAAAAAGCCGATTCACTCCCTAATCACCATGAAATAAAATTTAGGGAATACCCTGGAAGAAAAGCAATCAAAGCCATTTATTATGGCAATTATATGACATCTGACCGTGCTTGGTATCGTATTTTGACCTATGCCGAGAAGAATGGAATCACAGTAGATTCCAATCCCATTGAAGTTTTTCTGAATAATCCTTCCCAAGGAGGCAATGAATTGGAATGGAAAGCCGAGATTTATATCCCGTTAAAGAATTCTGATGAATAGATTCATTCTACTTCTTGGTCTAATAGTTTGTCAAGCATGTGCGCAAAAACCTTGGCATGGTAATTTGGAATATTTAGGAAAGCTCCCCTCTAAGCTCAGCGAGGTTTCAGGAATAATTGCTTTGAAAGACAAAAGCCTTTGGGTAATTGAGGATAATGGCAATAAAGATGAACTTTATGAGATAAGTCTAGAAGGTAAACTGATACGGGAATCCAAAGTTAAAAATGGTAAAAACCACGATTGGGAAGATTTAACCAAGGATGAGCATGGCAATATCTATATTGGGGATTTTGGAAACAATGCAAATGACAGGAAAAATCTCTCAATCCTCAAAATAGATGAGGAGGAGGGTTTTGGAAACGAAAAGATAACTGCAAAAAAAATTAAGTTCGAATATCCACAACAAGATAAATTCCCTCCCAAAAAGGAGAATCTACATTTTGATTGCGAAGCTTTCTTTCACTATGAAAACTCCTTGTATCTAATCACTAAAAACAGAGCCAGACCTTATACGGGCAAAGCATTTATATATAAAATCCCCGACGCACCTGGTTCATATAAAGCAAAATTAGTTGGGGAGTTCAAAACCTGTACAGATAGTCAATTTTGTTCAATTACTGGAGCGGACATTTCACCTGATGGAAAGAAAATTGCGCTCTTGGGCTCTGGATATATTTGGCTTTATACTGATTTTTCCTTTGATGATTTTACACAAGGAAAACTTGAAGTAATTGATGTGGAATATAGAACCCAACAGGAGTCCATTTGTTTTTTGGACAACCACACCCTGTTGATTGCAGATGAGCAATCCAAAACCAAAGGGCGTAATTTGTATCGTTACAAACTTCCTTAGAGTTCTGGTGCGCCCTTCAATGGGTCTCAGCGTACACAATCGGTCGATTAGCATCTAGTTTTCAAAATAGATTGGCGCTCATTTAACACCATAGTTAGATAAGACAATCATGAAAAAAATAAGCTCACTACTTTTTCCTTGTTTTCTATTAACATTAGGTTCTGTTTTTTCTCAAGATACTTCGGTGGAAGTAAAAACACTTCTAAAAGATTTTACCGGAAATGGTTCAATTGCCATTGATGCTGAAGGAAAAATCTATATCAATGAATATGGGACCGCCAATTCAGATATTTCTGGAACTGGAAAACATGTTTTTATGGTATCGCCAGATGGGGAATCCACTATTTTATCAAAAAATGTAAGTGGTGCTGTCGGAAACACATTAGGTTCTGATGGTACATACTACTTCAATAATGGCAACTCTTTTTACAACAGCGACCTGATGTCGTATAAAGACGGCAAGATGAACAAGATCGCTACCCTGGAAGGGTTTTCAGGTGATCTTCTATTAGATCCTCAAAATAATTTCTTTTTGATCCCCAGTTACACGCATCCTGTTATACACAAAGTGAGCATGGATGGAACGGTGGAAGATTATATTCAGGACGAAAGACTCAAAGGTATCACTGGGATTACCTATGGTGAAAACAACGACCTCTTAGTAAGCAACTTTACTACGGGAAAGATTTATAAAATTGACAACAAAAAATCCATTACTGTATTGGCTAAGTTGCCAGTCGTTTATCCTGGATATGTAATTGGTTATATCACTTATTTTGAAGGACATATCTATGCTACTGGGTATGGTTCAAACAAAATCTACAAGGTTGATATGGATGGTAAAGTAGAAGTTCTGGCCGGTTCGGGGGAGTACATTGAAAAAGACGGAACAGCCCTAGAAGCTGGATTTGTGACCCCCAATGGAATCGAAGTTGATACCCAACGAAGAAGGCTGTATATTACACAAAATGGTAATGGGCGCCCCGCCTCTCTTAGATACATAGATTTACCCCAATCGTAGTTACATAACTTTTGTTTGTCAAAAGCAACTAAAACCCAAAACCAAATCCGAACGCAAAACGTATTCCATCTGCACTATTGAAGAGTCCCACATTGGCTGACAAAATATCTGCGCCGTTTATGAAAAACCCTCCTCCGTAGGAATTATGCCATTTATCCGACGAATCTCCTGGAAACCATACCCTTCCATAATCAAACCCTCCATAAATTCCTGGGGTTACTGGCAATAGACCGGTTCTGGAACGACGAAAGCTATAACGTAAATCTGTATTTTGGAAAAAGGCTGACTTGCCAGTAAAGCGCTGAAACCTAAAACCCCTCAGACCATTGTTGGCTCCTATACTGGCGCCTTGATAAAACTCAAAGTCATCACCAAAGTTCACGTGCCCTTTTAGGTTAGTGGCCAAGACGAGTCGCCCATCGGAGGTAAGCTTGTGTGCAAATGCCAAACTTGGAATTATATAGGCAAAAGCCCTATCTGTATCCGTGGCATTCATGGTATACCCCCCTTGCAGGGTAAAGCTCATTCCCAAGGTGGGGAAAGCTTCATTGTCGGCATTGGAAAAGCTATACTCTGCATCAACCCCTAAAAAATCCTGTTGGCTATCTCTACCTGCATCGGTAAAAAAGCCTTCTATAAAACGTCCTTCCGTTTCTTCTACGTCATAGTTTTCGTAAGATACCCCTACGCGTACTTTTGAACCCAGTCTACCACGCCAAACCAAAGAGGGCTTGAACTTAATGGTTTGTATCCTTACCCGATTAAAATCCAACTCAAGCTCTTCGGTATCGTCGTTGTTCTCTGTTTCATTTCCAAAACCGAAGAAGTTAATGGCAAAGTTGGGGCTTGTAAATCTTGCATCAAGCTCAAAGTTGACATTTTCGAAAACATGGGCAAACTCGCCATTGTATCCCAAATCAAATCCGCTTGTTGCAAAATAAAATCCTGCATTGACCGTATGTCTCTGGGTGAAAGGATTCTGCCTAAAACCATTAAACGTATAGGTATTGGTTAAACCAAGAATAACTCCATCATCCGGGTTAAACCCAAAAGCAGGTAATAGCTGATTATTACTAGCCTTTACTTTCTCAAAAACATAGTTGTTGGTGTCATAATCATCCAACTCATGGATTTTGCCTGAATAGGCTTGGTCATAGGTGTTTTTCTTGGACTTGAAGTCATAGGTATGCACTTTTTTAGACTTTTCAGCTATTTTGTAGACATCGTTATTTTGTCCTCCCACTATCCTTATCTTGATTTTGGATTCTGGGGTATTGATATCGAAAACATCCTTGTCATCGAGTCCATAAACCCACACTTCTTTCGTTTGTTTTGTGCTAAACACTTTATTAAAGAATAAATCTTTTTTCTCACCTCCCTTTATGCGATATACCATCACCTCCAAGTCTCCATTGGGCAGGGAGCGAATACTGAAGTAATCGTCCTTATCTGTTCCAGTAACCACAGTAAATTTGTTCAAAATGCTATAATATTCCTCTGCGACTTCCACTAGCCTTTTTTTGCGGGATAAAAGATTGTCTTTAATTTTCTGAATGGTCTCATCCCTTACTTCTTCAGGAAAATTTTGTAAGGCCTTATCAATCACCTCTTCATCAATTTGTGCTTGGATGTACTTAGCTTGTTTAACCCACATATCCAAATCGGTTTCTGAAAGAATGGCCATATCCAAGGCAAATGTTCTTGGCGAGGAGGTAAAACCTTTTACATTTCGGACCTCTTCCCCAAAACCTTCAAAAATTTTCAATCCAGGAACCGTCCTGGTTCCAATTCCTAAAATCAATCCGTCCCCCCAACGTGAAAACGCCTGATCTCTATCTCTCGGAATAGGTTTAAAAATCTTGCCTCCATTTGGGTCATCAACTTGCGCCCAACGCCATTGGTCTATATGTCTGTCCCAATCGCCAATAAGAATATCAAACAATCTTGCTTTCACATATTCAATTTCGTCAAGCTTATATTTTTCATCCTTGCGCAATTTTTTCATCAGGTCATATGTACTTTCAATCTTATTGGCATTTCCAAAACTTGATAGGTTTCCATGCCCGTCGGAAACATGTTCTTCAATCATGTACAAACCATTACCGAATTCATTGTTGAAATCGCCCAAAGTAGATTGTTTGGGAATGTAAAAGAGTTTGGGATTGGTGTGATAGATGCCTACTGCATCAGATAGGTCCCCAATGGTAAATGGAGCATACGGATGTGCTGCAGTATATAAGTCCAGAAGCAATTCTTCCGTATAAGATTCATCAAACTGACCAATGATATATTGTTCTTGGAACGCTATTGCCTGCAAATATCGCTCCGCACTTTTGCGCAAATCACGCATAACAAACTGTCGCCCATCAGCATGCTCCAATCGTAAAGAGTTGGATTGATTACCGCCCCCTTTTCGGACCACCTTCAGACCACCATATAAGGTATCCAGTAAAACTGTTGGAGCCTTTACCTTGGTTCCATAGTACTTTCTGTACCTTTCCCCCCATAACCATTTATGAAATCCTGTTTTTTTTATTTCTTCCGCCGAATACACCGAAGCTACTTTGTAAGGAGGAAAATCTCTACTGTATTGTTTGGTATTCCCTTTTAGGTCCGGGGGCAAAACCTCTGAGCTAAACAAAAACTCTTCGGTACCGTTTTCCCTTGGTCCAAAAAAGTCCACTGCTGATGAGCCATCCGTAAAAACTTTTAACACTGCATATCCCATTCTCCCCGTGGAGAATTTACTGCCATTTCTTAGCTTAGTAGCACCTGTTTTGGCTCCTGCCCCACTCACGATTTGTGGAATGCTTTCCTCCACAATATATTGAAGGGTATGTTCATGGCCAGAGACGAAAACTACTTTATTGGAATACTGCGATAAGGTTACCATTCGCTTTTTTAAGCGATTGTACATTTGGTTTTGCTGATCTTCGATTGAAGCTCCCGTAGTCTTTCGAAGTAGATTGATTAAACTACCCAAAAATGGCAGGGGTACTTTTCCATTATTCGGAAAAATATGCTTTTTGAAATCAAAATGTCCACCATGCGAGCCATAGGTAAACATAGGGTGGTGCAAGGCCACAATAATGGTCTTGTCCAAATTCTTTTTAATCAAACTTTCATATTCTTCAAAAAATCTGCCCCTATCCTTGATCTCGCAGTCATCATTAATGGTGGGATGTTTGTCCCAATTCACAAGAAACCATTCTGTATCCAAAGCAATTAAAACAATCTCATCGCTGATTTCTATTTTTTTGATGGGGCAGCCGTTTTCAGGCTGAAATGCATCCTTGTCATTCAATACCTTTTCAATATAATTCTCTTGCCGCTTCAGCCCAATCAATCCCTCATTATACCAATCATGATTACCTGGGATAAAAATTGGGCGTCCCTTAAAATCTTCCAAAGTCTTTAGTTGGGCATCCAAATCATTCTTGGCGTTTATATAGGCTTTAGTCGAATCTTTTTTATCAGGCAATCCGGCAGGGTAAATGTTGTCTCCCAAAAAAACAGCTGTACTTTTATCATCTGCTTCGTTCAACTTTTCCTTAAATAGTTTTAGCGCCGGATTAAGTTCGCCCATAGGAGATTTACCCGCATCTCCTATTAAATAGAACGTATGTTCAACTATTTTCTCTTGAGGAACTATACTTTTTTGAAATGGTTCCGCATATTTTTCTTTATAGGTGGCACATCCAGCAATCAGAGATAGCAGAATTAACGATAATGCACGTAGTTTCATAATGATAAGGTTGATACCAAAATTTTGTATTTTGGATTTTTAAACGAAAACTATGTCGGAAATTATAGGAAAGGCTGAAACTTATGTAACCGAACTTCTGGAAAAAGAACTCGACCCAAATTTCCTATACCACAATTTACGACATACCCAGCGTGTAGTTAAAAGTACTAAAGAATTACTCAACAATTGTGATTTACCCGAATCGGAAAAGGAAAAGCTTATTTTGGCCGCTTGGTTCCATGATACAGGTTACACAAAAGGGGTGAACGAACATGAGGAGAACAGTTGTTCCATTGCCAAACAGTTTCTTTCAGAAAATCAATACTCGACTTCCGATATTCAGTCCGTTTGTGATGATATCATGGCGACCAAACGCTTTTACGAACCAAAAAAACTATCCGAAAAAATTCTTCGTGATGCAGATTCCTCCCATTTTGCACAAAGAAGCTATTGGGAAACCACGGATTATCTTAAAGAGGAACTGGAAAAGCTGGATATTGCTCGATATACTCCCAAAGAATGGCGGGATGAAAACATAAAAATGTTCCGAAATGAACATCAATTCTACACAGATTACGCTCTAGAAAACTGGCAGGAGGGAAAAGAAAGGAACTTAAAGCAATTAGTGAAAGAGAAAAAAACCGAAAAAGAAATTGCCAAAAAAGAAGCTCTAAAGGCGAAATATAAAAGCGAAAGCCCTGATAGAAGTGTGCAAACACTATATCGGGTTACCCTAAAAAACCACCTAAAACTAAGTGATATTGCGGATACCAAGGCAAATATTTTATTGTCGGTGAATGCCATTATCATCTCATTGGTACTGGCCAACCTCATCCCAAAATTGGACAATCCTTCCAATACCTATTTGATTTATCCAACACTTATATTCATAGTGTTTAGTGTTGTTTCTATGGTATTATCCATACTGGCAACAAGACCCAATGTTACTAGCGGAAAGTTTACCAAGCAAGATGTGGAGGACAAGAAAGTAAATCTGCTCTTTTTTGGAAACTTCCATAAAATGGATTTGGATGAATACGAATGGGCACTGCAAGAGCTAGTAAAGGACAAAGATTATGTGTACTCATCCTTAACCAAGGACCTTTACTTTTTAGGACTTGTTTTAGATAAAAAATATAAGATTTTAAGACTCACCTACAACATATTCATGGTGGGCATGATAGTCTCAGTGATTGCCTTCGGTATTGCTTTCCGCTTTTTTGGACCGGACAGAATGACTTTCTAGACTATATCTTCAACTCTTCCATCAAATCATCATACGTATAGGTGCGTTCCGATTTTTTATCCTTGGTATACAATATTTCAGCTCGAATGGCCTTTAGACCAGTAACTCCTTGAAGGCCTTCTAGCTCAACAATTTCAATGTTATTGGTAAAGTATCCTTTCGACTTCAGAAAAGTGATATACCGCATATATTCTTTTTCATCTTTACGCTGAGAGTATACTATAGAAAGTTTCCCCTTCTGTGTTAAACGCTCATTGGTGCCTTTGATGTAAGATTTGTCAATACGCTTTTTGATAATCTCATAACGCGCATTATACGTACCATCAACATCAAACCGCTTTTCATCCATCCTAAAGCGAATAGCGAGCGGCGTGCTATATACCAAAACCAAAGAAGCTACATCAAGCTTAACAGGCAACTCTGGCTTAAGTGCATAGTATTTGTTCTCCATATCGCACATAACCTGAAGTTGCCATAACCTTAGGTTGCTTAAGTAAAGCTCATCAAAAATACGATCGTTAGCGATAGAGCTGCCAATGTACATATTGTGTTCAACCCCATCGGTCTTGTATCGTTCAAAATAATGCGGAAACATTTCTTGAGCCTCAACCTGTTTCTTATCCAACAACGCTGCCAACTGCATATTGGCCTCCATCACACTATTATCATAATTACGCCTGTGGTCATAATATGATTCAGTAGTTGGATCTATCTCGGATTCATACTTTTCAACCAGTACGGCAAGATTCTTATCCATCTTTTTCAGGTGACTGAAAACTGGATTTACTTCTTCTTTCACAAAATCGAAGATAGCTTGTTCGGTATGGGTATAGAGCGCTTCCTTCACCTCGTTCAGATAGGTATCCACCCGAAACATTAATTCCTCGTATATGGGCAGTTTATATTTTTTTACAGCCACATGAAGAACACTATTGATTTCGGAAAGTTGAATCATCAAATCGCGCTGAATAGAGATATTCCGCTGCTTGGACGACTCTTTGATATCCACTTGACCATATAGCGGATATACATTCTTGAAGGCAATTTCCCTGAATAAAGGTTGGTTTCCTATGAGCTCATCGGCCATAAACTTCTTGGCCTCTTCTTGAAACTTCCAATATACTGATGAATGAACTGTGGTACACTCATGTTGAATAATGGCGTCCACCAAATTCTCTTCTTCTTCTATGGAGCGCAATACAGCTGAAACTATAAAAGGCATGACATCATCCAACTTGTTGGCGTTCACGCTATTTAGTTCGTTAACGGTATCAGAAACCAATTCCAATACTCCTAAAAGATTCCCATTATCCGCAATTGGAGCTAGAATGGCACTCCGTATACCCTGTTCATAAAGACCTTTATAGGGTTGTTGGCCTTTCGATTTCTTGAAATAATTTTCAACATTGGAAATGGTGAAATACGTATTTTCATCCAACAACTTACCATAAGAACCCTCGCAAAGCATATCGGTGCAAACTCCAGTCTCCTTTCCATTCAGTAGAAAACTCTCAATACCCTTTCCATATATTTTAAGGAAACGATTGGTGCCAGAATCATATCCGGCAAAGCCAACTCGAATGTTGTTTAGGTTGAAAAGCGAACGGAATGTATCCTGAAAACTCTCCATGAAGTTTTCGCTTCCTCTTTTATTGCTCCCTATTAGGGTTGATTTTATCTCAGATATGGAATGCTCGGCGGTTACATCGAACATATTGGCAATCACAAATCCTTTTGAAACAAAACTATTTGGTGGAATTTTTTCCTTCCAAAGGTCTATGTTGTCAAAATTCTCAAGAAGCTCATCAACATCCTCCTTAGTCAGTTCTCGTGACTCTTCCGTTGGATGGATTTCCATAAAATCCGCGTTGTACAATACGCGATAATGTTTCATTAACCCGTTCTTATCCGGAATATCGTAGAACAAGGGGCGCTTAAAATCCATCTTATACCCATAATGGAAATTGAGCACTATGATACATTTTAAAATATAGTTGATATCCTTAGGAAGGTTTCTAATCTCCAATTCATAATCCTCGCCTGCATCCTTCAGGATGTTTTTAAAACGTTCCGATGAATTGAACACAAAATTTTCAAAGGGGGAAGATATGGTCTTGATTTCGTTTTTGCCCAGTACAGGGGAACAAGTGTCCGCCAAAATAATGCGAATTACATCCTCGTACTTGGTCAAAAGACTCAAATCACTAAAACCTTCGCGAAGTTCGGGATAAGGTGCTTGTGCATCCAATACGAACTTGGCGCGGTCCACCAAATATTTGTCCTTGCTGTTTAGTTGTTCTTCGTAGTGTTCCAACAACTTGTTGAAACTTACCAACTGAAGCATGGGACTCTCCATATTGTAGTCGTTCTGCATACAGTATTTAGTCGTGGTTTAGCTGGTAAAGTTACAAAATCAAGAAATGCGGATGTGTTAAGGGAATCTTTATGGGTTTAAATGCTTTTTTTTAGGGATATTTAGAAAAAAAACCGGTAATGTCTTCCTTTAAACGACTCGATAAAGCCTATGCGAAGGCCAAAATTATCCCTTTTGATGATGACTCAAAATTCATCATTTTTAGCGATTGCCATAGGGGGGACAACAGTTTTGCAGACGATTTTGCCAATAATCGGAACATTTATTTCCATGCCTTGAGTCATTATTACCGAGAAGGTTTTCAGTATTGCGAGTTGGGCGATGGGGACGAGCTATGGGAAAACATCAGTTTTGAATCCATTTTTGAAGCCCACAAAAATGTGTTTCAGTTGCTGAAGCAATTTCATAATGAAAAAAGACTGAACATGGTTTGGGGAAACCATGATATGGTCTATCAGAACGCCAACTATGTTGAAAAACATCTTAGTCATTATTTTGAGCCCATTGATGGTTCTGACAAATCCTTGTTCGAAGGAATAAAATATCACGAAGCCCTTCTTCTAAAGCATAAGGAAACTGGGCAAGAGTTGTTCTGCACCCACGGACACCAAGCGGATTGGTGGAACTACGTTTGCTGGCGCATTGGGCGATTTTTAGTTCGAATTCTTTGGAAACCGCTCCAAGTAGTGGGTATTGCCGACCCAACCAGTCCAGCTAAAAATTACAAAGAGCTTATCCGAATAGAAAAACGAATAAAACGGTGGATTTTAAAACATAATTTGCGCATTACAATTGCAGGACATACTCACAGACCCCGATTTCCTGAACCAGGGCAAATCCCATTTTTTAACGATGGTAGTTGTGTACACCCTAGAAGTATAACTGGGATAGAAATAGAAAAGGGAGAAATATCATTGATTAAATGGCAAATTGCTACCAAAACTGACGGTACGCTTCAAATTGTACGTTTACTTTTGGAGGGACCTGAAAAATTACTGGACTATACCCCAGATTGAGGAGATCCTCTTGTTAATCATCGGATTTAACTCCAATTTATCAGCTCCGTGGCAAGGTATTTGTTAACTTTATCAATGGTTAACGACCAAATTGCTATGCGAAAGTCCATAATCTTATTGTTCTTCCTTGTTATTGGACTCCCTTCCATACAGGCGCAAGGGGATATTCCAACAACTAGACCTTTGAAAATTGGTGAGAGAAACAACTTGGATATTAAGAGTAGTAACCAAGGCACATCTCTTCGTATGCCTTCTGTGATTGATAATAACCTGACTTCCAAGAGTAATAACCCTGGAGTTAAAATGCTACCGGACAAGGAATTATTACAAGCCGGGCATGATTTGGTAATTGATCCCAAAGTCGGAGAAAAAGAAAAGAAAGGGTCCAAAAAGCATTATGGTGACCAGTACTTAGGTGATATCAAAACCAATGCAAAATTTGTTGGTATTGTCTGTAGGGATCATGAGTATGTGGATGGTGATCGTGTAAAAATTTATTTGAACGGAGAGGTTGTAGAAGCCAACATTCTATTATCCGGAAGTTTTAAAGGCGTTAATATTGATTTGGTAAAGGGTTTTAATAGAATAGATTTTGAGGCTCTCAACCAAGGTAGCTCAGGCCCAAACACTGCTCAAGTGGTGGTTGCCGATGAAAAAGGCGTGGTCATCCACAACAATAAATGGAATCTTTCGACAGGTTCCAAAGCGAGTTTAATAATCGTTAAGGAAGAAGAATAAAAACTACTCTCCGGGGCGATAGGTTTTTTTCGCTCGCTTCAATACATCCTCTTTGTAATAAGCAGCATCCTTCCAATCCTCATTGGCATACATTTCTATTTGATCATCAAAATGAGGTGAAGCTGGATCACCACTCTGCCCACCTGCCAAAATAGTCTTGGCTTTCAATTTATCTCCAAATTCAACCACGGCAACAAAGCTATTTCCTCGTGTACCATATATCTTTTTGGTATTGTTATCGTATCTAGCGCCATACGCCGCCAGCGCACCCCATCTACCACTGGCAAAACCAATGGGGATGCTGGGTTTAGCATCATCAAAGGCTTGGCGAATATCCCCATTTAACCGTTGATAGCGATTTACCTCTCCCCAAGGCATTTCCCATGTGCCAAAATCTTCCTTAAGTTGATTCACTGTTTCTTGAAACAATGCCAGCTTCCCTTGGCCAGGAGAATCACTTCCCCAATACTCCACTAACTGCATGGAGTACATCCCAGCAGGTCGTTCCGCCTGCATATAACTCTGCGTTCCATAATAATGTGCCAAAGTCATAGCAATAGATTCCGTTGAAGTGGTAAAATCCCAGTTTCTTAGTACCTCTATGGGTTCTTTTAATTCTGAAATTGGATTGGTATCATACGCTTTAATCAACCCTGGAATTAGAGCTTTAAAGGCAGGCAAATAGGGGTCATGTCCCAATGCAATCAGACTATCCAAAGTGTATCCATTTCTATCAGTCAACAATTCAATGGCATGAACTCCTCTAAAGTTTTCTTGATCTCTCGACATGTAATTTGGATAATCACTACGCTTTGGGCTGTTATCCAAGGCTGAAGTATATGGAGTGGAGTTACAGTTCTGAATCCATCCATTATCAGGATTCAATATCAATATATTTTCGTCAACCGTATGTAGTCCTTTCCAATCGGTAGCCGGATCACTTCCATCAACCGGTTGCGTGAAATCGAAAATGGTATCTCTTTTAGGAATGAAATTACCATGGAAATAGGCAATGTTTCCTTCCGCGTCGGCGTAAACTGTATTATTGGATGAATTGGTTCGAATATCCATCATTTTTCGGAATCCATCGTATCCATCTTGTTTTGTTCTGATATACGATTGCTCCAACGCTTTTACAGGCTCCCACATCATGGCAGAAGCCGTCCATTGCCCATCCACCAAGTGGGTTATTGGGCCGTGATGCGTATGATACATAGGGAAGGCTTTTTCTTTAAGGTCATCTCCATCTTTATATTTTAAGATAACCTCGCTGGCTTCAACAGTTCTTAGCTCCTCTCCATATTGATACAGAAGTGTTCCGTCTTGGTTCATTACCTTTTCCTTAAACTCATCCATCACATCCGTATACGTGGAGGTATGCATCCAACCCGTTTTTTCGTTAAACCCTTGGTATACAAAAAATTGCCCCCAGGTAACCGCACCATAGGCATTCAGGCCTTCTTCGCTAACTACATGAACTTCTCCCCTAAAGTAAAAAGACGTATGTGGATTAATCAACAACATGGCATTTCCAGATTGCGTTAATTCCCCAGAAATAGCAATTCCATTGGACCCTTCGGGTTCGGCCATCTCCTTTTTCTTCTTTATTTCCAATTTCTCCATTTCGGGAATCTCCATATTACCTTCATAAAAAGCTTGTATTTTCCGAGTGGAAATTCGCTCAATGTCACCACCAATACTTCCTTCACTAAAATAAAAAGGCATCCAGGGTTCAAAACGGGTCAAAAGTTTGGGTGTTACCTCTGGATGTGTGTGTAGATAGTAATTGATGCCATCGGCAAAAGCATCACATAATCTCTTCAACCAGTCTGGACTTTTCTCATAATTGGCCATAGCTTCTTCCTGGGTCATAAAAAGTCTGGCCCGCAAATCGCTGTAGATAGCCTCTTCTCCTTCTACCTCAGCCAACCGACCAATGGCCCAAATATAGTTTTGCTCCACACGATTAAAATCATCCTCACACTGTGCATAAAGCAATCCAAAAACAGCATCGGCATCGGTTTTTCCGTAAATATGAGGGACTCCAAAATCGTCTCGAATTATGGTGATGTTTTCTGCCTGTGCCTCCCATTTTTCAACTTCTGTAAGCGGCTCTTTCTTGGCACATGAAGAAAAAATCAACAAGACAATTAAACTAAGGATTCTCATTTGGAAGTATTTAAAAATTGTTGAGTGAAGATAAAAAGAAAACTACCAACTCCCGCTTGCTCCACCGCCACCGGAACTTCCTCCACCACCGGAAAAACTACTGGAGCTCCCACCACTAGAGCTTGAACCAAAAGAATGTGTACCTCCTGAAGAAAAGGTTTTGGACAAGTATTTCTTATTACTCTTAAAAAATGAAAGCTTGAAATCTTCTTTTCCTTTGATTCGGATTTTGACCACTGCCAAGAGCATGGCCAACCCTAAAATGCACCCGAAAAGATATAAAATCCGACTTGGCTGGTCCAAGAGGTACTCATAATTCGAAACATCAACTTCCCAAATCAGGACAACAAATACAAGAGGCATAACCACAAAAACCAGGGATAAGCCCAATGGTAGCAAACTAAAAACCGCCATGAACATTCCAGGCAACATACCCAGTTTGCCAATAAACATGCCCCTGAAAACTTCAATAATATTTCGATAGACCTTTATAAAAATAAAACCTCCTGCCGCTATAAAAATGGACAAAAAAAGTATTATAAAAATCTTGAATCCCAAGCCCATATCAGATTCGTCGTCTATCTCATTCTTGAATTCCTCCAAAGCTTCAGGGTCATTCAAAAATTGAATAATCTGATTGGTAGCCATGTCCAGTCCTTCAAAATAGTTTTCCTGCTTAAACTCTGGAATCATGGTATTCCTAATAATTCTAGAGGCCACTGCATCTGTAATGAACGGCTCCAAACCATACCCTACTTCTATCCGTACCTCCCGGTCCTCTTTGGCAAAAAGGATTAATATCCCATTGTCCTTTTCTACTTGGCCTAATTTGTTTTGGTTAAAAGTTCCGTTGGCATATTGTTCTATTGTCTCGCTTCCCAAACGTTGAATAGTGAGCACAACCAATTGGTTCGTGGTTTCGGTTTCAAACTGACTGAGCTTTGCCCGCATGCCCATCAATTGTTCTTGATTGAAGATAAGGGCGTTATCCGTAACAATTTCTTGAAGCTGTGGATAGTTTTCCTGCGATAATCCTATCGCTATAAAAAGCATTTGAAAAAAAAGAATCGGTGTTTTCAACATTTTTCTAATGTTCCGTCCCAAAGATAGGATATGTAGGCATTGTTAAAGTATTTGAGTTTATGAACACCTATTTTGGTTTTACGAGCTTAAAATTTGAACTAACTTGCACATTCTTTCCCAAAAGCTATGTCAGAAAAAAAAGTAAGCATCCTTAAGGCTTTCAAAACTATTATTTGGCCAAGAAGAAAATTGGTATTCATTGGCTTGCTTCTAATTGCTATAAGCAAAGCTGCAAGTTTTGTTGCTCCCATTGCTTCAAAATATCTTATTGATGATGTTATCGTAAAAAAGGATTATACCATGCTCAAGTATCTGGTTGCCGGGGTTATGTTGGCCATTTTAGTACAGGCCATAACTTCGTTTCTCCTTACCAGAATAGTGAGTGTACAGGCCCAATATTTAATATCGGAGCTACGTGCTCAAGTACAAAAAAAAGTGTTGGCCCTACCCATCAGTTTTTTTGACAATACAAAATCGGGGGCCTTGGTATCCCGAATCATGTCAGATGTGGAAGGTGTTCGGAATCTTATCGGGACCGGATTGGTGCAACTGGTAGGAGGAACAATAACAGCGGTAGTTTCATTGATTCTGTTATTGGATATAAGTGTTCCCATGACCCTGATTACTTTTATTCCATTGATTGTTTTTTCTGTTATTGCTCTGAAAGCTTTCAAGATTATTCGTCCCATTTTCCGAAATAGGGGAAAAATCAATGCAGAAGTAAAAGGAAGACTTACGGAAACCCTCGGGGGAATACGGGTGATTAAGGGTTTTAATGCAGAAAAACAGGAGGAAGCGGTTTTTGAAGTAGGCGTAGACCGTTTGTATCAAAATGTAAAAAAGAGTTTGACCACTACCGCTTTTATGTCCAGCTCCTCAACCTTTTTACTTGGTGTTGCTACCACAAGCGTCATGGGTTTTGGTGGATACCAAATTATTGAAGGTAGTTTGACGATTGGTGAATTTGTGCAGTTCACTATTTTGTTGGGGCTTATGATTGCTCCGATTGTTCAAATGAGCAATGTGGGTAGTCAGTTGACTGAAGCGTTGGCCGGATTGGATAGAACGGAAGAATTGATGAACACTCCCGAAGAAGCTGAAGAAGGTGAGCGTACTCTTCAATTGGATTCAATTTTGGGCAACATGAATTTTATCAACGTTTCCTTTTCCTATGAAGAAGAAAAAGAGGTCTTACACAATATTAGCTTCAAAGTGAAATCAGGACAAGTTGTCGCCTTGGTAGGTAGTTCTGGTTCTGGAAAATCAACTATTGCAGGTTTGGCTGCCAGTTTTTTAAAGCCTGATACCGGAACCATTACCATTGATGGGCAAGATTTGTCCAAAATAGACCTCAACAGTTTTAGGCAATACTTAGGTGTGGTGCTTCAGGATGATTTTTTGTTTGAAGGAACGATTCGAGAAAACATTCTCTTCCCTAGGCCGAATGCATCCGAAGAGCAATTGCAACGAGCTGTTAAAGCGGCTTATGTGGATGAATTTACCGACCGGTTTGATGAAGGCTTGGATACCTTGATAGGTGAACGAGGAGTAAAGCTCTCAGGCGGTCAGCGACAACGTATTGCTATAGCTAGAGCTGTTTTGGCAGACCCCAGAATTCTTATTTTGGATGAAGCTACATCCAATTTGGACACAGAGTCTGAAGCACTGATTCAAAAAAGTTTGGCGGAATTGACTAAGGGACGAACCACTTTTGTGATTGCGCACCGTTTGAGCACCATCCGCAAAGCAGACCAAATATTGGTAATTGAAAATGGAAGAATTGCCGAACAAGGCACTCACGAAGAGTTGATAGCTTCTGAAGGGAGGTATTACAATCTGTTTACTTATCAAGCGAGAATCTAAAGTTCTTCTGGAGCCAGCTTTACTTCCAGTCCTTCAAGCTCTGGGGTGATATGGATTTGACATCCCAATCTGGAGTTGTCCTCAACGTTAAAGGCTTCAGATAGCATTGCCTCTTCATCATCTGATTTTTCAGGAAGGTCATGGTCTGAATTCACATAGCATTGGCACGAAGCACACATGGCCATTCCGCCGCAAATACCGATTGTACCCTCTGGGGCAAGCTCGTAGGAACGCACTACCTCCATCAAGTTCATGTTCATATCCGTTGGTGCATCCACTTCGTGCAGTACACCTTCCCTATCCGTGATTTTGATTTTTATATCGGACATAATCCTTCTAGTTTATTAGTGCGTTAGTGGTAAAGTGAACAAGTACGACTCCACTTTACTATCTCATAGATTTAATAAAAGCATAAATCATTTTGGAAACTTCATTTGTAAACTCAACCAATTCCAATGCTTCTGCTTTGTCGAGATAATTCAATCTTTCTGACAGATATAACATTGACCTTACTTCACTATTGGAAGCAAGAGCAAAATAAAGAAACCGCTTGAAATCTGTATTCGATTGCCGTTCAAAACCCTCCGCTATATTATTTGAAATCGATACTGAAGTCCTCGTAATTTGGTCTTTGAAACCATAATCTTTATGTGTCGAAAAGCAACTATAAATAGTGACGGCCAAATCTGGTGATTTTTGCCACATCTTTAAATCTTCAAAACGATGTACTGTCATTCTGCAATCACTAATTCACCAATTAACTTAACCGCTGACTCACTAGTTCACTAATCTATTGCTTTGACCACTGCTTTTGGAGCTTCTTTTTTACTACCATCAAATCCTGTCACTCCTCCAACGGTAGTATATTTCATGACGTACTTTTTATCCGGGTGAATACGTTGGTAGGCACTTTGGCACATCAAAGTAGCTTCATGAAACCCGCATAAAATCAACTTTAGTTTTCCAGGATAGGTATTCACATCGCCAATGGCATAGATTCCGGGAACATTGGTTTGATAATCCAGAGTGTTATCCACTTTAATGGCGTTCTTTTCAATTTCAAGACCCCAATCCGCAATAGGGCCTAATTTTGGGGATAGACCGAACAAGGGAATAAAATCATCTACTTCTAAGTCTATTTTTTCTTCTGAATCTGTTTTTTCAATACTAACTTTCTCCAACTTTTCTACACCTTCCAATCCTCTAACCTCAGCAGGGGTAATCAAGTTTATTCTTCCCTGATTTTTGAGTTGTTGTACTTTCTCCACTGAATCCAGGGCTCCGCGAAACTCATTTCTTCGGTGCACCAGTGTCACTTCTGAAGCTACATCTGCCAAGAATATAGACCAATCCAAGGCTGAATCACCACCTCCGGCTATCAACACCTTTCTATCCCGAAAAACTTCAGGTTCTTTTATCATGTAGACTATGCCCTTGTCTTCATAATCGGAAAGGTTGGGCAATTGGGGTTTTCTAGGCTCAAAACTCCCTAATCCTCCTGCAATGGCCACAATAGGTGCTTTGTGTTGAGTTCCTTTGTTCGTGGTGACTACGAATGAACCATCCTCTTGTTTTTCAATGGTTTCTGCACGTTCTCCTAAAGTAAATCCGGGCTGAAATGGCTTAATCTGCTCCATGAGATTATCAACTAACTCTCCCGCCAATACCTCTGGAAAACCAGGAATATCGTAGATAGGTTTTTTTGGATATATCTCGGCACATTGTCCACCAGGCTGTGGAAGTGCATCGATAATATGACATTTTAATTGTAGCAAACCTGCCTCAAAAACAGCAAAAAGACCCGTAGGTCCCGCTCCAATAATCAAAATATCGGTTGTAATCATGTAAAGTGTTTTGAAGGGTGCAACTTACATTTTGCCCAATGAAGTAATTATGATATCGGTCATACTAACTTAAGTTGACTACTTCTTCAATTTGTGGTGCATATTTTTTAATGGTCATTTCAACACCACTTTTAAGGGTCATTTGATTGACACTGCACCCGATACAATTTCCTTCCAACTTCACTTTCACGGAATTCTCATTATCTATTGAAATCAATGAGATATCTCCTCCATCGCTTTGAAGAAAAGGTCTTATCTCTTCCAAAGCTTTCTCTACATTGCTGCGTAATTCTTCTGCTGTCATACTCATTTCTTTTTGACGGCTGAACAACCCGCCATTGTTGTAATTTTAATTGCTTCAGTAGGAGGTAAATCGGTATTTCTTCTCACCAATTCACTTACTACATTTTTTGTGAGCTCCTCAAAAGCCTCCTCGGTTGCAGTTGCCGTTTGAAGCGCTGCCGGTCTTCCTACATCTCCAGCTTCTCGAATGCTCTGTACCAAGGGTATTTCACCTAAAAAAGGAACACTCAAGTCTTCAGCAAGGTTTTTGGCCCCATCTTTTCCAAAGATATGATATTTGTTATCAGGCAACTCTTCTGGAGTAAAATAGGCCATATTTTCTATTATTCCCAATACTGGAACACTAATGGCTTCTTGTTGGAACATGGCTACTCCTTTTCTAGCATCTGCCAGAGCAATTTTTTGCGGAGTACTGACCACAACAGCTCCAGTAACTGGTAAAGATTGCATGATGCTCAAATGGATATCCCCAGTTCCCGGTGGTAAATCCAAGAGCAAAAAGTCGAGTTCATCCCAATGCGCATCAAAAATCATTTGGTTCAAGGCTTTGGATGCCATGGGTCCACGCCAAATAACAGCTTGGTTCGGTTGAGTGAAAAAGCCTATGGAAAGTAATTTGACACCATAATTTTCAACCGGTTTCATTTTTGCCTTGCCATCCACATTAATGGAAAGGGGTTTTTCTAGAGCCACATCAAACATGATGGGCATGGATGGTCCGTAAATATCCGTGTCCAACAAGCCAACTTTAAAACCCATTTTGGCCAAAGTAACCGCTAGATTGGCAGTAACCGTAGACTTCCCTACACCTCCCTTACCAGAAGCAACGGCAATGATATTTTGGATTCCAGGAATTGGCTTCCCTTTGATTTGATTTACCTTAGGTTTAGCAGGAGCATCCACCTTAAGATTTACCTTTATTTTGGCTTTTTGATAGACATCTTGGTGAATTATCTTCAAGATTTCCACTTCAGTCTTCTTTCTAGCTTGAAGACTTGGGTTCTTTATGGTCACATCTACCTCAACTTCATCACCAAAAACCTGAACATTGGTCACCGCTCCGCTCTCTACTAAAGTCTGTCCTTCCCCTGGTGCAGAGATTTTTTCCAATGCTTTAAGAATGTCTGCTTTATTGAATTTCATCAATTGTTTTGTTTGCAGTCGTTTAAACTGATTCTAAATTACAAAGATACGGCAATGGCTTCATTTTGTGAAGTCTGGCCATTGAAAATGAAGATGGTGGGATAGGGTTGGGTTATTGCAGTTCTTTCCCTGGATTCCAAAAGTATTTTTGAAAATTCACAATTTGATTATCAACCACTTTGATTCCCTCATTCTCCAAAAGCTGCTGCATCAAATTTGTGCCATCAAAATGGTGTTTACCTGTCAATACTCCTACTCGATTAACCACACGATGCGCTGGTACATCCTTTGCCAAATAATTGTTCATGGCCCAACCTACCATTCTTGCACTGCGAGCGGCACCCAAATATTTAGCAATAGCTCCATACGAGGTGACCCTTCCGTAAGGGATCAACTTGGCCACTTCGTATACCTTATCAAAAAAATTGGGTTCTTCCATTATTCAATAATACATTTTCATCAGGGTAATCATCAATAAGACAAGCATTAAGGCACTAAGAATATAGTTTGAATTTTTTGAGAAACGATTGGTTTTTTGTTCCATTTTATTAAAATAAAAAGCATAGAGGTACATAACCAAAAAAGTCCCCATGCCAGCAGCCAAAATAAAGATGACTTCATCAATCACCTTGTAATCCATAAAGCCTTGGCTATGAAACAAGGTATTTAAACCACTGTAGTAGGGAATGGTCAACACATTAATTGCCGCAAGAAAAAGGCCCTTGGTAAAACTACTGCGCTTTTTTACCTCGACGAATTCTTTTGAGGTATTACTCTGTTTTTTCCCTTTTACAAAGAAAAAAATAGCCAGTATCAAAAAAACCACCACGGCAGTCTTCAAAAGCATACCTATTATCTCTGGGTTCCTTGATAGATATTTGGCAATTCGAACTGAAATATAGGTTTGGCACATGACCATGAACGCGACACCCAGACCAAAAATCACCCCATTGGCTTTTCCTTTCTCAACACTTGTCTTAGCTGCATTGACATTCAAAAGCCCAGGTGGGGCAGATGCCACGAAAGCTGCCAAGAAAGTAATCAAAAAAAGAACAAATAAGTGTGTCATACGTTAGCAAACCTAAACTGAAGATAGGTTATGGGTTTTCCTTTCTCAAGATATTGATTTTCATAGAATGTTTGTATTTCCATTACCTCACTTGGGCTACCTTCATTTTTATATACATCATGGTTGGCATAGCTTACTTCATGACCTAAACCGTGCAAAAGTCCCAAGGTATAGCCATGTAGAAATTCGCTATCTGTTTTCAAGTGAACACATCCCCCCGGCTTTAATATCTGCTCATACTTCTTCAAGAAAATAGAATTTGTCAAACGGTGTTTGGTACGTTTGTACTTAATCTGAGGGTCAGGAAATGTTATCCAAATTTCATCGACCTCATTCTCAGCAAAAAGTGAGTCGACCAATTCAATTTGAGTGCGCAAAAAGGCAACATTGGATAAATCCATCTCCAAGGCGGATTTCGCCCCACGCCAAAATCGAGCTCCCTTAATATCTATCCCCAAGTAGTTTTTATTTGGATTTCTTTTCGCCAATCCGACTGAATATTCCCCTTTTCCACAACCCAGTTCCAAAACAATGGGATTCTCATTTTTGAAGAAATCCCGCCATTTTCCTCTCCATTCAAAATCATTCAAAGCTTCATCCCTGGAGGGTTGAACAACATTGGGAAAGGACTCGTTATCCCTAAATCGCTTTAATTTATTTTTACTTCCCAAGGCAATCATTTAACATTTTGTAAAACTACGGATTTCAAGAATGATTTGATGTTTTTGTTTCTTTGTCCTATGCAAAATTCCAAACGCATCCTGGTGGCTCCTCTCAACTGGGGACTTGGACATTCTACGCGTTGCATCCCTATTATTAATGCATTATTGGCGCAAGGCCATCAACCTTATATAGCTTCAGACGGAGTAGCGCTGTCTTTGTTACAAAAGGAGTTTCCGAACCTGCCTTCTTTTGAGTTGCCCTCCTATAAAATCAGCTATGCTGAAAAAGGCCGTAATTTTAAAATTAAGATGCTATGGGACTCCCCAAAAGTTCTAAAAGCCATATCCAAAGAGAAGAAAGCGGTTAAAAAATTGATAAAAGAGCATCAGTTGGACGGCATTATCTCTGACAATCGCTTAGGTGTATATTATAAAAAAGTGCCCTGCGTTTTCATTACCCATCAGTTGAATGTGCTTTCTGGAAATACCACTTGGATGAGTTCTAAAGTGCATCAAAATATTATAAAGAAGTTTGAAGCTTGTTGGGTGCCCGATGTTGAGGGGAAACCTAATTTGACAGGAAAACTGGGCCATTTAAAAAAGAAGAAAAAGAATGTCAAGTATCTGGGGCCATTAAGCAGGTTTGAAAAGCATCAAAATGAAACTTCCTTCGATTTAATGGTTTTATTATCTGGACCGGAGCCGCAGCGCACCTTGCTGGAAGAAAAGCTATTACTTGAACTGAATAGTTTTGCGGGAAAAATTTTATTTGTTAGGGGCAAAATAGAGAAGGAACAAACCCATCGGACCATAAAGCATAAGACATATACCTTGGACCTTTATAACTTTATGAAATCCAAAGCACTTGAGAGTGCCATAAATCAGAGTGAATTAATCCTTTGTCGTTCAGGATACACCACAGTAATGGATTTGGCTAAGTTGGAAAAGAAGGCGTTTTTTATCCCGACCCCAGGTCAATATGAACAAGAGTATCTAGCAAAACGAATACAAAAACAAGGGCTAGTGCCCTATTGTAAGCAGGATGATTTTACGATTGAACAATTGGATAGAACCGACTCCTTTGAAGGGTTGACCCAATTTGAATCGGATATTGATTATCTGGAATTGTTCGAGGTCTTTTCTAAAGTAAAAGAAAATTCCGAGCCCACACCTTCCTCACTTTCTACGTAGATTTTTTCGTCGTGGGCTTCAATAATGTGCTTTACAATGGAAAGCCCCAAACCGGAACCTCCTTCTTTACGGCTTCCACTTTGGTCCACTCTGTAAAAGCGTTCAAATAGGCGGGGAACATGTTTTTTGGGAATTCCTTCGCCATTATCGGTTACACGAACAATAACTTTGTTTTTAATGAGGTTTTCAACACTTACTTCAGTGGTACCCTTTGGATGACCGTATTTGATGGAATTAACCAATAGGTTACTAATCACCTGTTGGATTTTTTCACGGTCCGCCTTTACGTAAATGGGTTCCGGATATTCCATGTCGAAAGTGAGGGTAATTTCTTTATCCGCTGCCTTCATTTCCAATAAGTCAAACACATTTTGAATTAGTTCAATAATGTCAAAATCTTCCTTCTCAAGCTTAAGTCCCCCAACTTCAAGCTTGGTGATTAAATCAAGGTCACGAACTATATAAATCAATCGTTCCACTCCTTTATTTGCCCTAGCCAAATACTTTTCGCGAACTTTTTTATCATTGATTGCCCCATCTAGCAGGGTAAGTATATAACCTTGTACCGTAAATAGAGGAGTTTTCAGTTCGTGTGATACGTTCCCCAGAAAGTCTTTTCGATATTCTTCTTGAATTTTCAGTGTATCAATCTCAATCTTTTTGTCCTCCGCAAATTTTTCAATTTCCTCGGTCAGGGTCTTCATGTCTGTGGTGACAGGTTTGGAAGAAAACGTAGAAGATTCCAAAAGGGAAACATCGTCGTATATCTTTTTGATTCTTCTATAAATGAAGCGTTCCACCCGAACTTGCAATACAATAAATGAAACAACGAACGAACCTACAAACAGTAACGCAAGTAGAAATAGGTTCAATTCTTCCATAAAGGCCATTGTAACCGCAAAAAATAAGGTAGTAATCAGAGTGATTACCAAGGAAGAACGTAAAGCAAACTTATAGGATTTCCTAGTTTGGATGGCCATTACAAGACAAACTTATAGCCTACACCCTTTACCGTTTTAAAGTGATGGTCTCCAATCTTCTCGCGCAATTTTCTGATGTGTACATCTATGGTTCTTCCTCCAACCACTACTTCATTGCCCCATACTTTGTCAAGGATAACCTCTCGTTTAAAAACCTTACTGGGTTTTGATGTTAGCAAGGAAAGGAGTTCAAATTCTTTTCGGGGCAGGACTATTTCCTTACCATCGTTTACAATTTTATATTCTTCCCTGTTGATTACTATGTTACCCACTTTGACGATGTCTTCAATCTCTTGTTTTTCGTCCTTTAGTCTTCGTAACAGGGCCTTCACTTTACTTACCAACACTTTTGGTTTGATTGGCTTGGTTATATAATCGTCCGCTCCTGCATCAAAGCCGGCAACTTGGGAATAGTCTTCCCCTCTTGCAGTTAAAAAAGTGATTATGGTATTCTCCAAGCCGGGAGTATTCCTAAGAACTTCACAAGCTTCAATCCCATCCATCTCGGGCATCATAACATCTAAAATAATAAGGTGCGGATTTTTCTTTTTTGCCTTGGCAACACCTTCAGCACCGTTCTTGGCCGTGAAGACTTCGTACCCCTCGGCAGATAAGTTGTAACTCACAATTTCCAAGATATCCGGTTCATCGTCGACCAATAAAATCTTGATATCCTTTGTTTTCATGGGATGATGGAATTAGTGTTAAACACCCAAATGTAAAGATAATACGATTACTCCATAAATGCTTAACATTCATTTAATCCGATAACCTTATGGTAATGTTGTTTAAACAAAGCTTTAACATCCACATAACATCACTTTTACAGCATCAAGCGTTATTTGCGGCAAAATTTTAAGATGAGAAAAATTCATTTTCTTTTAGCAATCCTAATATTGTCAACTGTAATAGTGAGGGCACAGGGTACAGGTAGTATTTTGGGAAAACTCACAGATAAAGAATTTGGAGAAGAACCTTTGCCATTTGCCAATGTCTTGATTAAAGGCACCACAACAGGAACCACATCGGATTTTGACGGGTTATATGAGATTAACGGATTAACTCCAGGAAACTACATAGTAGTTTATAGCTATTTAGGGTACCAAACTCGTGAAATCAATGCTACTGTAGAAGCAGATAAAGTAACCACCATAAATGTTCCTATGAGCGCATCGGAAGGTGTGGCCTTGGATGAAGTTGTTATTTCGGTTTCAACCAGCAAGGAATCTGAGATAGCCCTCTTATTGGATCAGAAAAAAGCCATTGAAATCAAAACTTCCATAGGGGCACAGGAACTAGCAAGAAAGGGAATAGGAAATGTTGAGGATGCGGTTGTGAAAGCTGCAGGTATTACTAAAGTGGCATCACGTGGAGTGGTAGTTCGTGGACTTGATGAAAGATATAACTTCTTGACCATAAATAATCTTCCGCTTTCCCCTACCAATTGGGAAACCAAAATTCCAGATTTAGGATTGTTTACCTCTTCGTTAATCTCTAAAATAGATGTCAACAAAATTTTCTATACAGGTCTTTATGGAGATTTTGCAGGTGCAACTTTTAACGTGGATACCAAACAAATACCAAATGAAGGATTTACCAAAATAGGATTTAGTGTCGGCGCAAATCTTCAATCTTTGGAAAACACATTCATAACCGATGAGGAAGATGGATCTATTAACTTCTTTGGGTTTGGCGGTGCAGATGCTAGACGAATTCCCGATGCTTTAAGCAACGAAAATTCAAGCTCGGGAGATATATTTAGAGCCCAAGGCCAGGATGCGGTAGATGCTTTCGAATCAGATTTTGATGTAGATGTCATCTCCGCACCCATTTCAACCGGGTTTAGTATTGCAAATGCGGGTATTATCTCTAACAATGTTGAAAAATCGAGAAAGACAGCTTACTATTTTGGTGTGAATTATGGTAATTCATTTAATTCAAACTTGGGAGATAGTTTCCTTCGAAATCCTCAAGGCCAACTTTTACGAACTATTAATCGTAACAATAGCTTTTCGTTTTCAACACAATCCAATTTATTGTTCTCTATTTTTAATAGAACTGATAAAAACAGTATTGATTTCAACTATATTTTCGTAAAAAGCACAGATACCGAGGCTAATGATAATTTTGGCCGTTTTGCCGAAGTATCTGCGAATCTTCAGGGTATCGAATCTAAGTTCGTTCAATCTACATTGCACCAATTTCAAGTTTTAGGGGCATATAGGTTTAACGAAAACAACAGATTGCGTTATGGTGCTACTTACGGAACATCGGATTACGAACAACCGGATAATACTATTATCACCTTGGAAGATCAAGAAGATGGTAGTTTTTTGTTCTCAACAAACTCAGGTAGGTTGTTTCGTTATTTTCTAAACACCGATAATAACAATTTTGCTGCTACTCTAGGATACCAAGTCGATTTATCTTCAGGAAGAAGTGAAAACAAAGATCAATTCAATATTGGCTTTGATTTCAACAATGAAACCTTGGATGTATTCAACCGTTTTGTACTGGTCAACCTTACGGGAATAGGCGCTATAAACATAGACCCCAATGCAATTGATGCATCCTTGACAACGGCTTTCTTGGCAGATGACAATACTTCTTATGTGGAATTACCTGATACTCCATTCTTGGATATTAGCACGAATATTATTGCTACCAATGCATCATACAATTTCAATTTTTCAGATAAGCTTAGCTTATTGGCGGGAGTACGTTTGGAGAGCTTTACTAGAGATGTTGGTGAAGATGCATTAGAAAATTCTTTTTCTTTTGATGAGTTTTTTGTCTTGCCATCTTTCAATCTGAAGTATGAGGTTGGGAATACATCAAATTTAAGGTTGGCAGGAAGTAGAACGTACACAAGGCCAAAAAACTTGGAAATCGTACCGATTACGCGACAAAATTCTGTTGGTGATTTAATTCTTGGTAATACGGATTTGGAGAATTCAGACAATCTTAACTTGGACTTGAAATATGAAATTTTCCCAGATAACAATAGTTTGTTCAGTGTAAACCTGTTTACAAAAATCATTGATAATCCAATAGAGCGTCTTATTGCAGATAGTGGCTCATTCATCAGAACAGTTTTTGATAATACCGATAGTGCCACCCTGTTTGGCGCAGAATTTGAAGTACAGAGTACCCTTGGTTTTTTGTTACAAAATGAATCTCTTGATAATATATCATTTGGAGCTAATGTTACTTTAATGGATTCCAACGTATCCATTTCAGATGAACTACAACAAGAGTTAAATCTGACCAATACAAGTAGGAGGCTTCAAGGAGCTTCCGACTTTTTGTTAAATGCGGACATCAATTATGATGTTACTTTTTCTCCAAAACTTAAAAGTAAGTTTACATTCCTGTTTAATACCTTCAGTGAAAGAATTTCAAGTGTAGGTTCAGGTACGGGTTCCGTACAATACGAGGATGAATTTGAACAACCCTTTAATAACCTAAGTTTCATTTGGGCCAACAAAATTGGTAAAGGTTTAGAAGCATCTTTTAAGGTGAACAATATTTTGGATGACACCTATGAAAGGACAATTGTAAACTCCAATCCAGGGCAAACCGGAAACGTGAGTCGGGTTTCCTATCAGGTGGGCACTTCTTTATCTCTTTCGTGTAGCTATAAATTCTAAACATTAAGGAAACATAGCTAACACAATCTTAAAACAAAGTGCTGATTTAGTAATGATTCAGTAAAAAAAATCAAATTCCACAGAAATACTTTTGCTCTAAAATTAAATAACATCAAAATGAAAAAAAGTATACTGCTTAGCGCATTATTTTTAGCAACAATAAGTACAGTGTTAGTTAGCTGTAGTGATGATGAAGATCCAATCCCAACCCCACCGACTACAGGTACCGATGATGATGATCCAGGAACAGGTGGAGGCGACCCGCTTACCGAAGTGGAGTTTGATGCCAATGGGGATTGGACTCAAGAAACTTTGGACGCTTTTGCAGACCAATTGGGTGTAAATGCCGATGCAACTGGAGCCGACGAATCTGCTTTTGCTTTCACTACAGTTTCCACTACAATTGGTAATACTGTACTCCCAACAAATTTTACCGCAACACAAACCTTAAGTGGTGAAATAACATCTGAAGTGACTTTGGATGCCAATGAGGTTTACGAAATTGAAGGTGCTGTTTTTGTAAGAGATGGTGGTACTTTGAACATTCCTGCAGGTACATTTCTATTTGCCAATTCGGAAAACAATGCCGCAGTGAGTGGAGATATCACAGCTGCTGATGTAATTGTCGTAAATCAAGGAGGAACCTTAAATGCCACAGGTACAGCAGATAATCCGGTTATATTTAGCTCCTCAACCCAAGTTTCCGGTTCATGGGGGGGCATTGTTCTTTTGGGTAACGCTCCTATCAATCTGAGCGGCGGGGAAGGTAATGCAGAAATAGCAGATAACGTAGGTGAAGATTTACCATACGGAGGTACAGATGCCACAGATAGTTCAGGAAACTTATCCTATGTAATACTTGCTTACCCTGGAACTCAAATCAATACTGAATCTGAATTCAACGGGTTTTCTTTCTATGGTGTAGGTTCTGGGACCACATTGAACTTCTTGCAAGTTTTCCAAGGACAAGATGACGGTTTTGAATGGTTTGGTGGAACTGTTGATGCAAGCAATCTATTTTCCGAAGCTTTTGATGATTCTTTCGATTGGGCTGAAGGTTTTGTGGGTACCTTGGATAACATTATTGCTGACCAACCTTCAGGAGCTGACCACTGTATTGAGGCAGACAATCTTAGTGCTGACAATGACGCTGCACCAAGATCTAACCCTAATGTAACAAATGCCACCTTTAATTCTTCGGGTGATGATGATGCTATCAGACTCAGGAGGGGAACTGCCGTACAGATGGACAATATATTCTTCGACATTAGCGGTAATAGCAGAGCACATTTTGAGGTTGATGATGTGGTAACCGGTCAATTGATTTTGGATGGAGATACTACTTTTGAAAACATTGCTGTTGATGCTGGAAATCCTGCCTTTATAGGTAATGCCAACAACTGATTTCTATTGCTGAAATTCAATAAAACAATTAAAGCCCTTTGCCATGCGCAAAGGGCTTTTTTCATGCACTTCATCGAAAAAGCAAGTCCTTTTTCGACAAAATGCTCAATTTCAGGGATGTAATTGGCTATATTTGTGGCATAGCCTTTGTAACCTACTTTATATGAAGCACCTTTACGCGGTACTTTTCTTTTTTATTTGTGCTATTGGATTCTCTCAAGAGAATGTAGAGTCCAATGCAGATATTGATGGCTTAAAACTATATCCTAACCCTTGTACCCAAAACAAGGTTTTTATCGAAACCCTTTCCAATAATCCCAAACAGATTGCAATTTTTGATGTATTGGGAACCCAAGTACTTCAAACCACCATCTTGGGTAAGGAGCTAAATCTTTCCCGATTGGATAAAGGCATGTACATTATCCGAATTCTGGAAAACAATAAAGTTGCTACCAGAAAACTGATAATCAAGTAGTTCGTCGATATTTTTAATCTTTTTTGCCCTTAAACTTCTGGGTTTTTTCGCTTAACCTACATAATTTCCTGTTTCACAACATTTTATAGGTATCATCTTAGGCTTTAACTACTTTTATTATGCATAGACCCCAAATCAGCATATATGAAGAACCTCTACTTAGTTATTCTTATGGCATTACCACTATTTAGCTTCGGTCAAGAACTGGTCACTGTAAACACACAACAGGTGAGCGAACTACAAGGGTTCAAAATGTATCCGAACCCAGCATACGGAGATGAGATCTATATCACAACTTCATCAAACGGAACAAAAAATGTTAAGATTTTTGATGTTTTTGGAGATGTTGTCCTTACGGATAGAATATCAACAAATACATTGAACATATCACGTTTGTTACCTGGAGTCTATGTACTTCAAGTAACGATACAAGAAAAAACAATGACCCGGAAATTGGTCATCAAATAACCCCCATATCTTAAGCCCTTTTAAGGGCTTTTTTCTTTTTTGGCCTATTTTTGTAGGCCATGGAACCCAATAACATCCAATCCATTTTCTCCATTTCAAATTCGGATGAGTTTGAGGCCCAGTGCCTGAAAATTTTTAGTTTTCAATTTGCGCATAACTCTCTTTACAAATCTTATTGTGAGCTATTGAGCAAAACTCCAAGAAACGTTTCGCATAGTTCTGAAATTCCTTTTCTCCCTATTGAATTCTTTAAATCGAAAAAAATAGTGTCCTCTTCAAAACAGGTTGAGGCTATTTTTGAAAGTAGTGGCACCACTGGGAGTACACCTAGTAAACATTATATCACAGATTTAAGTGTTTATAAAGAAAGCTACACGAGGGGGTTTACACATTTTTTTGGTCCGATTAAAAAGTATTGTATTCTAGCCTTACTTCCTTCATATTTGGAAAGAAAAGGGTCTTCTTTGGTTTTTATGGTAGACGATTTGGTCAATCAATCCCAACATCCGGATAGTGGTTTTTACCTATATGATTTAAAGCAACTCCATCAAAAACTCATTCAATTGGAGGAGAAAGGGACCAAAACTCTATTGATTGGTGTCTCTTTTGCCTTATTGGATTTGGCCGAGCAATACCCTATAAAATTGGAGCACACCAAGATTATGGAGACCGGCGGCATGAAAGGAAGAAGAAAAGAGTTGATTCGTGAAGAATTGCACCAACAGTTAATGCAGGGATTTGGAGCAGATAAAATTCATTCTGAATATGGCATGACCGAGCTATTGTCTCAGGCATATTCCTTAGGGAAGGGAATATTTAATTGTCCTCCGTGGATGAAAGTTACGGCCAGAGATACCGAAGACCCCCTCTCTCCGCAGGAGTATGGCAAAACGGGAGGAATCAATATAATTGATTTGGCCAACATCCATTCATGCTCTTTTATTGCCACCCAAGATTTAGGGAAAGTAAATAAAGACGGCTCTTTTGAGGTTTTGGGAAGGTTTGACCATTCTGATGTTAGAGGATGTAATTTGATGGCCCTTTGAAAGGTAGGTTCTAATTTCTAATGAATGTATAAAGAATTTCATCATCTGCAATAGTAGGTTCATCAACAAACCTGAGAAACAAGGTGTTTTCTGAAAAGTCAAATTCATAGGACCTTCCATCCATCATTCTTATCTCACTACCCGAAACAGAATAAGAATATGTGCCATTGGGCCTAAAATATTCAAAACTTCCCGTATGTGAGACCGTAATTTCATCGGATTCCACATCAAAGAGAACTGTAGTAGACTCGAACTCTGGAGGGTCGGGAAACCCACAAAAACAGCTAACATTAGTCAAAGTCCATTCCCCATCTAGAGTAGCGTTTTCAGGGTTGGAATCATCATCAGAGCAAGAAACTGTCCAAAAAATCAGTAGTAATAAAAAACACTTTTTCATTTCTTTGGCTTTATACTTAAGATGTATACGAACGAAACAGTTGCTTTACGCTACTTTTAAAACAAAATAATTTTTCTTGCCTCTTTGAAGCAACACAAATTTATTGTTGATTAAATCGGAATTGGTAATAACGTAGTTTTCTTTCACCTTTTCCTTGTTTACCGAAATCGAATTCTGCTTCAATTCCCTTCGAGCCTCTCCATTGGAAGCTAGAAACCCGGTTTTAGCAGCCAAAGCTCCAATCATATCGAGACCATTTTCTAGTTCTGCCTTAGGGAGTTCAGCTTGTGGAACTCCTTCAAAAACATCTAAAAATGTTTGCTCGTCCAGTTGTTTTAGGTCTTCAGAAGTAGATTTGCCAAAAAGAATATTGCTAGCCTGTACGGCTCTGTCCAAATCAGCTTCGGAATGTACCATTGTAGTTACTTCTTCAGCTAGCTTTTTTTGAAGCAATCGCAAATGTGGTGCTTCGCTATGTTCTTGAATCAGTTTTTCAATAGCTTCCTGATTCAAAAAGGTGAATATTTTAATATATTTTTCTGCGTCTGTATCCGAAGTATTCAACCAATATTGATAAAAACGATAAGGCGAGGTTCTGTGGGCATCCAACCAAACGTTTCCGCCTTCGGTCTTTCCAAACTTAGTACCATCAGCCTTTGTAATCAAAGGACAGGTTAGGGCATACCCTTTACCACCACCAATTCTTCGAATGAGTTCAGTTCCAGAAGTAATATTGCCCCATTGATCGCTTCCTCCCATTTGAAGGGTACAATCATGGTTCTGATATAGGTACAAAAAGTCATACCCTTGCACCAACTGATATGTGAACTCAGTGAATGACATACCTTCCTTTGCATCTGATGATAATCTCTTTTTTACCGAATCTTTTGCCATCATATAATTGACAGTGATATGCTTGCCTACATCACGGATAAAGTCCAAAAAAGAAAAATCCTTCATCCAATCATAATTGTTTACAAGGATTGCCGCATTGGGTTCGGTGCCATCAAAGTCCAAAAAGCGGGACAATTGTGCCTTTAAAGCTTCTTGATTTCTTCGTAAGGTGTTTTCATCCAATAGATTACGTTCTGCTGATTTTCCTGATGGATCTCCTATCATTCCTGTTGCACCACCTACAAGGGCGATGGGTTTATGTCCTGCCAACTGAAAATGCTTCAACATCATTACCCCAACCAAATGTCCAATATGCAATGAATCTGCAGTGGGGTCTATCCCAACATAGGCAGCCTGCATCTCTTCCATCAGATGTTCTTCCGTTCCTGGCATAACATCATGGATCATTCCCCGCCATTTCAGCTCTTGAACAAAGTTTGTTTTCATCCCTAGTAGTTTAAATCGGTGCAAATATAAAATGAAGTTCTTAGATCGTTACCGAAATACGACGCAAAGAACTACTTTAGTTATATGATTCTAGTGACCGGAGGAACTGGCCTATTGGGTTCGCACCTACTTTATCAACTTATACTTAATGGTGAGGCAGTAAAGGCCTTGTATAGAAATGACAAAAAAAAGGCAAAGGTCCTCGAGGTTTTCGGCTTTTACTCTTCGGAAGCTCATGCATTGTTCAATAAGATTCAGTGGGTGAAGGCAGATGTTACCGATTTAGGTTCTCTGGAGACTCATTTTGAAAATGTTAAACAAGTATATCACTGTGCTGCTTTGATATCATTTGACCCCAAAGACCTTAATAATCTGCTTAAAACAAACGTGGATGGCACAGCCAACATGATCAACCTTAGCGTAAAACATAAAATCAACAAGTTTTGTCATGTAAGTTCAATTGCCGCTCTAGGGTCTGGCAAAAAAGGGCAGACGATATATGATGAAAATGTAGAATGGAACGATAACCGGGTATCTGTCTATGGTATATCTAAATTTGAGTCAGAGTTAGAGGTTTGGCGTGGTTCCCAAGAGGGACTTCCTGTGGTAATTGTAAATCCTGGGATTGTATTGGGGCCTGGGTTTTGGCGTTCGGGCAGTGGCCTTTTGTTCCGAAGGGCTTCAAAAGGGGGGCGCTATTCATTTCCGGCCGGTACTGGCTTTGTCAGCGTGAATGATGTGGTGAACTCTATGGTGCTTTTAATGAAATCGGACATAGCGAATGAGCGTTATATCCTGGTCAATCAAAATTTAACGTATCATGAGGTTTTTTGTGATATGGCCACCGCTTTAGGTGTGGAACCTCCATCTAAAATAGTTTCTCTTGGGCTATTAGAAATCTTCTGGCGTATTGATTTCTTAAAAAGTGCTCTTTTCGGAAGGCGAAGAAGACTCACAAAAAACATTGTCAAAGGGTTGTATCAGCAAGATAAATACGATAATTCTAAATCTAAGACCATTCCGGGTTTCACATATGAATCACTTCCAGATGTCATCAAATTTTGCTGCGAAAAACTGAAAGCTACGAAGAAGGTTTAGCTTCCTTTTTTACTTTATTTAAAGAATCAGCTCTTCTTTGCTGTGCTGCCCTGGTACTATCGTTCCTTTTTTGATTGCTTTCCTCCAATTCTTTTCTCTTTTTCTCCAACCTAGCTTCCACCTTCTCGTAAATCATTTGGTATCGTAACGGAACGGAAGCATAGTACTTATCACTTTGGACAAATTGCGTACTGTCAATCTGATATTTTTGGTAAAGAAAATCCATGATTTCTACATTGTTGTCCTCCAAATGGTAGCTAAAAGAAGTTTTAGCAGCTCTAAGCAGGGCAAGATCATGAAGAATATCAGTCATTTTTTCTTCTGAAATCAAGTCTTCCGGTGGTTCTACCACTTTTTCAGCGCAGCTCCAAACAACAAATATCATAACAAAAGTAACTACTGTTCTCATCGTCATCTCCTAAAGGTGAGTCTTTTGGCATTTCGTTTCTCAGAAAAAACACCATTGTCATAGGCCAAATGACCATTTATAAATGTCCTCGCTACTTTTGAGTTGAAAGTGATGCCTTCAAAAGGGGACCAACCACATTTGTATAGCACGTTGGATTTTTCAACCGTTTGCGGGACGCCTTCTTGTATCTGAACCAGGTCAGCATAGTATCCTTCACGGATATATCCTCTTCTGTCCAAATCAAAAAGTTTAGCGGGATTATGGCACATTTTTTCCACAATCTTTGGTTTGCTTATTATCCCTTCTTCTTCTTTTTGTAGCATGGCAAGCAATGCATGCTGCACCAAAGGCCCCCCAGATGGGCATTGTGTGTATGGATTGTCTTTTTCTTCCAAAGTATGTGGGGCATGGTCAGTGGCCACAACGTCAATTCTGTCATCCAAAAGGGCTTCCCACAATTGCTCTCTATCTTTTTTTGTCTTTACCGCTGGATTCCATTTGATAAAAGCACCCTTATCCTGATAATCTTCGTCTGAAAACCATAAATGATGTATGCAGACCTCTGCCGTTATCTTTTTTTCTTCCAGCGGGATTGCATTCGTAAACAAGTCCGTTTCTATTCCGGTGGACAAATGAAAAACATGTAACCTGGCGCCCGTTTGCTTTGCAAGCGCTATAGCTTTTGATGAAGATAAGTAACAGGCCTCTTCACTTCGGATAATGGGATGCAAGTGGATTGGGATATTATCTCCATATTCGCTTTTATACTTTTCCAGATTGGCCCTAATGGTACCTTCATCTTCACAATGTGCAGAAATCACCATTTCAGTGCTGCTGAAAATACGCTCTAAAACAACCTCGTTATCCACAAGCATGTTTCCTGTTGACGAACCCAAAAAAAGTTTGACTCCGGAGCATGCATTTCTGTCCAACCGTTTCAACTCTTCCAAGTTATCATTGGTACCTCCAAAAAGGAATGAATAATTGGCCCACGCACTTTTGGAAGCCATTCCAAATTTCTCCTCTAATTTTTCAATGGTCGTGGTTTGCGGATTTGTATTGGGTTGTTCCATAAAAGTTGTGATCCCGCCAGCCAGTGCCGCACGACTTTCCGTATCAATATTTCCTTTATGGGTCAAACCTGGCTCCCTAAAATGAACCTGATCATCTATGATTCCTGGGAAAAGATAATCTCCCTCCAAATCAATTACAGTTGCCATAGGTTCGGAGATATTCTTGTCTATTCTTTCAATAAAATCTGAGTCAAGAAGAATGTCCGTCTCGGTACATTCACCTTCATTAACCATTTTGGCGTTCTTAAGTAGAATCTTCGACATTGTTAAAAGCTTTTTCTGAAAAAGGTACTCCGCAGTTTCATGGTAATCACTCCAAAAATGGCTTCTTTGACAATTTTTGAATTCATTTTGGACTTACCATGAATCCTATCCGTGAAGATAATGGATACTTCTTCTATTTTAAAGCCTTTTAAGTAGGCTCTATATTTCATTTCAATTTGAAAGGCATAACCAATAAAACGTACTCTATCCAAATCAATCTCCTCCAAAACCTTTCTTCTATAACATACAAATCCGGCTGTTGGGTCGTGCACCTTCATTCCAGTGATCAATTTCACATAAAAGGACGCTCCGTAAGAAAGTAGAATTCGGAACAAGGGCCAGTTCACTACATTGACCCCTTTTTTGTATCGAGATCCCACGGCAACGTCTGCTTCATTCAAACACGCTCTATGTAAACGCAAAAGGTCAGCTGGGCGATGGGAAAAATCGGCGTCCATCTCAAATATATAGTCGTATTCCCTGTGCAAAGCCCATTTGAAACCGTGAATATAGGCCGTTCCCAAGCCCGATTTCTCTGTTCTTACTTCCAGGAAAAGTCGATTCGGAAATTCTTCTTGAAGCATTCGGACATTTTCTGCTGTTCCATCGGGCGAATTATCGTCCACAACAAGAACATGGAAATCTTTCTTTAAATCGAAAACCGTTTTGATTATAGCCTCAATGTTCTCGATTTCGTTGAAAGTAGGTATAATGACCAGTCCGTCTGCCATTGATGAATACGTTAGAGGGCAAAAATAACACTTTGTCTTTTGATTGAGCCCCTGAGATTTTTGGTCTCCCCAGTTTATCAATATTTGTACCTTTATCCCATCAAAACAACAATTGATGACCCAAAGGTTTCCCGCGACTTTTCTTATTCTAATCGCGTCACTTTTCATCCTAAACCTCGTACAAAGTAGTCTTACAGAGCTCATTTATGATGAAGCTTATTATTGGTACTATGCCCAAAATATGGATTGGGGTTTTTTTGATCACCCGCCTATGGTAGCTTTTCTCATCAAAATCAGTAGTTTATTGTTTGATGGAGAATTGGGGGTTCGTTTTATGAGCTGTATTCTAGCAGTGGGTACTTATATTGTTTTATGGCTAACTATTGATAATCCCAAAAAAAATGAACATGTGGTGACCTTTTTTCTTTTGCTGTTCTCCACCACACTATTAAACGCTTATGGGTTCTTTACACTACCGGACACTCCTTTACTATTTTTTACTGCCCTTTTTCTTTGGTTATACAAACTCTTCCTAGAAAAGCCATCATATATGCTTGCCTTTGCCATTGGAGTGGCAATGGCAGCTTTGATGTACAGCAAATACCATGCAGCTCTTGTCATTGTTTTTGTGTTGCTTTCCAATTTGAAGCTATTACGAGATTCTAGGGCATGGTTTGCCGTTATAATTGCATTGCTCTGCTATACTCCTCACTTTTTATGGCTTTTTGAGCATGATTTTCTTTCCATAAAATACCACATTTATGAACGCCCCAACCAAGCCTACTCCTTTTCAAAATTCACCTTGGGCTACTTTGTAAATTTGATTGCTATTTTTGGACTACTTTTTTTCTGGGCCTACAAGGCTTTACTGAAAACTCAAACCACTAATCTTTTTATAAAGGCCTTAAAATATCTTTCGTTTGGAGTCATTGTTTTCTTTTTTATTTCAAGTTTCAATAGGCGGGTGCAAACACAATGGGTAGTGGTCATTTCAATTCCCATGGCCATCTTAACATTTAACTATATCCTAGAAAATGCAAACTCTAGAAAGTGGGTGTATCGATTGGGACTTGTAAGTATGGTCATCATGCTATATGCGCGAGCCTGGCTGGCGTATAAACCTCTTTTTCCCCTAAGGTTTGAAACCCATGGCAATACCGTTTGGGTAAATGAGCTCATGGAAAAGTCCGAAGGGGTTCCTGTGGTTTTTGAAAATTCTTATCGTCGCCCATCCTTGTATACCTTCTACTCTGGAAATCCTAGCTTTTCGCTAAACAATCATATGTACCGAAAAAGTCAATACTCCATTGATCAATCAGAAGAAAATGTACAAGGCAAAAGAGTAGTGTACGTGACCAAGTATGCTAGAAGTGGAGACATTCAGTTTTTGCATTCCGACAATAAAACGGTGTATTATGGAACATTTATAAATAATTTCGAGTCTTTCCGAAAACTAGAATGCATTGTGGAACCCGCCTCGGTAGATGATACATACGCTTTAAAGGTTTACAACCCTTACTCTTTTGAAGTTCCGCTGTCTAAACTTTCATTTTCTGCTGCATTTTCAAATGCCTATAAACAAGTAAAGGATTTACAGGCAATGGAGGTACAAGCAGTAGAAAAAGAAAGGCAAGTAATCCCTGCTAGAGATACTCTTGAGTTTAAATTCGAATTGCCTAAATCCAAATTCGAAAATCCAACGTACTTTAGAGTCGGCATCTCCGAAAACGGATTACTTCCCGGACTCAACGGGATCCCTGTTAAAATTGAACAATGACCCCTATAATCAGAACCATAGAATCCCTGGATTGGATGACCTTAGTTTTGGTCTTTAGTATGTTGGTAATGACATTGGGAAAATATCTCTTTCAAACTAAGTTTCTCAACTTTTTGATCCTGCCTTTTAACAATAAGTATATCATGCTTTCCAATAAGAAAGGGCGTCTTCTAAATTGGTTCCATATTTTCATGACCATTTTCCAGTTCATTAACCTTTCGTTATTCATTTTTTTGATGAATCGGACATGGAATGGTCCATCTAGCCAGAACACTTTTGAAATATTCTTGATTATTGTCGCATTGATAGCAGCCTTCCAAGTTGTTAAAATCATTCTTCAACTTTTTAAAGGTTTTGCATTTAATACCCAAGAGCTGGTTTTGGATGTGATTTATAACAAAAGCACGTATTTTAACTACAGCAGTTTGGTTATGTTCCTGAGCAACATTATTCTGATTTACGTACTAAACAATTCAAAAACTGTCATTTACGTAGCCATTGGGCTTATTCTTTTAATTAATGCCATTGGACTGATAAAGCTGATGAAGAACTATCAAAAAGTCATACTCCCTTACTTGTTTTATTTTATTTTGTACCTTTGCGCACTCGAAATTGCACCCTTGGTTGTAATTGGAAGCTATCTAAAAGGTTGATTATCTTATGAAAGTAAAAACAATTTTGGTTTCCCAGCCAGAACCCAAAATCGAAAATTCCCCTTATTCTCGATTAATAGAAAAAGAAAAAGTAAAGGTAGATTTTAGACCCTTTATTCATGTTGAAGGAGTACAGGCCAAAACTGTAAGACAGCAGAAAATTGACCTCAATAATTTTACTGCTATCATTCTTACCAGCAGAAATTCAGTAGATCATTTCTTTAGAATTGCAGAGGAAATGCGCTTTAAAGTACCTGATAGTATGAAGTATTTCTGCCAATCTGAAGCTGTTGCCTACTACCTACAGAAGTATGTAGTATATCGAAAGCGTAAAATATATGTTGGCAAACGTACTTTTAATGAATTAGTGCCTCTAATCAAAAAGTACAAGGATGAGAAGTTTTTGCTCCCGTCCTCTGACACCTTGAAAGCTGCAGTTCCTGAAGCTTTGAATGAACTGAAAGTAGATTGGACAAGAGGAATTTTCTATAAGACGGTGATCAGTGATTTGTCTGATTTGAGAAATGTGTATTATGATGTACTGGTATTCTTCAGTCCTTCAGGAATAGAATCTCTTTTAAAGAACTTTCCTGATTTTGAACAGAACGACACCAGAATAGCTGTTTTTGGCAATAGCACGGTAAATGCTGCTACAGATGCTGGGCTTCGTATTGATATTAAGGCTCCTACTCCTGAAACTCCTTCGATGACCATGGCCCTTCAGAAGTACATTACCAGTGTAAATAAATAATTAAAGCTTTAGCTTAAAATAAAAAGGCCGCTCTAAAGAGCGGCCTTTTCTATTAGAATGCATAACGTTGTGGACCTCCACGTCTTATCTCCTCATTGGCATAGGATTCAAACTTTTTAAAGTTTTCCCTAAATGCATTTGTGAGTTTAAAGGCAGTTTTATAATAGGCATCATCGTCATTCCAAGTGGCCCTGGGGCTCAAAACTTGAGTTGGGACTCCTGGGCACTCTCTGGGCTGTGCTACTCCAAAAACAGAGTGAATATGGTACCTGTCATAAGAGTAAAGCCCTAGTTCACCGCTTAAAGCCGCGCTGATCATGGCTCGTGTATACTTAAGTTCCATCCTTTTTCCCACGCCATAGGGACCTCCGGTCCATCCTGTATTAATTAACCAAACATCCACACCTGATTCTACCATTTTTTTACTGAGCATCTCTGCATACTTCGCAGGATGTAAGGGCATAAATGGTGCTCCAAAGCATGCAGAAAACGAAGGTTGTGGTTCAACCACTCCAGCTTCTGTTCCAGCCACTTTGGCCGTATACCCCGAAATAAAATGATATGCAGCCTGTGCAGGCGTTAATTTCGAAATAGGCGGAATAACTCCAAAAGCATCAGCAGTTAAAAAGAAAATATTCTTTACGTTTTTGCCGATTGAAGGTTGTTGGATATTCTCAATATGGTGAATTGGATAACTTACCCGAGTGTTTTGAGTAATGGTAGTATCTGAATAATCAACTACACCATTATTATCCATAATGACGTTCTCCAGAATAGCTCCTTTTTTGATGGCACCATATATCTCAGGTTCCTTTTCTTGCGATAGATCTATCACTTTTGCATAGCAACCTCCTTCAAAATTAAAGACTGTGTTTTCCGGCGTCCACCCATGCTCATCATCGCCAATCAGCTTTCTATTAGGGTCAGTGGAGAGAGTTGTCTTTCCAGTACCTGATAATCCAAAGAAAAGTGCTGTATCTCCTTCAGGACCAACATTGGCCGAGCAGTGCATGGGCAATGTGTTCTTTTGGACTGGTAGAATAAAGTTCAAAGCTGAGAATATGCCTTTTTTGATTTCTCCAGTATATCCAGTACCCCCTACAATAGCCACTTTCCGTGTGAAGTTCAAAATGGCGAAATTGTGTTGACGGGTACCATCAATTTTAGCATCGGCGGTAAAGCCAGGAGCATTGAGCACCACCCATTCGGGGTCAAAAGACTTTAACTCTTCTTCATTGGGCCTTAGGAACATATTATAGACAAACATATTGGACCAAGGATACTCGTTAATCACCCGTATGTTCAATCGGAAAGAGTCTTCTGCACACGCATAACAGTCCCGAACAAAAACTTCACGCTCATTCAAATAATCCACCACCTTATCGTATAGTTTATCAAACTTTCCAGCATCAAATGGAATGTTTATATCTCCCCACCAAATTTTATCCTTGGTGATTTCATCTTCAACAATAAACCGGTCCATGGGAGATCTTCCTGTAAATTCACCTGTGTTAACTGCCAAAGCTCCAGAGGAAGCCTGTTGCCCCATTTTCATATCAATGGTTGTTGCATGCAAAGTCTCCGGAGAAAGTTGATAGTGAATCCTATCGTGATGGATTCCATAATCCTTCAACGAAATTGATTTCGTAGATGGGCTGTACGATGTCATTTTTTTGTTTTTAACGTTGGGGCAAAGCTAGAAAATTATACACTCTCTAGTCCTTATTGACCTAGTTATTTATCCTTTTTTTGGTCGAAATGCAGTATGCTAAAAAAATCCAGCTAAAAATTAAAAGAATACCACCTACTGGAGTAACTGGGCCTAAATATTTTAAATCAAATGACAGTGCTTTTCCAATAACCAAAACATAAATTGAAGCCGAGAAAAGAATCACACCGGTCAAAGTCAATCTATAGAGTATGACTGCTGATTTTCCACTCAACCGATCCCAAACCCCCAAAAAGAGGAAGAAAAAAGCGTGGTACATTTGGTATCTAACACCGGTTTCAAAAGAATCCAAACCTTCATAATCCGTAATTCGTTCCAAACCATGGGCGCCAAATGCTCCAAGGAGAATTCCAATCAACCCCAATACTACACCTGTTATTAAAAATGTTCTTTTCATAACTTTTCTTGCTTGTTATTTTACAAATACAACAATTTGATACCTTAGTCTTTCTATAAAGCAAAAGTAATTAAAAGCTATGTCCCGAACTGTTTTGGTGTTTGGAGCCGGGAAATCCACAGCCTATTTGTTGGACCATATTTTGGAAAAATCAGTAAGTGAAGAGCTCAAGCTGGTTATTGCCGATATCAACCCAGATTCGGTTGATTCAAAAATTGCTTCTCATCCAAATTGCAGCGTTCTTCAACTGGATATTTTTGAAGATGAAAAAAGAGAAAACACGGTCAAAGATGCTGCTGTAGTAATCTCCATGTTACCTCCAAAATTGCATATCAAAGTTGCCATGGACTGCCTAAAGCACAAAAAGGATTTGGTTACCGCTTCCTACATAAGCGATGCTATTCAGCAATTGGATATGGATGTGAAGAAGAAAGGACTAGTTTTTATGAACGAAATCGGCCTTGACCCTGGTATAGATCATATGAGTGCCATGCAAATCATTGACCGTATTAGGGATGATGGCGGAAAAATGTTACTTTTTGAATCCTTTACAGGGGGCTTGGTGGCACCTGAACACGATTCCAACCTCTGGAACTATAAGTTTACCTGGAATCCCAGAAATGTGGTCGTTGCAGGTCAAGGGGGCGCCGCTAAATTCATTCAAGAAGGCACCTACAAATACATTCCCTATCAAAAGCTTTTTCGAAGAACGGAATTCTTGGAGGTAGCAGATTATGGAACATTTGAAGTGTATGCCAATAGGGATTCTTTAAAATACAGACAAGCTTATGGGCTTGAAAAAGCCCTTACACTCTATCGAGGCACTATGAGAAGAGTAGGTTTTTCCAAGGCCTGGCAGATGTTTGTGATGCTCGGAATGACGGATGACAGCTATGTTATTGAAAACTCCCAAGGCATGTCCTATAGAGAATTTGTGAATCTGTTTTTACCCTATTCCCCTACAGATTCTGTAGAATTGAAACTTAGACACTACCTAAAAATTGATCAAGACGATATTAGATGGGGCAAACTTTTAGAGCTCAATCTTTTTGATGACACCAAGAAAATTCCGCTTGCCCAAGCTTCACCGGCGCGAATGCTTCAGTATATTTTGGAAGACAGTTGGACGCTCGAAGCCCATGAGAGGGATATGATTGTGATGTACCATAAATTTGGCTACGAGCTGAACGGAACAAAAAAACAGATTGATGCCAATATGGTAGTCCTAGGAGAAAATAAAAGCCATACCGCAATGGCCAAAACCGTGGGTCTGCCCGTGGCCATGGCCGCATTACAGATTCTAAATCGTAAAATCAAAAGCCCAGGTGTGCAGATTCCCATCAAAAAGGAAGTTTACGAACCTATATTAAAAGAGCTGGAATCTTATAAAATTCATTTTAAAGAATATGAAGTGCCCTATCTGGGTTATAATCCTGACTCCGTAGCTATTTAAAGATTGTTGTTTTTTAGATATCTTTAGCTTCAATTTTTAAGACAAAAGATGAAATCCAATAACAATTCTGTCAAAATTGATGGTATAGACAAAAAAATCTTAAGATATCTAATGGAGGATGCGCGAAGACCCATTCTTGAGATTGCAAGAAATATTGGTATTTCTGGCGCAGCCATTCACCAGCGACTTCGCAAACTCGAAAATGCTAAACTCCTTGCCGGTTCAAAGTTTATTATCAACCCGAAAGTCCTGGGCTACACTACCATGGCATATATTGGTATTTTCTTGGACAAGGCCATGGCCAATCCAAGAGCTGTAAAGGATTTAGAGAAAATTCCTGAAGTTTTGGAATGCCATTATACCACTGGGAACTGGTCCATATTGATTAAAGTGCTTTGTAAGGATAATGAACATCTGATGATGGTGCTCAATAAAAAAATCCAACAGATTGAAGGTGTCTCAAGAACAGAGACCTTTATCTCTCTTGACCAACAGATAGATAGACAGATTTCAATATAAAAGACCTGCCTGGAGTGTCCCAAACAGGTCTTGATTATATATCTATTTAGAAAGATTTAGTCTCTTCCTCCAAAAACGGCCCATGCCCAATATAAAAGGGAAGCTAAGGCTCCGAGCGCAGCTACCAGATAAGTTCGTGCCGCCCATTTTAAAGCATCTTCAGCCCCAGCATATTCCTGTTGGCTTACCATATTCTTCTGCTTTAACCATACCAATGCTCGCTTACTGGCATCGTATTCCACTGGCAGGGTTACAAAACTGAACAAAGTGGCAAAGCCCATCATGACCAATCCTGCAACAGCAACGTAGAAACCGATGCCTCCCAGTGCATTTGTAGCCATTAAGGCGATTCCCCCAAAGACAATCCATGTGGACATTCCAGAGGTAACACTAACCACGGGAACCAACTTGGAACGCATGGTCAACCATTCATACGCCTGAGCGTGCTGAACAGCATGCCCCACCTCATGTGCCGCCACAGCCGCCGAGGCTGCATTTCTTTGGCTGTAAACTGCCTCACTTAGGTTCACGGTTTTTTTCTTGGGGTTGTAATGGTCCGTCAACATTCCAGGTGTGGAAATCACTTTTACATCGCGAATTCCATAATCATCCAACATTTTTTGGGCAATTTCCGCCCCACTCATCCCATTGCGTAAATGAACCTTGGAATATTTTTTGAACTTGCTTTTAAGTTGGTTGCTCACCAGCCAGCTAACAAGCGCAATGCCCCCAATCAATATATAATATGTCATCATAGCTTTTGTGTTTTAATACATCTAAAGATACCAACAAAAATGCAAAAACCCCGCCAACTTGTGACAGGGTCCTTTTTACTGACAAAATGTAAACTAAACTAAAACGGGTTCTAAATTGAAAGCTTCTGTAATTTCTTTGTATACTATTTCACCTTCCACAATGTTCAGCCCTTTGGAAAGGGATTTATCCAAATTACATGCGCTGTGCCATCCCATATTGGCCAATTTTAGCACATAGGGCAGTGTTACATTAGTCAAGGCTACGGTAGAAGTGTAAGGGACTGCCCCTGGCATATTGGCTACACAGTAATGGACTACATCATTGATGATGTATGTGGGGTCCTCATGGGTGGTGGGCTTAGTGGTCTCAATGCATCCGCCTTGGTCAACCGCCACATCTACGATAACGGTTCCCGGACGCATATGGCTAAGCATATCCTTATTTATCAATTTTGGAGCTTTGGCCCCTTTGATCAATACACCCCCTATTATGAGGTCATGGGTTTTTATATGTTTTCTAATATTGAATTCATTTGAAAATTCGGTAACAACATGACTTGGCATTACATCATTTACATAGCGAAGTCGTTTCATGTTCACATCCAAAATGGTTACATGCGCTCCAAGACCAGCTGCCATTTTTGCAGCTTGAATACCCACAGTACCAGCACCCAGCACTAATACTTTGCCCGGAGCCACACCAGGAACACCTCCAAGAAGCACACCGCGGCCTTTTTTAGGTTTTTCCAGATATTTGGCTCCCTGTTGAATGGCCATTCTGCCAGCTACCTCGGACATAGGAGTTAATAAAGGCAGCGTTCCATCTTCATCCTCAACCGTCTCATATGCAATACAAGTAGCGCCGCTGTTAATCATAGCTTTAGTGAGTGCTTCGCTTGAAGCAAAGTGAAAGTAGGTGAACACAATTTGTCCTTTTTGTACCAAAGGATATTCTTCTGCAATTGGCTCCTTTACCTTAACTATCATTTCACTGATAGCATAAATTTCTTGAATGGTATTTAAAATAGTAGCCCCCACCTGTTGGTAGTCTTTATCAAAAAAACCGCTACCCTCTCCAGCTCCAGATTGCACATAAACGGTATGGTTGTTCTTTACCAGCTCGAAAACACCTGCGGGAGTCATCCCAACACGGCTTTCGTTGTTCTTGATTTCCTTAGGTACACCAACAATCATTTCTATGTTTTTTTGATTACGATTCAAAGGTGTCATAAAAAACACAATAAAAAAAGAAAATATCGATAAAATGCAGGGGTGAGTCGATAAAAAATATAATTTCTAAAAAATGTACCCTTAAAAAATAGGGGGTGTCATTCAAATAAACTAAAATTATATTTGAATACCCTTTAATTTAGCAGGGTCATTTGTATTTTAATTTCAAAACAAGCATAAGAATTGCCAATAAGGATGTTATGCCATTGGCCAATATAACGGACGGACTTTGAATTTTGATACCATAGACCAACCAAAGTATGGTGCCCGCCAAGAAAACCGTATACATGGTCAATGAAACATCTTTGGTTGATTTGTTCTTGAAAGCCTTGTATACTTGTGGCACAAATGCAGATGTAGTTAAGGTAGCCGCGACCAGCCCAACAATTTCAATATTTCCCATTGAATGGATTTTTAAATGTCTAAAAGGTTTGTATCCTTTGGACGGAACAACCAATACTATGTTATCCTAAGCAGAGCTAGCCTACGATATTGACAATCTTTCCTGGAACCACAATTACTTTTTTGGGTTCGCGCCCTTGTAATTGTTCCTTGGTTTTGTCATGGGCCATCACAACTGCTTCAATTTCATCTTTGCCCATATCCAAAGGTAGCTCTAATTTAAAGCGAAGTTTACCATTAAAGGAAATCGGGTATTCCTTTGTGCTCTCTACCAAATACTTTTCTTCAAAGTTTGGGAATGGCGCATTTGCAATGGATTCTGAATGACCCAAACGCTCCCAAAGCTCTTCGGCAATATGCGGTGCATAGGGCGAAACCAGAATCGCCAAGGGTTCCAAAATGGATTTACTTGTACATTTTTGTGCTGTCAATTCATTCACACAAATCATAAAAGTGGAAACAGAGGTGTTGAATGAAAAGTTCTCTATGTCCTCTTCTACTTTTTTAATGGTTTTGTGAAGTGTCTTTAGGTTCTCCGCAGACGGTTCAGCATCGTTTATGTTGCCATAAAGTTTCCAGAGCTTTTTCAAGAAGGAATGCACTCCGGTTATTCCAGCCGTGTTCCAAGGTTTGGATTGCTCCAAAGGCCCAAGGAACATCTCATATAAACGAAGAGAATCTGCCCCATACTCCTCACAAATAGAATCCGGATTGACGACATTGTATTTGGATTTGGACATTTTTTCAATTTCACGACCCACTATATACTTCCCGTCTTCCAAAATAAACTCGGCATCCCTATATTCAGGTTGCCATTTTTTGAATGCTTCAATATTCAATTCATCAGAGGAATTGACCAATGACACGTCAGCATGGATTTTTTGAAGAGCATCGTATTTTTCAGGCCTTAAATCATCTCCGTTCTCCACTAAAAATCCTGCATATTCTTTTATTCTTGATTTAGACACAAAGGTTACTTTGTCTTCAATTTTTGTTCTATAAACAAAAGCACTTGTCCCTGTAATCATCCCTTGATTAATCAACTTCTGGGCAAACTCTTCTTTGGGGGCAACTCCTCTATCAAATAAGAATTTTTGCCAAAAGCGTGAGTACAGCAAGTGCCCTGTAGCATGTTCGCTTCCTCCTATATATAGGTCCACATCTTGCCAATATCCAATGGCTTCTTTGGAATAAATGGCCTCATCATTGTGAGGGTCCATATACCTATTGAAGTATTGGGAGCTCCCTGCCCAACCAGGCATGGTGTTCAACTCCAATGGAAAAACAGTGGAATCATTGATTAATTGATTACTGACCACTGTACATTGTTCCGTATCCCAAGCCCAATCTGTTGCATTGCCCAAAGGTGGCTCCCCAGTTTCCGTAGGAAGGTACTTTTCCACCTCAGGAAGTTCTAAAGGCAAGTGCTCTAAAGCAATCATTTGAGGCATATCGTCTACATAATACACCGGAAAAGGCTCTCCCCAATACCGCTGTCTGCTAAAAACAGCATCGCGAAGACGGTAATTTATTTTTCCTTGACCTTGATCTAGTTTTTCTAATTCAGCAATCGCTTTGGTTGTAGCCTCCCTGTAGGACAACCCATTTAGAAAATCTGAGTTCGCTATTATGGTATTCGCTTTATCAGCAAAAGCCTCTTCAGAAATATCAATCCCTTTAAAAATATTGGGGATTGAAATGTTATAATGCTTCGCAAAATCATAATCCCTTTGGTCACCACAGGGAACGGCCATGACCGCTCCGGTTCCGTAACTCGCTAAAACATAGTCCCCAATCCAAATAGGAACCGGTTCTTTGGTAAATGGATGTTCAGCATAGGCACCTGTAAACACCCCAGAAATAGTCTTTACATCTGCCATTCTATCGCGCTCGGAACGTTTGGCTGTAGCTTCTACATAAGCTTCCACCTCATCTTTTTGCTCAGGTGTGGTAATCTTGGCCACTAATTCATGTTCTGGGGCCAAGGTCATAAAACTGACCCCAAAAATGGTATCTGGTCGCGTAGTGAAAACTTCGATTTCGGACTTCTCGACTGCGCTCGAAGTGACTTCCGGGCTTGGAATGACATTAAAGGTGACAGAAGCTCCTTCGGAACGCCCAATCCAATTGGTTTGGGAATCCTTAAGTGGCTGAGGCCAGTCAATAGTGTCCAGGCCATCCAAAAGACGTTGCGCATAGGCTGTAATACGCATGCTCCATTGGGTCATCTTTTTTCGGATAACGGGATGCCCTCCCCTTTCGGAAACGCCATTTACAATTTCATCATTTGCCAATACAGTACCCAAAGCTGGACACCAGTTTACCTCAGTATCCGCCAAATAGGTCAATCTATACTTTAAAAGAATCTCTTGTTGGGTCTTTTCAGAAAACCCTGACCAATCTTCAGCATCAAACACTGGAGTGTCATCATCACAAGCGGCATTAACTTTTGTATTTCCATCTTGTTCAAAAAGGGAAATCAATGTTGAAATATCCTCTGCCGTATCTGAAGTTTTATTGTACCATGAATTGAACAATTGAATGAATACCCACTGTGTCCACTTATAGTATTTTGGGTCCGAAGTTCTCACTTCCCGACTCCAATCAAAGGAGAATCCCAACTGGTCCAATTGCTCCCGATACCTATTTATGTTGGTTTCCGTAGTTATGGCTGGATGTTGTCCGGTTTGAATAGCATACTGTTCCGCAGGGAGTCCAAAGGAATCATAGCCCATAGGGTGAAGCACATTGAACCCTTTGTGTCGTTTAAAACGAGCATAGATGTCTCCTGCAATATACCCTAAAGGGTGCCCCACATGAAGTCCTGCACCTGAAGGGTAGGGAAACATGGAAAGCGCATAGAATTTCGGTTTATCCGATTGATTGCTCGCCTTAAAGGTTTCGTTTTCAGCCCAATATTTTTGCCATTTGGCCTCAATTTCTCTGAAATTGTAGTTCATTTTATATATTTCTCCTATGGTTGGCAAAAATAGGTTTAATCCCCCAAATCGAAAAAGATAAAGTACCCTCTATGTCACCGCTTTAAAAAATTGAAATTGCTGAAAATCAGATATCTCTTCTTCCTAGTGCAATTGTGCCTTTTTGCACATACTTCCCATGCACAATTAGGCTTTTGCGGAGGTAACTCCGGCGACCCCATCTTTACCGAAACTTTTGGCACTGGAATTCAGGATGGCCCTCCTCTACCACCAGGTACCACCACCTATAATTATGTGGAAGGAGGCCCGTTGGAACCCAATGATGGAAACTATACCATATCCGGCAGAACCAATTACTTTGATTGGTTTGATACCACGGACCATACTCCTGGGGATGTAAATGGAAAGTCTTTTATTGTAAACGCCAGTTTTACTGCGGATACTTTTTTCAATCGTAGTATCATCGGTCTTTGTGAAAACACCTCCTACGAATTTTCTGCATGGCTATTAAATCTACTACCTAGAGTTTCCCAATGTCCTGGAACACCAATACCCATAAATGTGAAATTTGAAATTCTTGATAGTACTGGAACGCAAGTTCTAGCTTCGGGAAGTACTGGTGAAATCAATTCTACAAATACTCCGGTATGGAATCAATTTGGACTTGTATTTACTACCCAAGTTGGACAGACTTCAGTTATTTTACTAATGTCAAATAATGGCAATGGAGGGTGCGGAAATGATTTGGCCATAGACGATATTGTTTTCAGAACTTGTGGTGATAACATATCGGTTGCGAATTCAACCAACAATACTTTTATTGATGTTTGCGAAGATGAAATTCCGGTTTCCACAACACTGGTCGCCACCCCCGATTTTTCAGTTTTTCAAAGCCATGTGTATCAATGGCAGGTGAGCTCGGATGGAGAAAATTGGACAGACATCCTGGGTGAGAACAATTCCACTTATACAGCCCCTTCTTTAAATACCACAACATTTTATCGAGTACAGGTCGCGGAAGATCCCCTTAATTTAGCAAATTCAAGTTGCAATATAGTTTCCGACACTTTCGAAGTTTCAGTTATTCCCAGGCCAGATGCCCCAGTTAGTTTGGGCAATGTAACCGTTTGTGGTGCTACTTTTGATAGTGTTTCGGTATCTGTTCCAGAGGGGGTACTGGTAAATTGGTACGATTCACCTGTTGGCGGAACACTTTTGACCTCCAACACTACGGACTACGAAACTTCGGTAGACGGAACCTTCTATGCGGAAGCGTTGACCAGCAAGGCGGGATGTATTTCAAATGAAAGAACAGCAGTTTCCATTGCTTTTTTTGACTTACCTGTTTTAACAGATGAGCAGTTTAGCTTTTGCGAAGGAGAATCTATTATGCTTTCTGCCAGTTTCCCAAATGCTACATATTTATGGGATACCGGTCAAACCACAGAGGAAATTAATGTAAGTACCCCAGGAGTTTATCAAGTTACGGTCACAGATGTAAATGGGTGTTCCAACACAAAAAAAATAGACCTTATCCAAATTGACAGACCAATCATTGAAAAAGTGAATTCAGACCATAGGGATATTGTTGTTACTGTAGCAAACGAGGGTGGTTTTGAATATTCCTTAAATGGCTTTGTATACCAACAACAATCTGTTTTTGAAAATCTTCTGGGTGGCAACTATACTATCTTTGTGCGAAGTGAAGACGTATGCGACCCTGTTGCTTTTCAATTCATACATATTGTAATCCCAAGATTTTTTACTCCAAATGGTGATGGCATAAATGACAGTTTCTCACCAGAAGGAGTCCAACCTTTCGATACATTCTCAATTCGCATTTTTGACCGAACTTCTAAACTACTGTTCCAATCTTCCAGCTTTGATTTTTCATGGAATGGAACCTTTAACGGCCATCCTTTGCCAGAAAGTGATTACTGGTACCGAATTCAGGTGGGAGAAAATCAATTTACGGGGCATTTTACGCTAAAACGATAAAAAAACACGTGTATTGAACATCAAAAAGTAGATCTCTTTAGGTCTTACTGATTACTTTCCTATTTTTACGTATTCATTTTGCCCTATGAGCCAATATATTGAACGCTATCAAAGAAGACGTCTAATTTCATCCTACTTTTCCGTAGTACTAAGTATTGCTTTGGTTCTTTTTTTATTGGGTGTACTAGGTCTTCTGGTATTGAATACCAAAAAGTTGGCAGACCACTTCAAAGAGCAAATAACTGTTTCCATCTTTTTAAGAGATAACGCTAAGCCCGTGGAAATTGAGCAACTTCAAAAAAGTTTGGCTCTGGCAGAGTATACCAAATCTGCAAATTACGTTTCAAAAGAGGATGCCGCAGAGCAATATAGTGAGGACATTGGCGAGAATTTTGTGGAGTTTTTAGGATATAATCCCCTCAAAAATTCCATTGATGTAAATCTCAAGGCTGATTTTGTGTCTCCTACGCAAATTTCAGAGATAGCCGATGAAATTGCCTCAAAAACCTATGTGGATGAGGTGAGCTATGATCAACCCCTCATCTCTTTGCTTAGCGATAATGTGCAGCGAATTAGTTTTTGGATATTGATTGCAAGCGGAGTTTTTACTTTTATATCGGTATTATTGATAAACAGCTCTATTCGCCTCTCCATATATTCAAAGAGATTTATCATCAAGACAATGCAGATGGTGGGTGCTACAAAAACATTTATCAGAAAACCTTTCATCTGGACAAATATTCAACTGGGCATGCTGGGGGCCTTAATTGCTTTAATTGCGCTCGCTATTGTGGTGTATTATGTAAACCTTAACTTCCCCGAGCTAAGTCTATTTCAAGAGTTGGTAAGCCTTATCGGACTGTTTGTCTCTGTTTTTGCTCTTGGGGTCTTGATATCTTGGCTGAGCACGCACGTAGCAACACAACGTTTTTTGAATTTAAGGACTGATGATCTTTATTATTAACTTTACAACATGAGTAAGAAAAATAAGAAGGAAAAAGAACCGTCAAAAGAGTTTGTTTTTCAAAGAAAGAACTATCTATTTCTTTTCATCGGACTCGCCTTCATAGCATTGGGCTTTATTTTGATGAGCGGAGGCGGAAGCGACGACCCCAATGTCTTCAATCCGGATATCTATAATTTTAGAAGAATACGTTTGGCACCGACTCTGGTTCTTATTGGACTGGGCATTCAAGTATATGCCATATTGTTGAATCCTCACAAAAAGAAAAAGTAATTTGGACGTTATTGACGCGATAATCCTTGGTATTATCCAAGGTTTAACTGAGTTTTTACCAGTATCCTCAAGTGGTCATTTAGAATTGGGAAAAGCCATTCTTGGAGCCGATGCAATACCAGAAGAAAGCCTCTTATTTACGGTTATTTTGCACTTTGCAACTGCATTGAGCACCATCATTGTATTCCGAAAGGATGTTATTGAGATTTTTAAAGGATTGTTTCAATTTAAGTGGAATGAAGAAACCCAATTCTCCTTAAAAATTATAATCTCAATGATTCCTGCCGCTTTGGTCGGTTTCTTTCTTGAAGATTTTTTAGAGGTCTTTTTTGATGGAGCCATTATCATAGTTGGCATAATGTTGCTCATTACAGGATTTCTTTTATATCTGGCGGATATGGCCAAAACAACGGATAAGGGAGTCTCTTATCGCAGTGCATTTGTCATAGGCATAGCACAAGCTGTTGCCATTTTACCTGGAATTTCTAGAAGTGGAGCTACTATTTCGGCGGCAGTTTTATTGGGTGTGGACAAATCAAAGTCAGCGCGTTTCTCATTTTTGATGGTGGTCCCATTAATTTTCGGAAAAATGGCCAAGGACCTCTTAAGTGGCGACATTCATTTTGCTGGAGACCAGACCGTTGCCATTAGCGCAGGTTTTATAGCAGCATTCGTTGCCGGTTTGGCCGCGTGTACCTGGATGATTAAATTGGTTCGCCAAAGCAAACTCTCCTATTTTGCCATCTATTGCTTCATCGTAGGCCTTATTGCGATCGCCTGGAGCATTTGGGGGTAGTCTAAAATCCTCTATTTTTGCTCGTGATTTCAGCACAACATTATTTAGAAGGACAAATTTTATTGATTGACAAACCTTATGAATGGAGTTCTTTCCAAGCATTGAATGCTGTAAAGTGGGCCATTCGAAAAAAGTTTGACCTCAACAAAAAGTTCAAGATTGGTCATGCAGGCACACTTGACCCTCTAGCCACGGGACTTTTAGTTATTTGCACTGGCAAATTCACCAAAAAAATTCCTGAACTTCAAGGGCAAATTAAAGAATATACCGGAACTATAACCCTAGGAGCGACCACACCATCCTATGACTTGGAAACCGAAGTGGACCATACGTATCCAACTTCACATATAAAGGAGGAGGATATACAAGAAATTCTACCAAATTTCATTGGGAAAATTGAGCAGCAGCCTCCTTTGTTCTCGGCACTAAAAAAAGATGGGAAAAGGCTTTATGAATATGCTCGGGAAGGAAAGCAAGTAGAAATAAAATCGAGAGTTATAGAAATACACACTTTTGAAATCACCCGTTTTGACATTCCAGAGATAGACTTTCGGGTAGTTTGCAGTAAAGGCACCTACATACGTTCATTAGCACATGATTTTGGAAAAGCCCTAAATTCTGGTGCTCATTTGACTATGCTCAGAAGAACCAAAATAGGCGATTTCAACGTATCTAAAGCTGTTACCCCTGAGGTTTTTAGGCAAAATCTTGAAGGTAATGGTTAAAATCATTAGAAAAAGGAGTTAGGGAAAAGCTAATAGTAAAATATTTTAAAAAAAAAGAGGTTATTATAGCACCATGAATCTTAACCGTCAACAGTTATCTTTCTTAATCACCTTCTTCTCCATGGCGTTGGTTATATTGTTATTGTACAACATCCACCTTGGAGGAATGAAGGAGGAAGAGTATGTGATTGAGTTAAGTTTGGCCGATGAGGATATTGAGAAGTTATTGGAAGAAGAGGAAAAAAGACTCGAAGAACTCGCCAATAATGATCCCATTAAAAGTCATATGGCCCTAAACGAAACTGCCAAACCTACAGTTGGTAATCCTGAACCTCTAAAAACTTTGGAAGAGCTCATGGAAGAACGGGCTTTAACGAGTGATGCTGGAGAGTTATCTGCTTCCGATGAGGCGTATGCCGAGAATTTAAAAAAGTTGGCCGAACAAAGACAGGAAAAGAAACAACAACTCTCCGAACGCGAAGAGCAAAAAGAAACCTTTACAAACGCCTTAAAAGACAAAAGGACCTCCATTTCCTATTCCTTGATAGACCGAAACGCCTATTCGCTACCTCCTCCTATTTACACCTGTATTGAAGGGGGAAAAGTAGTTATAAACATTAAAGTGGATCAAAACGGTTATGTTACCGAAGCTAATTTTAATGACCAAAGCTCCAGCACAAGTAATGGGTGTTTGGTAGACAATGCCATTCAATACGCACTTAAAGCACGTTTCAATCGAGGTTCAAAAAACTCGCAGATAGGCACTATTACCTATTTATATCAAAGCAAGTAGTTGTGTCAAATTTTCAAGGGTATTCTGTCCCTTGTCCTTGTTATACCATACTTGTAGGTCCTGTTTGAACTCTGAGGTCAATTTTCCATGCTCTTTTTTATAATCCTCAACCATTTGCGCAGCAATATTTGGCCTTGGCCCCCAATCTCCAACAACTTCTTCTTTATCCTTATCCCATACAATTAACTTCGGAATAGAACGGGAACCATTGGTCAAAAACTTATCCATTAATGGTAGATTTTCATCCCGTAATACAATTTTGAGGTCAATATTTTCATTCAGCTCTGCAACTTTATTAATTACAGGCAAGCTTGGCGATGCATCTCCACACCAGCTTTCGCTCAACACCAAAAACACCAAGTTTGAATCTAGATTAGCGATTGTTTGCTTTGTTTCTTCAGAAATCTTCAAAGTTTTGTCCCAACGCGCCATTCTTCGGTCGTTCAATTCTGTATAATTGATAAGAGACTCCAGTTGTTCAGGTCCTGTGGTGGCACGCTTTTTTGCTAAATCCCGTACCAATTCTCTATACGTTTGGTAAGACATGCCTTTTTCTATTCCTGAAAGCACTAAATCCAAAACTTCTCCCTTTTGGTTCTCCACAACTGTATCCATATGTATGTTTTTTCAAATGTAGCTCTTACGAACAGCTCATTTATTGATTTTTATCATTTGTTGGATTATTTGAGAAAAACTTACAGGTGGGTTCAATTTGAAGAAACTACCAGTATCCCTACACATCATTTTACCGAGATGATTTGCTCAATGGTCTAGAAATCTTTTCTTCACCATTCCACCTTTGGTGTCATTAATGCTGTTCATTATCACAAAGGCTTTTTCGTCAATTTTTTCGATTTCAAGATATAGTTTACGAATCTCCAGTCGGGTAATAACTGTGTAAATAACCTCATACTTCATTTGTTCCCCCTTGTTTCCATATCCTCCTCTCGCATCATAAATGGTCAATCCTCTGCCCATCGTCTCAATAATCATTTCACGCAACTCCTCACTCTTTTGTGAAATGATGGTAACTCCGGTGTATTCCTCAATTCCTTCAACCACAAAATCCAACGTTTTTGATGCAGCCAAATAGGTTAGCATGGAATATAACGCCGCTTCTATAGATAAAAGATAAGCGGCTGCTAAGAAAATGACAAGGTTAACTAGAATGATGACGTCGCCAATCTTTACACCCCATTTTTTGCTGAGAAAAATAGCGAGAACCTCTGTGCCATCAAGTACACTTCCACCTCTAATGGAAAGTCCGATACCTGCCCCTAAAAAGAACCCGCCGAAAACCGCCACCAATAACTTATCTTGGGTAACTTCGGGAAAAGTAACCAATACAAGAGTTAAAGCCAGACCTAAAATAGCGATTACCGCTTTTATGGCAAATTGCTTTCCAATGACCCTATAACCCATTATCAAGAATGGAATGTTGACCAAAATTATGAGTGCCCAAAGGGGTACATCGGCAACCTCGGAAATCAATAGAGAAATACCAGTGGCTCCACCATCAATAAATCGATTGGGCAAAAGAAAACTCTCCAGACCAAAGGCAGCGGAAAATATTCCAGAAACAATAAAGAAGGTATCCTTTACGCCAGAAGAAATTGATAGCTTAAAGTTTTTATTCCTTTGCTTGCTGCTTTTTTCCAGTACTGTTTTCTTTTGAGTCATGCTTCACCATCTATAAGTCCACTGGGTTTATGGCCAAGCTCTTGAACAACATGGCTTTGGTGAGGAAGAACTTATTCTGAACCTCATTTTGTTTTAAAAAGGCATCAATGAGACTGCTCTCCCGAGAGTTAATCAAAAACAGAGAGCTCTCACCAAAACTGAATTTTCGTTCTTCAGCAGATAGCAGCGTACCATAATCCCTCACAATATCTGCAATCAATTGGTTTTGGGTTGTGTACGAATCCAATTCCCTATAAATCGCAATTACCTTATTCTGAATCTCCACCAAGGCATTATCCCTCTCAAATTCAGCATCTCGTAACTTGAACTTTGCCAATTTTAAATCTCCCCGTTCTTTTCTTAAAAATATAGGTACGCTAAACACCACCCCCCCTTTGAATTCATTGGTTTCCAAGGAACCAATATTCCCCGGAGTCTCAGTTAAAAAATTATACTCTACATCTAAGGTGGGCAATAATTTGTTCGCTTTCAGTCTCTTGTCAACCACAAGACCATCAATTTTATACTCCAGCGATTGTATTTTTGGGTGATTCTCCAGCGTAAAACTATCCAAGGGTCTACCCATAATTTCTAAGGTTTCATCAATGTCCTCTTCAACGCCGTCATCTGGGACCACATTAGCCTGTAATTCAACTGGCAAATCATTGAGCCATAAAAAATTGGATAGCTCCAAAGAGCGTTTCATAAGTTTTACCCTTGCTTGCTCCAAACTCAAAGCTCTATTCTGAACAGCAATTTTAGCCTCAACCGTATCGATTACAGCAATATCGCCGGCCAATGCACTTTTTTTGATTCCTTGAAATCGTCTATCGGCATTTTGTAAAAAGTCCTGGAAAATCCTTGCATCCTGATATGCCCTTAACCAATCAAAATAGGCCAATGATGCTTTATACAAAATTTCATTGACTAATAAATCTTGGTCGGCTTTGCTCTGCTCCCTAAAGAACTTGGCTTTCCTTAGGGTAGCCATACGCTCGTTAATCCAAAAACCATCCGCCAAAGAGAAAGAAACCCCAAGACTGTACAATCCGTCATCTGGCAAGAATTCGTCCGGATTGGTAAACTCGCCTTGAATCTGTTCAAAATTACCTTTAAGCTCTATTCCATACCAAGTGGGTATTTTAAAGGTTGCATTCAAGCGGTCCCAATATTCAGTCCCTGAAAACTCTTTCCGATTATAATCCACCTCAATTTTTGGGTCAAAACCTCCACGAGCCTTCATCAGATTAGCCTGACCTATGGAAATGGTCAACTGTGCCTGTTTAGCCACCGGATGGTACTTCTTGACATAGCCTAAGAACTCCTTAAACTTAAGGACTACCGTATCTTGCTGGCCATATAATCCTGAGCTCATTGCAAGGAACGAGAACAGGATGAAAAAGTAGTTCCTATTTTTTTGCCACATCGGACTTGCCGTTTACAGGTTGATAATAATTTGGTGGGAATCCGTTGATCTGTCGCCATAACTCAAACCAAATTGGAACATCTTCCAACAAGGCCATGGTAAACGCTCCGGAACCAACCCTTAAATCCTTGGGCCAGGGAGCTTCGTCCGGGTCGGGTGCCACTAAGATTCTGTATTTTCCATTATCACTGATGAAGGTCTCAATGGCTACCACTTTGCCTCCAAAGGTTCCAAAAGACACATTGGGCCAGCCGCTAAATATAATTGCAGGCCATCCATCAAATTGGATTCGTATTTTCTCTCCCAAATGCATCAAAGGCAAATCTATAGGCTCAACGAAGGTCTCAACAGCCATTTCGTAATTAGAGGGCATAATACCTACCAAACGGTCCCCCTCTTTAAAGGTTTCGCCTATTCCTGATTGCAGTGCTTTATTGATAAAACCATTTTGGGGAGCGCGTATGTACATGAGATCATTCCTAATCTCATAATTGGTATACTCATTTTCCAACTTTGTCACCTGAGCCTCGGAATCAAACTGATTGGATTGCGCGGTATACCTATCACTGCGGGCTTTGGCTATTTTATCGGCATACTCGGCCTGAACCCTATTAATCTCAACTTCAGCATTGATTACCTCATTTTTACTGGTAAGAAGCTTGTTCTCCTGTGAAATCAATTTGGCCTGGGTCTCTTGTAATTTCAGGCGCTTTTCTTCAACATCGGTCACCGCTTTAAGACCCTCTTTTTCTAACTGCGTAGTCCGGTCAAATTGACGCTGGGCAATTAAGATATTGGTATTAGCCGCTTCCAAATCAATGCTATCGCTCTGTACTTTGAGCCTAGATTGCAACAACTTGTTCCTGGCCTGTTCCAATTTTAACTGTCGTTCTTTGGTCAAAGCTTGAATTTGAGTCCCCAAAGCCTTCACCTTTTCTTCGTAGGACGTTACCGCCATTTCTTTTGCCTTTATCTGCTGCCCCGTTCTGGCCACAAGGTTAGGGTCAAAGTATTCACTTTTAACTTCAGAAATGTGCAGAATAGTATCTCCCTTGTTTACAAAATCTCCTTCACGCACATACCATTGCTCAATACGCCCTGGAATAGGTGATTGAATGGTCTGCGGCCTTTGATCGGGTTTAAGTGTTGTCAAGAAACCATCCCCTGAGATATTCTGTGTCCAAGGCAGAAAGAGTATTATCAAGAGGATAATTGAAAAAGCGGCCAAAAAACGATTAAAATGCTTATAGTGCCTTCTGTGAAAAACCTTTATTCCGGCTTTATGTCCGGTGATATCCACCTTCTGGTTCAACTTGTTATGTGATATATTGAGCATGGTGTTTTATCTTTCGTTAATCAACTTTCCGTTTTCAATTGTAATGATGCGACCGCAACGATCTGTCCATTTTGGGTTTTGACTTACCACAACCAAAGCCCATCCATTTGAGGGGTCGGTTAAAAAGTCCATAATCCGAACTGCCTCCTCTTCTGTGAATTGATCTAGTGGATCTTTCAAAATCAAAAGCTTGGGTTTTCTCACAATACTTCGTGCCAAAACTATTTTCTTGGATATGGTATAGGGTATTTGTCTCCCTTCCGGATACAATATGGTGTTCAATCCCTGTGGCTGTTCTTTCACGAATTCAGTCAGTCCCGTTTTCTCAAGAGCCCAGTATACATCATCTTTTGAAATATCCTTATCGCCAAAGGTGATGTTATCCAAGATTGTACCTTCAAAAGGTGACTCTTCCGTAAGGGACTGCCCAAGATGATAGCGATAATAATTCAAATTCAATCCTTGCAGGGCAACGTTGTTTACAAAAATGTTTCCTTGGTTTGGTTCTATTATCCCTGCAATCAACCTCAGTAATGTTGACTTACCAGACCCATTGGGGCCCTGCAGTAAAATGGTACATGTAGGGGAGATTGTCAAAGAGATATCGTCAATGATTTTTTTATCCCTATCAGGCACGTGATAGGACACATCTTGCAACTCTACGGTAAAACCATCATTTTCAGAAAATGGACGCTCTCCTTCCAAAGGCTCCAATTCCCTATCGACCACTTGACCTAGCTTTTCCAAAGATGTCAATAGATCATAGAAGGTTTCAAGTCCAAGAATCAGTTTTTCAACAGAGCTGATTACTAAAAGTATAATAAGCTCAGCAGCAACAAATTGTCCGATATTCATTTCTTGGTTGAGAACCAGAAGACCTCCAATAAGTAAAAGTCCAGCAGTAACCAATACCTTAAACCCAATCATTTGTATAAATTGGAGAATGAGAACCTTAAAATGGCTTTCACGTGCATCAAGATACTTTGCCACTAAAGTGTCGTTTTTATCTATGGCATGTGAAGTCTTTCCTGAAAGCTTGAAACTGACCAAGCTTCTGGCAACTTCCTGAAGCCAATGGGCCACTTTGTATTTGTTTTTGGATTCATCTAAACTAGTTTCCAGACCTTTTTGCGCAGTGAATTTAAATACCACATATATCAAAAGGATGAGCAGAATACCATAAATGATGAAGAAGGGATGATAAAAGGAAAGCAAGAGCAATCCAAATATGATTTGTAAGAGTGCCGCCGGAAAATCAATCAAAATCTTTGAAAGCGACTTTTGAACAGTAAGTGTATCAAAAAAACGATTTGCCAACTCAGGAGGATAATAATTAAGGAGCTGACTCATTTTTATCTTAGGAAACCGATACGCAAACTCGAAAGAAGACCTTGTGAAAATCTTCTGCTGAACGTTTTCAATTATTCTTATCTGCATCAACTGGAGTATGCCTACAAAAGCGACCCCCAAGGTGACCAAAATAACCAATATGATCCATGAAGTACTTACTTGGGCTCCCTGTATAAGGTTGATAATGGCCTGTATCCCCAAAGGCAAGGATAAATTGACCACTCCTGCAAAAATTGCATAGTAGAAGATTTGCAGAACATCTTTTTTATCTAAAGCAAGAAGTCCCAAAAGGCGCTGCCACGCCGTTAATATATTTTTAGCCATTTACTGTTGGTTTAAGGGCCCTAAAAGCCAGATCCATAAAATATTCAGTTGGTGTGGTTACGTCGTTGCAATCTGTTAACATAGGGAAGTGTTCCTTCAAAAAGTATTGGTGGAGTGAACCTTCTAAAATTGTACTGGCCAAACTTGAGGGATAAGGATAATTCCCATCTAAGGCCACAATCATATCGTGCAAACGATTGATAAGCCTCTTGTAGATAATAAAATAACCATCCTTGTTCTCACGGTCCACTTCCTTAGTTAAATAGGATTTGGAATATTCGTTGATTACTATTTTGTTCAATAGCACCTCGTTGATATGGGAAAATGAGACATCTTGTTCCACAGTCTGGGTCAAAATCTCAATAGCTTTTTTCAGTTTTTCTTTTTTGTTGGTAATACCGTTTGTGGCAAACACCATTCTGTACTCCAGCCATCCCCAGTACCAAGATGCCAAATACAACAAGAGTTTGTGCTTGTTTTCAAAATATCGGTATATGGAACTTTCATTAGATTTTATACGTTCTCCCAGTTTTCTGAAGGTGAAGCTTTCAAAACCCATTTCATCAATCATCAGAATGCTCTGCTCTATGATTCGTTTTCCTAAATCGGATGATTCGGGATCTTTCACATAGATTTTGTCATTTATACTTATTCGTATCGAATGCAACAATCTTTCCATATAAAAACACTTTCATTAAATCGAACGCAAATATAACAGTATTACTATCATATATTAATAGTTTAACTACTTATTAACAATAGTAATGCTTTTTTATTTGCAATTAAAACTATCTTTATACAGTTTACTGAAAATCAAGCCTATGCAAAGAAGATTACTTTATATAATTCCGATTACTTTTTTGTTTTGCTCATTACTCAATGCGCAAGAACATTTTAAATCCATAAGTTTCGAGCACTTTTCTGAAAGTAGGGGCGATTCAGAAAGTGGTTTGATAGTAGAGATTCCCCAGTCTCAAATAATAGTTATGGAAAATTCCCTGAAGACCACATCTGGTTTTGGAATGCGTCTTAACTTCAATGGAGCCATGGTTATTGTAGACCAGATGGAGGTTTTAAGAGACGGTAGAACCCAAGTGGTGCTTAGAAGGGAAGATGGTCGAAACTTTTATGGATACAGACCTACTTTGAAAGCTATTCTAACTAACAATCCAAAAAATGAAAAGCAAGGTGTTAAATTGGTTGAAGACGAAAAAAGACGATCCGGTTTATGATGCTTCTTATCAGGTGCGTCTTGTAGAAGGTATTTTTGAACCTGCAGAATCAGCCGATGTATTATTATCCTTACTAAACTATAAAATAAAATTTCATAGCGTTCAACTCTTAAATCTGCAAGAACATGATGGTAAGGATTTGGAGCAATCCGAAAAAAGAATAGAAGAACTCAAACTGGCTAAAAAGAAAGTGACCGACCTTGTTTTGGATGCTCGAAACAATGGATTGGTGCTGGACATACGAAGCACAATTACCATCACTCCAAAACCAAGAGAAGAAACATCCTAATAACTATCTAACCATTGGAAGTGAGTTTTCATAATTTCTTCTTTGTTTGTTTCCAAATACTCCAAAAGAGCAGCGGACACTGGAGATAGCTTTTTGTTTTTTAACCAAACCAAATTCCAAGTTGTTATCATAGGGAGACTTTTAGATGGAATGATGGTAAGTTCTCCATTTTTCAACTCTCTATGCACCCCTATCAAGGGCATTATGGAACAGCCCAAACCAGCGATTACGGCTTGTTTTACAGCCTCGTTGGAGGTAAGCTCAATTTTTTTTCCTACGGTAATGCTTCGCTTGGTAAGATAACTTTCCATCGCTGCCCTTGTTGCAGAGCCTTTCTCTCTAAAAATTAACGGTGTGTCCTTTGAAAAGACACTTTTTCCAAACTTAACTTTTTCAAAGTATTTTGGATTGCCTACCAGTTGCAATACATTTTTCATCAAACTCACTTTGTTCAGATTCAAATGTTGGGGCAATACACTTACCAAGGCAAAATCTACTTGGTTTTCCTCCAAGGTTTCAACGACCCTAGATTTGTTGGTTACATCCATTACCAGATCAACTCCTGGGTTTCCTCTTACAAAATCTGATAAGAAATAAGGCATTACATATTTACCGGTGGACACTACTGATATTTTTAAGCGTCCAGCTAACTCCCCTTGATATGCCAAAAGCTTATAATTGATACTGTCTACTTCTTTTAGTATTCGCTTGGCCGCAGAAGCAATTTCACTACCAAAGTCTGTCACAAACAACTGCCTGCCCACAACCTCTGTAAGCGGTATTGGAAATTGATTTTGAAAATTTTTTAGTTGAATTGATACTGCAGGCTGAGTCAAATGAAGCTCTTCCGAAGCCTTTGTAATGCTTTGTTTTTCAACTATTTTCAGGAATATTCTTAATTGGTTTAAAGTATAATTCATAAAAATAATTTATTTATACAATAATAAATATAAATAAAGATATATAATAATAATGTATAACCTTTGCGCCAAAATATATTCCATGGAAGAAAAAATCTCTTTACCCTACAAACAGAAATCCAAAACCAAAAATGTTAAATGGACTTTCAACCGAAGTAGGGCCGCAAAAGCTACTTTGATTGCCATGATTTGCTTTTTTATCGTGCTATCCTTACAAAATGGATCTCTATTTCTAGACAAAATCCTTTTATGTTCTGGAATTATCGTAGCGCTTTTAGTAGCCTCTGCTGTAAAAAAATCTTAATCCCGATTATCTAAAAACTAAGAAATGGAAACAATTGTAAAAACAAAACAAAAGATTCAGTTGGTAGATGGAACATTTTCACCTTCTGAAGCCTCTGATGTTATTATTGCCCTGCTTGAGCAAAAAATTAATTTTCATAAGCTACAACGTCTATCATGGTGTGAGGGAGACAAAGATGCGAACACCAAATATCCTGATGACCGTATTCAAGAGCTTGAAAAAGAAAAAACTATCGCCAAAGACTTCATAAATAGTGTGCGCTGGGAAGGCAAAAGACTACGAATTGATGGCGTTCTCAACATTACCTTGGAGGAATAACAATACATGGACTTACACCTTTTGGTCGATAATTTGACCAACCCAGCCTTGCTTTTCTTTTTTTTGGGCATCATTGCTGTTCAGTTGAAAAGCGACCTTTCTATACCTGAAAATTCATCAAAATTCATATCACTTTACCTACTCTTTGCTATTGGTTTTAAAGGTGGCCTGGAGCTGTCCCATAGCGATTTTAGCATGGAGATTGTTTGGTCCCTTTTCTTTGGAATTTTTTTGGCCGTTTCAGTACCAGTCTTCGCCTATTTCATATTGAGACGTAAATTCAATGTGGAAAATTCCGGTGCCATAGCCGCTTCCTATGGTTCGGTAAGTGCAGTGACCTTTGTTACGGCCATCTCTTTTTTGGAAATGGAAACTATAGAATTTGGAGGACATATGGTGGCTGTAATGGCGTTAATGGAAGCCCCTTCTATAATTGTTGGAGTACTATTAATGGCTCTATTTCAAAAAAACAGAACCAACAAAAGCGATTTTGGAAAGGTATTACACCACTCCGTTACCAATGGAAGTGTCCTACTAATCTTAGGAAGTCTTGCTATAGGTTTTTTGGCCAACGAACAACAAGCCGAAGGTATAAAACCTTTTACTACAGATATTTTTAAAGGTTTCTTGGCCGTATTTCTACTCGATATGGGAATCATGAGTGGTCGAAAGCTTGGGGACTTTGTAAAGAAAGGAAAGTTTGCCCTGTTCTTTTCTGTGGGTCTGCCCATAATCAATGGTTGCTTGGTGGCCTGGTTTAGTCAATTTATAACGGAGAGTATGGGGAATCGTTTTCTCTTTGCCATTCTTGCCGCTAGTGCCTCTTACATTGCTGTTCCTGCGGCCATGCGTATAGCAGCACCTAAAGCCAATCCAAGCTTATACATACCTATGGCGTTGGCCATCACATTTCCTTTTAATATTACATTGGGAATGCCTCTCTATCTGTTTACCATTCAAAGTTTTTCACCTTAATCGATATTACCATGAAAATAAAAAGAAAGCGCCCCTCACTATTTCCCAATCACGGAAACGACAAAATAGCTTCAGCCATCCCAGTTAAGCCACACCGAGTGGAATTGGGTGCAAATTTTAGGGTGGGCAATCCCGCCAATGCCGCTTATCTTTTTATATGGAATTCTTTAAGACAAAAAATCAATTATCTGCACAAGCCAGAATTGCCCAGTAACCAGATGGTAGACCAAGTAGTGACCATAACCGGCATTCTTAAACGTAAAAACAATACATACACAGCCATCCTTCAACGGAAGGATAAAAATGAATTTTATAAAGGCTTAAAAAAGATTTATGCCGATATAGATAATGCAGTAATAGCCAGGGAATTGATTTCTCTATAAAGCACAGAGTACTTTTTCAACTATCTTTATCCAAAACCCAAATATGGATAAACACCGTTGTGGATGGTGTGTGGGAGACCCACTCTATGAAGCTTATCATGATGAGGAATGGGGCGTTCCCGTTAAAGATGACGCCACACTTTTCGAATTTTTAATACTCGAAACCTTCCAAGCAGGATTAAGCTGGATAACCGTCCTCAGAAAACGTGAAAATTTCAGATCGGCCTTTGACGGTTTCGATTACAAAACGATTGCCCATTATGGTCAAAAAAAGATTGATGAACTCTTGTCCAATCCTGGCATAATACGAAACAAGCTGAAAGTACATGCTACGGTAAGCAATGCCAATGCCTTTCTACAGGTTCAAAAAGAATTTGGTAGTTTCAGTAATTACATTTGGAGTTTTGTGGATAATATGCCCATTAAGAATTCTTGGAAGAATTACAAAGACGCCCCAGCAACCACACCTTTATCAGATTCATTGAGCAAGGATTTAAAAAAGCGGGGGTTTAAATTTGTAGGTAGCACCGTGGTTTATGCCTTTATGCAGGCTATCGGTATGGTAAACGACCATGAAGTGAACTGTTTTAGATACAATGAAGTATAAGTTTTTTTTTATAGCTCTCTGCCTCCTTCATCTTTACAGTTTTGGCCAAACCAAAAACGAAAAAGAATATAAAATAAGCCCTTCTGAACTTCCTAAAGGTATTGAAACCCAGTTGTCCCCTTTTACGGAAGATGCAAAACGGGTTAGGTACTATCAAGAAATTGATGGGGACAAAAAAAGCTATGAAGCCAAGTTTAAAAAAGGTCGATTGCGATATAGTGTTGAATTTGACGAATCCGGTTCTTTGGAGGATGTGGAATTCATCATTAAAGAGATAGATATTCCAAGTGAAAGTTGGTCCAACATTGTTCAATACCTCAAACAGAACTTTTCAAAATTTACAATCAAGAAGATACAACAGCAGTATCCGGCTAAAGACAAATCGTCAAAACGAACCCTGACTGAGGCTTTCCAAAATCTCATATTACCCTACATTAATTATGAGTTGATTGTATCTGGCAAGAGGTCAAAAGGTTTTGAACAATTCGAAATTCTATTCAATTCCGAGGGACAGTTTGTAAGTATGCGCAAATCCATCCGTTCAAAGTATGACCATGTCCTTTACTAGAGCCATAGGGTTTTGTACTTGGCTCATGCTTTCCATTACTTTGAATGCACAAGAAAATGTAACGGGTTTTTGGCAGCCTCAGGCGGCTCTCAACTATGATGTTTCACCAACATATGGTCATAATTTTTCCATAGCCTATCGCTCTTTCTTTTTGAGAGATGAAGATTTCACTTTCAGAAGCCGACAGTTGGATTTGATTCATTTTTCAAAGTTGGTCATCAAAGAGAATCAAAGTGTTGCTCTTGGGATTCAATATCGATTTAGGGATATCTTTGAAGACGCTTCCAATGAACTGAGACTCACCCAACAATTCAACTTTACATATCGGCCCATAACTATCCGATATGGACATAGGTTTAGAAGTGAGCAACGTATCACAACCAATCTTACAACCCATCGGTTTAGATATCGGTTTGCTATTGATTTTCCGCTAAAAGGTCAGAAACTAAACTTGGGAGAACCTTATTTTGCAGGAAGCGCTGAACAACTATTAAGTGTTGCCAAAGGCGAGTCTTCCCAGTACGATTTTCGTCTTAATGGTCAGATTGGTTGGCAGTTGGAAAAAGGATTCAAATTTCAAATGGGCGTGGAGTACAGATTTGAAGAATACACAGCTCCAGAAATCCAACATGTAATTTTTCTATTGACCTCAGTCCAATTATCCATTTAGTAAGTCAAGAAACTGACTTCTTGGTATCAGCTCTGCTCCCAAGCTTTCCAAATGGTCGGTATGCACCTGGCAATCCACTATTTTATAATTGAGCTGCTTAAGTTCTTCAACCATTTTTATAAAAGCAAACTTGGAAGCATTGGGGACCAAACTAAACATGCTTTCTCCACAAAAGACATGTCCCAAATCTATTCCATAAAGTCCTCCGACCAAAGTGCCATCTTGCCAAACTTCGTAAGATTTTGCAAAACCTTTGTCGAAAAGCTCCCTATAAGCTTTCCTTATTTCTGTAGTAATCCAAGTTCCTTCCTGCCCTTTACGGTTTACTTTTGCGCAATGCTCAAGAACACTGTCAAAAGAAGTATTGATAGTGAGTGAAAACTGTTCATCGCGAAGCACTTTTCGCATACTTTTTGAAATTCGGAGTTTATCCGGGAACAAAACCATTCTTGGGTCAGGGCTCCACCATAAAATCAACGCATCATCATTAAACCAAGGAAAAATTCCATTGCGATAAGCCAATACCAGCCGTTCTGGAGATAAATCTCCACCTACAGCCAATAAACCGTCTTCATTTGCAGCGCTTACAGGAGGAAACTCCAATCTATCGCCCAAAAAGAAAAGCGGAAGATTTTTTTTCTCTTTTTCCACTTTGCAATTTTTTATAAAATTACAAAAAAGCCTTACAAAATTAGTAACCCAATAATATATATGAGACTTCCAAACAACATAAAAACCAGAGTATAGGGTAGTATTTCCTTAGCCTTTAGTTTGGTAATTCCTAAAAGAGGAAGTGCCCAAAACGGTTGGAGCATATTCGTAATCTGGTCACCGTAGGCCAAGGCCATTATAGCTTTGGGCAAAGGAACTCCCAATTGTAGTGCTGACTCCAATACCAAAGGGCCTTGTATGGCCCATTGTCCTCCGCCACTAGGTACAAAAATGTTGACCAAACCAGCACTAAAAAAGGTAAAAATGGGCAATGTAGTGGCATTGCTGATTGAGACGAAGAAGTCTGAAATAGCTTTTATCATACCGCTTCCGGCCATAATCCCCATGATGCCAAAATATAGAGGAAACTGAATTAGAATACCTGATGTATCCGCAATGGCCTCTTGTACCGCTTCCAAAAAACTTTTGAAACTCCCATGTAGCACTATCGCCAATCCCAACATAAAAAAATTAAGCATGTTGGGGGTAATGTTCAATTGTTGAAGTGGCACTAGGTATTGGACCAAAAATGCAGTAAAAAGCAATACTCCAAAGATTAAAGCCATAATCCTGGAGTAGTCTAATCGTTCTGCCCCCATTAAATCTTTTTTCTTTATTGTATTGAAGGTATATGGTTTTAAATGGATTGATGTAGGTACGGTTCTTTTTCCCATAAAAAAGGCAAGCAGTCCAGTGACCACAAGCACTACAAAGAACAACAACAGGTTCCAAGCACTCAATATGGTCAACGAGGTAGAAATTGAAGAAGGAAGTTGTTCCAGTAAACTAGTATTGGAAACACCGGCCAACAAATCTGATATATGGCCTTCTTCAGCTACTTTGAGTGGCGCAGAGCCACTGATACCACCATGCCATATCATTAAGCCTGCATAGCCTGAAGCGCCAATTAAGGGGTAATTTAAGGGTATTTGGTTTGCTTGAGCATGCTCACCCACTTTACGGGCCAGAATAGCTCCAAAAATGAGTCCCAAACCCCAATTGAAAAAGGAAACCAACATAGTAGAAACCACAACCAGTACAGCAGCAGTAGACGTGTTTGTAACCCATTTGGTTATTCCAAGCATCAAGCGTTCCATGGGTTTGCTTAAAACCAACACATGGCCCAGTACCAAAATCAGCATCATTTGGTAGGCAAATACCAAAAGACCACTATTCCAAATTCCATTTTCCCAATAGGAAAGAATAGTTGTGATTCTTTCCCCTTCGGAAGAATCATCAGAAAATACAAATGCCAAAACCAATGTTAGTATGGTGAGCAGAACGGCAATGGTAAAAGGAGACGGCAAGAACCGCCTAAAAATATGTTCTATGAGTTTGGTAAAACCCAAGCTGATTTAAAAAGGAAGATCGTCGTGGTCTTCTTCATTCAAATCATCAGCAGGTTCAAATGCTTCCATAGGTGGAACAGGAGGCATGTTTTCTGTCGCAGTAGCACCTTCCAAATTCTCTATGCGCCACCCTTGAATGGAGTTAAAATATTTTACCTCACCCTGGGGGTTGGTCCATTCCCTTCCTCTAAGATTTATGCTTACTTTGACTTGTTGCCCTACCTGGTAATTGTTCAATAAGTCGCATTTATCCTGAACAAACTCGACTAGAATATGTTGAGGATATTGCTCTTCCGTAGTAATTACAACTTCGCGTTTTCTGAAACCATTGTTCCCATAGGTTTTGGTCTCATCAATCATTTTTATTCTTCCCTGGACTTCCATGTTATCTGCTTTTCAAAATGCCTCAAAAATACAAAAACCAAGTCCACTAAAATGAGAATCTATTAACGAACTATCAACAGTATTTTTCATTTTCCGCTATCTTTAAAGACAATTATATCAAAAAGTGAACTTCAACCCCAAAAGAAAAGCTTCCAATATTACATTGCTGATTTCGGCATTCGTAATTGTGAGCTTAATTCTTTGGAACACGAATAGTTTTTTTAAAAAATTCAAAGAAGAGGAACGGCTAAAAATGGAAATTTGGGCTACTGCCCAATTGGAGCTTATCCAGTCTTCCGTAGATCAAGAACTTGGAAACCTTACCCTTAAGGTTATGGGCAACAATACCTCTACTCCCATGATTTTAGTGAACGAGGCAGGGACCATTAAGACGCACAATATTCCAGAAGAAAAAGCGCAGGACTCCATATACCTGCAAAAAAAGATTTCACAATATAGAAACGAGAATCAACCCATTCAAATAGTTCAAGATGGAGAACTTTTGGAAACCTTGTACTATGGAAACTCTGAGGTCTTGAACAAGTTGAAATATTATCCGCTTGCGCTCTTGCTCATCATTTTTTTGTTCGGTACCGTGATTTTCTTCTTTTTCAAGACCAACAAAGCTTCGGAACAAAACAAACTATGGGCCGGTATGGCCAAAGAAACCGCTCATCAGATTGGCACACCATTAACTTCGTTGTTGGGTTGGAACGAGTTGCTAAAATCAGAAAACATCAATGAAGACATCACCAAAGAAATAGATAAAGATATTTCCCGACTACACACCATAACTGAGCGATTTTCCAAGATTGGTTCTACTCCAAAGCTTGAGGTCCATGATATTGTTTCTGAGACTGAAAAAGCCTATGAATATCTAAAACGAAGAAGCTCAAAACTCATTCATTTTTCGTTTAGTTCCAACATTTCTGAACTCCCGGTGCTTTTAAATCTTCCTCTTTATAATTGGAGTATCGAAAACCTGGTCAAAAATGGTATTGATGCCATGAAGGGCAAAGGAAACATTCGTATTGAAATTGAACAGAAAGGACAAAACGTCAATGTCTTGGTAACAGATACTGGGCATGGCATACCAAAAAGTGACTTTCAGAACATCTTTAACCCAGGAGTTACCTCAAAAAAGAGAGGTTGGGGGTTAGGTCTTTCCCTTGTGAAGAGAATTGTAGAAGAATACCATAAAGGAAAAATTAAAGTACTTTCGTCAAGTAAAGAGGGAACAATCATGCAGATTTCCCTTAAAGCAAGCCCCTAATCCCTATAACCTATGTCCAAAATTCGAAACATTGTGATAAAGGATGCAGATATTACGAATAACTGCCCGGAGTGCTATAATCAAGAGTTAAAGATTACCTTTTACCAAAAGCATACCCATAATCCTTTTTTCCACAGAACTACAGATGAAGTGACCCACGAAATCAAATGCAAAAAGTGCTACTCCGTTATTTATCCCGTGAACTGGACTACGGATATTGAGCGTGTATTTGATTATTACAATAAGTTGGTAAAACCGGATAAACCGTCAATACGATTTACCACCTTGTTTTTTATACTCCTTATTCTTGTTTTAGGGCTTATTGGAACTTTGATATATCTCCATATGGAGGGCATTATTTAAGATGTTCGCCTATTCTCTTGGCAATATCTTCAAACTCTGTTTTTTCCAAGGAAACTTTATGCTGAAAAGTTGCATTTTTCATACTGCTCAACGGAATCAAATGAACATGTACATGTGGAACCTCCAATCCAATGACAGTCATTCCCACGCGCTCACAAGGTATGAAAGATTCGATTGCAGCGGCAACATTATAGGAAAAGTCCATCAGTTTTAAATAGGCCTCTTTATCCATATCCCAAATCTTGTCCACTTCATTTTTGGGAACGCAAAGTGTGTGTCCTTTTGCATTGGGATTGATGTCCAGAAAAGCAATATGGTCATCGTCCTCGGCAACTTTGTAACATGGGATATCTCCGTTTATGATTTTTGTAAAAATACTGGCCATCTATGAAGTTTTTAAATAAAAAAATCCCGCCCATTGGCAGGATTAAATATAATCAATTCAGGTTCCTACTGTCTTGTAATTTCCAGAATATCGAACTTTAAAGTCCCATTGGGAACCGTAATCTCTGCGACATCTCCCACAGACTTGCCCAAAAGTCCTTTACCGATGGGTGATGTAACCGATATCTTTCCTGCTTTAAGGTCTGCTTCGCTCTCAGCAACCAAGGTATATTTCATTTCCATTCCATTGGTCTGGTTCTTCAATTTTACAGTGGATAAAACCAAAACTTTAGAAGTATCCAATTGGGATTCATCAATCAATCGAGCGTTTGCCAAAGTCTCCTCCATTTTGGAAATCTTCATCTCAAGCAGTCCTTGCGCCTCTTTTGCCGCATCATATTCGGCGTTTTCAGAAAGATCTCCTTTATCGCGTGCCTCTGCAATGGCCTGTGAAGCTTTTGGACGTTCCACATCCTTTAAATGGTTTAGCTCTTCCCGTAACTTCTTTAATCCCTCTTCGGTATAGTATGATACTTTACTCATCTTCGTCATTTTTAATGCAAAAGAACATCGGAGAAAACAAAGTTGTTTTCCCAATGGCTTTATCTTTAGAAATACAAAAATCCTCAACTAACCCCGTGCACTGCACGTTTTTTGCGAGGATTTAACGCAAATATAGGCATTTTTTGCCCAAATTTGTCGTTATAATGCTTTGAAATTGAACCTATGAAATACTTCTGGGGCCTTGCCCTTCTCCTGATTTTACTTGGATGTGACAACGACCGAGAAAACAGAAATCCCTTCTTGCAAGAGGTCCGTTTTAGATTTGAACTCGATTTAAATCTTCCTCTATATAACAATTTGAATACTATTGGCAATCCAGTTTATGTGGGAAACTCAGGTGTTGGAATCAGAGGGGCTTTTGTTATCAGAAACGGTATTGACACCTTCCTTGCTTTTGAAGCAAATTGCCCAAATCAAACTCCAAATGCATGTTCTACGATGGAAATTGATGGGCAAAATGTAGTCTGTCCCTGTGACGACCTAACCTATAGCCTGTTTACAGGCCAATTGCTAAACCGTCCAGATGATGGAAATCGGTATTTTGACCTTCTTTTTTATCAAACTACGCAAAGTGGAAATATCGTGACAATTTCGAATTAGCGTAATAAATTTCTTTTGGTTCCCAGTAAGGTATTTATCAGTATACGCAACAGCTTATTTTAAGCGCAACTATTTTCACTATATACAGGGTATTACAACTAGTTTTGCTTTTGTAATTTTACCATTGTGCCGTTGCATTTTCACATAAAATCGTGCAGGACCAGTAGAATAGTAAAGCAGAACACGTTTGTTCTTTGGTTTTTATGCTTTCTTTTACTTTGCTGGTCAGGTTCTGCTCAAGACACTCACATACAAGCTTTTGGATACACGCCAAAGACAGTTCCCGACTCCTTGTACCAATCGCTTAATGAGGCTTCGACTATGGAGCGCAGAGCTAGTGTTATCTCTACGATTGCTGAAAGGTATTTGGAATCGGGAAATGGTGATTCTGTCATACATTATGCAAGTATGTTGAATAAAACCCTTGAAGATATACCCAACCCAAATACTTCAGATTTGATTTTAAAAAATCGGCTGGAAGGGGATGGAAAGTATTTAAAGGGTTTATACGATGGGGCGCTCAAAGTGTATTTAGAGGGAATATCCTTGGATTCAACAAAAAATCAGCACAAGGAAACCCAAAAATGTCTACTAGGGGTTGGCCGGGTCTATCTCGCCAAAGGGCAACTGGACAAGTCTAGCGAGGTTATACTTGAGTGTACACAATCGCCAGAAATCGCAGCAGAAGCCTTTTTGCTTCTGGGTGTCATTCATTATGTGAAAAAAGACTTTAAGAATAGTCGAAAATATTATAACGCCGCATTAGAACGTATTGAAAATGAGGTTAATCCTAAACTCAAACAGCGGGTTCAGCTTAATCTGGGTAGATTGGAGGAGGTACAAGGAAATCATGAAAAAGCATTTGGCATATATGAGGAAATCATAAAATCCAGTATTCAATCTTCCTATTACGATTTATATACCGAAGCTGTGGTTCAATATGGACAATTGGCGACAGCTTTAGGGCATTTTGATCAGGCGGAAATGACGCTTTCCATGGCCTATACCAATGCCATTCAATGGAATCGTCTTGAACTTCAAAAACGAATCGTCAATGGATTAAGAAAAACCTATCAGCAAAAGGGCGATTACCAAAACGCATATAACTTAATGACACATTACGTAAGGGTATCGAATGAGATTGAGCGACAACAGAATTCGCAGATAGTCTCCGAGTTGGAAGTTCAGTATCAGACCTTGCGCAAGGAAAACCAAATTCTGGAACTCAAAGAGGAACAGTTGCAAAAACAAAATGAACTAGAGCGGCAAAAGACCATTAAGAAGGCATTCCTATACGGATTTTTGATTATCCTGATTCCTATATTGGCCTTGCTCTATGTCTATTATCAAAAACTCCAGACCCAAAGTCAACTTAACCTTAGAATGAAAGAATTGAATTCACAGAAAATGGGTGCGCTCATCAAGGAAAACGAATTGATGCTTACCAAAACTTCCTTGAAAGCCCAACAGGAAGAGCGAAGACGAATTTCCCAGCAGTTGCACGATAGTATTGGTAGTAATTTAGCCGGAATTAAGTTACAATTAGCAAATCTGCAGGATGATTCCAAAGGCTCAAACCTCATCTTAGACAAGATTGATGAAACCTATCAACAGGTTCGGGATATTTCCCATGATTTGATTCCCAAAAAGTTTGCCCAGGATGCTTTTTCTACTTTGCTTCGTGAATATGTGGAAAACATAACCAAGTCTTCGAACGTTCAATTCGAATTTTCCGTTTTTCCAGAAGAAGCGGTTGACACATTGAGCGAAGTAGTCAAAATTGAAATCTATGCCATTGTCCAAGAACTTGTGACCAATACGATCAAACATGCGGATGCAAAATCCATTGAGTTACATATTAACCTGGACGGCAATATACTTAATGTACTTTATGAAGACGATGGTATTGGATTCGATACGTCAAAAACAGCAAAAGGGATAGGTTTATCCAACATTGAAGATAGATTGTCTTCTTTGAGCGGAAACTTGAACATTGACAGTATTATAAATCGCGGTACCGCCATAACTATAGAAATACCTATTCAATTAGATGCAGCGTAAAGCAAAAATAATAGTGGTTGATGACCATAAGATGTTTCTGGATGGTCTTACCAGTATACTTGGCACACAGCCTAATCTGGAGATTGTAATGACCGCAAAAAATGGACTGAACGTAGAAAAATATTTGAAGATAAATTCCGATGACGGCATTGATTTGGTTATAATGGATTTGAGCATGCCGGACTATGATGGAATTACATTGAACAAGTACATAAAAACGCATAATCAAAACACAAAAACCCTAGTAGTGAGTATGCTGCATGATGTACGGACTGTTCAGACCTTAACCCAAGACAAAGTGGATGGCTATCTGCCCAAAAATGCCCCAAAAGAAGAATTACTAAAAGCTATCGATGAGATTTTAGAGGGTCGCAACTACTTCTCCCAGACCATCAAGGACACCTACTTAAAGGGTATGACATCACAGGAAACAGAACCAGAAAAATCCCTTTCCAAAAGGGAAAAGGAAGTGCTGAGACTTATTGCCATGGAACGGACAACCCAAGAAATTGCGGACGAATTGTTTTTGAGCAAACATACCATTGAAAGTTATCGGAAAAACCTCATTTCCAAATTAGGGGTGCGTAACCTTGCTGGGCTTACAAAGTATGCCATTAAATTGGGGCTTATCGAATAGAGATTCCACCTCTATCCCTGTTTTCAGGGGTTCAATTTTCACATTATTCAGGGTTGAGAACCCTTTACCCACAAAGTAGTTTTACTCCATAATCTAAAAACAAGAAAATTATGATTTATGGAATCACTTTGGTACTGTTGAGCATTGTCGCGGTACCTTCCTTGGTACTATCCAAAAAACCAAATGCCAAGGAGTTACTCGAAAAAATTGAACCCTATCAAGGTTGGATTGGCTTGGTCTTCTGTATATGGGGAGTATGGGGCATTATTACCGGAATTTTGAATCTTGGGTGGTTGACCAAAGCCCCTATTTGGTGGGTTACTTTAATGGCAGGTAGTTTGGTAGAGGCCATTCTTGGTTTTATGCTTGGTTTTGGTCTAATGAACCGTCTGTTCTTAGGTAAGAATAAAGAAGCTCAGGAAAAAGCGGCCCAGCTCAGAGAGAAAATCGCACCTAAACAAGGTAAGATTGGAGTTCTTGGAGTACTGGTTGGTATTTGGATGATCATTGCTTCTTTTCTATTTAGTGTTGTTTAAAAAATTGAATCATGAAAAAACTACTTTACATTTTCAGTATGCTGTGTGTTTTTAGCATAGCTGCCCAAGACGATGAAGGGCTCTCCAAGACAATCACCGTTAACGGCCATGTTGAAGTTCCAAGAGAAATCAAAGGATATCGAATTAAAGCCACTTTGAGCATGGACCAAGTCTATTACTCTGAGCCTACAATCACCTCATTGGAACAGCTTAAGAACAAATATTTCAAGGCACTTCAGGAAGCGGGGTTTGATTCTTCTAAATTCTCGGAAAACACTCAGGAATTTTTGGCGTTGGGCTATCAAAAAGAAGGTACTATCCTTGAATACGAAACTACCTCAAAGGAGGAGCTTAGATTGCTTTCAAAAGTAAAGATGACAGGAATTACGTTGGCATATCAATTTAAATCCGTGCTGAACCGAAGTCTACGTGAAGGATTGTTGGATACCGTACTTGAGAATGCCAAGAACAACGCTTCTCGAATCTGTAAGGCTGTTGGCGCCAAACCTGGTGATATCGTCAAAATTATAGGAGACCATCCCAAGACAGAGACTTGGGTGACCTATTTGGGCAGTAGTTATCCTGAATATTGGACACTTTCGGTAACCTATCGTATGGAATAGTATTTATATTAGTTGGTTAGTTTGGTTTCGGCCCATTGCCAGTTTTTGGTAGTGGGTCGATTTTTTATGCCCTGTCCAATAAAGGTAAAAGTCCACGCACATTCGCATCAAATGTAATTTATACCCACCTCATCTCTTTTATATGAGTTGCACAATTGACCGTTTGCAAAACTCTCCAAACCCAAACGTTTCCATTGGAGCATTTTCAATAAGGCCAAAGACATTAAAACATGGACACACTTACCGCATTTACCTCCATCTCGATAATCTAAATTGCTTCAATGATAACTTTTAAACACAAAAAAGCATCGGAAAACCGATGCTTTTTTATTCAAAGAAAGACTTCTTTTTAATATAAATCCAGATAGTTCACATAATCCAACCGAACATCAAGTCGGTCCATAAACGTTCTGGACGCACTGGGCCTTATTTGTTCATATGCCTTGAATACCGTTTTACCTTCTTTAGATACATACTGAACCTCTAGAGCTTCAGAATTTTTGTCACAAACTACCTTTTCCAACTCTTTGTCATAATCATATGTGGGTAAAACCCAAACCGTACCACTTTCAAATTTTCCGGCCTTGAAAGTAGCTCTGTGAATTTCATCTCCTTCTGTATTGTACCGAATAACAGTACCATTAAGTGCTTCCCTGCTTAAGGAAAAGCTATATTTTGCCTTATTTATTCCTGGATGATATATTGTGACCGTATCGTCACCATCTTTACTGTACTTCCTTAATACATTACCTGTTTTTAACGGTTTCAATTCACTGATGAGCACTCCATTCGCATATATCTTTTCTGCTTTTCCTTGATAGTTGGACAAAATCTCTTTGCCTTCATAGGGCAGGTCATTTTTGAAAATCATCGAGGAAACCACATTACCAGAGACATCATAATATGTTGCTTCGCCTTCTCTTTTACCTTCACTAAAGCTTATGAAATGGGTAACATTTCCGTAGGCATCATAATATGTGAACTTTCCCTCTTTAACATCATCCAAATATTTACCAACAATCTCAGGTTCTTGATTATAGGTCAACTTCTCATAGGTGCCGTTTTTCTTTCCATTTAAAAAAGTGAACCTTTCCCGCGTTTGGTAGTCGTAAAATGTACCCTCAAAAGGTTTTCTATCCTTATATTTCAAAGTAGAGAGCAACTCTCCATCACGGGTATACACGCGTGCATAAGAATCGACATCGATATCTTCTATCAGCACTTGTTTCTTTTCATTTCCCCTTAGATATACCTGTTCATACCTCATCAATTTCTCCGTAACACCCATATTCTTTTTTTCCATTCTCTTCAATACATCCGTACCATAGAAATACTCAAAAAGCTGTCCGTCTTGGTTTACATAGTCATAGGTGCTTACTTTCTCGCCCTTTTCATTATAAAAGACGCCTTCCGTTTCTTTATAGCGTTTATAACTTATTTCAGACCTCTTATTGCCATTCCCGTAGTACTGTACTTTTTTGACATAATTGTATCCGTTTGGACCGTAAAAGGTTTCTTCCTTATAACCGATACCACTATCATAATCGTACGCGATATTGATGTCCTTAATCTTAACTTCATCTTTGTATTCGTAAACACTTGTTAAACGACCTTTTGAATCTTTAAAGAATTGTTTTCCCGTCAAAGGAGTATAGTAGTTTTCCTTGGAAAGGGTCAGTCTACCTATTTCATTGCCCTTCATATCATAGTATACCTCTGTTGCTCCATCCCGGCTCTTAAAGATATTCTTGGTGTCTTGGTAATATTGCGTCTCATATACTATTTTACCCTCCTTATATTTTCTTACAAAATCCAATGCATATTCCGTTCCGTTCCACGGACTATACTTTTGGTATACCAAAGAGTCGTTCACCTTTCCCTGAGCATTATAGTAAAGTATCTTTTCCTTTCTATTTTCGGGGCCATATGTGGTATAGGATTGCAATTCTCCTTTATCATATTTTTTCTCCCAGACCATGTATCCTGACTCATAGGCCTGTATCATTCCGTATTCAATATCTTTACCACTGATGTAGCCGCTTTTACCTGTATATTTTTTTCCTTCATAAGGACTCAAGTATCCATTTTTCCAACGATATTCTATGCTGTCCAATTTTTTTCCATCACGATCATAAAAAACGCTCTGATATTTAGGCTTAGTCATAAAATGAACACGTAGCACACCAGCTTCATCATAATATGATGTATTTAGATATTTTCCTTTTTCGTAATGTGTAATAGTTCTGGAAGCTAGCCCTAAATCATAAAAACTAAGCTCGGAACCATCGTGAAGTATGCCATCCACGTAGATTCCTTCCGCGATGATATTTTCATCATTGTCATAAGAGATGCTTTTGATGATTTTCGTTTCCCCCTTTTCATTCTTGGCACTATATCGTTCGTTTCTTCTACCCGTGAAACTACCTGAATGGGAGATTTCGACCAAAGTATCGTTCCTGAATTCGGAATAAAACAAATAATTGCGGTAATCCACATTCTGCTTTCCTGCGACAAAACGCCCTCTTTTGTAGGTTCCTGTCAATTTTTCATCCCCCAAGTAGCTGATAAACTCCCTTTCAAGTCTTCCATTGACAAAATTCCCTACCTGAAATGGTTTTCCGTTTTCACGATACCAGACTACTTTGCCTTCCCAATAATCTCTATCCGGCTTTGTGGAATAGCCTTCCATTTGCAATTGGCCACTTATGTAATAATCGCGAACCCTGAACAGGTCATTTTCCGCTTTGGATGAAATTCTGTAGAACATGGCTTTGGCCTTGTCAGATTCTTTCCATTTGGCATCATACCAAATTGTGTCGTTTTGTGATTGAAGATTTGTTACACAACAAAATAGAAGCGTCCATACAGGAACTAATGTACGAATGCCAAAAAACGAGGTTTTCATAAAAGTCATTTTATTTTTTAACAAAACTAAGGTGGAATACATGGAGTCCAACCCCTGAATACAGGGTTTTTTGGTATTGGAATTCTAACTTTACCCCATGATAACTGTAAAGTATTTACAATATTATCCCTTTCTTCTAAAAACCAACTTTAGGATAAGAAGTACAATAAAGGCCAAACCACATATGGGCAGTATCATAAAATACAACCACAGTATGGCCCCAGGACCATTTTCATCCCACATATTTCCATCGGGAGGCGTAGAAAAAAAAGCGTAGGCCAAAGGAAAAAGGTACAGTAGTGCGTTTAAAATCAGTAAAATGTTCAATATTAAGCCCCGTCCTTTTACCGCATCTTTAATGAAACACAGTCCAACGCATATCAAAGAAGGAAGCAAAAAGAGTATAAAAACTAGTGTTTCGGACATTTTGCTGTTTATTTAAAACGAATTATATAATTCATATTATCTTGTTTGATACCCTCCGCCTCCACGATAGCTCAAAACAATACCATGGGTATTGCGCAAAGGCGAATCTCCACCTCCTTGCGTATAGCTGTACAAAGCTCTAAAATTCTTTAAAAGATAAAACCCTGCCAAGGCATTAAATGTATTGCTTGTTCTAAAACCAGCTCCTATCTCAATAGCGTTTTTAAAGCTGAGGGAAAGATTGGTGTCTACTTGTAAAGGCGCGCCCGATTCATATTTGAACAACATGCTGGGCTTAAGGATAAAATCAGGTTGGTATGGATTCAAAACAAAATGATATCCTGTGTATCCGTAAAAAGGACGGGATATATTGAGATTATCCTGATTGGTCAGGGCACCGCCCAAAATATTGGGTGCAGAAACTCCAGCAAAGAAATTCCCATACCCTAGGAGAACACCAACTCCTGCCGTGGGCAAAGTGGAATTTATGTTTTCTGCAAAATTGGGGTCGTTCTGTATGCCCAGGCTCAATAAATCTTGATTATAGATCAAAGCTCCTGCACTTAATCCAAAGGAAATAAAGGAACGATCATACACCTTCCAATAGGGTTGTGCATTGTCATTGAGATAAATCTTGTAAGAATATGCAGCAAAAAACTGGGTTGCCGATGTCACCCCTATTTCATCATTAATAATCCCAACACCCAAACCTACTTTTTCGTTTCGCAAAGGCGTGTTGAAGGTAAACATCAAACTCCGGGGTGCACCCTCAAAATCAACACTACCAAAACCAATATTGCTCAACGTTGCTTCAGCCTCTGGTTGTGCACCTGCATACGCAGAATTGATAATAAAGGGATTGTAATTGTATTCAGTAAATGTTGGTGTTTGCTGTGCAGAAACCGACGAGAACACACAGAAAAGAAGTAAGAGTAGTATACAATTGTTTTGTTTGGTCATCTGCTTATCTTTTAAGAACTACGTATCCTTGGGTTATTCTCAGGTTGTGGTCTTCTGGAATGTTTATCTGAAAGAAATAGGTTCCCTCCGGTAATTGACCGGCTCCCAAACCCGTTAGTTGATTGGCTTCGCCATAAAATACATTCGCAGCGTTGTCATACCCTTCCATTTTAAATACCGTATCTCCCCAACGGTTGTAAATGGTGACTGTATTATTTGGATAGTTCTCAATTCCATTAATTTCCCAGTATTCATTGATTCCATCACCATCAGGTGAAAAACCAAATAGGGAATCTACATCAGGTTCCATTGGAATCTCAGGTATTTCAGGAGGTTCTATGGTAATAAATGTTTCCGAAGAACATCCTATAGCGTCCCCGCTTGAATTATAGGGTGTAATTGTTACAAATATTTCAGTGGCAAATAAAAAATTATCCTCTGGATCATACGAAGTCAAAAGGGCCACATCTCCTTCAAAAATTTCTGTACCGCCTTCCGTGGTTCCAACTCTAATACGATATCCCTCAGCATTCATTACCGCATCCCATTCTATCAAAGTGTCTATAGGAACATCCACAGCTCCATTAATTGGGTTGGAAAGTGAAGTGCAAACAGGGGCCGTGGGCGCTGCCGGAATTATGTCAAAGCTCTCTGGTGTGCAGCCCAAGGCATCCACAGCACCTATAAAGGGGACAATCGTCACCGTGACCCTCTCACCGTTGTCAAAATCGTTCGCAAAGTTGTGCACAGTTCCCGTTACGACCAAGTCCGTCTCATCGTTCAAGTTACTGGTACTGCCATTTATGGTGATACGGTACCCATCGACTCCCGGTACAGCGCTCCAGCTGATCTCTGAAAGGTTCACCGCTACATCCGTTGCGCCATCAGTCGGGGATAAAAGTGAGGTGCACGCAGGGGCCGTGGGCGCTGCCGGAATTATGTCAAAGCTCTCTGGTGTGCAGCCCAAGGCATCCACAGCACCTATAAAGGGGACAATCGTCACCGTGACCCTCTCACCGTTGTCAAAATCGTTCGCAAAGTTGTGCACAGTTCCCGTTACGACCAAGTCCGTCTCATCGTTCAAGTCACTGGTACTGCCATTTATGGTGATACGGTACCCATCGACCCCGGGTACGGCGCTCCAGCTGATCTCCGACAGGTCCGCTGCTACATCCGTTGCACCATCAGTCGGGGATAAGAGTGAGGTGCACGCAGGGGGTGTGGGTATAATCATTCCTGAAACAATAGTAAAACGCTCTGGACCACATCCAGAAGCAGTATCAATAGTATTTTCCGGAACAATAGTTACTGTCACTTCTTCTCCTGGAGTAAAATCGTTGGAAAAAGTCAAAAAAGTATCCGTTGTAGTTGTGGTTATATCATTAGCTGCACTTGGGCTCCTTACCGTTACGGTATATTCATCTGCACCATTAGCGGGGTTCCATGTTATTTGGGATAGATCTACAGCAACATTCCCATCTCCATCCGTCGGAGCTAATAGTTCTGTACATTCTGGCGCAACCAAAGCTGAGCTGGTCCTGAAGGATTGTTCAACACAACCTGTAAAATCACCATCGTCATAAATAGGGGTAATAGTTACTCCAATATTTGTATTGGGTGGAAAATCACTTGGATAATTATACACGGTAACCTCATTCACATTTTCCTCAGTCAGCAGCGTCACACCAGTGTCAAGATTTCGTATGGTTATTTTATATCCACAGGCTCCCAGATTGTCATTCCATTGAATTCCTGAGTTTACGGGAACATCGGTCAAAGGCATATCCAGGGTGACGCAATCCTTGGTAGCGTTTACTGTAAGTGTGATATCATTTCGAACAAGTAAAAGGTTCTTTCCGTTGGTGCCCGGAGGGTTTGCATCTTCAAATGGTACAAGGTCACTTGTGATTTCAGCGTAATAAACTCCGGTGTCACAGGTATTCAAATCATTAAGAACTAATTCTGGTGAATCTGGCGCATCCGTAATTTCCACACCGTCTTTGAACCATCTGTAGTGGTTTTGTGCTCCTCTCACCGTAGTGGTAAGTGTGATACTTTCGCCCGCATTTCTTATAGGGTTTTCAATTATATTGACCTTAGCTTGTGGTGCGTAGGTATATTCCCGAATCACTACATCCGGTGATGGTCCAATGGACTGGGTGGTGGTCAAATTCACCAAACCTAAATGTTGGTCTTCAAAATCGCCAAAATGAAATTGATTTTCCTCTATTTTGAGTGTAAACCTCCTCGTTTGAACTGCTGGGTCGTATAAACTTAAGAAATCCGGAAGAGGCCCAGATAGCAAATTGTTATTTGCAATCAAAGCTCCTCTTAGACGCCCATCAGCGATTATATGGTCTTCAAATTGTTCCAAAATAGCTGTTCCGGGAAATAGGTTGAATGCAATGTTCAAACTGGAAAGCTCAGTGTTTTGGGTAATATCCAGCGATTCTATTTGGTTGTTGTCCGTCGTTAAGCTAAACAGCTTTACGTTTTGCGTCAAATCCAATCCCGTGCCGGTAAATAGATTTTCTCCTATATCGAGAATCAGTAATTCGGTATTATTAGTAACATCCAATGTTGGAATTTGATTCTGGCTTAAATTAAGGTATTGCAGATCAAGATTTTGTGATAAATCAACACCTGGAAGTTGGTTTTGATTAGCTTCCAGTCGATTTAAATTCAAATTTTGGGTCACATCCAGACTGGTGAGGTTGTTATCGTAGACGCGAAAACTTGTAAGTTGCGGATTCTGGGTAATATCTACCGCGTTCATCATATTTTGCGTCAACCATACGTCTCGTAAAACTGCGCTATTGGTCAAGTCAATGTTCAATGGTGCTGTTTTTGCGAATCTGATATCGAGGTTGGTCAAAGCTGGTGCAGGAGACAAATCCAAAGAAGATCCAAAATCATGATGCCATACGGTCAGTCGTGTCAAAGTGGTCGTTGAGGGCAATAGAAGCGTTTCTACATCGGTTGAAAATAAACCCAAACGTTCCAAACCTATCATTTCTGAAACATCTACCGTCCGAAAATCTATACTACTCAATTCTAGAGCTTTGAGTGCATCTCTTTTGTTGGGATATATAATGGTCACATTTACGTCACTTCCTATAATTCTGAAGTTTAAATCACCTGTTAACTGTGAAAGATCTATGGTTGGGACACTGAGGTTGGCCACAGAAATATTGGTCAACGTAGCAGTGACAGGTAAGGTCAATGAGGTAATGCTCCGAACGGTTCTTACATTCAGGTTTTCAAGATTGATGTTTTGGGACAAATCCAAAGTAGTGAGCAGAGGTGGGGCTGTATCATTATTGAATTCCAAAACCCTCAAGGCCACATTCTGAGTCAAATCCAAAGTGGCCAATGCCGTATTTCGTGCAAACCGCAATTCTTCGAGAAGCACTAAAGTAGTTAAGGGAATTGTGGGAACTTGGTTTTGTCCAGCATTTAAGGTGACCAAATTTGTGAAGGCTTCCAACCCTGCGAAATCAATTATATCATTGCGAGTTACATTAAGGTTGGTAACAGCAATAGCATCAGCATTCAAAATATTACCTGTTAATCCGTTACTATCGATTCCTTCATCCACAAGAAATTGCTCAAAATTGGCATCTGGAATTAATGTTTGGGCATAAGAAACAAAGGATAATAGAAAAAGTAAACTTACAAGGAGTCTGCGGAACATACTTTAGCGTTTGGGGTTATTGGTCAGCCATTTACTGTGGTCGAAGCAGCTAAAAATAACTTGATGTAGAAGGCTTCGACAATTTTTTGTTGTCAAAGTACCGAAACCATATAGTGAAATACTTCCCTGAAAACAGTGAAAATCAAGAATGTAAAACAAAGAAATGTTTGGTTGATTGCTATTTCCTGTGTTTTAGGGCGAAATTATATCTGTTGACATGCTAAAGTGTACCCAAAATAGAGTCCATAACCCAACTGGTATGTAATCCTGATTCACCCATTGATGTGTGGGTACCGTATCCACATAAATGGTTTTTGATGTTCTCAGCATGAAATTTTTGGACATGTTGTGGATGGGGAATTTCAAGAACTTTTTTTCCTGAAGTATTTTCTAAAATGAGTGGCGCCTCATCTAATATCGCAAAGGATATTTTTCCTATAGAACCAAAAATCTCAACAACATCCTCTCGGTGATGTGTTAAAAAATTCCAACTTCCCTCACCGGTTATCCCGTTTTTATGAACCCAAGAACCTGTTATCGAATCATAAGCGGTATATAATCCTCCTTGATTTAAGGCAAAGCCATTGGCCATTTCAATTTCTCCGAGTAAAAAAGTAAACAGATTCAGCCCGTGGCTTGCCAAATCATCAAAATACCCCCCTCGAGCCACTTTAGCATCCGTTCGCCAATTGTATGCCTCACCTAAATCCATTGCGTTTGGAGGTTTTGTCTTCAGCCAGCGAATATGTCTCACTTTTCCTATTTCTTCAGTGTCCAGCCATTTTTTTACTTGAAGAAATCGTGGTAAAGACCTGCGGTAATAGGCAACGAACAAAGGCAATTCCTTCTTTTGAAAAGCTTGAAATATGGCCAAACTATCTTTATAGCTAGGTGCCATAGGTTTTTCAATACAACAAGGTTTTCCGGCTTTGGCCACCCACAGACCATACTGTTTATGCGAGTCTGGAGGGGTGGCTATGTACACCGCATCGATATTGGGGTTTTCAATGACCTCTTTTGCATCAGTGGTCCATTGGGGGATTCCATGTCGACTTGCGTAATCTGCGGCTTTTTCTTTGTTTCTTCGCATGACCATGGATACTTCAAAACCTTTCGTTTGTTGATAGGCCGGAACGCTTTTTTTCTCCGCTACGCTTCCACAACCAATTACTCCCCAACGAATCCTCTTGTTTTTCATGGTATGTTTAGATTCCTGAAAACAAAGAAAGCATCCTTTTTGAAGGAATCCTATTTTAGGACTCTTTCCTCAGCCTATCGTACCCACAAAAATCAATATTCCAGTCCTTGATATACTAAATCCTCATAAACTAAAGGTGTAGTCTCCAAGTTGTTCTCCATGAGCCACTTTAGAAATCCATTCACTCTACTTTTTTCCATCTTACCCCATTGATGCATTGGTCCATAAGCTACAAGGCTTTCTTTTTGACTTTTGACCAGATCAATGTCTGCATCGGTTTTAGAAACAAAAGGCTTTAAAATATGTGCTGCTTTTTCTGGATTTTCCATTGCATATGCAAATCCTTTTTTCGAAGCTCCTAAGAAAGAACTATAAGCTTCTTTTGAATGGTCAACAGCAGACTTGGAAGCCATTAATATTGGTGAATATCCATAGGGTATGCCATAATTAGACAAACGGAAAGTACGCAATTGAATCCCATTGTTCTGGGCTTGAACACCTTCCCAATTCATAAAAATCCATGTAGAATCGTATTTCTTGGAGAGTAATGTTGCCCAAATACCCAGTTTGTCAGGATATGTCAAATGCATTTCACCCTTACCTCCATCATTTATTATCATTTGACGAACAATCTCATCTTCGTATCGAGCCTTGTAAGAAGCGTACGTTTTTCCGTCCAAATCACTAGGTCTTTTTACGGGTGAATCCTCCAGCACAACAATAGCGCTTAAATCTTCTTGAAAAATCGTAGCAATTCCAACCGCATCAAACGCTTGCTTTTTCGTCCGATAACTGATAATACTTTCAAAAGGGCAAAGGGCCATGTCAGCCTCTCCTTGTTCTACTTTTTTTGCAGGAGTAGTTGCATAGTTGTCGTCTCCCGGGTTTAAAAGCTCAACCTGAAGTCCCTCCTCTTTGTAATATCCCAGTTCTTGGGAAACGAAAAAACCAATATGATTGATATTCGGTGTCCAATCCAGCGCAAGTTTAAGTGTTATCATTTTTATAGGTTTATGGTTGCTCCCAATAAAAAGTTTATTCCTGCCTGCGGATAAAATCCATTTCCTTCAACAGTGGTGATTGTTCCCGGAGTGGTAAAATCATCATCAAAGGTGAAAAAGAAACCGTTGTTCTCGTATTCCAAATCGAATAGGTTATTGATTTGACCTGAAAACACTATGGATTTTACAATTGGAATGCTAGTAATCTGATATTGGATATTCAAATCATTTACAAAGTAGGCCTCCAAACGAGAAACGGGTGAATCAATGTTCCCCATAAATTGTTCCCCTACATATTTTGAGAAGAAACTAAAACTCCAATTGTCATTTGGACTGTATGTAAAAACATTTCCAGCTATGATTTCTGGAGAAAATGAGATATTGGTATTGCCCAAATTTTGAAGTTCTCCATCTCTTTGAAAGAAAAAATCACGGTTTTTGTTGCTACTTAAAGCTAAGTTAGGTCTAACACTAAACTTATCAGAAATATTCCAATTCGCATCTATCTCCAAACCTAAACGAAAGCTACTACCACTATTTGTACGAATGGGAAAACCTACCTCATCTAAAGCACCTGTGAGTACCAATTGATTTCTAAAATCCAAGTAATAAACATTCGTATTCAACTGGAAATCTGAAGTAATGTGGCGCCATCCCAGCTCAAAATCGTTCAAACTTTCCGACTCTGGGTTTCCATTTTCAAAATCGACTCGAGCCGGTTCGCGATTAGCACGGGCATAAGAGAGATAGAGTTTATTATTTTGGTTAAGACTGTAGGTAACCCCGGCCTTTGGATTGAAAAAAGTATAGGTCTCATCAACATTCAAGGTTGCTCCAGGTTCGAACAATGAGCCTCCAGCCTCATAATTGATATTTCGTATCTGCAAGTCCCCAAATAGGGATAGTTGGTCATTTACTTTAAATGTTCCTTTTGCGTAGACGTTAAAGTCTTTCTTATCACTTTCATTTTCAAAAAAGCGATTGGGAATATTGGGCACTATGGCGAATTCCGAACCAATGATTTCACCAAACTGTTCGCCATCGTAGCGGTTCCATCCCCCACCAAAAACAGCATCCACTTTAGGAGAATTATAAATCAAGCTGAAAACCGTACCGTAAAAATCACTGTTCAGATGTTGACGTGTAATCAAGTCTGAGTTGGTAACCGTCTCACCTTCTGAATCGAATTCATCCAAACGGAAAAAATTCAAGGAAGCATCATCCACATATTGTTCAAAGAAACCTCTTCCATAGGTATAATGAAAAGAGATGTTTCCGCTCCAATTATCATCGAATTGTTGGGTTAAATGCAATTGATAATGGTCTTGTTTATAATTGTCGGTCTGACGATCATAAAATCGCTGAACGCCATCTCTATCTACATAAAGACCATCAAAATTAAAACGCCTATTGGATTCCAGACCTGCTGCATCCAAGCCAGCGAAGGAAAGTCCTGTAATCTCCTCCCCTCCAAAAACGAGTAATTTAATTTGGGTATTCTCGTCTTTATATACTCCATCCAAAAAATAGGAGCTCAAATCCGAAAAAGCACGATCCACGTAGCCATCAGATTTAATTCTTGATAGCCTACCTGAAAAAGCAAAGCGGTCATTTAAGAGGCCAGTTCCAAACTTCACTGTGTGTTTTCGGGTGTTGAAGCTTCCAAAACTGTTGGAAATCTGACCATAACCTTCTTCGGATACATTGTCCGTCAAAATGTTGATGCTAGCTCCAAAGGCTCCGGCACCATTGGTAGAGGTTCCCACTCCTCTTTGGATTTGAATGTTCTCAACAGAAGAGACAAAATCTTGAAGGTTGACAAAAAATGTGGTCTGGCTATCCGCATCGTTGTATGGAATTCCGTTGATAGTGACGTTGATTCGTGAATTATCGGCACCGCGAATACGAAAATCCGTGTAGCCAACTCCTGTACCATCAAATGTAGTAGAAACCACAGATGGCAAATAATTAAGCAAGACTGGAATGTCTTGACCCAAATTTACCTTAGCGATTTCGGTTTTTTGAAGATTGGAGAAAGTAACCGGAGACTCTTTGGTAACTCGAGATGCAGAAACAACAACCTCATTTAAGTTTACCTGTTTTCCTTCCAAAGAATCTGTTGGCGATTGTTGTGCACATAGATTGAGTGCAAGCCCAAAAAGGACTGTTGTTGTAAAAATAGTCTTAATGCGATACGTTTTATTGCTTTTTAACTTCCGCATTGAACCACTTCCGTGTTTAGTGGTTTTTTCAAAATAAATAGAACATAGTAGTTTCATTCGTAAAAATGTTACGAATAAAAGGGGCTATTATTCTGGTTAATAGATGATTTTTGTTTCCGTTGGGAAACGATGTAATTCCAAGATGCGTCTTAGCGCCTCCCTTGGCGGCATTACCCGCCCAGGTTCATTGGGTATAATCTCAGCCTTTCTAAAAAAGCACCCCTTTGAGATGGGTGCAAATGTACTACCCAGTCATCATTTTTCATAACAAAAAAATAAGTTAATTAACAAAGCGTAGGTATTCGCAATCATCTAAGCTTACGTATATCTGATATCTATGCGCCCCAAACCCAAGAAACGATTCACCCTAAAAATTATAACGAGTTATTTCGTATTGATACTACTAGGTACGCTTGCTGGGTATTTGATATATTCCGAATTCCAGACCTACAATGCGGTCCAAAATCAATCCACGGATAATCAGAAATTACTTCAGACCAATCTTCTGTTGACCGAACTGCATGAAGCAGAAAATCTGTCCAAGCTGGCCCTGCAAACCAGAAAGCCGGATGCACTTAAAACCTATTCCAAAAAGGTGGACTCCATTACCGTGATGATTGATTCTTTAAAAGTAATCACTCCTGAAAGCTCTCAGCAAACTAGACTGGACAGCGTTCAACATTTACTGGTCCAAAAAGCGTTCAATACGGCCGAGTTACGAAAAATTAGGTTAGAAACGGAAGAATATGCCCCCATGGACTCCTTATTAAGGACTATAAAGAAAATGGAGATTGATATGGGTCGAATCACTCCCGAAAATCTTGTGGCCAATTTTGAAGAGCTACCGCCTTCTACCCAAAAATCCATTAAGGCATATGTAGATTTATTGAACGAAAACATTCCACAAAATCAGGTTTCTTCAACGGAAGAAGTCAACGTCGATTCATTGCTGCAACTCTCAAAATCCATTCTGGCCCAATCCAAAATTGAGAATACCCGTTTGAAACAGTCCTTGGCTCAAAAAGAGGTCAACATTTATAGAACGGACCTTGAGCTTTCCCAAAAACTACGTGATATTATATCCTCGCTTCAGCAAGAGGTTTATATGAATGCCCAATCTGATAGCTTTCAAAAACAACAAGTGATTGAGCGCAGTATCCGATTGGGAGGAATAGCAGCTTTTCTCGGCCTATTCGTGGTCATTTTGTTTACAATATTAGTTTCCAGGGATTTTCTTAGGGTTCAACGATATAGGAATCAACTTGAAAAAGAAAAGACCTATTCAGAGTCACTCCTAAAAAGTAGGGAACAGCTCATTTCCACGGTCAGTCATGATTTAAAATCACCTTTGGCAACCATCCGAGGGTATACAGATTTATTGGAGCAAAAGAATACAAAGAAGAAATCTTTGAGGTATACAAACCATATGAAATCTGCTTTAACTTATGTTGATACTCTTTTGTGTGATCTCTTGGACTTTTCTAGATTGGAAGGAGGGCAATTACCAATTGAAAAAAAACCATTTCTTCTTCCCAAGCTTTTAGATTCCATTGCTTCGCAATATGAGGATATCCCAGACAAAAACCATATTGCCTTCTCCTGGGATATTTCCCCTCAACTCCATAAGCCGATATTTAGTGACCCCTTACGACTTAGACAAATATTGAACAATTTAATTGGAAATGCATTCAAGTATACCCAAGAAGGTTTTGTAAAAGTGGATGCTTCCGTGTATGAAACCAAAAAGGGACCTTATTTAAAAATAAAGGTGATGGATAGTGGTATTGGGATAAAAAAAGAAAAACAGGCCTTGATTTTTAAGGAGTTCACCCAAGCTGATGATTCGATCTACGGAAAATACGGAGGATACGGTCTGGGGCTCACCATTGCCAAAAAAATGAGTACACTTTTGGGAGGTTATATGGATTTAGAAAGTATAGAACAGAAAGGCAGCACATTTACTGTGTTCATTCCTTTGCAGTTTGGAGAGTTTGAAGAGATTCCTCTTCATTCCCAACCTCTGGTTTCCGTGAGCAAACCTCACTCTGTTTTAATTTTTGAAGATGATAAGGCCCTACTTGAACTGTTATTGGAGATTTTCAAATCGAATAAAATTCAAGCTATAGGATTCAACACGTTTGAGGATATGAAAATTCCGGCCGATTTTTCGTATTCCCATGTTCTTACTGATATCAACCTTCCAAATTTTGATGGATTTGAAGTATTGAGAAAATTAAAGTCCAAAGTATATGAACACTATGCGGACCAGCCTATAATTGCCATGACCGGGCAACGCAACATTGACAGGGCAGAATATATTGAAGCAGGATTTTCAGAAGTACTACCCAAGCCGTTTTCTCCAGATACTTTACTGGAAGCACTACAAATGTTCGGTTTTGAAAGTATGGTCAAAAACCATAAAATTCCTCAGCAGGATACTACCTCTGCTGAAACACTTTTCAATCTTGAATCCATTTCGGGTTTTTTGGATAATCAACAGGTACTTGAAAGTGTGCTTGCCACTTTTCTCCAAAACAATACACGGAATCTGAAGCTATTGGAAGAAGCCCTTTCAATCAAGGATGTCAAAAAGGTAAGGTACATTGCCCATCAAATGCTACCCATGTTTAGACAACTTCAAGTGAAAGACGCCATTCCTATTCTTGAACGTCTGGAATTGATATCCAAAAAAATGGCTTGTGGTAATGCAAAAAAGGAATACATGAAATTGAAAGGGATTTTCTTAAATCTCGAAAATGAGGTACACGAAATGTTCTTTAGACATCCAGTTGATACAGATTGATTTTGTTATAGAGTGTTTTCCTTGTCATTTGCAGTAATTCCGCAGCTTTGCTTTTGTTAAAATTTGTCTGTTTTAGCGCTTTTAGAATTCGCTCTTTTTCATAAGAAGATTTTGAAAAATCCTTCGCTATTAACTTGCTTTCGGTGGCATTCCTTATTGGTTCCGGTAACGTATCAATCTCAAGAATGGTTCCTTCAGAGAACAAAACTGCCCTCTTCACAGTGTTTTTTAATTCCCTTAAATTTCCAGGCCACGAATAGTTCAGTAAAGCCATTTTTGCCTCCTCAGAAATTTGATGTATTTCCCGACCAATTTCGGTATTGGCTTTCTGTAAAAAAGCTTCTGCAAACTGCAACAGATCACTTCCTCTTTCTCTTAGGGCGGGAATAACAATTGAAAACTCATTCAATCTATGATAAAGATCTTCCCTAAACTTTCCCTCCAAAACCGCTTTCCTTAGATTTTCATTGGTTGCAGATATAATACGCACATCCACATGAATTTCTTGCGTACTGCCCACTGGTTTAATTCGACGTTCCTGTAAAGCGCGCAACAGTTGAATTTGATTTTCATACGAAAGATTCCCTATTTCATCCAAGAACAAAGTTCCCCCGTTTGCAGCTTCAAAATGCCCTATTTTATCTTCTATGGCTCCCGTAAAACTTCCTTTAACATGCCCAAAAAACTCACTGCTTGCAATTTCTTTGGGCACAGCTCCACAATCCACAGCAATAAACTTTTTGGTTTTCCTAGAACTCATATTGTGAATCGCCCTAGCAGTAACTTCTTTACCAGTGCCACTTTCTCCAATCAATAAGACGGACATATCTGTGGGTGCCACAAGTTGCACATGATGTTGAAGTTTGATAGAATTTTCACTATCTCCCAAAATAAAATCAGTCTTGTAAGAAACCGCTTTTGTAACTCTTTTATCCTCTTCTTCAATTGAGTCGCTTTCCTTTTTGGTCAGTGCATCATTGATAATCTGTAAAATACTTTCTGGGGTAAAAGGTTTTGAAATATAGTCGAACGCTCCTTTTTTCATGGCTTTCACCGCAGTTTGTACCTCTGCATATCCCGTCATCATAATAATCTGTGTTTGGGGAGATTCTTTTTTGATAGTTGAAAGTAGGCTCACCCCGTCACCTTCCGGTAGGCGAACATCAGAAAGGATAATATCGAAAAACGTGGCTTTTATTTGGGAAATTGCTTCTTTGAGCGTGACAGTTGCAGTAACTGCAAATCGATGCTTGGTCAAAAAGCGTGACAGCATTTGACTGAAAGCAGTATCATCTTCAACGATTAAGATTTTGGGCATATCTCGTTATCAATATACGATGAGCCTACAGGAAAAGATGATAAATGCTTGGTAAAATTATCACAAAAAGAAGAGGCCCGCCAAAGCGGGCCTCTTCCAAACCAAACTAACCTAACACGATTAATCAAAAACTAGTGTTGTTATCATTACATTTCTATCCAATTGCCTTCCGCATCTGCATAAACAGTTCCCGATGAACCATCAGTCAACGAAAGTTCTAACTTGAATTGATTGGAAGCATTTTTATAAGCCTTATCAATACTTGCTGTTGGATAATCTTTTGCAACCGCAGCGGCTACCGCCTCTGGAAGGTCGGATACACTGATTTCCTCAAAATCTTGCACATCCGCTACTACGGTTGTTTCTTCATTTTGAACATCTGTTGCTACTTCTTGAGCGGTTGCCATAAATCCTACGAATGATAATACTGTTGCTAATACTAATTTCTTCATGATATTTCTTTTTAATAATTAAATTCATACTATATCATGAAAATCTGGTGCCAACACGAAGTATATCTTATCAATAATACTATACTTTTGATTATCAGTATTTTATGTGGATTTATAAAATAGAATTATTGTGTAAAAGTGTGAACCACTCTGGGCGATTGTGTATTTTTTATACAAAAAGAAGGCTGCAAAAGCAGCCTTCAAATGGACAACGCATGGTTAGTGTTTGCATAGCATCATCCTATTTTCTTTTTTTCTGTTGATTTTCCTTTCTGTAAGTTGACCATAATACAAATATGGATATCGCCAAAACGACTATGCTTACTACAAATACTGTTCTAAAAAGTATCATCTTCTCCTATCTGCTATTTTAGACACCACTATTTAAAATCGGTCACAAAAAAAGGCCGCAACATGTGCGGCCTTCAACCAAATCAACCAACCAAAATGACCAGACGCTAGCGCCTAGTTTATTTATATCATTTGCTTTTTGAGGTTTCTGTGTGCCCAAAAAAGAAAACCCAACAACACTACGTTCACTAAAACCAAAAAAGTCGCAATTCCTATTAACCACATAATCTATTTCTTTACTTCATAAATTAAGACCCCAGTTTTTCACCCAAGTCACCTTAAAGTCAGATTTTTAACACATTTTTGACATTTTGAGGCAAAAAAATTCCCCTTAGAAGGGGAGAGAAGAAGAATATTTAAGATTTATTAGGCCTGATGACTAGGTTTGAGCAAATCGTTAACTGTTTTAACAGGGTTGAATGTAACCAAGGGAACCTCAACAAACAAGGTGTTCCAAAAAGCCATTCCCCCATTCCAAAGTCCAGGGAGTTCAAGCGCTTTCAATTCCTTGCCAGCTTGGGTTTTTCCAGTAATGAAGCCTTGTTTATGGTCAACAAACTCCAAAAGGTCGTATTTTTCTCCTTTATGGTTTTTTACTCCACAAATAATATCCACAGGATTAAAATGTGTTGCGTTTTGAACTATTCTAGCTTGTTCCGAGTCTGACATATCGATTTGAGCAGATTCTACAATTTGAAGCGAAACACCGCCATCTTGGTTCATAATCCAGAAAGGGCCTCCTCCAGGTTCACCCTCGTTCTTGACCATGCCGCAAATTCTAATGGGTCTATTGATTTTATTCCTGATTGCAGATATTTTGTCCTCAAAACCCCATGTGTTGAACTCTTCAGGAAATCGTACGTTGAGTTCGTTCTCCAAAAATGTTTTGATTTCCGTTAATTTTTCTTCAGAGCTATTGTTTTCTTCCAAATCAGCTGCATAGGCAAAAGCTTTGGATTGAACTTTCAACAGAACTCCCGCCAGCATTTTCTTGCTGTTCCCTACATCATTCAGATTTTCATCCACTACAACATTATCAATATTTTTAATGAATATGACATTGGCATCTTGCTCATTCAAGTTCTCTATTAATGCACCGTGCCCGCCTGGCCTGAACAAAATGGAACCATCTTCTTTTTTAAAGGGTTTGTTATCCAAATCTACCGCAATTGTGTCCGTTGAGGGCTTCTGGTTTGAATACGAAACATGAAAATTGGTGTTTGTTGTTTTTGACACTTTAGGTCCCGATTCGGCATGCTCTTCTTTGAACATATTGTTATGTTGAACCGAAATGGTAAAATGCAAATTTGCGCTTCCTTCGGCCTTTGCATAAAAAGCAGCCTCCTTCAAATGCTCTTCAAAAGGGGTAGCAGACTCTGAGCCATATTTATGAAATGGGAGCAATCCTTTGGGATAAAATCCATAGTTCAATCCGTCTTCCACCAACATTTCTTTTATAAATAGATACGCTTCTTCATCTGAATTTTTGGCTTTTCCAGCAATACGACTCATAATAAGGTCATAAAATGGTAAGTTTTCCTTACCATTCAAAAACTGTTGTACCGGTTTATCCCCGGTTCTATCAAAATAGGCCGACAAGGATTCATTTGATGCGTCGTAGGAATCCAAAAAATTGAACATGGCCTTGAACATGCGAGAGGCAGCACCGGATGCAGGGACAAATTTTAGAAGGTTCAATTTAGAAGAAGCATCTTCAAAATAAGCTATCAAATCTTCTTGCTCTTTCTCTGAAAAACGAAGAATTCCATCCCCAGCTACTGCGGCTTTGCTAAGTTTAACAAATGGAATCCCTTCTTTGAACGTCTCAATTTGACTCAATACTTTCTCTTGCGAGATTCCTTTTGCTGCAAGTTGTTTTAAATCTTCAGAGCTAAATTCAATCATGGGTAAAGCAGTTTATCTATATGTTGTTTTGCCAATTGGAATCGTTGTTCCTTATCTCCCTTTAAAGTAACGAAATTCCTATCGTATTTCTTTAAAGTTTCATGGAAATACAAAAACATGCTTTCACGTTCATCAGGTTTATCCCTCAAATCATCTTTTACCCATGGAATATCGATATAAGTGAGTAAATACAAATCGTAGGTGTTGCTGAGTGCATATTTTTCTAGAACAGGATCACAATCGCCCAGATAGTAGGCTTCAGAGTAGACTTTTGTTTCTAACAAATCTGTGTCACAAACAAGGATTCTATTCGCTTTCTTGGCCAATTCATTCTCCATTTTCATTTGTCCGTATGCAATGGGCAATAAATCTTTCGGCTCACAGGTTTTTTGTTCTCTATCCCATTTTTTCTGCAAATATTCTCGAGCATATTCAGGAACCCAAAGGGTTTGGTAATGGTCTGCCAATTGTTGGGAAAGTGTAGTTTTTCCAGTAGACTCTGGTCCAAACAGGACTACTTTAATAAGGTCTGAGGGCTCTTGCCCAAGCTTTTCTTCCATGCGCGATAGCCATAAATGGCGATAATGGTGAACAAAAAGTATTGAAAAGAGGAGAACACCAATCCCTTATATAAATATAAGGGAACAGAAATGATATCTCCAATAATCCAGAATGTCCAGTTTTCCAACTTTTTTTTGGCCATCAACCACATTCCCACAAAAAAGATAGCTGTGGTCAAAGTATCTACATAAGCCGTCCATGAATCAAATTTTTTAAAGATGATATAAACTCCAAAAACGAAAACTATTGTCGAAAAAAATAAAAGCGTCGCCAATTTTTTTTCTAATCCATTCATTTGGGTGATAGGAATAAAATGGTCGTCATCTACTTTTCTCGTCCATACCCACCAACCATAGATGCTCATGCTGAAATAATAGGCATTAATCAGCATATCGCCCAACAATCCATAAACCAAAAGAATGTAAACAAATATGGCAGTACTAACAATGCCTGTAGGATATACCAGAATATTTTCCCTTTTGGAAAACCAGACACTTAAAAATCCGAAAAAAACTCCAATTAGCTCAAGAACTATAAGATGGGTAGGAGTATCCTGATATTGTGCAAAAAGCCAATCAAAAATGGGGCTCATAGGTGCTTCGGTCAGATTTCACCAATTTCATTTGTAACACCACATGGTCCAAGTTGGCAAAAGCATCCTTGATTTCTGCTTGTAATAAACCCATGACCTTATCATAATCTCCGTATACCTGTGTGCTTAAAGGGTTTTCCAAAACAGTAAGGTCTGAAACTCTTAGTTTTTGGATAAAGTTGATGATAGGCGGTTCAAAATTGTCCTGTAAGGGAGTAAGGGTCAATTCAACGGATATTTTCATGTGTGATATCAAATTTAGAACTGCAAAACTACAAAAAGCGAATGGTGAAATTAGTCTTCACGCTGGGCATAAACGCAGGTGAAGCCTTCAAATTCCAAAAAGTTAACGCCGTACTCTGATTTTTGGCCTTGATATCTGATTTTAGCTTTGGTTTCCTTATCGTCAAAACGGAAATCCGAAACATCAATATGCTGTAAGAAACTAAGTCCCGGTTGGGCATATATTTTATACAATGATTCTTTGGCACCCCATACAATAGTGAGTTTTCGAATCACAGCTTCTGTATTTGCCAAGGTTCTATACTCATGAATAGGTGTGAATTTGTGGGCGATTCTTAGGATTTTTTCACGTTGCATTTCAATATCTATACCTACCTCTTCATTCTTGCTGATGATTATTCCCGTAAAATTATTGGAATGGGTAATGGAAATATGATTGCCATCCTTTAAAAAAGGTTTCCCAAAATCTGAATAATATAGGTCTTTATCTACATAACCTGCTTCAGCCAGTAAATGGCGAATACTCAAAAAAGCCCTTCGATGCATCTCGGATTTCATACCATCCAGCCGTTGTTGACAATGAGGAGTCAATTCAACATTATGGGCCAAATCGGATTCGGATTCAGTTACCTTCCACAAGTAAGCGGTAGTACTTGGAGAAACTGTTATGCTTTTGTAAATGGGCACAATTATGAGTTTAGTAATTTGTATCTTTGCAGCCTTAAATAGCTAAGCTACAAAAGTTAAAGTAACAAAAAAGTATGAGCACAAAGACAATTCCCTATGTTCCCTACAAGGTAAAAGATATTTCGTTAGCCGATTGGGGTAGAAAAGAAATTGAATTGGCTGAGGCTGAGATGCCTGGATTAATGGCATTGCGAGAAGAGTACAAAGATGAACAACCTCTTAAAGGAGCGCGTATTGCTGGATGTTTGCATATGACCATTCAAACCGCAGTTTTGATTGAGACTTTGATTGCGTTAGGTGCTGAAGTAACATGGAGTTCCTGTAATATTTTTTCCACACAAGATCATGCGGCGGCTGCAATTGCTGCGGCTGGAATCCCTGTTTATGCATGGAAAGGTATGACCGAAGAGGAATTTGATTGGTGTATAGAACAAACCTTGTTCTTTGGTGAGGAAAGAGAACCATTGAACATGATTCTTGACGATGGTGGGGATTTGACCAATATGGTTTTGGACCAATATCCTGAATTAGCTGCGGCCATTAAAGGGCTTTCCGAAGAAACTACCACAGGTGTCCATAGATTGTACGAGCGTGTAAAAAATGGCACACTTCCTATGCCAGCTATCAACGTTAACGATTCTGTTACCAAATCTAAATTTGATAATAAGTACGGTTGTAAAGAAAGTGCTGTAGACGCCATTCGAAGAGCTACGGATACCATGCTTGCTGGAAAGCGAATTGTAGTCGCCGGTTATGGAGATGTTGGAAAAGGAACGGCAGCATCCTTTAGAGGTGCCGGTGCTATAGTGACCGTTACTGAAATTGACCCCATCTGTGCGCTTCAAGCATGTATGGACGGTTACGAGGTAAAGCGATTGGAAACTGTGGTTGGCAACGCCGATATTGTTATTACCACCACAGGAAACAAGGACATTATTAGAGCTGAGCATTTCAAGGCCTTAAAGGATAAAGCCATTGTGTGTAACATTGGACACTTTGATAATGAAATAGACATGGCCTGGCTAAACGGCGAATACGGTGACACCAAGGACGAGATTAAACCTCAGGTTGATAAATACACGGTTGATGGTAAAGACATTATTATATTGGCTGAAGGACGTTTGGTTAACCTTGGATGTGCTACTGGACACCCAAGTTTTGTGATGAGTAACTCGTTTACCAATCAGACCTTAGCTCAAATTGAGCTTTGGAACAACAGTGATAAGTACCACAACGAAGTGTATATGCTTCCAAAACACTTGGATGAAAAAGTAGCCAAATTGCATTTATCAAGATTAGGTGCTGAGCTTACGGAACTTAAAAAAGACCAAGCAGAATACATCGGTGTTACTGTTGAAGGACCTTTTAAGCCCGAATATTACAGATACTAGACATATATTCTAGAAAATTGACAAATAAACCCTCGCCAATTGCGAGGGTTTATTATTTTAGACTTCTTAATACAATACCCACCAGATGAACATTGTTTTAACCGGAGCAACAGGAACACTAGGTTCACAAATACTTTTTTCCCTCCTTGAAAGTAGGTTCCATGTTCTGGAAAAAATATATCTGATAGTTCGGAGAAAGAAACACGTTTCTGCTCAAACTAGAATAGAAAACATGCTGGATAGTGGTTCTGCACCAACTTTTATCCATGAAAATAGAAAAACTATAGCGAATATTATTGAAGTAATAGATGCAGAAAACCTATTACGACCTGCTTTCTTTTTAAAAGAAAACAAGGCGCATTACTTTATACATTCAGCTGGATTTGTTAACCTTTCCGTAGATCCAAAGAGCAAATCAGAAATTTTTAAGGAAAACCTAACGTTGACTCAAAATATCTTCAAGGCTTACAAAGAATACCTGTTGAAATTTGTCTACATAAGTACTGCCTTCTCGATTGGAAAACTGGATGGTCTGTTAAAGAATAATTATGTAGATACCGAACAAAACGAGTATCGCAACTATTATGAGGCCTCTAAACATGCCGCAGAAAAATATTTGGTAAAGGCCGGTACTGAAACCAAAATCCCTATTCAAATATTGCGCCCCAGTGTTCTAGGTGGAAACATTATGGATAATCCCAACTTTTTTATTTCTAAGTACATGGTGTTTTATCTATTTGCCAAATTCTTCTATAAAAGCCCTTCTTCCGAAACTGTTCGAATTCAAGCAAATCATGATAGTAAATTAAATATCATTCCAACAGATTATGCAGCCAAGGTAATTACCAAGGTATTCGATACCGATGTAAAACAATTGAACATTGTAAATTCTAAGGGCACTAACATATTCATTGGAATTGCCAAGATTCTGGAAACCGTAAACTTCAACAACTTTAGGCTAACGCAAGAATTTATGGATACCGCCTCCGACTTTGAAAGTACCTTGGAACAATTCTATTATGAGACCATTGGTGTTCATCTAACGCCATATTTGACTTCAAAACCATATGAATGGGACACCACATTGTTGGAAAGTATTTTACCCATCCCCAAGTACAATTTGGAAGACTATCTAGTAGCTACGGTCGAATTTGCCAAAAGCAATGGTTTTAGAAACCAGAGATGGTAAACTTCCTATTTATAAAGCTTATTAATTACAGGAAATGATTACATGTCCAGCCAGCGCTTAAAGTTAGTCGTCCGCTCTCTCGAAACAACAACCTGCTCTTCTTCCTTGGGAAGGATTTTCAATAATAAGCGGCTGTTAAAATAGCTATGTATTTCCGTTACGGCCTTAACTGATACCATGAATTTTCTATTGACACGAAAAAAATGAATGGGATTCAGAATATTTTCCAATTGATCGATAGTATATTCGATAGGGTATGATTTTCCAGTATGCGTGTACAAATGAATCAACCCTTCATGGGACTTAAAGTATGCAATATCCTCAACATTGAATGATTTGAACATGTTACCAACCTTAACCATAAAACGATGTTTGTATTCTTTATGGAAAAGTTGTTTTAAATGCTCAAGATTTTCCGACGTTCCATTCCCATTTCTGGTTATGTTTTTTTTGAATTTTTCCAACGCCTTCTTCAAATCCTCTTTAACAATGGGTTTCAATAAATAATCCAATCCATTGTATTTAAATCCACGTATGGCAAATTCATTATAGGCCGTAGTAAAAATGACCGGAGGGTATTCATTTAATCCATCCAAAATATCGAAACCATACCCATCGTTCAGCTGAATATCCAGAAAAATCAAATCTGGGATATGGTTCTTATCAAACCAGTTTGCTCCACTTTCCACCGAATTTATCTCTGCAACTATGGAAATCTCCGGAGCCAACTCCCTGACCATCTGCCCGAGTCGTTTTGCCGCAAATTCCTCATCCTCTACGATAACGGCCTTCATCACGAAATGGTTTTAAGATTGGTTGCCATGACATTGCTCTCCAAAAGCGGTATGATCACTTCAAAGAAGTTTTCCTCTTCCCGAACAAGGACCTGTTTGTTGGAATAGTACGCATACCTCTTTTTGATATTCTGTAGGCCCATTTTTGTAGTTTCCTCTAGCTTTACTCTTCTTTGAAGGTTGTTCTTAATCACCAATGCATCCTGTTGGATATTGGAAATTGAAATATGGAGTGGTTTTTCTTTGCTGTACTGGTTGTGCTTTAGCACATTTTCAACTAACATTTGCAAGGTTAGGGTGGGTATGAAATACTTTTTCGGCTCCACTTGTATGTCCATAGATATTTCAACGGCCTTTTTATGCCTTACATTCATCATAAAAATATAGGAATCCAAAAAGTTGATTTCTTTCTGAAGACTTACCAAATCATGCTCCCGATTGTCCAGAATATAACGGTAGGTGGAGGCTAAACGGGTCACAAAATCCGAAGCCAAATCTCTATCCTCATACATTAACGAAGTCAATGTGTTTAAGCTGTTGAACAAAAAATGTGGACTTATCTGATTCTTTAATGTAGTGTATTGGGAGGCCATCATTTCTCGTTTCAAATCATCCATCTGCTTGGTAAGTTCGTCTCTTTGCTTCATTGAAAAATAGAAAAGATTGATAAAGATTACTGCTGTTCCTAACAGCCAAGCCCTTAAAATATTAGCCCTAAACTCAAGGGAAGGATCTTCGCAAACTATTCTCATAAAATCCCTTAAGGGGAAAAGTGCCAAATAATAAATCAGGGTAGTCAATGGAATCAAAACCAACATGGTTTTGATAAAAATCATCAAACTATTCTTTAAGTTAAGCCCACCTGATTTTAATTGCTTATAAACTAGATGGTCGTTGTACTCCCAAGTAATCATGAAAAACATGAAGGCTGTTAAGTAATAAAAAATTGGAGTGGGTTCCAAAAAACTGCCAAAGCCTTTCCCATCATGATCAACGGAAGCCTTTATCAAAAGATAAACGACATTGACCACCATCCAACGGAAGAAAAATTTTCTGAGACCCTTTTTTGAAAAAAAATCCTTCATATCAACCATAAAGATAAAGAAGTCTATTGGCCACCCTTTTCACTGTTGACTGAATTGTGAAAAAAGGGTTTGATTCGTCATTTACAAGGTTAAACCGTGATTCCATGTGTAAATGCTAAAAAAATCAACTCAATCAATTTAAGGTTACAGACAAGTACAAAATCAACAATTCATCTTTTAGCGTTCTCCTCAGATCCTAAAACCAATACACTTTTGGAGAAAACAACTAAAAATCATGAAAAAGTTAGGAATTGTATTGGCCCTCTTAATTGGCCAACAACTAATGGCTCAAACAGGAACCATCAAAGGTATTGTTCTGGATAAACAGTCCGAAATACCCCTTATCGGGGCGACCATAGAATTATTGGACCAGACGGAAAGCTTAGGAGTAATAAGCGATGAAAATGGTAGGTTCACTCTTGAAAACACACCAACAGGTAGACAAAAAATAAGGGTGAGTTATATTGGGTACGAGAGTGTAACACTGCCCAATATAGAAGTGACCACAGGAAAGGATGTTTTTCTTTCGGTTTCTTTGTTAGAGTCATTCAATCAGTTGGACGAAGTTGTACTAACCTCAAACACCAATAAGGATAGGGCGAATAATAAGTTGGCTACAGTATCTGCAAGGCAATTTGGCGTAGAGGAAGTAACCCGTTTTTCCGGGGGACGAAGTGATGTAGGGCGTTTGGCAGCAAATTTTGCTGGGGTTTCAACGCCTGATGATAGCCGAAATGACATCGTGGTTCGTGGCAACTCTCCAACAGGATTGTTATGGAGGGTGGAAGGAATCCCGGTACCAAATCCGAATCATTTCTCCACAGTAGGTACCACGGGAGGTCCGGTATCCGCAGTTAACCCCAATACATTGAAGAATTCGGATTTTTTAACCTCGGCGTTTGCATCGGAATATGGTAATGCTCTAGGAGGTGTTTTTGACTTAGGTCTAAGAAAAGGAAATGTGGACGACTATGAGTTTTCTGGACAAGTGGGAATTTTCACTGGAGTTGAAGTCAATGCGGAAGGCCCTTTGGGAAAAAAGAACGGTTCTTTCCTAATCGCAGCACGATATTCGCTAATCGATTTGTTGGGAACCGGTGCAGGTGGTACCGCTGCCACCCCAAACTATAGCGATTTAACGTACAATATCGATTTTGGTTCTGGGAAATTGGGTCGGGTCTCTCTATTTGGGATGTTGGGTACATCGAATATAGAGTTCTTGGGCGATGATATTGATGAAGATGACCTATTTGCTGCTGAGGATGAAAACACCTTTGTCGATTCCAATTTTGGAGTAGTGGGTATAAAACACCAAATTCCTATTGGAAAAAAATCGTATCTAAGAACCGTGGTGGGAACCTCATTCACAGGAAATGAATTTACGGCAGATAGATTCATAAACAAGGATACTCCTCAGGAAAGAATACTACTTTTTACAGAGGCCGATAATTCCGAAACAAGGCTTTCTTTCTCTACGCTGTTCAACACAAAACTAAGCAATAGAGGCACCTTAAGAACCGGTGTGCTTCTAGAGAATTTCAATGTAGAGTTGACCAATAGTGATAGAAATGAACAGCCGGACAATGATGGTGATGGTGACCCGGATTTATTCACTTTTCTGGATGTTGATGAATCTTTTTCGATAATTCAACCTTATGTGCAAAGCCAGTTTAGATTGACCGAAAAACTGACCTTGGACGCGGGATTGCATGCCCAATACGCAAGCTTAAACGAGCAATTTGTACTTGAACCTCGGGCCGCTTTGAACTTTCAAATAGCACCGAATCACAAAATAAATTTTGGATATGGGCTCCATCATCAGAATGTTCCTTTCCCGCTTTTGTTTCTAAATGAAGAAGTAAATGGCAATTTGGTTCAAACTAATAGAGATTTGGATTTTGTAAGAAGCAACCACTACGTGTTAGGGTATGATGTAAAATTGAGCAATGACTGGAGAGGAAAAATAGAGGTCTACAATCAAGATATAGACAATGCAGCCGTAGAATCTTTTCCATCTAGCTATTCCTCACTTACAGAAGGTGCAGATTTCGGATTTTCCAATGACAGGGTTTCTCTTGTGAACGAAGGAACTGGCTTTAACCGAGGTGTTGAATTTACCTTGGAGAAGTTTTTCAGTCAAAACTACTATGGGCTTTTAACGGGTTCTTTTTATGAAAGTAGGTATGAGGGCAGTGATGGCATTGAAAGAGATACCCCATTTAATAATGGTTATGTTATTAATGCCCTAGCCGGAAAAGAATTCCCAATGGGGACCAATAAAAGTAAGATTCTTTTTGTGGACTCTAGACTATCATTCGCTGGTGGGCGCTTCTTCACGCCTGTAGACCTTGAAGTTTCCAGGGAAGCGGGATTTGAAGTGTTACGAGAAGACTTGGCCTTTAACGAACAGCAAGACGGTTACTTCAGGTGGGATGTCAAGTTTGGCGTTAAAATCAATAGTAGAAGTAAAAAACAATCTCACAGATTTTATGTCGATTTACAAAACGTTACCGCCAATGAAAATGTTTTTGCAACACGATACAACAGGCTTACAAACAATGTGGACCAAGTTGACCAGATAGGATTCTTTCCTGATTTTGGTTACAAATTTCAATTTTAAACGTCTCATATAAATCAGTCATCAAAAAGCGAGAATCATGAAGTCGGAGGTAAAAAAGCATCAAAAAAAGGGGAAAGAACATTTACCAGTTATAAGAATTTACAGAAGAAACCACATTCGCACCTCGTTTGTTTGGTGGGGATGGAAAACCGCGTAGATCCATGAAAAGAATAATCATTATTTTGCTAGCTTTAGCTTTCATTTTATTGGGAATAGCTTTGGCAAGAAACACGGAAAACAGTAGTGCTTTTATGGATGGTCAAATAGGACTGCTTGAGTCTTATATTCTTGAAAGAGATAGGAGTAAACCAAAGGTGTCCAAAGCAGATGTGGCATGGCACCTTGATCATTCGTTAAAGACCATTAATCGAATTTGTGAAGCTTTGGAAAACTCACATCCAGAAAAGTTCAAGTCAAATTTGAACTTTACCCGAATTCTGATTTTTGCTTGGGGCGATTTTCCTAGAGGGGTTGCAAAGGCACCAAAATTGGTACGCCCCCCTGAAGAAATACAAACGGAAGACCTTTATGCACAGCTGGAAGAAGCCAAGGGAAACCTTAAAAAGATTGAAAGTTTACATGAAAATGTGCATTTTGAGCATCCCTATTTTGATGTAATAAACAAAGGGCAAACCAAACGATTTTTAAAGATACATACAGGGCATCACCTAAAAATAATTGAAGATATTTTGAAGTAGAAGCAATAAAAAAGCCCGCTAAATAGCGGGCTTTTTTATCTTGTAAATGCTTTTTAAGCTTCGAAAGGATCAACGGAAACAAAAGATTTGCCTCCAGCTTTCTTATCAAAACGAACAATACCATCTATTCTGGCATGCAAGGTATGGTCTTTACCAGCATAAACATTATCTCCTGGATTGTGTTTGGTACCTCTTTGTCTAACAATAATATTGCCAGCAATAGCAGCTTGGCCTCCAAAAATCTTAACCCCTAAGCGTTTCGATTCTGATTCTCTACCGTTTTTTGAACTACCTACACCTTTTTTATGTGCCATGATGTTTCTTTTTTAGTTCTTACTTTTTATTTACTCAAAGCTTCAATAAGCTCTGCTTTCTTCATTGATGAATATCCGCTGATTTCCTTGGCTTTTGCCATTTCCTTCAACTCAGCTACTGTTTTGGAAGATAAGTCTTCTGTTGCTTTAGCCTTAGGTGCTTCTTTTTTAGGAGCAGCGGCTTTCTTTGGAGCAGCCTCTTTTTTCTCAACAGGCTTTTCAGCTTTCGCCTTCGCAGGAGCAGCTTTTTTAGCTCCTTTAGCCACAATACCTTCAATTACAATCTCAGTCAAAGATTGTCTGTGACCGTTCTTTTTGCGGTACCCTTTTCTTCTTTTCTTTTTAAAGACGATAACCTTATCACCTTTCAGGTGCTTTACAACTTTAGCTTCAACAGCTGCACCATCTATGACTGGGGCGCCTACAGTAACGTTCCCGTCGTCATCCAAAAGAAGAACTTTATCAAAAGTTACTTTTTTACCTTCTTCTGTTTGCAAACGGTGGACGTACACTTTCTGGTCTTTTGCAACTTTGAATTGCTGCCCTGCCATTTCTACAATTGCGTACATAATGCGTTTATTAGAGTTTATTAGGCTAAATTGGATTTAGCGGGTGCAAATATACTCCTAAATCCTTAATCTACAAGGATTATTTGCCACAATTATGCTCATTTTTTGGGGTTGTTGGATGATTTGAACAACTGCATAAAAGAAAGCGTCAAAACCAAGGTTGTAGCAAACCCCATGATAGCAACAGTAAAAAATACAATTCCTTGAAAATTTGAATAGTCCTTTGACCAAGCTTTGGAAAGGTCGTTTAAAAACTCAGCGTTCAATTCCGTGGAATAAAATGCGAAGAAAATGGTAAACAATAGCGTAGCTACGAATCCCATGGTAATTCCTGCAGTAAATCCTTTTCCATAGTTGAAGTCTTTGCCCATACGTAGCTTTGTATATTTAATGGTTTCATAAATACCAAACCCCGTAATTACACCATTGAACAAGCTAAAAAAAACATTTGTATGTTTTCCTAAGAGGGATAGAATCAAGAAATAAGCCATCAGTATGCCACTAGTGACTATACCAAAACGAATGGGCAAGGTCAAATTTTTCATGTTGATGTTTTTTAGGATAGGTATATAATTTACTGAATGTTTGGGAATTAAGCCACATATCTCTTGGAAACTAGGTAGAATCGAACTCAAAATCTTTATGATTTAACACTATATTCGTGTAACAGGCAATGTAATTCTGTGTCTAACCCTCCATGACACGTTAACTCTTAAATTTTAAAAATGAAAAGAATACTTTTTTTGGGTCTTCTTATGCTTGGATTGGGAAACTTTGCAATTGCGCAAGAAGTTTCTTTTGAGGAGTACGATTTACCCAATGGGCTTCATGTGATTCTACATCAGGAAAATGGGGCTCCGGTAGTAACCACATCAGTTATGTACCATGTTGGTGGTAAGGATAGAACAGAAGGACGAACTGGTTTTGCCCACTTTTTTGAACACCTTCTTTTCGAGGGTACTGAAAACATAGAAAGGGGCAAATGGTTTGAAATTGTGTCCTCAAATGGAGGGATCAATAATGCAAATACTTCGCAGGACAGAACCTATTACTACGAAGTGTTTCCGTCCAATAACTTGCAACTTGGATTGTGGATGGAATCCGAAAGAATGTTACATCCCGTAATCGACCAAATAGGCGTAGATACCCAACAAGAAGTAGTAAAAGAAGAAAAGCGTTCAACGTATGATAACCGTCCTTACGGCCAATTTTTAGCTGTGTTGGGAAAAAATCTTTTTGACGTTCACCCGTACAAAGACCCAAACATAGGCTACATGAAGGATATTGATGCAGCCACTTTGGAGGATGTGAGGGCCTACAATAAAAAGTATTATGTACCTAACAATGCAGTCTTGGTCGTAGCAGGGGATTTTCAGATAGAAGAAACCAAAAAAATGATTGAGGATTATTTTGGCCCTGTTCCTAGGGGAGCCGATATTGTTCGCAACTATCCAAAGGAAAAACCGATAACAGAACAAAAGATTGCCACAGCATACGATGCCAATATCCAAATACCTGCCATAGGTCTAGCCTATAGAACTCCTGGTTTCAGAGAAAGAGATGCTTATGTTCTTGATATGATTTCAACCTATTTAAGTGATGGAAGGAGTTCCAAGTTGTATAAGAAAATGGTGGACGACCAAAAGCAAGCTCTACAAGTAGGAGCTTTCAATATTGGTCAAGAAGATTACGGTATGTACTTAGTATTTGCCCTTCCCGTTGGTGAAACTGGTTTAGAGGTACTTCAAACAGAAATGGAAGAAGAAGTGGCAAAGGTGCGGAACGAGCTAATTTCTGAAAGAGACTATCAAAAACTACAAAACAAGTTCGAGAATGATTTTGTGAATGCCAACTCTGGTGTGGAAGGTATTGCCAACTCATTGGCTCGATACCATTTGCTCTATGACGACACCGACTTGATTAATAAGGAAATTGACATCTATCGTTCCGTAACCCGGGAAGAAATCAAAGAGGTGGCGAGTAAGTACTTAAAGCCAAACCAAAGCGTAATCATTAACTATTTACCAGGAGACAAAACGGAAAATTAAGATGAAAACAATGAAAAATTATATTTCAATACTTTTTATCCTCTTCGCATTTGGACTCAATGCACAGATTGATAGGAGTAAGCAACCAGAACCTGGACCAGCTCCCAAGATAAATTTGGACAAGCCAAATTCTTTTGAGCTAATGAACGGTTTAAAGGTAATGGTGGTTGAAAATCACAAATTACCACGAGTACGAATTCAGCTTGAAATTGATAATCCTCCGGTACTTGAAGGTGGTAAGGCAGGCGTTCAAAGCTTGACAGGCTCACTGTTGGGACAAGGTTCCACCAATATGTCCAAAGACGATTTTAATGAGGAAGTGGACTTTTTGGGTGCTACTGTGAACATTGGGGCCCAGGGTGCTTTTGCAAGTAGTCTCTCTAAATATTTTCCAAGAATCTTGGAATTGATGGCGGATATGGCTTTGAACCCAAACTTTATCCAAGAGGAATTTGACAAGGAAAAGAATATTCTTCTAACCGGTCTAAAAACACAGGAAAAGGATGTTTCCGCTATTTCGGGAAGAGTACAGTTGGCTTTGGGATACGGTAAAAACAATCCTAACGGGGAGTTTCTTACCGAGGAAACAGTGAACAATGTCACCCTGGCCGACGTGCAACAGTTTTACAGGAAGAATTTTGTTCCGGCCAATGCCTATTTAGTTGTGATAGGTGATGTTCAGTTTGAAGAGGCAAAGGAATTAATTACTGAAGCATTTACCCCATGGACAAAAGCCACACCACCTTCCTTGAGCTATTCCAAACCTCAGGATGCTCAATATACACAGATTAACTTCGTTGATGTCCCCAATGCAGTTCAATCTGAAGTATCAGTACAAAACCTGGTTGAGCTTCAAATGAAAGATGAAGATTATCTCCCAGCCTTAATTGCCAACCAGATACTTGGTGGTGGCGGAGAAGGGAGATTGTTCTTGAACCTCAGAGAGGACAAAGGATACACCTATGGTTCATACTCTGGTATTAGAACCAATAGATTTGGTCCTACTCGATTTAATGCTTTTGCCCAGGTGAGAAATCAGGTTACTGACAGTTCTGTGGTTGAGATATTAAAAGAGATTGATAAAATAATGAAAGAACCTGTGTCCGAAAAAGAGCTGGAGAATACCAAAGCCAAATATTCAGGTCGTTTTGTAATGGCTCTGGAACAACCGGAAACCGTGGCGAACTATGCATTGAACATTGAGAAAGAAGGCCTTCCAGATAATTTCTACGAAACCTATTTGGAACGGATCAATGCTGTTTCCGTTGAGGATGTTCAAAAAGCAGCCCAAAAATTCTTTTCGATAGATAATGCGAGGGTTGTTGTTGCCGGCAAAGGAAGTGATATAATTGAAAATCTGGAAAAAGTTGAATTCAATGGGAAAAAAGTACCCGTACTCTACTACGACAAGTTTGCAAACAAAACGGAAAAGCCGGATTACAATGCCTCGATTCCTGAAGGAATTACCGCTGAGTCCATTTTGCTGAATTACATTTCTGCAATAGGAGGCAAGGAAAAACTGGAAGGTGTACAATCCTATGCCATGTTTGCCGAAGCCCAAATGCAAGGTATGACTTTAGAGCTGGAATTGAAGAAAACCTCTAAAGACCAGTTCATGCAGAATATAAAAGTCGCCGGTAACTCCATGCAAAAACAGGTGCTAGATGGTGACAAAGGATACATGGTGGCACAGGGTCAACGCAAAGATTTATCCGATGAGGAAATCAAAAAGATTAAGGAAGAGTCAGCTGCCTTCCCAGAATTGAATTATCTGGTTGCCGGAGATATCAGTCTTGAAGGAGTGGAAACTGTCGGCGACAAAAAAGCGTATAAACTAAAAATCACCGAGAATAAATCCGCTTTTTACGACGTCGAAACTGGATTAAAACTTCAGGAAATGGAAATACAGGAGGTACAAGGGCAACAAATTAGCAAGACGTTAATACTTTCAGAATACAAGGAAGTCTCCGGAATTCAGTTCCCATTTAAATTATCGCAATCTGCAGGACCACAGACTTTTGATTTCATAGTTAAGGAAATAAAGGTAAACGAAGGTGTTACTCCAGCCGATTTCGAATAAAATACAATGTCAAACAAACAAAAAGGCGTCTATTTGGACGTCTTTTTTTTGTTTACCAAGTAAACCCCCAACAAAATAATTGCCGCAGCCAACAATTGTTGAAATTCAAATTCTTCTCCATCCAAGATTCCCCAAAAAATCCCTACCACAGGGATAAGATAGGTTACCGAAACCGAAAAAACCGCAGAGGATATCTGAACAAGCCTGTTGAACATAACCTTAGCCACACAGGTGCTCATAATGCAAAGGATAACGATATATCCCAATGAGCTCCAAAAGTACTTACCAGTTGTAACTTCCTGAGAGAAAAACCCGGAAAAGGGAAGAATCAAAAGTGCAGGTACAATAATTGCGGAAAAATTACCCACAGCAATTCCCATGGCAGATACATTTTGAAGTTTACTCTTAATAATATTCGCATTCGATGCATAGCAAATCGTTGCCAGAACTACGAATCCCGCATACCAATAGTTTTGGCTCGGATTGATTTGGCTTCCGAAAACAACCAAACATATTGCTCCGACAAGTCCAACAATCACGCCTACCAATTGATTCCGCCCAAAGGTAATTCCAAAGGCAAAGAACCCGATGAACAAGGTAAAAAGAGGTACTAGCGAATTCAGAATAGATGCTATGGCACTATCAATCTCTGTTTGGGCAAATGCAAACAAAAACATGGGGATAAAACTTCCTACAAAACCAGATAAGGCTACCCAAGGCCATTCTTTTTTGTTGATGGTGCGAAGTGACTTGAACCCGATAACAAACAAAAACAATGCAGCCAAAACAATCCTTACTGCTCCCAATTGAACAGGATTGAACCCTTCTAGGCCCTTTTTAATCAGAATATACGATGTCCCCCAAATAACCGAAAGAACGAAAAGATAGAACCATTTCCTGTTTTGTAACCTCACTGAAGAAATTTAAAAGTGCAAAAGTGCACGATATTTAAGAGATTATGTGGCTCGGTGGCTTATTTTTGTAATTCAAATTTTATTTCGGTTGAGGAATTACATCGTATTTGGTTTCGTACTGCTTTATTTCGTCGCCATGACAAGGCCGGTGCTTCCTCTTATGGAGTACATTATCTATGAGGACTATATAGCCGAGTTTTTGTGTATCAACAAGGACAGGAAAGAACTTCAATGTAACGGAAAGTGTTACTTGATGCAGATGCTCAACGAACAAAACGAAGATAAAAAACAAAACCTTCCTAAAATAGTGTTGGAAGAATACCCCATTGGTTTTGTGAACCTTCAAAAAGTTTCCCCACCCCAAAACTGCCTATTTTCAAATAGTAGGGTCTTTATCTACTTTAACCCTTACTCTTTTCTCTTTACTTCTGGTAGTTTTCATCCACCTAGTATCATTTCTTAATTAACAGCCGGTTATTCATCAATCACCATGTTGCCAAAGGGAACTAAATCTTTTTGGTGATGTGCCAATACATCATATTCTACTATAAAATAAAACAAATGAAACACCTTATATCTGCCATCTTTATGTTGGCAACACTACTATTTTATGCACAAGAGACTGCTACAGATTTGCAGAAATGGTCTGCTGGAAGGCCTGACGGACATGCCCCTATTCCTGTAATGGGTGACCATATGCACGGTAAGGGAGAATGGATGTTCTCCTACAGATTTATGTACATGAACATGGAAGACCTAAAACAAGGAAGTGATGATGCTTCTTTTGATGATGCACTCCAAAACTACATGGTAACACCAATCGAAATGCCAATGAACATGCATATGGTTGGCGCCATGTTCGCACCAAGCGATAAAATCACCATAATGGCCATGTTCAACTATTTATCCATGGAAATGGACCACATTACCCGTATGGGAGGAACTTTCACTACAGAAGCTAGTGGTTTTGGTGACATCCAAATTTCTGGTCTGTATCGTTTTTTCAATAAAAAAAAGCAGACCATACACGGACAAATAGGTATATCCATTCCAACGGGAAGCATAACTGAAAGCGACGTGACCCCAGCTTCGGCACCGAATGAAACAGAACTGCCCTATCCTATGCAAATTGGAAGTGGCACCTTTGATGCCAACCTAGCAGTAACCTATTTGGGGCAAGCTGATAAAATTTCATGGGGTGGTCAACTTAGGGCCATCTTGCGATTCGGTGAAAATGACCGGGAATTCCGATACGGGAATCGACAGAGTTTGAATGGCTGGTTTGCCTTAAAAGCTACAGATTGGTTGAGTTTTTCAACACGACTTGAGGCACTAGTCGTGGGCGAAATTGATGGTGCTGACCCAAATTTGAACCCCATGATGGTCATTACGGCGGATACTGCCAATACGGGGGGTAACTTCTTGAATGGAGGTCTTGGTTTTAATATATATGTTCCTAAAGGAGGATTGAAAAACTTAAGGTTCGGATTCGAATTTGCATCACCATTGTACCAAGATGTAAATGGAATTCAGTTAAGAACAAGAGAGACCTTTACCTTGGGAACCCAGTATGCATTTTAAACATAAATCCTGTGGGGCAATACAAATGTCCCACGGGAATATATCTTACTTTTGAAAAAACAGAAAACAATGAAGACATCTATTAAAATTATATTTGCTTTTTCATTTATTTTCCTTTCCTGTAAAGAACAAAAAAGGGCCCCCGAAGGACCTACCCAAATGGAACAGGTTATGGCCATTCATGATGAAGTAATGCCCAAAATGGGAAAATTGGGGAAATTGGTGGGAGAGCTTAAAAGCAAAGTCGATACTACAGAGGTTGGCCAACAATATGAAGTTGCTATGAAAGACCTTCAAGATGCCAATAAAGCCATGATGGACTGGATGATGAATTTTGGTAACCGCTTTGATTCCGATGAGATTTTGGAAGGAAAGGCGCTGACCGAGCAAAAACAGCAATGGTTGGATGAGGAAGAAGAAAAAGTGAAGGTACTTAAGGAGCAAATCAATTCCAGCATTGAAAAAGCGGAATCTCTTTTAGCACAATAACACTATTATTTTTTCCATCTTAGGCTTTCCATTATTCTTCTAATATCTTTTTGAAGATAAATTGCAGCAGGGAGAATGGAATCGTAGTTGGGTTTTGCATAAAAGTACAATGACCCCGTTACAAAGTGATTGGTACTGTCGGTCACATAAAATTGTGACTGAGATGCAGCATTACCACTGATTTCATAGAACATGCCGTAAACACCATCTTCCGGGTTTACGAAAGGCTGCTCTAAAATATTATCTGCCTTGACCACATGCTCGTAAGAGAGTTTTTGGGCGTCTATCAACAGGGTGTCTAAATTATTTTTTACGGGCTTATAGGTCAGGTATATGGAACCCTTCATTATAGGGTAATCCAAAACTAGGGAGCAATCCTTGTTCTCTTTGATTATGGATTTGGAATTTAGGTCAAAAGCAAAAACGCAATCCAAGTCCAGTTCTTCATATTCGGCTTGTGGATAATCCAGTCGAAGCATAGCCTTGGGTTTTGGCAAAACCTCATCTTTGCATCCCGAGGATAATACTACTATTGATATTATTACGAGAACTTTAACCTTCATGTGGTAATGTTACTTTAATTCGCTTCAATCGTTTTTTATCGAGACTTTCCACCACAAACCGATAGTTTTTGAAGAGGACTTTTTCCCCTCTTTTCGGAAAGCTTCCAGAAATTTCCAGTACAAACCCAGCTATCGTTTCTGATTCTCCCTTTTTATCTTCAAATTCATCTTCATCTTCAATTTTCACTACCCGATAGAAATCTTTTAGGGTAGTTTTTCCATCAAAAACGTAATTGAAATCGTCCAATTTGGAAAAAATCAAGTCCTCATCATCAAACTCATCGCTGATGTCTCCAACAATTTCTTCAATAATGTCCTCCAAAGTTACAATTCCCGAAGTTCCTCCATATTCGTCCACCACTACTGCCAAATGATTCTTTTTCTCCTGAAACTCAAGTAAAAGGTCGTCCAATTTTTTATTCTCTGGAACAAAATAGGGTTCTCGAATCAAGGACATCCAGTTAAAACTTTTACGTTCCAAATAGGGCAATAAATCTTTAACGTACAAGACACCCAACACATTATCCATACTTTCGGAAAAGACCGGTATACGAGAATATCCGTTCTTTTTTATTTCAGCAATTACCTCAGGAAACTTCATTTCCTCGTTAAGAGCAAAAATATCAATTCGGGGTCGCATCACCTGCTTGGTATCTGTGTTCCCAAAGTTAACAATCCCTTCGAGTATCTTTTTCTCTTCCTTAGTGGTATCTCCTTCAGAAGCCAATTCCAGGGCCTGGGATAAATGGTCCACCCCAAAATTGGATTTTTGTCTTCCCAATTTATCTTGTAAGAAGACCGTTGCCGAACTCATGGGCGAACTAAAAGGCGTCAGAACTACACTTAGTCCACGTAGAGGTATCGACATAAGTGTTGAGAACTGTTTTTTATTTCTATTGGCATAAATCTTTGGAAGAATTTCACCAAACATTAAAATCAAAAACGTAGCCACAATAACCTCCAGCAAAAAACGTACGGATATAACCCCGAAAAGTGTTTGGTTTATTTCGGAAAAAATAGTGTTACCTATAGAGCTGAACAATAGAACAATACCAATGTTTATGGCATTGTTGGTTATAAGAATCGTGGCCAAAAGTTTTTTTGGTTTATCCAAAAGCCCTTTGATAATGTTCCCTTTTGATTCGTCTTCTTCCTGAAGCTCATTCAAATCGGATTGGGAAAGACCAAATAAGGCAACTTCTGCACCTGAAATAAGTGCGGAAAAGCACAATAGAACAAGCAGTACAATTACTTTCAGGCCAAAAATCCCACTGTAAGCTAACAAAGTGATGGACAAACAATACGGGTCAGGGTCCAAGTCTGTAGTCTTTAAATCTTACTTTAGAAAGGTAAATCATCGTCTTCTCCACTCTCTTCAACAGCTGGAGCTGCGGGTTGCGTTGGTTGGGCCGGAGCACTAGGGACTGTAGGTTGGGAAGGATTTGCCATTCCTTCTTTCTTAGTGGAAAGAAAAGTAAAATCCTGGACATGAACTTCGGTAGTATATCGTGTATTCCCGTCCTCTCCTTGCCACTGTCTGTTTTTCAATCTTCCTTCGAGATAGACTTTATCTCCTTTGCTAAGGTATTTTTCACAAATTTCAGCTGCTTTGTTACGCACCACAATGTTGTGCCAATCTGTGTTGGTTACCTTCTCCCCAGTCTGTCTGTTGGTATAGGTCTCATTGGTTGCCAGCGGGAAGCGCGCTATACAATTACCTCCTTCGAAATAATGAATTTTAACCTCGTCTCCCAAGTGGCCAATTAGCATCACTTTATTTAATGTTCCGCTCATAACTTTTCAATTGGTCAAAGGTACTAAATTTTAAAAGTCCGAATAAAGTCGGCTATCAAAACAGGTACTGCAAAAGAGCTGATTTCGTCCCAGGAAATCCCTTCTTCAACTTCTTTTGAGAGCTTTAGAATCCAAAAATGTGTATGTAGGTGTTGGTGAGACAGTTTGTGAACAATGGGCTCTTCATTAAAAAGTTCTAGGGATTCCAAGTTTTTCCTATAAGTCTTTTGCCCAAATTCTTTGACCACTGCACCTTGATTCACGGCACTTTCTGTCTCCAAAAGAGGAAACTGATATAGGTTTTGCCAAATACCTTTCCCCTTTCTTTGCTCTATAAGTGTATTTTGGTTTGGGTCAATCACAACCAAGTAGTTAAAAAAACGATGTTTCAATTTGGTCTTGCCCACTTTAACAGGAAGACTTTGCACCTTATTCTCTTTTAGGGCCACACATCCATCGTTTAGAGGACATAAGAGACAGTAAGGCTTTTTGGGAGCACATTGAATGGCGCCGAATTCCATAATGCCTTGGTTGTAATCACGAACATTATTCACATCCATTACTTCTCTGGCCAATTCCTTGAAATACTTTATCCCTTTTGTCGAATTGATTGGAAGTTCAACTCCGAAGTATCTAGACAAAACCCTATACACATTCCCATCCACAACGGGTTCTGGAATATCAAAACAAATTGATGCAATAGCACTGGCAGTATAGTCGCCAACTCCCTTGAGCTGTTTTAGTTCTTTATAGGAATTTGGAAACTTCCCTCCATATTCTTCAACAACCATTTTTGCTGTTGCATGCAGATTTCGAGCTCGGGAATAATACCCCAAACCTTGCCACAGCTTCAATACTTTTTCTTCCGGAGCAGCGGCCAAATCTTGGACAGTTGGAAAGGCCTCTATAAACTTAAAATAGTAAGGTGTGCCTTGTACCACCCTTGTCTGTTGCAGTATTATTTCCGAAAGCCAAATTTTGTAGGAATCTCTAGTACTGCGCCAAGGTAATTCTCTTTTGTGCTGGTCGTACCAGTTCAATACTTTTTGTGAAAAGCTCATCAAAAAAATTATAGAAAATAAAAGTAGTGGTTTATGTACTTAAAATTAAAGGCATTAAGCAAAAGATTAATTTAAATTTTTATATTTGCAAGCCTAAAAAAATAGAAAACAAAATAACGAAATGACGAAAGCGGATATCGTAACTAGAATCTCGGAGAAACTAGGTATGGAAAAAGGAGACGTTCAAGCAACTGTTGAATCTTTTATGGAGGAAGTGAAATCGTCCTTGGAAAATGGCGATAATGTATACCTAAGAGGTTTTGGTAGCTTTGTCATTAAGACAAGAGCGGAAAAGACAGGTAGAAATATTTCCAAAAACACTACCATAAAAATTCCAGCTCATAATATTCCTGCCTTTAAGCCTGCCAAGGTTTTTGTTGAAGGTGTTAAGAGCAACGTACAAGTAAAATAATTCAACTAACACTAAAGGAAAAGCTATATGCCTAGTGGTAAAAAGAGAAAAAGACATAAGGTAGCTACCCACAAGCGTAAGAAACGCAGGAGAGCGAACCGACACAAGAAAAAGTAGTTGTTGCAACTACTTTTTCATTTTACAAGCATACGTTCTTTGACATAGAGATTCAAAACGAAGAATTTCAATCGGTTTAAAAGCAAACCGATTCCAAATATTGTTTAATCATTTATTCCAAAACACTTCACGTTGGAATAAATAAAAATCGATTCATGTGAATAGAGAATTAATCGTTAGATCTAGTTCCGACGCAGTCGATTTTGCCTTACTAAAAGATGGAAAACTCATTGAACTTCACAAGGATGAGGACGACAACAACTTTTCTGTTGGGGATATCTTCCTAGCCAAGATAAGAAAACCCGTTACCGGACTCAATGCGGCCTTTGTAAATGTAGGTTATGAAAAAGATGCCTTTCTGCATTATCATGACCTTGGCCCGCAACTGTCATCCATGCTAAAGTTCATCAAGAAAGTAAGAACAGGGAAGCTTAAAGATTATACCCTGAAAGATTTTCCATTTGAAAAAGATATTGACAAGAATGGCAGCATCAATGATGTAATAAAAGCCAATCAGTCATTGTTGGTACAAATTGTAAAAGAACCCATTTCCACCAAAGGTCCAAGAATTAGTTCCGAGCTTTCCATAGCCGGGCGTTACTTGGTCATGGTTCCTTTTTCAGACCGTGTTTCCGTATCCCAAAAAATAGGAAGCAAAGAAGAAAAGGATAGATTGATACGCCTGGTAAAGAGTATCAAACCTAAAGGATTTGGCGTCATTATCCGTACCGTTGCAGAAGGCAAAAAAGTTGCTGAACTGGACAAAGATCTTCAGAATTTGCTGACCAAGTGGTCGGCACTGTGCAAAAAATTGCAAAAAGCACCTCATCCATCCAAAGTTTTAATAGAGGTTAACAGAGCTTCTTCCATTCTACGGGATGTTTTTAATGATTCCTTCACAGGAATCCATGTGGATGACGAGACTTTGTATAATCAAATAAAAGATTATTTGCTTGAGATTGCACCCCAAAAAGAATCTATAGTTAAACTATATTCTGGATCTGCCCCTATTTTCGAAAAATTTGGAATAGAGCGTCAGATCAAGACTTCTTTTGGCAAAACCGCCTCCATGAGCAAAGGAGCCTATTTGGTAATTGAACATACCGAAGCACTGCACGTAATTGACGTAAACAGTGGAAACCGTTCCAATAAGGCAAAAAATCAAGAAGATACCGCTTTGGAAGTGAACCTTTTGGCTGCATCAGAAATAGCCAGACAGTTAAGGCTTCGAGATATGGGCGGTATAATTGTGGTAGATTTTATTGACATGACCAAAGGAGATCATAGAAGAAAACTATTTGATCACCTGAGGGATGAAATGAAGGAAGATCGAGCAAAACACAAAATCTTACCTCCCAGTAAATTTGGTTTGGTTCAAATTACGCGTCAACGTGTTCGTCCAGAAATGAACATCAAGACCAGTGAGGAGAATCCCAACGGTTCTGGAAAAGAAGTGGAAGCGCCCATTATGTTGATTGATAAAATCAATGTAGACCTGGAGCGTATCCTAAAAAGCAATAAAAAGTACAAGGAGATTGTGTTAAACATTCATCCGTTTATTGCTGCTTATTTAACCAAAGGATATCCATCAATAAGATTCAAATGGTGGTTGGACCATAAGAAATGGATTAAAATCCAACCTAGGGATGCCTATACTTATCTAGAATATCGATTCAAGAACGAGGAAGGGAAAACCATCCGATAATACAAAGCGACTTCAGCAATGGAGTCGCTTTTTTGTTTTTGTACTTTTACCAAATGAACTCACATGTCCATTATTCGGTTCAAGAGGCTCAGAAAAAAATGGAACGTTACTGTGCTTATCAAGAGCGTTGCCATAAGGAAGTTGAAAGGAAATTAAAGGAAATGCGAATGATTCCTGAAGCCATAGATAGCATTATGGGCCATCTTATTCTTGAAAATTATTTGAATGAAGAACGTTTTGCCAAAAGCTTTGCCCGTGGGAAGTTCAATATTAAAAAATGGGGTAAAAATCGTATCAAAAATGAATTAAAGCAACGTGAGATTTCCAAATTCAATATACAAATTGCCTTAAGAGAAATTGATGAAGAAGATTATTTTGATACACTTGACCTATTGGCAAAAAAAAGATTATCCCAACTTACCGAACCGAACAAATCCAAAAAAAGAAGAAAACTATTGGATTACTTACTTTACAGAGGTTGGGAAAGCCAATTGGTGTATGAAAAAGTCATGGAACTGATTAAATAAGCATTACTCTTGAATAGTTATGGGCCTTGTTCGCCTTAAGGCTTCTTCATTTTTCCAATCTATCCATTTTTGACCTTTCCATCTGCGCATCATATTATCAAAATGACGCATAAAGAAAATGTTATACACCGCTTTGCCAAAATTCTTGGGTTTTCTGGCAATTGCGCGTAGACTCATGGAAAAACCTGGAGTTATATATTTCATGTGATGCCAATATCCTTCAGGAATATAGAGTACATTTCCATGTTCCAAATGGGCAATATGCCCCTTAGCATTCTTTAGTGCTGGCCATTTTTCTAAATCCGGATTCGCAAAATCTATATCTTCCCTAGTAATCAAGGAATGTGGAATCTTATATAAAAACTTAGTCTCGGACTGCGAAAACAAAATACACTGTTTTTTTCCTTCAAAATGGAAGTGAAAAATATTGGCCAAATCAATATCATAGTGCATAAAGGTATGTGAGTCACTACCTCCAAAGAAAAGCATGGGTAAACCCTTCATCAAACGAAGGCCAAAGTCTGGGTACGTATAGTCCTTTTGAAGCTGAGGGATTTCCTTAAGCACATTCCAAAGAAAAATCCGGTATTTGGTAGGCTCTCTTTTAAGAAGTTTGATGTAATCTTTCATCTTCATCTTAGCATGGGGTTCATTGAACCCTTCATCATGCTTTACGGGTCGGTCGTCATAGAGTGGCACCTCTTTCTCACCAGCAATTTCAGACATATAGTCCAAACTCCATTTGGTATAAGCCGGCCAGTCCTCTATGAAGTTTTCGATTACTACTGGCTTCTGAGGCTTAAAATACTTTTGAAGAAACTCTTTCTTGGAAAGTGTCTTTTCGCGAGGAATTTGTTCAAGGTTAAGTTCCAATATTTCAATGAGTTTGAAACTATAAAATTAATAAAAGGTTTTTAAACCCTCCTTCGGGGCCTACTCCTTCGTAGCAAGTTTTGACTTTTCCTTGGCCAGTTCATTGCGCTCAATAGTGTGGTCTGGACGTGTCCATTTTGGCTTCTCTCCCAAAGATTGATATTCTGAATCTTCGGCCTCGACCGTTTTGGGCTGCGAAATTTTAATAAACGGTTTTTGTGGATTCAATCCCAACATTTTAAACATTTCCATGTCTTCATTCACGTCAGGGTTTGGCGTGGTCAATAACTTATCTCCGGCAAAAATGGAATTCGCTCCTGCAAAAAAGCACATGGCCTGACCTTCGCGGCTCATTTCTGTACGCCCGGCAGAAAGTCTTACCTGTGTTTCGGGCATCACAATTCGCGTAGTGGCCACCATACGAATCATTTCCCAAATTTCAACCGGTTTTTCATCCTCCATGGGGGTTCCTTCTACCGCTACCAAAGCGTTAATTGGCACTGATTCAGGTTGAGGATTCAAAGTAGACAAGGCTACTAACATCCCTGCTCTGTCCTCAGCAGATTCTCCCATACCTATGATTCCACCACTACAAACCGTTACATTAGTTTTTCTAACATTTTCAATGGTTTCCAGGCGGTCTTCATATCCTCTAGTGGAAATCACTTCTTTGTAATACTCTTCTGAAGTATCTAGATTGTGGTTGTATGCATATAGTCCAGCCTCAGCCAAACGCTTTGCTTGATTTTCGGTGACCATCCCCAAGGTACAACATACCTCCATATCCAATTTATTAATGGTACGCACCATCTCCAAAACTTGGTCAAATTCAGGTCCATCCTTAACATTACGCCATGCAGCTCCCATACAAACACGAGAACTTCCCGAAGATTTAGCTCTCAACGCTTGCGCTTTTACCTGTTGAATCGACATCAAGTCATTGCCTTCTATATCTGTATGATATCTTGCCGCCTGCGGGCAGTATCCGCAGTCTTCAGGGCAACCTCCTGTTTTAATCGATAACAAAGTAGATACTTGAACAGTATTGGGGTCATGGAATTTACGATGTACCGTGGCTGCTTCATACAGCAATTCCATTAATGGTTTATTATAAATCTCAAGGATTTCTTCTTTGGTCCAGTTATTTCTTATTACACTCATATTTCTTGGATGTAGAGACAAAAATAGCCCTTATTCTTAAACCAAGACAAGATAGATGTCATGAAAAGAAAAAGGCCCATAGTTAAAACTAAGAGCCCTCTTCCTATTAAACCAACTAAATTCTAAGTTTTATCCTTTTCCGAAGGTTCATCGGTTTTATTTCCATTGGATGGTTTTTCCAAATCCTTTCCCTTTAAATATTCTGGCAACTGCATTCCTGCCATGTTGAACATTTCCTGTAAGGGCGGGACAGATTTGTACATTCCTGATATGAAATTCGCCGTGGAATTTTTTCCATCCTCACTTTTTGTTCCAGAATCCCAGACCGTTACTTTATCTATCTTAATATTTTTAATAGCCTCGGCTTGTTTTTCAACTAGCTCCGGAAGCTTATCTGCAATCAACAAAAGGACGGCATCTTTGGGATCGTTTCCAGCTGCCTTTACGATTTGGTCAAGACCCTCAGCTTGTTTGGTAAGTACTTCAAAAATACCTTTTGCTTCAGCCTCCGCTTTAAATAAAATAGCGTCTGCCTCACCTTTCGCTCTTCTACGAATCATCTCAGCTTCAGCTTCGGCTTCAATCTCCACTTTTTGTTTGTCTATTTCGGCTGGAACCACCACGTCCGCCATTTGCGAACTTCTTTCTCGTTCAGCACGAGCCATCTCAGCATCCTTTTCAGCTGCATAGGACTCTTCTAAAGCTTTTGCGGCTTGCACTTTTTCAGAAGCTGCAGCAGTACGCTCGGCTTCCGCTTCACGTTGTCTTCGTAGCGAATCTGAATTGGCCACATTGATCTTAGCTACGTTCTCCCCTTCTACCGCTTTAGCGTTCGCTGCAGCCACCTGAGTCCTTTCATCCTGTAACGCATTTGCTTCCCCAATAGAACCATCTCTATTCTTTTCAGCAACCGATTTTCTAGCCGCGTTGATCGCATGTGCAGCTGCCTCTTTACCCAAAGCTTCTATATATCCAGATTCATCTACAATATCTGTTATGTTTACGTTGATGAGCTTAAGACCTACTTTTTTCAATTCAGATTCCACACTTTGGGAGATATTAGTCAAAAATTTATCCCTGTCAGAATTGATTTCCTCAATATCCATGGAAGCCACAACCAAACGTAACTGACCAAAAATGATTTCTTTCGCCAATTCCTGAACCTCTGTCATTCCCAAACCTAAAAGTCTTTCCGCAGCATTTTGCATTACTCCAGGCTCCGTGGAAATCCCTATGGTAAACCTTGACGGCACGTTTACACGAATATTCTGTCTACTCAAAGCATTGGTCAAATCAACTTCAATTGAAATTGGGGTAAGATCTAAGAATTCGTAATCTTGGATAACAGGCCAAATAAATGCGGCCCCACCATGAATACATTTGGCTGAATTACCAGACCCAACTTTTCCATAGACCACCAATATTCTATCTGAAGGACACCTCTTGTATCGCCGGATAAACGAGATGATAATGATAAAGAAAAATAGAATGGCAAAGCCAATGGCCAGAAGGGAAGCACCTCCGCCTAATTGTAAGGGTAGTATTAGCATATGGTCAATTATTTAAGAGTTTAACAATTAAAATTCCGTTGTCGGTAACATCTTTTACTTTGATGACATTACCTTGTTTCAAATCAGTTTCTTCATCCGTAAGGGCTTCCAATTCACGTAAGGTCCCTTGAACATTCACACTCACCTTTCCTATACTGGACCGATTGGCCCCTATGGTTAAATATACTTCACCGATTTGCCCCATGGCATTCTTCAACTTTAGTGTACCGCTACTTTGGAGTTTAGCCAAATAATAGAACAAAGAGGCCATGGCGAACATCATCAAGAGTCCACAGGTAACTGAAACCAATATGGTGGTTCCAGTAGAAAGGCCATTATCCATACAGGCAATTCCAGACCAACCGAATATGGTGAAGAATCCTATAAGGTTTTTGAAAGAAAGAAATTGGAAGCCAATCCCCGTATCCCCATCAATATCTATATCAACATCGCCACTGACATCTTCGACATCTCCGCCTACAAATGTCATGACCATAAGAACAGTAAATATTATAGAGCCTACAATGGCAACAATCCAGTAAACTTTTTCAAAAAGAGTGAGTGCTGTAAACCAGTCTTCCATAGTTTAAAGTATTAGGTTATTGTTTAGGCATTAAGATAAGATTTTACCTCAAACCTTTTTCTCATTATTTGGAAAGAAGTACCGAAACTGCATTGCCCCCAAAACCTACCGCATTCACCATAATTTTCTCTATGGGTTTTGAGGGTGTTTTTTGTTGTGCAAAAGGCACTTGTAAATATTCTTGGTATTGTAGCATCAGTATAGCCATTTCTACACTGAGCATTCCCGAAGCTCCGAAAGTATGTCCCACTTTCCATTTATTGGTAGTCAAAAAAGGAGTTTTGTTACAAAATACTTTTTGGATGGCATTGTATTCTGACAAATCTCCTTTCACGGTACCTGGAGCATGAAGTACAATGGCATCAATCTCATCAGGTGATACCCCTTGTAATGCCATAGTCATGGAATCTTGGAAACACTTAGCGTCTGTTGAAATGGAAACATTATGGGTCAAGGGTTCTGTTGCATATCCTATCCCTTCAATTTTTGCTAACCGATTTACTTTTAGACCTCTCTCCAAACAAGCCATGGATGCTCCCTCTCCCAAAACCATGGAATTCCTTTTTTTATCCAAATCCAAAGCACGGCAAGGATAGGGGCCTTCCAATCTAGAATAAATCTTCAGTGCTTGTATTTGTGCAATGGTAAATGGTGTAAGCGGAGCTTCACTACCCCCTACCAAAAAGGTCTCGGACATTCCGCTTTGAATCCAAGCCACCCCATTTAACAAAGCATGTAGTGCCGTGGAACAAGTAATGGAATGTGAAATGGTTGGGCCACTCGACTTAAGGTCGTGGGCAACCCAGGATGAAATGTTTCCTAAGGTGGTAGTTGGTGAGGTCAATGTGGAAACATTTCCTTCTTTTAAAAACTCTTGGTGATAGTCTTCAAAAAGTGATGTGGCTCCACGTGATGATCCTATATTGATACCAAAATCTGTTTTTTTGTTCCAGCCTGCATCTTCAATGGCCTTCCTAGCAGATAGGATAGCAAACAAAACCGAATCATCAAGAGAACTATATTTAGCATCTGACTTTCTTAATTTTTGTACGATTAGTTTTTGATTCTTGTCTAATGCTGACACCCATACTTTTTGTGTGTTGATATCCTTTTGAACAAAACTATGTATCATATTTTGATAGGAAGACCAAGTTTCGTCAAGATTATTTCCGAGAGCCGAAAAGGAAGAAAGTGCAGTTATGGAAATAGGTTCTTTCAATGCTTAATCTAATTCGGGCAAAAATAGAAGTTCTTATCTTCATAAAATAGATAAACTTGAGAACAATGGATAACGAACTGGTAACTCAACCTAGTTGGTGGAAAAAAAATTGGAAATGGGTAGTGCCGGTTGGAGGCTGTCTTACTCTTATCATCATATGTATCGTTTTCTTTGCCACACTATTTTTTGGTGCGACCAAACTGATGGAAGATTCGCAGCCTTATGAGTATGCCTTTGAGTTGATAAACAATGACGAACAATTAATCAATTTATTGGGGAAGCCCATTGAAAAAGATGGAATGGTACAGGGTAGCATCAATTGGCATAATGGCCAAAAGAAAGCAGAAATGGTCATTCCCATTGCTGGCCCTAAAGATTCTGGAACCCTGTATATTGATGCTTATGGTGAAGGGGATACTTGGAACTATCGAGAAATACGTGTTGAAATACATAATACATCAGTGAATCTCTTGGAATGATTTCTTACAAACTCATATAATTTCCAAGGCATCTTCAATAGAAGTATAAATCTGCTTTAATTGCGCATCGGTTATCACATATGGAGGCAGTGTATAAACGGTGTTCCCTAAAGGACGTAGATTTACGCCTTGGTTCATAAAAAACTGATAAATGGTATCTCGAAGTGAGCCATAACGGCTTGTCTCCACCGCTAAATCCAAAGCAAAAATCGCACCCATACTACGGGCATTTTTTACTTTGGGATGCAGTTGAATATGTTGCGTAAATTTTTCGTGCTGCTCAGTGATATAATTTCTTTGTTTCAAAATTTCTTCTGAATTCAGTAATTCTATACTAGCCAAAGCAGCAGCACAACCCAATGGGTGGGCACTATAAGTATGGGCATGGAAAAACCCCTTAGAAACCTCATCACTTAAAAATGCGTCAAAAACAGCCTGGGAACAGCTGGTAATGCTCAATGGAAACATTCCAGCAGTAAGCGCCTTGCTCAAACAAATAATATCGGGAGCATGGGTCAAGTTTTCTGATGCGAAATTTTTTCCTGTTTTCCCAAAACCGGTCATAATTTCATCCGCAATACAAAGCACTCCTGATTTTTGGCACGCAGCAATCATTTGATCCAGACCTTCAGCGGAATGGAACTTCATTCCTGCAGCTCCTTGAACCAAAGGTTCAAAAACAAAAGCCGAACATAGGTTTTCTTCCAGTATCTTATCCAATTCTCTCAACACAGCTTCTAAATTATCTTCTGTTGGCACTGGAACCCGAATCACTTTCAACAAAAAATCCTCAAACGGTCCGTTGTAACTGGATATTCCCGAAGCTGACATTGCCCCAAACGTATCACCATGAAATCCATCTTCAAAGGCAATAATAGTGTCCCGCTTTTCACCTTTGTTGTGATGGTATTGAATGGCCATTTTAATAGCAGCTTCAATTGCTGTTGACCCATTGTCATTAAAAAAAATCTTGGTCTGATTGCCTGGTAGTATTCCAATCAATTTTTCGGATAATTCTACCGCAGGAGCATGTGTAAATCCACTGAACATGACAAAATCCAGCTCCCTCATCTGTTGGATCATGGCTTCCACAATATATGGGTTGCTATGCCCAAACATGGCAGTATACCAAGAAGCAATTCCATCTATATAGCTTTTTCCATCTTCGTCCCATATAAGTGCTTTTTCTGCTTTTACAATGCCCAATGGCGGATGGGCGGTTTTATGTTGTGTGAGTGGGTGCCAAAGATGGTTCTTGTCCCTGTCTATCAATTTTTCCAATTCTCTTGGATTCTTCAAAACTTCATTTTATCTATCTTGCAAATATGATAAAAAAAGGTTGCTTTAAACGTTCCTCGTTCTTAAAGGCTTCGTAATGACAAAAGCCATATAAAATAAGTTACAATACAATTATTTTCTGTAGCATATTTCACCCTTTTCAAACATCCTTTTTTTTCATATTTGTATTTTAGCGCCAAAATCAACCTCATTGATTATAGTAATCCCTTGCTATAACGAGTTTTCTCGTTTGCCTATCGGTGATTATGACAAGTTCCTGTCTAATCATAACAACACTAAGATTTGTTTTGTGGACGATGGTTCCACTGATGAAACTTATGAGACTCTTGAAAATCTTAAAAAAAAGTTTCCAGCCTCTGTCATCCTTTTAAAAAATGAGGTCAATAAAGGCAAAGCTGAAAGTATTCGGTTTGCAATCAACACCCTTACTGCAAAAAATTCTTCAGATCTATATGCATATCTAGATGCAGACTTAGCCACTTCCTTAAAGGAGTGCGCTTCATATCTCCCGTATCTTGAACAGGGTAAGAAATTAGTCTTTGCTTCAAGAATTTTAAGAATAGGCTCTACTGTGGAACGCAAATTCCATCGTTTCCTTTTTGGACGAATAATTGCCTCCATAATATCCTGGATTCTTCATATCAAGGTTTATGACACGCAATGTGGGTGCAAGGTATTTACCAAAGAAATTGCACAAATCGCATTTAAAGACCCTTTTGTTTCCAGATGGTTATTTGATGTTGAGATTTTTTCTCGCATACTCAACCACTTTGGAAGGGAAAAAGCACTTCGTTTTATGGAAGAGGTTCCTGTAAAAAGTTGGATTGATAAAGGAGAATCCAAAGTCAAGCTCTCATATTTTTTTAAACTTTGGATAGATTTATTACTCATCTGGCGTGTTCATAATAAACACCTCAAGAATGGATAGACTTTCCAACTGGATTGAAAATCTTAACGGAAGAAGCATTTTACTGCTGCTTTTTCTTTATTCCCTCTGGGTTCGATTTCCCTTTTTCTTTAGGGACTATATTGATAGAGACGAAAGCACTTTTATTTTAATGGGGCAATCCTGGGTAGATGGTTACCTCCCATATACTGAATTATGGGATATTAAGCCTCCTCTGACTTTTTTCTTTTTTGCCGCCATTATCTTTTGCTTTGGGAAAAGTTTTATTGCCATTCGTTTTTTCGGGGTATTGCTTATCACCATTTCTTCCTTCTTCACGTATAAGCTCACCAGCAAAATCGCTTCAAAAAAAATAAGCCTGTTTATGGGTTTGTTATGCATAGTTCTCCAAAGTCTATTTGGTAGTCTTCAAGGAGTTATGTCAGAACATCTGGTAATGGCCGTTCTAACCCCTTCCCTTTGGTTAATCTCTTCTTCCAAGCTTCGATGGAAAAATTGGCTGGTGATTGGCTTACTTATTGGGGTTTCCGTAATGATCAAACTAAATGTAGCTTATGTTGGCCTTTTTTTAGGATTTTACGCCTTGATAAAGAAAGTATCAAAAAACCAAATCAAGCTAAATCTATCCAACGGTTTTTTTTACGGGTTGGGAATATTGACTCTTATTTTTTTAGTCTATCTACCCTATTATCTTGCCGGTTTGTCCGAGCTATGGTGGAAATCTGTAATATTGGCCCCTCTCAATTATGCCGGCGCTAGACAGGATTCTCTGATTAAACTATCTGCATTCATTTTGCCTGTAGGCTTTTTTCTATTCTATTCCATACGGAAAAACATTCTTGATCTTAATCAAAGAACCTCGCTCATTCTCACCATATCGACCTTAGGTATACTTGTCGCTTTTTATAGAGGAGGTCGAATTAATGGTCATTATTTAATTTTATTGTATCCCGTACTTCTTCCTTTAATAGGAGCATTTCTCTCTACACTATCCTTCTCAAATATGAGAAAGAAGGTTATTCTTATCCCCATTCTTCTTTTTCTGGTCCCTGTTGAAACCTATTTGGAATATATAACTCTAGGAAAAAATAAGATTGAAAAAGGTTCTTTCTTTAATGGTGAAGGCATTGAAGTCCCAAAGTATTTAATTGAAAAAGAGATTTCCCATGAAACTATTCTCTTTACCGGATATCATATTGGGTACTGGTTGTTGGATACAAAACCACCAACAAAGGCGGCTACACAACCTAGTAATATTCTTAAGGATGAAATGTTTTTTGCTTACGAAAATCCAAGAGAAACTGGCATTGAAGAATTAAAACATATCATGAAAACCGTTAGACCTTCTTTGGTAGTTACCCGGAAAAATAGAAGGATATTCGATAAAAAAGAAAAGGATGCCAACCAATTTATAAACGCCTATTTAGAAAACAACTATAAAGTTCTAGATTCGGTAGATGGTGCTATGATTTATAAAAGACTAGAATAATTCTAGGGTCGCTTTGAACTCAGCTGCATATCTTTTTACAACTTCCTTATCGAAATCTACTTCTTCATTTATTCTTCCCAAAAAGGAAACATTTGTTTTACTCAATATGATGCTTTCAGTGGTTGGGTGTTCATCTCCACTAAAGATTATTCCAATATCTAGATTCTTCTGCTGAAGCTTTTCTATGGTAAGCAGCGTATGGTTAATACTTCCCAAATAATGGCGTGAAACTACAATTACTTTGTAATTGTGATGAATTAAGTCGTTTATCGTATCCTTTTCATTCAATGGTACCAGTAGGCCGCCTGCACCTTCAATAACTAAGTGATTTTCCGTTTTAGGAGGACTAATTTTTTCCAAATCCACTCTAATTCCATCAATCTCAGCTGCAGCATGAGGACTCATTGGAGTGTTCAGTGCATATGCATTAGGGTGAATCTTGGTTATTGTATTGGATATTAGCCTTTCTATTTTATGGCTATCCGAGTTATCCAAGTCGCCTGCTTGTACAGGCTTCCAATAATCTGCTTCCAAGGCTTCAACCACAATGGCCGAGGCAACAGTTTTTCCAACTTCGGTTGAGATTCCAGTAACAAATACTATCATGATGATGGCTTTGTGATAAAGTTACAATTCATGCATCTATATTTTTTGGGTTCAAAAAAAGGAAAAAGCTTGTAGAAGATTCCTTTTCTCGAATAGTATATTTCTGATTTGGCAGCCTTGCAATTGGGACATACAATTGGGTTACCGTTATTATCGGTCGCATAGTTGCGGATTTCATTGAAAATCCCTTCAGCTCTTACCTTATCAGAGGTATACACCTGTAGTTTAACTCCGCCAATGGCCGAGCTTATTAATGGATCTGAGTTTATGGTTGTTTCATCCCTCAAAAAAACTGGGATTCCCTCGGATTCCAATTTCCCTTTTATGATTTGAACATCCGCTGGGAATTCAAATGTTCCTAATGTGTGAAACTCAGATTCCATTATTCTAGTTGTTCTTTTATGAGTAACAATACTTTTGATATTTCTTTTTCAGAATTGTGTGAATGTAAACAAAACCGTAACCGTTCCTCTCCTTCTTTTACGGTTGGCGAAAGAATAGGTTTAACGTCATAGCCTTCTTTATATAGAATACGTGACAACTCCTTTACTTTCTGATTACCAGGCATCAACATACAGTGGATGGCGGAGTCACTACCCAGAAAAAAGCTTGCTAAATTCAATCTTTGCAGTTCTTTTTTAAAGAAATCAATATTGTAATGCAGTTGTTTTTGCCTTTTTGCGCCTTCGTCTTCCAGAAAAGAATAGCTTGCCAATATAATTGCAAGGGCATGCGGAGGCATAGCAGTGGTATAAATTAAGCTACGCGCAAAATTTACCAAATAATCCTTCAGCGGCTTACTTCCTAAAACAGCAGCACCATGACTGCCCAAAGCTTTGCCGAAGGTTATAATTCTAGCGAAAATCTTGTTTGTTATCTCTAACTTGTCCACCAGACCTTTTTCAAAAACACCAATGGCGTGGGCTTCATCCACAATAAGATGAAATCCCTGTTCTGAACAAAAATCTGCTAGACTTTTTAGGTTCGGAGAATCTCCGTCCATTGAAAAAACAGACTCGGTAACCACATAAACCTCTTGGTCATCACTTCTTGATTGTGTTTCAAGCAAAGTATTCACCTTACTTCTTAAGCTTTTTAAATCATTATGAGCAAATTTATAGCTCTTTGCGTTGCTCATGGAAATCCCCTCCCGAATGCTTGCATGTATCAATTCGTCATAGAGAATTAAATCCCCTTTTTGGGGCACTGAAGACAGGAATCCGATATTCGCATCGTACCCTGAATTAAAAACCAGTGCAGCATCAGAAGTATAATACTTGGATAAGAAATCTTCCAATTCATCGTATAATTGATGGTTTCCAGTCAGCAGACGGGAGCCAGTGGCCGCATGCTGTTGTATCTGTCTGCTTTCCAACAAACTTTCTGCCTTTGTAACAATCCAATCACATTGTCCCAAGCCCAAATAATCATTGGAAGAAAAATCTACTAGCCTATGGCTTTTAGGTAACTCCCTAAATGCATTTTCTGCTCTTCTCTTTTGAAGTTTTTTCTCCAGTTTTGATGGAAAATTTGGCATATTTCAAAAGTACTATCTTTATTGAAATAGGCTTGCAATGATTGCATATAAACAGGCTTCAACAACTCAGGAATTAGAACAAATTCTAGCACTGCAGCAACAAAATCTACCTAAAAACTTATCTAACAACGAGATGATCAAAGATGGTTTTCTTACCGTTGAGCATTCTTTAGAACTCCTGAAGGAAATGAACGATAAGTGCCAGCATATCATTGCAGTTGAAAATGAAAAGGTTGTTGGGTATGCTCTTTGTATGCATCCTATATTTTCGGAAAGCATTGAAATACTAAAACCTATGTTTTATGAAATAAACAAGGTTGTGAAAAATAAGAGCAATTATATGGTAATGGGACAAATCTGTATTGCCAAAACATATAGAGGCAAAGGACTGTTCAGAAAACTATATGCAAATATGAAGGCGTTCTTGCCTGAGGGTTTTGACGCAATTATTACCGAGGTTGATGCCAAAAACCAACGTTCTATGGATGCTCATAGAGCTATTGGGTTTGTAGAACTCAAAAACTACCGTTCAGATGGCAAGGAATGGTCATTGATTGTAATGCAATAAAAAAGCCGCTTAGCGGCTTTTTTCTATACTATTATGTTCTGTAGACGAACTAGTCTGCTAAAACAATGACTTTATTATCTTTTAGTTCCACTGTTCCACTAGTTATGGATAGTAAGGTTTCGCCATTGGCACCTTGGGTAAACTTGGTCTGAAAGTCTTCATGGATTTCAATGTTCCCTTGCACCTTAACATCACCCTCTCCCAATAAAGAAACAATAGGTGCGTGGTTTTGAAGCATTTGAAATTCACCGTTGATTCCAGGAACGGTAACTGAGGTTACTTCTCCTGAAAATAAAGTAGCTTCGGGCGATACAATTTCTAAATACATATCTACTAAACTTCTGCTAACATTTTCTCTCCGGCCTCGATTGCATCTTGGATGGTACCTTTAAGGTTGAATGCAGATTCTGGAAGATGATCTAACTCACCATCCATAATCATATTGAACCCTTTGATGGTATCCTTGATATCAACCAAAACCCCTGGAATACCTGTAAACTGCTCCGCCACGTGGAACGGTTGTGACAAGAAACGTTGAACCCTTCTTGCTCTACCAACGGCCAATTTATCTTCTTCAGAAAGTTCTTCCATACCCAAGATGGCAATAATATCTTGAAGCTCTTTGTATCGTTGCAACAACTCCTTAACACGCTGTGCACAACCATAATGCTCGTCTCCCAAAATCTCTGGCGTCAAAATTCTTGAAGTGGAATCCAATGGGTCCACTGCTGGATAAATTCCAAGCTCTGCAATTTTACGTGAAAGTACCGTAGTAGCATCCAAGTGAGCAAAGGTTGTTGCAGGGGCAGGGTCAGTTAAGTCATCCGCAGGTACATATACCGCCTGTACAGAAGTAATGGAACCTTTTTTAGTGGATGTAATTCTTTCCTGCATAGCACCCATTTCGGTTGCTAAAGTAGGTTGGTATCCTACCGCAGATGGCATCCTACCTAAAAGAGCGGATACCTCAGAACCTGCTTGAGTAAAACGGAAAATATTGTCTACGAAGAAAAGAACGTCCTTACCCTGTCCATCTCCAGCTCCATCTCGGAAGTATTCTGCAATCGTTAACCCAGAAAGTGCCACACGGGCTCTAGCTCCAGGAGGCTCGTTCATCTGACCGAAAACGAAAGTTGCTTTGGATTCTTTCATGGCTTTTTTATCAACCTTAGTCAAATCCCATCCACCTTCTTCCATGGAGTGTAAGAAGTCATCTCCATACTTAATAATTCCAGATTCCAACATCTCACGAAGCAAGTCATTTCCTTCACGAGTTCTTTCACCTACTCCAGCGAATACGGAAAGACCCCCGTGACCTTTTGCAATGTTGTTAATCAATTCCTGAATCAATACAGTTTTACCCACACCTGCACCACCAAACAATCCAATTTTTCCACCTTTGGCATACGGCTCAATTAGGTCAATCACCTTAATTCCAGTAAACAAAACTTCGGTAGAAGTGGAAAGATCCTCAAATTTTGGTGCTTCTCTGTGAATTGGAAGACCATTGTCCCCAGTTTTTGGTAAATCTTCAAGACCATCGATAGCATCTCCAATTACATTGAAAAGTCGTCCATAAACCTCTTCTCCAATAGGCATTTGAATAGCGTTTCCAGTCGCATGTACTTCAACTCCTCTGCTCAATCCATCAGTTGAATCCATAGAGATGGTTCTCACGGTATTCTCTCCAATATGGGATTGAACTTCCAATACCAGTTTAGAGCCGTCTTCCTTAGCAATTTCTAAGGAATCATAAATCTTTGGGATTTCTACTCCGGATTCAAACTCTACATCAATGACCGGGCCAATAATTTGGGCAACTTTACCTGTAACTTTAGACATTACTCTATTAATTTTTAATTGAATAGGATAAAAAATCTATCGATTTTTTCGGCTGCAAAGATATACTTTTACTTCTTTAAAGAGAAACGAAAACAACCTTTTTTATAGCAATAAAAAAGGCGCCGATTTTGTCGGCGCCCCATCTTTGAGTTGTTGTCAAAAATTATGGATTTATGGTCCATGAAACGTAATAAATAGCTCCGATTAAACCAGTACCTACGGCTTGGAAATATTCATCCGCCAAAAGGTTGGATCCTCCTGCTTTGAATACTGATTTTATACTTGGAACCGAATAGTTGATTTGTGCATCCAAAACTGAGTAGGCCGGTACATCGCCAACTGCAAATGTGGCCTCCCATAAGAAGCTATCACTCCATCTGTAGTTAAAATTGAAACCAAAGTTTTTAAATAACTCTGTATTTCCAAAAGAAGCCTTTACTCGGTGTTCTGGTGTATTGAAACTTGTAAGGAAATCTGGGAACCTTTCTCTATCAAAATCAAAATCAGCATAGGTATAGTTCACACCTAAATCAAAATTTCCAAATACTTTGGTGTCAACACCAATAGTAGCGCCCCAAGAATCCACATCCTCGGTTAGGTTGGTATATGTTTGATACACTCGTCTATCTCCGTTTTGTAATGCGAGTAAAGAAAGGCCATTATCTCCAGCAGTTCCATACAACGGAACAAATACATTTTGATTAAGAATAAAGTTGCTGTATTGGTTAAAATAACCGCTTAAATCGATCGTGAACTTTCCTATTTGGCCCCGATACCCTGCTTCAAAAGTGATAATTTCTTCTGGTTGTACAAGTTCGGCATTGGCTACTTCGGGAGCTCCCGCTATTACCGAACTTACTGAATACGCATTTTCGTATGCCGCTCTACCCAATATTTCAACAGTAGATTGTCCAATCAAATTTTGTCCATCAGGAGTTACGTCAAATGTTCTGATATCCCTATCCAAATTATCAGGAGCTGATCCTACCAAAATGGCAGCTCCAGCGTTTAATCCAATAAACAAATCTTGGGTGGTAGGGTTTCTGAAACCTTGCTGTGCTGAAATTCTAATATTATGATTTCTATTGGCTCCAGCTGTATATCCCAATGCCACTCTTGGCGAAAAGAAGCCATCAAAAAATTCGTTTTTATCGTAACGAACCGAACCTGTAAACTTCAATCTATCATCCAAGAATTTCTTTTGCAATTGTGTATACGCGCCAAACTCATTATAGGAGATAGGACCATCAATATCTGTAAATATAGTTCCTTCAGAATTTAATTCATACTCCCTGAAAGAACCTCCTACTTGAATATCCGCCCAATTGTTGATAAGGTGAGCTAAGTTGTAGTTTCCGTTGATGTGACGAAACTTAGTATTGTCAATAAAACGAGAACCCGTGGTCAAATCGCCATCGGCAGTAACTGCATCAAACGCAGCTTGAAATTCTGGTGTACCTGGAATCAATCTGCCAGTATCAGCAGCTTGCCTAGCCGCGGCATGGGCTGCTGTAGAAGCCTGCTCTCTGGTAAGCCCTCCTTGTTGAATGCCTCCTAAAAAAGTAGGAATATAAGTGCCCGCATAATCAGTAAACCATTGCGTATTTGATTTCCATCGGTTATTGATGTTTAGACCCGTAAATCTTGTGTCGTAAGAATCCCCGGCATTTTCAGAAACTATGTACCCTCTTAAAAAGAAATTATCATTCCTGAATTCAATTTTATGTTGTTGTAAATTAAATCCTCTTACCGCATATCTATTGGCACCTTGATAAATAGTATTACCTCTACCTATTCTTCCTTGGTATATAATCTCAAAATCATCTGCGAAAGGTCTATAGTATATAGAGAAATCTGTTTTTACACTTTGAGCTCCATAGTTCACTAAATCTCTTTCTTCATATCCTGTACGAGAAACCTCTGCTGAACCTATAGTTCCAGCTGGTAATCCTGCTGCAGAATCAAAATTTAGAATTGTTGAAGCTTCGTCTCCGTAGATATTCAATCCATCGAAAGCAGGATCGGTTCTATCCGCACCTGGTCTGTTGATATCATCCGTTCTAACAGCGTGCCAATCTTCACCTTGCAAGAAAGACAAGTTGGCCTTTACAGCCAATTTATCACTAAAGGCGTGGGCTGCTCTTATTCCTATATCATAATATTGGTTATCTCCTGCCGCTTCTTGGGAAGTTAGTCCTGTTTTGGCGTAGAAACTAATTCCTTCAAAATCAAACGGACTCTTACTGGTCATAAAAAGAATTCCATTAAATGCGCCAGCTCCATACAATGCGGAAGAGGCACCGGGTAGAATCTCCACACTTTGTACTTCCAGTTCGGACATCCCCACCAAGTTTCCCAAAACAAAGTTTAATCCCGGAGCGGAGTTATCCATCCCGTCCACCAACTGCAAAAACCGGGTGTTCGCAAAAGTTGCGAAACCTCTTGTGTTGATTGACTGAAACGTTAAACTGTTGGTATTGATATCTACTCCTTTAAGGTTTTGAAGTCCTCCATAAAAAGACTCTGCCGTAGTATTTTTTATATCCTTTAAGCCAAAACGCTCTACGGAAACTGGAGATTCAAAAATTCGTTCTGGTGTTCTTGAAGCGGAAATCACTATTTCATCCAATATAGTAGAAGACTCCGCAAGGGTAACAGATACATTTTGATTGTTTGATGTTATCTCCACTAAAAAATCAGAAAACCCAACACTAGTAATCCTCAACTGAAATGGTGGTTCTTCCGAAGTGTTAAATGTGAAATTCCCATCAAAATCTGCCGTAGTTCCCTCTGCTTTTCCAACAAGCACCACATTGGCACCTGGTATGGGTTCGTTGTTGTCATCAACTACTTTTCCAGTCACTGTGGTTTGGGCGAAGGTAGCTGCTCCAAATAGCATCATGGAAAAAATTATAAGCTTTTTCATTAGTTTGAATTTGAGTTAAATTAGTTTTAAGGATAAGTAAAACTTTGGAAGCGGAATATACATTTTTTTTGGTTCGCTTGGTACAAAATTGAAAAAAATTATGCATGCATAATACTTTTTCGCCAAAAAAATGAGGCAATCAATGTGATTTTAACAAAAAAGACCCCTTTTCAGGAGCCTTTTTCACTTTTATTGTATTTGTTAAGGTCACTCTACAGTAACCGACTTTGCCAAGTTCCGAGGTTGGTCTACATTACATCCTCTCATAACAGCTATGTGGTAAGAGAGCAATTGCAGTGGTATTGTGGTCAATAAAGGTGTCAAGCATTCATTTGTTTCTGGAACCTCCACAACATGGTCTGCAAGCTCTTTGACTGTTTTATCGCCTTCTGTGACTACAGCGATAATACGCCCACTTCTTGATTTTATTTCTTGGATATTGCTTACTACTTTTTCGTAATGTCCTTTTTTAGTGGCAATTACCACTACTGGCATTTGCTCGTCTATTAAAGCAATTGGACCATGCTTCATCTCCGCGGCTGGATATCCTTCGGCATGGATGTAGCTGATTTCCTTTAATTTTAGAGCTCCTTCCAGTGCTACAGGAAAGTTATACCCTCTTCCCAGGTAAAGACAATTTGTTGAATCTTTATAAATATCAGCGATATGAGAGACAAGATCATTGGACTCCAATGCCTTTTCTACCTTACTTGGAATACTCTCAAGCTCTGTCAAAATTTCATGGAACTGAGGTGAAGAAAAGATTCCTTTTTCGCTTGCAAGTTTTAAGGCAATCAATGTCAATACTGTAATTTGAGTGGTAAATGCCTTTGTTGAAGCCACCCCAATCTCGGGTCCAGCGTGAGTATAGGCTCCAGCATGTGTTTCTCTAGCAATGGATGATCCCACTACATTACAAACACCAAACACAAATGCACCTTTCTCTTTGGCCAATTTTATGGCTGCCAAAGTATCAGCAGTTTCTCCAGATTGAGATATAGCAATTAGAACATCATTTTCTGTGATAACCGGGTTTCTATATCTAAATTCAGAAGCATATTCTACTTCTACAGGAATTCTTGCTAAATCCTCAAAAATATATTCGGCAACCAAGCCTGCATGCCAAGATGTTCCACAAGCCACGATAATAATACGATTGGCATTCAGAAACTTCTCAAGGTTTTGGTCAATGCCCGCCATTCGTATTATCCCCTGGTCGGCAAGTAAACGTCCTCTATATGTATCCAATATTGCTCGTGGTTGCTCGTATATCTCTTTGAGCATAAAGTGATCGTACCCACCTTTTTCTATTTCCTCCAAATTCAATTGAAGTTCTAAAATATCGGGATAAGCAATTGCGTCATCCTTTATTTTACGCAATTTTATTTCTTTACCCAGACGGATAATGGCCATCTCTTCATCCTCCAAATACACTGCGTTATTCGTGTATTCGATAAATGGAGATGCATCAGAAGCAACAAAATATTCATTCTCGCCTATTCCAATGGCCAAAGGACTTCCCAACTTTGCCACTACAATCTCATCTGGCTTGTTTCTATCAAAAACCGCTATGGCATATGCTCCTACTACTTGGTTGAGTGCGATTTGAACGGCTTGTCCTAATTTGACCTCTTCCTTTTTCTTGACTTCTTCAATGAGGTTCACAAGAACTTCCGTATCTGTATCTGTTTGAAACTCATATCCTCGTGAGATAAGTGCCTTTTTAATGGATTCATAGTTCTCAATGATTCCATTGTGGATAATTACCAGATCGCCAGAATTTGAATAGTGGGGATGTGAGTTGGTGTCATTAGGAACCCCATGGGTGGCCCATCTTGTGTGCCCCAATCCCAAACTACCCTCTGTATTGTGTGATGTTTCCGCCTTTGCCTTTAAGTCGTCGACTTTTCCTTTGGTTTTAGATACTACAATTTGACTATCGTTGTACAGTGCTATCCCCGCACTATCGTATCCTCTGTATTCCAGTCTTTGCAATCCCTTAATTATAATCGGATAGGCATCTCTATGACCTATGTACCCTACAATTCCACACATAGAAAAAGTAATTTGGAAGTTTATATTTTATGCAAAAGTAAAATGATTACGTAAAAAAAAAGCTACATTAAGTTATATAACGTAAAAAATCCATGAAAGGTATCAATTGGACTCTGTGTAAAAAATCTCAAGCTTTAATTTTTTATCTTCTTCGGAAGCAGGAACATTGCTTCCAAACAAAATAGTACCTAAAGGATTGATTGTAGACATTATGGGGACATCAATATCTGTGGAGCCCGATGTACCAACTCCTACTCCTTCTTGTACGAAAGGTATGCCTACGTTTGAAGATACCGCCAATGCCAACTTGGCGTTGGTAGAATCCCGTACAATAATATTATTAATATGTTCTGTAATTCTAACAGTATACCGTAATCCCAAATCTCCTTCACGTTCCAACAATGCATCATAACTTGGCAAAATGGTAAGCGGCTCAAACACTTCTGTAAGGTCAGGGTCCGTAAGAAAATTGTAAATGGGTTGATTTGTCTCCGCATTATAAAGATACAATCTTGGAGGCTCCTCGGTTCCGTTAACAGCAGAAAGCGCTTCCCTATCAACATAAAAAACCAAATTGGCTTCGTTAATGATCCAATTGTTTGACCGTATATCTTCTATAAAGGTTTGACCCCTTCCATCGGTTTCTTCCTCATCTCCAAAAAGTAATATTTCGGACATTGCCCCGGTTCCTCCTTTCAAATAAATTCGAGAGGCATTTTCTCCAGTATCCAATTGATTGGAAATATTACCCGGTAAGATTTCATCTTCATAAGTGTTCACTGCATTTCCAGCGGCAATGACTCCATTGGCTCCCTGAAGTAAATTGAAAATAAATTCTCTTTCCACGGTTTCAACAGTATCATCCGTGGTATTGAAATCCTGAAAATTATATGTAATTGTTATGGTTGCCTGAGTAAGATCGAAAAGGAACAAAAGGTCCTGCATGTCATTTCCAGAAATACGTATTCCTCTAAAAAAGTCAGAGAAATTAGCCACGCTCAATAGTTCGGATTGTCCCTCTTTATCCAAAATGTTTGTCTGGAAAAAATCGTTGTCTAAAGGGATTCGGAGTCCTGGATTAAATCTATTTTCTACAATCTCAGATTCATCTACATCTGCCGTATCCAGGTCATCCTCTTGAAAAACAAGTATCTCCATATCACTTACGGCAAGTGGTTCTTGATTAGGATTAGAGCTATCGTAAAGAACCTCTCCTTCAAAACCTGAAAAATCTTGATTCGAAAAAAACTCCTGGGCCTCCTCAAAGTTGGTATTTGGATCAAGGTCTCTTAAAAAGAAATTGGAACGTGTAACTCTCAAATTGACTTCTTGGTTTCTATTACCATAGATACTATCCAAAGCAAATCTTCTAGGAAAAGTATTCGCTACAAAATCATCTCCTGTACCATCCTCACTTGCGTCAAAAGGATTAGAGCCCAAAATACGTTCATCGTTATCACTTACACCATCTTCATCCCAATCTGAATTAGGGTCTAATCTATCAGCTTCGGTACGTTCAATTTCGTCCTCGACACCATCGCCATCTGTATCTCGATTAGAAGTCGGAGGAAGTTGAAAAGGCAGATACAATATTACCTCAACTACCGTTTCATTTTCAGGTATAGTTGCTTCATTATCATCTGAATCTGCATTATCCTCCACTTCTTGGCTAAAGTCACCAAATGTTGGATTAGCTGCATTATTCGGAAACGTTACTTGAGAAACTATACTTGCATTTCTTCTACCATAAAGAGGATCATTATATGTTCCCAACTGATATAGTGGTAATCTATTGGTTTGTACAGCCTGTACTCCTTTATTAAAGGCAAAAACATCGTATACTTCTCGACCCGTGGTAAAAGGCTCACCGGCCACTACTCCGTCTCCAATGGTGCGCAAATCCTCTTCACATGAAACCAACATCGCACCCAAAACCATGGCATACACCAAAGGTTTAATCCCTTTCAAATTTTGCATGTCTTCTATTTTAAAACCTCAGTCTTATAAAAATTGGTATAAGCCTCTTCTGCCTCTTGAAGTGAGACATAGGGCAAAACTGGTTTGGAAGAGTCATCTATGTGTGCCTTAAGGTCATCAGAAACACCTTCCGAAGCTAAAATAATGGCATCAGAATAATCGGTGGCAACCTTTAACAAATTATTATAGTCGGGTTGGGAAAGTGGCTCAATACTGTCCTCGGAAATCCCGTCAAACTTAATCTTATCCTTCATCTTATTGTCAAGCTCTCCTTCATATCCATTTTCATATACCGACAATACAATCTTACTATCCGCGAACAAAGGTTCATCCGCATAATATTTTCTTAGGTATAATGGGAGTAAGGAAGCCATCCAACCATGGACGTGGATAATATCCGGGGACCAATTTAACTTCTTTACCGTTTCGACCACTCCTTTTGCAAAGAATATGGCCCTTTCATCATTATCCGGGAAAAGATTGCCGTCAGCATCAGTAAAAGTAGCTTTCCTTTTAAAGTATTCATCGTTATCAATGAAATACACCTGAATACGCTCTTTGGGTATGGAAGCAACCTTGATAATCAACGGCATGTCCATATCGTTGATCACCAGATTCATTCCCGACAAACGGATTACCTCATGTAATTGATGTCTTCTCTCGTTGATGTTGCCGTATCTGGGCATAAAAATGCGTATCTGACCCCCATTGCTATTTACCATTCTAGGGGCTTCGTAAGACATTAAGGAGACTTGGTTCTCAGGGAGGTAAGGCACTAATTCAGAAGATACAAACAATATCTTTTTTCCATTCATAAAGTCGTTTTTTTGCTTGTCCGAAAAACGTAGCTGCAAAAGTACAAAAATTATGCTGATTACCAGTAATTATAGTATTTTTGCACGCTTTTAATACTCGGAATGTCAATTTTTTACACCAAAACAGACCTTTCTTCTTTCCTTAAATCAAAGGAAATGCAAGACCAGACTTTGGGCCTGATTCCCACAATGGGCGCCCTTCATGAGGGACATCTATCTTTGGTTAAAAAGGCACTTGCTGAAAACGAGAAGGTAGTTGTGAGTATTTTTGTCAACCCAACCCAATTTGACAATCCCAACGATTTAGACAAATATCCCAGAAGCTTGGAAAGCGATGTTCAGCTTTTAAATGGGCTCTCAAATGAGATTATCGTTTTTGCCCCTTCAATCGATGATATTTATGATTCCAAGATACAGTCAAAAACATTTGATTTTGAGGGACTGGATCAAGTAATGGAAGGAAGATTTAGAACGGGGCATTTTGAAGGAGTTGGTACGATTGTAGAGTTACTCTTACGAACAGTATCGCCCGACAAAGCTTATTTCGGAGAAAAAGATTTTCAGCAGCTTCAGGTTATCCGAAAGTTGGTGAAAAAGAACAACATTGGTGTTGAAGTTATAGGTTGCCCTATAGAGCGCGAGCCAAATGGATTGGCCATGAGTTCCAGAAACGAAAGACTGAGCACGGAATTACGACAAAAGGCCAGTTTTATATACAATACTCTGAAAACTGCCAAGCAAAAGTTTGGCACGGAAAGTGCAAAACATGTATTGAATTGGGTAGGGTCGGAATTTGAAAAGAATGAGGATTTTGAATTGGAATATTTCAGCATTTCGGATGAAGATACTTTGCTGCCCATAAAAACAAAAGAAAAGAACAAAGAATATAGAGCTTTTATTGCCGTTTATGCGAATGACGTTCGTTTAATAGACAACCTAAAACTCAATTAATTAATTTTGCGCCATGCAGGTAGAAGTTGTAAAATCCAAGATACATCGAGTAAAGGTCACAGGGGCCGATCTCAATTACATTGGTAGTATTACCATTGATGAAGATTTGATGGACGCTGCCAATATAATTCGGGGAGAAAAAGTCCAGATCGTGAACAATAACAATGGGGAACGATTGGAAACCTATGCCATTCCAGGGCCAAGGGGCTCTGGTGAACTAACCCTAAACGGGGCCGCTGCACGTAAAGTTGCAGTAGGTGATGTACTTATTTTGATAACCTATGCTTGGATGGGCATTGAAGAGGCTAAATCTTTCAATCCTGCCTTAGTATTCCCCAACGAGGAAACCAATAGGCTAAACTAGTTTTGAGCACCTCCTTAAAAAAGTTTCTCAAAATCGCCATCCCCATTTTAATTGGATTGGGGCTAGTATACTATTCCTACACTTCCACAACTCCAGATGATAGGGCTAGAATTTTTGAAGCCATTAAAAGTGCAGATCCTATCTGGGTCTTTTTATCCATTTTTATCGGTATCCTTAGCCATGTTTCTAGAGCTATTCGATGGAACTACCTTTTAGAACCCCTGGGATATCGTCCAAAACTAATTAACAACATTCTAATTATACTTACCAGTTATTTTGCCAATACCTTGGTTCTTCGTTCTGGGGAAATTCTGCGGGCCACAGCTCTTAACACCTATGAAAAAGTTCCCTTTGAAAAAGGTTTTGGCACCATAGTAACGGAAAGAATTGTTGATGTAATTATGTTACTCTTGGTCATAACTGCAGCTCTTCTGGTCCAGACTGATGTAATTTTAGGCATTTTGGAAGAAAATGGAATTGGACTTGTTGGGTCACTCGTCTTGCTTTTGGTAGGTGTACTCGGACTTGTTATTGCAATCCGACTCATAAAAAAATCTACCTCAAGCTTCGCCCTAAAAATCAAGACCTTTTTAAACGGACTTCTTGATGGAGTTATGAGTATTTTCAAAATGAAGCGCCGGGGGGCTTTCATCTTTCACACTTTCTTTATTTGGGCCTGCTATATTGGGATGTTCTGGGTCATTAAATTCACTGTGCCGGAAACCACAGAACTACCATTAGGCGCCTTTTTAGTCGCCTTCGTTGCTGGCGCTTTCGCCATGGCAACCACCAATGGTGGTTTGGGACTTTTCCCTATTGTCGTCACCGCGGCTTTATCCGTTTATGGCATCAGTAAAACTTCAGGAGATGCCTACGGATGGATTATGTGGACTGCACAGACTTTGATGGTGGTCGTTTTTGGTACAATATCCTTTATGGTACTACCGTTATTGAATAGAAATCGGTAGACCCCGACCATCTTATACTTAACCAAATGAAAAAATATCTGTTCCTGCTTATTGGCATGGTTAGCCTCAGCCTTGCCGGTCAGGTAAAACAAGAAATCTTTGAATCTTTTAAGCTTCAGGAAAGAAGAAACATTTCCTATTATTTCCCAGAGAATTACTCTGAGGACAAGAAATACCCTTTGATTGTTGTTCTCGATGCGGATTATCTTTTTGACGTTGTTGTGGCGAACGCAAAAGTGTATGGTGCCCATAGCAGAATGCCCGAAGCCATTGTGGTAGGTGTCCATCAATCAGAAAATGATTTGCGTTGGGATGACTGCGACTTTGAGCAGTCCACAGGTTTGCCTACAGAAAAAGGTGCCAAGTTTTATGAGTTCTTGGGCACTGAACTTATTGCTTATTTGGAGACCCAATATAATATTGCCCCTTTCAAAATGTTTGTGGGATATGACCTTACCGCCAACTTTGGCAATTACTTTTTATTCAAGGATAGATCCTATTTCAATAGTTATGTGATTGTGTCTCCCGTTTTGGCGACTGATATGGAAAGTCGCGTTCCTGCGCGTCTTTCAGATTTAGATCAAGAAATCTTTTACAACATCATTCTTGAAAAAGAAAAGACAGAGGATCGGCAACGAATTCTTCAAATGAACAATGCCATTAAATCCATAGATAAGGAATCTTTGCATTATTATTTTGATGAATATGACAATGCAGACCATATTTCAATTGCGACCTATGGCATAAGCAAAGCATTCGATAATGTTTTCAAAATGTTCAGACCCATAAGTCCAAAAGAATACAAGACAGAAATATTGACTTCCAATGAGCCAGTTTTCCAATATCTGGAGGAACGCTATGCCAGAATTGAGGAACTTTTAGGGTATAAAAAATCGGTGGGGCTCAATGATATTATGGCCATTTATGCAGCTTCTCTTAAAAAACAGGATTTTGAGTCCTTGAAACCCTTGGCGGAAATCTGTAAAAAAGAGTACCCTGAAACCATGTTGGGCTTTTATTTTGAAGGCGAGTATTACGAACAATTGGGAGAGCCAAAGAAAGCTTTCAAAACCTTTGAAAAAGCGTTTCAGATGGAAGAAATTGACTTCTTGACCAAGGATATGGCTCTTGAAAAAATTGATGCACTTAAGGCTGATTTCGGATATTGAAATACCATTATGTAGTTCATAACAAGCTATTTTCACCTTTATTCAAACGAAGTAATTCTTTTTGCATAACTATACTCTTTTTGAAAGAATTTGAGTCAAATTATTCGTGGTTTTAAGTCACTTTCTTTTGGGAAAACAGCAATCTTTAGCAAACTCTTTTTGGAATTTAAATCTATTAGTTCTATGTAATTATCCCTGCTATGAATCAAAAGAAGATTTTTTGTTATTGAAAAGTCTTTCGCTCCACGACCAGTCCAGATATGATATCTATTTCCACTTTTTAAATCCCATTTTTCAAGATTGGTCTTGTTATACGTGTACAAATTCGTTTTCTCTATATTGTTAAATGTATACACGTCTTCTTTTTCCAAATCCCATACATTCAGTCTTTTCCCAGTATCAATATCCAGTATGTCTAGCTTTTTCTTATTCACTACTATGAGATTTTGATTACATACCAATACTCTTGGATAATGGAGATAGTATCCTTCCATCTCAAAATCTATTTCCGTAGGGTCAATCTTTGTCTTGTTTTTTAGGGTGTATACATTTAACTGCTCTCCTTCCAGCAACTCTATAACCCTGTTGTCTTTGTTATACGAAAAGAAATCACTTGCGCGAAAATCAAGTTGAACTTCCATCAACATATCATCTTCAAATACTTCCCCATCATAATACTTTATTCCATAATGACCCGAAGCGTTTGGGTAACGGTCTTCTATTTCGCTGTGGTTTTTCTTAAATTCTTCTATATCAACGGTAACAACACCTCCATATATTGCTGAAAAAACTACAGTCTTATCACCTAACCACCCCAATGCTCTGGCACTAGTAGTACTGGCCCCTAAACTAAGTACTTCATCAAGTTCCAAATGCCATATAAAAGCTGATGTTCCAATACTTCCAAGGGCTATTTTCTTCTTGTCAGGAGACAAAACCCCATTAAATACCCCAATATACCTTTCATTAAACTGCTTGAAGGTCTTACCGGTTTTCGCATGGATTAAAAAGCAATCATTTCCAGAATGGATAATTAACCATTCATCATTCACTAAAAAAGCACTTGAAATTTCTTTTCTATTGCTCATTGATATCAGATAAATTAAAATATTTAAAAAGCTCTCCCGGATTCTAGTTCTCCTGGTTTTTTGGAATAACCAAAGACAGTAGAATTATCAACAGAACTTAATCTATGTAACTTAAAATGATAATCAGCAGTAAAACTCGAATTTGAATTTCAGTCTCATTGAAATAAAGATTGCTGTATTGCATTTCTCAGCGCAAAGAGCGGAAAATTTAAAAGGTATTCGTCATTTCAAGATATGGGCAACCAAATATTCGTTTTGTAAACTAAGAAAATTTATTTCGATTGGAAAAATTGATGTCCCAAAAGCACATTTCGGTTACTAATCCCTAAAAACAAGTTGAGTACTTTATACTATCTTTAGCCTCAAATTTTGGGCAAGTGGCCAAAGTAAAAACTTCTTTTTTTTGTCAGAATTGTGGCGCCCAATACCCAAAATGGATTGGACAATGCACTTCGTGCAAACAATGGAATACCATTGTGGAAGAAGTTATTCAAAAAGAGGAAAAAACTTCTTGGAAATCAAGTTCTACGCCTACGTCGAAAAGAGCTGGTTCTCCAGTAAGAGTCTCAGAAATTACACAGGAGAAAGAATTGCGGTTGGACACCCAAGATATGGAGTTCAATCGTGTGTTGGGTGGTGGATTGGTTCCTGGTTCGTTGACCTTACTTGGCGGTGAGCCCGGTATTGGAAAAAGTACCTTGCTCCTTCAAATAGCTTTAAAGCTGCCTTACAAAACATTGTATGTTTCAGGAGAGGAAAGTCAAAAGCAAATCAAAATGCGGGCAGACCGCATCCTACCATCAAGCGAAAACTGCTTTGTACTTACCGAAACCAAAACCCAAAACATTTTTCAACAAATAACAGCGTTGGAACCGGATTTGGTCATCGTCGATTCCATCCAAACCCTGCATACCGATTATGTAGATTCTGGAGCAGGAAGTATCTCCCAAATTAGGGAAAGTACCGCTGAGCTTATCAAATTTGCCAAGGAAACCCATACTCCGGTAATTCTTGTTGGTCATATTACCAAAGATGGAAATATTGCAGGACCCAAGATTTTGGAGCATATGGTGGATACCGTGCTGCAATTTGAAGGGGATAGAAATTACGTATATCGCATCCTCCGTTCTCTTAAAAACCGATTTGGTTCCACAGCGGAATTAGGCATTTACGAAATGCAGGGCAGTGGACTTCGCGAAGTGAACAACCCTTCCGAAGTATTGATTTCCAAAAACGACGAAAACCTAAGTGGAACGGCAATCGCAGCTACGGTAGAAGGTATGCGTCCACTACTTATTGAGATTCAAGCTTTGGTGAGCAGCGCTGTGTATGGTACACCTCAACGTTCGGCAACAGGTTTCAATGCCAAACGTTTGAATATGTTGTTGGCCGTTTTGGAAAAAAGAGCGGGTTTTAAATTGGGGGCGAAAGATGTTTTCTTAAACATTACAGGGGGTATTTCTGTGGATGACCCTGCCATCGATTTAGCGGTAATGGCTTCCATTTTATCCAGCAATTCCGATATTCCTATTGAAAAAGGGGTATGCTTTGCCGCCGAAGTTGGACTTGCCGGGGAAATACGACCAGTGCAACGAGTAGACCAACGTATTTTAGAAGCCGAAAAACTGGGCTTTCAAACCATTTATGTGTCTAAAAACAATAAAATAGGCTTAAAGAATCCGAATATCCAGGTGCAGTTGGTTTCCAAGATTGAGGACGTCGTGTCCCACCTATTTGGCTAAGCTCTAAGGCGCTGGATTCGGTATGGCGTTATGGATTTCCTCGATTCCATCCAAAACCTCATCTGAAAGGTCAACATCAATGCTTTCTATATTTTCTTTCAATTGGTTCATCGTGGTTGCTCCAATAATGTTACTGGTAACAAAAGGGCGTGTGTTCACAAAAGCCAAAGACATTTGAGCTAGACTCAATCCATGGGCCTTGGCCAAATCATTGTACTTTCTCGTAGCTTCTACGGAGATGGGACCGCTATATCTATTGTAGTTCGGGAACAGCGTAATTCGGCCTTTTCGGGGCTGTATTTCATCCAAATACTTGCCGCTCAACACCCCAAATCCCAAAGGAGAATAGGCGAGTAGACCAATGCTTTCCCGGATGGATACCTCAGAAAGTCCTACTTCAAACAAACGGTTTAGCAAACTGTAGGGGTTTTGTATGGTTAGCATTCTGGGCAAACTCTCATGTACTTTGCTCTCTTCCAAAAAACGCATGGTTCCCCAAGGACTTTCATTGGATAGACCCACATGCCGAATTTTCCCCTCACTTTTAAGGTCTCTCAACGTCTCCAAAACTTGGTGAATATTATCTTCCCACATATCCAGGGCGTGGGCATCAAATCCTCTTTGCCCAAAATAATTGGTATTTCGTTCTGGCCAATGCAGCTGGTATAAATCGATATAATCCGTTTGCAGTCGTTGTAAACTTCCTTCAACTGCTTTGATGATGGAATCCCTGCTAAAACCTGTAGTCCTAATATGTTTGGTGAAATCAGCCCTTCCTGCAATTTTTGAGGCTAATACCACTCTATCGCGATTCCCCGTTTTTTTGAACCAACTCCCAATAAATTCCTCTGTAACTGCGTACAATTCTTTTTTGGCTGGAACTGGATACAACTCAGCAGTATCAAAAAAATTGATGCCTTGGTCCAAAGCATAATCCATTTGCTCATGGCCTTCCTCTTCGCTATTCTGCCTTCCAAAGGTCATGGTTCCTAAACAAATCTTGCTTATTCTAATATTGGTATGGGGAATTCTGGTGTATTTCATGCAATTTTCAATTTGAAAGCCTCAAAAATAAGATATCCTTATCGAAGGATTTTAACCTATCGTTATTTTTCCACCTCTAGTAAAATGGGACAATGATCACTATGTTTGGCTTCTGAAAGAATTACGGAACGCTTTAATCGGTTTTCCAGCGAATTGGCTACCATACCATAATCCAAACGCCAACCCTTATTGTTGGCTCGGGAATTGGCCCTGTAACTCCACCACGTGTAATTGTGGGGTTCTTTGTTAAAGTGTCGAAAGCTATCAATGAAACCACTTTGCATAAAATTCCCAATCCATTCGCGTTCCACGGGCAAAAAGCCAGAAACATTTTTGTTTCGCACTGGGTCATGAATATCAATAGCTTCATGGCAAATGTTGTAATCGCCGCAAACAATCAAGTTAGGTCTATCGTTTCTGAGTGTATTGGCATACTTCTGAAAGTCCGCCATGTACGTAAGTTTAAACTCCAAACGGTCCATGTTGGTTCCTGAAGGAAGGTACATGCTCATCACCGAAAGGTCCCCAAAATCTGCTCGGATATTTCTTCCCTCATGATCCATATAATCTATACCCGTTCCATATTCAATATGGTCTGGTTGTTCTTTGCACAACAAGGCCACCCCACTATACCCTTTCTTCTCAGCACTGAACCAGTAATGAAAAGGGTATCCCGCCTTTTCAAAAGCTTCAACATTCACTTGTTCTTTTAGGGCTTTCGTCTCTTGCAAGCAAACCACATCAGGGTTTACGCTTGCCAACCAATCAATGAACCCTTTGTTCAGGGCCGCTCGAATACCATTTACATTATAGGAAACTATGGTCATGCTCATATTTTTCACTAAAAATAACCATTGTGCACGGCTCTTTAAAACCATTTTGACCAAAGAAGCCATTACCTTTGTTTTTTGGAACACTAATTGATTGTGTCAATAGTGTTTAAACCCTTGACCATGAAACGAATACTATTCTTTATCGTTTTGTTTTCTGGATATCTTGCCATAGGGCAGGCCTATCCTAGATTCGACAATAACAACGAACTGAAATTTAATATTGGACTGTTTTTGGCCACCACTACAGTTGAAGGCTCATACGAGTATTTCTTCAGCGGGGATACCAGTATAGGGGGAACCGTCTATTTTGACAATGATGCTACCGACTTCAATGGAAACTTTGGAATAGGTCCCAACTTCAGGGCCTACTTTGGTTATCAACCCCGAAGCGGGTTTTTTGCAGAAGCCTTTGGCCTGTATTACACAGGTGAAGATGAAATTTCCGAAGATGAAATCGGCTTTAGGAACAATGATTATAGTACGGTAGCTTTAGGTCTGGGATTGGGAAATAAATGGGTGACGCGAAGTGAAAAGTTCAGCCTGGAAATCTTTGCAGGTTTCGGAAGAAACATCAATCCCGAAGATTTTCAAGATGACTTTATGTACCGTGGCGGATTGTCCATAGGTTTCCGTTTTTAATCCCTAAATTGGTCATAAGCTTTACTACCTATGACCGCATTATTACTCATCGACATTCAAAAAGGAATTCAAGAAACCGGATATTACGGAGAAGAACGGAACAATCCCCAAGCTGAGGAAAATTGCAGTAAAATCTTGAGCAATTTTAGAGAAAAAGGGTTGCCCATATTTCATGTGCAGCACTGCTCCACCAATTTGGAATCACCGCTATACCCTTCAAAGGAAACCCATGCTTTTTATCCGGGAGTAACCCCTGAAAATGGAGAACCCATTATCCAAAAGAATGTGAACAGCGCCTTTATCGGAACCGACCTTGAGCAACAATTGCAACAAAAAGGCATTGATAAGGTGGTCATAACCGGATTGACCACGGAACATTGCATTTCCACCTCTACCCGTATGGCCGCCAATTTGGGTTTTGATGTGACCCTAATTTCCGATGCTACAGCCGCCTTTAGCAAAAAAGGGATTGATGGAGAATTTATTGGAGCCGATATGATACACCAGATAGAACTGGCCAACCTCAAGGATGAATTTGCCACTATTAAGGATACGCATACCCTTTTGAGCGAACTATAAATGGTAACTAGCCCAATGAAACATCACTTTCTTTTTCTATTCAGTATGGTTATGATGGTATCATCCAACATCCAATCCCAAGAAAAACCTTTGAAAGTGGGTGTGGCGGGCTTAACCCATACCCATGTACACTGGATTTTGGGAAGGGACGATATTGGAGATATTAAAATTGTGGGTATTGCCGAACCCAATCGGGATTTGGCCCAACGCTATGCAGAGCAGCATGGCTTTTCCATGGATTTGGTATATGACTCTTTGGATGAAATGATTGCGGCGACCCGTCCCGAAGCGGTCACCGCTTTTGGAACCATTTATGACCATTTGAAAGTAGTGGAAACCTGTGCACCTAAAGGCATCCACGTGATGGTGGAAAAACCCTTGGCCGTGAGCATGGACCATGCCCAAAAGATGAAAGCCTTGGCCGAAAAGCACAACATACACCTGCTCACGAATTATGAAACCACCTGGTACCCTACCAATCATAAAGCCAAAGCACTGTTGGATGAAGGTAAGATTGGGGATTTGCGAAAAGTGATTGTGCGTGATGGACATAGAGGGCCAAAAAAAATTGGGGTGAACAAAGAGTTTTTGGACTGGCTCACCGACCCCAAGGAAAATGGAGGTGGTGCAATAACCGATTTTGGTTGCTACGGGGCCAATCTTATGACCTGGCTGATGCAGGGAAAACGACCGAATACGGTAACTGCCATTACCCAACAACTACAAGCTGAAAATAACCCCAAGGTGGATGATGACGCCACCATACTCCTTACCTATGATACGGCCCAAGCCATCATCGAAGCCTCTTGGAATTGGCCCATAGGCCGAAAAGACATGGAACTCTATGGGTTAACGGGAGCCATTTACGCCGACAACCGAAACGACCTACGCGTGCGGATAGCAGAAGGCTATGATGGGTTTGAAGAAGAAAAAACCACTTTGGCTGAACGAGAGGCACCCTACAATGATCCTTTTTCTTTATTGGCTGCCGTAGTAAAAGGAAGTGTAAGCCTATCCCCTTACAGCCTTTCTACCTTGGAAAACAATATGGTGGTTATGGAAATTTTGGATGCTGCTCGGGAAAGTGCCGAAACCGGAAAGACGGTTTCTTTGACCGATATAGAACATTAGAAACCATTATGAAGAAACCCACCCTATGAAAAGATTGCTCATTTTCACCCTATTTTGTTTTGTAAATACAGGACTATGTGCAGCCCAGGAGGATAATTCTCCCATTACTATTGGGATAAACCATACCATTACGTCTTCCATACTAAACCAAGATAGAACGATTCAAATTTATACCCCAGATTCATACTCAAATACTACTGAGGAATATCCTGTGCTATTTATTTTAGATGGACAACGATATTTTCTGAGCGGGGTGGCTGTTCAAAAGGCTATAAAAAACCCTCGTGCTATTCCAGAAATGATTGTGGTAGGCATTACAACTACCAATCCGTTAAGGCGAACATTATTTGGCGACGAAAGTGAAAAATTCACTGATTTTTTAATCAAAGAAGTGGTTCATTATGTAGACTCCAACTACAGGACAAGTGAAAAACGGGTCATTTTTGGATGGGAAGATGCAGCTTATTATATAAGCGAATTAATTCTACAAAATGAGGTGTTTGATGGGGCCATTATCTCTGATGGGGGCTATGCCTCCGAGAATCTGGTGAAAGGATTTACCTCCAAAAAAGAGGTGTACCTGTTCATGGCCAATTCCAGAAAGGATATTTATAACATAAGTTACACGGATGCATTCCAAGAAGTGCTGAAGAACCATGCACCTAAAAGTCTCATTTGGAAATACCGCTTGTTCAATGAGGAAATACATGAATCATTACCTCATTTGGCTCTATACAAGGGGCTAAAACACTACTATCATAATTATAACTCCCTGGTTTTTGAAAGTATACAAGAGTATATTGATTTAGGCGGAATGGATTACCTAACTTCTTATTTCGAAAAACGAGCCAAACGATTTGGCTTTGACAAACAAATAGATAACAGCACAAAAAATGCACTCATTTGGTTGGCTTGGAAGCGGGACAACTTTGAGTACTTCACGCTTTTCATGACCGAGTTTAAAGATGTTTTGACAACAGAAAGATATGCTTCGGCCTATTGGCAAAACCGTTTTGGGCAATTTTATTTAAAGCATAAAGATTACCAAAATGCCATTACATATTTTAATGCAGGACTCGCCAAATATCCAAACTCACCATTTGAAGAAGAAATGCAAAAAGGGCTTAGCCATGCCAAAAACGGAAAAGAACGATAAAGCCTTTACAACTTAGGGTTGAAACTTTTGGAAATAACGATTAAAAGAGAACTTTTTTATGGATGTGAACACCGAATATCTGAACAGTGTTGTGAACCAACTGATAGTGGTTGCCTCTCTTTTAGCGGGTTTCTCGATAGCTATTATCGCCAATCTATTGACTGACAAAACAGAAAGTAAAATCTCCAATTGGATTTTTAAAGCGACAACCCTTACGGCAAGTTGCTTTCTTATATCAGTCTTTGGGATGACAAGAATTGTTAGGATGACAACCAAAGGTTATCCCGGAAACGTCTCATCAATTTCATTGGATATATCCAATCACATTAGTGCAGTATCCTTTCTTTTGGGAATAGTTTTCTTGTGCATTGTCATTGGGCTCTTTGGTTGGACAAAATCAAAAAAAATGGGGCGTTTTACCACTATTGTAGGAATATGTACATTCCTTTTGATTCTAGTAACAATGACTACTATTAAAATGGATGCCTGAAAATGCGGTTCCCCTTTTGTATAAAAACGACCCCCAGAATTTCATATCTTCTACATCGAAATAGAAAATAAATCCAAATGTTCATCATCAATTTGACCTATAAAACGGAACTGGAAAAAGTGGACCAGTTTCTCGAAGAACATATTGAATATCTCAATAAGCACTATGAATTGGGGCATTTTCTTGCCTCAGGACGAAAGGTCCCAAGAACAGGTGGAATCATTTTATCCAATGTGCAATCAAAATCCGAACTGGAAGACATTATTTCAAAAGACCCTTTTAAGCAGAATGAATTGGCAGATTATGAATTGACTGAATTTGTACCGAGCAAAACCTGTGAAGAATTAGAATTCTTAAGGGAATGAAAAAGTACGAACACAAACAATGGTTATGATTCGCCATTGCTTCTAAATCGTTCCAAATGCTTTCTCAAACCATTTTATAACCTTAAACTACAGACATCCCTTACAAAGTATTGAGTTAATGTCTTAATTTAGAAAACATGAAGCGAACCGTAGTGCATTTTGAAATAGGCTGCAGTGATATTGATAAAACATCTGCCTTCTACAAAGAGGTCTTTGATTGGGATTTAACACGGCATGGAAATTCTGCAATTATTGATACAGGAAATAAAGAAGCATTAAGCGGGCACCTAAATCAATTGGGGCCTAACGATCCGCAGAATTATGTTACCATATACATTGAAACTGATTCCCTAACTTCAGATTTAGAAGCAATTGAGTCAAACGGTGGGGAGATTTTTGTGAATCCCATAAAGCTACCTGATGGAAGGGAGTTTGCTTGGTTTAAAGATGTGGCAGGTAATCTAATTGGACTCATTACACCTAAATAGCCAATATTAATATGATTTCATGCCTCACCAAAATAAGAGTATCAATAAAACGAAGGAACAAACCTTCCTCGCCAGCCCGCTACATCCCAGGGACCGTCAAACCGAACCCTCAAACATCAATCAAAAACAGACATCATGAAACTAGTATGTACCGTATTATTTTTTAGCCTTTCATCCATTATTTGCTTTGGGCAAGAAACTATTGAAGTGACTTACAATCAAGACTACACCGTTACCTTGAACGGAACCCCAATTGATAATTCAACCACATACCAAAGTATTGTGGAAATGCTGGGAGAACCCGAAGTGTATAAAGAGTACCCCACTGGCAAGGTCAATTATCGTTACACAGACCTAGGTCTTGTCTTTCATACCGTAAATGGTAACCTACTTACGCTTGCCTTTAACTTTAATTGGGATGGGGACAAAAACTTTCCAAACACAGCGTTTGAAGGAGTTTTGAAAATTGGCGACAGTATCATTGATACGAAAACCACAGAAAGTATAGTAGCTGATTTACAGAGCTTTGAAATTAACTGCATTATGCCTGGAATGTGTATGAACAATCCCAGAAAAATCAAAAATCCTATTTTATTGGGCTTTAAAGATGAGTTGATTACCCAAGTAAGCATTGAATTTCATTAGAAACAAAACTCCAAAACCTCTTCTAAGCCATTTTAGCTCACTTTGTCTCCTACTAAGATAGGTTGGTAGACACGTAAGGTATACTTGCTAAAAACCCTACAGAGAATACTTACGACTTATTGCGTTTGTACGCTATATTTGGACGTATTACGATATAAAATACATCTATATAACCTAGTTGTGCGGCATAAAAAAAGCCAATGCTGAAAAACCAAAATAGCTTACTCTTTACAAACCCACTGCAATACAATGAATAATTACACTATACAATAGTGGGTTTTTACTACCTTCAACACCGAACAAACAAAACTTAGGTTTCAAATGAACCGAATTAAGGAAGTTTTAAAGAACAAAGGAATTTCGCAGACATGGCTTGCCGAACAGATAGGAAAGAGTTATAACACGATTAATGAATATGCTCGTAACGTGAGACAACCAAGTTTGGAAGACTTGTACCGAATTGCGGAAATTTTAAAAGTCGAAGCCAAAGACTTACTAATTGAAAGAAAACATAATGGCTAAGAAAGTACAATCAATAGAACCGAATATTGCAGATTTAGCGAACGGGTGGCTAAAAAAGTATAAACTACCATACAAATTAGAACAGGAATCAGTCAATGCAGAAATTGATAAAGCCCTTTCTGACTATTATACTAAAAATGGTGGAGCAGGTGCAAATCGACCAGATGCCAAAATATTACTTCAAGACATAAATTTAGACTTCTACCCTATTCTTATTGAGTACAAAGGCTACAAAGACAAACTCGTAAAACTCGATAAAGACGGACAAATTGAAAACCGAACTTCTAAAAATGAAGCTCATTTTAAAAACATTAACTCATTTGCTGTAAACGGCGCTGTTCATTATGCAAATGCATTGCTTCATCATACAAGCTACACCGATATTATTGCAATCGGTATGACAGGACACAAAGATGAAGCAGGTAGAATTCAGCACGAAATAGGCGTTTACTATGTTTCGAAAAGCAATTTAGGAGCTGGACAAAAAATTGGTGATTACACCGACTTTTCATTTTTAGCACCTAAGAATTTTGACGCATTTATTGAGACAGTAAAAAAACTTCAACTTTCACAGGAAGAACTTGACAGATTAAAAGATCAAAGAGAAAGAGAAATTGACCAAAGCCTTATAAAACTCAATAATGACATTTACCAAAATGAAAAAGGCCTAGGAGAAAATGACCGTGTTTATTTAGTTGCAGCTTCAATTATCGCAACGCTTGGCATATCAGGCAAAGTTGCACCACTCGAAAAATCCGACTTAAAATCATCAACTGAAAAAGGATATAGAGATGGTGATTTAATGATTAAAAAGATTGAATCATTTTTAAGTCATAAAGAACTACCAGAAGAGAAAAAACAACTCATTGTAAGAACGCTATCTAACACGCTTTTAACTGAAAACATAAACAAAGTTGAAAATGGAGAAAGTCAACTTAAAAGAGTATTTGGCAAAATCGTAGATGATTTAGGTATCTACTACAAGATTGGTTTGACAACTGACTTTACAGGCAAACTCTTTAATGAAATGTACGGTTGGTTAGGTTTTTCGCAAGACAAGTTGAATGACGTTGTACTTACGCCTGCTTACGTTGCTTCGCTATTAGTCCGATTAGCAAGAGTAAATAAAGATTCTTATGTATGGGATTTTGCAACGGGTTCAGCTGGCTTGTTGGTTTCAGCAATGAATGAAATGCTTAATGATGCAAAAAATACTATCCGATCGCCTGATGAGCTGACTCAGAAAGAAATTCAAATCAAAGCTGAACAATTACTTGGTTTAGAGTTGCTTTCAAGTGTTTATATGTTGGCAATCCTGAATATGATTTTGATGGGCGATGGTAGTTCTAACATATTAAATACCGACTCAATAAAAGACTTTGACGGTAAATATGGCTTTGGAAAAACAGATACCAATTTCCCTGCGAATGCTTTTATATTAAATCCACCTTACTCGGCTCCTGGCAACGGGATGATTTTTGTAGAAAAAGCTCTCGAAATGATGAGTAAAGGATACGCTGCTATAATTATTCAAAGCTCGTCAGGTTCTGGTAAAGCGGCTGATTTTAACAGAAGAATACTTTCAAAACACACACTTTTGGCGAGCATAAAAATGCCTGTCGATATTTTTATTGGCAAATCTAGTGTGAATACTCATATTTACGTTTTTAAGATAAATGAAAAACACCACAAAGATGACGTGGTAAAATTCATTGACTTTACTAATGACGGTTATTCTAGGGCAAACCGTAGAAAAGCAAGTACTAACTTAATAGATACAGATAAAGCAAAAGAGCGTTATCAAGAAGTTGTTGATTTGGTTCGTTTTGATAAAAGCAAACTAAAAATTTTTACGAAAAAGGAATACTACGAAGGACATATAAATCCAAGCAGCGGTTCTGATTGGAATCAAACAGCACCGATCGATACAAAGCCAACTTTAAAAGACCTTAAAGAAACAGTTGGCGACTATTTGTCTTGGGAAATAGTTACACTTTTAAAACAAAAATCCTTAGAAGAACAGCTGGGAAAGTAAATACCCCACTCAATAGAAATTTGAATGTTGTTGAGTGGGGTAAATTTAAAGTTGGGACATTATTTAAAATAGAAAATACACTTAGTTTTAATACAGATGAGTTAGCTTCAGGAGATGAATTTGATTATGTAACAAGAACATCTCAAAACCAAGGTGTATTGCAAAAAACAGGTTTTGTCAATAGCCAAAATATAAACCAAGCTGGCAATTGGAGTTTGGGTCTTTTGCAAATGGATTTTTTCTATCGCCAAAATCCTTGGTATGCGGGTCAGTTCGTTTGTAAAATAATTCCGAAAATTGAAATTACCCCCTTAGCAATCCCATTTTTTTCATCAGCTCTAAACAAACTAAAACCACTCTTATTATCAGTACTAGTTAGGAATGTGGACAAGACATTTCTTAATTCAGAATTAGTATTACCAATTAAAAAAAACGGGGATATTGATATTGATTATATGGAGCGTTTTGTTGCAAGTTTGGAAAGGGAAAAAATTGAAAAAATGGAAGCATACTTAATAAAAAGTAATTTAGATGACTTCCAATTGAACGAACAGGAAAACCAGGTTTTAAAAAATTATGAAAATGACCAAATCGAATTTACAAATTTCATTTACAACAGAGTCTTCAACAAAATAAAACAAGGACGTAGACTAAAAAAAGATGACCAGATTGCAGGTGATATTCCTTTTGTTATGGCTGGCACATCAAATACAGGTGTTGTAAACTACATCTCTAATCCAGTTGCTAGTTTTCCAAAAAATTCAATAACGATTGACATTTTTGGTAACACCTTCTATCGAAATTACGATTATGGTGCAGGTGATGATACAGGAGTTTATTGGAATGATAAAGTCAGTTATTCCAAACAATCGATGCTGTTCTTTTCTACTTCAATGAAAAAATCGATTTTGGGCAAATTCGATTTTGGAAAAAAATTAAGAAGTTCCCAAAGTTTAAATTTTGAAATGAAAGTTCCTGTAAAAAATAATGAACCTGATTATAAGACAATGGACAAAATAATTTCTGCTGTTAGCAAATTGGTAATTAAGGACGTGGTTTTGTATGTAGAGAGAAAGAAAAAGGAATTAAACAGACTCACTGAAAATACCAACGCTTAAAGCCGTACACATTTGTAATTCGCACCAGCCAAGGTTAAAGTCAAAAGATTTAAAAAGAATATGTTTCTTCCAACATTCAGAACCAAACTAAATCAAAATACGTTGCTATTATTAAAGTTCTAAGCCTTTAATCCAAAACCTCCCCCAAACCTTTTAGCAATTCTGCAGCATCTTGCACCTCTCTAGGGCTAAAGGTATCTTCTTGCAGAAAGTGCAGCATAAAAATGACATGGTTTAATTGATTGTTGAGCGCGGAAGGGGAACCATAGGCTTCGGTAATCCATTCAGAAAGGGTTTGCTTTTCCATCGGATAAAAGTAGAAACGAAAGCTGTGGTATACCACTACTAATTAGTGGTTTTTTAAAAAAATAGGGATACGTTAAATCTTCACCGTAGACACAAAGTTCTTTTTGATCACCTCCAAGAAGTCAGCCGTATCGTAAGGCTTTATAATGAGGTCGGTAAAGCCAAGGCCTTTTAGGTCTTCAAAAGATTTGGTGGGATCAGTGGCCGTAAGTGCGATAATGGGAACGGTACTGTTAAAGCCCCGTATTTCGCGGGTAGCCTCAAAACCGTTCATGATGGGCATGTTCACGTCCATCAAAATCATATCGAAGACCTCATCATTAATAATTTCAAGAGCTTCTTTTCCATTTTCGGCAATGGTACAGGTGAACTTATTCTTTTCCAAGATTTTTCGGGTCACCAAGCGGTTGATCTTGTTGTCGTCCACAACCAAAATATGGCTGCCCACAATACTGCGGTCTATAACTTCTTGCTTGGGTACTTCTTCAATTTCGGTCTTTTGCGTTACATCATAACAAATGGTAAAGGAGAATTCGGTACCCACATTTTTCTCACTTTTTAGGTCAATGGTGGCATCGTGCAAGTCCAATAAACGTTTTACAATGGCAAGCCCCAATCCCGTGCCCTGAAAATCGTTGGACTTCATGTCTTGGGTGAATTCATCAAAAATATCACGTTGCTTTTCCTCGGAAATACCCATACCCGTATCGGCAATCCTAAAATCCAGCAGAATACATGTTTCCCTAATTTCTTTGGGCGTTATGGAAACCGTAATGGTTCCTTCTTCCGTAAACTTACAGGCGTTGCTAATCAAATTGATGAGTATTTGGGAGAGCTTTACATAGTCGCCCTTCAAAAATTCGGGTACGTCATCCGTAATTTCAATCTCAAATTGATTGTTGTTCTTCGCCCGCATATGCTCCATGGAATTGGTGATATTCCGCACCAATTTTCGTAAGTGAAAAGGTTTGTTCTCCAACTCCCTGTTCTTCAGCGCATCCAATTTGTTCAAGAATAACAGGTCATTGATCAACGCCAACAAATAATCTGCCGAAAATTTTAAGGAGGTGATGTCCTCCTTATATTTTGCGAGTGGTTTTTCTTGTTTTAGGATGGAGGCAATACCGATGATACCATACAAAGGTGTTCGTAACTCGTGACTGATGGCAGACAAGAAGTTGGTTTTTACCTCGGACAGCTCCTCCGCTTTCTTTTTAGCATCCAAGTATTGCACGTTGGTTTCCTGAAGACTTCTTACCAGTGCTTTTCTCCGTTTGAAAGAGAAGAACATGGCGCAGACGAAGATTAGTAAAACTACCGAAGCAGCTAAAGTAAAATAAACAATGGTTTTGTTCCTATCAGCAGTCTGACGGTTCATTTCGTTTTCCAGTTCCTTGGCCTTAAGCTCTTGTTTGTACTGGTTCACGTTCATTCGGGCAATCACCTCATTAATGGCGGTCGCTTTCTCTATTTCGTGCTTGTTATCCACGTGTACATCAGACTCCTTCCTTACCAGATAAGCCTGTTCAAAGTCACCTTTTCCAACATTGGCTTCAATCAGGTATTCATACCCTTCCACCAAACCATCGGTGTAGTCATTTTGCTTGGAAAGCGCAATATCGTTTTCAAAATATTCAATGGCTTTGTCCCAATCCTTCTCCAATAACGCCAATCTTCCTTTGGAAAAGTAATACCCTGCTCGTAACAAGGGCATTTGAATGGAATCTACATATCGGTCAAGGCCAGCTACATGCTCTTTTGATTTTGCAATATTCTTTTGGTCCAAATAGATATCGGAAAGATTAAAATGAATGACAAACACTCGGGTGATATTCTTTTTGGCCCGATACACTTTAAGCGCTTCATTATAATAGCCAATTGCCTTTTTATCCTGTCCTATTTCATTGTTCAGGTTACCCAGATTGTTGTAGGCATCCGCAATTAAAGTTGAATCATTAACAATTTTGGCCTTCTTTAAAGATTCTGTAAAAGTCTTTTCGGCTCTTAACGTATCCTTGATTCGAATAAACGTACTCCCTGTATATTTTGAGATTTCCACATCCCAGGCAAGATTGTCAATCCTTTCGGCCAGCTTAAGGCCTAAATCTCCATATTTCAGTACTTCCAGAAAGTTATTGCTGTAATAGTCATGAACCAGTTTATTTTTCAAACTGTCCAAACGCACCAAGATCTCCTCTTCTGAGGTATCCTCTGGTGGGTCGAAATACGTGAACGTCTTTTCTTGTGCTACGAGTAGGTTAGAAAAGAATACAATAAGGAAAAAAAAGTATAGCTTTCGCATCTTTAAAATTTGGGGTCCGTGCAAGGCTATACTTTAACGTATCTAAATCACTTTTAGTGTGTTACCTAAGAAATTTACTACAAAAAAGAGGTTAAGGGCCCAGGGTTAGATACGTTGTAACCAATACCGCATATCTACTTCCTTGGAGATAATATCTTTAACGGCATCTAACGTAACCCTTTGCTGTTCCATGGTATCCCGATGACGAATGGTTACCGTTTCATCTTCCAAAGTTTGATGATCCACCGTAACACAGAAAGGCGTGCCTACGGCATCCTGACGACGATAGCGACGGCCTACGGCATCTTTTTCATCATATACCACGTTAAAATCCCATTTTAAGTCATCTACCAATTTATGGGCTACTTCTGGCAGACCATCCCTTTTTAAAAGTGGCAGAACAGCAGCCTTTGTAGGTGCCAAAACAGCCGGTAATTTAAGTACAGTTCGGGTGGTATTGTTTTCCAATGCTTCTTCTTGCAGTGCACTGGAAAAAACCGCTAGAAACATACGGTCCAACCCAATGGAAGTTTCCAAAACATAAGGCACATAACTCTTGTTTTCTTCTGGGTCGAAGTATTGCAACTTTTTATTGGAAAACTTCTCGTGGCTTCCCAAATCAAAATCGGTTCTTGAATGGATACCTTCCAACTCTTTAAAGCCAAATGGAAACCTAAATTCAATATCGGCTGCAGCATCCGCGTAGTGGGCCAACTTTTCATGGTCGTGGAAACGATAATTATCTTCACCCAAGCCCAAAGAAAGGTGCCAGTTCAGGCGCTTTTCTTTCCAGGTATCGTACCATTCCTTTTGTGTACCAGGTTTGATGAAATATTGCATCTCCATCTGTTCAAATTCACGCATTCGGAATATGAACTGGCGCGCCACAATTTCATTACGAAATGCCTTTCCGGTCTGAGCAATACCAAATGGGATTTTCATACGTCCACTCTTCTGAACATTCAGAAAGTTCACAAAGATTCCCTGTGCGGTTTCTGGGCGTAGGTATAAATCCATCGCCGAATCTGCAGTGGCCCCTAGTTTGGTACCGAACATTAAGTTGAACTGCTTTACATCCGTCCAGTTTTTAGAACCTGAAATTGGACAGACAATACCCAATTCCTCAATGAGCGCCTTAACATCTGCCAAATCTTCATTTTCCAACGATTTTCCCAGTCGCTTTAGGATACCATCTGCCTTGGCTTGGTAATCCAAAACACGTGGGTTAGTCTCCAAGAACTGTTTTTTATCAAAACTATCCCCAAAGCGCTTGGCCGCTTTCTTTACTTCTTTTTCAATCTTAGCTTCAATCTTGGCCACATGGTCTTCTACCAAAACATCTGCACGGTATCTCTTTTTGGAATCTTTGTTGTCAATCAAGGGATCATTGAATGCATCCACGTGTCCCGAAGCCTTCCATGTGGTGGGGTGCATAAAAATGGCCGCATCTATCCCAACAATATTGTCGTTGAGCTGAACCATGGCCTGCCACCAATACTCACGAATATTCTTTTTTAGCTCAACCCCGTTTTGACCGTAGTCATAAACAGCACTGAGTCCGTCATAAATCTCACTGGATTGAAATATATAGCCATACTCCTTTGCATGGGAGATAACCTTTTTGAAAATATCTTCCTGATTCGCCATGGGGCAAAAATAGTTTTTTGAACTAAAAAATAAGAGGTTATTTCAACTGAAATTCGGTAGAGGCCAAAAGTCTTTCGTCCTCAAATACATTAAGGGTATAAATTCCTTCAGCAAGGGATTCTGAAGGCACGGTGATGGCATCACAAATACTGATTTCTTTTCCGGTATATACAATTTCTACCTTTTTGCTATAGGTATTCCCGCCAACAGAAATGGTGTTTGCATTGTCCTCGATTACCTTCATTTCGGGTGACAAAAATTGGAGATAAAGCACACGTACTTTTCCACGCTCGGAGGGGTCGCTAAGGATAGTGACACACCCTCTCAACTTCTCAATGGTAGAAGCCTTATTGGTTTTTATGGGTCTACCTGCCCTAAGTCTAAATCCACTACCTTCAGCATTCTGCAATTTTAGATAGCTTTTGATTTTCAATTCCCGACTCAACTCCTTGTTGGTCTCGCGCAATAGAGATTCGCGTTTTTCTATATTACTGGCTCTTCCCCTAGCATCCCGAAGTTGTTTTTGGGTTTCTTCGTATCGGTCGGCCAGAAGACGATTGTTGTACCGTAGAAAATTATTTTTCAGTTTTAAGCTATCAAAACTCACCTCCAACATACGAAGCGAGCTTCGTGTTTCCTTAAGCTTGGTCAAACTAAAATTAAGCCTACCCACAGAATCCAACAATTGCTCTACCCGAAAACGGGAGGTCTGCAACTCAATTTCATTTACTTCGTTCAACCCGGATAAACGGTCAACTTCCGCTTTCATCAAAGTCAAATCCTTAACTAAAAGCGATTTTTCCTGCTCTAAAAAAACCATTTGATTCTTGGACTGGGCATAGCTGTAGTAAAAAGCAATGAGAATACCCACAATTACCGCTACAAGTGCAGCAAAGATTATCTTGTAATTGAAATTGTTATCTTGGGCGTCCATGGGGTTCTAGAGCTACTCTAAACAGTATAAGATTTGATGTCCAAAAGGTTGGCTAAGATAATAAACGATATTAACAACATCCTATTGCCAAGAGTGTGTTTTGGATGTAATGCCCAATTATCCAGAGGAGAACATGTTTTGTGTACCGTTTGTCGACATGAACTGCCACTCACCGATTATAACTTCACCGAAGAAAATGCAGTTGACCGTATTTTTTATGGACGAACTCCCATAAAAAAGGCTGGTTCTTTACTTTTTTTTACTAAAAATGGGATGGTTAAAAACCTAATGCACTTCTTAAAGTATAAAAAACAAGAAGACATAGGCGGTTTTTTCGGTGATTGGTACGGTTCTTTGTTGAAAGAGGAAAATACCCTAAAAGATGTTGATGCCGTTGTCCCAGTTCCCCTACACCCAAAAAAAGAAAAAAAACGCACCTATAATCAGGTTTCCCTATTTGCTGAACAAATTGCTGAACATCTCCAAGCGGATTTTACACCAGAATTATTGGTAAGAACAGAAAACACCAAGACCCAAACCAAGAAGGACAGACAAATGCGATGGGAAAATATTCAAAGTGCTTTTCAATGTGATGTGTCCAAAAACAAGGAATACAGGCATATTCTTTTGGTTGATGATGTAATAACTACCGGGGCCACGCTAGAGGCGTGTGCCAGAACTCTTACTGAATTACCTAGTGTTGAAATCTCAATAGCTAGCATGGCCGTTGTGGAGTAGGGTTAAAATTTGCCAATGTTCATTTTCAAAAATCAAATTAATCGTTTCTTTGCCCTATAATTTTTTATGGTTCACCTAAAGAAATATCTGAGCTTCTTTTTTATCCTTTGGTTAGGATTGGTACTTTGGCAGTGCGCTAGACGGGGAAATCCCACGGGTGGCCCGGAAGATGTAACTCCTCCCGAATTGATTCGCACCGTGCCGGAAAACTTCTCTACCGAATTCAAATCCAAAACCATTCGGCTGTATTTTGATGAATACATCAAGCTGGAAGATGTTCAGAATCAATTGATTATTTCACCACCATTAAAGAATGCACCAGAGATAAAACCACAAGGTGGTGTGAGTAAATATGTAGAAGTTATTATCAAAGACACTTTAAGTGAAAATACTACCTATACCTTTAATTTTGGTCAGAGTATAGTGGATAACAATGAAGGCAACCCCAACAGTTTTCTTACCTATGTTTTCTCAACGGGCACCTATATTGATTCTTTAACGCTTTCCGGGGCAGTGAAGGATGCTTATGATAGAAAAGCAGAAGAATTTATAAGTGTGATGCTCTATGAACTGGATACGGCTTTTACGGATTCCACCGTATTTAAAAAACCCCCGAATTATATCTCAAACACTTTGGACAGTCTTCCCATTTTTGAACTTAAAAATCTTAAGGCTGGAAAGTATAAACTTATTGCCTTAAAGGATATAAACAAAAACAATCTTTTTGATCAGCGTCAGGATAAAATTGGATTTATAGAAGACACCATCACAGTGCCTTCAGACTCCATTTACCTATTAAACCTCTTTAAGGAAATTCCGGATTACACCCCTTCTGTTCCCAGTTATGTGGCCAAAAACCGAATTATATTTGGTTATCAAGGGGTACAAGAAGAAATAAGCATAGAAAGCCTTACGGATTTGCCAGATTCTGTACGCACTACCATTTTAAAGGAAAGAGAAACCGACACCCTTAATTATTGGTTGACCCCAACGGATTTGGATTCTATTATTTTTATGGTTAGCAACAAGGTATTGGACCAAAAGGACACCTTTACCGTGAAAACCCGAAAACTCGGATTGGATTCATTAAAACTGACCAATAGCACGAGTAGTAAATTAGGGTTTGAAGAGATTTTTAGCCTCTTGGCCAATACGCCAATTAGAGCAGTAGACACCAGTAATATTGAGGCTTTCTTGAATGATTCCTTGCCCTACAATTACAGTTACGCCCTGGATTCCATAAAAAATCAAATCAATTTTGAGTTCGAAAAAGAGGCAAACCAGTCATACACCTTTAACCTTTACCCCGGTGCAGTCACAGACTTCTTTGGAATAGAAAATGATTCATTGTCCTTCAAGTTTTCTACCGGCAGCTATGCAGATTATGGAAACCTGAGAGTAAACATTTCCGGCACGGTAAAATACCCAATGATTGTGCAGCTGACTGACGAGCAAGGTGAAACACAAAGGGAAACCATTTCTGAAGTTCCCGGCCCCATAGAATTCAATAACCTGGAACCCGCCCGTTACATGATTCGGGTTATTTTTGATGACAACGCCAATGGCATCTGGGACACGGGCAATTATTTGAAAAAGATTCAACCGGAAAAAGTCAGTTATTATCCCGATGTAATTGAAGTAAGGGCCAACTGGGAACTGGAGCAGTCATTTATTATAACAGATTAAAATCATCCCGGTCGTCCAGAAACCGTAATCTATCCCTATTTTCTTGAATATGGTTCTTTTCTAGAGTTGTATATAGTATTTCTTCGGTATCGGAAAAGGCCAGTTGATTTCCCAAAACATCGTAAACCGCAGAATGGCCAACATACTCATGTCCTTTAGCATCCAAGCCGATACGATTGACGCCGATACAATACACCATATTCTCAATAGCTCTGGCTTGAAGTAGTGTATCCCAAGCAGAAATTCGAGGCTTTGGCCAATTGGCCACATAGATTAAGACATCATAATCCTCTGTGTTTCTTGCCCAAACCGGAAAACGAAGATCATAACAAATGAGTGGGCAAAATCGAAACCCTTTAAATTCTACCGCTACCCTAGTCTCACCTGATTCATATTTCTTATGCTCTCCCGCTAATGTAAATGTGTGCCGCTTATTGTAAGTAGCACATTCTCCATCAGGTTTAACAAAATACAAGCGATTATAAAACTTTTCCTCTTCTTGAAATACGATGCTTCCAACAATCGCAATTTGAAGTTCCTTTGCGATTTTCTGCATCCAATTTACTGTTTTTATTCCTTCGGAAGCATCAATTTTTTCAGGGGACATTGTAAATCCAGTCGTGAACATTTCGGGTAAAATGACCAAATCAACATCGGTCTGCACTAAAGCCATTTTTTTTTCAAAAGCCTTTCTATTGGCATTGGGGTCTTCCCAAATTAATGGAGATTGAATTAAAGCAACTTTTAAGGTATCTGCAACTTCCATCAATCAAAATAAACTTCGTTGGTTTTGGACTTGGCCAATTGGAACAACTGCCTTATTTGGAACTCCAAAATACGTTCCTCGGACAGTGGAGGAAGGTTATCAAGCGAAAAAAAATCCGCATCCAACATATCAAATCCCGGTTTGAGGAGTCCCCCGGTCATTTGGCAATAGAAAATAATCTTGTAGATGTAATAGGGTTCTGGGGGATGTGGATGAACCTGTTTGTCATAAACAGCCAAAAGGCGAACCACTTTTGCTTCTATTCCAGTTTCTTCCCAAATCTCTTTTGTAGCAACCTCTGAGGGTGTGCTGCCAATATCTGCCCAACCTCCTGGAATGGTCCATTTGCCATCTATGCTTTCTTTGGCTAATAGCACTTCTTCTTTTTCATTGAACAAAAAGCCACGAACATCCACCTTTGGCGTCGGATACGATTCGGAAGGGACAAAGAAGTCTTTGAGAACTTCCAAAGGCTTTTCAGATACCTGGGCCATCAGCTCCGCACCTATTCCCTTTAATTCTTCATAGCGTTCCCTATCGTAATCCCCCTCAGCATAAAATAAGCCTGTATCGGCTATAGCGTTGATTCTTTTAATAAGGTTCAGTTGATTGGAACTCATATTTTTTTAGGCATGCGCCTCCAAAAGGGCAATTAAGGGTTTAAAATCCTGTGTTTTGGCATGGTCCAAAGCGGTATTTCCACGAGCATCCTTTAAAGAAACATCTGCCTTATTTACCAAAAGTAGTTCAGCAATTGCCAAATGGTTAAAGGTCACCGCATAAATTAGGCAAGTGGCTCCCATTACATTGGTTACATTCACATCGGCGCCCGAATCTATCAATAGCTGAGCAATTTCCAAATATCCCTTAAAGCATACTCCCATTAAGGCTGTATTTCCCGAGCCATCCTTTTCATCAATTTCTGCGCCATGTGATAAAAGAGTTTCAGCAACTTCCTTTTGTTTATAGTATGTGGCCAAAATTAAAGGTGTTGACCCGCGTCCATCCCTTACATTGATCAATGCAGGCTGATTTTGCAACATTTCGACAATTGTGGCCACATTGCCATTTCGAATTTCATTGAAGAGTTTTTCCGAATTTTCCATTTGTACTGAAAGATAAAAAAACTGCCATAACCTTCTCGGAAATATGGCAGTTAAGTTTAATTCAAACTTCCTTTTTCTTTTATTTATATTTCTTAATAAGTACCAAATTCAACCGAAAACCGTGGTACTTTGCATAAGTATTTCAAATCTAAGCACTTAAAAATAGTAAGAAAGCAATTGAAAGCGCGCCGAAATCCATACGCAATTGCTATAAAAAAATAAGCTTTGTCTATCTCCATTTTTCATTGCCATAGCACAAAAACCCTTTAATATGGCAGATTCGCCCCGCTTGGGTCACAAAGACTAAAGTATCTTTGAAATGGTGACACTTTACAATAACAGACATCAGAATACAATCTCTTAATTCCTAATCCAATGAAAAAAATTATTTTACCCATTTTGGTCTTTACTTTGTTCAGCTTTAATAAGGATACCTCCAAACTGACCGAGACCGAACGTACCATGGTGATAGAGCTCTTGGAAAAAACCCGTGACCATATGAAAAGCGTGATAAGTGGCCTATCCAATGAGCAGTTGAACTTTAAAGCAGAGGCTAGTTCTTGGTCCATTGCGGAGTGTGTGGAACATTTGGCCATTTCGGAGAATGCTTTTGGTGGGCTCATTCAAAAGACCGTTGCCTCAGGGCCAAATCCTGCTATGAGGGATTCCGTAAAACTGAAAGATAAGCAACTTATGGGAATTATTACCGACCGAAGTAATCGTGTAAAAACCTCCGAAGCTTTTGAGCCCAGTGGAAAATTCGGTTCGTTTGAAGAGACCGTGAAGGCCTTTATGGACAAAAGACAGGAGCATATTGAATATGTAAATACCACAAATGATGATTTAAGAAACCATTTCAATAGTGATTTGCCCTTTGGCACAGTAGATGGGCTTCAAGTCATCATATTTGCAGCAGGCCATACAGAGCGCCATGTATTGCAGATGGAAGAGGTTATGAAACACAACCTGTTTCCCAAAGGGAAATAAAAGACGTTAACAATTATTGGCAAACCCTTTCCAACATGGAAGGGGTTTATTTTTTACTTTCGTTCCAAAGCATAAAACATTTGTGATGAGAACCTTTAAAGTTTTAACCTTAGCATTGCTTGTTTCCATGTTTTCCATTGGGATAAATGCCCAATCGAAAAAGGACCGGAAAATTATAAACGATGCCAAAAAAGCCAAAAAGACCTTATTGAAAGCCGATTCAGGCCTACAGCGTTTTTTTGACAATTCCGCGGGCTATGTACTGTTCCCAAATGTGGGCAAAGGAGGTTTTATTATTGGAGGTGCTTCCGGTAACGGAGTGGTATATGAGGATGGAGAAATGGTTGGTATGGCCAGTCTTAAAAAACTGAATGTGGGCTTACAAGCGGGTGGGCAAGCCATAATTGAGGTTATCTTTTTTGAAACCTCTGTGGATTTGGACCGTTTTAAGGAAGGAAAGTTCCAATTTGCGGCCGAAGCCTCTGCCGTAGCATTAAAAAGCGGAATTGCCGCCAATGCCAAATATAAAGATGGAGTAGCCGTATTTGCCCTGCCCAAAGCAGGTCTTATGGCCGATGCTTCGGTTGGAGGACAAAAGTTTGGATTTAAGCCCTTCTAAAAAGGCTAGAACCTTCGAAATTGACTTTCAATTTACTACCATAGATTCTTAAGTGAATCCTTTACCTTGTTAAACAAGGCATCCATATCAATATCCAAAAATTCCATCTCCAATATTTGATTGTAAACTTCTGCTTTTAACCCCATTCTTCTGGCGTTTATCAATCGTGCGTTTGTATTTTTCCAGTTAGATGAAGATTTAATGGAAGAATCTGTAATTAAATTGTAATCTTTTCTTATACCTTTATTGTCACAATGTTTCCCGATAACCTTTTTCATATGCTTGGCATAACCCGACCCAGCAAAGAAAAGAGCCGCCCAGACTCGTTTTGACTCTTTTGATAAAGACTCAAAATCATCTATTTCTTCTTTCAACCTTTTATTGCTGAAAGCAACCATGGAAAATCCTGAAAAAAGAAAATCTTTCACCTTTATCCTAGCAGGTCGCTGTACGGTCTTGCCATTTCTGAATTCTGCGGCATCCACCTTTTCCCATGTAATATTGGCTTTTTTGAAGCTGTTTGTGTGAAATCTTTTTTGACCGCCACTTAGCATAAAATCAAAACCAGCAATTCCATCCTTATGCACATCGGCACCAGAAGTCACATACTTTTTATCAAGCTGGTTCTTTTTAATGCATTTATAATATCGATAGTTCAAGGGCCCGGTTTCCCTTGAAAAAATGGCCATTACCAACCCAATATCACGAGCATTGCTATATGTTAGAATTTCCGTTTTAAACAGTGCTTTTCTAGTGTAGTCCCAATTTTTTTGAAATTCTGGAGCATTAAAAAAATTGGATTTTTTTAGGGCGGTGCTCGCATTCAATACTTGGTTTTTCAAATCTTTTTTGGTCAGACCATACGATAGATAAAAATTCTGAATTATCCGATTGATTTCATTCTCTGTCATAATATGTTTTTACGTGGTATTTAAATCGGGTTTGGGTACAAAGTCATTGTTTTTTGAGGTGATTATAAATAAAGTGAAAGTTTGAGCCATAGACCTTGGTCATTTGATGAATAGGTGTTTTGGATTAACAAATAGGGTAGTTTCCGTTAGTTCCGCACTTTAGGTGTAAAATCCTCTGGTGCATTTTGAGGCTGTTGAATGGTTCCCGCTTCTCCCGTATCGTTAAAAATGGTCCATTCGGAAAATGTGTAGGCTGAATTTCCCTGAACCACTTCTAAGTTTCTAAAAGCACGTCCATCCTCAAATTCATGGTTTGTGCCTGAACCATCTTCTCCTATTATTCCAAAAACGTCTATCACTGCTTCAAAGGAATCCACCAGCTCCAAGTTATCATCCCCATTGGAATCCGCAGGGCTGTTTGTGGACACTCCTATATCTGGAGGGAAGCCGTAGACCAATTCAAATTCGGACGGATTGGGTGATATGACCAAAGTACTCTCTCCGTCAATTATAACCCCAGACAAATCAATGGTTGAACTCACCTCTGTATTATCATTGGTATAGCGTCTCAAGCTCCAAAGATTTAAGTCCAGTGGTTCTGTACTTGAATTATAAAGCTCGACAAATCTTGCTCCTGAATTATTATCAGGGTCTGCTAGCTCTGAGATAAAAATTTGATTGGATGTGAATTCCGTTATAATTTCTGGGCATCTTTCGCTTGAAAACTGAATATCCTCTAAACTTCGTATTACAATTTGTAAATCGTTGCCCTCGTTTAATAGGACACCAGTAATGCTCCCATTTTCTTGAGGCAAACTTTCGGCTTGAAAATCTGCAAATCCACTGTTGCGTAATAATACCTGCAACTCATCACAGTTTTGTAATGTCCGCAGGGTTTCTTCGCGTGGTTCTGCATAGGTGTTTCCCAATTCTTCATCAACCACTTCAATATTGTTAAGTTGGATAAGAACTCCCTCCGGAATCTGGGAAAGCTCCTGAATAGTGGTCAAAACAGGTTGCAAACTTTCTGTATCACATACTTCAAAAACATGCTCTGGTATTTTCAGTGTGGGCAACCTTCCCACAGACACATTGCCAAAGGCAGTAAAAGTTCCTCCCAGTCTTAGTAAGTCGTTGCTTTTTCCCAAATAAAGCCCCTTCAGGTGGATTCGAACTTTACTTCCAACATCATAGAACAAATAGGATTCCCTGAGATCAATTTCCAATTGAAGTCCTTGAGAAGGATTTGTTGGGTGGTCTTGAATATGCAATACGTTAAAAAAATTACCTGCCACATCGGAGGAAATCACATACCCTTCAATATATAAATCTTCCTGTATTTGAATTACCTCATCTTGATATATTTGTTCCAACTCGGCAAAGGAGATGACATCATCAATATTATCAATACAGTCTGAAGCAGGTCCATCAAAATTTGTATTAACACAGGAAAGGCTCAAAAACAAAACACTAAACAGTGTATTTCTAACTAGTAGTTTGAACTTCATTTTTTAAAAGTTTACAGCTAAATTCAAAAAATACGTTCTTCCGAAACCGTACCAGTATTTTGGGCCAAATGAAGGTGAACCACTAAGGGTATCCTGTCTTAACTGTCCATAATTTCCATTTCGACTTTGTTCATATCCTCCGGTTCTAAAAACCGTATCAAAAAGATTGTTTACACTGGCAAATACACTTATATATTTTCCTTTATGTAACCATGATTTACCTCCAACTAAGTTTAATAGGTACACATCTTCCAATTTTTCCTGTCGTAACAATTGGGCTACGTTTGCTTCCGTAGCTTCTGGAAATGGATTTCCTGTTTCAGGGTCTAGGATAAAACTTGCTGTTCGGGTAATGGAAGAAATGTTTATGTAGTTGTTACCCAAATGGTTTGTTGTCGCTCCCAACCACCAATATTTTGGGTCCCTGTATTCAACTCCCAACGAAAGAGCTGTTTGAGGTCCTTGCGCAACCCTAAGATTTTTAATGTTGGAAATCCCTAAGTCTATATTTCCTCCAGGATCAATAAGGTCTTCTTCGGCGCCAGCAGTATCAAAATTAATTTGCACAAAAGGGTCGCTGGCAAAGCGATAATCACCCAGATTACCTACTAAAGACAATTTCACCGCCGTGGATACCTCATATTCAAGTCCTAGCTCAATACCTTTATGAAGCCTGTCCAACCCAGTAATTACTTCTTGAACAAAATCAGATCCAAATCCTGAATCCACAAAAAAGAAATTAACGTCTGTGGTATTCATGAACCGGGTATAAAATGCAGTGAGTCTAAGGCTCAAATCTGACAACCTTCCAAAATAGTTTACCTCTAGAGTGGCGAGGTCCTCAGCACTCGCGTTGGGTACTATGTCATTCTTCTCCCTAGGATTAATAAATAGATTTTGTAAAACAGGTGGCCTTTGTATTAAACCTCCATTGATGGTAATCCAGTGTCTTCCTGATATAAAATAAGTTGCTCCACCCTTTAAGGACGTAGTGCTGAACAAAACTTCAGGACTTTCGCCCAAAGAGCTTTCTGAAAATCGTTCATTCTGAAACAACCCCACCCTTCCGAATTTGGAGGTTTTGTATGAAGCCGACAGAAAACCAGTAGCTTTTTTAGTTGTGAGGCTAAGCTGTGCAAATGCCCCCATTTCAGAAGTTTTAGTTTCATAGTTATAATTAAACCTATCTCCTTCAACTTTATCCTGATTACCAAGCACATCATTAAGTGTATTAGAAAATGTATCAATATCCTCGTGAAACTGTGCTCCTAGTAAATCTTCTATCCTTGCAAAGTTTTGGTTTTGGCTTGTTTTGAAATGTCCCCCAGTACTCAATGCAATCAAATCACTGATTTCATAGTTGAAAGAACCCGCAGCACTTATTGAGCTTTCTTCAATCACATCATCATATAAGACGTAGGCCGCTTTACCTTCATTGGTTTCATTCGTATTTGCTTGATACAAACCATCCCAATTCATTTGGGGGTTTCCAAGAAAACCTTCTCGAGCCAAATCGGCATTCATAAAATCCGCTCCAAGTGGCCCATTTAAATAATAACTGGGCAAATACCTATAATATGTGGGGTCCGGGTTAGTAGCGTTATAAAAACCAAGCCTGCTGCGGGCATTGGTCCCGAATTGATAAACTACTCCAAAATTAGTTTTCGTTTTTTGAGTATTCCATTGATAGTTAAAAAGAACTATCGGCTCAAAGATGTTGGATTGTCTTGAATTTCTTATCTCCCCATTTTGATTGCCCCAATAGGGATTGTATGTGTTTCCCATCAGATTGAATACCTCTTCGGTAACGGCAGAGGAACGCCCTCTTCTATTTTTGGCCAAGATGGTAGCCAATGTAACTGAGTTATTCTCATTCAAATGATACTCTACGGCACCGAAAAAAGAATATGCATCATACAAGGTGCCTTGCACATAACCTTCTTGAGACCATCTTCTCGAACCAGATAGAGAGTAGGCCAATCCATTTTTTTGCAGACCGGAATTATAGGTGGCCATTATTCTTCCCCGATACGTTCTGTTCGTCAGCGAGGAAGATATGCGGATACCTTCCCTTAATTCAGAAGGTTTCAGGTTGATGTTTGTATTCCCTAGGATTCCTCCAAAAGTGTTGGCATTTAATGTAAGTCCGTTAGTAAACTCTTGATTTCTGGTCACATCATTTAATCCGCCCCAGTTGTTCCATTGTGGTCTTCCATTATCTGGTTTGTTCATTGGAACTCCATTCAACATCAATACTCCGTTTCTTGAGTCATATCCTCTTACTCTAAAGAATACTTGGCCAAAGTCAAAAGCTGCTCTTCTAAGAAAAACATCTTTTGTAGATTGAAGCAAACCCGATGAAACCGAGAAAACCTCTTCGGAAGTTAGTTCTCCATCAGTGAGTGAAATTAGATTGTCCTCCTTATCCGAGGTTATATCGTATTCTAAATAAATGTCACCTAGGTTTACATCACCTTCAATTGTTATTGGGATTCGTTTACTGTAGTATCCCAGAGCAGTAATTGCAAGAATATGTTCTCCTTGAACACTGGTGGATAGTTCAAATATCCCTTGTTGATTTGAAAATGTTGTTTTGGATGAGCCTTCCAATAAAACGGCCCCTTCAGAAATTGGGTTTAAAGTACGTTCATGAACAATTCTACCCGAAATTATGACATTCTGCTGCCCGAAGTTTTTCGCGTTAAAACAGAATACCATGAGAAATAAAGCAAGTCTCATAGCTAAAAATGTAGGTTAATTTGATAAAAGCTGAGGTTGCTGTCTTTCTTATGAGTAGGAAAAATAAACATTTTTGTTTATTTGCAAAATCCCAAGTCTAAAATTATGTTTCTTAGAAATCTATTTTTCCTACTTATCCCTGTTTTCGTTTTCTGCCAACAAACCACACAATACAAGATAAAATGTGTTGCTTTTTATAATGTTGAAAACCTATTTGACATTGAGAATGACACCTTAATTTTTGATGATGAACGTACACCAAATGGAAGCTACAAATGGAATAAGATCAGATACAATAGAAAAATAGAGCATATATCCAGAGTGCTTTCTGAAATTGGAAAGGAAAAAACCGATTCTGCTCCTGATATTATTGGACTATGTGAAGTTGAGAATAGGGACGTTCTCATTGATCTTATAGAACATCCCAATTTATTGGCACAAGACTATGGTATTATTCATTTTCCTTCTCCGGACGAGCGTGGAATTGATGTTGCCCTACTTTACAAAAAACGCTCTTTTACTCCCACCTCATTTGTTAGTCATCGCCTAATTTTATTGGACGAATTTGATGAGCGTAACTATACACGTGATCAGTTGGTGGTAAGTGGTATTTTAGATGATGAATCCGTTTATTTTTTGGTCAACCATTGGCCATCAAGAAGAGGAGGTGAACAAAAAAGCAGGCCCAATCGACTTAGAGCTGCGCAATTAAACAAGAGAATCATAGATTCCATTCAAAACTTGGATGCTAATGCCAAAATCATCAGCATGGGAGATTTTAACGACGACCCCAAAAACGATAGCTTCAAAAAAGTACTAAAAACCAAAGGCAGTCTAAATGCCTTAGATAGTATGAACCTGTTCAACCCTATGGAGAAATTGTATAAAAAAGGAATTGGGTCTTTAGCGTATCGTGACAAATGGAATCTTTTTGATCAATTCTTTGTCAGTTCAAATCTAACCCGAAAACGCAAGGGTTATTTTTTGTGGCATGCTGCAATCTATGCTCCAGATTATCTGCGCAGATCGAATGGAAAATATTCAGGTTATCCATTTAGAACATATGCTGGAACCACATATCAGGGTGGATATAGCGATCACTTTCCTGTGTATCTTCTATTGCTAAAAGAATATAAAAACTAACCGTTTACAGGCAACCTAAGTGATTTTTTTATATCCTACAATAAATCTAATCCAATGAAAAAACAGTTATTCGCTTTACTACTCTGTATCCTTTGTCTTTCATGCGGAGGAAATGATGATGACCCATGTTCTGGGGTGATAATAGACCCAATTGTACAGTCCCTATTTATTGAACTTGTGGATGATGAAGGGAATAATCTTATTGAAAATGGAACATTTCCCGCAAACGGCATTACGGCAGAATTCAATAGGTTTCTTATAACAGGAGTTGTTTTTACCGAGGTAGATGGTCTTGAAAACTTGATTACCTTGAATTTTTTGGGCGATGGTGGTGAAACCACATGGCTTATTAATCTAAACGACCAAGTAACCGATACCCTTATTGTAGACTTATCCTTGAACGAAGGAGAATGTGGATTTAGCACTTATACACCAAATTCTGCCCTTTACAACGGGATAGAACAGGTACTTTCGGTAGATTTTGATTCTGCTGGCGACGCCCGAATACGGGTTGTAAGGGAGTAACTCCTTTTTACCCTTTACGCAAACCATTGCCCCCAAGGTATACGAGAAAGGATAAGCACAAGTCCCAAGCCATAGAAAATAGTAATGGTCTTGAACTTTTTATCGCTCTCCATCAAGCGCTTATGGCGAGACCAGCCAATGGTAATCAATACAATCGCTAAGATATTAGTAACAGGATGTTCCAAAGCCAACAATCGTGCAGGGGCGTTCAACCCTCCCATACCCAAGGTTTGAATGGCTTTAAACCCATTGGCCGACACAAAATAAACAATAAGCCCTACCACCAATTGGATATGGCTCAATATTAGCGCAAAAAGACTAACACGCAGGTCTTTGTGCATGGTAAAATCCCGTTTTCCCAGCCATCCACTCAAGGCATTAAAAACAGCGAGGACAAGAACAGCCAGAACGATATACGCAAAGTATGAGTGCAGGTTTTGAAGAATTTCCATGGTTAAATTAGTTTGCCTAAAATTAATGATTTTGTGAATAAAAAACCCCGCCAAAAGGCGGGGTCCTGAAATTAACTATCTATTGATCGCTTAGTTGAAACTATATCGAATTCCCAACTGCATTTGCCATCTTGAAGATTGCAATCCAGCATCATCAATAATGTTCTTAGTATCCTCAACACCAGGATCAAAGGTAAATGTTGGTGTTGTGCCATCTGCTTCAAATCCTTCAAAGTTGATTAACTGTACTTGATTATTGTTTGCAAATGTTCTTACTCCCCATTCCTTGTTCAACAAATTGGTAAAGTTGAAGATGTCTGCAGTAAGCTCAATTTTATGCACATTTTCTCCAAATTTAATTCCCAATTCTTGGGCAAATTTCAAGTCGATAATGTGAGTCCAATCCGTTCTATCCGCATTTCTTTCCGCAAACTGACCTCTTCTACTTCTCAAGTAATCGTCTCCTTCTATAACGGCATTCAGGGCTTGCCACTGTTCTGCCGCAGTCAAATCATCAGAATCAACCAACTGTGCTTCAGCTTCGTTGGCAGGAACGTAGATCAGTGCAGAAAAACCACCCGTATCCGATAAAAGACCTCCACCGGTATATACGTAGCTAAGAGGAGTACCCTCAGCACCTTCATAGAACAATCCCAATCTTGTTTTAATCGTTTCAGTCCACTTGAACGTAAAGGTAGAATTTGCAATAATTCTATGACCCGGTGAAAAATCAGAAGTTGACAAATCGGGCCTGTTTGAACCATTTACAGTCTCTAAGAATCTCCATTGAGAGCTGTTTTGGGAAGAAGTCCCATCAAAAATACCATCCGCTTCACCATAAGTATAGGAAACTGATGCTGCTGCATCTATTTTAGATCCGTAAAAATTTCTGCTCAAGGTACCAGCAATATTATACGAGCTTCCTTCGCTGGTATTTGATCCCAAATAGATTGCAGTATAGGCAGGGTCTATTCTTCCAAAACCATAGTTTGGTCTTGAACCGGCACCAGTTGTTGAAAATCCTGGATTTGGAAGGTTAATGTTTTCATAGAAAACAGTGTTTACATTGTCATTCCAAATGAAATCAGCGGAGAATACCAAATCCCAAGGAAGACGTTGGTCTACAGCAATATTGGTTTTGAAAACCTGAGGAAGTCTGAAATCCTTAGCGAACAAATCTACTTGACCTCCAACAGCGCCTGAACCTTGTGGAGGATCTTGCAATTGACCAAATGGGTCCGGATTAAAAGCAGGCACATCGCTACCGAACAATTCAGTAAAACCAGTGGAAACACCATTATTCGTGTATTGTCCTCCAGGCCATACCAATGGAATTCGTGAAGTAAAAATTCCAAGTCCACCTCTAATTTGCGTTGAACGATCTCCATTAACATCCCAATTAAACCCAACTCTTGGTGATAGGTGGACATTGGCATCCACTCCTTGACCCACTCTTGCGCCTTGCAAGTCTTTACCTGCGGCCTCCAACAATGGAATGGTTCGGTTGTTAAAGTCTTCATTTTCTCTTCCTCCGTCCCAGTAAGGCACGTCGATACGAACACCAACAGAAACTCTGAAGTTGTCCGTGATATCAACCTCATCCTGAGCATAAAGCCCAAGTTGGAATAAATCAAATTCGGCTGCACCTTCAGATTCGTCACCAAAACCTCCAATAAGCGAATACCCATGACGGTATCTATTGGCCAATTCACCATTCAAGAAAGTATCGAGATCATCAAATCTGTAATCCCCAAAGTTCTGACGGAAGAAAACGTTTCTTACAGAACTAAATTCGTTGTTGGTCCCTAATGTAATGGTATGCCGACCAGAATAGATGTTGAAGTTGTTGGTCAATGTAATAATATCTTGATCTAGAACGTTGGCCGTTGAAAACGGTTCTGAACCAAAACGTATAGAGGTTCCTGCGTCATCACGAATTTCTACAGAAGGAAAGGGGTCACCAACAGGGTCCCTGTTGTCTCGAACTCTAGTGTAACCAAGTACAAAGTTATTGGACATGTTGCTTCCAATCTGAGAGTTCAACTCAAGAGCGGTAGAGTTGGTTATTGATTCAAATTCAAGCGATCTATTCAAAAATTGGATACGACCTGTGTTTGACGCAGCTGCGTCAAACTGAACTGCTTTTACATAACTGTGTCGTAGAGAAAGTTTATTTTTCTCATTGATGTTCCAATCCAGCTTCGCAATCAACTTATCACTGGTCAACGACTGTAAACTGTTACCAAACGTACCTGGGTCGTAACCAAAATTGCTGGTTAAAAAGTTAGATAAACCATTTATGTCTGCTTCTGTAGCGCTACCACGATACGTTGAGATATCGAATGGTTGTGGAGTTTCATTTTCTTGTCTTTCATAGTTCACGAAAAAGAATACTTTGTCTTTAACCAAAGGTCCTCCAAGTCTAACACCGTACGTATTTGCCGTAAACTCATCCAATTTTTCCCTTTCACCACTGTCTCCTACAAGATCCACAGGTGTTTTTCCGGAAAAGTTCTCATTTCTAAATAAGGCATAAGCAGAACCTTCAAATTCGTTCGTTCCAGACTTTGTGATGGCGTTGATGGAACCCCCAGCAAATCCTGATTGACGTACATCAAACGGAGCAATGTTAATTTGGAAAGATTCAATCGCATCCAAAGAAATAGGACTTACACCAGTTTGTCCCCCGTTAGTACCATTCCCGGCAAGTCCAAAGGCATCATTGTTCACCGCACCATCAATATAGATGGCATTAAACCTGTTGTTTTGCCCACCTATTGAAATTCTATCATCTCCGGTAATTTTTGCTTGTGGGGTTAATCTAGCAAAGTCTGCAATATTTCTGGAAACGGATGGCAATGTATTTACCTGTTCTCTTGAAACATTGGTTTCAGCACCGGTTTTACTCGGGTCAAAAGCTCCTGTAGAGGTAGCTGTAATAACTACTTCGTCTAGAGCGGTTGCAGACTCTTGTAATTGGGAACTAATCCTTTCAGATTGTCCTAGGTTAAGAAATACACTTTCCCTAACATCATCATTAAAACCAATGTATGAGATAGTGACCTTGTACGGCCCGCCTGTTCTCATACCTGAGATTCGATAGAATCCATCAAAATCAGTAGCAGCACCATACGTTGTACCTGATGGTGTGTGAACCGCAACAATGGTGGCGCCAGGTAAAGGTTCGCCCGCATTGTCCGTTACCTTACCTCCTAAGGAAGAAGTTGTAACACCTTGTGCAAAAGCCGTTGCTGAAAACAATACAGCAACAATGGCCAAGTAGAATTTTTTCATTTTACAGTATTAAATTGATCAAATAGCTCTGCAAAAGTGTAGCATTTTTAACATTCCTTTATTAAGGGAATGTTAAATAAAAAGTGGTTTGTTAACATTTAGTTAACAATGATTAATCTGATTATCAGCTAGTTAAGATTTGCTAATCTTAAAGGATTCTTAATTTAACCTTTAAAAAACTGCAGAAGTTGCAGTGTAGAACTATCATGCCTGCCAATTTCAGAATTTTCTAGGTCAGCAAGTATGTTTTTTGCCAATTGCTTGCCTAGTTCCACACCCCACTGATCGTAACTGAAAATGTTCCAAATTACACCTTGAACAAAGATTCTATGCTCATATAGGGCAATCAAAGAGCCTAAATTCTTAGGTGTAAGTTTTTTGACCAATAAAGTGGTGGTTGGCTTATTCCCTTCGAACACCTTAAACGGAAGAATAGCATTCAGTCTCTCTAGAGCAAGGCCTTGTTGTTCTAACTCGGATTTTACCTCCTCTTCTGTTTTCCCGTTCATTAAAGCTTCTGTCTGGGCAAAAAAGTTGGCCATTAACTTCTTATGGTGCTCCGAGTCCCCATGAAGGGATTCTTTGAAGCCAATGAAGTCCGTTGGGATGAGTTTTGTTCCTTGATGTATTAATTGGAAAAAAGCATGTTGGGAATTGGTTCCTGGTTCACCCCAAATAATGGTTCCGGTGTCGTAGGAAACTGTACTCCCAGCCCTGTCCTTGCTCTTTCCATTGCTTTCCATGATACCTTGCTGCAGATAAGCCGAAAACCTATGTAAGTATTGGGAATAGGGTATGATTGCTTCGGTTTCCGACTCAAAAAAGTTGTTGTACCATACTGTCAACAAACCAAGTACGACAGGTATATTTTTCTCAAAAGGAGCATTTTTAAAATGGTCATCCATTATTTGCGCGCCATCCAAAAGTTCTTCAAAGTTTTCATACCCAATTGAAAGGGCTATGGACAAACCAACAGCACTCCATAACGAAAAACGACCTCCTACCCAATCCCACATGGGAAATACATTCTTTGAATCTATTCCGAATTCATCAATTTTCTTCAAGTTAGTGGAAACCGCTACAAAGTGTTTAGAAACGTCTTCTGCTGATGCATTTTCAAGAAACCACTTTTTTATGGTTAGTGCGTTGCTCAATGTTTCCTGAGTGGTAAATGATTTTGAGACAATGACGAAAAGCGTTGTTTCTGGGTCGAGTCCTTTTAAAGTTTCATGCACATGATCACCATCTACATTACTTATAAAGTGAACGTTGAGATGGTTTTTGTAAAACTTTAAAGCTTCCGTTACCATAACCGGGCCTAAATCTGAGCCACCAATACCAATGTTAACTACATCAGTAAATGCTTTTCCTGTATATCCTTTGGCACTACCAGAAATAATAGTCTCCGAAAAAGCTTTTATCCTATCTCTAACCTCGTAGACCTCAGGGACAATGTTTTCGCCGTTTACTTCAACCGAATCACTGCTTTTGGCCCTAAGTGCGGTATGCAAAACTGCCCTATCTTCTGTTTCGTTGATGTTTTTACCTTGAAAATACTGGGATATGGCTTCCGTAAGCTCTACCTCATTGGCCAATTCCAATAGTAGAGAAAGTGTTTCTTCTGTAATTCTATTCTTGGAATAGTCTACGAAGAAATCTTCAAATTGAATTGAAAACTTTTTGGCCCTATCCGGATTCTCTTCAAAAAGTGTTTTAAGATGTTGAGAATGTATCTGGTTAAAGTGAGCTTGGAGCTTTTTCCAGGAGTTAGTTGTCGTGGGGTTGATTTTGGAGAGGGACATTTTCAGAGTTATAGGTTATCAGTGTTTCTTGTTGTTGTGGCTCTTCAAACTCTATACAATCCAGTTGTTGTTTAACTGGTTCAATATGGTCTAAAAACTTTATTCTCAATGAATCGGCTATAGGTTCTGCAGCGGGTAGTTTTTCACGCAAAGGGTCCACTTGTCTACCATTCTTCCAGAATCTGTAACACACATGAGGGCCACCCGTATTACCGGTCATTCCTACCCATCCTATTACATCACCCTGACGTACAAATTCGCCTCTTTTTACAGCCTGCTTTTTCATGTGAAGATATTGGGTACTGTACGTGCCATTATGCCTAATTTTCACGTACTTCCCATTTCCTCCACGTCTTGTAGATTCGGTGACTGTTCCATCGGCAGTGGCAATAATTGGCGTTCCAATTGGAGCGGCATAATCTGTTCCCTTATGAGGCCTAACTTTATACCCGTAATAGGCTATCCTTCTTTTTAGGTTATATCGTGAAGATAGACGGTATCCAAATTTAATGGGAGCCCTTAGAAAGGTGCTGCGAAGATTATTCCCTTCATGGTCAAAATAATCTTGTATCTGTTTTAACGAATCGGTCACGTAAGGAAACGCATAGACTTGTTTTCCTTTATGCTCAAAAAGTGCTGCTTCAATAGGCTCAACTCCTGCATAAATACTATCGTTAATATACCTTTCCTTAAACAGTATCTTGAACTTGTCTCCTTTTTCCAATTTAAAAAAGTCAATGGTCCAAGCGTAAATTTCCGAAAGATTTATGGTGACCAAGTAATCCACTCCAAGACTATCCAGTGTTTGTGAAAGGGAACTCTTAATAACTCCTGCCACTTCCCTTGGCACATATTTTACCTTTTTCTTGCTTTTGTAAGCTACCGCAGAATCCCTTAAATCAACAACGGTGTAGTTTATTTTATCGTTTTCATAAATAAAGACTTCCGCTTTCTCCGTTGTATCTCTCGACTTAAGAATGGTATAGGGTCTTCCAACTTTTATGCGCTTAACATCAAAACTATCTTTATACTGTTCTGAAATAGTGACAATTTTAGGATAATCTACATGATTTGCAAGCATCAGTTTTCCAAAACTATCCCCTCTACGCACTGTGTCCTTAATCACCTTGAACTCATCAAGGTCAAAACCGTACACTTTTTTCTTTATAATTTCTACCGGAATTTGGGCTACCTCAATCGGTTTCGACTTTTTTGGTCTCTTTACATCCGACCAAAACGACTAAAAACATAACGATGCCCCAATATTTCCTCATGCTATATCTTTTTATTTTCAGGATTGAAAATGTGGTCTACCCACTGCTTTCCCCAGTTTTCTTTTTCCTCTTCAGAATGCAAAGTTGGGAAAAATATTATTTTCTGGAAACTCGGAGGCAAATATGCCTTCCAATTTGTGCCTCCAGTAGCGTCTACCTCAGCTTTTTCTTTGGCCAAATAGCGATATGCAGAACCCATATGCATCAACGGCCAATTCACGTTGGCATTCACATCTAATTCTTTTAACGCATTTATCAACGCTTCATTGTTCCTGGATGTTTCGGGGAACTGCAAATATTTGTGATAGATTGTACTATTCTTCACTTGGTTTGAAATCCGCAGAAGTCTGGGGGTGTACCGAAACTCAAATTGCTTTAACGTCAGGGTCTTTTCTCCTGTGGTCAAATCCGTTGCTCCCTTTTTCCAATAAATATGTTCGAAGAGCTCTTCAATGGTATTTTTTTTTGTAAATGTTTCCCGGTCATTCAAATGCACCAAATTTTCTAGAGGTGTGGCATAAATCTCAATCATTCTATATTGTACTGATTGAAATCCACTGGCTGGGAGAAGCGCCATTCTGTATCGAAGAAATTGTTCGCGCTCCATACCTTTTATCATAATACTGAAAGAAGAAATAAGTGCTTTGAAATAGCTGTTCATTCTTCGTATTCTTTCCATGAAAATGGCTGAGTCTTGGGATTTATCCTCCACAACTTGCTTTTGTTCATGCAGAATCAGCTTGAAATACAGTTCTGTAATCTGATGGTACATGATAAAAATCTCCTCATCTGGAAAGTGTGTCCGCGGAACCTGTATACTAAGAAGGGTATCTAAATGAATATAATCCCAATATGTGAGATACTTTTGATACAACAGGCCATCAAGATAGGAGCTAAGGTCCTGACCTGAGTTCTTGTATTTTTCTTCAAGTTTATGGATTTGGGACTTAATGATGTCGTCCTGGCTCATTCAATAAAATCTATCGCTGCTTCATTATTATCTTAAACTGGTTGCGAAGTCCATTATAACCATCTAAATCTGCCTTTAAAGACCCCACTGCCAAATCTGCCTTTATTCGGACAGGTATTTTGTTCATATCGTTGGAAACCCAAAGGGTAAGACTCTCTTTTTCTTTGAAAACCCGCCCCGATTGTACCAAAGGCCTAAATTTAAGACATTCTACCTTTCCAAATTTGGTGCGAATGATTTCTTTTCCCAAAAACTTTAACTTGAATTTGTAAACACCATCATCGTCAAACAACATATCCATATCAATCGATTGCCCTTTTTTGAAGTCTTGGAGTTTATACCTGTTTCTCATATGATACGCTGCAGACAATAAGTCTTGAATATCATCATGTACTGGTATGTCAAGTTGCTTACCATTCTTATTGTCCTTAAGGATCGCTTTATCCTCATCATATTTAAAATCAATTTCAATATCCTTTGTATAGCCTCCTTCATTTATTTTTCTGATAAATCGATAAGGTCTGCCATCTTTACGACCGAAGTAACTTTCGTAGGTATCATCGACCTTAAAAAAGATACTGGCGAAACCGGTAGTTTTTCCTCGGCCCACAACATGATAAACAGGTATACTGTCGATAGTATCGGTACTCAGTTGCAAAGTGGCATAACTTGCATTAAGAAAACCATAATGTATGCGAAATTTTAGCCATTCACCTGACTTAAAGGCGGGATAGGTTTTTTGCGCCGTAGTCGGAAGGGTAAAAAGAATACAAAGTAGGATGTATATTTTCTTCATGGCTTAAAATATGAATGTAAAATTAGTAAAATCAATCTTCAAGAAGATTAGTTTACAATTACTTAAACAAAAGCTGTTCCAAAATATTGTAAAATAAAAAAAGCCCAGTTTAGCAACCGGGCTTTTCCTAAATAACCAACCAAACTTTAAATTATGAAAAACCAATACTTAAAGTTATAAGGGAACCACCCCTTATGTTTTGTAAATATACACCAAGCTTTTGTAGGAAAATAAGTTTTTAACGGACTTTAACTAACCAAATAAAAATTTATGAAATCCTTATATAATACGTGACGGAGCCAGAAATTCTAAAACCAATAACCTACACTAAAAAATATGTGGTTTTCACTGGATTCTGGGGAAAATGAATAAAAAACCTGAACCGGCCCTAAAAAAGATTCCAGGCCATAACCAATACCGTAACCTGAGAAGCTGGGTTCTGAAAACCACTCTCCTGTACGAAACAAATCATCATCTATATTGGCGAAATTGGCAGTCAACATGAGGTGGTTTTTTGGAGCAAATTCATAATCCAGTCGTCCAAAACCCTTAACAAAGCTGTTCCCGGGCAAACTCAAAAAATCATACCCGAAAAATGGAATAAAATTGTTTATCAGGTCATTCCCGTAGCCCCCCAATACAAAATCAAAAGAGGTTACGCTCGATGTACCTAATTTAAAGCCTCCAGAGGTCTCCAAGTTAAGGGACAGATTCTTTGCTATAGGAAAGGCTACTCCCAACTGTGCTTTTCCAATTGAAAACTCCTTGAAATTGTTATTAAAATCAGAAGAAAAAAGATACAAATGAAAGTCACTATCAAAGAACAACCCTTTGGTAGGAAAGTATTTATCATCGTACGTGTCGAGCTTAATAGATCCGTAGGCACTGAAATAATTGGAGTCTTCAAAGAAAGTTCTGTCGGAAGAGTTTGGGACAAAGAATTCAGGGCCCTCTTGTTCAATTAAATCGTTCAAAGTATTTGTACTGTATCTCAATAATTTATGTTCCAAACCAAGGGTAAGCGCAAATTCTTCTCGAAGAACGGTTTGTAGATAAATCTGATTGGTAAGATCCGTAACATCCAATGTAATTTCGCGGATATTCGGATCATCTATCACATCAAAATTTGAACGAATCAGCCCAAAATCTATTTCTTCATCAAAATCTGTAAATCTGGAGTTTACACCAAAGCTCCAATAAAATCCTTTATCTAAGTAATATTCTAAATTGTACCGAATATGATCTCCCAAAATAAAATCAAAAGAAGCCACATCATCTTTCATTAAAAAATTCTTTCGGGTGAGGTTGATAAGTGCGGCACTTTTATACAAATCATCATAATGAGCGGCCATTTTAATGAACATCTTGGTTTCCTTCTCTCTTAACTTCAAAATCAAATCGGTTCCTAGGCCATTGGAAACCAATTCATAGCGAATTGCTTTAAAATTTCCCGTGGCAGATAAATTGTTTATTCCCTGTTTTAATTCTTCAAAAGCAATCTTTTCCGCCAAATTGAACCTAAGCTTTCCCTTAATGTATCCTCTAGTATAGCGATCATTCCCCCGAATTATAAGTCTATTTATGGTAAGGCTGTCCATGGCCGGAATACCCTGTTTCCTTTTTAGTCCAGCATCTTGTACGTTGGCCACCTGCTCCAATTTTTCAAGCTTTTCCATAGCTCCATCACGACCGCTTTGGATAATTTCCTGACCCCTTTCGAAATCAATGACAGAAAATTCATTAATATCCGGTCTAATATAAATATCGGTCTGTTTGGATTTTTCTTTCATATCGTTCACAGTTCGATAATTATTGATTTGCAGTAGAATCTCTGTCGCGGAGGTTAGGGACTCTCTTGATGCCAAATCGTGCTGCACATCCACACCAATAATAAAATTTGCACCCATTTTCTTAACCTCTTCAATGGGATAGTTGTTCACTACCCCTCCGTCAATAAGTATATCCCCATTAACTTCCGAAGGTTCAAAAAGAGAAGGAAACGTACCACTCGCCATAATGGCCTCTGGCAAATACCCACTGTCCAATAAAACACTTTCCCCTGTTTCAACATTGGTGGCCATGCATATAAAGGGTATGGGCAGCTTTTTAAAATCGGATATGTCCTTTACATGAAAAAGAAGTTTTACAAATTCGTTGTAAATATTTTGCCCGCCAGAAATTGCCTGCGGAAAAGATACATTGAAGTTGTCGAATGGTAAACTTAAGGCATAGCGTTCCGAGTCATCTTTTTCATAAAAAGTCTTGGCTCCTCTGGGAACATTATCCGTTATGAGCTTTGGGAAATCCGTAGTTCTAAAAATGGAGTCCAGCTCGTTGGCTGAATACCCCGAAGCATACAAAGCGCCTACAATGGCTCCCATACTTGTGCCTCCAATATAATCTATCTTAATTCCAGCTTCCTCGATGATTTTTAATGCTCCAATGTGGGCCAAACCTTTGGCACCTCCTCCGCTAAGAACCAATCCAACCTTTAAGTCTTCTGCATTATCGGTTTGGGAAAAGCCGAACAATCCCGAAACAACTATTAAAAAAAGAGCGATTTTTCTCTTCATTTCCAATTCCTAATGAAAGGTTTCATAAATCTTTTTTGCCTTCGCCATCCCAACAGTTTCTGCCAAACTCTCTACCGTGGCTTCTTTGATTCGTTTCACGGACTTAAAATTCTTTAAAAGCTGTTCAGCTGTCTTTTTACCTACTCCTTCAATACTTTCCAATTCCGAATCAATGGCATTCTTGCTTCTTTTATTCCTGTGGTGAGTAATCCCAAATCGGTGCGCCTCGTTTCTGAGTTGTTGGATTATCTTTAATGATTCGGATTTTTTATCCAAATAAAGTGGAACGGGGTCATCTGGAAAATATATTTCCTCCAAACGTTTGGCAATGCCTATAATGGCAATTTTACCTCTCAGCTGCAAAGCTTCCAAACTTTTCAAAGCAGAAGATAACTGACCCTTGCCACCATCAATTACAATGAGCTGTGGCAAACTTTTCTCTTCATCAAGCAGTCTTTTATATCTTCGGTAAACAACTTCTTCCATACTCGCAAAATCATCTGGTCCCTCTACGGTCTTAATGTTGAAATGCCGATAGTCTTTTTTGAAGGGTTTTCCATTGCGGAAGACAACACATGCCGCCACAGGATTACTTCCTTGAATGTTGGAATTATCAAAACATTCTATATGCACTGGTTCTTCTGAAAGTCTCAAATCGGCCTTCATTTGAGCCATAATACGCTTGGTATGCCTATCGGGGTCGGTAATTCTAATTTGCTTGAAGCGGTCCTGTCTGAAAAAGCGGGCATTCCTTTCTGAAAGTTCCAAAATGCGCTTTTTGTCTCCCAATTTTGGTATGGTAACCTTTAGGTTATCTTCAACCGATACAGGAAATGGCAAGTAAATTTCCGTACTCGTGGAGTTAAAACGGCGTCGTAACTCTACAATAGCCAGTTGCAAAAGCTCAATATCCGTTTCATCCAGTTTTTTCTTTATTTCCAGGGTGTGCGACCTAGTGATGGACCCATGTGAAAGCTGAAGAAAGTTCACATAGCCATGTGTCCCATCAGAAATGATGGTGAATACGTCCACATTATTGATTTTTGGGTTCACCACAGTGGATTTAGCTTGATAGCTTTCTAGTATCTCTATCTTTTCCTTGATTTGCTGTGCTTTTTCAAACTCCATCTGAGCTGCCAACTCCTTCATTTGCAATTTGAACTCTTGCAACGGAATCTTGAAATTGCCCTTGATGATTTCCTTAACTTTTTCTATTCGTTTGCTATATTCCTCTTCACTAATCAATCCTTGACATGCTCCTTGACAAAAACCAAGATGGTATTCAAGCGAAAATTTGAATTTCCCGGCTTCAATCTTTTCCTTGGTCAACTGATGCTTACAAGTACGCAGAGGGTGTACATTTTTAATTAATTCAAGGAGGGTCTTTACGGTTTTTACACTGGTATAAGGACCAAAATATTCCGATCCATCCTTAAATATGTTTCGCGTCATGAATATTCTGGGGAACAGCTCATTTTTGATGCAAATCCATGGATAGGACTTATCATCCTTCAACAACACATTGTAGCGAGGCTGATGCTCCTTTATCAGATTATTTTCCAAAAGAAGTGCATCCGATTCTGTGGCAACTACTATATGACGGATACTCATTATTTTTTTGACCAGTACCCGAGTCTTTCCGTATTCGTGATTTTTTGTAAAGTAAGAAGAGACCCTTTTTTTTAAGTTTTTAGCCTTTCCCACATATAAAATCTTTCCATCGGCATCGAAAAATTGGTATACCCCTGGATTACTTGGTAATGTGCTTATTTGAACCTCAATGGCAGTATTGGACATATTTTAGAGCAACAATAGGTCTTAAACAAAGTTAAATGTAAATAAATGGCATGATAGTTAAAATTGACAAATCTATGCACCCTTTTGATTAATGATATTTCCCACTCGATACTTGATTTTTTTTTTAGAATATGCTTGTATTTGATTTAATTTAAACCAATGCTCAGATAAACAACAACTTAGCATTGATATTGGCTCAAAAAAATGTCTAAAATTTCTTTCAAATTGTTAAACTGTTGCTAAAAAGTGTGCCTTTCATCGATAAAAAGTGCATTTCATAGCAATCTTTCCGATTATTTACTTACATTTAAATCAGTAAACAGGTATAATTATGGAGAATTACATTATTGTCTTAGGAATGTATCTCATCTTGATGTTATTTTTCAAAATCTTTTATTCGGTGTCCGAAAGAAAGACAGTTCAAGATTAATATACTAAGACGCCCCCAACGCTTCAACATTTTATGTTGAAACATGAACTAAGAAATAACTACAAAGTAAAAAGAGCTCATCTTTCATCGGATGAAATCGAAATAAAAAGTATATCCTTAGTAAATCAAATTTTACAAATCCCTATTTGGGATTTTTTTTATTTCCATACTTTTTTGAGCATTGTAAAAAACAAAGAAGTGGATACGCTACCCTTGATTACCTTACTTCAGGGAAGAGATAAGCATATTGTAGTCCCTAAAATGATGGGTGAGCTGTCACTCGAACATTACCTGCTCACAGACAATACACAGTTGAAACCCAACAAATGGTCCATTCCCGAACCCGTTGATGGTATTGAAATACCCGTAAACAAAATTGAAGTCGTTTTTATTCCTTTATTGGCTTTTGACGAATTGGGCAACCGAGTTGGATATGGAAAAGGATTTTATGATGAATTCTTATCCGAATGCAATCCAAAAACAGTAAAAATTGGTCTTTCTCTCTTTGAAGCGGAAACAGAACAGATTACGGATATCCGCAAGGGCGATATTGGCTTGGATTACTGTGCAACTCCCAATAAGGTCTACAAATTTTAAGCTTTTTGGATTTTTTCCGCTTTTGGAAAAGCCTTTTTGTTGAAGACAATCAAAATACCAACCCCGGTGCTTATAGCTGTATCTGCAATATTAAATACAGGTTCAAAAAAACGGAAACTTTTTCCTCCCAACGAAGGAACCCAATCGGGCCATGTGGTATCTATCATTGGAAAATAGAGCATATCCACGACTTTTCCGTAGAAGAGCTTTCCATATGGTTCATCAGAAAAAAGTGTGGCCACCTGTCCAATACTTTCATTGAAAATAGTTCCGTACAAAACGGAATCAATAATATTACCAAGTGCTCCAGCAAATATGAGTGATACGGCTATAATTAAAGTTTTGGGTGCATTTTTTTTGATAATGTCCCATAACCAATATCCAATCCCTACAATGGCAAAAAGACGAAAAATGGTCAATACCAATTTGCCAGCGCTCTCTGATATGGGCAATAAATCACTCAATTTAGTGCCCCAAGCTGCTCCTTCGTTTTCTATGAAAAGAATCTTGAACCAGCTAAAAACATCAATAGATTCTCCCAATACAAAATGGGTTTTTATGTAAATCTTACTGATTTGGTCTACCAGCAAAATCAAAAAAATGATGAGTAAGGACTTTTTTAAATTCATCGCTTCTTTCAAGAATGGGCAAAAGTAGGCATATTATTTTGTTTTGTTCAAGTAGATATTGCCTTCTTTGCTCTGTAACACATAGTGTTTGTCCCCTTTGGGCAAACTATTTTTAAACACTTTCCCATAATCACTGATTGCCTCCACAACTCCGGATTTTGTTGTTAACCAAATGTCTCCCTTTTGGGTTGTAACATCAACCGTTTCGCCCACGTCAACTATTTTACAGTCTCCGTCAGAAAGCTTTACCGAGAGCTTTCGGTAATCACCTTTGGCTTCAACATGAGAATTTGTACCATAGACAACGACTTCCTTATACTGTGGAACTTGGATATCCAGAGCTATGGAAATCACTTTATGCGCACTTAACTTATCATTGGGAATACTAAAGTTGGGGTGGAATCCTGTACTTACTAAAATGGATTTCCCCTGGGTTTCAAGGTTTACCACTAAATCCGTAGAGTACTCCCCTTCCATACTGGCATTTATCTGTAGCTCATCTGAAGCAGTGGTTTCCAGATTTACTTTATAGCAGTTTTCAACATCAATTACAATGCGGGATACATGGGAGTCCACCAGTGTTTTTCTCAGTACTTTCTGGGCAGCAGTACTTGAAAAGCATAAAACCGTACACAAAACAACGAGCCCCTTACATTTAAAACAATCCAGGGGCATGCTATTACTTCTGCATGTTCTTGGCTTCAATACTGAGGGTAGCATGGGGAACCAACTTAAGGCGCTCTTTGTTGATCAACTTACCGGTAACCCTGCATATTCCATAAGTCTTGTTCTCTATTCGCAACAAAGCGTTTTTCAAATCGCGAATAAACTTTTCTTGACGGATGGCCAATTGGGTGTTCGCCTCTTTGCTCATAGTTTCAGAACCTTCTTCAAAAGCTTTAAAGGTAGGAGACGTATCATCCGTTCCGTTGTTCCCATCGTTCATGTAAGAGCTTTTCAAAAGTTCCAAGTGATTGTTGGCTTTGTCTATTTTTTCCTCAATAAGTGCTCTAAATTCTTCAAGGTCTTTATCCGAATATCTAACTTTTAAATCTTGTGCCATGTTCTAATGTTTTTGGATAAATAATTTTGTGTTTACTTCATCAAAGGCGATTGCTACGCCCTCTTCCAATTTTTCTTCAAAATTCAATTCTGCAGTCAATGTTTCCGTTTTGATGTAATCTTCATTACTGGATACCGCTTTTTCTACAAAACCGTCTTTTAATATTTTGATGTCTATTTTATCTGTAACCTCAAATCCCGATTCCTTTCTAAGGTTCTGGATTCTGTTTACCAACTCTCTTGCAATTCCCTCTTTTCTAAGCGAATCGTTGATGGTGACGTCCAACGCTACCGTGAGCATGCCCGAAGTTGCCACCAACCACCCCTCTATGTCTTGGGAAGTGATTTCTACATCGGTTAACTGTAAAATAATACTTTTATTTTCTAATTGAAGCATTAATTCGCCTTCACGCTCCATTTTTTGGATATGCTCTTGGTTTAATTGACCCACGGCAGCCGCTACGGCCTTCATGTCCTTGCCAAACTTTGGTCCCAATACTTTAAAATTGGGTTTTATTCTTTTCACTAAAATATCCGAAGCATCATCCAACAACTCAATCTCCTTAACATTTACTTCCGATTTTATCAAATCTGAGACTGCTTCTATTTCTTTCTTCTGATTTTCGTCCACAACAGGCACCATAATCTTTTGCAAGGGCTGTCTTACTTTTATTTTCTCCTTCTGACGTATGGATAAAACCAAGGAAGATACTTTTTGGGCCATTTGCATCTTTCCCTCCAATGCTTTGTTAACCATGCTACCATTAAAAGATGGGAAATCTGCCAAGTGTACACTTTCAAAACCCTCTATTCCGGTGGTTGCATTCAAATCCTTGTACAGCCGGTCCATATAAAAAGGAGCTATAGGAGCCGAAAGCTTGGCCACAGTAGCCAAACAGGTATATAATGTCTGATACGCTGAAATCTTGTCTTGCTGATAATCCCCTTTCCAAAAACGTCTTCTGCTCAAACGCACATACCAATTGCTCAAGTTTTCCTGAACAAAATCGGAAATCATTCGTGCCGCTTTGGTGGCTTCATAGTCGTTGTATGCTTCATCCACTTTTTGAATCAATGAGTGTAGCTCTGACAAAATCCATTGGTCAATCTCTGGCCTTTCCTTTAATGCAATTTCTTCTTCACTAAAATCGAATTTGTCAATATTCGCGTATAGGGCAAAAAAGGAATAGGTGTTGTATAGTGTGCCAAAAAATTTACGCTTTACCTCAACCACACCATCCAAATCAAATTTTAGATTGTCCCATGGATTGGCGTTGGAAATCATATACCATCGCGTAGCATCTGCTCCATGCTTAGGTAAGGTTTCAAAAGGATCGACCGCATTACCTAAACGCTTGGACATCTTTTTCCCGTCTTTGTCCAAAACCAATCCATTCGAAACCACATTTTTGTAGGAAACGGAATCGAAAACCATGGTGGCTATGGCATGCAAAGTGTAGAACCATCCTCGAGTTTGATCCACACCTTCAGCAATAAAATCTGCCGGGAAAGCCACTCCATCATCAATCAATTCTTTGTTCTCAAAAGGATAATGCCATTGTGCATAGGGCATGGAACCACTATCGAACCACACATCTATTAAATCTGACTCCCTTTTCATGGGTTTCCCAGAGGGTGATACCAGTGTTACTTGATCCACTATATTTTTATGTAAATCAACCTGGTCGTAGTTGGCCTCGCTCATGTCACCAGCCACAAAATCAGCAAAGATGTCCCTATCCATGAAGCCCGCTTCAACAGACTTGGACATTTCCTGTTTCAGTTCTTCAACAGAGCCGATAATGATTTCCTCTTTGCCATCTTCGGTTCTCCAAATAGGCAGAGGAATCCCCCAATATCGAGAGCGGGATAGGTTCCAGTCGTTCGCATTGGCCAACCAGTTTCCAAAACGGCCTTCTCCTGTGGCTTTCGGCTTCCAATTGATGGTCTGGTTCAATTCGAACATTCTATCTTTTACATCTGTCACCTTTATGAACCAAGAGTCCAATGGATAATACAAAATAGGCTTGTCCGTTCGCCAACAGTTGGGATAACTGTGCAAGTATTTTTCAACTTTAAAGGCTTTATTCTCTTCCTTTAGTTTGATGGCAATCTCTACATCTATTGATTTCTCTGGAGCCTTACCATCTTCATAATACTCGTTCTTAACATACTTGCCACCGAACTCTTTAAGTTCCGGACGGAAACGACCTTGTAAATCAACCAAGGGAACAGGATTGCTGTTTTCATCCAAAACCAGCATGGGTGGCACTTCAGGTTTTGCTTGTTTGGCCACAAAGGCATCATCTGCACCAAAAGTGGGTGCGGTGTGAACAATTCCAGTACCGTCCTCGGTAGTTACAAAGTCTCCAGAAATAATACGAAATGCATTCTGAGGATTTTGATAAGGAAGTACATAATCTATCAACTGCTCGTACTGTATATCCACCAAATCTTTCCCAGAAAAGCTCTTGACGACTTGATATGGTATTTTCTTTGCTCCCTTTTCAAAACTATTGAAGTCTTCTTCTGTTTCTGCTTCGAAAAACTTACCAGAGAATTGTTTGGTTACCAAGGCTTTTGCCAAAACCACTAGAGTGGGCTCAAAAGTGTACTGGTTGAAACTCTTTACCAGGACATAGTCTATTTTGGGACCCACCGTCAAAGCTGTATTGGAAGGTAAGGTCCATGGCGTGGTCGTCCAGGCTAGAAAATAAATATCCCCATCAACTTCCTTTAAGAAATCAGGAAGCGATTCCTTTTTTGCCTTGAACTGGGCTGTAACCGTTGTATCGGTAACATCTTGGTAAGTGCCTGGTTGATTCAGCTCATGGGAGCTTAAACCTGTCCCTGCCTTTGGAGAGTAGGGCTGTATGGTATATCCTTTATATATAAGGCCTTTGTCATAAATTTGTTTCAACAACCACCATACGGACTCCATATACTTGGATTTATAGGTGATGTATGGGTCATCCATATCGACCCAATACCCTACTTTTTCCGTCATTTCATTCCACACATCCGTATAGCGCATCACTGCTTTCCGGCAGGCTTCGTTGTATTCTTCTATGGAGATTTTTTTACCGATATCCTCTTTCGTAATCCCAAGTTCTTTTTCCACACCCAGTTCCACAGGAAGGCCATGTGTATCCCAACCGGCTTTACGTTTTACCTGGAAGCCTTTCATGGTTTTGTACCTCGGAAAAATATCCTTAATGGTTCGTGCCATTACGTGATGAATCCCGGGCATTCCGTTTGCGGAAGGAGGGCCTTCAAAAAAGACATAGCTTTCCCTGCTTTCCCTTGTTGAAACGCTTTTCTCAAAAATCTTTTGGTCCTTCCAAAAATCCAATACCTCATCGGCTACTTTTGGTAAGTCCAATCCTTTATATTCCGCGAACTTCATCGGCTCCTTTTTCTTCTCAAATTCCAAGTTCGCAAAATTAAAAATTTAAGTGGAATTCTTTGGGGTCAAATGCTTTGAGTAATCCTAGTTTCCTCTCTAGAATTAAATATAAAGTTCTTTTAAAGGTAAAATCATGCTATTTTGTTAATTTAAGCCCTTAACACAAAACCATTACAGATATGAAAAAAGTGATTTTTATCCTTCTTGTTGCTTTTATTTCTTCGGGAACCGTAGTTTCTTGTAAGGAGGCTACGAACAAAGCAAAAGAAGCTTCTGAAGAGGCTTCAAAGTCTTTGGAAGAAGCTGGGGAAGACCTTCAAAAAGCTGCGGATGATGCCTCTGATGCACTGAAAAAAGCAAGTGAAGAAACCGAACAAGCTTTGGATAGTCTCAAAAAAGTAGGTGAGGAAACCATGGAAAAAGCCGAAGAAGCAGGTAAAGACTTAAAAGATGCCGCGGAGAAAGCGGGCGAGGATTTGAAAAAAGCTGCTAAGGACGCCAAAGAAAAAATGGACAATTAGTAAAAATATGCAAATGAAAAAAGGCCTTGAAACAGGGCCTTTTTTTTAAAAACTGTACCCTAATCCCAAAACCAAATTAGTCCCGGGAGCAACAATTCCAGAAGAATAGGTCCTATATCTTTGGTCCGTTAAGTTCTCAAGGCTCAACGTACTCTTTAATGCATTGGTAATTTGATATTGTGAACGAAAGTTTAGGGTGTACCATGAGGGAGAATATGGATTTCCTGTATCATCCGTAGCATAAATAAACGGTTTGCTTCTTTCAGAAAGAGCCAAATCTTCGAATGCTATTTCTCCATTGTAGTTTAGAAAAAAATCTGCTTTTACCTTTTGGTTTTGCCATATCAAATGGACATCTGCAAAAGTAGGTGCAACATGACGTCCCGCAGAATCTACTCCACTATCGTCTTCTTCTATACCTTCTGTGATGGTTAGATTGGATGAAAGCGACCAATTTTCAGTTAGAAAAGCATCCATTCCAAGCTCAAAACCATATATATATGATCGTGCAGCATTTTGAATAGCCTGTACGTTGCTTAATTCACCATTGAACTCTACCTCCCGTTGACCGTTGAATTCAAAATCCCGTCTTACTAAGGCATCCACTAAATATGTGTAGTACGTAGAACCCTTGAGCACCAACTTATCATTGAAATTTTTTCGAATCCCAAATTCGATGTTATATGCGTACTCAGGTTCTAGGTCTGGATTGGGCACCACTACGGAGCCAGGCTCAGAATCAAAGATTTTTCCAATGTCATCAATATTTGGGGCCCTAAATCCTGTAGAGCCGTTCATAGTAACTTGAAAATCTGCTTTTGGAAACCAACTAAAACCAATACTCCCCGTGAGTGCTCCCGTTATAAGGTCCGCTTCGTCAAAGGGAAATTGAAAAAAAGTATCGTCAAATTGTGCATCAACCCAAACTTGGCTGTACCTCAATCCGGATAGCAGCGTAAAATTGGGTTTCAGTTTATATTCACCGTTAACGTACCCTGCAAAGGTTTGCCATGTAGACCCGTCAGGATATCGTGAGGCGGATGCTGAGACCTCATCTGTTTCTATGTTTCTTTGGCTGCCTTGTGAGCTGACCTTATTAAACAAATATTCCGCTCCATAATAGAGTCGTAAATCTCCTATTTTTTTATTTTCAAAGTCTAAATTTATAGAGAGGGCATCCACATTTTCCTCTGTGGTAAAACGTGTAGTTTCCTGAAATCTGCGCTCATTCCGACTTTCTTCAAAATGCTGATAAGCGGTTGTAAGCTTTACACCATCATAAAATTTGTTCTTCCCCTTTTTTGTGATTTGAAAATTCCCCATAAACCACTTCTGGGGTCCATAAAACCACTCGGCGGCACGCAATCCAGTACCATCACTATTTGGACGAATTAACCTATCGTATCTAGAATAGTCAGATGTTTCAGAGTAATAAAGCCCAAAATCATAATTCCATGTCTTGTTGGGTTTATAGGTAAATTTTTGAAGAAAGTTGATTTGATCATAGCCTGAAGGAACCTGTAGTCTCGGATTTTCATTTTCTACCAAAACATCAATACCGTTCCTTCGTTCCACAAAACTATTTCGAAGGTATTCCACTGGACCATGACGACCCATCCTCAAATCATCAAAATTGTTGTAACTAAAACTAGAATAGGCTGCCCATTTTTTCTGCCCAAAATTGATGTCGAAATGTCCCGTATTTTCATTGTTCGCAGATGCAAAACGGTAGGACGCATTTCCAGAAACCGTTAAGCTATCTGTAAAGGAAAATCTAGGTTTATGGGTAAAGAAATTCATGACTCCTCCTATGGCGTCACTTCCATAAATTACAGAGCCAGGGCCAAAAATAACTTCCGTGTTCTTTATGGTAAAGGGGTCGATTGAAATTACATTTTGAACATTTCCGCCTCTAAATATTGCGGTATTCATGCGAACCCCATCTACGGACAATAGTAAACGATTGGTAGCAAAACCGCGAATCATTGGGCTCCCCCCTCCTAATTGACTTTTTTGAACGAAAACCTTCCCACTGTTCTGTAATAAATCTGCTGAAGTTTGTGGATTGGTAAAAGAAATGCTTCGTGCGTCAATGGATTCAATTTTTTGGGGAATGTCACTTTTCTGCTGTTCCCACTTAGAAACCGACATCACTACTTCTTGTAACTCTTCCGGTTTTAAATTGAGATAAATACGATTTCCCCGCTTTGCAATCTGTGCTTTGGTAGATGTAAAAATCTCATAGCTAATGTGTTTAAAAGTAATCCTTTCGTTGTTGGAAAAAACGCTGATATCACATTTTCCATCAAAATCAGAAATAGCGGTTTTGGATTTGTCCTTGTTATATGCGGCTATATTAATCACAGGGTTGCCCGTCTCGGCATCCAAGACCGTTATTTCTTGGGAGAAAGCTGAAAAAGATGCCAAAAAAAGAATAAGGACACATCCAACTATGCTGCGCATATTATTCAAAAACTGCGTTTAAAACTTCCAGGGACTTGGGTTTTCTGAATCCGTGCAAATGTAGCTGAAAATACAGAATAACTTTTTTCACGAGTTCACGCCTCTGGGGTTTGCCTATTTTTATTGTTGGAAGTGCATCAAAATTTATGCCCAACAGCTTTTTGAACTCTATTAAATTTTCTCCCTGGATTATTGGATTCAAAGATGGTGTTGAATCAAAACTCCCTTCCTGCAAATCAAAGTAAGGAGAATGGGAAAAAGAGGTATCAGGATAAAATCCCAAATACTTGGTCAAGTTCAATAAAAAAAGCAAGTGGAAGTTGGCATTTACGGAATGCTCATCCAACCATAGAAGGCTGTATTCCAAGAAATTATAAAGCGCCAAATCTTGTTCATGTTCTTGAATGGAATTTCCTAACATTTCAGCCAAAAAAAGAACAAGGCTGTTTTTTACAATGTCAGTATGTAAAGAAGCGTAAGGATGTTTCACTTTTGCCTCTCGAATATTTTCAAGGGTCCCCTTGTTTTTATGATTGGCCACAATTTCCAATTGCATCAATGGTAAAAAGTAGGCGGCTTTTAACTTTCCTTTTTTGGAGGCCAAAACCCCTTTGAGCAAATACGACTTTAATCCATCAGACTCGGTGTAGGCCTTTACGATAAGACTGGTATCCCCATACTTTAGGGAAGAAAATACTATGGCCTTGGTAGTAACTTGCATTTATCTCAAAAAAAACAGTCTTAAAACAAGGTAAAGATAAACCCTGTCTTAAAACTGTTCTATAAATTGTTTTGACTAGCTATATTACCCCTTGGGCCAACATGGCATCCGCTACTTTTACGAATCCAGCAATATTAGCTCCTTTTACATAGTTGCAATAGCCATCTTCCATACCATATTCTATACAAGAATCATGAATGTCCTCCATAATCCCCTTCAAGCGCTCATCTACTTCTGCCCTAGTCCAGCTTATACGCAGTGAGTTTTGGGACATCTCCAATCCTGAAGTGGCAACACCACCAGCATTGGAAGCTTTTCCAGGTGCAAACAATATTTTTGCCTCGTGGAAGGCATGAATCGCTTCTGGTGTTGAAGGCATATTGGCTCCTTCGGCGACTGCAATACATCCATTCTTAATTAAAGTAGCTGCATCATCTCCGCCTAACTCATTTTGCGTGGCACAGGGTAGGGCCACATCACAGGGGATTTCCCACGGTGTTTTGCCTTTATGATATTCAGCAGATGGATACTTCTCTGCATACTCTGATATTCTTCCTCGCCTGTTGTTTTTCAAATCCATGATATATTCTAGTTTGTCCATGTCTATGCCATCTTTATCATAAACATAGCCTCCAGAATCTGAAACTGTAAGCACCTTGCCTCCTAGTTGCAGCACTTTTTCAGCAGCAAACTGAGCTACATTACCTGAACCTGAAATAACCACGGATTTTCCTTCAAATGAATCATTCTTTGTTTTCAACATACTATCCGCGAAATAGACAGTTCCATATCCAGTAGCTTCAGGGCGAATCAAAGAACCTCCCCAGGAAATGCCTTTTCCAGTAAGTACGCCAGTAAACTCGTTCCTTATTTTTTTGTATTTCCCAAAAAGAAATCCTATTTCTCGTGCACCTACTCCTATATCACCCGCTGGCACATCTGTATTTGGACCTATATGACGACTCAATTCAGTCATAAAAGCATGGCAAAAACGCATTACTTCGTCATCAGATTTTCCTTTAGGGTCAAAATCCGATCCTCCCTTTCCACCACCCATGGGCAGGGTGGTCAAACTATTCTTAAATACTTGTTCAAAGGCCAAGAATTTCAAAACACTGGCGTTTACTGTAGGATGGAAGCGAAGTCCCCCTTTATATGGACCAATGGCCGAATTCATCTGAATACGATATCCACGGTTTACATGAATCTCTCCTTGGTCATCTACCCAGGCTACTCTAAATGAGATTAGTCTTTCTGGCTCGACCATTCTCAAAAGTATGTTCTTGCCATGGTAGATATCATGTTTTACAATGTAAGGTATGACGGTTTCAGCAACTTCCTGAACTGCTTGGATGAATTCTGGTTCGTGGCCGTTACGACTCCTCACCTCATCCATAAATGCTTTGATTTTTGCTTCCATAAAGGATTGGTAAATTGTTAATTGATGTTCCCGAAACGGGCTCTTTTTTATCGAATTAGGAATTTGACGGCAAAATTATGCTATTTAAACAATTTAACCCTTGTTTTGTGAAAATTTTGCAATTTCGGATTATCCTATGGCTTGTTCCAAATCCGAAATCAAGTCATCCGCGTCTTCAATACCTACACTCAAACGAATCAAAGCATCTACCACTCCGCTTTTTTCACGTTCTTCTTTTGGGATACTGGCATGGGTCATACTAGCTGGGTGTCCTGCCAAACTCTCAACTCCTCCCAACGATTCCGCCAAGGTGAAAATCTTTAAGTTTTCTACTATCTTGATAGCATCCTCATAACTACTTCCTTTGGGAACAAAAGAAATCATACCGCCAAAATTATCCATTTGACTTTTCGCAATATCATGATTTGGATGGGTTTCAAATCCTGGCCAATACACCTTTTCTATTTTTGGATTCTTGGCCAAGTATTCAGCTATCACTTTACCATTTTCGCAATGCCTTTGCATACGCACATGTAGAGTCTTGATTCCACGAAGGGTTAAAAAACTATCCATAGGGCCACAGACTGCGCCACTAGCATTCTGAATGAAATATAATTTATCGGCTAAATCCTTATCATTTACTACCAAAGCCCCTACTACCACATCACTGTGTCCGCCTAAATACTTTGTTGCGGAGTGCATGACTATATCTGCGCCCAAATCCAACGGTCTTTGAAGATATGGAGTGGCAAAGGTATTGTCAACGGCCAAAAGTAAATTGTGCTCTTTAGCCAATTTAGAAACTCCTACTATATCAATAACGTTCATCATGGGATTGGTAGGAGTCTCAACCCAAATCAACTTAGTTTTATCATTGATATGAGATGCAATGGTCTCTAGGCTTTGCATACCTATGAAATGGAAGGTGATCCCATATTTTTCAAAAATCTGCTTGAACAGTCGATAGCTTCCTCCGTAGAGGTCATTTGTAGAAACCACCTCATCTCCTGGGTTTAACAACTTAATCACTGCATCAATGGCAGACAACCCACTTGCAAAAGCCAAACCATATTGTCCGTTTTCAATACTGGCCAAAGAATTTTCCAAGGCCGTTCTGGTTGGATTGGCACTGCGGGAATATTCAAACCCCATATGTCCACCGGGTGTACTCTGTGCATAGGTGGATGTCTGATAAATAGGAGGCATCACCGCACCATAAGCTTTGTCAGGATGCTGTCCTCCATGAATGGTCTTGCTGTTGAATTTTAAGTCTTTACTGCTCATTTTGTTTTGATATGCGAACAAAGGTATCGTTATCTTTTGGAGTAATCAACGAAGTCTTATTTTTGAAATGCCTTAAACAACAAAACATGAAAAAAACCATCGGCATACTTTTGTTCATTTTGCTCCTCCTTGGTTGTGAAAATGAAGCTAAACTTACTTTTGGAACTTTTGAGTTGTCCAACGCATCATGTGAGAGCTGTTCACAAATTGAAATAAAACTTCCGGAAGCATTGGATGATAGCTCAATTTCAAAAGCCATAAATAACGCTTTACATGAGGAAGTAATCGCACTGCTCTCTTTTAACGAGGACATAGAGATAGCATCCATTAATGATGCCGTTGAGTCGTTTACTTCGAGTTTCAAGGAGTTAAAAGAAAAGTTTCTAGATGAAGTCCCTTGGGAAGCTAAAATAAATGGTGATATTGTTTATGAAGATGCCAACATACTTACCTTGGTAATCAATGCATATGTCTTTACCGGAGGGGCGCACGGATACAGCTCCACTTCATTTTTAAATTTTGATAAGCTAAAGGGAACAGAATTAGAAAATTGGGAGCTGTTTGAAGATGAAGAAGGTTTTAGCCACTTCGCTGAGTCCAAATTCAGGATTCAAGAAAAAATTCCTCAAGATGGAAATATTAATACCACAGGTTTTATGTTTGATGGCGATGTATTCCATTTGGCAGAAAATATAGGCTATACCCCAGATGGTATACAATTGGTCTATAATCAGTATGAAGTAGCTTCCTATGCCGATGGACCAATCGTATTGACCATTCCCTATGCAGAGTCAAACAAGTATCTAAAACGGGATATCCAACGTTAATTTACCACCTAGATATTCTCTAAAACATTTTTACATATCTAAAAATATAAATATGTAGATATTTTAATTATATTTGCTTCATGAACATTGTTGAAATCAGTAAAGTCTTAGCGAACCAAACTCGGGTGAACATTCTAAAATGGCTAAAAAACCCCGAAGCAAATTTTCCTCCGCATCAAGAAATTGACCATTTTGATGATGGGGTTTGTGTTGGATTCATTCAAGACAAAACCGGATTATCGCAATCCACTATTTCAACCTATTTAAATTCTATGCAAAACGCCAATTTGGTAATCCCCACCCGACATGGCAAATGGACGTATTACAGACGAAATGAAGAAGTAATCCAAGCCTATTTTAAAGCATTGCAACAGGAACTGTAATTTTTTTTATAACATATCGAGATTTAGCGAAATATAAATTTATTGATTATGGAAGAGTGTATTCCTTGCGAAAAAATCACACAACAGTACTACACAGGAACAAAAAAAAGAAGCATAGTCAAAGTCTTGTTTGACTTTTTCAATTCTCACCCCCTTGAGGATGCAGAATTTATGAGTAGAGTAAAATAAAAATCAAAAAACATGAAAACTATAGGAATAATTGGAGGAATGAGCTGGGAATCCTCTAAGTTTTACTACGAATACATTAATCGTATTGTAGCGGACCAATTAGGAGGCTCCCACTCCGCAAAGATTCTAATGAGTTCAGTTGACTTCTCCGATATAGAAAAACTATCCTTTGAAGATAATTGGGATAAAATTGGAGAGCTTATGGCTCAAGAAGCAAAACGATTGGAGTCTGCTGGAGCGGATAGTATCATTTTGGCCACGAATACCATTCACTTGGTAGCCGAATACATTGAAGAGGCTATTTCAGTTCCATTTTTGCATATCGCCAAAGCTACAGGAGATGCTATCAAGAAAAAAAGTATTTCAAAAATTGGTTTGTTGGGCACCCGTTTTACTATGGAGCGGGATTTCTATACTAAAATCCTGACAAACGATTTTGGTTTGGAAGTATTGATTCCATCCGAAGAGGAAAGAACGTATCTCCAGAATTTGATTTATGGGGAATTGGTAAAGGGTCAATTCACCTCTGAGGCCAAAGAAAAATGTTTGGCAATAATAGAAGGATTGAAATCAAAAGGCGCTCAAGGGGTCATTTTAGGGTGTACCGAGTTGCCGATATTAATTCCAGAAAAAGAGGTTACCCTTCCTTCTTTTGATACGACCATGATACATTCTTTGGCAGCTGTTGATTTTGCAACCTCTTAATTTTTGAAAAAATGAAAATACTGATTATTGGAGGAAACGGAACCATTGGAAAGAAAGTAGCAGCACATTTTCAGACAGAACATCAGGTGCTAGTTTCAGGCAGAAAAAGTGGAGAAATTCAAGTCGATATTTCTTCAACGCCTTCCATTGAAGCCATGTTTCAACAGATTGGCAAAGTCGATGCCATTGTATGTATAGCAGGAGAAGCCAAATGGGATAGCTTTAGTGCTTTGACCGAAGAAGATTACTATATAGGAATTAAAAGTAAACTTATGGGACAGGTAAATCTCGTAAGAATCGGTCTTTCTTATTTAAATCGCAAAGGCTCTATTACTCTGACTACTGGAATCTTAGCAGATGACCCTGTTGAAAATACAGCAAGTGCTGCCATGGTGAACGGCGCAATTCATAGTTTTGTAAAAGCTGCATCCTTGGAACTGGAAAACGGTAACCGCCTGAATGTGGTTTCTGCGGGAATGGTGGAAGATGCTTATCAAAAATACCGGAATTATTTTCCTGGACACTCCCCAGTCCCAATGGACAAGGTTGCCAGAGGATATGGAAGAAGTGTAATGGGAAAGGATAATGGTAAAATTATTCGGATTTATGAATGATCAAATCAATTGAATATGAAAAAGATATATTACTTGGAATCCTGCAACACATGTCAAAGAATCTTAAAGGAATTGCAACCTTTGGATGATCTTGAACTCCAAGAAATAAAAACACAACCCATAACCCCTGCACAGCTGGAACAAATGAAAAACTTGGCTGAGAGTCATGAAGCTCTTTTTAGCAGAAGAGCCATGTTGTTTCGCCAAAGAGGATTACATGAAAAGGAACTTACCGAGCAAGATTACAAAGACCTGATATTGGATCATTATACCTTTTTGAAAAGACCCGTTTTGATATTAGATAATCAAATTTTTATCGGAAACTCCAAAAAAGTGGTTCAAGCCGCCAAGGAAGCATTACACGGATGAACAAACGCACATTGGCCATATTGGCCGCTGTTGGGGCCACCACCATTTACGGCATAAACCATACCATTGCCAAAGGGGTTATGCCTACCTATGTAAAGCCTTTTGGATTTATCATGCTAAGAGTGGTTGGTGCTACAGCCCTCTTTTGGATTTTTTCATTGTTCGCTCCCAAGGAAAAAATAGAAAAAAAAGATTGGCTCAGGGTTCTTGTATGTGCCATACTGGGTATGGTTATCAACATGCTTGCCTTTTTTAAAGGACTACAGCTATCAACACCAATTAATAGTGCTGTTTTGGTCACCATAACCCCAATTATCGTAGTGATTTTATCCGCACTATTTCTAAGCGAACGTATAACCATCAATAAAGGATTAGGTATTTTCCTTGGGTTTGTTGGTGCATTGGCCCTCATTTTGTTTGGTGCCGAAATAAGAGGTGATGCCCCAAATATTCCATTGGGCAACTTCCTCTTTATTGTGAATGCAACTTCCTACGGAGCTTATTTGATTGTGGCCAAAACCTTGATTGAAAAATATCACCCCTTTACTTTGATGCGTTGGCTTTTTACCATTGCGCTCATTATCAATTTCCCGATAACGTTACCCGAGTTTTTGGAAATACAATGGTCATCCATGCCTCTATGGGTTTATGGTTCCATTGCTTTTGTGGTAATAGGAACTACCTTTTTGACCTATCTTTTCAATGTTTTTGCATTGACACAATTAAAAGCATCCACTGTGGGTGCCTTTGTTTACCTACAACCTCTTTTTGGAATCTTTTTTGCTCTTTTTTCAGGAAAAGACCAGTTAACTTTGGTGAAAATATTGGCCACCTGTTTGGTTTTATTCGGAGTGTATTTAAGCAGTAAAAAACCCAAGCCAAGACCCTAGTTCTTTTCTTTCTTTAAAGCGTATTTTTGATTCTCATGATGAGGATGTCTTTTAGGTGCTTACTTTTTCTTTCAATTCTAGCTTTTGTAAGCTGTAATGAATCGGCCAATTCAAAACCAAAAGTTACGGTAGCTGTTGCTGCCAACATGCAGTTTGCCATGAAATCAATTGCGGACAGCTTTTCCAACAAAACAAACATTGACTGCGAGCTTATTTTGGGATCATCAGGAAAACTTACCGCCCAAATTCAACAAGGTGCGCCTTATGATGTTTTTATATCAGCAGATATAAAATACCCAGAAGAATTACATAGAACCCAAAAAACAGAAGGAAAGCCGAAGATTTATGCTGAGGGGAAATTAGTACTTTGGACAGTATTGGAAGAGTTGACTCCTTCTCTTCCTCTGCTTCAGACGGATACCGTCCAGCATATAGCCATAGCCAATCCCAAAACAGCGCCTTATGGCGTAGCTGCGCTGGCCGTTCTGAGAGGTCAACCGTTTTATGAAAGCGTGGTTGAGAAACTGGTATATGGTGAAAGTATTGCACAAACCAACCAATTCATAACTTCAAAATCGGCTGAAATTGGCTTTACCTCCATGGCGGTTGTGCTTTCAGCAGAAATGAAAAACAAGGGTCATTGGATTGCCCTTGCAGAGGAAGCTTATCCAAGACTTCTTCAAAGTGCGAGCCTTATAAAGAAAGAAAACGGTGCTTCTAATGAAGCACTTGCTTTTTATGATTTTCTCTTCTCCCAAGAAGCCCAAAAAATACTGAGACTATATGGATATTCTATCCCCAACTGAATTCGCTTAGGCTCATTTAAAGTCGTTTTAAAATAGCTAAATTGTACAACCTAATTTACAACCGAAATCTATGATTTGGGACCCTTTGCTACTTACTTTAAAATTGGCCTTGGCCACCACATTTTTGCTGCTCATCATATCCATCCCTTTGGCCTCATGGTTGGCACAAACCAAATCAAAATTGAAGCCTGTCATCGAAACCTTGGTCAGCATGCCTTTGGTTTTACCTCCTACAGTACTTGGGTTCTACTTTCTGGTTGCATTTAGTCCAGGAAATGCCTTTGGAAATTGGCTAAACGACTGGTTCGGAATAAAACTGGTGTTTTCTTTTCCTGGGCTGGTGTTGGCTTCCATCCTATACAGTTTGCCTTTTATGGTGCACCCCATTCAATCGGGCCTTTCCAGTATTTCACCTTCTCTTAAAGAAGCTTCGTATTTAATGGGAAAATCCAAGTGGGAAACTTTGACAAAAGTATTATTGCCCAACATAAAACCTGCAGTATTGACTGGAATTGTCTTGGCCTTTGCACACACCATTGGGGAATTTGGTGTTGTTTTGATGATTGGCGGAAACATTCCAGAAGTCACCAAAGTGGCATCCATTGCTATTTATGATGAGGTTGAAGCCTTGAATTATGGGGCGGCCAACTTTTATTCTGCCATTCTTTTTATAACCACATTTGCCATTCTACTTTCGGTTTATCTTATAAATGGTAGATATATTAAACCCTTTTGGAAATGATGGATATTCAAATCCAAAAGAAACTCGACTCACCCTCTGGCAACATGGTTCTCGATGTGGGTTTTACCATTGAAGAAGGTCAAATGGTGGCCTTGTTTGGAGAATCTGGAGCGGGCAAAACGTCCTTACTTCGTATTTTGGCCGGATTGCTTCAACCTGATAAAGGCAGAATTTCGGTACATGAAAGAATATGGTTTCAATCAGAGCCTAAAGTCATCAACATAAAACCTCAAGAAAGAAATGTTGGTTTTGTTTTTCAAGACTATGCCCTTTTTCCCCATATGACGGTGCTTGAAAATTTACAGTTCGCTGCTGGAAAGAGAAAAAATAGCAACCTGCAGCATCTTATAGAATTGAACGAGCTTGGAGATTTGAAGCATAAAAAACCAAAAAACCTTTCTGGAGGACAACAACAACGTGTGGCACTGTCCAGAGCTTTAGCTCAACAGCCTAAAATTTTGCTCTTGGACGAACCCCTTTCGGCTCTTGACGATAACATCAGAAGAAAATTGCAAAAACATCTCTTGGAAGCGCATAAAGAGTACAAATTGACCACCATTTTGGTGAGTCATAATGTTGAGGAAATCATTAAGCTATCTGATTGGGTTATAGAACTCCACCACGGTAAAATAGTTGAACAAGGCCATCCCCACCAACTGTTTGCTTCAAAGGAAATCAATGAAGACTTTAAAGTAACTGCAGAAGTACTGTCCATTGAATCTAGTGGTGATTCTTTTATCGCTCAACTTCTTGTTCAAAACCATGTCCTGAAAATGTCTTTCTCCCAAAAACAAGGTAAATCCATTCAAAAGGGCGATAGAATTGTTTTGGCCTCCAATGATTTTAAACCAAACGTCTACAAAAAATAGCTTTTACAAATCCTTTGGGATTTTGACAAACTTTCTAGTATCCGCTTTGGTCAAGACTTTAAAGCTAGCTTCCTTTTCCATTTTACCAAAGGCATCCAAAAATTCTTGTGGAAGACCGATGAGTTTACGTTCTTTTAAATCCATCCATGCTCCCATCATTTCACATCGGGCAAAGTTTTTCCCGTCGCTGTTGTAAAAATTGTGTTCAAATTCAAAGAACATTCCATCCTCACTCAACCCTTGAAGACCTAAGGAGACCTTTATCGGTTTTCCAGGGAAAACTTCCTTGAAATAGTACATATGTTCGTAAAAGACCACTGGGCCTATGTTGTGTTTGGCCATGGATTTCTGATTAAACCCCAAAATCCCAAGATAAGCCATACGCGTATGGCTCATATAATTAATGTATGCCGAATTGGCCAAGTGTCGATTCGCATCCAAATCGCTCCATCGAATATCAAATTCCTTAAAAAACATAGTCGGTTATTTGTTATGCATGCATAATAATTGTAAAATTATCATAGTTTTGGATATAGATACCCATCTATCCCAAAAATCGACTTATTTTTAATGATACTTTAACACGAAACCATGTCTCAAAAAGCTGAATTCATCAAAGATCTTGCGTTGCCAGTGGTAGCAGCCCCCATGTTTTTAATCTCCGGTCCAAAATTGGTGATTGAGTGTTGCAAAAATGGAATAGTAGGGACGTTTCCGGCACTAAACCAAAGAAGCAGCGAAGGATTTGAGGAGTGGTTGATTGAGATAAAAACCTCTTTAAAAGCTTTTGAGAAGGAAACTGGGAAGAAACCCGCTCCCTTTGGAGTAAACCTCATCGTACATCCGACCAACCCCAGATTGGAAGCGGATTTGAAGTTGTGCATCAAACATCAAGTGCCCCTAATCATTACTTCGTTGGGTGCGGTAAGTCAGGTTGTGGATGCGGTTCATAGTTACGGTGGATTGGTTTTTCATGACGTCATCAAAAAAAGACACGCACAGAAGGCTGCGCAGGCAGGAGTAGATGGTCTCATTTTGGTTGCCGCAGGAGCTGGGGGACATGCAGGGAGTATTAATCCCATGAGTTTGATAGCAGAGGTTAAGCAATTTTTTGACAAAACTATTTTACTATCTGGATGTATAAGCACCGGTAGGGATGTGGCATCCGCGATGCAAATGGGTGCCGATTTAGCCTATATGGGTACTCGTTTCATTAATTCCGAAGAAAGCAAGGCGCCTGAAGAGTATAGGCAAATGATTATTGATTCAGGGGCAAGTGATGTGGTCTATACCGCTGCCATTTCAGGAGTGCACGCCAATTTCTTGGCTGCAAGTTTACAAGCTGCTGGAATTTCTGAAGAAGATTTGAAAAAAGACCAAAAGATTGATTTCGGCAAGGAACTGGATACCGAGGCTAAAGCTTGGAAAACGATATGGTCCGCTGGTCAGGGCGTAACGACCATTGAAAATGTTATGCTAGTATCGGAACTCGTCCAATCCTTAAAAACCGAATTTAAGGAAGCCATTGAGGAACAGACAAAACTTTTGGAGGTCTATCCTAAGGATTAACCTGTTTTCTCTGTCAACTTAATACTTCGCAATCGACTTATGTTCATAACACCACAACCAGTTCTCATTGGGTTCCGCAGAACTAATGACATGATGATTATGAGAAGTTGCATGTTTACTAGCATGTTTGTTAGGTGAGCTATCACAGCATAACGTAATTCCACAGTCTTGGCAGGTCCTTAAGTGGACCCATCGGTCTCCAGTTTTTACACACTCAGCACATTCATATTTATCCGCTCGCTTAACTTCAGTGATTGCCTCAAGGTGTTCGCATTTTTTTGTTCTCATAACCATTACCTAAAAATACAATAAAGGTGTCTTAGTTTGTTAGAACCCACTTCGAATAGATAAGATTTCTTTATTTTAGTTCATAATCTGTCCAAATGTACATTAAACGCAATATCAGTTGGGAAATCGTTCTCAGATATAGTTGGAAGAACCTGATCTTTTTTACTGTATACGCCCTTATTATTTTCGGCGTTTACTATGGTTTAAATTGGACCTTTATTGACCTTCCCTTTCAACCCCTTAGCGTAATTGGCATAGCAGTCTCTTTCTATATTGGTTTTAAAAATAGCCAGAGCTACGACCGTTTTTGGGAAGGCAGAAAAATTTGGGGGGGCATTGTCAACTATAGCAGAACCTGGGGTATAAGGGTGCTCTCCTTTGTTCAGTCAGATGACCCTGAAGCAGACAAAAAAATGCAACAACAAATGATTCTTCGTCATGTCGCTTGGCTGAATGCTTTACGGGTTCAACTGAGGCAGCCAAGATCTTGGAGTATTAAGGAAGGTAAGGCGGTTGAGCGTGTTTTTGATAAACACGGCGAACGAAACATCTCCTGCAACGAAGCCTATCATTTTGTGAGCATGCGAGAGTTCAGTGATCTGAAAAAAAGAGTCAATCCGGCCACCCATTTGGTAAAAAATCAAGCCCTTGATGTGACCAAACTAAGGGAGGATGGAGTGATTGACGGTTTTCAGGAAATCCAATTACAAGCAGTTTTAGAGGAGTTCTACAATTTACAAGGAAAGTGCGAACGCATAAAAAACACCCCTTTCCCCAGACAGTATGCTTTTTTTTCAAAGGTGTTCACATGGATTTTCGTGTTATTGGTACCTTTTGGTCTGCTCAATGTTTTCGAGGCGCACAACCAGGATTTTGGCGTAGATGGTATGGATTGGTTGATTTTTCTGCAAATCCCATTCTCCGTTTTGATTTCTTGGATTTTTGTCACAATGGAAACCGTTGGGGACAATAGTGAAGATCCCTTTGAAGGTAGAATCAATGATGTACCGATGACCGCATTGTGCCGAACCATTGAAATTGACCTAAGGGACATGCTTGATGAACAAGAGCTACCTGAGCCTGTTAAACCCAAAGACAATATTTTGTATTAATGCCCTTAGTCACTTCTAGGTATAGTCCTCCCCATTTTTTCAAGAACGGCCATATCTCAACCATATATGCTGGTCTAGTAAGGCAAGTAAATGGCTTTAATCAGCAAAGGGAAAGAATTGAACTTATGGATGGCGACTTTTTGGACTTGGATTGGAGCTTTTCAAATGACAAATCAGACAGACTGGTCATTCTACTTCATGGATTGGAAGGAGACGCCCAACGACACTACATAACCGGTAGTGCTAAACTGTTCAATGCCAATGAATTTGATGCATGCGCGGTCAACTTTAGAGGCTGCAGTGGCGAACCCAATCAATTATACAGGTCATACCATTCTGGAGCTACGGAGGATTTAACGGAAGTCATCAATCATATTTTAGAAAACAAAAAGTATGCTTCAATCCATATCAAAGGCTTTAGTTTGGGCGGCAATTTGTTGCTGAAATATTTAGGAGAACAAGAAGGTATACCCAAGGAAATTAAAGCTGCAGTAGCTGTCTCCGTACCTTGCGATCTTCATTCTTCATGCGAGCAATTGCTTTCTTCCAAAAATATGCTCTATGCGAAGCGTTTTAAAAGAAACCTACTTCAAAAACTTCGTCAGAAACAAAAACTCTTCCCGGAGTTAATCTCAGATGCTGAAATCAAATCAATAATCACTCTAAAGGATTTTGATGATGTGTATACCAGTAAGGCCCATAATTTTAAGGATGCCATGGATTACTACACGAGCTGTAGCTCTCTTCAATTTCTTAAAACAATTGACATACCAGCCTTAATCATCAATGCCAAGAATGATTCTTTCCTAGGAGCTACCTGCTATCCCTATGAAGAAGCTGATAAAAACCATCACTTGTATTTGGAAGTTCCTGCCTATGGAGGACATGTTGGGTTTTGGGGAAAAAACAACATCACCTACACAGAAAAAAGAGCCTTGGAGTTTTTCATGAAAAACTCCAGTTAGCATTTACCTGCTATTCCCTATCTTAGTGTCTTCGTTAATGTCATATCCAATTTGAAGCAATCACCATGAAAAAAGCAATCCTATTACTGGCTCTTGGAGCATTTGTTGTAAGCTGCGGAGGAAAAAAAGAAGAGAAAAAAGACGGTTTTGAAGTAAGCCGCACTAAATCCGAAGATAAAAAAACGGTAGCCAATGAAGGCGTTCCGGTAGATTTGAACAACAAAGGGATTGGCCCAATCAAAGAAGTATCTTTTCCGGATGAAATCGATACCGAGATGGCGGCCCGTGGAGAAGCTCAGTTCAACGCTATTTGTGTGGCCTGCCACATGGTGGACCAACGTATGATTGGACCTGCCATGAAAGGGGTTTATGAACGAAGAAGTCCGGAATGGGTGATGAACATGATGTTGAATCCTGATGGTATGCTCAAAGAGGACCCTATTGCCAAAGCTTTATTGAAAGAGTATAACAATGCCATCATGTTGAATCAGAATCTTACTGAAGAAGAAGCGCGTGATTTGGCTGAATATTTAAGAACCCTATAATACTTAGTTAGAGCGGGTTTTTAATATTCTTTTTTATTGTAATCCTTATGGATAACCTCGCTATAGTCGATTATAAACCTTCCGATTTTCAATCTTGGCTAGATATGTCCCTAATACTCTTCAAGGACTATCCCGCTGAGGAAACTGAATTTGAGCTAAAGCGCATGGCAGATAACCCGAAGTACAAGACTTTTATGGGAAAGTCTGGGAACACTTCAATTGGATTTGTCACGGTTTCCATAAGAACAGACTATGTGGAGGGTTCGAAAACCTCTCCAGTAGGCTATGTTGAAGCCATATATGTGGATTCCAATTATCGAAAACAAGGGCTTGCCAAACTTCTATTTAAAAAAGGCGAACATTGGACCAAACTTCAAGGCTGTTCCGAAATTGGCTCAGATACCTGGGATTGGAATACTGCAGCTCAGGACTTTCACCAAAAACTGGGCTTCCAAAAAGAAGATGTTCTGGTCCATTACATCAAAAAGATTTCTGGCTGAGGGCTATTTTTATTCCAGTCGTGCGATGAAACCCCAGTTCATAGCTTGTTTTCTTCCCAAATAACGAGGATTTGCATCTTGCCACTCGTCATCCGATCGTATCCAGAACACCAGTTTGTTGTCACCCTCTTTTAAGGATAACTGTATTTTTTCCTCACCATCCATCACACGCATAAAATTACCTGTGTCGAGTTCACGGCCAAAAAATACCACCTGATCGTTCAAGACCATCAATAAAACCTGAGTGTAATCAAAGGCCAAAGTAGCCTCTCGGTCAGATTCCGAAACAATATTGGTTTTTGCAAAAATGGACTCCTTGGGGTGGTCAAAGTAACGCGCCAAATTCACGATTCCATTTTTACTTGCCTTGATGTTTTTCCATGTATGGTCTTTCTCAGCATCATTCAACCACTCATAAAATTGCCGCTGGGAGTAAATATTGCCTTCTAATTGCTCTGAGATTTGCCAGTCAGTTAAATACGAATTTGGGTTCTTGACCTCCTTAATCGAAAATGGAGTGGTCAATTTCTTGACTTCAATATTGGCAAAATAGGCCTCGGCAAAACTGGTCTTCAAAAACAAAAACCCTTCTCCCGTCTCATCCTGTAGGAGTTCCACTTCCATATTTGGACTTTTTTCATCATTAATAAATGCTCTCATCTTTTTATCAAACACCTCTACTCGCAAATGGAACCATTCCTCTGGTTTGAATTCAGCTTTTGTTTCATAAATCGGCATATTGTATATCTGCCATGGTAGAGCGGCGTTGTACACGGGAGCATATTGGAGCGCATCTTCCTTTCCACCAGAAAACACTCTACAATAGAAAAACTCGTAATCAAATAAATCCTTCGCATGAAAACCCAATCCTGGCATGGCTTTGCCGGCAATGTCCATTTCGAGCACAAAATTTTCGAAAGATTTCCCTTCTAGTTTGGCAATCTTGTGCCTTCCCAACCGCAAAGCTTTTTTCCCTTTGTAATCGGTTATATGAAAATCAAGGTTTTGGTTGTTTTCATTATCAATAATCTTCCAATTTTCTGAGGTGAACTCGATTTTTTGCGCAAACATCGCTTCACTAGAAATCAATATCAGAAGTAAAAGTGTGGTCCAATCAATTTTTCTGTTAAAACGCTTCATGTGGTTGTTTTTTTCAAAATTCAGATAGATCTTACTGTAACAAACCATCAAAAACCGTTTATTTATAATCCAAATCCCGTTCATTTTTGAATTCACAATATGACCGCTGCTGAAAAAGACTTATTGAATAGTTGCATTGCCCAAATTATGGGCAGATACTTTCCTGAAAAAGCATCAACAAAACAGACTCTCGGACAAAGGGACTTGAATTACTTGGCGGACTTAATTGAGGAGAGGACCAATATCCGTATAAGTATATCCACTATGAAACGGCTTTGGAAAGGCGACTTCAGTAAAATGCCACACCCCAGCACTTTGGATGCTTTGGTCTCTTTAGTTGATTTTGAAAATTGGAATGCTTTTCGGCAGAATCAAGGGAACAGCTTCTCACAACCTACGTCAACCCAGGCTAAGCCCGAGAAACGCTTTTCAAGACCACTTTTAGCCCTATCGGTTTTGGGTGTAACAGCGTTGACATTTCTTTTGATATCCCTGGCAAATAAGAAAAAAGAAATCGTAGTTCCCGAAGGAGTTTCTTTCTCGGCCAATAAAACAGTAGCCTTCAATGTACCCAACTCGGTCATTTTTTCTTATGACCTGACTGGAATTGAAGCAGATAGCTTTTTTATACAGCGTTCTTGGAATCCGATGCATAAGTCAGCTATACGTCCAGAAAAGAAAAACTTTTCAGAAATCTATTATTATCCAGGCTTCCATTGGGCGAAGTTGATTGCCAACGACAGTGTCATCAAAAAAACACGTGTCCATGTCAAAACTGACGGCTGGTTCGCCACTGCGAAATCGAAGAGGATGCAGGATATTCCATTTTATCCAAATCAAGAAAACATCATATCGGAAGGGAATTTGAACGTTGAGGAACTAGATTTACAAAAAGCTGGCTACGACCCAAAACAGAATTTGATTCTGTCTTTTTTTAATATTAGGGAATTTGAAAATCTTCAAAGCCAATCATTCATACTTGAGACGAGGGCAAAGTTTGAAGATGTCCAAAATTTAACTTGCCCCTACATGGAAGTGACATGGATTGATGAAAAGGACGTTTCATGGGTAGGACTCATTGATAAAGGCTGTGAAAGCAACTTAAATCTAAAACTTAGTGATACCATTTTAATGGGGACAGAAAACGATTTCTCAAAACTTGGCGCTAAACTAGATGAGTGGCAAACCATTAAAATTATCTGTCATGAAGGAACCTTCAAGCTATATTTGAATGATATTTTGGCCACGGAAACCGAATTCACTGGAGCAACAGGAAAGATTATGGGCCTGATTTTTACCTTCACTGGAAAGGGGGCCATTGATTACGTATCTTTAAAAGATATAAACGGTAAAGTTTTGTATTCTGATGAGTTCAATGATAGATAAAACCTGCATTCCCATTTTCTTGCTAATTTTTAGTCTTACCCTGCATTCCCAGTCCATTGATGGGGCATGGGAAACGGTAATCCCCAATGATGATGGTTGGGAAACGCAGCATGTAGTGATTATTTCAGACGGTTTTGTATCCGAAGCTTTTTTTGAAAAGGATTCTGGAAAATTTATGGGTACTTGGGGCGGTTCCTACGAAGCCAAAGATGGAAATTTTAACTGCACCTATGAATTCGCAACTTTTGACCCCCAATTGGTTGGTACTTCCCAAAGTTTGGAGTTTAAACTCATAGATGGGAAAATGCATCTAGAGGATAAAGTTTGGACTCGTATTGATGATGGTTCTCCAGGAGTGTTGAACGGAGCATGGTTAATTTCGGGAAGAATGCGAGAAGGTAAAATTCAACAGCGTGATACAAACCGACCTAGAAAAACCATGAAAATCTTATCCGGTACTCGATTTCAATGGATTGCCTATAATACCGAGACCAAAGAGTTTATGGGAACAGGTGGAGGAACCTATACCTCGGAAAACGGAAAATATGTTGAAAACATAGGATTTTTCTCCCGCGATGATTTAAGGGTTGGAGCCAGTCTTTCCTTTGACTTTAAATTGGAAGATGGTAATTGGCATCATTCTGGCAAAAGCAGCAAAGGTTCACCCATTTACGAAATTTGGAGTCCACGAAAACAATAATAGCATGCTACAAAAATTAGGATTCCTTCTCATAGTTTTTCTTTTAGCCAACCCTATGAAATCTCAAGAATTACCTTATCGAGAAATCCCGGACTACCCTTCCGACTATGGCCCTGGAAATATTGTGTCTCGGATGATTGATGGTTTGGGATTCCGGTTTTACTGGGCAACCGAAGGATTAACAGAGAAAGACTGGAGCTATAAACCCTCCGAAGAGTCGAGAAGTGTTTTGGAAACTTTACAGCACATTTACGGGATGTCCGAAATGATTCTTAACGCACCAAGTGCCACACCTAACATTCGACCCACTGATTTTTCTAAATTGACCTACAGCGAATTGCGAGAAAAGACCTTAATCAATCTCAAAGCGGCCAGCAAAGCGATGCTTGGAAAACAAGCATCTGATTTTGAAGATTTTGCGGTAATCTTTCAAAGAGGAGAAAAACAAACACCATTCCCGTATTGGAATCTAATCAATGGGATGCTTTCCGATTGTATCTATCATACCGGGCAGATTACCATGCTTCGCAGGGTAACCGGAAATCCTATCAATCCAAGTATTAGTGTGTTTACAGGTAAAGTACAAAGTAACTAAATCTCGTATCTGTAACAAAAGGCTTTTTTCAGACACCTATAATTAAAAGTAATACTTATGGGTTCAGCAAGTCAACCTATGTTAGTTGTAAAGGCTAATCGGGCTTTAGTAAAGAAAAGGCGCAGCTATAGCGAAATTAGGGAAGCCTATAAAGGCTATGCTCGTGATATACAACTGGAATTCAAAGAACTGACCCCTTTCGAACAAAAGAAAATAAGAGATAGAATTATCGCCCAAGCCAGAAGAGATAAAATTCAAGAAATAAAGCACTTTGTCTATGCTTTTCTTGTACTATGTTTTCTTGCTCTTATAACTTACCTAGTATTTTTTTAGGATTAGCCAATTTTAAAGTAGCTTCTGGAATACCCTAAATCTTATCTACCACTACTTTATAGGTCGGATCTTCCATTACATTGACTTCAATAATATCCTCCGCATTTTTTAGAAGGCGAATACAGTCTTTGCTCAAATGTCTCAAATGTATCTTTTTCCCTGCTTTGGCATAGCGTTCGGTAATCTTGTTCAGAGCCTCAATACCCGACATATCGGCTACTCTACTTTCTTGAAAATCAATGATTACTTCGCTAGGGTCGTTTTGAACGTCAAATTTTTCCGAAAACAGGGTTGTTGAGCCAAAAAACAAAGGGCCATAAATTTCATAGTGTTTTACTCCATTTTCATCTACATGTTTTCTTGCTCGAATACGTTTTGCATTTTCCCAGGAGTACGCTAGTGCCGAAATAATAACACCGAGTAAAACAGCGACCGCCAAATTATGCGTGATGGCAGTAATCAAAGTCACCAAAACCATAACTATAACGTCTGAATTTGGCATTTTCCTAAATGTTTTAAAGCTGGCCCATTCAAAAGTTCCTATGGCCACCATAAACATCAGTCCCACCAAAGCTGCCATAGGCAGTTGTTCTATCAAACTGCTGCCAAACATGATGAAAACCAATAGCATCACAGCAGCGGTAATTCCAGAAAGCCTTGCTCTTGCCCCAGACGAAGTATTGATCAAACTCTGCCCTATCATGGCACAACCTCCCATTCCAGATAGGAATCCGGAGAGGATATTTGCAGTTCCTTGCGCTACACATTCTTTATTTCCACTACCCCTTGTTTCCGTAATTTCATCAATAATATTCAGCGTCAACAAACTTTCTATTAAACCTACTCCCGCTACAATGGCCGAATAGGGAATGATAATCAGAAACGTATCCCACGTAAATGGAATTTTGGGTATAGATAATGGCGGAAACCCACCTTTAATACTTTCACCTTCTTGTATAGTGTCTGCAACCGTCAATGTATCAATTCCAAAGCCGATTACAACAGCGGAAACCACAACAATAGCAAGCAACGATGAAGGGAATGCTTTTGTCAGCTTAGGAAAACCCCAAATAATCAACATAGTCAAAAGCGTTAAACCCAACATGGTGTACAAGGGTGTTCCTGATAAAAGTTCTTCTGTTCCCTTCTCATAAAAATTGGGGAATTGCGCCATAAAAATGATAATGGCCAAACCATTTACAAATCCAAACATTACCGGATGAGGTACAAGCCTAATGAATTTTCCCAGACGAAGCAGTCCCGCTAAAATTTGAATGACACCGGCAATAATTACCGTTGCAAACACATAGTTTAATATTGTTGTGGGCTCAATTCCAGGAAAAGTCCGTTTGAGTTCTAAAATCAATCCTACGAAGATTACCGCCACAGCACCTGTTGCCCCGGATATCATACCCGGTCTACCTCCCAATATTGAAGTCACCAAAGCCAATACAAAGGCCGCATAAAGACCTGTCAATGGAGAAAAGCCTGGAATCAAGGCAAACGCAATAGCCTCCGGAACCAAGGCCAAGGCTACGGTAAGTCCTGATAAGACTTCTGTGCGATAATTTACTTTCTGCGAAAAATCAAAAAGGTTCAAGTACTTTTTCATTGCCCATGTTTTGAAGCCGGCAAAAATAGCACTATTCTGTAAAGTAGGGAGTTAGCTCACCTATTTTTATGGATTTAATAATCCTACCAAGCTGTTAGGCCTAGTAATCGTTCTCCCAACGGATTTAATTTAGCGGTTTCATATTTATCCCGCTCCCAATTTCTGGGGTCCCCTGGAAAAGCGTAGCCTTCTGGTGCAACTCGATTTTTCCATGAGTTGATTCGCCATTGCCTTAAAGATTCATTCTCCTCTTCCGCTGGCATCATAGAGATATATTGAGCAACACGCACCTTATTTCCAGATTTGTTCGGACGGATACCATGAGGCTGCGTACTGTTGAAAATCAACAAGTCCCCAGCTTCCATCTTTACTTTTACAATTTTGTCTTCCAAACCTGATATGTCTGGTTGAAAATGGTCCCTGTCTTCAGGTTGGGTCAACTTCCAAGTATCGTAATTACGATATAGCCATGGAATGCATTGGAATCCTCCCATATTTTCATCGGTTTGGTCGGCCAATGCTAAGACTCCTTGAACATTTTGAGGTTTAGTTTCAGGATCATAATCCCAATGGATGAAACCCTTTTTATCTACCCCAGGCTGCAATGGAAAATTTAAGTTAGCTCGGTCAATGGTTACCCATAGTTTTTCTGTGCCCCAAACATCCACAAAAGCATCATACACTTTTTGTGTCTGTCTGTTATTCCAAAGGTGCTGGTGGTTGTAGACCTCTACCATACCTGTACCTGTAAGCTCTTTCATTTTCATTTCAGCTCTTGGCGGTGCATACCAGGTCTCCGAATTGTTAGGGTCCTTTTCATCAAATTCCCATAAAAAGTCCGCTGTGGCCTTAGCTTGCTCCCTTGAAATAGCATTTTTTATAACGATATACCCTTCTTCTTTCCAAAACTTCCAGTCTGCCTCAGATAAAACTTTCAGCGGTTGTCCATTTGAACGATCATTAAGTTTTTGTGTACTACTTGTTGATGTTGAAGGATTGCCTGGAATTTCTTCATGAGCCTTATTGGCCATTTCCATTTTTTCTGCGCTGTCCATACATTTATTTTTACCTGATTATTCTATTATGTAAATCTACGTTTATCGAAAAGCATGTTCTACCATAATATTGATACAAATTTGAACTATTTTGATTTTTTTGATTAATTTATACCTTTTATAAGGTATTTATGTGAAAATTGAATTAGAGACCATAGCGCCAAATACCAATAGTCCCTTTCGGCTTTTGCACCTCCCCAGATTAAATCATCTTTTCTATTGGCATTTCCATCCTGAATACGAATTGGTTTACATTGAAGGTGCCAGTGCTACCCGACATGTAGGTGAGAGTATTTCAAGTTATACTAAAAGTGATTTGGTATTCATCGGTTCCAATATTCCTCATTTGAATTTTGATTATGGCGTTCAAACCGATTACATTAAGGAAGTTCTACACATAAAACCATCTTTCAAGGAAAACGTACTTCTCAATATTTCTGAACTTAACGATATTCTTACCCTCTTTGAAAGGTCTAGTCATGGCATCGTTTTTACTGGAAGAACCAAAGAACAAGTTGGTGCTCAGTTAAAGAAGCTTTTTACGCTCTCTCCTTTTGAATTATTTATGGAGTCTATTCAAATTTTAAAGTGTTTAGCTAATAGTAAAGAATATTATTTATTGCATGACCGTCCTTTTGTGAATACCTATAGAAAAAAAGAACAGGATAGACTTCGAAGTATTCATGAATTTGTAGATAAAAACTACCAACGTAAAATTGCGATTGGGGAGGTAGCTGAACTTTGCAATTTAGGTACGGAGTCATTCTGTCGTTATTTTAAAAAGACCACGGGGAACACATTTACTAATTTTCTAAATCAATATCGCATTAGTCAGGCCAAAAGACTCTTGTTGATGGGGAAAAATATTAGCGAAACTTGTTATGAATGTGGATTTGAGAGCCTTTCCTATTTTAATAGGATTTTCAAAAAAATTAGCCATCAAAACCCTTCTGATTTCAAGAAACATTTTCGAAAAACGTCCTGATAAGAGTCAGTTGACGCTGCATTTATTCCGTTCTTGGCACAAAAAAACCGCCCCAAGCTAGCACTTGAGGCGATTTTTAACTAAATAACCAACCAAAAAACTTGTCTATATAGTCGAACACTATGTTTTGTCCTTACATTTTTCTTTGCCGAGTCACAGACATTATAGAATTTTTAACTTTTTCCCGCTTTTTCCCAATCTTTGGATTTGACTTTAAATACTGAATAAACCCTCTTCCTGTGAACTCATATACTGTACCGCTTGCTACATGAAACAATTCTATGGTACTATCATCAATAACGTAGAGCTCGAAATAATCATTGCCCAAGAAATCGTAATCCAGTGTTAAAGTTTTAAGCGTGCTATCTCCTTGTACATCAAAAACCTCATATATCCCCTCATAATCCCAAACCAAATCCACAAGTGGTATGGCTAGGTTGTCTATAGATGAACGGAAAACGCCTTGACCACCACCAGATAAAAACTGTAGATAATTCTCTTCATCGAACTCATTGATGGCACCAACTTCGCTCGTGAATGTTTTCTCCCAAGCTTCATATTCCTGCAAGAACATGTGGATATTATCATAGAACACCAAATCATAATCAAAGTTGTTCCTTTGATAACCCCTTAATACGTAAGAAGTATTTGTATTTGGATTATAAAGCTCAATTGTCCTATCATTTATGGCCAAGACCTCCAAAAACCAAAGACCATCAATATCATGATCTACTTCCACAGCACCGTTCAAAGTTCCATATGCCCCCACATCAATACCAAAACCATTGCCAGTTTTTCCTAAGCCTGCCAAATTATTGTTCACATAGACTATACCTCTATTAAAAGAAATGGTAAACGCTCGCTGTAAAAAAGGAACTTCTCCATTTCCTCGGCTTGCGTTGATGTCGATATACCATAAGTCATAACTCTCTAAAACCAGAGCAGTGTTAACCGGTGATGCTTCAATGAAGTCATCTTCGATAATAACATCGGTATAACATGATGAGGCCAAGAGGCCTATAAAAAGTAATCCGAATAGTAGTTTTCCATTCCTCATAATTCTAGTCTTTTGATTACACTTTACTCAACCAAGCATTATGCCAAAAAATATAACTATTTGATAATCAGATATCAATGTATTGTTTAAAGGATTGATTAGTTTTGAACCCTTAATCTGAAACATGCAAAACTCACTTAGGTTTGGCGTTATAGGGGGCGGTAGTTGGGGTACTGCCATTGTAAAAATGCTCTCTGAAAATATGGCCCGAATAGCCTGGTATATTCGTAACGATTCCATTATCAGGCATCTACAACGAGAAGGTAATAATCCGCATTATATTAGCTCTGCCCAATTTGATGTTTCCCAATTACATCTAAGCTCTTCTATTGATGAAATTGTGGAAGCTTCAGATGTGTTGATTTTAGCTATTCCCTCGGCTTTTCTGGAGAAAGAGTTTGCAAATTTGACCTTAGCTATAAAGGATAAAATCGTTTTCTCCGCCATTAAGGGTATTGTTCCGGAAACAGGATTGATAGTGGGGGAACACTTGCATGAAGCTTACCACATTCCATTTGAAAACATTGGTGTGTTGACTGGACCATGCCATGCTGAGGAGGTTGCCCTTGAGCGCCTATCATATCTCACTTTAGCTTGTTCTGATACTTCCAAAGCTGAATTGGTGGCTAAAAACTTGAGAAGTCATTATATCCGGACCAAAATATCCGATGACATAATTGGTACTGAATACGCGGCAATGCTGAAAAATATTTACGCAATAGCAGCTGGAATAGCACATGGTTTAGGGTATGGAGACAATTTTCAGAGCGTTTTGATGAGCAATTCCATTCGGGAAATGAAACGATTTATTAGTTGTGTACATAAAATGAAGCGAAACATCAATAACTCCGCTTATCTAGGCGATTTGTTGGTTACGGGTTATTCCATTTTTAGCCGAAACCGCATGTTCGGCAATATGATTGGTAAAGGATATACCGTCAAAAGCGCCATGATGGAAATGAACATGGTAGCTGAGGGCTACTATGCCGCAAAGAGTGCCCATGATTTAATGTCCAAATTGGAGAAAAAAGCAAAAACTCCAATCATTGATGCTGTTTACAACATTCTTTATAAAGAAAAAGAAGCAAAAAAGACATTTAAACGGCTTACAGAAAAATTAGACTAGAACTATGGGGCCAAAAGATCATCAGTAACACTTTTTCCTCTGGGAATGGAATTATTGCTGACATCTATGGTCATGGTATCATAAGATTTTACATGATACTTGTTTATCACATATGACTTGTGCACGCGAGTGAAGTTCTTTGGGAGTATCTCCAAAGTTGATTTTATGGTACCGTAGCTGGTAATTTTTGATTTATCCGCTAAATGATAGGTTACATAATTCCCCAAACCTTCAATAAATAGAATTTCCTGTGTAGGCACGCGATGGGTTCTACGGCTTGAGCGAATTTCCAAAACTTCGCTTTCCAGACTTTGGTTTTTTTCGGATTCTTTTACCCATAATTGGAAAATCTTGATGGCCAAAATCAGTAGAACAGTGGTATTTATAAGTATTATGGCACGTACCAACATCATTAGGTTGAACAGCCCGCTACTGGAATCATTTAATAGAAGGTTTTCATAAAATAGATGTATAAACACGCGTTGCAAGATTCCACCCATGAGCAACATAAACCCATAACCCAATATGAAAGCCCAGTACCTTTTCTTCATTAAGTATCTGGGCAGTAAAAAGTAAATTGTAAAATATACCGCCAAAATACGAATAGGCATCAAAAGAAACTCCAAATAAAAGGAAGCTAAATATCCTTCTTCATTCACCCAGATAAATCCAAAAAGAACATAATACGTAACCCAAAATAGAATATGGGTCGCAATTCGTGAATTAAAAAGATAGAAGTCCTTTGTTTTATTCATTTCATCAAAACTTCAAATCATGCTACACCTACTTTTCACATAAAAACAAGCGTAGCAGATATAAAATCCAGCTAGCCTAAAAATAGCCATTCTAGTTTTAAGCCACCTTAAAAACGAACAGATGATACACAAAACAATGGCTTTTGGTTTACTAACCGTTATTTGTTTAAGCCTCATTCCAATCCAAGCGCAAAAATTAGGGAGAAGAAGCACCTGGGAAGCCAAGATAAATGGCCCTAATGCAAATGTACCTGGAGCTCGGATTAGCAGCATAGAACCAAATAGCCCTCTAGCTAAGGCAGGTTTTTTACCTAACGATCTTATTTTGGAAATAAATGGAATCCTTATCAAAGACTCAAATGTTTGGAGCGATATAACATACGGTTTACGTGCTTCAGTAAAAACAGAAATCAAAGCACTCCGTAATGGAAAAAGTATTGAACGCCATGTCGTATTCAATGCTTTGGATAAAGAAAAGCATGAAAAATTGGACACCTATTATGAAGAAGTGACCAGTGCCTATGGTATTACCCAAAGGGTAATTATCACCAAGCCCAAAAAAGTTGGTAAGCAACCAGCAGTAGTATTAATAGGAGGTTTGAGCTGTTCCAGTATTGAAACCTATTCGGGCAGGAGAGGAACAAACTGGGGGAGAACTATAAAAGGTTTGGTCGAAAAATCGAATATGGTAGTCATGCGTATTGAAAAGCCTGGTGTTGGAGATAGCAATGGAGATTGTAGCACATCAGATTTCTTGATGGACCTGGAGGGTTATCGCAGTGCAATTCGCTATCTCAAATCAAAATCCTATGTAGATACCTCAAGAATCATTGTTTATGGATCAAGTATGGGGAGTGCTTTGGCTCCAGTTTTAGCCAATGAGTTTGACTTGGCCGGTGTAATTTCAGACGGGACCTTTTTCAAAACATGGTATGAGCATATGTTGGAAATTGAGCGACGGATACTATCCTTTAAGGGAAATACAGAATCTCAGATTGTAGAAAAAATGAACCAATTCTATATTCCACTATATCATGGGATGTTAATTCAAAAAAAGAGCTATCAGCAAGTAATAGATGAATATCCGGCTTTGAGTGCATACAACTATCATGACCCAGAACATATGTATGGTCGCCCTATGGCCTATTATCAACAGCTACAAGATTTTGATTTGGCAGGCGCATGGGAAAAAGTGAAAGTTCCTGTTCGTATTCTTCGAGGCACCAATGATTGGATTATGTCATCCTTTGACAATAAGATGATTATGGAAGTGCTCGAAAGAAATGGACATAAAGACCATTTACTGTATGAGTATCCCAATCTAGATCACTGGAATACCATTCATGAAAGTGCCAAAGACTCTTTTGAAGGAAAGCCAGGGGAATGGGACCCCGGAACTATCAACCTAATCATTGGGTGGGCTCAAGAAATAGCTGGAATCAGTTCTTAAATACGCTCCAAGGAAAAGTTGGAATGTGATTCTAGTTCTTCTTGAATCTTTTCTTTGAATGCTAGCATTTGAGCATTGTCGTAGCTATACACTTTTTTGAACTCTTCCATAACAGGTTCAAGATATTCGCGGATACTATCAATATCGAAATACAACCTTCCTGTTCTTCGAATAAAGAAATCTAAAGGATTGGCTGCCATTTCAAAAGCGATGGAAAACTGAGCTTCTGCTCTAATCATTTTTACATAGTTTTCTTTGTTCCGCAATGATGCATAGTTTTCCAGAATAATCTCTGTCTGTTTTCCATACGTGGTTACCAAATACCATGCATCATACTCTGAGAAACCATCATCCTTGATGCGTTCATAAATCTCGCCAATGTATTTTTTTACGTGTTTGAATTTCTTGAAATCATTACCGCAGAGCGGAATTTTATCCGTTGAACAAGATTCAAAAGATATTCCTTCATCTTCTTCCATTTTCTTGGTGATACGATTGACAACGCGTTCTGCCATTTTTCGATACCCGGTCAATTTTCCACCTGCAATGCTCACCAAACCAGTATCGGAAGTAAAAATTTCGTCTTTTCGCGACAATTCCGAAGCGGATTTTCCTTCTTCGTGGATCAATGGCCTCAAACCTGCCCATGAAGAAATAATGTCTTCCATTTCCAAATTAATGTCGGGGAACATATTGTTCACCGCGGAGATTAAATAGATGGCATCGGCTACATCAGTTCGTACATTGTCCTTATCCAAATTGAAGTTCGTATCCGTGGTACCCACATAAGTCACTTTTCCTCTTGGTATAGCAAACATCATTCTGCCATCTGGAACATCAAAATATACAGATTGCTTTACGGGTAATTTTTCCTTTGGGAATACCAGATGCACTCCTTTGGTCAAATGTAGACGCTTCCCTTTTTTGGAATTGTTGGTGCTTCTTAATTCATCAACCCAAGGCCCTGCCGCACTAATCACATGTTTTGATTTTATCTCAAACTCGTTCCCAACTATTTCATCTATGACCTTAACTCCTGAAATGGTATCGTTGTCATATATAAAATCAACTACCTTGGCATAATTCAGCGCCTTTGCTCCATATTGAAGGCTTGTTTTTATGTTTTCAATGGTCAACCTGGCATCATCAGTTCGGTACTCTGCGTAATATCCTGCACCATTCAATATCTTTTTGGGAAGAAGCGGTTCAAGTTTCATCGCCTCTTTCTTTTCCAACATCTGTCGCTTATCATCTCCGGTGACCTGTGCCAGGATATCGTATACTTTGAGTCCAATCGAAGTCAACCATTTTCCGTAGGAGCCTCCTTCAATGAGTGGAAGCAACATCTTCTCAGGAAGTACCAAGTGGGGCGCCAATTTGTGCACGATGGCTCTTTCGGAACCCACTTCTTTAACCAGCCAAAAGTCAAATTGTTTTAAGTAGCGCAGCCCTCCGTGAATAAGTTTGGTAGATTTACTGCTTGTTCCCGAAGCGAAGTCTCCTTTCTCCAATAAAGCCACCTTCATTCCACGGGAAGCAGCATCCAGGGCAATTCCTGCGCCAGTAATTCCTCCACCAATCACGACCAAATCAAAAGTCTCTTTAGTCAATTCTTGAATGGTGTGCTCTCTGTCCAAGTTGGAAAATCTAATATTCTCTTTCATACCTTTTGCAATCAAGCTTCAAAAATACATATAATGTAAACGTTTACACAACAACATTATTTAAGTTTACATCAACTCTGTTGGATAAATTCATACTCCCTATCCACAGTACAAATTCTTACTTTATACCATGAATACCATTGTTCTTTTCCTTTTTGTTGGGCCACTTTGTGCTCCATGTTGGCCTTCCAACGAGAGATGGATTCCAGACTCTTCCAATAGCTTATAGAAATTCCAAGGGATGATCTAGCGCTTTCAAAACCTAAAAAACCTGGTTGTTTTCTTGCTAAATCCTCCATTTCTTGCGCCATTTGGGCATACCCATTATCTCCTTCTGTTCTCGTATTAGTGAAAATAACGGCATAATACGGTTGTTTCAATTCCATTATTCTATATAGCTTTTCTCTAAGAAATAATTAACCAAGGCCTCTTTCATCAAAACGGATTGTTCCCCTGCTTTCAAGGCTGGAAGTTGTTCCTTTACCTTATAATGCGGCCATCCATCCTCATCAAAAAAATCGAAATCGTAATATCCGTAAGGCTCCAAAAGTCGGCAAATGGCAATGTGCATTAAGTTTACCTTCTCATCTTTTTTAAAAGTCCTATGAAAATTACCCAGTTCTTGAACACCCACCAGATAAATAATCCCATCAATTTCCAAGGGGTCTCCATCTGAGAATTGAGCTGAGAGCTTTTCCACTAAAAGTATCCATCTTTCCTTTAACTTTTCGTCCCTTGCCATAACTTGAGTTAGTCCCGTAAAGGTACAAACCAAAGTTCTATATTTGTTAAAAACCCATACGTGACCTTTTTTGACATTGTTATTGGCATATTGTTGGTCTGGGGTCTTTTTAAAGGCCTTAAAAATGGACTTTTTGTTGAGATTGCCTCCTTGTTGGCCCTAATAGTAGGTCTTTATGGCGCCATTCACTTCTCGTATGTTACTGGGGATTATCTTAAAGAGCAGGTAAACTGGTCTGAAACCTATGTTAAGGTAGCCGCGTTTTTAATCACCTTTTTTATTATAGTGGTTCTTGTCCATTTTGCAGGTAAGTTTTTGACCAAGATTGCCGACTTTGCCATGTTGGGGCTTCTTAACAAAATTGCTGGTGGAATATTTGGGGCTCTTAAAACCGCCATTATTCTTGGTGCCCTACTTATTTTCTTTGAAAGACTTACGGATACCTTCAATTTTGTTGACGAGGAAACCAAGCAATCCTCAATTTTTTACGAACCTATAAAAGAAATAGGCGCCCTAGTATTCAGTTTTGTTCTTGAGGAAAAAGAAGATATTCCTAAAATTGAAAATCTAAATAGAGGTGTATAAAAGGCATCTTTTCCCGACAAACGGTTGATTTTCTTTGAATTGAATTGTACGAAAACCCCTCTTTATCTACACATTATCGGATAAATCCGTTTTCTTATGGATTATTTATGGCTTAGGCAATCCCCTCTTCTAGATTAGCAAAACGAGCACAAGAGAATACTAACGAACGCCCCCGAAAATGAAAAAGTTGAGCACTGCTGCTTTAACAGCGGCCTTGGCTATCATCCTTATTACATGCAGTAAATCTTCTGCAACTTCAGAACAGGAAATTATAGTCAATAATCAAGCAGCCAATACTAAAATAGCAGTAAATGCTACTGAACTCGAGGCGGAATTACTGGATTTAATCAATGAACATAGGGCTTCCGTAGGGGTAGATGCCTTATTGCCAAGTTCCGAAGTGTATCCGTTTGCCGAAAATCACAACAGCTATATGATTTTACAAAACAAATTAAGTCATGACAACTTTGAATCCAGGGCAGCTCAAATTACCGCAAGAACAAATGCCAAAAGGATAGCGGAAAATGTAGCCCGCCATTATAGTTCTGCACAGCTTGCCCTCGGCGGGTGGCTGAGTAGTTCAGACCATAAAGGCACATTGGAGGGGAACTATACCCATACAGCACTAAGTGTTGTTTTGGATAAAGAAGGGAAGCCTTACTTTACGCAAATCTTTATGTTGGTGGAATAAGATTTTGGTCAAGGATGTTTTAGAAGTGTTTTAATAAAGACCTGTTTTACTACGGGTCTTTTTTTTACCTTTCATAAAAATTAATCCTATGGCCATACAAGAACCTTTCAATCTTACCAAATGGGTGAAAGAGAATAGGGATGTTCTTAAACCTCCGGTTGGAAACAAAAATCTGTACAAGGAAGCTGGGGATTATATTGTTATGATTGTGGCGGGGCCCAACGCGCGTAAGGACTATCATTACAACGAAACTGAAGAGCTTTTTTACCAGTTGGAAGGAAACATTGAGGTGCATATCCAAGAAGATGGACAGAAGAAAACTATGAAATTGGGGCCAGGGGATATGTATCTACATCCGGCTAAAATACCGCACTCCCCAGTAAGACACGAGGGGTCAATAGGGTTGGTAGTTGAGAGAAAGCGTGACCATATGAACGTTGACGATGGTCTACTTTGGTTTTGCGATAACTGCAACAACAAACTCTATGAGGCCTATTTTACTTTGCATGATATAGAGAAGGATTTTTTTGGTCATTTTAAACACTTTTATAGCTCCGAAGAATTAAGAACCTGCAAAAATTGTGGGACTATAATGCCTGTTGATAAACGTTTCATCGCCGAAGAATCATAAGTATGTTGTTAGTTGCCAAAATCATAACCGCTATTGTCGCATTATTGCATCTCTATTTTTTATGGTTGGAAATGTTCGTGTGGACCACAAAGGCCAAAAAGGTATTCAGGAATTTTCCCGAAGACCTTTTTGAACCGACCAAATCTATGGCTGCAAATCAAGGCCTGTATAATGGATTTTTATCTGCTGGTTTAATATGGTCTTTACTTATACAAGACGCATTATGGCAATTCAACGTGGCTTTGTTTTTTCTTTCGTGTGTGCTCGTGGCCGGGCTCTATGGTGCCTACTCTGTATCAAAAAAAATATTTGTGGTCCAAGGAATTCCCGCCCTACTTGGGATAGTCTTTTTTCTGTTATCCTATTATATATAATTTCTTAGGCAAAGGAAGAACCATTCTCCGTACTTTTGTCAAGATTCTAACAATATTCTCGCAAAAAGTTATAAAAATGTCTACTGTTACACTTTCTTTTGGAATGGATAAAGCCTTGGGGCAACTAGGTTTACAAGAAATCAATCAGGGTACTTCTACTGGTATTCATTCATTTGGTTCCGGTGAAATCATAGAATCTTTTTCACCAGTGGATGGTGAGCTAATTGGAAAGGTTACCTCAACCACAAAGGAAGAGTACGAAAAAGTAATGCGGACCGCTACCGATGCTTTTCAATATTGGAGAAAAATACCGGCTCCCCAACGTGGAGAAATTGTTCGCCAATTTGGAGAAAAGCTTCGTGAATTAAAGGAGCCTCTAGGAAAATTGGTTTCGTACGAAATGGGAAAATCTTACCAAGAAGGTTTGGGCGAAGTACAGGAGATGATTGATATTTGCGATTTTGCGGTTGGACTTTCCCGCCAATTGCATGGACTCACCATGCATTCCGAAAGGCCGGGCCACCGTATGTACGAACAATATCATCCACTAGGAGTTGTTGGAATCATCTCAGCTTTCAACTTTCCTGTTGCCGTATGGTCTTGGAACACCGCTTTGGCGTGGGTCTGTGGAGATGTTTGCGTATGGAAACCTTCAGAAAAGACACCTCTTTGCGGAGTGGCTTGTCAAAACATTATGGCCAAAGTACTAAAGGAAAATAATCTTCCTGAAGGCATTTCCTGTCTCATTAACGGTGATTATACGGTTGGAGAATATATGAGCCATGACAATAGAATCCCTTTGGTCTCTGCAACAGGTTCCACCAGAATGGGCAAAATTGTAGCTCAAGCGGTTGCTGCTCGTTTGGGAAAATCGCTTTTAGAACTTGGGGGAAACAATGCGATTATCGTAACCCCAGATGCTGATATTAAAATGACCGTGATAGGAGCGGTATTCGGAGCAGTGGGCACAGCAGGACAACGTTGTACCTCGACCCGCAGATTGATAATCCACGAATCTGTTTATGATAAAGTGAAAAAATCGTTGGTAGATGCTTACCAACAGTTACAAATTGGAAATCCTTTGGACGAAAAAAATCATGTTGGACCTCTAATTGACGTTCATGCAGTAAATATGTACCATTCTGCTCTTGAAAAGGTAAAGGAAGAAGGAGGAAACATAATTGTTGAAGGTGGAGTGCTTTCTGGAGAAGGTTATGAAAGTGGTTGCTATGTAAAACCAGCCATTGTTGAAGCAGACAATACCTTCCATATTGTTCAAGAAGAAACGTTTGCCCCCATCTTATATCTTTTGAAATATTCGGGTGGTGTTGAAAATGCGATTGAAATGCAAAATGCTGTAGCGCAAGGCCTTTCATCAGCGATTATGACCAATAATTTGAGAGAGGCCGAACGGTTCTTATCTGTAGCTGGCAGCGATTGTGGGATAGCCAATGTGAACATTGGAACATCGGGAGCAGAAATAGGAGGTGCTTTTGGCGGTGAAAAAGAGACCGGGGGAGGCCGAGAAAGTGGTTCTGATGCTTGGAAGGTGTATATGCGTCGCCAGACCAATACCATTAATTATACTACTGAACTTCCATTGGCGCAAGGGATAAAGTTTGACCTGTGATGTAGCTATTACATATTAACAAAAAGTCTCGGAAACATATTATCTCATGCAGGGAGACTTTCTGTTTTATTGCTTATTCTTCTATGCCAAAATGTTCCATTACTTCCTCGTATGACATTTTGTTTAGCTGAAGATGTTCATTTTTACCATTAATTTCCGAATCAGGTATAATTATATATCTAAAAAGAAAATTATAGGGTACATAATTCTCCGGGTTGTCCGAGTCAAAATTAATCCCATCCAAAAACCTTATCCCCAAAGTATTTGTTGTTGGAAAAGGGGTGATTTCTACATAACCATCTTCTAAATTGATTTGTATTGGAGCTGAAAAAACTGGGGCATCCTCTTCAATAGGTTCCATATTAAAAGTTGTTTTTATATAAACCCAAATTCCTCCAAAGTCAAGAACTTCTTGCGTAAGGGCTAAATCTTCATGTAAATAAATGAATTGGATAGCATTTTCATCAAATGCATCAATATCAAAGTTTTCCTCTTCTGGTGTAATCCAGCCACTGGAGATTATATTTACAGCACCGTCCTGTCCATCTTCACCATCCTGCCCATTTTGACCATCTTCACCGTCCTGTCCTCTTTCACCTGTTTCTCCTTTTTCTCCAGGAATCCCCTGCTCTCCTTGTATACCTTGTTCTCCCTGAATACCCTGTAGCCCCATCTCACCATCTTGGCCATCTTCAACAGAACATGATACTAATACAAGTGAAAAAAAAGTATAACATTTCAAAGCAATTTTTATAAACCGTTTCATGATTTTATTGATTTTAGTAAGAAAAAACGCACTTTTCATGTTTATATTGTAAGATTTTTAGTATATATCTCTGTTTTAAAGCATTTTACAATAAGCATGGCAAATCCATCATGCTTGCGAGAATGTCAATACTTCTAGAGTAGAAATTGGTGAAGAAAAAGACGCCACTTTAGTGGGAGGAGAGGTTCAGAGTTTTGGAAAAGCTACATAGATTAAGTCCAAGAAAGTATTTATTATACAAATTAGTTTCCCATCATTCTTGTAAACTAGAATTGACTTGTAAAATAAAAACCGCCAATTTTAGATGAACATAAAACTGACGGCCTTAAAACCAACTTAACTAACTCAAACTTAAATTAAACCCTATTTCAATGCCGGAGCTTTGTCGGGAGAAATAGGGTTCCTTACCTAATATTGAATCAAATTTCTTATTAATTGCCATGTAAGTCAAAGGCAAGCGTATCGTTGGTCAAAAAAACTGTATAATTGGCATCTCTGCTTAAATCCTATCAGCGGAGATTAAATAAAACCAGCGGAAAATACGGCTTCAGTTTCTTCCTTTTTCTCCTAGATAAAAAGTGTGTACGGGTTCACTTTGCCAAAATTGTTTGGTTTCAACATCCATGGCTGTCAAACATCCCTTAAAAGCAGCACCGGTATCTATGTTCCAAACATTGGCGCCATTTTGAGGAACTACCTCTTCTGTTTTTGATATGGGTGTATGGCCGATAAAAATTTCAGTGTAGTGAGTCAATCTTTTGGGAAAATCCTTGTGATCACTGGTAAGATTTGGGTTAATGGCCTTCGCCAACTCCCATAACGTCCTATCCCAATAGAACAGTTTATCAAAGTATTCAAAATCTACCCCTTTGAGATTGGTAAATCCGGCATGGAGAAACAGGCGGTTGTCGCCATCCAAAAAAAAGTTGTCCAAATTGGCAAAAAAATCCAAATGCCTGTCCCAAGTATCTTTATCGGCTTTTAAGTAAGAATCTCGGGTAGCAGTTCCCCCATGTGCTAACCATTGAGGGTTCTCTTTTTTTGTAAGCATCCATTCTTTGCAAAGCTCATCGTGGTTACCTCGAATGAATGTGCACTTCCAATCACGTTTTAGGTCAATTAAAAAATCTACGGTTTCCACTGCGGTACTCCATCCGTCCACATAATCGCCTAAAAAAATAAGATGATCCTCTGATGTTACCTTGGCCCTTTCCAAAAGTTGCTTTAGAGCTTTAAGGCCGGAATGAACATCACCTATAACAAGTTTCCGCATTCTTAAAATTTAGACAAGTATACGACGTAACAATTGAACATCGTTATCAAAACACACTCGAACAAAAAATATTTATAAAACTATTTTATGGTTAGATGAAAAACTACATAGGTGTTCATTAATCGAGTTCATCAAGAGAAGCTTTTCTATTTTAACAATTTATTTTATATTGTAGGGCAATACTTGTCAATTTGGTCCTAAAGTAAATAAAATAAGGAAGTTCAAATTCACTTTAAATCCAATAACAAGTATAGCTTGACACTAACAAAAACCTCACGAAAATGAAAAAAAATTACGCTACATTTAATCCTCCTTGGGATTCTTTTATCTTAAAACAAAGATATTCCCCGCATTAATTTGTCATCTTATTTACTTCTAGTTATTGGAAGTGAACACTTGCTTATTTTTTAGATAATAATTTGATTAACCTCACGAAAATGAAAAAAAACTACTCTCAGGGTAGTTGCTTTCTCAGTTGTATTATTTCAACAAAGCGATATAGCCCTTTATTATTATTGATTTTGTTCCTTATAGGGTCTCTCTCTACGGCAACTGCACAACAGATGCAGCGAATCCCAGGGGAGATTGTCGTTTGTCCCGCAAAGTTCAAAGACGAAAACTCTAGAATGGCCATGGGCCAAATGGCTTTAAAAGAAGCCATGAGAAAGGCTCAGCCTTCAACAAAAAAAGCTGCTACGGCCGAATTGCTGATTACATTTGGTCCTGGAGCACAGGGCAACACAGCAGTTCAAGAAGCTTTCCAATTTGCCTTGGAAATTTGGTCTGAAGAAATTGTTTCTCCAGTACCTATCAGAATTTTTGCAGACTTTGCGGATTTAGGAGCTGGCGTTTTAGCTTCGGCTGGGCCAACTACATTGCTTAGCAACTTTCCAAATGCCCCACAAGCTGATGTGTTTTATCCAGTTGCTCTTGCCAACTCATTGGCAGGCGAAGATTTAGCTCCAGATTTGGAGTTTGACCTTGTTGTAAACATAGGTAACGGTATCCCTTGGTATTTTGGTACCGATGGTAATACGCCATCAGGGCAATTTGATTTTGTTACTGTTGCATTGCATGAAGCAGGACACGGTTTAGGTTTTGTTGATGGTGGAAACGTAAACAATAATGGAATAGGAAGCCTTAACAATGGCGGAGATCCATTTGTTTTTGATACTTTCATAGTAGACCCACAACAAAATTCGGTTTTGGACATCCCCAATCCCTCAGAAGCATTGGGAGATTTTCTTACCAGTGGCGATGTTTTTGTAAATGGTCAATTTGCCGTAGAGGCGCTTGGTGGTATTCTACCCGAACTTTTTGCTCCGAATCCCTTTCAAGGAGGCTCCAGTATTGCGCACTGGGATGAAGCGACCTTTCCTGCAGGAGATCCTAACTCTTTAATGTCTCCACAAGTAGGTACTGCAGAATCCAACTTTGATATCGGGGATATTACTCGAGGACATTTCAGGGATATGGGTTGGGTCCTTGCGGAACAACCCCCTTTCAATATTTCCCAGACTATTTTTAATGTGGAGTTAAATGTAGAAGAAACAGCGACACGGGAAATCACAATTACAAACGTCTCGGAAGGTCCTATAAATCTAACCTCTTTTCCAGGTATAGGAGCTCAAATAGTACGTTCGGCAACGCCATCTGAGTTTACATTGGCAGCTGGAGAATCAGCCCCTGTGACCATCAACTTAAGTACGGAAGGTGTTCTAGCTGGACTTTCCCAAGAGAGTATCATTTTCGCGGCTGAAGGATTTCCAGTTAGTGATGATGTTACATTCAATTTTAGGGTATTGGATGGTACAGAAGCACCTATTATTGTGGTAAATCCAGATGCCTTCAATGAAACTATAGAACAGTTCAAGATAGAAACTAGGGATTTGGTTATTAATAATCCAGGTAATGATGATTTGACCTTTAGCATTACTGTAGGTGACAATGAGACCCCCAACTTCACAAGTAGGGTCAACTCAACCTATAAAAGCATTCAAGCCAACGGATTTACGAAACAAAAGATTGCCAATACAGCCTCAAGGGCGAATTCTTTGACAAATCTTTTGACCATAAACGGTACAATAAACAGAATTGTATCCGATTTATTTGCAGAAGACTTCGAGAGCCTAACTCCTGGAGACATAACTGGACAAGCCGGGTGGTTTGGTAGATTTGAAAACAACTGGACCGTATCGAATCTCAACGCCTTTGACGGTGCTCAACACCTTAGGGCTATTTCGGATGGTTTAGGCGGAACAAGGCCAGCTGCCCCTTTAGCACTTTCCCCAACATTCACGGTTGGAAATGAACCTTTCTCGGTTATGTCTGCCCAAGTTAACTTGGAAGGAAGCGGTGTAAGCTGGGAAATTATCCCTCAAAACACAGTTCAAGGCTCCGTAGTCACCCGTTTGCGTTTTAATGGTGATGGTACCATCGATATACTTGACGGTGGAATCGGAGGGTTTGTTCCCTTAAATGCATCTGTTCCAGAGGGCTATTTTGAAGTTCGGATTGTGGTCGACAGAGATACGTCTGGACTAAGGGTCTTCTTTGACGGTGAGCTGGTTTATTCCGGTGAAGGTTTTGCCAATTCAATTGATAATGTAGCTTTCTTGTCTGATATGGCCGTAACAGGATCCACCATGGACGTGGACAACTTGGATGTAACCGATGGGGATGCTGAAGCTTTCTTCTTGTCTGTGGCTCCTATCTCGGGAGTTGTTCCTTTTGGTGAATCATTAACAGCTCAAGTTACTTTTGATGGAAGACTTTTGGAACCTGGTGTTGTTAACGCGGTTATTACCATAGATAGCGATGATCCCAATACTCCTTCTTTGGATGTTCCTGTTACGCTAACGGTAAATGCACCACCTAGTATCGGTGTTAATCCAGATAGCATAAGTGCTTCCGTAAATGTAGAGATTGACATTCCCGCTATTGCAAATTCATCCTTTGTTATTTCCAATACTGGTGAGAGCAACCTTGAGTTTACCACTTCTTTTAGTCCAACAACATTTACACCACAAGCAGGTTCTCCCAATGATGAACTGCTAAAGAATTTAGACCGTACTAAATATGGATTGGGCAGCAACTTTACTGGCACAATAAAGGCCGTGAAAAGCCTAAATGTTCAGAAAGAAACATTTGACATAAGTGTACTTAAGAACACCACTGCGGTTACGGACTCTATTTTCTATGATTCAGGTGTCGATTTTCCAGGAGGCTTTGTTGGCCTTGGAGCAGGTGCTCCAGGTATAAGCACTGCTATCCAATTTGATGTGGTAAATCAAGATTTTGCACTCACAGCGGTTAGAAATGCCTATCGAACAGAAGGTTTGACCGACGTTGCGGTTTTACTTCAAGTGTATACCGGTGGTCCTTCTCCTGCTGATGGAGAACTACTACTTGAACAAGTGGTTACAGGAGATAGCCCTGATGGTATTGTTGTTTTGGAAGAATTGAACGTGCCTTTGCAGTTCAGCGTAGGGGAATCATTCTGGGTCGTTCATTCCTATCCTCAGGGAATTGACTTCCCTCAGGGTACCGACGATACTATTGAAAACACCAGACCTAATACCTATGCCTTTAGTTCTGATGGCGGTGTGACCTACACGAATTTGGACGGCTTTGCCTTCTTGACCAGAGCATTATCAGATGGTTCAGGGGCTTTTATCGAGTTGTCTCCAAGAACAGGTACAGTTGCTCCAGGAGAATCTTTAGAAGTAAGCGTAAGTTTAGATGGTTCTGCGCTACCCAATGGTCTTCATGAAACAGACATCCGAATTGAAAGCAATGATCCTCTCAATCCCACTTTAATAGTAGCTACGGACTTCGAAGTTTCAGGTCAAGTCTCTGGAATAGATGTTTCGGATGAGCTGTTATTGTTTAACGATGTGTTTATTGGTGCAGCTAGCGAAAGAACATTTACTATAAGTAATACTGGAATTGATAACCTCAATATTTCAAGTATTGTTTCAGATAATCCAGAATTTACAGTTTCTCCAGATACGGGAGTTGTGGAATCGGGTGATGATATAGAAATTGCCGTTACTTTTGCACCCACTTCAGCCGGAAGCAGTAACGGTATTCTAACTATAAACAGTAATGCAGAAGGAACCGAAGCTGTGGAGGTTATTGTGAATGGAGTAGGTGTGGTTGGTCCTTTTGCTGTTTTACCTGAAGAAGTTTCAGAAACCGTTGCAGAAGGCAAAACAGTTGAGACAACCATTACGCTTAGAAATGATGGAGAATCTCCTTTAATCTTTTCTTTTCCTGAATTCACGGTAGCTGCTGCTTTGGCAGACCCCAACACTCCTATGCAAGTTTCTGAGGTTCTACCGTTTGAGAATTTTTCCAGAATACAGGAAAAAGGATTCAAAGATAGCCGAATTGGTGCCCCCACTGAGCTTAGCATGGGTCGCGATTTAGGGTTTGGATATACCTGGATAGACAGTGACGAACCAGGAGGTCCAATAAACAACTTCTTTGATATTACGGCATTTGGATTTGAACTTACTGATTTTCTAGTTGATGCTGGTGGTTTTGGAGATGGCACTGTAAGTTTGGCATTGCCCTTCCCATTTGAATTCTACGGTGTCCAATATGAAGATCTATTTGTTAGTGCAAATGGGTTATTGGCATTTCAACCTCCAACTGGACCTAATTTTATCAATGGACAAATTCCCGTGAATGATGGCTCCAACAATATCATAGCTCCATTGTGGACAGATCTTGAGCCTCAAAACGGAGGTTCTGTACACATTCTCGGTTTTACAGATGCAGTAATTGTGCAATGGACCAATGCTCCAGCATTCACAATTGGACCGGATACCGGAACGGTTACTTTCCAAGTAATCCTCTTCGATGACGGTACAATAGATATTTATTATGATGATGTCTCATCAGCTATTTTCTTGGAAAATGCTACCGTTGGGATTGAAAATGCAGAAGGTTCAGATGGTGCCCAAGTCGCATTCAACACTCCTTATATCAAAGATGGTTTGGCTTTGCGCTTTATTGCGCCTGAAATACCACTAACACCTTTTATTTCGGACATTGCCCCAATCTCAGGCATAGTGCCGGCAGGTGGAGAAACCACTTTGGACGTTACACTTGATGCATCCAATTTACTTGCAGGTGTCTTTTTTGATGAGCTAAGACTATCAAGTAATTCACCTGATATAACGCGAAGTACCACCTTGTTTGAGCTTACCGTGCTGGAAGGTCCTAGGGTAACTGGATTTACTTTAGTAAATGCCAACACAAATGAACCTATTGGGCCATTAGCTGATGGCGATGTGATTGACCTTGCGGATTTCCCGTTGGATGCTGAATTTAGCATTATTGCGGATACTGGTGATGTGGAGATTGGAAGCGTTGTTTTCGACTTTAATGGAGAGGAAGGCTTTAGGACCGAAAGCTTTGTGCCATATGCCTTGGGAAGTGATATAAATGGGGACTTCGTAGCTGTTGATTTCCCATTGGGTATAAATGACCTTACCGCCACACCTTTTACCGAATCAGCAGGCAATGGCGATTCAGGCCTATCCAATTCGATTAACTTTGAGGTAATCCGAACTTTACAACCAATAACATTTGCATTAATTGATGCAGATACAAATACAATTATTTCACTAATAGAAGATGGAGATATCATTGACTTAGCTCAGTTCGAAACCTCTAACTTCAGCATTGAGGCATTGGTTGACGAAAATTCTGTGGGAAGTATTGTTTTTGACTTTAATGGAGAGGCTGGTTTTAGGACCGAAAGCTTTGTACCGTACGCTTTGGCTAGTGATATCAATGGGGACTTCGTACCTGTTGATTTCCCATTGGGTATAAATGACCTTACCGCCAATGGTTTTTCCAACAAGGGAGGAACAGGTAATCTGGTTGCAACAGGCTCTATATCTTTTGAATTAATCCAAACTTTAAGTCCGATATCTTTTAATTTAGTAAATGCGGATACCAATACGTTTATCTTAACCTTAGAAGACGGAGATATTATCGATTTGGCGCAGTTTGAAACAACTAATTTCAGTATTGAAGCAATAGCCGAAGGTATAGATTTAGGAAGTATTGTTTTTGACTTTAATGGAGAGGCCGGTTTTAGGACTGAAAGCTTTGTACCGTACGCTTTGGCTAGTGATATCAATGGGGACTTCGTACCTGTCGATTTCCCATTGGGTCTAAATGAGGTGACCGCTAACGGTTTTTCTCAAAGAAATGGACAAGGAAATCTATTAGCAACAGGGGTTATATCTTTTGAGATTCAGAACACGGGGTCTTCAGAAATTCGAGTATTTCCCAATGCAACTTCTGATATTGTCAATGTTGGATTTAAGACTGATTCAGGTAAGAAGTTCACTGGTGCCATGTTCAATATGTTTGGTCAATTGGTGCGTTCCAATTTGACATTTGACTTTGAATCTTCGAACACCCAATCTTTCAGTATTGCCACTCTTCCTCAAGGAATTTATATTCTTGAAATTATGGATGAGAAAGGAAATACCGTTTCACAAAAGAAGATTGTAAGACGATAGATTATTCTTTTAATCACAAAAAGGGCGACCATTCAGAATGGTTGCCCTTTTTTCTTTTCAAGATAACCCCATTAGAACAATTTGTCAACAAATCTTCCCCTGATTAATGTCTTATTGCATCACAATAATTAGACTAGCTCTTTTTTTCTCCCTATTTTAGTTTCATAACGAATCATGCCAAGTATGAAAAAAGTGTTTTGCGTTGGCGAACTACTAATTGATTTTGTTGCTGAAAATCAAGGAAATGACCTTTCTAAAGCCTTGCATTTTACCAAAAAAGCCGGAGGCGCCCCAGCCAATGTGGCCTGCGCTATTTCCAAGTTAGGGGGAAGGGGAGTTTTTGTGGGAAGTGTTGGGAATGATCCCTTCGGTTTATTTCTTTTGGATACACTAAAAAAGGAGGGGGTTGATATTTCCTTGACCCAAACCTCCTCAGTTTTTACAACATTGGCCTTTGTATCCCTTGCGGAAGACGGAGAACGTGATTTTGTATTCAGTCGCGGAGCAGACCGTGAATTAATCTATGACCCTTCCCTTAGAAAAGATTTCTTTGGCCAAATGCTTCATCTAGGTGCCGCAACGGCACTTCTGGGAGGACCACTGGAAACAGCTTACAGCAAATACCTTTTTGACGCATTGACCAAGGAAATGTTCATAAGCTTTGATCCTAACTTTAGAGGTGATCTTTGGAAGAACACCCAACAGCAGTTCATTAAAAAATGTATGCCCTTCATTGAAAAATCCCATCTCTGCAAGTTCAGTAAAGAAGAGGCATTGTTACTTTCCGGAACATCCAACATAGATGATGCTTGTGATACTCTTCATGAAGTGGGCACAAAAATCATTACAGTAACCCTAGGAAAAGAAGGCACTTTGGTTAGTTTTAATAGTGTAAAGCAAATTGTTCCGAGTATTCCAGTTAAGGCAATAGATACTACAGGAGCTGGTGATGCTTTTATTGGGTGTCTTTTGTGCCAAATCTCACATTTGGATAAGTACGAGCAGATTTTCAGTGATACTTCCCTACTATTAGCCATGGTGGAGAAAGCAAATAAGGCGGGGGCCATAACTACAACTTCCTATGGAGCCATTCCCGCACTTCCTACAAAATCTCAATTGGAGAGTTGATGAATCAAGCTTCTTTACATCGCCTTTTATCTTCAAAAACTGAAGACAAGTCCGCAGAGTCCTTGTTCCGTCTTAGAATGGCCACCAACCTCAGCTTGATTCAAAACCTTTTTTTTTCTCTTTATCCTGAAGAAAAACAAGAACCTTTTTTTAGACAGTTGTTGACTTTGTTACCAAAACTATATCAAACACGGCCCGAGGAGTTGAAGCTTCAAGATCTTGAACGCATTTCATCCGGAAATTGGTACCAATCGGAAAAAATGGTGGGAATGCAATTGTATGTAGAGCATTTCAATAAGGATTTAAAGGGCTTGAAAGAAAAGTTATCGTATTTCACAGAATTTGGAGTTAACTTTTTGCACCTAATGCCTGTTACTACGCGCCCTAAAGGAGAAAATGATGGAGGATATGCTGTTAATAGTTATCATGAGGTCGATAAACGGTATGGAAGTAAAAAAGATCTTATCAATTTGACCAAAAACCTAAGAAAAAAGGGAATGTACCTTATGCTGGATTTTGTGGTGAATCATACCTCCGACGAATATCCATGGGCCAAAAAAGCAAAAAAAGGAGATAAAAAATACCAAGGATATTACTATACCTATCCTGACACCGCGGTTCCCAATGCTTTTGAAAAATCACTTCCCGAGGTGTTCCCAGAAACCTCTCCTGGTAATTACACCTATATCCCCGAGATGCAACAATGGGTTATGACCGTTTTTAACAGCTATCAATGGGACCTTAATTATACCAATCCTATAGTCTTTTTGGAAATGCTTACACAATTGGTCAATCTGGTCAATCTGGGCGTGGACATTGTCAGGTTTGATGCGCTAGCCTTTCTATGGAAGAAAATAGGCACTATTTCCCAAAATCTTCCTGAGGCCCATATTTTGGTAAGTCTCTTTAGAATGTGCTTGCAAGTCGTCGCTCCGGGAACTGTTTTATTGGCAGAGGCCATCGTGGCCCCAAAGGAAATCATAAAATACTTTGGTCAGGGCATTCAATATGGAAACGAATGTGAGATAGCCTATAATGCCTCTTTAATGGCATTATTATGGAATTCCATAGCTACAAAAAAAACAGTATTACTTTATAAAAGCTTGAAAAATGTACCAGATAAGCCAAAAGATGCCACTTGGCTAAACTATGTACGCTGCCATGATGATATTGGCTTGGGTTATGAAAATCAATTCATTGAAGAAATTGGTTGGAATCCTGCTCAACATCGAAGGTTTTTATTGGATTATTACTGTCAAGGTTTGGATTGGTCTCCCGCAAAGGGATTGTTGTTTATGCATAACCCAAAAACGGGAGATGGAAGAATTACAGGAAGTGCCGCATCATTACTTGGTCTGGAGAAAGCCATAGAGGACAATGATGAGGTACTAATCGACCAATCTGTATCCAAAATAATTCTATTGCACTCCATTATTCTTGCATTTGGTGGCATCCCAATGTTCTATGCCGGAGATGAGATAGGTACTTTAAATGATTACTCTTTTTTTGAAAAGGATAATAAAAAAGGTGATAGTAGATGGGTAAACCGACCTTCTCAAGATTGGGAGCTTATAGATAAACTATCGCAAAAGAAACTTCCTCAAAGCAAGATTTTTCACACCCTCAAGAGGTTGGTGAAAATTAGGAAAAGTGCATCCATTTTTGCTGATACCAACAACTTGTCCCTCTATCATACAGGCAACCATCATATTTTCGCATTCGAACGTGCTGATGGAAAAACTGATGGCCTTCTAGTCCTTTGCAATTTTGATGAAACCCCCCAAGTAGTTAATGCCTCTTGGATTATGAAGCTTGGATATTTTACCAAAGGAGAACCCAAAGATTTGGTTTCAAACAAAAAAGTATCCTTAAAAAGTGGGCTTTTACAATTGAATGCCTATCAGGTCATTTGGTTAAAGAAACACTAGCTGTATTTCACCTTTCTAAGAATCCTAAGCGACTCTTTTAATGATTGATATACAATGTCATCTGCTCTTTTCAACAAGGGCCTCGCTTTTTCCATCATTTCCCTAGCCTCCTCAAAACCATTTAAATAACAAATCAGATACGTGGCGGGTAGGTGTTTTAAATCGTTTTTTTCTGCTTTGTTCAAAGCTATTTGTTTCTCTAGCTTCATCATAATTGAATTGTTTGAGTTCAATACATGATGCAATGTTTTTTTATCGTATTGAGGGGGTTCAAAAACCAATTCACTATTAATGGTGTACTTTCCGTTTTCGGAAAAGATAATCTCCATCTTTTCAAGCGGATAGTATTTTTGTTGGACACCCAATCCTAATTGCACATATTCCAAGGTAGAGAAGGAATCTCCATTGTATTCTATTGTAATTTCATCCAATGCAGAATAGAACAATTTTACCTGCTCATTGATAAGTTCAATATCCACTCTTGAAAAATAGGTCTCGTTCTTTACCTTTTTTACATTTCCCGCCCAACATACTACAAACTGTTCCTTGAATACTTTATAATGGCTAGTCAAATCAGCATGTCTTTTGTTCATGAAGTTTATCACAGCATCCAAGGTCAATTCTATATTGTTTCTGGCATGTTGTTCAATGGTAGCTACCGCGTTAGAATTAATGTCTTTTAATTCTATATCAAAAGCTTTGGGAAGGCTTATACTACCCTCCCTGAAAAACACGGCCCCACCGTAATATTTCCAGATGTTTTTTCTGAGGGCACATACTTTTCCATTGGATTTTATAGTTACTAACCCAACTACTTTTCCCTCAGGTAAATGAGGAAAGGGAATGTTCTCGTACGAAATTAATGGAGGATTGTCCAAATAGGCATTTACCAAATTCTGAATCCTACTGTCATCAAAAAAATCAACGCCAACAATTTTGTTATCTTCATCCTCTACTCCTATTACAATGAATGAATTGTTTTTGGGGTTACTATTGGCAAGCGCACAAACGTGCTTCAAGAACTTCGCCTTGCCTTCCTTTTCGCCTATCGAAATACATCTCTTTTTGTCATAAAAGCTGTTCTCATCATTATGAGCCAGGAGATTTTTAACCAACAGGCGTTTATTGATCATAGTACTTTCTTGACTATGGTGCTGCTGGCCTGGGCTGTTGGCATGACTACCAAATCGGCAATATTTACATGACTGGGTCGGGTAATGGTAAAAAGAATGAGCTCGGCAATGTCTTCAGGGAGCAATGGTTGATAACCTTGATACACCTTTTCGGCACGGGAATCGTCCCCTTTAAATCGTATTTGGCTGAATTCAGTTTCAACCAATCCTGGATTGATGGCACCCACCCTTATTCCGTGAGCGTTTAAATCAATGCGCATTCCTTGGTTAATCGCATCAACAGCATGCTTGCTGGCACAATACACATTGCCCTTGGGATACACTTCTTTTCCTGCGGTGGAACCGATATTGATAATATGACCCGATTTATGCTCAACCATTTGAGGAATAATAGCCCTAGATACGTACAGCAGTCCTTTCACATTGATATCCATCATGGCGTCCCAATCATCCATACTTCCTTCGTTGATTGGGTCCAGGCCATGCGCATTACCCGCATTATTGATAAGGATATCAATTTTAGAGAAAGCTTTAGGCAATGAACTAATTGAATTGAAAACCGCTTCCCTATCCCTAACGTCAAAATTCAAAATATGCACTTCTGCTTTTGAACCCAAATCTTTCTGGATTTCCTTCAAGCGTTCCTCTCTTCTTCCACAGAGTACAAGTTTGAATCCCTCTTTTGCCAATAGATTTGCAGTGGCCTTTCCAATACCGCTGGTTGCCCCTGTAATCAATACGGTTTTTTGTTTCATAATTTATCCTTTAAGGTACTTCGTGGCCTTGGCTGGCCGCCAAAAGTGTAAACCAATCTTGTGTATCAAGTTCAATACGAGCAGCTTCCGCAGAAGCCGTAAGTCTTTCCTTGGTTGTAGTACCGATTACTGGAGATGGTTTTGCAGGGTGTGTCAGCATCCAAGCCAAAAGCAACTGGCTTTCCTCCGTATCATATTTCTCCGCCATTAGGGAAAGTGTCTCCTTAACCCTAGTCGTTTGTTCGCTTTTTTCACGAAAAACTTTTCCCAATGGACTCCAAGACATCGCAAAACGATTCTTGCCTATGCAATCGTCGAATGTACCATCGTACATGGGATTTAGATGGGTGATGGAAAATTCAACTTGATTGGCACTTACATCAATCTCTTTTTCCAGCATCTTAATTTGGGACGGTGTAAAATTGGAAACCCCAAACCGTTTGATTTTTCCATTATCCAAAAGATGCGTAATAGCTTCAGCAATTTCAGAAGGGTTCATCAATGGGCTGGGCCGATGTAACAGAAACAAATCCAGGTAATCCGTTTTCAGTTTTTTGAGTGATTCTTCAGCCGACCAAATAATGTAGTTCTTACTGTATTCATAATGCTTCAATTGATTTTTCCGACCAGAGATCATCTGTATACCACATTTGGTAATCAACTCAATTGAAGACCTGTCTATACCACTTTCAGAAAAGGCATTGCCAAAGTCAGTCTCTGTAGTGTAATCTCCGTAAATATCTGCATGATCAAAAGTATGGAGCCCATTCTCAAGACAGTGCTCCATCAAATCAATCATACCTGTTTTGGAAAGTTGCTTTCCCCAACTTCCCCATGTCATTGTCCCCACAATAATTGGGGAATAGTTTTTTGTAGTTTGCATATAGGGTGAAAGTATAAAAATAAACCCTTAAATACTTCCCAAAACTAGGGGCTTAGCGTTTTTTTTAACCATTAATTAACAGCCGCTTTTTAAATTAATTTTCATTTTGCAATCCTTATAAAAAACACTATCATTACCCTTTGGGATAAAAGTTTTGTATGGAAGAAAACACTACTATTGATATTAGTGCTGTGAATGAGAAAATAGCGCATGAAAGTGCTTTTATTGATTTGCTCACCTCAGAAATGAATAAGGCCATTGTGGGTCAAAAACATATGGTTGAGCGACTACTCATCGGTCTTTTGGGACAAGGTCACATTTTACTTGAGGGTGTTCCCGGTCTTGCAAAAACTTTGGCCATTAACACATTGGCAAAGGCCGTTAAAGGAAGCTTTAGCAGAATACAGTTTACTCCAGATTTGCTTCCTGCCGATGTGGTGGGAACTTTGATATATAACATCAAGGAGAATGATTTCTCCATTAAAAAGGGACCCATTTTTGCCAACTTTGTTTTAGCTGATGAGATTAACCGTGCCCCCGCAAAGGTACAGTCTGCTCTCTTGGAAGCTATGCAGGAAAAGCAGGTAACCATTGGAGATGAAACCTTCATATTGGATAAGCCCTTTTTGGTGATGGCCACCCAGAATCCAGTGGAACAAGAAGGAACATATCCATTACCTGAAGCGCAGGTAGACCGTTTTATGCTCAAAACGGTTATTGACTATCCTAAATTAAACGAAGAACAGCTTATTATTCGTCAGAACCTTCGTAGTACCCCTGGTGAGCCTGTAAAGCCAGTGGTAAGCTTAAAACAAATTTTGAGTGCCCAGCAAACCGTCCGTGAAGTCTACATGGATGAAAAAATTGAAAAATATATCCTGGACCTCATCTTTGCAACCAGGTATCCAGAAAAATATAACCTCGACCAATTAAAACCCCTAATCAGCTTTGGAGCTTCACCCAGGGGAAGTATCAATTTGGCAAATGCTTCCAAATGCTATGCATTTATTAAACGAAGAGGATACGTTATTCCAGAAGATGTTAGAGCCGTAGTTCATGATGTGCTGCGACACAGAATTGGAATAACCTATGAAGCTGAAGCAGAAAATGTGACATCTGAAGAAATTATCAATAAGATAGTCAACGAAGTGGAAGTGCCTTAACCCAATGTGTAATTAACAATGGACAATTGACCAAGGGCTCAAAACTCTGGAAAAGAATTGAACATTGTATGATTGTTAATTGAACACATGGATACGAAAGAACTACTTAAGAAAGTACGGAAAATTGAGATAAAGACCAGGCGTCTTTCCGACCATATTTTTGGTGGGGAGTATCATTCTACCTTTAAAGGAAGGGGTATGACGTTTAGTGAAGTTCGACAGTATCAATTTGGGGACGATGTCCGAAATATTGATTGGAACGTGACTGCCCGCTACAACGAACCCTTTGTAAAGGTTTTTGAAGAAGAGCGTGAGCTTACCATGATGTTGATGGTAGACGTGAGTGGTTCTGAGCTTTTTGGTACAGCTAAGCAATTCAAAAAAGAGGTAATTACCGAGATCTCGGCCACTTTGGCTTTTTCGGCTTTGCAGAATAATGACAAAGTAGGTTTGATTTTATTTTCCAATGAGGTAGAGCTATATATCCCGCCGAAAAAGGGAAAGAGTCACGTTTTGCGGATCATTCGTGAACTTTTGGAGTTTACTCCAAAAAGTAGCGAAACCAATATTACCGAAGCCTTCAAATTTTTAATCAATGTGATGAAAAAGAAGGCGATTGTTTTTCTACTCTCCGATTTTATTGCGGATGATTATGATGCTACACTTCGTATTGTGGGCAACAAACATGATGTAACTGGCATCCGGGTCTATGATGAAAAAGAACAATCCATGCCCAATTTAGGTATGGTTCAAATGCAGGATGTAGAAACAGGATTACTTGAACTGGTCAATACACGCTCAAAAAGAGTACGTAGTGCTTATGGGCAGTTTCATAAAGACAAGGTCGAATACTTTTCAGATTCTTTCGCCAAGTCTGGTAGTGGTGTAATTCATTGTAGGGTGGATGAAAGTTATGTGAAAAAACTATTGGGCTATTTTAAGAGAAGGGGATAATGAAGTTGGACAGGCACATAGTACAAATAAAAAAATACCCATTGAAGTTCTTTGTGGGAATGTTGCTGTTCTCTGTCCCATTTTTAGGAAGTACCCAAGTCGATTCAAAAGTTAGCTCAGAAATTGATACTACTTCCATAAAAATTGGAGAACAAATACAGTATAAAATCACTGTAGAAACCGATTCCACCAATATTGTGCATTTCCCGGAGGGGCAAACTTTTTCTCCTTTGGAAACGGTTGAAGCCCTACTTACCGATACCATAAAAGAGAGTAATCGAGTAAAACTTCAACGTATTTATGCGCTTACACAATTTGATAGTGGATCTTATACCATTCCACCTCAACGTATAGCCATCAATGAACAACCTTTCTTTACCGACTCTTTTCAGATTAAGGTAGCTGATGTGGTTGTGGACACCACGAAACAAAAAATGTACGACATTAAACCACTTATTCAAGTGGACCGCAGCTACGCCAAGTTGTGGTGGGCTATTTTATGGATTGGTTTGGCTCTTTTGATAATAGGTGGCCTTGTATATTGGTTCTTTTTACGAAAAAAACCATTGACCGAAGAAGAAAAAGAAGCCTTACTTCCCCCGTATGATCGTGCACTTTTGGAGCTAAAGCGTTTGGAAAACTCCAGATATCTAATCCAAGACGAATACAAAAAGTATTATTCTGAACTAACGGACATTGTTCGATCATATTTGGAAGAAGATGTTCAAGTTACTGCTTTGGAAAGTACCACTGATCAACTTATCACTAAGTTAGAATTACTCAAGGACTCTGGAGAACTTCAACTAGAAGATGAAACCATCAAACAATTTCAACAAATACTTCGAACAGCAGATCTAGTAAAATTTGCGCGCTCCAAACCTTCCACGTCAACAGCGGAACAGGACAGAAAGTTAGTTGAGGAAATTGTGGAGAAAACCCATGAAGCCCTTCCTGAACCTACTGAAGAAGAGCTTCTATTGAACGAAGAATATTTAGAAGAATTGGCCAAAAAGAAACAGCGCAAGCGGATTTATTGGGCAGCAGCTATTTTTGCCGGTCTTCTTGTTTTGGGCACTACATTTTCTCTTATTTTCTTTGGTGTAAAAGAAGTAAGGGATACCGTTTTTGGATACCCAACAAAGGACTTACTTGAAGGCGAATGGGTATTTAGTTCTTATGGATATCCTCCTGTTGAATTGGAGACTCCAGACGTATTGGTTCGGAATGAAGCTGAGCTTCCAGAAGAAGCACAGGAATTGGTAAAAGAGCTTCAAACATTTCGCTACGGAAGCTACGTAGGTCTTTTTGGCATAAGCACCAGTTCAGTAACATACAAAGAGCAAACAGAACCCAATTTTGAGGCCGCCATAGCCGGAACATTGTCCACCTTTGAAGGTCTGGGGCTTAAAAACATTATTACCAAACAAGAAGAGTTCACAACCAAGTCTGGTGTTCAAGGACTTAAAACGTACGGTACAGGGAATTTTAAAAATCCAATTGACAACGAGTCTAAAAAAGCGAAATACAATATCCTTTCCTTTGGGGGAAAAGGCTTCATGCAACAAATCATCATTACTTGGGAAGATGGGGATGAATATGCTGAACAAATTGTAGATCGTATATTGAGCTCTTTAGAAGTTAAAACACAAGCTTAGAAATGTTTGAGAATGTAGAATTTGCTAATCCACAATTTTTCTGGTTGCTGCTCCTGCTTCCTCTGGCAATTCTATGGTATATTTTTAAAAGAAGACAGCAGGTCGCTTCGCTTCGTATCTCAAGTATTAAAGGGTTCACGGTAAAGAGCATCGCTTCAAAGCTTAGACCTCTGCTTTTTACCCTCCGTTTGCTGGCCTTGGCAGCTATCATTACAGCTTTGGCACGACCTCAGACCGAGGATATCTCTACCCGAACAAAAACCACTAAGGGAATTGATATAGTCATGGCAATCGATGTCTCCAGTAGTATGTTAGCCAAAGACCTTAAGCCGGATAGATTATCAGCGCTGAAAAAGGTTGCTGCGGATTTTATCAAAAAACGTCCCAATGACCGTATTGGCTTGGTGGCCTATGCTGGGGAAAGCTATACCAAAACACCAATAACCAGCGACAAGGCCATTGTCTTGAGCGCCCTTCGCCAAATAACCCATGGTGAGCTTGAAGATGGAACTGCCATTGGCATGGGATTGGCCACTTCGGTAAATCGCCTCAAGGAAAGTAAAGCAATAAGCAAGGTTATTATTTTGCTTACGGATGGGGTAAACAATTCCGGTTTCATAGAACCTTCCACTGCGGCAGATTTGGCAGTGGAATTTGGGATAAAAACCTATACTATTGGTTTGGGAACCAATGGAAATGCCCTTTCTCCAATAGCCTACAATCGGGATGGTTCTTTCCGATTCGGTATGCGTCAAGTAGAAATTGACGAGAAGTTGTTAGAAGAAATTGCATCTGCCACGGGAGGTAAATATTTTAGGGCTACCGATAATGATAAGTTGGAAGAAATCTATGATGAGATAAATAAATTGGAAAGAACCGAAATAGAAGAGTTCAAGTATTATAAGTATGATGAAAAGTTTAGACCACTGGTACTTCTGGCAGGGGTTTTGCTTTTATTGGAATGGGGACTTCGTAGTTCCATATTCAAAAGCTTTATTTAAGTGCAATGATTCAGTTTGACGAAAAAATATATTTCTATCTCTTAGCCATACTTCCGGTAATGGCAATGGCTTTCTTTTTTCTTCAAATATGGAAAAGAAGAACCCAAAAACAATTTGCGGATACACGATTGTTGCGCAGATTAGCTCCTGATAAATCTCAATTTAAATCCGCATTGAAACTACTATTTCTACTCGCTGGATTAGGGTTTTTGATTTTGGGCCTGGTGAATCCTAAAATTGGAACCAAATTAGAGACCGTAAAGCGGGAAGGGGTAGATATCGTATTCGCCATTGATGTTTCCAAAAGTATGTTGGCAGAGGATATAGCACCTAATCGTATGGAAAAAGCCAAGCGATTGGTCTCTGAAATCATCAATCAATTGGCTAGTGACCGAATCGGAATTATAGCTTATGCAGGCCAGGCCTACCCACAACTACCCATAACCACGGATTATGGCGCAGCAAAAATGTTCCTTCAGGCCATGAACACCAATATGCTTTCTTCCCAAGGAACTGCAATCAATGCGGCCATAGATTTGGCGAGCACTTATTTTGATGATGATGAACAAACCAATAGAGTGCTCTTTATTGTTTCCGATGGAGAAGACCACTCAGAGCGAACCACTATAAGTGCAGTTGAAAATGCTACCCAAAACGGGATTCAGATTTTCACTTTAGGCGTAGGTAAACCAAAAGGTGCGCCAATACCCATCAAAAGAAATGGTGTTGTAGAAAGTTTGAAGAAAGATAATCAAGGTGAGGTAGTAATCACTAAATTAAATGAAGCCGTACTATCCGAAATAGCATCTGAAGGAAATGGGGCCTACATTGATGGTTCCAATACGGATGAGGCCGTAGAATTTATCAAAGAACAGTTGGCCCAAATGGATAAAAAAGAATTTGAGGCTAAACAATTCGCAGAATATAAAGACCAATTTCAATGGTTTCTGGCAATCGGTCTATTCTTTTTATTTTTGGATATCTTCCTACTAGACAGAAAAACCAAATGGTTGAAAAAACTTAATCTTTTCAATGAACATGATGATGTATAAAGAGATGAGATTTACATTGGGTATTTTTTTGATGCTTAGCCTTACTACATGGGCTCAAGACGAAGAGGCGCAAAAAGCTGAAGAAAAAGCTTTAAAAAACTCCACTAACCTTACTTGGGAAGCCAATAAGGAGTTGACAGCGAATGACTTCACCGGCGCAGAATCCGATTACAGACGGGCTATTTCCAAAAGCAAAAAAAATGCTGTTGCACCATACAATTTAGGCAATGCATATTATAATAGAGAAAGCTTTACCGAAGCATTTGGCAGATACAAACAGGCCGGTGAAACTGCCACTTCCAAAGAAGGAAAACACAAATCATTCCACAACATGGGCAATGTGTTCATGAAAAATAAGGAATACGAAAAAGCAGTTGAAGCTTACAAAGAAGCTTTACGAAACAATCCCACGGACGAAGAGACTCGCTATAATCTGGCTTTGGCCAAAGAAATGCTAAAAAAGCAACAAGACGAGCAGCAAAACGACCAAGATAAGGACGATAAAGACAAACAGGACCAGCAAGACCAAAAAGATAAGAATCAGGACCAAAACAACGAGGGAGACCAAGATAAAGACAAGGAAGGAGAGCAGGATCAGGACGAAAACAAAGACCAAGGCGACGAGGGAAAAAATGGGGACAATAAGCCTGAAGAAAATCAAGAGGGAGATGGAGATAAGAAAAAAGAGCAAGAACAAAAACCCAGTGAAGGTGACCAACCTGACCAACAAAAACAACAACCCAGACCAAATCAACTCTCCAAGCAGCAAATCCAGAATTTGCTAGAGGCCATGCAGAATGAAGAGAAAAAGGTGCAGGAAAAAATGGAGGCAAGAAAGGTGAGAGGCAAGAAAATTAAAAACGAGAAAGATTGGTGATGTTGAAGCGGGGCGTTTATTTAACTATAATTCTGTACACTACCCTTTTGGGGTTAACCCACGTAAGTGCACAAGAAGAAGTTTCCTTTGAGCTCAAACTGAGCAAAGAAAAACTAGGGATAAACGAACGTCTACGAGCAGAGTTTACTATGAACAAGGATGGGGACAATTTCAACCCTCCGTCTTTTGAGGGATTTAAGGTTGTAATGGGGCCTTCACAATCCATAAGTTCTTCATGGATCAATGGGAAACGTACTTTCTCCAAAACATATTCCTATATATTGGTGCCAACGGCTCGCGGCAGATTTACCATCAAGCAAGCCACTATTGAAATCGCAGGAGACACCTATAAAACCCTTCCCAAAACTGTAGAGGTTACCGCTGCGGTAGACAAACCGAGCGATCAAAAAACAGTAGATGATGTAGCGGATGAAAGTCTGCATTTGGTTGCAGAAGTCTCCAAGGGCAATCCCTACCTAAATGAGGCAGTGACGGTTATCTACAAACTCTATGTGAGCCCAAACATTAATGTCACGAACTATCGCTCGCTGGATAGTCCTAAATACAACGATTTTTGGAGCCAAGACATCCCCGTCACCAAACATACGGCCCAAAATGGAAGTTATAAGGGAAAACCCTATCGGTACGTAGTACTGAAAAGAGTAGTACTATATCCTCAAAAATCCGGGAAGTTGGATATTGAGCCTTTGTCCCTTGAAATTTTTGTTGATGTCCCCACAAACCGAAGAGATTTTTTTGGAGGGCGCATTTATACACAGACCAGTAAAACAGTCTCTGCGGGAAGAAGAACTCTTTCTGTAAAACCTCTTCCCGAAGCAGGAAAACCTGCAAATTTTGGAGGTGCCGTGGGCGATTTTAAATTTCAGGTAACTTCCAGTAAGAAAAAGTTGAATGCATCCGAATCGCTTCAAGCTAAAGTTGAAATTTCAGGAAAAGGAAATTTGAAGTTGTTCCAACTACCAGAACCCGAATTACCAAGCTCTCTTGAAGTTTACGAACCGGAGTATAAGGAAAGCGTACGTACGAACCTTTCGGGTATGGAGGGAAAAGTGGCCAACAATTACACTGTGGTCCCTTCCTTTAGGGGAAAATATCCAATACCCAGTATTTCCTTCAGTTATTTTAATCCAAAGACCGCAAAGTATGTCACATTGAACTCCGATGAAATAAATATTGAAGTTTTGGAAGGTCCTACAGACAATAACGCTGGCAGTGTAGTTGCTTCAAATGTAAACAAGCAGCTGGTAGTGCCCACTGGCAAGCAATTTCACTTTATAAAACTAAGACCCAATCTTACAAGGATTGGAACAGACTACTTCTTCGGCTCAAATACCTTTTATATTCTACTTTTAGCCCCTATTCTTCTAATTCCGATTGCTGTATTCTCCTTTAAGAAAAGGGAAGCTATTGCAAGTGATATTGAAGGTAATAAAATAAAAAGAGCAAATCGATTAGCTAAAAAGTACCTTTCTACTGCCAAAAAAGAACTGGGTAACAAAGAAGCTTTTTATGTAGCACTGGAAAAGGGACTGCACAACTATCTAAAAGCCAAATTGAAAATAGAAACTTCAGAATTCAGCAAAGAAAAAATCTCCTCTGTTCTTGATGAGAAAAAGGTTGATTACTCTGATATAGCGGGTTTTATAAGTCTATTGACCAATTGTGAGATGGCCCGTTACAGTCCTTTTTCGGATGTTCAGATGCAACAGGACTATGAAAAGGCAAGTGAGGTAATTTCAAAACTGGACAAACAACTATGATGCAAAGGATTTTTGTTTTGTGCATAGCACTTTTGGTTTTTGCTTTGGGGAATTCCCAAAACAGCCAGTTGTTTACTCAAGCTACAGAACACTACAATAAGGGAGATTATACCAAAGCCATTGAAAACTACGAGCAGATTTTGGGTAATGGTGAGCACTCGGCAGAGTTGTACTTTAATTTGGCCAATTGTCATTACAAGCTGAATCATATTGGTCCAAGTATTTATTATTATGAAAAAGCCCTGCTCCTAAATCCGGATGATGGAGAAGTAAAAAACAACTTAAAGTACGCCCAAAACATGAGGTTGGACGCTGTAGAGGAAATGCCACAAACCGAAATTGGAAAAGCATATTCTTCAGTGGTGAACTTGTTCTCTTTTGATGGATGGGCCTATCTTTCCGTTGTACTAATCATGTTGTTCGTTCTTGGTTACTTAGCATACTATTTTCTTCGTAGTGCCTCCCAAAAAAGAATTGCCTTTATAACGAGTATCTTTTCTTTAGTTCTGGGGCTGCTTACAGTTTTGCTCGCTTATCTCCAATACCAGGAATACAAATCAAACAATCCTGCAATTGTCTTTGCCAAGGAAGTAAAAATCACTTCGGAACCCAACAAGAACAGTGAGACTGTATTTATTCTTCATGAGGGGACCAAAGTAAATGTACTCGATGGTTTGAAGGATTGGCAGAAAATAAAAATAGCTGATGGTCAAACCGGTTGGATCCAAAATGAAAATGTCAAGCTTTTGAAAGATTTTTAAACAAAATTTAACGAAAAACAATAGCTTTACTATTATTTTTGTTTAAAACCACCTTGCTTGAAGAAAATTGCTTTTCCTTTAATAGCTATATTTCTGGTGTCCTCCATATTGACCCCTTCATTACTCTCACTTATTGGTGAAAATATTGATATAGCGCTTCTTACTGACTCCAATGAAGAAGAAAAACAAGGTGAAAAAGAATCTGAAAAAAAATTTGACGAAAAGGATTTATTCTTAAACAATTTTCAATTTACCCAGTCCGATTTAACCCAGTCCCAAGAGCGTATCCATTTAGTGTATGTTACTCACAATTCTGATTTTGTCCTTGATATACTCCTTCCGCCACCTAGGGCAATCTAAATAAACAACTTTCTTTTTTAGCTAATTCTATCATTCCCTCCGAAGAATAATATCTTTCGGAGTATAAAACCTAATCACATTATGTTCAAGTATATTAAAAATGACTTGCCGGCAAGTATAGTAGTATTTTTTGTTGCATTACCCTTATGTTTGGGAATAGCCCTTGCCAGTGGTGCCCCATTATTTTCTGGTCTTATTGCAGGAATCGTTGGTGGAATCATTGTAGGTTCCTTGAGTGGTTCCCATATCGGGGTCAGTGGCCCAGCAGCTGGACTTGCAGCAATTGTTCTCACTGCTATAGGCACTTTGGGAGGTTTTGAAAACTTTTTGGTGGCTGTTGTATTGGGTGGCCTTATTCAAATTTTGTTCAGTATTCTAAAAGCAGGGGTTATTGCCTACTATTTCCCATCCTCTGTCATTAAGGGAATGCTTACTGGAATTGGAATCATAATTATCCTAAAGCAAATCCCTTACTTTTTTGGTTATGATAAAGACCCCGAAGGCGACTTTGCCTTTTTCCAAATAGACGGAGAAAATACCTTTACAGAGATTTTTAATACCATCAGCGGAATCATAAGTGGTAATTTCAATAATGGAGCAACCATAATTGCTATTGTGGCAATGGCCATCTTGGTTCTCTGGAACAATGTGCTTTCCGAAAAAGGAAAGATTTTTAAGCTTATTCAAGGGCCTTTGGTTGCTGTAGTTTTAGGCATAATTTACTTTGTTCTCACACAGGGAAATGAGACATGGGGTATTTCGGCAGAGCATTTAGTAAAAGTACCAGTTCCTGAAAGTATTGAAACTATGGGAACCTTGCTTAGTTTTCCCAATTTCTCGGTTATAGGAAACCCACAGATATGGATTACCGCATTTACCATAGCCTTGGTTGCCAGTTTGGAAACCTTGTTATGTGTTGAGGCAACGGATAAACTAGATCCCTATAAAAGAACTACTCCAACCAATAAAGAGCTTTTTGCCCAAGGTATTGGGAACACAGTGTCCGGTTTGGTAGGAGGTCTTCCAGTAACCCAAGTTATTGTTAGAAGTTCCGCAAATATTCAATCTGGAGGTAGAACAAAGGCATCGGCTATAATTCATGGTTTCTTCTTACTTATTTCAGTAATTCTAATACCAAGATTGCTGAATATGATTCCTCTTTCGGTGCTAGCGGCCATATTGTTTATTGTAGGATACAAGCTGGCAAAGCCCAAGCTTTTTAAAACCATGTATACTTTGGGGTGGAAACAATTTGTCCCATTTATCGTCACCGTATTGGGAATTGTCTTTACGGATTTATTGGTCGGAATAGGTCTTGGATTGGGTGTGGGAATCGTGGTTATTCTTATTAAAAGCTACCAAAATTCACACTTCTTGCATATAGAAGATAAAAGCAATGGTGTTCACAAGATAAAGATGACCTTGGCAGAAGAAGTTACTTTTTTCAACAAAGGTGCTATTTTAAAAGAGCTGGACAGTCTTCCAGAAAATTCTCAACTTGAGTTGGATGTTCGAAATACAAGATATTTGGATAATGATATTATAGAGATTCTTGAAGATTTCTCCGAAAAAGCAGCCAATAAGAATATTGTTATTAAATTAATTTCCGAACGTGGAGTGGTTGAAAACCCAGATAGCTACATTCAATTTTTTAAATTAGATAAAAATCAAAATCTTCCAAGCGATGATAACACAGACTAAAGAAACACAAGCAGCACTCACTCCAAATGCAGCATGGGAGCTTCTAAAAGAAGGGAATAAGCGTTTCGTTGAAAAAAAACAAGCAAATAGAGATTTGCTCCAACAGGTAAAGGAAACCACATCAGGTCAATATCCCTTTGCCACCATTTTGGGTTGTATTGACTCCAGGGTATCCGCAGAGCTCATTTTTGATCAAGGGGTGGGGGATATATTCAGTGCCAGAGTAGCTGGTAATATCGTGAATGAAGATATTCTGGGAAGTATGGAGTTTGCCTGTAAACTGGCAGGAACAAAAATTATTGTGGTTCTAGGGCATACCAGCTGTGGAGCCGTAAAAGGAGCTTGTGATGACGCAAAAATGGGAAACCTTACTGAACTATTGAGCAAAATAAGACCTGCCGTTGCAGCTGTTGCAGAACCTTCTGATGAATCACAACGCAATTCCAAAAACATTGATTTTGTAAATGCGGTTGCCGAAAAGAACGTTCATTTGACCATAGAAAACATCAGAAAGAAAAGCCTGGTCTTAAAGGACATGGAAGATAATGGGGAGATTCTTATTGTGGGTGGTATGTATGACATTGCAGATGGACAGGTGCATTATTTTTAACTAATTCTTTTTAAGAATTTCAATTCTATCAAGGCCAATGAAAGTATAATCATTGGCCTTTTTTAGTGTCTCAAAATCACTATCTTGGCAGTATTGCTATAAACCCAACAACTGCATATGTTTAAACATTTCAGGGGTGATTTATTTGGTGGAGTAACCGCTGGCATAGTAGCTCTACCGTTGGCCCTTGCTTTTGGTGTAAGTTCGGGTTTGGGACCTAGCGCAGGTCTTTATGGCGCAATTTTCATCAGTTTTTTTGCTGCACTCTTTGGAGGTACCAATACCCAAATTTCTGGGCCCACTGCTCCTATGACAGCCGTTAGCATGGTGGTTATTGCCAGTATTGTTGCTGTCAACGATGGAGATGTTGAAAAAGCACTTCCTGCCATACTTACCATCTTTCTTTTGGCTGGAGTCATGCAGATTGGTTTGGGCCTAATTGGTTTGGGCAAATACATTAAATACATTCCTTATCCCGTCGTTTCAGGTTTTATGACCGCAATAGGAGTCATTATTTTGGTGACACAAATTCTTCCGGCAGTAGGTTATTATCCAAAAGAGGACCGTGAATTTGTTGCTCAACACATGGCGGAAGCAGAGGAAGAAATTCTAGAAAACATTTTAAAGGAAGAGGCTGGTGAGGGAATCTTGGTTCTTGAGGATTTTGAAGAAACCATAAAACGCGCCAACAAGATTACCCAGGCAGATATGGAGAAAGAAGCCAAGACCCTTGCGGCAAAAGATGCATCAGGTGTCTTGGGAACCTTCAAAGTTTTGCCTAGGGCTTTGGGCAATATTAATTGGTTGGAATTGGCACTTGCAATAGCTACCATTCTCATTATTTTTGGATTTAAAAGAATTACCAAAGCCATACCAAGCACCTTGGTGGCCTTGGTCGTGGTTTCTGGAATTGCATATGGTGTTGGGTTAGACTATAGGCCTATTGAAAAAATACCTAGCGGACTGCCCTTGCCCAATTTGGAGATCTTTAGCAAATTTTCATTGGATTCCATTTCTCCTCACATTTTTACTGCCCTAACACTTGCGCTACTAGGTGCAATAGATTCTCTTCTCACATCGGTGGTTGCCGATAACATGACTCAGACCAAACATAAGCCAAATAAAGAATTGGTGGGGCAAGGAATAGGAAACAGTATTGCGTCCGTTTTTGGGGGTATTCCTGGTGCTGGGGCCACAATCCGTACGGTGGTCAATATCAATTCTGGAGGAAAAACCAGACTGTCTGGAATGATTGCCGGGGTATTACTGCTGATAATTCTCTTGGCTCTGGGGCCGGTAGCCTCACAAATTCCAGCCGCTGTATTGGCCGGCATATTGGTGACGGTCGGTATTGGAGTTATGGATTATAAGGGACTGAAGGCTATTCCTTACTTACCCAAAGATATTCACCTTGGCCCCCTCAAATTAAGTTCGGAGGTAATTATTATGCTCACCGTAATGGTACTCTCTTCTGTATGGAATCTGGTGTACGCAGTTGGAATAGGATTGGTTTTTGCCTCCCTCATGTTCATGAAAAAAATGGGAGACCTTACTGCTAAAAAATCTGACGTCTTCCCACTTATTGAAGAGAAAGCTTGGGCCGATGAAAAGAATTTTCCAAAGAACTTGGCAGAAGAAGTATTCATCAAGCATTTGAACGGGCCTCTATTTTTTGGATCTACCAGCGATTTCCATCAACTAGCCGAACAGATTCCAGATACAGCTTCAACAGTGATCATAAGGATGGGACGCATGCAATATATGGATCAGACCGGGCTTTATGCCATGGAAGATGTGCTGCATGATCTTCTAAACAAAAACATGGATGTATTGTTTGTTGAAATTCTAGATCAGCCCAGATATATGATGGAACGAATCGATATTATCCCCGACCTTATTCCTACAGAACATGTATTTGCCCACTTTAATAGTTGTATGGAATGGGTTAAAGAACACGTAGAAGATAAGTATCCATAAACCATTTTTCTAACTACAATCCCTTTTGTATTTAAGGCCAAATTCCGTTGTAATCTATGGGTAATGGTTTTTTCTTATTATCTGAGTTGCCATATTCTTTATAAACACAGACCCAAGGCAAATCTACTTCAGCATAGACACACATTGGCTTCAGGATTTCTTTGGAGGCATATCAGTTCACTACCTTATCCACTATGTTTTCAGGGACAATTTGCTACCTTTGTCGGCTGACAAACCAATCACCAATGATTGAAACTCTTAAACAACACCTTGTTGAGGTTGAAGCTTTTTCATCCACCTCCAAAGACGAAATAGAGGCATTCCGAATTAAGTATTTAGGAAAAAAAGGGCTTTTAAACTCCTTCTTTGCTGAATTCAAAAATGTTCCTAACGGGCAAAAGAAAGAGTTTGGCCAAGTTATCAATCAATTAAAAACCTCTGCAAACGAGAAGGTAAACACCTTAAAACAGGCTCTTGAAGCGCAAACGGAAGCGCAAGGAAAGTACGGAGATCTTACACGTCCCGGTGAACCCATAGAAATTGGGGCAAGACACCCTATTTCAATTGTAAAAAACAGAATCATCGATATTTTTTCACGAATTGGGTTCAATGTTTCTGAGGGTCCTGAAATTGAAGATGATTGGCATAACTTTACTGCGCTAAATCTTCCGGAATATCACCCTGCACGAGACATGCAGGATACCTTCTTTATCCAAACCGACCCAGATATTTTGCTTCGTACCCACACCTCATCGGTGCAGGTGAGATATATGGAGAACAACCAGCCCCCCATTCGTACCATATCCCCTGGACGTGTGTATAGAAATGAGGCTATTTCGGCAAGGTCCCATTGTTTCTTCCATCAGGTTGAGGGACTTTATGTGGACAAAGATGTGTCTTTTGCAGATTTGAAACAGACTTTGCAATATTTCACTTCAGAAATGTTTGGAAAGTCAAAAATAAGGCTAAGGCCTTCCTATTTCCCTTTTACCGAACCCAGTGCCGAAGTAGATGTATATTGGGGGTTGGAAACAGAGACGGACTATAAGATGACCAAAGGGACAGGTTGGCTGGAAATTATGGGATGTGGCATGGTGGATCCAAATGTATTGCAGAACTGTGGTATTGACCCTGAAGTTTATTCTGGTTTTGCCTTTGGAATGGGCATTGACAGAATTGCATTGCTGCTTCATCAAATTCCTGATATACGACTATTGAGCGAAAACGATATACGCTTCCTAGATCAGTTCAAATCTTCTCTCTAGTTTGTTTAAAGATACCACGATGTTTGATCATGGTGCTTTTTTAGGCCTGATTTTTTGAGAGTTGATATTTTGATGCCCTGATTTTTATGGATTTGTCATAGGATACAATTGCCTAAGCTATTAATTTAGAGGTGATTGCTAATTCAAAAAACACCACGTATGACCACCAAAAACATTTCCAGAAGAGATTGGCTCAAAAAAGGTGCCATTACGGCCGGAGGAATTCTTGCCACGCCTTACTTGGGGTATTCTGAAAATCTTAAAGCTCCATTGGTTCTAGATACAAATGGGGATGCCATTTATAGCCCTTTCTTTAAGGAATACCTTCCTAAAGAGGTTAGGGAGTTTCCTGCTTTTGAAGCCAAATTAAATGCAAACGAAAATCCTTATGGGCCATCACCAAAAGCTTTGGAAGCATTTAAAAATGCAGCATCCGGTGGTAATAGGTACGCATGGAAAGAACTCTTTCAATTGGTTGATAAAATAGCTGACTTTGAGGGAGTAAGTGCAAAGAATATAATGATGGGGCCAGGTTCGTCCGACCTTTTGGAAAAAACCGCTATGGTATTGTTTATGAATGGTGGAAATGTAGTCTCTGCCGATCCTGCATATATGTCACTGATACGAGTAGCAGAATCCGTAGGTGCCACTTGGAAGCCCGTTCCACTAAAGAAGGATTGGTCTCATGACCTAAAAGCTATGGAGGCCGCTGTTGACTCGGATACGAAATTGGTTTACATCTGTAATCCCAACAATCCTACAGGTACTATTACCAATCACGAAGAGATGGTTGATTTTTGTTCCAGAGTCTCCGAAAAGGTTCCAATTTTTTTGGACGAAGCCTATCTGGCTTTTATGGGAGAAGGTTTAAAGAAAAGTATGGTTTCCCTAATCAATGAAGGGAAAAACGTAATCATTGCTCGCACATTTTCCAAAATTCACGGAATGGCCGGATTGCGCGTAGGATATATTGTAGGTCAGGAATCAACTTTAGGTCAACTGCAGAAAATAACCAGAGGTGGAATGGGAATTTCGTATCCCTCCGTATTTGCAGCAATCGCCGCAATGGACGATACATCTTTTTTGGACAGTTCAAGAGAGTTAAATGCAAAATGTAGAGAATATGTGTATTCTAGCTTAGATTCGATGGGCTTCGATTACGTAAAATCCCATACCAGCTTCATGATATTCCCTATTGAAATGGCTGGAAAAGACTTTCTGGAGAAAATGACCGACTTAAAAGTTGGCGTAAGGGCATTTCATTTTATGGATAAAGATTGGTGCCGAGTAAGTATGGGTACCATGGATGAAATGAAACTTTTTACAGACGCAATCTCTAAAGTTCTAGTCTAGCGTTTCATGGACTCCGGATTATACAAGACCATTACGTTTGTATGCTTTATCCTTATAGGTGTTTTTCTAAAAAACAAAATCAAATCCAAGGATGAACGCAGTGGCATAAAGGCAATCATTTTGAACCTAGCATTGCCTGCCACAATTTTTATTGCCTTATTGGGTGTGAAAGTGGAATGGAGCCTATTGTTCCTTCCAATCATGGCCTTAGCGCTCAACGTAGTTTTGTTTCTTGCAATCCCGTTTGTCCTTCCGTTGGTGGGTATAGAAAAAGATTCCCCAGAGTTCAGAACCGCAAGGCTGCTTATCCCTTCGCTGGCTCCGGGTCTTTCATGTTTCCCATTTGTGCTCGAATTCTTAGGCGAAAATGCTTTGGCCAAAGTAGCCATGGCCGATTTGGGAAACAAAATCTTTGTGCTGGTCATTCTTTACGTAGTTGCCATGAATTGGCACTATCAGTCTAGAAGTAAGGCCAAGAAAGGTAATGGGAAATTGATGTCTTTATTGAAGGTGTTGGTTTCGGAGCCGGTAAACATTTTTATAATTGCAGCTCTAATACTACTGGTGTTTGGGTTTACTATGGATACTTTACCTGTTCTGTTCAGTGACATCCTGAAAAAATTAAGCCTGATTATGACTCCGTTGGTTCTGTTGTTCATTGGATTGGGAATCAAACTCAAAAGAAAACAGTTTTTTCAAGTGTTTTCCATGTTGTGTATTCGTGCAGGGCTGGTATTTGTTTTGGGAGGAATCTTTATCTTATTTTCCGAATTACAATCCGTGGAAAACATTCTTTTATTGTTGGCTTTTGGTTTGAGCTCATGTAGCTTTTGGCCCTACGCCCATATTTCCGCAGTGGAACATCTTGAAATTGAAGACACCCAAAAACGTACTTTTGATAGCGATTTTGCCCTCAACATTTTGGCGCTTTCCTTTCCATTATCAACCGTTCTAATTCTTGGAGTATTAAACACAGGAGCTTTCTTTGCCACCAATATTAATATCTTACTTGTTGGCGGAGTACTGTTTGCCATGGGTTTAATTTATCCAATTTTGAATGGATTGAACAAAAAGGTATCACTCCCTAAAATAGGTAAAGCGAAGATAAAAAGAACTGCGCCCAAACATATTTGATGGCACTATCTTAACGGATAGCCTTTTGCAGCCCACCATGGATGCACTTCTATCTCTAACCTCCCGGCCTTCACCATGGGGTCTAGATTTGCTAGACTATCTGCCATTTTTAAGGTGGGTACATTATAAATGGTTATCCCCCGCATTTCTCCATCGTCTCCAAAAGGACCTGAAATATCAGCATAGCCTTCGTCATACATTCTTTTAAGATGAGTCAAGTGCAATATTTGCAAACTGTCCAATTCCGATTTGCTTTGATTTCTATTAGGACCCGTCTTTAAAAAGGCCATAAAATACTGTTGCATCAAAATGGTGTCCTTGGTCTCCTCATCTACAAAATTGAAAATCTGATACCCCTCATTGGTCAATTTCGCTTTCAATTCTGAAGTACTTTCCTCTTTGGGCACCTCTTCTACCAAGGGTTTAGGAGTTACTTCCTGCTTGCAGGAAAAGACAATAAAACATGCCAAAAAACATAGAATTCTTATATTTTCCATTGGTTGTACGGTTTTTGAATAAGTTGAGAATTATAGTATGCCACCTTTCCAGTGACCTCCTCTCCTAACCATCTTGGCTTTTCAAAGGTTTCGTTTTCGTCTTTCAGCTCGATTTCAGCAATAACCAATCCTGCATTATCTCCAGCAAACTCATCAATCTCAAAAAGCTTTCCTTCAAAATCAACTTCATACCGATATTTGTCTATAATTCCTGGTTCACACAGTTCCATTAGAGAGAGTGCTTCCTCTTTTTCAATTTCCTTTTCCCACTCATATCTTGAGGTTCCTGAAACATTGGATTTTCCCTTTACAGTCAAAAAACCAATTTCTCCTATTACACGAACGCGAACGGTTCTCTCTGGATGGGTGTTCAGAAAGCCCTGCACAATTCTAGTTTTTGATAAAGCCTGTTTTCTGTATTCATGGGATTTCACTAAAAACTTGCGTTCAATTTCCAAATGTTCCATTCTATTAAATATAGCCATAAATTTGAGTGTGGCCTTTGATTTTCCATTACGCAAGATAATCCATGTAGATATGGATGCATTTTATGCATCTGTTGAGCAACATGACAATCCTGAATTGAAAGGGAAACCTGTTGCGGTAGGTGGAGGGTCCAAAAGAGGTGTTGTCTCTGCAGCGAGCTATGAAGCCCGCAAGTTTGGAGTACGAAGTGCCATGTCCGGTTATATTGCAAAGAAAAACTGTCCTGACCTTATTTTTGTTAGACCTCGTTTTGACCGGTACAAAGAAATATCGCTTCAAATACGCGACATCTTTTTTGAGTATACCGATTTGGTGGAGCCTCTCTCCTTGGATGAAGCCTATCTGGATGTTACCCAAAACAAAAAAGGCAACCCCTCAGCTACCTTGATTGCCAAAGAGATTCGCCAAAAAATATTGGATAAAACTGGATTGAACGCCTCTGCTGGAATTTCAATCAACAAATTCATTGCCAAGGTTGCTAGCGATATCAACAAACCCAACGGCCAAAAAACCATCAACCCTGAGGAAGTTATCACCTTTCTTGAAAACTTGGATATCCGAAAGTTCTACGGGGTGGGGAAAGTCACGGCAGAAAAAATGTACAAGCTCGGCATCTTTACTGGAAGTGACCTGAAACAAAAATCATTGGAGTTTTTGGATGAAACCTTCGGAAAAAGTGGACGATATTATTACCATGTGGTAAGAGGTATCCATACCAGTGAAGTTAAACCGCATCGGATTCCAAAATCTGTTGGTGCCGAACGTACTTTCTCTGAAAACCTGAGCAGCGAGATTTTTATGTTGGAAAGACTCGAAAATATCGCTACAGAACTTGAAAGAAGGCTTCAAAAATCTAAAATAGCAGGTAAAACGGTAACCTTAAAAATAAAATACAGTGATTTTACGCTAAATACTCGAAGCAAGACCATCCCTTATTATATTTCCAACAAGAGTCTAATACTGGAAACAGCCAAAGAGCTGTTGTACCAAGCCCCTCTTAAGGACTCTGTTCGATTGTTGGGGATTTCTTTGGGCAACCTAAATACTGAAAAGGAACAGGCGGAAGAAGAAAAGAAGGAGAAAGACGAAATTCTGGTACAGCTGCGCTTTGATTTTTAGGTCAAACCCCATTGGTTGAGAAAACTGCAATCAGCCAAACAATTAGTGATGAGAAAAAAATTCCGGTTGTATTCGCTAAAAACGCTTGCTTTCTTTCAATTTTGAACAGATACGATGCAATACTTCCTGCATACACTCCAGTACCAGGCAAGGGAATCATAACAAATAGTACCAAGCCCAAGAAACCAAACCTTTCAATTTTATTGCCCGAACCGGTTTTGGCCCTTTTCGCAATGAAAAGTGCGGATTTTTTATAGAATCTCCACTTCAAAAAATAGCGATTGATTTTATCCAAGAAAAACATCATCAAAGGGAATACTGCAATGTTTGCTAGAAAACAAAAAATGAATACGACATATTGATTGAGTCCTTTCATGATGCCAAAAGGTATACCCACCTTTGCCTCTCCAAATGGAGATAGGCTCCACAACATGGCCATTATCAAATCCAGTATCACTGCGCTTTTTTTTGAATTGCAAAAATACCTCCGAAAACCCTTTTTCTTTTTATAAAAACACTAAAAAAAGCATAAAGTTTGTTGGGTAAAACAAATAAACTTCTAAGTTATGCACCCCTCTTATTTCCTTTTAGAAAGTATCCATAGGTTCATAGAGGCCTAAGAATGTAGAAAGCAGGCTTGTCTTTTTTATCTTTATGCCATGCAGAAATCAACCTTACATGAAAAAATCATCTCTACTGCGGGGGACTTGTTTTATACAAATGGATATAACTCCACAGGTATTAATGAAATAATAAGCAAGTGTGGTATTGCGAAAGCTACGCTGTACAGTCACTTTAAATCCAAAGAAGATATTTGCATAGCCTATCTGACTCAAAGGCATGAAGAATTTCTAGACGATTTGAAACAGTATGTGAGTCGAAGAAAAAAAGGCAAGAACCAACTTTTGGCCATCTTTGATTACTTAACGGATTTGTATAGAGAGGACACTTTTTTCGGATGCTGGGCCCTAAAAACCCTAGGTGAGCTCTCTCCTAAACAGAAGCGTATTTTTTCAACCATCCAAAAGCACAAAAAGGAGTTGTTGCTTTATTTAGGGGATATCGTATTGGAAAACATCCATAATGTTTCCAAAGCCGAAGTGGAAAAGGTTTCTGGTGGGATATATATGTTGTATGATAGTGCCATTACAGAAGCCTATTTGCACAAAAATGCCTGGCCTATTTACTTAGCTAAGACCATCGCTCCTTCTTTTTTTGCCAACTTGGAATTGAAATCATAAAAAAAGCGCACCCATAGTGGGCGCGCCTTTCCAAACTAAAAACCTTAGTTTACTTATTTTACTATCAACGTATTGTCGGTAGAAGTTGGGTTTAAAGGACAGAAGTAAACATACTCTCCCTTTTCCAGTTTAGTAGCTTTTGATGTTTGAGAAGCTCCTGTTTTTACAGGTTGCGTCACATAAGCTGTTTGAATATGGTTTTCAGGTTTGCTGACATCCAATCCTTTCTTTACTAATACAAAACCGACATCATGACCTACACCATTATTGGAAATGTCAAAAACATAAGTTCCTTCCGAAACTGTAATTTGTTTCTGGGTAAATTCACCAGAAGTCTGTTCCAATGAGATGGTTTTAACGGCTTTGTCCTTCATTGCATCTTGCGCCTCAGCTGTAAAAAGAGCTCCGAATGCGAATGCTAAAACTAAAATTGCGTTTTTCATTTTTCTATTATTTAAATTGGGTTTTATCTTTTCAGAATTATACTGTTGTTGCTTCCAAAGGTTGTGCTACTGGAAAATCTACAGGTACTTGGGTAGTGCTATGGATGTAATTGGAGATGGTTTTATCTCCCACCAAAACAATCGTATCAATCAAGTTCTCTTTGGTCCATCCGACATTCAAGAAGTTATCCACGACATCAGCATCTGTAGCACCTCTATTTTCTGTAATGTTTCTGGCCAATCTTGCCAAAGCATCCAATTTATTGTCAAAAGATGCCTCGCCTGCTCTTAGTTCAAGAATTTGCTCGTCTGTGAAACCATTCATTTTCCCGATGGCTGTGTGGGCGGACAAACAATAGATACAGTTGTTTACTTGGCTTACTGCTAGGTTTACTACTTCTTTTTGTTTGGCATTCAAAGAAGTCTTGGCATTGGATAATGTCAAATAGTTTCCTAATGCATTTTCAGAATGTGCATAGGTTGCAAAAAGATTGGGAACAAAGCCAACAGCTTTTTCCAAATTATCGAATATAGCTTGATTGTTACTGCTAACTTCTTCTCTAGTGGGTACATTAAAATTGCTCATAATGGTAATAATTATAAATGTGTTATTGTTTAAAATTGAATATTTGATACAAAGGGCTTTTCAGCATCACAATAAAAATCATGATGATGTTTTTGCTCACAATGTGTTTTGGGTGATATGGTTTCGAGCTCAGACTTTCTGTTACTCCCGAAAATCTCTATTAAGTTGAAAATTGACTTTTCTGATGCTTTCATTTTTACCTTTCTTTTAATTACATGGCAAAGATGCGATGAAAGCCAGCGCCGGTGTTAGCAACAATTTCCCGACTGCTTGTCTAAATTTCCCTTAGGCAGCGATTATCTTGTTTTCTCGGTACTCCGAAGGGGTCATGTGCGTCATTTTCTTGAAGAATTTGCTAAAATGCGCGGGGTCGTTGAACCCCAATTCATATGCTATTTCCTGATTCTGTTTGTCCGTAAAATGCATCATCCTCTTCGCTTCGAGAGCAATACGGTCCAAAATAATTTGTTGAGGCGGCTTTTGGTTGTAGATGGAAAATAGGTTGGAAAGGGTTTTAGGGGATTTGAATAAGAGTTCGGCATATTCACTAACCTTTCTTTTACTCCTATAATGTAAATCAACCAGGAAATTGAACTTTCTTATGGTATCAATTTGCTCATTGTTCAAGGTTTTCACTATTAGCTGCTCCTTGGCCAAACGGGTACTCATAATAATTAATCTCTTCAATAACATTTGAAGCATATCTCCTTGAATGTTATCGGGAGTCCCAAATTCTTCGGTAAAAACTTCGTGCCATAAGTCAAATTTCCTTTTCTGATCTTCCTTGACGGCAATAATAGGTATATCCTGGGTTCCAAAAAACAAAATTCCGTTGCAGGACACTTCACTATCGTGGTCTGCTATACAATAGAATTCCCTATTGAACAAAATACCAGTAAGTGGAAGTTGGGATTTTTCAAAGGAAACATTGTGCAAATAGGTAATAGTCATTACATGGTTGGATCCCAATTGAATTGGGATGTTATCCACGGTAAGGTTAACAGCTTTATCATTTCTGTTCCACAAAAATTTGATGGTGTTTTCAGTAATGGAAAAGTGATCAATATTCCTTTGAATGTTGTCTGTAAAACCAATTATGGACCCTAATTTTGAATCTTTATACTCGTATTTCTTGTCCATAATAGTTTTGTTTAATGTTTGGAAAAACCTTGAATTTATTACAGTTTGTCTGTATTTCTTGTTGATGCTTACAAGTTTTTTATAGCCAATTTTGCTAAAATGATCAAACAGAAATGTTAATATATTATTTAGATTTCTGCACGAATTAAACTTTTTATAGTATTGAGCATGGAAAGTACCAAATTTTACGACGAAGCACTGAGCAAGTTCTACGGAAATTTAGAAGTGAACAGTTATCCTTTGAGCTCATTGGATATCTACGCACAGCACTTTAATAAGGTTTGCAAAAACCTAAATGATATAAAAAGTCTGACCCATTTGGCCAGACAACAGGATTGGAAGGAAGGTCTTCCGCTGCGTGAAGAGATTTTGGATAAAGAGCATGTTGTGGTAGTAACTGACCCTCAGTTGAACATTGTATATGCAACCCAAAACATTTTTTCCATGAATGGGTATTCTCCTGAGGAGATAGTTGGAAACAAACCAAAGATGTTCCAAGGAGAAGAAACCTGTAAAGATACTTCTAAGCAAATATCTGCGGCAATTAGACAGCTAATGCCTTTTGAGGCCACCATTACCAATTACCGTAAAAATGGCTCTACCTATAATTGTTGGATAAAGGGCCAACCTATATTCAATAGAAAAGGTAAGGTTGTTAACTTTATTGCTTTTGAAAAAGAGGTTGCCTAATTAATTACTAGTCGCTTAAACGGGACAGCTCTCTATTTCCGTAACCCTCAATGTGTTTACCATACCCTTGTCTTTAATAGGCATAGCAGCTAAGCTTATCAGCATATCCCCAACATCTAAAAACCCTTTCTTACAAGCAATGTTGTTCACGTCCTCAATGGTTTCATCCGTGGTAACATATTTGTCATAGTAAAAGGCCTTTACTCCCCATAACAAATTCAACTGGGTGAGTATCCTTCTGTTTGAGGTAAATACCAATATATGTGCACTGGGCCTCCAAGCCGATATTTGAAACGCTGTATATCCACTATTGGTAAGAGTGGATATGGCCTGTGCCTGTATCTCGTTGGCCATTAACGCTGCATGGTAGCATACAGATTTTGTAATATATCTTTTAGTTCTGATATGCGGGGGAGTCTGCGGAACGTTGATTAACGCAGAACCTTCAACACTCAACAAAATACTGGACATTTTTTCAATAACCTGAACGGGATAATTTCCTACGGATGTCTCTCCAGAAAGCATTACTGCATCTGCTCCATCCATAACCGAATTCGCGACATCGTTTACCTCAGCGCGTGTTGGTGTTAAGCTGGTAATCATGGTCTCCATCATCTGGGTAGCTATGATTACGGGGATCCTTGCTTTTTTTGCACGCAACACCAATTGCTTTTGAATCAAAGGCACTTCATGGGCAGGAACTTCTACTCCCAAATCACCACGAGCCACCATCAAACCATCGCAATATGCCACGATTTTATCGATATTATCAACGGCCTCAGGCTTTTCTATTTTAGCTACTATTGGAATTTTATGCTCGGAATGCTGGTTGATCAGGTTTTGTAAATCGATTAAATCTTGACTGTGTCTCACAAATGAGAGTGCAATCCAATCTACATCTTGGGAGATTGCAAAAATGGCATCCACAATATCCTTTTCTGTAAGTGCAGGAAGCGAAATGGCTGTATTGGGTAAATTCACCCCTTTCTTGGATTTTAAGGGACCTCCTTGGATAACCTCCGTGATTACTTCGTCTTCTCCGTTGGTGGATTTCACCTCAAAGATTAACTTACCATCATCAAGAAGTATCCTTTCGCCAGGTTTTACATCTTTGGGGAAACTGGCATAATTCATATAAACCCGTTCTGCACTGCCTTCAAAGGGTTCACCTGTTGCAAACTTAACGGTATCTCCCGGAGCCACTACGGCTTCACCTCCCATAACACCAACCCTCAATTTTGGGCCTTGTAAATCCGCCAATATTGAGGTGTTTATATCGAGTTCATCATTCAGTTCGCGTATCATTTTGATGCGTTCGGCAACATCATCATGCGATGCGTGAGAGAAATTAATTCTAAACACATCAACACCAGCCAATATCATCTGCTTTAGTGTTTCTTTCTTGCTCGTGGCAGGACCTAATGTTGCTACAACTTTGGTCTTCTTTCTTGTCGGCATTCCTAAAAGATTAAATTGCTTTTTGATTTTAATGCGTTAGGGTCTATGGAATAAGCGGTTACTATATTGGGCATAGCATTTATGACCTTAACTATATTGTCTCTTATTCTCATGTCGTCCGTGTCAATTCTTAAAAAATAATCCACCTCTTTGTGTTCCGATACCAAAAAGTCTGTCTTTTGGGAAACATCATTCGCGAACAGGCCTTCAGAAATTCCTATCTCTTGTTCACAAGTGTTCGTAAAGAGTACCCAATAATTTTGATTGATTTCGTCTTCCCAATCAAATATGGAAAATGAGAGATCGCTACCATAGTTTAGGTCATTTTGAGTTCTCTTCAACCGCAGGTCACAACCATTGTTCAATGCATAGGCCAATGAAAAATCATCCAAACCACTGCGGATGGCAATCAACTGAAAATCATCATCATAATATGCCTCTATTATTTTTCGGGTGGCTGACATGTCCTTAACGCGAAATGTAAATATACTCTTAATACCCAATACAGCCTAGCCATGTATAAAGGCAATGCGGGGAAAAAATCACGAAAACGTTTGAGTTTACCTTTTTTTAAAGTTACGATACATCCATACGGCTCTGAAGTGCAAAATATGCACGTTTGGATGCTTTCTCTTCTGCCTTCTTTTTGGAAGTGGCCCTAGCCTTGGCCAAAATCTTGTCCCCTATGGTAAGTTTTACCGCAAAATGTTTGTATTCATCATTGCCGGTATCTTCATACACTTCGTAGTTGAAGGATTTTTTTTGTTTTTGGCACCATTCTATCACCAAGCTTTTGTAACTGATCACTTTTCCCTCCAACTGTTCAATATCCACATAAGGATTGATGACACGGTCATAGATAAATCGTTCGCAATAACTGTAACCCCTGTCTAGATAAATGGCGCCCACCAGGGCTTCAAAAACATTACCATGAATGTTATCGCCAAAATGGGATTTGGGAATTCGGCTTTCCACATGTTCTAACAATCCCAAGTCTTTTCCTAATTCATTCAGATGTTTTCGGCTTACTATTTTTGACCGCATTTTTGTTAAATACCCTTCGTCGCCCTCAGGAACCTCTTTGTATAAATGTTTTGAAATGATGGTGCCCAACATAGCATCTCCCAAAAACTCAAGCCTCTCGTAATTCTTGGGATTCCCTGCTTCATCTTTTATGTTCATGGATCTATGAAGAAAGGCTCTCTTGAAGATTTCTGTATTCTTTGGTTTAAATCCCAAAATGTTTTTCATCGCCAAAAAAAAATCCCCATCCGTTTTCGGTGGGGAGTTAAATATTTTTGACGTTAATCTCATGTCCGGACTATCCTATATTTTTTTAAAAAGTACGCAGGCATTATGTCCTCCAAAACCAAAAGTATTGCTCATGGCAATCTTAACATCACGCTCTTGGGCTTTGTTCAGCGTAAGATTAAGAGAAGCATCAATTTGCTCATCTACCACACTGTGGTTTATGGTTGGTGGAACTATTCCATGTTCTATTGCCAAAATTGATGCAATGGCCTCAATGGCACCAGCAGCACCCAGCAGGTGTCCTGTCATGGATTTGGTCGAATTGATGTTGATGTTGGAAGCATGAGCTCCGAAAACCTTGGAAATTGCTTTCAACTCAGCCACGTCCCCTAATGGTGTTGATGTCCCATGCGTATTAATAGCATCTACATCTTCAGGTTTCAATCCTGCATTTTCCAAACAGTTTTCCATAACTCTAACCACACCAATTCCTTCAGGGTGCGGTGCCGTCATGTGGTGGGCATCGCTTGAAAGTCCTCCCCCTAATACTTCGGCATATATTTTGGCCCCACGTGCCTTGGCATGTTCATATTCTTCCAAGATAAGTGCTCCGGCTCCCTCTCCTAAAACAAAACCATCTCTTGTAGCATCAAAAGGTCTGGAAGCTGTTTCAGGGCTATTGTTTCTGGTAGAAAGTGCATGCATGGCATTAAACCCTCCCATACCGGCAATGGTAACAGCCGCTTCACTACCTCCAGTAACTATAACATCACAATGCCCCAGACGGATATAGTTTAGCGCATCAATAAGTGCATTGGCCGATGAAGCACAAGCTGAGACCGTTGTATAGTTTGGTCCCATAAATCCATGTTTGATGGAAATATTACCCGGGGCAATATCCGCAATCATCTTGGGAATAAAGAAAGGATTGAATCTTGGGGTTCCATCTCCGTTGGCATAGCCTATAACCTCGTTCTGAAAAGTTTCAAGCCCTCCAATTCCAGCGCCCCAGACAACACCTACCCTAAATTTATCCACCTCGTCAAGGTTAATTCCTGAATCTTGGATAGCTTCATCCGAAGAAACCAAAGCGTACTGAGCAAAACGATCCAGTTTTCTCGCTTCCTTTCGGTCAAAAAAATCCTGTGGATTATATCCTTTTAGTTCGCAAGCAAATTTGGTCTTGAACTTTTCTGTATCAAAATATGTAATGGGCGCAGAACCGCTTACGCCGTTCTTTAGTCCTTCCCAATAAGCTTCCAAATTATTACCTATGGGAGTCAGTGCCCCCATTCCGGTAACTACTACACGCTTTAACTGCATTGAACTATGTTTTACCCTTAAAAACCTAAATTAAAAAAAAATTATCCATGCGATTGATATCGCATGGATAATTTACATCATTTGATAAAATATCATAAATTATTTAGCTTCTTCTATGTAGCTAATGGCTTGACCAACAGTAGCAATATTTTCAGCTTGGTCATCAGGTATTTGGATGTCAAATTCTTTCTCAAACTCCATGATAAGCTCAACAGTATCCAAGGAATCCGCACCTAAATCGTTGGTGAAGCTAGCTTCAGCTACCACTTCATTCTCATCTACACCTAGTTTATCAACGATGATAGCCTTAACTCTTGATGCAATGTCTGACATAATTATATTGGTTTTAAAAATTTAAATCGTTGGCAAAAATATAAAACTTTGGATTAAATACACTATTTGTCGATAAAATGTGTCCAAATAGAACTTCTTACAAATGAGAACGTTACTTTAGCCTTTTGAACTTTGCCCACTCAAAATTGTACTTATTTAGATGAAACGAATAGTTATTCTTGCTTCTGGCAGTGGTTCCAATGCCGAACAAATTTCTACCTATTTTGCCGATAACGACGGCGTAAAGATTGCTGCCATTTTAACCAATAAGAATACAGCCAAAGTACTGGAACGTGCCAATAGACTTAAAATTCCTGCGTTTTATTTCAACAAAACGGCGTTTTCAAATTCGGATGCGGTGGCAAACTTGCTACAGTCTTTAAATCCTGATATTATAGTTTTAGCTGGTTTCCTTTGGAAAATACCCTTAAATATAGTCAAAGCCTTCCCCAAGAAGATTATTAATATTCACCCCGCGCTTCTGCCTAAATATGGAGGTAAGGGCATGTATGGAAATCATGTGCATAGTGCAGTAAAAACAAACAACGAAACGGAAACTGGAATAACCATTCACTATGTGAATGAAAATTATGACGAAGGCGACATTATCCATCAGGCTAAAGTTGCAGTAGAACCCTCAGACGATGTTGAAACCATAGCAAATAAAGTTCATGAATTAGAATATGAGCATTTCCCCAAGGTTATTGAAAAACTGCTAGAGAACTAAAATGGCTAAAAAGAAGAAGTTCTACGTGGTATGGAAAGGCAAAAAACCAGGAATCTATGAGTCTTGGGACGATTGCAAAGCTCAGATTGAAGGCTATAAAGGAGCTCAGTATAAGTCCTTTTCAGAATTTGTCGAGGCCAAAAAGGCTTTTAACAGTAACTATCTAGAATATAAAGGGAGTTCAAAGACAAAAGGCAAGAAAGAGTTGACTCCAGAAGAACTCTTAAAAATTGGTGACCCCAACTACAATTCTATTTCTGTAGATGCTGCTTCAAGTGGAAATCCAGGAAGAATGGAATATCAAGGTGTAGATACCAAAACCAAAAAAGTACTTTTTAAACAAGGTCCTTATAATCAAGGGACCAATAATATAGGAGAGTTTTTGGCATTGGTGCATGGGTTGGCCTTCCTCAAAAAAAACAAAAGCAGCCGAATCATTTACTCCGATTCGCGCATCGCCATAGGATGGGTAAGAAAGAAAAAGTGTGGGACTAAATTAAAGAGGAATTCAAAAAACACCCAACTATTTGAGCTTATTGAGCGCGCAGAAGAATGGCTCAAAAAAAATAGATACAATACCCCGATTGTTAAATGGGAGACCAAAGCATGGGGAGAAATTCCAGCAGATTATGGAAGGAAATAATGACAAATCATGCACCTTTTACCAAATCGGTTTGTCTATGTTTCAAATGCCATATGTAACCGTATATTTGCAGCAAAATTTTGTGAATGGGCAAATTATTGATTGTTGGGTCAATCGCTTTTGATGAAATAGAGACCCCTTTTGGAAAAACGGGAAAAATATTGGGTGGTGCCGCTACGTTTATTGGATTGGCAGCCAGTCAATTTAAAGTTGATGCAGGTGTAGTTTCCGTTGTAGGGGAAGATTTACCAGAAGAATATCTCGCCCTTTTAAAGGAGAGAAACATTGATATTTCCGGAGTAGAAGTTGTACAAGGTGGAAAAACCTTTTACTGGAAAGGAAAGTATCATAATGACCTTAATTCCCGGGACACCTTGGTAACGGAATTAAATACATTGGCAGATTTCAATCCAATAGTACCAGAAGACTATAAAGATGCGGAAGTGGTCATGTTGGGCAACCTGCATCCCAGTATCCAGCTTGGTGTAATCCAACAAATGAATGAACGACCAAAGCTAACCATTCTGGATACCATGAATTTTTGGATGGACAATACCTGGGATGAATTAATGGAAGTCATCAAACTAATTGATGTCATTACAATAAATGATGAAGAGGCCAGACAGCTAACCGGAGAGCATTCTTTGGTAAGAGCTGCAACCAAAATCCAAGAAATGGGCCCCAAATATGTGGTTATCAAAAAAGGAGAACATGGAGCACTTCTTTTTCATAAAGAACATATCTTTTTTGCCCCTGCCCTTCCTTTGGAAGAAGTTTTTGATTCCAACCGGAGCAGGAGACACTTTTGCTGGAGGGTTTGCAGGATATTTGGCGCAGGCAAAGAACATTTCATTTGAAAGTTTGAAAAATGCCATTATTCAGGGCTCCAATTTGGCATCGTTCTGCGTAGAGCGTTTTGGTACGGAACGCATGCTGGATTTAAAACCGCATGAAATAGACCAACGTTTAGGACAGTTTAAGGAATTGACACAATTTAATATAGAACTAACTTAAGTGTGGCCCTGAAGAATTTCAGGGCCTTTTTATTTTTTTGCTATGAGTGATCCTATTAAGCACGAATGCGGAATATCACTGATCCGTTTGCTTAAACCTCTAGAATACTATAAAGAGAAATATGGTACCGCTTTTTATGGAGTAAACAAAATGTACCTTATGATGGAAAAACAGCACAATCGAGGACAAGATGGTGCTGGATTTGCGAGTATAAAATTGGATATGAACCCAGGCGAACGTTACATGAGCAGGGTTCGGTCCGTACAGCAACAACCCATCCAAGACATTTTTGCCCAAATCAATGACCGTATAAATAACGTGCTGGCACAACATCCAGAGTTCGAAGATGATGTGCAAATGCAAAAAAAGAACATCCCTTATATCGGAGAACTTCTCCTAGGACATGTTCGCTATGGCACATTTGGAAAAAACAGTATTGAAAGCGTACACCCCTTTTTAAGGCAGAACAATTGGATGCATCGTAACCTAATTGTAGCTGGAAACTTCAATATGACAAATGTTACCGAGCTTTTCGAAAACCTTGTTGAATTGGGGCAACATCCGAAAGAATTGGCGGATACCATAACCGTAATGGAGAAAATTGGTCATTTTTTGGATGATGCTGTAGCCAAAATATATAAGGATATCAAGAAAGAGGGTGTAACCAAAAGAGAGGCTTCTCCCATTATTGCCAAGCGCCTCAATGTTGCCAAAATACTACGCAAATCTTCCAAAAATTGGGATGGTGGTTATGCCATGGCGGGATTGTTAGGCCATGGTGATGCTTTTGTTTTTAGGGACCCTGCTGGTATTCGTCCCGCGTATTATTATAAAGATGATGAGGTAGTAGTGGTTGCTTCTGAAAGACCCGCTATACAAACTGTATTCAACGTTCCTTTTGACAAAGTAGAAGAGTTGAGCCCAGGGCATGCTATAATAATAAAGAAAAAGGGAAGTGTGCACCTAGAGCAAATAATTGAACCTAAAGAGAGGAAGGCTTGTTCTTTTGAGCGCATTTATTTTTCAAGGGGGAGTGATCAAGAAATCTATCAAGAACGAAAGATGCTGGGCAAACTTGTTTTTCCTCAGATTTTGAAGACCATTAATGATGATTTGACAAATACTGTTTTTTCTTACATACCCAATACCGCAGAAACTTCTTTTCTGGGAATGGTCAAAGAGGCCCAGAATTATTTGAACCGTAAAAAGGAAGAACAGATTTTATCTTTGGGAAACAATATTTCACGGGAAAAGCTTAATGAAATTTTAGAAGTACGACCTCGTATTGAAAAAGTAGCCATTAAAGATGCAAAGCTCAGAACCTTTATTACCCAAGATAGCAGTAGGGACGATTTAGTTACGCATGTCTATGACATTTCATATGGTTCCGTGAAACCAAATGACAATCTTGTTATTATTGACGACAGCATTGTTCGCGGTACCACATTAAAAAAGAGCATCTTAAAGATATTGGACAGATTGAATCCAAAAAAGATTGTTGTAGTCTCTTCGGCTCCTCAAATACGATATCCGGATTGCTATGGCATTGATATGGCAAAATTGGAAGATTTTGTAGCCTTTAGAGCTGCGCTGGAATTGCATAAAGATCGTGGTACCATGTCCATCGTTGATTCTATTTATCAAAAATGTATACATCAGAAAAATTCCAATGATACCGACGCTATCAACCATGTAAAGGAGTTCTATGCTCCTTTCAGTCCCCAAGAGATTTCCAAGAAAATTGGAGAAATATTGAAACCCGAAGCTGTTAAGGCAGAGGTGGAAATCATTTACCAAGGCATTGATAATCTTCACAAAGCTTGCCCGAAAAATTTAGGAGATTGGTACTTCACTGGAGATTATCCTACCCCAGGTGGAAATAAAGTGGTAAACAGAGCTTTTATCAATTTCTACGAGGGTAAAAATGAAAGGGCCTATTGATCCTTCATTTAACAATAAGTTAATGTGTGCATTTCGTCGATGAAACCTGCATATCAACGGGTTTTTGGTAATCAGGTAAATGTCAAACCTACTTTAGTGTTGCCATAGCATAAGTAGGTTAAGTTCATGGTAAGATTTGGGGCAAAAAAGGTGGAAAATTTTCCACCTTTTTTATTTTCCGGTCATCTTTCTTTTTTCTTCGTAGTCCTTTTCCCTGCCATTCGTGTCATCTCTCCGCAGATATGGTAATTCAACCAAATTACTGGGGTTTCATCTAAAAGCTTTTCATCAACAATAGTGTCACACTACATTTGGAGAACCATAGCATAAGTAGGTTAAGTTCATGGTAAGATTTGGGGTAAGAAGGCAGAACAATGTTCTGCCTTCTTTTTGTTTGAACCCCAAGGTTTTAAGGCTTTTCCTCTTCCGTTTTTCATTCTTCAAATCAAAAATTTCTTTAAAAACTTTTGTTATTTCTCACAATACCAGTAATTTAGTTTTGCCATAGCATAAGTAGGTTAAGTTTATGGTAAGATTTGGGACGAAAAGGGCGGGAGCTTTCCCGCTCTTTTCTATTTATACCATTTAAGCACAAAAAAAGCCCGATAATCATACGACTATCGGGCTAAATTTTTTAAAAAAGTATGCTTAATACTTCTTATTTGTTGGCATTGTAGTGCTCAGAAACCTTGTCCCAATTAATTACATTGAAAAAAGCTGAAACGTAGTCTGGTCTTCTGTTCTGGTAATTTAAATAGTATGCGTGTTCCCAAACATCCAACGCTAAAATTGGGTATCCTCCGCATCCGGCATCAGGCATCAAGGGGTTATCTTGATTTGGTGTGGAACATACTTCTAGTTTGCCACCTTTATGAACACAAAGCCAAGCCCATCCGGAGCCAAATCGGGTTCCAGCAGCAGAACTGAATTTGTCTTTAAATGCATCAAAAGAACCAAAGGCCTCATCAATCGCGGCTGCCAAATCTCCAGAAGGTGCTCCCCCACCATTGGGCGACATCACTTCCCAGAACAAACAGTGATTATAGAAACCACCTCCATTATTTCTTACTGCTCCATTGGACATATCCAAACCGGATAAAATATCTTCAATGCTCTTGCCATCCATATCAGTTCCTGCAATAGCAGCATTCAGTTTTGTGGTATAGCCATTATGATGTTTTGTATGGTGGATTTCCATAGTGCGGGCGTCTATATGAGGCTCCAGTGCATCATACGCATAGGACAAATTAGGTAATTCAAAAGCCATAATTATATCATTTTTAAGTTATTAATTGCTTCCTGTAAAAATACGGTTTTATCGTCTATTTAATGATAATCCCATATTAAGTTAAGAAGGGTTATGCGTAATTTGCAAAAAAAACTTTTGAAGGATTCCAACTTTGCCATTTATAATGCTTCTGCTGGTTCTGGCAAAACGTATTCGTTGACCAAAAAATACCTTCAATTATTGCTTTCGGGAAATTCTTCTACCCGCTTCAAGAGAATGTTGGCCATTACCTTTACAAACAAGGCGGTCGGTGAGATGAAATCTAGAATCCTGGATAGTCTTTTTACGTTCTCGCAACCCGATATCCTGAAAAATGAAAGCGATATGTTCAAAGAGCTCTGCATGGAAATCGCGCTTAGCCCCCAACAAATGCAAAAGCGATGTGCCTACATCTTAAAACAAATCCTGCACAACTATGCTTTTTTCGAAATTTCCACAATTGATAAGTTCAACCACAAACTGATAAAGACCTTTGCCAGAGACCTTAAACTCTCGCAAAACTTTGAAGTTGAATTGAACATGGATATCCTTTTGGATAAAGCAATCTCCAATTTACTGGAACGTACCGGGGAAAATAAAGACTTGACCCGAGCTCTATTGGATTTTTCGTTGGAAAAAATTGAAGAAAACAAGAGTTGGAACATTGTCTATGATTTAATGGAGAGCGGTAAGCTACTGTTTCAGGAAAATCATTTCTCCCATTTGGAAGGATTAAAAGGAAACTCCATAGCTGACTTTAAAAAAACACAATCCCAAATCGGTTCACACATTGCCAAGCTTGAAAAAGAGATTGTTGGTATGGCCGAACTTGTGCTCAAAAGAATTGAGGCGCTTGGCTTTCTCCCGGAAGATTTCCCAAGAAAGACATTGCCAAATCATTTTAAAAGAATTGCAGAAGGTGAACACACACCAAAAGCCTTGTACAACAATAAACTGGAGGAGAACTTAATCCAAGGCAAAGTTCTTAAAGCAAATGACCCAAGGGATGCCTCTGGACTTACTTCGTTTTTATTCGAATACTTTATCTCCATAAAAAAGGCAATTTATAACAGAGGATTTCTCAAAAATATCTACTCCAATATTGTTCCACTGACTGTTCTCAATGAAATATCCAGAGAGATAAAAAGACTGGAGGAAGAAAATGACACGATTCCTATTTCCGCCTTAAATCAGCTGATTTCTAAAGAAATCAAAAATCAACCCGTTCCTTTTATTTATGAACGACTTGGTGAAAAATACCGCCATTATTTTATAGATGAGTTTCAAGACACATCCAAAATGCAATGGGAAAACTTGGTGCCTCTTATCTCAAATGCGCTGGAAGGCCAAGGAGAGCAGGAAAGACAGGGTTCATTGTTTCTAGTTGGCGATGTAAAACAGGCCATTTATCGCTGGCGAGGGGGAAACACGGAACAGTTCCTTAACCTTTTGGATTCTCAGGGCAATCCTTTTGTAATCAATCCGCAAATAGCTCAATTGGACACCAATTGGAGAAGCTTCTCGGAAATCATCAATTTCAATAATGCGTTCTTTTCCTTTTCTGCCAATATTCTCAAAAATGATTCGTATCGAGATCTGTTTCTAAAAAGCTGTGTTCAAAAAACTAACGGTTCCTCTGGTGGCTATGTGAATATCTCGATTATAGAGAATACCTCAGAAGAAAAGGACAAACAGTATTGCAATAGGGTCTTGGATATTGTTTTGGATTTAATTTCGAATGGTTACAATTATCAAGACCTCTGTATTTTGGTCAGAGATAACATCAAAGGAGCACTTTTGGCCAATTATCTTTCTGAACGGAACATCCCTATAATATCTTCAGATTCACTTTTACTTTCCCAGAATACGATTGTAATTTTTTTAATCTCATTATTGCGAGCAATAGATAATCCAAAAGATAAAAACTACAGTTACGAAGTATTATCCTTTTTATTCGATTTGAAAAAAGCAGGGCACAAGCATGATTTTATTGCTGACCACATTGATTCACTAAGCACTCTCCTATCAGATGAATATGGCCTTGTACTTGAAGCCCTTTCAAATAAATCTGTATTTGAAGTATTGGAGCATGCCATTTTACAATTTGGCCTTTCTGAAGGTTCTGAAGCTTACATTACCTTTTTAATGGATGAAGTGCTTGAGGTAGAAAGAAAAAATGGACCCAGTATCTCTGCGTTCATAGAACATTGGGAGCATAAAAAAGAATCTCTTTCAGTTGCTGCACCCGATTCTATAGATGCAGTAAAAATAATGACCATACATAAGTCAAAGGGATTAGAATTTCCTGTGGTTATATATCCCTTTGCAAATTCCAAACTCAATGATAAGAGAAAAAAAATCTGGGCAAACTCTGAAGGCTTAGACTTAAATCTAAACCTCGAAAATGTATTGATGAACGTAACAGCAGATATGCAAATGTATCCTGAAAACGTCCAAAAGGCCTATTTGGAAGAAGAGCACAAAACCCAGATGGATGCAATGAACGTATTGTATGTGGCGCTTACAAGAGCTGAAAAAGTGCTTTACATTGTAACTGAAAAAGTGAAGCCGGCCCTGGCGCTGGAAAATATCAGTTCCTATGCTCAACTCCTCCAATACTATTTACAAGAGAAAAATTTATATGACGAAGAAAAGTACGAGTATGGTTTTGGCGAGCTACCCGAACCTTCGGATACAGTTTTAGCACAAAGTCATAGAGACTATAACATTCCATACATTACCCGGCCTTTACTTGACGATGATTTTTCGATTGCTACCATACAGGGTCAGTTGTGGGGCACAGAGGTAGGCGAGGCCATTGAACTTGGAAACCTAATCCATTATGCCTTATCAAAAATTACCTATCAGGAAGATATGTCCGTGGTTCTAGAGCAACTGGAACTAGAGGCGGTTTTTCAGACTTACGATTTTGAAAAAGTTTCCAAATACATAGAAGAAACAGTAGCACATCCATTAATTACACCTTATTTCTCGAAAAAGTATACCATATATAATGAACAAGAGATTCTAACATCGGACGGTCAAAAACTTCGCCCTGATAAAATTGCACTTTTGGAAAATGAAGCTGTTGTAATAGATTTTAAAACAGGCAACCCAAGTCCTAAGCATAATGCCCAAATAGCAAAATACAGTGAAGTGCTAAAACTTATGGGATTCTCGGTTAAGAACACTATTATTGTATACATTGGTGAAGAGATTCAACCGCTCTTCCTTTAAACTATAAAACTACCATGTACGGAAAAATTAAAACTCATCTAGCCCAAGAACTTGAATCTATAAAAGAGGCTGGATTGTTTAAAAAGGAACGCATTATCACATCTCCCCAGGATGCGGTGATAAAAATATCGACTGGGCAAGAGGTAATTAATTTTTGTGCCAACAACTATTTGGGCTTATCATCTCACCCTGAAGTGGTCCAAGCTGCAAAAGATACTTTGGACTCTCACGGATTCGGAATGTCTTCCGTAAGATTTATTTGTGGCACACAGGATATCCACAAACAATTGGAAGAAGAAATTGCTAACTTTTACAGTACCGAAGATACCATATTGTACGCAGCCGCTTTTGATGCCAATGGAGGGGTCTTTGAACCCTTGCTCACTGCAGAAGATGCCATTATATCAGATTCGCTCAACCATGCATCAATAATTGATGGTGTTAGACTATGCAAAGCAAAACGATATCGATATGCCAACAATGACATGGCCGATTTAGAGGTTCAACTCAAGCAGAGTCAAGCAGACGGCGCTCGATTTAAAATCATTGTTACCGATGGGGTATTTTCCATGGATGGTTTACTTGCCCCCTTGGATGAGATTTGTGATTTGGCTGAAAAATACGATGCCATGGTTATGATAGATGAATGTCATTCTGCCGGATTTATAGGTGAAACTGGAAGGGGAACTTTAGAAGAGAAAGGTGTTTTGGATAGAATTGACATTATTACTGGTACACTGGGCAAAGCCTTAGGTGGAGCTATGGGAGGCTATACCACTGGGAAAAAAGAAATCATAGAGATGCTCCGCCAACGGTCGCGGCCTTATTTATTTTCCAATTCTTTGGCACCCGCAATTGTTGGTGCTTCAATAAAAGTATTTCAGCTTTTGTCCAACGATACTTCGCTCAGGGACAAATTGCACGACAACACAGCCTATTTTAAAGAAGGACTAAAGAATGCAGGGTTTGACATTGTTGATGGTGATTCGGCAATCGTACCGGTAATGTTGTACGACGCCAAGTTGTCCCAACAGATGGCAGACATGCTCTTGGAAGAAGGTATTTATGTTATAGGGTTCTTTTATCCGGTGGTCCCCAAAGGAAAAGCTCGGATACGAGTACAATTGTCCGCGGCACATACAAAAGAACATTTAGATAGAGCAATAGCCGCATTTATAAAAGTGGGCAAAGAACTAAAAATCGTTTAACAGTAGTATTTTATCTATCTAAAGCGTTAAAAAAAATGAAAAATTGATTTTGTTAATAGTTCTTAACAACTTACATTTGCAGCTGATAAACACTTAAACTTAAAATTTTGAACATGAAACATCTGAGCAAATTATTGGTTGTTGCCCTTGTATTTGTAGGGTTCAACAACATCCAAGCGCAAGACGAAAATAATCCATGGCAAGTTAGTTTTGGTATAAATGCGATTGACGTATTCCCTACCAATGATGAAGAGGCCTTGACTACTTTCGGTTTCCAAGCAGGTGGTCTTTTTGACGAATACTTTAATGCAAATGATCATTGGAACATCTTGCCTTCGGTATCCACAGTCTCTGTAGGTCGTTACATTGGCGATGGTTTTTCTGTTGGTGTTAGAGGTTCTTTGAATAGAATATCAACTCTAGGCGATGTTAGAGTTGACGATTTGTCTTTCTACGCAGTGGACGGTACCATTAAATACAATTTCCTAAAGAACACTACTATTGATCCTTTTGCTGAAATAGGTGGTGGTTATACCTGGATTGATGAGATAGGTGCAGGTACTGTAAATGGAGGTATCGGTGTTAACATTTGGTTCTCCGATAATATTGGGGTTATGCTACAAACTCAGTATAAGCATGTTTTCGAAGATAACATCCCTATTCACTTTCAGCACTTAGCAGGAATAAATCTTCGTTTTGGTGGAACTGACACTGATGGTGACGGTATCTACGACAGAGACGATGCTTGTCCTGAAGTTGCTGGTCTTCCTGAATTCAATGGTTGTCCTGATTCTGATGGTGATGGTATTGAAGATGGAAAAGACAGCTGTCCTAACGAAGCAGGTACTGCTGAAATGAACGGTTGTCCTGATTCTGACGGTGATGGCATTGCTGATAAAGATGATGCTTGTCCAAACGAAGCTGGTTTAGCTGCACTAAGCGGTTGCCCTGATGCTGATGGCGATGGTGTAGCTGACAAAGATGATGCTTGTCCAAACGAAGCAGGTCCTGCTGAAAACAAAGGATGCCCATGGCCAGATAAAGATGGTGACGGTGTATTGGATAAAGATGACCAATGTCCTGACGTAGCTGGTACTGTTGCTAACAATGGATGTCCTGAAGTTACTGAAGAAGTTCAGAAGCAATTGAATGACTATGCTAGAACTATCTTATTTGATACAGGAAAATCTTCTATCAAAGCAGAGTCAACTTCAGTAATGGTAGACATCATTCAAATTTTGAATGAATATCCTAACGCTAAGTTTACTGTTGAAGGCCACACTGATAGTGTAGGTAGTGCTAAAACTAACCAGAGACTTTCAGAAGAGCGTGCTAATTCTGTTAGAGATTTCCTTATCGACAAAGGAATTGGTGCTGATAGATTGACTGCTATTGGTTATGGTGAAGACAAGCCAATTGCCACCAACAACACTAGATCTGGTAGAACACAGAACAGAAGGGTTGAAATCAACCTAGTAAAATAATTAAGTAGAAAAATAATTTTTCTATGAAAAGGCCCTGCACATGCAGGGCCTTTTTTATTTTTGGTCATGCACCAGTCGTTTATTGAATTTGTTCTTCACGATTTAGCCGAAAACGGTTCTTCCATTGAGCAGAATACCTACATCCTTCCCAGTAAACGTTCCGGAGTTTTTTTGAAACACCATTTAAGCAAGATTCTCAAAAAAACCGTATTTACTCCTTCTATTATTTCCATAGAAGACTTTGTCCAGGAAATCTCAGGATTGAAAAAAGCATCAAATATTGAGCTTCTATTGCTGTTGTATGAGTCTTACAAAAATTTACCCATTGAAAATCCAGATGATTTTGACTCCTTTTTAAAATGGGGTGAGACTTTGTTACAAGACTTTAATGAAATCGATAGATATCTCTTACCAGCACATGATATCTTAAACTATCTTAAATCTATCAAAGAGCTAGATCATTGGTCACTTCAATCCAAAAAAACAAGACTGGTAAAAGAATATCTGGACTTTTGGGAAAATATAGAACCCCTTTACATTGATTTCAATACGAGGTTGATTGCAAAAAAAATAGCGCATCAAGGTCTTATTTACAGAAAAGCTGCGCAGAATATTACCCAATACACCAAAGAAAACATTAAAAGCCCAATCATTTTTCTAGGTTTCAATGCATTGAACACGTCAGAATCAGAAATAATTCAACATCTTCTTGAGCATACTGAATGTGAGATATATTGGGATATTGATTCTTACCTTTTAGATGATCCTGTACATGATGCGGGCCTCTTTATAAGAAGATATATCAGTGAATGGCCCTATTACACCAAAAACCGACCAAAAGGTGTCCATAACAACTTCTTAACCCATAAAACCATTGAAATTACAGGAACACCCAAGAGCATATCACAAACTAAGTACGTAGGCAATATTCTACAAAGAAAGGTTTCCTTGAATCCAGAGTCTTTAGATAGTTTAGCAGTTGTGCTCGCTGACGAATCCATGCTATTTCCTCTAACCAAGGCAATTCCAGAAGATATTAAAAACATAAATATTACCATGGGTTTGTCTTTAAGAAACACACTTTTATACGCTCTCTTTATATCAGTATTCGAATTGATCGAAGGAAGCACCAACAGAGGATGGTTTCATAAAAACCTAGTAAACTTATTGAGCAATCCCTACTTTAAAAAAATTGGTAGGCACAGTAAAGTAAATTTTTCAGATAACCTGATACGTACCATAAAAACCAATAACACAACTTATATACCGTCAGACGTTTTATCTTCCTATTTAGCCCAAAATGATATTGACTCCAACGTACTTCCCAATGAATCTTCAACTCCAAAAGCTATAATTGAATACTGTATTTTTATCACTCTCCGTTTAAAAGAAATCTTCCAAAGAGAGAAAAACGCCTTAGAACTACAGTATCTGTATACATTTTTCAACCTATTTCAACAGTTGAAAAAACAAATTGAAACCATTGGTTTCATCAACAATGTAAAAACCGTGCATAACTTCTTTAAACAGTTGACCAATACGGAAAATATCGATTTTATAGGTTCTCCCATTGGGGATTTACAAGTAATGGGGGTTCTGGAAAGCCGGACTTTAGACTTTGAAACAGTAATCATCACTTCTGTGAATGAAGGAATACTACCAGCTGGAAAGAGCAATAGTTCTTTTATTCCCTTTGACGTAAAAAGAGAATACGGTCTTCCCACCTATAAGGAAAAGGATGCTATTTATACATACCACTTTTATCGGTTGATTCAACGTGCAAAGAATATTCATATTATCTACAATACAGAACCAGATGTTCTGGAAGGAGGTGAAAAAAGCAGGTTGATTTCTCAATTACTTACGGATCACAATCTAAAACCCTATGTTTCCCATAAGATAGCCGCTCCAAGAATTAGCATCGGACCCCAAATCAAGGCGCAAATACTAAAAACGCCCTTACTGATTTCAGATTTGGAATCTTTGGGTAAAAAAGGATTTTCTCCTACGTCATTGAGCAATTACGTGCGAAATCCAATTGAGTTTTATAAAAAACATGTTCTACAACTTCCCGACACTCTTGAAGTTCAAGAAAACATTGCAGCGAACACCTTTGGCACTATAATCCACGAAGTTCTTTTTTTGCTGTACAAACCTTATTTGGGAACAATCTTGGATACGGATAGCATTGCTTCTATTCAAAATAATATAACCCGCACCATAAAGAAATCGTTCAATATTCATTTACCAGAGGTAGATATAACGAAGGGCAGGTATTTATTGATATTCCATGTTATAGAACGCTATATCCAGAACTTTATAAAAATGGAATCCAAATTGGTAGAGAACCATCAAATAAAACTATTACACCTTGAAGAACGATTTGAGGCTACCTTAGAGTTCAACACAATTTCTCATCCTATCAAAATAAAAGGGTTTATTGACCGCATTGATGAGTTTGATGGAACAACTCGAGTTATTGATTATAAAACCGGTAATACAGAGCCAAGGGATGTAAAGATAAAAGTATGGGAAGAACTTATTTCAAATGAAGCAAAAAGCAAAGCATTTCAGCTTTTGTGCTATGCCTATCTCCTCCATAAAAATAATGAAATCAGTGCGCTTACAGCAGGAATCTATGCCATAAAGAATGTAAAGAACGGACTGCTCCCGTTTTCGTTCAACAACAATCCCATAATAGATAAAAGCGTTCTAAATGAATTCCAAAACCAACTAGAACTTCTTGTTCAGGAAATTTACAATCCTAAAATTCCCTTTGAAGAAAAAGAGTAATGATTGTTATTTCAAATCAGGTCTGGTTGGCCTAACCTCAATCTTACTTGGCAGTGTTCTTGGGTGCATTTTAAGCAAATCAATAACTATTTGCCCAATATCTTCAGATTGGATTTTCCAGGCATCCTTATCAGAAGGTTCATTGTTGTTGAAATAGGTGGCAACCGAACCTGGCATTATTGTACTTACCTTTATATTATACTTTCTCAAATCCAACATGGCTGCCTGTGTAAAACCAACCACACCAAACTTGGTAGCATTATATCCTGCACCTTGCGCAAAAAAATTAGTTCCAGCCAAGCTGGCCAATGTAATATAATATCCTTCTGAAATCTTAAGAGCTTCAAATGAAGCTTTTAACGTATGAAACACCCCATTAAGATTGGTATTTATCATTTGATTCCACTTGTCCACTTCCATTTCATAAATCGGTGCAAAATGACCCACTCCAGCATTTGCCAAAACCACATCGAGTTGGCCCCATTTCTCCATAATATCTTTCACGGCCTTTACTTCATCTTCAAAAATAGACACATCGGAAGTTATCCCCATAACATTATCAGAATTTCCTAAAACTACTATTGTCGCCGACAGGGTATCTGGATTCCTTCCGCTTATGGCAACCTTCATGCCTTGATCAAGCAAAGCCTTGGCAACACCCAATCCTATTCCTTTTGAGCCCCCGGTGATGTAGGCTACTTTTGCTTGTAATTCATTCATATTTTTGACTCCGTGTTTTGAAGTGATTTAAACCAACATCCTAAAAATAGATGCCCAGAAATAACTTGCCTTTTCATTTATCAAACATTTTCTCAAAAAAGGAAGAAACGTCCGTCACAATATTTCAATACTAAAATTAAAGCCTTCGTATGAAAAAACAGGGATAGCTTAATAATCTTTTATAATTTAACACTACTCTTAACTTCCAAAAACAAAGAATGTTCAGTACCAGATATCTGATTACTCTGCTTGTTTTGACATTTTTTTGTCATTCAATTATTGTTGTAGGACAGAATCAAAAGAAAATAGATTCTCTAACCACTACTTTGAGTAAAACATTTGATTCAAGTGCACGAATCGAGATTCAGAAACAACTCTTTGAATTATATCTTACCCAAGATCTCGATTCAGCGGAGGTTTACAAAAAACAGATACTCAAAGTCAAATCTAGTAACGATAAAGAAAATGCTGAAAACCACTTATTGGCGGCTAAATACCAATTTTATAAATACAACTTGGACAGTGCGATGTACCATACTGAAAAAGCCAATAAAATCGCGGAAGAAATCAAGGATAATAACATTCTGGCCGACTCCCATTTCAAGCTTGGTGTAATTCATGCCTATCTCAAAAATCCTGAAAAGGAAGAATTCCATAGAAGTGAAGCATTGAAAATAGCCAAAACCATTAATGATTGGCCATTAATCGGAAAAGCATTAATCGGTTTGGCCAACCAGTATTTTTTAAGAGATAACCTATCACAGGCAACTCAATTCTATATCTCTGCAGATTCTTTATATGATGCCAATAACTATACTGGCGAAGAAGCTGTAATGGTATATGAAAATTTAAGTAGGATATACATTAACACAGGAGATGAAAAAGCGTTAACCTATGCCAATAAGGTCGAGGCGTTATATAAAGCTCAAGAGAATAGAATGGGTTTAGCCAGAAATCTTTCAGTAAAAGGGCAGTACTATCTTTTTATTAAGGAAGATGCCAAAAGTGCTGTCCCACTATTTGAAGAGGCCTATAAGATTTTCAAGAACTATGGAACGTTAAAGTCTTTTGATGTGGGGAATTTGGAGAATTTTTTGTTAAGTGCCTATTCCGCAAATAAGGAGTTTAAAAAAGCTGTTAGACTTCTAAATGTTATCGAAACAAAAATACAACAAGAACAGGGTTCCACTGATGTAGAGAGGCTTTTTGATTTTTATACGGCTGGAGGTCAGCTATATGCCGATTTGGGGGATTATGGTAAAAGTATTGTTTATTTAGAAGAGGCCTTGGCACTAGATAGTATAAACCCTTTATTCCAACGTGATGAAAATATCAAAGAAGTATATCAAGTTTTAGGAGATGTCTACTTTGAATTGCGTAAATACAGAAAATCATCCAAAATTAGGAAGTTAAGCATAAAATTATCTGATAGTTTAAACACAATCAGGAATATCAGCTTAGCTAAAGAACTGGAAGCAAAGTATCAATCTGAAAAAAAGGAGCAAGATATTTTGCTTTTACAAGCCAAAAATGAGACTGTTGAAGTACAAAAAAGAAATCAACGCAATATGCTTATGGGTGGTTTAGGAGCTACCACACTTGCTGGGGTGTTTTTATTTTTCTTGTTCAGAAACAGGCAAAAGACCAACAGAAAACTTCGCGAATTAGATACAGCAAAATCCAATTTTTTTGCCAACATCTCACACGAGTTGCGTACACCCTTAGCCTTAATAGCCACGCCTATTCAAGAAAAACTGAACCAAAAAAATCTTTCCGCCAAAGACCGTAAAGAGTATGAACTTATTTTAAGAAACAACAATCGACTTACCAATCTTGTGAATCAGTTGCTTGATCTATCAAAACTGGAATCGGGCAATCTCAATTTAAAAATTACCAAAACCCAAGTCAGGAGTTTTCTGGAAACGCAGGTTGAACCTTATGCCTATTTGGCAGAATCCAATAAGTTGACCTTGCAAAACACTATGGATATTCAAAAAAAGGAAGTATGGGTCGATAGGGAAGCGCTACAGAAAATACTGTCCAACCTACTCTCTAATGCCATAAAATATACGAAGAGCAATGGGAGCATCCATTCTCATTTTACATCCGCCCAACAAGAACTCAAAATTGAGATAAAAAATACCTCTAAACCTCTTGACAAAGCTCAAAAAGAACAAATCTTCAATAGATTCTACCAAGCAGACCAACTTAAGGATGGCGCTGGAATTGGTTTGGCCTTGGTCAAAGAATTGGTCGATCTGCACAATGGAGAAATAAGCGTAAAAAATGAAGATGACGGTTTTGTGGTATTTACGGTGACTTTGCCTTCACAAAAATCAAGTTTCAAAAGTGAAGATATTTTTGAGGAAGGTGATTCTCTCTCAACCGTACAAAAACCAACAAAGCTTCCAACGGATTCAGACATTTTTGATGATACCATTATTGAAAAAGATGAATCTCTACCGTTGCTTCTAATTGTAGAAGACAATACTGACTTAAGAACCGTACTCAACGAAACCTTTAAGAATACGTATCGCATTACCATGGCAAAAGATGGCGAAGAAGGTATGAAAAAAGCCATTGAACAAATTCCCGACCTTATCCTTTCCGATGTTATGATGCCCAAGAAAAATGGTGTGGATTTAACCAAAGTTTTAAAGAACCATGAATTGACAAGTCATATCCCCATAATTCTTTTGACTGCCAAGGCCGGTGATGAAAATGAATTACAAGGTATTGATAGTGGCGCTGATGATTATGTCACCAAGCCTTTTAACAACGCAATACTCAAATCAAAAATGGGTAATCTGCTCAGTATTCGAGAGAAGATGAGAGCACGTTACAGTCAAGAGGTAATCTTAAAGCCCAGAGATATTGCCGTAACCCCTACAGATGAAATATTGTTGGAACGTATACAATCTGTCCTGGACACCTATTTGATAGAATCTTCATTCACTACAGAAGATTTTGCAAGAGAACTGGGCTATAGCCGCATGCAATTACATCGAAAACTAAAAGCTTTGACCGGACTTTCCGCAACAGAATTTATCCGTTCACAACGGCTCAAGTTGGCAGCCCAATTACTTAAAGATTCAGATAGTACCATATCCGAAATATGCTATCAAACGGGCTTTAACAATCTTTCATATTTTGCCAAATGCTTTAAAGAGGCTTATGATGTAAGCCCATCAGAGTATTCAAAAAAGTAGTAAAACCAACCTTTTATACTCACTTTCAAACAGATTATACAGCATGTTACATAGCTGTTCAAGTCTGTTACAATTCTGGTATACTTCTCGGTAACGGCCCTGTACTTTCGTTTTGATGTTTCGCTAAAAGAAACACTCCATGGAAGAAAATGAAACATCATACAAAGGTATTTTAAAACCTATCCCCCATTTTAAAATCCACTTGAATATTGATAGGCTAAATGATGGTAAGTATACCCTTCATCTAACTTATAAGAAGAAAATAATAAAGACAATAACCTTTAAAAAGTGATTTAAAATGAAAACAAGATTCAGAATTTTAATGATGATTTTAGCCATAGCCTGCTTAAGTGTGGGATGTGACGGTGAGGATGGTGCAGATGGAATGAACGGCATCAATGGAATCGACGGAATTGATGGTGTACAAGGTCCGGCTGGCGAAGATGGGAATGCCAATGTTATCGCTTCAGATTGGCTTGATTTATCTGGAGATTTTATCTCTGGTTTAGCGGTCGAAGTTGAAATAAACTCTTTTGAAGATAGCAGAATCACTCAAGAACTGATAGACACCTATATTATCTTGGTATATGCTAGAAGTTTTAATACTACCAGAGTAAGGCCCATTCCAGAAACTTTTTTCAATCAAGTGTACACCTATTCTCTTTCTAGCTTTGTCAACGAATTCAATTTTATTGGTAGGCATGTAGACGGTTTTTCCGATATAGTTCTAGATCGTTTCGAAGCTGTTCGATATGTTTTTATCCCATCTTCAAATACCTCTAAATCCTCAAAAGAGAATGCTTTAGCAGAATTGAAAAATGCTGGAGTCGATACTTCAAACTACCATGAGGTTATGGACTATTTCGGATTAGAGTATTAGACAATTCATCAACCATTAAACAGTATTATTATGACAAAGAGATTGATTTTTCTTGTAGTTTTTGTATTCGCTTGCTTGTCCTGCGAAGTGGACGAAATTCCAGAAACAGATAATGAAGCGCCCGCTTTTTCATTTAAGATAACCGGTGATGGCTTCGACCGAACCTTTACTCAAGAAGATAGTTTCGAAGATTTTCAGTTGAATCTTAGAGGTAATGTTGAGTATGAGTTTATTCTTTCCGGAAGCGATCAGGGAGGCGTGGAAAACATTTCTTTCTTGTTTTCAAATGAAAGTATTCAGCTTCAATCCTCTATCCCAGAAGGTTGGGAGGTAACAGACAATGGTTTCTCTACAACAATTCAATTCGATGGGGACAGAAACAATCCTATAACTGGAAACATACTGGCTGGAAGGTTCATTGCTACAGGCCAATTTACAGGAGATAATCTTTTGTCAGATGCCTTTCTATTTCAAGTAACCGATTATGGAGGAGCTGATGGAACTTCCAGAAACGTGACACGTGCAGAACTTACCTTATTAATAGGAGAACTTACAACAGAAATAATCCCTCTTTAAAGCGTTTAAAAATGAAAAAGACAATCCAGTTTAGCATTTTGATACTGATGGCATTGATTTGGGGCAGTTGTTCCAATGATGACAATGCACCTTCAGCCCCAATAATAGACCCTTCACAACAAAATCAAGCTCCGGCTCAATTTGACCTTTTGACAGTGGGGAACACAAGCATCAATATCGATGTGCTCCCAGAACTCACCTGGGAAACTGCAACTGACCCAGAAGGTGATACCGTTACATATACTATATTATTGGACACCAATACTAATCCTCAAAATAGAATAGCAAATGATATTTCATCAACTTCTTTTACCATTGGGGAAAGATTGGATTTGAATACTACGTACTATTGGAAGGTACGTGCAACAGATAGTAACAACAACAGTACGGATTCAGAAATATTTAGCTTCTCCACAAGGAACTTAGAAGCTACCTTACTGACTATAAATGCTGATTTCTCTCCTAGAGTTTTGTTCGCAGCTTCTGTTTTTCAAAACAAGATTTGGGTCATTGGAGGTAGGGGTCCAGATGGTTCCTTTGTTACGGACCGTAATGATATTTGGTCAAGTGAAGATGGTTTAACCTGGACTTTGGAAGTGGAAGAGGCTCCATTTTCTAAACGCAGTGGTTTAAACAGTGTGGTTTTTCAGCAAAAACTATGGGTCATTGGAGGTTTTGATTCAAGTGTGGGTTCTAGAAATGATGTTTGGTCCAGTACAAATGGTATTGACTGGACCTTAGAGATAGAAGAAGCCAATATTCCTGGACTAAACGGTCACGAGCTCATTGTATTTAATAATAGACTTTGGATTATTGGTGGGACAAGTAATTTTTCCCTACAGCGAAAAGTATGGTCAAGTGCAGATGGTATTAATTGGGTGGAGGAAGTTGCAGAAACACCTTTCAGCTCCAGAAGGACGGCCAGTACTGTTTTTGATGGGAAACTTTGGGTTATAAGCGGTGTACAGGTTACAAGTACAGATTTAAGTGATGTATGGAGCAGTAACAACGGAGTGGATTGGACCCTCGAGATTGAAAATGCCCCTTTTCTTCCAAAAGCAGACCACACGGTAGTTTCCTTTGTTGATCAACTATGGGTCTTGGCAGGCGCAAGTGAAAACCCGAATCCGGAAGCAGATGATTTTCTTAGTAATACGGTATGGGGCTCTATGAATGGTACAGATTGGAACATGGTGCCTGATGCGATGCAGTTTCCTGAACGAGCTGGTCATAAAAGTGTTCTGTTCAATGGAGGTATTCTGCTATTTGGAGGGGTAGGAGAGGATGGCTTTCTCAATGACGTCTGGTTCCTGAACTGATAACTACATTTTATGTTCGTTATCCATCCTTTAAAAACAAACACATTAAACATAACAAAAACCAAAAAAACATCATGAATAGAATTTTTGACCAAAGTAAAATTGAACTTCTTTTCTATCTCGCAACAAGTATGCTATTCATAAGTTGCTCGAATGATGATGACAATGGCCCAACACAAAACCCAGAGCCAGAAATTGCGGTAGTGGCTCCTGAAGGTGAGGTGGTATTTACCAATACCAATTCTCTTAGGACCCGAAAGGTAACACTCAATCTTTCTGATGGCGCATTGGTGGAAGACTCAACTCTAGATGAGCCTCAAAACCTATTGGAGCATCAGGGATCCGTTTATGTAATAAAAAAAGGAGCAATATCCCGGCAGGAATCTTCTGGAGTTAACACTTGGGAAAGACTTTACCCAGAGACCGATTTTAATGAATTCTTGCTATTGGATGCCAACTTTGCGTTTGGTACAGATGCACTTTTTATACAGTACACACAAAGAGACCTGATTACATTTGAGAGCCGTTACTTTTTAGAAGCTTTGGAACTGTCAACTGGAATCACTCGATGGATAGAAGAGCTCTCTCTTGATGTAGAATCATTTCCTTTCATTATAGGGAACCGGCTTTTGCTAACCCCAAGAAATTCCTTTGACCCCATTCGTTATTACAATTTACAAACAGGAGTAGTTGAAGCGGATAATAGTTATACAGACCGGGTTGACCCTGGGCGTTTTGTGGATGTGAACGGTACTATTATAGCTAGCTCATGGAACAATAGGATTTTAGCTTTGGATGCTAATCTGGATATTGCCTGGACTTTTGATACGAGGGAAACCAATGCCATTAAAGGTATCTTATTTGACGAACAATTTATTTTTCCTTCAAGGGATGAAACCCTTTACTCCTTGAATCAAAGCTCAGGAGATCTAAACTGGGAAACCCCATTGCCTAATCGACTTACTTTAGGACTCCATGAATCCCAGGGACAGATATATCTTTTTCAACCCAAAATAGATGCTCCTCCAGAACTTCTAACAATCAATCCAGAAAACGGAATGATAACCGATACTTTTTCAATTGATACTGGTACTACATCCATAGATGATATACGAGCTGCTTTTTTCCAAGAGTTTATGATTGTTATGTCCTCAATAAATGATACAGAAAATACTGTTCAACTGATTCATTTGCCCACGGCTGAAACTGTGTGGGAAATTACAGCGGACAATACCGGTTTTGGTACTACTATCAAAGTGAATAGCAATTGATAATCAATAGCACAACTTAAAGAAATAATCAAAAACAAGTTAATCATGAAAGCATTAAAATATATATGTGTCCTAGCGTTGTTTTGTTTTTCATTTGGAGTAAAAGCGCAGGCTTCAAAAACAACGAATAAAAAGAATGATACCACGGTAAAAAAACAAGACAATATGATGGATATGCTATCTGGCACTTTGACCGGAGTATTTGGTGAAAATATGGATGGTAAACCCAAAGACCTTAATAGTGGAATAGGTTTTCTGGAATTGTTAGAGAAAAGTGGTTTCTCCCAAAAGGAAAAAAATGAGTACCGTAACTGGTATTTTGTACAATCTAAGAACCTAACTCCAAAACAAAAAGACTCTATAAATCTTATGCTGATGCAAAAAATGGAGGAAGCCGAATCTAAAAAATCGAAACAATGAAAAAGCATTTCTTTTTAGGTATAATGGTAAGCCTTTTAATGACAGGCATAACTAGAGCTCAAGAGGATAAAAAAGATGAAGCTGGTGTCTTTACTGATTATGGCCCTTCTCGTTATGAGGTGAGAGCTCCAAAATACGATAAGGATGGTAATTTATTAGATTCTGGAGATTATCCAGATGCCCCACTAACCGTAAATCCTGAAGTCTTGCCGCCAGATGGACTTTATGTTGATTATAAGCCTGATACTATTCGTTTTCGTCATCCCGTTTATGATAAAGATGGCAATTTATTGGACCATGGTGATTATCCTGATGCTCCCTTAAAAGTAGATCCGGAAAAATTAACTGGAGAGGACATATTTATAGACAATGGCACCACAACATACGAGCTTCGAGAACCAAAATATGATGAAGAAGGGAATTTAGTGGATTCCGGTGATTATCCTAACGCACCATTTAGGGTTGACCCAGATAAACTCACTTCTTCGGGTGTTTTGATAAATGATAATCCATCACGTATTCAATTGCGCCAACCCATTTATGATAAAAATGGCGATTTAGTAGACTATGGTGATTTCCCTCATGCTTCAAAGCACATAGATCCAGATAAACTCTATCCCGAAGAAACGGTAGGTGATTTAAGTACCCAACCCCGTAGAAGAGGTGTAAGTCCTTCAAATAAAATAGATGGTGTTGGTAGCTGTTTTGCATATTTTCCCAACAAAACAGGTCAAATGTGGACACTCAATAATTACGATAAGCGCGGTCGATTGACATCGAGCACTCAAAACGTAGTTAAAAGTGCCTCTGGCGGTAGAGTAATCGTGCAGACCTTTTCTTTTGACAAAAATGGCGAACCATTAGGTCTAAAGGATAAAGATGGTAATATCAAAACTGTTGAAGGCGAATTTGAAGCCTATTGTAACGGTAATAAATTATTGGTCAACCCGGATAGCTTTAAAAGTTCCTTATTACAATGGTTTCAAGGTCTTGATGCTGAGGTCACTGGAGATATTGTAGAACTTAGTCTTAATGCTATGGAAGAAGGCCAGGCGTTGCCCAACTACGCCTTAAAAATCACTATCGAATCTTTCATAACAACGGTTATCGACATAAGGGTATCTCAGCGATATGTAAAAAGCACCGAGGTAGTGGAAACTCCCGCAGGTACATTTAACTGTTGGCGCATAGACTTTACAACTCAGACCAAAATGGGTATCGTGAATAAAACCAATCGCAGTTCAACCTGGATTGCACCAGGTATAGGCTTGGTCAAAAATATAACCTATAGAAACAATGGCAATGTATTGTCAAAAACAGTGCTTGAAGATATGAATTGGTAGTAGATAGTTTTCTTGACATGAGGCCATTCTTTATAAAAAAAACCACCTTGAATTAGGTGGTTTAGTGGAGAATACCGGATTCGAACCGGTGGCCTCTTGCCTGCCAGGCAAGCGCTCTAGCCAACTGAGCTAATCCCCCAAGCGAGCGCAAAGGAAACACATTTTGAGAAAGTTTCAAAATGTAAGGGCAAGCCTTAATCCTTTTTAACGCTTAAAATCAATACGGGTATAGGAACAAAAAATTCAGACTTGGGAATGGTGTTCTTTTCCCATAACTTTTTAAAAAAACCTCGCTTTCTTCTAAAGACACAAATTAAATCCGGTTGTTGATTTTGATAATATTCCAATACTCCCAAATACGTATTTCCATTCTCAGTCATAATAAGTTGCTTGCTCAAATCCAAAAGAGCCGTGTTCACCTGAAGATCATCTTCTGAATACCCAGGTCTTTTAACCAATAGCAAGTTAACTTCCGATCTAAATTTATCTTTTATGGAAATAAGTGGATTCAAAACACGATTACGTTTCAAGATTCCCGAACCAAAAGCGGTCATAATATTTTGAATGGGTCTGAATTCCGTCCCCTTGGGAACAATTAGGGTTGGAATGTTGGTTTGTTTAACAATTCGTCCAGAGGTATGCCCCAAATAGAGTTCCTCTTTGATATCATTGCTTCGTGGGGCGATAATGATTAAATCAATCCCCAATTCTTTGTTGATATCGTTAAGACCATCAATTATATCCCCATTATAGGTGGCAATTTTAATCTCAACATTGTTCGTATTGACACTAGCAATAATCTCCTTGATATGTTCCTTGCTGCTCTTTGCAACCTTCTCTTCTATATTTGCAAGACTTCCCGAGGCAGAGGATACGGAAAAGACATCCATAACAAAAACCTGAGCGCCAAAATTGGCCGCAAAATCAATTGCATATTGCAATGTGTTGGAAGCATTAGGAGAAGTTCCTATGGGTACCAGTATATTATTCATTGTTTGGTGGTTGTGATTATACCTTAAATTTACAACTTAATTGAACTGAATCAATGATACGACACGCAAAGTTACCTGAAATTAAGGACATTCTACAGGTTACCAGAGCTTGTGCCCTAAAAATGGTGGGCAACGGAATTCACCAATGGAACGAACACTATCCTACAGAACAAGCATTTCTTAATGATCTCAATAGAAATGAACTCTATGTAAATGAATACAACGGTCAAGTTGTTGGGGCCATTGTCATATCCACCCATATGGATGAAGAATATATTCCTATAAAATGGCTGACTCCCAATGGAAACAATACCTATATCCATAGGGTCTGTATTCATCCAGAATTTCAGGGACAAGGTTTTGCCCAAACCATGATGGATTTTGCTGAGGATTTCTCCAGAACAAATGGATTCGCTTCTGTCCGGCTGGATACCTTCTCACAAAACAAGCGTAATCAGCATTTTTATGAACAGCGTGGTTATCAAAAACTAGGGGATATTTTCTTTCCGAAACAAAGCGAACACCCATTTCATTGCTACGAACTCGTTTTGTAATCTGTATACGTATTGAAGACTCAAATCAATTTTAAATCCATCAATCAGCTGGCTGTACCGGCAACAATCTCTGGTATCGCAGAACCTTTGTTGTCCATTACGGATACCGCCATTGTAGGCAATATTCCTGTTAATGGACTGGAATCCTTGGCTGCAGCTGGAATTGTAGGGTCTTTTTTGTCCATGCTTATTTGGGTTTTAGGACAAACGCGAAGTTCTATTTCAGCTATAATTTCCCAATATTTGGGAGCAAGAAAACTGAAAGAAGTGGAAAACCTTCCAGCTCAGGCCATTTTTTTCAATGTCTCATTGAGCGTGGTTATTTTGCTTTCCACCATCTTCTTTATTGAAGATATTTTCAGCTTGTTTGAAGCCAAAGGGAAAATACTGGAACTCTGTGTTTCCTACTATGCCATTCGGGTTTGGGGATTCCCTTTGACCTTGTTTACTTTTGCGATTTTTGGAATTTTCAGGGGATTGCAAAACACCTATTACCCCATGATAATTGCTCTTATCGGTGCTGTCCTAAATGTTGTTCTAGATTTTATCCTCGTTTACGGAATTGAAGGATGGATTCCTGCCATGTATCTTGAAGGTGCCGCTTGGGCCAGCCTTATTTCACAAGCCGTTATGGCCATATCCGTTTTTATATTACTGCTGAAGAAAACTAGTATCCGATTGCGTTTAACTTTTCCTTTGAACAAAGAGATAAAGCGTTTGGTCATCATGAGTCTTAATCTATTTGTGAGGGCATTGGCTTTAAATGCAGCCCTTATCATTGCGGTAAGGGAAGCTACAGCCTTGGGTGATAAATATATTGGCGCCCATACCATAGCCATCAACCTTTGGTTGTTTGCTGCTTTTTTTATTGATGGCTATGGTGCAGCCGGAAACAGTATGGGGGGGAAACTATTGGGGGCTAAGGATTACAACGGTCTGTGGAAACTGGCCAAAAAAATCATCCAATATGGAATGGTGGTTAGTGTAGTTATTATGGTTGCGGGTTTTATTTTTTATCACCCCATTGGAAGGTTGTTTTCAAACGAAACTGCAGTCTTGGAAACCTTTTATAGTATTTTCTTTATTATGATTCTTGGATTGCCCATGAATACTTTGGCCTTTGTTTATGATGGTCTTTTTAAAGGTCTTGGAGAGATGAAATACCTTAGAAATATCCTCTTATCTGCCACTTTCTTAGGGTTTATTCCCACTTTATACCTAGGTAAAAGCTTGGGCTGGGGCTTCTATGCCATATGGATTGCTTTTGTAGTCTGGATGCTCATCCGAGGACTGTCTCTGGTGTGGAAATTCAGGAGAAAATTCAAGCCCTTGGTGCAAAACCCTTAATTTAGCTCCATAATTTCAAGAACAAAACATGCCTACAGATAGAACCAAAGGAAGCTTGTATACTTCAATTCAAAATAGAGTGGCGATTGTTGAATTTGGTCATCCTGCGAGTAATTCTTTTACTTCTGAACTGCTTAAGCGTCTTACCACAGAGCTGCTTGCCTTAGGAAAGAACAATGACGTTTCTGTAATTGTATTGAAATCAGAAGGCGAGCGTGCTTTTTGTGCAGGTGCCTCCTTTGATGAATTGGTCGCTATTTCCAGTTTGGATGAAGGAAAACGATTTTTTGGCGGTTTTGCCAATGTAATCAATGCCATGCGAAGCTGCGGAAAAATTATAATAGGCCGAATCCAAGGAAAAACAGTTGGTGGAGGGGTTGGTTTAGCTTCGGCCTGTGATTATGTGTATGCAACAGAGGCAGCTTCAATCAAACTATCAGAGCTTTCCATAGGAATTGGTCCCTTTGTAATTGCCCCAGCGGTGGAAAGAAAAATAAACAAATCTGGTCTAGCCGAGCTTTCCTTAAATCCCACAGAATGGAAAAACGCTTATTGGGCTAAAGAAAAAGGATTGTTCTCAAAGGTTTTTGATTCCATTTCTGAAATGGACAAAGATTTGGATTTACACATTTCAAAATTGGCCTCCTACAACCCTGAGGCTTTGACCGAAATGAAGCGCATACTTTGGGAAGGTACCGAACATTGGGATGAGCTCCTTTTGGAAAGAGCAGCGGCTTCCGGTAAGCTTTCCCTTTCTCCAGAGACCAAACAAACTTTGGATAAATTCAAAAAATAATCGATGGATCTTCTTAACTTTCTAAATAGCGATATTGTCTTTCCTATTGTAGCTTTTTTAGTCATTGTAATCTATCTCGTTACCAGAATTCGAAATAGAAAAAGATTCAAAAGGTAAATTAATGTCCAAAAACAAATCATCGATGTGGATTTTATTGTATAGTTTCTTTTTTGCTTTGGGTTGTTTTTTAATGTATTCGGCATACCTCCAATATCAAAAAACAGAATTACTCCTAGAAAAAGGGATTAGAACCACAGCAACCGTCACACAACTCTTGCGTACTTCCAGTAGCGATAGCAACACATATGCCCCGGTTTTTGAATTCAAAGACCGTCAAAAAAATACACACAGCTATACTAGCAAAATATCCTCTAGTCCCCCCGCTTACGACGTTGGTGAAAAAGTAAAAATCGTCTATAGTCCAAAAGACAAGCAAAACGTAAAAACCATATCCTTTTGGGGGTTGTATCGTGGTATGGTTATATTGGCCATGGTGGCATCCCCGCTTCTCATTATTGGTGGAAGTTATCTTTGGTACATTTACTTTTGACGCATAGCCTTATCTTTATTCCGTGAAGAAACTTCAACTTCCTTTGGGTAAAAAAATCTACTTTGCTAGTGACAATCACTTGGGAGCACCTACATCCAAGGACAGCTTGCCCCGCGAGAAGAAGTTTGTTGCCTGGTTGGATTCCATTAAAGAGGATGCCGGAGCAATTTTTCTTTTAGGTGATCTCTTTGATTTTTGGTTCGAATATAAAACAGTTGTGCCCAAAGGCTTTACACGAACTTTAGGGAAGTTAGCGGAGCTTACTGATTCTGGAATCCCTATTTTCTATTTTGTGGGCAACCATGACCTTTGGATGAATGGCTATTTCGAAGAGGAATTGAACATTCCTGTGTTTCACAAACCTCAACAATATTTGGTTAACGAAACCACTTCTTTTTTCATTGGACATGGTGACGGTCTAGGTCCAGACGATAAAGGCTTTAAACGCATGAAAAAAGTCTTTACCAATCCAGTGGCGCAGTGGTTCTTTAGATGGCTACATCCGGATTTGGGCGTTCGTTTGGCGCAACACTTATCCATAAACAACAAAATTATTTCTGGTGAGGCTGATGCGAAGTTTTTGGGAGAAGATAAGGAATGGTTGGTTCAATATGCCAAACGAAAACTGGAACAACAGCACTATGACCATTTCATCTTCGGGCACCGACACCTTCCTTTGGAAATCCAATTGAATGATGATTCTAGATATACGAATCTAGGGGATTGGATAAGCTATTTTACTTATGCTGTTTTTGATGGAGAGAAATTGACTTTGGGAAAATTCGAAGTTTAGTCTGCCTAGCGTCAGTTCGAGTATTTCCGAAGTGCTTGCATGAAGGAAATATATCGAGAACTAAATCACAAAGAGGATTACTTCTCGATACAATTTTGATTTCATCAAAACCACTCGAAGTGACGTGATTTCCTTTACTCATTCTCCCGCTCCTCAACATCAGCCGTTAAATCCAGTTTTCTGAATTTAGGAAAGAAGGCGGCCATCCCCCCTACCGTCAATAAAGTCATACAACCTCCAAAAACCACCGCTGGAACCGTTCCTAGGATTTTAGCGGCAAGACCGCTTTCAAAAGCGCCGAGTTCATTGGATGATCCCACAAAAATAGAATTTACAGAGGCTACCCGGCCCCTCATATTATCTGGCGTTTTTAATTGAAGAATCGTTTGACGGATAATCATGGATACCCCATCAACAGCACCACTTAAAAATAAAGCAGCTACTGAAACCCAAAAAATCTTAGATACCCCAAAGACAATGATACAGATTCCAAATCCGAACACGGCCCACAATAATTTCTTGCCCGCCTTCTTGTGGAGCGGAAATCTGGTGGAACCTAACATGGTAATGGATGCTCCCACGGCTGGCGCCGCACGCAATATTCCAAATCCTTCAGAGCCTACTTGTAAAATATCCTGAGCATAAATGGGCAATAGCGCAACCGCTCCGCCAAAAAGGACGGCTATCATATCCAAAGTCAGGGCACCAAAAATAGCTTTGCTGTTGAAAACGAATTTCAATCCATCTTTTAAACTCTGTAGAATAGGCTCTCCAATTTTTGGATTGAGAATGGGCTTTCTGGGAATTCGGAATAAAAACAAAAGGGCCATCAGCGAAAAACCGAAAATTACACACATAGACCAATGCACCCCAATCCAGCTAATAGAGAATCCAGCTAAAGCTGGGCCCAAGACAGAGGCTAATTGCCATGTAGAACTGCTCCATGTCGCTGCATTCGGGTATATCTTTTTAGGAACAATCAATGCAATCAAGGAGAAAATAGTTGGGCCTATGAACGCCCTTACCAAACCACCTAAAAACACCAAAGTGTAAATTAGGTAGAGAATGGTCTTGGAAGACAGCGATGCTTCCAAATCAGGGTCACTTAGAAAAAACAGACCCAAACTAATTACCGAAAACCCAAGAATGCACTTTACTAACAAATCACGCTTTTCCGTCTGATCTACAACATGACCTGCAAAAAGCGCCGTACCCACCGCGGGAATCACTTCCATCAAACCAATAATTCCTAAAGAAAGTGGGTCTTTGGTCAATGAATAAACCTGCCACTCAATCACGATAAACTGCATGGACCATGCAAATACCATGGCAAAGCGAACCAGCAGAAAAATGTTGAATTCCTTATATCGGAGTGCAGCGTATGGATCCATGAAAACTATCGAATGTCCCTAAGTTTCAATTGCAAGCTAACATTTCCATTCCATTCATTTTCATCCAAAGAGAAAACAATATCAAACGGGTTATTTTTTGTGATTTTATCCTTGCAGTGACCTAAGTTAAATCCAATGGCTGAAATAGGGGATGAGCCGTTTTGTTTGACTGAAGCTTTTAAATGTTTTTCATCTTCACCCACACATTTTCCATAACCCGTGTCAGCAACCTGTGATGCCATAAAAACGGGTGTCATGTTTTCTGGTCCAAAAGGGGCAAACTGTTTTAAAATACGATACAATTTGGGGGTAATCTGGTTGAGTTCGATTTCAGCATCAATGGAAATTTCAGGTTCCAAAAGGGTCGGGTCTATGGTTGACGCCACTACAGTTTCAAATTGCTGTTTGAATTTTTTATACTGGCTTTCCAAAAGGGTTAAGCCCGCAGCATATTTGTGTCCTCCAAACTGCTCCAAAGTATTCGAACAAGCATCTAAAGCATTGTAGACATCAAACCCTTTTACGGAACGAGCCGAAGCTGCCAATTTATCCCCGCTTTTGGTGAAAACCAAAGTAGGTCGATAATACGTTTCGGTTAAACGGGATGCCACGATTCCGATTACGCCTTTATGCCAGTTTTCATTATACACCACAGAGGTATACCTATCTTCTTCTTGGTTCTCGTGAATCTGAAGCAGTGCCTCTTTCGTAATTGCTTGGTCTAACTGTCTCCTATCTGTGTTGAACTGTTCAATTTCTTCAGCCCATCTTTGCGCGGCTTCCATATTTTCCTCCACTAATAATTGCACTGCATGCCCTCCATGTTTTATGCGTCCTGCGGCATTAATACGAGGTGCTATCACAAACACAACATCAGAAATGGTAAGCTCCTTCTTTTTCAATTGTCCAATAATGGCCTTAAAACCAATTCTTGGAGCCGTGTTGATTACCTTTAAACCATAATAGGCCAAAATCCTGTTCTCGCCTGTCATGGGAACAATATCTGCAGCAATGGCCGTGGCCACTAAATCTAAGTAAGGGGTTAGTTCTTCAACCGTTCCTCCACTCTTTTCCCATAATGCCTGAATCAACTTGAACCCTACACCACAACCACATAATTCTTTATACGGGTATTCGCAATCTTCCCGTTTTGGGTCCAAAACGGCCGCGGCTTCTGGAAGCACTTCTCCTGGGCGGTGATGGTCGCAGATTATAAAGTCTATTCCTTTTTCATTAGCGTATTTCACTTTGTCAATGGCCTTTACCCCGCAGTCTAAAGCAATAATCAGTGTAAAATCGTTATCAGAGGCAAAATCTATTCCTTTAAAAGAAACCCCGTAGCCTTCAGCATAGCGGTCTGGAATATATGTCGCTACATTAGGGTAGGTCTCTTTTAGAAAAGATGACATCAGGGCTACGGAAGTGGTTCCATCCACATCATAATCTCCATAGACCAAAATATTCTCCCCTTTTTCCATGGCTTCTTCAATTCGTGCCACAGCTTTGTCCATATCCTTCATTAAAAAAGGCGAATGGATATCCTCAAAACCGGGACGAAAGAACTTTTTGGCCTCTTCATAATTGGAGATGCCCCGTTGCAGCAACAAATGAGCTATCAGTTTGTCCACTTTCAAAGATTCTGAAAGCTCTTTTATATGTTTAGTTGAAAGAGTGGGTTTAACGGTCCAGCGCATGGTAGATTTTGATTTGGATAAGCGTCAGTTCGAGTAATTTTCTGTCAGATTGAGCCTAGTCGAAATCGCAGAAAATTGTATCGAGAACAAGTTATTTAAATTTCTTTTTTGATAAATCGGGTAATGCTTCATGGACCTCATTAATTAAAGCTTCTTTTTTAACTTTTGACCACTTCTTGATTTGTTTCTCCCTTTCTATGGCTAAACTAATGTCTGTAAATTCAACATAGAAAACCAATACCACAGGCCTTCTAAAAAAAGTATAGCTTTTTCTGTGTTTTCCTTCCTGATGTTCTTGTATTCGCTTCTCAAGATTAGAGGTTACTCCTGTATAGTAGGTTTCGTCAGAACATCTCAGCATGTATACATAAGACTTTTTCATATTAGGTTTAAGCACTTCTCGATACAATTCTGACTTTGTCAGAACCACTCGAAGTGACATTAACTTATGTAAGGCTGAAAAGTATTTCTAAATGTAAGGTATTTCTTGAACTTGCTCTTGAGTTTTTAAACCTCACCTTCTTTGTGATGAAAAAACGTTTTGATCTCCAACTCAGCAAACCGCCGGAACATTTCCATCACACCACAGTATTTTTCAACGGATAGGTCCACCGCTTTTTGAAGTTTGTCTTCATTGAGATTGCTTCCATGAAAATGATATTCCAACACAACGGAATCATAATATTTGGGATGCTCGTCAGTTAAATTGGCGATGGTCTCCATTTGAAAATCATCAACCTCTAGTTTCATTTTTTTAATAAGTGAGGCCACATCCAAACCAGAGCAGCCCGCCAAGGAAGAAAGCATCAGCGCTTTGGGTCGTAAACCTTCGCCTGCTCCTCCATTCTCAGGTCCCGCATCAATTTTGATGGAAAGTCCTGAGGGATTGTTGCTTTCAAAGGCCATTTCGCCTAGCCACTTGGTGGTAATATGATTTGTCATGATGGTAAATTTTCGTTTCTTGTAACTTTCAAAAATACAACAAAGAGATCTCTCGACTGCGCTCGATATGACATTCTTCATTTCAAAAAAATCTTTATGGCCTTAGTACAACCTTTAGACCCCAACCACGATCCGGATACCAAAAAACTAGCTGAATTCTTTAATGAAACTTTGGGGTTTTGCCCCAATTCAGTCTTGACCATGCAGCACAGACCTGCCATTTCCAAAGCCTTCATCAACCTGAACAAGGCAGTTATGACCAATGAGGGAAGGGTTACTTCTGCACTCAAACGGATGATTGCGTGGGTAAGCAGCAATGCCACTGGGTGTCGCTATTGCCAGGCCCATGCTATTCGTGCAGCGGAACGCTACGGTGCCGAGCAAGAACAATTGGATAATATTTGGGAATACCGAACCCACCCGGCTTTCTCTGAAGCAGAACGTGCTGCATTGGATTTTTCTTTGGCAGCATCCCAAGTACCCAATGCGGTAGATGTTGAAATAAAAAAGCGACTCTACGAACACTGGAACGAAGGGGAGATTGTGGAAATGCTAGGGGTTATCTCCTTGTTTGGATACCTCAACCGTTGGAACGATTCCATGGGAACTTCGATTGAGGATGGTGCCGTGGAAAGTGCCGAGCAATATTTGGGCAAAACGGGTTGGGAAAAAGGAAAGCATGACGGATCTAGATATTAGACTTTAGAAGATAGACCGCTTCGCTTTTGGATTTTTGGAACATCGGTTCAAATTGATGAAATTCGTCATTTTGAATGAATTTACACGATTGGAATGAGTGAAATTTGTATCGAAAACAAGAATTTCATCTTAATTGTAGTTCTCGATACATTTCTTTCAGGCACTGCCCTTCAGAAACACTCGAACTGACGTTGAGAGATATCATAATTTCTTGACCTGTATCAAGTTTTAAATCATCCTCCTGACTGAACTTTGCTGTAATCAAAAAAACGAACAGTTATGGCGAGCTTAATTTTGACTTCCGAAAATCAAATTCAGCGATTGAATGGTATCCTCTCCAAGGTGGAATCTATTTCTAAACTTGATGTGGAAAAACTCATCACCGCGCCCAGACCAAAATCATGGAATGTGGTGGAAGTAATTGAGCACCTCAACATGGCCTATCGTATCTATGTGCCCAAAATTGATAATGCGCTTTCCCAATCTCCGGATGTTCAAAAAGAAACGGAAGGGTTTAAGGCTCGTGGGTGGCAAAAGTTTGTGATTCAAGGGCAGCTGTCAAAAGATGGTAAGCGCAAAATGAAAATGAAGACCTTAAAGCGCTTTACTCCCATATTTGAAGCTGCTGATTTGACCCAAGAAAAGATTAATGAAGTCTTTACCAATTTTTTTGAGCTAAATAATCATTTGAAGCAAGCTATTTTAAGTAGCCGAAGCAAAGATGTATCGAAGAAAAAATTCTCCTCAGCCATTGGGCCAATTGTCAATTTTTATTTGCCTGAAGCTTTTGAGTTTTTGCTTTGCCATATGGAGCGCCACATGGTACAGATTGATGAGATTTTGGGATAAACTATACACGCCTAAAAAGGTTCAAATTAGTGCTCCGTTTATTCCACTAGTTTCTTCCAAAACACGATTTTGTCATCCCCCTTTTCATAAAATTCAGGAATTACCGCCTGTTGAACGTAATGGCATTTGATGTAAAACTCTCTGGTCAATTCAAACTCTGGTTTGCCCGAGGTTTCCACAATTAAAATTCGGTGTTCCTTTTCTCGTAACTCGTTTTCAATGTATTTCATCATTTTCTTGCCAATTCCGTTCCCTTGTTGATTTTTGTGAACAGCAATTGCATATAAATTGTATGTTCCTTCGGTCAATCTTTCTGGGGCGCAATAGCCAATTGAAATTGGTTTGCCCTCGTTCGTTGCAGTAAACCAAATGTCATTTGAATTTTTATTGTTCAAATAGTCACTTATCATATCGTCAAGCAAGTGGGAAGGAAAAAGTTCGCTTGAGTCCAATACTACCTTTAGTTCTGAAATATCCTCTTTTTGTACTTTTCTAATCTGCCTGCTCATCATTCTGTGTTATGATGACAAAATTAAGACGCTAAGGCAGGCTAGGCTTGTACGATTCTGCTATTATATGCTCGTGATGGACTTACTCCCAAAACGTTTTTAAAAGATTTACTTAGATGTGCTTGGTCAAAAAAACCACTTTCCAAGGAAACCTCTGTTAGATTGGTGGATGTCTTTAAATACAAATTGATTGCTTGTTTTAACTTATTCCAGACCAAATATTTTTTAATGGAAACTCCAATATGTTCTTTGAAAAGGTGTGAAAGCCTGCTATCCGATAAGTATACTTTTGAGGTCAGTTCCGATATGAGGTTTTTGTATTCAAGCTCGTTTTGTTCAATAAATTTGATGCAGTCTTCTATTCGCTTATCCGTTGGTGTTTTAAAGTCTGCTGTAATCGCAAGATTTTTAATCTCTTCAACTAGTTCAGCTTTTGAAGGAAATTCAGTTTTTAAGAAAGTTCCATTTTCCAATGTAATGTTCTTAGTGCTTAATAGATTGGATAACTGTGCGTTATAGCATTCTATCATAAGCATGATTACCGTGCAGTCTTGCGAAACAACTTTATGTTGAATGTTTGAGTCGATAATAGCAAAAACCAAATTCTTTTCGGTTTGTCCATTTACTTCTAAAGAAAAAGTTCCTTGTATTGCGTTTATAATTTCAACAACAGGGTGTGAATGCTTTTCGGTATTCAGTGTATCGAATTCGAAGCTGTAAATCCCTTTTTCTATGTCAAAATCATAAATTTTCATTGAAAGATTTTGGTTGGGTATAATGCTCAAGGTGAAGTTACACCTTTTCAATCTAAAGCTCTAGATGAAGATTTGGTGAAAATTGATAAAGTTTTGACCTGCATGTCATCAAAAAAGATTTCAAGTCTTTCAGTCAACGCTTTTGGAATCTTCCTTTCGATTAGCCAACCTGAATTCATTTGATTCAATATTAAATACGCCATAAAGGTCACGATCCTTTACTTCTTTATAATAAAAGTATAGCAGAATTTCATTTCGTTTACTGTCCCATTTAAAACTTCTTACCTCAAGGTCAGTGATTTTGGTTAAGTTCTTGCCATCCAAATCGGACATGTAAAAAAAGTGCTTTTCAAGATTATATATTTTACCGTACACATTCGGTTCATCTTGGGTTAATCTGTAAATTATTTTTTGTGGTTCTAACTCTTCGTCTCTGGGAATAACATTCATAAATCTAATCGAGCCATTTTCAGGTAGTAGTTTGTTAATGATAGTACAGTCCTTGTCCAGAAATAAAATATTACTTGTGTACTGGACAACCATATTCGAGCTACGTATTCTATAGGTCTGTTCTAAATCAATATAGTCCAAGTTTCCTACCGTTGGGATATAGAAAAAGTCTGTATTTGGAACTCTTATGGGCTCATATAGTTTTCCATTCCAAATTATAGACGGAGTTGACTTATAAGTATACCTTGGACTACTCTCTGTATTTATTGGGGAGCTGCTCTTGCCTGAAATTAACAAGTAAACCATGAATGTAGTCATTGCCGCTATTAGTATGGTTAAAATAATCCATTCGGTGCGCCTATCAGATTTTGCATTTTTTCTGAATTTATCGATTGCCTTTTTTATTTGAAATTCCGAAAATTCCTTGAATTTGGGTCGGTCTTCCTCGTTGGTCTCTTGGTATAAGGTTTTCCGATTATCTCCTTTGAATTTTGCCCGTTTGGAAGGTCTCAAATTCCGATTTTGCTTCATGCGATTATTCATGTCCTGAATACTGCTCATTGGAATTTGTTTTTGGTTTTATATAGCTTTCAGGGTTTACCCTTTAGGATTTAGATTAGGGATTGCCAGAAGTTTGGAAATTAATTCAGCAATTGATTTTGTCACAATTTCATACTGGGCCTAAACTCTATCCCCATACAATTAATATGTACAAAACCGTCAGATAATGTTACACTTTTCAATCTAAAGCTCAAGATTCACCCTCAAGCAGAGCAAACTTTATTTCCAAACCCAACTCAATTCATTATTATAATTGGCGCCAAAATCCGTTATGCGTTTTTTCAATTCCTCTTGGTCAGTTACAGCATGCTTGGGTACAATTAGTGATAAGTCGGTTGCCAACTTTATGAAGAAATGGTTTTGTGTTTCAATCAACTCCTTGATTTCAGCCCCATTTATTTTACTTTCCGATGTAAAGTCCTTTGTGGAAATGTAGTTTTCGTCGAAATCAAGCTCTACGGTATTATCAATCCGGTTTTTGTAATTGTCTTCTACATGTTTTTTGAAGTACCGCTCATACCTCCATTTAGAATATTTTGGATAAAGAAAAAACCATAAAACAGAGGTAAATCCAAAAGCTATGATTCCGCCATAGCTTTCATCCCTATTGGTCAGGTAAAATCCATAAAGTAAAAACAGAATAGGTACAACGACCCGACTATTTCTACGTCTCTTTTTATGGGTTTCCGATTTTGAGGAAGTATACAGTTGATATTGCAAAAAATCTGAATTGGTCAATTTGTAATTTATTTTCATGGGCAATAATCGTGTATTGTTTGATTTTCAAATTACCCCTTTTCAATCTAAAGCTCAAGAGTAACCTCCACTTCAGCATGATGAGATTTTAAGGAGGTATAAAACTACTGTGAACTAATAATCTTGTTAGAAGTAGTCTTTTTTGTTTTCCAGTATATTCCTTCGAAAGAATAATTTGGAATATTAGTATCATATACAATGTAAATATCCCTGACAATTCGGTTTTTCATTTCGACTACTATGCTATCCATCGTTGTGTCTGGAATATTTTTATCTGCAAAAAGAAAGATTTTTACTTTTTCTTGAACATCTGGAGGGAGTGATTGAACATAATCTTTAAGTGCCATATTATAAGTTTGATTCTCCTATTTCTCGTCTAGTTGGAATAAAACTCCATCATCTTCAGAAACAAGATAAATGTTGAATGAATTTCGCCATGCTTCTAATGAGGTTCCAAAAGACAAATCATCTCGTAATTCAACGTTATTTAAGTCCTCGAAAAACTTAACAAAATCCGGAGCTATTGTTAATTCTATGCCCCAATCTTCATCTCCTTTTTTTTCAATAACCATTTCTTTCTCCTCCAATAGACGGAATTTCAAACTCACATGGTTTCCTCCGATAGTGTCCTTCAATAGTATCTGATTACCATCAATATCCCATTGTCCTTTATCAGAATAAAAAGTTGAATTTGCAGTAAATGAACCATTTTCTTTGAATTCTATGGCCGTGAATCCGTTAGGGCTTTCAAATCTGTACCAGCTGCCTTGAATTTGACCTTTTTCGATTGAACTTTGGCATCCTAGAAGGAGAAAAAACAGTATGTATGGAAAAGCCTTTTTCAAATTATAATTACGGATTATATGCTTGGTTTTATAGATTCGTGAAGTTACTAGTTCTGTCTTAAAAATCCCACCATTCTATTTTAAACTGTATATTAGAGCTGCGAAACTCATCATTGCGATTGCCTGAATGGTCTAACTAGATTTTTAGATAGGCAAACGGGTTCTAACTCTAAGAATTTTCAAGGTACACCCTTGTACTTTCTACTTTACCCTTTTTCCTTTTGTTTAATTTTTAACCACCTTGTTATGCAAAATGGTGAAGATTGTCCGCGATGTCCCAAATGTGATTCATCCATGACTAAAACGCTGAATCCGGCACAGCGCAAATTGTTGGAGTTTGTAGATGCCCTAGATGGCCCAGACCGGGTTAAGGCCCTTAAATGGGTGCACGATGTGGCCCTGTACGAATCTCACGAACCCTTGTACCGAGAAGAAAAAGAGGCCCTCTACCAAGTAAAGGTGCTTTGGGAGCTTATTGAGGCTACTTTGGTGAAGAAGGGTTAATTCAGGTTGATAGACTTCTCGATACAAAATCCCTTTGGGATTCCACTCGAAGTGACGGTTTTAGGGATTGGCAAAGCAAAACTTCCGTCAGATTGAGTGGTTTTCTGTCAGATTGAGCGCAGTCGAGACCTAGTGAAGAACTTAGCTTTAAGGACTTCTCGCCTACGCTCGAAGTGACATTTCTTTCTCTATTCTCTCTTTTCTGAGGTCTGATGTTTGATGCACGTTGTTGGGTGGCTTATGGCCGTTGTACTCAAAGCCAAGTTGGGAAGATGAATGAGCTTGTATTTTCATCCTGAGCAGCCCTTTTTTGAGCTTGCCCAAGATGAAATTTTTATGGCTACTGAACTACTTTAATTGGCTAGTGCAGGCAAAATATATTCCTGTAAAATATCCCGAGGTTGGTTGCCTTTTCGGTTTCTAAAGTTCCCTGAGGTCATCACCACTACAGCTTCCAATTCTGGAAGTATAAAGATAAACTGCCCTCCAGCGCCCCGAGCCTCAATAGCAGCTATGGGCTTTCCGTTTACCTCATAGCTATCGTGCCACCAGAGATAACCGTATTCGTTTTTGTCTCGGGTATCCTGCAAACGCCCATACTTTCCAAACGATTCGGCAACCCATTCCGCTGAGATAACTTGTTTTCCGTTCCACTCGCCTTGGTTCAAAAACAATTGTCCAAATTTGAGCAGGTCCCTAGAGGTCAACAACATCCCTCCACCAAAATACGGCACACGCTCCGTGTCATCCGTTTGGTTGATGTAATTGGTTATCCCCAAAGGGGCAAACAGTTTTTCGTGCATATAGGTCTCCATGGGCATATCCAAACGTGCGTTCAAGCACACCCCCAACAAAAAAGGATTGGCAGACCCATAATCGAAATAGGTGCCCGGTTCGTTCACCATGGGCGCTTCCAAAACGGTTTGGAGCCAACTGTTGGGGTTGCTCGGATTTTGATAATAATCCTCGCTAGCTAGCTTGTTTACATCCATGCCAGAGCTCATGGTGAGCAGGTCCTTTATCCGAATCTTTGCTTTTTGGTCATCTTTGGTATGTTGGTATTCCTTTGGAATAAAGCTGTACAAGCTTTCATCCACACTCTCGAGAATCCCTTCATCAATTGCTATCCCAATCACCGCCGAAGAAATGCTTTTTGAGGCCGACCTCAGGTCATGCGGAATATTGGCATTGTTCCCATCAAAATAGGTTTCAAAAACCAGCTTGTTTTCCTTAGCTATTAAAACACTGTGGGTATTCACCAGCTTTTGCGCATGCACATCTTGAATGAGCCGGTCCAGTTGCTTCGTGTCTATTTTAAAGTCTTTGCCATTGGCAGTAGTCCAACCATCGTTTAGCTGTGCGGGCGTATCTGAGCTTTGCGATTGGTCTACCGCATCCGAGTTATAGTCCCAACCTTCTGTGGTATGGGTTAAACTGGTCTTGGTTATCAAAACATCGGTCAAAAAAATTTCCAGTTCAATGGTGCCATCCAAAAGTTTGGCCCTAAAATTAAGACCGGTATTACCGTCCTTGAACAAAAGCGTGTCCCCTTGTCTCTTAAAATCCTCGGCCCAAGCACCTCGAAACCGTTGGTCTCCAAAAAAAGGATAGGCTACGAGATTATCGCCTTCTGTCAATTCGGTGTACAACATAATATCGTCGGACTGCAGGCCATTATCTACCATAAATGCATTCCAATCTCCGATATATTTGTTGCTTTCCGTGCGAGGTAAGTTCACATGGTACAGAAACCTGGCTGACTTTATAAATCCCGTAAGAGCTTGTTGGTCTTCACTATATTTTAAATTAAAAAACAACTGTTCATTTACATTAAACTCAATGGTATTGGTATTGGATGACTTTACTGTTTTCTCCAGAAGCACTTCCCCATTGGTTAGGGTGAGATGGAGCTTATTGTCCTCCAATTTTTCCAAGGACACCTCAAAATTGAAACTGTTTTTATTGGGCAGGTGGCCTATCCATTCCCCTTCAATGGGTTGTGGTGTGCTTTTTTGGGCGCAACTTATAATTAAAAATAGGGATAGGACTAAAAAGAATACTTGATGTTTTTTCATTATCTGATTGATTTGAATCCCAAAAGTAGTAGGTTACCAAACCCAGAAATTGTATGAAATTAACATGGCAGGCTTTTCCTAATCGTTTTAGTGAGAAATTTTTAGAAAATTGTCTGATATCCAATGTCATTCCGAACGCATGTGAGGAATCTAAACAAAATAGATTTCTCAGTTGTTTCACTCCTTCGAAATGACGTAGAGCATAGATGGATGTGCAAAAGCATTAGTATTTTTGGAGAAAGACCCTTTTATGAACGATGCCACTTTCCTAAAACTAAAAGCTTTTTTTCCACATGTCAACTTTAATCATGTTGACGAATCTTGGTTTCGTTCACTTTGGGTTGAAAAAAGCTTTAACCAATATGACTTAATTACCGAGGCCGGTTCCATTGAGCATTACTTCTATTTCGTTCTAGAAGGGGTGCAGGCCCTGTACATTCTCAATGAAAAAGGAGAAAAAGTGGTCCTGGGGTTTTCGTATACCGGAAGCCCTTCAGGGGTGTTCGATTCTTTTGTTGCTCAAACTCCCTCTTCTACTTTCCTGGAGGCTTTGAAACCCTCTACCCTTTTAGGTATTCATCTTTCGGATTATCATCAACTTTTTGAGACCCATCCTGAATTTCACAAATGGGGGCATCTGTTTTTTCAGGACATTTTATTTGGGCGCCTCTTTCGCGAAGTGGAACTGCTCACAATGTCTGCAGAACAACGTTATGTTACTTTTATGCAACGCTGTCCAGAGGAACTCAAAGTCATTCCCCAAAAATACTTGGCCTCTTACCTCAACATGAAACCGGAGACCTTTAGTAGACTGCGTGCTTCGGTTATGTATTAATCAAAACGAGCAATTCTATCAGTTTGAGTGGTTTTCTGTCAGATTGAGCGCAGTCGAAATCAAAGAAAATTGCCCGCCTTGCCGTCGAGGCAGGTATCGAAAACAAGGAAGTTTTTGTTCTCAACCACTTCTCGATACTAAATTCTTTCAGAATTTCACTCGAAGTGACCATTTAAGCCTTCAGGTATTTGCGTATCTGATTTTGAAACTCTGGGATGACCCCTTCCTCAAACCAAGGATTCTTTGTCAACCAAAACCGGTTTCGTGGCGAGGGATGCGGTAACACAAAGTATTCAGGGGCATAGTTTTTAAAATTCCTGACTGTTTCCGTTAGGTTTCTTTCCCTTTTGTTACCCAAGTAACGTTTTTGTGAATATTGGCCTATTAAAATAGTAAGCTTTATGTTAGGCATTTGTTCCAGAAGTATATCGTGCCATTGCGGAGCGCATTCGGGTCTAGGAGGGAGGTCTCCAGATTTTCCCTTGCCAGGATAACAAAACCCCATGGGCATTTGGGCAATTTTGGTTTCGTCATAAAACACCTCATCCGAAATACCCATCCATTTTCTAAGCTGCTTTCCACTTTGATCATCCCAAGGGACCCCAGTTTTATGCACCTTGGTGCCAGGGGCATGGCCAATAATCAAAATTTTGGATTCTGGATGACCTGCCACTATGGGTCTGGGACCTAAGGGGAGACTTGATTTACATATCTCGCAGTTGCGAATATTAGAGAGTAGTTGTTTCATATTTTTTTAGCACTAGGAATTTACCCAAAAACAAGAAATGCCCCAACAAAAATGTCGGAGCAATTCTTCATCACACAATCCACCTACCATGAAAACTTCTTGCATGTGGATTTTAGAGAACTTTAGTTTACCACTTCCGGCTTGTGAAGACTTACCACAATCAGAACTGCAATCCCATTTATCCAGTAGTAGTATCCGTCCAGTCCTTTAAACGACAGAACAAAGGGTGCCAAAATAAATACTACGGCTACCAAAAAATCTACCAATAAATGATACTTGTAGGGTATTACCCGAAATACTCCCAGATGATGGTCTGTCAATAAAGTCAGGGCCAAAGCCGCTACTCCAACCGCAACCGAGAGTTGCAATGCCAAAGGATTGGAACTTCCCAAGCCTAGTAAAAAGGGTAAGGCTATCAATGCTAATGCCACTGGATAATCCAAAAAGGCATGTATTCTTTTCGTAACGAATTTCATAATCTTCAATTTAAATTGAACGCTTTGCTGGCATATCCTAGTTATAGGTGCCGCTTAATTTCTTCCAGTTGGTATCTGCAGTACTCTTTAACTTGCTATGGTTATTTTCTGCCAACCATAGTTGCTTGGCATCCAATTCTACATTGTTCAAGAACAAATAGTACTTGCCATCCTTCACCATAAATTTGTTGGGGTCTACTCTAAATTTAGCTCCGGCATACACGCCAAAAGCACAGTACCCTCCGTATTGAGGTAAATATCTCTCTGGATTCTTGTCAAACGTCTTCTTTTGATCCTCAGAGGTAAAGTAATATGCTACTTTTTTGTATTCCGACTTATAGGCTTTGTTTCCTATTTGCGCTAATCCCAAATCTAGATACGACACTGGGCTATAGCCCGCCAAGGCAATATTGCTATTATCAATGTTGTTCGCTTTTTTATCCTGTCCAAAAGTGATTGAACTTACGGCTAAAGCGAAAATGAGTACTGTTGTCTTAATTGTATTTTTCATCGTTTTATTTTTTACTAATTGTCATGTATTGTTTTTTTATTCTTCTTGGACTGTTTATAAAGACATTTTCTTTTATGATAGTTCAAGCCCTCTGCTATCAAAGCGATGGGTTTCATGAGGTTCAACACCTAAGGTGTTTGGCCTTCTCCATCGGGCTTCTGTAAAAAGGGAGCCAAAATCGAAACGCTTTGTCCTAATCAGTCGTCCATGCCTTTTGGTGTTGAAGAAATGCATGGGATTTATTATTCCGCATTAAAATATTCTTCTTGTACCACTTTGCCATTTTCATTCCAGATTCTGCGAATGATTTCATGCCAGTAAATTTTACTGTCGTCTTTCATGTTGAAATCGAAAGTGAACTCTGATGCAGATACATTTCCATCCACGATGGTGTGGTGGTGAGTAATGCCATTCACTTGGGCAATGGCTCCTGCGAAGCCTTCCATTTTTTCAACCATTTGTTGTTTGTTGGTAGTTGCTATACCCTTGTAGTCTGAAGTAGTGGAATCTTCTGCGAAGAATTGTTTTACCGCATCCACAATAGCTCCTTGGGCAACTATACCGTCCATTTCCGTAGCTAATGATTTAATATCCATTGTTGTCAATTTTTAATGTTTATACAATTGTTGTTTGTAATTACATTGCAAATTTCAGCAAGGATGTAAGGTTGGGAGGTACAAAAAAGGCGCTAAGAATTGTACTTTTTGGTTTTGTAGGAAGTAGGTGTAGTGCCTGTGTATTTCTTGAAGAACTGAGAAAAATGATTGGCTTCTTCAAAACCTAAGGTAAAGGCTACCTCCTTTACGGAAGCGTCCTTTTCTAATAGTCTTTTGGAAGTGGTGACCAATTCACCTCGAATCAATTGCCCCAAAGAAGCATTCATTTTAGCCCTTGTTTTCTTGGAAAGCGCTTTAACGGAAAGATGCATTTTGTCCGCATAAAACTCGAGGTTGCGCTGTTCTGTGTGATGGTTTTTTAGCAATTCCACCAGGTTTTGGATAAATGTGTCCCGATTGTCGTAGTCAAAATCATTCCGGAATTCGGAGGGGGTCATCCCGGTAGTGTTTTTGAATACTCTATTAAAGTAAGCTGGATCTTTATATCCTGTTTCGTAGGACACTTCTTGAATGCTTTTGTCCGTAAAAACAATTTTCTTTCTACCCTCTATCAATCTTTTGTTAGAGATTAGGGTTTTGACAGACAATCCGATTTTATCCTTGACCAAGGCTTGGGCTTCGTATCCATTTTCGGTCATCAACTTTATCAAGTCATCACTAGAAAAATTACCGACATAGTTTTCGTCAATAATATCCTTGACATCAAAAATCAGCTGGTATTCTTTCTTGCTGGCCTTAAAGGGATTCTGCCAATACCATTGTTTGGATGATATGTCGATGATATCTGTATTGTTCTCCGAAAATACGGTGTTGGATAAGTACTTTTGGCATTCATCACATTCATTAAAGTTGATGTAGCCCAATGAAATCAAATGCTTGAAAAGTACACGAACTTCCTTCTTTTCAAAAATGGCTTTGTTGGGAAACTCAATCTTTCGAACCACAAAATCATCTGAAAAAAACTTGATGTACTGGCCTTTTTCCAAATAGATCGCTTTGTCCTGCCAATCGGTGTAGTTTTTAAAATCAACCTGAATGGTTCCTGAACCAGAGAGAATATGATACAAGGTATACTTATTGACAAAGTACACTTTGTTTATTTCAGGATATAGCTTTTGTACCACTGCAGCTTTTGGTTGTTGCCAATTTGGTCGAAAGAAAAGGGTATAACTAACACTTATTGCTTTCCGGCCACTACAATAACAAACTCACCCTTAGGTGGTTTAGCTTCAAAATGATTTAAAACTTCAGATACCGTGCCTCGGACAGTCTCTTCGTACATTTTGGTCAATTCACGCGAGACTGAAACTTGTCTATCCGCTCCAAAATATTCACCAAACTGCGTCAAGGTTTTTATCAACTTATGAGGTGATTCGTAAAAAACCAAGGTTCGTTTTTCTTCAGAAAGTGCCTCTAGCCGTGTCTGCCTTCCTTTCTTGACGGGTAAAAAACCTTCAAATACAAAACGGTCATTAGGAAGACCACTGTTTACCAAAGCAGGCACAAAAGCGGTAGCACCAGGCAAACACTCCACTTCAATATTGTTTTGGACGCAGGCACGCGTCAACAAAAATCCAGGGTCGGAAATTGCAGGTGTACCCGCATCTGAAATCAGGGCCAGAGTAGCTCCTCCTTTTAATCGTTCCACCATGGCTTCAAGCTGTTTGTGCTCATTGTGCATATGATGGCTTTGCAAAGGCGTGTAAATCTCAAAATGCTTTAGCAGCTTTCCGCTGGTGCGTGTGTCCTCAGCTAAAATCAAATCCGCCTCTTTTAAGACCTTAATGGCTCTAAAGGTCATATCCTCAAGATTTCCTATCGGTGTTGGAACCAAAAACAGTTTTCCCATGGGCCAAAGTTAAGGCCTTACTTTTTTTGCTGTGAAATACGAGGTAAGTACAAAGATGAAGGCTAGAACGGCACCCATTTGTTGCCCATCGCCAATCATAACATGCGCAAAAAACGCCAAAATGGAGTTAAAGAAGAATCCGGCATAAGCCCATTCTTTCAACCATTTCGAAAAATTCCCCCAAACGGCAATAAGGCCTAAGAGTTTGGCGATAGCCATAGGGTAAATCAAATAGGTGGGATAGCCCATGGCTTCAAAAAAACCACGAATCATTTCGTTGTTAAAAAAATAATTATAGGCTGAAAAACACATGATAGCCGTCAACAAAACTGTAGACAGCCAATAGGCAATTTTAATACCTTTCATCTTAGTTAGGTTTAGGGATGAACTTCCCTAAAAGTATAAAAAGTAACCGAGAAGTGTTTTTGGTTTATGCGAAGCGTCTTTCTATCAAGGCCATAAAACGAGATTCGTAATCCTCTTTACCCTCCCAGTTATTGTATTCTGGTTTTACCAAATTAGTAATGAAAGCTTTGGAACGTTCCTCAGTTTCAATAGTGTTTAACTGATTTACAACTTTTTCATATTCCTTGGCGTTCTCGTTAAAAAGATGTTTGACAAAAGCCAGTTTGTCGTTCAATCCAATTTGATAGTCTTTTATGAATGAATCGTTCAACGATTTTTTTACTGTGGACTCCGTATTGGATTCTGTAAAAATCTCCTTGTCATTTTTGGGTTTTTCCGGTTTGGCCACAAACTCCGCGAAAAAATGTTCCACTGCCGTATCCGTAGGCATTTCCGAAACCATATCCTTAATGGTATCCATCCCCGGAGTAATAATGTCCTCATTGTGAGGGTTGTTTTCAGGGACAGCCGTGTTACCGCTCATTACGGTATTGGCCAATTTCTCAAAACGAGAAGCCAACACATTTTTGGAAACATCAACTTCAATATCGCTCAATTTCTCATCGATAAACTTCAATACCGCCAACTTCTCATAGACTTCTTTGGCCTTATCATACAACTCAATCAACTGCTTATCTTCTCTGGCCGTGATAATATCAGTGGATAGTTTTACCAATTCTTCCCGTAGCTTCCTAACCATCGCTTAAATCTTTTTATAAAAATAAGTCCATTTTGATAATCCTTCTAAGAACAAAAGGTTAAATTTTATCCCTGTAAGAGGGCTTATTTTTTTAGTAGCTTTGTGTTTTGTCTTAATATAAAACGAAAGTACTACCCTTTTCGTTTAAAAGTACAGTATGTTTCTCGAAAATACGGTAAACCCAGAAGAACAGTTTGGATGGATAGAGGTTATCTGCGGTTCCATGTTTTCCGGTAAGACCGAAGAGCTTATCCGACGCTTAAAACGTGCCAAGTTTGCCAAGCAGAAAGTTGAAATCTTTAAACCTATAGTTGATACCCGATATCATGAAGATATGGTAGTTTCCCATGATTCTAATGAGATTAGGTCTACTCCTGTACCGGCTGCTGCCAACATTCGGTTGCTTGCTGATGACTGCGACGTTGTGGGTATTGATGAGGCCCAGTTCTTTGATGATGAAATAGTAACGGTTTGCAATGATTTGGCCAACAGGGGGGTTCGTGTAGTGGTTGCTGGCTTGGATATGGATTTTAAGGGAAATCCTTTTGGTCCTATGCCTGCATTAATGGCCACAGCAGAATACGTTACCAAGGTGCATGCTGTTTGTACACGAACAGGAAATTTAGCTAACTATAGTTTTAGAAAAGCTGACAATGACAATTTGGTCCTTTTAGGAGAAACCGGGGAATATGAGCCCTTGAGCAGAGCCGCTTTCTACAAGGCCATGCTAAAAGAAAAAGTAAGTAAAATGGATGTAGAGGCCGAAGAGGTCACCCCAAAAAAGAAAACGGCCAATGGATAAAGTTGGTGAGACCGTCCTGGAAATTGACCTGGATGCCCTAGCCCATAACTACAACTATCTCAAATCAAAACTACGCCCAGAAACCAAGTTTTTGGCTGTGGTTAAGGCTTTCGCCTATGGAAGCGACATGATTACCATTGCAAAAAAAATGGAAGAGTTAGGTACCGACTATTTTGCAGTGGCCTATGTGAAAGAAGGGATATTGCTTCGCGAAGCAGGTATAACCACCCCCATTTTGGTGCTCCATCCCCAAGCTATCAATTTTGATTCTTTGATAGCGCATCAATTGGAACCCAGTCTGTATTCTCCCAAAATACTTGAACAGTTTTTAACCACTTCCAAAGAAAAAAAGCTAAACAATTATCCCGTTCATATTAAATTCAATACAGGACTTAACCGATTGGGTTTTTGGGAAACTGATGTTGACCATATTGTTGAGAAATTGAAAGACTGCAACGCTATAAAAATCACTTCAATATTTTCCCATTTGGCGGCATCAGAAGATTCTAATGAGAAGGTATTCAGCGAAAACCAAATCAACACTTTTCAAAGTATAAGCTCAGATTTCTATGAAAAGCTGGATTACCGTCCTTTTAGACATATGCTGAATACATCTGGTATTATCAATTATCCGCAAGGCCAGTTTGAAATGGTCCGCAGTGGAATTGGTTTATATGGTTATGGCAATAGTGCTGTTGAGGATAAAAACCTAAAGCCGGTGGCCCAATTAAAAACCATTATTTCCCAGATGCACAAAATAGAGCCTGGAGAAACCGTGGGATACAATAGAGCATTCAGTTCTGAAGGCTATCGCACCTCTGCCACCCTCCCATTGGGTCATGCCGATGGAATAGGAAGGCAATATGGCAATGGTAAATCTCATGTGCTTATTAAAGGAAAACAGGCTCCAATTATTGGAAACGTATGTATGGACATGATTATGGTAGATGTGACAGGGATTGACTGTGTTGAAGGCGATGAAGTTTTGGTTTTTGGCAAAGCAAATTCCGCAGAAAGCTTTGCATCTTCTGCCCAAACCATTTCCTATGAAATTTTGACGGCCATCTCTCAACGTGTAAAGCGAATAATTCGATAAATCCCATTTTTTCGGCACCCTTTGTGTGAAAAAGTGCTTTTTTTCTGTACTTTGGGGGTATTAACCACATTAAAAAACTATAAAAATGGGATTTCTGAAAGAATTTAAGGATTTCGCCATGAAAGGAAACCTGGTGGATATTGCCGTAGGTTTTGTCATGGGTGCCGCTTTCAACAAAGTTGTATCTTCCTTCACAGGTGGAATTGTTTCTCCGCTTATCGGGTTGTTGTTCAATTCCGATTTCAATGATTTAAAATACGTAGTAAAAGAAGGAACAATGAACGACGCTGGCGAAAAAGTAGGGGAAATTGCTGTGCTTTATGGAGCATTTTTAACCAATGTTATTGATTTCCTCATAGTGGCCTTTGTAATGTTTATGGTTGTAAAAGGGGTCAATAAAATGAAGAAGAAAGAAGAACCGGCTCCAGAACCACCAAAAGGACCATCGCAGGAAGAATTACTTGCAGAAATTCGTGATTTGTTGAAAAAATAAAATCGTTTATCCTCAAAAAGGATACCGCTACATCACAATTCATAACTTAACAACCGTCATTATGTTTCGCTAACACAATGACGGTTGTTTTATTTATAACATTTTGTTATTTTTTATTTTATCTTTCTTAAAAGGCTTGGATAAATCCAATTCTCGGATGTACTTTTGTCCCATAAAATTTTTCTAATATGAAAGTTGCGGTTGTAGGGGCCACTGGAATGGTGGGTGAAGTAATGTTACGCGTTTTGGCAGAGCGGAATTTTCCCATCTCCGAATTGCTTTTGGTAGCCTCCAAACGTTCAGTGGGCAAAACCTTGGAGTACAGAGGAACGGCATATACCATCATAGGTCTTGAAGATGCCGTATCTGCTCGTCCTGATATTGCTATTTTTTCTGCCGGAGGTGATACTTCGTTGGAATGGGCTCCTAAATTTGCAGAGGTTGGAACTACCGTTATTGACAACTCCTCAGCGTGGCGCATGGACCCAACCAAGAAATTGGTAGTTCCAGAAATCAATGCTTCAGCTTTGACCGCAGAAGATAAAATCATTGCCAATCCTAACTGCTCTACCATTCAGATGGTTATGGCATTGAATCCGCTTCACCTAAAATATCAAATGAAACGTGTTGTGGTTTCCACCTATCAATCGGTTTCAGGCACAGGGGTAAAAGCTGTCCAGCAATTAGAAAATGAGACCAATGGAATAGACGGAGAAATGGCCTATCCATATCCAATTAACCGTAATGCATTGCCTCATTGTGATATCTTTATGGAAAATGGTTATACCAAAGAGGAAATGAAGTTGGCGCGAGAACCTCAAAAGATTTTAGATGACCGTACATTTTCGATAACTGCAACTGCGGTTCGTATTCCCACAGCTGGAGGACATTCCGAGTCAGTTAACGTAGAATTCCATAACGATTTTGACCTTTCTGAAGTTCGGAAACTTCTTAGTGAAACCCCTGGTATTGTACTTCAGGATGATCCTTCTACCAATACGTATCCTATGCCCATCCATGCGCATGACAAAGATGATGTTTTTGTGGGACGATTACGCAGGGACGAGACCCAACGCAATACCCTGAATATGTGGATTGTATCGGACAATTTGAGAAAAGGAGCAGCGACCAACGCTGTGCAGATTGCAGAATATTTGGTACAGAAAGGATTGGTGGCCCAGCAATCTTCTGCCGTTTCTTAAAATACGTTAAAGGTTACACTGGTTTTTAAAAGGCTAGGTGGAATTGTGCTATTTTTAACAGATTAAATTCTACAAAAAATGCGCAAATTAACCTTCCTTTCCGCTGTGCTTATTCTTGCCAGTTGTACCCAGGAAAAAAAGAGAGAACCTATTGTTGTGAACTATCCCGTTACCAAAAAGGTAGACACTGTGGATACCTACTTCGAAACTGAAGTAAAAGACCCCTATCGTTGGCTGGAAGATGATCGAAGTGCCGAAACTGAAGCTTGGGTAAAAACCCAAAATGCTACAACTTTTGGGTATTTGGACAAAATCCCTTTCCGCGAAGATTTGAAAAATCGTCTTGAAAAGCTTTGGAATTATGAAAAATTAGGTTCCCCTTTTACCGAAGGAGAATACACGTATTTTTATAAAAACGATGGGCTTCAAAACCAATACGTAGTTTATCGCCAAAAAGAGGGAGAAGAAGCTGAAGTTTTTTTAGACCCAAATACGTTCTCCGAAGATGGCACCACTTCTTTAATGGGCCTAAGCTTTACCAAAGATGGCTCTAAAGCTGCCTACTTGATTTCCGAAGGAGGAAGTGATTGGAGAAAAGGGATTGTAATCGATACCAAGTCAATGGAAATCGTGGAAGATACTCTTGTTGACATTAAGTTTAGCGGTATTTCATGGAAAGGAAGTGATGGGTTTTTCTACTCCAGCTACGATAAACCAGACGGGAGCGAGCTTTCTGCCAAGACAGACCAGCATAAATTATATTATCATGCTTTAGGCACACCACAATCTGAAGATGAACTGGTTTTTGGTGGAGTTCCTGAAGAAAAGCACCGATATGTAGGCAGCAATGTTTCTGATGATGGTAGGTATTTGTTCATTTCCGCTGCAATTTCCACTTCGGGCAACAAGCTGTTTATGAAAGACTTGACAAATACTGATAGTAAATTGGTTACCATTTTGGGTGATACCGAGTCAGATACCTATGTGATTGACAATACAGATTCCAAACTGTTTTTAGTTACGGATAGAAATGCGCCCAATAAGAAAATTGTAAGCGTAGATGCAGCTAGTCCAACCCCAGATAATTGGGAAGATGTAATCCCTGAGACTGAAAATGTACTCACTCCAGGAACTGGTGGCGGTTATTTTTTTGCCGAATATATGGTAGATGCCATTTCGAAGGTTTTCCAATATGATTACAATGGAAAGTTGATTCGTGAGGTCGAGCTCCCAGGGGTAGGTAGCGCCAACGGATTTGGAGGTAAAAAAGAAGAAAAGGAATTCTATTTTTCATTCACCAATTACAATACTCCAGGCTCGTCCTATAAATACAATGTTGAGACCGGAGCTTATGAGCAGTATTGGAAACCTGAAATTGATTTTAATCCAGAAGATTATGTTTCTACACAGGTCTTTTTTGACTCAAAGGATGGAACCAAGGTACCTATGATCATTACCCACAAAAAAGGTGTTGAACTGAATGGGAAAAATCCAACCATTCTATATGGATACGGCGGTTTTAATATCAGCCTCACTCCTTCTTTCAGCATCGTGAATGCTGTATGGATGGAACAAGGCGGAGTGTACGCTGTTCCCAACCTTAGAGGTGGTGGCGAATATGGTAAAAAATGGCACATTGCCGGCACCAAACAACAAAAACAGAATGTGTTTGATGACTTCATCGCGGCCGCGGAATACTTAATTGCCAATAACTATACCTCTAAGGAATACCTGGCTATTCGAGGGGGCTCAAATGGAGGACTTTTGGTGGGAGCAACCATGACGCAACGTCCCGATTTGATGCAAGTGGCATTACCTGCAGTAGGTGTTTTGGATATGTTGCGCTACCATACCTTCACCGCAGGGGCAGGTTGGGCCTATGATTATGGAACCGCAGAAGATGACAAAGAGATGTTTGAGTACTTAAAAGGGTACTCTCCTGTTCACAATGTAAAAGAAGGGGTGGCATATCCTGCTACCTTGGTAACCACTGGTGATCATGATGATCGTGTTGTGCCGGCTCATAGCTTCAAGTTTGCCGCAGAGCTTCAAGAAAAGCAACAAGGAGAAAATCCTACCTTAATACGTATTGAGACCAATGCAGGGCATGGAGCGGGAACACCCGTAAGCAAAACTATTGAACAATATGCCGATATTTTTGGCTTTACCCTGTTCAATATGGGATATGATAACCTTCCGAACCAAGCTGTTTTGAAGGAATTTAAGGATTGATAAAATTAGAGGTTTAAATCCGCCTCTTGGGAGGCGGATTTTTTATGCCCATAAGAAAATGCTCAACGTTCAGATTCGTTCTTTTGACTATGATGGCCGGTTAATTCTGAAGGACATCTTTTTTAAAATCAACAAAGGCGAACACCTTGCCCTTATGGGAGAAAGTGGCTCTGGGAAAAGCACTTTGTTAAAACTTATCTATGGGCTGGTACATGTTGAAGAGGGCTCTATTTTTTGGGGCGAGAAACAAGCCTTGGGCCCTAATTATAACTTAGTGCCCGGTGAGCCCTACATGAAGTTTCTATCCCAAGATTTTGATTTAATGCCTTTTACATCTGTCGAAGAGAACATCGCAGAACATCTATCTGTTTTCACTCAGGAAAGTCACGCCGAACGTGTTAAGGAGCTACTCGACTTAATTGAACTGGAAGCCTTTGCCAAAACCAAGGTGAAAAATCTAAGTGGGGGGCAAAAACAACGCGTAGCGCTGGCCAAAGCATTGGCACAAGAACCTGAGTTGTTATTATTGGATGAACCCTTCAGTAATATTGACCATTTTAAAAAGAATGAACTTAGAGTACGTCTCTTCCCCTATCTAAAAAGAAAGGGCATTTCAGTTTTAACCGCCACTCATGATAGTAATGACGTTCTCTCTTTTGCGGATGAGATAATGGTCTTGAAAAATGGTAAAATTGAGGACCATCAAAAAACTGAATATCTGTACAAAAACCCAAAAAACTACTACGTAGCTTCTCTTTTTGGAACCATAAATGAATTACCTGTAAGCCTTCTGAAGGACTATTCGGGGTTGGACACTTCACTTTTGGTTTATCCGCATGAGTTTGAAATATCAAACAAATCAGGGTTGGAGGTTACTGTGTCCAATAACTTTTTCAAAGGCACACATTACATAATTGAAGGAATCTCCGAAGATGGATATTCTGTATTCTTTACAAACAAAAGTGCTCTTAGGAGTGAGACCAAAGTTTTCCTAAACGTTTCGCTTCAACTGATAAACCAAAGGATACATTTGTCTGGAAATCCCCATTCGTCGAAAAGCTGATTCTCAGCATACGAACTTCTTTTCTTTTTTCGTTGCATAGCAGAACCCCAATACTATTGAAATGAAAAAGTTACGAATTGTCTACCTGATAGGCTTAACCTTATTTTTATCCCTTTCTGCATGTTCCGAAGACTCCTCTTCGGAAGAAATATCTTCTGAAATGGAAGAAGAACCTATCTCAGATGAAGACCCAAATGGCTCGTCTAGTGATGACCAAGAATCAAATAATGACGACTCCGATGATAGCGATACCAATAGTGATGACATTTTTTCTGTGGAATTAATTGCCTCTCAAGAAATAATAACCGATAATGGCAATGGACTACAAAACTGGGGAGAAGGTGTGTCACTAAGGGCTATAAATATTGATGGAAGCCCTGGACGTCTTGTGTTTGATACACAATTTAGAGATAAGGGCTTTGGAGTTGCTGGAGCAAGATGGGATCAAATTGACTATTATGTTCAGTTCCAAGGAGAAGAAGTGAATGCAAGTGAAAAGATAGAAGTAATATTTCAAAATGAGGTGACTGAAGTAATCATAACTGTGGGAATGATGGGTGCCAACGAAGGTCATCCTGATGGTGAAACAGGAAAATGGATTGCATTTGACGAAACGAACACCCAGATTGCCGAGGGGGATTTTGGAGCTAATGATAGTACCTTGGGCTCCGAAGTAAAACTTGTAGACAACTCGTATGGAACTTACCCTATTGCTTTAGATGTTCAAGCTCCAATTAAATCAATCACCATAGAAGCTACCGGTTTTGGTTATGGTCAAGGAAGTCCAAAAAATGTGAATAGCTACAACAATGAAAGTGGTAATAAAGAGAATAATTCCGACTTTAACTTAATTGGTGTTTCCTTTAAAACAAAATAGCTTCCTTTTATCTTTGACTAATTCCTTTAAAGGTCATGGATAAGCAAAAAATTTTAGGGGAACTTCTATTCAAAGCTACACGTAGTGGCGGGCCTGGCGGACAACATGCAAATAAAGTATCGTCCAAAATAGAACTTTCATTTGATGTGGATGCTTCCTCTGGATTATCTCCTGAAGAAAAACAACGAATACGCTTAAAACTCCTATCAAGATTAACTGCCGAAGGAATACTCAAATTACAATGCGAAGAATCAAGAAGTCAGCACAAAAATAAACAGCTGGTAATCAAGCGTTTCTTTCTTTTATTAAAAAAGGCCTTGGAAGTCGCCAAAAAAAGGAAACCCACAAAACCTTCAAAATCTTCGGTTGAGCAACGCTTAAAATCAAAGCGGAAACAATCTAGTAAAAAGCTCAATCGTAAAAGACCCGATTTGGATTAACCCATAGATGGGACTTCATAAAAGTATTGGGCTTTTTTGATTTTACCATTTTCTACTTCGTACATGCATAGTTCTTCAAAAGCCCAACGGCCTGTTTCCTTGAATGTGGCGTCCATGGACATAGGCACTACAAAATGATTCGCTGCTACAACAGGGTCTCCAACAGAACCTCCGTGGACTTCTTCTATGCTCTCAGCCCATTGCAAATAGCCATTCCAGATATTATCCTTCCCTTTTGTGATTTTTTCCCCGGGCATTCCATCCATTTCTACACTTTCTGCATCGTCTGCATAAAGATCATACGCTTCTTGGTACTTTTCTTCGCGGCACAACTGAACCAGCTTATCCGCAACTTCTTGTGTTGTCATTCTATTGATTTATTGGTTAATACCTTTAAAGATAATCATCTTGATGCGGTGTTTGTTCTAAGGAATGGTTAAACCCCAAACCCCATCATTCTATTTTCAGAATCTTGATTGCCTTCCCATTGAAATTCAAGGTGTCTCCAGAAGTTTTTCCCAATAAGCATTGCCCTATTGGCGAAGCTACTGAAACGCAGAACACCTTGCCATTGGCATCTTCAAATGCTCCTGCAAAAACCGCCAAAAAATAGGATTGGTCATCCGTTACCACCAAACTTCCCAAACTTGCATTGGAAGCCGTTTTATCTATGGTGATTTTTTGCAGAGTCTGTCTTACAAATTTTAGTTCCCTTTCCTGTTTTTCCAGTTTTTCCTGTTCCAGCTGAACCATAGCCCTGCCTGTTTCGTGTTTATCTCCTGCAGTACTTTTGGTTTCATTGTTCAAGGAATCCTGAAGAAGTTGATATCTGGAAATCAACTTCTGCTCCTTGTCTTTTACATAAGAATGGCAATGTTCTAAAAGTATTTTCTTTAATGACATAGAACCGCACTTTTTAAACAAAGGTCAACCGAAAAACTGTTTCAACGTTTGGGGCCGAATGTACCTTAAGGCTGCCACCATGTAGTTGCATAACCCTCTTGGAAAGACTTAAACCAATCCCGGTTCCACCGGTCTTTGTAGTAAAAAATGGAACAAAGATTTCTTCCATCAGTTCACTAGGTATTCCAGGTCCGTTGTCCCTTACTTCAATAGTTTTGATGCCGTTCTCTTCCTTTGCTATCAACTGGACTTGACCTTTAGAGGTATTCTCCACGGATTGAATGGCATTTTTACAAAGATTGAGCAGTACTTGTGAAATTTGTTTTTCATCAATGAATAATTCTAGGTTGAGCGGTGTACAGTCTATCGTGAACTCAATTCCCGATTCCTTGGCTTGGTTTTCTAACAACACCTGTATTTTGTTGATTAGGTTGAATCCATTCACCAAGGTTCTATCTGGCTCTGGTACGCTTAAAAGTGTCCGATAAGACTGCACAAAATCCATGAGGTTACCTCCCTGGTCTTTGATTACCTGCAAACCTTTTACCGTGTTCTGTATATGGGTTTCTTCTAAATCGGAGGAAGAAACGGCCTCTCCTTCCTTTGCAAAATATTTGATGATTGTGTCTGAAATGGAGGTTATGGGTGTAATAGTGTTCATGATTTCATGGGTCAGCACTCTAATCAGTCTTACCCAAGATTCTGTTTGTTTTTCATCCAGTTCTTTGTCAATATCCTGGGCCACCACTAACAACAATTCTTGCTCATTCAAAACCACCCCTCTGGATTTTAAGGCGAGTTGTTTTTGTTCTCGTTCATTGGTCAATTCCACCAATTTTCGGTCAAATGGTTTTAACTCGCTAAATAGCAGATACAACTTTTCATCTACCTGTTGTAATTGTTTGATATGGTTTAAAGGACTATGGTTGAGCAAGCGCTCCATGGTTGGGTTGGCAAACAATATATGGCCTTCAGAATTTACGGTAAGAATCCCTATATCCGCTTGTTTTATAATTTCTTGATAATATTTCTCTTTGGCTTCATTCTTCAAATAAAGATCCTGAACCGTATCATTGAGCAAATTTAAACTATGGTTAAGTTCATTCAATGATTTTAGCTTGGTCTCCTTTGGAAACCGAAGTGTAAAGTCTTCATTCTTCATGGCCTTGAACAAATAGGCAATGGCTCTGTTCATTTGATTAAAAAACCGAACCAAAAGTGCTAATTGAACCAAAAAAAACACCAACCAAAGTCCGCTAAATAAAAATTCCTTTTTTACAAAGGTATAGGCCATCCCTAAGGCAGTAATACTAATGAATACCACTCTTATGACAAGCCGATAATAAAAATTGTTGCTTACCATCAGGATTGATTCTTTTTCAATTTGTTATAGAGCGTTTGTCTTGAAATACCAAGCTGTTCTGCCGCCGCACTATGGTTCCCATCGTTTTGTTCCAGTGCCTTGGTAATCATTTGCTGTTCCATATCATCCAAGGTCAAGGCACTATTACCCAATTCGTTCTGGGGTTTGGGGTGCAATAAAAAATCTGAAGGTTTTAACACGTCTCCCTCAGATAATATTACGGCCCGCTCCATGGTGTGCTGCAATTCCCGGATATTCCCGGGCCATGGATAGGTCATTAATTTTTCTTGGGCTGAGCTGTTTATCTTAAGGCTAGGTTTATCATATTTACTGCCAAATTTTTTCAAAAAGAAGTCTGCCAGAATCAGAATATCTCCCTCCCGTTCCCGAAGAGGTGGTACTTCAATGTGTATAGTATTGATGCGGTACAGTAGATCTTCCCTGAAAAGTCCATCAGCTACCATTTGTTCCAAGTTGCAATTGGTTGCACAAATCAATCGGATATCAACGGAAATAGATTTGTTGGAACCTACCCGTACAATGGATTTGTTTTGTATTGCCGATAGGAGTTTTGCCTGCATCTGGAGGGAAAGGTTGCCCATTTCATCCAAAAAGAGACTTCCCTGGTGTGCAGCTTCAAACTTTCCTACCCTATCCTCTTTCGCATCTGTGAAAGATCCTTTTAAATGACCGAACAGTTCACTTTCAAAAAGATTCTCTGCTATAGAACCCATATCCACTCCTATAAACACCTCATCTTTTCTAACAGAAAGCCGATGTAACTCTCTTGCGATCAGTTCTTTCCCAGTTCCATTTTCCCCGGTAATCAGCACATTCACATCCGTCTTGGCGACCTTTTTTGCTAGGTTTAAAACAGAATTCAGCGCTTTGGAGTTTCCTATGATTGAATTCTTTCCTTCGTTGATAACCTGCTTTAAATGGGTCTCCTTCTTTTTCAGCTTATGTATTTCGAGCTTAGATTTTCGAAGTTCATATGCAGATTTTACAGTTGCCATCAAACGCTCGTTGTTCCAGGGTTTTAAAATAAAGTCTGCTGCACCTTGCTTTAGAGCACTTACCGCTAAATCTACTGCTCCATAGGCTGTCATTAATATTACCGAAGTGTTGGGCGATCTCTTTTTTATCTCGTTCAACCAAAATAACCCTTCATTACCTGTATTAACCCCAGCAGAAAAGTTCATGTCCAAAAGGACAATGTCTATTTCCTCTAGCTTTGGAAAAGACGAAATCTGATTGGGGTTAAAAAGGGTCTGCACGCTTTTGTACTCAAATTGAAGCAAAATCTCCAAAGCGCTGAGCACGCTTTTATTGTCATCTACCACCAAAATACTGGCATCAATCATAAATCCAACTGTTTTATTGATTTTAAAGCTACAAATAGAATGTCAATCCCACTAGGCATTGTAAAATATTTGGACATAAATTGTACAAAAAATTTACACTTCGTTTTCATGATTCTAGCCGTTATTACAATAAAAAATTGATTGTCAATTATTTAACTTTTTGGCACGTGAATGGCTCTAAGTTTGGCACAGTAAAAAAACATGAAGCTTAAAATATACATATCAGCAGTTTTCTTCATCTTGGCAAGCAATGTATTTTCGCAAAAAGCATGGACTTTGGACGAATGTGTTTCTTACGCTGTTGAAAACAATTTGCAGGTCAAAAACTTAAACTATACCAAGGACACCAATCGGGAGAGCTATCGTCAATCAGTTCGTGATTTGTTGCCCAACTTTAGTGGTTTTTCAGAATACCGCTACAATACCGGTTTGAACGAGGATCGAACAACTGGTCTACTAGTCAATCAAGAATTCAACAGTTTCTACTATAATGTCAACGCCAACCTAGACATTTTTCAAGGGTTTCAAAAACTAAACTCCATCAGGGCGGCCAAATTTATCTACGAAGCGGCCAAGGAAAATGTGCTTCAAGAGAAGTTTCTTCTCGCTTTTAGAGTAATGAGTGCCTTTTATGACATTAAGTTCAACGAAGGGTTGGTAGCCAACTCTCTGGAGCAACAAGATATCTCACAGACTAACTACGACATGGTACAGCGTCAAGTAGAATTGGGTGTCATGGCCGAGGCAGACTTGGTAGAGGCCGAATCTAACCTATTATCGGACAAACTTTTGGTTACCCAAAACCGCAACTTGCTTGCACTGTCCAAATTGACCTTGCTTCAGGAAATGAACCTTACGGAAGAAAGTGATATTGAACTTCAGATTGAAGAAGAGGGCCAAAATAATGTGGGAGGCTCTGGTGCAATAGGAGTTGATTCCTTATATACGGCGGCAAAAGGATTTATTCCTGTAATCAAGTCACAAGAATACCTGGTGAAGGCGGCTAAAAAGCAATTGAACGCTACTCGCGGAAATCTATACCCTTCCTTATCCATGATTGCAGGTCTAGAATCAAGATATGCTCAAACCGCTTTGGATGACAACGATGTGCCAGTACCTTTTTCAGACCAATTGAATGATAACTTTTCACGGTTTATTGGAGCACAAATTATTGTACCAATTACTAACGGTTGGTCTAACCGCTCACAAGTGAAACAACAAAAAATTGCACTATTACAGGCAGAAAACAATTTGGACATTCAAGAGCAAACCTTGTTTCAATTGGTTCAGCAATTGGTTCAAACCAACACTGCTTTAGTAGCCGAATACGAGCAAAGCAATAAGCGGGTCGAATCTCAAGGTCTGGCATTTCAAATTGCACAAAAAAGATACGAGAAAGGATTGATCAACGCATTGGAACTTTTTCAAGCAAAAAATTTATACGGAACGGCACAGAACGAAAATCTACAAGTACGCCTTCGTCTTAAAGTAAACGAAAGCACTATAGATTTTTACAAGGGATTGCCCATTTTTAATATCAACTAAGAAGACCATCATGGATATACAATTAGAAAAAAAGAAAGGATTACGACCCAAGCACTACGGTTATATAGCTTTGGGAGTCTTACTGCTATTTGTTGGATGGAAGCTCCTTTTTGCTGGAACCACCTCAACATTCAGAACCGATAGAGAAAGACTTTCAATCTCTGAGGTTGTTGATGGAAAGTTCGATGACTTCATTACCATCAATGGGAATGTCGCTCCAATCGCTACCATATATATGGATGCTTACGAGGGTGGTAGAGTAACCGAAAAATTGATTGAGGAAGGCGCCATGGTAAAAAAGGGAGATATTATCCTCAAGTTGGAGAACATGGTGCTCTACGAACAGATTTTAGCAAGCGAAAGCAACTTAGCCCTAAAGCAAAATGACCTGCGTTCTACCAAGCTTAATTTTGATTCCAGACTTTTGGATGGCAGACAGTCTTTGGCTACGGCTTTCTATGATCTTCAACGTCTAAAAAGAAACTACGAGCAGAACCAAGAGCTTTACGAAGAAAAGCTAATCTCAAAAGAAGTATATCTCCTATCCAAAGAGAACTTTGAGTTGGCCCAGAGACAACACGATATTATTGAAAAGCAAACTAAGCAGGACGAGGAATTGAGCAAAACTTCATTGACCGGTTTGGATGCTGATTTGGTCCGGATGCGAAAAACTCTCTCGATGGTCTATGAAAGACTCGACCACTTAAATGTAAGGGCTCCCGCTGACGGTCAATTGGGCTTTTTGGACGCCGAAATTGGTCAAAACATTGCGCAGGGACAGCGTATTGGCCAGGTAAATGTATTGACCGATTTCAAAATTGAAGCCGAAATTGACGAGCATTACATTGATAGGGTAAAAAGGGATTTGTCCGCAACACTTGATAGAAATGGAAATGAATATCCTTTGCGGGTAAGAAAAGTATATCCTGAAGTTAGAAATGGAAGATTCAGAGTCGATTTAGTCTTTACCGATAACAAACCCGAAACCATTAGAGCTGGTCAGAGCTACAACATTAGGCTACAGTTGGGCGCATCAAACGATGCTTTGCTTTTGCCCAAGGGAGGATTTTTCCAAAGCACGGGAGGACAATGGGTCTTTGTTTTGGGAACAAATGAAAATGAAGCGATTAAAAGAAACATAAGAATAGGAAAACAAAACTCTCGGTATTATGAGGTTCTGGAAGGACTTCAACCCGGAGAAAAGGTAATTACCAGTAACTATGACAGTTTTGGTACAGCAGAAAGAATAGTATTAAAATAAATATCAATTAAAAAATATCAAAAAATGAACAGATTAGTAATATTTTATGGATGTGCGCTCCTAGCTAGCTCCGCCATAGCAGAAATTCAACAGAAGTCGTGGGACTTTAATCACCCAAACATGGAGGTGGTTTTAAACTCCACAAATGCCATTGTTTCCAACAATGTTGAAGACCTATCCATTTCAACAGAACTTTTTTGCACTCCGTGTATGGAGCAAATTACCGACGCTGATTTAGATATAAATGAAATTGACTATGTAACGGAAGATACTATTGAACTAGGATTCAACACTAGCGATTATCTACCTGAAAACTTTGACCCTTACACGGCCTATTTAGATATTGACTCTGTGGTGTTTGTTGAGGATGAGCCTGAGTTCATAGCTGATTTTAATACCCAAACATTTCTTCCACAAAACTTCGATTCCTATACTGATATTGTTTCGGTAGACTCAATTAACTACGTGGAAGAGGAAGAATCTGATTTGGGCTTTGATACATCCAAATACTTGCCCTACGGCTTTTCACCTCATGAGGCGTATTTTGACATAGATAACATCATCTATATTGATATAGATAGTCTAGATAATGAATCTTGGGTATCTCCTTGGGAAATGAACACAGAAAACGAACCATATAACTAATTAGTAAAGACCATAACATCTTAAAAATGATACAAATACAGAATCTTAAAAAGAGCTTTAGAACAGAAGAGGTAGAAACCTTAGCCCTTAACGGTGTAAACTTAAACGTAGCGGAAGGTGAGTTTGTCGCTGTAATGGGACCATCCGGGTGCGGAAAATCAACATTGTTGAACATTATTGGGATGTTGGACAACCCGACCGATGGCAGTTACAACTTTGCTGGTCATGAAGTGAGTGGATTAAAAGAAAGCCAACGTACACAACTTCGTAAAGGAAACTTAGGGTTTGTGTTCCAAAGCTTCAACCTTATTGATGAGCTCACTGTTTTTGAAAATGTAGAACTTCCTTTGATTTATCTTAAAATGAATAAAAGCGAAAGAAAGCAGAAGGTTCAAGCGGTTTTGGAACGTATGAAAATTGCCCATAGGGAAAAGCATTTTCCGCAGCAGTTATCGGGAGGTCAACAGCAACGTGTTGCTATTGCCCGTGCCGTAGTTACAAATCCCAAACTCATTCTTGCGGATGAGCCAACCGGGAACCTTGACTCCAAAAACGGAATAGAGGTAATGAAACTGCTCACCGAGCTTAATCAAGAAGGTACCACTATTGTAATGGTGACCCACTCAGACCGTGATTCGCACTATGCTCATAGGGTAATCAACCTATTCGATGGGCAAATCGTTACCGAAAGCCAAAACAAACCCATGGAAGCAACTGTGTAGAAGAGTTTATTCATCAATCCATTTCAATCAAAAAATCATGTTTAGGAACTATGTCAGAATTGCTTGGAGGAATCTACTGAAACGTAAGGTTTTTACAGCCATAAATATACTTGGTCTAGCTATTGGCTTTGGAAGCAGTATTCTTATTTATCTTTTTTTGAATTATCACCTTTCTTTTGACAAGTTCCATGAGAATTCAGATAGAATTTATAGAATAGTGACAGAGGAACACAGGGACATTATTGATTATGAAGCCAGTGTTCCTCCCGGTTTTGCTAAAGTGTTTCGCGAAGACTATGAATATGCCGAAAGGGTAGCAAAAATTGTTGAACAGGATGGCCTCGTTATGGATGTTGAGGTTGATGGTACCACGAAAAAACTTAAGGAAGATGTGGTATTTGTTGAGGAAGATTTCTTCAAGATTTTCAATTACCCTCTCTTGGACGGAAGCAACAACATATCACTATCAGACCCCAATACAGCAGTTGTTACAGAAGAAATAGCACTCAAAATGTTTGGAAAAACCGACATAGTGGGGCAAACCTTTGTGCTGGAAAATGACAAGACCCTAAAAATTACCGGGGTACTGAAAAACCTACCCAAAACCACATTTCATGAGGAGCAAGTTTTTATATCTTTTATCAATCTCGAGGACTTCTTTGGTTTTGCCGCTTCAGAAAGTTGGGGCGGAATTTCAAGTAATCTTAAGTGCTTTGCACTTTTAAGACCCAACCAAAATATTCAAGCCATTGAAAGCGCTTTAGTTGAACTTCCCAAACAACATCGTCCAAAAAGTAAAAACAAGCACATATACAAGCTTCAATCCTTAGCGGACATTCATTTTAATCCCTACTATGGCGGGATGGACCCCGTACTCCTATGGATTTTTGGCATTATTGGCGTGTTTCTGATCGCAATTGCTTGTATAAATTTCATAAATATATCAACCGCTCAAGCTTTCTATCGTTCCAAAGAAATCGGAATTCGAAAAGTACTGGGAAGTTTTAAAACACATTTGTTTTGGCAATTTCTTTCAGAAACTTTTGTAATTAGCCTTTTTGCCATCCTTGTTGGTGTTTTATTGGCGGCACTTTTTCTCCCTTCTTTTAATGCGTTGTTTGAACTTCAGTTGTCCATAAGGGATCTTCTGACTTTTGAGTTTTTTGGATTTCTTTTGTTGATTTTGGCCATAGTGGCATTCATGTCCGGTAGCTATCCGGGTCTGCTTATGTCACGGATTGTTCCCGTTCTCGCACTAAAGGGTAAACTCACTCATAATGACACCGGTGGTAATAAAACTCGAAAAGTTCTGGTCGTAGCTCAGTTCGCCATTTCCATAACACTTATAGCTGCCACTCTGATTATTTCAAGACAACTTGAATATGCAGTCAATGCAGATTTGGGGTTTGACAAAGACTCTGTGGTAATGTTAGAAGTGCCTGGGGAGCTTGAAAAAATTCAATATGGGAGCTTGACCGAGCGATTGAGTCAAATACCTGGAATTCAGAGTGTTTCAGGCTGCTTGAGTAGTCCAGGGGCAGCAGAGAACAATTGGGGCACCAGCGTCAAATTCAATAACCGCCCAGAAAACGAAGAGTTCAGCATTCAAGCCAAAATAGGGGATGTCAATTTCCTTGAAACCTTCGGAATAAAACTTGTAGCAGGAAGGAATTTTTTCAAAGGCGATTCAATCACAGAAGTATTGGTCAATGAAAAATTTGGAGAAAAAGTAGGCGTTACAGACCCTCAAGAACTTCTGGGGAAAAAGCTTAAAGCCAACGGAGATGAGATACAAGCAACCATTGTAGGAGTAGTTCGCAACTTTCATGATGTAAGTTTTGCAGAAGAAATTCGTCCAGCATTTATTGCTGACAATCCTAATTGGTATGGAGAAATTGCCGTTAAGATTAATGCCGTAAACACGCGGTCAACACTACAGCAAATAGAACAAATATGGTCTCAGGCTTTTGATGGCTATATATTCGATTATCGTTTTTTGGATGAGCGAGTAGCTCAAGAATACGAAGCTGAACAACGGTATTTATCATTATCCAAAGTCTTTTCCGCTTTAGCCATTCTTATTGGTTGTCTTGGTTTGTATGGCCTCATCCTTTTCTTCGTTGGGCTTAGAACCAAGGAAATCGGGATTCGAAAAGTACTTGGGAGCAACGTGGCCAATATACTGGCGCTTTTCACCATGGATTTTTTCAAATTGATTCTTATCGCAGGGCTTCTTTCCACTCCTATTGCCTGGTATCTCATGGAACAATGGCTACAGGGTTATGCCTATAGAACAGAGATTCGTTGGTGGATATTCGCCTTGGCCATAGTCTCAATAATGATTATTACCCTGCTGACCATAAGTTATCAAACCTTAAAAGTGGCCGTTACAAGCCCGGTAAAAAGCCTAAGAACAGAATAATCAATCAAAAAAGAAAATCATCATGCTTAAGAGCTATTTTAAAATCGCCTGGAGAAACCTTATCAAGAGAAAGGTTTTTACAACCATCAACATTCTGGGGCTTTCTATTGGTTTTGGAAGCGCAATTTTAATCTACCTTTTTCTGGGGTATCATTATTCATTCGATGATTTCCATTCCAATGAAGATCGTATTTACAGAATGGCCACTGAAGAGCATACCGATATTGTTGATTATTCCGCCAGTGTTCCTCCAGCATTTGCCAAAGTGTTCCGAGAAGAATATGCTTACGCGGATAAAGTAGCCAAAATAGTGGATAGGTCAGGGCTTGTTCTTGACGTTGAACAAAATGGGAATACCAATAAATTTAAAAGAGATGTGTTATTTGCCGAAGAAGATTTTTTCAAAATCTTCAATTTTCCTCTATTGGATGGTAGCAATGCCATCTCCCTTTCTGCACCCAATACTGCTGTGATTACCGAAAACGAGGCTATCCAACTTTTTGGTAGCACGGATGTCGTTGGAAAAACCTTCGTTTTGGAAAATGATAAGACTATTGAAATTACTGGGGTTTTAAAAAATATTCCGCAGACTTCATTTTTGGAGGGCTCTATTTTCATTGCCTTTGAAAACCTAGAGGACTTCTCTGATTTTGCCTATGGTGAGAATTGGGGCGGCATAACCACCAATTTACAGTGTTTTGCATTGTTAAAACCAAATCAGGATATAGCGCAAATAGAAAATGTGCTTTTAGAGCTTCCAAAAAAACATAGGCCAAATAGCATGAATACTCATATTTATAAGCTACAGCCCTTATCGGAGATACATCTTAACCATGAGTACGGTGGTTTGGACCCTGTCTTTTTGATTGTTTTTGGTATGATAGGTCTCTTCTTGTTGATTATTGCCTCTATAAACTTTATAAATATCTCCACGGCACAGGCCTTTTATCGATCTAAAGAGATTGGTATTAGAAAAGTACTGGGCGGGTTTAAAAAACAACTTTTTTGGCAATTCTTAAGCGAGACTTTTCTCATTAGCTTGTTTGCCATCGCACTGGGTTTTGGCATGACCATTCTCTTCCTGCCTTCGTTCAACGCCCTGTTTGAAATACAATTGACATTGAAAAGTCTTCTGAGCTTTCAATTCTTTGGGTTCTTAATGACCCTATTAGTACTGGTCTCACTTCTTTCAGGAGCATATCCAGGCCTTTTGCTGTCCAAGATAGCTCCTATTCTGGCCTTAAAAGGAAAGCTGAGCCACAATGACACTGGCGGAGCAACGACACGAAAGTTTTTAGTGGTGGCCCAGTTTGTTATTTCCATTTCCCTTATTGTGGCCTCTTTGGTAATCTCAAGACAGATTACATATGCCACCCAATCGGATTTAGGCTTTGATAAAGAATCTATCGTGATGCTCGAGATTCCTGAAAACATGGATTCAGAAAAGTTTTATGACCTTAAGGAACGGTTGAAACAAGTTGCAGGAGTTCAAAAAGTTTCAGGCTGTCTCACCAGTCCTGGGGGTGCCAATACGTTTTGGGACACCACTGTTAAATATAACAATCGCCCCGAACGTGAAGAATTCAGTATTTCCATAAAAATTGGGGATGAAGATTATCTCAATGCTTTTAATATTCCCTTGGTAGCAGGCCGAAATTTCTTCAAAAATGATTCGATTAGAGAAATGTTGGTCAATGAAAAATTTGTGGAAAAAGTAGGGGTTGCTTCGGCCGATGATCTTTTAGGCAAAACACTGGCAGTAAATGGAGAAAGAATATCAGCGACAATTGTAGGCGTTGTGAAGGATTTTCACGATGGTAGTTTTACCCAAGAAATTAAGCCCGTTTTCATTGCGCCGTATGTAAGGTGGTATGATGAGGTGGGCGTTAAAATCAACCATCTCAATACCAAGGCAACCATGGAACAATTGGAAAAAGAATGGTCTCAGACTTTTTCCAAGCAAATTTTCGATTATCGCTTTTTGGATGAAAGTGTAGCAGAACAGTATGAAACTGAGCAACGCTACTTATCATTGTCCAAAGTGTTCTCTGGGCTTGCCATTTTTATAGGTTGTTTGGGGCTTTACGGGCTCATATTGTTCTTTGTAAGCCATCGCACAAAGGAAATTGGTATACGCAAAGTCCTTGGAAGTAGTATAGGCAACATCCTTGGTTTGCTCTCCACGGATTTTTTAAAGCTCATTGCAATAGCAGGTATTATAGCCACTCCAGCTTCATGGTATTTAATGGAGCAATGGCTTCAAGGGTATACCTATCGTACCCAAATAGGATGGTGGGTGTTTGCCCTGGCCATCGGTTCCGTAATGCTAATCACATTACTTACTATAAGTTATCAAACACTTAAAGCAGCATCAGCCAACCCCATAAAGAGTCTGAGAACCGAATAACGATAACCTACAAAACAAAGAATATGATACGTAACTATTTTAAAATTGCATGGCGCAACCTCAAAAAGAGAAAAGGCTTTACACTAATAAACGTTGTAGGCCTAGCTCTGGGTTTTGCTTGCAGCGGTATCATATTTCTTTTCGTTCAGTATCATTTACAGTTTGATAATTTCCATAATCATTCTGATAGAATTTATCGTTTTGTAACAGAGTCCCACGGGGATGACATCAACTACATTCCCAGTGTTCCACCTGGATTTACAAATACGTTCCGTTCCGATTTTGATTACGCTGAAAAAGTGGCCAAAATAGTAAATTGGGAGGATCGCGTAATTTTTGTGGAAGAATCCAATATTCGATTAAATCTGAAAAGGGGTATTGTATTCGCTCAAAAAGACTTTTTTGACATATTCAACTTTCCTCTCCTAAATGGTTCAAACGATGTAAACATTTCGGAAATCAATACTGCGGTAATTACCGAGTCCATGTCCAAACGTCTTTTCGGGGACTCAAATCCAATTAACAAAACATTTGAACTTGGGAATCAAGAAATCATAACCATCACCGGTGTTCTCAAAGACCAGCCTGCCACCTCTTTCTTGCAAGGTGATATTTTTATTTCTTTCGATACATTAAAACGCTTTAGCCAATTTATGGGTGGTGAAGATTGGTGGGCCATCGGATTAAATCTTCAGAGTTTTGCCCGGCTTCATCCTGGGCAGGATGTTTCGCAAATAGAAACTATGTTGGAAACGCTTCCAGCCAAATATCGCCCTGATGAGAAAAGCTTACATAAATACAAACTACAATCTTTAAATGACATTCATTTTGATCAACGCTACAATGGTCATATTGATATCATGGTATTATGGGTGTTTGCTTTGGTTGGATTATTGATTCTCATTATAGCATGCATCAACTTTATAAATATTTCTACAGCTCAATCCAGTTACCGTTCTAAGGAAGTGGGTGTTCGAAAAGTTTTAGGGGGACTCAGAGGTCACCTCTTTTGGCAGTTTATGTGCGAAACTTTTTTGATTGTGATTTCTGCCCTCATTATTGGAGTTATTATCTGTGGAGTTTCCGTGCCATATTTTAATACCATTTTCGGATTGAAACTTCACTTGTCGAGTCTTCTTAATCCTTCTTTTTTGGTATTTACAGGTATTCTTTTGGTGGTGATAACCTTTTTGGCAGGGGTTTATCCAGGAGTTTTATTGGCACGAATAAATCCTGTCTTTGCTTTTAAACGCATCATTTTTCAAAATACCTCCTCAAGCAATCTTACGCGCAAAGTCTTGGTCACCTCACAATTTGTAATATCTATAATTCTAGTAGTTTCTGCCATAGCAATTAATAAACAAATACAGTTTGCCATCAATTCAGACCTCGGCTTTGAAAAATCTGCAATTGTAATGGTGGACATACCCAAACCCCTTGAGCCTTCAAAACTAAAAATTGTTAAGCAACGTTTGCAGGGGCATATCGGAATAGAAAAAATCACCGCCAGTTATGCGCCTCCCTCAGCAGCAAAAAACGAATGGAACGCTCCGGTTAGATTCAACAATAAGGCTGAAGATGAATTGTTTTCGGCTCAAATGAAAGTAGCGGACATCGATTATCTTCAAACATTTGGATTGGAAATTCTTGAAGGACGCAATTTTTTTGAAAGAGATTCTGTAGACGAAATCTTGGTCAACAAGACCTTTGCAAGCAAAATAGGAGTTAAATCATTAAATGAATTGCTGGGCAAGCCAGTATCCTTTGCCAATGGTGTTGTTAAAGGTAGGATTGTAGGGGTAGTCAATGACTTTCATGACAAGGATTTTCATCAGGATATCAGTCCGATTTTTATTGCACCGCTTTCGAGCAATTTTTATCAGTGGGCTGTAAAAGTGAATCAAAATCACATCTCATCCGGAATCGAAGAGATTGAAAAAGAATGGTCCCGGTTATTCCCTAACTACATATTCGATTACACTTTCTTAGATGACCAAATTTCACTCATGTACCAACAGGAAAGTCGTTCCCTTTCATTGTTAAAACTGTTTTCTGCCCTGGCTATCTTCATTGGTTCTTTAGGGATTTATGGCCTCATCTTATTTTTTGCTGTCCAAAAAACAAAGGAGATAGGTATTCGTAAAGTTTTGGGTAGTAGCATTCAGGGCATTTTATGGATTATGTCCAAAGACTTTCTCAAACTCATCTTGATGGCAGGGATAATAGGGTCTCCAATTGCATGGTATTTCATAAACAGTTGGCTACAAAACTTTAATTATCGAACGCAGGTTTCGTGGTGGATTTTTGGATTAGCCATAGGTATTTTATTAGTAATAACTCTCGTAACCATCAGTTACCAAGCCTTAAAGGCCGCGCGAACAAACCCCATAAAGAGTCTAAGGACGGAATAATCAATCAAAAACGAACAATCATGATTAGAAATTATATCAACATAGCTTGGAGAAACCTTTTAAAAAACAGGGTGTTTTCCCTAATAAATATTGTAGGCCTCAGTTTTAGTGTAGCTGCGTGCATATTGATTTCAGTCTATATTGTTCATGAAAGTAGTTATGACAAACATGTAGCCAATTCATCAAATATTCATCGATTGGTAGGTCAATTTGTAGTCGATGGCAAAATAACCGAGGGTATCCATTTCTCGGCGAATACCGCAGTGACTGTTTTAAACGACTTCGCTGAGGTTGAAAACTCTGGTCGCCTTATGGACAATTCCTTGTTCTTTGGAGCGGGCAGCAACGAAATCAGGATTGATGGGCAACAAATGCAGCATCATGAGGAAGGCTTCTCTTACGCTGACCAAAGTACTATTGACATCTTGGATGTACAAATGGTTTATGGAGAAGCTACATCTGCCCTGAGCGAACCGAATACCTTGGTGATTTCAAAAACCATTTCAGAAAAATATTTTGGCAACAGCAATCCCATTGGAAAAGTGATTTATCTCAATGGCAACGAAGGATTACCTTTTCGGATAAATGGGGTAATGCAGGATTTTCCTAGCAACTCACATTTAGACTATGATTTCTTTATCTCTTTGAAAGGTGTTGAGTTTGGAGAAGGAGAACAAACCCGATGGTTCCAAAATAACTATTTTACATATATCGTCTTGAAAGAAGGTGTAGATATTTCCCAATTCGAAAAGAAAATGTCCGATAGGATAATCAATGACTATATAATTCCAGCGAATGAGGCTGCTGGGTTTGCTATTCCAGAAGACTTTAGCAAGAAGTTTTTTATTAAAACTCAGGCTTTGACCGACATCAATCTATATTCAGAAAAGATTGACTACGAAGCAAGTTCAAGAAACGATATAAAAATCATTTGGATTTTTGGTATTGTGGCCCTTTTCATTCTAGTCATTGCCAGCATTAATTTTGTAAATCTTTCAACCGCTAAATCGGCCAATAGAGCCAAAGAAGTTGGTATTAGAAAAGTTGTAGGGGCACCCAAGCGATATCTTATTGGGCAATTTTTAACCGAATCGGTCATACTTTCAATAGTCTCATTTGTATTGGGGTTGGCAATAGCCTGGTCAATGATGCCTTTGTTCAATAGTATTTCAGGAAAAGTGTTGAGTTTACCCTTTTCCAGTCCTTCATTCATTCCTATACTCATAGTTTCAGCACTATGTGTAGGTCTGCTCGCTGGTCTGTACCCTTCATTCTATCTTTCAAGGTTTCGGCCTGCTTCGGTGCTTAAAGGGAAGCTTAGTTCCGGAAGCAAGTCAAGTGCTGTGCGCAGTAGTTTGGTCGTATTTCAATTTACAATTTCAATCATTCTAATAATAGGAACTCTCATTGTAAACAAGCAAATGGACTTCATCCTAAATTCAAAAATAGGTTTTGAAAAAGAAGAAGTAATTCAGCTCTATGGGACGAATATCATAGGCGATAAGATAAATACTTTTAAAGATGAACTCGAAAAAATAAATGGGGTTACATCTGTAACAATAAGTGATTATCTCCCTTTGGAAGGCGCCAAGAGAAATGGCAATGCCTATGTCAATGAAGGCAGGGACAATATTGATGAAACTGTACCTGGTCAGGCTTGGGTTATTGACGAGGACTATCTTGAAACGCTTGGGATGAAGTTGGTTGAGGGAAGAAATTTCGACATGGATAAAACTAGCGATGACGAAGCCGTAATAATCAATCAGACTTTGGCCAAAAAGCTCAATTTGGATGAGCCGCTAGGAAAGAGGATATCCAGATATGGCACACTTTATACGGTTATAGGAGTTGTAGCCGATTTTAATTACGACTCCATGCGGCAAGAAGTACAACCCTTATGTCTTTTTAGAGGAATAAGTCCTTCCATAATCTCATTAAAGGCTAGTACAGCAAATATGGCTACTCTTTTAAAGGAAGTTGAAACAAAATGGGGAGAATTTTCACCCAATATGGCTTTTCGATATGCTTTTATGAATGACTCCTTTGCTAAAATGTACGATAACGTAACCCGCATCAGAACCATGTTTCTCTCATTTTCCATCTTGGCCATCTTGGTTGCTTGTTTAGGCCTCTTCGCGTTGTCAGCATTTATGATTGAACAGCGAAAAAAAGAAATCAGTATTCGAATGGTCTTGGGGGCTTCTTTTAAAAACATTTATAGCCTTCTGAGCATCAATTTTTTACGCCTAGTAGGAATTTCCATAGTTATTGCAGTTCCTGTAGGTTGGTATATAATGAATCGTTGGTTGGAGGATTTTGCATATAAGACAACGCTTAGTTGGTCAACCTTTATTACCGGAGGGCTTATTGCTCTAACCATAGCAATAATCACGATCAGCTATCAATCTATCAACGCAGCGTTAATAAAACCACTCAACAGTTTAAGAAACGAATAATCACAATCAAAAACCGAGAATCATGATAAAGAATTATTTAAAGCTTGCCTGGAGGAACTTATTGAAGAACAAAGGTTATTCTGCTATAAATATCGGTGGTTTGGCCATAGGCCTAGCTTGTTTCTTACTTATAGCCATTTTCATATCTAATGAGCTTTCTTTTGATGACTATCACGAAAAAAAAGACCGAATCTATCGAGTGGCGCATCACAGTAACGCTGAAGATCTTTCTGACACTTGGATTTGGGGAAACGCTCCAATAGGGCCTGCATTGAAGTCTGACTTTCCCGAAATTATTGAAAAAGTACAGTTCTCCGGTATAAGCGATATTTTGTTAGAATACAACAATCGCTCTTATCAAGAAAGTGAATGTTTTTACATGGACCCTTCTGTTTTCGACGTCTTTAGCTGGCCTTTGATTTCTGGAAATCCAAAAACCGCGTTAGAGGCTCCATATTCCATAGTACTTACAGAAACTACGGCCAAAAAATATTTTGGAGATGAAAACCCCATTGGCAAAACCCTTAATGGTATAGGGGGTCGGGCAGCAGATGGTGTTTATACCGTGACCGGCATTTTGAAAGACATTCCGGAAAATTCACATTTTACCTTCGATGTACTTATGTCCATGAGTAGTTTTTACCAGACACGGCCAGGAATTTTTGAACAATGGGGGTATGTAGATTTTTATACTTATCTCTTGGTTTCAGAAAACTTTAATCAAAACGTGTTTGAATCCAAAATCTCCGGGTTTTTAGACAAGCATATTGACCCTGAGGCAAGAAAGGAATACTATTATAGCTTTTCTTTGGAGCCACTTAACAGTATTTACTTAAACTCGACTGCAGATCGTCAACCAGGAGAAATAGGAAGTTTATCCAACATCTATATTTTTTCGATTATAGGCTTGTTTATATTGGTTATTGCCAGTATCAATTTTATGAACTTAGCCACTGCTCGTTCTATGGAAAGGGCCAGAGAAGTAGGTGTTCGTAAGGTGATTGGAGCCGAAAGAAAAGGGCTCATCTCTCAATTCCTCGGAGAATCATTGATTTTGGTTTTAGTGGCATCCGCGATCGGTATTGCAATTGCCTTTGTTGGATTGCCCTGGTTAGGTAATCTTACCAACAGAGTATTTGAGTTTGGTTCCATTTTAACACCTTCCGTACTTCTTCTTTATTTTGGCGTTACCTTAATTACAGGTTTGCTATCGGGAAGTTATCCAGCGATTGTTTTGTCTGGATTTAAACCTTCAAGTGTCTTAAAGGGATCATTTAGGGCATCTCCTCAAGGAAACAATCTGAGAAAGGGTCTTGTGGTGTTTCAATTTAGCCTTTCTATTGCCATGATTGCAAGTACCATAGTGGTATACAATCAGCTTGGATATATGCTCAATAAAGATATGGGCTTCACAAAAGAACAACAGTTGATATTGGATTTTAATTGGGATGGCACGGTACTTGGCAACGCCGAAACTATAAGAGAAGAGCTGTTGTCTCTCTCAGAGGTAAGCTCCGTTTCTCTGTCCAGAACCGTTCCCAGCAGCCATTTTCCTGCTGCAGGCACCGATATAGAAACTCCTGAAGGAAATATGGAGAATTTTTCACCCTACATCTATGAGGTGGACAATAACTTTATACAGCATTATAAAATTGATGTGGTTGCCGGGAGGGCTTTTTCACCAGATTTCCCAACAGACAGTATAAGTTCATTGGTAATCAACGAAGCTGCTGTCAAAATGTTTGGTTACAGTGATCCCCAACAAATAATTGGAAAGAAGTTCCAACAATGGGGCAGACAAGGCACTATAGTTGGGGTCTTAAAGGACTTTAATTATATGTCATTGCATGAAAAAGTAGCTCCATTGACGTTAAGGCAAGTACCATATGGAAGGTACTTTTCTCTTCGTATCCTTACAGATAATTATCAGAGTGCCTTAGCAACGATAGAAAAAAAATGGGCGCAATTGGTTCCACATAGACCATTCTTATATAGCTTCCTAGATGAAGCTTTTAACAAACAGTACCTAGCTGATATAAGATTTAGAAAGTTGTTTACTATATTCTCCTGTCTAGCCATTTTCATAGCCTGTTTGGGCCTATTTGGTTTGGCCACTTATAGCGCCATGCTACGCACAAAGGAAATTGGAATTAGAAAAGTCCTTGGCGCAGATATAAGTACAATAGTAGCCTTATTGTCAAAGGATTTTATCAAACTTGTAGGTATTGCCATTCTTATTGCCGTCCCATTTTCATGGTATGCCATGAGACAATGGCTAAATAATTATGCCTATAAAATCAATGTTGAATGGTGGGTATTCGTCCTTTCAGGTCTGATAGCTTTATTGATAGCCATTTTTACCATCAGTTTTCAAGCAATAAAATCAGCCACTAGGAACCCAGTTAAAGCACTAAGAACTGAATAATCACAATCAAAAACCGAGAATCATGATAAAGAATTATTTAAAAGTTGCTTGGAGAAACCTTTCCAAAAATAAAGGTTACTCAGCTATCAATATTGGTGGCTTGGCTTTGGGCATGGCCGTTACCTTGATTATTGGCCTATGGATTAACGATGAGCTGACCTACAATAGTTATTTTAAAAACAAAAATAGAATTGCCCAGGTTTTTCAATCACAAACTTTTAACAGCAATACGGGTACAGGACCCGCAATTCCCTTACCTCTGGAACCTGCGCTGCGTGAGAATTTTGGTGATAATTTCAAACATATCATGATGAGTTCATGGACTCAGACCAGTTATGTGAAATATCTAGAAAAAAGTCTATCCAGAACAGGAAATTACATGCAGCCCAATGCACCAGAACTACTGAACCTTAAAATTGTTAAAGGGGATAAAAATGGTTTACAGGAAATTAAATCCATTATGATATCCGAATCCTTGGCAGGAGCGCTATTTGGAGATGAGGAACCCATCGGAAAAGTTCTTAAAATAAGCAATCAATACGACTTAATGGTCACTGCCGTCTATGAAGACATTCCCTATAGTAACTCATTTAACGATACGGATTACATTATACCTTGGGAACACTATGTGGCCAATGCAGAATGGATTCAAAACTCGTTGGACAATTGGCAGAACAATTCCTTTCAGATGTTTGTGCAGATTGCGGACAATACCACTTTTGAAAGCGTAACCAATACCATAATAGATGTTAAAAAGAATGCAGATGAAGAAGTTGTACAGTACAACCCCAGAATCTTCCTATTGCCCATGGAAGAATGGTATTTGCGAAGCAACTTTGAACAAGGCAAGCAAGCCGGAGGACGAATCACCTATGTTTGGTTATTTGGAATTATAGGGGCCTTTGTTTTGATATTGGCCTGTATCAATTTTATGAATCTGAGCACTGCCCGTTCCGAAAAAAGAGCGAAGGAAGTAGGTATCCGTAAGTCGATAGGCTCTCAAAAAGGCCAGCTTATTTCCCAGTTTTTAAGCGAGTCCTTCTTGGTCGTGTTCTTTGCATATATATTCGCCATGGTCATAGTCCTATTGTCTTTAAATGGGTTCAACGACTTGGCACGAAAAGAGATTGCTTTCCCTTGGGGCAACCCTTCTTTTTGGCTGATTTCCATTGCATTCATCCTATTTACTGCACTACTTGCTGGAAGTTACCCTGCTCTCTATCTTTCCTCATTTAGGCCAGTTGATGTTCTGAAGGGAACTTTTAAGGCAGGGAAGTACTCAGGTTTACCTCGAAAAATTCTAGTAGTAATGCAGTTTACCGTTTCCGTTGCCTTCATTATCGGGACTTTTATTGTCATGCAACAAATCAACCATGCTAAAAATCGGCCCATAGGATATGACAGGGAAGGCTTAATTCAGGTTCCAACATTTGCCCAAGATTTTGAGGATAAAACCGATTTTATGCGGGATGAGTTTAAAAAATCTGGAGCCGTTGTTGAAATGGCTACCTCAAGCAGTCCAACAACCCGAATTTGGTCAAATAGAAGTGGTTTTACTTGGGAAGGCAAGCCTGATGGTTTTCAAGAGGACTTGGCATGGACTGAAGTTTCCTCAGAATATGCGAAAACCCTAAACCTGAAAATTGTGGAGGGCAGGGATTTCTCGAGAGACTTTGCTTCTGATTCCTTAGGGATTCTGATCAATGTTACCGCCAAAAAATATTTGGGCATGGAAAACCCTGTTGGAAAGTTGATACGGGATACTGATGAAGAAGATCCGGAACCTCCTATGAAAATCATAGGAGTGGTTGAAGATATGATTGCACAGTCCCCTTATGAACCCGTAAAACAAGCTTTTTACGTATACGACCGCTCTAACAATTTCAGCTACTATACCATGCGGTTGAATCCCAAGCAAAGTATGCGTCAAAACATTGCCGTTGTAGAAAGAGTGTTCAAACAACACTTTCCAGATATTCCTTTTGAATACCAATTTGTAGATGAGGAATATGGAGAAAAGTTTGCCGCCGAAGAACGTATAGGTAGTCTTTCCGGAATATTTACCGCCTTGGCCATTCTAATCAGTTGTTTGGGACTATTCGGATTGACTTCTTATGTGGCAGAACAGCGCACCAAAGAAATCGGTGTACGGAAAGTGCTGGGTGCCACTGTTTTCAACGTTTGGAACATGCTCTCCAAAGACTTCATGAAGTTGGTAATAATCTCCTGCTTTATTGCCATACCAATTTCGTACTACGTAATGAACGGTTGGTTGCAGGAGTATCCCTATCGAGTTATCCTTAAGTGGTGGATTTTTGCTCTGGCTATGTTGGGTGCAATGGGCATCACGGTATTGACAGTAAGCTTCCAGGCTATAAAAGCAGCAAAGTCAAATCCTATAAAAAGTCTACGTACCGAATAATCAAATCAAAAAACAAAAATCATGTTCAAAAATCATATCAAAATAGCGTGGCGTAGCCTAAAAAAACAGACATTTTTAACACTTCTCAATACTATGGGACTGGCAATTGGTATGGCCGGAGCTCTTCTGATAGCCCTTTTCATTCATGACGAACTAAGTTTCGATAAAATGTTTACTGATGCGGAGCGTATTCATCGAATAAATGTAGATGTTAAGTTTGGTGGTACAGAAAGTGTTTTTGCAGAAACCTCTGCTCCTATGGGAGAGGCAATGGTGGCGGATTTTCCACAAGTAACCATGGCCACTCGTTTCAATACGTTGGGGACCACTTTAATCCGTAGAAGCGACAAAACACAAAACACAAAAGAGGAGTATTCCACCTTTGTGGACGACACTTTCTTTGACATGTTTGGAATGGACTTGATTAAAGGTGATACAAAAACCGCACTGTCCGAACCCAATACGTTAATCCTTACAGAGTCTGCCGCACAGAAACATTTTGGCACTTTATCTGCTGTCGGAGAAACCATGGTCTTAAACAATTCAACCACTTATACTGTATCTGGAGTTGTTCAAGACATGCCAAAAAACTCATTTCTACGAGACTATTCCCTTTTCTTGGCTATGGCGGGAAATGAAAATGCTACGGCTGGAGAGTGGACCAGTCATAATTTTCCAACTTTCATCAAACTTGCCCCTAAGGCCAATATTGAAGATTTACAAGAACCTTTGCGCAACATGATGGGTAAATATGTGATTCCATATGCCCAAAGGTATTTTCCAGGAATCACAGAAGAAGCCTTCAAAGCTTCCGGAAACCATTTGATATATAGCACAATTCCATTAGTGGATATTCATCTAAACTCGCAACTTGAAAGTGAGATCAGCCCTAATAGTAGTATGCAAAATATTTACATTTTGTCATTCATTGGTTTGTTTTTGATTGTTCTGGCAAGTGTTAATTTCATGAACCTTTCCACCGCATACTCATTGAAAAGGAGTAAAGAAGTAGGTATACGGAAAACCTTGGGCTCTTCAAAGGCGGGACTGCTAAGACAGTTCTTTATGGAATCAGGACTGATTACCCTAATATCTCTGCTTTTTGCTCTTGTGCTGGCTACTTTTCTTCTGCCGTTTTTCAATGAACTCGCTGGGAAAGAAATATCCATACCGTTTGCAAATCCCTATTTCTGGGGAATTATTTTGGTGTCAGCCAGTATCCTTGGTATTTTATCTGGTTGGTATCCTGCCTTTTTTATGTCTCGGTTTATGCCTGTCGATGTATTAAAAGGTTCAGGGGATAAAAGTATTGGTGGCGGAAGGGTTAGGAATTCATTAGTTATATTTCAGTTTGCCATATCTGTATTTCTCATAATAAGCACCCTAATTGTATATCAACAACTAAAGTATATTCAAAGCAAAGATCTTGGCTTCTCTAAAGACCAGGTATTGATTATTGAAGACGTATTTGCCACAGGAGACCAAGCCACTACTTTTAAAGAACAAGTAAGTCAGCTGGCCCAAGTAAAAAGTGCTACGCTCTCCAGTTTTTTACCAACTCCATCTTCAAGAACCAATACAAGTCTCTTTCGTGAAGGTTTCAGCGATCCGGAAAGTGCCATTAACATGCAGTTGTGGAGGGCAGATAATGACTATATCTCTACGTTAGATATTGAAATGGTCTCAGGCAGGAATTTTAACCCCCAGTTTCCAGCAGATTCCTCCGCCATTATTTTAAATGAATCCGCGGCAGCCATTTTGGGAATGAATTCCAAAGAGGTTCTGGGCACTCGATTATCCGGCGATTTAGGAGAAGAGAATCCCTCTTTTTTAAATGTGATTGGGGTGGTTAAGGATTTTCATTATGAAACCTTAAGGAAGGACATAGGCGCGTTAAGCATTACCCTGGGCAATTCCACAGGGAATATGGCAGTGAAACTTGCTGCAGGAGACTTTTCAGAGGCGACAGCAGCCATACAAGAAATCTGGAATAATCTTGCGCCAGGACAACCTTTTAGTTATCGGTTCATGGATGACGCTTTTAATACTACTTATGAAGCGGACCAAAACTTAGGTCGAATATTCATCACTTTTACTATACTTTCCATTTTTATTGCTTGCCTTGGCTTGTTTGGACTAGCCACTTTCAATGCCGAAAAGCGTACTAAAGAGATTGGGGTTCGAAAAGTGCTTGGTGCCAGTGTAAGTCAAATCACATTCCGGCTTACTACCGACTTTCTGAGGCTCGTTGCGGTATCCATTTTAATATCGGTTCCAATAGGATGGTTAGCCATGAACAAATGGCTACAAGATTTTTCATATCGAATCGATATTAGTCTTACTGTTTTCTTATTGGCCGCCGCTTTGGCCGTTTTCATAGCGGTAATAACCGTTAGTTATCAAAGTATTAAAGCAGCTATCACAAATCCCGTGAAAAGCTTACGAACCGAGTAATCAAAAAACAACAATCATGTTTAAAAACTATGTAAAAATTGCTTGGCGGAATCTGCTAAAAAACAAGCAACAGACCATTATCAATGTATTGGGACTTACCGTAGGTACCGTAAGTTGTTTAGCCATTTTATTGTATGTCTTTGCGCAATTCGGCTATGATGAACACCATGAAGATGCGGCCTCCATTTTTAGAGTAGAAACCTTAATCGAAAGAGAGGGTAAAGACAATTTTGATACCGCAGCTGCTTCACCGCCAACAGTTTTTGCGCTAAAAGAGGATTTTCCAGAGGTTCAAGAGGCAACCCGAGTTGTATTGACAGATGTTTTCTACAGCAACCTTATCAGTGCTGCCGATAGCGAAGATGCATATTATGAACCTAGAGTGTATATTGCAGATTCTACCTTTTTTAAGGTTTTTACCTATAAGTTTTTAGAAGGCAATCAAAACAACGCATTAGATGAGCCTAATGCCCTAGTGCTTTCTTCCTCACTTGCCAACAAACTGTTCGGCAAACAAAGGGCTTTGGGCAAAGCAGTAATCTGGGGAAGTGGTGAAAGCGCCCAAACATTGACTGTAAAGGGTGTTTTTGATGACACCTATGCAAAATCACATTTGAAACCCAATTATATAGTAAGTATGAGTACGGAAGGAATGGGCACTTTTGTACAAAGTTTTCAAGATTTTGCTACCAATAACTTCGTCTATAGTTATGTGAAATTGGCTTCGAACTCGAATGTATCAAGCTTACAAAATAAACTGCCTGAATTTATTCAGGACAGAGCCGCTCAAGATATAGCAAACGCTGGTATGGACAATAAAAGATTGTTTCTGAGGAATGTCTCCGATATTCATTTATATTCTTCAGATAGGCCCAACCAGATCCATGAAGTTTCAAACATAAAATTTCTGTACTTTTTATTGACCTTGGCCTTTTTTATTCAATTGGTCGCCTGCGTCAATTTCATCAACCTCAGTACGGCCAGGGCCAGTAAAAGGGCAAAGGAAATCGGGGTTCGAAAAGTGGCAGGGGCATTTAAAAACACGCTAATGCGACAGTTTTTGGGCGAATCTTTATCGTTATCCCTCTTTGCAGTGTTAATCAGTATCCCCATAACCATGGTATTACTTCCATTGGTTAATGACCTTGCTGGTGTCAATTTGACCCATCAAAATATCATAAGTTGGAAAATCGGTTTCTTACTCCTTGGTCTGGGTATAATCACCGGATTGGTTTCAGGAATCTACCCGGCCACTGTACTATCTGCTATTAAGCCGATTAAAGCACTTAAGGGCAATACCATAATACAATCAGGGAATGGTGTATTTCGTAAGGCTTTAGTCGTTTTTCAATTTGTGATTTCCATTGCTTTGATAGCTACTGTAATTGTGATAACACAGCAATTTCAATTTACCCAGAAAAAAGATTTGGGTTATTCCAAAGACAACCTCTTGGCCTTGCGAATCGGAACAGACGAGGCTTCCAACAAGTTCGAATCCATGAGGTCTTCTTTTCTTGAAATACCCGGAGTACTGCATGTGTCAAGCGGACTTTATGCCCCATCCGAAGTTATACTAAGTGATAATGGCCTATATCTTCCGGGAGGAAATCGAGAACATAATACCCTTGTAAAAAGACATGGTATTAGTGACGGTTATTTTGAAACATTGGACATTCCTATTCTTAAAGGTAGGGATTTCACTCCAGCAGATACCATTGATCAAATCATTGTAAATCAGGCCACTCTGAAAATCTTCAATATTAATGAAGAGGATGCTCTGAGTGCCAGACTTATAGAGAGTTTTGGAGATGAGACTTCTGAAATGAGAATCATAGGTGTAGTAGAAGATTACCATTATGCATCTTTAAAACATGAGATTGCACCCTTGTTTCTATATAAGGAAGAGAGCCCAAACTGGTTGTTTATTAAAACTAAAACCACGGATTACGCACAGTTACTTAAAAACTTGGAAAGCAAATGGAAAGAGATAGTAAAGCAGGTTCCGTTCGATTATCGATTTGTTGATAGGGAAGTGGAAAGAATGTATGATGAGGAAAAACGTCTAGGACAAATATCCATGGTATTTACAATTCTGGCAATTTTCATCAGTTGTTTGGGTCTCTTTGGTTTAGTTTCATATGTTGCCGAACAGAAGAAAAAAGAAATTGGAATACGAAAAGTGCTTGGAGCCTCAGTGACATCTGTGGTTCAAATGCTCACCAAGGATTTTTTAAGATTGGTACTTATTGCCATGTCTGTTGCCACACCCTTAGCGTATTATTTCATACATCGCTGGCTGCAAGATTTCAGCTACCGTATAGAATTACAATGGTGGGTCTTTGCCTTTGCAGGGGGTTCTGCTTTGGTTATCACTTTCATTACCGTTGGTTTTCAATCACTGAAATCGGCAGTTGCTAACCCCGTGAAGAACCTTAGGGTGGAGTAAGTAGATTATCATGGATTACTGTTATAGTATCAATTAAAAATCATCAATCATGTTCAAAAACTATCTAAAAATAGCGGCTCGAAACCTCTTCAATAACAAAACCTATTCTTTTATCAATATTGGAGGGCTAGCTCTAGGACTAGCGGTCTCGATACTCATAGGTTTATGGATTCATGATGAAAAATCTTTTAATACCAATTTCAGCAATCACGACCGTATCGCACAGGTACTGGTGAACAAAACCAACAATGGGGAGGTACGCACCAGATTTACATTGCCCTACCCTTTAGCGGATGAACTACGCAACGTTTACCCCAATGATTTCAACCATGTTGTAATGAGTTCTTTTCCAGGAGACAATGTGCTATCTTCCAAAGAAAAAAACCTGAACAAGTATGGCGTCTTTATGGAACAAGGCGCCCTTAGTTTATTCTCTTTACACATGTTGAAGGGAAATCAAAGCGCACTTAACGACCCCAACGCTATAGTGATTTCGGAATCTACAGCTAAAGCTTTCTTTGGGGACAAAGAACCCATAGGAAAAACAATGCATTTGAACAATGATGCTGTGGTGACCGTTCGTGGCGTTTTTGAAGATTTGCCCCACAATTCCAACATATTTGAGACACTTGCCGCTTTTTCAGAAGGGAAACCTCTGGATTTTATTGCTCCATGGACTGTTTATGTATCTATGTACGAATGGGTGAAAACAGCACGGGACCGAAAATTATGGGACAATAATTCTTATCAGGTTTATGTGGAAGTGTCCAACCAGTCCAAACTTCAAGCCGTAAATGATAAAATAAAACATGCACTCTACGATCATGTTCCTGACCTGACAAAAAAGAGTAATCCAGAAATCTTTCTTCATCCGATGAATGATTGGCATTTAAGGTCTAGCTTTAAGAATGGTGTGTCCAGCGGAGGTGCAATCCAATATGTACGCATGTTCGGAATAATCGGTGTTTTTGTATTGTTGTTGGCTTGTATCAATTTTATGAACCTCAGCACTGCAAGGTCTCAAAGAAGAGCCAAAGAGGTAGGAATACGAAAAACGGTCGGCTCAAACAAAAACCAATTGATAGGGCAATTTTTGTTCGAATCCTTTTTGGTAACTTTTTGTGCATTTGTACTAGCCTGTGCTTTGGTAGGAGTCCTTTTACCCGTATTCAATCCCTTGGCAAACAAACAGATTGTTTTTCCTTTAGCAAAACCTATGTTTTGGTGTATTGGTTTAGGTTTGGTCTTGATTACCAGTCTCTTGGCCGGTAGTTATCCTGCCTTATACCTCTCTTCCTTCCGTCCAGTTAAAGTTTTGAAGGGAACCATCCGATCTGGTAAATCGGCAACTTCGTTCCGTAAAGTATTGGTCGTGGTGCAGTTTATGGTTTCCATCATCTTGGTTTCTGGCACCATTTTAGTAAATCGGCAAATTCAACATACAAAAAATCGTCCCATAGGCTATGAACAAAATGGCCTAATCATGGTTGAAAAAACCACTGCGGATTTTGAAAACAAATACAATACATTACGTGAAGCCTTCAAAAAAAATACTGGCGTAATTGAAATGTCAGAATCTTCAAGTCCTATGACCGAGGCCTGGCATAGTAATGGGGGTTATGAATGGGAGGGTAAAGATCCCAATTTTATTACCAATATTGTGAATTTTTATGTGTCCCATGATTATGGTAAGACCATAGGTTGGGAAGTGAAGGAAGGAAGGGATTTCTCAAGGGATTTTGCATCAGATTCAACCGCCTATGTACTTAACGAGGCCGCCGTAGAGTATATGGGGCTACAAGACCCTGTCGGGAAGACCATCCGATGGTATGACGGCGAGCATAAAGTAATTGGAGTAGTTAAAAACCTATTGACCGAGTCTCCTTTTGAGCCTGTTAAACAAGCAATTTACAGCATAAACTATCAGGAAACCAATTGGATTAACTTAAAATTATCTCCTGATAAAAGTCTAGCCCAATCATTGGAGCAGATTGAAATGGAATTTGCGCAAATAGCGGCTAATGTTCCGTTTGAATATCATTTTGTGGATGATGCCTTTGGAAACAAGTTCAAAGCTGAAGAGCGTATGCGAAAGTTATCTGAAATTTTTTCGGTTCTGGCCATTTTCATCAGCTGTTTAGGACTGTATGGTCTATCAGCTTTTATAGCCGAAAGACGTACCAAGGAGATTGGAATTCGAAAGGTATTGGGAGCGTCCATTTTGAGTCTTTTCAAGATGCTTTCTTGGGATTTTGTAGTCTTAATATTGTTGTCTGGTCTCATCGCAATTCCTGTTGCTTATTATTTAATACTACAATGGCTCCAAAACTACACCTATCAAATCAACATTCCTTGGTGGGTTTTTGGGGTGGCTATTTCTTGTGTAATGCTTACTGCTCTTTTTACAGTTAGCTATCAAGCGGTTCGAGCAGCCACTTCAAATCCAATAAAAAGTTTGCGCACAGAATAAGAAATCAATTAAAAACGAACCATTATGTTCAAAAACTATGTGAAAATTGCCTTACGAAATCTATGGAAAAATAGACTGTTCACGATAATTGGAATACTCGGCTTGTCCATTGCCTTTGGAGTGGCAACTCTTTTGACCATGGATTCACTTCATGAGCTTTCTTTTAATGATTTTCATTCCAATGGAGATAAGCTTTATAAAGTATTTATAACATGGCAAATTCCAAAGGGAACGGAGGTTGGAACAAGTCATCCAACCCCCTTTGCTGCTGCTCTAAAAACTGAAGTGCCTGGCATAGATAAAATAACTCGATTTGTTGAAGAGGAGGCCTTAACGATTTACAATGAAAAAGAGCTGGGCCTGGATGCCGTCTATGTTGATGGCAATTTTTTTGAAATGTTCAGTTTTCCCGTACTCCAGGGAGTACGGGAAAATATCTTGACTGATGTTTCTTCTACGGTAATCACAAAAAGTACCGCAACTAAGTTATTTGGTGATGAACATCCCATTGGAAAAACCGTGACCGTTTTAATCAATGGAAAAAATAAACCGTTTATTGTGAGGGCGGTTTCTGCAGATGAACCCGAGAATAGTTCGATTGAATTTGATATTGCGTTGCCCTTTGAGAAGCATCCGGAATATGAAGAAACAAAAGAACGTTGGAATGCCCAATATCATAGTGTTTTCCTCCAGTTGGAAGAATCGGTTTCAGCCAAAACATTTGAAGAAAACAGCAGGGCGTTTACCAATTTACATTACCAAGGAGCAAGTGAAAACCTAAAACGCGATGGAGCGCTGCCCAATGCAAATGGGAATTTTCTCCAGTTAGGCCTTTTACCTGTAACAGATATGCGTTTTGTAAGCTATAGCAAGGGCTATGTTGAAATAAGTAGGGCAAAAGTATTCATAGTTCTAGGGGTGGCCTTCCTAATATTATTTATAGCCTGCGTCAATTTTGTCAATATGAGTATTGCCAAAAGCGCGCAACGACTTAGGGAAATTGGAATGCGCAAAACCCTAGGTGCAGAGAAACGGCAGCTCTTTCTTCAGTTTTGGGGAGAGAGTCTTATCGTATTTATAATCTCGTTAGGTACTGGGGTGTTATTGAGTTTCTTATTAAAGGACAATTTTAAGACTCTGTTCGGTACCGGTGCGACCTTTGATATTCTGTTATCTCCCATCATTCTTTTTATAGCGCTACTTTTGGTATTGGTAATATCCCTGATCGTTGGGGGATATCCAGCGCTTTTACTAAGCCGCTTAACTACTGTTCAATCCTTGAAAGGAAAGTTGGATTCCTCTGGGAAGAATCATCTGCGTGATGCTTTAATCGTATTACAGTTTGGAATAGCCATTTTACTGATTAGTGGCACATTTATTCTTAACGAACAGCTCGATTACATGCGCAATAAAGATTTGGGCTACGACAAAGAACAGGTTCTTTCATTTCCTTTAAACGGGAAAAAGGATAGTTATGATGTGGTCAATCTACTTCGCGAAGAACTAAAGAACAATCCAAATATCATAGCAATCACTGCAGCTGACAACAATTTGGGAAGAGGAAGGGACGGTAGTCAATCTTCCAGTGTTTGGGGCTTTGAATACAAAGGAAAAAATGTTCGTACAAATGCATTAACCGTTGATTACGATTACATCAAGACCTTGGGGCTTGAGTTGAAAGAGGGCCGAACCTTTGATATCGCAAGAGAAAGTGATACACAAGCCGTTCTTATTAATGAAAGCATGGCTAGAGAATTGGAAGAAGAAACCCCGTTAACTGCTTTCCTACCAGCAGGCGACAGTGTGTCATTTGCCATAATTGGAGTGGTCAAGGATTACAATTTTCAGGATATCTCAAAGACCATAGAACCTCTCACTTTTTTCTTGGATAGAGAACGTGGATTGACATATGCTTATGTTAAAGTAGCCTCCTCAAATATGGCGGATTCTTTTACCTCTATTGAAAATGCATTTAAAAAAATAGAGCCCAATGCAGAGTTCTTGGGTTCTTTTTTGGATGAAAATATAGATAGAACCTTTAGACGGGAGAAAACAATGGCTGCTCTAATTACAAGCGGTTCCATCATCGCAATACTTCTGAGCTGTGTAGGCTTGTTTGCCATGTCAATGCTTATCACAAACCAGCGCACCAAAGAAATAGGCGTTCGAAAAGTAATCGGTGCTAGCGTAGCTTCAGTGACTTATTTATTGACCAAAGACTATCTAAAATTGGTTCTTATGGCCTTTGTCATTGCTACTCCGGTAGCATGGTGGTTTGCCAACGAATGGCTCCAAGATTATGCGAATCGTATTGATTTAAGTTGGCACTTTTTTGCTTTTTCTGGAGTTCTGGTCCTTCTTATTGCAGTTTTGACTATCAGTACCAAAACCATAAAATCAGCCCTAGCTAATCCTGTAAAAAGTTTACGTACAGAATAACAAAGTAAAGAACAGAAAACTATGCTCAAAAATCATATCAAACTATTCCTGAGGAACATTTCCCGAGACAAAAGTACCTTCTTTATCAACCTAGTTGGATTATCATCGAGCTTGACCTGTGTGCTCCTTGTTTTTTTATGGGTGAAGGATGAGGTGGTAAAAGACCAATTCCATGCCAACAAAGAGCAGTTGTACCAGGTTTTCAGACATGTGCCAAATGGCCAAGGCTCGTTGAACACCTACCAATCAAATTCTAGTTTGATGCTCACGACTTTACAACAGGAAGTCCCGGAGGTTGAGCAAGCGGTGGCCGTTTTTAGAATAAATGGAAACGCCATGCTACAAACTGAAGATAAAAAGCTCGCTAGTACCGGGTTCTTTGCCAGCGAAGATTACTTTAAACTGTTCTCCTTTCCACTTCTTGCTGGTGATATGAATACGGTCTTGCGTGATGTGAACTCAGTGGTCATTTCAAAAGAAATGGCGGAAAACCTATTTGGGTCCGAAGGCTTTCCAGTTGGAAAAAGTCTCATCATTAAAAACGGAGAAGATGGACTGGAAGATGTTTTTACTATCAATGGGATTTTTGAAATCCCTAAGAACTCCTCCCAAGATTTTGATTTTGTGCTTTCCTACAAAAAGTTCCTGCAAAACAGGGACATTAACGATATTCACTGGGGAAGTAATAGTTCTAGCATGTATGCGCTTTTAAAGACAGGCGTTGGAATTGAATCCTTTAATTCGAAAATAGAGGATCTCATTAAAAAGAAGGATTCTGAAAATCAAGCAAGTGTTTTCTTTGGACTATATGCCGACAATTATTTGAAAAATCGTTTCGTAAATGGAAAAAAATCTGGAGGACGAATTACCTATGTAATCCTTTTGTCCATAGTTGCTTTATTTATACTCATTATTGCGTGCATTAACTTTATGAACCTATCCACTGCCAAGGCCGCAAAGAGAATAAAGGAAATTGGGGTAAAAAAGGTGGTAGGTGCTGAAAAAAGCTCCTTGATTTTTCAGTTTTTAACCGAGTCCGTATTGCTTGCTTGCTTTTCTATGATTGTTGCCTATGCCATGGTAGCCCTAATTTTGCCTTGGTTCAGCAATATCACTGGAAAACAGCTAGAATTCCCTTTTAGCATTAGTCTCATTCTTATAATCGCAGGGATTGCCGTGGTGACGGGTTTAATATCCGGAAGTTATCCTGCCTTCTATCTTACAAAGTTTAAGGCAATAAGTGTTTTAAAAGGAAAATTGCCCACTTCCAGTGGAGATCATGTAATACGCAAAGGTCTGGTTATTTTTCAATTCAGTATTTCTATTTTGTTGCTTGTTGCCGTTAGTATTATTTACATGCAGTTGGATTTTATTCAATCCAAAAATCTAGGGTACAACAAAGACAATATTATTACCATTGAACGCCAAGATGGGTTGGTAAACAATATGGAGACTTTTCTCGAGGAAGCAAGAATGATTCCTGGAGTTGTAAATGCTTCTTATATGCAGGGTGATATGACCAACTTTAGTAATTCCTCTTCCAATCATAGGTGGCCAGGTCAAAGCGAAGAATCCAAGAAACTTACGTTTAGGCATGCCCATGTGGGTCCAGATTTTATAGAGACCATGGGTATTGAAATGAAGGAAGGCCGTTCCTATATCAATGAGGTTCCCAATAACAATTCTAAAATAATATTAAATGAAACCGCTGTAGAACTAATGGGCCTTGAGAATCCTATTGGAACTGTTATTGACATGCGCGGTCCAAATCGAGAAATAATAGGAGTGGTGAAGGATTTCAATATTCAATCCCTATATGATGAAATCACGCCTATGGCTCTTGTCTGCCGGTCAGAATGGATAAGTACGTTATTAGTAAAAATAAAGGCCGGCGAAGAAAAGAAAACCATAACTGCACTTACCCAATTATTCGAAAAATTCAATCCTGGACTTCCTTTTGATTTTGATTTTTTGGACGCCCAATACGAACAACTCTACCTGTCTGAGCAACGGGTGGCTTCCTTATCCAAGTATTTGGCAGGACTTGCAATTTTAATTTCATGTTTAGGACTTTTTGGATTAGTAACCTTTACTGCTCAGCTCAGGAAAAAGGAGGTAAGTATCAGAAAAGTATTGGGGCAGACCACATCACAAGCCTTTATCATGTTATCCAGCGAATTTGTGAAACTAGTTATGGCAGCCATGGTCATAACCTTGCCAATCGCCTATCTCATGGCAAACGACTGGTTATCTGATTTTGCCTATCGCATACCTTTACGGATTTGGTATTTTCTAGGTGCAGGATGTACTGCTCTAATAATTGCCATGTTTACGGTTGCGGGTCAATCCCTAATGGCGGCAAAGAGTAGTCCGGCAAACGCATTGAGACAAGAATAAAACTTAGAATAAAAACAATGTTATGTTATTACAATTAAAAAACATCTTCAAATGGGTCAACTCAGGTGGCCAACGTATTTTTCTGCTCAAGGATATCAATTTTGAGGTGTCCGAAGGTGAGTTTATCTCTATTATGGGTCCTTCTGGATCAGGTAAGTCCACATTGCTCAACGTCATTGGAATGCTGGATGGTTTCAATGAAGGAGAGTATCATTTTTTGGATGAATCGGTTCATTCCTTAAAGGAAAAACACAGGTCAAATCTATATAAAGAATATATCGGTTTTGTTTTCCAATCGTATCATTTGTTGGATGACCTAACTGTAAAGGAAAACTTGGAGATGCCTTTACTTTATAAAAAATACAGCTCTTCAGAACGAAAAGCTAAAGTTGCCGACATGTTGGACCGATTTAATATCGTAGGAAAGAAGGATCTCTTTCCTGCGCAATTAAGTGGTGGGCAGCAACAGTTGGTTGGAATTGCCAGGGCTTTGATTTCCAATCCAAAACTCATTTTGGCAGATGAACCCACAGGAAACCTAAATTCCAAACAAGGAGAGGAAATCATGGAGCTTTTCAAGAAATTGAACGATGAAGGCGTAACCATTATTCAAGTGACCCATTCCGAGAAAAATGCAGCATACGGTTCAAGGGTTATCAATCTTTTGGATGGCAGGATGATTTAATGGTACCCTTCCGGATGTAGTTCATCATACTCCGTGACTTCTTGAAAGTACTTGGCCAACAAAAGTATTTTTCCTTCGTCATAAAGATTCCCTACCAAGGTTAGACTTGTAGGGAGTTTTTCATCATCCAAACCCGTAGGTATGGCTATAACCGGATGACCTGTTAGGTTCGTAATGACCAACTGCCTGTTTCCGAAAGAAGGGGATATCAACACATCATAATCCTTCATTATCTGATGCATCTTTTCGATAAGGACCTTTCTATGTCGATTGGCCTGCAAATATTCCACTGCGGGAATAAAACGGGATTGTCTCAATGAATTTGCACGCGACCTCTTGTGTTGTTCCACCATTACATCGACCTCCCCTGATCGTACCAATTCATCAAAAAACGCACCTGATTCCGATCGTAAGATAATGTCAAATCCATCATAAGGTACGTCGGTGGGCAGACTTACAGGTTTTGGTTGAATCCCCATTTTTTTAAACGTGGTCATTGCCTTTAGTAAATTGCTTTTGCCCTTTGTAGTATCCTTTTCAATATCATCTTTCAAATAGGCCACTTTAAGGGTTTTAACGTCCATCTTCGGGTTAAAGGAAAAAGGAATTGAATTTGTTGTTTTATCCTTTTCATCCTTTCCTTGAATAATGCTAAATACAATGGCACAATCTTCAGCATTTCTACACATGGGGCCGACCTTGTCCATTGACCACGATAAGCTCATCACCCCATGTCTACTTACCCGACCATACGTAGGTCTTAAGCCTGTTATTCCATTTTTTGAGCTGGGTGAAGTAATCGAACCCAAAGTTTCCGTGCCCAAGGCAAAAGGCACCAAACCCGCTGAAGTTGCACTGCCAGATCCGGCTGAAGAACCACTGGCTCCTTTCGAAACATCCCATGGATTCCTTGTTTTTCCTCCAAACCAGACATCGCCACGAGCCAGAGCTCCAGAAACCAGTTTGGCCACCAAAATTCCACCAGCGTCATCCAAACGTTTCACCACAGTAGCGGTTTCTTCAATTTGCTGGGTTTTATAGGGTTCAGAACCCCATGTAGTGGGATACCCTTCAACAGCCATCAAATCCTTAACGCCATATGGAATGCCATGTAAAATTCCTCGGTACTGGCCTTGCGCAAGCTCTTTATCTAGTCGTCTTGCCCGTTCCAAGGCGAGTTCTTCCGTTATAGTAATGGTACATTCTAGTTTGGGACTGTACTTTTTCAGCCTATCCAAATAGAATTGGGTAAGCTCCAAACAGGTTATTTTCTTATTCTTTATTAGCGAAGCTAATTTTGGAATGGTGAAGAAAGCTATTTCACTTCGGGAGTCCGGCATAGGAACATTATCTGAAACCGTCCAAGTCGAAACCGTATCATTGAAGGTGGGAATCTGAAAACCGCTAGGTTTGGGGTCAAACAAAATGGCAGGAAAAACCTCATTGGCAATACGGTACTTGCGCAAGGAATCATATGCTTTTTTGTTCCTCTCCAAATATCCGTAAAGGGTATCTATCTTTTGTTTTGAAAATTCAATCCCAATTAATTTCTGGGATGTTTTGATATTCTTCTTTGTGAATGTTTGTTTTTGCGTTCCACACGCTATTAAAAGAAGTGTTGTCAAATAAACGGCAAGTTTTGGATTGCGTGCTTTTAAGAAGCTCATATATGAAGTTTATCAAAAGTTGTCCTATTGATTGATTGTATTAAAGGATAGAAACTGCACCCATACTTCATCAATCAAATTATGTGAATATAAGAATATCCAAATTGCTTTTTTAGCTATGCTAGCCCCGCCAAATCCTTTCCTACTGTGCTTCCGAGTGCTACGCCCATTCCACCAAGTCTTACCCCACAAAATATGTTGGACGAAATTGCTTCAAGAATTGGTGTTTTTTGGTGGCCAACCCCCATAATACCGCTCCATCTTTGAGCAATTTCGAATTCTTGATTGGGGAGAATAACGTCTTTCAGCAGACTTTCCAATTTATTTTGGATAAGTTCAGTTTCTCCCATTTCAGCAGTTTCTTCACCTTCAATATCCAAGTTTCTCCCTCCTCCCAATAAAATACGATTGTCTAAATTTCTGAAATAACAATACCCTTCATCCAAATGAAAAGTCCCTTTGATGTTCAAATTGGGAATGGGTTCTGTAATCAATGCTTGTGCTCTTGCTGGTTTTACCCTAAGTCCTGAAAGCAGTTTTGAAGCAAAACCATTCGTGGCCACAAAAGCCTTTTGGGTAAAAAATTCAAAATCATTTACCAAAACGGATACCTTATTTCCGAGCTCTTCTAATTTTTTCACCTCCATTCCGTTCAGCACTAAAATACCCTTAGAAGAGCATTGCTTTAAAAGACCTTGCATCATACTTCCAGTATCAATTTGTCCTTCCAAGGTATGGGTGATGTATTGGCTTTTTACTTTGGTGAATCCAAAATCATTGTTCCTTCTTTCAAAAACGCTTCTCCCAAAAATAGGTTGTAGCAGTTTATTTGTATAGTCTAACTGTTGGTTGCACTTCTCGAAGAGCTCGCTATCTTCTTCCAAAAAAACCTCATGACCACCATATTGTTGATAGTCCAAAGCTTTATCGCCCAAAATCTGACGTAATAACTGGATGCCTTCCCATCTGGTTTTGACCAATTGCTGTACTTCTTCTTCCGAATGGGTTTCTAGGTCTGATAATATTTCAGAAATACTTCCGAAACAGGCAAACCCTGCATTTTTGGTACTAGCTCCCTGGGGCAAAAGACCCTTCTCTAAAATCAAAACTTTACGCTTTGGGTACTTTTCTTTTAGAAAAAGAGCACAACTAAGCCCCACAATACCGCTGCCCACTATAGTGAAATCAATATTGGAAAACCAGGTTTTATATTCCCAATAACTTAGTTTCATAGAACAAAAAACCCCGATAAATCGGGGTCTTATTTAGTAATCATATTTTTCATCCATTTCAAAATCCTCCATGAACTTGGTGGTGTAGTTTCCTGCCAAATAATCTGGGTGATCCATCAATTGACGGTGAAATGGTATGGTTGTTTTTACACCTTCGATAACAAACTCATCTAAGGCACGTCTCATCTTGTTGATAGCCTCCTCCCGAGTTTGTGCTGTGGTTATCAACTTTGCCACCATGGAATCATAGTTTGGAGGGATAATGTATCCGCCATACACATGTGTATCCAAACGTACCCCATGTCCTCCAGGCATATGCAAGGTTGTGATTTTCCCAGGAGAGGGTCTAAAGTTGTTGTATGGGTCTTCTGCGTTGATACGTACCTCAATAGAATGTAATTTCGGAACATAGTTTTTTCCAGAAATTGGAACACCACCTGCAACCAAAATTTGCTCACGAATCAAATCATAGTCTATTACTTGTTCCGTGATAGGATGCTCCACTTGAATACGGGTATTCATCTCCATAAAGTAGAAGTTTCGGTGCTTATCGACCAAAAATTCCACGGTTCCTGCACCTTCGTATTTAATATATTCAGCAGCTTTAACTGCCGCTGCACCCATTTCTTCACGAAGTTTATCGGTCATAAAGGGAGAAGGTGTCTCCTCCGTTAACTTTTGGTGTCTTCGCTGTACAGAGCAATCTCTTTCGGATAAGTGACAAGCTTTTCCATATTGATCTCCTACTACTTGGATTTCAATGTGTCTTGGCTCCTCAATCAATTTCTCCATGTACATTCCGCCATTACCAAATGCAGCTGTAGCTTCTTGGACAGCACTTTCAAAGTTGCTTTCCAGCTCATCCTCACTCCAAATAGCACGCATTCCTTTTCCACCACCACCTGCAGTGGCTTTGATCATTACAGGGTAGCCCATTTTTTTGGCTACTTTTTTGGCGTCCGCAGCATCTTTCAATAATCCTTCGGAACCAGGGATAGTTGGAACACCAGCTTTTTTCATAGTTTCCTTAGCTGTGGCCTTGTCTCCCATTTTGTCAATTTGTTCACCAGAAGCACCGATAAATTTAATCTCGTGTTCCGCACAAATCTTGGAAAACTTGGAGTTTTCAGAGAGAAAGCCGTACCCTGGATGAATGGCATCAGCATTAGTTATTTCTGCAGCAGCAATAATGTTGGGTATTTTTAAATAGGATTCACTACTTGGCGCAGGGCCAATACATACGGCTTCATCCGCAAACCTAACATGTAGACTTTCTTCATCAGCTTTTGAGTAAACTGCAACGGTTTTTATTCCCATTTCCTTGCAGGTCCGTATTACTCGAAGGGCAATTTCTCCCCTGTTCGCTATTAATATTTTTTTGAACATAACTTTTCGTTTAAAAATTCAAATTTCAACAACCAAATTCCAAGCTTTTGTTTTGGGATTTGAGATTTGAATATTGAAATTTCTAACTAGGGTCTACCAAGAATAGAGGTTGGTCAAATTCTACTGGAGAAGAATCATCTACCAATACTTTGACCACTTTTCCGGAAACTTCCGATTCAATATCATTGAAGAGCTTCATTGCCTCGATTACACAAAGCACATCTCCTTCACCTATAGTGCTGCCCACTTCAACAAATGGTGGTTTGTCTGGAGAAGGTTTTCTGTAGAACGTTCCGATAATTGGCGATTTTATCGTTATATACTTTGAGTCATCGGCTTCAGCAGCTGGTTCAGCGGCTGGGGTTGGAGCTGCGGCCTCTGGGACTGCGGCTACCGGAGGAGCGGCAGCAACAGCTGGTGCTTGGGCCATTGGTACTTGCTGTACAATCGTAGTTTCTGGAGTACTTGTACTGGGTCCAGTGCGAATGGTTATCTTAACATCCTCCATTTCCAGCTTTACTTCGCTGGCACCTGATTTGGCTACAAATTTGATTAGACTTTGAATTTCCTTAATGTCCATGGAATATGATTTAGTTAGTCAGTTTTATGAATTATAGGCCCATTTCAAATAAATGGCACCCCAAGTAAATCCTCCGCCAAATGCGGCAAAAATAAGGTTGTCCCCTTTTTTCAGTTGCTTTTCGTAATCATGTAATAGCAATGGAAGGGTTGCAGAGGTAGTATTACCATACTTGTGTATGTTCATCATTACCTTATCTTCATCCAGCTCCATCCTATTGGCGGTAGCGTCAATAATTCTTTTGTTGGCTTGATGTGGTACCAGCCATTGTACATCTTCATGCGTCAACTCATTTCTATCCATTATGAGTTTAGAAACATCTGCCATATTGGAAACAGCAAATTTGAAAACGGATTTTCCATCTTGATGCACAAAGTGTTGTTTGTTCTTCACGGTTTCTTCTGAAGGTGGAAGTATAGACCCTCCAGCTTCAATCTTTAAAAACTGTCTGCCTATTCCATCCGACCTTAGGTGCTCATCTTGAAGGCCAAGTCCCTCTTCATTGGGTTCGAAAAGGACTGCTCCGGCCCCATCTCCGAATATGATACAGGTGGTCCTATCCGTATAATCAATAATGGAAGACATTTTATCTGCTCCAATCAGCAAAACCTTTTTGTAACGCCCAGATTCTATATAGCTTGCCGCGGTTGACATTCCATAGAGAAAACTCGAGCATGCAGCCTGTAAATCGTAAGCGAATGCATTCTTCGCCCCAATTTCTGACGCCACATAAGCCGCCGTAGCTGCAACTGGCATATCTGGTGTAGCAGTGGCTACCAAAATGAAATCTATTTCTTCGGGTTTGGTTCCGCTCTTTTGCATTAAATCCTCTGCGGCTTTTATAGCCATAAAGGATGTTCCCGCATTTTCTTCTTTAAGGATTCTTCGTTCCTTAATTCCTGTTCTGGTAGTAATCCATTCATCATTGGTATCTACCATGGTTTCCAGTATTTTGTTTGACAAAACAAATTCTGGGAGGTAAGCTCCTACAGCTGTGATTGCTGCCGTTCTTTTTTTCATACTAATGCCTTTCTCTGTCAAAAAGGTTGAAATTTGACCAAAAAGTGGTGAAAATTAGTCAATTTTCATGAATTTCAGTCGAAAATCGCTTTGTTTTTGAATTTCAGCCTCAAACAAAAAACTCCCGTTGTAACAACGAGAGTTTACTTGATATTTTTTTGATATGGCTTAAGCAGCTGTTTCTTCTTCGGTTTTATCAATTAAAACCTGGCCTTTATAATAAAGTTTGCCTTCGTGCCAGTGTGCTCTATGGTATAAGTGCATTTCTCCAGTAGTAGGGTCTTTGGCAATCGTGGGCATGGATGCCTTGTAATGAGTTCTTCTTTTATCCCTTCTGGTTCTAGATGTCTTTCTTTTAGGATGTGCCATTGTTTCCTATTTGTCCGTTAATAATTTTTTTAAATCGTCCCAACGGGGATCGGTATTTTCTGATGATTCTTTTATTGCTTTTGGTTGTAATTCTTCCAGCTTGTCCAAAACTTCTGATTGGAGACTCCCGTCCAATACCCCTGGGTGAACCCTTTTCTGCGGAACGGCCAATACCAACATTTCATAAACATATTGTCCAATGTTGAACTGATGTTCCCCGTATGGAAGAATCAGGATTTCGTCATTTTCATCATCATAGGTTTCCCCAAATTTGATGACAACTTTGAGATTTGATGTTAACGGTTGGTCAAAAGCCTCTCCTGTAAGATCACAATCTACGTTGACGTTTCCTTTAGAAGCCAGTTCCAGTTCCATCATATTGTTCATCTTGTTCAATACAGCGGTAACCTTTATATCAGCTCCATTAAATTCTTGATATCCAAAAGATTCAAAGAACGTATTCTCTATTTCGTACTCAAACTCGTGTTTTCCTAACTTCAATCCCGAAAAAGGAATAAAAAACTCCTTTGGTTCCATCATTTTTACACTTAAAATTCGTGCACTGCCCCCTTAAGGCGGGTGCAAAGATACTATTTATTTGAAAACCTGCAATCTAAACCCATTATTAATATAGCGGACAACTCTATATTAACTTGCTTTCCTTGTTTTTTGTTTTTGCAACGGATTTTTTATCAGCTCTTTGTACTCAGCTCGGTTTTTATAAATCTGTAGCCCTGTAAAAACTGCTTCTTTAAAAGAGCTTGGGTCCGCTTGTCCTTTTCCTGCAATTTCAAATGCTGTTCCATGGTCTGGAGAAGTCCGAACTGCATTTAAACCAGCGGTATAGTTCACCCCTTTTCCAAAAGAGAGTGTCTTAAAAGGTATCAATCCCTGGTCATGGTATGCGGCTATTATGGCATCGAACTTTTTATGACCATTGGAACCAAAAAAACTGTCCGCAGAATACGGCCCATAAACCAATGTCCCTTGGTCAAATAGTTCCTGTATAATGGGTTTCAATATTTTATCATCCTCCTTACCTATGGTTCCGTTATCTCCACTATGCGGATTAATACCAAGAAGTGCCACTTTGGGGCGACGAATTCCAAAATCCATCTTCAAGGATTTAACAATAGTGTTTACTTTTTCTCGAATTAACTGGGGCGTAATTGCTTGGGCCACATCTTTTACCGCTATGTGATCCGTCAATAATCCCACTTTTAGTTCATCCGTAACCATAAACATCAGACTTTGACCTTCTAATTCTTGGGCCAAATAATCTGTATGGCCGGGAAACTTGAAGGTATCTGACTGAATATTGTTTTTGTTGATTGGCGCTGTGACCAACACATCTATTTTTTCCTCTTTCAATGCTTTTACGGCAGCTTCAAAAGATTTTATTGCAAAGGCACCTGCCTCTTCTGTGGATTCCCCGAATTCGATTTTCGGAGTATCTTTCCAGACATTGACTACATTGATTTTTCCATCAACGGCATGGGAAGCATCCTTTATTCCATTAAAACTGATATTTATTTGTAAAGCAGACTTTTGTCCGGAAATCATTTTGTTGGAAGCGAAGAAAATCGGCGTACAGAAGTCCAACATTCGCGAATCTTCAAAGGTCTTCAATGCGACTTCACAGCCAATTCCATTATAATCTCCTATCGAAATCCCCAATTTTATTTTTCCTTTTTCCTTCATTAAATCATCTTCAATATGGCTACTTTTACATTACAAAACTACTCATTTAAACTATTTCATGTTTACCGGAATTATAGAGACCTTGGGAAACGTACAGCTTTTGCAAAAAGAAGGAGGCAATCTACACATCACTGTAAGTTCAGATATAACACATGAACTCAAAATTGATCAGAGTGTTTCCCACAACGGGGTTTGCCTAACTGTGGTTTCCATAAATGGAAATCAATACACCGTAACGGCTATTGAAGAAACCCTAAACAAGACCAATTTAGGAGATTTAGCTGTTGGCGATACAGTAAATCTAGAGCGTGCCATGAAGTTGGGCGCTCGTTTGGATGGCCATATTGTTCAGGGACATGTAGACCAAACAGCCTCCTGCACCCAGATTGAGCAAAAAGATGGTAGCTGGTTCTTTACGTTCTCATACGATTCATCTTTGAACAATGTTACCATTGAAAAAGGTTCCATTACAATTGATGGGGTCAGTCTTACCGTTGTAGATTCTGAAAAAGATAGGTTCAGCGTAGCAATTATCCCATATACCTATGAACATACACGATTTGGGAGCTATACGGAAGGTGTCACAGTAAATTTGGAATTCGATGTTATTGGGAAATATGTTGCGAGATTGATGGAACTTCGTAATTAGTTCCCATGACTTTAACTGACGGTTCCGCTCTTACTGCCTTTTCACTTGCCGCACTCGCTTCCTTTCTTATGGGTCTTTCCAAAGCTGGATTGAAAGGGTTATCCATATTCAATGTAACTCTTATGGCATTGGCCTTTGGTGCCAAAAGCTCAACCGGCCTGATTATGCCCCTGCTCCTGGTGGGAGACGTTTTTGCGGTTTCATATTACAATCGCCACACGCAATGGAAGTATATCATCCAATTCATACCCTGGATGATAATCGGTATTCTTATCGGTGTTTTTCTGGGTAAGGACCTTCCCGAAAAAACCTTCAAACTGGGTATGGTCATCGTCATCTTCATTAGTCTTGGCATTCTATTCTGGTGGGACAGAAGAAAAAGCCAGAGTGTCCCTAAACATTGGTCCTTTGCTGGTTTTATTGGTATTGTTGCTGGGATTTGCACCATGATAGGAAATCTCGCGGGAGCATTTACCAATATTTTCTTTTTGGCGATGCGGTTACCAAAAAACGAATTTGTGGGTACTGCGGCATGGTTGTTTTTAATAACCAACCTATTCAAACTACCATTTCATATTTGGGTCTGGAAAACCATATCCTATGAGACTTTGTTAATCGACCTAAAATTGTTGCCCAGTATAATTTTGGGTCTATTTGCGGGTGTTGTTTTACTTAAAAAGATAAATGACAAAAACTACAAGAAGTTCATCTTACTGATGACTGCGATTGGGGCGGTAGCCATTTTGTTCAGATAGCACTTAAATTCATGGCTATTAATCCATTGCCTGTTTTTTTCTATATTTAAGTCTTACCTCAATTCATGAAGAATTGTACCGGCCATATTTTAATACAGCTTTTTTTGGGCATTGTGCTTTGTTCTGCCCAAAACTTTAGATATACTTATTACAAGCATAGTGACCTCCCTTTTAAAAAGGTTTCCGAAATCAATCAAGACGCCCAAGGGTATATATGGATAGCTTCGGATAAAGGGTTGTTTCGGTTTGATGGTACTCAATTTGACGATTTTAACCTCACCCTAAAAAGTAGAAATATTAAGTCCCTCCTTTCCACCCATAGGGACACTTTGTATTTTTCCAATGATGAGGGTCTCTTTCGGCTCACCTATCAAGAAGGGCTACCAAAAATCAATAAATGGGTGGAAACTAGTGAAGCAGAAAACCTAATGGGTTACCCCGAGGAATTGTTCAGGGATTCAAAAGGTCGGTTTTGGGTAAGCCAACTAGATGGAAGCGTGTTTTCCATTGATGCATCCGGAAAATTGCAGAGAAAGTTCCAATTGTCAAATCATCCTAAAACGGGAAAAATCACTTTTGGAGAGGATAAAAACAATACGATCTGGGCGATGATTCCCGATGAAGGTTTGTTCTATTTGAATGAAAATCAAAAGAAATTCACTTTGTTCCAGACCTTTCCTTCTTGCCAACATTTTGCCGCGAATGGTGCAAACCTTGTTGTGGTAGGCAATGATATCAAGATTTTCACCTTGGATGATAAAAAAAATGTGAAACGGGAAAAAGTCATCAATTCTGATGAAATTCGATTTAACCAAATCTCAAAGGACCTTGAGGGAAATTATTTTCTAAGCGCCGATAAAGGACTATTTTCTTTAGACATTGATAAAGGCATTTTTCAAAAGGTATTTGGATCGAACGATCCACACCGTGTTGAAGAGCTCCCCTTTGTTTCATTTGACCATCTTTATTTTGCACCAAGCGAATTACGTAAAGGAGGGGATATTTGGGTAAGTACACAACAGGGCTTCGGAATCTTGCAGTTTTCCTTTTTTCAAAGTGTTTCTGGCCTACCGCATGATAATGTTTTAAGTATAAACACCCATTCTAAAAACAAGGTTTTGCTGGCTATGGGAAATTTGTTTCAGCTGGAAAAGGCCAACACTTCTTTTTCATTTGACAAAAATCTAGAGCTTTCACGCATTTCTTCAATAAGTACTTTTAATGATATGACTTGGTACGGAACCAGTGATGGAAGTATTCTTTTCTTCAAAAATGGTTCACAACAAAGAGTCTATAATCTTAGTGAGGTCGGCGGAGGAATCTTTTTTATGTCCACCGACCATGTTGGAGAAACTTGGTTCTGCCAGGCACCACTTGACAAACCTATTTTAGGGGTGAAAAAAGTATCAAGCAAGGGCATTATTGTTGACTACGGTGTTCAAAAAGGGATAAACTCACGCATTTTGGTAATCAAGGAAGGGGGAAGGTCTGAAATTTATGCTGCTGGAATCGGAGCAGATTCTTACCTGTTCAAATATGATAGAGAGAATGATACGTTTCAAGACAAAAGCTTATCCTTCAAATTTGAAGTAGGCAGCAATTTCGAAGTGCACGACCTTACCATCGACCATCAGGGTGTAGTTTGGTTGGCAACTACAGATGGTCTGCTAAAGTATGACACCGAAACCATAAATCGTGTGAATCTTGGCCCTTTTACAACACAAGAGATTAGGTCCATCACATCTTCAAAAGATGGAAACCTCTGGTTGGCCACAGATACGAATGGTTTGATTTTCTATGGAAAAAATAAATCATACGTACAGTTTGATGAAAGCAGCGGAACACCTTCAAAGGTTTCTACCTACAGGAACCTAAGTATTGATCAGAATGAATTTTTATGGTTTGGTACAGCCGAAGGCGTGGTGTATTCGTCTGTTGCCAATGCAGGGCCTTTGCAGACCAAGTCTCCTATAATTAAGTCTATTCTAGTTAATGATAAAAATGTCGAGCAAAATGAAATGCTCAATGTCCATGAAAAGTCACGGGTTGAGTTGCACGTTTCCACTACGGCATTTCCTGGAAAAGAAGTTTTGTATCAGTACAAAATAATACATGATGAGCACTTAAAAATAGGTTCCGACCATGCTTCGTGGTCTGACCCCGTTAGCTCCTCCAAAATTTCTTTGCCAGAAATCAAAAGCGGTAAGTATACCCTTAAAATTCGTGGACAACAAAAGGGTGGACATATGTGGAGTGCCCCTTCAATACTAAATTTAACGGTAAAGTCCATGTGGTATTCCACTTGGTGGGGTGTCTTAATTCTTTCAATTGGCGGGATACTTCTTTTTTGGATAACTACGCGTCAATGGGGTCGTTTTAAAACCCGCAACTTGAGAAAGCTTTTATTGGAGGAGCAATTGATACTAGCAAAAAAAGAGGCCCTTTTGGTTAAAAAGGACAGCGCCTTGAGGCTTCAGCAGGAAGAACTAAAAAGTACGGGCGCTAATGTTTACATGCTCAATCGACTTTTGTCCTCTTTGCCTCAGTCCGGCACATGGCCCGAGATATTTAAAGGCCTAAAAAGGTTGGTTGAACTCCCTACGGGAATTGATGCCTTCGAAATAGCAAGAGTTGAGGGAGGAGAAATAAGGTATCAAGGATTCTATAGAAACAAAACAGGGCATATCCGAAGAAAAGAGGAGTTCAATGAAAAAGAAAACTTTGCCAGCTATGTCGCCACCACCGGAAAGCCCTTGATTATAGACAATGTGTCCAAACAAGCTCTAAACTACCTTTGCAATGTTTCTGAAAATGACTTTTCATCCCATCTATTCGTTCCGTTCCAACAACAGGGAAATACTGCCGTTTTTTGCGTTTATGGTACCGAGGAAAAGAAGTTTTCGCAACGTGATTTATCCTTGATACAGATTCTGACAAGTTTCCTTGGCCTAATCACATCAAAAACCCTGAAAGAAGATGCATAAGATATCAAAATGCATAATGAGCTTCGGTGTGATTCTATTCTTGGGAGTAGCAAGCCTATGTGGCCAAACTCAAACAGACACATTAAAAGTTGGCGTTTATAAACAGGTGCCGTTTGTTAATGGAGACAATGATTCATCCTTTTCTGGTCTATCCATTGATTTATGGGAAAACATTGCTTTAAAGAACAATGTCCCCTTCAAGTATGTTGAGTTTAGTGATGCTGTTGGGGTGATACGGGCTTTGGACTACCAGGACATTGACCTCGCCATAAACCCAATGAAGAATACTGCAAGCCGAATGCAAAAATTTGAGGTCAGTCAGCCTTTTCATATTTCGAGTCTTGGAGTTGCACTTACCTCATCAAGTCAAAGTCAATTTCAAATTTTTATCAGTAACTTTTTTTCACGTGATTTTTTGAACATCGTGATTTTGTTGTTGCTGATACTACTTTCTTTCGGAACCATACTCTGGTTTGTGGAAAGACGCTCCAACCGATATCAGTTCAGACCGGGAATTCTTGGCCTTTTTGATGGGCTTTGGTGGGCCGCCGTTACCATGACCACAGTTGGCTATGGTGACAAAGCTCCTAAAACCAATTTGGGCAAAACAATCGCCATCATATGGATGTTCACCGCAGTGATTATCATTTCAAGTTTCACTGCGACTATTGCCTCTACGCTTACGGTAAATAGTCTGGAGGGAGAAATCAATAGTCTGGAGGAGCTTAAAAGTGTTGAACTTATAGCCGTGGTGGGGGCGAGCCCAAGTTCAGATTTTCTTCAACTTAGCGGGTTTGGAAATACCAAACTATACCGTAGCCCGCAAGAAGCACTTTATGCGTTATCTAAAAAAGAAGTCAATGCACTGGTTCATGACAGAACTACGATGCACCATTTAATTCAACAACTGCAAATACAGGAAAGTGTTCAACTTCTACCATTGAGTTTTGAAGAAGGATATCGAAGCTTTATGATGCCCAAGAACCATTCCTTTTTTGATGTTCTGAATCAAGAGATAATTTTTCAAATCCAACAAGATTCGTGGAAAGCACTGCTTTTGAATTATGGATTATAGTGCTGGTGATTTCTGTTTCGAATCTACTCTTCGGCAACAGTACTTTGGGAGAGCTTTTTTAGGTCGGCACGTGTCAAAGGTTTTGTAATATAACCATTAATGAACTCATATTCCTTTGATAAATTTAAATCTTCAGGGGCTATGGAAGAAGTGAGAATATGAATTTGAATGGAATCGCGAACTACACTTTTGACCTGACGCAATTCTTCCAAAAGTTCCCAACCATTCATTACGGGCATATTGATGTCGAGCAACATAATTTCCGGGAGATGTTCAGGGGTTTCAGAAAGCTCCACCAACCTATTATAAGCTTCCAGTCCATTTTCAAAATGAAGTACTTCATCGGTCAGGCCAGAAGAGGTAATAAGCACCTCGGCAGCCTCTCGAAAAATAAAATCGTCATCAACTAAAAATACTTTTTTTGTTTTCATGCTTTTGTTTGTTTAGGGTTTGGAAATCTTAGCACAAAAGTGGCTCCTTGGTCCACCTCACTCATTACTTCAATCTCAGCTTTCATAGCATCCATTTGATTTTTGGAAATAAAAAGCCCTATACCTTTAGCGTCTTTGTTACCATGAAAAGTCTTGTACATGCCAAAAAGTTTATCGCCATGCCGTTCCATATCAATTCCTCTTCCATTATCCTTAAAGGAGATTGTGGCGTCTCCATCTTTCTCATAAGCCTCCACAACAATACTCAGCTTTATTTTGGGTTTTCTATATTTTAAGCTATTGGTAAGCAAATTGAGAAAGATGCTCGATATGTAGGGTTTTACCCCATAAATCTTTAGATTCTCCTCAATTTGTATGTCAATATTTGGACTAATTTCTTCAACATGTGCATTTATGCTCTCCAAAACCTCGGTCAAAGTCCCTTTTACATGTACCCATTGCAAATTGATATTGGAATCTGATTGAATTTTAATCACCTCGTTCAACTGAACCACAGTTTCATCCAAACGATCAGAAGAAATTCTTATCATTTCCAAAAACCGTTGTTGTTTTTCTGGGTTGGTGTTCTCCAACAACATTCCGGTGAGCATGGATAGGTTACTTGAGTTGGACCGAAGATTGTGCGAAACGATATGAGCAAAATTCAACAAACTTTGATTTTGTTTCTCGGTGGTGTTAAGTAGTTGTCGAAGTCTGTTATCCGCTTTTTTTATTCGGGAAACATCGGTGTTGGCCCCTACCATTCTAATGGCGTTCTCTTTTTCATCCCTGAACACTTTTCCCAGACCATGAATATGCCGCACCGACCCATCTGAGGTTTTAATCCTAAACTCTGTATTGAATTGCTTTTTTCCTTCAATAGCTTCTTGAACTGCTTGAAGGCTTCTTTCGCGATCATCGGGATGTATGGTACTCTCCCAGGCCTCAACCTCTCCAGAGAAATCTTCCTTGTTTACCTGATATAAATCATACATATTATCATCCCAAACCAAAACGTTGTTAACGATATCGTAATCCCAAATCCCAATATTGGAACTCTCGACAGCTACCCGCATTCGGTCTGTAAGCACCTGATATTTTATGCTTGCTCGTTTTGACTGATCAATATCTTGGAAGACTCCAAAAAGACGTGTAGCCTTCCCATTCACAATCTCCGTGCTACCTATTGAACGCACCCATTTTTCATTTCCCTTTGCTGTAACTATGATGAACTCTTCATCAAAGGAGCCTCCATTTTCAATGGTGTCTGAAACCAGTTCCATAATCCGTTCGCGGTGTTCCCCTTTCTTGTAAAAGTTAATCCCACCTTCAAGGTCTGGTATGTAATCTTTGGGAACCTCATGTATCTCTTTGGTCATATCCGACCAATAGATTTTATTATTGACCATGTCAACCTCCCAACTTCCAATTTTAGCGGTGTGAGCGGCCTGTATTGATAGATCAAAAGCTATTTTCTTTTGTGTGACGTCTTCAAAATAGAGAAAGTATCCAGAACGTGAGACATCCGGATAGAGAACCAATTTGTGCCATCTTAGTTCACCTTTTCTAGAGACATAGGAGACAAACTCACTAATGGGGTTTTTCAATAACGATTTCTTCCTTTTGATTTCCATAAGGGAATCTGGTATTCTCCCAATTAAATCCTCTAGATTGTTGGGAAGTCTATCCGAACCCAGAAATCCAAAATACCCATAGAACACCTCAGAATGTTCCTTTATTTCAAATTGGTGGTCAACAAGAGCTACAGGAAACGGAAGCTCTGACATATCAATACTTGAACCAATCTTTAAACTCATGGGATTTAATGAAATAGTTCAAATAAAACGTAAGAATTTTCTCAATATTGTTTTTGTGTGAAGGTATCCACCTCCCAAGGCAAATACATTGTATTCTTTGTAAAAACAAGCCTCAACCCATTAAGGGTAAAGTCTGGCCTATTAAAACTGGAAGCCCCTATTTGCTTATTATTTTCTACAAGAAAAAACACACATATTTTGTTCTTTTCCTTTTTAAAAAGCACATCAAGTTGGCTGAATTCCTCACTCAATTCCAAGCATTTTAAAAAAACCTTGGTTAGGATGGAATATCCAATGTGTTTTCTCATCAGGATTTTTACCTTTTTGGTGGTATTTACCCCTAGGTTTCCATAAGTAAAAAGTTCGTGTAAATCATCTTCGTTTCTGTTTCCCTTTAGCCCCCATTGATTTAACTCTTGAAAAAAATCTGCCATAGAATTCCCTTTTGTGAATTTTACATTTAAAGATTAAAAAGACACTTTGGAGTAAAGGGCAAATAAAAATTAAGCCTAGTATGGCTAGTTTGAAATGTGTAGTTGTTGTGGTTTTCTGAATCGAATATAAGAAATTTATTACGGTTTTGGGTGGGTGTCATGTTTAGAAAACCCACCTTTGTATATCAATGCAATAGGCAAAATCCGAAAGACATCGTTCTACAACAAAGGAGAATATGAAAAAAATATTGAGTTTGGCCAGCATAGTCTTATTAATCCTAGCTGTCTGTATAATCTATTTAGGAATGCAGAGGGAAAGTATTTTTAATCCTCCCAATATCACAGGGGTTGGTTTCATTATGATAGGAATTGTACTTATACTTTTGAAGAAGCATATTAAATAGAAAGAATGCTCCATCTGAATGTCCAAACTCAAATTTATAGAGGTTCCCAGAGGCTTGACTGATAAGAAAGAACAGCTCCAAAACGGTTTTGGATTGGCATCTATCTGTGAGCAATAGTGCCGTTAAACATCTGAAAAAGAAAAAATCCGCAACCATCTTTTTCTCAATGTGTTACGGATTTTTGGAGTGGTCCCACCTGGGACTGAACTATTCTTTTATTTGATTCATTTTCAGTGATTTGTAAATCAATAAGATTGATTACTCACCGAAAAGCTCACCAAAACTATGCCGGATTCTAAATGAACTTATTTGATTTTAAATATAGCCATAATTAAATTGAAGGACCTCTTTTCAATACATTTTCTGGTTCATTTTAAAATCAAAATTTCAAACTACCAACCTCTAATTCATCCTCTTCTTTGTCAAGCCGAACTATTATCGTTTCCTTCTTTTCATTTGACCTACCATAGTTTGTAAACATCGTAACTTTCAATACAGTTGGACCAGATATTTTTTGAACATTGTCTGCATAATAATCAACCAAAACCTTATACTCTCCTCGAGGTGCATTTTTCAACATAAACTCCTCGGGGCCATAACCTTCTGTCATATCTTCTGACATATGCCCGCCCAAATTGGTTTCCACATTACTGTAATATGCCTTTTCTCCCGTTGGATCTACAACCCATAAATCGATATCGGTATCATTATGGTTCCAGTCTATTACAACCCGAACATCAACCGGAATTTCTTGGAACTTTTCCTTTTCAGATTTAGTAAGTCTCAACTTCTTTCCGTACTTGCTGACCAATCTCGTCAACTCTACATACGCTATTTGCTCTATACCATAAAATCGTTCTTCTTCATCTTTTTCCAATAGCTCACCATTGTAGAGCGCATATAGTAAATCATAGCTTTCCTGGATTTTACCTGTTTGCTCATATGCCATGGCCAGGTCTCGATACGAATGCGGTTCCTCGGGCCTTAATTCCAGTACTTTTTCGTAAACAATCGATGCCAGTTCGTACTGCTTAAAATATTCAAGCTTATAGGCCAAAGCTCTCATGATTTCATGGTTGTTCAATTCTATTTCCATAAGATTGGTGAGAATTGTAATCGCAACGTTAGGCCTACTCCTTTGGGCAAAAAAATCGGATACGTCCAAATAAAAAGACGGGCTGTTGGAAAAGTCATTTCTAATCTCCAAGTATTTCTGATAAGCCAATTCAATTGTGGACTCTTGTTCCAAAATCTTAATATAAGGAGTATCAGGATTCCATGATTTCAGTTCTATTTTCTCCGTTATCTGTTTATCCAATTCCTCTATTGCTTTCTGGTTGGATTCTAAGCCCTTTTTTGTAGTAATAATCACAACCCCATTAGCGCCCCTACTTCCATAAAGTGCAGAAGCACTCATCGACTTTAACACCTGTATGCCTTCAATATCTTCTGGTTTGATTTCTTGCATTGAGTTGCTATTCGCAGGAACTCCATCTATGATATAGAGTGGATTACTATCACTAGAAATCGAATTAACACCACGAATCTTTACGGTTGTACCTGAACCTGGTTCTCCTGAACTTTGAGTGATTTGGACGCCAGCCGCTTTTCCCTGCAAAGATTGGGCAACGGTGGTTACTGAAGCAGTGGCCATGCTTACTTTTTCTACACCATACCCAACCACTACAACTTCGTCTAGACTTGAAGCATTTTCTTCCAAAGCAACGGAAATTGAATTTGAGTCACCTATAACCACACTTGAGCTTGAAAAGCCTATGTAAGAAATAACCAGCTCATCATCTTTTTCAGCGTTGATGACAAAATTCCCGTCAAAATCCGTCGTCGCGCCATTGGTAGTTCCTTTTACCATTACATTCGCCCCTGGCAAGGGAGTATTATCAGCATCCAAAACAGTACCTGACACGATGCCCCTTGTTGAATCAATAGCAACGTTTATTCTAGCTGTGTTTGAGGTATTGTTTATGGTATTATTTGCTCCCGAAGTGTTATTACTATTCGAATTGTTTTGAGTTGAAGCTAAATTTCGATTATCTGATGTCTCCTTTTTAGATGGTTTCTTATTCTTCTTTGGATATTTTGTGTGGTACCATTCCAGAACGGTCTCATAGTCGTCAAGCAAATCCTCTTTTCTATCATTCAAGTCCTCAAGTCTACCAGCTGCCTCTTCCTCCAAATCTCCAATACGTTCTTTATATTCTGCCCTCAATTCTTGAGGCGGTTCAATGCGATAACGGACATAGTCTTCAATTCTATCCAATATTAGCATAGAGGTGTAATCCGTTATTAAATGATAGCTTTTGGCAAGTGAGATAATTTGCTCCTTGTCATCCTTGTCATCCTTTTTATTTTCGTTTAAGTGCTTCAATTTTTGTTTTGCCCATAGCCTTTTCACCAATTCATTTTCTTGAGCTTTTTTTACAGGAACTTTAATTCGTTCTGTCACTTTTCCTTGATATCCAAATAACAGTTCAATATTTGTTTCTTTTGAAAACCGCCCTGAAATAGAAAAATCTTCATAAACATTGGTCTTGGTTTTTGGATATACCTCATGGATAGCATTATTGGAAACAGTTCCTAAAAATTGAAAAGTCTCTTTCTTAAGAGCATTCAGGGCTTCTGTTTCTGGTAAGCGCACGAGATTCACGTAATTACCTCCTGACAAAGTTGCTATTTTGTTCAGTTGATCATGATTGGCGGAGGTGCTGGAATTGATAGTGTATATCGCCTGTTTGTTTGAAGTCAGAAAATCGCCAAGATTCGCCAAACCATCTGTTAGCAGTAGAATCTCATCCGATTTTGTCAAGGACTTGAATAGGCCCAAAGAAGTTCCCCCATCGTAATCCGTTTCTTTAAGTATATTTTTGAGCCCTTCCCAATTCCCATTCTCAATTTGAAAAACTCTTTTTTGGTGTATGGCATTGCTAAAGGCCATAAAATGAACCTCAACCTCTCTCAGGTACTCAAAATATGAATCTAGAATTGATAACTCCTTGTCCAGATTTCTATGTTTCAATGAGTACGAAGTATCCCAAAGCAACGTAACTTTTTTCGGTTTTTGTTTTAATCTGGAATTTGATTTGGGTTTCTTGTTGATGTAGAAATAATCTCTATAGCTTAAAATGTTTGTGGAATCGTTTGAACTTGGCAATTCTATGACTACTGGTGATGTCGGTATATGTTTTTGTCTTTCAATACCTGCTTTGAAAACATCATCCTTTTCCTTGAAAAAGAAGTTTTTATAGTTGGCACTCTTAATCTTGGGAAATAATTCTCTATTAAATACTTGTATCTCTATTGAAAAATCATCCAACTCTTCCTTCAAGCTTAATGGCAATTCATAGATGTGATGCTGATTGAATGTTGGCAGTTCTTGTTCAAACGTCAATACAATATGTTTATACCTTTTAGGTAATATAGGATAGACCCTGGCTTTGTAGTTATTCCCTTCTGTTTTTTCAAGAAGGCCTGGGTCAATTGTTTGCCGTACCGTGCTTTCAAAAGCAACTCGGGCCAACTCCTTTTCCACAATTACTGCATCTCGAAGCTTCCCATTGACATCCATTGCAAATTGCGAAACCGCCTGCCCTTCCGCCAAAGGAAAAACCAATTCTCCCTCCAGGGTGCGGTCCAACTCGTTATAAAACTTCATGTCATAAGTCGTATTCGCAAAATTGCCTACAATGTTCACACTAATTTTTAAACTGGAAAGTTTCAACTGGCTTGAATCCTTTAGTTTGACCTTTAAAGATTCTTGGGAGAAACCTTGAATAAACGTGAACAGGAATAGAAGTAATGTTATCTTTTTCATGGTTAGTTATTTTTAGGTATTGGGTCAAAACTCTACATTAACCATGATAATAAAAATCACTAATGAGCGAAGAGGGTGTCTGGTTGAGTTAAATAGGTTCATTCTTATATTTCTCGGCCGCATTCCTCAATTTCTCAGCAATTCGGTTTCTTAATTTTTCTGGTTTTAACACCTCCATGGATTCTCCAAAACCCAAGAGCAAACGTTCCAACTCAAAATTAGGTTTGACCAGAAAAGTAATTTCAATACTCCCATCTTCATATTCTTTAATCAATCGTTGTGAATGATGTAAAGGTTTCGTCAACACATAAGGGGCGTTATGTTTGTCAATCCACAACTGGACAACGGAAGGACGCACCCTACTTACCGTTACGCCAACCACATCTTTATAAAAAGCATCAGCATCAAAATCGTTTTCTTCATAAGGAGTTGGGAAATCATAATCCACAGCAACAATTCTATCCAAAGCAAGATTCACTACACCTCTGTTTTTGTTGCCCATGCCAATTAAAAACCACCGATTGTTGAATTCCTTAAGCAAATAGGGGTGAAACGTAATCACGTTCGCTTCAGTGGCCTTAAAGGACTTGTACTCTACTTTGAGCACCACTTTCTTTTGGATGGCTTGGTACAATTCATCCAGCCAATGCAGGCCCTTAAGGTTTTCATTCTTATCAAGATGAATAATGGAAGAGCTTCGGGTTTTCTCAGTGTAAACCTTGTCTTCCAATCTTTGGATAATACCCCCTAATTCTGAAAACAACGAGAAGTCTTTAAACTGCTTCAACATTTCCACTGTTTCGGAGAGCACACTCATGTCATTTTCATTCAAGGGGATGTCCGTCATCGAATAGCCTTCATCTGCATAGCGATAGTATTTCCTATCATACACCTCTATGGGGGCATTGTAGCCCAATTTGTCACTGCGCATCATCTGAATGTCCAACTGTACCGTGCGCTTGCTGACATTGATGGAACGCCCCTCATATTCATAGAGTGCATCGGAACAAGCTTCGATTAAATCTTCCAGGGTCCATTGCCGATACCCATTCTGCAAACATTTATCAATGGTCTTGTAGCGAATAAGCGCATTTTTATTGAGGGCCATACCTTCTATTTTTATTGAAAATTAAGCATTTCATTTATCTGCGCAAAAAGACTGCGTAGTTAGTATGAAATCTTTGTATGGAATCATAAAGCGCCTTTAAGCGCATCAGTAGTGCTCCGTCGAACGGGGAGTCGACGGGGCTTTAAAAAGAAAAAACAATGGAACCAAAAGATAACTTTACAGGAAAGGAATTGATAGCCATGGGCTTCAAATCTGGAAAATGGTTTAAAGAAGCAATAGCGCATATCAACGAAAACCAATTGGAAGGGGATGCCTTGAACAACTACTTGGAACAATTCAAGTCACCTCCAGCCGTTGGCTTGCATAAAAAAGCTGTTCCTTTTTCGGTGAATATTAGGGCAGAAAATGAAATGGAGGAGACTAATGTCAATTCCGTTATCGAAACAATGGATGCCTTAATGAAGACCCCAACATTAGTGGACGGAGCCATCATGCCAGATGCCTGTCCAACCGGTCCAACAGGAACAATCCCTGTAGGAGGAGTAGCGGTCGCAAAAAACGCAATCCACCCAGGAATGCATAGTGCGGATATCTGTTGTTCTGTTTTGTTGACCGATTTTGGCAACGCAGACCCAAAAGACGTATTGAATGCCGCTCATGGTGTTACCCATTTTGGTCCAGGTGGTCGTTCTAGAGAAGATCAATTTCGTTTTCCTATGGACTTATTGGCAGAGATTGAAGGCAATTACTTTTTAAATGACCAAAAATGTATTTCCGCAGCAAGATCTCATTTGGGAACACAGGGGGATGGAAACCATTTTTTATTTGTGGGTATATCAAAAGCGACTGGAAATACCATGATGGTGACACATCACGGAAGTCGAGGTTTTGGCGCCAACTTGTATTCTAAAGGAATGAAAGTGGCCGAACGGTTCCGAAAAGAATTGTCCCCTGAAACCTTGAAGCAAAATGCATGGATTCCCATCGATAGTGAAGAAGGTGAACAGTATTGGGATGCACTCCAAATTATAAGAAAGTGGACCAAGAAAAACCATGAATGTATTCATGATGCCACTTTAGCCAAATTGGGAATCAAGCCAGAGAATCGCTATTGGAACGAGCATAATTTTGTATTTCGTGATGATGAGTTGTTTTATCATGCCAAAGGGGCAACCCCATTGGATGCTAAATTCATGCCCGACATCACAGGTCCACGATTGATTCCTTTGAACATGTCAGAACCTGTGTTGATTGTTGGAGGTGAAACAACCAAGGCAAACTTAGGTTTTGCACCACACGGAGCAGGGCGTAATGTGAGTCGAACGCAACATAGAAAGAGCAAAGTGGGCACGTTTCAGGAAATATTTGATGAAGAAACGAAAGGGTTGGATGTTCGCTTTTTCTCCAATGAGATTGACATCACGGAATTGCCAAGCGCTTATAAAAATGCCAAAACGGTTAGAAAGCAAATGGATGAATTTGGTTTGGGAACTGTTATTGATGAAGTAATGCCCTATGGTTGTATCATGGCGGGGGATTGGAAGAAAAACGCACCTTGGAAGAAAAAACGATAATTATGTCAAAAGATTTTTTGGAATATTACAGGGCCAGTAGCCGTGCAGAAAAGAAATTATCAGATTCTTTAGGCTTGATATGGGATAAAAGCATTCAAGACTGGGATTTGGTAAATTCCAACCAAAATAGAATTGATGATTTTTTAAGAGCCTATCAAGAGCTTGATGATGACGATGAAAAATTTGTCCTTATGCAATTGATAGTAGCTTCATTTGACGATTTTCAGTCAGAAGAGAATTTTGATTTTAAGTTATGGAATGAATGCAGCATTGTCCTTGAGAAGGAACATTCAACTCATATTCATACAATTTCCTACTGGTCTTTGAAAGAAAATGAATCTGACCACTTCTTTTTATCACCCTTCATGGAGGTGATTTTTAGGAAGGTAATCTATCATTATCAATAAAATGAAAAAAGAAATTTTACATAAACTCTCTGAAATCGAGAAAGACAAAAATGTTGAAATCCTTTTTGCTGTAGAGTCGGGAAGCAGGGCTTGGGGCTTCGCTTCGCAGGATTCAGATTATGACATTCGTTTTGTATACAGGCATAAGAAGGATTGGTATTTGAATCTTTGGGGGCAAAAAGATTCAATTCAATTTATGACTGAAGAGGATTTGGATGGTTCTGGATGGGATGTTCGAAAAGCACTCAAATTGTTAGCAAAATCCAATGCCTCCTTTTTGGGATGGTTGTTTTCTCCTATTGTTTATAGGGCGAATGCTGCCTTTCTCAACGAGATAAAGGAATTGGCCACAAACAATTTCAATCCCGTTTCTGGATTTTATCATTATCATAGTATGAACAAGGGTTTTGAAGAAACCTTGGGTTCAGATAGGATGACGTTGAAAAGTTTCTTTTATGCTATTCGCACTGCCTTATGTGCTAAATGGGTGTATGAAAAGAATACGATTCCTCCTGTGTTTTTTAAAGAACTATATGCTTTAATCAACTCAGAATATCATGGGATGTTGGATGATTTAATCCTTTTAAAGAGCAAGCACATCGAAAAAAGTAACGAACCTGTTGACCCTCTTTTAATAGAACTGGTTAAGCAAGTGGTTAAAGAAAATGAAAGCGTGAAAAATGATTTGATCAACAGGAAGCCAAATTCTGAAGAATTCAATAGCCTCTTTTTAAAAACCATATCATGACCATAGAGGAACTAAAGAAATCCGGGAGCATTATTTTCGAATGCATCAGCGGAAGTAGGGCCTATGGACTGGACACACCCTCATCCGACACGGATATCAGGGGTGTGTTCATTCTTCCCAAGGAACACTTTTACTCTTTGGACTATATAGGACAAGTAAACAACGAATCAAACGATATTGTGTATTATGAATTGCGCAAGTTCATTGAGCTTTGCTCAAAGAACAATCCGAACATACTGGAATTACTGAATGTTCCAGAAGAGTGCATTCTTTATAAGCATGAAATTTTCAACGAAATACGATTGGAGCTTTTCTTATCAAAGCAATGTGAAAAATCATTTGCCAACTATGCTTATGCACAAATCAAAAAGGCAAGGGGGCTGGAGAAAAAGATTGTGAATCCAGTTGAAAAGGAGCGTAAGTCAGTTCTCGACTTTTGTTTTGTCTATACCAATGGAAAGTCTCTGCCCCTAAACATATTTCTTGAAAAAAATAATATCCAACAAGAACATTGCGGTATATCCAACATAGCTCATCTAAAGGATTGTCACAATCTATATTACAACCCAGACATTCCATATAAAGGAATCATAAAAAGTGATAAGGCAAATGATATTGCATTGAGCTCAATACCAAAGGAAGAAGCACCTATTGGAATGTTATTTTTCAATAAAGATGGTTATTCATCATATTGTAAAAAGTATAAAGAATACTGGGACTGGGTAGGCAAACGAAATGAGGAACGCTATAAAACAACCATATCACATGGTAAAAATTATGATTCCAAAAATATGATGCACACGTTCAGGTTGCTACATATGGCCAAAGAAATAGCGTCAGAACACACAATCCACGTCAGACGCCCGGATCGAGAATTTTTATTGGACATAAAGCATGGAAAATATGAATATGATGAGTTGGTGGATTGGGCAGAAAATCTAAAACAAGATTTAGAGAATCAGTATGTTAAATCCACAATACCTATTCGCCCACAAATAGAAGCTATAAATGATTTATTGTACTCTCTTCGAGAAAAGTTCTATTTAGAAAATTTGGAAGCGAAACATTAATTCCTGCATATTTGCACCAGAAATGAAAAATACTAGAGTACATATCAAACCAGGAACACTGTTTAGTCAGTGTAGCTATCGCTGGATATTGGAATTATCCTCGCGGAAGGGACGTGATGTGTCTAGTTTAAATGGATTTATGCATTGATTTAAAACCAATCTTGATACAATAGATAAGCGTCCAACACAAATTGGACGCTTTTTTTATGGAAAATTTTAAAAAGAATGCGAGAAAAGTAAAATGACATAAACAAGGTAATTGAAACAGAAAACGATTGAGGGACAGGCGATTGTAGAATGTTAAAAATCTGCTGAAAAGCGGACAGGGTCTCTATTATCCAATTTTAATGTAACTAATTGATTTTCAATAAATTATATTTATTTTTCCTTGTGTAATCCAAAAATAGATTTCATCTTTGCCCTGTCGAATTAAAGACAATAAAGTAGAATAATTACTAATAAAAACGAAGCTATGCTTTTATATGAAAGTTGTTTTAAAAGCCGATTGATTGGGGAACAATCAATCCATATGCTTCGGTTCTTTCCATAACGAGCTATAGACTCTAAAAAAGATCCGGAGCATTCAACCAGAGTGTTTCGGATTTTTTATTTCCATTTAACTGGTATAGACATTCCGAAACTTAAAAAAATGCATTCTCGAGCCTACACATAAGGTTCGAAAATGCGCTAAGGAATTATGTCATGGAAAGAACAAATTTTAATGTATACCTGTTCAAAGCATTGGATGCTTATCCATATGATTTGGAAGAGGCTATTGAAGCCTTGAACTATGCCTTGTCATATGATGCCAAAAATGTTCAGGCGCTTTATTTAATGGGCAAGATATATGCCGAACAATTAGGAGAATACGAAACCGCCAAAAGCTGTTTTTCAGAAGCATTGGTAGGTGGAATGGATTGGCCAAAAATTTATCCTGCATATATCAGAACACTTGTCTTGAATGAAGATTACAAAGAAGCCCAAAGACTTTTGGTCTTTGCCTTGGACCGTAAGGGAACTGATAAAGGGGCTTTGTACTTCTACCAAGGTTTGCTCAACGAAGTACAGGGAAAATTTAAAGAAGCAATCAATGCATATGAACAGGCAAAAAGGCACGGGCTCAACAATGAATTCATAAGAAGGATTGAGGAAGAGATAAATCGAGTCAAAAAAAAGCTTAGCAAGAAAAAAAGTAAAAACAAGAAAAAACGAAAGGAGGAGAAATCTAAAAGCCGCTCCTAATAATGGAGCGGTTACAAGGGAGTGCGCCGAAGTTGGAGAGTCGGGGCGGACTGTAAATCCGTTGTCTTTGACTGAGTAGGTTCGATTCCTACCACCCCCACCATGCGTCTGTGGTGCAATGGTAGCATCTGGGTCTCCAAAACCTGGGATTGGGGTTCGAATCCTTGCGGATGCGCTAGGTACCGTTATCAATGACCAAGGCCCAACTGTCTCTTGGGAGGTCATTGAAGGGTTTCCTGCCAGCTAATAAGGTGGGGACTCTCGTCGGTACCGTCTGGAGGGTAGGCAAATATTGGCTTGTTGCGCTCGCCTGCTAAGCGAGTCTATCGAAAGATAGTGAAGGTTCAATTCCTTTGCCCTCCGCTAAAGGACAAGGTGGCTGAATGGTTAAGGCGATGGACTGCAAATCCATTATTTATGAGTTCGAATCTCATCCTTGTCTCAATTGCTCCATTAGCATAGTGGCTAGTGCATCCGACTTTCTATCGGAAGACAAGGGTTCGATTCCCTTATGGAGTACAGAGTGAGGTATAACTCAGTTGGCAGAGTACCGTGCTTTTAACACGGGAGTCTTAGGTTCGAATCCTAATGCCTCAACAACGCGGGGATGGCGAAAACGGTAAACGCGCCTGATTTAGGATCAGGAGACTGAGAGTTCGAATCTCTCTCCCTGTACTATTTGCTCCACTAGCCCAATTGGCAGAGGCATCGGGTTTAAGCCCCGTTCAGTCTTGGTTCGAATCCAAGGTGGAGTACAAAACCTGTGATGTAACGGCTAGCATACAAGATTTTGATTCTTGTTGAAAAGGTTCGATTCCTTTCAGGTTTATTTGGAACAGTAGCAAAGTTGGTCAATGCAGCGGATTGAAGATCCGAGGATATAGGTTCGAATCCTGTCTGTTCCACAATAGGAATATAGTTCAACTGGATAGAACGCTGGGCTACGGACCTAGAAATGCGAGTTCGAATCTTGCTATTCCTACTGAAACCAAAGAAATTTTAACTACGCATATTAATTGCGTAGTTGAGTTTCAACTTTGTTTCATAATAAAAAATACCTCTTTAGCTTAAAGGGAAGAGCTGTGGTAAAAGACCTTTGATCGTAACCACGGAGTGATTGGAAGATGTTGTTGATGGCGTGCCTGTCAATAAATAGAATTTGCAGAAGCACCGAAATGAACAAGATTCAAAGTAGGGAAGCGCATTTAGAGCCAGTCTGTTCGTTTCGACGAAAGTGCCAGTTCGAATCTGGCCAGGGGTACTAAGTTCATTGAAACAGTTTCCACATATATGGAAATTAAAATATCAAGCTGGTCTTGTTGGGTGTCTCTGTATGGCACTATTGTATGAAGCTTTGCCGAAGGGCATTAGGTTTTCATGTGCAACTTGACTTGAAGGTTTCGGTAGTTTATCCAAAAAACAACCACCAGCTCTGTAGGTCGTGGGTTCGACTCCCACTCCCGAGGTACTTCGGGATAGTTCAGTTAGGTTAGAACAGCAGATGGATGCGCAGGTTCGACTCCTGCCGAGGTCACCTTTTTTGGATCTCGTAGCTCAGTTGGCTAGAGCACCACGCTCATAACGTGGGATATGGATTGAGAATCCATTCTTGACAAGAAGGTCACTTGTAAAAAGACCCCCGGACTGTCACTCCGTAAAATTGGCAAGAAACCGTAGTTCTATGTCGGTGGTTTTCTCTCTATGGGAGATAAATCACAGTCTTGAAACTACCTTGAAATACTGATCTTTTGACGTAAAGGGCCATTTCGTTGCCAGTCATCCCTCCTTTTGGAAAACTGATCCATATGTTATCAGCGGCCCTTCAGGAAGCATGGCGCCAAAACGAATAGTTCTGAACCTTGAAAACCGGTATTTCCGTATCGAATAGATGATATACAACCACGGTTTCTTTTGTAAAGAAAGTAATTAGAATAATGAATATAGTTTAACCCGTTCGTCCGTCTTACGATGGGGCGGACACAAATTTAAAATGATGAAACGAGTAAGAATCAATGTAGGAAAAGTAGGTTTGGTCTTCAAAAAAGGGGATTACCAAAAGGTAATTGCCCAGGGAACACATTGGGTGGGCCTTAGAACCAAGGTAATGGTCTATGACCTTACCAAAGCCTTTGTAGCTCCTATAGCATTGGAAATCTTGCTACGGGACCAAGGCTTGGAAGCGATGTTACATGTGATTGAAGTCAAGGATGCTGAATTGGTTTTGGTTTCTGAAAATGGAAATTTAAAACAAGTCCTTACTGCGGGTAAGTATGCCTTCTGGAAAGGTCTGATTGATTATGGGTTCGTTAAAGCGGACTTGAGCAAAATCTATATCACAGAAGATATTAGCAAAGCAACGCTTAGTCATCCCCAATTACGGGCTTATGTCCGTACCTTGGAAGTTGCAGCTTATGAAAAAGCGGTGCTCTTAGTGGATGATGTCTATATCAAAATACTGGAAAGTGGTACCTACTACTTCTGGAAGAATGATATTACCATCAAAATTGCCCGAGCTGATATGCGTCAGCTACAATTGGAGATTTCTGGTCAGGAATTGTTGACCAAAGACAAGGCTGCCATTCGTATCAACTTCTATACTCAGTATAAAGTTGTTGATATCGAAAAGGCCTTATTGGACAACAAAGACTATGAAAAGCAGTTGTACATCGCAATGCAGTTAGTTTTACGTGCCTACATCGGCACCTATACTTTGGATGAGCTTTTAGAGCGTAAGGAAAGTATCGCAGAAGCTGTGTTTGCAGATATCAAGACAACAGCTACCCAATTGGGTGTTGCCGTTTTGAGCTGTGGTATCCGTGATGTCATCCTAACCGGTGAAATGAAAGATATCATGAACCAGGTTTTGGTAGCTCAAAAACGGGCTCAGGCCAATATCATCACCCGACGTGAAGAGACGGCGTCTACCCGAAGCTTGCTAAACACGGCAAAGCTGATGGAAGAAAACGAGATGCTCTTCAAGTTGAAGGAGATGGAATACGTTGAAAAAATCGCCGATAAAATCGGTGAGATTACTGTCTCTGGAAACGGGGGTATGGTCAGACAATTGAAAGAGATTTTCTCTGTCAATAAGTAGAATGTTGGAATGCGTCAGCGACTGTTGGCGCATTTTCCATTACACTATCCAACAAGTGTGTGATTAAAATAATAACAGATTGAACTTAACTTAATGCAGTTCGCTTACATATGTTAATGCTTGACTAAATTCAAAAGGCTCTGATTTAGACAAGTAGTAGTTATATTCCAAGTCATCAATTATAAGGTTAACATAAAATAAATCTTGGTCCGACTCTTTAAATTCACTTTGTAATTCCCTTAACACATGTAATATGGAGTTGAACGCATACTCTCCTTTTCTTGATACATTAGTTAAATACTTTGACAAAAAGGCTGTGAAATCAACACTTTTAAGCCCATCCTTTCTTTTAATATAGATTGAATCGAACAATCGTTTTATTATCTCAAAATCGTTTATTGCATCATAGTCCTCAAATTTAAAAGAACCAATGGAATCCATTTTAGTGTCTTCATCCAAGAAATCCATCAAATACTTAAGAGCTTCTATTCTATTGCACAAAAAGAGTGTTTGTAATGCATTTGTATTGAAATCTGTGTTTTCTGAATCCAAATATTCGATAGACCGACTTATGCAAAAGTCTATTTCTTTATTGTGCTTAATAAGTAGATTAACTGAGGTCCAATGGATTCTTGTATTATAATCAGCACAACAATCAATCAGCAAATCCAAATCCTCTGTTATTTTTATATAGTCTTCCAATAGTGCTGTTTCATTGGATGATCTATCAACATCGCTTAAAAATTGTCTTGCAAAAGGATAAACAACCTCAAGCCTTTGTTCTAAAGCATACTTAACATGTTTTGAAAATGTCCAAGACCACAACTCTTTTGTAGTGACATTGTTAATTATTACGTTATTGAATAGACTAACGTCGTCAATTTTTTTTATCAAATAGTCAAACCCTGGTTCGAGCATGCTATTTTCATTTCCAGTGGCAAAATGATCAAATTCTATAGAACCGGTTAAAAATGAAATGGGCAATTCAAATCCTAGCAAATCACTAAAAAAATAGATTAATCCAATCTTGATATGATTTTCCTTTCCCTTGTACCAATATTTTTTCCCATTTTTACCAACTGTAATGACATTATTAAAATCAAAACTGCCGGCTTGTTCCAAGCACCATGATTGGATTAACTCTTTTTGCTTATCAAATAGCTTATATTCCCAATTATGCGTCTCACAATTCTTAATAAACTCCTTTATCTCAATAAATCTGATAAAATCTTCCTCAAGATTTTGAATGACTTCTTCAAGACTAATACTATTTGCGTGCTTACTTGGAAGAAACCTTCGGATTACGTCCATCGCACTGTTCACCATTGTATTCCCATGGCCATTTTCTTCATACCATCTATTCTCAATTTCAAGAAAAACATCCCAATCCATTTTGTCATTATTTTCTTTAAAAATAGATTTGATTTTACTTGCTAACTGATTTTTATCAAAAAGCATATTCAAATTTTCTTGAATGACATCGAAGAAATAATTTCTTTGTAATTCTCTATCCGCTTCAGTAAACAACTTTTCTTCAAAACGAATGCCCTTTTTAGAAGCGGTTGCCTCAAAATATTGAGCTAATTCAATATCATTCGTATTTGAAATCCTGTTTCTAAAGTACTCGTACTCTTTGCTAGATAGACCCTCACTTTCAAATTTTGAAATGACAATTTGTACAGTACTTTTTGTAAGTATTGTAGCAACAAAAGGCGTAATTTCTTTTAATTGCCAATTATCCAAAAGATGCTTTATAACCAAACCATTTTTTCCACTCCTCTTTATGATATTTTGCAGTAGGTTTCTTAGCCTATGAAATTTTACTTCGTCTTTGATTTCGTTTAGAAGGTCCACTAAAAATTTATCACTCTCACCTGCAAAATAGATACATCTATCGGCCACCCTGTCTAAATGACCAGTTGTATAACTTTCCCTAATAGTATTATCAAAATAAAACCGAACACAAGCCAGAAAGTTATTCGGCTCTGTATATTTCAAGATTAACTTTTCCACTTTGTACCGATTACCTCTCATAACTTCATCATCATCCTGTCTTGGAATAATCTTGTGTGCTCTTTGAAACTCTTGGTATAAATAGTCAGAAAATTGATCTACATTTTCATAATCACGTAGTATATTTAAAAGACAACTATTAATCTGTTTGCTTTCCTCATCTTTAAAAATATTAAATACCTCTATTACAAGTTCCAAGTCATTTTTTAAAGTAGGGTGTCGTTCTATAAAGTTCAAAATTTGATACTTAATACCTACTTCCAAGTCTTTGTCTGACAACTCTTTTAAAAAGTATTGTAGGACTTTTTGAATACTGTTTAATTTTAATCTAAAATGTATAAGGACTTCATATGCGGAATATCTAACCCGGAAATGTTGATGTTTGTCTTTAATAGTACTAAGCAAGTAATCATAATTTTCTTCTGTATCAGCAAATCTTGCGATTTTTGAAACTTCATAAGTTCTTCTTGAATCAATCCATAAAGTTTTCTCCAAACATTGTCTTTCAAAATACGTTTTAAAAACACTGTTTCTTAAGGATTTGTCTATCCTATTGCTGTCGGACCTAAATAGTAACTCTGACTCATTCTCTACTATCCATCCAATGAATCCGTTGAACTTTATAGAATTAACTGGCAAAAGGTTAATAAGAAATGTAATTGTGTTAAATAGTGAAGGATGCGTTCTCAGAGTGTTTTCAATGCAAATGAACTGAACAATCCTTTGAATTGGCAAGTCTGATAAGGCCAGTGCTGCAAAATATTCCTGGATATTTCTATGTTCAAAGAACTTTTTGGCTTCTCCAGCTTTAGAATCAAACAAGGGACTTTTTTTAATCGCCTCGTATTTTTTTAAATCTTCACCCGCAATTTTTAAAAGATCGTCGTCGTCAAAAACGTTTCTTTTCATTAACTCATTTACCAGAGACAACCTCTTTGAGTAAAGTTTAATTAAGGGTGGGTTAAGTCTACGTTTTTTTAGTTTAAAAATACTGTCATCTTTCAGCCTATTGTTAACATAACTCTCCCATAATTCAGCCGTGTTTGTTGGAATTTTTTTATTCTTCTCAATGTACTTGGAGACTATCTCAATTTGGTAAGGGTTCTTAATGAATGTCTCAAAATTACCATTGATTGAGCTTTCATCAATATGAATCTTGCATTTAGACTTTAGTAGACTGACACCTTGCTGCCAAGTTAAATCTTCCAAATAATACTTTTCAAATTCTACAATATTTTTGACCTCATCTTCAAAAACATTTGTTCGACAGCTAATCAGAAATCTACTTTTTAAAGGTTTGCTCTCTACTTCTGAAATGAATGTATCCAACTTAGAAGTAAAATCTTCAATATCTGATATTTCATCGATTCCGTCGAAAATGAAAATAATGTTAGAGAATGCTCTCCAGTTTACTTTTACAAACCTGTCAATGGAATCAAGTTTCGTAAAATTTCTTAGGTTCTTGTGAATTGGAATTAAAGGACTATCATGGTCTTCCCATAGTTTAATGGCTAACTGTTCCAACTCGGTACTTTTACCTAAACCAGGATTTCCTAATAAGACAATTTTGTTTTTGTCTTGAACTATTCTTTTTAAATCAATACCATAACTTTCCCAATGCAGATTAAACTGTTTAGAAGCATCTTCCTTTGAAAAAGATCTTTGGGCTAAGTCATTTCTACGACTTAGTTTGCCAATAAACTTTTTCTTATCAACGCCTATTAAATCGGCTTTGACAAGGGGACTCAAATCAGATATTTCGGCTAACTCTTCGGTTGATTTTAAGACCAATTCATTTATATAAACAACCTTTGAATGGTCTAAGTTTTGAATTATTACTCCGCTTCCTCCCTTATTTGTTTTGTTGTCTTTAAAGAGCCTTCTAAACCATTTAAACATTAATTTCTCTTTATATCGACTTCAGATTCATTCTTAACGTCTTTAACAGTAATTTGAGTAGTGTCATCTTTTTTTGACCTGATTTTGACTTTTGATTTGTCTATCCCTTCAACTTCAGTAGATTTTATTTTTCCTTCAATGAACAATGTCAAAAGGACTGCAAATTGACCAAAGAGAACAATCATTGGCTCATACCCTCCATCTGAATAAAGCCAAAAACCTGATAATACCAATATTAAACCGTTAATGGTAAAAAGTAAGTTCTTAATTTTCTTGTTCATAATCGTATTAAAGTGTTTTGGGTGTTACTAATGTAAAGCCTCACCCTTCCAGAAGGTTTTAGCTCGTAAGAAAATAACAACTTTATTTGTAGGACTACAAATATTTTTGTTTTAAATAATCAAATTTGCCTTTTCTTTGGAGACTCCTATTTCTAAAGTACTCCCTGAATTAAAATTTAAAAAGTCAGATTCGATACCATCACTAAAGACAACGCCATTTTGAGGCATCTTTGATTCAATTTTTAGCTGCTGGTTTTTGGCAATTGTTCCATACCCCAAATCTATTTGGGACATTTTACTTAGGAAGGGTTCTCTCACTACAAATATTAATTTGTCATCTTCCCACCCCAAATTAGCATTGAACGCCCTTTTTTGTTTGTAAAAGTATTGGTTGATATTGTTAGTCATATTAAAAACAGAACTGATCCAGCCCGTTGACCCAGCTCCGGTAGCCACTAAAATACCACTGGAAGATTGGCTTTCCCTTTTTCCTTTGAATTCAAGGTTGTACCGTGAAGAAACATGCGAAGCTGCTCCAATGTAAAAATCATTAAAGGCCAATAGCGTTTGTCCATCATTCATGGTAGCTTTAGCCATGGTGACTTTTTTTGATTCATAAGTCCCATTAAGAAAACCTTTAATTGCAGGTAACAAAGTTTGCGGACCATGGGGCAACAGAACACCATCGTAACGTTCCTCATCTGGGTTTACAGCTACTATAGGAAGTCCATTTACATATTTGGCTGTATTGGCAACCAAGCCATCTTGACCAATGACCACGACCAAATCCCCTTCAGCGAACATGTACGTTGGCAAATAAGAGCGAAAAAGAACCTTACTCTTAAACAAAGGGGAAATTGCTTTTTGAACATGGGTAAGTGAAGCGTAAAAGGTGTTGTGCTCTTGTTCGTAAAAACCAAAATCCTCTCCTGAGCGTTCGAGATAAAACTTGGCCTGGGCTTTTGAATTAAAACGTTCTATAAGTTGCTCAAGCCTTGTCTTATCTCTAACAATGATGATTTTATCCAATTCCATATTAGGCCGTCTTCGTGCTCATGATAGACTCCAATAAATCTGGTGAAATATTGAGATTGCCTATTTTATCAGCATTTTCGGCCAATTCCCTAAAGGCAAGGGCAATGTGATTTCTTGGGTCAATACCTTTAGAATTGATGGCCATGAGTGTCTTCCAGTCCAATTCCTTATAAGGGCGTAGATTGGCATGCAAAACATACTCTTTAGCATCGGCCTCTTTCTTTTCGTTTTCAACTCTGAGGTCAATAAGTTGCTGTTTGCTGTCCTCTAAAGAGATATTGGAAGCCATATCCATTTCTTTGAGTTTTTGTTCATTTTCTTGTTTCACCAATTCGGTTTCCATTTGCTTTTCAGCAATCTGTTTTTGTTTTTCTTCGACAGCGATTTCTGTATTCAACTCGGTTTCCTTAATGATACGCTCTTGCTCCACAGCAAAATTTCTTCGTTCATAAATGGCTTGATCCGCTTCTTTTTGGAGCGATTCCCGCATTTGAGCCTCCAATGCCCTGGCCATTTCAGGGTTAGGGGTCACACCCAAAACGTTTACGCTCAATATTTCAAGGCCAAGCATATGTACGGTTTTAGAGTTTTGAACACTCTCCATTATCTGCGTTTCTATCTGCTGTAATTGACGCAACGCTTCTTTAAGACTTAACTTTTGTATCACTCCAGCACTCGCAGTTTGGGCCTCATTGATGATTCGTTGTTGAATTTTCTCATTGTCATCTTTGATATAGTACCCTTTACTGTCAACAGTGAAGTCAAGTACTTCAGCCAATTGTTTTGGGTCTTTTACCTTATAGGTTATCTGCCCTTGGATGGAAACTTCTTGATAGTCTTTCGTGGTCTCCTTAAAAATGAACTGAAAGTCTTTACTTTCCATGGGAATGGAAACTATGGAGGAGTTAGGGGCAAAATAAAAGAAAGAAAGTCCCCTACCTTCTTTTTTTGTTTTTCCATTTTTAAAATGGATGACATAATTCATTGAATCGAATTTGATATAGTTTATTCCAAACATAATAACTGGTTTTAGAATTAATTTGTGTATTTATTACGCAAATATAAAGTGTGTTTTTGAACCACACAAGATATTTTGTGTTTTTTTTACGCAAATTAAATTTATGTGGAATGAGCTATTATCAGATTTCGAAAATAATACCCTCTTTTTTTAACTGGAAATAACGTTTTTTGTTGAAGCTAAAAAGGCTTGCAGGCCTTCCTGGGCCCACGGAAACCTTCTCGTCCAACTCGTCCAGAACTTTAAGACTGTTGATTTTCTTTTTGAAATTCCTTCTATCAATTTCACGATTCAAAAGGGTGGTATACAGTTTTTCTAGATCAGAAAAAGGAAACTTCTTGTCCAGCAATTCAAACCCAATAGGCTCATAAGTGATTTTTCCTCGCAACCTTTCAATTGCAATATTCAAGATTTTTTTATGATCGAATGCCAATTCAGGCAACTTCTCAATATTGAACCAATTGGCTTCTTTGGCATCTGTTGAAGCAGTCAACTTAAATGCATTCGGCTTCACCAATCCAAAGTAGGCGATGGAAACCACTCTTCCCCTGGGGTCCCTCCCAATCCCACCAAAGGTGTATAATTGTTCAAGGTAATTTATCTTAACTCCAGTTTCCTCAGATAGCTCTCGTTCTACTGCTTCTTCCAAACTCTCATCCTCCAAGACAAAGCCCCCAGGAAGTGCCCATGCATTTTTAAACGGCTCAAATTTCCGCTTCACTAAAAGAACCGATATATTTCCGGAGTCATACCCGAACACCACGGCATCCACAGTCAACTTAATAGCACTTTCCATAATATGTGTATAGTTTACACAAAAATAAGAAAAGTAGGCGTGTCGCGTTTCATCTTAGTATATTATATCTTCCAAGGTTTTTTTGAAAAAATATTATTCTATTTTAGAAGAAATCATTGGCAGAAAGTTGTACTATCAATTTTAAAAACTAATATCCCAACCGTATTCCATGGCTACAGATACCCTTAACTATCAATATGCTTTACCATCAAGCCTAATTAATGAAAAAGGCAATGAGAATCTCTTATTGTCTAAGTTCAATGAAGTCCACAAGGGAAGTTCTCCATGTTTTTTTTGGGGCAGACTAAACAACCCCTATGAACTATCTAGATGTCTTATAACGCTCTCCAACACTGTCCAATCCAGTTTCAATCTTTCGCCCTTTCAATTGGCTTTATTAAAAGATCCCATAGTTACTGCTGGAAACAATCAGATTAGGTTTGAAGGCTTTTCCCACTGTGCAGGGGTATATGCCAGGGTCAATGTGCTTGAAGGTGGTCAAGATGGAGAATTCATTGAAAATGGCACAACTAACGTCGACTTCAACACCCCTTTGATTTCAGAATTAGGGAAAATCAAAAAGAATGATAATCTAGTACTATCCGTCGGGCAAAAGGAAGTTGGGTTTCATAAGGACGGGAAGAGTACCATTGAACGTAAGGTACCCTTACCGTCAAAATGGATTAAAGGCTTAACCACTGTACAGCACTATTTCTCCGAATCCGATTTCGGTTATACACTAAATAGAATTCAAGCACTACAGTTATTCAAGACAATTCCAACGGGAAAGATCAAAACAGATTATTTTCTAATTAAAAGAGGAAACAAATACTTGTTCAGTCCTTTAAAGTCCAGCAATACGGTATGCATTGGCGGAATACATCGGTTAAAATTGCTGCAACCCTTAATTCCCTTAATCAATGAACTTAAGATATACCCACATAAGGATATGCAATCCGTCACCTTTATTCTTTGTTTTGATGAGCTAAACTTTATTTTTTCTGTTTCTAGGGATTTTTGGCGAGGGTTTTCTGGTGAAGGAGCTGCTCTTGAATCCTTAATAGAAGACCTTCCCGATACTGTTGTTCAAGCATTCGACAACTACTCTTATACCAACCAAGAATTTAATCCTGCTCTTATGTCTTTTGAGGAGGGAATTGATATTTCCAAAATAGAAAAACTATCAACCAAACTGTCGGCCATGGGGTTACTAGGTTATGACCTAGCTAAAAATGGATTCTTTTATAGAAGACTGCCATTCAAATTGGAAAGGATATTGGCTTTGAACCCTAGATTAAAAGGTGCTGAAAAGCTTCTAGAAGAGGGTAAGGTCACTATTACTTCAAGAAAAGGCGATAATATAGAAGCGAGAGTTGAAGGCAGTGGTGTTTATCATTATGTCGTCTTAAATGCTTCTATGGAAAAATGCACTTGTACATGGTATAGCAAAAACCAAGGACAAAGGGGAATCTGCAAACATATTTTGGCCGTTAAGAAAAAAGTAAAGAATAGCTAATATGCTAAAAGAAGAACTGAAAAATATTGTCGTAAAAGAACAGGATATTCTTCCTTTTTTAAAAAAGTTGACCTCTAATGATAAACGAGAGCTAACTCCCTTTTTAAAAAAATATAAAGAAGAGATTTTTGCCACGAATAGTATTGAGACCAAATACAAGGGTGGGATTTCCTATACCTATGAGCATAAGTATTCAGAAGTGCAGAGAGATTTGGTAGAAAAAGCATGCTATGTCTGTTTTAATAAAACAGATGCAAAAAAAGCTTTTTTTGGCATAAGCCACCTGTCAATCAAGGATGATTATCTAAATAATATCATTCCTTGGTATACACCAAAATGGTTTGGTGATTTAATTAATGAAGAAATGCCATGGGGTTTATCGTATGATAAAATGATGCGGCTTTACAAAGATGGTTTGTTGGAACCTACATCTAACTTAGTATTAAACAAATTACCTGATGCTTTGGTCGAGCATGAATGGAAGGATAGCAAACGAATAAGCCACTACAAACCTGAAGTACTGCTTAATTACAGAGAAACTCTGGAAAAGCATATATGGATGATGTTTGAGGAAGAATCAACTATTAACAATTATTATAACTATTTAGGTTTAGAGAATTATAAGGGGGGGAATGATATTTGGATTGATACTATTGCCAATTTAATCCAAGAGAAAAAATTAGACAGAAAAAAGGTTTTAATAGCAACGATATACTCTTCAACCAAAGGCTTCAATAAGACACTAAGTGGTTGGTTTTTTGATTTGCTAGTTAAGTTGAATCCAACACTTGATGAGGTATTGGCACTTCAAAGTGAGTTATTTGCGGCATTAAATTCTCCACATTCAAAAGTTATAAATACGGTTCTCAAATATTTTAAACCCGTTGCCGACCAAAAAAAGTTCAGGTTCAAAGTGTTCATTGAAAATGCCTCCATTTTATTGAATTCTGAAACAAAATCTGTAGTGAATTCGACATTGATGATTTTAGAGAAAATTGTCAAAGCGCATAAAACCGTTAAAATCTCTGTATGTAAAAAGGCGGCTGAAGCCTTAATCAACGTTGATGAAAAAATACAGTTGCGAGCCGCAAAGATTATTCAGAAATACGGAGACAAGAAGAAGCAAGAATTATTAGATGACATAGGCTTGTATTCAGATAATTTATTCCATAGCTCCAAGGAGGTATTAAAAGAATATTTAAACACTAATGATTTAGTCGATGACCATGAAGAAGCGATTGTTGAGGTGAATTTTTTAACCGAAGAAAACAGGTTGCCAAAATATGAATCCTTAGATGAACTGATTTTCTTTGTTAGCCAAGTCATTGACAATAATGAAGTGTTTCATATTGACTTACTCCTAAGTTATTTGCCAAAACTAAATGTTCTATTGAATGCTGAAAATGTCTCTAAGCTAGAACCTATTTTTAAGCGTGCCTTTGACCTATCGATGAATTCTGAATGGAATAGCCAAATAGGAAACTTAGAAGCAGAAGCAGCATATTATATAAATGATTTTGCGGAAATTCTGATGAAGAAATATCCCGTCGAACTCGAAAGCTTCAAAAAAACTAAAAACCAAAAAATACAGAAACTTAAACAGGATAGATTCTTCAGCTCACATTATAAAGAGAATTTAAAGGAAATAGAACAGCAACCTATTCCTGATTATATCTACCAAATTCACCATCAATTATTCATTAAATCAAAATCGTATATCTCTAGAAATCTAAGTCTAGAATTATTGTCCACGCCAACACATAGTCCTTGTTGGGTCGATCCTTCTATATTTATTGACCGTGTTCTTTTGTATGAGCAGCATGATGAACAATCGGACTTATATGATTTTCAAATTGCCTTGGGACGACTGTTATTAAGCGAAGTCCCGCCAGATATTTCAGTACGAATTGAAGCTATAGCTGATAAGACGATGAAAGACATTCTTAAATACCATTTCGGGTTAATAGAGTTGGCTGAAGTTAGCTTAGACAAACCATATTTATGGATTCAAAGTGTGCTATCTAGAAACATCAAATCAGAAATCACATATTTTCAAGAGTACCTTTCCAATACATTGGTAAAAGAAATCGGTATATACGATTGGGACTGCAAATTGAGTGATTACTACTATACACAATATGATTATGTCAAAGGGAAAAATGTTGAAAAGAAAATGGTCAGAAAGCACTTGAAATTAGAAAATTTCGACCCACAAAAGAAAGAGCCTGTTTCTCTAATCTCCAGTATCAAAGGCATATTTAATACTAATAAAAAACCGATTAAAGTAGAAAGTATTTATGAATACATGTTTTTTAAAAAACAACAGTACTACACTACAATTCAGCCTCATGATGATTTAAAATTCCTCCTCATATCACCCAATAACCCAAGTTCATTTCTAAGCCATGTAATACATCATAATTTAAAGGAATCAACTTTTTCTGATGAGACAAGCAAAAAAAACATGGGCAATTTACTTAAAGGCTTATATCAAATATGGCATCGTAGCGATTATACGGAGACCACTTATCTTTTCTTGGCCACTGGTCTTTTGTGCAGTGATAAAGTTTCAAGAGAACTTGCCGCCGAATTGTGGATAAAAACGAACTCGGAAGGAAATATTGACAATGTTTTATTGGGTAAAATACTTGGTAAATTAGAGTCAGGCGAATATGCTCCATTAAAACGATTTACAGATCTCTTAACCTCCAATTTGTTCAACGTTTCCAAAAGACACAATGAGCATCTATTTACTCTTTTGAATGCTGCAATTGGCAAAATGAGTGAAACCCCCATAAGAGGCGTTAAGAAATTGCTAGAAATATTTTTGGAGTTACGGTATTCCAATGGACTAAAAATCTCCGGAAAAACAAAAGAACGGCTTTTTACATGGAAGGAAACTTCATCTCTAAGGAGTTTAATCGCAAAAATTTTGAATGAAAGCGAGCGAAACTAGGTTTCGAGCTGCAAGTGTCCCAAATACTTACACAAACTAATACTACTGAGCGAGGCACTATTTTTCAGTAATCCCTTCTCATTCTTTTTTTAAGAAGTCCCAATTCAGTAGCATTGGTATCAATTGTCCAATACGAATTCCCAAACCTCGGCTTCACCAATTTAACTTTTGAAAGGAACTGTAAAACCTCTTCTTTTTCTCCTTTATATTTTTCCTCTAATTGGCTTAATCGTTCTTTCGGAATCATTCCCTCCAACTTGTTCCATTCTTCTTTTGTCATTTTTTGGAACTTCTTTTCAACCCGTTTAGGTTCTCTTCGCTTTTTTACAATTTCATGTTGACCAAAAAGTGCCAGTAGCATTGTGTTAGTAGGCAATGTCTGTGTCTTTTCAATATCTCGAATAATGGCTATCAGAGCATTAATTCGTTTGCGGGTCTTTTCACCATCTTCATCGACTCGTTTTGGAAACTTACTTGATGGTGAAATTCCGTGCCACTCGAAAAAGTCCATTACCGACTCTAATGTTTCGGAATAAGACTTTTTTATTTTCCTTGAAAATCGCCTAAACCTTTTAATAGTTCTATGATGTAATCGTATTGTCCCAAATCCATCCATTTTCTTCATTTTTACCATTCAATTGTTACAATCTAAAGCCGTGTTTATAAAGGCTGTAGGCCCAATTGTTACAATTTCAAATTTTTCTCTCCTGTTTATTTAATTTATAATATATTGATAATCAACATATTATAATTTATTTTCGAAACGTAACGTCGCTTTAGCGCGTTACCCTCTCGCTATTCAAATCAGGTCTACTTTGTATTCCTAATTTTGAATACATGAAACCCGCCTTAAATTCCAAAAAGTAAGTTGTACCCTATGAAATTTTCCCTTAACGCTTTTCTTCCCGAACACTGGAAAAATTCCGAAGGAACCAGGTGCAAAAGCCAAGGGTAAGATTTGGGATAAAACCATTGCTAATATTTTCCTGCTACCAGTTCCATATCCTTGCTCAACTTGTGGTCAAGCACCTTAGCATAAATCTGGGTAGTCCGCATGGATTGATGTCCCAGCATTTTACTTACGGACTCTATAGGTACTCCATTGGACAAAGTGACCGTAGTAGCAAATGTGTGTCGTGACAAATGGAATGTCATTCGCTTATTAATCCCGCACGTTTCCGATATTTCTTTTAAATACTGGTTCATCTTCTGATTGCTTAAAACAGGAAGCAATCGTTCCCCCACTTGCCCAATTGCTGACACTCTATATTTCTCAAGGATTGCTTCCGCTATAGGCAGAAGAGGAATAGTACTTTGTACTTTCGTTTTAGTCCGCAGAATCCTTATCCATTTTTTATTCCCTATGCTATGGATATTCTCTTCACCCAAATTTTTCACATCGATATAGGCCAAGCCCGTAAAGCAACAAAAGACAAAAACATCCCTTGTCCGTTCCAATCGAGTGGACTTGAATTCTTTCTCAATCAACAATCGTAACTCAATCTCCGTCAACACCTCACGGTACGTTTTCTTCCATCTTGCTTTCCAGTGATAGAAAGGGTCTGTCTTCATCCAACTATTGGCAAGAGCTATCCGAACTATTTTCTTGAAATTGGTCACATACTTGACAATGGTATTATGACTTCCTGCTTTGCTCAATTTCAAGTAGTGCTCAAAACCAGTGACAAACTTTAAATCCACATTGGTAATGAATAGGTCTTTCCCGCCATATTCCTGATAAATGAACTTTTCCAAGTGGTTTCGGGTTCTAATGTGCCTTCGATAAGTGCTATAGGTGTACTCGACTCCTAATAGAGTTTGCATGTTATCGTTATGGTCATCGTAAATAGAAAGCACAGTTTTGATTTTGCTTCCCTTATTTAAAAGTTTGTTCTTGATGGTAACCGCAGAATACGGTTGTCCTTGTGAAACATACTCTGCCTGGATTCGTCGGATGCGAACCTTTAGGTCGTCTAAATGATAATTGATCTCATCTATGTGCTGCCCGTTTCCGATAACCTTGTTGGAAATCGGACACCAGTCCTTGGGTTTGATTTTCCTTTTTAGACTGAGTTCGGCCCTCTTGGAATCAACTGTGATTCGAAGGAAAAGAGGGGACATTCCCTGCTTATCGGAATCACTGGTTTTTGGGTAAAAAAGGATGGAAAATGTGTTTTTAGCCTCCATAACTATGCTTTTTGGATTATTAATATCACTTGCAAATCCGAACAAAGAATTGAATATCAATTCTTTAACATAGTTTGGGTGGCATTTTTGCGAATAAAAAAGTACTCACCGAATCACTCACCAGAACGGTTGATTTCATATGATTTTATATGAAATCAATAAAAATGAAAAAGCCTGAAAACAGTTCATTTTCAGGCTTTTAGGGAATATTTAAAATTTCCCAGTGGTCCCACCTGGGCTCGAACCAGGGACCCCCTGATTATGAGTCAGGTGCTCTAACCAACTGAGCTATAGGACCTCCCTTGAAGGGGATGCAATATTAGTATTTATTTTTCTACACCGCAAGGTTTTTAACCCCTCTATACCTACTTAATATCTTGGCATAGTTCTATTAAGACTCCGTTAGTGCCTTTGGGATGCAAAAATGCTACTTTTTTATTGTCTGCCCCATTTTTTGGGAACCCTGGCAAAACAACAAAGCCTTCCCTTTCCAATCGCTTCATTTCGGTTTCCAAGTCCTCAGTAGCAAAAGCAACATGGTGGATTCCTTCTCCTTTTTTTTCCAAAAACTTGGCAATGGGACTTTCTGGATTTGTGGCTTCCAATAACTCAATTTTATTTGGGCCCGATTGAAAAAACGAGGTTTTAACTCCTTCGGAGGCAACTTCCTCCATTTTATAATGTGGAACTCCCAACAATTTTTCAAACAAAATGTTTGCTTTGCTTAAGTCCTTAACTGCAATTCCCAAATGCTCTATTTTTTCCATGCTTTATGAACGCTTAAATTTTTCGATTCAAAATTACATACAGTTTATGTATCAACTCATGAGGTTCGTCATTAATTCCGTTATTTTGCATTATGGAATCACAGAGACAGCGTAAAATAGCGGGAATCATTCAACAAGATGTGGTAGACATCCTTCAGCGTGCTGCAACTGATGGAGGAATGCAGGGCACTTTGATTTCGGTAACGAAGGTAAATGTTACTGTGGATTTATCGATTGCAAAAGTATACATCAGTATTTTTCCTAATGATAAGGACGGGGAGTTACTAAAAGGCATTCAGTCCAATCAGACCTTGATTCGACATGAGTTGGCTCAACGCACAAAGAACCAATTAAGAAGGGTGCCGGAGCTTCTTTTTTTCTTAGATGATTCTTTAGATTATATTGATGAAATTGAAAAATCCTTGAAAGGAGAGGAAAACCCCATTGAAAATAGGGATTTACTGGATAAACGCAAGAAATCCTGATTTTGAATTTTCCCTTTTACATCGCCAAACGTTATCTGAGGTCAAAAAGCAGTCAGAACGCAGTTAATATTATAAACTTCATAACGTTTTTGGTCATTGTAATTGGCTCTGCTGCTTTGTTTGTAGTGCTATCCGCATTTGCAGGATTAAAAACCTTTAGTCTATCCTTTACCAATTCTTTTGATTCCGACCTTAAGGCCTTACCGGTTACTGGAAAGCATTTCTCAATTAATCCAAACAAAGAGCGCCAATTGGGGGAAATAAAAGGGTTAGCTTCTTTTTCAAAAGAACTGGAGGAGCATGCTTACCTTAATTTTAGGGGCAAAAGTACGATTGCTTATATAAAAGGTATTGACGGAAATTATCGTTCCGTAACCGGGGTAGATAGTACCTTATATTTTGGGAATTGGGGTGTAATAGAACAAAATGCGGTTATCGGGATTGGAATCTACAATCTCTTGGGGATTCCACTGGACAACTACCAAAGCCCAATGTCGGTTCTTGTTCCAAAACCTGGTAAGGGCTCCCTATCGCAACAAGGCATCAACACCAAACCTTATAACCAACTCCCCCTTGTGGTAAGTGGTGTCTATGCAGTGGAAGAAAATCTGGACAAAAAATATGTATTCACTACCCTCAATTTGGTTCAACAACTACTGGAAAAGGACAGTACGCAGGTTTCAGGCGTTAGTTTTAAGTTGAAACCTGATTCATCTTTAGATGATGTGAAGAATGATATTCAAGCTGTTCTTGGAGATACAGTGCTTTTATTGAACCGTCAGCAATTGAACGGCACGCTATATCGAATGCTCAACACTGAAAACCTGGCCACCTATTTGATTTTTACCTTGGTTTTAATTATCGCTTTGTTCAATGTTGTTGGAGCCATAATAATGATGATTTTGGACAAGCAGCAGAATTCAAAGACCTTATTCAGTTTGGGGGCCACAATTAAAGAACTTCGTTCTGTCTATTTTATTCAAGGGCTACTTCTGACCACCCTTGGCGGGTTGATTGGCGTGTTTATTGGAAGTCTTCTTATTGGAAGTCAAATCGCTTTGGGTTGGCTAAAAATCACCCCGTCACTTGCCTACCCAGTAGAATTTAATTTTGGGAATTTGATTGTGGTTTTAGCGACTATAGTCGTTTTGGGGTTCATCTCGTCCAAAATAGCAAGTAGCCGAATTTCCAGAAAACTAATTGAAGCCTAGGCGAACTGATAGTCGCCAAATTTCTCCTGCACCTCATCAAAAGCAGCAAAGACATCTGCTGCATCATCACTGGTCACCATCTTCATTCGGTATTCTTTAAAGTGGGGGATTCCTTTAAAATAATTGGTGTAATGACGACGTGTTTCGAAAACAGCCAATTTTTCACCCTTCCAATCTATGGCCATCTGTAAATGTCTTCGAGCAGCCTCTACTCGTTCTGACATGGTTGGTGGTTCTAAGTGTGCGCCTGTTTCAAAATAGTGCTTAACCTCATTAAAAAACCAAGGATTCCCAATGCTTGCTCGTCCAATCATGGCCCCATCAAGGCCAAAATCATCTCGCATTCTCACCGCAGCTTCAGGAGAGTCTACATCGCCGTTTCCAAATACTGGAATATGCATTCTAGGATTGTTTTTCACCTGAGTAATAGGTTTCCAATCCGCCGAACCTTTGTACATTTGGACCCTGGTTCGCCCATGAATTGATATCGCTTGTATGCCCACATCTTGCAAACGCTCTGCTACCTCAACAATTTTGATTGTGCTTTGGTCCCAACCTAAACGCGTCTTTACTGTTACAGGGAGTTTGGTGCGTTTTACAATTTCACTGGTCAATTTTACCATTAATGGTATGTCCCGCAAAATACCTGCTCCAGCGTTCTTACATACCACTTTTTTTACAGGGCAGCCAAAGTTGATGTCGATGATATCCGGGTTTGATTTTTCCACGATATCCACTGCTTGGAGCATGGAGTCCAGCTCTGCACCAAAAATCTGAATACCAACAGGTCTTTCCTTCTCGTAGATGTCCAATTTGATGACGCTCTTTGCGGCATCTCTTATCAAACCTTCTGAAGAAATGAATTCCGTGTAGACCACATCAGCACCTTGTTCCTTGCAGAGTGCCCGAAACGGGGGATCGCTTACATCCTCCATCGGAGCCAATAGCAATGGAAAATCTGGGAGTTCTATGTGCGCAATATTTGGCAATTCTTTTGTTTTTTGGAACGCAAAAATACAAAATCAAAGAAAATCAGGTAGTTATTCGCTTTTCAAACGGTCTCTTTCCCTTTTATCAATACCTCTTTGGTTATCGTTCAATCTAAAATTTCCAAAATTATAGGTGAAGCCAAAACGGATAAATTGAGTCTCTGGCCTTCTTCTATAAAAATTATCTTGGTTGAGATAGCGAGACCGGTATGTTGGGATATACTGCTCCAAAAGGTCTTCAGCGGCCAAAGAAATGGAAGCTCTATTGTCAAAAAGTGACTTACGCAATCCTAGGGTAAGATTTAGTTGTTCGTCCGCAATGTAGGAACCAAATAAAAACTTGGAGAGGTATGTCATGGTCACCTCTCCTGTAAAAGTTCCATCTTTGGAAAGGGTAAGATAATTTGCCAGATACCCATACACTCCATCCACCTCATTTGTGAACTCTTGATTTCCACTTTCTACAGCTAAAAAAGTCTCTTCTTCGTGGAAAATAGAAGTATATGCATATAAAAACCAAAATGGTAAAACACCTTTACTCACCGTAAAATCCAGACCGTAGGATTTACTTCTTGTAACGTTCTGCTTGAGCTCTCTAAGGGTTAGATTTGTATTGTCCTGAAAAACCAGGTCAGCTATATTTTCGCCATTATCCCTGTAGTAAATGTCAAAGAAAAACTCGCTATTCAGTGTATAATTCAAATTGAAGTTGTTGGAAAAGCTTGGGAACAACCTTGGATTTCCTTCTTCAAAATCATTTTCATTGAAAAAGAACCGAAAGGGGTTCAGGTCATTGTATTTAGGTCGCACAACGTTCCTTCCGTAATCAAAAGCAAAACTGTGATTTTCGGAAGGGGAATATAAAATATAGACTGAAGGAAACGGTTCAAAAAAATCCTGGTTGTTGATTTCATTTAAAGTGAGGGACGTGCCTGATGCGTCTGTGAGCTCGCCCCTGACTCCAAGTTTCATAGACCACTTTTCCCAATTTTTTACCCAGCTGAAATATGCCGCGTAGACATTTTCTTCATACACAAAAACATCGGACAATGATTCATCAACCGTATCACTAAAACCTGTGAAATCTGAAAAAGCAAGTCGGCTCTCAGAGTCAATGGAAGATATTTTAAGCCCAGCCTCAATTGAACCCTGGCCTAAAGGAGAGGAATAATCTGCCTGCCCGGTATAAATTTGGATGTCTTGTGCCGCATCAGCGTTGAAGCCAAAATCCCTTAAAAAACTCCCCGTTCCATCAAAATAGGTAGAGTTCAAGCTTTGAAATGAACTTCCATCGTAATACGTGTAGTGCCCATTGAAAGATATTTTTGCTCCCTCTTTTTTCAATTTATGTTCATAGGTAAGGTCAACGGCCAAATTAGTATTGTCCAAATTAGTGTTGCTCAAGGTGTTGAAGGTGGAATCCACTTGGCCTTGCGCATTGAAAATGTCATTCTCTAACTGATTCTCTCTACTCTGGTCAAGGTTAAAGGCTAAGTTTGAAGTCAGATTCAAACTATTTCTTGAGTCCAGTTCGTAGTCCAAGATGATGTTGGCATTCTGAGGTATGGAATTATCCACTTGCTCATACTCAGTATCCCAAATCGAAAAGACATTGTTCTGTTCATTGATAAAGTTAATCCCCTTGTCTGTTTTTCTAATTTCTTTCTTTGGATTGATGGAGTAGTTCGCAAAGAGATTCAATTTTTCCGTTTTGTAGTAATGGCTCGTTCCAAAACTATACTTTGGAAATACGGCCTGGGTAACACTTCCATTGATGCTTCCTTTGTATCCAGGTGATATGGCTTTGCTAGTTACAATATTCAAAATAGGGCCGTCTTCTGCATCATACCTCGCAGAGGGGTTGGTTATCACTTCTACAGATTTAATATTCGCTCCTGAGAACCCTTGAAGCAAATCACGCACTTCTTGACTTGATAGTTGAACCTTGCGGTCATTAAGATACACTGTCGCGGTTTGTCCTCTAATCTGAAGTTCTTCTTGATTCATGATTACGCCAGGAGTACTTCGCAATATATCCCAAGAACTCCCTTGTGATATAACACTGTTCTCCACATTAAACACCAATCTATCGGTAAGGCGTTGAACTGTGGGTCGTTTTGCAGTAACCACTACCTCATCTAAATTAGTGCTAGAGGGTATGATCAAAGCCCCCAAAGAAACATCAGCGGTAACATCCAAACCTCTCGGAATTGACCCAACTCCAATGTAGCTTGCTTGAAGAAGATATAATTCCGGTTGTACTTCTTGCAGAATGAATCTTCCGGTATCGTCGGTAGATGTTCCTTGTACAAAGGTAGAATCTGCTGCTCGGAGCAATAAAACATTGGCAAAAGCAATGGATTTGTTTTCTTCGTCCACTACCTTTCCCGTAATCTTATAGGTTTGCCCCCAACATAAAATAGAAGTAAAGAAAGTAATGCAAAAAACCGAGGTGGAGCGATTCATTCACAAATGGGGTTGAATATCAAATCTAGTAAATTATTTTAGAGTCATGCCCAATGCTATGATTGCATTCTCACAAAAAATAGAGGTCTGGGAGTTAAAAGGTCTATATTTGCAGTTGATTTGAAACGTTTTACAACGTGCCCCTTTTTGATATGAAGAAGATTCGGAATTTTTGCATAATTGCACATATTGATCATGGTAAAAGTACCCTGGCCGATCGTTTACTGGATTTTACTGGTTCGGTAACGGAGCGAGAGAAACAAGATCAGCTTTTGGATAATATGGACTTGGAAAGGGAGCGTGGCATCACTATAAAAAGCCATGCAATCCAAATGGAATATGTATACCAGGGTGAAACCTATGTGCTAAACCTTATCGACACTCCTGGCCATGTGGATTTTTCATATGAAGTTTCCCGTTCTATTGCCGCTTGTGAAGGCGCTTTGCTCGTGGTTGATGCTGCCCAAAGTATTCAAGCGCAAACTATCTCCAATCTGTATTTGGCTTTGGAAAATGACTTGGAAATCATTCCAGTCTTGAACAAAGTGGATCTGCCCAGTGCCAATCCCGAAGAAGTTACGGATGATATTGTTGATTTATTGGGGTGCGACCCAGATGAAGTAATTCCCGCCAGTGCCAAAACCGGAATTGGAATTGAAGATATTCTCAGCGCGATTATTGAACGGGTGCCCGCACCAAAAGGAAATCTTGAGGAGCCCTTGCAGGCTTTGGTGTTTGATTCGGTTTATAATCCTTTTAGAGGAGTTGAAACTTATTTTAGGGTTGTAAACGGCGAAATCAGGAAAGGACAAAAAATTAAGTTTGTGGCTACGGGTAAAGACTATTTTGCTGATGAAATAGGCACCTTAAAGCTTAGTCAAATTCCCAAAAACAAAATTTCTACAGGAGACGTTGGGTATTTGATTACTGGAATTAAAGATGCCAGAGAGGTAAAGGTGGGAGACACCATTACCGATGCCAATACGCCGACCCAAAATGCCATTGAAGGATTTGAAGACGTAAAACCTATGGTTTTTGCGGGTATATACCCTGTGGATACCGAAGATTTTGAAGAGCTACGTTCTTCAATGGAAAAGCTTCAGTTGAATGATGCTTCTTTAGTTTTTACTCCTGAAAGTAGTGCAGCACTGGGCTTTGGTTTCCGTTGTGGATTTTTGGGGATGCTCCATATGGAAATCATTCAGGAACGTCTGGAGCGTGAGTTCAATATGACGGTCATCACCACAGTACCCAACGTGAGCTATCACGCCTACACCACCAAAGATCGGGAAACGGCTTTAATTGTGAACAATCCTTCTGATTTGCCAGACCCTTCAACGGTGGACCGTGTAGAAGAACCCTATATAAAGGCAACAATAATCACGAAATCGGACTTTGTGGGCAATGTAATGTCGCTTTGTATTGAAAAAAGAGGTCAAATAACCAATCAGACCTATCTAACCACACAGCGGGTTGAACTTACCTTCGATATGCCCCTCGCAGAAATCGTCTTTGATTTTTACGACCGATTGAAAACTGTTTCAAAAGGCTACGCTTCTTTCGATTATGCCCCAATAGGCATGCGAACCTCCAAACTGGTCCGAGTAGATATTTTGCTGAATGCCCAGCCCGTTGATGCCTTATCCGCATTGGTTCATTTTGATAATGCGCAGACCATTGGTAAAAAAATGTGCGAAAAACTTAAAGAGCTTATTCCCAGACAGCAATTTGACATTCCGATTCAAGCCGCCATTGGCTCCAAAATTATTTCCAGGGAAACCATCAAGGCACTTCGTAAAGATGTTACCGCCAAATGTTATGGGGGTGATATTTCCCGAAAGCGAAAACTGCTTGAAAAGCAGAAAAAGGGGAAAAAGCGAATGCGTCAAGTAGGCAATGTTGAAATTCCGCAGCAAGCTTTTATGGCTGTTTTAAAGTTGAATGATTAGTTTAAACACAACTTCAAAACAAAGGTTTTTTTAACCTCGAAACCTTTCCAATTGACCAATGCCATATATGAATTGATGATTTTCAATTTATGAACATCATTCTGAATGAAACAAAAAGGGGTGCCTTTTTAAAAAAGGCACCCCTTAAATGATTTTGGATATTATAGTTAATTACAAACCAAAATCCAATTCCAAATCACCACTACATATTTGGTCAGTAAACGTTTCAAAAGGAACTCCATCCAAATCAACAACATCAGATTCTCCTTCAACCGTAATGGTTGCTGTTCCATCTCCATTATCAACAAAAGTGGCGGGGACTAGCCCTAGAATACTACAATTTCTTGTGTTTCCATCACCATCATCATCACCGGAACAACCCGTGAAACCAATAGAGGCAATTATTGCAAGAGCAAAAATTATTTTTTTCATAATTACAAAAAGATTAGAGGTTAAATGTTTTTCGAAGACAAATAACCGTATCAAATCTTTTTAAGCCTAAAACTTGTTGTGAAGAGACAAGAAAATGTGGTGCCTGCTTGAACCGGACTAGGAAACCTGTTCCTCTAGCTCGAAAACCTTTCCTAAATACACTAACTTAAATCCTTCTCCATTGGGATTAAACTCTTTGTAGTTCAAAGGCATGATATCTATTTTTCCATCTGGAGACTTGGTGAAGATGGGTACAATATCGGTATCTTCGCTTGCGGTTTCGATAAGTGCATCGTAATGCGCCTTATCTTTAATGTCCACCTCTTGGATAGATGGGTATTTTTCAGAAGTTTCCGTAAATTTTATAAAATCATATGTGGGAGAGAAAAGACCATTGGCAGGCAAGTTTTCCGGATGGTTGATTTCTTCCGTACTTGCCAAACGGAATGCTCCGTTCTCGCCAAATTGTTTCTCGAACTTATCCAATGCATAGGTGTTGATATCTGTATTTCCCGTTAAGGCAATTAAATAACCAACATCATTTAATTCTATGTTGTCCGTTAGTGTATCCGAATAAATGTTGGCGACCAAGGCTTCCAAACCTATTTTTTTGGCCTTATCCACATTCGTTTGATTGTTGTCAATAAGCACTACGTGTCTACCATTCTTTTTCAAGTAATTGCCAATAAGTCGAGATACTTTAGAAGCCCCTATTATTAGGATACCATCAGATTGTTTAAGGAAGACCCCAATAACCTTGGCAAAAAAACGCGCTGTGGTGGCATTCAGCAAAACTGTTCCCAAAACAATCATAAAAACCAATGGGGTAATGTACTCAGCTCCTGGTTCTCCTTTTATCAGCAGCTTAGAGCCAAATAGCGATGCAATACCAGCAGCTACAATTCCGCGAGGACCCACCCAACCAATAAATAGTTTTTCGTTGAACTTCAAATTTGAACCCTGCGTGCTTATAAATACGCCCAGAGGTCGGATGATGAAAACAATCACAGCAAATAGCATTGCAGAATTCCAATTGTATACCAATTCCATATCACTGATGTTGATATTTGCAGCCAACAAGATGAAAAGAATGGATATCAAGAGTACGCTCAACGATTCCTTAAAATATAATAGTTCTTTAAGGTTGGGTAAGTTCATATTTCCTAAAACCATTCCCATTACCACAACAGCCAAAAGCCCAGATTCATGTGCAAACAAATCTGACTCCACAAAAACCAACAGCACTACCGATAATGAAACGACATTCAATAGGTAATGTGGTATAAAGTTTCTTTTAATGGCAAATGCCAAGGCGTGTGCAAAGGTGAACCCGAAGGTTGTTCCGAACAATAAGATTTTGCCAAACTCTATAAGTGCCGTTTTTGTAAATGCCTGGCCTTCACCTACGCTGATAAATTCAAAAACAAGGACCGCCACTAAGGCCCCTATTGGATCTATGAGTATGCCTTCCCACTTCAAAACCGTGGAAACATCTTTCTTTAGGGGAATGTTTCTTAATATGGGAGCAATAACCGTTGGTCCGGTCACGATAATGAGTGCAGAAAACAAAAACGAAATCTGCCAAGACAACTCAAAAAAGTAATGAGCCGCAACGCCAGCCCCAAAAAAGGTAACTATAGTGCCGAGGGTAATCAGTTTGGTTATTACTGGTCCTACAGTCGCAATCTCGGCCCGTTTTAAGGTCAGACCACCTTCAAAAAGTATAATGCTGATTGCCAACGAAACAAAGTAGTACAATCCATCACCTGGGAAAAGCCCCTTGGTTCCGTTCCAAATAGGTTCTATCAATTTAGAACCATCCTCAGTGTACAAAGTTGCAATTGGCCCGACCAAAAGCCCAATTAAAATAAGAGGTAAAATGGCCGGTAATTTCAGACGCCAAGCCACCCATTGTGCTATGATTCCAAGAATAATAATTCCAGCCAGTTCGAGCATTGGTCAATTTTTGGTTAAAATAGGATTTTTCTTCCAATCTTTTGGTGCATTCTTGCTTGATCTGTTGTAAATCAAAGCGATTTCTTCCATTTTTTATTTTGTTAAAAAAGGGCCAATAATAATTCCATTTTAAAGACAAACTGTCTAGGTTTTCTTATTTTGCGCGTCCTTTGCTTTTCAAATGACGCTTTATCCCGTTGAGACTGGAAATTTTAAGTTAGATGGTGGGGCCATGTTCGGTGTGGTTCCAAAGTCGCTCTGGACAAGAACAAATCCCGCAGATTCCAACAATATGATCGACCTAGCGGCACGTTGTCTTCTTATTGAAGATGGTGATCGATTGATTCTGATTGATTCCGGGCTGGGAAACAAGCAATCTGAAAAGTTTTTCAGCTACTACTACCAATGGGGCGACCAGACATTAGATGGTTCACTACAAAAATTGGGTTTTCATAGGGATGACATCACTGATGTTTTCATGACCCACCTTCATTTTGACCATTGTGGTGGAAGCATTCAATGGAATTCTGACCGGACTGGATATGAACCAGCATTTAAGAATGCCCGTTTTTGGACGAACAAAGACCATTGGGAATGGGCCATTCATCCCAACGCCCGTGAAAAAGCTTCTTTTTTAAAAGAAAACTTGCTCCCCATGGAAGAAAGTGGTCAGTTGAACTTCATTCAAAGAGACCATTCCAATTTTATTAAAAATTGCGAGCTTGGATTTGATGTTCTTTTTGTTGACGGGCATACTGAAAAGCAAATGCTGCCCTTAATCCAATACAAAGGAAAGACCCTGGTTTTTGTCGCCGACCTTGTTCCAACGGTTGGTCACATCCCTTTGCCATATGTAATGGGTTATGATATGAGACCATTACAGACCCTTAAAGAAAAAGCGGTGTTTTTAAATGAAGCCGCAGACAACAATTACATTCTATTTTTTGAGCATGATGCCCATAATGAGCTTTGTTCTTTGAAACATACCGAAAAAGGGGTTCGGTTGGACGAATTGTTCACCTTCAATGAATTATTAAACCCCTAAAGCTGTTTATATTACACTAAAATACATTTTATGATTTCTACATACACCAAATTTTCTGCAGCCCTTTCACTGTCTATTTTACTGATGGGTTGTGGGGCAACTACATTGGTCGCAACACCTGTTGCAAATATTGATACCGTTCCCTTAAAAATTACGGAACTTACCGAAAACCAACAGAAAACTTGGGGCCATGCCGACCTTATCGCCGATACTATTCCCGGGATGAGCGTGGACAAAGCATATAGAGAAATCATCAAAAACAGAAAAGGGAAAACGGTGATTGTTGCCGTTGTAGATTCAGGGATAGACTTAGAGCATGAAGATTTGGACGATGTGCTCTGGACCAATAAGGGTGAAAAACCCAATAACGGAAAGGATGATGACGGGAATGGGTATGTTGATGATATTCATGGGTATAATTTTTTGGGTGAATCTTACAATGAACAACTTGAATACGCCCGAATACTTCGTTTGAACATTGGAGATGCTTCAACGCGCGCCAAAGCACGGTTGCTATTGGATAAAGAATATCCAGAAGCGGTACAGAACAAACAACAATATGAGCAAATACTTCAAGTAGTAAAAAATGCTGATGAAGCTGCAAGAAAAGCTTTGGGGAAAGAGATATATTCCAAAGAAGATTTAAGCTCTATCCAAGATAAGAGCGAACAAATGCAACAGAACGTTGCGATTCTTACTCAAATGTTCTCTTATGGTGATGATATTCCAACGGTTATAGATGAACTCAATGAAGGAATAACGTATTTCACCGAACAGGTCAATTACAACTTAAACAAAGATTTTGACGGGAGAAAACCAGTTGGTGACAACCCTTATAACTTTAGTGACACGGCTTATGGCAATGGAAATCCTAAAAACAGGGTAGAAAGTGAAAGCCATGGTACACATGTGGCTGGAATTATTGCAGCTGAGCGAAATAATGGAAAAGGAGTAAATGGTGTTGCCAAAAATGTGGAAATAATGAGTCTTAGAGCGGTTCCAAATGGAGACGAGTATGATAAAGACATCGCATTTGCCATTCGATATGCGGTTGACAACGGTGCAAAAATCATCAATTGCAGTTTTGGAAAATCCTTCTCACCTAATGCAAAGTGGGTTTATGATGCTATTAAATATGCCGCTTCAAAAGATGTGCTTATTGTTCATGCAGCAGGAAATGATGGGAATGATTTGGACAATCCGGACAACCCTAACTATCCAAACGACCACATGTATAATGGTTCCGAGATTTCGAACAATGTAATCACAGTGGGCGCCTTGACCAGTAAATATGGCTCTGAAATGGTTGCAGGTTTTTCTAATTATGGTGTACAAAATGTAGATGTTTTTGCTCCTGGCGCCAAGGTCTATTCAACAATGCCCAACAACTCTTATGATTTTCAGGGGGGAACCTCTATGGCAGCACCTGCTGTTGCGGGAATAGCTGCTCTAATCCGTTCCTACTACCCACAACTTTCTGCTTCACAGGTAAAGCAAGTGCTTATGCAATCAGGTCTGAGTACAAAAACTTCAGTTATTGTTTCTGGGGATGCTTCAAAAGCCACTACATTTAATAGCATTTCTAAATCTGGAAAAATGGTCAATGCCTATAATGCTTTATTAATGGCTGACAACATCTCAAAAGGAAGACAAACTTTGGCTTCAAACACAAAATAAAATGAAAAGAACTCTATTCTATTTTTTAGGCGTTTTCTCCGGTATTGCATCTCTTTTGGGTCAATCCCATCCTGGGTATTGGCAGCAAGAAGTGGATTACACCATGGAAGTTGATATGAATGTGGAAACCTACCAATATACCGGGACCCAGAAATTGGTCTATACCAATAATTCTCCGGATATACTTAATCGGGTTTTTTATCATTTGTATTACAATGCTTTTCAACCTGGAAGTGAAATGGATGTAAGGCTCCAGAGCATAAAAGATCCAGATGGTAGAATGATGGAAAACGGGAAAAGTAGAATAGCGTCCCTTTCAGAAAGTGAAATGGGCTACTTGCACACAATCTCTTTGAAACAAGATGGCAAAGCCGTCAATTTTAATGAAGAAGGCACCATTTTGGTTGTGGATTTGGCCACACCGATTCCTCCGGGTGGAAAAACAACCCTTGATATGAAATTTAAGGGACAAGTGCCGTTACAGATACGTCGCTCTGGCCGAAATAGTAAAGAAGGCGTGGCACTTTCAATGAGCCAGTGGTATCCTAAGCTTTCGGAATATGATGTGGAAGGTTGGCACCCCAATCCTTACATTGCCCGAGAGTTTCATGGTGTTTGGGGTAATTTTGATGTAAAGCTGACCATTGACAAAGACTACACTGTAGGGGGTTCGGGTTATCTCCAAAACCCACAAGAAATTGGACATGGTTATGAGGCTCCAGGAACGACAGTAAAAACAAAAGGGAAGACATTAACTTGGCACTTTGTGGCTCCCAATGTTCATGACTTTATGTGGGCTGCGGATCCTGAATACGTTCATGACATTGTAGAAATGGAAGATGGACCCACTTTGCATTTTTTCTATAAAAACGACCCTGAAATTCAGGAGAACTGGAAGAATCTTCAACCCAAAACCGAGGAAACCATGCGTTTCTTTAGTACTAATATTGGAAAATATCCCTATGACCAATATTCCGTGGTACAAGGGGGAGACGGCGGTATGGAATATGCCATGAGCACCCTTATCACTGGAAAAAGACAGTTTTCAAGTTTGGTTGGGGTAATGGTTCATGAAATGGCGCACTCTTGGTTCCAACACGTTTTAGCTACCAATGAATCTAAATATGAATGGATGGATGAAGGATTCACCTCCTTTATAAGCAGTCTTTGCATGAACGAGATTATGGGTCAAAACAAAGACAACCCTTTTGAAGGTTCTTACAAAAGTTATTTTGCTTTAATAAACTCCGGACTGGAATTACCTCAAACCACGCACGCCGATCGCTATGCGACCAACTTTGCCTATGGGGTTGCTGCTTATAGCAAGGGCTCCATTTTTCTTTCCCAATTAGGTTATGTTATCGGTCAGGATAAGTTGTTGGAAACAATCAAGAAATACTTCGAAGACTTTAAATTCAAACATCCCGTGCCTAATGACATCAAACGCACCGCGGAAAAGGTATCTGGAATGCAGTTGGATTGGTATTTAACGGATTGGACACAGACTACAAATACAATAGACTATGCAATTAAAAGTGTTGAGTCTAGCGAAGGTTCCACCAAAGTGGTTCTAGAGCGTATAGGTCTTATGCCAATGCCATTGGATATTTTGGTTGTAGGGAAAGATGGAACCAATGAAACATACTATGTGCCTTTGCAAATTATGCGTGGCGAAAAAGACAATCCATATCCTCAATTTAAGCGAACGGTTGCAAAAGATTGGGCTTGGGCGCACCCTACTTATGAGCTTGTTCTGGATAGGACTTTGGATTCTATTGAAGCCATAGCGCTAGATCCATCGCAATTAATGGCGGATGTGGACAAACAAAACAACGTATTTCAGGTTGCTGAGTAAGACCTGAGCTTCGTTTTGCTTCTTCCTATATTTGAAGCATATAAATTCCCTGTGTTCCATTTATATAAATGGAACCTGAACAGTCTATGGGCTCCATTAAGAAAGAACATACCTTTTCCAAAAAAGAAAAATTGAAAGGCAAAAAAGCCTTTGAAGCCCTTTTTTCTGAGGGCAAAACCCTAAAAGTGTATCCTTTACAGCTACGATATCTTCCCATGGATTTTGGGGATGAGTCAAAAGTTAAGGTAGCAGTGGTCGCACCGAAAAGAAAGTTTAAAAAAGCTTTTCAGAGAAACCGGGTAAAGCGCCTTCTGCGTGAAGCTTTCAGGGCAAACAAATCCCTTGTTTTTAACAACATAGAGGGAAATTTTGCGTTGCTATTTTTATATATTGGCCATACTATGCCCACTTTTTCGGAGGTAGAGGCAGCTGTGCGGGAACTTCTGCAGAATTTTGTAAAACTTGAACTCCATGAAAAGAATAGCTAAAAAAAAGATTGTCCTCCCCTTGATTGCCATTGTATTTCTTGTGGTGGGAAGCAGTTTTAAAAGTGATTTTTTTGAAATTGCCAAACAGATTGAAATCTTTACCACGCTCTTTAAAGAGCTCAACATGAACTATGTTGATGAGACCAACCCTGCTGAGCTTATGGACTCAGCAATAAAGAATATGCTCGATGAGCTCGATCCCTATACGAGTTTTCTTAATGAACAAGATGTAGAGGCTTTTCGTATTAACAATGCTGGTGAGTATTCCGGTATTGGAGCATTAGTTCGTTCTTATGAAAGTAAATTGTTGATAATTGAACCCTATGAAGGATACCCAGCAGACAAAGCGGGGCTTAAAGCTGGCGACGAAATCATTAAAATTGGAGAGACTCTGGTCTCTGACTTCGATGACAATGCCAGTGAGTTGCTTAAAGGGGCTAATGGTACCAGTGTAGACATTTCCTTTGTGCGCCAAGGAGAGACCAAAAAAGCCACTTTAAACCGTGAAGGTGTAGAAGTAGATGCGGTACCGTATTATAGTATGATTGATGATAAAACCGGTTATGTTGTTTTATCTCGGTTCAACAGAAAAGCTTCTAGCCAGACCAAATCTGCCATGCAAGACCTAAAAGGTCAAGGCATGGAACGTATGATTCTCGATTTACGAGGAAATCCTGGTGGTTTGCTTACAGAGGCCATAAACGTAACCAATTTGTTTGTTCCCAAAGACGAACTGATAGTTACTACCAAATCAAAGGTCAAAAAATTCAATCAGCAATATAAAACCAAAAAGCAGCCGGAGGACCTTGATATTCCTTTGGTTGTCTTGGTCGATGGAAGTAGTGCTTCGGCTAGTGAAATTGTTTCTGGAGGGCTTCAAGATTTAGATAGAGCCGTTGTAATGGGTGCGCGTAGTTTTGGAAAAGGACTTGTACAACGACCCTTAAAACTCACTTATGGCACGCAATTGAAAGTAACTATTTCTCGTTACTATACTCCTTCGGGAAGATGCATACAATCCTTGGACTATTGGAACAGGGATGAAGAAGGAAATGCCATTCGGAACACGAAATTCAAAGAATTCACTACGCGTAATGGTAGAAAAGTACAAGATGGAGGAGGTGTTATGCCAGATGTGGAAATATCTACTTTAAAAACAAATACGTTGCTGGATGCCTTAAAAAGTAATCTGATGATTTTTGATTACGCTACCGATTTCTATTACGATAATTCATTCGATTCGGTTGATTCGTTTACTTTTTCTGATGCTGATTTTGATAGCTTTAAAAAATATGCCCGAGAACAAGATTTCTCATTTAAGACAGAAACAGAAACCCAGCTAGAAGAATCCATCAACTCAGAAGAGCATTTATTGGGCTCGGATGTACAAAACAAATACAAAGATCTTTTATTAGCGGTTAACCAAGGCAAAATAAAAGCCCTCGACACTTTTAAAGATGAAATAAAAAAGAATCTTGAAGACGAAATCATCAAACGCTACTTTTACAGAAACGGGCTTTATGATTATTATTTGAACCACGATGAGGCCATATTGGCAGCAACAGAACTTCTGTCCAATTCTTCTGCATACCAAGATATCTTGAACTAAAAGCAGTGTCTATTAAATACTTTCTTTTATGTACTTCTTTTGCGCTATTTGCATCGACCCATGCGCAAGAAGTTTACAAAAAAGGAACAATATTGGATTCTATTCCGGTCTCAGGCACAACCGATGAGAGTTTTGCACTCTATCTACCCAACGGATTCAAAGAGAATGAACTAAGTTCCATTGTTTTTATTTTTGAGCCCGCCGCAAGGTCAGTAATAGGAATTCGGCCATTTATTCCAGCGGCAGAAAAATACGGTCATATTCTGGTCTGTTCCAATAATTCAAGAAACAGTAGTTATGAGCGTAATTTTGGCATAGCCAATAACTTATTTGCCTATATTTTTTCCCGCTTCAATATCAAGGAAGACGAAATGTACCTTTCTGGCTTTTCTGGAGGTTCCCGATTAGCTTGCGCAATAGCTTCACTTACCCATCAATTTGCGGGAGTCGTGGCTTGTGGTGCGGGTTTTCCCAGTGTGCCAGATTACAAGCCCAGTACACAAGAGTATGCCTACGTGGGTATTATTGGGGATAGGGACATGAACTACAGGGAGATGTTGAAAAATGAAGATTTCCTCCAATTGCTAAAATTCAACAGCACACTTATTACACATAAAGGAAATCATTCTTGGCCGGCCCCCGAACAAATTACCCGTGCATTTGATTGGCTTCATCTTCAAAAATTGAAAAAAGCATCATTAGAAGATTCTGATGAGATAATGAATCTTTATATGGAAGCCTTTAAAAGAGTTGAAGAATTTAAAGCAGGTAATGAGCTTTTGCGTGCTTCAGAACAATATGAAAGAATTACCAAAACCTTTCGTGATTTTGTTTCAGTGGATACTTTGGTTCAACAACATCAAAAACTACTAGCTTCCAAAGCATATAAAAAGCAGACAGCCTCCCTTGCTGATATTATAAAACTGGAAGAAAAAATTGCGAATAAGTTTAATTCTCGTATTACCTCTGATTTTGAGAATCCGAAAAAGACCAATTTTGGTTGGTGGGAAAAAGAATTGGCCAAACTGGACGCACTTGAAGAAAAAGGAGATGCAGAAACCCAAAATATGGTATACCGAATAAAATTTGATGTTTTTGTAAGAGCGTACTCCCGTAAAAACACTTTGCTTTATGAAGAAAACCCAGAACAAACTGCATTAATAGAACAATTTATAAACCTGATTTACCCAAAGAACGAGTAGGAACCAAGATTGAAAAAGACTACACAAAAATGATTCGGATAATATATACTTGGAGCGTAGAACCAGAAAAATTGAACCTTTTTATTGAGACATGGAAAAAGACTACCAATACAATCCATGAACAGGTAAAGGGTGCCAGAGGGAGCTTTATGATTCAAAATGACAACGATACCAAAGAGATAAAAACAGTGGCCCGCTGGGATTCTTTAGAAGACTGGAAGAATTTTTGGAAAAGCAACAATAAAACAAAAATGGAATCTATGCATGAATTGGGTCATCGTGTTTCTGTAGATATTTTTAAAGAAATTGATGATTTTACTAGATAATGTTTTGAGTTTTACTTTTCAAGAGTGAATGCTTTACCCACCAATGAGATAGGATTCGGGTATTGGATATTCCGGACTCTCGCCCATCCAGAAAATGCTAACAATATACCATCGGTCCTTGCCTTTTAGTAATTGAATACTATTAATGCCCCGGGTAAATGGCTTATCATCATCCTGATTTCGGCGAGATTCATATGTGGAAAATACATGGGCAATAGTTCCATATTGTTCGACCCTTCTGGCCACTTCCACTTCAAAAAAACCATCCTTTTCTAGATTGCTTCCTGCCTTATTGATATAATCATCCAAACTCCAATATCTATATCCCACGTCCCCAGTTTGCGGGTTTTGCCCCGATGGTATCAGCACTGCTTCGGGAATAAACAAACTGCGCATTCTATCCCAATCCCTTTTTTCACCAGCCGGGCCGGAAATAACATCATATACTGCAGCGATTATGGCATCTATGGATGCAACATCTTTTGGGTTTCCTTTAGCGGGTTCTTGTGATTGAACGGAAACCGTTGTGAAGACCAGGATAATTGTGACTTTAAACTTTTTCATTTCTGATGGTTTAATGTTGCGATTGACACAAGTAATTTTTTTAAGGTAAGAAATTTGCTCCTAAAGACTACAAAAACCAAAATCATCAAAAAGCGTAACTTACCCACTAACAAGTATCAACGAATAATATGGACGAAAAGCTGAAACCAATCAAAATCATACATATTGGACTATGTGTTGGGATAACCTTCGCCTATTTTTTTCTGGGAGAGTTACAAACTCTAGAATTCATGAACATTCCAAAAATAGATGCCAACACCCTAATCTATCTTTTTTTAGGTGTTTCTGCCATTTTTTTGGGAAACATAGTTTACAGGCAACAATTGAAAGCTGTAGATTCAAAGTTAAAAATGGAAGAAAGAGTCGGTGCCTATCAAACAGCATGCATTATACGTTGGGCCATACTTGAAGGTGCCGCATTTTTGATTCTCTTTCTAAAGAAAGAGCTTTTGATAATTGGCTTGTTTCTTATTTTATATATGATTTTTACCAAGCCTTCTTTAGGAAGCATGGAACGTGATTTTGCAGCAGTAGGCAAACAGAAATCCAGATGAAGCGAATCCATGTAAAGAAGGGAGAAATACTTCAAAGAAGAGGGGAACTTGACAGCAAGGTCTATCATGTGGTTTCGGGGCTTTTGCGAAGCTATACCTTAGATGAAAAGGGAAAAGAACACATTTTTATGTTTGCCCCTGAAAACTGGACTGTTGGGGATAACCTACCTAAAGATGTTCCCTGTGAGCTTTACATTGATGCCTTGGAAGAATCCGATGTTTGGGTTTTACAAAAAGATATTAAACGAGAAGCACAAAATGTTGGCGCCTTTCTCAAACGGCTTTCTGTTTTGCAAAAACGAATCATAATGCTCATGAGTGCTTCAGCCATTGAACGCTTTGAACATTTTGAGAAGACCTATCCAGATATCATTCAACGTGTCCCACAAAAAATGATAGCCTCATACTTAGGAATAGCTCCAGAAACTTTGAGCAAAATTAAACGAGAACGATACAAATAAACCCGCCTCCATTTCTTAATCTAGGTTAATGGATTCTTTATCTGTAAATGAGATATTACGCCAAAATCCTAATAGTACTTTCATGAAAAACATCTCTCTCTTTTTAAGAATCGCTGCCGTCTTATGGATTATTTGGGGTTTGGTGCACATTTTTGCTGGAGTAATGACCATGAAGGGTGTGCTTACAAACGACATTTCTGCTTCTGTGAGTGGAATTGCTGATGCTGTGGATCCTGAAAGCCTTCAATTTGACTACCCACAAGCCTCAGGTGCCATTATTGGGCAACATGGATTCAACTTATTCTGGATAGGCTTGGTAACCTTCATCTGTGCTTTTTACATCTGGAAAGGAAACAAAAATGCCATATTTTTGGCTGCCATTACTGGAGGTTTAGCAGATTTGGGTTACTTCTTATTTATGGATTCTCGGGGGATTCGTAAAATTTATGCCCGGTACTGTGATGACAATATTTTCTTCACTGGCCATTATCACCAGTTTTTACGCCTATTATAAAAATAAAACTGCGCATTGATTTAGCTGAAGCGATAACATTTATAGTGGGGCTGATCATCTCATTTTGACTATAAAGCTCTTTTTGAAAACTATTTGTATTTTCACTCTAAAACCAATGTTATTGAAAAACCGCCTTCTATTTTGTGTGCTTTTCCCTCTTCTTTTCCTAAGTTGTTATACCTACAAGTCTATAGGAGCTGAAGATATTAAAGAGGGTAAACTGTATAGTTTTCAATTGGTAGAAGGCAAGCTTATTGAGGCAAAATGTAAAAAAGTTTATTCTGATTACTTTCTATTTGACATTAACCAAAACTCCGTCAAAATCCCAATAGACCAAATTGAATCTGTAGAGCGAAAGAAAGTTTCCGCAGTAAAGCTATTAGGGGGTGCAGCACTAACAACTACAGCTGCCCTTCTAATTTTTGAAAATGGAAAAGAGCCCATATTTGTGGAAGAAATATCCAACTAGAGTTCCTTGAAACAATAAAGAAGCTGTAACATTTGAGACTTGGGTTAATCTTTAATTCAAACTCTCAAAACAATGCGGCATCTTATAGTATTTACTTGTATTCTTTTTATTTTCTCATGCAAGAACGAAAAATCCACACCCCAAAGCAAAGAAGGGGTTTGGCAAGCTATTGGCTATGGAAGAATTCTAGATATAGGTAAAGATTCCTTTTCTTTTTACGATACCTCCTCCATCTCTTGCCTGCCTCTTCAGAAGGGAAACATTGCTTCTTTTGGAAACAATCTAAAACTAAGAAACGATACTTTGGTGCAACTAAAGGGTACTGGGGTTTATGAATATATCCGATTGGATAAAATGCCGGATATATGTGCTGAACCTTTATCAGATTACAAGAAAAAAGACCCTATTTATAATTTTGAAGTATATGCGGAAGCTATCAAAAACAACTACGCCTATTTTGAGGACAATAAAATAAATTGGGATAGCTTATATACAACCAACCGAAACAAAATTTCCAGAACAACCACAAATCTGGACCTTTATCTGGTGATGAAAGAAATTATGACCGCTCTCAAGGACAATCATGGGTACGTTGAGCCCTCAGATGAAGTTTATGAACAAGTATTTTCTTTGGAAAATGAGACCGAATCCGAAACGGAAGAGGATGAATTTCCTGAATATGGGGACTTTCAAATGGCTAAACTAGTTTCAGACACTTTCCTTGAAGAAGATTTTACTGTTGACTCTCCCATTATCAGTTGGGGCAAACTGAATGGAAATATGGGATATATCCACGTGAAAAGCATGTGGTTATATGCAGACCTAGATCTACCTGATTCTTTGGTGCAGAAAAATGGATATATAAGCACCTATATAGATGCTTTTACCCAAATGAATGAAGCAGAATACATTGAGGAGGAAAGAAAAGGTGTCTCTAAAATTATAAGTCGCGCCATACAAGATCTACAAAATACAGATTCAATCATCATAGATGTCCGTTTCAACGGAGGGGGGCAAGATGTGGTAAGTCTTGAAATACTGAAGCAATTCAATGACCGACGCAGAAAGGTCGCCAGTAAAAAAACAAAAACCGAAAATGGGTATACACCGGAGATTTCCATTTATTTGGAAGCGTCCGAAAATGCCTATCTAAAGCCTATGTTCTTGCTCACTTCCCAACAATCGGCCAGCGCCACTGATTTTTTTGTGATGGCTTCAAAAGTACTTCCTCATGTTACTCGTATCGGTTCCCGAACTCAAGGGGCTTTATCCGATGCTTTGGAAAAGCCTCTCCCCAACGGATGGTCGTTTGCAATTTCCAACGAGGTGTATTACGATATGGATGGCATTTGTTATGAGTCAATCGGTATTCCTCCCCATTACGACCTTGATTATCCAGAAGACCGACAAGCATTTTTTAGGGGTGTTGCCCAAAACCTTCAGGAGGACAAAGAGGCTATTCTTAAAGCCATTAAAACTTTAAAAAGATAGGTTAATATGTATCCTGTTAAAAAGTTCGCTTTTGGTTCCCGCTCATAATTTAGCCACAAACGCTACTTTTGAAAATGCGAAAATTGAAGGTTTGTGAACTTTTTGCAGGGGTTGGCGGATTTCGATTAGGTCTGGAAAACACTGAAAAGTTTGAAGTGGTCTGGAGCAATCAATGGGAGCCCTCAACCAAAACACAACACGCTTCAATGGTCTACGAGGCCCGTTTCGGGTCAGATAATCATTCCAATGCCAACATTGAAGAAGTTCCAACTTCAGAGATTCCAGACCATGATATTTTAGTAGGTGGATTTCCCTGTCAAGACTATTCCGTAGCGACTACTTTGAAAAATTCCAAGGGGCTAATTGGTAAAAAAGGCGTGTTATGGTGGTCTATTCATCGCATCCTTTCTGAAAAGAAAAACAAACCAAAATACCTACTTTTTGAAAATGTGGACCGCTTGCTTAAATCCCCTTCTGCTCAAAGAGGCCGAGACTTTGCTGTTATGCTGAAAAGTCTTAACGATTTGGGCTATGCTGTAGAATGGCGGGTAATCAATGCCGCCGAGTATGGAATGGGACAACGCCGGAGGCGTGTGTTTTTTCTGGGGTATCATAAATCCACTTCAGTTTATGAGCAGTTCATCCGACAAAACCCAAAAGAATGGCTTTTGGAATGTGGGAGCGTGACTTCTTCGTTTCCTGTAAAACAAAAAGGAACCCTCAAATCTTTTACTTTGGACAATGATTTGGTTTCCCTCTCCAACTCCTTCAATTTAGGCCAAGGGCTTTCCCCTTTTCAAAATTCCGGCGTCTGTTTCAAGAATGAAGTATATACAATAAGCACCGCTCCAGATTATAGCGGAAATAGGATTGTGCTTTCGGATATTTTAGAACATCAACAGCCCGGCCCTGAATTTTACATCCCTGAAGACGACATCCCTAAATGGAAATATCTAAAGGGTGCCAAAAAAGAAACTCGCAAGACCAAAGAAGGTTTTGCCTACCATTATAGCGAGGGAAGCATGGTTTTCCCAGATGCGCTTGATCAACCTTCCAGAACCATAATAACCGGTGAAGGCGGAAAGTCTCCGTCCCGGTTTAAACACGTAGTCCAAACCTCTTCAGGATTGCGAAGACTCACTCCTATTGAATTGGAACGGTTGAACCAATTTCCCGACAACCACACGCAATTGGAAGGCATTTCCAACACTAAAAGAGCCTTTTTTATGGGCAATGCTTTAGTGGTTGGGATCGTGGAAAAACTGGGTAATGTGCTGTTCCAGAAAATAAAAACCCTTGAAAAGCAACTTCAAAACTGATCTAGCCCAAGAGAAAAGACTAACCCCCTTATTGGATTCCTATTATCGCAAAAATTTAAAAATGTATGATTTTAAGCGCGTGCATAGTCTGGAGCAGCAATTGAGTGGGATTGACCTCATCCTCACCCACAAAAAGACAGGTGAAGTCTACTTTGTAGACGAAAAAGCACAGTTGGATTACCTCAATAAAAACTTGCCCACTTTTGCTTTTGAGCTCTTCTACACCAAGAACGAAACCCTAAAACACGGTTGGTTATTTGATAGCGAAAAAAAAACCCAGATGTATGCTTTGGTTACTAATATCCAAAAAGAAAATGACAGCTTTACAGCTTGCAATATTACCTTTGTAAACCGAAATAAGCTGCTTTACTTTTTGACTGACAACGGTCTAGACGAAGCTTTTCTCAAAAATCAGGTATTGGAACATTTAGGTTTTCATGGGAAAATGGAGCTGTCTGGTTTGGATTTACGTAAAGAGGGGCATGTTCATTTTTCAAACAAAAACAAAGCCGAACAACCTATTAATCTGGTACTGCAATTGGCGTTTTTAAAAGAAATTAGGGTGGCAAGGAGATTTGTTTAATTTTTTTTGGTTTGCTTCATTTTTTCAGTGATATATCTTTCCACATAATTCTTGTCCTGCAAATTTCTTAAAATCAACAATTCGTGATTTTTATGCGTCCTGTACGTTAGAAGGTATTTTGTTTTCCCGCTTCGTGTTAGTTCCTTGAATTCAAAGTAAGATGATAGATTTGTATTAATTGTCTAGGTATCCTTGATTCCATGTCTTCTTTGGGTCATGGTTTCTTAAATCACATTGAAAGTCCACGGCTGCTTTCAAATTCATTAATACTGAGACCCATCCTGCATGAACCTCATTGAACTCATCATCCGGAACATTTTCATTGATTAAGGTAACATCAGTTCCTCCATCATCCAAAGGTTCTAATTCAAATCTCACCAAACTTTCAAAATAGTCCAAGCAGAATTTCTGGTTAGGAACAGATTTCAAAATTTTACTATTATACGTCTGACCATTAGGGAAAACAAAATGTACCATATTGTCTTCTTCATTTGCTTTTTCAGCCCAAAATTTTGCTCTTCCTTCAGAAGTAGAAAGAAAACTGAAAACTGTTTTTGGGCTTGATTTTAAATGTACCTTCCAAGTAATTGTTTTCATATTTTCTTATGGATTGTTAATACCTAATTTACCACCTTTTTCACCATCCCAATATGCAGAATTTCATCCTTAGCTCATGTAGGTTCTTTTTTATCTGTTGCTAAAATTGCGTAATGAAAATTATCAGACCAACCGTCTTTAAGAGGTAGTACTTTTCGTTTTCTACCCTCTTGGGTCATGCCTACTTTTTCCAAGACCCTTATACTTCCTAAATTTTCTACAGCACATCCAGCTTCAATACGATGTAGTTTAAGTTCCCCAAAACCAAACTCTAAAATACGGTCCAGGGACTCGGTAGCATAACCTCTATTCCAAAACTTAGAGTGCAACTTATACCAAACTTCACCTATTTTAAATTTTGGTACTCCTAAGTTCAATGCAATAAGCCCAACAAATAACTTACTTTCTGATTCTTCTATTTTAAAAGTAAAATTCCTGTTTTTCTCTGAGTTATTTTTATCAATCCACTCCATGAGAACTTCCTTGGTCTCATCAATATTCCTCGGTATGCCTAAGGTGTTGAATCTATCCGTTTCTGGTAAAGAGTGAAGCTCGTGTATTTCTTCTAAGTCCTTCAAAGAAACTAGACGGATTAGCAATCTATCCGTTTTTAATGTGATATTCATTTGGAGATTATTGGCATTAAGCAGCTTGCTATAAAGTATAATCTTGTTTTATTCTTTTTTCACCATCCTCACATGTGGTATATTATCTTCGAGATAGCTTTCGCCTTGTTCCATAAAACCCAAATCTCTATAAAACTTCGTTAAATAGGTCTGGGCAGAGAGTTCAATAGCTCCGTTTGGAAAGTTCTCTTCTATTTCCTTTAAAGAGGCTTCCATAATGTCCTTTCCATAGCCGTATTGCCGAGCGTTTTGGGCAACCACCACTCGTCCAATGCTGGTATTTTCAAAATAATCACCAGGCTTAAATATTCGTGTATAGGCCACTACTTTATTGTCTTTTTTTCCTAGTACATGAATGGCTTTCTGGTCTTTATAGTCCAAATCTTGATAGGCGCACTCTTGTTCCACTACAAAGACTTCGCACCGTAAGGCCAAAATGGCGTAGAGTTCTGCCTTGCTCAATTCTTCAAAGGTTTTTATGTGGATTTCCATTAGTCCTGTACTATGATGTTTTTGGAATCACATTTGTCATATTCCGGTTGTATGTTCACATGATTTATGCCATGGCGTTGGTGTACGTGTTTTTCTATGCGTTCTAGAATTTTATCAAACTCCGAAAGCCGAATATCTTCTTTAAAATCTATGTGTGCTTCCATGTGGATTTCCTCCTCGTTCAATTGCCAAATATGCACATGGTGCACATTCTTTACCGCATCCAATTCACAAATAGAATTCACAATTTCTTGCACTTCAATGGATTTTGGCGTGAACAGCATCAACACTTTTGTAGATTCTTTTAGCAAGTAATACCCCATATAAATCAAATAAATGCCTATAGCCATAGTTAAGGCCGCATCTACCCAATACATCTGGAAAAACTTCATTAGAATTCCACCAATTAGGACCGCCACGGAAGCCATCATATCTGTTAATAAATGCAGATAGGCAGTTTTCATATTCATGTTCTCATTCGAATCCTTTTTTAAAAGCAGCACACTAAACCCATTGCCAAGAATCCCAATTAACGACATTGCTATAACCAGATTTGAGCCGATTTCTTCAGGTTGCCAAAATCGTTTTACGGCTTCAATCATAAGAAAAACTGCCACAATAACTAAGGTAGATGCATTAATGAACGCAGCTAATATTTCCGCACGCTTAAATCCAAAAGTTCTATCTGTACTGGCTTTTCGTTTTGCCAACTTCGTGGCTATAAAACTTATGATAAGGGACAGTACATCACTAAAATTGTGAAGGGCATCTGACAATAGGGCCAAACTCCCAGAAATGATACCACCAATAACCTGTGCTGCGGTAATACCTACATTAAGTAGAATGGAAAGGAGAAGGTTTCTCCCTTTTAAATCAGTGTGGCCATGTTCGTGGCCATGATGGTGATGGTGATGGGCCACAATTAAACTTTATTAGACGCAGGGCATTTTTTCTATTCGGCGTTCATGCCTTCCACCTTCAAATTTCGTGTTCAGAAAGGTTTCTACCATTTCCAAAGCTTGTGGTAATGCAATAAAACGTGCCGGAAGACTCAATATGTTAGCATCATTGTGCTCTCTAGCTAAAGCTACTATCTCTTTGTTCCAACATAACGCCCCTCGAATTCCCTGATGTTTGTTAATAGTCATGCTGGCGCCATTTCCTGAACCACATATAACAATACCCATATCTACTTCCCCATTTTCAACATCCTTAGCCACAGGATGTGTAAAATCAGGATAATCTACACTGTCCGTTCCGTCTGTTCCATAGTTTACAACCTCTATATCTTTTGATTTTAAAAGACCTACAATGGCGAGTTTGTATTCCGTTCCGGCATGGTCATTTCCTATAGCGATTTTCATGATATGTTTAGTTTAATGGTACTAAAATCAAAGGTACAATTCTTTTCTATGCACGATGTTGATAAAACTTTTTCACTATTTGTAATCACCTCATAAACAAGCCTTTTCAATAATCATCTATTTGTTAATCTTTTGAAGAAAACTACAAGAAATTAAATTTTGTTTTTACTTGATTTATTTCCATTACGAAAACCTTCGTAAACTTTTGGTAATATTCCATTAATATTTAATCAACATATTTCAATACAAAACATAGAGTAATTAACATTAAATCAATTTTTAATTTTCAATAAATCAATGTTGATATATGTTATTAATAGTCGTGAAGAAAAAACCTAACTCATTGATTTTAAATTTTCTTACCCTTGGAAAGATTGTGGATAAAAATATTCATCTGTTCAAAGCAAGCTTTCTTTAAAATATCTATTCCACATTTTAACATACTATCATAACCAACATTTTTTTAATTTTTAAAGAAAGAAAGAAAATATAATACTATTTCATGTTAATAAAAGATGTTGTTTTTGTTCTACCCAGTATACAGAACATCCGTAAAAGATTATAATTCGTATTTTTCACAAAATAAGATGGTTAATGTCGAAAAAAAAGAAAAGAGCGAGAAGCCAGAGGAAGAATGAGATAACCAAAGGTATTTTTACAATTTTAGAAAAAGAACCTTCCAAAAGTTTTAACTATAAACAAATAGCAGCTAAACTAGGTATTGATGAAACGCGAGATCGTAACGATCTTATTAAACGTTTGGGGCAACTGCGCGCCAGTGAAAGAATAGTTGAGGTAGAGCGTGGCAAGTTCCAGAAAAAACCTAATTTGAATACATGTTTTACTGGAAAAATTGATGTGACCAGTAGTGGCAATGCCTATGTAATTGTAGAAGATATGGAGCAGGACATCTTTGTCCCCTTCAATAGGCTGAACAGAGCATTTCATGGAGATATTGTAGAAGTTTTTCTAAAACCAAAACGTAATGGAAAGAAACCTGAAGGAGAGATTTCCAAAGTCTTGGAACGAAAGAAGAGTAGCTATGTGGGTATAGTTGACAAACAAAAAACCTTTGCTTTTGTACGTCCTACGGACCCGAAAATGTACACGGATATTTTTATTCCCATCGATAAACTGAAAAAGGCGGAACATGGAGATAAGGTATTGGTGAATCTTGAAAATTGGCCTCAAGATGCAGATTCTCCTTTTGGAGTAGTAATGGAAGTTTTAGGAAAGCCTGGAGAACATCAAACCGAGATTCACGCCATTCTAGCGGAGTATGGATTGCCTTATCAATTTCCATACGAAGTAGAACAATATGCCAACAAACTGGATACTTCCATTAAAGAAGAGGAAATTGCAAAACGGAGAGATATGCGAGAGGTGTTGACCTTCACGATTGATCCGAAAGATGCAAAAGACTTTGATGATGCGCTCTCTTTTCAAAAATTACAGAATGGAAACTTTGAAATAGGAATCCATATTGCCGATGTATCCCATTATTTGGAGCCAAATACCGTTTTAGATGATGAGGCCTATGAACGGGCCACCTCTGTATATTTGGTTGACAGAGTAGTTCCGATGTTGCCGGAGATTTTATCAAATAGGGCATGTTCGCTTAGACCCAATGAGGAAAAGTATACGTTTTCTGCTGTTTTTGAAATGGACGATAAGGCCAACTTAATCAATCAGTGGTTCGGGAGAACGGTCATTAATTCCAACGAACGTTTTGCATACGAAGAAGCACAACATATTATTGAAAGCAAATCAGGTACCATTCCAAAAGACATTTCCATTAGAAAAGATTTGTATTCAGTTGATGGTGATGTAGTTGATGCCATTTTGACTTTTGACGATTTGGCAAAAATCATGAGAAAACAGCGAATGGACGAAGGTGCCATTTCGTTTGATAAAATAGAAGTTCGTTTCAACCTGACTAAGGATAATGAGCCCGATGGGGTTTATTTTAAAGAATCTAAAGATGCCAATAAGCTTATTGAAGAATTTATGCTGTTGGCCAATAGAAAGGTGGCTGAATTTATTGGGAAGCAGAAAAAGACCTTTGTATATAGAATTCATGATGAACCGGACGAAGAAAAACTATTGGCTCTAAATGGAGTGATTTCAAGATTTGGTCATAGCATCAATCTTAAGGACAAAAAGAGCCTGAACAGTTCTCTAAATCAACTTTTAAAAGATGTAAGAGGGAAAAAAGAACAAAATTTAGTGGATACGTTGACCATTCGAAGTATGAGCAAAGCTATTTACACTACTGAAAATATAGGTCACTATGGTTTAGGTTTTGAATATTATACCCATTTTACATCACCAATCCGACGCTATCCAGATGTAATGGTACATAGGCTTCTTCAAAGTTATTTGGATAAGGAGAAGCAACCAAAGGCCGAGATTTATGAAGAAAAGTGTAAACACTCTTCGGATATGGAAATATTGGCTGCCAGTGCAGAACGAGATTCCATAAAGTATATGCAAATACGTTTTATGGAAAATCACAAAGACCAAGAGTTTTTGGGTGTAATTTCAGGGGTTACGGAATGGGGAATTTATGTAGAAATTATAGAGAATAAGTGTGAAGGAATGGTGCGGATTCGAGATATTAAGGACGACTATTATATTTTTGATGAGCGCCAGTATGCCATTATAGGTGAAAGGGGAAAAAAAATGTATCAGTTGGGGGATGAAGTTTGGGTAATGGTCAAGGATACTGATTTAGTTAAAAGACATTTAGATTTTTCTCTTCTTGGAAAAAGAGAATAGAATTTGTTGGAATAACCGCTAATTTTCAGCGTATGAAAACAATACAAAGTTTTTTATTCTTTCTATTGATTTTGGGTTTGCAGGCCCAAGAAAAAACAATCACCAGAGAACTGAACCCATTTTCAGAGGTAAAGGCGTTTGATGGATTATCCGTTAATCTGATTAAATCAAATGAAAATAAGGCGGTAATCAAAGGCGCAAATACCCATAAAGTTGCCATTGTTAACAACGGAGGGGTTTTGAAACTTCGCATGGAAATTGACAAAATATTTAGTGGGTATAGAACCTTTGTGGACCTTTATTATTCTGGAGAGTTAAAGGTGTTGGATACAAATGAAGATGCAAGGATATCTTCAGGAGAAACATTTGAACAAAATGTACTTGAGCTGAAGGCACAAGAGGGAGGAGAGTTGGAGATTGGTTGTCAAGTGGAACAACTCTTGATAAAGGCAGTAACTGGAGGAGATGTTATTACAAAAGGTTTCTCTAAAAATCAGGATATAATTATTAATACTGGGGGCAGTTACAACGGAAAAGAGTTTAAAACTGAGTTTACTACCATTTCTGTAAATGCCGGAGGAAGAGGAAGTATTTATGCGACGGAATATGTTAAAGCAACCGTTAAGGCTGGTGGTGAGGTTGAAGTGTACGGAGACCCATCAAAGATGGATGAGAAAACTGTATTTGGTGGTAAAATAAAAAGAATGTAATCAGGATGGTTGAGGATATTCAAACAGCGATTCCTTTAGGTTTTTTCCTGAGTTTTGTAATAGGACCTGTTTTTTTTGTGCTCTTAGAAACAAGTGCCACAAAAGGTTTTAGAGCGGCACTAAGCTTTGATATTGGTGTTATAGTCGCCGATATTGTATTCTTGCTCATTGCTTATTTCAGTAGTTTTCAATTGTTGGAGAATTTAAGCAACCAACCTGGACTGTTTGTATTTGGAGGGATGATTTTGCTGGTTTACGGTATTGTCATATTTGTACGAAAAGAAACTAAGAAAAAACCAGGACTTAAAATTAAGAAAGGTACTTACCTCGGATTAATGGTGAAGGGGTTTCTGTTGAATTTTATCAATATTGGGGTGTTGGCATTTTGGTTGGGTATGATGGTGATAGTTGGACCAAGTTTGGACAATGATGCCAATCGAATGGCCATCTTTTTTGGTACTGTCTTAGTAACCTACTTCAGTACAGATTTAATTAAAATCTTATTGGCAAAACAATTGAAGCGCTATCTTACGGAAGAACGAATAGTCCTCTTAAAAAAAGGATTAGGCGTTATTTTAATGGTTTGTGGAATTGTTTTGATAAGTAAAGGCTTTCTTCCAAAGGATAAATTCAACATTAAAGAAGGATTGGAACATATAAGGGAATAAAAAAAGCCGGTTCAAAACCGGCTTTTTAGAGGCATCGAGCGGATTCGAACCGCTGTACAAGCTTTTGCAGAGCTGTGCCTAGCCACTCGGCCACGATGCCAATGGTTGACAAAGCTAAAAATATTTTACGAATCTTTAAGATACAAAATGTCCTAAATGTAAGCTTTCACCGGAGTAAACGACCTAGAGGCATCGGGTGGACTCGAACCACCATAAAAACCTTTGCGAGATTTCGTCTATCCAATTCGACCACAATGCCTTAAGTAGCGAAATTATTAAAATCTTAATTATTATTGAGTTACTTAGGGAAGCATTTCAACGAGTATTCTCAATTTTTACCGAAACACTCTCCACGTCGCCTCCGATAGGTGGGTTTATTTTAGAGACCGATATTTCGACCTTATCAACTAACGGCAACTCATTTAAAATACGAGTTGAGATTCTTTGGGCAACATGTTCTAAAAGTTTCGAACGGATGGCCATCTCTTCCTTAACAATATTGTTCAGATGAACATAATCTACGGTTTCAGAAAGTTTATCAGAAAGAGAAGGCTTTTTCAGGTTGGCCCAGACTACCATATCAACTCGGTAATCACTTCCTATAAGCCCTTCTTCCCTAAGGCAACCATGATTGGCATGGACACGGATGTTATTAAGACTGATGCTTCCCACTTGCAAAGTGTTTTAAAGTGGGCGCTAAATTAATCAAATTAATAGGTACAACGACAGTTGCTTAATCCTTGGAATAAATCCATCCCAACGGTCAACACATGGGTTCCTGTACTGTAACCCAAAATTTCATTGGTTATAACCTGGTATGAATACCCAAAATAGAAGTTACTTTTCTTTAAACCAGCAATGGGAGCTATGTATAAAGGCTCTCCCAATTGATCGTTCAAGAAACGATAGGTGACACCCAAATAATAATAGTCCTCAAAATTGTGAAAACGGAACTTGGCATTTAAATCGGTAACAGAACGACCGTCGTTTTCAAACCATTGAAAGAAAACAGAAGGTTCAACCTCAAGTTTACTGTTTTTGTTTTTCATGAAACTATATCCAGTGTAGACGTAGTAGTTTCTTAATGTATTTGGCTCAAAAACCGGGTTGAATTGAGTCAAATCCTTGTTCAAGAGATTGGAGGCATTGACACTGAAATAAAACTTATCGTAACGGTACAAAGCGCCAATGTCAAAATTATGGTTAGTTGTTGCCCTATCGTCCGTAGGAAGTTGTCCGTTGAACTCTGTAAAATTCTCTACATCTATCCTAAACTGGTTAAAGTTATATGAAATACCAAAAGACAAAAAGATATCATCATATCTGTTCAAGGTAAGGTGGTGTGCAAAAGACACTCGAGAACCTCTCTGCTTGGTTTCTCCATTGCTATCATTGTAAAGAAGCATACCTATACCTGAGCGATTACCTACGCGTGCATCCGCTGCAAGAGTTTGGGTGTCTGGGGCATCCTCAATGCCTACCCATTGCGTAAGCCCGTTCAATCTAACTTTAATATGATCACCAATACCTGCATATGTGGGAGACATGATAAAGGGGTTATCCGCAATGTACTGGGACAACTGCGGTATGGTCAGCTCCTGACTTCTGCCAAAAAAGGCCAGAAAAAGGATTAAAATTGGGGTACAGAGTTTTTTAAACATGATTCAGTAGGTTAAGCGTCATTGTCGATATAGGGTAAAATGTCCAATAAATTCCCGGTTATCACTTTCACCTTGCAGCTTAATGATATACCAGTAGTCACCAGTAGGGAGCTCGCTGTTATTATAAATACCAGTCCATCCGGGGTCGCCATAACCCATACGATGGAGCTCTCTACCATAACGATCAAAAATGACCATTAGTACATTTGGAAAGGCTTCTAAATTATCTGGAATCCATGTATCATTGAGATTATCACCATCTGGGGTAAAGAAGTTAGGAATCTCAATATCAATGAACTCCATAAAAATTTCCATGGTCACCGAGCAACCGTTGTTATCTATAACGGTTACCGGGTATGTGTCTGTTCTATTAATTATGAATGTATTATCAGTTCCATTGTCAACATCACCAAAGAAGAAGGTATAATCTTCTAGACCTCCGGTTGCTGTAGCTGTGATTTCATTTATGTTACTGTTTTCCAATACCAAGGTCAACGGCTCAAATGCTTCTATGGTAAAGTCTACGGTATTTATACATCCATTGGAGTGTGCTATGGTCAAGTAATGGTCTCCGGGAGGAATATTGGTAAAATCGGCGGTCAATTGCATATCCAAAGGATCTGTAGAATCCAAGGCATACAAAACATCTGTGCTTACAGTAGAATCGGTGAACACAACGCCTAAGCTGTTATCGGGGATTATTCCATCACATGAGTATATTGGTGTTACGGTTGCTTCAAGGTTTACTCCTGGGTTGATTTCCACAAAGACATTGGTCTCACAACCCTGAGAATCACGTACAAAAACAACGTTGGTTCCTGCAGACAAGTTCTGGAACAAGATTTGGTCCTGAACAAAATCAGCATCAGCATTGGAATTCAAACTGGTAAAGTATGGAGCCGTTCCTCCAGTGATATCTAATTCAAAGGAACCATCAGCGCTCTCGAAGCATACCTCGTGCATTACGTTTATAGCATCTGCGGCAATAGGATCGGGCTGATTAATTGTAAACTGGAAGGTTTCAAAACATCCGTTTCTATCTTGGGCAATGACATCATAAACACCAGGTGCCAAATCTGTAAATGTATTGACCGTATCAAACTGGTTTAGATTAGGTGTAATGGCGTAAAATATTTCACCCGTTCCACCGGACACTTCAACTGTGATTGTACCGTCTTCAAGACCAGAACACGTAACATCTGTTGATTCTTGTCTGTCTATCTGCAATGGGGCAGGATCATCTATTTGAATTACACCACTTGTCACTTCACAGTCCATACTGGTTACGTGCACATAATATGTTCCAGCCAATAGTCCGTTGAATTCACCATCGGTTTGTGGGCCAGCCACTGAACTGGTTAGTCCGGGGTCTGAGAACAACTCATAGGAATAATTTCCAAGCCCACCAATAGCATCAGCTATTATAGTTGCAGAAGCTTCACCAGTACAATTGATGAATGCGGCACTATCGTCTATGAGAACATCCAATGGTGTTATTGGGTCAACGGTGATTTGGTTGGAAATCATCGCCTCACAACCAAAAGCATCCCTTACGTAATATTGATATGCACCATCTGGAACAGTGAATACGTGTGTGTCACCTCCAGCCCCAGTCATTGGGGAGAATACAACATTATCCAAACTAAACTCATAAGGACCCGTACCACCGGTAGCTGTTAACTCCAACTCAGCTGGATTTGTACAGGTAAGCTGTGTTAATTGAATTAGGTTGGCCATTACTTCGGCAGGTTCTGAAATGGTTACTTGAATGGTTTCTACATCACAGCTCCAACCATCAGAAACGGTGATGCTATATATTCCAGCACCAAGGTTGTTGAAATCTGCACTTGACTGAGTGCCAGACGAAGAAACTATGGTAGTTCCAGTTGCATCATAAATGTTCAACTGATACAGGTATACCCCTCTACCGTTGACCACGTTTATTGCGGATACCGTTGCGTTGGTATCTCCATAACAAACTAGAGTGGTTGGTGTTGCGGTAATATCTGCGGTAATCGGTATAGGTTGGGTTAACTGTACAGGTCTGTTAATCACACAACCGTTATCATCCGTTATTTCTACATCAAAAGTTCCTTCTGAGAGACCACTAAATACAATGCTTGTAACATCTGTAGCGGTATATACCTGAGTTGTTGTGGTGTTGGTCAACACAATATCATATGGGGCATAACCACCTGTTGGGGAAACCTCAATTTCTCCAAGGTTGTTGGCACAGGTAACATTGGCCACCTCAACAGGACTTGCGTCTAAAAGAGCACTAGGAGAAACAATGGTAAATACGTTGGAATCTTCGGAACACAATGGGTTGGCCGTTTGTGTTATTCGAATAAAAAAGTTTCCTCCAGGTAGATTAGGTATGGGCATTGGATTTGTAGCCGTATTGCCCGAGCCTGTGATTCCAGTAGTAGTTCCATCTGCATTGAATACTTCAAAATTAAAAGTACCAGAATACCCTGTGATGTTGATTTCAGCTGCACCGTCTGCGTTCCCAAAACATGTAACAGGTGCTGTAGGTGTGGCCACAACATCAATTAAATCGAATGGGGCTATTTCATACGGGGCAGTATCCACATAACAATTTGTAGACGTATCGGTTACCCTAAACGTATAGCTTCCAGGGGCTGTCAATTCAAATACCCCGGTTGTGTTCGTAGGCGTGGACGTGAGTGTGCCTAACGTATTTCCTAAAGGTAGCAGTGTATAGGTATAGCTATTGGTTGGAACACCATTATCAGTAACCGTAAGCAATACTTCTTCAGGATTGGCACAACTAATGGCAATGTTTTGCGAAACTGCTGCGGTGAACACGTTGATAGGATTAACAGAAACGGCATCCGTTTCCAAACAGTTGTTGGCATCCCTCACAAAGACCGTGATGTTCTGAATTACTCCAGTATCTACAATGTCGAAGGTATTTGAAGTCTGGAAGTTTACATTATCAATACTGTACAGGTAAGGACCAGTTCCATCTGTTGCGGTAATGGTTATGGTTGCCGTATTTACGGTATTGGACGGACTGCATGCAAATGCACTTGCCAAAGCGCTTACGTTTAAAGCATTTGGCTCTGTAACGGTTTGGTCAAAAAATGCATCACAAGACCTGCCTGAAATAACCCTTACGCGATAATCCCCTGCAGGTAAATTATCAAATACGTTGCTGGTTTGGGCAAACCTAAACGGCGTTACCAAATTTGCCATTTCATACAACTCAAAGGTATAAACTGGATTAACCGTTGTGGCCGGGTCCAACTGAACCGTCAATGAACCGTCTGAACCTCCGTTACAGTTTACAGGGTCTTCAACTACATTGGTGATAATGGGGATTACTCTGTCGTCCAAATCCAATGTAATAGTTTTTACACACGCATGTCCAGTGGCATTGTCAGTAATGGTAAATGTGTACGTTCCAGCCATGGTCAAATCCGTGAAAACACCCGTATTGTTGGTCGGTAATGGCGTTGATGCGTCAGGGAAGGTTACGGCATAAGTAAAGTTGCCGGAGCCACCAGTTTGACTTACGGTCACATGACCTCCTGGGTCAAGGGTGCAGTCAATAGGTTTGTCCAAAGTGACATCAGGTACAATTTCGTCAAACAGTTCTACTGAATTTGTTGTATGGGTACATGAGAACTGGTCTGCGATTTCAACCACATACACTCCCGCACCTAAACCAGTAAATACTGGGCTGGTTTGTGGAGAACCAATCAAGGTCCCATCTCTTCTTAATTGGAAGGTATAATTTCCGTTTTGTCCACCTGTGGTACCTACAACTTCAATTTCACCCTCAATGTTTGTACAGTTTGGGGTATTGATTTGCAAGGTTGCTGTAATAGCGTCTGGGTCAACTAGAATTACATCGGATAATTGATGCTCACAATCAAACTGGTCTTTGATCCATACTTGATATGTAGTTCCTGGAGTTACTCCACCGGAAAGATTTTGGAATAAGGGAGAGGTAACATAATCACCCGGGCCTGTTGGGGCACTTGTGCCAACAAAGTAGGTGTATCCGCCCCATCCGCCAGTAGCATTTATAATTTCAATACTACCGTCGTTCAAGGCACAGGTTACCTCGGACACTTGAGTGTTTCCGGAAATACCAACATTAGGTCCAGTAATATTGAAGGACTGCGAATATGTACATGCAGAACCAGGAGGATTGTCATCCACCACTTCTATAAAGTAGGTTCCTGCGGCCAATCCTGCTATTGTAAATGCTCCATCAGCATCCGAACCAGTTGAGGTTACATCATCAGCCAAGTTTGTTGGCGTATTGTTTACGTCATAATACAGCGTGTAACTTGTGGCGCTTGCATAGGTGACATTGGAAGCATCTTGAAGATCAAGGCTCACTTGACCATTTGTATCTCCAAAACAAGTGATATCAGTAGTACTTACAACATTCAATTGTAATACCTCAGGAGTTAATACCTCATGAGAGGTAGTGATGATACAATTAGTTACCGTGTTTTCTATTTCAAAATTGTGAACACCAACACTTAATCCAGTAAAGCTACCAGAAGCTTGGAAAGAACCACCTGGTAATAATCTGAATCGATAATTTCCTGGATGTGTTGTGGAGTTGGTAAATGTTCCATTTGCGGTTATGGTGATGTTTTCTCCTGCAACACATGTAGCTGCATTATCTACGGCAATGCTAGAAGAAACAAGAATATCCAACGGTTGAATTACTACTGCATCAGTTTCGGCACAATTGTTCGCATCAGTTACAAAAACGGTGATGTTTTGAACGGCACCTGTATCTGCAATGTTGAATGTATTGGAGCTTTGGAAATTGATATTGTCAATACTGTACAAGTAAGGAACTGTTCCATTGGTTGCGGTTACGGTTATGGTTGACAAATCAGCGTTGTTTCCAGTTGCACAAGTGAATGGAGTAGCGACCGCAGAAACCGACAATTGGGAAGGCTGAGTGATTGCTTGGGTTTGCGTTGTTGTGCATCCCGTAGCCTGCGCAGTTACTTGAATAGTATAGGTAATTCCAGCGCCCGTAGCACCTTCTAAACCAGAGAATGTAGCAGAAGCAGAAGTATTGCTGGTTGGTGGTATTGGAAATGTAGCAGAACTACCAGGTCCAGAAATAATTTCAAAATCGTAAGGACCATTGCCTGTATCTACCGCATTTACGGTGATAGAACCGTCATCACTTCCGAAACAAGTAACATCAGTTGCTGCAACTATGTTGAAAGACGGGGTTACAATAGGAGGAACTGTAATATTGAATACCCTTGTACATTCTGGAGTAGTGGTGTTGTTATCGAAGATGGTTATGGTGTAATCTTCGGGCGTTGAAGTATTAAAAACAAAAGGATTACTTGGCAAATTGGTTCGGCTTACTACTGTTCCTGTACCATCTGTAATTTCGTAATCATAACTTGTGGAACCAGAGGTCACGTCAATTGTAATCTGTGCATCAGGAGTACTTGGAGCAACAGAACAGTCCAAAAGCTTGGTAAGCTGGACATCCGCCTGTAGTAAAGGATGAACTGTTACGGTGCTAATTGCCGAACATCCATTGCTATCACGAATAGCAAGATTGTATGTTCCAGCTGCCACGTTGTTGAAAACACCTCCATTATTCACAAAAGTTGTTCCCCCATCTATGGAGTACAGAATTTGCGGAGCCGCACTGGTAGCATTGATGGTTACCGTAGCAGGGTTGGAGCAATTGTCTACAACAACACTATCTATAGTTGGGTCTGGAGTTAAGGTTAACGAAACAAAACCAAGTTCGTTGGAACAACTATATTGATCTTGAACAGCCATTCTATAGCTTCCAGCTGCAGAGTTTGCGGGGACTTCAATAGGGTTGTCCGTAGTCGTCGTAATAAGCACATCATCAGCCAGATTACCAGGAGTATTGTTAATGTCATGATACAAGGTATACGTATAGATTCCTCCACCCCCACTTGGGTTTTGGATTTGAATCAATCCAGGCGAATCACAGCTAATATTTTGGAGAACTGTTGGTGTTCCCGTAATTTGATCAAGCTCCAACAAGATAACATTTTCACTTCCGACCATACAGTTGTTAGGGGCTGCTCCTTGAATCTCAACAAAATAAGTTCCTGCGGCAAGTCCGGCCAAAGGAGCTACCGGCACGGTAAATGAATCGCCAGAAATGAATCCAACTTCGGTTCCAGAATTAATGGAAACGGTTGGATTGGAAAGTTCGAATAGGTTCCATGTAAATGTTCCTCCCAAATCACCTGGAGTGTCTTCTGTAACAATATACGTAATCTGACCATTATTGGACCCAAAACAACTTGGTGTTACATCTGCTGTTATTTCAACAGGCGGAGGCGCCACATCATTTACATTCACCGTACTTTGTCTTACACAAGGACTTGAATCCCTTACATAGAAAACATAGGTTCTTCCTGGTACCAAACCAGTAAACACGTGGTTTCCTGGAGTAGGAACGGTCCATGTTGCAGTAGCTTCATCAAAGTTGGCGGGGTCATCCGAATAGGTATACTCGTAATTTGGTGACCCTTGTGTACCTTGTACAGTTACTTGAAGATCATTACAATCCACAATAATCGCTGAGATAGTAATGTTCAAATCGTCAAGAGGAAATGGTATGATGTACTGAGGTAAATCTATTTGACACAGCGTATTATTGGATGCGTCCACGGTTCTGATAGAAGGATTTATGACAGTACCTGAAGAATATATTGTTCCAGTTACCGGATCCATTCCAGTAAATGTATCACTGGTCTGCCAGTTTAAACCACCATCCGCACTAAACTGTAGAGTTCCGGATAACGTTAAAGGATAATTGTCAAATTCAAAACCGGTCAAATTAATGTCCGGATCACAGCCAGGAGGCAGTATAGGAATAATATCGGCTATTAGTTCATCAGGATTATTTATGGTCACAGGAGTCTCTGTAACCGTACAACCTGTAGCATCGGTAACATTAATAGTATAATTACCAGGTATTAAGTTGAAATAGGTTCTTGTAGTCACCAAAACATTAGTGTCCGTTTGGTTTCCTGCCCCAGCATTGTCCAAATCCACGATATCAATTGTGAAAGGAGCCAATCCAGAAGTTATGTCCACTTCAATGGAACCCATTCCGTTATGACATTGTGGGTCTGTTGGGGTATTTACAACAGTTAAAGGAGTTGCAGGATTTACCGTAACGGTTTCCACAAAATCACAGTATGCATTGCTGGCAGAGGTATCCCTTACGTATACATCATAATCACCATCGTTTCCAGTGGTTACAGCAAAGGTATTAGTGGTTGAGAATAATCCTGAAGGACTATTTCCAGTAGGAACAAAAGCATATTCAAGGTTGGTCAGTGCAGCAGGAGCTGTTACTGTAATGCTACCGTTGGCACAAGTACTGATGTCGACAACATCTATGGTTGGCGCATCGTATATGGTAACATTTTCCAACGTGCCTTCACAACCCAAACCATCTCTTACATTGATGGTGTAGTTTCCATTGACCAAATTATTGAAAGTAAAGGTCGTGGCGTTGGAAGGAGTGGGGGCTGTCCAAGGCCCTCCATTTAGGCTGAACTCATAATTTCCATTTCCTGCGGTAACATCAATCTGTATAGTGCCGTCATTGTTTCCACCATAACAGGCAGTGAAAGTGTACGTTATTGGTGTGATTGGAGCAACGACTATGCTCGAATCAATAGGATCTTCGCAACCATTGGCATCCCTTGCCCTAACAATATAGCTTCCGGCAGGAACACCCGTAAAGATATCTGATGCTTGATAGGGTCTAACTACAGTTATAGTAGGTAAGGTAGAGGCATCCTCAAGGCGATATTCGAATCCTGGAGTTCCACCAGAAAGAATACTTGCGGTTATTACGGCACCTCCGTTTGTACAAGTCAGTGCTGTAGTCACTGAGGCATCTGTAACCAGCGCATCAGGTTGATCTATGGTTTGATTTAAGGTTACCGTACAAGAATTGTCAAGCACATCCCTTACTTCAATGTCATAGGTTCCAGCGATAATATTATCACCAGTAAGGGCATTGGAAATAGTAACTGGGCTTGTGGTAGAAATCGTAAATGGGCCTGTATTTCCTAAACGATATTCAAACCCATTAACAGGGTCAAAGTTTTCAACTTCAAAAGTTATGGAACCATCATTACCACCATTACAGCTCACATCAGAGAAAGCAGTAATTTCTGCATCAAAAGCATTGCCATCTTCTATAACCACATCAACGGTTAAAGAACCAGCACAAACTTCCGGAAGTTGGAAGGCTTGGATGTTGTCAATAGCAACATCATTACCACTTGTGCCGGTAGCTATCGTTCTAATAACTATGTCAATAGTTGTGTTGGCACCTGGATTTAGCGCTGGAATGGTAAGATTCTGCCAATCATTAGCACCAGTGTTTTCAGGAATTGCACCTGTTGTACCGCTTGAAATTACAACCCCAGAAGGGTCTACAAGCTCAACAAGAATGTTCGGTTCAATAAGGTTTCTGCCTTGTCGGACAAGGTTGAAAACGGCCAATGAGAAAACAACATCCCTATTTGGGATAACTTCAATATCCTCTTTGAAATATACTACGGTGTTGACCCCGGGATTTCCAACATTAACCGCTAAATATCTTCCGTTAGGCGTGAGAGATGCATCATTTGGGCTTCTCCACGCGGGGAATGGTGCAACGATATTGTTGGTAACACTATACTGTAAGTCGTTAATTTGAAAGTTTGCATCTGGACAAGTACCTAAAGAGGCATCCTGTGATTCGTAACAATAAAATGCCGTGTCTACCTGGGGAATTGATGTATTGGGTCCAACACCAAAATCCTCTAACAAAAGCACGCTAGGTGAAGGAGGAATGTTGCTAGAGTAGTTTATGGTAAATGTACTTGTGCCCACGGGAACGTTGTCGAAAACATTTGAGGTCGCCGGTGTGTTTGGAGTTCCTCCAATTTCATAGGTGTAGTCAAAATCAACACTATCGGGGGTCAGTGTAACAGTTCCTTCACCATCACATTCGTAAACAATAGACGGGGTAATTCCGGGAGGCGTAGGCTCTGGCTCTACTGTTACTGACATTGGGAATGTACAGTTGTTGGCATCTCGAATAAATATGGTGTGAGTTCCAGGTAGCAAGAACCCAATAGGACTAGCAGCATAATTGGTACCTCCATCAAAACTATATTCATAAGGAGCAGTTCCCCCAATGGCATTTGTGATTCTTACTTCGGCACCCAAACCAGGGTTACATTCTGCCAATTGGGTTACAGCCGCAGAAGCTGATAAGGTAAAAGGTTCCGTAATGTTGTAGGCTTGTGAAACCTCACAATTATTCGCATCCCTTACTCGAATGTCATAATTTCCTGCAATCTGATTTACGAAGACATTGGAAGTTTGGTATGTAGTACCATTGTCAATACTATATTGAAATGGAGCCTCACCTCCAGATGCAACAATGGTAATATTAGCCTGGGCCTCACCACTACACAGAATTCCCGTATCGGAGATAGCGAGAGATAATGGGGCATCTTGTACAATATTCAAATCGAATGAAGCCTCACAAAATCCGGAGGCGCCTCCGTTATCTCGAACATATACATCATAATCACCCGCACCAGTAACGCTTATTGGGTTGGTGGTAGAAAAATCACCTGCAACCGGCGTGGCACCGTCAGCAACTATGGCAAAAACATAATTGCCATCTCCTCCTCCCGGAGTGATATCCACATTGGTGGATATGGCGCAAGCGGTTATGTTTGGCGCTGAAGCAACAACAGTTAACTCAGGATTAATTGTAATCGTTTCTGTATCGGTACAGTTATTTCCGTCTCGCACCTCTATGGTATATGTTCCTGAGGTCAATCCAGAAAAGACGTTGTTGGTCCCAAAACCCCCACCATTAAGGCTGTACTGATAGTTTCCATCTCCACCTGAGGTAATATTCGCCGTCAGTGTCAATCCAACAGCATCGTCAAAGCAAAAATCGTTGGGAACAATAGCCAGGACTGGCGCAATTGCAGGATTCAAAGTAAAACTAGTTGTAACAACACAACCATTGGCGTCAGTAACTGAAGCTGTATAAAGTCCGGTTTGTGTTAAGTTGTTAAAAACACCAGTACTGTTAGTTCCAAAAGGCGTAGCATCAGGATTGGTAAGGGTAAAGCTATTTCCTCCCCACCCTCCTGTTGAGGTAAGAGTAACACTTCCGGTTGTGGTACAAGTGGGTTGGACTTCGGAAGCGCTCAAAGTTAAAGCCGCCGAAGGGGCATTTATGGTCACACTCGCCGTGGCAGTACAATTGGTTAAATTATCTGTTACTGTAATATCGTATGTCCCATCATCCAAGTTGGATAAGGAAATGGTTCCATTGGTTTCGTTGTTTCCATTGAAATTGGAAGGCCCAGTAATGGAATAGTTGAAATCCGTATTGAAGTCCGAGACCGTAAAAGTTAATTCACCATCCGTGCTGGTCAAACAACTAATGTTGCTAACCAATTGACCTGTAACACTGATTTGCGATACAGGGTTTATGGTAAAGGATTCATCATAGACACATCCTCTTCCATCCGTGACTCTAAAAGTATATGTGTCTGGAGCAAGAGCATCAAAATCTGCGCTATTTCCCGTTATGGAAGTAGCAGCCAAAGGTGCTGGAGCTATAATTTCAAAAACAAAAGGAGCATCACCATTCACAGAAGTTACTGTGACATCAGAGGTTAAAGCAGGGCAATTAGGTGTAGTAGCAGTAAAGGTCAAATCCGTTGGTGGATTTAAAGGGTCCAATGTGATTGCATTTGTTACGAACGTACAGTTGTTCGCATCCCTAACCGTAATAGTATAAGTTCCTGCTGTTAAGTTGGAGAATCGCTCTGCTCCTGCTCCATTAAAGAAGTTGATTCCGTCTATGCTGTATTCATATGGAGCTGTTCCGCCAGCAATATTTTGAGCTTCAATAACCCCATCTTGTAAACAGGTAAAATCTTGGATTAAGACCGCATTTGCAGAAATGCCCACAGCAGGTTCGGTAATCGTAAAATTGTCTATTTCGTCACAGCTTACACCTCCTTGGGTTTGGGTAACCGTAACGGTATAATCACCAGCGGGAAGGTTAGTAAATGAGCCAGAAGTATTCGTTGTTGGTGCACCAACTGTTGGTGTCAAGGTGAAATCCAAGGTATACCCGTTGGTGTTTGTAACATTATAAGTAATGGACCCATCATTGCCGCCAAAACATGAAACTTCGGTCTGGGATGTTGTATAGACAATTGCGGGTGCTACGACAACGGTAGCCACATTGGAAATGAATGTACAATTGTTCCCATCAACAACGATGAATTCATAGTCTCCTTCTTCGCCATTTGTGAATGTAAAGTCTTTAGGGACTTGGAATTCACTAGCCGGTATGTCATTGACGGAGGTATAGAGGTCAACCCCGTCGCGGCTCCAAATGGCATAAACATAATCGGGATTAGGAAAACCGCCAGATCCTGTCACTGTAATGATACCGTCCGTACAATCTATGTTTTTGGTGGTGACCGCAGTTACGTCCAAATCGGTAACATCGTTGATGGTTACTTGCTCGGTATAGCTACAACCGTCATCGGTGGTAACTAAAACATCGTAAACACCATCATTAAGATTCTCGAAAGTGTAATTATTGTCTGTTGAAGGCCCAAAAGTATCTACACTAACCCCGCCTTGAGAAATTTCATAATAGTATTGGGGTTCAACATTTAGAACAGAAATCCCAATCTCGCCCAACCCGTTACAGTCAGTATCTCTTGTGGTAATATCAACTTGGAAATCCCTTTCTAAGATTCCGATGTTGTCAAGAACAAAAACACAACCGTCAACTACGCCTTGTTGGCGCATTTCTACAGTGTAAGCTCCATTGCTTGCAATATCAAAACTTGGGCTGGCCTGATATCCCTGCACAACATTCCCTGTAGCTTGATCAATCAAACGGTACTCGTAATCCAATGGCATATTGGTTACAGTAATATTACCGTTAGTGTTACAAATGATATCCCTTGTGTTTACTTGAGGGTCTAGGGGGTTTTTGAAAATATTGAAGTAGAATCTGCTGAAACATCCATTTTGGTAGTTGATTACTAGACGGTATTGTCCCGCGTCTGAAGCAGTGAAGTTGCTTCCTGTTTCTACAACGTTCCATGTGCAACTGTTGTTGGTGTTGGCACATCCTGGAGTTGCGGCAGAACAGCTAGATTCATCCAAAAGTTCCCACTCTATACTATCAGCATCTGGAATATTTACTTGAACCAGTTCGGTGTCGTTCAATCCGCAGAGAAAGATTTCCGGCAATTCACTACCATCATTGGGGCAGATTACGATTTCGCCTTCCACCGTATTGGAAGTGTCGTTTATCAGAGTTGTAATCGGATTGGTCTGCGTGGCTCCCACTCGCTCCACAACAATGATTTCAGCGAAGTCTTTACACGGATCTGCAACTTGCTTATCCACAATGTAAGTCCCTATATCTGTTACCGTTAGTGTGCTTGGGTCTCCGTCTGGGTCTCCGTCGTTCAATACTGTATCCCCTGCATCAATGGCGTTGTTTCCGTTTTCATCCCTATACCAAACATAGGCGTCAAAATTGTCCCCGGCATCAAGTGTAACCGAGTTTCCACAAAGCTCCACAGTTCTGCTAAAGTTACAGGCATTTAGGTCATCCAATAAAAAGTTGGTTGCTCCTGGCGTTGTAAAACCACAATCGTCAAAATCGGAAACACTGGGGTCATCACTAATTTGGTTATCATTGATTACACCTTCATAGGTAGAAAAAGCCTGGTTTTGGATAACATCGGTACAAGCGTCCACAAAATCGAAGCAGTTTTGCGCTACTTGTACACGCATTCTAATGGATGAAATGGGATCACCCTCTTCTACTAGGTTATCCGGAATGGTAAAGGTGATTTCACGATTAGGCTCATCATACACATAGGTAACTCCAGTTGGAAGAGTCAATGAAGCTTCGTCTAGAGTAACGTTGGTGGGCAATACATCTCGGATTACATAATTTGTTGCATCATCATTTCCAGTATTGACAAAGGAAAGGACATAGTCCAAAACCTGTCCAAGATTCACCCCTAGCCCAGTAATATCATTTCCGCCAATATCTTCAACTCTTTTTTCAAGTACAATGTTGGGCTCTATGATTTCTACTCCAAAGGTCACCAAAAAGGCCCCAAAAGCATCACCTTGCGTAAACAGTCTTAGAGTTGCGTCAGTTTCGGTATTGGCAATTATACTATTTGCCGGGTTGTTGATTTCAAATATATCGGAATCAAAACCCAAAGTGTTGGTAGCTGATATATTCCTAGTGGTCACATCAGCACCATCAATGGTGATGTTGGAGTTAAAGAAATTGTTCGCTGGGTTTCCTGCATTGGAAAGGCTAGTGAACCCCGGATTCAAAGGGGTTTGAATGCGAAAGGCATCCCCAGAAATACTACGATCTCCTTCAACCACACTGGCACCCAATCGCGCACGAACAGGACCCACGGGGATGGTATTAAAACCAGAAACATTGATGTCGGCACTTGAACTGCCACTTACACCTGCATAGCCATCAAAAACTGAAATGTATCTTCCGTTAAGGGTTGGGTTTTCGTAAATAATAACAAGCGTCCATCCACCAGCACCACCAACACTTCGCCCTCTTGTTGCTCTTACGTTCCCCACAAAGTATTCTCCAGCAGGGTCGGCTAGACCTTGAAGAATATCGGTTACATTTTTAAAACATGTATAGGGGGAGTCTTTAAAATTGACATTATCATAGATTATCGCATCCTCCTCTCCGACAGGGTCTGGATTGTTGTCGGCTTGTAAATCCATATAGGTTGTACTTCCTGGAACCCTAAATTTTATTTGAGTAAAATCGAGCCTCTGCGTATCATTTTGGGGCAGAGTTGGTATTTGTGTATTGTTAAGTACTTCTTGTTGATAGTTTGCAGACCAATAAAGTCCTGCCCAATAAATCCGCGAACAGAACGGAAGGGTCAAGGTAGAACTACTTGAACTAAAAGTTGTTGGATCGGAGTCTATATCGATATAATCCCTATGGAACCCATTGTTATTGGAGTTTCCATTAAAGGGGTCATTTGCAGTGTTGCTCCCATCTACGCGGTTTATTATACTGTTGGAAAGAAAAGTGTAGTCACCCTTAATGTTGATGAATGAATTATCCAATCTAGGCGTGAAAGGCACTTCGACTTGCGCGCTAGTTTTTAGACCTAATAATCCAATGCCAAAAAGGCAGATAAGGGTTTTTAGTATGTGATTGGACATCTTAACTTGTATAGTTTGGTTTTACCCGCATGATCCACATATCGTCATCATACGAAGCGTTCAGTTTGGTATAGTATGAGGTTAATGCATTTGTCCAGGTGTCATGTTTTTTCAGGTACACATAGCGGAAATTGTCCTCGGGATTGGTGAAGTATTTTGCGTCGAACCCCCTGGACTGGAGCTCTTTTACAAATGTTCTGGCATCTTGGGAAGTGGCAAATACGCTGGCAATTATGTAATAGCCTTGTCCATGCCCATTGATGTCAAAGGTTTTATAGGTGGCTGAGCCACTGTTGTTTTGTTGGGAATTCTTTGTTTTGTTGGAATTCCTTGTTTGCATCGCAACAGGCAATGTGGAGATATCATTTTTTACCGACATCACCCACATTGGCGCCAAAAACTTGCCAGATAACTGAGTCTTGTATTGTTCTGCAACCTGTGTTTTGGATTGAGAGTGCTCTAAATAAACATACTTTAGATTGTTCTTTGGATTTTCAAAATATCTGGCATCGATTCCTAAATCGTGCAACTCGTCCAAGAAGCGATTTAAGTTTTCATCTTCCCGATAAACATTAGCAATCAGATAATGACCAGTTTCAACATCGGGAATATCAAATACCGGATAGTTGTAACCAAAGGACCGGGATTGCGCTTTGGATGTATTTATAGTTCTATCTTTTGCAACATTTGTGGAGCGAGAAGCAGTATTTGCTGAGTTTCTATCTATTTTGATTACCCTATTAACTGATGAGGTATTAGAAAGCCCATGGTTGGATATGGGTTGTTTTTTGGTTCTACTCACCAAAGAAGAACTGTCTACGTTTTCAAAATATAGTTCTCTCGCTCTTTTTTCTACTTCAGGCTGATTACCCTTAGTCTCTCTTCGAACCATTTTCATTACGGATTCAAAGCGACGTTCAAGGTCTTGTTTTCTATTTTGCTCAATGGAATCTTGACGGAACAAGAGCTCGTCTAGAATAGCGTCATTTTCTGCTAGTTTTTCTCTTAATTGGGCTATCTCTAAATCTTTATCTGAAAGGGTTAAATTTTCTTGGGGAATACTATCATTTTGAACTAAATCATTTTCTTTTTCAAGAAGTACTCGATCTTCAGTTAGGTTGGGAGTAAATGAATAGGCCAGCGAGACCTCATGACTTACACCAAAGTTTTCGAAGTTATTGGTCAAACCCTTTTCAACGGTATAGCCAATGGACAAGTTCTTGTTTAAGTTGAAACCAAGCCCTGCCGAAGCACCATAAAAATCGTCGTAACCTGCCTGTACCCAGCCTAGTTTGGGTAAATCCATGACTAAACTCCCCCCCAAAGTAATATCTTCTTCTCCTACTTTTCTTACCCGCGCCAGAGGCATGAGTCTTCCTTGTTCTAGGATGCCCGCAGCATTTTTAAACTGATGGGTATATTGAAGATGTCCTGAATAGGTTTTTTCATTGAAATCTGTAATGGATTCACTGTTTTTTAAATTGTAATCAAAAAGGTTTTCTGCAAATCCACCAAAATCAAACTTTCCAAAAGAAATATTGAAACCTGGTTGAAATGAGATTAATGAACTGCTTTCAAGGCTATTCAAAAAGGGGTCATCGTCAACTGCGTTTGCTCTATTTTGATTGAAAGCACTTTGGTAATATGAAAAATTAGCCCCAAAAGTGAAGTTGCTTTTTGGGCTTAACTTCACACCATATGCATAATTTGCATGTACACCGAAGTTATTGAAAAGCCCTTCACGATTGGTGAACAAACTAAGACCAACCCCACTTCTATCCCCAACTCTACCACTATAACTAAGAAAGTACACTTGGTTGTTGTCATCAAAAGAGACCGATTGGTTTCTATGAAACAAATTGATGTACGACTTATCTTCCCGAACCGTTGAAAAAGTTGGATTTATCAAGAAGCGATTAAACTTCAAGAGGTTTTGGGAAGGAACCTCATAGCTCACAAAAGGAGTTTCTTCCTGACTCCAAAGACCAGAAAGGGATAATAATGAAAGCGTAATTAGTAGTATGTGTTTGTTGAGGTTCATTCTTTGGTTATCTGATAACTGTTATGGTTCCTTGCCTTAGGTTCTTACCTTCGCGGGTCAACCTGTAATAGAAAATCATGTTCTGTTGACTAAAGGAAGTGGTAGATTCTGGCCAGTTGTTTTCGTAGTTAGTCTGACTGAAAACCTCCTTACCTCTTTCATCAAAAATGGTAACTAATACCTGTGGGTCTCTAGAGAAAGTATTTGGTAGAACCCAAAGATCGTTTATACCATCACCATTTGCCGTAATCACATTTGGAATGGCAAAAGTGTCTCTAAAGGATACCGTAATTACTCTGCTAACGGAACAATTACCAAAATCAGCGGTTAACAAATATTGTCCTTCAGCATTAAATGAAAAGGAATCCTGACTGCTTAATAAGGTGTTATTTTCATCAAACCATTCATAAGATTGGGCACCACTTGCGGTAACGGTTTCTGTTTCCCCTTCGATGATTATTATATTTTCTAGACTGTCCAATACAAGTAAGGACTGGTCAAATGGAATTACGGTTATTTCGTTGGAAACCAAAGGACAATCATTGGTAGCTACACTTAATTGATATGTTCCGGACTCGGTAACAGTCAAAGCTGTTGATGAGGTATCGAAGCTGCCACCATCTTTTAGCCATTGAAAAGTTTCTCCCGACAAATCTCTTGACGTAGTTATAGTTAAGCTACTACCATCAGGACAAAGCACAGTTCCATCAGAAGTTAGAGCCAATGTTTCATTGGTTGCTAATCTTACGTTCAATGAGTTAGAGCTGGCATTAAAAGAAGATAATGTCCCATTTAAAGTATAAGCACCGTTATTGACATTATCCGTTATTGTTAGGGTTCTAGAAGTTTCTCCAGCAAGGGGACTTCCATTGTAGGACCATTGGTAGGCAAATGAATTTTCCAATGCTGAGGTAACATCTGTTCTTACACCAGAAGAGCCAATGGCATCGATTGTAGCAATACCGATTGTAGCATTGGAATCTACACACTCAACATAACCGCCAACAAAATCAATGGTAAACTCAAAGGAATTAGGGGAGACAACCGTAGTACTTTCTGAATCTACCGGAGCAGATGTGACACAGGAACCCGCTGTTTCCGTTACTCGAGCAAAATAGACCCCAACATCATTGATTGTCAAAGAGCTACTTGTTTCTCCTGAAAGGGCGGCTCCATCTTTAAACCACTGAAAAGTGGGAGAGACCGCATTCGTGGTTACAGATAAAGTTTCGTCTTGGCCCGGAAGAAGTACAATATTCTCTTCATTTTGACGAGTTGCTGAAACTGAACCTAGATTTTGAACGGTGACAGAGGAAGATCTTTCTGTACATGCACCCGCGCCCTCTATTTCAACTTCATAGTTTCCTTCAAAACCTGAAGATGAAGTGTTTATATTCAATGTGTTTCCTTCAACTGTAGGACCAGAGATTATGGAACCATCTTTGTACCAAGTATATGTAAGGCCTGAACCGTCTAAGTTTGCAGTAAGTGTATATGGGTCGCCTATACACAGGTCCACCGTACTTGAACCCGCTATTGCTACGCCGAGCGAAGAACCTGTTAGTACTTCTATAATATTGGAAGACGTATTGGCAGAGCCAGTACAGATACTACCATAGTCCAACTCTACATAGTACATTCCAGGAGTTGAAACGGTCAGTTGATTTGATTTTTCACCTAGTAAAGTGGAACTTCTATACCAATTATACTGGTAGGTGCTGGCATTTGGAATGTTATGGGTGGCCAAAGTAATTGAACCTCCATCGCACTGCTGAATCTCTCCTCCATCTGGTAGCGTTCCGTTGCCATCTTGACTAATGCGCAAAGGTGTTGCAAAGTCAACAAAATACATAGGATAAGGAACTGATGGAGGGCTGGTTTTGGAAGGGTTTGTACTTCGTACACGCAGTCTATAGTTCTCTCCTCGTGCATCATTTGGAACCGTGAATTCAAAATCAAAATCAAAATCAGTATTCTTATCGGAAACACGGGCCAGTTCTTCAGGGTCGCCAAAGTTTCCATTGGAATCTGAAAGTTCGAGTATAAACTCATTATTAGATTCGACCAATGGAAAGTTCCAGGTAAAGTTGACAAAGTATTCATTGAAACTAGCAGAGGCACAAGCCGCTGTCCAAGGAAAGCTGCTTCCTAAATTTGGATTGGGGGCTGCTTCAGGTTGATTCAAAATCTGTGCGGTAGCACTCATAGAGCAACACATCATCACAATAGCAATGATTGTTGGAATGCTGTAGGTTGAATTATTTTTTCTCATCAGCGTTAGTTTTAAGAGGTTGTCGACAAAATTTGCCCCAAATATGTGCCCCTTAAGATGTTGAGTTGTTTGGCAGCTGTTCTACGGCAGCCAAATTTTCATACAGTATTCCAATAACAAATATGATTTTTATTAAGTGGAAAGGAAAGATATTGTTGTGGGTCATACCAAAACTGTTGTGAAATGGCCTACTTTGTATACACTTGGTGCTTTAAATAGTCTGAAGCAACTGTTTTTGCTACATTTGCGCTTCAATTATTGATTATGGGCGAAGAGGAAAAATCACTGAATTTTATAGAGCACATCATCGAGGATGACTTAAGGGCAGAATATGTAAAAGACCAGCTGCGTTTTCGGTTCCCACCGGAGCCTAATGGCTATCTTCATATTGGACATGCAAGCTCTATTTGTCTCAATTTTGGATTGGGGATAAAATACAACGCCCCTGTGAATTTGAGATTCGATGACACAAACCCCGCAAAGGAGGAAAAGGAATACGTAGACGCGATTAAAAAGGACATCAAATGGCTAGGATTTGATTGGGATACAGAGTGTTACGCTTCAGATTATTTCCAACAGTTGTATGATTGGGCTGTAGTACTTATTCAAGAAGGAAAAGCATACGTAGATAGTCAGACTTCAGAAGAAATTGCAGATCAAAAAGGAACTCCAACAGAACCTGGCCGAGAAAGTCCATATAGAAATCGTTCCATTGAGGAAAATTTGAGTCTTTTTGAGGGTATGAAAAATGGGGATTTTAAGGAAGGAGACCATGTTTTAAGAGCAAAAATTGATATGACTTCTTCAAATATGCTTATGCGTGATCCGGTAATGTATCGTGTGCTCCATAAAGCACATCACAGAACAAATACCGATTGGTGTATATATCCAATGTATGATTGGACACACGGCGAAAGCAATTATATTGAACAAGTATCCCACTCCTTATGTACTTTGGAGTTTTTGCCTCACAGAGAGCTTTATAACTGGTTTTTAGACCAGTTGGTATCAGAAAATAGACTAAGACCCAAACAAAGGGAATTTGCACGAAGAAACCTGAGTCATACCGTGGTGAGTAAGCGAAAGCTATTGCAATTGGTTGAAAACAATATTGTTTCAGGCTGGGACGATCCACGGATGCCCACTATATCTGGCTTGAGAAGAAGAGGGTATACCCCTGAATCCATAAGAAATTTTGCAGATACCATAGGTATTGCAAAAAGGGACAATGTGGTTGATGTTTCTTTGTTGGAGTTCCATGTAAGAGAGCATTTAAACAAAATAGCCCCAAGGGTTATGGCGGTTCTGAATCCTCTTAAAGTTGTTATTAGCAATTACGAAGAAGGAAAGGAAGAGTGGTTGGATGCCGAGAATAATCCTGAGGATGAAAAATCAGGTACAAGAAAAGTACCTTTCTCCAGAGAACTGTATATAGAACAAGAGGACTTTAGGGAGCAGGCCAATCGCAAGTTCTTTAGATTAAAATTAGGCGGAGAGGTTCGCCTTAAGAATGGATACATAATAAAAGCCGAAAGCTGCACCAAAGATGAAGAGGGTAATGTGGTGGAAGTGCAATGTACATATGACCCAAGAAGCAAAAGTGGAAGTGGAACCGAGGAAAGTCTTAGAAAAGTAAAGGGAACATTGCATTGGGTTTCATCTTTACACGCTATTACAGCCGAAGTGCGATTGTACGATAGGTTGTTTACAGATGCCACTCCAGATGGCCATAAAGACAAAGAGTTTATGGATTTTGTTAATCCTAATTCATTGCAAAAGATTACCGGACACTTGGAGCCAAGTTTGAAAGATGCAAAACCGGGAGACAGATTCCAGTTTCAAAGGTTGGGATACTTTAATGTGGATTTGGATTCTACACCAGAACACTTAGTTTTTAACCGAACGGTTACCTTGCGAGATACTTGGGCAAAAATTGAGCAAAAGACCTAGAATAAGAAAATCCAATATCAAAACTAATTTTGATAGAGAACCATTATTCTGGGCAAGCTTTTTTGAGCTGTTTTTACAGGCTTTTGCTGTTTTTATAACAGTAGGTATATTATCGGTGTTGACCCTTGATTAGAGAGCTTTAAAATGAAAAAACCCTGCATTGCAGGGTTTTTATATGCTATTTCATTCCATTGGACTTAGTTGTCCTCATTTTTATTCTTATTGTTCTGTTTTTTCATAGCTTCTCCAATTTGATTGCTTGCCGTAAATGAGGCGACCATATTATTGAGCATATCACTTCCTGCTTGTGGAGAGTTTGGCAATAGTATTAAGTTAGAATTGGTTTCTTCGCCAATAGCCTGCAATGTATCATAATGTTGGGTTACCACAATTAGCGCGGAGGCTTCTTGCGAATTGATGCCAACTTTGTTCAAAACCTCAACAGACTCTTCCAGCCCCCTGGCAATTTCCCTACGTTGGTCTGCAATACCTTGCCCTTGTAGTCTTTTGCTTTCGGCCTCAGCTTTTGCTTTTTCCACGATTAGGATTCTTGCGGCATCTCCCTCAAACTGTGCTGCTATCTTTTCACGTTCAGAGGCATTGATTCGGTTCATCGCTTCCTTAACTTGAGCATCTGGATCAATATCGGTTACTAGGGTTTTAATAATGTCATATCCATATTCAGACATATATTCTTGAAGTTCACGCTTTACTGCAATGGCAATATCATCTTTTTTAACAAAGACATCATCCAATTTCATCTTGGGAACCTCAGCACGTACTACATCAAATACAAATGAAGTGATTTGGTCATGGGGATATTCCAGTTTATAAAACGCATCGTATACTTTGTCACGAATTACAACATATTGAACGGAAACCTTAAGTTTTACAAAAACATCATCCAATGTTTTGGTTTCTACAATGACGTCCAGCTGTTGAATTTTTAAACTTAATCTACCGGAAATTCGGTCTACCAAAGGGATTTTCATTTGCAATCCGGAATTTCGGATGCTTTGGAATCTTCCAAAGCGCTCAATGATAACAGCGGTTTGCTGCTTTACCACAAAGAAGGAAGCAAATAGGATTATTAATCCAAAAAAAATGATTGGTATTAAAAGGAAATTGCCCATATATATACTATTTAATGTTGATTTCAGGAAGTTACAAAACTCGGTACTTGATTGGTAGTGAAATTGACAAAATTGTTACAGAGTAAGGGGTTAACCTCTTAACGATAGAGACTTTCAAAAAGCAGAAATCAAGTTGATGGTGGCTTAGATATACGATACTGCTTTCTCGATACGGTATATTGTTTCCTCTTTTCCAATCATTTCAATAATATCGAAGAGATGTGGTCCTTTTAAATCTCCTACAATACTTAAACGTAAAGGTCCCATAACTTTTCCAAAGGAGAGTTCTTTTTGTGCAATCCAATCTTTGATTTCGCTTTCAATGGTTTGTGATGTAAAATCGGGCACCGCTTCAATTAATCCTGAAATCTCTCGTAATATAGCTGGGGTATCTTCCTTAAATTGTTTTTTAACTGCTTTTTCATTGTATTGAGAGGGCGGCACAAAGAAATAACCGCCTAAACTCCATAATTCAGAAACAAAATTGGCTCTCTCTTTGATTAACGAGACTACCTTTTCCGTATAATCCTTGCTTTTATCGTTTAGTTCCGCATGGTTCTGGCCCTCGAGTTCAATAAAAAGTGTAGCCAATTCAGTATTTGACTTTTGCTGAAGATATTGATGATTGAACCACTTTGTCTTTTCTGGATCAAAGCGCGCTCCGGATTTATTGATGCGTTCCAAACTGAAGGATGCAATGAGTTCATCAAGGGAAAACAGTTCTTTTTCAGTACCTGGATTCCAACCCAGTAGCGCCAAGAAGTTAATCACGGTTTCAGGGAAATATCCACTTTCCCTATACCCCTGCGCATCATTCCATTGAAGGGGAAAGACAGGGAATCCTCCCTTTTCTCCATCACGCTTACTTAATTTACCTTTTCCCACCGGCTTCATAATCAAAGGCAAATGGGCAAACTGTGGTGCCTGCCAACCAAATGCATCATAAAGTAATTGATGAAGCGCCAAAGAAGGAAGCCATTCTTCGCCACGAATCACATGGGAAATCTCCATTAAATGATCATCCACAATGTTGGCGAGGTGATAGGTGGGCATGCCATCACTTTTAAACAACACCTTATCATCTAGAATATTGGTGTCTATGGTAATTTCTCCGCGAATACTATCGTGTAAAATAAGTTCTTGGTCCTTGGGTGATTTAAACCGAATTACATAATCCTCACCGGCATTTACTTTTTTCTGGACTTCTTCTTGGGTGAGCGAAAGGGAATTGGAAAGTTTTTCCCTGTTGTGCCAGTTATAAATAAAGGTTTTTCCCTTAGCCTCGTGGTCTTTACGGTGATAATCTAAAGTTTCAGGAGTATCAAATGCATAGTAGGCATGTCCTTTTTCTATAAGCTCAAGAGCGTATTGTTGGTAAAGATGCTTTCGCTCACTTTGGCGGTAGGGTCCAAACCCTCCATCTTTTCCGGGTCCTTCATCAAAAGGAATTCCACACCAGTCCAATGCTTCTATTATGTAAGCTTCCGCTCCTTCTACATACCTGTTTTGGTCAGTATCCTCTATCCTAAGGATAAAGACGCCATTGTGTTTTTTGGCATAGAGATAGTTAAACAATGCCGTCCTAACACCTCCAATGTGTAAAGGACCTGTTGGGCTGGGGGCAAAACGAACCCTAACTTTTGACATACCTTAAAAATTTTTTCAAAGGTATGAAAAGCACTATGCGATAGAAAGCGAATTTGTGGGTTTCATGTCTTTGGGAACCCTTGGGTTCATGACATAAAACCAAAGCGGAGGAACTAATGAAAGCACCATTGAGGTTGGATAACCGTAGGGCATTTGAGGTGATATGTCGTGGTAGTCGAGTATTTGATACTTTTTTGATGATTTATAATGGTGGTCACTATGCCTAGTCAGCTCATACAAAACAATTCTTCCTATAACATGGTTACTGTTCCATGAATGACATTCCCTTACCCGTTCATATCTTCCAGAAGGCATTTTTTTTCGCTTCAAACCATAGTGTTCTATATAATTTACGGTCTCGAGCAACAAGAAACCAACAATTCCTGAACCTATTGCAAAAGTTAGCCCCAAACTTCCGAATAGGAAATAGATTGTTATTAAAAACAAAACCTGGATAAGCGTGTACCAAAACATATCATTTTTGATACTTAGAAAATGCACGCCCTCCTTTTGCAATAGGGTTTTTTGAATTTTCCATGCATTAGTATATTGCCCAGTGGTTGAGGTGAACCAAAAAGAATAAACACTTTGATTGTAGGAGGCCGTAGCGGGGTCTTCTTTAGTTGCTGCCTTGGCATGATGACCGAAGTTGTGTTCAATATAGAAATGCATATAGAAGGATGGCAACAGAAGCAATTTGCCTAGAAACCTTTCAGGAGTGTTTTGTCTATGCCCCAGCTCATGACCCACATTTATGCCATTAACACCAAAAACTATTCCTATGGAAAAGACCAATCCAATAATCTCATAAGCTTGATAAGTTGTAGTGGTGATATCAAAAAGAGTGTAGATTAAAAAGAAATAAACTACTGGAACGTTTAGATAAAGCAACCAATCAAAAAGGCGGCTTTTTTTCTTCTGTTCCCTTTCTTCTGGAGAAAGATTAGAGGAATCGACGGGAAGAAGAATCTCCAATAAAGGGATGATTGCAAAGGTGTAAAAAGGTGTAAAAAAACTCCAATATCCTTTAAAATAAAGGCTTATTACAGCAGAAACGGGTATGGTAAATGCGGCTAAATACTTCAAATCTTTCATAGGAGGGCCTTTTAACAAAAATTTTTTAAGACAATTGCAGGGTATCGGGTATCTTGTAATAAATATAAAATATTTTGAATAGTTATCAGGGTGTTTTGGCGAAGTTGGAAGGCTTCACAAAAAGATATTATACCAAACAATTAATTCAAGGCGCACTACTTTTTGGAGGCCTTGGGCTTTTGTTTTGGTTGGCCATAACTTCAGTAGAGTTTCTTTTCTGGCTCGATGGAAGTTGGCGCTTGACGCTGTTTGTAATCTTCCTTATAGTAGAGCTCTTCCTGCTATATCGGTTTATAATAATTCCAATCTTTTATCTCTTTAAAGTCAAAAAGGGATTATCAAATAAAGAGGCTTCTAGATTAATTGGAATCCACTTTCCAAAGGTCGAAGATAAGTTGTTCAATCTTCTGGAACTTGCAGAAAACCCATCAAAGTCCGAACTGTTAGAGGCCAGTATTGAACAGAGGTCACAAAACCTAGCTGTTTTGCCCTTTCAAGACGCTATAGATTTTAAGGAGAGCGTTGGTTATGCAAAATACTTAATTGCGCCCGTTTTGGTTTTACTTCTGTTTTGGATATCTGGCAATATTGGACAGTTGATGAATTCACACAGTAGAGTGGTAAACTATGATTTAGCCTATGAAAGACCGGCTCCCTTTTCCTTCACGCTGCTCAATACCAACTTAAAAGTTTTGGATAATGAGCCTTTTACAATCGAGTTCGCCATAGATGGGGATTTGGTGCCGGAAAATGCCTCAATTGTGTTTGGGAGCAAGTCTTTATTGATGAGAAGAAACGGAAACAGGTTTCTGTATACGGTTCAACCACCTTTTAATGATAAGGAATTTTATGTTTCTGCAAATGGATGGGACTCTAGAACTTATAATATTGAAAGTATTAGTACGCCCACCTTGGTGGATTTTACTATGAGATTAAATTATCCTGCTTATTTGAATAAGGGTGCAGAAATTGTAAATGGAAGTGGCAACGCTGTGGTCCCGGAGGGAACGCGAATTGAATGGGAGATTAAGGGAGCGTTTGTTGATAAGATAGAAATGACCTCTCTGGATACAGTTGAAGTTTTCGGGTTAAGCGAGGAAAAGTTCAAGATGGTTAAACGTCTTTATAGGAACTTGGACTATGCCATAAGTACTTCGAATGAAGAAGTAGCGGACTTTGAATCATTACGCTATGCGATTGATGTGATTCGAGATGCTTCACCAAAAATTGAAGTAAGTCAGGTCTTGGACTCGTTAAACCCTAATCAGTCCTTTTACACGGGTCAATTATCAGATGATTATGGACTTTCAAGTTTGAGTTTGATTTATTATGAGACGAATAATGAGCAGAACAAACGAAGGGTTTTGTTGGAGTCAGTGAGTGGAAGTGGGCATCAATTTTATTACACCTTCCCTTCAGGCGTAGAGATTCAACAAGGCAGGGATTATAAGTTATATTTTGAAGTAGTTGATAATGATGGAATTAGAGGAGGTAAATCAACAAAGAGCAAAGTATTTAGTACGAAAGTTTTGAATGATAACGAATTGATAAACAAAGAGTTAGAGCTTCAGGACAATCTTTTGAAGAAGTTTGATAAGTCTTTAGAGGGGTATAGGGAACAGCAAGAAACGTTGTCTAAAATAAACGAAAAGCAAAAGGAAGGAAACAGCTTCAATTTTGAGGAGAAAACCAGAATCAAAGATTTCATTCAAAAGCAAAAGGAACAGGAGCAGCTAATGGAAAAGTTTAGCAAGCAACTGAATGAAAGTTTGGAGAAAAATGAAGAGGGAGATGAGTTAAAGCGATTGCTTCAGGAAAGATTGGAGCGACAAGAACTTGAGGCCAGGAAAAACGAAAGGTTGCTGGAGGAGTTAGACAAGCTTGCAGATAAAATAGAAAAGGAAGAGCTAAAAAAGAGATTGGATGAATTATCCAAGAAGCAAAGTTCCAATGCCAGAAATTTAGAGCAGATTCTTGAGCTTACAAAAAGGTATTATGTTACCGAGAAGGTCTCTCAACTTGCTAAGGAATTGGATAAACTTTCACAGGAACAAGATGAACTAGCGGAAAAGAAAGCGGAGGACATAAAATTAAGCAATGAGGAAAATGTCCACACTCAAGAAAAACTGAACAAATCATTTGAAGAGTTGGCAAAAGAGCTAAGTGAGCTTAAAAAGGACAATGAAGATTTAAAGAAACCTTTGCAGATTGATGTAAAAGAAAGAAGCCAAGAATCCATTAAGCAGGATCAAAAAGAGGCGTTGCAGGAGCTTCAAAAGGACAAGGAGGCTTCAGACGGTGAAAAGCAAACACAAGAATCTAAAAAGGCAAAACAAAAACAAAAGTCCGCGGCTCAGAAAATGCAAGAGTTGAGTCAATCTTTGCAGCAGAGTGCTTCTGCTGGAGGCGGTTCTTCAGACACTGAGGATGCCGAAATGTTACGACAAATTTTAGACAATCTCGTTACATTTTCTTTTAAACAAGAACAGCTTTTTGAATGGGTTGAGGAGTCCGATGTGGATGTTTCGCAATATGGAAAAATGGTTAGGAATCAAAATGAGCTAAAAGATTTGTTTGAGCATGTGGATGATAGTTTGTTTTCACTGTCGCTGCGAAGAGCGGAGTTGTCCGAGTTTGTCAATGAACAGATTACAGAGGTGTATTATAACATTGATAAATCTTTGGAAAGTCTAGCCGAGAATCAAGTTTTTCAAGGTGCGTCTTATCAGCAGTATGTCATCAATGCAACAAATTCCTTAGGTGATTTTCTTGCGAATATACTGGATAATATGCAGCAGAATATGCAGCCTGGTCAGGGCCAAGGCCAAGGCGGACAGGATTTTCAGCTGCCGGACATCATTAAAGGGCAGGAGGGCTTACAGGAAAAGCTTGATGGTTCAGGACAACAGGGTAAGAAAGAAAGTTCTGGTGAGGGTGAATCACAAAAGGATGCTCAAGGTTCAGGTAAGGACGGTAAAGATGGAAAAGAAAACGAAGGAAAAGAAGGAAAAGAAAAGGGTTCGTCAGGGCAGGAATCTGGGGGAGCTTCAACTGGGGATGAAGAAGAACTTGGGTTTAATGAAGTATACGAAATATATAAGGAGCAGCAGTTTTTGAGACAACAATTGGAAAAACAGTTGAATGATTTGATTAGGGAATCGGATAGAGATTTGGCTAAGAAATTGATTCGTCAAATGGAGGATTTTGAAAATGATTTAATTGAAAATGGCATAACACAAAGGACCAAGAATAGGGCAAACTCAATACAACATCAGTTGTTGAAGTTGGAAAATGCGGCTTTAAAACAGGGTCAAAAAAAGGAAAGGGAAAGTGAAACCAATCTTGAAAAATACAAAAATCCAATTACTACAAAGCCTGAACAGCTGATAGATAACCGCAGTGATGTTGAGATATTAAATAGGCAAACACTACCTTTGCGCCGTCAATATGACAAAAAAGTGAAGGAGTATTTCAGGAATGATTGATTTTCATTTTGAATCAGATTTTATTCTAAACGACATTTCAAAGTTTTCCGATTGGATTAATAGAATAATAACGGAAGAGAGTTTGGTGGTTGGTAAGCTGGACTATATTTTTTGTGATGATGATAGACTATTATCCATCAATCAAGAGTATTTGGGCCATGATACGTATACCGATATTATCACTTTTGATTACACGGAAGGAAAGGTTATTTCGGGGGACATCTTCATTTCTACAGACCGGGTAAGGGAGAACTCAAAAACTTTTCAGGTAGATGAACAAGAGGAGCTTTTGCGAGTCATGAGTCATGGGATACTGCATTTGGCAGGTTATGGGGATAAGTCTGAGGAAGAGATTGTTTTAATGAGGGCAAAGGAAGAAGAAAAAATAAAAATGTTCCACGTGGAACAATAATTATGTTTGAAAAGGAATATGATGTAATTGTGGTTGGAGGCGGCCATGCTGGAGCCGAGGCTACTGCTGCAGCTGCGAATATGGGATCAAAGACATTGCTGGTCACTATGAATCTTCAGACCATTGGACAAATGTCATGCAATCCTGCAATGGGGGGAATTGCGAAGGGACAAATTGTTCGGGAAATAGACGCGTTAGGTGGATATAGTGGAATTGTTACCGACAAATCTGCCATACAGTTTAAGATGCTCAATAAATCCAAAGGTCCGGCTATGTGGAGTCCGAGAGCGCAGAATGACAGAATGCGTTTTGCAGAAGAATGGCGATTGATTTTGGAAGGAACTCCCAATGCTGATTTTTACCAAGAAATGGTCTCAGGACTTTTGGTTGAGGGAAACACGATTGTAGGTGTTCGGACATCGCTTGGAATTGATATTAGGTCTAAGGCTGTAGTGTTGACCAATGGAACCTTTCTAAATGGGTTGATTCATATTGGGGAAAAACAGTTTGGTGGAGGAAGGGCTGGAGAAAGGGCTGCCACGGGAATTACGGAGCAGCTTGTTGATTTTGGATTCGACACAGGAAGAATGAAAACGGGGACACCTCCTAGAGTAGATGGCCGGTCTTTGGATTATGAAAAGATGATTCCGCAACCCGGCGATAGTAGACCCGAAAAGTTTTCATATCTGGACACCATTGTTTTAAAGGAACAAAGGGATTGTCATATGACGCATACAAGTGAGTTGGTTCATGATCTGCTGCGCGAAGGCTTTGATCGTTCGCCAATGTTCAATGGAAGAATTAAGAGTATTGGACCCAGATATTGCCCATCCATTGAAGATAAAATACATCGATTTGCGGATAAGAATGCGCATCAGATATTTGTGGAACCTGAAGGATGGAATACAGTAGAGGTATATGTAAATGGGTTCTCCACTTCCTTGCCTGAAGATGTTCAATACAAAGCTCTGAAGTCGGTAAGGGGATTTGAGAATGTAAAGTTTTTCCGTCCAGGCTACGCTATTGAATATGATTATTTTCCACCAACACAGTTAAAACATACACTTGAAACCAAGCTCGTTGACAACCTATATTTTGCAGGGCAAATTAATGGAACAACAGGGTATGAGGAAGCTGCTTCTCAGGGTCTGATGGCAGGAATAAATGCGCATCTGAAAATAAGAGAACAAGAGCCATTTACACTAAAAAGAGATGAGGCGTATATAGGTGTGCTGATCGATGATCTGATTACTAAAGGCACTGAAGAACCCTATAGGATGTTTACCTCCAGGGCAGAGTATCGAACCTTATTGAGACAAGACAATGCAGATTTGAGGCTAACGCCAAAAGGATATGAACTTGGTTTGGCCTCAAAAGAAAGACTCAAGTTGATGGAAGAGAAGCAAAGAAAGTCTGATGACTTCATTCACTTCTTTAAAAAGACAAGCTTTGACCCGGAGGAAATTAATCCAATTTTAGAGCGCGTTGATTCTGCACTGGTTCGTCAATCCGATAAGCTATTCAAAGTTTTTTCAAGGCCAAAGGTTAGCATGGACCACATGCTTGAATTGGAATCCGTTTCTGATTTTGTTTCTGAAAACCAACTGGGCAGAGAAGTCCTAGAGCAGGCTGAAATTCAAGTAAAATATTCAGGGTATATTGAAAAAGAAAAGAATAATGCGGACAAGTTGCATAGGTTGGAAAATGTCAGGATACCAGATTCTTTCGATTATTCAAAACTGAAATCCTTATCATACGAAGCGCGGGAAAAACTAGAGCAGATACGCCCCGTAAGTATTTCACAAGCTTCTAGAATAAGTGGAGTTTCCCCCGCTGACATCAGTGTGTTGTTGGTTTTTTTAGGAAGGTAATGTAGGTGTTCCACGTGGAACAAGAAGGCGCTTGGTTTGCAATTTGGACTGGTTTTTGTTGTCATTTCAGACAATTCTAAACCAATGAAAAACTACCTCAGCATTTTCCTTATATTCTTTTTGTTCAGTTCTTGTATTCCGTTAAGAGTTGCACCCAGTATTAAGGATTATAAGATTGTAAAAGGCAAAAAATTTAGAAGAAGTCTTCCTAAGAAAACCGTTTATGTATTCGAGGATCCTAAAGAAGCAAACGAGTTTTACGATTATGTGAACATTAAATTTGACTTGGAAGATTTCTCTGTAGATGTAGATGTTCCATTTTATGTCAATAACAAAAAATATGCTTTTTCGTTTTACGAAGTTGAAATACCAGATAAAACCATTAATCTAATTCCAGTAGTGGCAGATGCTTTGCTAAGTAGGGCTGATATGGATCCGGTTTTTGATGAAATTCATGAGACAAGAAAAGGAAATTTTTATATTGCTATGGAAGTATACGATGAATTGGGAAATGATATTTTATTGGAAAACTCTTCAGACAAAAAGCAGGTCATACAATATCTTTCAAATCTAAAAAATGAATATTTAAATACGCATAATTATAATGAAGTTGTATTTAAAAACTAAAGACTACTCATTTTCGAATGAGGAATTTGATTTGATTTGGGACGAATCAAAGGACATGCTATTTACCAAACCAATACCGGATAATCTTGATGCGTTTTACCAAGGAGACAACTATATTTCACATACGGATTCAAAAAAGTCAGTAGTTGATGGTTTATATCAGGCTATTAAGGCAAAGAATATCAAAAATAAAATACAATTAATTGAAAATCAAGGATATAAACTAAAAAAACTACTGGATATTGGCGCAGGCACCGGAGATTTTTTGGTTTTTGCCAATCAACAAGGATTTACGGTCTCTGGGGTGGAACCCAATGAGAAAGCCAGAGGAAGAGCTCAGCAAAAAGGGATTAAGCTTACTGAAGATTTAAGTGGACTATCGGATTCAAGTTATGATGTTATAACCTTATGGCATGTTTTAGAACATCTTCCAGATTTGAATCATCAGATTAAAACAATCTCTAATCTTCTTAATGATTCTGGAATTTTGGTGATAGCCGTTCCAAACTTTCGTTCTTGGGATGCAAAGCATTTCGGAAAGTATTGGGCCGCGTACGATGTGCCTCGTCATTTATGGCATTTCTCGCAAAGTTCAATTCGCGTGCTTTTTAAAGAACACGGGATGAAAGTAAAAACAATCAAGCCTATGTGGTTCGATGCATTTTATGTCTCGTTACTTTCAGAAAAATATAAGGGAAATAGATTTTATCTTTTTAGTGCTTTCTTTAAAGGTTTATGGTCCAATATCCATGCAATCTTTACGAATGAGTATTCTTCCATGATTTATGTTTTAGAAAAGAACAAAAACAGGGAATAAGGCGCGATATGAGACTTTCTAATTAGCAGGCATGTATTTATACGAATAAAAGAAGAAAAGGCATTGCAGAACGTAAAAAAGAAGCCATTAAAATAGAAAAAGCCAATCTTTATCTACTTTCCCCATAGTTTTTTCTTATCCCTTTTGATGAATGAGGTACAATTCGTAAAACTTAACGATATCATTAAAAAAGCTTTTCTATTTTTGCCCATCTTTAAAACACAAGGATGAAGAAAATTGTAATACCTATAATCGCTTTGTTGGTCATGTCTTGCGAACAAGATAAAATTGGATATGTGGACAACGTCAAACTGATGGATGGTTATCAAGAAAAGATAGACATCGAGGCAAAGTTCAAAACCAAAGTAGAAGCTTTGACCAAAAAGAGAGATAGTATTTCCCAAGCATTCCAGATAGAATTGCAACAGTTCCAGACCAAGGCACAAAAGATGTCACAAAAAAGTGCCCAAGAGGAATATGCCGTACTTCAGCAAAAGGGACAGTTTGTGGGAAATCAATTGCAGCAAGAAGAGCAGCAATTACAGCAAACCAGTCAAACGGAAATGGATTCTTTGGTTAGTAAGGTGAAAAAAGAAATTAGAGCCTATGGCAAAACTAATGGCTTCACCTATATTTTAGGCGGAGGAGATGGAGGAAGTGTTCTTTATGGAAAAGAGGGTAAAGACCTTACTGACGAATTATTGAAGATACTCAATGATAAGTACAAGATATAGTAAGAGCTATTCCACTACGATATCGATAAGGCCCATTAAAAATGGGCTTTTTTATTGCAACAAAAATACCAAAAAAATCGCAGGCATAAAGTAAATCACAATGGTCCTTGCCCCATCATAATCTTTGGCAACACGTTGACCCAATAACAAAAACAATAAAGTGATGCAAGAGAGTATTGCGGAATATATAGCCAAAGAACTGGAATCAAAAGTTGCAAATTGAATGGCGCCAGCAACGGCCAAAACACCAGAAACACATTCCAAAAGAAGGATAACACCTAAAAGCAATGGGACCATATTTTTAAAAATGGTTTCTGAGAAATGACCTTTGAGCCATCCTAAGTTTCCTTTCCAATCTACAATTTTATCCAATCCGCTTTGGATGAATGTAATGGCCAAGAAAACCAGCAATATGATTTTTGTTATATGTTCCATAAGGTATAATTAAGCTGCTTTTGCGTGAAGCAGTCGAGTTAGTTTGATGGAAAGATCGGTAAAGATAACCTTAGCGTTACCATTTCGTTCCACATGATAGATGGCTTTTTCTATTTCTTGCACAATTTCCATGATATTATTTTCATGAACAAAGGGTGCGAATTTTTTAAGATTAAAGTTTACGGTGTGCATCTTTAAGTAAACCAATGAACCTACATTATAGTTCAGAAATAGTGCTTGTCGCATTACCGTGATGCAGTAGTTCAAAAACTGCTTCTGCACTTCTCTTCCCGTTTTGGAGACCTCATCGCTCCAGAGTACAAGATCATGGACCGCACTCTTATTGCCCTTGGCTTTAAAAGCGCTTCTCACCCATTGCACAAACCACTGTTCAAAAACCAAATCCTCAGAATCTTTCTTTACCAAATCCAGTGCTTTGTTGTAGTTTCCATTGGCTTCTTGAGCAATAGAAAAAGCCTCAGATTTTTCTACCCCCCTTTCTTCCAATGCTTCGGTTATGATGCTTTCGGGCAAAGGTGGAAAATGAAGTATTTGGCAACGTGACAAAATAGTATTGATAATCTGTTCTTCCTCCTCAGCAATAAGCAATAACACAGTTTTCTCCGGAGGCTCTTCAACCAATTTCAATAACTTATTGGCTGCTGCTGTGTTCATCTTTTCGGCCATCCAAATAATCATCACCTTATATCCTCCTTCATAAGATTTTAAAGAAAGCTTCTTCACAATATCCTGTGCCTCGTCAACCCCAATCTGACCTTGTTTCTTTTCAATACCTACCAATCGATACCAATCAAAAAGATTTCCATAAGGCTGTTCCTTTACAAATTGCCTCCATTCCTCAATGAACAGATCACTTACGGCATGTGATTTTACCTTATCTGAATTGGATACTGGAAAAGCAAAATGAAGATCAGGGTGGGAAAGTGTATTGCATTTAAGATTGCAAGCTTCATTACCGCCTTCATTTTCGCCACCAGTGTTTTTGCATAACAAATATTGGGCATAGGCTATGGCCATGGACAAAGCACCACAACCTTCTGGACCAATAAAAAGTTGGGCATGTGCAACACGCCCGCTATCCGCGGTAGCGGTTAAATGCCCTTTAATATGATTAAGCCCCAAAATGTCTTTGAACAGCATAAGTCAAATATAAGTTTTAAGTTCTGATGGATTGGGCTTTCACTTTAAAATTATAGCAGCAGAATATAGGGAGCTAATGGGAAATCTTTACTTTTGAATTTCCTTAAACCATAGCATATGAGAACCATAGATAATTTCAACTTTGAAAACAAAAAAGCACTTATCCGTGTAGACTTTAATGTCCCCTTGGATTCAGATTTCAATGTCACGGACACCAGTAGAATAGAGGCGGCAAAACCGACCATTCTTAAAGTATTGGAAGATGGCGGTAGTGCCATTCTGATGAGTCACTTGGGTAGACCAAAAGGAAAAGTGAATCCAGATATGTCCCTTGCCCATATCTGCGAAAAGGTATCTGAAATTATAGGTGTTCAAGTAAAGTTTGTTGAGAATTCTGTGGGGGAGCTAGCTGAACAAGCCGCAGCCTCTTTGGAGAATGGGGAAATCCTGTTGTTGGAAAACCTCCGATTCCATGCCGAAGAAGAAAGTGGCGATGAATCATTTGCCGAAAATCTTTCTAAATTAGGAGATGTTTATGTGAATGATGCCTTTGGAACGGCCCATAGAGCCCATGCTTCTACTACTATTGTGGCCAAGTTTTTTCCCGAAAACAAGTGTTTTGGCTATTTATTGGCCAAGGAAATCAAAGCCATTGAAAAGGTGATGCAAACAGGTGAAAAGCCAGTGACGGCCATTTTAGGTGGAGCTAAGGTATCTTCCAAAATAACAATCATTGAGAATATTCTTGATAAAGTAGACCACTTGATTGTTGGTGGAGGTATGACCTATACTTTTGTTAAAGCCCAAGGCGGAAGTGTTGGAGACTCAATATGTGAGGATGATAAAATGGATTTGGCATTGGAAATTTTAAAACAGGCAGAAGCCAAAGGAGTTGAGGTACACCTACCCGTGGATGTCTTGGCGGCAGATGATTTTGACAACAATGCAAACACACAATTCCTAAGCGTAAATGAAATCCCAGATGGCTGGCAAGGACTTGATGCTGGACCACAAACCTTGGAAAATTTTAAAGAAGTCATATTACAGTCCAAAAGTATTCTTTGGAATGGCCCGGTTGGGGTTTTTGAAATGGAGAACTTTTCCAAAGGAACCATTGCCGTGGGCAACGCTATTGACGAGGCCACACAGAACGGGGCATTTTCCTTAGTTGGTGGAGGTGATTCCGTTGCTGCAGTAAAGCAGTTTGGGTTCCAAGACAAGGTGAGTTATGTTTCTACCGGCGGGGGTGCCATGTTGGAAAGTTTGGAAGGAAGAACTTTACCGGGAATAGCTGCAATATTGGACTAAAGCATTCGTTCTTAAAGGACTGAGTGTTTCAGGTTTAACGTATGTTTTAGAGCGAAAGTTTTAGTTTTTCGGAAAAAAAAGCCATTTTCGTTTGTTCCGAACCAAATCCAGTCCAAAAATGAATTTAGAATGTAAAGCAACCTTATCGTTGGTTTTTCTATTTTCTTGGGTTTTTATAACAGCCCAAGAAGCGGATAGCACGCGAATATCTTCATCAACAAGCCCTCAAATTGTTGTTGATTCCATTTCAATTGATGATTCTTCCATCTCTTCCCAGATGGATGGGATTATCTCAAAAGGAACCAATGGAAAGTTTGAACTGAAGGATTTGGAAGAAGCACGAAAAAGCGACAGCCTTTGGCTTAAAGAGCTTTCAAAAAGTGCAGATTGGTTCACTGAAATGTATGCTGAAGTTCAAAGTTCCGATGAAAAGGAAACGTATGAAATTGACCTGCCTACGGATACTTTGAAAGCAAGATTGGCCAGACTCAATGAAAAAACACCATTCAACATTGCCTATAATCCCTCACTGGAAAGTGTAATTAAATCATTTTTGGTTCGTAAAAGAGGTTTAATGGAGCGTATGTTGACTGCTAGCCAATTCTATTTTCCACTTTTTGAGCAAGAACTCGACAATCAAGATGTTCCACTCGAAATGAAATATTTGGCCATAGTGGAATCTGCATTGAATCCAAGAGCAAGATCAAGGGTTGGAGCCAAAGGTCTTTGGCAGTTTATGTACAGTACTGGCCGAATTTATGGTTTGGATGTAAGCAGTTATGTGGATGAAAGGAACGATCCTATATTGGCCACCAAGGCTGCTACAAAATATTTGTCCAAACTCTATGGTATTTTTAACGATTGGGATTTGGCACTGGCCGCATATAATTCTGGACCTGGAAATGTAAACAAAGCTATCCGAAGATCCGGAGGATATAAAAATTATTGGAACATTAGAAGGAACCTTCCCCGTGAAACAGCAGGGTATGTTCCCGCTTTTTTGGCCACCATGTACATTTTTGAATATGCCGATGAGCATGGCCTTAATAAAGTAAATGTGGATCGTCCGTATTTTGAAACGGATACCATCATTGTTAAAAACACAATCACCTTTGACCAGATTTCAAGACTGGTGGATATCAGCAAAGAAGAATTGGAAATGTTGAATCCTGCCTACAAGCTGAACATTATTCCAAAAATCAAAGGAAAAGAATACGCACTCCGTTTGCCTGTCTCCAAGATTGGAGCATTTGTGAACAACGAAGAAGCCATTTATGCCTATGCCAAAAAGGAATTGGATTCTTTGGAAAAACCCCTGCCACAGCTGGTAGAGACCAAAAATCAGATACGATACAAAGTCCGCAGTGGAGATTATTTGGGCAAGATAGCTGAGCGATATGGCGTGGGCGTAAGTCAGATAAAACGATGGAACGGACTTCGCAGTAATAACTTAAGAGTAGGACAACGTCTCACTATATTTCCAAGAAAGCCGTATACTCAAAAGGTTGCGAAAACTTCAAAGCCAAAGGTGTCCACTGAAGGAGCGGCAAAGGCAGGAAAGATACATGTTGTTCAAAGTGGTGATTCGCTTTGGACAATTTCCAGAAAATATCCAGGAATTTCTGTGGATAATTTACGAGAATGGAACGGTATTAGTGGGAACAATCTAAAACCTGGCACAAAACTTAAATTGTGCGAGTGTTCTTCGTAACTTTAGAACAATATGAAAAAATTTGGAACACTACTGGTCATCTTATCGATGGCCTTGTTTGCTTGTAAAGATTCAGGCAAGAAAGAACGCTTTTTACCACCATCCACGGGAGGAATCAACTCTCTTATGGTGGTCATGGATACTGAATTATGGAAAGGTGCTGTAGGAGACAAGGTAAGGGAACATTTTGCCGCCCAAGTTCTGGGATTACCTCAGGCAGAGCCTATTTTCAGCATTACGCAGATTCCCCCTCAGGTATTTAAAGGAGCTGTGACTCATTCAAGATCTGTTCTTTTTGTGGAACAGGACAGCCTATCCTTGGCGCACATTAAAACCAATGTGTATGCAGAACCACAAAAAGTTGCGGTCATCAAAGGAGAGACATATAATGACCTTGCTGGAAATATCGAAAAGCTATCCGGTCAGGCCATTTCCTCATTTAAAGAGGTTGAAATAAACGAAGCCCAGAAAAGATTTACGCGCTCTTTAAGCAAGGAAAAGGCTTTGCAGGAAGAGTTGGGCATTTCGTTGCGCATACCTTCATTATATAAACTTGGAAAGCGCGAAAAGAACTTTGTTTGGATGGATATTCAAATTCCTAAAGGCACCATGAACATTATTGCTTATGAAATGCCCAAAGAGAGCTTTTCGACGGATTCCACCTTCGTGCGTGACATCATAGAAATGAGGGACTCCATAGGGAAAATGCACGTTCCCGGCCCTTATGAAAATACATTTATGATTACGGAAAAGGCTTTTGCGCCTTATGTGCTTCCTGCAGAAATTGGCGGAAAAAAAGCCGCCGAAGCAAGAGGAATATGGGAAATAAGCGGATATCCCATGGCCGGGCCATTTTTAACGTATATCATAAATGACGAAGCGAACCAAAGAAAGTTGGTTTTAGAAGGTTTCACTTTTGCGCCTTCAGCAGAAAAAAGGGATTATATGTTTGAGCTAGAGGCAATATTACGCACCGTTAAGTTTGAATCGGAAATAGGTTCGTAGCCGTACAAAAATCTCAAGAATAGATTCAAAAAAGCCCAGCATGTTCTAAGTGCCGGGCTTTTTCGTTCTTTAAATGCTTAAGAGTATTTTTTAGTCAAAAGCGAATCCTGTGGCTATTCTGAAAACGAATGCGTATAGCACTATAAAGAACATAATGAAACAAAACCAGGAGAACACTTTAAAATATCTTTCCAAGATGATGTGGCCTAAGTTTTTAAAAGCCTCCATATAAATCTCTTTAACAAGTAATAATCTTTTCATAAGTATATATTTTAAGATTTAAAGACAAGACAAATTTTGCGCTTTCGCTTTGGACTTGAAGAAAGTGAAGGACAAAATGCAGAAAAAGAATGATGAAAACATCGGGGGTATCTTTAACTCCCACGACCTTCATACTTTTATCGATTAACGGTATTGCCTGCGATAAGTCTTAAAGATGAAAAGTATCGATGAAATGCAATCTAGGGATTGCAAATGGGTAAAAGGGTAAGGTAAAAAAGGAATTTTGGTAGAGGGCTTACATGTTTACAATGATAAACTCTGACCTTCTGTTTAGATTATGATTTTGTCCGCTACAACGCACGCCATCGCCGCAATCATTCAAAAGACGTTCTTCGCCATATCCTATGGCACTTTCAATACGGGAGGCTTCTATTCCTTTGGAAACAATATAGTCCCTTGAAGATTTGGCTCTCTTATCAGACAAATACTTGTTGTAAGCTCTGGTTCCACGAGAATCTGTATGGGATTCAATACGAATGACCATTTCGGGATGGGATTTCATTAAATCCACCAACTTGTCCAATTCTTCTGCAGCCTGTGCCTTTATATTGAACTTGTCAAAATCAAAATAGATGTTCTCGGTATTTACCTTGAGCACTTCATTTTCGCGAACTACCAATTCTTTAATTGGAGTTATGGATTGTTCCAGAAAAATCCTTTCATTGTTCTTGGTGCTCACTTGGATTTTTTCCTCTACAAACCCTTCTTTCAATGCGACCAAACTATATTTTTTGGATGGAAGAAGTTCGTCAAACACAAAATTACCCAAACTATCTGTTGTGGTCTCCACTAACCTCTCTCCCTCTTCATTGAACAAAGCGACCGTAACGTTATCCAGAAGCTCTTCATTTTCTATATTGTTTATAACACCAGCTATTGCATTTAGGTTAAGGATGTTTTTAAAAGAATAGATATCATCATCACCTTTACCTCCTTTACGGTTAGAGGCAAAATATCCTTTTTGACCTTCTTCATCAATTATGTATGAGAAATCGTCTCGATTACTATTGACGGGCTTACCCATGTTTATCGCCACATTGAAGAGTTCCCCGGAATAGTCGGACTTATAGATGTCCAGCCCTCCTACTCCCATGGTCCTGTCTGAAGAAAAATATAAACTTGTCCCAGTTACATAGGGAAACATCTCTTTGTACGGAGTATTTACGGATTTACCCAGATTTCTGGGCTCAGAGAACTTCCCATTTTCCAAAATGTCAACCACATAGATGTCGGTTAGGCCAAATCCACCTGGGCGATCGGATACGAAATACATTTTTTTGCCATCTGGGCTTACTGATGGATGTCCATTGGAATAGTTTTCACTGTTAAACGGTAGCTCTGTTGCTTTGGTCCATTCTCCATCTATAAAATTGGAGGTGTAAATTTTTAAATGATTCACTCCTTTCTTACCTCTCTTTAACTTCTTTTTCTTTCCATAGTTGTTTCTGGTAAAGTAAATGGTTTTCTGGTCTGGAGAGAATGCAACGGAAGCTTCATGGTACTTTGTATTGATTTTTTTTGAAAGCTTTCCGGCACCAACTAAATCTTCCTGTGATCCGTTCTGGCGGGCTACATACAAATCCAAAAATGGTTGATTGTTCCATCGATAGCGTCTTGTGGTCAAGAAAGAGGAGTCCATGGCAGAGGCATAAACTACCTTCCCATCTCCATGAAACATAGGAGAGAAATCGGAATATTTTGAATTTATTGCCATGTTCTTAACTTCAACATAGGTAGAATTATCCCAAATGGGATTCTCACGGGACTGTACTTTTATCGTTTTTTCACGTTTCTGACGAAACAGCCGGGTAAGTCTAGCGGCTCTCTTATATCGCCCATTTGCCTTTAGGCTATGGTTATATTTAAAGAAACTCTCTTCAGTGATGTTCTCTTTGTGGTTTTGGTAGAGCTCATGGTACCATATATAAGATTTCTCCATGTTGCCACTATAGTAATGAGCTTCAGCGGCTTTTGACAATAGCTCAAAAGTATGTTCTTGGTCACTTTCTTCAAGGACAATATCATAAATTCGAGCTGCTTCGGCATACCACATTTTATCGAAGTATCCGTTAGCTTTGTTTATAAGTTTTTCTGCAATACCATTTTTTACGCCTTTTTGAGAACCCTCTTCTTCTTTCAGAGTTTTGGGAATTTCTTCTTCACCAGATGTTTCTGATTGTGTTTCAGCGCTAGACTCTTCCTTTACATCTTCAAATTGAATAAAGGAAACATCCTGGGCGTTGAGTCCAGACATGAAAGCGAGGGCAATAACCAAAGACAGCTTTCTCATTGTTGTTCTTTCCAAAACTAGGCTAGTTAGGTGTAATAAGCTGAAATAGGATGGCTTAAACCTAGTTTTACTATCAAATGCTAAAGTAAAATACCTTTAAGGGCAAAATAACTTTTTGTTGTGAAAGGTATTTTTTGTGGCATGTAAGCCCAAATAATGTAGTTATTGGTCGATGAATGTACCGCTAGTAGGGCCTTGAGGAATGTTTAAAACAATAAAGAAGCCTAAGAGTCAGACTCTTTTGGACCGTCCAATTTCTCATCTTCCTTAGATGCATCCTTGAATTCTTTGATTCCACTACCCAGACCACGCATTAATTCAGGAATTTTCTTTCCACCAAAAAGGAGAAGGACAACCACTACAATCAATACAATTTGCCAAGGGCCAAGCATTCCGAGAAAAATATTTAAAGCAATCATGATATTAAGTTCTTGCTAATAGAGTGTAAAAGTACTAAAAGAATAGCACATCGTTGCTTGTATTAACGAAAATTGGCGACATAGATTGTATTAACCGTAAAATCTGGCAAAAGCATTTTAAAAAGCTTAACATCTGAATTAAAATCTAAAGCTATCTTTGTCATTATGGCTACCAAAAAAAGAAAGCGCAAAGAACTCAGGCGAAAGCTGTTGCACAAGTATCGTTTGGTTATTCTCAATGAGAATACTTTTGAGGAAAAGATTTCTTTTAAATTGAACCGGATGAACGTTTTTGTCACCGGAACATTGTTCATCATTGTTTTGATTGGCCTTACCACGCTCATTATAGCCTTTACACCATTAAGGGAGTATATACCGGGTTATTCCTCTACAAGATTAAAAAGACAGGCTACGGAACTTACCTATAAAACAGATTCATTAGTGACAGTTCTAGATTATACCAATAGGTATTTAGACAATATTCGAATGGTTCTCAAAGGAGATATTGAAAATAATGAGACCAATAGAGATTCTTTGTTCGAGCGTTTTAAATTGGATCCTTCAACGGTAGATTTAACCCCGATACGTCAGGACTTGTTGTTAAGAGAAGAGGTAGAGCTGGAAGACAAGTATAATTTATTTGAACGAAGTGTGGAAAATGTGGAAGCGTTATTGTTTTCCCCACTGAATGGTACACTTTCCCAAGGTTTTGATGCGCGTTTGAAACATTATGCTGTAGATATTGCAGCTCCGAAGGGAACTCCCGTTAAATCTGTGGCCAACGGGACTGTGCTATTTGCCGAATGGACTTCGCAAACAGGGTATGTTATAATTGTTAAACATCAAGATGATTTGACCTCGGTTTATAAGCACAACGGATCGTTGAGCAAATCACAGGGCGACTTGGTAAGAGTGGGAGAGGTGATAGCAGAGGTTGGCAATACCGGTGAATTAACAACAGGTCCACATCTTCATTTTGAACTCTGGAAAAATGGTAAACCCATAAATCCGCTAAACTACATAGACTTTAAGTAAATGTCCTTAAAAGCTATTGCTGCCAAATGGTTTGCCCGCTCTATTGCGAAAAAGACCAGTAAATGGGTAAATAATCCCATAAACACACAAACTCGGGTTTTTGAAAATCTCATTGAACGAGCTAGATTTACCCAATTTGGAAAGGACCATGATTTCCAAGACATAACAACCCATCAAGATTTTGTAGGCAAAGTTCCTATTAGGGACTATGAGGATTTAAAACCCTACGTTGAGCAAATAATAGCTGGCAACACAGATGTACTATGGCCAGGAAAACCCATTTATTTTGCAAAAACTTCAGGAACCACTTCAGGGGCAAAATACATTCCAATTACAAAGGAGTCTATAAAACATCAGGTAAATGCTTCCAGGAATGCTATTCTGAATTATATTGATGAAACTGGAAATACCGCCTTTGTTGATGGAAAAATGATTTTCCTTCAAGGCAGCCCAGTGTTGGAAGAAAAAGGAGGAATTAAACTGGGAAGACTGTCTGGAATTTCGGCACATTATGTGCCTGGCTATCTCCAAAAAAATCGTTTGCCTAGTTGGGAAACCAATTGCATTGAAGATTGGGAGACCAAGGTGGATAAAATTATTGAAGAAACGGAATCACAAAATATGACAGTGATTGCGGGCATCCCTTCATGGGTTCAAATGTATTTCGAAAAACTACAGGAAAAGACCGGAAAAAAGGTGGGAGATATTTTTAAAAACTTTCAGCTTTTTATCTACGGTGGAGTCAATTATGAGCCGTATCGCTCAAAATTTGAGAAGCTGATAGGCAAATCGGTGGACAGCATAGAACTTTTTCCAGCAAGTGAGGGGTTTTTTGCGTACCAAAACTCACAAAAGGACCCTGGAATGCTTCTTTTGCTGAATTCGGGAATATTTTACGAGTTTGTTAAAGCCGATGAATTCTTTTCAGAAGACCGTAAACGTTTAACCTTGGCCGAGGTTGAGCTGGATGTTGATTATGCCATGATAATTTCAACCGATGCAGGATTATGGGCCTATAACATTGGCGATACCATTCGGTTTATTTCAAAAAACCCTTTTAAGATTGTTGTTTCTGGAAGAATCAAACACTTTATATCTGCTTTTGGTGAGCATGTGATTGCCAAGGAAGTGGAGGAAGCCTTAAAATTGGCGGTTTCCAACTCAGACGCCGTGGTAAATGAATTTACTGTGGCACCACAACCATCACCCAAAGAAGGAGAACTGCCCTATCATGAGTGGTTCATAGAATTTGAAAATGAACCTTCAGAACTTAGTCAGTTTTTATTGGATATTGATCAAAGCATGCAAAACCAGAACAGTTATTATTTTGACTTGATTGAGGGTAAGATTCTGCAGCCACTTAAGATTACCCAAATAAAAATAGGGGGTTTCAAAGGATATATGAAAACCATTGGCAAATTGGGAGGGCAGAACAAAGTACAGCGATTGGCCAATGACAGAAAGGTCGCAGAGGGATTAAAACCTTTTCGGAAGTAGGGTAAAATAAAGATGCTCCATTCTTCGGAATTCGTGTATTTTTGCCAGAAGTTAAGATGGCTACACGAATAAAACAAACAACCCGGGCGCAGGAATCAACAAATGCCATAGAACGGCTATATATCACCATGCGTCACCTGCTCAACCGTGGGTTTTATAAACCATCTGGTGTATCTGGTAACGCACTACGGAGTGCACTTTTGGTTTTACGCCCTGAAATCTATGGAAGCATAGCAGAAGAGAAGGCCGAACTCAATGGTCTTATTTACGTCCTAGAACGTTTGCCAGAGGGAATTGAGGAATGTCGCTTTATAAACTTAACTTCTGATGAAGGTTTTTCTAAATCACACTTGAAACCTATAATCCCCCCCAAGCGTAGAAGAAATTGCTACCGTATTGACGATGAGCAAATGAACATTGAAATTACAAGAGGCCGCAGCGATATTTATGACATTTTAACCCACCTTACCTTTCTTTTTGTTGAGTCGGGAAAAATATCAAAGCGCGTTTTGGTAGATGATGGAAAAGCCACTATCCGAGACTGGGAAAAACTTGTTGAGTTTGTGGAAAAAGAGGAAAAAGAAGACGCTGAAAGGGAGGTAGCATTAATCCACACCGCAAATATACTGGGTAGAACTTATGAAGAGGTTGTGGAAATGCATAAAAGACTCGAAACCATCAATAAAAAAGACCGCTTCCTCAACGTTATGTATTGGTTGGGAAAGTTGGCCATAGAAGAAGAGGTCTCTGGAAACAAAAGGACAATCACATTCAGTCCGTTGCTCCGTGAGAGACTGGGTCACCACATACATGGTGAGCGCTGGGCGGAAACTATAAAGAACACCTTAGAAGAGCAAAATCTTTTACATAGACCCATTCATATTATAAGTGCAAATATGCACAGTGTTATGAACTCTCTTTTTGCCAGGAAAGCGCTATCTGAGGAATTTCCAATTTCCAAATCATTGGACATTTATGAAGCATTGAGCTCTGCTGAGAACAAAGGATTTCAAAAAAAGGTTAGGACTTGGGCTGAGGAGAACGGTATGATTTTCTTAGATGATAACTCCGGCGCCAATATCGATATACAGATATTTGATTCTGCAAAATTTGGAAAAGGAGCATGTTGTTATGATTTTGATGAGGAAATTCAAGAAGATGGGAAACCGGTTATTTTTGTAATGGATTATGCTTTTGGGGAACAGGCTTATGAGACTATTGATGAGTTATTAAAACCAATAGAAAATAAAGCAAACAAACGGTTTCTAAATGTAGATTCAATTTCCATAATGGGAAAAGCAGGAATTTTGGAAGGAGGTAAAGGAGATTTGATGATACCATCAGCACATATTTTTGAAGGTACTGCGGATAATTACCCATTTGAAAACGAACTATGTTCCAAAGATTTTGAAGGACAAGGTTTAAAGGTTTTGGAGGGAACCATGGTTACCGTATTAGGAACGTCACTTCAAAACAAAGATATTCTTAAGTTTTTTAAAGAATCGACATGGAATGTAATTGGCTTGGAAATGGAAGGAGTGCATTATCAAAAAGCAATACAGTCAGCCTCTAAAATAAGGAAGAGTATAAACAAAGAGGTAAAAGTTAGGTATGCGTACTATGCCTCAGATAACCCTTTGGAAACTGGAAGCACTTTGGCTTCTGGAGGATTGGGAACAACTGGGGTAAAACCTACGTACCTTATAACGGATAGAATTTTAAAGCAAATATTCAGCTGATAGTATGGAAGAACAACAAAAAAACCATAACACGTCTGATGAGATAGATTTGGGACAATTGTTCCAGATGATAGGTAGAGGATTTAACAAGCTGGGAATAGGTTTCCTGAGATTGTTTCTATACTTAAAAAGACGCGCATTTATTTTGGGGGGCCTGATATTGTTGGGTTTAGGAATAGGCTATGGCCTTAATCAGATTACCGAGGAAAAGAAGAAGATAGAAGTTATAGTGAAACCAAATTTGGATAGTAAAAATTATTTGTATGACGTAATTGACGAGATTCAGAGTAATATAAAATCTAAAGACACATCTTTTTTTAAAAGCTTAGATATTCCGACTGATAATTTGGGCCAATATGAAATTGCGGTTGAGCCAATAGAAGGAAAAAAAGACAAAAAGGAAGATTTTGAATTTCTTGAGCTTTTGGAGAAGTTTCAAAACAACTCAGATTTTTCAGATCTCTTGCGATCCGAAATGCTCAAAAACAGTGTTATAAATCATAGGATAATAATTACCTTCAAAAATCCAAAGGACGGACAGCTTTTTGCTAAGAAGATATTGGAATACATTAATGACGTTGAGTTTTTCAATCGGCTCTTAAAAACAAGCAATGAAAATGCCTCGTCTCGGATAAAGCAAAATGAATTTCTAATTCAACAAATAGATATTATTATCGCAAACTACACCAAAAGCATTCTTGAAGATAAAGGCCAATCGGCAGATAACACAATTTCTTTGGATAATGAAAAGCCTATGGATGTAACAGGTCTCTTTGAATTGAAAAATAAATTAATTGAAAATTCAGAACGAAAAAAACTAGAAATGCAAATACGGAATGAACCAATCACTGTGCTTAATTTTGGAAAATCAAAACAAGTAGTTAAACCTTTTTTTGGAAAAAACTTGGTATTGATACCGTTTTTGTTTGTTGGATTATTTTTTACAATGGAATTCATTCGATTTCTCAACAGAAAAGCTACCATACATGGCTCAAACTAAGTCTATACTTGTAACAGGTGGAGCTGGATTTATTGGTTCTCATGTAGTTCGACGTTTCGTACTAGAATACCCAAAATATGAGATTTTCAATTTAGATGCTCTTACTTACGCAGGAAATCTAGAGAACCTAAGAGATATTGAAAAGAGGCCCAACTATCATTTTATTAGGGGAGATATTGTTAGCGGAGAATTTGTTGAAAAACTTGTAAAAGAACATGAGTTTGATGGAATAATTCACCTTGCTGCTGAATCGCACGTTGATAGATCAATAACTGACCCACTTGCTTTTGTTAGAACAAATGTGATAGGAACAGTTAATTTATTGAATTCCGCAAGAAATGCTTGGGGAGAAAGTACATCTGACAAGCGGTTTTATCATGTTAGTACAGATGAAGTATATGGATCTTTGGGTATGGAAGGTTTGTTTACAGAGATGACAGCATATGACCCAAATTCGCCATACTCCGCATCAAAAGCAAGTTCGGATCATTTTGTACGTGCCTATGGTGAAACATATGGATTGCCGTATGTTGTTTCAAATTGTTCAAACAACTATGGACCTAATCATTTCCCAGAAAAGTTAATACCGCTGTTTATTAATAACATTATTGAGAATAAGCCACTTCCCGTTTATGGAAATGGGAAGTTTACCAGAGACTGGCTTTATGTAGAAGATCACGCAAGGGCGATTGATATAGTATTCCATAATGGAACAAATGGAGACACCTATAATATAGGCGGTTTTAATGAATGGCAAAACATAGATTTGGTTGAATTACTTTGTGAATTGATGGATAAAAAACTAGGAAGGAATTCCGGAAGTTCCCAAAAGCTAATTACTTATGTAAAAGATAGGCCAGGGCATGATTTGCGTTACGCCATAGATGCCACTAAGATAAGTAAAGAGTTGGGCTGGAAACCTTCAGTTACTTTTGAAGAAGGACTTGAAAAAACGATAGATTGGTATCTTAAAAACAAAAAGTGGCTTTCTAATGTGACTTCAGGAGAATACTTAGAGTACTATCAAAAACAATATCAATAAACTATGAAGGGAATAATATTGGCAGGAGGTTCCGGAACCAGGTTATATCCTTTAACACAAGTTGTTTCAAAGCAATTGTTGCCTGTGTATGATAAACCGATGATATATTATCCGCTTTCGGTTTTAATGTTATCGGGAATCAAGGAAATTCTTATTATTTCAACCCCAAAGGATTTACCCAATTTCAAAAATCTATTGGGAACAGGTAGAAGTCTAGGCATAAATTTGGAATATGAGGAACAACCATCTCCAGATGGTTTGGCACAAGCATTTATCATTGGAGAAAAATTTATAGGAGAAGATGATGTTTGTCTGGTTTTGGGGGATAATATTTTTTATGGTTCAGGTTTTCAACAGCAACTTGCAAATTCGGTTAGATTGGTCAAGGAAGAGCAATCGGCTATTGTTTTTGGCTATTATGTAGATGATCCTGAGCGCTATGGAGTTGCCGAATTTGATGAAAATCACAACGTAATTGGAATAGAGGAAAAACCCAGTAAACCAAAATCAAATTATGCGGTAATTGGACTTTATTACTACCCAAACTCTGTTATTGAAGTTGCAAAAAAAGTAAAACCGTCCTCTAGGGGGGAACTGGAAATATCTAGTGTAAACCAAGCATTTTTGAACAATAAGCGGCTGAAATTGCAGATAATGAGCAGAGGATATGCCTGGTTGGATACAGGAACGCATGAGGCATTGGCAGAAGCAACAGACTTTGTAAAGACAATAGAGAAGAGAACAAGCTTAAAAATAGCCTGTTTAGAGGAAATTTCTTTTAGGATGGGCTATATTGATAGAGAAAGGCTTGAAAAACTAATTGAGAAACAATCTAAAAGCTCATATGGAGTTTATTTAAAAAAGCTGATAAATACAAAATTATGAACTTGGAAAAAGCAGAAATAACCACATTTTTAGTGAGTTGCTTAAAAGAATTTGTTGACGAAAATGGATTAGAAATAGATTCAATAGATGAAACTACAAGACTAATAGGAGCAAGTTCTTTTTTAGATTCTATGGATTTGGTAAGATTTATTGTGGAAACAGAAGAGAGTGTGAATGACACCTATGATTTAGATATAGAATTGATGGACGAAAAGGCAATGTCCAGAAGAACTAGTCCTTTTATAAATTTAAAGAATTTAGCAGACTATATTATTGAGCAAGAAAAAAATGAATAATAGAAATGAGACTTTGGTTATTACAGGAAATAGGAAGGGAATAGGGCGTTACCTAACAGAAAATTTTCTATCAAAAGGTTATAATGTTGTTGGATGTAGTAGAGGAGAATCTGATTTAAAGCACAATAATTATAAACATTTTATCTGCGATGTTACTGATGAAAAAGCAGTAAGAAGCCTGATTAGGAAAGCAAAAAAAGAATTTGGAAAATTAGATGTATTGTTAAACAATGCTGGAATTGCCTCTCTAAATCATTCCATGCTTACCCCAGGCTCTACAGTAAAGAAAGTCTTTGAGACTAATTTTTACGGAACATTCTTTTTTTGTCGCGAGTTTGCAAAACTGGCAAAAAAAGAGGATGGAGGTAGAATTGTTAATTTCTCAACTGTAGCAGTTCCCATGAACCTCGAAGGTGAGATGATTTATGCATCGAGCAAAGCAGCGATTGAAAAATTGACCAAAATTCTTGCTAAAGAACTCGCCTTTAACAATATAACAGTAAATGCAATAGGACCTACACCTATTGAAACGGACCTTATTAAAGTAGTACCTAAAGAAAAAATAGATGAATTGATAGGCAAGCAAGCATTAAAACGGTTTGGCACTTTTGAAGATATCGAAAATGCAATAAATTTTTTTATTGACAAGAGAAGCTCGTTTATCTCTGGACAAATAATATATCTAGGAGGATTATGATATTGGACACAATTAAGGCTTATGAAGGAAAAGCTATTATTGAAAAAAAAGGAGCCTATACCTATGAAGACCTGAACAATCAGATAGAATACTATGTAGAACAGCTTAAAACAGCTATCCTTAGGAATGAAGTTGTAATAGTAAGTGAAGACTATAGCTTTAGTAGTATAGCCGTAATACTCGCACTTTCCAAGTATCCATGCATAATTGTTCCTTTGGTTTTTACCACAGAAGATGAGTTCACTTTAAAAAAGGAAGCCTGTAATGCAAATAAAATACTTCGGATAAGAGATGACGAAATATTCATTGAGAAAATTCAAAAAGTAGATAATTCAAAAAATTCTGATTACAGTGTTATAACTTCTGAAGGCGAAAGTGGAATAGTTCTTTTTTCTAGTGGCACCACAGGAAAACCAAAAGTTATGGTGCACAACTTCAACAACTTAATAAATAGCTTTAAGGCTCCAAGAAGGCAGAAAACCTTAGTATTTCTGCTTTTTCTAATGTTCGATCATATAGGAGGATTAAATACATTATTAGGGTGCTTGAATACAGGGACCACTATGGTTTTGCCAGAAAATAGAAACCCACTTACTATTGCCAGTTTAATAGAAGAACATAAAGTCCAAGTCCTACCCGCAAGCCCTACATTTTTAAATTTAATGTTAATGACGGAAGGAATACGGGATAAAGATTTGTCCTCCCTGAAAATGGTTACTTATGGAACGGAGAGAATGCCAGAGGCCTTGTTAAATAAGTTAAACGAAAGAATGCCATTTGTTCGGTTCTTACAAACATTTGGCACAAGTGAATCAGGAATAATAAAGACCAAAAGCAAAAATTCGAATAGTCTTTTTTTTAAGATAACAGATGTTAATGTAGAGCACAAAGTAGTTAATGGAGAGTTATACTTAAAAACAAAAACATCGATTAAAGGATATCGAAATTTGAAAAGTAAAAGCTTTTTGGATGATGGATGGTTTGCAACTGGAGATTTAGTGGATGTTGATGAAGAAGGATATATTAAGATTATTGGGAGAATTAACGATGTCATTAATGTTGGTGGTCTAAAAGTTTTTCCGTCAGAGGTTGAAAAGAAAATAAATGAAGTTGAGGGTGTTTTGGATAGTACAGTATATGCAAAGAAAAATGCAATTACAGGTGAAATGGTTTGTGCTAAAGTTCTTATTGATGGTAAGAGTGAGCCTTTAGAAGTCAAAAAACGAATAAAAGTTAACTGTGACAAAAACTTGGAAAAATACAAACGACCGGTAAAGTTAATATTGCTAAATGAGTTTAAATATACCAGCAGATTCAAAAAAACGATGTAGTGATTGATTACCAATTAACCCCTTGGGACACTAAGTCGCTAGGCCTTAAAACCGCAGAATATAAGTTTTTAAAGAACCCTAGTGCTACTATCCAGGAATGGAAAGACGAGATTATTAAATTGGAGGATAGGATTAAATCAGAAAAGGTAAATTTTGTTTTTACTAGAATCAATAGCAATAACAAAAAAGCTAGAGTAGCCCTTCAATCCCAAGGATATTATTTTACTGAGTGTAGTCAAAGGGTTATTATTAGAAATTTAAAAAAATTTAAATCAAAAAAACTCCCCAAAATAACGTTTAAAAATTATATAGAAGAAGATTTAGAGGAGATTAAATTGATTGCTAAAAATTCTTTTGACTTTAGTAGGTTTCATGAAGATATTAGTATTACAGAGAAAAAAGCAAGACTCAGATATTATTATTGGATTGATGACTTAGTAAAACAAAAGACAGATATAAAAGTTGCCAAGGTTGGTAGAAATATAGTTGGATTTTCTGCACAGACAATTAAAAATAAGAAAGAGAATGTTCAATTGCTTCTGGCAGGATGTAAAAAAGGTAAAGAGGTTTTCGCTATGTCTTTGTGGAATGAAATATTGAACTATAATAAAGCCATAAGAACCAATTCAATAGAAGCTATAATTTCTGCTAGCAACATAGGTATTGCTAATCTTTATAGCAATTTTGGATTCAAAATAGAAGAAACCTTTTTTGGGTTTCACAAACATTTATAGATGACCAAACAACAGGAGACGATTCCTTTCAACAAACCCTTTTTAGTAGGAAAGGAAACCAAGTATATTGAAGATGCTGTAGGTACTGGAAAAATCTCTGGCAACGGAGATTTCACAAAAAAATGTCAAGATTTTTTTGAAACCAGATTTGGTTTCAAAAAAGCACTACTTACAACCTCTTGCACCGATGCTCTAGAAATGGCTTCTATGTTATTGAATGTTGGGCCTGGAGATGAGGTTATCGTTCCATCTTACACTTTTGTATCTTCTGCTCTGGCCTTTGTAAGACAAGGGGCAAAAATAGTCTTCGCTGATAGTAGAAAAGACCATCCAGGAATCGATGAGCTAAAAGTAGAAGAGTTGATTACTCCCAGAACCAAGGCTATTGTTGTAGTCCACTATGCAGGTGTAGCCTGTGACATGAACATCATAATGGATTTGGCCAGAAAATACAAGATATACGTAGTCGAAGACGCGGCACAAGCTGTAGATTCATACTTTAATGGGAAACCCTTAGGAAGTATTGGCCACTTAGGCGCTTTTTCATTTCATGAAACCAAGAATATTATTGCCGGAGAAGGAGGCCTTTTGACTATTAATGATACAAGATTTATAGACAGAGCTGAAATTATTTGGGAAAAAGGAACAAATAGATCTGCTTTTTTTAAGGGAGAAATTGATAAATACGGATGGGTAGATACTGGGTCCTCCTTTTTACCTTCAGAGTTAATAGCCGCATTTTTGTTTGCTCAGTTAGAGCAATTGGAGTTTATTCAAAAGAAACGAAAGGCGATTTGGATGACATATTTTGATGAATTAAAATGTCTCCAAGAAGAAGGAAGTCTCAAACTACCTGCAATCCCTGAGTATGCAACAAACAATGCGCATATGTTCTATGTCATTCTTGGTAGTTTAGAGCAGAGAGATAGTTTTTTGAGGTTTTTAAAAAAGAATAAAATTCACGCTGTTTTTCACTATTTGTCTTTGCATAAAAGTTCTTTTCATACCAAAAAATTAACACAAAACCCACCGGAACTCCCATATTCTGACAAATATTCAGATTGTTTGGTGAGGCTCCCTTTCTTTTTTGAAATGGAACAGGGACAAGTAAAAAAAATATGTGATACGATAAAGGGGTTTTACAAATGAAAGTATTGCATTTATCTCGTGATGAAAAATTTATTGACAGTGTTATTTTTCAATTTGAAAATTGTTTTCCAAAAAAAAATGATTATCTAATTTTTCTGTCTGAAGGACAACACAGCAAAAATCCTAAATATGTCAAAACAAAATCAGAAGCCGTTAAAATTATCGAAACCAATGATTTTGAGATTAACAGAATAAAAAGGATGCAGTATGAATATGATTTCATATGCTTTCATGGTATTGAGTATTTTGCAGCTAGAACCATTCTCGCTCTTGATGAAAAAATAAAGATTATATGGTTTCTATTTGGTTACGAAGTCCATAATAATCCGAGAATCGTTAACAAACAAAATAACTATGCTAGTTTAACACTTAAATATTATAAAAAACAGAATTGGTTTAAGGAATTAATCCGTCCGATTTACTACCTATTCAGGAGTAATAATAGAGAGCCATTCTTCTTAGTAAAGAAGGCAATTGAACGTTGTAACTATTGTGGAATACTTTATAAAGAGGAGTTTCATGATGTAAAAGAAAAGGTAGGGTTGGATAATATTGAATTTTTAAAATTTTCGTATTACCCAATAGAATATATAGTGGACGAGGATTTGAAGGTTAGGGGCAGTAACATCTTAATTGGAAATTCTGCGACGGCAACAAACAATCATTTAGATGTTTTTGAGAAAATCAAACATATCGATTTGAAAGATAGCAAATTGATAGTTCCTTTAAGTTATGGCACAAAATCATATGGTGATTTTATAGATGAAAGAGGGAAAGAGATTTTTAAAAATTCATTTTATCCATTATTGGATTTTATGCCATTAAAGGACTACACCAATCTGATAAGTTCATGTAAGATTGTAATCATGGCAAATTATAGACAACAAGCAGTTGGTAATGTTTTGGCCATGTTATATATGGGAGCAAAAGTATATTTAAGTAAAAGTAATACACTGTTTTCTTACCTGAAAAGAATAGGCATTTCGGTATTTTCAATAGAGGATGACTTACGTAAAGACAATAATAATGTTTTCAAAGGCTTATCTGATACCGAAATAATAAATAATAGACAGGTTTTGAGAGAAGAAGTTGGACAAGTGAAATTAGCAAAAGAGTTGCAAACTTTTTTCTCACCAAAAAATGAACCTTAGAAAAACTGTATTAAAAGGTATTAAATGGACTACACTAAGCACAATTATTATTGCGCTATGTGCATTGTTTAAAATATCATTTTTAACACGTTTTCTTGACAAAAATGACTTTGGTTCCATTGCCCTGTTGATGTTCTTTTTGACCTTTTCTGAGCTTTTTAATGATATGGGGCTTACCAGTGCAATTTTGTATAAACGAGAAATAACCAAAAATGAGTATTCAAGTTTGTACTGGCTTAATTTGTCTGTAAGTATCGTTTTGTATTTAGCGTTATTGGCTTTTTCTCCCTTTTTGTCTAACTTTTACAATCAGTCATCTCTAACTAGTTATATCTCTATCATTGGCCTAAGTATTATTTTTTCTGGGTTTGGAAGGCAATTTAAAGTGGTTGAGCAAAAGTATTTTTTTTTTAAAACGATTAGTTTAATAGAAACATTTGGAGCAGTAATATCACTCTTAAGTGCAGTATTATTTGCTTATTTAAATTATGGAATCTATGCGCTAATATATTCTTATATATTACAATACTTTTTTGTCAATGTTTTTTTTGTGCTTTTCGGCTTAAAGAAACATAAGATTCACCTGTATTTTAGGTTTAAAGAAACAATTCCTTTTTTGAAAATAGGTATTTATCAAGTAGGTGGTCAAATAGTAAACTATTTTAATAGAGATTTAGATATTCTAATAATAGGGAAGTGTTTCGGGGCAGATATATTGGGAGGTTATAGTTTGGCCAAACAGTTGGTTTATAAACCGGCTCAAATTATTAATCCCATAATTACCAAAGTAGCGTCTCCCTCGTTGGCACTATTTCAAAATAGCAAACTGGAATTGAAAAAGCAGTATTTAAAATTGGTAAACATAGTTTTTGTTATCAATCTATTGGCATATTCAGGTGTTTTCGTTTTTTCACCTTTCTTAGTTAAGTTTTTATACGGGAGTGACTATTTGGAAGTGGTAACCATAATAAGGGTCTTATGTTTTTATATGCTTCTTAGGGCTATCGGTAACCCTGTAGGGAGTTTGGTCATAGCAACTGGAAAAACCAATCTTGAATTTTTCTGGAACCTCATTGTCTTGGTGGTAATTCCGATTTTTATTATTGCAGGTGTTAATTACGGCATTTATCAGACAACTATTTTTATGACAATGTCAATGGTTTTTCTTTTTTGGCCATCTTGGTACTTTCTAATCAGGAAAATGACAGGTGCTTCTTTGAAGGAGTATTTAACGGTCTTAAATCCGTTAGGGGTATTTCCCTTGTTACTTACAATAAAAAATGTTAAGGACTAAAGGCTTGAAAATAGACGTTTCAATAATTATACCTGTTTACAACTCTTCCCAAACTGTATCGAAGACAATACACTCGGTTATTAATCAGACACACAGAAATTATGAATGTATAATAGTTGATGATGGCTCTGATGATGGCACTTATGAAATGGCTTTGCAAATAACAAAAGAAGATAAGAGATTTAAAGTATTTAAGAGAGAAAATCAAAAAAATAATGGTGGAAGTGTCTGTCGAAATGAAGGTTTGAAAATCTCTACAGGAAGATACATTATATTTCTTGATTCAGATGATTTACTTGCCCCTGATTGTTTATCTATTAGATTGGGCAAAATGATTCAAAACAAGCAAATTAATATAGGTATTTTCAACACGGCTATTATTGGAAAAAGAAGCATGCTTTTTACAAGGTTTACTAAAAATCCATTGGCAGGTTTTTTAATGGGGAATTATCCATGGCATACAATGAGTCCGATTTGGGAAAGAAATTTCCTTGTGAATAACCTGGGGGGGTTCAACGAGGGTTTTCCAAGACTTCAAGACATTGAAATTCATACAAGAGCGTTATTGGATACTTCAGTTAATTTTAAGTTTTTCCCATTTTCAAAGGTAGATTCGTATTACATAATTGGAAAAACCACAAAAAATGACGAAAACAAAAAAAAGCGTCAAATCATAGGATATCTAGAATTTTTAGATCAAACCCTGAAAATAATAGGATCGGATAAAACTAAAAGAAAGCATTTAACCAAAACTTTTTTTCTATTAATAGACGCAATTGATACTATAGATTTAAATCCAAAAATTGATTCCAGGGTCAATAGCATATGTCAAAAACTAGAAATCAGTAAATTTGATTTAAAGAGGATTACTTTGTTTAGATATATGATGGTCAAAATGCCTAAGTACCATATCTTTTGGAGAGAATTGTTTTTTTTTAATATTTACAGAGTACTTTTTTTTTCACAAAAAATATTGTTCAGCGGATATCATAAGTTTAAGCATGTGGGATGGTGATAAGAATTACTTCAAAATGGGTTCAACATAAAATTTTTTGGGCACTACTGATATTACCATTGTCCTTCAAAATACAAGTATTGCCGGGTGTATTGCTTCTTCCACAGGAGTTTTTTTTGCCAATACTTATTTTATTTTATTTCTTGCTGAAGAAAAAGATTCCTCTTAGACTTCCAAAATCCGTTGAGCCATATTTAAGTTTATTAGGTGCAGTAATAATTATTGTTATTTCTACCCTTTTTTCTTTTATCAATGCTTTAGACCCAATAGGTCTATTAAAGGCATTGAAATACGGTCTTTATATCTTTTCTTTACTTCTGTTGTTCGATTACTATGATGAGAAATTTTTAAGGAGATTGAATATTGTTGGTATTTGTACAATTCTCTTGACTCTATTTATTTTTATTTCGAGTAAGCAATCATCTGGCCTTAGTTGGAATAGCTTTATAAGAGCAGCTACTTGGATTGCTGAATATATGCCAACAGGTTTCTCAAATAGGGTTTGGAACATTTCTGAATTTGTTTTTACCATAGGATCTAATAATCACGGCATTTATGGCAGTTATTTGGTTTTGCTTTTAATTCTCAATATATCTAATTTGATAAATGAAAAAAGATTTGCCATAACATCAAAATTGGTTATAGTGCTAAGCTTAATTAACATACTACTTCTCACTTCCAGAGAAACATTTTTATTACTATTTGTTGTTTTTATTTCTTATTTCTTTGTTAAGATTATCACTAAAATAAACATAAAAAGAGCGTTTAATTTCTTTACTATTTTATGCCTAGTACTTTTAATTGCCATACCAATTATGGTTTATTTTGAAGTTGAACTGTCTATTTTTGGAAAAATTGAAAATACAATAAATGGACTCAAAGCAGGTGGAGATGGCAGTATAAGTGCAAGATTCAAAACTTGGAGGATTATATTAAACTTGTTTTTAAGCGTACCTTGGCTTTTACTACTAGGGACAGGATATAATCCCACTTTTTTTGAAAATAAAATCAGAGAGTATTCCTATGTTGTTGAAGGCAACTATGCCATTGTCCCCGAGAATTTGTTTCTGATGTTCCTAAGCTATGGAGGTATTATTGCGCTTGTTCTATTGCTTTACTTTTTTTTTAAGCTATATTTTGAGTTCCGCAAGATGCAAAATATGTCTGAGGCTAATTTAATACCATTTTTGATAATAGGTCTTTTCATCACAAATAATACAGGGGGTAGTATGATTGCAGATTTGTTTATGGTTCAACTGGGATTAGTATATTTTTACTTAATGAATAAAAAGAAAATGCTTGGAGAACATACTTTTAATAACTAGCAGGTCTGATATTGGGGGCGGTCCAGTACACCTAAACTACTTGATTAATAAACTGGATAGAACAAAATACCGCATATTTCTGGCATGTCCGTTTCAAGATGATTTTTTTTTGAAGTGGTCTAAAAACCAATTTATAGTATCAATGCTTGAATTACCTCATAGGAAAATCAATATTGTTTCGATTCTAAAGCTCAATAATTTTATTCGGAAAAACAAAATCGTCCTTGTTCACTCTCATGGAAAGGGAGCTGGTATATATTCAAGGATTTGCAAATTTTTTAACAAAAAGGTTAAGGTCATTCATACCTTTCATGGTATAAGTAACATAATATTAAACCAAACCATAAAAGGTAGGATACGGAATGTTTACTCAGAAATTTTGCTTTCTAAGTATACAGATTATTTTATTGCAGTATCTAAAGGTGAAAGTTCTCTCGCCAAAACAACATTTAAGATTGGGGAAAACAATATGATTACGATTTATAATGGGGTAGAGAAACCTGCTGTTAATAATAATGAGAAGAATAATCATCCTTTAATTATATCTGTCGTGCGTTTTTCTCCAGAAAAAAATATGGAACTTTCATTTGAAATTGCAAAGGAACTAACTCATTTTAGGTTCTTATGGATTGGAGAAGGCGAAACAAAAAAATTATTAGAGGAAAAGTCCAGAATACAAAATGTAAAGAACATAGATTTCTTGGACTTTAGGGAGCACCCTTTCAAAGAAATTGACAGTAATAAGGTAGTCTTTTTATCGACATCAAGAGGTGAAGGCCTGCCTATGGCCTTAATTGAAGCTTTATCTATTGGGTTGCCCGTAGTAGCTACGGATGTTATTGGAAATAACGAAGTGGTTATAGATGGATATAATGGATTTTTGTTTAATCCAGCAAATTTGAATAAAATATATCAATTGTTAAAAAGGATTTTCCACGAAGAAGACCTTTATCAAAGACTGAGATCAAACGCGCTCATGGATTATGGAAATAGATTTTTTATTGATAAAATGATAGGTAAAACAGAAAAATTATATGATCAAATCATTGGTTAAAAAAACCTGGGAGTTTAGGGTTTTGGTATTTTTTTCTTTAGCAATGGCCTTATTGTTATTAAACAATATTGTATCTACTTTGGCATTGTTCATACTAGTTTTCTTTTTGATGGTCAATAAGTCTTTTCACTTTACTAAATCTAAACTACCATGGTTTACTATTATTTTTTTTTCATATGTTCTAGCAAGAGAGTTATGCGCCATGGGCATACAAAATAACATTTCAGAAATCATAAGACTTTTGCCCATATTAATAGTGCCGTTTTCAATACTAGATTATTCATTTAATGAAAAGGAAACTGTCTATATTCCCAGGATAATCATTTTGGTAAATTTCATATTGTATCTAATTGCACTTTTTTTTGGATTTCTAATTTTTTTGGATTTCCATACATCAAACAACCCTCTTGTTTTCAATTTGAGTCATTATCAGTGGTTAATTCCAATAAAAATGGGATTTCACCCACCTTTTTGGGGTCTTTACATAGTGTTAAGCACACTTTTTATTTCTGTCAATGATAATGTTACTTTAGAAATCAAAAAACTTTTTATTTGTGTTTCCTTTGTTTTTTTGATTTTTTTAGCCTCGAGAACAGCTTTAATTATATTCATTATTTCACATATAATAGTTCTTTTAAGAAGTTATAGAAAGAGAATAAATTTAAAACAAATATTGACATTGCTAGTTTTGACTGTCTGTTCCGCTTTCTTGGTTAAATCATCGGACTATTTAACATCAAAAATCTACAATAAACATGGTTTCTCGGACAGGAAACTTTTGTGGGAAACAGGCGTTGATTTATTGGTCGAAAATCCAATTTTTGGAGTCTCATTTTCTAAGTATGAGTCATCAATGGAAAAGAAGTTCGCATTGAAAAATGTTAGTAGACAAAATTATGACCCTCATAATTTGTTTATTTACTTTGGTGGAAGTATTGGGTTAATTGGATTGTTATTGTTTTTATTCATTTTTCTTTTTGATACTAAGTATAAATTAAATAGTATATATCTCGTGTTTATTGTTGTTTTCATCTTATCAATATCTACAGAAACTATATTTAATAGGCAAATGGGTGTTGCTATATACTCTATCTATCTTGGCTTATTTAAGAAAAGATATCTTTATAAAAAACAGGGGCTGACACAATGAAGAAAGCATTGGTTCATGACTGGTATTACGTGAATGGAGGGGCTGAAAAAGTAGTTAAGTCATTAAATTCTATTTGGAGCGATTTTGACCATTTTGCCCTTGTTGATTTTTTAACAGACGAGGATAGACAATATCTTTTGAATGGTGATAGGGTAAATACTAGCTTTATACAAAAACTACCAACATCAAGAAAGGGACATCAAAAATTTCTTCAACTTTTTCCCTATGCTATAGAGCAATTTGATTTATCGGAATACGATTTAGTTTTAAGTTCTTCCGCTTCTGTTGCAAAAGGGGTGTTAACAAATCATCAACAGTTACATATCTGTTATTGCCATTCCCCAATGCGATATGCATGGGATTTGTATCATCAGTACTTGGAGGATTCAGGATTGAGGAATGGAATAAAGGGGCTATATGCAAAATATGTACTACACAAAATCAGGAATTGGGATTATTCCAGTTCAAATAGGGTTGATTTATTCATTGCAAATTCTGAATATGTAGCCAGTAGAATACGAAAAACGTACAATAGAGAAGCATGTGTAATATATCCTCCAGTAGACACAAAAAACTTTTCATTAGAAAAAAATAAGGATGAGTACTTTTTTACTGCCTCAAGACTAGTTCCTTACAAAAAGACTGAAATCATTATCAAAGCATTTAATCAAATGCCAGAGAAAAAATTACTGGTTGCTGGTTATGGGCCGGATTATAAACGATTAAAGAAATTAGCAAAGAGTAATGTTAAACTTTTGGGTTTTATATCAGATGATTATATGAAGGACTGCCTTCAAAAGGCCAAGGCTTTTGTTTATGCGGCGGAAGAAGACTTTGGTATAGTCCCTGTTGAAGCACAAGCTTGTGGCACACCTGTAATTTGTTTTTCGAAAGGAGGGCTTATGGAAACAGTCATCAATAATGAAACAGGGTTATATTTCCATGAACAATCAACAAAGGCAATTATTAAGGCTGTTGAAAATTTTGAGCAAATTCGATTTGATGCAGAAATAATAAGAAAGAACTCTCAAAGGTTTGGAGTTGAGCGCTTTGAAAACGAAATAAAGGAGTATGTCGAAAGTAAATTTGAAGTTTTTAGAAGTAAAAAACACGTCGATAATCAAAATTTTTAGAAAAAGAATAGGAACTTGGTAAAAAATGTTTTTCAAACAACATAGATATTCAAACTTAATCACTCCGATTTCTTATGTGATTGATTTATTAATAATCAATTCGTTTGCGAACATACTTCCTATAAACTTTCAAACACCTCTACTTTTTCATGCTTATATTTCATTGGGATGGATTATAATATCTGTTAGAAACGAATTTTACAAGGTTTATCGATATGCCAAAGTAGCCTATCTACTAAGACTCCTTTTTAGGCAATTTGTTTTCTTTTTCCTAATACTCTATGCATTCATTGGGTTTTTCAAACAACCCGTTATTAGTCGTTTGGCTCTTGGACAATATTTTATTTACGTTTTTTTGGTCGTCTCGATAATCAAGTTTTTGAACTATGTGCTTTTATTGGAGTACAGGGAAAAAGTGAAGGGAAACCTCAGGAACGTTGTAATTATTGGGAAGAATAAAAAAACAGACCAATTAAAAGAAGTCTTTAGAGAAAGAACACAGTACGGTTATAATTTTTTGAGCCAGTTTAGTACACAAGAAGAAGACTTTAGTTTGGACCATTGTTTTGATTTTATAAATGACAAAAAGGTTGATGAAATATATTGTTCAGTATCTGAATTGACCAATCAACAGTTAACAAAGTTTATCAATTTTGCCGACAACAATCTTGTCACCCTTAAATTCATTCCGGACAATAAGAATATCTTCTCCAAAAAGCTAAAGTTTGAATATTATGATTACATTCCGGTTTTATCACTTCGCGACATTCCGCTTCATAGTCCAATAAATTCTTTTTTGAAAAGAAGTTTCGATTTGGCTTTTTCAATTATTGTTATTTTTGGAATTCTTTCATGGTTAACCCCGCTCCTTGCCATATTGATTACTTTGGAATCAAAAGGGCCTGTTTTTTTTAGGCAAACAAGAAACGGCATAGACAACAGAGAGTTCTATTGTTACAAATTTAGATCTATGGCCCCAAATCAAGATGCGGACAGTTTCCAAGCCACTAAAAATGATATGAGGGTCACTAAGGTTGGTAAGTTTATTAGAGCAACTAGTATTGATGAATTACCTCAGTTCTACAATGTGTTCTTCGGAACTATGTCTGTTGTAGGTCCAAGACCTCATATGGTGAAGCATACCAATGAATATTCCGATAGAGTAGATAAGTATATGGTAAGGCACTTCGTAAAACCTGGCATTACCGGTTTGGCTCAAGTTCGCGGGTATAGAGGTGAAATTGAAAATGACACAGATATTCAAAACAGGATTAAGTTTGACGTTTTCTATATTGAAAACTGGTCTATGTTCCTAGATATTAAGATAATAGTCCAAACTGTTATTAACGCATTTAAAGGGGAGGCTAAGGCTTATTGATTTATGAAAAAAACCCTAATCACAGGAGCTGCAGGTTTCCTAGGATCCCACCTTTGTGACCGTTTCATAGCCGAAGGGCACCATGTCATCGGCATGGATAACCTGATAACAGGTGATCTCAAGAATATTGAACATCTATTTCCCCTGAAAAATTTTGAGTTCCATCACCATGATGTATCCACTTTTGTACATGTGGGCGGAGATTTGGATTACATTCTGCACTTCGCTTCTCCCGCCAGCCCAATAGACTATTTAAAGATTCCAATTGAAACTCTAAAGGTGGGTTCTTTAGGAACGCTCAATTTATTGGGGTTGGCAAAAAACAAGAACGCAAGAATATTAGTGGCATCTACCTCCGAAGTATATGGTGACCCATTGGTTCACCCACAGAATGAGGAGTATTATGGCAACGTAAGCCCAATCGGGCCGAGAGGCGTGTATGATGAGGCCAAACGCTTTATGGAGTCCATAACCATGGCCTATCATCGCCATCATGGCTTGGACACACGCATTGTTCGTATTTTTAATACCTATGGTTCCCGTATGAGATTGAACGATGGCCGTGTGGTGCCTGCTTTTATAGGTCAAGCACTAAGAGGTCAAGATTTAACGGTTTTTGGTGATGGATCACAGACACGTTCCTTTACCTACATAGATGATCAAGTGGAAGGAATTTATCGTTTGCTCATGAGTGATTATGTAGAGCCAATCAACATAGGAAATCCTGACGAGACAACAATTCTGGAGTTTGCGGAAGAAATTATAAGACTAACGGGAACAGATCAAAAAATTATATTCAAACCGCTTCCTCAAGATGATCCTCTCCAAAGGCAGCCCGATATTTCTCGCGCGAAGGAAATTCTCGATTGGGAACCTCGAGTTACTCGCTCTGAAGGGTTGAAAAATGTATATGAGTATTTCAAATCCTTATCGGAGGAAGAACTTTGGAAAGCACACCGGGATTTTTCCAACAATAAATAGGGAAGTTCACTCCAAAGCGTATTTTTGCCAAAAATACTTTTGATGAACATCTTAGTCCTTGGTTCTGGTGGGCGCGAACACACCATAGCCCACAAAATTTCCCAAAGCCCATTGCTCACATCACTTTTTGTCGCTCCAGGGAATGCGGGCACTGCTCAAATTGCAAACAATATTGCCATTGGAGTCAATGATTTTGAGGGGATTAAATTACTTGTTCTTAAAGAACAAATTGAGTTGGTGGTAGTAGGCCCAGAAGACCCCTTGGTGAATGGAGTTCACGATTTCTTTTTAGGTGATGATGAAATAGCCCATATAAAAGTAATTGGGCCGCAAAAAGCAGCAGCTGAGCTGGAAGGCAGTAAAGAATTCGCCAAGAAGTTCATGATGAGGCATAATATACCAACAGCTGCTTATGAAAGCTTTTCTTCAGATAACCTTCAAGAAGGATTTAAATTTTTGGAATCGCTTAACCCGCCTTACGTTTTAAAAGCAGATGGATTGGCCGCAGGAAAGGGTGTTTTGATTCTTCATGATTTGGAAGAGGCAAGAAGGGAGCTTAAATCCATGTTGATGGATGCTAAATTTGGGTCTGCAAGCAGTACGGTTGTGATTGAAGAATTCTTGGACGGAATTGAATTGAGTTGTTTTGTACTTACCGATGGTGAAAACTATAAAATACTTCCTACGGCAAAGGACTATAAGCGGATTGGTGAAGGCGATACCGGTCTGAACACTGGTGGTATGGGCGCCATTTCCCCTGTTCCTTTTGTAGACGAAGTGTTTATGAAGAAAATAGAAGAGCAAATCGTTAAACCAACCATAAACGGTCTAAAAAAGGATAACCTACCCTATGTGGGATTCATCTTTATTGGGCTGATAAAAGTAGGAGGTGAACCTAAGGTAATTGAATACAATGTTCGGATGGGAGACCCTGAGACCGAAGTGGTCATTCCAAGAATAAAAAATGACTTTGTCGAATTGCTTCAGGCAACAGCTGCTGGAAAACTTGATGAGGTTGAATTGGAATTAGACCAAAGAAGCGCCACAACTGTGATGGCAGTTTCAGGCGGTTATCCTGAAGCTTATGAAAAGGGAAAGATAATCACCGGAATTGAAAAAGTAGAAAATGCAACGGTATTCCATGCCGGTACCACAATAAAGAATGGAAATATAGTAACTAGTGGGGGGCGGGTAATTGCAATCACATCCTTGGGCAAGGATTATAAGGAAGCTCTAAACAATTCATATCAAAATATGGAGAAGCTCCATTTTGATGGAATCTATTTTAGAAAAGACTTGGGATTTGACCTATAGGTAAGAATGTGAGCTTATACTCTTATCTTCTTCACCATTTGCATTGAATATGTTCAGCTGTTGCATCCAATAAATCATGGCTACAAATCCAATAATGGAAAAAATCCAGTTAATTGAATTGGCACCCCACCAGCTATCCATGAATCGGAAGAAGTCATAAGGGGCAAACAGTACATTTACGAATAAGTCCTCAATGCCGTAAAAAAAATTGCTCATGTTGGCTATATTTACCTTGCAAAAATAGCAAAACCCGAAATGATTTCAAGTTTTTTTAGCAAAACAAAACCCATAAACTATGTGGTTCTGTCTATTTTCTTGGTTTTGTTCTTTGTATTGTACGGCTTTTATGGACCAGGCATACCCGTATTTAGCGAAAACTATCCGTTAGACCTCTTAGTCCTTTCAGCATTAGTAATTGAAATGTTGATAATCAACGAGATTGTCCGTAGAGAAAAAGTAACAGGGTTCAGTTCTTTTGCCATGCTTTTTTTTGTATTGCTGATGGTTATTTTTCCTGAAAGCATGACAGATACCAATGTAGTGTTTTGTAATTTTTTTGTATTGCTGGCACTTTGGCGGTTGTTGGCCATAAAAACCATAAAGAATGTAAAGCACAAAATCTTTGATGCTTCTTTTTTTATTGGCGTAGCCAGTTTGTTTGTTGATTGGTCACTACTCTTCCTTACCCTTGTGTTTTTGGTGATTAACCTTTACGATCGCACTAGTTTTAAAAATTGGTTTATCCCTTTCATTGCCATTATTACACTAGGCCTATTGGTTTTCACATCATTTCATCTTTATGACAACCTTTTGTTCTTAAAAGACCATTATCGGTTTCAGCTGAATTTTTTGGACAAGGATTTTACAAGATTCGAAATGATAAAATCCATGGTTTATGTTTTTGTTTCGCTTGTGGTAATGTCCCTTGTGTTTTTGAAGTTAAGACAAAGAGGAAGTGGAAAGCTATTGGCGCTTAGAATACTTTTCTTTTCCTTTTTGCTTTCTTTCTTAGTATTGTTTGTAAGTGTAATTGGAGAAAGGGCTGCACTTCTTGGGTTTTTCCCGGTTTCCGTGTTTATAACAAATTATCTAGAGACCTTTGAGCAAAACAGATATAAGGAAGTGGCCATTGTCATTTTATTGTTCGTTCCTTTTTTCATTCTTGGAGTTCAGTTGAGTTCGTAAATCTGAAAGCAATATCTTTGTGAAAAGAACGGAAAGTATGCTTTTCACTACATTGGCCAACACTATTTTTGAAGAAAGTATAAACACCTACCACATTAAGGACGATGTTTATCAGGATTTCACTAATCCTTATCCAAAAGATAAAATCGAGCATTTGCTGTATAGAAAGAATTGGATAGATACGGTCCAATGGCATTACGAAGATATTATCCGTGATCCAAATATTGACCCTGCGGAGGCATTGGACCTAAAGCGGAAAATTGATGCCAGTAATCAAGATCGTACGGATTTGGTGGAGTATATTGACAGCTATTTTTTGAAAAAATACCAATCGGTTGAAGTTTTGTCAAATGCCATAATCAATACGGAGAGTCCTGCATGGGCTATAGATCGCCTCTCTATATTGGCGTTGAAAATCTATCACATGCAAGAAGAAGTAAATAGAACGGATGCTTCCCCAGAACATGTTGAGAAGTGCGTCTCAAAATTGGATGTGCTTTTAGAACAACGCGAAGACCTTTCTTCGGCAATTGACCAACTTCTTGCCGATATTGAAGCGGGCAAAAAGTACATGAAAGTCTATAAACAGATGAAAATGTACAATGATGATGAGCTAAATCCGGTTCTGCGTGGACAAAAAGGATAAACCTGTCCATATTCTTGTTTTACGTCTTTCGGCCATGGGTGACGTAGCCATGACCGTACCGGTTTTGAATACACTTATCTTAAAATATCCTGATGCACGGGTTACGGTTTTGACCAAAAAAGGCTTTGCGCCAATTTTTGCCAAAATTTCAGGAGTAGATGTTCATATCGCTAATATAAAGGGAGAGCATAAAGGTTTTCCAGGCCTTTGGCGTTTGTACAAAGAACTGAAAAAAATGGATATTGATGCCATTGCAGATTTACACAATGTGCTTCGCAGCAACGTATTGAAAAAGTACTTTGGATTGACCAGAGTGCCCTTTAAGCAAATTAACAAAGGAAGAAAGGAAAAGAAAACACTGACCCGATTAAGAAATAAAGAATTCAAACCCCTTAAAACTGCCCATCAACGATATGCGGATGTATTCGCAGATTTAGGTTTTCCTATTGACTTATCTGCTTGGAAACCTTTAGAAAGACAACCACTTCCTGAGAAAATCGTAAATCTTATAGGTCAGGATGCGAAAAAATGGATTGGTGTTGCCCCTTTTGCGGCACATCACGGAAAAATGTATCCACTCACATTGATGAAAGAGGTAATCAATGAACTAGACAATACCGACAAGTATAAAATCTTGCTTTTTGGTGGCGGCGAAAACGAAGCAAATCAACTCGAAGAACTGTCGAGCAAGTTTTCCAGTACTTTAAACCTAGCAGGCAAGCTCTCATTGGAAGAGGAACTAGCCATTATCTCAAATTTGGATGTTATGGTGTCCATGGATAGTGGCAATGCGCATCTTGCAGCTAATTTCGGCATTCCCATAATCACCTTATGGGGAGTTACCCATCCTTATGCGGGCTTTTATCCCTTTAATCAACCTATGGATAACGCTTTGCTGTCGAATAGAGAAAAATACCCAGGCATTCCAACTTCAGTCTATGGAAACAAAGTGCCCGAAGGATATGAAAAAGTAATGGAAACCATTTCACCCCAAAGCGTTAACAACAAGATTTTAGAGGTTTTGGGAGAGTGATTAAATTAGTTGGGGTTGCGTTTTAAGGGAACCAAAATAGTGCTTCAGTTGTTGGAGGTATAAATACCTACTCTGGCGGGAGTTCTTATCTGCCATTATGGTTCGTATACCCAGAAAAGAAGCAATAATGTATGCCGCAACACCCTCACAATCCAAGTGGCGTGCTATATGTCCATCTACTTTGCCTTTTTTTAGTAGGGAAACAAGGTTCACCTCCCACATCTGAACAATATCCTTTAAGTATCTGCTTATTTCCTCATTGCGTTTGTTGAACTCGGTCAAAAAATCAGCAAGCATGAATCCATAAACCATTTCATTGGTCTTATTGGGCTCTAAAGCCTTTTCAATACTATCCAAGATAATGGGTAATGGATCTTCATGGGTGTTCAAGGGTTCAATCAAAAGGGCATAAACTTTTTGTACTACCAGACTTTGAATAATATGTATGAAGAAATCCTCTTTGGATTTGAAGTGGTGGTAAAAAGCTCCCTTGGAGAGCTCCAATTCTTTTAAAATATCATCCAAATTGGTATTGTAATACCCTTTTTTGGAGAAAACGTCCAGACCTTTATAACATAGTCTGTTTATAGTAACTCTAGATTTGAGGTTCTTTTCCATTTGATTTGGGTTTTGATGTTTTAGACCCTTAAGTCTGTTACAAAGTTCCATGAGAAGGATACTGTTCTCAAGAATCAAGGACAAATCTGTAAGAAAAATCGGTGAAATGTGAAAAATTGGCTTAAAATCCGAATGATGAAAAAAAGAACAAACCCATGAGTCGGTTTAAGGGATGGTTTCTTCAGATTAATGGAACATCAATCGGAATGACCAATGCATAAACTGGAAAACTGTTTTTAGTGAAGAAATAATGAACTTTATCTAAATTTAAATGGAGAAGAATAACAAAATGAGGTATGAAAAAACTTAAGATAGCTACCATGGTCATTATGGCCTTACTTTTAATACTGACTATAGTTTCATTGCTTTTAGGTGGGTTCATGCCCCTATTCAGCATTGCCTTTGGATTACTTTTCGCCTATTACATTCTGGTATACGGATTGATTTACTTGACCAATAAAACAGGAAAGATGATTTTTACCTATTTGGGGATTGGTATGTTTTTCCTACCCATAATTTGGGCGGTTTGGGATTTTGAGAACCTTCTTGACTTTCTACTTCAGGGAATACATTTAGATATGAAATAAACTGAAACCAGTTTTACCAAAGTTTGCACTTTCTGTGATTGGAACCTTTGCGTAAGACCATAGCAAAAAGATGCTAAAAAATGAATTTCCACAAAAAATCTCGAACTTCACCATAATTTGATTTAGGTCAATATAACCGACTATATTTTGGAGAATTCGTTTTTTTTAGGGATAATTTCCGGTATAGGAGCGCTGCAAGGTATCTTGTTTGCCTTATTGCTCATGAGCAAAAAAAACCGACAACGCCCAGATCGCATTTTACTTATTTGGTTTTTGGTGTTTTCAGGACACCTCATGTCGGCTATGGGCAAATATCTATATCCATCTCTGTTTCCATTCTCCATATTAACCTCAACCATAGGGTTTCTCCACGGACCTTTTTTTCTACTGTATTATATATCGCTAACCAATAGACCATGGCGTTGGGGCGATAGCCTGCATTTTCTTCCATTCCTAATTTTTATAGTTCTTAGCTTTTTTCTAAACCCCAATTTCCCTCCATCATGGGACATAATCATTGTATTGCCAAAAATTGCATCGCTGATCATCTACCCCGCTTTTGTTCTGTATTTGAGCACAAAACGAATGAGGTATCTACGAAACAATCATTCAAGCAACATGGTTTTAGTGTTTCGTTGGATTCGGGTTATAGCCTTCCTCTTCTTGTTGAGTATAGGTGTTGGTTTGGTGCGGATGTTTGTCGAATTGTCGGTTGGTGTGCGTTATTTTGAACTGTGGGACATTATACGTTACGTAGTACTTCTAACGGCAATTGGTTTTTTCGGATTGAAATATGGGGTGGTGTATAAACCTGAGGAAGCACTTCCACAAGAAGTCGAAAAAAACTATAAACATAGTCCTTTAAAGAAAGAAGAAATTGAACGGTATGCAGCTACTATCAATAAATTTATTGATAACAATGAAGCTTATTTAGACCCAAACTTTTCTTTATCGGCCCTTTCTAAATCTGTGAATATTCCCAAACACCATCTTTCCCAAATCATCAATTCAGAGCTGAACACCACATTTTACAATTTAGTTAATACCAGAAGGGTAGCCTATGCACTGCGCAAATTGGAAACGGAAGATAGTTCCAAGCTCACCTTTGAAGGATTGGGTTACGAATCGGGCTTCAACACAAAATCCTCCTTTTACCATAACTTCAAAAAAGTAACAGGCAAAACCCCCAAGCAGTACCTTAAAGAAATGAGTAGTTCTTAATTAAGTCCCACCTTAATTTATGTAAGGATAGGTTTCTTGGCCGTTCATCAGAATAACAACTTTCATGAACAAAAGAAACTTTCTAAAAACATCGGCCTTAGGAGCTACAGCGGTTTTGGCAAACCCTTTTGAAACTTTAAATGCAGGACTAATAAATAAAAGCAATGGTAAAAAGGCACTTATGCTGGGTGGCCGGGGCTTTATTGGGCCTTCGATAATAAAGGCACTTTTAGCAGCAGGCTATGAGGTCACACTGTTGAACCGTGGCAAGACCAACCCAGACCTTTTTTCAGATTTACCTGTGATTATTTGTGACAGGGAACGTGAAAACAAAGCAGGCCTCAAGGCTATCGCTAAAAAACATAAAGAAACTTACTGGGATGTGGTGGTGGATACCTGGCAAAAATCCCCCAAGGCAGTATCTGATTTTTTGGAAGAATTCAAAGATAACATGGGGCACTACCATTATATCTCTACGATTTCGGTATATGATAAATGGGACAAAAAATACATTGTGGAAAGTGAACCTTTAAATCCGCTTCCGCCTGCACCTACAACCATTGGTGAAGAGTTTCGGTATGCCATTCGGAAAACCTTTGCCGAGGAGGCCATCCGAAAACATACCGACCGGTACACGATTTACAGGTCTTCTGGAATGAAGGATTTTCGGGTTACGGACCCCAGCGACCCAGATGACCAACCGTATTGGCCAGTTCGATTTAATCGCGGTGGGGAAATATTGGTGCCTAAGATCGATAACCATTACATTCAATTTACGGATGTACAGAGCTTGGTGCAATTTTTAGTGCACTGTTCTGAAAACAAAACGTATGGAGAGTTCAATGTGGCGCATGCTACTATGTCGTTCAAAGATTATGTGTCTTGTTTGGCCTATGTTACGCAGAAGCCAGAAAAATTACATTGGATTGATGGAGCGTTTTTAGAAAAAGAAGGGTTGCTCCCTTATAGAATAGTCCCCTTTTGGCGAGAACGACCCGTAGGATTCTACTATTTCAATGTGCAAAAAGCACTTTCGGCGGGGTTGGTCAATCGTCCCGTGACCGATATGCTGGCGGACCAAGTTGCGGGTTACAAAAGTAGATTTCCAAAAGACGGCGTTCGCTTTGGAACCACAGTAGGCGATAAAACCCTAAAGTATTTTTCCATGGAAAAGGAAAAAGAGGTGATACGCAAATGGCTGGCCCGAACTTAAAATCTGTCATTTCAAATGCTTTTGGTATACTAAGTGCTGTTTAGGCCTAAAAAGTGAATCCAGAAATGGAATAAAGAGTAACTTTCCGCACTTAATGGAGTTATCGATACAACGCATTCTTAAACGAATATCGATGACAGTAATACAGCAGAGGGTTCCTTGAAGAAGCTATCACCATATCTTTTCTTTTTGCTCATCCTATTCCTGAGTGGATGCGCCCAAAGGGATTATGCTTCACAAATTGAGGAACTCATGGATGAGCTTTACCGCGAAGGTAACTTCAACGGGGCTGTCTTAGTTTCGGACAACAACGAACTTGTATACAGTAAGGGTTTTGGGTTTGCCAATTTCGAAAAGAGTATACCTTTTGAGACAAACACTACCCTGGACGCTGGGTCAATGACAAAGACGTTCACCGCTTTGTCCATACATATTCTTGAGCATGAGAATGCACTTTCTATAAATGACCTTGTGGTCGACCATATTGGTTCCTTTCCGTATAATGAAATTACAATCGAACACCTGCTAAGTCACACTTCGGGATTAGTCGCTGAGGATTTTGTCTTTAGCCAAGCTGAAGAAGGAAAGGTAATCGATAATGCATTTTTTCTGAAGGTTATAACGGACAGCGTTCCTTCCCTTTCGTCCAAACCAGGGTCCCAATTTCAATACAATGGCATCAATTACATTTTGCTTGCCATGATTATTGAAAGTGTGAGTGGAACTTCATATGACAAGTTCATTAAAGCGAAAATAGCCGGCCCCTTACAAATGAAGGATTGGTTTCTGCGCCCTGCAAGGCTAAAAGATTGGCCCAAAGATCGAACGAAAGGGTACAAAATGGTAAATGATAGTATGCAAGTTTCAGATTCGGAAGATTTCGAGGGCTTTTACGGGGATTGTAATGTGTTTTTTTCAGCTACGGATTTATTAAAATGGAGTCAATCGTTTTACAAAAGCACAATTATTGACAAGACCCAATTGAACGCATTGCTGGAAAAAAATAATGGTTTGAGCGGATTGAATGCACTGCATTGGTATGCCCTGGAAGACAAGAACCAGTTTCACTTTACGGGCCATTGGAAAGGCTTTTATAGCATGGTCTACTCTGATACGCAGCGTAAACGATCCATTGTGTATGTAAGCAATACCTCAATAGAGTATTGGCTAAGACCACAGCTTATCACACAGCTGGTAAACATTTTAAATGATACACCTGAACAGTTGACCCGACCCAATCCCATTGTCCCATCAAAAAAATACATAAATGCCGCTTCATACGATGTTGAAAAGCTAGGTGTGATAAAACTCACGGAACAAGATGGCCAGTTTCGTCTTGCAATCGGGTCAAATTCATTTAATATGTACGAAGTTGAGGAGAACTACTTTTATGTTCCCAGTATAGATTTGTGGATTTGGTTTACGGATGTCTCAGAAGAAGGTTTAACGATCAACTGTACGGACATCTACGGCATAAAAAAGGGAAAACCACTCCCTTAAATGAGGCCACTGTCCACTGGCAAGTAAATCTTTAGGATTAAATGGAAAATTCATCGTTTCGAGTGCTTTCTGTCAGATTGAGCGCAGGCGAAGTCCAGAAAACACAAAAAATGAAGGTTTTTTAAATAAATTGACGCCCAAAATCAAACAAAACCAAAACCAATTTTTAAAACCAAAACCCTAAAATGAACTCAGCTCAACTCTTGGCAAAAAGATTAAAGGAAGTACTCACGCAGGGCAAATGGGTAATTGGCACCAATTTCAAAGCGCAGATTGCGGATTTGAATTGGAAAGAAGCTATCCAAAAAATGCATGGGTTAAATACCATTGCCGATTTAACCTTTCATACCAGCTATTATATTGCGGGTGTGGCGAATGTGCTCGAAGGAGGTAATCTTGACATCCGAGATAAACATAGTTTTGACTATCCGCCCATTGCCTCGGAACAGGACTGGAAAAACCTAGTGAACAAATTTTACAAGGATGCAGAAAGACTAATCCAGCTCGTGGAAAACCTCTCGGAAGAAAAACTACAAGAAACCTTTGTGGACGAAAAGTATGGCAGCTATCACAGAAATATTGATGTTATCATTGAACATTCCTACTATCATTTTGGGCAGGTGGTGTTACTGGGGAAAATGATAGAGAGAGCTGCGAAACCATAGCTGAATTTTAGTCATTTCGAGTGTTTTTGTTAGGCTGAGCGCAGTCGAAGCTGAGAAAAGTACTGCCTTGCCGTTGAGCCAGGCATTTAGACATAATTTTTAATACGGTAAAACAGAGCAATATCCTAAACGGAACAAATCATTCTTCAAAAACAAGCAAATCAACAAATGAACGTTAGTATGTAAACTGCCAAATATGTTTACGTTACAAAAGACAATCGTATTGGTTTCAATTATGTGCTTGCTCACACTGAATGCCCAGGAAGATAACCGATTAAAGGTAAGGCTTGATGCCGGAGTTCCTGTTGGTGTAACTTCTGAAAATCTAGGATTGCTGTTAAGCGTAGAACCCAAAATTGGCGTTTCAAATAGTATGGTCATAGGGTTGAAATTTGGTGTTGCCTTGAATGCCCAGGAATTTGAAAACAACAATACCACCCCCTTCGATGTTGATGCTGAGAATGACAACGCTATCATTTCTTTTGTCCCTACTATTGATTACTATTGGAATGAAAATCATGCTCGGCCTTATGTAGGTTTGGGAGTTGGTTATTTTAGTCTTTCCCAGGTTAGTTTGGCAAATACGACCGATGAGGTGCAGGAAGGAAGTACTAAAAACCGAATAGGCTTTTTGCTAAGAGGGGGAATAGATGTGGGAAAAACACGTTTTGGCCTGGAATATAATATCATTCCAAAAACGGACATTCAATTGCCTAATGAACAGATATTGGGCACAATAGATAGTACTTATTTGGGCCTGACCATTGGGTTTACCATTTGAGGCTTCATAAAGAATACTATGACCCAAATGTTTAGGTGTTAACTGACGAGTACACGGTACCAAGTAATCCGCAAAGAAAACCTTGTTCGCATAAAGTTTCCATGGCCTAGTGCGAAGGAAACGCAAACAACCCCTCCAAAGAAACCTCCAACCCCTGTGCAATTTTTAGCAGCGTTAGCAAACGCGGATTGGTCTTGCCGTTTTCAATCATATAGAGCTGGGTGCGACCAATGCCACACTCAAAAGCAAAGGCCTTTTGGTCAAAACCTTTAGCCTCGCGAAGCCTTTTGATTTTAGAACCTAATTTTTCAAAATATTGCTGTTCTTCTGTGTTCACTATACCGAATATCCAGAATAAATCCTTATCTTGTGTTCGGAATAACGAACAAATCCTGAATGCCCTCTTTTCGAATTTTAAAAGTCTACCGAAAATTCCAACGCCGTGCGTGGGACCATAAAGCCATGCCCGAAATCCGTTTGGAAGGTGACTGGCTCAAAGACTTGGGTTTTGAAATTGGCTCTGCCATTGAAGTGCAGCAAGAAAACCACCAATTGACAATAAAGCTGATTAACTCAAATAAGAATACTGTAAAATAAGGATGGCTTTTTTATCGGAAATTTCCGAACTTCACTTAAAGATGAATCACTTCTTTAAAACAAAGTAAACCTTAAGCTTTGTCAATAATTATGAAAATTACTTACAAAGACAAAATAGTTGCCTTTATAGACGTTCTTGGATTTTCAGAGCTAGTTCTATCCAAAACCAACGATAGGCTAAATACTTTTTTTGACATTATCACTTCAGACTTCAAGGACCGGACAGTGAAAAACAAACTCAAATACGTTATAATAAGTGATTCAATTGTTGTCTCTATTGATAATACTAAAGAGAATTTAATAACAATATGTCGCATACTCAATTACACTCAGACACAATTATTTGAAAACGGAATCCTGTTAAGAGGGGGAATCTCATTTGGAGATTTCTATATGAACAAGACTAAAAACATTGTAGTTGGTCCAGCAATGATTAAAGCATATCACCTTGAACAAAAGGCTATTTATCCACGAATTATTTTGGATAGGAATTTTATTCCAAAATATTTTAATGGTACAGAAGATTTAAGGGAGACAAAGCCATTAACTCTTAGATACACCCCCCCAAGTCCATATTTGACAGATTACGTTTATTTAAATTATATGTCAGGATTGAACTATTATGGAGATAAAAATAGTCACAGAAAAATATTTGAATTCTTTAAGCAGAGCTACTATAAGAATGAATTTATTAATAAACTAGAATGGATTAAGAAACACTTAATTACTGAATTTCAACATGAAATTGAATACTTTGAAGAAGAAGAAAGATTATCTCAAAGAGACCAAGAATGCTATGATAACGCAAAGTGGGGTCTATCTGAATTAAACAAACTATGATTAAGCAGTTGGTTAAAAGTACTGTCTCGGGTAAGTTTATTACTAATGTGAGGCCACTCCAACCAACACCTTCTTGTTTTAATCAAAATTCCCGAACTTTAGTTATTCGACGCTAAAGAATCATTTAAACCATTATTAGCTCAATCCTTAGGAGGGGTAAAAACAAAATGAAGTGGATTAAAACCATAGAGGATTTTACGGAATTAATGTTCCAAAATAAAGAACGTTCCTCTAATCGGAACAAAAAAAGAGATGGTGAAATTCCACGGGAATTATATTTGAGAACTTGCTCTGAAATTGCCAATAAAGTATCGGAAATTGGATTTAAATACTCTAAAAGTCAACAAAAACTTAAACTTGAGAGTGCTGATAAAAAGTATCTTTTGACCATTAGATTTTCCTCAAATAGAGATAATGTCAAAGGAGAATACGTCGAATTAAGCTGTCACTATTTTATAGAATCAAAAGACTTAGAAAAGTTTTCCAAATCAAAACCCTTGGTTGGATTCTTTTCAAGCACTTTGATTAATTATGATATTGGAACTCTGATTGACCCAAAAAAAGGACAAATAATTTGGAATCTGGCCAAGAATAAAGAGTATGAAGATGTAATAACAACCATTCCAAAAATTGTAAGCGAAAAATTAATCAAAATCTTCTACGACTTACAAAATTCAGAACTGGTAATTAATGAAATTAACAATGGCGATTTCGAATTAAGAAGCCCAATTAATACGGTTCAATATTTATTGAGTTATGAAAAGAAAGATATAGCTAATAAATACGTATCTGGATTTGTCCAAAGACCACCAAAAAAGATTCTAACTGATTATTTAAAGTACAAAGAGGAACTAAAGAAGAATGGTTTGCCTGACGAATTAGTTTCCGGAATTGGATACGGATATGAAATTGCTTTGATGGAAATCATATATGAATTGAAAATTACTGTGCCCAACAACCCTCGCTAATGCAAGGTTGCGACCCGTGCAAGGCCACTCTAACGACACCTTCTTTTTTTTACGAAAATTCCCGAACTTCACTTATTGGAGAATATGCTTCATTGAAACGAAGTGTATTTTAATTGATAACCATAATTTTAGGGTTGATGAACAAATTGGATTACTGTGTATCGTTGAGAGCAAAAGGTTTTGATTCCAAGGACATGAGAAAGAAAATGAAAGAAAATGGGTTTGAAGAATCTGAAATGCAGTACTATTTGAAAAAATCAGATGAAATTTTTCTAAATCAATCAATTCACTACAGGGGACTTAAGTCTAAAGGAAAAAAGAAGAATAGCTTGAAGATGATAGGTTTAGGACTTAGCCTCATACTCTTAGTTGGTGTAATATTTGGTTATGTGAGAATAGGCTTGTTGGGACTGTTTATTGTTTGGAGTTTAGTGGGATACAGTTCCTACAAAAGATAAAATTTGGCCAAAATTCTCGAACTTCATTAAATGGAAGAAATCAAAAAGTTCATTGACCGTATCCATCCAATGCGTGATGCTGACTGGGACTTCTTTTCTTCAAAACTGCAGAAGCAAACCCTAAAGAAAAACACAGCGCTTATCAAAATCGGTGAAATTGAGAACTACCTATCTTTTATTTCCGAAGGGATAGTGCGGTATTATATTCCCCAAGAAGAAAGTGACTTGACTTTTGGATTTTTATTTGAAAACGAATTTGTTACGGCTTATGATTCTTTCATCACCCAAACGCCTTCTCCCTATCAAATTGAAACACTGACCAACACGACCTTGTGGCGCATATCGTTCAAAGACTTGCAAGAGGTGTACAACAAAACCGAAAGCGGAAATGTAATTGGGCGGAGAATGGCAGAAAATATGTTTTTGATAAAGTCGAAACGAGAAATTGCCCTACTGAGCAAAACCGCAGAAGAACGCTATTTGGACCTCTTCCAAGAACGCCCCAAATTATTGAAACAGATTCCCCTAAAATACATTGCCTCGTATATTGGGGTTACCCCTCAAGCCTTGAGTAGAATACGAAAGCGAATTACTTAACCTGGGTTCATTGTCTGGCCTAAAATCATTTATGAATTTTGTAAATGAATTAAAGGAAGACCCTATGAAACCATTACTCGTACTTCTATCCAGCTTTGTGATTGCCATTTTCATAGTGAAACTTATTTACAAGCACTATGATTTTGCCTTATCCGCCAGAATAGCCATGGCCATCATGTTGTGTTTTACGGCCATGGGACATTTTGTCTATTCCAAAGGCATGTCCATGATGATACCTGAATTTATTCCGTTTAAAACAAGCTTTGTTCACCTCACGGGACTCTTTGAAATCCTTTTGGCCATTGGCTTGCTTATCCCCAAGCTACAAGTGATCAGCGGATGGATGCTGATTATTTTTCTTGTATTTATGTTGCCCGCGAATGTTTATGCTGCCATACATCAGGTAAACTATCAAAAAGGAACCTTTGACGGTCACGGACTAACGTATTTATGGTTCAGAATTCCATTGCAAGTTCTATTTATTGTTTGGACCTATATCAGTTCCATCCGAATGCTGTAATTAAAAAATTCCCGAACTTCACATATCAACAGGGGTCATTGGTTTATAAGACTATTTTAAATGGTTAGAACTAAACACGAAAAATGAAACATATTTATAAAATATTGATTTGCGCCTTAGTATTGACATCTACTAAAGTTTGTGCCTGCCATTGTAAGGTTCCGGAGAGTTTAAAAGAGATTCAAGATTTAGAATTTAAAAACTCGGAATGTATTTTTATTGGTGAGGTTCTCGAAGTCGATGCTTTTAACGATTCTTTTAGGTTCAAAGTCATTGAATCTTTCAAAGGCGAAGAAAGGGGAGAGATTTATAATGGAAAATATGATGAGCTATGCGGCCCAATAATCAATGAAACGGGAAAATGGCTGATTTATGGAAATTTCAACAAGGAGAATCAAATAATAATAAATCATTGTGGCCTTACAAGGAGCTTTAATAAACCTGAAAGCAACATTTCCGCCTCAAAACCCCCTATGCCACCGCAACCAGATGAAAAAGTAACAGAATCGGAAGAAGAAAAGGAAATGGCTAAATGGAGGTTAAGAGCAAAATCGGATTTAAACAATGAAATAAAAGCGTTGCGAAAACGAAAAAAATAGAAAGACAATGCCTCGCTATAGTTCGTTACTACCGATTAAAGTCTAACCTTAAGCCACAGTCCCTTGGCAACTACTTCTGGAACTGGACGTAGCTACAGGTTATTCCTATTTTAATGGAAATTCGCCATCAATTTGCCCTTGAATCTTAACTTAAAATCTGCTAATTTCACTTGTTGCAGGATATAGTCTATTGAAATGATTTATATCTTTTTAACTAACCCCGTATGGTGCAAATAATTAGAAGATTTATACCGTTTTATCTACTACTAAACTGTATTATTTGCTACGCTCAAGATAGTAAAGTGGACAAGGAAGTAAAAGAAATCATTAATCTTGGAAAAGATTCTATTGTGCAATTGGCCTTAGAATTAATTGATGAAGAAGTCAGCACCCAAAATTTCACCAAAATTAATGTAATGACCAATGGTGAGGAAGTATATGTTTCGTTAAGAAACCCAATAAAATACCTTCCAATAAAATCTATATTCAATTTTGATATTGGGATAAGCATTCTGGCCAAAACTGTTGTTTACAATCCTATTTCCAATGGGGTTTTTGATGATGAACACAAAGCCCCATTTTATGAACGAACCAATGAAATAGACAAGAACATTGAATTTGTTATTGAATCAATTAATAAAAGTACCGAGGTGGGTTCAATCAATACTATTGATTTTGATGATGATATGATTATCCAAGAACATAAAAACCACTATGATGTAAGTCTAATTTCAAAGTTTCAAGAGTCGTCATACAAAATTGAAAAATTATCCGGAAAAATATATGATGCCCAACACGCTCACCTTGTTCCTTCTCCGTTGGAAGGTCAACAAAAGGATAAATGGAAGGAGATAAACTAAGATGAGAATTAGTGACAAATAAGACCATTGCTCGCGCGAGTTTGTAACTCGCACAAGGTCAGCCCAATAGAAGCATCCTATTCTGACTAAAATTCCCGAACTTCACTTGTTGTGAGAGAAATAGAAAAAAAATGGTTGGAAGTAGGCTATACGTCTTTTGCGCATGATGGTCCAAAAGGGCTTAAGGTGGAAAGATTGTCCAAAGCTGTTGGGAAGAACAAATCTTCATTTTACCATCTATTTGCCGATTTGGAGGTTTTTACCGAATGCTTGTTGGAGCTTCATTTAAGAAGGGCAAAGCGTATTTCCACAGAGGAGTCAAAAACAACCACAGAAGAAGAGTTAATATCCATTATTATCGCACATAAAATTGACCTACTTTTTAATCGTCAGCTAAGAATTCACAGAGACCATGATGCATTTAAAAAGTGCTTATTCCAAATAAATCAATTCTCAATTGAAGGTTTGTTGCCGGTTTGGAAAAACATCATTTCTCTATCAGGCAACGGTCCCTTGGCCAAAATGGTACTGCACCTTAGTCTGGAAAACTTTTACCTTCAAATTACCTATGAGAATTTAAACCGTGATTGGCTGCAGGAATATTTCGCGAATATTCGGAAAATGGTGCTGCTCTTCCAAAAATCAAACAAGGAATTGGATTAGACGGAACCGACTAAAATTTGACTTTTAGGTTATCTAATTTTGTACAAATATTCAGTTACAAATGCAGCAGAAAAACCTATATTTTTTACTACTCTGCGTTTCCTTATTAATTAATCAAGGCTGTACCATGGTAAACGTAAAAATAAGCGAGAAAAGAAATCCAATACCTCAAGAAATAACCCTTGGGGAAGACGTAACTTTGAAGACCTGGGGAGCAATCCAAGTTAACAAATCGCACTTTTTCCCTTCGAGTTTTCAGCTCAAAATAGATGGCGTAGTTATTTACATAGACCCTGTAGGCGTTGAAAAAGCGGAACAGGCCGATTATATTTTGATAACCCATGACCACCCAGACCACTTCTCCTTAAAGGATATTAAAAACCTTTTAAAAGACGAAACCCAGATTATCTGTTCAAAAGGGGCTTTGAAAAAATTGAAAGACATTCAAAATCCAATTCAAACGACAAAACCTGGAGAACAGATACATTATGAAGATTTTAGTATTGAGGCCACTTTTGCCTATAACAGAAAATCGGTCTTTTTATGGATCAAAGCCCACCCCAAATCAAAAGAAAATGTAGGCTATTTGATCACAACAAAAAACGGAGTGAGAATTTATCATGCCGGGGACACAGACTATGTTCCTGAAATAAAAGAATTGAGTGATGTTGATGTTGCCTTGGTACCAATTGGAGGGGATAATCTTACCATGAACGAGGAGGAAGCCGCTAAGATTGTGAATCAAATTAGACCCAAAATTGCGATTCCCATGCATTACGAAATTAAAAACCACGAAGCATTGAGTCGGTTTGAATTCTTGGTAAACAATAAAACTAAAGTAGTTAACTTGAACTAGGAATTCCATTAAGAGTATACAGCAATATGACACTGCAAGACTTAGGGTATAGTGCTTATTTTGAGAAATTAAGAATCGACAACCATCTTGAGGATTTTGAAATTGGACGTGTTATAGCGGAGCACAAGGAAAGGTATATTGTGAAGACCGAAGAAGGTGAATTTGAAGCCCAAATCACCGGGAATATGAGGTTTTCTGCCGAAAGCCGTGAAGACTTTCCAGCGGTAGGAGACTGGGTTTCTTTAATACATCACGAAACTGATTTTGTAATCATACATAGTATTTTACCAAGATTTTCAATTCTTTCAAGACAAGCCGTTAATGCCTATGGAGAAGTACAAATAATTGCCACCAATATAGATTACGGATTAATCGTGCAATCGGTAAATAGGGACTTTAACATGAACCGATTGGAACGATATCTAACCCTTTGCCACACCTCCAAGATTGAACCAATTATCGTTATAACCAAAACGGACTTAATAGATGAACAGAAGTTGAATGATTTGCTGGACAAAATAAAAGACAGAGTTGAAAATATTCCTATGGTCTATGTAAGCAATGAAACAATGGCAGGAATGGAAAACTTGAAAAAACTTCTCCATTACGGAAAAACATACTGTCTTCTTGGTTCTTCCGGTGTTGGAAAATCATCTTTGATCAATAGTTTGGTTGGAGAAAATCAAATGAAAACGGCCACCATTAGCGAGAGTATTGATAGAGGCAAGCATGTCACTACGCATCGGGAATTAATTCCCATGGTTAATGGTGCGGTACTTATAGACAATCCGGGGATGCGAGAAGTTGGCATAACGGATAGTTCAGACGGACTGGAAAACACATTTGAAAGAATATACGACCTGGCACGGGATTGTAGGTTTTCAGATTGTACGCATACTTCGGAAAAAGGCTGTGCAGTTAAATTGGCTTTGGAAGATGGACAAATAGAGACATCATATTTTGAAAACTATTTGAAAATGGAAAGGGAAAAAGCACACTTTGAGTCTACCGTTGCTGAAAAACGCAGGAAGGACAAGGATTTTGGGAAAATGATAAAGCATTTTAAGAAAGCAAGAAAATCAAATAAGTACTAAGTGCACCATATATAATACTCCCACCGCTGGCTTGAGTTTGTAATTAGGGTAAGGCCACTCCAATAGAGGCATCTTATTCTGACTAAAATTTCCGAACTTCCCCTATCGGACTATATACTTCGTTGAAACGAAGCATATCGTAATCGTTGATTGAACTAATTAAAACAATGTTTGACGGGATTTTAGAACATATTGAAGAGCTTATCCAACTAAGCGAATCGGAAAAAGAACGTTTCACCTCTATTCTTATCAAAAAGAAACTGAGAAAACGACAATTTCTCATACAAGAAGGAGATTCGGTTAAGTATGAGTATTTTGTAGCAAGCGGATGTTTAAAAGCGTATGAGGTTGACGATAATGGAGACGAACATATTATACAGTTTGCCAAAGAAAATTGGTGGATAAGTGATTTCAAGGCCTTTTTTGAAGAAGGGAAAGCTACACTGAATATTGATGCGATTGAAGAATCTTTGGTGTATGGAATAGAAAAACAAGACTTGGAAAACCTCTTTCTGGACGTCCCAAAATTTGACCGATTTTTTAGAATAAAACTCACTTCAGCTTTTGTCGCACTACAAAACAGAATATTATCTTCTTTGGATAAATCCAATAGCGAACGCTATCTAGACTTTCAAAAAACCTATCCCAATCTCGAGCGGAGAATTCCTAATTATATGATTGCTAACTATTTAGGAATAAAACCTGAAAGCCTATCGAGAATTAGAAAGAATCTGGTAAAAGGCTAATCTTAACATACGTCAATATTTTTTCATAACACACATCAACTATTTCAAGTGTGTATCCGCGGCATCTTTGCATTGTGATTAATTATAAAATATGCAAAAGATGAAAAATTTAAATGTACTTATCGTAACTACTTCCCATAATCAATTAGGCAATACAGGAGAAAAAACAGGGGTATGGCTAGAGGAATTGGCTGGACCGTATTATCAATTTTTGGATAAAGGGGCATCCATAACCATAGCTTCAGTTAAGGGAGGAGAAGTTCCTTTGGATCCTAAAAGTGAATTGGAAGAGTGGCAAACCGAATTCACAAAAAGATTTTATAAAGATGAAGCAGCACTTGCATCAATTAAAGACACGAAGACCATTACAGAGATCAATCCTAATGACTTTGATATTCTGTTCTTTCCAGGCGGACATGGGCCAATGTGGGATTTAGGAGATAACAATGAAGTTGCGCAATTAATCAACGAATTTGACAAAAACAACAAACCTATTGGGTTGGTATGTCATGGAGTTGTTGCATTAAAAGGAGTAAAAAGCACAAGTGGAAACGCCTTTGTAAAAGGGAAGCGCCTTACTTCCTTTACCAACTCTGAAGAAGATGCGGTTGGATTGACGGATGTTGTTCCATTCTTATTGGAAGATGCTTTAAAAGAAGAGGGGGCCATATATGTAAATGGGGAGGATTGGTCAGACATTGTGGTAGAGGATGGAAATCTAGTAACGGGTCAAAACCCACAATCTTCAGTTACCGCTGCACAAAAAACAATTGAATTAACCTTAGTAAAATAATAAACACAACTTTTAAAAACATAGCAAGATGAAAACTACAGAAGACAGAAAAAAAGTAGCTAAAGAATTCTTTAACGCCTACAAAAATCAGGATATCCAAAAGGCAGCTTCACTGGCAAGTGAAGAAGGAACATTTCGTTACATCCCACTTGGTGAAAATGGCATAGGAAAAATAAAAGGAGAAGAAGGAACCACTTGGGCAGCTATAGCCAATGCTTTGATTGGGTCCTTTCCAGACCTAACAAATGACGTGAAAAACATATCAGTTGACAACCAGGGAAATGCAATAGTTCAGGTATTTATAGGCGGCACTCAAGAAAAAGAAATACTTGGAATACCGAGCAAGGGAAAATACTACAACGTTGAGCATTTATTTATTCTCAAGATAAATGACCAAGGGTTAATAGAAGAAATAACAAGCTATTGGGATAATTGGGATTGGTTTCAACAAATTGGATATAACCCAAGTTAATTTGGCACATATAGTACGACCTTCAAAAAGGAGTAAAAGTGATAGCGACTTGAAATTAAACTCATGATGCTATCACTTTATACGTTGTAAGTTATTTTCAGAGAAGCAATGTTTCTTAATTCCTTGGCTCGCAAGAGCTGGCAACTCGGACAGTCTTGCCGTTTCGGGGTCAAATTAAAAGGGAACCTACGCAATCAAAACTGATACGTTGCCCCAAACTGCATACGCCAGCGGGAGTTTTGGTTGTCCACCACCCAAGGCGTCTCATCTGTATTGGTGTATTGAAACAAGGGTTGGTTATTTTCAATGCCCCTAAACCGCAACAGGCTAAAATTGGAGTTGACCACATTGGGCACAAACACCAAGCGACCCCAATCACGATTAATCAGGTTGAACACATTAAAAATATCCATGGAAAAACGCAAACGATTTCTTCCCCCCAAATTAAGGTTGTGGGCCAGTTTGGCATCCAATCGATGGTTCCAAGGCGTTTTGGATTCGTTGCGTTCAGCAAACCCACCCCGGTTGCTACGCAAATAGTCATTACTTTCTATAAAGGCATTCAGTCGTTCCCATTGTTCTGAGGCGGTTTGGGTAACGTTTCCGTTGGCATCTATAATATCGATAAGGTTGATTTCCGAAGCATCCCTAGGAATATAGATAAGGTCATTTCGTGAAGAACCATCCTGATTTACATCCCCCTGGTACACAAACGAAAATGGACTTCCAGAATTTCCATTGTACAGTGCCGAAACTTCCAATTGCCCAGTTTTTCCAAAATCAAACGCATAGGTGTGTGTGCTTACAAACCGATGTCGCAAATCAAAATTGGATGCTGACAAACTTGGCGCATTGGGCGTAATGGATTGATTCCATTCAAAATTCGCGGCAGGAGAACTGCGTACCGTACTCGAAATATCCCGGCTGCGACCAAATGTATAACCCAGATAACCGTTGTAATTCGTTGTGGATTTGGAGAACCCGAAGGTCAAATTGTATCGGTAACCATCGTTGGAATTGGTCAACAAAAACACATTGGTGAAATTGGGATTGATTTTAATGGCATCACCGGTTTGCAAAAAATAAGTGCGGTTATCGGCACCATCAAAAGTGCCCACATTATCCCTTCTATTGATGGATTGAAAGAAAATACCCTTGAGCACTTTGGTGTAAGAAGCATCAAAAGTAAGGTCATAGTTTTGGGGCAATTTCACATTGAGGCCAATATTGCTTTTCCACTCCCGGGGCAATTCAAAATCATTGTCCACCAAATTGATTTCCGCAATGGGAGAATCCCCCGCCAAATCAGAAACATCATTCACAAGGGTCTGAACACCGTCAGGGCGAATGTCCACATTAAAATATTGAGTTCCTGAGATATATTCGGCATAGGCAAACCACAAATAGGGTAGCCTTCCCGTAAAGAGCCCCGACCCGCCATGCAATTTTATCCTTCGGTGCGCATCAAAAGTATATTCAAAACCGAACCTAGGATTGATATGTGGCGCGGTGCGTATCTCATTACCAAATTGACTGAATTCAGGGGTTTGGGTCACCTCTTCACTAATAGGAATTTCGTTCAACAAAAACTGGGAATCCAAACGAATCCCGAAAGTCAATGCGAGCTTATCCGAATATCGAAACTTATCTTGGGCGTACAATCCTGCTACTAAAACATCAACCGTGGCCGAAGGATTGTTTTGTACAAAGTCGAAGGTATTGTCAGTCAATCGATAGACTCCTCGAATACGCGAGGGTCTGTCATTTAAAAAATTCTCCACAGAACTGTATTCCCAACGCCCGTTCCAGGCCGATAAGAATCCGTAATCGATATCATTGTATTGGGCCAGACCCCCAAAGGTGAGCGTATGTTTGTTTTTGAACACGGTGAACTTATCCGAGATTTGAAGCGTGTTCAGTTGGGTATTGTACACCGAAGCTTCCCGATAAGTTCCTGCAAAAATGCGATTGGAAGCATCCGAAATCTGAATGTGTGGAAAGACTTCACCATCAAAATCGCGCCCTTCCTTACCATAATTATAACCGATGCTCAAGAGATTGGAACTAGAATTATTGAAGTTCGATTTCAGCTCTGTCGTAAAACTGTTGGCCACACTATTGTGCCTAAACCCTTGGTTGCCAAAATTAAAAATAGACTCGTTCCATTCCAGATTGTCTGCAAAACTGTTTACATAATTGTTCCGCAAGGTGAGTTTGGTCCGGTCGGAAATGTTGAAGTCGAAGCGTAAAAAGAGTTTGGTACTATTGGTTCGTAACGAAGCATCGGTAAAGGTGCCGGGGTCGTAGTTGTAATCCGTTTGCAGTTTGTCAACAATCAAATTGATGGTTTCTGTGGAAATATTGGAGCTTGAGCTTCCGGGAGCGTTCAAAACCGGATTATTGGAAGTGGCCTGCTCAAAATTCACAAAATAGAAGAGTTTATCTTTTTTGATGGCACCCCCTGTTGAAAAACCAACTTGAAAGTCATAAAATGATTGCACGTTCTGCTCAATCCCATCGGAATATCGTCCTACCAATGCTTGATTGTTGCCGTAACCATACACCTCCGTTTGTGCCGTATTGGTTCCATTTTTGGTGACTACATCCAGATTGGCCCCGGAAAAATTTCCAATGCTCACATCAAAAGGCGTGGTTTTTACGGATAGCTGTTTTATGGCCCCAAAACCAATGGGTTGCGTTCGTGCCAAACTTCCTGGACTTCCATTGGCAGAAGAACCTGCCGCCCCACTTGAAGGCTCCTGAAAACCGATAACATCATTATTGGCCACACCATCAATGTTCAAATTGTTGAAACGATTACTGGCACCGGCAAATGAATTGAGGTTGGCTTCTGGCAGATTTCGGGTCAAATCCTGAATGCTTCGGGTGATGGTCGGGGTGTTTTTAAGGGCTTCTGAGTTTATGGTCTGCTCAAATTCAGATGACGTGTTCTGGTCGGCGATTACAACAACCTCCTCCAAACTTTCCCCATGCTCTTCCAACACAAAATCCTGATAGCTGGTTTCGCTAAGGTTGATGTTCATCCCCTGAATAGATGCCGATTGATAGCCCAAAAAACTGACCATGATAGTATAGGCATTTCCTGGAGGGATATTTTGCACGGAGTAATAGCCAGATTCTTGCGAAATGGCCCCGAACTTGAAATTGGTTTCAGAATCTGTAACAACGATGTTGGCAAAAGCCAAAGGGCTTCCATCAGATGTCATTATTTTTCCTTCGAGTCTACCCGTTGTTTCTTGGGCAGAAGATAAAGTCGCACAGCATAGTGCAACTAGCATGAAGATTTTTTTCATCTAGAGTTATTGCTTAGGTGTTTCGCGTAATTTGGCGGGTTGATTTAGTCTACGCTACTGTACCTTGACAACTGCTTCCCGCGCCAGCGGTGCAGCCATAACAATGTTGGGAAATCACAATGTTGCGGTCGTTTAAAATATCCTCATTGTAATCTTTAAGATGCTTTACCTTGCTGGCGACCTTTAGGTCCAGCATTTGGTTGAAATCACAATCGTAGAGCCAACCATCCCAACTTACGGAGATGGTATTGGTGCACATTACATTGGCTACTGCTGCTGGATTATAAGCCTCTACTAGGGCATACATATAGTCCTCATAGTTTCCAGAAGCCACTAAATAATCCAAAAAGCGGGAAATAGGGAGATTGGTAATAGCAAACAAATTGTGGAACTGGATACCAAAATCTTCATCCAAAGCTTTTTTAAAGTCTCGCTCCATGGCCATTTGGTCTCCAGGCAAAAATGCCCCAGATGGATTGTAAACCAAATCTAAGCGCAAATCACTGCCCGGCATGCCGTAGCCCACAGCGTTCAGTTCTTGCAGGGCCTTAATAGATTTATCAAAAACCCCATCCCCACGTTGCTTATCGGTTTTGCCACGGGTGTAGTGCGGCATGGAAGACACGACGTGCACGTTATGCTTTTTAAAGAACTCGGGTAGGTCGTAATACTTTTTATTCGCACGGATAATGGTCAAATTGGAACGTACTATAAAGTCTTGGATACCTGCTTTGGATGCTTCTTCCACAAACCATCTGAAGTCAGGGTTCATTTCAGGTGCACCTCCGGTCAGGTCCAAAGTATGGGCGCCTGTGTTACGGATAACCTCTAGGCAGAGCTCCATAGTCTCGCGGGTCATGATTTCCTTTCGGTCAGGTCCGGCGTCCACATGGCAGTGCTCACAAACTTGGTTACACATATACCCTACATTGATTTGCAGGATTTCCAATTTCTTTGGGCGTAATGGATGATGTCCTATCTCGGCAATTTTATCCTTGAAGTAGGGCAGTTCTCCATCAGCAAAGATGCCTCCGTTCAAGATATCCAGCTGTCTGTTGATGGAGGCAAGTTCACCATCACGAGCTTTTAGGGATTTCTTAGCGGCTTTTTTTATTTGAGGTAATATACTTTCGGCCATTTTTTTGAATTGTTTGTTGTTGGTTGCCAAGCCCATTGGCCTTTTAACCTACAACCATTTTTACATGGATAACTTGTTATACTTGTTCATCATCTGTACCCCGTGAACTAAGGTAGCACCACTTTCAATAGCCGCACCGGCATGAACTGCTTCCATCATTTCTTCTTTGGTAATGCCACGTTGCAAACCGTCTTTGGTATAGGCGTCAATGCAATACGGACATTTGACCACATGGGCCACAGCTAGGGCAATCAAAGACTTTTCTCTAGCACTTAGTGCGCCCTCTTCGAAAACCTTGCCATAATAATCGAAAAATTTGTTGCCTATCTCTTCACTCCATTCGGTGATTTTTCCAAACTTTCTTAAATCTGCTGGATCGTAATATGAATTTGCCATTGTATTTTGTTCTATAAAATTTGTGATGCGCACCAAGGTGCATGAATTAAAAAGGGTGCCTCAGTAGCTGAGGCTTTTGGGTCGAAGGAAATTTAGCCCTTAAATGGCGAGCCCTTATTAAAAGGAGTTGAGGTAGAACCGCTCTTGTAAATAGGAATGGGCACCAAGGTATTCGGTTGCCCGAAGTTGAATATCGTATTGAAAAGTGCAATCCAACGCGCGGAAAAGTGCTTGATAAAATTGGAAAGACGTTTTACATCGGCAACGGAATCAATATCGTTTAATATGTCCAAGGAAGTCAGGTCAACGCCTTGACGTTCCAATTGAAGCACCAACTGTTGATACAATGAAGTACTTTGCCAAGGCAAGGCTTTAAAAGATTCTTTGTGGAAGTTATCACGATGCAAACCCATTAAGTAACACCCACCATCCAAAGATGGGCCAATTACGGCATTGCCTTTTGACACTTGCTTTTGAGCTTTTAGAATATGCTGAGCTGTTAGGTTGGGACTGTCATTCCCTACCGAAATCACCTTGGTGAAACCTAAAGTAAAAATAGATGCAAAGGCGTGGGAAATTCGCTCGCCAAAAGTATCTCCCTGCTGTTCTTCTTCCGAAAAATGAAAGAAAGGAAGCCCGGTGCGTTCAATTGTTTGTAGGGTGTGATCTGTAAGGTCTTCAAAAAAAGCGATGCCTTTAATGCCAAAATTTTTGCGCGAGAAATCTTTCTCTGCCGAATTGGCAAAGAAAAGTATAGCAGTATCATTCTGAAACGTATTGCGCAACGCGAAAAGGCTTTTCGTAAACTTACGATAAAAAAGAATACAGGGTTTGGTCGTTTTTTAATGAAAGGAATTACTATAAAATCGAGGAAAACGTTCAATTTTAACATTCCGACCCGTAAGTCGGTTCCGAAAATGGACAAATATGGTGTACAGTGGTCGACGAAATACATTTGATCGATGAACGGTAATTTCTCTGCATTAAAGAATAAGACACAAACTCGGAAGTCTGTAAAGCTTTCTTAAAATCAAGGGTTTCCTACCCAAGTTATAAGCCCGAATCGTACTTTTGTAGCGCCTTAAACACTACCGCAGTATGTCTCAAATTGAAATTAGCAAAAAATCGGTTGGATTGGTCCTTTCCGGAGGCGGTATTCGGGGCATGGCTCATATTGGGTTAATCAAAGCCATGCAGGAGCATAATATTGAGGCGGAGGTCATTTCCGGGACCAGTGTCGGGGCGCTGGTAGGTGCACTGTATGCGAACGGAAATTCGGTAGAGGATATGCTCCAATTCTTCCAGGAGACCCCTTTATTTCAGTATAATTTCTTTGCCATCAACAAACCCGGTTTTATTGATACGGACCGTTATTTTTCCATTTTTAAGGGCTTTTTTCCAGAAAACAGTTTTGAAAGCTTGCAAAAACCCCTCTATGTGGTGGCTACGGATTTGATGCGAGGTTTGGAAAAAGTGTTTTCCGAAGGGGAATTGATTCACCCACTGCTGGCTTCGGCAGCCTTGACCCCTGTTTTTAGTCCCGTTGAAATTGACAAAACACTGTACGCTGATGGTGGTATCATGAACAACTTTCCCAAGGAATATGTGGATGGTAAGGTGGACTTTGTTATTGGTAGCAATGTTTCCATAGCCGGAGAAATTGGCAAAAAAGACCTAAAAAACTCACTTCAATTGGCTGGTCGGGTCACGGGTTTGATGATTTACGCAGCGAGTCACAAAAAATTAAACGAGTGCGACCTATTTATTGAACCGCTGGAGCTTGAAAAAATTGGCGTGTTGGATAAAAAAGGAATCGAAAAGGCCTATCAGATTGGGTATGATCATGGAAGCCGCGCTTTGGAGTCCCTTCTTATTGAAAAATAAATTTCCACGGAATCACAAAAGGTAAGACCACACACCAAATCAGAAAAAACAGGGCCATACCTGATGGATAGGGTTTCTTTTCCAAAATAGCAGGTAAAGCAACAAACAGGAGCCAGCTTCCCTTATAAATCAATTGAAATAGAAGCACTAAAGCCATTCTTTTGGGATAAAAAAGCCCTAAAATGGATAAAATGAAGATGGCGCCCCATAAGCAACCTACCAAACGGATGGTTTCTGAATATTCCACCGTATTCTGAAAAACAGTACTGACGGCCCGTTTGGGATGGAACAGGCTGGTAATGCTAATCCAACCTGCTACGAGAATGTTGGCTATATAGATGGCTTTCAGTGCAATCATTAGTTAAACATCATCATAATCTACTTTTAAGGTAGTTGTAAGTGGGTGTGCCTGACAGGTTAAGATTAAGCCTTCAGCAACTTCTCCATCGGTAAGAATCTGATTTTTGACCATTTCTGCCTTTCCTTCGGTTACCCGGGCAATGCAACTGCTGCATACCCCACCTTGACAAGAATATGGGGCATCGATATTTTGTTTCAAGACCGCATCAAGCACCAATTCTTTTTTGTTCATGGTGACTGTGAAAGTCTCATCATCCACAATTACCTCAACTTGTGTTTTGCCATCCAAATCCTCCGCAAGCGTGTCCTCGGCATCCGAACTGGTAAATAATTCAAAAAGGATGCTATCCTCAGAAATGCCATTTTTCTTTAGTGTGTCCGAAACCATGTTAATCATTTCTTCTGGACCGCATAGGTAGAAAGTGTCAAAATCCACTTCCTTGAACTTGTTTTTGACGATGAAATTCACGGTTGAGGTCTCAATTCGACCGAATAGTGCATTATCCTCTTGGGAACGGCTGTACAAATGCTGAACCATGAACCTATCGGTATATTGTTGTTGAAGCTCTTGGATTTTGCTTAAATACATGGTTTCAGCAGGAGTCTGATTGCCAAAAACCAAGACAAATTTGTTTTCAGGATGACTTTCCAAAACGGTTTGTGCTATGCTCATAATTGGAGTAATTCCACTTCCGGCAGCAAAGGCAGCAATATTCTTTTTGGTGTTATCCGTTTCAAAAATGAAACGCCCTTCCGGAGGCATTACTTCAAAAGTATCTCCTTCAGAAATGGAATCATTGGCATATACAGAAAATGTTCCGTTCGGTACTTTTTTGATTCCAACTGTCATTTGCCCAGAAGATGGAGCCGATGAAATGGAATAAGCTCTTCGCACCTCTTCTCCGTTTACACCGTGTTTCAGGGTAATATACTGTCCAGCGGTAAAGCTGAAAGTATCTTTGAGACTCTCTGGAATATCAAAAGTTAACGCAACGGAATTGGGAGTTAATGCTTGAACGTCCGAAATCTTTAGGGCATGAAAATCACTCATGAAAACAATTTTTGCGCAAAATTAAGGATTAGCGGTGTTTCAGCCTTCATTTTTAGAAAATTGTAACGGCTTGTAACAAAACTTTGGTTTTGATTACTAATTTGGAGAAAAATTGCCAACCCATGTTCAAACACTTTATTCGACTACAGTGGAAGTCGTTTTTTAGGTCCTCCTCCTTTGGTAAGGGGGTTGCCTTAAAAGTCCTGATGATATTTTTCGGATTGTATATGTTGACTGCACTGGTTATGACCGGGTCAGGCATATACTTTATTCTTCGGGAGCTTTTTCCAGACCAGAGCCCGATGTGGACGCTGAGCCAATATCTCGTGTATTGGATATTAATGGAAATGTTCTTTCGATATTTTCTGCAAAAGTTACCGGTAATGGATATCAAACCCTTTTTGATTCTTCCAATCAATAAAAGCAAGATTACACATTATATTTTAGGAAGATCTGGAGTTTCCATTTACAATCTTTTTGCGATCTTTTTCTTTTTACCCTTTGCCATCGTGTTACTGTTAAAAGGGTATGCTGTTTTGAATGTACTCCTTTGGCTGCTTTCTATTTTTGCGATAGTGCTTTGTATCAACTACGTCAATTTTCTCATTAATAAAAATGACAAGGCCCTTTTTGTAATCATTGGGTTGATTTTGACCTTTTATGGCCTGGATTATTTTCAAATTGTACCCATAAAGGAATTCTTTGGCCCCATATTTCATGGATTGTACGCTTATCCGCTTGCATTTTTAGTACCTGTTGGATTGGTATTGATTGTGTATTGGCTCAACTATAAGTTTTTGCGGAACCGTCTTTTCTTGGATGACTCATTAAAGACTAAAAAACAAGAAGCCAAGTCTTCAGATTTGGCATGGACCCGAAAATTTGGTGATATCGCTCCTTTTTTGCAATTGGATTTAAAACTTATTTGGCGCAATAAACGGACCAAGGCACAGGTTTTTATTTCCCTCTTGTTTGTTTTCTATGGACTCATTTTCTACACCCAAGAAATTTATGCCAACATGATGCCCATGTTCGCTTTCTTGGGAATTTTTATGACCGGAATTTTCTTGGCCAACTTCGGACAGTTTATTCCAGCATGGGACAGTGCTTATTATAGTATGATGATGTCGCAGAACATTCCGCTTAGAAAATATTTGGATTCCAAAGCAGGATTGATTTCTGTGAGTGTGGTGGTCATGTTTTTGTTGACCATACCCTACGTCTATTTTGGCTGGGAAGCTTTGGCCATCAATTTTGGAAGTGCCTTATACAACTTAGGTGTCAATATTCCGGTGATTCTATATTTCGGTTCTTTCAATAAAAAGCGAATAGAACTTGACAAAAGCCCGTTTGGGAATATGCAGGGTACAAGTGGCACCCAGTTTTTAATAATGCTGCCTGTCTTGGGCGCTCCTATTCTCATTTTCACCATTTTTTACTTCATTTTTTCGGTTGAGGTAGGCGTTGCGGTACTTTCCATTATGGGAATTGTAGGATTCATGTTCAAAAACAAATTGCTGGATGTAATAACCGAACAATATCGTAGAAAGAAGTATGGCATGATAGCCGGATTCAAAGAAAAAAATAGCTAATTCAAAATAACACGAAATACTCACGAGATATGATTATTGCTGATAACCTTACTAAAACATACGGTTCGCAACTGGTCCTGAATATTGACCATCTGGAAATCCCAAAAGGTCAAAGTTTTGGTTTGGTCGGGAACAATGGCGCAGGGAAAACCACCTTTTTTAGTCTTTTGTTGGATTTGATACAACCCTCATCGGGCAAAATTGTGAACAATGAGGTAGAAGTAAGTGCAAGTGAAGATTGGAAACCTTTTACCTCTTCTTTCATTGACGAATCCTTTTTGATAGGATATTTGACCCCGGAGGAGTACTTCTATTTTATTGGAGATCTGCGGGGAAGAAACAGGGCAGATGTGGATGCGCTGCTAGCTCAATTTGAAGATTTTTTCCATGGGGAGATACTGGGCCAAAAGAAATATTTGAGGGACCTTTCCAAAGGAAACCAAAAGAAAGCAGGTATTGTAGCTTCTTTTATTGGAAATCCTGAGGTAGTTATTTTGGATGAACCCTTTGCCAATTTGGACCCCACTACCCAAATTCGACTGAAAGCCATAATTAAGGAATTGGCCGCGAGTGAAGGTGTAACCGTTTTGGTGTCGAGCCATGACCTTATTCATGTGACAGAAGTGTGCGAACGAATCGTGGTTTTAAACAAAGGAGAGGTGGTTAAGGACATTCAAACTTCTGCAGAAACGCTTAAGGAACTGGAAACTTTCTTTGGGGGATAAAAAAAGCGCCGATTATCGACGCTTTTAGTTTTTGAAATTTTACATACCCAGAACTGATGGGTCGTAAAAGAAAGAAGCTTTTTTTATTTTTCCGTTTCCTACTTCATAAACACATAGCTCTTCCATTTTGCACCGCCCCATACCTTTAAAGGTTACATCGCTCATCATAGGAACCGTAAAATGATTGCCCGCCACTATAGGTTCTCCAACAGAACCTCCATGGGATTCTTCAATACTATTCGCCCAGGTTTCAAATCCTTTTAAAATATTATCCAATCCTTGGGTAATTTCGTTAGGAACTCCAGGCATTTCTACGCTTACTGCATCGTCTGCATAAAGCCTGTATGCTTCTTGATACTTTCCTTCTCTACAGAAACTTACCAATTGGTTTGCTACTTCTTGTGTTGTCATGTGTTTGTTTTTTATAATTTGTACTATATTTTCTTAAGCTAGAGCCTTGTTTAAGTAAATGTTTAATGGCCGAATGACCTCAAAGTGATTCAAGACTTCATCCACCAGACTTTCCGAATTGTAGAAGGGGGCAAGCGGAAATTCAGCCATGGCATAGAATTGTTTGTTAAATATTAAATCTGTTTTTTCCGAGACAGCCATCGACTCTTTATCCAAACGCTTGGCTTTTTCTCCTTTCAATTTTCCGAAGTTTTGAACAAAATCTGTTTGCTGCACAATGGAAACCAGGGCTTCCGGATTTTCAGCAATGGAATGGCGCAAAAGCTTTAATTCCGGAGTGCTGATCATGAAGAGTCCACCACCCACATGAATGTTTTCGGCATCGATGCCCAAATAAAAGCCGGGTAGTTCGGACTTTTTACCTCGTGGAGAAAAACCAGCCTTCATTATGGTGTTATAGGGCGATTTGTCCTTAGAAAATCGGATATCCCGATTGATTCGGAACAGGGCTTTGTTGGGGTCCTCATCAATCTTGCTTTCCCAATCTTTTAAGGTTGGAAGGACCGCGTCCAACAGATTCAAAAAAGGTGTTTTTACGTCCTTTTCATAACGCTTTTTATTGGCATGAAACCATTCCTTGTGATTATTGTGGGCCAATTCTTTAAAAAAGGAGCTGTATGCTTCAGTAATCATCTGGTAGATATTAAGGTTCGTTTTGAATATGACGATTCAGCGGACTTCATTTGGACATATAGCTCAGGCTTTTTCTTTGATCAAGGTCAATGCCATTTCGGTCATTTCTTCCCAAGCATCTTGTTCCTCAAAATCCATTTCATACCATCCGGTCAAGGGTCCCTTGTTCTTAAAGGGGTTAAATTCTTTAAGATTAAGACGTGGTCCTTCCAGATTAAAATCCTTCCCTAATTTGAAAACCATTTTTTGTTTTCTGGAAAAAAACGCGAACACTTTGTTGTTATAATGAATAGCTGGGGAGCTCATCATTTTCCCTTCGGTGACCTTTGGATGTTTTGGCAAAGTTTTTGCCGTATCCTGTCGAATTTTTCAAATTCCATCTCTCAAAGCTACAAAAGACAGATGCTCACAAAAAGGGCATATAAGACACTTTTAAGGGTTGATTGCGCCAAACGCTTTTCCTATTTTTGAAAGAACCTAAATTCCACAGAATGAAACATGTATCTATTTTGGTTCCCAAGCGCAACGCCATCTTGAGTAGTGTTGTGGGACCTTACAAAGTGCTATCCGTGGCCAATTCTTTTTTAAAGAAAACAGGCGTTAGAAATGACAATTTTTTCGATGTGCATTTTGTTGGTTTGGAAAAGGAAACAATACTCTATGATGGTGCTTTCAGCATACATTGCAATGCCACCATTGATGAGGTTGAAAAAACGGATTTAATTCTTATTCCTGCTTTCCGACCTGATTTGTTGATTGAGGAAATGGAAGAAAACAAGGACTATGTACCATGGATTTTGAAACAACGCAACCAATATGGAACCGAAGTAGGGAGTATGTGTCTCGGAGCCTTTATCCTGGCCATGACCGGATTGGTGGATGGCAAACAATGTTCCACCCATTGGGCTGGAATGGAAATCTTTAGGCAATTGTTTCCAAAAGTGAATTTGGTATCTAACAAGATAGTTACGGAAGAAGATGGGATATATTCCAGCGGTGGAGCATACTCCTTTTTGAATCTTATGGCCCATTTGGTTGGAAAATATTGCGGAAGACCAACAGCAATATACGTGTCAAAGTTCTTGGAGATTGATATTGATCGCGAAGACCAAAACCAATTTGCCATTTTCCAAGGCCAAAAAGATCATAATGATAAAGCCATTAAAGATGCTCAGGAATTCATTGAGCAAAATGTGAATCACAAAATATCTGTGGAAGAGCTTGCCAAGAAATTTGCGATTAGCAGCAGAAATTTTGTCCGAAGGTTTAAAAAAGCGACTCAAAATACTCCCTTAGAATATATTCAACGCGTGAAAATTGAAGCTGCCAAACGTAGCTTGGAATCCACCCAACAAAATGTAAATGAGGTCATGTACCAAGTGGGGTATATGGACCAAAAAGCATTTAGGACAGTCTTTAAAAAATACGTAGGTCTTTCTCCTGTGGCATACAAAAGCAAGTACAATCGGGTCAGGGTAAAATATGAAAGCCCTTCTGCTTGGTAAAGTGTTGCTATGCGCTAACGAAAAAGAATTCGGTGTTTTATCGATGAAGCTTATAATAATCTTACCTTTTCTGAGTTAAGTTTACATACGATTACAGATTATTTTGAACCACTTTCAAAAAATTTTTGGGGCACTCGTTTTGGTTGGGGCACTATTGAACTCCTGTTCAGTCAAAAAAGACAAATTCATTAACCGAAACTGGCATGCATTAAATACCAAGTACAACACCTTGTACAATGGGAATCTTGCCTTTGAGGTAGGGCGAGAGGAACTCAATGCCAATTATCGAGATGATTTTTGGGAGATTCTTCCTGTGGAGCGCTTGGAAGTGACCGATGAAGTAAAATTGGATTCGGAAAACAACAACCCCAATTTTGAAGTTGCTGAGGAAAAAGCCACCAAGGCCATTCAGAAACACAGCATGAACATTAAAGACCAGGAACGTAATCCCCAAATTGACGAAGCCTTTTTGCTTTTGGGAAAAGCGCGGTATTTTGACCAACGTTATATTCCTGCGTTGGAATCCTTCAACTATATCCTTCGCAAATATGCGGCAAGTGATAAACTTAACGAAGCACGGATTTGGAGGGAAAAGACCCACATGCGGTTGGATAATCCAGAGTTAGCGGTCAAAAACCTAAAACGCATGTTTAAGTATGAGGATTTAAGGAATCAAGAGCACGCAGATGCCAGTGCGGTATTGGCGCAGTGTTACATCAACCTAAAAGCTCCAGATACTGCAATCCAAAGACTCAAAATAGCTCAGGCGTACACGAGAAAAAATGCGGAAAGGGGCCGCTATCTTTTCATCATAGGGCAACTTTATAATCAATTGAATCATAAGGACAGCGCTAATTATGCCTTCAATAAAGTAATTGACTTAAATAGAAAGTCTCCAAGGGTTTACATGATTAATGCCCATCTAAAGAAAATACAGAACATTGAAATCACGAATGAAAATCAGGAAGAGGTTTTGGAATATTTGACTGATTTGGAAGAGAATCGAGAGAATAGACCTTTTTTGGATAAAATTTACAGAGAAGTAGCCCAATTTCATCTGGGAACCCAATCAGACAGTTTGGCCTTGGTCTACTACAATAAGTCCCTAAAAGCAAATCAAGGGGATAAAAAACTAAGTTCTCTCAATTATCAGAGCTTGGCAGATTATCATTTTGACGAAAATAACTACAGAACGTCAGGTGCTTATTACGATAGTACTTTGACCAATTTAAAGGAGAATACACGTAAGTTTAGGAGAATCAAGAAGAAGTTGGATAATCTCGAAGACGTTATCAAGTATGAGGATATTGCCCAGTATGCTGATAGTGTGATTACTATTTATGACATGCCCGAAGCTGAGCGGAAGGCGTATTTTGAAGATTATATTGCTGAGTTGAAGCGTAAGGATGAAGCCGAAGCGGCGAAAGAATTGAAAAGAACCACCGCAGGCTTCGCTGCCTTTGGTGAATCTAGAGGAGGAAAAGAGAACAAAGGCAAATTCTATTTTTATAATATTACCAGCTTGGGATACGGTAAAAATGATTTTAAAACCCGTTGGGGCAATAGAGCTTTGGAAGATGACTGGCGTTGGAGCAACAAAAGCCGAACCTTGCCATCTGAAGCCACAGGAGAAGATGTTCTTGCCAGTGGAGAATCTCCTGAGGATTTGCCTCCAGACCAGAAATACGATTTGGACTTTTATTTGTCCAGAGTGCCCACGGAGATTTCTGTAATTGACAGCCTTCAAAAAGAAGAGAACTTTGCCAATTATCAGTTGGGACTTATTTATAAGGAAAAATTTAAGGAAAATCTTCTGGCTGCAGGAAAATTGGAAGACGTTTTAAAATCAGACCCAGAAGAGCGTTTAATTTTACCATCCAAATACAACTTATATAAAATATACGAGGAGTCTGGAAGTCCTTTGGCCGAATCGATGAAGCAAAATATCATTACGAATCATTCGGACACTCGTTATGCGGAAATACTTTTGAATCCGCAAGCTGTGCTTGAAGGAGATACAGATAGTCCTGATGCAAGATACTCGCAGCTCTTTAAATCATATCAAAAGCAAGAGTTTTTGCGGGTTATCACACAGAGTCAGGAATATGTTGACCGTTTTACCGGAGACCCCATAGTCCCTAAGTTTGAAATGCTGAAGGCGAATGCTATTGGGCGACTTCAGGGATTTGAACCGTTTAAGGAAGCTTTGAATTATGTGGCTTTGACCTATCCTAACAATGTGGAAGGAAAAAGGGCCGAACTGATGGTCAAAGAACAGCTCCCAAAAATGGCAAGCAAAGAGTTTTCCAAAGAATTGGGCTCTACTGGCACAGGAAATTGGAAAGTTGTGTTTCCTTACAAAATAAAGGACAATGAAAAAGCGTTGGCTTTAAAGAAGCGATTGGAAGAGGTTGTGAACGACCTTAAATATAAAAACGTTATATCCAAGGACATCTATAATCTTGAAGATCAGTTTGTCGTGGTTCACGGCTTTAAATCTCAGGAGTTTGCCTTAGGCTTTGTGGAGCTTATAAAAAAGAACCGTGACTACCGAATCAAAGAGGAGAATTTTGTAGTTTTATCGGAGAATTACAAAGTCATCCAAATCCATAAAAATTTAGAATCATACAAAGAACAAATGTTAACCCCATAACCGTAGAACACAATGTTTTCAGACAACAAAAAACCCAGACCTATGACAGAATTTGGCGGACAACCCAACAGAATTGAAAAGAACACCAAAATAAAGGGTGATATTACTTCCGAAGCCGATTTTAGAATCGACGGAAAATTGGAAGGAAATGTAAAGACATCAGGAAAAGTGGTCATTGGTAAAGATGGCTATATCAATGGAAAAGTAGAATGTGTAAATGCTGATATTGAAGGAAAGTTCAATGGCGAATTGAATGTGAGCGATTTACTTTCTTTAAAAGCCTCAGCAACAATTGAAGGTAATGTGAGTGTTTCCAAATTGGCCGTGGAACCAGGAGCTACATTCAATGCGTCATGTACCATGGGTAAAGGAGCTTTTACATCAACTTCTTCCTCTTCCACTGCTTCGACTAGTTCCACTGCAAGTAAGCTTCAGTCTACCAAGACGAATGAGCCAGCAAAAGTCTCCTAAAAAAGACGAAAAAGATTATTTAAGAAAAGGGGCCAGGCTTTCTGGCATGGCCCTTCAAATGGGGTTGACCATTTATCTAGGGAATCTATTGGGAAAATGGATAGATTCAAAATACACTACCGATTTCGCCGAAACTTTGTTTACTTTGCTTGCCATAGGACTGGCTATGTATGCCATGATAAGACAAGTGACACAACTCAATAAGTAACTACTTGAAAAGAGGTTTAATATTAAGTTTAGGCATCATTTTATGCTTTGCTCTGGCATATTTTCTTACTTTAAATAATGTTCCCAAAGCGCAATTTTCCAAAATAGCTCTAAATGAACATTACGCATTCCATCTGATGTTTTCCATCATGGTTTGCTTACTTTTTTTAGGTTTGAATAGGCACAAAAAATGGAAAGAGCAGCTCGGATTCATATATCTAGGCACATTTTTTCTAAAGTTGGTCATCTTTGTGGTGGTTTTCCAAGAATTGGTTCAACCTTCCAAAAGCCTTGAAAATATTGAGGTTTTTCTTGTATTGGTTCCGTTATTTCTAGGATTGTTTTTAGAGGTTTTTGTTATTTCACAACTGCTGAATAAAACCAATAGGAAATAATTAAAAAATAAGGTGGAAAATCTTATATAACTAATTACCTTTGCGCAGATTTTTAAGGAGGGGTAATTAGCAAAAAATGACAAAGATTTTACGTAAGCCAAACCTAGTACTGACAGCCTTATTTATTTTTCTACTCCAGCCATCACTGTTTGCCAAGAGTGATGAGGGGCATGAAGGAGCGGTTGACACCAAAGACGAAGTAGGGGAATACATTCTTCACCACATCAAAGATGCACATGACTTTCATTTGTTTTCGTATACCGATAGCCATGGAGAGCGCAAACATGTAGGATTTCCTCTTCCCGTTATTGTATGGTCGAGCAAGGGATTGACCACCTTTATGTCTTCTAAATTTCATCACGATGATTCCGGACATCACATTGTTGAGGCTAATGGAACGCGTTTTGTAAAATTGCACAGTAAGATTTATGAGTTGGAAGAAGGTGCTGAAGCCATCTCTTTTGATGAAACCCATCACCCTACTAACGCCCACAAAGTGTTGGACTTTTCCATCACCAAAAATGTTTTTGGAATCTTACTTATAGGTATTCTGATGTTGATTTGGTTTGGAGGACTCGCCAAGCAATACAAAAAGAAACAAATCCCAACAGGTTTTGGAAGAGTACTTGAGCCTCTAGTGTTATACGTAAGAGATGAAATCGCACGACCAAACATAGGACATAAATACCGCCAGTTTACCGGTTATCTATTGACTGTGTTTTTCTTTATTTGGTTTTCGAATCTACTTGGTTTAACCCCATTAGGATTTAATGTTACTGGACAGATTGCAGTAACAACCGCACTTGCAGTTATTACCTTGGTGATATATACATTTAAAGGAAATAAACATTATTATCAACATATGTTGTGGATGCCTGATGCGCCATGGTGGATTCGTCCAATTTTGGCAGTAATTGAATTGGCAGGTGCTTTTCTAATTAAACCATTTTCATTGTTGGTTCGTTTGTTTGCGAATATATCTGCCGGACACATTGTGCTATTTAATCTAATGTCTATTTATCTTCTTTATAAGACTGATATGACATTAGTTGGTTCCAGTTTGTTATCAGTATTATTATCATTTTTTATTACGTTGATTGAGTTACTGGTTGCGTTCTTACAAGCATACATATTTACTATGCTATCAGCCCTATTCATTGGAATGGCGGTTGCAGATCATGACCATCATTAAAGAGAATTTTATTTTGTTTAACTAGAAATAGATTATTTATGACAGTTCCAAATTTAGTAGGTGCAGGCCTTATTGTAATCGGTGCAGGTATCGGATTGGGTAAAATTGGTGGTAGTGCCATGGAAGGTATTGCTCGTCAACCAGAAGCTACTGGTAAAATCCAAACTGCGATGATTATTATCGCCGCACTATTGGAAGGTTTGGCATTCGGTGCACTTTTCTTAGGAAAATAATCCGATAGCAGAACACAAATTCACCATTTTGCAACGATTGGTTGCAAAATGGTGTTTTAAAAAAACAAAAAAAGATTATGGAGCAACTATTAAACGATTTTTCTCCTGGGCTATTTGCAATGCAAGTGCTCATCACACTGATATTGATTTTCATTCTTGCAAGATATGCCTGGAAGCCAATTATGAATTCTTTAGAGGACAGGGAAAAAGGAATCCAAGATGCTTTGGATGCTGCTGAATCTGCCAAGAAAGAAATGCAAAATATCACGGCGGACAGTGAGAGCTTGTTGAAAGAAGCTCGTGCAGAAAGGGAAAGTCTTCTTAAAGAGGCAAGAGAGCTCAAAGAAAAAATCTTAGCAGATGCCAAAGAAGAGGCCCAGAAAGAAGGGGATAAAATGATTGCTAAAGCGCAAGCTTCTATTGAAAGTGAGAAGAAAGCTGCTGTTGCGGACATCAAGGCGCAGGTGGCAACACTTTCCATTGATATTGCTGAGAAGGTAATCAAAGATGAACTATCCAACAAAAGCAAGCAACAAAAGCTTGTGGATGATATGTTGGGAGACATCAAATTGAACTAAGACCACTATGAACGAAGGAAGAGCTGCAATTCGTTACGCAAAGGCCATCCTTGATTTCGCTGTCGAAAAAAAATCAGCAGAAGCTGTTGGAAAAGACATGCGGATCATCAAGGATACCATAGCGGAAAATAAAGAGTTGGCGACACTTTTGGGAAATCCTGTGGTTAAAAGTGCGGTAAAGAAGAATATCCTTGGTGAAATCTTCAAAGATTGTAGTGAAATCACCAAAGGCTTGTTGGGTATTTTGACCGATAACAAAAGAATTGATTTACTTAAGGAAGTAGCCTTAAAGTACATCATTCAATATGAGCGGATGAAGGGGGAAGATGTAGCCTATGTTACCTCTGCAGTACCATTAAATGCTGCTCTTGAAAAGAAAATATTGGCTGAGGTGACCAAAATGACAGGAAAGAAGGTCACCATCGAGAACAAAATAGATGAAAGCATCATTGGAGGATTTGTATTGCGTGTAGGAGACTTACAGTACGATGCCAGCATCTCAAACAAATTGAATGGATTAAAAAGAGAATTTACAAATAGTCTATAAAAATGGCAGGAGTAAAAGCCGCTGAAGTATCAGCAATATTAAAAAAGCAATTATCTGGGTTTGAAGCTACCGCATCTTTAGATGAAGTAGGAACTGTATTGGAGGTAGGTGATGGTATCGCCCGAGTATATGGACTTTCCAATGCTCAGTACGGAGAACTTGTTGAGTTCGATGGTGGTATGGAAGGTATCGTTTTGAACTTGGAAGAAGATAATGTTGGGGTTGTATTGTTGGGGCCATCTAAATTGGTAACGGAAGGTGCTACGGTAAAAAGAACGCAACGTATCGCATCCATTAATGTTGGTGAAGGAATTGTTGGTCGTGTTGTGGATACTTTGGGTAACCCAATCGATGGTAAGGGAGCTATCTCTGGTGAGACCTATGAAATGCCCTTGGAGCGTAAAGCGCCTGGTGTTATCTACCGTCAACCGGTAAATGAGCCTTTGCAAACTGGGGTTAAGGCCATTGATGCCATGATTCCAATCGGTAGAGGACAGCGTGAGTTGGTAATTGGTGACCGTCAAACTGGAAAAACTACGGTTTGTATCGATACGATTCTAAACCAAAAAGAATTTTATGATGCCGGAGAACCGGTATACTGTATTTATGTTGCAGTAGGGCAAAAAGCATCAACAGTTGCTGCCATTGCAAAAACTTTGGAAGATAAAGGAGCTTTGGCATATACTACCATTGTTGCTGCAAACGCATCAGACCCTGCACCTATGCAGGTATATGCTCCGTTCGCAGGTGCTGCCATTGGAGAGTACTTCAGGGATACGGGTCGTCCCGCTTTGATTATCTATGATGATTTATCAAAACAAGCGGTGGCCTATCGTGAGGTTTCTCTTCTTTTAAGAAGACCTCCAGGACGTGAAGCATATCCTGGTGACGTTTTTTATCTACACTCAAGATTGTTGGAGCGTGCTGCAAAAGTGATTGCCGATGATGATATTGCAAAGAACATGAACGATCTTCCAGATACCTTGAAGCCTATGGTGAAAGGTGGAGGTTCATTGACAGCACTTCCTATCATTGAGACACAAGCGGGTGACGTTTCTGCCTATATTCCAACTAACGTAATTTCGATTACGGATGGTCAGATTTTCTTGGAGCAGGATTTGTTCAACCAAGGGGTAAGACCTGCGATTAACGTAGGTATCTCGGTATCTCGTGTGGGTGGTTCGGCTCAGATAAAGTCCATGAAAAAAGTTTCTGGTACTTTGAAATTGGATCAAGCCCAGTTCCGTGAATTGGAAGCTTTTGCCAAGTTTGGTTCTGATTTGGATGCTGCAACTTTAAATGTGATTGAAAAGGGACGTAGAAACGTTGAAATTTTGAAGCAAGCACAAAATGACCCATTTACGGTTGAAGACCAGGTGGCTATCATTTTTGCAGGTTCTAAGAATCTTCTGCGTGATGTGCCCGTTAATAAGGTAAAAGAATTTGAAAGAGATTTTATCGAGTTCTTGAATGCAAAGCACAGAGGCGTTTTGGATACTTTAAAAGCAGGAAAGCTGACTGATGAGGTAACCGAAACCTTGACTACGGTTTGTAAAGAACTTTCAGACAAGTATAGAGGATAATCAATTGTCATTCCTGCCGTCACATCCGGAGCGCAGTCGAAGGGAGGCAGGAATCCATACTATCAAAATAGAATGGCGAACTTAAAAGAAATACGAAACAGAATTTCCACGGTTTCTTCAACCATGCAGATAACCAGTGCCATGAAAATGGTTTCTGCTGCCAAGTTGAAGAAAGCTCAGGATGCCATTACGGCCATGCGTCCGTATGCCAATAAGCTTACTGAACTTTTGCAAAGTTTAAGTGCCAGCCTGGATGGAGATGCTGGGAGCAGCTATGCAGACAATCGCGAGGTAAACAAGGTTTTGGTTGTAGCCATCACTTCAAACAGGGGGCTTTGTGGTGCTTTTAACTCCAATATTCTAAAGCAATGTGCCGTTTTGGAAGACATTTATGCTGGAAAGCAAGTTGATTTCTTGGCCATTGGAAAAAAGGGGAATGATGGATTGAGTAGAAAATCAAATGTGATTGCCAACAAAAGTGAAATTTTTGATGGTTTGACATTCGATGCAGTTTCAGAAATTTCTGAAGAGTTAATGGCCAAGTTCACAGATGGTGATTATGACAAAATTGAATTGGTTTATAACAAGTTCAAGAATGCCGCTACCCAAATCGTAATGACTGAACAATTTTTACCTATTGTGCCGATTGAAGGAGGTGACCAGAATAGTGGCGATTATATTTTTGAACCGGAAAAGGCAGAGATAGTAGAGCAGTTGATTCCAAAATCTCTGAAGACGCAATTATACAAGGCTATTCGAGATTCTTTCGCAAGTGAACATGGAGCGCGTATGACGGCTATGCATAAAGCAACAGATAATGCGACGGAGCTTAGAGATCAATTGAAATTAACGTATAATAAGGCGAGACAAGCAGCGATTACCAATGAAATTCTTGAAATCGTTGGTGGGGCTGAAGCACTGAATAACTAAAGGTTATTCATGGACATAACACATAAGCCTCACTACAATAGTGGGGCTTTTTATTATGTATAAATCAGATTCTAATGAAATCTAAAAACACTGCATTACTCTTCATTTTCATTACCATTTTGGTAGATGTTATCGGTATAGGAATCATTGCTCCTATCATCCCAGAGTTCATCATGCAATTGACAGGTGAAGGAAATCATATGGCTGTAATTTACGGCATGTGGCTGACCACAGCTTTTGCTGGAATGCAGTTTTTATTTTCTCCGGTTATGGGGGAGATTTCAGATAGATATGGCCGTAAACCCATTCTTTTATTATCCCTTCTCGGATTAAGTTTCGACTATTTGGTTCACGCATGGGCTCCAACAATTATGTGGCTTTTTGTTGGACGGTTTCTGGCAGGAATTACCGGAGCAAGTGTTACCGTTGCCACAGCGTACATTGCTGATATAAGTACAGTGGAGGAAAAGGCAAAGAACTTTGGTTTGATCGGGGCTGCTTTTGGACTAGGGTTTATCATCGGTCCTGGTATTGGTGGGTTTTTTGGTGACATCAATATTCGTTTACCCTTTTACATTGCCGCAGGTTTGACCTTTGCAAACTTCCTATTTGGATACTTTGTGGTGCCTGAATCTTTATCCAAAGAAAAGAGAAGACCTATAGATAAAATGAAAATGATACCAGGGGTTTCCTTGGTTGCATTACGGAAATACAAAGGCGTATTGATATTGATTTTCGCCTTTTTTATGGCCAATTTGGCAGGGCAAGCTTTGCCATCAGTATGGTCTTATTACACTATAGAACTATTTGACTGGAGCCCTAAGCAAATAGGGGTTTCTTTGGTGGTAGTAGGATTGTTGGTAGCTTTTGTTCAAGGGTTTTTGGTAGGAAAGGCCGTAGAGTGGTTTGGCAAACGCAAAGTGGTAACCATTGGGTTTTTGCTTTGGACATTGGGGATGTTTCTGTTTTCTCAGGCCGATGAGCCATGGATGCTATATGCATTTTTAATTCCTTATGCGTTAGGTGGAATTGCAGGACCAACGGTTCAAGGTATAATTTCAAACCAAGTTTCTGAAAAAGAACAGGGAATCCTCCAAGGGTCTATAACAAGTTTAGTAAGCATTACCGCCATTCTTGGTCAATTAATATTTGCTCCTGTTTTCTACTATTTCATTCGTCCTGAAACCACTTTTTACTTTCCAGGCGCGGCTTACGCACTTGGCGCCATATTTTTATTCATTTCACTAATTCTTGCCATAACTGCTATGAAACGAATTGAACTTTAGGTAATCGGCTAAATTTTTTTTGGTTTTGAGGTAACATTTTTTGAATTGTGCATCAAAAGGGTAAAAATCAATTAATTCTTTTACCCATGAAAAAATCAAAAACTCTTTTAGCATTATTACTTATTATCCTTTCCACTATTTCCACACATGCTCAAAAAGAACCCTTTAAGGTTCAGGTTGTAGGAGCAGGGGAGCCCTTGTTGTTTTTCCCAGGATTTGCCTGTACTGAAGAAGTATGGGAAGAACAGATTGCTGTTCTCTCCAAGAACTATGAATGTCACCTGTTTACTTTTGCTGGCTTTGGCGAAGTTCCTTCTATAGAATTCCCATGGTATCCCAAAATTGAAAAAGGAGTATTGAACTATGTTAAAAAAAATCAATTGGAGAACGCTATTGCGATTGGTCATAGCCTTGGAGGAACTTTGGCTCTTTCTTTAGCGGCAAAAGATTCTATCTTTAAAAAATTGATTATTGTAGATGCTTTAACAGCAACTGGGGCACTTATGTTTCCTAACTTCAATAGTGATAATATGGTTTATGATAGCCCATATAACAACCAAATGTTAACGATGAGCCCCGAAGATTTTGAAAAAATGGCTTCCAATATGGCAATGGGAATGACGCAGACCAAGGAAAAACAAAATCAAATTGTTGAATGGATGAAAGGAGCAGACCGAGAGACCTATGTTTATGGTTACACAGATTATTTAAAGGTAGACCTGAGGGAAGATGTTGCTAACATCAATATACCTGTCATTATTTTGGCAGCGACTGAACCATTTGGATTGGACATGGCCAAAAGAACGTATGAGGATCAATATAAAAATCTTCCTGACTACGAGCTAAGGTTTGCGGAAGGGGCATTACATTTTATCATGTTCGATAAACCTACTTGGCTTCTTGATCAATTACAGTCCAGTCTTCCATAAAAGATGACAGAACAAGAAATTCATTTTAAACATATTTACCAAGAAAACTATCCCAAAGTAATGCGATTGTGTATGGGGTATGTTGGGGGAAATAAGGAATTGGCTGATGATTTGACCCAAGAGGTTTTTATAAAAACTTGGAATAACTTAAAGACTTTCAGACAAGAAAGCAATATTACCACGTGGATTTATAGAATAGCGGTAAACACCTGTTTAATGAATCTTAGAAAAAGGAAACGAAATCAACCTTTGGTTGCGGTTGATTCCCATGAGATTTCAGATGGAAGTGATGCAACGGAAGGAAAGGAAAGGCAATATCAAGAGATGTATCGATGTATCGATACCCTTAGTGTAACCAACAAAGCTATAATCCTTATGGAGCTTGAAGGACTGGCGCAAAAGGATATTGCCAAGGTGATAGGCCTGAAACATGAGGCCATTCGTACAAGAATCCATCGTATTAAAATGCAACTATCAAAATGTGTTGAACATGAATAAATTTGAAGAATTACAGAAAAGCTGGATGGCCCAGCCCATTCAAAAACCATCGGAAACAGATTTTGCAAAACTAAAGCAAAAAATTTCTAGAGTGGAGAGAAAACAGTGGATAGCAAACATCGTTTTTTTAACGACCATTGTTGTTCTAGTGTATTTTTTCTACTACGTCAAAGCAATACAATATCAGAGCGTGGCCATAGCCCTAATAGTCATGATAGGAGTTTTAGTGATTAGAGCGGTTCTGGAATCATTCAGCTTAAGTAATTTGAGAACCTTATCTGCTACGTTGGAGATTGAAAAATTTAAAGTAAAACTTAAAAAATACCACAAACAAAGAATTATCGTTCACGTAGTCTTGACTCCAATATTGTTGACTCTATACAGCCTCGCCTTTTGGACGATGTTACCTGATTTTAAGGCTAGTTTATCCAAGGGATTTTATACTTACATTTTGATATCGTCCATAGTCTTACTCTTCTTCTTTTCATTTTTCATATTCTTTCAAGTACGCAAAGAATTAAGAACACTTAAAACGCTAAGGGAGGGGTAGAAATCTTTTTATTTGCCGCTCTTCAAAGGGGAGTCAATATTATTGGCCTTATGAATTTCAATATACTCTTGGTTCAACTCATCTGAATCTTTGTATTGTACCCTTAATTCATCCAACTTAACCTTTAACTCCTTGACCACATCCGCATATGCCGGGTCATTGTAAACATTGTTCATTTCCTGTGGGTCTTTTTTGCGATCGTACAATTCCCACTCGTCAACATCATAATAGAAATGAGCCAGTTTATAGTCAATGGTCACTAATCCGTAGTGTCTTTTTACTTGATGTACTGCTGGGTACTCATAATAGTGGTAATAAACGGCATCACGAGTCCATTCTTCCGTATTACTCGTCAAAAGTGGCATAAGGCTTTCACCCTGCATATCTTCGGGCGCTTCAATTTGAGCAGCATCCAAAAAGGTCTGGGCAAAATCGAGATTTTGTACCATTTCTTCATTAGTAATTCCTGGTTTGATTTGGTTGGGCCAACGAATCAACAAAGGAGTTTTGAAGGATTCATTATAGATAAACCGCTTATCAAACCAACCGTGTTCTCCTAGATAGAACCCTTGATCGGAAGTATAGACCACAATTGTGTTATCCGATAAATCGTTTTCATCCAGGTAAGACAAAACCCGTCCAATATTATCATCAACCGAAGAAACACAAGCGAGATAGTCTTGCATATACCTTTGGTATTTCCATTTCATTTTCTCCTTTTTGGTCATGTTTGGCCAATTCTTCTCAAAATCATCGTTTATGATGTCAAGAATAGGTTCGTAGGCCGCTTTTTGTGATTCCGTGATTCTTTCTGTATATGGTTTATCAAAGCCTCCCTCATATTCTCGAACCTTTGGGCTAAGGTTTTTCATTCTTGCCGTTACAGCTGGTCTAATCTTGCTATCATGGTTGTACATCATATCATTCAGCAGATTCATTTCCGCAGTCCTAGCTGCCGTTCCTCTGTTTTCATAGGTGTCAAACAAAGATTTTGGTTCTGGAAACTCTTTGCCCAAAAACTCTTTGAATTTGTCTGGTCTGGGCCACCAAGGTCTATGTGGCGCTTTATGCAGGTACATTAGCATGAATGGTTTAACCGTATCTCTTTTCTTGTCCAACCAATCCAGTGTTAAATCCGTGATGACATCAGTAACATAACCTTCAATTCGCGTAGTATCCCCTGTTTTGGTAATAAAATCAGGGTTAATGTAGGAACCTTGCCCTGGAAGAATCATGAATTCATCTACACCTTTGGGATTGTTCCCAAAATGAAGCTTTCCAAACATAGCTGTCTGATAACCGGCTTCCTGAAAAATCTGTGGAAAAGTAACTTGGGTGGTGTCAAACGGCATTTGATTATCTACTTTTCCATTGATGTGGGTATGCTTTCCTGTTAGAATAGTTGCTCGAGAAGGCGCACATATGGAATTGGATACACAGGCATTTGTAAAAACGATACCTTCCTTGCCGATACGATCAATGTTAGGGGTTTGAATCAACCGATTGTCATAAGCACTAATAGCCTGATAAGCATGATCGTCAGACATAATGAATATGATGTTAGGCCTTTTGGCAACTTCTTTTTTCTCTTCTTTTTTTTCTTGACAACCCGATAAAAAGAGCATGCTTATAAAGAAGAAAAGAGAAAGACTATGAATAGTTTTCATTGGTTTTCAGTTTGACTCTTAAGATAGCAATTATTTGATTCTGTTTTTTGGAACGCTGTCAAATCCATTATCTATTTATTACTGTGGGAACAACTTCACGGTTTTGTGTAACTTGCGCAGGGTTAAACGATCCTAGTTGAATCCTTTAAAAAAGCTTTTTAAACAAACCTTTATTTATGGATTGGCCACTGTGCTTCCCAGGGTCATTTCGTTTTTCTTGCTGCCTTTATATACCTCAGTTTTTGAAAATGCATCGGGATATGGTCAGTACACCAATATTTACGCATGGATAGCCATATTCAATGTGTTTTTAGCCTATGGGATGGAAACCACGTTTTTTAGATTCTATAATAAAAACAAGGATAAAGGGAGCGTAGTTTCAACAGCACTCGTTTCCTTATTGGTTTCTTCCCTCTTGTTTTTAATTGTCGCTATGATAGTTAAGGGGTGGCTAGCGGATTTTACCAATATTGATGTAGAATATATTCGTTTTACCACGTACATACTGGTTTTGGATGCCTTGGCGATTATTCCATTCGCTTTATTGCGCGCCAATGAAAAACCTATGAAGTACGGTTTGTTAAAAATCATCAACGTAGCTATAAACCTTGGCTTTAATGTGTTTTTCTTGCTGATTTTACCAGGGATATCCGAACAAAACCAAGAGAGCTATCTAGCATCGTTGTATAAGGAAGGTTGGGAAATCCAATACATATTTATTTCCAATATCATTGCAAGTGGAATTACACTAGTATTCCTTTTGCCCACGTATTTACGGGTTAAATTCCGATTCGATATATCCCTATGGAAACAAATGCTCAAATATGCAGGACCTATTCTTGTTGCCGGAATTGCTTTTACAATTAACGAAGTTCTAGACAAGATCTTATTGACTGAATTACTTCCGGATGATATCGCGGAAGGAGAGGTGGGAAAATATGGCGCATGCTATAAATTGGCGTTGTTTATGACCTTGTTTGGGACTGCTTTTCGAATGGGAGTGGAGCCGTTTTTCTTTAGTCATGCCAACAAAGAGAACCCTCAAAAGACCTATGCCCAGATTACGAATTATTTTATTATTCTAGGTAGCGTAATCCTTTTGGCCGTTGTGGTATTTATTGATGTGCTGGCAAAGCTTTTAATTCGGAATTCAGTCTATTGGGAGGCTCTGGATGTTGTGCCCATCATTCTATTGGGAAGCCTATGCTTGGGTATTTATCATAACCTTTCGGTATGGTATAAAATTACTGACAAAACAAAATATGGAGCATATATCTCATCCGTTGGAGCCCTGGCAACTTTACTAATCAATTTTCTTTTCATTCCAAAAATTGGGTATATGGCCTCTGCGCTGGCCACCTTGATTGCGTATGCCAGTATGATGATTCTCTCGTATTCTTTTGGAAGGAAACATTATCCAATTCCTTATAACATTAGAAAGATTACTTTCTATTTGGGATTGTCCATTTTGTTTTCAGCACTTTCCTTTTATGTTTTTAACCGAAATTTAATAGCCGGAGGGGCACTTCTTTTGTTATTTTTGATATTGACATATAAGTTGGAAGGAGAAAATCTACGCGCCATTTTTCAATCCACACCTAAAAACTGAATAACAGAAATAGTGAAGCTAAACAGTGAAATGAAGATAAAGGTCATCAATTCCTCTAAACATGATTTGCCACATTATGAAACCCTTGCATCTGCCGGAATGGATTTAAGGGCCAATTTAGATGAGTCCATAACACTAAAACCGTTGGAGCACAAAATTATTCCTACCGGTATTTTTATGGAGCTGCCTGTGGGAATTGAAGCTCAGGTACGCCCGCGAAGTGGATTGGCAGCTAAAAAAGGAGTTACAGTTTTAAATGCACCCGGAACCATAGACGCGGATTATCGCGGTGAAGTAGGGGTAATTTTAGTTAATCTTTCCAATGAAGATTTTATTGTCAAAGACGGGGAGCGGATAGCTCAGATGGTAATTGCGAAACATGAAAGATCTGAATGGGAAGAAGTTGAGCAACTTACCGAAACAGATCGTGGGTCAGGAGGATTTGGCAGTACAGGAACACAATAAAACAAGATACTAACCACGTTATATTTTATAGATACATGAAAATTATTGTCCCAATGGCCGGAAGAGGATCCCGACTTAGGCCACATACACTAACGGTTCCCAAACCTTTAATACCTGTTGCAGGGAAACCTATTGTGCACCGTTTGGTAAGTGATATTGCCAAAGTTTTGGGAGAACCCATTGAAGAGGTTGCCTTCATTTTAGGAGACCCTGCCTTTTTTGGTGAAGATGTTGTGGAAAGTCTTACGGAATTGGCCGAGAGTTTGGGCGCAAGAGGGTCAATTTATAGGCAAGACCAACCCTTGGGAACCGGTCATGCCATTATGAGTGCCAAAGAATCTTTGATCGGACCAGCGGTCATTGCATATGCGGACACTCTGATTCGGGCTGACTTTGATTTGGATAAATCAGCTGATAGTGTTATTTGGGTAAAACAGGTAGACGAACCTGAGGCCTATGGTGTTGTTAAACTGAGTGAAGAGAACCAAATTGTGGAATTGGTGGAAAAGCCAAAAGAATTTGTCTCAGATTTGGCGGTAATTGGTATTTACTATTTTAGGGATGTGGGTGTGCTTAAAGATGAGTTACAATATGTATTGGACAACAATGTGATGCATGGAGGGGAGTATCAAATCAATGATGGAATAAAACGTATGATGGATAAGGGCATGAAGTTTGTGCCAGGAAAAGTGGATGAATGGATGGATTGCGGGAACAAAGCAGTTACCGTGGAGACAAATCAAAGAATGTTGGGCTTTTTAGAGAAGGATGGTGAAAAATTAATTGCCTCCGATGTTACTTTGGAAAATGCCAATATTGTAGAACCTTGTTTTATCGGTGAAGGAGTTGTGATAAAAAATACTACGGTTGGCCCTTATGTTTCTATAGGTTCAAATACGCAATTGGAGAACTCAACTATCAAGAATAGTATAATCCAAAATGAAAGTAAAATATCCAATGCCAATTTAGATAATGCCATGATAGGCAACCATGTTATTTTTGATGGCAAATTTGAAACGGTAAGCCTTGGGGATTATTCGGAAATGAAGTGATTTTTTGAGAAAGGGGTAAAACTAAATGTAAATGATGAGGAATATATGTTGGGTAGTATTGGCTTTTTGTATACCCTTAGGCGCTTTAGCTCAAGAGGAAGAGAGTGCTGAGCTTTTTTTAGAAGAATATACCGATGAGTTTCAAAGCTTATTTTTTGAAGCTCTTAAGCAAAAAGGAATTCAAAACTATGATCGTGCAGCTGAAAAACTGTTGGAATGTAAAAATCTGCAACCAGATAATTTGGTCATAGATTATGAATTGGCCCGCGTCTATTTTCTGGATAAAAAATTCAACTTGGCGCAGGGTTATGCTATTCTAGCCCTAGAACAATCACCGGAAAATTATTGGTATTTGGAGCACTTCATTTCCATTTTGGAAAAGCAAGGCAATACTGTAGATGCATTTGCCGATAGAATTCCGCTTACCAATGCTTCACTGAGAGGAAATCTAGCAAAGATTTATTTCCAAAAAGGAAAGTATAGCAATGCCCTTAAGCAATTGGACAATTTACCTCGCACCGCCAATACAATCAGCTTAAGACAGAAAATAGAAGATTCCATAAAGAAAAAGACCGTTACAAAAACAGTAGTTACCAAAAGCACTTTCTCACCTGAGAACCCAGTGGAGGAGTTAAAAAAACGAATGGATGCGTTAATCTCCAATAGGGATTTTAAAACGTTGGAAAATATAGCAAATGAAGCAAAGGACACCTATCCACTTCAGCCTTATTTTCAGTATGCATATGGCTTGGCATTGACAAAAAGCGGTAAAAAGGAAGAGGGAATAGAAATTTTGGAAACAGCTTTGGATTTCATTTTTGAGGATATTCCCTTGAAGAATAACGTTTACAGAGTCTTATCTGAGACTTATGCCTCTATGGGTAATGATAAGAAAGCTACTGAATATGCCAATAAAATAGAAACCGGTTCATAGAAATAGGAGTTAGGATGATGATTAAACAATTGGTATTTTTTATTTCAATGACACTTTTGCTTGTCGCATGTAAAAGCACTAAAAACGTAGTTGGGGGAGAGGTGGACGGTTCTATCTCAACTAAAAAGATTATTGCCAACCACTATGGCAATCAGGAAGATTTTAAAACACTACGTGGAAAAGTTAAAATTGATTATTCCAATGGCAGGGAGAGTCAGGGGATATCGGTAAGCCTTAGAATGGAAAAGGATAAGGTGATATGGATTAGCGCCCCGTTAGGTGTGGTAAAGGCCCATATTACCCCAGAAAAGGTATCTTTTTATAACAAACTACAAGGGGAATACTTTGATGGGGATTTTAGCTTTTTAAGCGAATTGTTGGGCACTGAACTTGACTTTGCAAGTGTTCAGAACCTATTGTTAGGCAACGCCATTTTGGATATGAGAAAAGAAAAATTCACTTCTCAAGTTGCTGATGGAAACTATCAACTGCAACCCAAGAAAGCGAAAGCACTTTTTTCACTTTTGTTTCAGCTAGAACCAAAGCATTTTAAAGTAGCAACCCAAGAAGTGCTTCAACCGGAAGAGAATCGGTTTTTGAGCGCAAAATATACCTATCAAGATATTTCTGGAAGAATTTTTCCAAATTCAGTACAGGTTGTAGCGCTTGATAAAAAGGATAGGACTATCATAGATTTGAATTTCCGCAATTTAGAATTGGATAAAACATTGAATTTTCCATATAAAATCCCTAGGGGATATGATAAGATTATATTAAAGTAAAATGTCAATTAATATTTCATATCGAATTGATTTAATGCTTATTGCATTATTGTTGACATTTTGTTTGAATGCCCAGACGGGAGAACAGAAAGCCTTGGAGGCCAAAAGGGAAAGACTTCAAAAGGAAATTAAGGAAATCAATAGATTGTTGTTTGCTGAGAGGAAAGAAAAAGGGGATATTATTGACCAAATGGAGGCATTGGATAAGAAAATAAATGTGCGCCAAGAACTTATAAGACTTACCAATCAACAGTCCAATTTGCTAAATCGACAAATAAGCGTAAACATAAGGAGCATAAGCAAACTAAGGGAAGATTTGAAGTTGCTTAAAGAAGATTACGCAAGATTGATTCAAAAATCATATCGGAACAAAGCGCAGAACAATAGACTCATGTTTCTCTTGTCGTCTGACAACTTTTATCAAGCTTTAAAGAGACTGCAATATATGAAGCAGTATGCCCAGCACAGGAAAAAGCAAGGGGAGTCCATCGCTACTAAAACTGCACAGCTTACCGATTTAAATAAGGACCTAGTAGAGCAACGAAAAGTAAAAGAACAGCTGCTGGTTGAAAATAGAAGCGCAAAAAATACCCTCTCCAGGGAAATAGCCTCCCAAAAGGAACTTTTGACCAGTATACGCCAAAATGAGGCACGGTATACCGCAGCAATTGATAAAAAAAGAAGAGAAGCACGAAAAATTGATAGGGAAATTGAACGTTTGATTAAGAGTGCTATTGTTACAACAAACAAAAAAACGGGAAATACTAGTACAAGAACATTTGCGCTCACTCCTGAAGCAAAAATTGTGGCAACGAACTTTTCTGCAAATAAGGGGAAACTGATTTGGCCAGTGGAAAAGGGAATCAAAAGCCAAGGGTATGGCTTATATAAGGACAAACTATATCCAGGTATTGAACACAGAAATAATGGGGTGACCATCACTACAGATAAAGGTAGTAAGGCAAGGGCCATTTTTGAAGGAGAAGTGATTGCCATACTTAGTGTGCCCGGGGGTAGCAGGGGCGTTCAAATAAAACATGGTAATTACATCAGCACCTATTACAACCTGTCCAAACTTTATGTAAAAAAAGGAGATAAAGTAACAGCCAAAGAAGTTTTAGGCGATATTTATACCAGTCGGTTTGATGGTAGTACAAAACTAAAATTCTATCTCTATCGAGATTCTAACAGATTGAATCCTGAAGAATGGATATATCAATTATAGAAAATGGAAAAAATCACTGATCTACAAGGTACTTTTGAATTGAACAACGGCGTAAAGATGCCCTATTTTGGTTTGGGCGTCTATTTGTCCAAAGACGGAAATGAAGTGATTCAAGCTGTTGACGATGCTTTGGAACACGGATATAGACATATAGATACCGCCTCAATCTACAAGAATGAGAACGGAGTGGGTGAAGCTATTAAACAAAGCTCCGTAAAACGTGAAGATATCTTTGTCGTGAGCAAGGTCTGGAATGCAGACCAAGGTTTCGAGTCTACATTAAGAGCTTATGATGATAGCCTGAAAAGGCTTGATTTGGATTATTTAGACCTTTATTTGATTCACTGGCCAAAAGAAGGACTCTATAAAGAGACTTGGAGGGCCCTCGAAAAGTTGTACAAGGAAAAAAGGGTCAAGGCCATTGGGGTAAGCAATTTTCTCCAGCACCACCTTGAAGATGTAATGACCGGTTCCGAAGTGGTTCCCATGGTCAATCAAATGGAATTCCACCCATACTTGGTTCAGCAGGATTTGCTTGATTTTTGTAAAGAAAAAGGTATTCAGTATGAAGCTTGGTCCCCCATGATGCAAGGTCATATCTTTGAAATGGATGAATTCAAACAGCTTGCCGATAAATACAGAAAGACCATTGCTCAAATCGTTTTACGTTGGGACATACAAAAAGGGGTCGTAACCATTCCCAAATCTGTAAAAAAGGAAAGAATCATTTCCAATGCCCAGATTTTCGACTTCGAACTTGACGAAGACGATATGGCATTATTGGATGCAATGGACCAAGGAAAGCGATTTGGGCCTGACCCAGATAATTTTGATTTTTAGGAAGTAAAAAGGGCCTTAAGTTCAGTAGCATCTTGAGGTTGCATCTTTCCTGCCAAGACCAGACTCAATTGTTTTCTCCGTAATGCTCCGGCAAAACGCTCCTTCTCCAAGTCCGTTTCGGGAGCTATTTCAGGCACTTCCGTAGGTTTCCCAGTATCATCCACAGCAACAAAGGTGTAAATGGCCTCATTGGCTTTTGAACGCTCACCGGTAAAACGATCTTCCATCCAGACATCAATATACACTTCCATGGAAGTCCTAAAGGCACGTGAAAGTGAAGCCTCAATAGTGACAACACTGCCCAAAGGAACGTTTCTGTTGAAAGCTACGTGATTTACTGAAGCCGTAACGGTGATTCTTCGACTATGTCTTCGGGCAGCGATACTGGCGGCCCTATCCATACGGGCCAACAATTCGCCTCCAAAGAGATTGTTCAAAGGGTTGGTTTCCCCAGGAAGAACCATATCGGTCATTACAGTTTTGGAATCCTTTGGATTTTTAGGCGCCATACTTTTTTTGGCAAAGATAAATCAGTAGATAGACTTAATCGAAAAGGGAAAGGGATTATTTTTCTGAAAGCAACCAAGCATCTCGCGACTCAGTACTTCGTATTTTTCTAAGAAAGCCTAGAGCCTCTTTTGAATCTTCAAAGCTAGAATAGCTAACTTGGTGCAGGCCATATTTGTTTACCCCCAAATATTGAGCACTGAACCCTTTTTTCTTTAATTGGGCCACCTTTTTGTTAGCATTTTCTTTAATACGGAAAGCTCCCGCTATAACATGGTGTTTTCCCTGCTTTTTCTTGTTTAAGGTAAGGTTTACAGCAGGAAGCTCAAGGGGATTTCCATCAAAAAAAGTAGCTTCTTGTATCAAACGGGAAACCTCTTTTTGAGCCTCTTCCTGGGCAACAGACTGTTTGTTCTGGAATTCTCCAAAAGCCCTAAAACCTGTGAAACCTGCCGATATCATCAACAAGACAACCGCAGCATAAGACAACCATGGCCTAAAAGAAGTAGTTTCCCTTTTTTCTGGGGTGATGATGAATGGAATTTGACTTTCAAGTTCTTCCACCTCTTCTTTTAAGACTTCACGCTGAATAGGAATAGCACTTAAAGAAGCCATTCCAAAGGAAGAGGTCAGGTAATTGATTTTGTTCTCGGGCTGGAACTGTATTTTTCCATTAGAGTTTAACCATAGCTTCCCAATGCCATACAACTCTATTCGCTCACTGTCGTTGAGTCTTTTTTTCCAATTTTTCCCTACGTTCTCAATTTCATCTAGAATAGAATCGTAGTCCAGTTTTTTTTCTCTGGCGATATGGGAAACCAATACGCCATCATTGATGCTCAATTGTGAATTGAAGGAAATTGTTTTTAAAGGAGGGGTCAATCGGTTGGAAGAAGCGTCAATTTCTGCAGATTTGGTGTGGGCCAAAAAAGCACCAAAACCAGGTACAACTACACAATTGTGCTCATAAAGTAAAGTTGATATAAATCCCTCAATACGCATCCCCGCAAATATTAAAAAAAAACAACAAGAGCGAAATACGGCTTATCACTTTTTATTAACATCCAAAAATCCGTATTTTCGAAGCAATCCCAAATCTAATACTAAGTGACTGAAAATGAAATAATTGCATCTTTAAGATTGCAATCTGTAAGAAATGTAGGAAGCATAACTGCGAAAAAATTGATAGCCCACTGCGGTAGTCCAAGTGCAGTATTTATGGATAAAGTACAGCACCTTTCGCGGTTGCCAGGAATTGGAAGTACTGTGCTTAAAGAACTAAAAAATGCAACTCACCTAAAGAATGCAGAAAAAGAACTACACTTTATTCAAAAGGAAAATATAGGCATTACCTATTTTGAGGACGAAGAATACCCCAGCTTTTTAAAACACTGTGTAGATGCTCCAATAGTTTTGTTCAAAAAAGGAAGCATCAATTTGTCCAGAAGAAAAATCATTAGTGTAGTGGGCACTAGAAACATCACAAATTATGGTAGAGCTTTTTGTGAGCAGTTTATTTCGGACATAGCCCCTTTGGACCCTATTATTGTAAGTGGTTTTGCATACGGTGTGGACATAACGGTTCAAAAACTGGCCATGGAACATGGTTTGCAAACTATAGGCTGTTTGGCGCATGGTTTAAATCAAATGTATCCAAAAAGTCACTCCAAGTATGTAAACGGCGTTATGGAAAACGGAGGTTTTTTCACAGAGTTTTGGAGTAGCAGTAATCCAGATAGAGAGAATTTTTTGAAGCGAAATCGTATCATAGCTGGAATTAGTGAAGCCACTATAGTGGTGGAATCTGCAGAGAAAGGAGGTAGTTTGGTCACGGCTGATATTGCAAATAGTTATAACCGAGAGGTTTTCGCGGTTCCTGGAAGATATACCGATAAGTATAGTAAGGGGTGCAATGATTTGATTAAAAAACAAAAAGCCCACATGATAACTTCTGCTGCGGAACTAGTTTATTTTTTGGGATGGGACTGGGAGGAACAAAATGAAGGTAACGCATCTGCAACACAGAAACAGCTTTTTGTGGAGCTGGAACCTATGGAGCAAGCTATTTATGATTTATTGCAATCCAAAGGGAAACAAGAACTAGATTTGGTTGCACTGGAATGTCAGTTGCCTATCTTCAAAGCTTCATCCACCCTTTTGGCCATGGAAATGAAGGGTGTGGTGCGCACACTTCCCGGGAAATTGTTTGAGGCTATTTAATACCCAACCTTTTCCCGTACTCTTTGTAAAACACCATTTGCCACTTTTCTGGCTTTTTCAGCTCCAACGGCTAAAGCTTCATCAACCTCATTCAAATGTTCCATGTAATAGGCAAACTTTTCCCGAGGTTCTTCAAACTTGTTCACTAGTACTTCGTACAAAGCTTGTTTTGCATGGCCATATCCATAATTTCCAGCTAAGTAGTTGGCACTCATTTCTTCAATTTCCTCCTCAGAAGCCAGTACTTTATACAATGCAAAAACATTGTCTTTGGATGGATCTTTTGGCTCTTCCATCGGAGTGCTATCCGTAACAATGCCCATTACCTGCTTCCGTAGTTTCTTGTCGGTTTGGAAAATATCGATGATGTTTCCCTTGCTCTTGCTCATTTTTTGTCCATCCGTACCGGGAACGTACATGGTTTCCTGTTGAACTTTAGCCTCAGGGAAGACAAAAGTTTCCCCCATTTGGTGATGGAATCTTGAAGCTACGTCACGGGTCATTTCCAAATGTTGCAGTTGGTCTTTTCCTACGGGTACGATATCCGCATCATACAACAAAATATCCGCGGCCATCAGCATAGGATAGTTAAACAAGCCCGCGTTTACGTCTTCAAGACGGTCGGCCTTGTCCTTAAAGGAGTGTGCTAGCGTAAGACGCTGATAGGGAAAAAAACAATTCAAGTACCAAGCCAGTTCTGTTACCTGCGGAACATCGCTCTGTCTGTAAAACACCGTTTCTTCAATATCCAAACCAAAGGCCAACCAGGCAGCAGCTGTGGCATAGGTGTTTTCTCGAAGCTGCTTTCCATCTTTGATTTGAGTAAGGGAATGCATATCTGCAATAAAAAGAAAAGACTCATTACTTGGGTCTTTTGCCATTTGAATGGCGGGCATTATCGCTCCCAAAATATTTCCCAAATGTGGTGTTCCTGTACTTTGAACCCCAGTTAAAATTCGCGCCATGCTTTTATTTTGTGCAGCGACAAAGGTAAAAGAATTCAAAAAATATAAAGCGATATCATTACATTTGAAACGGTGCGGAAACTATTAAAAAATATAGGTCATGTCTTGTATCGAATATGGTTCTATTTTTTGGTTGCCATCTTGATTCTTCTTTTCCTTCCCTTACTTTTGGCCACAACCTTTTCCGAAAAGACCTATCCACAGTTTTTTTGGCTGGCCAGAAACTTGTGGGCAAAACCTATTGTTTATGGTATGGGTTGTGTGCCCAGAATACGCTATCAAGAAAAATTAGAGCGTGGAATGAGCTATATGCTGGTAGCAAACCACACCAGTATGTTGGATATTATGTTGATGCTTTTGGTGAGCAAAAACCCTTTCGTTTTTGTGGGGAAAAAGGAGTTGGTAAAAATACCGCTCTTCGGCTTTTTCTATAAACGCGTCTGTATTATGGTGGATAGGGAAGATGTAAAAAGTAGAACAGGAGTATATCGTAGGGCACAACGAAGACTAGATCAGGGATTGAGTATTTGCATTTTTCCCGAAGGAGGTGTTCCAGACGAATCCATAACGCTAGATACGTTTAAAGACGGTGCTTTTAAAATGGCCATTGCACACAGGATTCCAGTGGTCCCTATTGTCTTTTTTGATAACAAAAAACGATTTTCTTTTACATTTCTAAGTGGAGGACCAGGAAAAATGAGAGCCAAGGTGCTTCATTTTTTTAGTACTAAGAAGTTAAAAGAAGAAGATAAAAGAGAATTGAACGAAGAGGTTAGGAACGTAATTCTGCAAGAACTTAAAAAGGCAATATTTTAACTAGAAAAAAGGTTGGGTAGCCTAACAGTGATTTCACCAATTTCTTTGCTTTCGTTTTTTGAGGAAGTAATCTCTTTTTCGATGTTGTATTTTTTTGCTGCATTCAATAAATCAATCTGATCCTCCCACTTCATGACATGGCTTCTATACTTAGGTTTGTATTCGACTGCAGAGATAATGGCATCATGAATATATTGTATTTTCAGATAAACATATGATTCAGAAACTGTGAAGGTAACGTTCAATTTTTCATTTTTGTGTTGATTGTACATGGCAAATTCGATGAGATTTTCAAAAAGGGTAAGTGTAATTGAAGCGGGAATAATCGCATTGTGTTTTTTTGATTCCTCATCCACATAGATTTCATATTCAAACTGGTTATCATACCGAAGCTTCTGAAGTTTGAGATACCAATCCAACATCTCTATTTCGTCCTTTAAGGAAACAGTGTCCAATTCCAGATGTTTTAAATTGAAACGAAGAAGTTTGCTAAACAAGGAAAGATTATCCAGAGCAGATTTTTTATTCTCCGAAGCCACGAAATACTGAATGGCATTGATGACGTTGAAAACGAAATGGGGATGAAGCTGCGAGTTTAGTGCCTTTAACTTCAACTCAACCATTTCTTCCTTTACCTTTAGGAGATTTTGATGTTTTTCAATAAGTGCTGCATTTGCTCTTACGCTCTTGATTTTTATAGCACAAATAGAGGCTATGACAGAAAGCATTTTAAGGTGCTGCTCGTTGAAAAAGGATTTTTCTGGATGTTCACAGTCTATAACACCATATATGACTTTTTCGTAGGAAATGGGAACGCATATTTCGGAAAGTCTAATAGCATCATCCACAATGTAACGCGAATCAATTGATGTATCCAGAATAATCTCTGGAACCCCTGTCAAAGCAACAGTTCCTGTTATCCCTTTGCCTAAGGGAATTTTTACTGGATTGTGGAGTTTTTGGTCCTTGGGGTTCTTTGGGCCATAAGCCGATTTCTGTACCAGCAGATTGTTCTTTTCATCAACTAGGTAGATTACACAGTCTACAAAGCCCAGTTTCGAAATACAGTTCTTTGCCAAATCCCAAAGAATGTCTTCCTCATTTTCTTTTCCCATCAAGGACTTGGAAAAGTAAACAAGGATATCCTCGAAGCTTTCAGTTTCCAAAATTATTGATGATTGGGTTAAGACCTCAATTTACTAAAAATTTGATGTACCCGGTTTTAACAATAAAAACACCCCACCTGTTATGGGTGGGGCGCTTAGTGATTGTCTAAAGGGACAATCTTCCTAACCAACTTCTTTAATGCTTAAAACTTTAAGTTGACACCACTATAAACGCCAACAGAGAATGGCCTGAAAGGCCCTGCAGTCTCTGAAAAAGTGTTCAGCTGATATTTAAACATAGGTTCTAAATTTAATTGCACTTTTGGAGAAACTTTATAGTTAAAGCCTAGACCTACATTGGTGCTAAAATTGACAGAATTGGCATTGTTGGCTTCTCCTACTTCAGTCACCAATTCATCAGACTCCAATAAAATGGTATCGTCCACAAGGAATAGGGAACTGAACCCACCAATAATATCAACTCCAAATTTTTTATCAATAAGGGCATAGTTAAGCTCCAAAGGAACTTCTATATACCCAAGCTGTTGCACCATTTCACCACTTAAGGCTGCAGTCTCATTGGATTGTATTTCGGAGAAACTATCAACGGCCGCCCTATCAGGAACACTTTTACTGCTTTGAATCACTAAGTTTCTAGAAGTTTCTGTGTAATTGATGTTATCTATAAGTTCGTTCGTGGAACCTTCCAAGGAGGAAGAGAACAAAACTTCGTTGGTATCATAACCGTAATCCACCCGATGTACTCCAGACCTGACCTTTAAGCGTTTTCCCAAATTATAGGTCACGGTGAGGCCATAACTTAAATTCACATTGCCCGATTTTGAATTAGAACTAAAATTGGAATGTATTGGGGAACCTTCCCCTGTTCCAGTAAAATAAACAGGAGCTACAGAAGGACCTACGGCCCATTTGCTTTCAGTATTTTCCGCTATGAGCTCTTCTTCATCTTCAGCGTTTTTTTCTGCAATGGCATCATAGATGGATTTTTTTTCGGGCAACTCTTTTTCAATCTTCTTTTCCACGTCCGTTTGTGCCACTGCACTTTCTTTTTCACCCAATTTTTCCTCATTGCCTTTTTGAGGTACAACTAACACATCTTTCTCTTGTACTCCCCTTTCCTCAAAAGCGACTGCATCTTCGGTTTCATTCTTAGGGTCATCTAAGATTTGATTGACAGTGTTTTTAGTTTCTTTGGCTTCCGAATCTTTTTTATCGTTTTGAGCGACTACAGTTTCTAAGTTGGTTTTGGAATTTGAAGGGTTATTCGCTTGGGTCAAATTAGTCTTCTTAGGGGATGCGTCCATATTTGCAACCCCATTCATGTTAGACTTGTTTGTGTCCTGATTTGAGGAATCTCCGTTCTGGGTATTTGTCAATTCTTCTTTTTCAATAACATCCGTTATCTGAGAAGCGTTTTCAATTGAATCCTTGTTGGCATTAGGAACAACCTCTTTCTTGTTTTCTGTTCCAACAACTTGAATTTGATTATTGTTTTCCGATTCGTCTGAGCTGTCCAAAGGGTTGATGGCAAAAAACAAAATGGCAAAAAGCGCAGCAACGCCACCCAATTTCCACCAGATGGGAATCACCCGTTTTTTGTTTTTCTTTTTGTCCAATGTGGCCTCAATAGCCTTCCAGACATTGTCATCTGGAGACTCATGAAAGTCCTGGAAAGTATCCTTGAACAATTGCTCTAAATTCTTTTTCCCCATTCTTAAATCATTTAAGCAATGTTTATGTTTTCTTTTTTAATTTTTTCTCTCAAAATCATTTTGGCTCTAGCCAAATTCGATTTTGAGGTTCCAGTGGATGTCCCCAACATCTCACTAATTTCTTTATGACTATATCCGTCCAGTACATATAAGTTGAATGTGATTCTATATTTATTGGGAAGTTGTTGTATATGGCCCAGCAGCGCAGATAAGCTTACATCCAACTCCTCTGTGTCCAGTTCTACTGAATCCTCGCCGAGGTTTTCTGAGACCACGTCCATATACTGTTCTTTCCTATATTTTTGAAGAACGGTGTTTATTGTAACACGCTTAATCCAACCTTCAAAAGAACCTTTAAAATTGTACTGTCCAATTTTATCAAAAATGGTAATGAAACTGTCGTGCAAATTGTCTTCAGCTTCAATTCTGTTTTTAGAATATTTAAGGCACATACCGAAAAGAATACCGGAATATTTCTGGTATAATTCAGCCTGGGCCTTACGTTTTCCGTTTTTACAGTTATGTATTAGTTCCTCAAGATCCAAATGTTGGTCAATTTTGGATTATTGGTATTGTCAATTTGTGTCTTCTACCACAGGCACAGTATATTCAATAAAAGTGGCATCTCCAGATTCATCGTCTCCTGTGTAAAACCTAAAAGTATAGGTTCCGGTAAAGATAACATTGAATTCAAAGCTGGCTGTTACTTCTTCTGCCAACTGTGTGCAAGTCTCGTCATCAGTAATAACAGAACCGATAACCGTTACATTTCTTTGGGTTTCGGCAACTGTGGCCACATCAAAACCTTCAAAAAAAGTACAACTATCCGGTCGCAGATATGTAACTTCTACTGTGTAGGTCTGATTAAGCTGAAAAGACTCGGGAAGGCTTGCCTCCACAACAGAAAGTGTGGTAAAATGAAAGTTTGGCCCATCATCATTCAAATCACATGAAGAGAGTAATGGGAACAAAGCACACAAAAGACATGCTAATACTACCTTTTTCATCATCAAAATCTTTGATTAATAGATGACAAAGCAGAACAAGGGTTGCGTTTTGTTTCCTATAGTTGGGATAAAGAAGTTGAAAATTACGAATTTACAGTGGCAATGGCCTCTTTGATTTTTCCCTCCAGTTCTTCAGAAAGCTCTGGATTATCTACCAAAAGGGCCTTAACGGCATCTCTACCCTGCCCAAGTTTGGTATCGCCATAGCTGAACCAGGAACCGCTTTTTTTCACAATTTCATAAGCTACCCCCAAATCCAGAACCTCACCTACCTTAGAGATTCCCGCTCCATACATAATGTCGAATTCAGCAGTTTTAAAAGGAGGGGCTACCTTATTCTTCACCACTTTTACTCGGGTTTTATTACCCTGCACATTTCCATCGGTATCCTTTATTTGGGTAGACCTTCTAATGTCCAAGCGAACAGAGGCATAAAATTTAAGTGCATTACCTCCAGTAGTGGTTTCCGGATTGCCGAACATAACTCCAATTTTTTCCCGCAACTGGTTGATAAAAATTACGGTACAGTTGGTTTTGCTTATGGTCGAAGTAAGTTTACGTAGCGCTTGAGACATTAACCTTGCATGAAGTCCCATTTTGGAGTCCCCCATTTCTCCTTCAATTTCACTTTTCGGGGTAAGTGCAGCAACTGAATCCACAATAACAATATCTATTGCGCCAGAACGAATAAGGTTATCGGCAATTTCCAATGCCTGTTCTCCATGATCGGGCTGTGAAATAATCAAATTATCAATATCAACACCCAATTTTTGAGCATAGAATCTATCAAAAGCATGTTCTGCATCAATAAAAGCGGCTATTCCACCGTTTTTTTGAGCTTCTGCAATGGCATGAAGTGTAAGTGTAGTCTTTCCTGAAGATTCTGGACCGTAAATCTCAATAACCCGCCCTCTTGGATAACCTCCAACACCCAAAGCAATATCTAAACCTAAAGACCCTGATGGTATAACTTCAACATCCTCCACCACAGTATCACCCATCTTCATAACAGCACCCTTTCCGTAGGTTTTGTCCAACTTATCAAGGGTTAGTTTAAGTGCTTTGAGTTTTGCTTCTTTTTCGCTGCTCATTGTTCTCGTATTTGACGAGCTAAATTACCATTTCTTTTTTCATGGACAATGGAGGCGCAACCTTTTTGATGGGAAAACATCTACAATGTACTAACTCAAATAAACAATATATCGAAGGTCTACTTCGTATGGCACATTTTGAACCGCAACTGGGAAATTTGCGCTATGAAAAGAATCAATGTGTATAGACTCCTTACTACCTAAGGAGTCTTTTTTCTTTTATACCTTTGCCTCCACTTTATAGTCACTCTTTAACTTAAATTATTGGTATAGCATGCAACTGTACAATACATTAAGTGCAAAGGAGAGGGAGAAACTTATAGAAGAAGCCGGGAATGATAGGCTTACCATCTCTTTCTACCAATATGCGCACATAGGAAACACCCAGATTTTCAGAAATCATTTATTCATCCATTGGAACGATTTGGATGTTCTTGGCCGAATTTATGTAGCCCAAGAAGGTATTAATGCACAGCTTTCGGTACCAGCGGAAAACTTTCAAGCTTTTAAGGAACATCTGGACAGCATCACCTTTTTAGAAAATGTAAGACTGAACATAGCTATAGAGCAAGACAATAAGTCATTTCTGAAACTTAAGGTAAAGGTTAGACACAAAATTGTTGCGGATGGACTTAACGATGATACGTTTGATGTGACCAATAAGGGAATTCATGTTGGGGCCGGGGAATTCAACAATTTGATTGAAGACCCTGATGTGGTCTTAGTGGATATGAGAAACCATTATGAAAGCGAAATTGGGCATTTTAAAAATGCAATAACTCCAGATGTGGATACTTTTCGGGATTCTTTGGACATTATTGAAAACGACTTAGCGGAGCATAAAGAAGACAAAAAGTTGGTCATGTATTGTACTGGGGGAATCCGATGCGAGAAGGCCAGTGCATATTATAAGCACAAGGGGTTCAAAAATGTATATCAACTTGAAGGAGGGATTATTGAATATACCCGTCAGGTTAAGGAGCAAGACTTAGAGAACAAATTTTTAGGTAAAAACTTTGTGTTCGACCATCGCCGTGGAGAACGGATTTCCGATGATGTGATTTCCAATTGCCATCAGTGTGGAAAGCCTTGCGATGCCCATGTTAACTGTGCCAATGAAGCATGTCATTTACTCTTTATTCAATGTGAAGAGTGTGCCGAAGCCATGAACAATTGCTGCTCAACGGATTGTATGGAAGTGCACGCATTGCCTTTTGAAGAACAGAAAGCACGAAGAAAAGGGAAACACGCAAGCAATAAAATTTTCAAAAAGGGACGTTCTGAAGTGCTCAAGTATAAGAAATAACATTTCCGTTCTGGAACAATTTATCCTATCTTTACCTAGAATAATTTTATGAACCCTTTTTAAAGGAGCTTGTTAAGTTTCTTTAAATCAACATATTAAATATGGCGTGTAGCAGTTGTTCAACCGGTAAGGATGGACAACCGCGTGGCTGCAAGAACAACGGAACTTGTGGCACTGATGGTTGTAACAAGCTTACAGTTTTTGATTGGCTTTCCAATATGTCGCTACCCAACGGACAAAAACCTTTTGAATTCGTTGAGGTTCGTTTCAAAAACAGCAGAAAAGAATTTTTTAAGAACATAGATAACCTTTCCTTGGCTATTGGAGACGTAGTAGCTACCCAGGCAAAGTCAGGGCATGATGTGGGAATGGTTACCCTGACCGGAGAGTTGGTTAGGGTACAGATGAAGAAAAAAAAGGTAAACCCCGAAGATAAAACCCTCCCAAAAATCTATCGAAAAGCGTCTCAACGTGATATCGATATATGGCAAAAGTGTAGGGACAAAGAAGAAGAAATTAAAAAACGCTCTCGAGAAATTGCCATTTCATTGAAGCTCCAAATGAAATTGAGCGATGTTGAGTTTCAAGGAGACGGGTCCAAAGCAACATTCTACTACACTGCTGAAGATAGGGTCGATTTTCGACAATTGATTAAGGACATGGCCAAGGCCTTTGGAATTCGGATTGAGATGCGTCAAATCGGTTATCGGCAAGAAGCACAGAGGTTGGGAGGAATTGGCTCTTGCGGAAGAGAATTGTGCTGTTCCACATGGTTAACAGACTTTAGGTCTGTGAGCACCGCATCTGCCAGGTATCAACAACTAGCACTTAACCCTCAAAAACTGGCAGGGCAATGTGGAAAGTTGAAATGCTGTCTGAACTATGAGTTGGATATGTATTTGGAAGCATTAAAAGACTTCCCACCTCAGGACAGTAAACTCCAAACCAAAAAGGGAATAGCATTCTGCCAGAAAGCGGATATTTTCAAAGAAACCCTTTGGTTCTCTTATAAGGATGACCCAGCCACTTGGCATGCTTTACATAAAGACCAAGTACATGAAATTTTGGAACTGAACAAGAAAAACGAAAAAATTGCCAGTCTTGAAGAATATGCCCAAGACAATGTAAGTGAAGAAAAATTGGTTTTTGAAAATGTAGTTGGCCAAGACAGCCTTACTCGGTTCGATAGACCTAAAAAGAATAAAAAAAGGAACAAAAATAAAAGGAAAGGCAAACCCAAAGCACGCTCCAATGCCCAATAAATTTCTTATTTCCCTTTTCATTTTACTGGCTATGGCGTCCTGCAATCCCAATCTGGAGTTTTCAGAATATGAAACTCTAAAAGAAGGAAGTTGGGCCATGGATAGACCGGTGGACTTTGAGTTTTCCAATTTGGATTCTTTGCAACCTCACAACATGTATATCAACATCAGGAACGATAATAATTTCGAGTTTAGCAACCTCTTCCTCATTGCCGAATTGGAGTACCCTGATGGAAATACTTTGAAAGATACTTTGGAATTTGCCATGGCCGAACCCACTGGAGAGTGGTTGGGAAAGGGGCTTGGAAGTGTTAAGGAAAGCAAATTATGGTATAAGGAAAGCATCGTTTTTCCCGATTCTGGCGTATATAAGGTTAAAGTTACCCATGCTATGCGAAAAAATGGGGATATAGATGGTATTCCTGTTTTGGACGGCATTACCGATATAGGTTTGGAAATTGAAAAAATCTCCCAATAAAATGGCAAAAAAAACAAATAAAAGTCAACCACAAGGCTTTGGAAAGTACATTAAGTGGTTCTGGATTCTTTTTGCGTCCGGGATGTTTGCCGTGCTCTTACTTTTCTTATTGGCATCATGGGGTGCTTTCGGTACCATGCCCACTTTCGAACATTTAGAAAACCCAAACACCAATCTTGCTACAGAGATTATTTCTTCCGATGGTGAAACCTTAGGTAAGTTTTATTTGGATGACAATAGAACACCAGTGCCGTTTAGTGATCTTCCAGAAAACTTGGTCAATGCGTTAGTGGCTACTGAAGATGCCCGTTATTTTGAACATTCTGGGATTGATGCAAGGGGCACCATAAGAGCTGTGGCATTTTTGGGAAGTAAAGGTGGAGCAAGTACCATATCACAACAGCTGTCCAAATTGCTCTTTACTAAAAAACCTTCTGGCGGTTTTGGTAGAATCGTCCAAAAAATTAAAGAATGGGTAATAGCCACTCGGTTGGAAAGGCAATACACCAAAGAGGAGATTGTACAAATGTACCTTAACCTCTATGATTTCAATTACAATGCCGATGGTATCCGTTCTGCGGCTCGAATTTATTTTGGCAAGGAGCCCAATGAATTGAAGACCGAGGAATCTGCTGTATTGGTAGGGATGTTGAAAAACTCTTCCCTCTATAATCCCATCCGAAGGGAAGAATTGGTATTGAATAGGCGAAATACGGTTTTGGGTCAAATGGCCAAATACGACTACATCACTGAAGCAGAAAAAGATTCTTTGCAAGCGCTGGAGATGGATTTGAACTTTAGTCCAGAATCGCACCGTGAAGGGCTTGCCACTTATTTTAGAATGTACTTGCAACGTTACTTGAACAAATGGATTGATGAAAACCTCAAACCTGATGGAGAAAAATACAATATCTACCTAGATGGCCTTAAGGTGTATACTACAGTAGATTCAAGAATGCAGAAAAACGCGGAGGATGCAGTTCAAGAACATATGAAACGCCTTCAAGCAGAGTTTTTCCATCAGAACACTCCAGATAGAAACCCAACTGCTCCTTTTTTGGACCTTGAGTCTTTCGAGATTGATAATATTATGGAAAGGGCAATGAAAGTTTCTGCGCGATGGAAAGCTATGAAACGTCAGGGAGTATCGGAAAATGAAATTCGGGCCTCGTTTCGCAAGAAAACAGAGATGACCGTTTTTGATTGGAACAGTGATTCCTTTGAAAAAGACACCATCATGACCCCGATGGACTCTATTCGCTACTACAAGACTTTTTTGCGCACCGCAATGATGTCCATGGAACCCCAAACGGGTCACGTGAAAGCTTGGGTTGGAGGGATAGACTACAAGCATTTTCAATATGATAATGTTATTCAAGGCTCTAGACAAGCTGGGTCTACATTTAAGCCATTCGTCTACGCTGCAGCAATTGATCAATTAAGATATTCACCCTGTGATTCTCTTCCGGACAATCAGTATTGTATTGAGCCACTTAAGCATGGAAATCCTGAAGCATGGTGCCCCAAAAACTCAGATGGTAAATATTCTGGTGAAAATTTAACGCTAAAAAAGGCGCTCGCCAATTCTATCAATACCATAACGGCTCAGTTAATTGATAGAGTAGGACCAGCATCGGTAGCTAGTATTGCTAAAAACATGGGGTTGACTCGGGAAATTCCGGAAGTACCATCTATAGCTTTGGGAACTCCAGACTTTAATGTCTACGAAATGGTAGGAGCTTATGGGACTTTTGCAAATCAAGGAGTTTATGTAAAACCGGTCATGGTAACCAGAATTGAGGATAAAAATGGTACTGTTCTCTATGAATATAGGCCAGAAACCAAAGACGTACTTAGTAAAGATGTTGCCTATGCCATGGTCAATCTTATGGAAGGGGTTACACGATACGGTTCAGGAGGAAGATTAAGACATTCCTTTGCCAAAAATCAAAGTGTATATAAAGAAATTATCACGGGATACCCTTATGAACTTACCAATCCCATTGCAGGAAAAACAGGAACCACACAAAATCAGAGTGATGGTTGGTTTATGGGAATGGTGCCTAACTTGGTGACTGGAGTTTGGGTTGGGGGTGAGGATAGAGCTGCTCATTTTTCCAGACTAGCTTATGGACAGGGAGCCTCTATGGCCTTGCCTATTTGGGCATTGTATATGAAGAAGAATTATGCCAACGAAGAACTGGGCGTTTCGCAAGGTGCGTTTGAAGAGCCTGAAGATTTATCAATCAATGTAGATTGTACCAAGGTCTTGGAAGATATCCAAAAGGAACTGGATACAGAAGATGACCTAGAATTGGATTTCTAACTCTAGTAGCTAAAAAAACTGAGCCCTAAGAAATATTAATCTTGGGGCTTTTTTATTTATATCGTATTTTGAAAATCCTTAAAGAAATGGAAGTATGATAAAAAAAACCGTCTCAAATGTAGAGGAAGCCTTAAGAGGTGTAGCGAATGGAATGACATTTATGCTTGGGGGTTTTGGACTTTGCGGAATCCCTGAAAATGCCATTGCCGAGTTGGTGAAATTGGGTATAAGAGACATTACGTGCATTTCCAACAATGCTGGAGTAGATGATTTTGGATTGGGCTTACTTCTTCAAAACAAACAAATCAAAAAAATGGTGTCGTCATATGTAGGTGAAAATGATGAGTTTGAGAGGCAAATGCTTAGTGGCGAGTTGGAGGTGGAGCTAACCCCTCAGGGCACATTGGCAGAAAAGTGTAGAGCTGCTCAAGCGGGATTCCCTGCATTCTATACGCCCGCTGGGTATGGAACCGAGGTTGCCGAAGGAAAGGAAACCAGAGAGTTTGGAGGGAAGATGTATGTGTTGGAGCCTGCTTTTAAGGCCGATTTTTCGTTTGTAAAAGCGTGGAAAGGGGATGAAGCAGGAAATCTTATTTTCAAGGGAACAGCAAGAAACTTCAATCCTTGTATGTGTGGAGCGGCCAAAATTACCGTGGCAGAGGTGGAAGAATTGCTTCCGGCAGGTAGTTTGGACCCCAATGAAATCCACATACCAGGAATATTTGTGCAACGTATTTTTCAAGGAGAGCACTACGAAAAGAGAATTGAACAACGAACGGTAAGGACTAAAGTATAGGAGATGCTAGATAAGAATGGAATTGCACAACGAATTGCAAAAGAGGTAAAAGATGGGTACTATGTCAATTTAGGGATTGGCATACCCACTCTGGTGGCCAACTTTGTGCGTGAAGATATCAGCGTAGAATTTCAAAGTGAAAACGGGGTATTGGGTATGGGCCCTTTTCCTTTTGAAGGAGAAGAAGATGCAGATATCATCAATGCTGGAAAACAGACGATAACAACCCTGCCAGGGGCATCCTTTTTTGATTCTGCATTGAGCTTTGGAATGATACGTGGGCAACATGTGGACCTGACCATACTGGGAGCTATGGAAGTTGCTGAGAATGGAGATATCGCCAATTGGAAGATACCCGGCAAAATGGTAAAAGGTATGGGAGGTGCTATGGATTTGGTGGCCTCGGCCGAAAATATTATCGTGGCCATGATGCATACCAACAAGGCGGGCCAATCCAAGTTATTAAAAAGATGCACTTTACCCTTAACAGGAGTAGGATGCGTGAAAAAGATAGTTACCAATCTTGCGGTAATGGAAGTGACTCCGGATGGTTTTAAACTCTTGGAGCGTGCACCAGGAATAAGTACCGAAGAAATCGAAAAGGCAACGGAAGGAAACCTGGTTATTGAAGGAAATATACCGGAAATGGTGCTATAAAGGCCTTAACATCGTTCACAACAAAAACTTAAGGTTACACAACATTCATTTCGTTAGGAAAAAAACAAAAAATACCTTTGAATTGTTCGATTTTTTCGACAAATTGTAATCCTAAATTTTTACCATGGCATCCAGACTAAACACCACTGCAACTGAAGACACTGTTCAAGTGTATCGAAATGATTTTCTAACCGGTTTTATGCTATTAATTAGAAAGCTTTTTATGCTTTAAGAACCGAACTAGATAAGAAATTTTGAAGCTGACCTTTAGAGTCGGCTTTTTTTTTGCCTTATTTTGAAGGTTATGGAATTTAAACTGAGAAAGTGTAACCTAACTGACTTGGATGCCTTATTGTGGATTGCAAAGGAGACTTTTGTATCCACTTTTGCAAAGGACAATGACCCCGACGAGTTTCGGCAATATGTGGAGCATGCATTTACCCGCGGCAAGTTGAAAAAGGAACTTCAGAATGTGGCATCCCAGTTTTACTTCGTGTTTGAGCAGGATGAACTGATAGGATACTTGAAACTAAATCAATCCGAAGCGCAAACGGATATTAATGACAAGAATTCCATTGAATTGGAGCGTATTTATGTGTTAGAGGCCCATCAAGGAAAAAAAGCAGGCCGGTGGATGCTTGAAAAGGCGATTCAACTTTCCAAAAACCAAGAAGGGATATACTACTTATGGCTAGGAGTTTGGGAACGTAATACAAAGGCTATCCGCTTTTATGAAAGAAATGGCTTCTACAAAGTAGGAGAACACTCATTTTTTATTGGTAAAGACGAACAGATAGACTGGTTAATGCGACTAGATTTTCAATAATCCATCCAAAAACAGAATATCCCCTTCCGCTTGTAATTTTATGGCTATGGAATTTTCAAAAGCTATGTGAATTAATAGGGAAATGGCCTTTGCGTTGGTCTTGGTTAAGCTATTTGTTCTATAGATTACGTCCCTAATGGTAGAAAAGCTAACACTTGTTCGTGAAGCAATATCTGCATAATCATCTTTGGAAACGTTTCGTCTAAGTACGGTGGAAAGTTGTTCCGTAATAGGTTTTCCGTACTCTTCTTTAGAAAAAATCGCTTCGCTGTCAATGACCAGGTTAAGTTTTTTGATTGAGCCCATACGCAGGTTTATTGGTTTATCAAGTTATGTGTTGGGGTCAAATCTTAGTTTTCTATATTTGGTCTGTAACCCAATTACAGAAATGTAAAGTCTTGCTGCGCAGAATCAAATATATGAAAATAATTTCATGTTTCATACGTTATGCAAATAATCAGAAAGCTTAGAAAGAAGATGGGTGCAACCCAAACCGATTTGGCAAATGCAGTTGGGGTTAGCCTTCGTACCATCCAAACCTATGAAAAAAAGGATGCCAATATTCCCAGTAAAAGGTTAGCTCAGATAGCCGCGTATTTTGAACTTAGCGTTATTGAATTGCAGATTCGTGAGGTAAATGAGGAAGAAGCAACCTACGGTAATCAGAACCCATTTGACCATTTTGGGACTCGATGTTATCCCTTGGATTTCGGAAAAACTTTTATGTTGGTACGCTTGCTTTTGGCTGAAACACAAGAAGAGTATGCTAAAAATAGGAATAGCAGTGAAGAACCTAAGGATACAATGAAGACGGGTTTTGTTGTGGAGACCTTACATGATAGTTCCCATTTAGCTTTTGAAATAGCTGGAGATTACATGAATGATGGTACAATTCAATCCATCCCGAATAAATCTATAGTACTTGGGGTGGAACATGCAGTGAATGAGCTGGCAAAAAAACCAAAATTGTTTTTGAACCAAATTATGGTATTGGTATTGCGCGATAGAATTACTTGCAAAAAAATAGTTGCTGTTGATATAGACAAGAAAGAGATAACCTGTAGCAACCTCAATACTTCCCCTGAATTTAATGACTTCAAACTCCCTTTGGATGAAATCCTTCAATTGTTCAAAGTAATTAAGAAACAGATATAGTACCCTAGATTCTATTCAAAACTTCAACTGCCTTATCCAAAGTTTCCTCAGTTTTGGCAAAACAAAAGCGAAGTAGGTTATCGTCTCTTTCATTTATATTGAAAACGGACATGGGTATACTGGCCAATTTGTAATCCTTTATGAGTCGTTCATTTAAAGCAACGTCACTTTCCTTTGTAATATCAGAATAGTCCAATAATTGAAAATAACTTCCTTGGGAAGGCCGAAACTTAAATCGAGAACCAGAAATTGCATTTAAGAAGTAGTCCCGCTTTCTTTGATAAAAATCACTAAGATTTAGGTAATGGTCTTGATTTTTAAGATATTCCGCCAAGGCAATTTGTGCTGGATGGTTCACACAGAAGACATTAAATTGATGGATTTTGTTAAACTCATGCATTAAATCTGAAGGCCCGACACAATACCCTACTTTCCAACCCGTCACATGAAACGTTTTTCCAAAGGAAGAACAGATAATGCTTCTTCTGGAAAGGTCTTCAAATCGGGCAGCACTTTGGTGGACTGCACCATCAAAAACAATATGCTCGTATACCTCATCACTCAATAAAATGATATTGGTATCTCGTAAAATATCTTGCAAAGCAATCATATCGGCTTCAGTTAGTATTTGGCCACTTGGATTATGCGGTGTATTTATAATGACCATTTTAGTCCTTGAGGTGATTTTATTTCGGAATTCTTCCCAGTCCACCTTAAAATCTTTCCCTTTCAATTCTACAAATACAGGAACCCCTCCAGCGAGCTCTATAGCAGGCTCATAACAATCATATGCAGGTTTCAGAACCAGAACCTCGTCATCATTTGAAATAAAAGCTGTGATAGCAGTATATATTGCCTGGGTAGCTCCGGCGGTTACGGTAACTCCCTTTTCTACATTATATCTTCTACCATACGTTTTTTCAATTTTCTCCACAATCACTTCGCGAAGCTGCTTTGCACCGGTCATAGGAGCATACTGGTTGAAGTTGCCGTTCAATGCTTTTTTATACAGATTTAGAAGTTTGGAATCTGGTGAAAAATCAGGAAAACCTTGCGATAGATTTATGGCATTATGTTCTTTTGCCAACTTTCCAACTATGGTAAAAATGGTAGTTTGAACACTAGGTAGCTTAGAATTAATATTCAAAATGGCACTCATTCAATAGGAATTTTTCAAAATAGGGAGTTCTACAAATTACTCTGAACCGTTTTCTTGGGAAACAACAATTTCCAGATGCGTTATTACCTTTTGCAAACATTGGTCCAACTCTTTTTTGATTTGTCGTTCCCAAAAACGAAACACGGTATAGCCTAGTCGTTGTAACTCCATATTTACCTCTTGATCTCTTTGTATGTTCCGTTCAATCTTGGGAATCCAGAATTCGCGATTACTCTTGATTTTATGTTTTCGCTCTTCCCAATTGTGACCATGCCAGAATTCGCCATCGATAAAAATCACAGTCTTGTACTTCTTTAACGCGATATCTGGTTTTCCTATTAATTTTTTATAATCAATACGGTATCTGTAACCCGCTTCCCAAAGGGCTTTTCGGAAAGCCAATTCTGGCTTGGTATTTTTCCCCCGAATCTTCCCCATGATTTTAGAACGCTCTGGAGTAGTATAAAATCCAGATTCCTCATTGAAACGAGGAACTTTGATGCGTTCTTTGGATTTGTAATTGGCCATAGATTAAAAAAATAGGAGTGTTCTAGGGATTGTCCGGTAGGGCAAAAGCAATAATCTTGTTTCCTTTTGGGGTTCCCAATTTTTCACCCCCACAGGCCAAGGCTATATACTGTTTGCCATTTACCTCGTAGGTAGCAGGCGTAGCAAAAGAAGCAGCAGGCAACTTATACTGCCATAGCAGTTTTCCATTATGACGATTAAAGGCCCTAAAAAAACCATCCTTGGTACCCGCTATAAAAAGGAGGCCATTTTGGGTTATTATGGGTCCTCCATAGCTTTCACACCCTGTAGGTTCTCCTGTTGGATTTTCCAATCCTGGAGTATCCCCAAGGGTAATGGACCATACGTAGTCTCCCGTATTCATGTTGATGGCATGCAAGGTTCCCCATGGAGGGTCTATGGCAGGAAGACCGTTGCTATCCAAAAATTTGGTGTAGCCGAGATGGCGATAAGGTAGTTTTGGATATTCCTCCTTATTGTTTGAGATTACTTCCATTTTATCTGGTTCATCATACAGAAAAGCGACTAGCCCATCTACTTCTTCATCACTTAGCTGTGGAAACCCAATCATCATGCCCTTTCCTTTTTGTATGATTCGCTTTGTTTCCAATTCTGATAGTTTTGTCTTAAGTCCAAGTAGAGAAGGATACCCACTTTGAACAACACCTTCGCGATTACTCTGATGACATACACTGCAATATTTGGCATACAGACTTTGTCCTGTAATGGTATTGTTTTCAGCGGTAGTTAAAGAGTCTTTTCCCATACGAAGCATGAATGCCATTTCGTTGGAGTTCACATAAAGAATTCCATTTTCTGGATCTGCACCAGCACCGCCCCATTCGGCGCCTCCATCATATCCGGGAAGAAGCAATATGGGATCAAGAGAAGGAGGTGCATAAACAGTTTTGTTAGCCTGTTCAAGTGTCTCAATCAATTCCTCTTTGTTCCCGGCAAATGGACTAATATTTTCTATTGAGATTTCATCAGATTGGCGAGCAAACGGTTTTGGCTTTACGGGAAAAGGCTGCGTAGGCCATGATTCCTCACCTGTTAATGTAGATTGAGGTACTTTTCGTTCTTCAATATCAAATAGGGGCTCACCTGATAATCTATTAAAGGCAAAAACGTAGCCTTGTTTGGTTACCTGAACTACAGCAGGTATAGATTTTCCATCCAAGGTCAATGTCATCAAATTTGGAGGAGCAGGAGGATCTCTGTCCCAAATATCGTGATGGGTAAATTGAAAATGCCATAACAACTCCCCAGTAGCAACATTCAGTGCCAAAAGGGAATTCGCATATAAATTCTCCCCTTTTCGAATACCGCCATAAAAGTCAGGAGCAGCAGAACCTGTTGGAACAAAGAGAATATTATTTGCCTCATCTAGAGCCATTCCTGCCCAGTTATTGGCGCCACCAACATATCCTTTTTGAAGCGATTCTTTATTTTCCCAGGTTTTGTAGGCAGTATCTTCAGGAAGGGGAATTGTATGGAAGACCCATTCCAACTTTCCACTTTCCACATTAAAAGCCATAAGGTTTCCAGGGGCGGCACCAATATCTTCAGAGACGCGTAAGGGCATAATGATTTTGTCCTCATGGATGATTCCCGGAGTATTGGATATCACAAACTTATCCTTTGCAGATTCTGGAAGTCCTGACCTCAAATCTATGGAACCCTTATTTCCAAAAGAAGCAACAGGTTTTCCTGTAATTGCATCGAGAGCCCAAAGTTGAGAACCTCGTGTAAATAGAATACGTTTATCTTCTCCTTTGGACCAATACGTTACCCCTCTACTTGTAGAATGCCAAGCTTCCAGTTTTTCCCCGAATTGCCAAACTTCTTCTCCAGTGGCTGCATGTAATGCCACCACCCGTAAAGCAGCCGTAACACCATAGAGTAAAGTATCCACAACGATTGGATTCATTTGCATCTGTCCAAAATCTTCTGATTCGTATTCCCAGGCGATTTTTAGGGAGTTGACATTTGTGGAATCGATTTGGTTAAGTGTGGTGAAGTGAGTCTGGGCTTTATCACCCAGGGAGGTACTCCAGGTTTCATATGTTGATGTTTCTTTTGGTTTTGAACAACCAGCAATAAAAACCAGCGAAAGAAGGAGTGGCAAAAAGGAGACTCTTGCAAACTTATTCAGAATGGACATCACTACGGGTTTTGTACTAAAGATAAAAAAAGCCCAAACTCCATTTGGAATTTGGGCTTTGTTATTTGAATTCCCGACTTGTAGGAATGTATACTAGCCTTTCACACTGGCGGAAAGATACTCCCTATTCATACGGGCGATATTCTCCAAAGAAATTCCTTTAGGACATTCCACTTCACAGGCACCGGTATTGGTGCAATTTCCAAATCCTTCCAAGTCCATTTGGCGAACCATGTTCTGTACACGTTCTGCCGCTTCAACTTGTCCTTGAGGGAGTAAAGCAAATTGAGAAACCTTAGCTGAGGTGAATAACATCGCACTAGCATTTTTACACGCAGCCACGCAAGCACCGCAACCAATACAAGTTGCTGCGTTGAAAGATTTATCAGCCATTTCCTTCTCAATAGGAATAGCGTTGGCATCAACAGGTCTTCCGGATGTGTTTACGGAAATATAACCGCCAGCTTGTTGAATACGGTCAAAAGCAGTTCTATCCACAATAAGATCTTTGATAACCGGGAATGCAGTTGCTCTCCATGGTTCGATTACAATTTCATCCCCATCGTTAAAGCTTCGCATATGCAACTGACATACGGTTATCCTTGAATCAGGCCCATGGGGTTGGCCATTGATCATTAAGGAGCAAGTACCACAAATACCTTCTCGACAATCGTGATCAAATTCGACTGGTTCTTCGCCTTTTGAAATCAATTCCTCGTTCAATATATCCAGCATTTCAAGAAAGGACATATCGCTTTCCACACCATCTAAAGTGTAGTCCACCATGGAACCTTTGGAATCTGCATTCTTTTGGCGCCAAATTTTTAAATATAGTTTCATAGCAATTTATTTATAAGACCTTGTCTTTACTTTAATGTTTTCGTATACCAAATCCTCTTTGTGCAATTTGGATTTACTGGGTTCACCAGTATATTCCCAAGCTGATACAAACTTGAAGTTTTCATCATCACGAAGTGCTTCTCCTTCTTCGGTTTGATATTCTTCCCTAAAGTGTCCACCACAGGATTCGTTACGTTCCAAAGCATCCATGGCGAATAGTTCACCAAGCTCCAAGAAATCGGCTACCCTTCCTGCTTTTTCCAACTCTTGATTTTTAGAGTCTGGTGTACCAGGAATTTTTACGTTCTCCCAGAAATCTTTTCGTAGTTCCGAAATTTCCTTCATGGCCTCTTTCAATTCCTTTGCATTTCTGGACATACCACATTTGTTCCACATGATTTTGCCCAACTTTTTGTGGTAGTAATCCACAGAATGGATTCCACTTCCTGACATCAATTTCTCGATGCGCTCACGAACTGCTTTTTCGGCTTCATCAAATTCTGAAGTTTCTGTCGAGATTGGTCCGGTACGAATATCATCAGAAAGATAATCCCCTATGGTGTATGGTAAAACAAAATAGCCATCAGCCAAGCCTTGCATCAATGCCGAGGCTCCTAAACGGTTTGCCCCGTGGTCGCTAAAGTTGGCTTCACCAGCTGCATAACAACCTGGGATAGTTGTTTGAAGATTGTAATCCACCCAAAGACCACCCATGGTATAGTGAACCGCTGGATAAATCTTCATTGGGGTTTTGTATGGATTCTCGTCTACAATTTTTTCATACATCTGGAAGAGGTTTCCGTATTTGGCCTCAACGATTTCTTCTCCTAGTTTTCTTACGGTTGTGTCATCCGGATTCTTCATTCCCGAGGTCAATGCTTTTTCACGTCCATAGCGCATAATGGCCGCATCAAAATCCAAATAAACCGCTTCCCCCGTTTTGTTAACTCCGTACCCGGCATCACAACGCTCTTTTGCTGCTCTTGATGCCACATCTCGAGGTACCAAGTTTCCGAAGGCTGGATAACGTCTTTCTAAATAATAATCTCTATCCTCTTCTGGAATCTCAGTGGGCTTCAGCTTACCTGCGCGTATAGCTTCTGCATCTTCCATTTTAGCAGGCACCCAAATTCTACCATCATTACGAAGGGACTCTGACATCAAAGTCAATTTAGATTGATGGTCCCCAGATACGGGAATACACGTTGGGTGAATCTGAGTAAAGCATGGATTGGCAAAGTAAGCACCCTTTCTGTGCGCTCTCCAAGCAGCCATTACATTGGCTCCCATACAATACGTAGAAAGGAAGAATAGGTTTCCATACCCCCCAGTTGCCAAAACCACAGCATGTGCCGAGTGTCTTTCAATTTCTCCACTGACCAAATCCCTAGCGATAATTCCTCGAGCCTTACCGTCAACAAGTACCAAATCCAGCATTTCATGACGGGTATAGGATTTTATTTTTCCTCTTTGAATCTGTCGATTCATAGCGGAGTAAGCACCCAAAAGAAGTTGTTGTCCCGTTTGTCCCTTTGCGTAGAAGGTTCTTGAAACCAATACCCCTCCAAAAGAGCGATTGTCCAACAAGCCTCCATATTCACGTGCAAAAGGAACCCCCTGGGCTACGCATTGATCAATAATGTTGGTAGAGACTTCCGCTAATCGATGCACGTTTGCCTCACGGGAACGATAGTCACCTCCTTTAATAGTATCATAAAACAGGCGATAAACACTATCGCCATCACCTTGATAATTCTTTGCTGCATTTACCCCACCTTGAGCCGCAATGGAGTGCGCTCTTCTCGGGGAATCTTGATAGCAAAATGTTTTAACGTTATAACCCAGCTCCGCCAAAGTAGCAGCCGCCGAACCTCCGGCTAAACCTGTACCCACCACAATAATATCAATGTTTCTTTTGTTGGCGGGGTTCACCAAGTCTATTTCATTCTTATGTTTTGTCCATTTGTCCGCTAATGGACCAGCTGGCACCTTTGAATCCAATTTTCCCATGATCAGTGTGTTAATGGGTTAAGGTGGTGAAACAAGGCTATGAAAACAAAGCCCAGTGGAATGGCCACCGAAAATATTTTAGTAAATGTTTTAATCCCTTCAGAGTATTTATTGTTGACACCCATGGATTGGAAAGATGAAGAAAAGCCATGCCATAAATGTAGACTCAACAAGACAAAAGAAACCACGTAGAGAATAGTTCTCCAAAAAGGTTCAAACTTGTGTACAGTTTCTTCATGATAACGGGTTGGCATCTCAGGATTCACTTCAACGTATTTGTAAACCATTTCCGGCACCCAAAAATCATAGAAATGGAGGGCTAAAAATGCTAATACTACCAAACCCGAGTAAATCATATTTCTGGAAACCCATGTGGCGTTGGCACTACCTTTGAATTTGGCATAACCCACATTTCTCGCTTTTTTGTTCTGAATTTCTAGTGCAAACCCCATAACAAAATGGATAATGACACCTGCAATCAAAATGGGCTGCAAAAGGTACTGCACCAAAGGATTGTATCCCATAAAATGGGACCAGGAATTAAAGGTTTCAGGATCAATGACCGAAGTAATATTGATGACGAAGTGTTGTGTTAAGAAAACAACCAAAAAAAGACCCGAAAGTGCCATCACTACTTTTCGGGCTATCGAAGATTTTATAAATCCACTCATTCGTGTTGATTTTACTTTCAAATTTACGGCACGGATGAGTTTTTAACAAGTTTTCAACTTTTCAAAGCAGTTAATTTAGAATCAATATAAACGGACAGTGGAGATAAAATGCCAGATTGGGTTTTTTGGAGCGATAGTTAAAAAAGGGGGAACTTTTTACTTTGGGCTATTTGAAGGCGATTTAATCTTCAATATTGAATAGCTCAGCTATTTCTTCATAGGACATTTTGGAATAGTCATACTCCGAAGATTTGGAGGTTATTATGATTCCTCCACCGTCATCTTCTGCTGGAACTCCTCCTGGAATAATGACATATCTATAATTCTCAAAGAAAGGAATGCCTACAGCAGTTCCATCCAAAGAAGCTACTGTAATTCTTAATGTTTCAACATCTTCTATTCTAGAAGAATAAAAGTTTGAATTTGAAATGAAAGGTAGTTGCATAACATCTGGACTTGAAAAGCCACCTGGGATATTTCGTCCGAAAACCAATACCACGCCTTGATTTATGATTTCCTGTGTCAATTCGGGAACATCAATGTCAAACCCGGCCGCAGTTAGAATGACATTGTCATCAAATTCTGAATCAATCCAATCTGAATAAATTACATTGGCAGTTCCAGTTTCTCCTTGCTCGCCCTGTTCACCGTCTTGTCCATTAGCTCCGTCCGCTCCAGCCGGACCGGCGACTCCTTGTTCACCTTGAGGGCCCTGTGGTCCTGCTGGTCCGGTTTCTCCATCTTCAGCAGAGCAGGAGGACAAAAGGAAGATTCCAAGAAAAAAAACTGTAATACCATAAATTACATTTGCTTTTGTTTGCATAACACATTTTAATTTAAAATTGAGGAGGTAAAACTAAAATGCATGATATAGAACCCATCCGGCTGGGTTATATGAAGAGGTAACGACTTTGTATTGAACAGGATAAAGTGTATATATTGCTTTTTTAGGCCAATAAAACCCCAAATGCACGCTATAAGCTAAAAAAGCGGTTTATACACTGTAGTGAACCATCTATAAGAAAATGGGTCTCAGGGGTTAAAAGCTGATGTAATTTGCTGAAAAGTATAACCCCATGATAAAAGCAGTCATTGTAGATGATGAATCTGGAGCAATCAATGGACTTACCTACGAATTACAGAAGTTTCCAGATAAAATCCGGGTGATAGACACCTTCACTTCGGCAACTGAAGCCATATCCGGAATCAATTACCTAAAACCTGATTGTGTTTTTCTTGATATTGAAATGCCAGAAATGAATGGGTTTACCCTATTACAGAAACTGGCATATCGAGATTTTGCTATTGTATTCACCACAGCCTATGATCAATATGCCATAAAGGCATTTAAGGAAAGTGCTCTTGACTATCTATTAAAACCCGTGGATGAAGATGACATAAGGTCCATTATTGTAAAACTGGAAAAGCAAAACCTATCCAGCAGTTTTCAGAGTCGGTTTCAAGAAACCCTAGATGCATTCACAAATTCCAATGCGAAAAGAATGGTCCAATTTCCGGTTAACGGAAAAATACTTTTCACAAAAATTGATGATATAGTCTATTGTGAGTCAGACGGGAACTATACCAACATCTTTTTAGATTCTTCAAAGAGCTTTTGTGTATCCAAGAAATTGAAGGAGGTAGAGGCATTACTTCCTGAGCGTACGTTTTTCAGAGTCCATAACTCCTTTGTAATAAACACTTTGAAAGTGGTAGAGTACATAAGAGCAGAAGGGTATGTGGTATTATCAAACGAGAAGAAGATTTCGGTCTCTCGAATAAAGAAAGATGCATTTTTGAGAAAAATGGTTCATTGTTGATACTTCATAAAAGGTAGTAAGACTATGCTCCATTTTTTAGAAAACAGCAATGAGAATGGTTTGGGCTTCATGGTAGTGGTGGTCCTTTTTTATCTTTTTGTATTTTTTCTGATACAATATTTTCAGCATAAAAAGCTTTTTTTTCTACTGTACAGTCTTTACACCCTGGTGAGTGGAATAGGTCTTCTCAGATACATAAAAGGTGTCTTTTTTACTGGATTTTTTGAATCTGATTCGGGGAGGCTTTTTTCTAAGTGGATTCATTATCCAACCCAGCTATTGGGCACACTTCTCTTTACCTATTTCATTATCCATATAATGAGACTCAAAGAGAAACATCCTAAAGCTATACGAATTATAGGGTATTTTTATTTGATTGTTTCACCTATATACTTGCTTCTCTATGCTGTGCAAATGGTGAATCCCAAATCGTATCTAATAGATTATTTTCACGGTATGGTCTATATACCAACGGGTTACATCATATTCTTTTGGGTGTTTTACATGGTGTACAAGCAGAAAATAATGATAAAAAAATACATCTTCACCGGTATGCTTGTTTTGGGAACCACCTACTTGATACTGTTCATTTCCACCATCAAGAACATCAGAGTGAATGACCAATACCTTTATATTCTTTACCTAGGTATTTTAGTGGAAAGCCTTCTCTTTGCTTTGGCCATAGGATTGGAACAAAAGCTGGTCTATGTTGAAAACAATGAGATTCAGAAAAAGTACATTTCCCAATTGGAAGAAAATCAGATTATTACGGATAGTATGAATAGAACACTTTCCGAAGAATTACAACAAACAAAGTCTAACGTAGTTGAACTTACTGCCGAGGCCAATAGAGAGCGAACAGAGAAGCTCACCATGGCACTTGAGAACAAATTTTCACAATTACGTCTGGATGCGCTTCGTAGTCAAATGAGTCCTCATTTCATTTTTAATGCCATGAATTCCATTAAATCCTATTTTATTGAAAATGATAGGGAAAAGGCGATATATTTTCTGACTAAGTTTTCCAAGTTGATACGAAATATTTTGGAGAGCTCAAGAAAGGAACAAATTTCACTTGAAGAAGAATTGGATATATTGAAAGTTTATGTGGAAATCGAAAATAACAGATTCAAGAATGATATTCAATTTAAGATTGAAGCAGATGAGAACCTTCCTCTTCAAGAGATTATGGTTCCTCCTCTTTTTTTACAACCCTTTGTGGAAAATGCCATTTGGCATGGACTTTTGACTAAGGAAGGAGAAAAGAACCTCACCATAAGGGTGCATAAACGTAATGATTCAAAAATGGTAAAAATTGAAATTGAAGACAATGGTATAGGCAGGGAGGCGGTCAAACTGCGCAACACCAAAAACGTTTTTGGGAAAGAGTCCTTAGGGTTATCGTTGACCAAGGACCGAATGGAACTGTTCAGCAAAAAGTTAGGGAAACCCCTCACGTACTTTATTAAAGACTTATATAACACTATCGACAAAAAGGCAATGGGCACTTTAGTAGAAGTAAACTTGCCCAAAGTGGTATAAATTCTAGCACTTCTTCACCTAATTTGTAGTAATTGGATAGCAAACTGCTACAAGATTTAATTTTTTTAAACGATATTACAGAAGTTTAAGATTAGCGTTCAGTTCCCATGGACATTGCAATTTTATCGGTCAGCTTAAATGTACATTCTACCAGAAGAATAGTGGAAGAAGCTCAAAACCTAGGGCACTATGTTGAGCTGATAGATCACACGAAGTGTTCGGTCAAATTAGGTGAGAACAAACCTCAAATTTATTTTGGGGAAGACAACGTTACTGACGAATTTGATGCCATTATCCCTCGCATTGGAGCAAAAGTGACTCGACATGGGTCAGCCATTGTAAAACAATTTGAGATGAACCATGTTTTTAGTACGGCTAGATCATTAGGAATTACACGCGCCCGAAATAAAGTCAGAACACTACAGATAATGGCTCGCAAGGGTATTCCAATACCACAGACCCTTTTCTCCATTAATCCAGATAACATTGAGGAACAAATTAGAATGTTGGGAGGCCCACCAGTCATCATCAAACTTCAAGAAGGTACCCATGGGTTAGGCGTGATTTTGGCAGAAACCAAAAAATCGGCAAAATCCATTATTGACACATTGTACAAAATGGACACGAGTATTTTGTTACAGCAATTTATTGAAGAGGCCGAGGGGGAGGACATTCGATTGATAGTGGTTGGAGATAAAGTTGTGGCAAGTATGAAACGTAAAAGTGATATGGATGAGTTTAGATCCAATGTTCATCGAGGTGCAGATACGGAAGCCATTCAACCAACCTCTAAAGAAATACATATTGCCTTGAATGCCACAAAATATCTGGGACTTGGTGTGGCCGGTGTTGATTTGATAAGGTCAAAAAAGGGGCCTCTTTTATTGGAGGTCAATGCGTCACCTGGTCTTAAGGGAATTGAGGCTGCTACCAATGTCAATGTGGCCAAACATATAATTCAGTATGTAGAGAAAAATGCATTCAGGAAAAGAAAATAAGACCATTGTAATCAACAACAAGGCTATAGCGCCTGGCGAAAACAGCTTGGTACAGATTAAAATTGCCAGACTCCCAACAGGAACATTGATTGATATTCCCGTTCACGTTTTTAACTCAAAAAAGCCTGGCCCAACCGTTCTGGTTCAGGCAGGATTACACGGGGATGAAATCAACGGTGTTGAAACCTTAAGGCGGATGTTGGAGCAGAATATGTTCCATGTCAAACGCGGAGCGGCAATTGTGGTACCGATTCTCAATGTTTTCGGTTTCATTCATTTTTCAAGGGATGTGCCAGATGGGAAGGATGTGAACCGCAGTTTCCCCGGTAGTAAAACAGGTTCTTTGGCAAGCAGAATTGCACATAGTTACACTTCGGAAATACTGCCGCATGTGGATTTTGCCATTGATTTGCACACAGGAGGTGCGCAGCGCAACAATTATCCTCAGGTACGCTTTACCGAAACAGATGAAATCAGCAGGTCACTGGCAGAAATGTTCAATGCCCCTTTTTGTTTTGCTTCACGACTCATTCAAGGGACTTTCAGAAAAGCTACTTTCAAAATGGGAATCCCTACTATCGTTTTTGAGGGCGGGGAAAGTATGCGTTTTGATGAGGATGCCATCAGTGCTGGAATGGAAGGGATTTATAGAATTTTAGTCGGACACAAAATGCTTCCCAAAGAAGGAAAGCTTAAAAAGAAACCATCCGTAGAGTTGAAAAAACGAAGATGGATTAGGGCTTCAAGGTCCGGAATGTTTGTCCCTTCGATTTTTAATGGCTCATATGTGGATAAAGGACAGGAACTGGGAGTGATTACTGATACTTTTGCGAAAAAAAACCGAAAAATCAGCGCTCCGTTTGAAGGCTATATCTTTTGCGTAAATCATCAAGCGGTAGTCAATCAAGGAGATGCCCTTTTTCATATAGGGCAATAGAATTGTTGGAATTATTGTGTAATCTCCTTCTGTTCTTCCAATTTGGATAAGCTCCATTCAATGGCCTCATCCAAATCAGAAAACTGTCTGATATTGTTTCGAAAAAACATGCGCTCCAATACCAAGCTTGCAAAATTTCCTTGGGTACTCCCCACAACGGAGTATAAATCTAACTGGTGTCTATTGAAGTAAAACCTTCTCCAATCTGCGGCTACTACGGAATAGCTGTTTACACGATTGGAAATATAAGCGATGGGGTTATCCCTGCCAATGACTTCATAGGCAGCATCTACTGCTTTTGTCGCCATTTCCCAATCAAAGTGAACGCCTTCATTGATTTCAGAAATGACCAGATTGTCAAAAAAATAGAAAATACCAAACTCGTATTCTCTGATTTCTCGAATGTTTTTAAAGAATTCTATTTCCCGTACCCGTTTCATTTTTTCCAACGATGAAAAGTAGAACCCCTAAATAAGGGGAAGTCTCCAAAAATAGTAAAACTAGGATACCAAACCCACTTTCATAGGCAGATATTGAAAGATTTATTGTTAATATCTATGCTTTTTATCAAAAAGAACTGATAAAAACCCCTAATTGCATTGGGGAAAATCCATAATCATTTTTCCATATTGCTCAATTGTATACCCAAAGCTTTGGTAGAAAGTTGTACTTCTATAAGCGAAAGAATTAAGGAGACCATTAAGAAGATAAGGCTGATACCAAAAACAATATTGGCCCAAACCATGAGCTCAACATAGATTAAGAACATGGTCACTGCTGCCAACAAAAAACTTATAATGGCTGTAGCCTGCATATTTTTAATGATATCCAGCCTTTTTCTAAGGGAATCAATCTGTTTTTTCAGTGGGGAATCTTCGGTTTCCTCAAACTGTTTATGCAGCTGACGAATAAGACCTGCAATGGCCAAGTATCTAGCATTGTAAGCCAGCATGGTCAAGGAGATGGCCGGAAAAAGAAGCGCAGGGATGCTAAGATTTAATTCCACTATTCAATTTTAAATTCAATTTTTTGACTGCTCCCACTATCCGAAAAAACAGCTATATAACTTCCTTTGGGTAAATACGTTTTACCATTTTTGGCTTCTTCCAATTTCATTTTATTCTTTTTCAAGAAGTTGCTCTTTCCTTTTTTAGAAAAGGCCAAATCATAGGATAGAATATTAATTCCATTATCTGCTTCAATGGTCGTTGAACTTACTTCTGTGCCGTTTGCTGTTTGTATACTGGCTTCAACGGGACCAGCAGCCGAAGAATAAAAGTGAATGTCCAGACCAGGGGTGTTTGGTTTTATCCAAGAACTCCAGGCATTGCCCCAGTTTTTGGAATGCTTTATATTTTCAACCTCAAAAACGGTCAACTTGGCATCCATAACTTGGGAATTTACTTTCTGCAATGACGAAATATCCGCCTTATAAATACTTCTTCCATGGGTTCCAATCAAAAGATGGTTGGCTTTTGGTTGAATTACCAAATCATGAACCGCTACATTGGGCATTCCGTTTTGCATCAACTCCCAAGACTCTCCACGATTGAACGAAACATAAAGACCATTATCGGTACCAGCAAAAATTAGATTTTCATTTTTTGGATCTTCTACCAAAGCGTTCACGGGTGAACTAGGAATATTTGCTGAAATGTTATTCCAGGATTTTCCATAATCTTCACTTACATATATATAAGGAGTAAAATCGTCCCAACGATACCCATTGAGCGCAGCATATACCCTTTCTTTTTTATGCATAGAAGCAGCTACTTCACTAACCCATAAATCTTTGGGAAGTGGATTGGATACATTCTCCCAACTGCCGCCCCCACTTTTGGAAACATGGATGAGTCCATCATCACTTCCTACGTATAGCAATCCAAAAGCAAAAGGTGATTCCGAAATGGTTGTTAGTGTACCGTATGCTACATTTCCTTTTTTACCCCCTTGGGTCAAATCTCCAGAAATGGTTTCCCAGTCTTCTCCCTGATTCAAGGAACGGTGCAATTTATTTCCTCCCAAATAAAAAATATCCTGATTATGTTTTGAAAGTAAAATGGGAGTTTGCCAATTAAATCGATAGGGAGATTCTCCCAATTCATGTTTAGGCTGAATGTGTTTTCTAGAACCATCCTCAAGATTTAATCTGTAATAGTTCCCAAACTGGAAACCGGTGTAGACGATGTTGGAGTTTCTGTTATCAATCTGTACCTGCATGCCATCACCTCCCATGATCATCTGCCAAGGGTTTTTCCCGGTCTGCTGCCAGCGGCTGTCTTCCGTATTGTTATGAGCTCCTTTCCAAACCCCATTGTCTTGAAGCCCTCCATACACATTATATGGGGTTTCATGGTCCACGTTAATCGCATAGAACTGCCCTACCTTGGGTGAGTTGTTCTTCATCCAACTTTCACCGTCATCATAGGTGATGTTGACCCCACCATCATTTCCATTTATCAAATGACCCGGTCTATTGGGGTTGATCCACAGTGCATGGTGATCGGCATGCACGTTTTCCTTACTTATGGAAGTGTAGTTTTTTCCGGCATCCTCAGATTTTATGAGCGGGACACCAGCCAGATAAATTCTGTCCTTATTACTTGGGTCTACTCGTATTTGCGCAAAGTAATAGCCATAGCTATAGAAAAGGTCATCGATATAATTCTCATTCATTTTGTTCCATGTCGCACCGGCATCGTCACTTCGATAAACTTCGGCCCCTATCACAGGGGTATCAAAAAGTAGGGAGTTGGCATTTTCCAAGTACTTGGCCAGATCAACAGGTTGCACTGCCTCGCTACGTACCATTTGCTTCACATTTTCAGCGCGATATTTTTCTTGAAAACCATTGGTTTTGAGAAAATCATTAAGCTTTTTATCCTCTAGTGCCAGAAACGCATCTTTGCTCATCGACTTGAAATCTTCCTTGGTCAAACCGTCTTTTTTCTCGGTGTCTTTTTTTGTTCTTCTGAATTGACTATCGTGAATGGCGTAAACGGTATTATCATCAAGAACCGCCAAGCCAATTCTACCGACGCCGTCCCCTGTTGGGAAACCGCTTTCAGCATTTGAAACTAAACTCCAAGTGCTTCCGCCATCCGTACTTTTATAGATGCCCGAAGCAGAACCATTGCCTGAGAAATTCCATGCTTTTCTGTCTTTTTGCCAAGCGGCAGCAAATTGAATATTGAAATTATTGGGTGAATGAGCCAAGTCTATGATTCCCGTGACGTCATCCACGAACAGTGTCTTTTGCCACGTTTGTCCCCCATCTGTGGTTTTGTAAACACCTCGTTCCTGGTTAGGAGAATATAGGTGCCCCGTTACTCCTACTACAACCTCATCAGAGTTGTTTGGATTAATAAGGATTCTACCAATATGATGAGAATCTAAAAGCCCCATATTTTGCCAAGTCTTTCCACTATCCAAAGATTTCAAGATACCTATACCTGCATAGGAGGAGCGAGAAGAGTTGTTTTCACCTGTACCTACCCAAAGAGTCCCGTTGGTCCAATCCACTGCTATGTCGCCAATGTTTTGCGTTTCCGAAGCATCCATAATTGGAGTAAAGGAAATTCCATTGTTCTTTGTATGCCACAGACCACCAGAGGCATAGGCCACATAAAACTCTGTAGGGTCATTTGGATTTACTTCAAGGTCTACCACTCTTCCGCTCATTACAGAAGGGCCTATGTTTTTTAAGGGGATATTCTTTACCAAGGAAGTCTGAGCCATTTTGGTTTTTTCTTTCAGTGCATCAATAACCACATTAGCAGGCGTTGCTGGTTTTTGGCCTATGGAAAGCTGAAAGATGAAAAGGAGTAACGGAAGTAATAAAGGTCTCATTAGGTGCTGTTTTATTTTAGGTGGTTGAAGGTATGAATTTGTCTTCGGTAACGCAATTGGCTACATTTGATAAAATCGTTTTGTTCAGATGAAATATCTCCCAATTGATAATCAACTTTTTATAAAGAATCGCAAAAAGTTCATGTCCCAGATGCGGCCAAAGAGTATTGCGGTTTTCAACTCAAATGATATTTATCCGGTAAGCGCCGATAGCACCATGCCCTTTGAACAGCACCGCGATATTTTTTATTTAAGTGGGGCCGATCAAGAAGAAACGATACTCCTCCTTTTTCCTAATGCGATGGATAAAAAACATCGTGAGGTTTTATTTGTTCGTGAGACCAACGAGCATATTGCCGTCTGGGAAGGGGCTAAGTTGACCAAAGAACAAGCCACTAAAGTTTCCGGGATTGAGACCATTTATTGGTTGTCGGATTTTGATAAAATCTTTTTTGATTTAATGACCGAGGCAGATACCGTCTATTTCAATACCAATGAACACTATCGCCAAGCGGTGGAGACCCAAACCAGGGAGGATCGTTTCATCGCAAAATGTAAAAAAGATTTTCCTGCACATTCTTGGGCCAAAAGCAATCCAATTTTACAACAGATTCGGGGAGTGAAGGAGCCTGAGGAAATCGAATTGATGCAGATGGCCTGCGATATTACTGAAAAAGGGTTTCGAAGAATCTTGGAATTTACAAAGCCAGGGGTTTGGGAATACGAAATGGAAGCCGAGTACTTGCATGAGTTTATTCGAAATCGCTCCAAAGGATTTGCATATACTCCTATAATTGCGGCAGGAAACAATGCGAATGTGCTTCACTACATAGAAAATAATCAACAAGTGAAGGATGGCGATTTGATTTTGATGGATGTGGGAGCAGAATACGCCAATTACTCCAGTGATATGACCCGTACCATTCCCGCAAATGGAAAATTTACAGCTCGACAAAAGGAAGTTTACAATGCAGTGCTCAGAGTAAAAAATGAGGCAACAAAAATGTTGGTGCCAGGGGTGATTTGGGCGGAATATCACAAAGAAGTGGGCAAAATAATGACCTCAGAATTGCTTGGGCTTGGTCTTTTGGATAAAGCAGATGTACAGAATGAGGATAAAAATTGGCCTGCATATAAAAAATACTTCATGCACGGGACCAGTCACCATATTGGTTTGAACACTCACGACTATGGCGAACTTAAAACCGCTATGAAACCCAACATGGTCTTCACCGTAGAACCAGGAATTTATATTCCGGCTGAAGGCATGGGTATTCGATTGGAAGATGATGTGGTGATTCAAAAAAATGGCGCCCCTATTAACCTTATGGGCAATATTCCAATTGAGGCAGAAGAGATTGAAGATTTGATGGCATCCTAGAATTTCGTGGATTAAAAGTATCGATTTGTATATTGAACTGGACCGTCTACCAATTTTAACACTATGGTGTTGGGAAGTTTGAAGTTCTTAGAACCGAATCTCATCCAATACCAACTATGGAAACATTTATCAGCTTTCTTCATTTTGCAGTCCAAAACCGCTTCCTTTTTCTAATACTATCCATATTGACTCTTTTCTTAATGCGGTTCGCAATTTCATTTGTGGTTAAATCCAAACCAAAGGAAACAGTAATGACCCTTATAATTACGCCTTTTATTTGGGCCATCGTTCTTATTTTCTTTTTTGGGACAGATTATGTAAACAAACAGATTTATACATATGGAAAAATGGGAGAAGGGATGATGGTTGATAGGGAAAACACGGGGAACTTATATAATGAACAACCCATAATCAGATATGAGATGCTTATTAAAGCAGAAAATGGAGAGATGGTCGAAACGAGCTTTGAGAGCAACGATTTTAACCTATATCCAAAACCAGATGGAAGTTTTAACTATCCTTTAAATGGTGAGACTTTCAATGTTAGGTATCTTGATAAAAATCCGGAAGCATTTGTAATTGTTACGGATGACAACAGCCGTTATTCAAAACAAAGCAAATGTGAAAAAATGCTCCGGGAGTTGAAAAACTCGAGGAATAAGCGTGGGTTTGATATTGACAATGCTTCCTTTAAAGAAAACTATCGTAAAGCCATTGCCAATTATCTTGAATCCGATTGTATTGAAGACTCCCAAACTAAGGATTTTTATATTCAAGAAATGTCCAAGTTAGAATAACACTTAAAATGAAAGGACTAGTATTCCTACTTCAACAACCAGATATTGAAAAAAAGATGCAAGAAGCACCGGACAAATCTTATGAAATAGGGGTGGTCATAGGAGCTTTTTTGCCCTTTCTCGTCTTAGTAGGGATTGCCTTTGCGATTTATCACTATCGTAGGAAGAAAAACAGCTGATATTGACTTCACTTTAGTCAAAAGGGATAAGTGCTTCCGCATTATTGACAAGTACTAAAGCATCAAAATTGAAAATGAATTTTTTGAGATTTTCAGAGAACTTTTTGCCATAGGCCTTTTCACGCAAGGGCTCCAAGTGTATGACAACATATTTTTTGTCAAAGTCTGTCACAACCTCTTGTAGTTCTTCAGGCAGTTGCTTTGTATTGTCAAAATCACGTATGGGATTTTCAGCAAATGGATTTCCTTCCAGTACCGTTCCATTGAGTCCTGCCACCATAAAATGCAATGAACGCATGTCATTGAAAGCCGCAAGTTCCGAGACATAGTTGGAGACATCGTAAATCTGCATCATGCTCAACCCCCGTGTTGCGTGGGTAGCTCCCAGCTTAAAAATCACCTTTGGCGTCGGGTTGGTTTCAAGGGCTTTCTTATAATAGACATTAAAATTGGACTTCATCAATTCCCCACGAACATTGTTGTTCTTATAGTAGTCCTTTGAATAATAATACCCATAAATCTCTTTGGTCTTTTCGAATTGGGTTAGAATTTCAGTTTCTTCAGGGTTGGGTTTTGTGGCCAACAAACTATCGTGAAGCCCTTTGGTGTATTGAGAAATGAACATATTCTTAAAAGACTTGTTCTTTACGGAACTCTCATAGGCCTTTTTTGCCTTTTCTTTCAGTTCGTTTGTCATTTTTTTCAATGAAGGGTTGGCCGTATTGTTGGAGAGGTGCTCAAAGTTCAATCGAAATTGGGCCATAAAAGTTTGATCTATTCCCCAAATATCTCCTCCTTTTGATATAACATTTAAAAAAAGGTCATAGTCAGATACATTGTTATAGAACGGAATGGCAAAAGGAAATTTTTGGTGTAAGTTTTTGGCCAATGTCAAAGGCTCTTTTGAAGAAGCCATTTCTTTTATTTTACGTGCGGCCAAAGCATCGGTTTCAATACAAAGCGTATTAAAACCATCTTTATGGACGAGGTCAAAAATTGCGTTGGTGACCGTACCTGCCTCTTTTATACCGTGTTGCTCCCCAATCATTATAAACTGATTGTTGGGGCTTACTGAATCTATAAACGCAACAAATTCTTTATCCGCTAAGGCTTCGACCTCAAATGTGTGTTCTTTTAAAAGAACATCGGTTTGGCCCATAATAAGATTTACAAAGAAGAAAAAAGACAAAAAACGAAGTATCATAATTCACGGTTTGTCTTCAAATTTAGAAACCTATAAGTGTGTTGTTGCAATAGAATTTTGCGAAGTGGAAAATTAGAAGCATGAAACCCGATTAAGCCCTTGTCAACACCAATTTTGTACTTGTGAAACCATATAGGACGGCGCTTTTTTCAGAAAAAAATGAACTTCGGATTGTTATGATTGGCTACATTTAATCGAAATCTGAAGAAAATACACTAAAGATGAAAGCGCAAAAATTAAAATGGTATATGAGGTTATCCATTGCCTTGGTAGTCTCGTCCATTTTGTTTTTTATGATATGGGTCTTTTCTCAGTTTAAGGAACCTCCCGGGTTCAACTTTTTAATGAACACCCTTTTGGTTTTTATGGCTTTTGTTTGTCTAGAAAGCATAAGGGTTACCCAAAGAAGTGTATTAAAATGGAATTTTAAAAGTATTCCTTTTGTAAAGGATGTCCTTTCTTTTGTTTTGCCCATTTTGACAGGAACTTTGGTCTATTGTGTACTATTTTATTTTTTTAAGTGGTTTGATCATTATCTTCTTGGCAGCGAACCCCCTTTGTTGGCACATATGGTTTCAGCAGTTTTGATAGGGTTGTTGCTATCCTTGATTTTTGGGCTAATCCTTTGGCTAGTTACATGGAAAGACTCCTATTACAGCGCTATTATTAAAACGGAGAACTATAAAACAGAAATGATGCATGCGAACCTCAGTATGCTTCGTAACCAAATGGACCCCCACTTTCTGTTCAACAACTTCAATACTATCTATTATTTGGTAGATGAGAACCCAGGCATGGCAAAAAAGTTCCTCAAAAATGTGTCGAATATCTATCGCCATATTCTGAATCATGCAGATGAAAACCTGATTGAAGCGAAGGAGGAGTATGAGGTAATGCTACAATATTTGGAAGTGCTCAAGGAACGTTTTGGTGAAGCTCTAGAACTGAGAAATGAAATCAAGAAAAATCATTTAAAGGAAAGGTATCTTCCTCCTTTGGTGTTGCACGAGTTGGTGGAAAATGTAATGAAGCATAACAGAATTGATAATGAAAACCACATTGTTCTGAAGCTCATATCGACCTCGGACAACCTCATAATTTCCAACAATGGGAATCCAAAGAAGGAAGTTCATAGTACGAAGAATGGATTGCGCAACATAATTGCACGTTATGATCTTTTAACGGACTCCAATGTTTTGATAGAAGAAGATGTTGATTCTTTTAAGGTAAAAATTCCTTTAATTACTGCGGAACATGAAGACTAGAGTCATAATTGTAGAAGACGAACCCAAAGCACAAAAACATCTAGAGAATCTCTTGGGGCAATCTGGTTTTGAAATTGATGTGGTGGCAGCTTTGCCCAGTGTGGAAGCGGTTGTCGAGTGGCTTGAGAAGAATACACATCCAGATTTGGTTTTCATGGATATCCATCTGTCCGATGGCAATTCCTTTGAGATTATTGAAAAAACAAGTCTTGAAGCCCCTATTATTTTCACTACAGCTTATGATGAATATGCCATTAGAGCATTTAAGACCACGGGAATCGATTACTTGCTCAAGCCTTTGACCCACAAGGATGTGAATGAAGCGCTAGTAAAATTTTTTCGGACTAAGGACCACTATTTTAAGGAATGGGTGGCCAAAAGGTTTGAGTTGAGCAAATACTTTCCAAATACTGTTTCCCAAAGTAACAAAGACCGCTTTTTATTAAAGTCAGGGAACGAGATGCTACCTTTTCATGCCAATGAGATTGCGTACTTCTTTAGAAGTGAAATTGTATTTGCCAAAATTCATGACGGTTCCCAATTCTCCGTTAACACCTCACTGAATCGACTACAGACTACGCTTGACCCCAATATATTTGTGCGGCTAAACAGGCAACTTTTGGTTAATATTGATTCCATCAAAAAGATAAAACCGGGCCAAGGCGGCCAACTGATTGTAGAGCTAAATCCCGAACATCACGAAACTATTGTGGTAAGCCAAGAACGAGCTAGTTGGCTAAAAACACGTTTGGGTCAGGTTTGATTTCTTATATATAATTCCCGAACTTCACTTACTCATGTTGAACTTGTTTCAGTATCAGACGATATACTTCATTCAAACGAAGTATATCCTAATCGTTGTCATTCATTGTGATCAAATTAAAACTAAGTCAAGGATTAAATGACTAAACAAGGTAAACTACTTGCATTGATTCCAGCTTTATGGGCTAGTTTGTTTGATTCAGCAATAACAATTGTTCACCAACCAAAAGAATATTGGGATGGAAATTTGGACATAGCAAATGAAGCAAATACAATTGGAAACTTTACTATGAAACAACACGTTTCAGGAATATTTATTATATGTGGACTTTGGTTGATCATAATAGCAATTTTAGGGTATTACATACCTGAAAAATACTCGAGGATTTTTCTATTGTTTGTTTTAATCGCCCATAGTTTTGGAGGAGCTAGCTGGTTATCTCAACGATATGGATTTTGGATGGCCATTGTTTTTATTGCATTTAATGCAATCCTTTTTACGTAATACAAGACAGAATAAACATTGGTAAAGAAAAGACTAAATTCTAGAGAATGGACAAAAAAACTAGAAATCTATTAATAGGAATTGGAATTTTAGCAATGATTGCAGGAATCTATGGTTTTGCTACAAGCATGGATTCATGGACGAATTATTTTGGAATCTTTATTGGACTTTCTATAATTTTTGTGGTTTACACTGACAGAATTGGGCTTCATAAAAATGATGAAAATGAAAAATAAACAACCAATGACACACATGACCGATATGCGCAACCTTAATTCTAATCACTCTTTTTTTTGGGTCAAATTAACTCCAATAAAAACTACCAAGGCAGGTAGTACCCATACCATTTGAAAATTCTTGAGATGATTAAAACGGGGCTAACAATCTTTCTGATTTTGGTAATACATCAAATCGGATTTACTCAAACAAACTTTGACAAAGTAAAATTGGACGAATACTTCAACACACTTGATGAAAACAACAAGTTTATGGGGAGCGTTGCCATTTCAAAAAATGGAAAAATCATTTATACAAAGACAATCGGCTTTGCTGATATAGACAAAAAGCTAAAAGCAAGTAAAAAAACTAAATATCGAATAGGTTCAATTTCTAAAACTTTCACTGCTGTTATGGTTTTAAAAGCAATTGATGAAGAAATATTGGATTTAAATCAAACCATAGACAAATGGTTTCCAACAATTAAAAACTCGAATAAAATAACTGTAAAAGCTTTATTAAACCATAGAAGTGGAATTCACAATTTCACCAATGACCCTAAATATTTAACCTGGAATACCCAACCGAAAACTGAAAAAGAAATGGTTGATATTATCTCGAATGGAGGTAGCGATTTCGAACCAGATAGTATGGCAGAATACAGTAATTCCAACTTTGTACTATTGACCTATATTCTTGAAAAGTCGTTTTCAAAATCCTATTCTGAATTATTACAGACACACATTGTTAAACCCATAGGTTTGACAAGTACCTATGTTTTTGGCAAAATCAACACAAGTGATGACGAGTGCAAATCATACAAATTTGTGGGTTTCTGGAAAGAAGAGCCCGAAACAGACTCTACAGTACCTTTAGGAGCAGGTGCCATTACTTCTACACCAAGCGACCTGACAAAATTTGCTGATGCTTTATTTAGCGGAAAACTTTTGACTTACGAAAGTCTTGAAACCATGAAAACCTTAAAAGATGGTTACGGATTAGGTTTGTTTCAAATACCCTTTTACGAAAGCATTGGCTACGGACATACTGGTGGAATTGATGGCTTTAGCTCGATATATTCACATTTTGCTGATGAAAAAATTTCATATGCCTTAACTTCAAATGGAACAGCCATAAATACAAATGATATTTCTATTGCTGTTTTAAGTGCTGCCCATAACAAACCATATGAAATACCAACATTTACAAGTTTCGAACTGACATCGGAAGACTTGGATAAATATTTGGGCGTTTATTCTTCTAGCCAAATCCCTTTAAAAATAACAATAACTAAAAACGGGAACACTTTAATTGCGCAAGGTACAGGACAACCAGCATTTCCACTTGAAGCTATGGACAAAGACAAGTTTAAGTTTGATAAGGTAGGGGCAAAATTTGAGTTTAATCCAATTGAAAAAACTATGCTGCTATTTCAACGAGGAGAAGAAATCAAGTTTAAAAAAGAATAAGAGGGCTTCTCATAAGTCTTCTAAGGAAAACGGTTTAGGTAATAAAATGAATGTTTTGGCATAAAACAAAGTCACAGCAGAACTACAATGTTTGATAGCAAAAACCCATATTATTCTTATACAAACCTGTAATCACTGCCCAAATCCCAATTTACCTTTTCTGGGTCAAATTAACTCCAATAAAAACTACCAAGGCAGGTAACACCCACCCCATATGAAATTCCCTTAAAGGAATCCAAGAAGTAAAAGGAGTTATGGTTTCTCCATAACCGATGATTCCTAAAAAATCAGGGATGCTAAAAAGAATGGTGGTCACCACCACCCAGCGAAACACTTTGGGTGTGGCATATTTTTCAGACAAGACATTCAATACTATCAAAACAATGGTAATGGGATAGATGAACATGAGTGCTGGCAATGCCACTGCAATAATGTACCCCACATTGAATTGTCCCATCAAAATTCCAAGCACACATCCCAGAACTGCGGTTGTTGTATATGCGGTCTGGGAATCATCAAAACGGCCTCTAATAAAATCTGCTGTTCCAGTAATAATACCAACGGCCGTGGTAAAACATGCTAGGCTCACCAAGACGGTCAAAAATCCATGCGCCACATTGCCCAAAGTAGCTAAACTGATACCACGCAATAATGCGGTTCGTGAAATATCCGCATCAAAGGTATCTTGAAATAAGGCTCCGGTAAACATTAATCCAGCATAAATTAGAAAGAGTCCTAGTCCAGCTAGAATTCCAGCTTTGGCGATTAACTTTTTCTTGGCTTCATAATCTGCTTCCTTATGCTTTAGGTTGATGGAGATGATGATGACTCCACCTACCACTACGGCTCCTATAGCATCAAAGGTTTGGTAACCTTCCAAGATGGCATACGAAAATGGACTTTCAAAAGTGGAAGGGCCGAAAGATATAGTAAGGGTAACCGTTGCAATTCCCAATACCAAAATCAAGACCAGCAAAATGGCTGGGGTCAGAAACTTTCCAATAATATCCAGAATTTTAGAACGATTGATTACAAATACAAGTACCAAGGCAAAATAAACTATGCTGGTAATCAAGGATGAGCTTTCTGAAATGGGCTGAATGGCCATTTCATGAGTTACCGAAGCAGTCCTGGGCGAAGGCAGGGCAATGGAAATGGCGTAAACAATATAACAGTACAACAGGCTAAAGGTTGGGGATACCTTTTCGGCAAAATCAAACATGGTTCCCTGCAATCTGGAATGGGCCACAATACCCAAAATAGGAATTAAAACAGCAGAAAGACAGAAACCCAAAGCAACCAGCCACCAAAGTTCGCCTGCTTTAAAACCGAGTTGGGGAGGTAAAATCAAATTGCCCGCACCAAAAAAAAGAGAGAAAAGGGCAAAAGCGACAACCGCAATGGTTTTTTTATTCATCGAATGTTGATAATTTTTCGTGAAAGTAATTCAAAATAGTAATTTCAAAACAGGTAATTGAACCTGAAATTTTTACTGTTGACCGACTACTGTGCATTTCATCGAAAAAACCAGTTTTGAAATTAATTCGCAAAATAAAAAGTTATTAACAATCGTTGCACTATTATAAACCCAACAAAAACGAAAAACGCATTAAAACCAAATCCATAACTAGCAACTAGCGATCCCAAATCGCGAAGCCTGCCCCCTAAATCCGACTTATGAAAAAAACAACTACCCAACATGGCAATAAATTCTCTTCTTTCTTTTGTAACCTTTTTGGACACCATTATGTCGTTTCCAAAGAAGTAACACAACACATTAAAGAGTACAAGTGTCTTCATTGCAATAAACAAGTAACTACTGATGTAAGCGGAAGACTTTCGGTATTAACCCCTCAAATGCAGGAAATCAACAATACTCTGGAAGACATGTACCAAAAAAGAAAGAACAGAACGGTGCAGAGCGTCGCTTAATCCTGTTTACTCTTTCTAGAACATTATTCGGATTTATTCCCGGAGATTAAGAAGGCGTCATAGCTTGCAGTTGCGTGCCCCAAGACTGTTGATTTTGAAAATGCCCTTGGTTTTCGGGATTTTTTTACTCTGACTGTTCCGAAAAAGAATTCCAACCTTGCGCCTGAATCGGAATTTTGGTATTGGCACGAGTGACCAAATGCGCCCCTTCCTGTTTTTCCGTCATATGGCCTACCACCGTTAAATTTGGATTGCCTTTTATTTTGTCAAAGTCCTTCTGGTCAATGGTGAAAAGCAATTCGTATTCTTCTCCACCGCTCAATGCAATCATGGTGGAATCCATTTTAAATTCTTCAGCTGCGGAAATGACCGTTGGATCCAGTGGAATTTTATCCTCAAAGAGATTACAACCTACCTCGTTTTGTTCGCATAGGTGCAATATTTCTGAAGAAAGGCCATCACTGATATCAATCATGGCAGTGGGTTTTACTTCCAGCTTTTCCAAAAGCTCTACAATATCTTTACGGGCTTCGGGTTTTAATTGACGTTCAACGATGTATTGATATGGTTCAAGGTCCGGTTGATTGGCAGGATTTACCTTAAATACTTCTTTTTCACGCTCCAACACTTGAAGCCCAAGATATGGACCTCCCAAATCACCACTTACCACAAGAAGATCATTGGGTTTGGCACCCTTGCGATACACAATATTATTCTCCTCGGCAATTCCAATCGCTGTAACGCTGATCAACATTCCTTTGGTGGATGAGGTGGTATCGCCTCCAACCAAGTCTACTTGATACAATTTGCAGGCCATCGCTACACCTGCATAGAATTCTTCTAAAGCTTCAAGGCCAAATCGATTGGATACGGCAACAGAAATTGTAATTTGAGTTGCCTTTGCATTCATGGCATAGATGTCGGAAAGGTTCACCATTACCGACTTGTATCCCAAGTGCCTGAGAGGCACATAACTTAGATCAAAATGCACACCCTCCACCAAAAGATCTGTGGAAACAATGGTTTTCATTCCCTTGAAATCCAAGACAGCTGCGTCATCACCAATACCTTTTATGGAAGAGTCATGGGTCAGTTCAAAATGTTGGGTCAGATGTTTGATCAAGGCAAACTCACCTAATGACTCTAACGACGTCCTTTGGGTATTTTTATCTTCAAGCATTTGGCAAAAGTAATCAGGAATGTAATAAGTTGTATCTTTAAGTAAACTCGAACCAATAATGAAACGATTCAAATGCTTAGCTCATTTGCTATGCCTTTTTTTTGTGGTGTATGCATGCTCTTCAGATGACTCTGCTTCAGATAATCCCCCCACAAATCAAAACCCTGTACCTCCAACCACAGGAGATAATGAACAGGATATAGGTGATGGTGCTGTGAGCCTTGGGCTTACCCCTTGCCAAGGGGGGAATGCCGACATATATCCTTGTAATGGATATGATTTATTGCTTCAAATGGATTTAGCTGCTTTTGGGGCTGGACGCGCCAACGATATTTGGGGCTGGACGGACACTACAACAGATAGGGAATATGCCTTACTAGGACTGGACAATGGCACTGCGTTCATTGACGTAACCGATATTGAAAACCCTGTATATCTGGGAAAAATGCTAACCGCAACAACGGAAAGCATTTGGCGAGACCTAAAGGTCTATGAAGACTTTGTGTATGTTGTTGCCGAATCTGCGGGGCATGGGATGCAAGTTTTTGATTTAAAACGGCTGAGAAATGTATCCAATCCACCCGTAGTTTTTGAAGCAGATGCCAGATACACAAGTATAGGAAATTGCCATAATGTGGTCATCAATGAAGAAATGGGTTTTGCATATCCCGTAGGAACCGCACGAAATGATGCATTCAATGGTGGCGTTCATTTTGTGGATATCCAGAATCCATTGACCCCAACAGGAGTAGGAGGATATGCTGCGGATGGATATACGCATGATGCACAGGTTATAACGTATAGCGGACCGGATTCTGATTACACGGGAAGAGAGATTTTTATAGGAGCAAACGAGGATCAAATAGTCATTGTTGATATTACTGATAAATCCAATCCAACACGAATAGAAACACTTACCTACTCCAATATTGGGTATACCCATCAAGGGTGGTTTACAGAAGACCATCGATTTTATATTTTGGGAGATGAGCTGGATGAGACCGACTTTGGATTCAATTCCCGCACCTTGGTTTTTGATTTTGCAGATTTGGACAACCCCCAATTGCATATGACGTACTTGGGCCCCACCGGAGCCATAGATCATAACGGATATGTTCTCGGCGACCAGTTTTTCTTAGCCAACTATACAGCGGGGATTCGGGTTTTGGATATATCACAAATAGAAAACGAAATAATTACTGAAGAAGCTTTTTTCGATACTTTTCCCCAAAGCAATGTAGCACAGTTCAACGGAGTATGGAGCGTCTATCCATACTTCCAAAGTGGAAAAATTATCGTAAGTGACGTAAATTCTGGCTTGTTCGTTCTTCAAAGCTCAAACTAAAAGAAGATGAAAAAAATTGTTTTGCTTGTTATAATTATTGGATTTTGTTCTTGCAATAACTCTGATGACAATGAAACAGCTTCTATGTCTTTTGATTTTTTGGGAGAATTGGATTGGGTGCAAAGTTTTGGAGGTTCAGGAGAGGATACGGCCCAATCCATAATTCAAACTTCGGATGGTGGATATGCTGTGCTGGGGTTTACCAATAGTACAGATGGAGACCTCGCGGGAAAATCACTTAATGTAAATGATTATTGGTTGCTCAAATTTGATGTTGATGGGAATCTGCAATGGAACAAAACATATGGTGGAAGTAAGGATGATAGAGGGCAATCCGTTATCCAGACAAACGACGGGGGTTATGCCATTGTAGGCTACGCCATGAGTGATGATGGTGATGGCAGCAACAATGAAGGCTTCCATGATAACTGGATTTTACGATTGGATGCTTCCGGTACTATTCTTTGGGAAAAGAGTTTTGGTTTTTCCGGCCATGATCATTCCTATGATGTGGTACAGACCTCTGATGGTGGTTTTTTCTTTTCCGGTTTTTTGGATGTAACCTCTTCCGAGGGAGAAGGCAATACGGGAAAAAGCCCATATCTGACTAGACATGGAGTTGGAGAGTTTTGGGGGACTCGACTGGATGCCAATGGGGACTTGATTTGGAGGCGATACTTTGGTGGAACAAACAATGACCGTTCTTTTGGAGTAGTAGAAGCCAATGACGGCGGTCTCGTCATGGTAGGTGCTTCGGAAAGTGATGACTTTGACATTTCCAATTCTAAAGGAAGCTACGATTTTTGGGTGGTGAAAGTAAGTGCTAAAGGAGAAATGCTTTGGGAAAAATCTTTTGGTGGAACAGGAATCGATAAAGCCTACGCTGTTGTCAAAACCCAAGATAATGCCTATGCCGTTGTTGGAAACACATTCAGTGTGGACACTGATATTTCCAAAAACAATGGGGAATCTGATGTTTGGTTGATAAAAGTCTCAGACAGTGGAGATTTGCTCTGGGAAAAGACTTTTGGGGGAACAGCCTTTGACGCTGCCCGTGGGCTGGGAACTACTGCAGATGGAGGTTTTGTGATAGCAGGAAATTCCAAAAGCTTGGATGGAAACGCCACGCAGAATAATGGAGAAAACGACCTGTGGATAATCAAAACTGATGCTGAAGGAAATGTTCTTTTTGAAAAATCCTTTGGCGGAGCTGATTTGGATTTTGGTTTTGATGCCCTTGAAGATGCTGAGGGAAACCTAGTATTGGTAGGCGAATCTTCAACAGCACTTTCACCTAATAAGGAACACCAGGGTTCCACAGACCTCGTTATTCTAAGAATAAAATAGTGGCTCACTCAGAAGCCTTTCCGCTAATAGTTGCCAAAGCGCTAGCAATTTTTTCAGCTATTGGGTCTTTGTCGGTTATGCCATGTCGTTTCAAAAGATATTTGGGGTCATTATAAGTTAGAAATACTTTTCCGTCACCTTCCCATATCAAAATCTTTTGGGGTAAATCAATGGCAATGTTTCTGGACGATTGCATTAGAGGGGTGCCCAAATTAGGATTGCCAAACAAAATCAACTTGGTATTTGGCAATTCCAGACCAACTCTTTTAGCGTTGCCAGTATGGTCTAGCTCGGCAAGAATCCCAATTTTAGGATTGGCATCCAAAGTTTTTTTAATGATTTCGTAAGTAGATTCAAAATCATGTTTACTGATGACTTGTACAAGCCCTTTGTTTGTTTCTTGACCGTTCATATAGGATAAGATTAAAAGTGAAATTAGGAGAACAAAGTGTCTCATGATATAGAAATTTGAACCGTTTCGGTTTGTTTAAAGATTAAATATTCAACGTAAAACAAAGCTGTAGTCGTAGAAAATAGAGAAACCTTATTGGAAGATTCGTTATTATAATGTTAGGAAACCTTGTAGAACCCTACTTATACAGTATATTTGTAAGCTATTTAGAATGAATCCAAGCGATTATGATTAAAGTTTCGGAAACAGCAAAGAAAAAAGTTGTAACACTTATGACCGAAGAAGGTTTCGATTCTAACACAGATTATGTTCGTGTTGGGGTTAAGAGCGGAGGTTGTAGTGGGTTATCCTATGAATTGACATTTGACAAAGCAGCCGAAGATACCGATAAAGTTTTTGAAGACAACCAAGTGCGCATCATTGTAGACAAAAAGAGTTTTTTGTACTTGGTGGGTACTACTTTGGAATATTCGGGAGGTCTTAACGGTAAAGGCTTTGTGTTTAATAATCCCAATGCGCAGCGCACTTGTGGATGTGGCGAGAGTTTTTCACTATAAAAGTGTTGATTGATTTAAATTAATCGACAAACAAACAAAGCATGGCTTACACAGAAGAAGAGTTAAAAAAAGAACTAGAAACCAAAGAATATGAATATGGTTTCTACACCGATATAGAATCTGATACCTTTCCAAAAGGATTGAACGAAGACATCGTCATCGGGATTTCCAAAAAAAAGGAAGAACCAGAATGGATGACTGAATGGCGTTTGGAAGCATTCCGCGTTTGGAAGGAAATGAAAGAACCTGAATGGGCCAATGTTCATTATGAGAAACCCAACTTTCAGGACATTTCTTATTATTCAGCTCCCAATAAGAAGCCAAAGTACAACAGCTTGGATGAGGTAGATTCCGAGCTCTTGGAGACCTTCAAGAAATTGGGCATTTCCCTGGATGAACAGAAAAAGTTGGCGGGAGTTGCCGTTGATATTGTAATGGATTCCGTTTCTGTGGCCACCACCTTCAAAAAGACATTGGCGGAAAAAGGAATTATTTTCTGTTCCATTTCTGAAGCTATTCAAGAGCATCCAGAGTTGGTGAAAAAATATATCGGGACAGTTGTTCCTCAAAAAGACAACTTCTATGCGGCTTTGAATTCAGCAGTATTCTCTGATGGATCGTTCTGCTATATTCCGAAAGGGGTTAGATGTCCCATGGAATTATCCACTTATTTCCGAATCAATCAGGCAGGAACAGGTCAGTTTGAAAGAACGCTTGTGATTGCGGACGAAGGTAGTTATGTGAGTTACCTTGAGGGTTGTACAGCCCCATCAAGGGATGAGAATCAGCTGCATGCCGCGGTTGTAGAGTTGATTGCCTTGGATGATGCTGAAATAAAATATTCTACGGTACAAAATTGGTTCCCTGGAGATAAAGATGGAAGAGGAGGTGTTTTCAATTTCGTTACAAAACGAGGCCTTTGCGAGAAGAACGCAAAAATATCTTGGACCCAAGTTGAAACAGGTTCTGCAGTAACCTGGAAATATCCATCATGTGTTTTGAAGGGAGACAATTCCATTGGGGAGTTTTATTCCATTGCGGTTACCAACAACTTCCAACAGGCAGATACGGGCACCAAAATGATTCACTTGGGTAAAAACACAAAAAGTACTATCATATCAAAAGGTATTTCTGCGGGACAATCCCAAAACAGTTATCGTGGATTGGTACAGGTAAACAGCAGGGCAGAAAATGCGCGTAATTTTTCACAATGTGATTCTCTGTTGATGGGTAATAGTTGTGGTGCGCATACATTTCCATACATCGAAACCAAAAATAAATCTGCCCAAATAGAACATGAGGCCACTACCAGTAAAATTGGTGAGGACCAAATTTTCTATTGCAATCAAAGGGGCATCGACACAGAAAAGGCCATTGCACTTATCGTAAATGGCTTTAGCAAGGAAGTACTCAACAAATTACCTATGGAATTTGCCGTAGAGGCTCAAAAACTATTGGAAATAAGCCTTGAAGGTTCAGTAGGATAATCAAAACAATACAAAATCAGCATCTCAATAGAGTTGCCAATCATAGAACAATGTTAGAAATTAAAGATTTACACGCAAGCATAGAGGATAAGAAAATCCTTAAAGGAATCAATTTAGAAGTGAATCCAGGTGAGGTGCATGCCATAATGGGCCCAAACGGTTCAGGGAAAAGTACTTTGGCTTCGGTAATTGCAGGAAAAGAAGAATTTGAAGTAAAAAAAGGAAGTATTTCCTTGGATGGAGAGGATTTGGAGGAATTGGCCCCAGAGGAAAGAGCACACAACGGTATATTCATGTCATTTCAATATCCAGTTGAAATACCTGGTGTTTCGGTTACAAACTTTATCAAAACAGCTATAAACGAATCTCGTAAAGCTAGAGGATTGGAAGACATGCCAGCCAATGAGATGTTAAAACTCATTCGTGAAAAGTCTGAACTTTTGGAAATAGACCGCAAGTTTTTGTCTCGCTCTTTGAATGAAGGATTTTCAGGCGGGGAGAAGAAGCGTAACGAAATCTTTCAAATGGCCATGATGGAACCTAAATTGGCCATTTTGGATGAAACGGATTCCGGATTGGATATTGATGCGCTTCGCATCGTTGCAAATGGGGTAAACAAATTGCGTGGTAAGGATAACGCCATCATCGTAATTACGCATTACCAAAGACTGTTGGAATATATTGTTCCAGACTACGTACATGTTTTGCATGATGGGAAGATTGTAAAGTCAGGTACCAAGGAATTGGCGCTTGAATTGGAGGAGAAAGGTTATGATTGGCTGAAACAAGAAGCAGTTTTATAGGAAAAAGATGGATTTAAAAGATAAATTACTCTCTTCTTTTTTAGCCTTTGAAAGTAATGTGGATTTGGATAATCCGGTCCATGAAGTACGTTCTGAGGCGATAAAGAACTTTGAAAACAGAGGCTTTCCTTCCAAGAAGGAGGAAGCATGGAAATACACTTCTTTGAATAGTATCCAAAAAGTGGATTTCAGCATTTTTCCTAAAAAGGAAAGTACACTTGAATATAAAGACATCAAGAAATACTTTGTCCACGAAATTGATACCTACAAGATTGTATTTATTGATGGTGTGTACAGTTCATATCTTTCGGAAACCACACATGACGGGGTAGATGTTTGCCTGATGAGTGCCGCACTTACAAAACCACAATATCGTCAGGTTATTGATGTGTATTTTAATAAGGTAGCCTCAAAAGACGAGTCATTGACCACTTTAAATACCGCTTTTAGCAAAGAAGGTGCTTATATCTACATTCCTAAAAATAAAATGCCCAAAAAGCCAATTCAAATTTTGCATTTGGCCACAGGAAATGAGGCAGCGTTGCTATTGCAACCCAGAAATTTGGTGATTGCAGAAGAGAATGCAGAAGTTCAAGTTATTGAGCGTCATCAAAGTTTGACAGGAAATGAGGTTTTGACCAACTCTGTCACCGAAATATTTGCGGCCAAAGACGCTATTGTAGATTATTATAAAGTTCAGAATGATGTAAATACGGCATCATTGATTGACAACACCTATATTTCCCAGAAGGATAACAGTGTGGTTCGTGTCCATACCTTCGCATTTGGCGGAAAGTTGACCCGAAACAACCTTAACTTTTATCAAAATGGCGAGCGAATTGATTCTACCCTAAAGGGTGTGACCATTTTGGGTGAAAAGCAGCACGTAGACCACCATACTTTAGTGCACCATGCGCAACCCAATTGTGAAAGCCATCAGGATTACAAAGGCATTTTTGGAGAGCAATCCACAGGAGTTTTCAATGGTAAGATAATTGTGGATAAAATTGCTCAAAAAACCAATGCATTTCAGCAGAACAATAATGTTTTGATAAGCGATAAAGCAACAGTGAACACTAAGCCTCAATTAGAAATTTTTGCGGATGATGTAAAATGTTCTCATGGCTGTACGGTAGGTCAGTTGGATGAAGAAGCTCTTTTCTACTTACAATCCCGAGGAATTCCAAAAAGGGAAGCCCAAGCTTTGTTGATGTATGCTTTTGCCAACAATGTATTGGAAAGTGTGCGTATCCCTGAACTAAAAACTCGTATCAACAAATTGATTGCAAACAAATTGGGAGTAAGCCTTGGTTTCGACCTTTAATCCGAGAATTTAATAGTTATGGGAATGGTGCGGACGAGTTTGGATGTAACTACTATCAGAAAGGACTTCCCGATTCTAAATAGGGAGGTGAATGGAAGGCCTTTGGTCTATTTGGACAACGCTGCCACTTCGCAAACGCCTCAACAGGTCATCGATGTCATTGTAGATTATTACCAAAATTACAATGCCAACATACATCGTGGGGTACATGCGCTCTCGCAAGAAGCAACAGACGCTTACGAAGAAGCCAGACAAAAAATCCGAAAGCATTTTAATATTGCCAAAGCCTATGAAGTAATTTTTACTTCTGGCACCACACATGCCATTAACTTGGTAGCAAATGGTTTCTCTTCTTTATTAAGAACAGGAGATGAAATTATAGTCTCAGCCATGGAACATCATTCCAATATTGTGCCTTGGCAAATGTTGGCGGAACGTACAGGGGCAGTTTTAAAAGTTATTCCCATGAATCAAAACGGGGAATTGGTCATGGAAGCATTTCATGAGCTGCTTTCTGAGAAAACCCAATTGGTCTTCTGTAACCATATTTCCAATGCTTTGGGAACGATTAACCCAATCAAGGAAATTATTGATGCCTCGCATAATGTTGGCGCAGCCGTTTTGATAGATGGCGCTCAGGCCGCTCCGCATATCAAGGCAGATATGCAAGCTTTGAATGTTGATTTTTACACAGTTTCGGCGCACAAGATATGTGGCCCGACTGGAGTAGGGATGCTTTATGGAAAGGAAGAATGGCTAAAAAAACTTCCACCTTATCAAGGAGGCGGTGAGATGATTGCCGAGGTGACTTTTGAGAAAACAACCTATGCAGATTTGCCGCATAAATTTGAAGCTGGGACTCCAAATATCGCTGGTGGTATCGCCTTTGGTGCTGCTTTGGATTATCTCGACCATATTGGTCTGGATGCCATAGCACAATATGAAGAGGAATTATTGCAATATGCAACTGAAAAGCTTTTGGCCATTGATGGGTTAAGGATTTATGGTACGGCTGAAAAGAAAACTTCAGTCATTTCATTCAATATAAAAGGGATACATCCGTATGATATTGGTACTATTTTGGACAAGTTGGGAATAGCAGTACGTACAGGCCACCATTGTGCGCAACCGATTATGGATTTTTATCAAATACCGGGAACGGTACGGGCCAGTTTTAGTTTTTACAATACCAAAGAGGAAGTGGATGTGTTGGTGGAAGGTGTTGAACGAGCTAGAAATATGTTGCTCTAAGCATCGTTATCTTTCTCTTAAAAGATTGATTCGGACCAACTCGAGTCGTACTTTTGAACAAAACTTTTAGATGGGCATAGCAGAGATTCAAGAAGAAATCATAGACGAATTTTCCATGTTTGATGACTGGATGCAACGCTATGAGTACATGATTGAACTTGGAAAAACACTTCCGCTAATAGAGGAAGCTTACAAAACCGACGACAACATTATAAAAGGATGCCAAAGCAAGGTCTGGGTGCATGCCGAATTGGAGGAAGACAAATTGGTCTTCACAGCAGATAGTGATGCCATTATTACCAAAGGAATCATTGCTATTTTGATTCGTGCATTTAGCCATCAAAAGCCACAAGATATTATTGATGCCAATACCGATTTTATTGATGAAATTGGTTTGAAGGAGCATTTGTCTCCAACTAGAGCAAACGGTTTGGTGAGCATGGTAAAGCAATTGAAGTTATATGCTATTGCGTATCAGACCCAATTAAACTAGAAATCAAATGAGCGAAGAAATCACCATAGATACCCAGGAGTTGGGCGAAAAAATTGTTAAGGTCCTAAAGACTATTTACGACCCTGAGATTCCGGTGGACATTTACGAACTGGGTCTTATTTATGACGTTTTCGTAAACGAAGATAATGACGTCAAGATTTTGATGACCTTGACATCGCCCAATTGCCCCGTAGCAGAAACCTTGCCGGTTGAGGTAGAAGAAAAAGTAAAGTCTTTAGATGTGCTAAAGGATGTTGAGGTCGAGATTACATTTGATCCCCCTTGGACCCAAGACTTGATGAGCGAGGAAGCGAAATTGGAATTAGGGCTATTATAACGTCATTTCGAACCTGTTTCGGAATCTCATATTCCATTAATACTTAAATTGAGTTTGTATGGCTGAGGAAATTATCAATCGCGTAGCGCAAAGTAAACTGGTTACTTTTGATTTAGAGGAACTATATCTTCCTGGTGAAAGGGTCATATTAGATATCTCCCAGTGGCTTTATGAAGGGTTAATTTTGCGTGAAAAAGAGTTCCGCGCCCACTTGGAAGAAATGGATTGGACTGCATACCAAGACAAATATGTAGCGCTGACCTGTTCTTCAGATGCGATTGTACCGGGTTGGGCCTTCATGTTGGTGACATCCAAACTGGCTCCCTTTGCCAAAAAAGTAGTGCAAGGAGATTTAGAAACTCTGGAAACTATTTTGTACCAAGAGCAACTCGCTAATCATGATTTCTCTGATTTTGAGGATAAACCTATCATTATAAAAGGCTGTTCCAATAAACCCGTCCCCCAGAACGCCTATTTAATGGCCATTTCTAAAATTCAGCAAGTAGCAAAAAGTGTGATGTACGGAGAGGCCTGTTCCGCTGTGCCACTTTACAAGAAAAGAAAGTAATCATTAGTTTCTCTACCACCACTTAGTATTCTTGTTGTCATTTCGAGCATTGTCCCGAGTGTGTGAGGGAGCTGCGAGAAATCTCAACATGGATTTCTCAATCACCACTCTGCGGCTCATGTCGAAAATGACAAAGTATTTTAATAGAAAAACCACCGGAAAGCAACTTCTTGCTCTCCGGTGGTTTTGTCAATTTACAGTATAGTTTTTTTACCCAAACACATGGCTCTTTTCAGAAAATCAAGGGTTGGGTGGAACAAAACCAAAACACACAATTTCACCCCCATCAGTAATGGTCCATCCCTTGCCTAAACCAAAAATCAGTTCGTTCCTGGCATCATCTGCAGCATCGCAATATTGTATATTGGATGCTCCAAGGATAATACCCTCCGGAACGTCCTCGGCATTGTTCCAACCGATTAAGGCATTGGCATAATTCTGTGGGCTCATCCCTGAATTACTCAGCATATTGAACATAGTCGTCATACTGCCAATGTCCCAACCGCTAAGGTTTTGGTCAAAAGAACCTGCGGCGAAAAACATTTGAAACATAGTTGTGACCTTTTCTGTATTCCATTCACTAATGTTCCCGTTGAATAAATCCGCAGAGTTGAACATATCTCTCATAGTAGTGACATTTGCTACATTCCACTGGTTGAGGTCCCTGTTAAATGTATCGGCGCCAAAGAACATGCTTCTCATATTAGTAACATTGCTTACATTCCACTGACCGATGTCTTCATTGAATAGATCTGCTTTGTCAAACATACCTTCCATACTAGTTACACTGCTTACATCCCAATTGCCCATGCCCATAGTATTTTCAAAAACAAGTGTTCTTTGAAACATCCTGTCCATAGAGACACATTGGCTAAGGTTAGGGGCTGGGATTTCTTGGTTGCCAAATCCGGTAAAGTTTTCGGCATTTCGGAACATATTCTCCATACTCTTCCATGGGTTGGTGCCCCATTGTTGTACGGACAGCAACATAAGCTCTTCATCTAGGTCGTTGTCAATGTAAAAGGACAAACGGTCCATGGCGCCTTTTATGGCCACAGTATATATACCTTGGTCCACATAGTTTCTGGCCGGCGTAGTAGTATCCTGCCCCTCTACTGTTTCTTCCTCAGAACCATCGCCCCAATCCACTTGCAGGGATATAGTCTCTCCAAAGGCTTGCATTCTAAATGGAATACCTGGCTCCAAAGCTGTATCAATGGTAAAGATAAAAGAGGCGGGGTCCTCAAAAAGGTCTTCGATAACATTCTGCACGGTTATGGTAATGTCTTGCTCGGTGACCAGTTCGCCATCGGTAACGGTCACGGTGATGGTGTGTTGCTCAGTGGTCTCAAAGTCGAGGCTCTGGCCCTCTGCCAAACCAATAATTCCTGTATCACTGTCTATAACAAAAAGGTCCTTGCCTTCTATGGCATCATTTACGGTGATTTCATACACCAAGGTGTTCCCATCTTCTCCGCTAGCGTTTATGTTGCCTATTTCCAGGGCATCCTCGGGTACTTCAAAGATGGCCAACCCAATGGTAGGTGCTATCTCCACATCGGTAACAGTAATTGTTATGTTAATGGTATCGGTGCCCCCATTGCCATCGGATACGGTCACGGTAATGGTGTGTTCAGGGGAGGTTTCAAAGTCCAGTGCTTGGCCGTCGGCTAAAGTAATCTGACCATTGTCCTTATTTATCGCAAAGAGCCCTCCGCTGTTGGTGGAAATAGAAAATTCTAGGGTGTCAGAATCGCCATCAGTGGCGGTCACGGTAAAGATGGTAGCTGTTCCGTCAGCATCCTCTGCGATCGTGGCAGTTGCGGTCTGATTGGTGATCTCAGGGTCAGAGTTGTCCGCCACCGGAGGAGTATTCCCATTGTCGTCGTTGGAACAGGAGCCCAAGAACAGGCCTACGGTAAGAATCATCAAGGTAAAAAATCGTAATGTTTTCATGAATTCAAATTTTTTTAATTGGGAATGCAAGAAAACAGGAATAGGCACAGGTCTACCCTATGAATTGACGGATGCATGGTATGGGTTGATGAGTGTTGGTTTTGAGTGGTCAGAAGTTGGAGGTCAGTAATCAGTTATTAGATTTCCAACTTCTAACCTCAGTCATCTGGTATTTAACCTCAGACCTTTAACTTCTAAGATTTGGCGTGCCAAAGTGGGACATTTCTTATTTTTGGGGTCTTAACACTAAACTCCATACTATGAAACAGATTTTATTTACTTGTATGCTATGCTTATCCCTCGTCCCCGTTTTTGGACAGAAAACAGCTGAGGAGATTAAAGCGGAGATGGGACCCAAAAAGGATTCCATTGCAGCAATCCAGGGCAGGGTAAATGCCCTCCAGGCCGAACTGGATGCACTTCCCGGATGGAAAATTGGGGCATTTGGCACCATTGGTGGAAGTATTTCCGAGTTCAACAACTGGTTTGCACAAGGGATTCCCAATAACTCGTCCGGTAATATTGGGTTTACCGTAAATGCTTTTGCCAATCTGCAGCAGGAAAAATTCTTCTGGCGAAACGCAGCCAATGTAAACTTAGCTTGGGTAAAATTGGACGATAAAGATGACCCTACCGACGATGATGGTTTTAGAGAAGCTACTGATGTATTCAACATCTCTTCCCTTTATGGGCGAAAACTCAGTGAAAAGTTCGCTATTTCGGGACTTGTGGAATATCGAACTACTCTATTGAGCAATGTGAACAACCCAGGATATTTAGATGTAGGTGTCGGTGCCACTTGGACGCCTATTCAAGATTTGGTAGTTGTAATTCACCCGTTGAACTACAATTTTGTGTTTAGTGATGAGGATACCATCTTTGAATCATCCGCAGGGGCAAAGATTGTAGCGGATTACACCAAACAGTTGGGTGCAATCAGTTTTAAAAGTAACCTGTCCATGTTCCAAAGCTATGAAGATGGCGATTTAAGCAACTGGACATGGACCAATTCCTTTGCTTATACGTTATGGAAAGTAATCGGTGTAGGTTTTGATTTTGGGCTGAGAAACAACAGACAGGAAACCTTAAATTTTGTTCGGAATTTAGCGCCGACTCCTAACCCTGATGCCACATTTGATTCTATAGACAACGAACTACAAACGTATTGGACATTGGGTCTGAGCTATTCCTTCTAACTGCAATAAAATAAAAAGAAAAAGCCCTCTTTTCGGAGGGCTTTTTTATGTGGGGTGAATTTGGGGTTTTAAAGCTTTTTTATACCACAGTCTAAAGTAGGTTAAGCGTATGGAAGATTTGCGGTAACACTATCACTTAAAAACAATATGAAAGTAGTTTTTCTGTGGTTTATGCTTAAATTTTTGTTGTGAACCGTAAGAAAATTGTGGTGGAGATGGTTACGAGTGGTCGTTCGTCGAAGAAGTGGACCAATGAACTGAATTAGGAATGGTATTCATCCAAATGCTCCGGATACAAAAAGTTATTATACGGGAATCGGGTCACATGAATATCCCGGACTTCTTGGTATACCCGTTTTCTAAATTCATCCAGATTTTCTTTGTTCAAGGCGGAGATAAAAAGAGCGCGGTCCCCAATTTTATTGAACCAGGTTTTTTTCCATTCGGCCAAAGTGAAATGTGATGAGTTCCGCTCCGTAACCAAGTCATCTTCCGGAATGGTTTCAGGCACATATTGGTCAATTTTGTTAAAGACCATTATGGCTTTCTTATCAGAACTATTGATTTCGTCCAAAATCTGATTGACCGAGGCAATATGTTCTTCAAAGTTGGGGTGGGAAATGTCTACTACATGGAGCAGCAAGTCGGCTTCCCTAACTTCATCCAAGGTGCTTTTGAAACTTTCCACCAGTTGTGTGGGCAACTTGCGAATGAATCCTACGGTATCGCTCAACAAAAAGGGCAGATTCCCGATGACCACTTTGCGTACTGTGGTATCTAAAGTGGCAAACAACTTGTTTTCAGCGAAGACTTCGCTTTTACTGATAACATTCATCAAGGTAGACTTGCCCACGTTGGTATATCCCACCAAAGCTACTCTGACCAAAGCCCCTCGATTGCCTCTTTGGGTTTCCATTTGACGGTCAATTTTTACCAACTTTTTCTTAAGAAGCGCAATGCGGTCCCTCACAATACGGCGGTCAGTTTCAATCTCTGTTTCACCAGGTCCGCGCATACCAATACCACCACGTTGCCGTTCCAAGTGTGTCCAAAGTCCGGTAAGTCTGGGGAGCAGATATTCATATTGTGCCAATTCAACTTGTGTTCGGGCATAGCTGGTCTGTGCCCTTTGTGCAAAAATGTCTAGAATAAGGCTGGTACGGTCCAAGATTTTGCAGCGCAAAAGCTTTTCTATGTTGTTTTGCTGGGCAGGCGATAGTTCATCATCAAAGATTACAGAACCTATTTCATTAGCCTTGACATACTCTTGTACCTCTTCCATTTTTCCACTACCAATATAGGTTTTGGGATTGGGGGTTTCTACCCGTTGCACAAAACGCTTGGATACTTCGCCGCCCGCTGTATAGGTCAAAAACTCAAGTTCGTCCAAATACTCCCGTACTTTTTCTTCATTTTGGCTTTGGTTGATGACCCCAATCAAAACCGCCTTTTCATATGCAATGGTCTTTTTTTCTAGCATGAATCGTGGTAAAGTGCAAATCTACACAATGTTTTGAAAGCGATTTTTGTATTTTGTCTTGAATAACTTCAAACTTAAATTAATATATCATCTACGTTTTGGAAGACCATTTCACGATTGCGTTTTATAATCTGGAGAATTTTTTTGACACGAAAGACGACCCGTACATTCTTGATGATGATTTCACCCCGGGAGGGGTCAAAAAATGGAATGAATCCAAGTTTCGAAGGAAGACCAAAAAATTGGCGAAGACCATTTCTAGAATTGGAGAAGGGGACAGCGCATTACATCCCGTTATTGTGGGTCTGGCCGAAGTGGAAAATAAAACGGTCATTGAGGGGCTATTGTCCACCAAATCCTTAAAGGACGTAAACTATGCATACGTTCATTTCGATTCACCCGACGAACGCGGAATTGACACCGCCCTGCTCTATGATACAAACTGTTTTTCAGTCATTGAAGCCGAAACAATTCCGTTGTTGGTAGATAATGAAAATGGAGAACGGGATTTAACACGAGACATATTATATGTGCATGGCAAACTGAACAAGGAAGAGATTCATGTGTTTGTGAATCATTGGCCCTCTAGACGGGATGGTGCTGACGAAACCAGTCCCAAAAGAATAAAAGCTGCAGAGACCATAATTCAAAAATTGGAACGTATTCCCGTTGAAAATCCAAATTGCATCATCATGGGTGATTTTAATGATGACCCAAAATCTGAAAGTATTCAATGTTTGATGAATACGGGTAAATTTATTAATCCCATGCAGTCTTTGCTGTCCCCCAATTCTGGTAGTGCCAATTACAAAGGGGAGTGGAGTTTGTTTGACCAAATATTGCTTTCACACAGTTTTTTGAATTTTGAAAAAGGAACACATAGTTTCAAAAAGGCCAAAATCTTTGCGCCTAAGTTCTTAAAGGAATGGAAAGGAAAATATAAGGGAAATCCATTTCGTACCTATGCTGGGAAGAAGTATTTGGGGGGTTACAGTGATCATTTTCCAGTATATGTGGTTTTGAAAGAAAATTAAAAGAAAGAAAAATACTACACAACAATATTTAAAACTTTCACAACAGCCCATCGAAAAAATTCGTGTAATTCATCGAAATAAAAGGGTTTTTTAACGATAGAACCTTCTTCTTAAAATAGTATTGTAGTCCAAATCTTACTCAACCTTGATTATGGACTTTATGACACCTACTTGGGCAACTAGGCTTTTCACATCGATTTTTTTACTGCTTTTTGGAATGCTTTCCAGTTTTGGACAAACCAATATGGAGAGACAGGAAATTCTTTTGGAATACAATCAACAAAAAATCACTTCTCTTGTTTCTGAATTTGAAGAGGAAGCAAAGATTAAGGCTTTGCTAATAGATAAATCAGATAAAAAGAATGGTTGGAATGAGAGGGAGAAGTTAAAGGATGGAACCGTAGTCGCTTTAAAAGATATTGGCGAAGATGGCACACTTTTGTATTACACAACCTTAAACGACCCAACGAACCAAGTTTCGAGGGCACAATCCTTATATTCAAATGGTTCATTAAACTTGGGTTTGGATGGCAGTGGAATGCAAGTTGGGGTTTGGGACAGTGGTATAGCACTTAACTCACATCAAGAGTTTGACAATAGAGCGCAAGCGGGCGATACTTCTCAAGAGGTGAGTCCACATGCCACCTTGGTAACAGGAAACCTTATTTCTTCAGGGATAAAAGCGAAAGCAAGAGGAGTGGCGTTTGGCGCTAAGGCCATAACACATAACTGGACAAGGGATAAAATTGAGGTAACTGAAGCCACTGCTTCTGGAATGCTTTTGAGCAATCATTCCTATGGAATTAAATCCGATCGTGTGCCCGATTGGTATTTTGGGGCCTATATTAAAGTATCACAAGATTGGGATAAAATCATGTACAATGCTCCTTACTATTTAATGGTCAACGCTGCTGGGAATTCCCAAAAATCACAAGACAATACTTCACCAATTTATGGTAAAACCACTGACGGATTTGACTTGCTTTTAGGTTTTGCCACTTCAAAAAATGCACTTACGGTTGCTGGAGCGAACACTAAGTTCAATGGAAAAGGAGATTTGTCAGAAGCCAATGTGGCCGGTTATAGTAGTTTAGGTCCAATTGATGATGGCAGAATCAAACCAGACTTGGCAGGAGATGGTTCATCCATTTTTTCAACTACTTCCCAAAGCAATTCAAGTTATGGAACTTCTACAGGCACGTCAATGGCAGCCCCAGGTGTTACAGGTTCGTTGCTCTTACTTCAGCAATATCACAATGAGCTTTTTGGCCATTACATGAAGGCGGCAACTTTAAAGGGCCTTGCGCTTCATACCGCAGATGAAGCCGGAACTCCCGGACCTGATTACAAAATGGGATGGGGTGTGCTTAACGCAAAAACTGCTGCAGAGACACTTCAGGATGAAGGATTCACAACCTTGATTGATGAAAACCAATTGATGCAGGGAGAAACCTATACGTTAGAAGTAGAAGCCTTAGCTACCGAAGACTTGATAGTATCCGTTTCTTGGACTGATGTTGAAGGAGAGTACGTCAATAGAGGAGATCTCAACAGTGCTACAAAAGCTTTGGTAAACGATTTAGATGTTCGAGTGATACAGGGCAATGAAACGTTTTTTCCTTGGAAACTAAATCCTTATCGAGCGAATGATGCAGCGACAAAAGCTGATAATTCGGTTGATCCCTTTGAGCGCATAGATATCCAGAATGCGAAGGGGAGATATACTATTATGATTAGTCATAAAGGGGAATTGAAAAATGAATTCCAAGATTTTTCGCTTATCGTTTCTGGGGCAAAAATCTCAAACTGCTCGCTACAAGCTCCTGAAAATATTGAGTTGGATTCTTTGAAAGAGAATTCTTTGGCCGTTATTTGGCCGGAGGCTGAGGAAACCCTTTTTGAGGTTAAGTATAAAACAAGTTCAGATGATAGCTGGAGCTCCAATTTGCTTTCGGAAAACACCATTCAACTTGAAGGACTTACAATAGGTAAAGAATATGAGATAAAGGTTCGTACGATATGCACCGAAAGCAAAACTTCTGATTTTTCTGAAGTACTACGGTTTACTTTTAACGGGACGGAAACCCAGATTTTGCAAAATGAAACGTACAGTTTTAATGAGCCGCTTAACATTAGTGTCTTTCCTAATCCAGCGGTGAATGAAATAAGCATAGACGCAGACCTTTCTCCAGATGCCGTGTATTCTATTGTAACCTCTTCCGGAACCATTGTTAAAAAAGGAAGCGCAATTGAAAAAGTTTCTGTTACGGATTTATCCTCTGGACTTTACATTATGGTGGTCCAGGATTATTCTGGAATACAAAGCACAAAGTTTTACAAGAATTAGAATTTGCTAGCCTAATTAGAAAAATTAGAGAGCACTAGAATCTTTCAATCTAGGTAGTTAAACTTTTTCAATTTCCTGTTCACTTAGAAGGTTATCATTTCTCAGTCTTAGGAATACTTGTGCTGTGGTCACGACATCCAGTTCACAATAGGTTACAATTCGATCCAAATCCTTATCCTCGTAATATACGGATTGAACCATACTCCCGTCCATATCCTCTTTTGGAGAAGGAATGCCTAGTACATGAGCCAATAACTTTAAAGAAGTATAGTGTTTATAATCCCCAAATTTCCAAAGCTCCATGGTGTCTAAATGTGGTACTTCCCAAGGTTTTTTTCCAAATAAATCCAGTTTATATGGGAGATTTAAGCCATTAATTACCATTCTGCGTGCGATATAGGGAAAGTCAAATTCCTTACCATTGTGGGCGCAAAGTAGGTGTTTGGCTTGACTGAAATGTTCTTGAAGGAGTAGTTTGAATTTTTTGAGCAAATCAACTTCATCTCCATGGAAGGAAGTAACCCTAAAATTTCGGATATTATTTTTCAAATGAAAATAGCCCACTGAAATGCAGACAATCTTTCCAAACTCGGCCCAAATGCCAGCACGTTCATAAAAATCTTCTGGTGTTATTTCATCCTTACGTTGGTATTGCGTTTTTTGAGCCCATAAGTCTTGGACACTTTCTTCCAAGTTGGAAAAATTGCGATGTTGGGGTACCGTTTCTATATCCAAAAAAAGGATATGTTCAAGATTAAGTTTATACAGCATGATTTGGAGTTTTATTGGGGAGGAAGATAAAAAAAATAAGAAAATTCCTAGGAAAACCCTCTATTTCCAAATCAAATGGCTCAAACGTATAGTTTATAGTTAGAAAAGGGAAGTTTGCTTAACTGGACTTTCATGCTCCAACAACCATTTTTTTCGGGAAAGGCCACCGGCATAACCCACTAGATCGCCATTGCTACCTATGACCCTATGGCAAGGAACCACAATCCAAAGCGGATTTTTTCCATTGGCGGCAGCTACAGCTCGAATGGCCTTTACATCTCCAAGCTGTTTGGAAAGCTCTAGATACGATATGGTTTTTCCAAAAGGGATGGTTTGCAATTTTTCCCAAACTTTTTTCTGGAAATCTGTACCCTCAGGATTCAATTTAAGATTGAAATCTTGTCGCTTTCCTTCAAAATATTCTTGAAACTGGTATACGGCGTCCTCCAAAACTTCAGGAATAATACCTTTTGGTTTTTTTTCATTGAAAACGCTGATGCTTGCCAAGCCATTTTCATCACCTTTTAATTCTGCAAATCCTATAGGAGTCTCAATGTAAGCAGTTTCCATTATTCTACTTCATTTTCTTCTTCAATAATTCCTAAACGCTTTGCTCGAGATTCCCAGTTCTTTCTAGCCAAAACTTGAAGGTCTTCCACATTGTCACTTTCATCCATAATTTCTAAACCAAGCAAGGTTTCGATAACATCTTCCATGGTAACTAACCCGCTTACAGAACCATACTCATCAACAACCAATGAAATATGATCTCTCTGCTGTACGAACTTATCAAAAAGCTCAGGAATAGGCTTGTTTCGTCGAGTTACCAATATTTCTCTTTTAAGTGTAGATAAGGTTTCCTTTCCTTTTTTGTTGATGATGGCTTCGAGCATCTCATCCTTCAAAACAAATCCAGTTATATTATCGGCCCTATCTTTGAAAATTGGGATACGGGAAAAGCGCAAAGGTCTATTGTTTTCAAAAAATTCTTGGATAGTGGTATCTTCGGATGCAATTTTCATCACCGTTCTAGGGGTCATCACATCTTTGGCTTGAATTTCATCAAAAGTCAGCAAATTTTTTATCACTTTGGACTCAGATTCCTGAAAAACACCCTCTTCTTCTGCAATATCTGTCATGGCAGTGAAATCTTCCCGGCTTAGAACGCTCCCATGATGTCCTTTTCCGCCCACAAGTTTTGTAAAGAGTTGCAAGAGCCAAAGCAAACCGGTGTATTTAAGAATTAACACCATGATTTTAAGAGACTTGGCAGTAAAATTGGCCAATTCTTTCCAATAGGTTGCCCCAATAGTCTTGGGAATAATTTCTGATGCCACTAAAATTAAAATGGTCATAATGGTGGAGACTACTCCAACCATTAGGTCTTCGGTAAATTCAATGCCAAAAATGGAACGTGTTTGGGTTCCATAAAGCTCGACATAGGCAATTTTTGCTTGGACCCCTACCAAAATGGCCCCCACCGTGTGTGCAATGGTGTTTAAGGTTAGGATAGCGATAAGAGGTTTATCGACATCTTTCTTGAGTTCCTCAAGTTGCGCGGCGTATTCTTTGCCTTCCTGTTTCTTTACATTGACAAAGGTTGGGGTTATACTCAAGAGCACAGCCTCCAAAATAGAGCATAGAAAAGAAAAGAAAATTGAAACGAAAGCGTAAAAGAGTAAAAGTCCCATAATGTAAAGTGCTTTCTAAAAGTAGGTATATTTTTTTTGAACTAGCCCATTAATCGCACTACGTCTTTTGCAAAATAACTGGCGATAATGTTGGCTCCTGCTCTTTTTATAGCAATAAGCTGTTCCATCATTACGCTATCATGGTCTAGCCATCCTTTTTCTGCAGCAGCCTTTAGCATTGCATACTCACCGGAAACTTGGTATACCGCAACGGGTACGTCCACTTCGTTTTTAATTTCTCGAACAATATCCAAATAGGCAAGTCCTGGTTTTACCATGACAATATCGGCCCCTTCATCTACATCCATTTGGGTTTCATGAATAGCTTCAAATCGGTTGGCCGGGTCCATTTGATAGGTCTTTTTGTCCTTGGGGATATTTTCGATATCTACTGGTGCAGAATCCAAAGCATCCCTGAAAGGGCCATAAAAAGCACTGGCATATTTGGCTGAGTAACTCATAATGCCTGTATTTTGAAACCCTTCATCCTCTAATGCTTCACGAATGGTAAGGATTCTTCCATCCATCATATCACTAGGCGCTACAAAATCGGCACCGGCTTGTGCATGAGAAACGCTCATCTCGGCCAATACCTCTGAAGTTTCATCGTTTAAAATCTGTCCTTCGGCTACGATGCCGTCATGGCCGTATGAAGAATAAGGGTCCAAAGCCACATCAGTCATGACCAACATATCTGGACAGGAATCCTTAACTGTTTTAATGGCCCGTTGCATCAAACCTTCAGGATTTAAAGCCTCAGTTCCTTGATTGTCCTTTAACTTGTCAGGGACTTTTACAAAAAGTAAAACAGCACACAACCCCATTTGCCATAAATCCTTTACTTCATTTTCTAGAATATCCAAACTCATTCGGTAATAGTTGGGCATGGAAGGAATTTCTTCTTTAATCCCTTTTCCTTCCACGACGAACAACGGAACTAAAAAATCATCTGGAGTAATTATGGTTTCACGAACCAATCTTCGAATGGATTCGTTTTGACGGAGTCTTCTATTTCTGATTAATGGATACATATGTTATATTTCAATTTCACCAATAAGATAGGGAATGGCATGTCCCGATATTTTTACCCTTTCCCCCAAATATTCACATTGTAAATCCCCACCTCGCTCGGAAAGTTGTTTTGCGGAAAGTACAGTTTTACCGAACTTCTCAGACCAGTAGGGAGTCATGGTAGTATGAGCAGAGCCTGTAACTGGGTCTTCTGGCACACCACATTGTGGTGCAAAAAACCGAGAGACAAAGTCTACCGTATTTCCTGGTGCGGTGGCAATTACACCTCTGCAATCTATTTTATCTAAAAGGAAATAATTTGGATTTAAGTTTTCAATTTCCTTTTGTGAAGGATACACCAACATATAATCAGTTTTTCCTTTATAGGTTTCCAGGGGTACTTTTCCTATGGCCTCATTGATTGCCTCGTGAAGGTCAATAGCATGAAAATCATCCGCAGGAAAATCTAAGGATAACACGCCTCCATCTTCTTGACTTACAGTTAATTCGCCGCTTCTAGGAGAGTAAAACCGAATGGTATTTTCTGAATGATTATAGTAGTTGAAAATTACATAAGCCGTTGCCAAAGTAGCATGACCGCATAAATCGACTTCAATTTCTGGGGTGAACCAACGCAGGGTATAACTCCCATTTTCAAGAACCGTGAAAGCGGTTTCAGCTAGGTTATTTTCTTGGGCTATTTTTTGCATGACTTCATCTTTAAGCCAAGAATCCAATACGCAGACTGCCGCAGGATTTCCTTTGAAAACCTCGGATGCGAAAGCATCTATTTGATAAATTTTTTGTTTCATATCCTATTGTTTACAAAACTACAGATTAAACCCAATCTTTAGGTTGCTGTAGAACCTGAATCAACCTTTCTTCTTCACTCCCTTTTTCAGGATGATGGTCATAACGCCATTGTACATGAGGAGGCAAACTCATAAGAATACTTTCAATTCTTCCATTGGTCTTTAAACCGAACAAAGTGCCTTTATCATGGACTAAATTGAATTCCACATAGCGCCCTCTTCGTATTTCTTGCCATGCTCTTTGATTTTGACTGTAATCCAATTGTTTTCTTCGCTCCACAATAGGAACATAGGCTTCCAAAAAGCTGTCCCCTACTTCGGTGATAAAGTGAAACCAATCTTCTATGGTTTTGCTGTCAGTTGCCTTACAATAATCGAAAAAAAGACCACCTACTCCGCGAGCCTCATTTCTATGACTGTTCCAAAAATATTCATCACACTTTTTTTTGTAAGCAGAGTAAAATTCTGAATCATGGGTATCGCATGCACGTTTACAAATCGCATGAAAATGTCTGGCATCTTCATCAAAAAGGTAATAGGGGGTAAGGTCCTGTCCACCTCCAAACCATTGGTCTACAATTTCACCTGTTTTGTCATACATTTCAAAATAGCGCCAATTGGCATGAACAGTTGGGATCATGGGATTCTTTGGATGAATCACTAGACTGAGTCCACATGCAAAAAAATCAACATCATCCACACCAAAATACTGTTGCATACTTTTAGGCAAGGGTCCATGCACTGCCGAGATATTTACTCCTCCTTTTTCGAAGACTGCTCCGTTCTCAATAACCCGGGTTCTTCCGCCTCCACCTTCAGGGCGTTTCCAAATATCTTCTTGAAACTTGGCTTTTCCATCAATAGTCTCCAATTTCGAGGTAATACTATCTTGCAGATTTTGTATGTATTCGTAGAACGGATCTTTCATTCTGTTTCAATTATATGAACCAAAAGCATTTGGTTTTGATCAATTTCTTTTTCGGATAGTACAAGTATAGACTCTTTGGTCAAATCCACTAATCTATCTACAACTTCCTCCCAAGGTTCAGAAATGTATTTTGAGAAAAAGTACCGTCCTACGGCGTTATTGTGTAAATCCATTGCTCGGGCCAATGGGCTGTTTACAAAAGCTTCTTCGTGCCAATCGGTTAATTTTTTTGCCCAAACTTGCACCTTTTCAGGATTAGGCTTCCAATAAAAACAGGCTTTTGCTATCAGATAGTTCCATAAGGCATGCCGAAAAGCATTGGCTGGTCCATTTTGATGATGGGCTTTTCCATAGAGTTTTGTAGACAGCTTTAGGCATTTTTTGGTTGCAGAAAGTGTTGGTAAGACAAAAAAAGGATGTTTGATTCCCAAGAGAAACACCCGCCAGATGCTTCTCGCACCCATGTTTTGTAAAACCTCTATTACATTCACTCTTTATACTCTTTTACAGCGTCTATAAAGGCCTTGGCATTTTCCAATGGAATATGGGGAAGTATACCGTGGCCCAGATTTACAACATACTTGTCTTTTCCAAACGCTCTTATCATTTGTGTGACCATTTCCTTGATTGTTTCTGGTGGAGACAATAGGCGTGCTGGGTCAAAATTCCCTTGCAGGGTAATTTCCCCCCCAGTAAGATAACGTGCATTCATTGGGGAACAGGTCCAATCCACTCCCACTGCAGAAGCACCAGAGTTGGCCATTTCCTTTAGCGCAAACCAACATCCTTTTCCAAAAACGATTACGGGAGCTTCCTCTTTTAGGGCATCAACAATTTGCTGAATGTATTTCCACGAAAATTCTTGATAGTCCACGGGGGATAGCATTCCGCCCCAAGAGTCAAATACCTGTACGGCGTTTACTCCAGCTTTTACTTTGGCCTTTAAATAAGCAATAGTTGTATCGGTGATTTTTTGAAGTAATGCATGGGCGGCTTCGGGTTGGGTAAAACAGAAGCCACGGGCCTTATCAAAACTTTTACTTCCCTGACCCTCCACACAATAACAAAGAATGGTCCAGGGAGACCCCGCAAAACCGATTAACGGAATTTCGTCTTCCAGTTTTTCTTTGGTCATAGCAATGGCATCCAACACATAGCCCAGTGCCGATTCTACCTCAGGTACTACTACACTTTCCAAATCTGAAACCTTGCGGATGGGATTGGGTAGATAAGGACCAAAATTAGGTTTCATTTGAACTTCAATGTTCATCGCCTGAGGAATCACCAAAATATCGCTGAAAAGGATAGCGGCATCCATGCCATAACGCCTTATGGGTTGAACTGTTATCTCTGATGCCAATTCGGGGGTTTGGCAGCGGGTAAAGAAGTCGTACTTTTCCTTAAGCGCCATGAATTCTGGAAGGTATCTTCCTGCTTGGCGCATCATCCATACGGGAGGTCTATCTACGGTTTCTCCCTTAAGGGCTCTCAGAAATAAATCGTTTTTTATCATTTTCCTTTAAAATGTTTAATCACTTGCACCAATACATTTTCCACGGTGGGTTTATTGGCAACAACAATGTTTTTACTATACTTTTTTGCTTCTTCAGCCGTAGTTTTCCCGATACAGAAAAGAGGGCTTTCAAGAATGGTATTTGCACGTAAATAGCTTTTAATGCCACTTGGACTGAAAAAGAGATAGCCATCAAAAGTGGCATTGAATTTTCTTTTTTTCAAAGTAGTCTCGTATCCTTGAAATTCTTGATACTGAACGTTATTTTTTGAAAGCATCTCAGGAATTTCCTCACGCCTTAAATTTCCTGAAATGAAAATAAACCGATTGGTTTTATATTTGGAAACAATCAAATCACCTAATTTTGAGGCACTTAAAGCCATTTCTGCAACCGGATATCCTGAATCTTCTAAGAATAGTTTTGTTTTTTCACCTACACAAAAGAAATTGAAAAATGCTTTAGAGGATTTCTTTTCTATTTGACTTTGAGCTTTCAAAAAGGCCTTTGCACCGTTTTTGCTGGTAACAATAATGTGATTGATAACAGGAGGGATCTTAAAATCCAATATGGTTATCTCCAACGCATCATATTCCACTAAACCAATGTCAGAATTTAGTAAAAGTTCCTTTTGGGGTAGCGTTAATATTTTAGTGGAGAGCACTGTTTTCATCTCGAATTGCTTGCATCATAATGTCTCCACCCTGATTCAAAATCTGTTTTGCACAGCTTTTTCCAAAACCATCAACAATATCCAAGCTTACAGATTTTTCAATTTCAATTTTTTCTTTACCATCTAAAGAAAACAGAACGCCTTTAAAAAGAAGGGAGTCAGCTTGAATTTGTGCCAAAGCACCAATAGGAGCGGTACAACCGCCTTCAAGGGTCCTTAAAAATTCCCGTTCTACTTTGGTTTCTATTTCGGAAGGTGTATGGTTTATTTGTGTCAACACCTGTTGACAATGCAAATCTTTTTCTAAAGTAACCACCACCATTGCACCTTGCGCTGGTGCAGGAACCATCCAATCGAGAATAACAGCATCCTTTGGCATCAATTTGATGCGTTCGAGTCCGGCTTGGGCAAAAATGGCACCTTGCCAATTATTTTCAATAAGCTTGAGTAATCGTGTGTTTACATTGCCTCTTAAATCAACCACATTATGGTTGGGATATTTTTGGAGCCATTGCGCTTTTCTGCGCAGACTTCCTGTGGCAATGGTATAGTTGCCTTCAGAATTTTCTAAGAATTCTGCTCCTTTATGGACCAAGATATCATGAGCTACTGCCCGTTCCAAAACAGCACATTGAACTATTCCTTGTGGCAATTGCGTAGGGACATCCTTCATGGAATGAACCGCAATATCAATTTGACCTTTTAAAAGGGCAACATCTAAGGTTTTTGTAAAAATTCCAGTAATTCCCAACTCGTACAAGGGCTTGTCCAAAACCTGATCACCCGTTGAGGTTATAGGAACCAAAATGGTGTCATGCCCTAAAGCTTCAATTTTAGCTTGAACAGTTTTAGCCTGCCATAAGGCAAGCTCGCTTTCACGAGTACCAATTCTTATGATTTTACCCATTCAGAATCAATTTCTAATTGAAAGATTTCTTGAATCAAGGCCAAGCTATTCTCTGAATCTGAATCGGATTGTCTCAAATGATTGGCAAATTGTTTGGTGATTTTTTGAATGATGCGGTCAGAAATGATTTCAGCCTGATTTTGATTGAAATCATTCAATTTTTTGGAATGAAAGTCAATTTCCTCGGCTTTCATCACCTTCAATTTTTCTTTTAGGGCATTAATTACTGGAGCAAACTTTCGGGATTCCAACCATTTTAAGAAATCAGTCTTTACTTGAGTGATGATTTCTTCTGCATTGGGGATAAATCGTTTTCTTTTCGCCAATGTATCATCAGTAACCTGAGACAATTGGTCTAGATGTATCAACGAGACATTATCTAACTCCAAAACATCATTGGAAACATTTTTTGGAACAGATAAATCCAGAATGAGTAGAGGTTTTTTTGAATGCACCAAGGCTTTGGAAACCGTAGGCAATTGTGCACCAGTGGCTACTACCAAAACATCTGCTTTTCTAATTTCAGGCTGGAGTTCTGCGTAATCCTTAACGGTTAGTTGAAACTTCCCTGCAATGGCCTCTGCCTTTTGGCGGGTTCTATTGATTAAGGTAATATGGGAATTTTCAGAATGTTTTATCAGATTCTCGCATGTATTCCTGCCAATTTTACCAGTCCCAAATAAGAGGATGTTCTTTTCGGAAATATTGGGGACATTGTCCAATATATAACGAACAGAAGCAAAAGCAACCGAAGTGGCGCCCGAAGAAAGTTCTGTTTCGTTTTTAATACGTTTGCTCGCCTGAATTACAGAATTGCACAACCTTTCTAAAAAAGGATTGGTCATTTCGTGCTTTTTGGCCCTATAAAAACCTTGCTTTATTTGACTAATGATTTCGAAATCACCTAAAATCTGACTATCCAACCCAGTGCCCACCTTAAAAAGGTGACTTATGGCATTGTGATTTTTATAGATATATGCGACTTCCTGAAATTCTTCAACACTGCCTTGTGTTTGGTCGCACAGAATTTTGATAAGTTGATAAGGATGTTGGGCAAAGCCATAAAGTTCTGTGCGGTTACAAGTAGAGATGGCCAATAAACCATCTATTCCTTGCACTTTGGCATTTTTCATTACCTCATCAATAGCTGGTACATCCAAGCTAAATTTACCGCGGGTGTGGGCATCAGCTTTTTTGTAGCTTAACCCAATCGCGTAAAATGAGCTATGTTTGGAAACGTGATAATTTCTCATACCTGAGCAAAACTCGCCACAAAAATATATGGTGTATATTTGAAAAAATAACGCTGAAAGAACTAATAATATCAGTTCCTGTTCAATTCATTCCTTTTTCTGTTGAAAATTCTGAAAGTATAGTGGTTAAAGGCGTTATCGAGAGATGTTAAATTAATTTAGAGTGATTCTAAATAGATTTTAAAAGCAAGAATACAGTACTTATAAAATGAAAAATGTCGCTAAAGGAACCTATGAGGAAATCCTGATTGAAGATGGCTTTTATGTTTTAAAAATTCAAAACGAAACGGAAGATAAAGCCTTGGTTGAAAGGGATATAGATAGCTCCTTCATTCAATTTCATTTTTGTTTAAAAGGGAGTTCCCAGTTTTTGTTCAACGAAGGGAATTATCATTTGGAAGTGAATGAAGAAAATTCATTGTTGCTCTACAATACACAAAAGGATTTACCCTTAAATCTTATAATGCAGCCCAACTCATGGCTGCTATCTGTGGTTATGACTATTCGGAAGTTTCATTCCCTTTTTTCCAGTGAAGCTGGATACATTCCTTTTCTCAGCGATGAGTTTGCTGAAAAGAAATATTACTCCCAAGAGGTGGTCTCGCCTGCGATAGCTGTTGTATTGAGCCAGTTGATGAGCTACAACCTCCATCCTTTCATGAAAGAACTGTACGTAAAAGGAAAAGTATATGAGCTTATTTCCCTGTATTTCAATAAGGCGCAAGATGCAGATTTGGAGCAATGCCCATTCTTGGCAGACGAGGACAACGTGCGACGAATAAAAATGGCCAAGGAAATCATCATAGCGCGCATGTCGGAACCTCCTACTTTGGCCGAGCTTTCTGAAGAGATTGGATTAAGTTTGAAAAAACTGAAAGAAGGTTTTAAACAGATTTATGGGGACTCGGTTTTTGGTTTCTTGTTTGATTATAAAATGGACTATGCCCGAAAAATGCTTGAAACGGGAAAGCATAATGTAAATGAAGTGGGGTTGAAGGTAGGCTACAGCACCGCCAGCCACTTCATCGCCTCTTTCAAAAAGAAGTATGGAACCACGCCTAAAAAATATTTATCTTCATCAGTCTAAATCGAATTTCTGATGAAACCGACTTCTATTTTTTTTACTTTACTTTTTTGCCTTTCTCTTTGCGTAAATGCTCAAGATAATGCAAAGGATAATGAAAAACTGGAACCTAAAACCCCAGATTTTGTGCTTGCTTTCACAAAAACCACCGGATATAGACATAAATCCATTGAAAAAGGAGTTCATACCTTAAGACAATTGGGACGAAAAAACAATTTTATTGTTCTTCAAACCGAAACATCAAGCGATTTCAATACTCAAAACCTCAAGAATTATAAGCTTGTGGTGTTCCTAAATACCACTGGAGATGTCCTGAATGCTCAAGAGCAAAGGGTCTTTGAAAATTATATTAAGTCAGGTGGAAGCTTTATGGGGATACATGCGGCTACGGATACAGAATACAAATGGCCTTGGTTTGGAAAGTTGGTCGGTGCATATTTTGAAAGCCATCCCAACGACCCAAATGTAAGGGAGGCCAAGATTGATGTACTTTCCAAAGAACACCCTTCAACCGCGCATTTAGATGATTCTTGGAGCAGAAACGATGAATGGTACAACTACAAAAACATTAATTCCAATATTTTTGTGCTGCTAAACCTAGATGAGGCCAGTTACGAAGGGGGAACCAATGGAGATAACCACCCCATAGCATGGCATCATGAGTTTGATGGAGGAAGGGCCTTTTACACGGGTGGTGGCCACACGGAAGAATCGTTTGACGAACCTGAATTTAGACAACACTTACTGGGGGCCATTTTATGGTGTTTGGGAAGAGAGTAGGGTAGGTCTTGCTACAATAATTCCAGTATTGCTTTTTATTTTTTTGAGATAATCCGTCAAGGGTTCCTCAGTAATAGTAACACTTCCTGAAGTTGAAGCGTGAAGTAAATGTATTCTATCGTTAACTCGAATCGCGAATCCGGTATGGGTCACATCCAATCCTTTAATGGAAGTTGCCAGGGCAATAATATCTCCATTTTGGATATGTGCTTCTTGTCCTTCAATTTTATTTTGAGGTAAAATGCATAGCGATTCTTTAGCCAGGTCAGATTCAACCTTAAGTATCTCATTGTAGTTGGTGTCATCAGCAAGAAAGGGGTAAAGATTTCTATGCGTACCCATAAAGTTAATAGACTTTTCAATGATTTCGCCACCTATTTCAGAAGTAATATCCTGTACCAATCCTTTGGTTTGGTTGTTTCTTATCCATTCCGTAAAGTAGTGTAAACGAGAAGGATAACCGTTGAGCTCTCCATTTCTATACCGAATGGTTTCTAAGTTTTTGGCAAAATCCATGAACAATTTCTCATCTTCCTTAATTTGAAGACCGAAGGCCAAAACGTTTTCCACAAAAGTGGTGCAATCCAATCCTCTAAGATTGATGACCAAACTCTCTTTTGCCCCAACTTCTAAGGTTTTTTCCACATAAGGGATATCCAAAAAAGATTTTCCAACAAACACTATACTGTCTCCAAGGGAAGGAGTTTGGATACTTTTTAATTGAGTCAACTTCTTTTCAAAAAGAATAGAATCTTCAGCAGCAAATGTGATTTGCGCGGTTACATGATTTATGAGGAACGTATTTAAAAGAATAAAAAAGTAAAAACGAGACATAGTAAAGTTGCAATGAAAGCTAAATTAAAGTTATCTATGGAATTATAAGGAAACTAATTAACCCTTTCCCATACATTTTGAGCTTCAAGCCCTATTTTTGCGGGACAATACAAAAATTGATTTTCTTGCTATGAAAGGTGTATTATTGGTCAATTTGGGATCACCGGATAGTCCCACTCCAAAGGATGTCAAACCCTATTTGGATGAATTTCTGATGGACGAACGGGTTATTGATGTTCCCAAACTACTTAGAAACTTCTTGGTAAGGGGTATTATTCTTCAAACAAGACCAAAAAAGTCAGCAGAAGCCTACTCCAAAATATGGTGGGATGAAGGTTCTCCACTTATCGTAATCTCTGAACGATTTACTGAAAAAGTCCGTAAACATACCAAAATGCCTGTCGCTTTGGGCATGCGTTATGGCTCAATGAGTATCAAAAAGGCATTACAAGAGTTAAAGGATAAAGGAGTGGATGAGGTATTGTTAGTGCCGCTTTATCCGCACTACGCCATGTCTTCTTATGAGACGGTGGTTGTAAAAGCTATGGAAGTTCAGCAAACATTTTTTTCTGAAATGCACTTGACCACGCTTCCTGCATTTTATAAAAATCCAGATTACATCAAAGTATTGAGCGAAAGTATTGCCGAAGGATTGAAAGATTTTGAATATGACCATATTCTGTTTTCGTATCACGGTATCCCAGAAAGACATATCCGGAAATCTGACCCAACAAAATTCCATTGCAAAATTGATGGAAGTTGTTGTAAGGTAAATTCAGTGGCGCACCATACCTGTTACAGACACCAGTGTTATGATACTACGGAGTTGGTAAAAGAACACTTGGATTTACCTGAAGATAAAGTCAGTTCTTCGTTTCAATCCCGCTTGGCGGGTGATCCGTGGTTGAAACCATACACCGATTTTGAGTTTGAACGTCTGGCTAAAGAAGGCAAAAAAAGACTTGCGGTCATTACTCCAGCATTTGTGAGTGACTGCCTCGAAACCCTAGAAGAAATTGCCATGGAAGGCAAAGAGCAGTTCGAAGAAGCTGGAGGGGAACATTACATTCATATACCTTGTTTGAACGACAGTGATGCTTGGGTATCCCTAATGGCCCAGTGGGTCAATGAATGGGAGGCCAAGGAAACCTTGCCCGTTTAAATGGCAAAAGTCTCATCAGAACAATTAGGAACTGAACCCATTGGAAGATTGCTTATCAAACAAGCCGTTCCCGCTTCCATAGGAATCTTGGTCATGTCCTTGAATGTTCTGGTGGACTCCATTTTTGTAGGGAACTGGATTGGTTCCATTGCCATTGCGGCCATTAACGTAGTACTCCCTGTTTCCTTTTTTATTGCCGCTTTGGGTATGGCAATCGGTATTGGGGGTTCAAGCATTATCTCGCGTGCTTTGGGTTCTGGGGATAAGGGAAAAGCACTTCAGACTTTTGGAAATCAAATTACCCTAACCTTGATGGTAACTATTTCCATGGTCGTTCTTGGGTTGTACTTTGTCAATGATTTGATTCCCGCTTTCGGAGGGAAGGGAAACATTTTTGTGCCAGCAAAAATCTATTATACCATAGTACTGTATGGAGTGCCTTTCCTTGCCCTTTGTATGATGGGCAACACGGTGATTCGAGCTGAGGGAAAACCTAAGTTTGCTATGGTAGCCATGATAATTCCTTCCGTGGGGAATTTGCTTATGGACTACATTTTCATCTATATATTCGATTGGGGAATGCACGGAGCTGCTTGGGCCACAACCACGGGTTATTTGCTTTGTTTTCTATACATATTCTATTTCTTTCTTTCTAAAAATTCTGAACTTAAAATTGGACTTTCACATTTCGTGTTAAAGAGTACTATTTTATGGGAGATTGGATCTTTGGGGTTTGTTACTTTGGCGCGACAGGCGGTCACCAGTGTCATTTATTTGTTGTTGAACAACATCCTTTTCAATTTGGGAGGCGAAGCACTGGTTGCGATTTACGGTATTATAGGAAGAATGCTGATGTTTGCTTTGTTCCCAGTTTTTGGTGTCACCCAAGGATTTCTACCCATTGCTGGATTTAATTACGGAGCCGCTCGATATGATAGGGTTAAAGAATCTATCTATACAGCAATAAAATATGCCGCGTTGGTTGCAAGTATGGTTTTCGTGGGGCTTATGGTTTTTCCAGAGTTTTTAACGGACCTCTTTTTAAGCGATAGATTAGATTTGCCCGAGGAAGAAATTCGTGCCAATGCATTTGTCATGCAACATGCACCAACTGCTATGCGGTTGGTATTTGCCGCCACTCCGATTATAGCGCTCCAACTGATTGGAGCAGCCTATTTTCAGGCAGTGGGCAAAGCGGTGCCTGCTTTACTGCTGACACTCACTCGCCAAGGCTTCTTTTTCATTCCTTTGATTCTCTTACTGCCTAGTTTTTTGGGAGAGCTTGGGGTTTGGCTTTCCTTTCCAATTGCAGATGTTTTGTCGACCATAGTAACTGGATTATATCTGCGAAATGAGATTAAAACCAATTTGGAAATCAACTAACATCAGTCTTTACTCGGGCATCAGGGTAGCCGCTTTGCTGATAATTTTCCATTGACCTTCCAATTTTTTCAGCAGGAAAATATCTATGAAATGCATTCCTCTGGTAGGAATCTTAATCTCGGCTTTGGCAATGGCAATGTTATTCGATTGGTCGATGGTCAAAATCTTTCCTTCTCTACCATTGAATTTTCCTTTTTCCCGATTTTTGAATAAATCAGCGTACTCCTTTGGGGACAATACCCATAATTCTTGGTCTTTTTTGGACAGGAACAGCTCGGCTTCTTCATAAAAGGCAGATTCTATCTGTTCGGTATTATTGTATGAAGAACCATCCAAATAGTCTTGAAGTGTTTTTCGTATGCTTTCTTCTTCAGACTGGGCATGTAAAGAAAGAGTTATTGACAAAAAGATAAAGATTAAAACTGTTGTTTTCATGATTTAGAGTTTACATTGTTTTTTGATTTGATTTCGATGATTTTTCCGTTGTCTTCATCGGTAAGGATATATAATTTGCCGTCCGGACTTTGTCTTGTCTTTCTGATACGAACCCTATCATCCAAAAAAAGCTCTTCAGCACTTTTTATAGTTTCATTATCAATTTGAAACCGCCATAAACTTCCTCTGGAAAGCCCAGGGACAATTAGATTGTTTTTCCACTGTGGGAATTCGGTTCCAGTATAAAAAGTAAGTCCGGTGGGAGCTACGGTATGCTGCCAAAACCAAACGGGTGGGGTGAAATCTACACCTTCAAGTTGTGGAGGGGTGTAATCCGAACTTCTCAATTTTCCGGAAGTCACATTGGGCCAACCATAATTGGCTCCGGCCTTTAGGATATTGATTTCATCGCCTTGAATGGTACCATGCTCGCTGAACCAAATTGTATTGGTATTAGGTTGGACGGTAATTCCTTGAGCGGCTCTAATACCCATAGCGTACAATCCAGGAACAGCATCAGGACCAAAATCTGGGTTGTCTTCGGGAATGCTCCCATCAGGATTGATTCTATATATTTTCCCTCTTTTATCCGAAGCATCTTGTGCTATGGGAATTTGAGGTTCATCTCGTTCCCAAAAGAGGCGCTCACCAATCGTAACATAAAGTTTTCCATCGGTTCCGAAGGTCATTCCACCACCATAATGATAGTATTCTCTAGTATATGGAGCAGCATCAATCAAAGTCTGATGGTTAATCAATGAGTTGTTGTTCAGTTGGGCTCGTACTACTTTAGTAGTGGTTCCAAAATTCTTTTTGGCCGCGTACGATATATATACCCACTTGTTTTTTTTAAAATTCGGGTCTACCAAGACTTCAAATATTCCTGAATTATCTCCAAAATGAATTGCGCGGATACTGTCTGTCAAATCACTTGGAAATCCCTTTACGGTTCGCTTTTCTTTTGTTGAAAGATTTACGCTCAAAAGTTTTCCATCCTTTTCTGAGACGAGCGCTTCATCGTTAGATATGAAAGCCATACTCCAGGGATGATTTAGGCTATCCAAAACCACTTCCTTGATGGGATGGAAAGGTTGGAATTCTTCAGTAACTGATTTTTTATGATTTTCGGCGCACCCAACGCAAAGTAGAATAATGGGAAAAATCAATTTGTCCATCTTTGGAAGTTTTCCCCAAATGACCTCAAAACTGCGCAACTATTCTTTAAAAAACATGATTTTTACAACGAAAAAGCTCATGCTTTTCCAAATTCTCTCCTGTATTCGGATGGTGTACGTTTTGTTTTGGCCTTAAAGGCCAAATTAAACGAGGTGATATTACCAAAGCCAGAATCGTAGGCTACTGCAATGATTTTTTCATTCCTGTAGTTGGGGTCTATTAATAAAGACTTTGCTTTCTCGACCCTATGGCTCGCCACAAAGTCGGAAAAATTCTTTTCTTCATTCTCGTTGATGGCCTGGGACAATTTTCGAGGAGACACCTTCAATCGTTCAGATACACTTTCTAGCGAAAGGGAATTGTCTAGATAGATTTCTTCTTCTGCAAAAAGGTTTCTTAGGGTCTGAATTAATTGTTTGGATGTAGATTTATCCAAGGTCGAAGAATTATATTTTCCCAATTGAAAGGCGTGTTTTTGAAGAAAGAGGAAAGAGAAGACATAAATCAGTAAAGAGAAAAATAGAGCACCTGCAATGTAGAAGGAGAATAAACCCGCCAGATGGCCCATGTAAAACAACCATATCAAAGCGGTTCCAATGACCAGATTCCTAAACCAACTGCCCAGTGGTTTTCTAATTTCAGTTCGGTTTCCAACTAGCAAACCAAAAGAAAGAAAAACGTAAACTGCCAAATGCGAAAAAACCAAAATGTAAATTACATATGATATGGGGTTTGCATTATTGGGTATAACAGTTGAAAATGTGACAAATAGGATGAAAGGCAAAAAATGAAGAACGTCTTTTGATAAGAAGTCTTTTTTGGATACAAGCAAAGCTTTTCCATAAAACCATAAAGAGGGTCCGGTAAGCAATATTCCGGAAAGGCCCAAATTGCGTTGCCAAGGCGTCAAATCCAAATAAACGTTAAGTACGGATTTGCCGATTCTGATGGTGAGTCCTAATATGGCAAGCCCCAAAAAAAGATTGGCTCTTCTATTTCCTTTATTTAATGTGAAAAGGTAAAGCGAAAGGAACAAGGCTTGTGCAATTCCCAAGCAACTTAAAGCCAATATTACCATATCCTTGCTCATACATCAAAAATAGGAAGAAGAGGGCAAATGGAAATCTATGTCATTTTAAGTTGTTACTTTTAACAAAAGACCTTTAACTAATGAAATTTTCACATTGGAGTTTTGGCATTTTTTTATTGATTTCAATAGGATGTACTGAGAAAAAGCAAATGGAGGAAACCTATTCGTTGTTCGTGGGCACCTATACAAATGGTGATAGTGAAGGAATTTACAAATTGGATTTCAACCCCAATTCCGGAAGTTTGGACAGCATGAGGCTCATGGCCAAACTGCCCAACCCTTCATTTCTGGTTTTCTCGTCCGATAAGCAATATCTCTATGCGGTTCAGGAAACAGCTGATTTTGATAGTTTGGGTGGTGGGGTGACCTCCTTTGTTTTAAAAAATGGATTGTTGAAAGCACTTAATAGTATGGGAACAGGCGGAGCGCATCCATGTCATGTAGCCTTTTCTCAAGAGGGCCAAATAGCCGTATCCAATTATACAGGAGGGAATCTTAGCGTGTTTGATTTAGAGACCGATGGAAGTTTGGGCAAGAAACAACTGATTGACCATAAGGTTTTGGATACCACAAAAGCTTCGCATATACACAAGGCCCATTTTAATGAAGATGGATTGTTTACGTCTGATTTGGGGTTGGATGGAATTAAAAGATATATGAAAAAGGAGGATTCCTGGCAATCCGCACATCAAGCTTCTATTGACCTTCCAGAAGGAGCGGGCCCAAGACACTTTGTATTTAATACCGATAGGTCCTTTCTGTATGCCATCAATGAGTTGAACGCTACAATTACCGTTTTCAAACGGGACGATGAAGGGAGCTACAATCCGATTCAAACGGAAGATACTTTAGCTCCTGACTGGGAAGGAGGGAAATCTTGTGCCGATATTCATTTGTCTCCAGATGGAAGATTTCTATATGGTTCAAATCGTGGCGAGAATACCATAGTTACTTTTTCTGTTGATGGCAACACTGGAAAAATTGGTTTGGTAGCACGTGAATCGGTTCGTGGTGATTGGCCTCGAAACTTCACGATTGATCCTTCAGGCAATTTTTTGTTGGTCGCCAATGAGCGAAGCAACAATATTTCCGTTTTCAAAAGGAATGTGGAAAATGGAACTTTGGAATTCTTAAATGAAATAAAAATTGGCGCTCCAGTTTGTCTGGTTTTTCAATAATCCGGTTAATCAAATAAGGGCACTGCGGTTTCATCAGGATTTCCTTTGGCAAACCAGGTCATCCTGTGCTTTTGAGGCCATCTTCTGATTAAAGTATCTGCTTTGATATCGTACCAGACGGCATCAAAATCACCTTTAGTAGTAAGGACCACGCGCCATTCTTTTTGAAGAAGTGAAACATCCTCATAGCTAGCGTTTAGGCTATCCCAATCTATTCCCGAAAGCACCTGAGGGTCTAAGTGGGCCATAACTTCTTTTTCGCTCAAAATGGCTAACCAAATGGGTTCTGATAAATGTTCAATGGACAAATCTTCGCGTTTTGCTCCCCAACCGATTTTGATATCTGAACCATTTCGAATGGCATTCATTAGAGCAGCTTTACTTCCTTTCAAAACAGCTCCTTCCCTATCTGTTTTAAGCACCACATTCCAATTATTAGAGGTTTTTGGAGTGTTTGAGGTACATCCAAAAAACAAGAGCAATACGACAATACTTGCTAGATTTTTCATGATTCGATTTTTTGATGTGAACCTTTACAAGTTACGGAAAGACCTCATTAGAAAATACAGCGAGTATGATTCTTTTTCTTTAGAAGGCTATCCAAAAAAGAACTCATGCAAAAAACGTCCTGGAGCCAAAGTAAACCCTCCTGCAATGCCGATGGCACCTATGTAAAGTAAAACCATCTTCCGTTGATGCGCCTTGATTCTACCCTTTTTGACGGCCGTATAGGCCGTAGGAACGGTCCATATAGTGAGAAAACTGAACAAATGTATCCATCCAAAATGATTTAAGAACCTTCCTCCCACATCGGCAGGCATAAAAAGAGTGAGAATGGCTGTTATCAGCATGAGAACCATGTATATTTTGCCAAGGTTTTTATGGATAGAAGTCCCCTTTTTAGCCATAAGACCGTAGGCTCCTAGAAAAATACAGGGTACTACGGTGATGAGGTGCGTATACATTAAAGTTTCATAGTTCATAACTATCTTTTTGAAAGGAATACAATTATTCCAATAATACTTAGGCCCAAAAGAATAGTGAAAAAAATCTTCCAAAAACTATAGGGCCTTGTCCCCGAAATGGTTCCATTTTCTCCATTCACAAAAAAGTTATATTCCTTGGCATTGTATCGGTAGGAACTTACATAAACGGGAAGTAAAATATGTTTGAAGGTTTCTTCGCTGAGCTGCATATCCATATGACTAATACGCTGGGTATCCCCTCCAATATCCTGCCTGCACCATCTTTTGGCAATCTGTTCCGCTTCCCCTTTGGCTGCCAAATGGCCTTGCTTTAATGGAATAGTATATTTTTCAGTAACAAACCCACGAAGAAAACTACTGTTGAAGGGTTGTAAAAGTTTTAGATTCCACATCGCAATTTTTGAAGGGACACGGCCTTTTCGTTGTTTTGAGGCTTCGACCAAAGTATCATCAACAAAACCCGAAACCTGACCGGATACTGGATACCATCTCGTTTTTCTGACCCTTTGGGTCACCATTTTACCTTGTGAATTACGCACCCGTTTGGTTTCATAATAATACTCCCCCCTTTGACCTCGGTAAGAAGCATTGAGCTGCGCATCAAAAGTCCAATAGGGTAGATATAGCCCTTTGGTGAATTGTGGGTCCAAAGCTGCTTTTTTAAGGTTGTTTGGAGCAAACCATAGTTGCTGCACCCAGCGTTTAAAAATTTGATGTGATTTCTGTTGATCTATCTGAAAAGGAAGTACCGCACCAGGCAAAATCCACTCTTCTTTATATAGGTCTTCCAAAACCAAAGGCATGCTGCAATACACACAATGAAGAGATTTATAGTTTTCTTCAACATGCTGATTGGCACCACAATTTTTGCAATGCAACATGCTGATTTCCTCACTATGGCGTTGTGCGCCCATCTCACTTAAGTATGGGTAAAGTTCGAGCTCCTCGAACCCGTTTGGGTCAACCGAAATGGTTTCTTGATGGCCGCAGTAGTCACAACTAATGTTCGTAGTACCGGGTTTATACTTTAATTCGGCACCACAATTAATGCAGGACTTTTTGAGCTCAGTTTTTTGAATGGACTCTTCCAAATGAATATGAAAACAATTACTACTGTTTAGATGTTAGGTAAAGGGGGAGGGGTACTTCCACCTAAAAAGGATTTCAATTCTTCTACCTCTTGAAGGGCCGACCAATTTGACATTCCTTGTTTCCAAACCAAACTTTCACGATTAATGGTTCTATTAGCGAAAAGTGCTTTAAGCTGATCAAAGGAAACAGGTCCCTGTTGGGTACCATTTACTGCATAAAAGTATTGAACCTGGACGGGCATTGGAGGCGGAACGGGTGTTTGAGCTTGCTGCATTTGTGACTGTCCTCCCATTTGTGGACTCATCATACCTCCCATTTGTTGGGCAAGTACAAATCCCATTCCCATTCCCATTCCCGCGCCTGCGGTTCCACCTTCATTTTTGGCAGCAGCTTCTATGGCCTTTGCAGTTTTGAATTTGGTCAATTTATCTAAATCCAACTTATCTATTCGACTATACTCGAAGATTTCCTTTTTCAAATCTTCAGGCATGGACACATTTTCGATGTAGAATTTCTCTAAAGAGATACCCACACTTTCAAATTCAGGGGCCATAACTTCTTGACAGGTATCCGATAGCTCGGAAGTGTTAGCGGCATACAGTTCTATGGGCAAATTAGCTTCACCTACAGTATCGGTAAAACGAGTTGCAATCAAACTTTTTAAATGCTCATTGATTTCATAATTGGTGAAATTGCTATCGGTTCCTACAATATCCACGATGAACTTCCCAGCGTCTGAAATTCGAAAGGCATAGGTTCCAAAGGCCCTTATCTCCACCAATCCAAATCGCTCATCACTCAGAGTAATTGGACTTTTAGTTCCCCATTTTTCATCAGTGAACAGATGGGTGTTCACAAAATAGACTTCGGCTTTAAAAGGGGAATTGAAGCCGTATTTCCAACCCTTAAGGGTTGCCAAAATGGGCAAGTTTTGTGTGGTAAGGTCATAGGTTCCTGGTTCAAAAACATCAGCAAGTTGACCTTCATTGACAAATACGGCGGTTTGTCCTTCACGGACAATAAGCTTCGCTCCGTTTTTAATTTCATTCTGATAGCGCTCAAAACGATGTGCAATGGTATCATCGGTATAGTCGAGCCACTCAACGATATCAATAAACTCATTACTGAGTTTTTCCTTTATTTTTCCAAAAATATCCATGGTTTCGTGTTTTCTAGTTTTGACTAAAGCTAGCAAAAAAGTGTATAGCCTTTTCTAAATTTGTATAAAAATGAAACAATTTGTTACGTTTCGTATAAATGCAATTCAATGAAGCACATAGTAAGCATAGCCCTAAGTATTTTGCTGTTGGGTTTCTTTTCCTGCAAACCCGAAAAAAAGGAACCTCAAGTAAGTATAGGATCTGAAGAGAATCCCGAAGAAATCATTGAATTGACCCTGGAACAAGCTAATATACTGGCTACTCTGCCGGTGGAATGTATTACTAAGGAATACCCCAATAAATTAGGACATGTTTTGGGAGGTGAAGAAGATTTAGGTTCACCCAAAACCCTGCACCCTGCTTTTTATGGCTGTTTTGATTGGCATTCGGCGGTGCATGGACATTGGTCCTTGGTACGATTGCTCAAAACTTTCCCTGATTTGGAAGAAGCGGAGAAAATAAGACAGATACTCTCTGAGAATTTGTCTCAGGAAAATATTGCTACCGAAGTTGCTTATTTTGATAACAAGCATAACCGAAATTATGAACGCACGTATGGATGGGGTTGGCTTTTAAAATTGGCAGAAGAGCTTCATAATTTTGATGACCCTTTAGCAAGGGAATTGGAACAGAATCTTGAGCCATTAACGCAATTGATTGCTCAAAAGTTCGTGGCATACCTCCCTAAATTACAATACCCGGTTCGTGTTGGGACACATACTAATACAGCCTTTGGACTTGCCTTTGCTTGGGATTATGCTAAGAGTCTAAAGCATCAGGAGTTGAAAGATGCCATTCAAGATAGGGCTTTGGCTTTTTATCAAAAAGATTCAGGATGTCCCTTAGCTTGGGAGCCTAGTGGCGCTGATTTTTTATCACCCTGTTTTGAAGAAATTGACCTAATGCGACGAATTTTGAACAAAGAAGATTTTTTGAACTGGATAAACAATTTTATGCCTGATTTAAAAGAAATCAGTTTTGATTTGCCAGAGGCCATAGTTGGTGATCGAAAAGATGGTCAATTGGTCCATTTGGATGGATTAAATTTCAGCCGAGCTTGGGTCTTATATGGTTTGGCAAAACAATATCCTGATCAATACAGCCATGTTTTACCATTGGCACATAAGCATTTTGCGTATTCTTTTCCAAACTTGGTAGGGGACGACTATGAAGGAGGCCATTGGTTGGGCTCCTTTGCGATTTATGCCTTGGGCGAACGTTGATGCTTTTTTAAAGTCAGGATTTGGTGGAGTAATTTTATGGTCTATGGATAAAAATATATTGGGCTCAGAACTAAAAGCTTGCTGCTTTAAACCAAAAACAGGATACTACCGCGATGGTTTCTGTAAGACCGGAGCGGAGGATATAGGCACCCATGTGGTCTGTGCAATTATGACCAATGAGTTTTTGGAGTTTACACGCAGCAGAGGCAATGATTTAACTACCCCCATTCCATATTATCAATTTCCTGGTTTGAAAGCTGGTGATAAGTGGTGTCTTTGTGTCTCGCGTTGGAAGGAAGCTTATATTGAAGGTTTGGCTCCATCTGTTGTTTTAGAGGCAACCCATGAAAAAGCATTGGATTATGTCAGCTTTGAGGCTCTATTGGAACACAAGTATTTGGCAGAATAAAAGCTTAATTAGGCTTTACTCTATAGGTTATTTTCCTATTGGTAATTATGGTTGACCTCACATTTAGCGTAACATCACCTTCATCGCAAAGTATACTGTTGTCTATAAATTCCATACTACATAAAGAAGGCAGGGAAGAGCCACTACCATCCATAAAACGGCCAATTGTAATATCTGAGGCCAAAGAAGTATCTAATGCGGAATTAGCTGGAGCCAAAGCAAGGGTTGTAGTTGTACCGTTGGCTGTATAGGTCACTTCGCCAGTTGCTTCATTGTAAGCTACTGTGTAAGGATTGTTGCCTGATAGAAAATTACCGAGGTTAAGGGTATAGGTTTGTTGTAGTCCATCGGTTCCGTTGATAACCGTAACTCTAACCCCCAACTCATCTCTTGTAATATGATAGATTCTGAAATTGCCAGCAGTGACAATATCGGCGGTACCTTCCAAATCTTGATATTCAAAAGAAACAGCAAAACTTGTGAAATCGAAAATGCCACTGGAATTGGGAACTACAATGTCAAAACCAGTAGAGCCTCCTGCACCAGTGGGAAAGTGTATTCCACAACCTGTTTGTGCTGCATTTGAATTCACAGAAGTAGCATTTGGACCAATAGAAGCATCTGTAATTGTAGGCGTGTCAAAATCAAATCTTGAAACTACGGGACTAGGGGTACCATCATCGCATACCCTATAGGTAAAACTGTCTGTGCCAATAAAACCGATATTTGGAATGTAGGTGAAGCTTCCATCAGAATTCAAGGTCAGGGAGCCAGAAGATGGTCCAACGATTGGGTTTGTTCGGACGCTCATTGTTGCGTTTCCATTGGCATCACTATCATTGGCCAGAACTCCATTTACCGAGGTAATTGTTAAAGTGGAGTTAGTTCCAAGAACATAAGAATCGTCAACGGCTAACGGTGCTGATTTTTGTCCGGACATTTTTGTGCAGGCCAGAAAACAGCATAAAAGAAAAGTCGACAAGAGAGTAACTCTTTGATTCAAAGCAATTTGTTTCTTGATTATAAAAGTAAAGAGAGATGTCTGAAAGAGTAAATATTTGTTGTGATTTTATGGATAAAAGGGGCAAAAGAAGGAAAACAGGAGTTATTTCATTATTTCCTCACGTTTTTTTTGGGTAAAATACCCATTTGGAACTTTATTCAACCTCATGGTTTTTCCTTACTTTTAGTACGACTAATTCAACACGAAACGAAAATGAGAACTCGCTTTTTTCAAGCTAGCATTGTTGTGCTAGCCCTTCTACTATTGCCATGGGCTACCGATGCCCAAAGACGAAGAAAATCCACAACACCATCACCAGAATATCCTTCAGAGCTTTACTCCAGTTTGGAGTATCGTTTGGTAGGGCCATTTAGAGGGGGCCGTTCGGCGGCAGTTACCGGGGTACCTGGAGAACCCAATCTGTTTTACTTTGGAGCCACTGGAGGTGGAGTATGGAAAACATTGGATGGAGGGCGTAGTTGGAAAAATATTTCAGATGGCTTTTTTGGTGGAAGTATTGGAGCAGTGGAAGTAGCCAAAAGTGACCCCAATGTTATTTACGTAGGTGGAGGTGAAAAAACCCTACGTGGAAATGTATCAAGTGGTTATGGGGTATGGAAAACGGAAGATGCAGGGAAGACATGGCAAAAAGCGGGACTTGAAAAAAGCAGGCATGTGCCAAGAATTCGGGTGCACCCAACCGACTACAATACCGTTTATGCAGCAGTCCTTGGAAATATTTACAAGCCTACAAAGGAACGTGGCATTTATAAAAGTACAGATGGTGGAAAAAGCTGGAAGCAAGTACTTTTTGTGAACGACCAATCTGGTGCCGTTGATTTGACCTTTGACCCGAACAACCCTCGCATTTTATATGCTTCAACTTGGCGCGCACAACGAACACCATATTCCCTAAGCAGTGGTGGAGACGGTTCTGCCCTTTGGAAAAGTACCGATAGTGGAGAAACTTGGACTGAAATATCCAAAAACGAAGGCTTCCCAAAGGACACTCTTGGAATAATGGGGGTTGCAGTTTCCCCAGTGAATTCAGAAAGAGTGTTTGCCATTGTTGAGAATAAGAAAAAAGGAGGATTGTATCGTTCAGATGATGGTGGAAAAAAATGGACCCAGGTTAATAGTGAAAGAAAGTTACGTCAACGAGCTTGGTACTACACTCGAGTATATGCAGATACTGAGGATGAAGATGTAGTTTATGTAATGAATGTCCGCTACCATAAAAGTACTGACGGGGGTAAAACTTTTAACACGTTCAATGCGCCTCATGGAGACCATCACGATTTGTGGATTGCACCAGAAAATTCAAAACGGATGATTATTGGAGATGATGGTGGAGCCCAAGTAAGCTACGATGGAGGTGAAACGTGGAGTACCTATTATAACCAGCCGACCGCCCAGTTTTATCGTGTTACCACAGATAACGCTTTCCCATATCGTATTTACGTGGCCCAACAAGATAACAGTACTGTACGCATTAATCACCGCTCCAATGATGGTAGTATAGGGGAAGATGACTGGGAACCTACTGCAGGAGGTGAGAGTGCACACATTGCAGTTGACCCTACCAACAATGATATTGTGTATGGAGGAAGCTATGGAGGGTTTCTAACACGTGTAAACCACGAGAATAAAACCGTTCGTGGCATCAATGTGTGGCCAGATAACCCTATGGGTTATGGTGCCGAGGGAATGAAGTATCGCTTCCAATGGAATTTCCCCATTATCTTTAGCAAACATGACCCTAAAAAACTATACACCTTCTCCAATCATGTGCACATGAGCACTAACGAAGGACAGAGCTGGGATTTGCTGAGTGGAGACCTAACACGAAACGACTCCACCAAATTGGTATCTAGTGGGGGACCCATAACCCAAGACAATACTGGGGTAGAGTACTACTGCACCATTTTTGCTGCCAACGAAAGTCCTTTAAAAGAAGGTTTGATGTGGGTCGGTAGTGATGATGGATTGATTCATTTAACTCAAGATGGTGGACAAAACTGGGAAAATGTTACTCCAACAGGAATGCCAGAATGGATGATGATAAATAGTATTGAACCTTCCAATTTTGATGAGGGAACATGCTATGTTGCAGGAACACGATATAAGTTAGGTGATTTTCAACCCTATTTATATAAGACCACAGATTTCGGAAAAACCTGGACCAAAATCACCAACGGAATTGAAAGCGAGCACTTTACTCGAGTAGTGCGTGAAGACCCTAAACAAAAAGGATTGCTCTATGCAGGGACGGAAACTGGAATGTACATTTCATTCAATGATGGTCAAAGCTGGGAAAAGTTTCAACTGAATTTACCTATTGTGCCTATTACTGATTTGACCATTAAGGAGAATAATCTTGTAGTTGCTACCCAAGGGCGTTCGGTTTGGATTATTGATGATCTTACAGTACTTCACCAGTTGGATGCTTCAGCGAAATCAGCAAGCACCAAACTTTTTGCTCCAAAAGATTCATACCGTACCAAAGGTAGAGCTGCAAAAGAACCTAGTTTAACGGAAGGTCAAAACCATCCAAATGGGGTAGTGAGTCATTTCTATTTGAAGAATTATTCCGAGAAAGATACAGTTCAATTGACGTATTTGAGAAGAACTGGGGATACATTGGCAAATTTCAGCACCCATTCCAAGGATAAAAAGAAGAAATTGAATGCCAAAAAAGGAGGAAATACCCATGTTTGGGATACCCGTGGTAAAGGAGCTGAGCTCTTGAAAGGAATGATTCTTTGGGCAGCCAGTTTAAATGGCGCTAAGGCAGTTCCTGGAGATTACCAGGTTTCTTTAAACGTAGATGGTAAGATAGAAACTCAATCCTTCAAGATTTTACCTGACCCAAGGGCTGAGGTTTCAGTGGCGGATATGCAAAAGCAATATGATTTTATCTCTGACATTAATACCACTATTGATAAAGCACATCAATCCATCAAAAAGATTCGAAAAATTAATGAAAAATTGGATGTATTTACCAAACAATACAAGGACAATGAGGCCACCAAGGCTTTAGTAGAAAAGGCCAAGGAGATGAAAGAAGGTTTTGGCGAAGTAGAAAAAGCACTTTACCAGACCAAAAATAGAAGCAATCAAGACCCATTGAACTTTCCAATTCGGCTGACCAATAAGTTGGGTCATTTAAATCGTTTGGTCAGTATAGATGATTTCCCTCCAACCGAGCAGGACATTGCAGTAAAGAATGAAATGACAACAAAAATCAACGCGCAATTAACTGCTTTCGATAAATTAGTGGACGAGGAGATGAAGGCCTTTAATGCGGAGTTTAACCAGCTAGGTTTGGAGTATTTAAGTATAGAAGAATAACCGATATTATGAAAAATATAATATGCGTAGTAGCCCTAATTCTTGGGGCTACTTCTTTTGCGCAAACTGCCGAAGAATATTTTAAACCCGTTAAATATAGAAACATTGGGCCCTTTAGAGGGGGACGTTCCGTTTGTGCCACTGGAGTTCTGGGTGACCCTATGACCTATTATATGGGAACAACGGGAGGAGGTCTTTGGAAAACTGATGATGCAGGTCAGCATTGGAACAATATTTCCGATAGCTTCTTTGAAATGGGTTCCGTGGGAGCGGTTGCAGTTTCTCAATCCAGCACAAACGTAGTGTACGTTGGAATGGGAGAACATGCTCCTAGAGGAGTCATGACTTCTTATGGAGATGGGGTTTATAAATCCATTGATGCTGGAAAAACTTGGAAGCACATAGGTCTAAAAGAAACGCAGCATATTGCTAGGATTGTGATTCACCCAACCAATCCCGACATTGTATTCGTAGCTGCTCAAGGAGCACTATATGGGCCAAACAAAGAACGTGGAATTTTTAAAACTGTCGATGGTGGGAAGACTTGGAAGAACGTACTTTTTGTAAACAATCTCACCGGCTGTTCCGAGCTTTCCATGGATGCCAATTTCCCGGACATACTTTATGCCACAATGTGGGAACATCAACGCAAGCCAGAAGTTGTGATCAGTGGAGGCGAAGGGAGTGGTGTTTACAAATCCGTTGACGGAGGGGAAACTTGGAAGAAGATTGAAAAAGGACTTCCCAAAGAAAAAGGAAAGATGGCCATTTCCGTGAGTCCAGCTAATTCCAATAAAGTGTACGCACTTATTGAAAGTGATTCGAATGCGGACAAAGGGGGACTTTTTGTTTCCAACAATGCCGGTGAAAGTTGGAGTATGATAAGTGGTGACAATCGTTTGACGCAAAGAGCTTGGTATTACACCGAAGTATTTACTGACCCCAACAATGAAAATGTGGTCTACGTATTAAGCGCTCCGGCCCTTCGTTCCATTGATGGTGGAAAAACATGGAGTAGACTTTCGGGAACTCATGGTGATTACCATGACCTATGGATCAATCCTGATAACTCAAAAAATATGGTCATTGCCAATGATGGTGGTGCTGCAATCAGCTTCAATTTTGCAAAAAGTTGGTCTACCCAAAACATAATGCCAACGGCTCAGTTTTATCGCATTAATGTTGATAATCTTTTTCCATATAACATATATGCCGGCCAACAGGATAATACATCGGTAAAGATTGCTAGCCTTTCTGTAGGAAGGCGTAGTATCAGCAGAGAGGATTGGAGCTATTCAGCAGGAGGTGAAAGTGCTTTCTTGGCATTTGACCCCGATAACCCGAGATATGTTATGGGTGGTAGTTATTTAGGGACCATCAATTTGTTGGATACCCATACCAAGGCCTCTACCAAGGTTATGGCATCACCGATTCAGTATTTGGGACGTACCGCTAGGGATATGAAATACCTTTATAATTGGAATGCCCCTATAATTTGGTCCCAACATGAACCTGGAACGTTTTATCATTGTGCCCAGTTGGTCCTTCGAACCAAAGACAATGGAATGACATGGGAAGAAATCTCTCCAGATTTAACCCGAAACCAGGATGACAAGCAAGGAAATGGAGGAAGACCCTACACCAATGAGGCCGTGGGTGCTGAAAATTATGGAACCATCGCTTATATGATAGAATCACCCCATGAAAAGGGAGTTTTCTATACGGGAAGTGATGATGGATTGGTTCATATTACCAAAAATGGAGGGGAAACTTGGGAGAATGTCACTCCAAAAGGGCTCCAAGAATGTTTGGTAAATGCCATAGAGGTATCCCCCCATGATCCCGCTACCGTTTACATCGCAACTACACGCTATAAATTCAACGATTATACACCGGCTATTTATAAGTCTACGAACTATGGAAAGAGTTGGACCAATATCAGTTCTGGAATTCCAAAGAGTTCATTTACAAGAGTGGTTCGTGAAGACAAGGACAGAAAGAATCTATTATATGCAGGAACGGAAAAGGGTATTTACATTTCTTGGAATGGCGGCCAAAATTGGGAATCGTTTCAATTGAATCTGCCCAAAACACCTATCCTGGATTTAATGGTCCACCAAGGCGATTTGGTTGTGGCCACCTCTGGACGCTCTTTTTGGATTTTGGATGATTTGGGATTACTGAAAGAATACAACAAATCTCAAAAAGCTGCAAAGTTATATCAGCCTGAGCCAGCCTACAATGGATCATGGGGGAGTGCTTTGAGCGGTAATTCGGCTAAATTTAAAGGGAGTCAACCTTTTACTGGAGTAAATCCAGCCAATGGATTGGTAGTGTATTATGAGTTGCCCAAATTGGACTCTACCGAAATCAGTATGGAAATTTTTGATTCTAAAGGCAAACTGATCAATTCATTTTCATCCAAAAAGGATTCAAAGTATAAACGATACGATGGCGGACCGCCACCAGCACCAAAACTTGATAAAAAACTAGGACTCAATCGTTTTGTATGGAATATGGGCCATGCCATAATGCCTGGGGTAAAGGATACCTATATTGAAGCCAATTATAGGGGGCATCGTGCTATTCCAGGTACGTATACCATTAAGCTCAAAATGGATGACACTGTTCTGGAAACAAAAGGGATAATCAAGGAGCTGCCAAAATACAATATCAAACCTGAACAATATGAGGCGTACGATGTTTTCATGACGGAGACTGAAGCCAATTTAACCGAGATGCATACTATGGTGAATATGCTGTTTAAAGCTAAAAATCAATTAAAAGAGGTCCTGAAAAAAATAAAGGATGAATCGATTAAGAAGGAAGGCAAGGCTTTACTGGAAGAACTGGATGCTTGGGACAAGGAAATGGTACAGCGCAAGTCAAAAGCGTATGATGATGTGGAGAATTTTCCAAACAAGTTTACTGCAGAATACATGTTTTTGATTAACGCTACAGATAGCTCAATTCCAAGAGTGAACCAATCCTCGATTGACAGAAGAAATGAGTTGGAAGAGCAATGGAAAGGCCTCAAACAAAGAGGAAAAGCATTTGAAAATGTAAAGATTCCTGCTCTCAACAAGAGGTTATGGGAAGCGGGTGTCGGAGCTATTCAGCTTTGAAAACATAATACGTTTTTTCGACAAAGGTAAAAGGTCTTGCTTCTCAACTTTTTACCTTTGCTTTTAACTCCTTTTGTGAATAAAGTGGAATATTACAATTACATAAAAGCGCTACATCTTATTTTTGTGGTCACTTGGTTTGCGGGACTTTTTTATATACCGCGATTGTTCATCTATCATATTGAAGCATGGGCAAAACCATCTCCGGAAAAGGAAATCCTTACCAATCAACTAAAGTTGATGACCAAGCGCCTCTGGTACATCATTACATGGCCATCTGCTGTCTTATGTACTATTTTTGCCATCTGGCTGTTGTTTTTAATGCCAGGCTGGCTTCAGCAAGGATGGATGCACGTGAAGCTGTTATTTGTCCTTCTTCTGTTCGTATACCACGGAAAATGCCATCAAATCTTCAAACAATTGCAACGAGATGAGGTAAAATACACCTCACGTTTTATGCGCATTTGGAATGAAGGGGCCACCTTGATTCTTTTTGCAGTGGTCTTTTTGGTCATTTTGAAAAGTGTCTTCAATTGGATTTATGGCGTGGTTGGAATTTTTGTATTGGCTATTCTTCTCATGTTGGGAATTCGATTGTACAAACAGATACGAGACAAAAATCCAAACGCCTAATTGAATAATGAAAGTCAAGCACTAAATTCCAAATTTAATTAATCCTATTTTGAAATTTGAGATTTGCATTTTTCGAGATTGAACCTTTTGGTGTGATTATTGCGTAATTTTATCTCAAATCCAAACGAGTTGTTCAAAAAACTATCCCTACGCTCGCGCATCTTTGTCACCATGATTTTATTGGTGCTTATAGCCTCTGTTTTGATTGCAGGCGTTACGGTGTATCAGTATAGGGAACAGAGCAGGGATTATCACGAACAACGTTTGCAGCGCAAGGAAGAACAAATTCTTCAAAGTATTTCCTATACACTTCGTGAAACTACCTATCCACCAACGGAGGAAAATCTGGAATACATTTTTATGGATGAGATTTACAAGATTGCGGATGTCCAAAATGTAAATTTCAATATATATGATTTGGAAGGGACTTTGATAAAGAGTTCAAGGCCCAGTTTTGAAGCAGATTCCATTTCCAATTGTTTGGATGCAGAAATACTCAACAACTTGCTGGTTAGCAGTGATAGGCGTCATGTAGAAGAGAAAATTGCGGTTGGAGGAAAATTCAAGGCTTCCTATTCATATATAACCGACAATAAGTTTAAGCCCATTGGCATCATGAACCTGCCCTATTTTGAAGATAACTCGTTTAGCAATATGGAGCTAAGGGAGTTTCTTTTTCGTTTGGCCGGGGTTTATGTAATCATGCTCCTGTCAGCAATTATCCTGGCTTATTTTATCTCAAAATATATCACTAGGTCACTACAGACCCTTGCGGATAAGATGAACCAAACAGATTTGACTCGGCGCAATGAAAAGATTTACATTGAAGATTCCAGTGAAGAAATAAAGAAGTTGGTAGACTCTTATAATAGCAAGATAGACGAGCTGGAGGAAAGTGCTACAAAATTAGCGCGTAGCGAACGGGAACAGGCTTGGCGGGAAATGGCCAAACAGGTGGCTCATGAAATTAAGAACCCGTTGACGCCCATGCGATTGTCGGTACAAAGCTTTGTGCGCAAATTTAATCCTGAGGATAAAGATGCTCCTGTCAAATTGAAGGAGTTTTCGAATTCCATGATTCAACAGATAGACACCATGAGCAATATAGCTTCGGCATTTTCCAATTTTGCGAAGATGCCAGCACAACAGAATGAAACCTTGAATGTGGTCAATATCGTAAAGTTGGCTCTGGATATTTTCAATGAAGACTATATTCATTTCATTTCTGATGAAGAAGAAATAGTTGCCAAATTAGACCGGACGCAATTGATTCGCGTAGTTACCAATTTGGTAATGAATGCCACACAGGCCATGAACGATGTGGCATCCCCTAGAATTTTGGTAACGGTAGCTTCGGAAGGGGAAAGGGTAAAGATTTCCGTTGCAGACAATGGAATCGGTATAGCCGATGAGGTCAAGGAGAAAATTTTTGAGCCGAAATTTACCACAAAGACCAGTGGCATGGGCCTAGGTCTGGGCATGGTCAAAAATATTGTGGAAAACTATAATGGAACCATCAGCTTTACCTCACAGGTAGGGAAGGGTACGGTGTTTTCTGTTAAATTTCCAAAAGCATCTAAAAACACTTGAAACAACAACCCAAATGAATTACGAGAACATTTACATCGAGGAAGAGAATCACATTGCGACAATTACCATAAACCGCCCAAAAAAGCTGAACGCCCTCAACAAACAGACCATTACTGAGCTGCACGAGGCTTTTAAGGAGTTGGATGAGGATAAAGAAATCAAGGTGATTATCATCACCGGAAGTGGGGAAAAAGCCTTTGTGGCCGGAGCGGATATTTCCGAGTTTGCCGATTTCTCGGTGAAACAAGGTGGAGAACTGGCAGCTAAAGGCCAAGAGTTGTTGTTCAACTTTGTTGAAAATTTATCTACTCCTGTGATAGCTGCTGTAAACGGGTTTGCTTTAGGCGGAGGGCTTGAGCTGGCCATGTCCTGTCATTTTAGGGTGGCAAGCACAAATGCAAGAATGGGATTACCAGAAGTTTCTTTAGGGGTCATACCTGGTTATGGAGGAACACAAAGACTACCGCAACTTATCGGCAAAGGAAGGGCCATGGAACTTATTATGACCGCGGGTATGATGGATGCTTCCAAAGCACTGGAATGCGGATTGGTAAATTATGTGGTTCCCCAAGAAGAACTTTTGCCGTTATGTGTTAAGATTGGAAGCAAGATATCGAATAATTCATCTGTGGCCATAAAACACGCAATAAATGCGGTAAATGCGGGTTATAGCTATGATACGGACGGTTATGCCGTAGAAATCGATGCGTTCGGAACCTGTTTTGGGACCGATGATTTTAAAGAGGGCACTTCTGCCTTTTTAGAAAAACGCAAAGCCGATTTCCCTGGGTCATAGCCGTTGGTTCAACCAAACCGGACTATGATGAGAAATACAGTACTTTTCTTTTGCCTTTTTGTTTTTGGGGCGTGGGTCTCAGCCCAAAAAATGCCTGTTGCTTACGATTTTGGTGAGAAATTTGGTGATAGATACCGATATTCCAATCTCTTAACCATTGATAATGATGGAGATGGAGGATACATTTTGGTACGGGCCTATTTTCAAGGAATAATTTTAAAACCCAAAGGCTATTTTATTGAGCACTACAATGGCAATTTGGATTTGGTGGAAGAGTTCAACTATAAGTTGAAAGGAAAGAATTTTGTGGACGGTTTCCTAAAAGATGGAAAGCTGAATTTGCTCTTTTTGGACTATAATTATGAACGTGGACAATATGAATATTGGGTGCATCAAAGCCCAATAAAAGGATTTGATTTCACTAGGAAAAGATTACTGTCTTTATCATCAGAGCAGGTAAACAATCCTGTAGGAAAGAATTACTACAACCGAAACTTTTCAAAGGGTTTTACCACTGCTATTCTTTTCAATAAGGAAAAGACGGGATTTGTGATTAGCACGCATCACAAAAAAGGAAAATCAAACAAGCATATTATTCATTTGTACGATACCAATTTAAACAAGAGGTTTGAACATGACTTTTCCTATAGTGTGGAAGAGAAAAATTATGCCTTTGAGAATGTGGCCATATCCAAGGATGGGGAAACCGCCTATATCGTAGGTAAAGCTTATTTTAAAAAGAAGCGTTTTCGGGTAGAGGAAAGGAGATTTCAGTATGAGCTCATCAAGGTTTCCAAGAACGGAAGTCAAACACAATCTTTTGACGACCCCGGGAAATATTCAGAAGCACTTTATCCTATAATTTACAAAGACAGACTAGTCTGTACAGGCTTTTATGCAGATAGAAAGGACAATCGATACAACGGTGTCGCCTTTTTTGATGTAAATCCCATCTCGTTGGAAATCAATTCAAAAAAATATAACCCGTTTTCTCAGAAATTCATGGAAGACAAGTTTGGTCGAGATGATGATAAGGTGATAAAGAACTTGATTTTTAAGAGTGTAGAAGTAAGTCCAAATGATGAAATATTTTTCAATGCTGAAGAGTATTTCGTGACCAACAGCCTTCAATCAACAGGGGCCGGACAACGGGTAAAAATAGAGCGTTTTCACCATAACGATATAGTAAGTGCCAAATTGGATAGCAATGGCAACTCTATTTGGATACGAAACATCAATAAGGCCGAAGTTACTCAAGGTGATGGAGCCTATGCTTCGTACAGCTCATATATTAAAGACGGAAAAACCTATTTCTTTATATGTACCGCAGCAGAGAATCCACAGTTGATTAACAACGAACGCTTGATTTTTAAACAAGGCTTGAGCAGAAACCGAAATGTTTTTCTCATTTCGTTGGATGAAGCCGGAAAAATGGACTATGAAAAAATTATAGATGATAAAGAAGCCCGTTTACCGCTTATGGTTTCTAAACCCTTAAAGAATTTGGACAGCAGTAATATGCTTTTCTACGCCAAGCGAGGAACCAAAAAGCAGTTGGTAAAAGTTTCGTTTTTATAACTCAACGCAACATTTTGAAAGGTCGTACATCTTCTACAAAACGACCTTTTATGATAAACAAATTTTTTTACGCAGCCTATGTCCTTTTAGGGTTTACTCTATTGTTGGCATGCAACAATGACGATTCAGATTCTATTGAAAACGGGTTGACGGGGCAATGGAGTATTGTTGCCATAAGCATTTCAGACAGCCCAATTGGTCCTGTAATTAAACCTGGGGATGACGAAGTAATCTCGGTGAATTTCTCACAAAACGGAGAGTTTTCAGGTACCACTTCCATTAATTCCTTTGGGGGAAGAAGCACTGCCAATGATAATACCTTGCTTATCAAGGAACTGGTATCAACAGATGCCTTGGACACCTTTTTTGGACAGGCCTTCTATCAGGCGATGTCCGAGAGTAGTAATCAAAATAGACAGGCTTCGGTATTCACTATATCTTTTATAGATGAAAACACATTGAATTTGGTTTATGATGAATTCAAGTTTTTAACTTTTGAACGTCTATAATAATTGGATTTATTCCATATTTTTGGAATAAATCCAGTAAATTGAAACAAGACAACCTACAAAAAGGCCGTGGTGCCCAAAAAAATACACCCAACAGGTTTCTACAGCATATATATGAAATGCGGGAGGACTTTTTGGAATTCTGTCGCTTGGAAGGAGAAGAACCCGAGAATAAGAAGACAGAGTACATTCCCATATTTCCCAAAACTATTGTCAATAAAGTGGATAGCCCAGATGTGGGCATGTCCTATTCAATGAATCCCTACCAAGGTTGCGAACATGGTTGTATTTACTGCTATGCACGAAATGCCCATGAATATTGGGGGTATAGTGCTGGATTGGATTTTGAACGAAAGATTTTGATGAAGAAAGCGGCTCCTGAACTGTTGGAAGCTAAGCTTAGAAGCAAACGTTGGCAGGCTCAAACCATAGTACTGTCTGGCAACACGGATTGTTATCAACCTGCCGAGAAAAAGTTTGAAATCACTAGAGCATGCCTAAAGGTCTTCTTAAAATATCGCCATCCAGTAGGCATAATCACAAAAAATGCGTTGATTCTTAGGGATTTGGATATTCTAAAAGAGTTGAACGCCCTTCAATTGGTTGGGGTGAACATCTCGGTAACCTCACTTTGTGAAAAGACAAGAAGAAAACTAGAGCCAAGAACCGCATCTATCAAAAAAAGGTTGGATACCATTAAGATACTATCAGAAAACAAAATTCCTGTAAACGCAATGTTGGCACCCATGATTCCCGGAATCAACAGCCACGAGTTATTGAAATTGGCCAAGGCTACCGCAGATAACGGAGCGGTCTCTTTTGCCTTTACAGTGGTCAGGTTGAATGGGGCCATAGGCGAAATTTTCACAGATTGGATAAAGAAAGCCATGCCCGATAGGGCGGAAAAAGTACTACACTTAATCCAACAATGCCATGGAGGAAGCATCAACGATAGTAGATTTGGATTACGTAACCGAGGTGAAGGCCATGTGGCCAAACAGATTCATGATATGGCCAAACTGGCCAGACAAAAGTATTTTCAGGGAAGACAGTTCCCTACTCTAAGAAAAGATTTGCATGCAGCATATAAAGATGGACAGATGAAATTATTTTGATATGTCATTTCGAAAGAGCTTGCGACTGAGAAATCTATATTGAGATTTCCCACATTCGTTCGAAATGACAATCGCCATGAGCTCGGTTTAAATAGTGATTAATGGTAAACGAATGTTAACATATATGATAGCTGTCACTTCGAGCGCAGTCGAGAAGTCTCTGCCAAAGATTTCTCACACGGCCTACGTTTGGTTCGAAATGAAAACTAAATATTTTTTAAATAAATTTAATGGACTGTCCAATTCTTCAATTCACTTTCGTCAATAAGATGAAACAAAGTATAAACCGGTCCATTCAAGGATGGACAAAAAATTTAGACCAATGAGTAATTTTTTGTATTTGTTTAGAGGCGGGGACGAAGCCTATGCGAAACTGTCCCAAGAAGAAAAACAGGCCCATATGGAAGTTTGGGGAAAGTGGATGGGAGGCCTCCAAGAAAAAGGCCATCTATTGGACGGTCTCCCATTGGATGGGGATGGAAGAGTAGTGCATAATGGAGGAGAACTGGTTACCAATGGGCCACATGCCGAGGGCGCTGAATTGGTAGGAGGATATTTGATTATTTCTGCCAAGAGCTTGGATGAAGCTACTGAGATTTCCAGAAGCTGTCCCATTTTCGATTATGAGGGAAGTACAGTAGAGGTAAGACAAATATTGGATATGGAAGATCATGTATGACCTCCCCAATACTAACCTTTTAGATTATGCTGGGAAACAGGGTTGCTAAGACCATTTGTTTTTCAGCATAACATTTGTTCAAAAATGACCAACAGCAATCTAAACCATACCATAGACCACCTTTTTCGTAATGAATATGGAAAGCTCATATCATTACTGACCCATAAATATGGAGTTTCCTTTTTGGAGCAAATTGAAGATGCCGCCCAAGACACCTTTCTAAAAGCAATGCAGGTGTGGGGGTATCAATCTATTCCTGATAACCCTACCGCATGGTTGTTTCGGGTAGCACAGAACAGACTTATCGATGCGCTTCGACGAGATAAGAAATCGGATTTGGTGGGGGATAAAATTTTTCCAAAGGAAAAAACGAATGAAGAAAATGAAGTCGTATTAGAAGATGCTATAGAGGACAGCCAGTTAAATATGATTTTTGCCTGTTGCCACCCAACGCTTTCGCAAGAATACCAAATCATATTGAGTCTTAAGTTAATGGGAGGATTTAGTAACAAAGAACTCGCGGACGCGTTGTTGAAGAAAGAAGATGCCATTGCAAAATCCTTTACTAGAGCAAAAAAACAGTTTCGGGAAAAGGTACAGTTCCTTCAGATACCAGTTCAGATGGGTTTGCAGTCGCGGTTGTTCCAAGTGCTTCGTGTTATCTACTTGTTGTTTTCTGAAGGGTATGCTGCTACCACTGGAGCACAACTGTTGAAAAGAGATATTTGCTATGAAGCACTAAGGTTGGCATTGTTGTTACGTAAAAACAAATATTGTTCCCACCCAAATTTAGAAGCTTTAATTGCCTTGATGTGTTTTCATGCCTCCCGTTTTGATGCCCGGTTGGATAAAGAGGGGAACTTGGTCTCTTTGGAGCATCATGATAGAAGCCTTTATAACCAAGAATTGATTCGAATAGGGATTCATCATTTGGAACAGGCAGGCACAAAAGACCGAACCCCGTCTCATTATCATTTGGAAGCAGCGCGTTCCTACTATCACAGTACCACTTCATCCTTCGGCAAAACAGATTGGAAAAGTATTCTGTATTTGTACGATGTACAATTGAAGCAACAATACTCTCCAATGGTTGCCTTAAATCGTATTGTGCCCTACGGAAAGGTACATGGTCCAAAAAACGCCTTAAAAGAGTTGAGTAATTTGGAGAAACAGACCGATTTTTCAACTTCAGGCCTTTTTTATGCCATTTGGGCAGAGCTTCTTAAAGAGAAAGGCGATCCCAATTTTGAAACTTTTTTGAAAAAGGCCATTGCGCTATCCGAAAATGATTTGGTAAAACAACATTTGGAGAAAAAGCTGAAGTCATCTTAGGTTATCCCAAGTCCCACCCTGCTCTATATTCTCGACTTACCCATTCGTTGGCTTTATCATAATTGGTGATTTTCATGTTGGTACCATCCCAAAGTAGTTTTCTTCTGCCGGGGTAGGCATAAGGTGCCCAGTCCCCAACCTTTTTTCCTTCCTTCAATACTTTGTATTGGTATGCTTTTACGGCAAGGTTGCCCATGAGAACCGTTTCGGTGAGTGGTCCTGCTTTCGAAAAGTCTGAGGAAGTAGGAGTACCGTTCATACATCCATCAACAAAGTTTGCGATATGGCCATCGATGCCACCAGGAATTCTTGGGTACTTGGGTTCGGGTGATTTAAACAGTTTCATCATATCCGAAGGTAATAAGCGCGCATTTTTGGAATACGTGTCGCAGACCAGTATGCCTTTTTCACCATACATAACCGTTCCACCTCCACTATCCCCAATGGTTTCATCATCTTTAAGTTCATCGGGTAGATTTGGTTTTAGTCCGCCATCGTACCAGTTCAATGCTATATCACCATGATAGTCGTGTTTAAACTTCAAATGTATTTTGGATGATGGGGGACAGGAGGGGCTGTAGTCGGCCTCAACAAAATCACCTACCCAAACTGTGGTACAACTAGCCTCTGCTTCTTTAGGATAGCCCAAATCCAAAACACTGAAAGGGGTTTCCATAATATGACAACCCATATCGCCTAAAGCACCGGTTCCAAAATCCCACCAACCCCGCCATTTAAAGGGCAAGTAAGAAGCGTTATAGTCCCTCATCGCTGCAGGTCCCAACCATAAATCCCAGTCCAATTCTTTGGGAATCCTATCTTTTTTTGAGGGAACTGGAACACCTTGTGGCCATACAGGCCTATTGGTCCAACAATCTATGGTATGTACCTTTCCAATAACTCCAGATTCAACCCACTCCCGAGCAATACGGCTGTCATCACTCGAAGCTCCTTGGTTTCCCATTTGAGTCACTATGCCATGTTCTGCCGCTACTTGGGTCATCAGTCGCGCTTCGCGTATGTTGTGGGTCAGTGGTTTTTCAACATAGGCGTGCTTCTTGGCTCTCATGAAGGGTAACGAGATTACAGCATGGGTATGATCTGGGGTAGCCACCATAATGGCGTCAATATCGTTTAAAAGGGAGTCATATACGTTGCGAAAATCCTTGAATCGTTTGGCATCTGGAAAAAGTTTGTAGGTATCCTTTGCCCTTCTGTCATCTACATCACACAATGCTACAAATTTTACTTTTTGGGTGCTTGCCATACCCTCAATTACTCCTCGCCCCCTACCACCTACTCCGAATGCGGCAACGTACAATGTGTCGCTGGGAGGAGTATGATTTTTACCTAGCACAAAACTAGGGACAATGGTAAACGCAGCTGAAGCAGCTGAAGCATTTTTAAGGAATTTGCGTCTTTGCATGGTATGGTATTTTGAAGGAAAATAAGATACGAAAAAGAGATTATAGACACTATATTAACTTAGATTTAAGCTTAGAATAAAATCATAAGCAACTCATCTAAATTTCATTCCTATACGTATTAATCTATGGAAGCTCATATAACATGAAAAGAAAAGACCTCGAACCGATAAAAAAACAAGTTACCTTATTATCACGCTTTAGAGCAAAGGTTATTACCTTTTTTGAAACATCAAATGCTTGGGGAGTCTTTATAATGGGAAGTACGTTCGTGTTGATGCTGGGTTCTGCATACATGTTTTACATTTTACACAATGATTTTTCCCAATTCCGGATTGAGCGAAGAGAATCTTGGATAGGGATGTTTTTTTTGGTTGTGGGTACCGCTTTGTTTCTTTTCAAAGCAGGTTTTTTTGTCTTTAGCTTAATTCGTTATTTCAGATATAAAGCAATTTCATCAGTATCAGATGAAGAACTACCTACGTGTACTGTTATTGTTCCAGCCTACAACGAAGGGGAGCAAGTATGGAACACATTGATGAGTTTAGCCAACAGTAATTTTCCAGAACAAAAACTTCAGCTTTTTGCAATTGATGATGGGAGTGTTGATGATACTTGGCAGTGGATACAAAAAGCAAAAGAACGCTTAGGAAGTAAGTTGACAATTCATAAACAGGAAAAAAACATGGGTAAGCGGCATGCTTTATATCATGGTTTCAAAAAGGGAAAGGGAGATATTTTCGTTACGGTAGATAGTGACTCTGAAGTCAATACAGATACCTTGAGGAATCTTGTGAGTCCTTTTAAAACAAACAAGGCTTGTGGTGCGGTAGCTGGAAATATAAGGGTGCTTAATAACAAAAAAGAGCTACTTCCAAAAATGCTTGATGTTAGTTTCGTGTTGAGTTTTGAATTTGTTCGCTCAGCAGAAAGTACGTTGAACTCGGTGCTCTGTACTCCAGGGGCGTTGGCCGCTTATAAAAGAGAAGCAGTTTTTGGATGTTTGGAAAGCTGGATAAATCAAACCTTTATGGGCGTACCATCAGATATTGGAGAAGACCGAGCATTGACCAACATGATTTTAAAACAAGGATATCATGTGTTGTTTCAAAGAAATGCTTTCGCATATACAAACGTTCCAGAAGAATATACAGGATTGTACAAAATGTTTATTCGTTGGGGCAGGAGCAATGTTCGGGAAAACCTTGAAATGTCTAAATATGTTTTCACAAATTTTAGAAAAAGAGGAAAATGGGGCGGTCGCCTACTTTTTGTAAACCAGTCTTTGCGCATATTAATGAGCTATCCATTATTGCTGTTTATGTTGTTTTTCGTTTTGACCCACCCCCTACTTTTTTTGAGTTCAACATTTTTGAGTATTCTTATTCTAACTACGTTTCCAGTTCTATTTTATGCCAAACGATACAACTTATCTGAATCTTTTTGGGCATACTCCTATAGTGTTTTGTACACCTTTGGGCTTTTCTGGATAACGCCATATGCTATAGCAACTGCAAACAAAAGTGGCTGGCTGACACGTAACTTACCTAATAAAAAATAAAAACTACTTTTTAGGGATTCCATTCCTTATAGAACCTGTCTAGAAAATCAATCATAAATTGATGCCGTTCCTTGGCCATTTTCTTACCTGTTTCGGTATTCATTTTATCCTTGAGCAAAAGCAACTTTTCATAAAAATGATTGATTGTAGGAGCGTTGGATTTTTTGTATTCCTCCTTGGTCATATTCTGATTAGGTGGAATCTCAGGATTGTATAGTTCTCGGTTTTTGAATCCACCATAATTGAATGTCCTGGCAATACCAATGGCACCAATGGCATCCAACCTATCAGCATCTTGCACTACTTGGAATTCATTGGATGAAAAAGAAGAGCTTCCATCCAAACTGTTTTTGTATGACATGTATCGGATTATGTTGGAAACATGTTCTATTGTTCGCTCGTCTACATTTTGAGACCGTAGAAATTCAGAAGCCATTTCCGGACCGATTTCTTCATTGCCATCATGAAATTTAGGGTCCGCTATATCATGAAGTAATGCAGCTAACTCTACCGTTAGAGAGTCTACCTTCTCTTCCAGGGCAATTTTTTTTGCAGTTTTGAAAACGCGTTCAATGTGAAACCAATCGTGCCCTCCCTCAGCTCCGTTCAATGTTTCCTTGACGTACGCAATAGTTTTGTCTATGAGTTGCTCTTGATTCATTAAGGAGTGTTTATACCTTTTTTGATTAGGGCTTCTGTTTGTTCAATCAATTCCTGTGAATTCCCATTGTTTTGAAAAGGTTGATGTACCTCAAATGTAAGATGGCTTCCCAAACCCATGGGAAACTTTCCATATCTCAGAAGCTTCCATGAATTGTTTATACTTATCGGTACAATCCAAGCTGATGGTGCGTGGGCCATGAGTACTTTAAGTCCGGTGGTATGGAATTTTTTGGGTGAACCATCCCGACTTCGCGTCCCTTCTGGGAATATAACTGCGCTACGTCGGTGTTCTTCAATATATTTTCCCAATTTCTCAAGCTGTTCAATGGATTGTTTTGCATCCTTCCTGTTGATAAGTATGGAACCACCATGCCTTAAATTAAAGGATACACTGGGAATTCCTTTCCCCAGTTCAATCTTGCTCACAAATTTGGGGTGACACCTTCGCATATGCCAGATTATAGGAGGGATATCATACATGCTCTGGTGATTGGAAACTATGATTAAGGGAACATTTTTAGGGATGTCATATTGGCTCTTGAAAGTGTAATGCGTACCAAGGACATTGGTACATCGCATAAGGAACCAATTAAGGATAGAAACACTTCCTTTGTGCATTTCATAACCAAATACTCTAAGACAAAACCACTGTATTGGATGAAAAACGACCAAGGTAAGCCCGAAAAGAATAAAAAAGAAAACCGTCAAAGGGTAAGAAAGTAGCTTTTTCACTTTTGGATTAGGTTAGGTGTAAAAATAAAAAAACCACCCGTTGAGGTGGTTCTTTCCAGTATTTTTTTAAACCAACTAGCAGAATTCGTTATAAGCTTCCATCAAGTTGTCGGCAATCAGTTCTGCGGGTCTTCCCTCAATATGATGTCTTTCAATCATATGCACCAATTCACCATTTTTGAACAAAGCCATACTGGGTGAAGAAGGTGGAAAAGGAACCATAAGGTTTCTTGCTGTATCAACAGCTTCCGTATCAACACCAGCAAAGACAGTAACTAAATTGTCAGGAGTTTTTGAGTTCTGGAGGCTTAATTTAGCGCCAGGTCTTGCATTGGCGGCAGCGCAACCGCAAACCGAATTTACCACCACTAAAGTGGTGCCTTCTTGTTTTAAAGCCTCTTCTACGGCCTCACTTGTATATAGCTCTTGGAACCCGGCGGTAGCTAGGTCCGCTCTCATTGGTTTTACTAATTCTTCGGGATACATAGTCTTATTTTTTATTCGAATTTCAAAGATAGGGGTTTTGTCGGTTTTTTTCATGGCCCTTAACATGGAGTAAAGAAATCTTACTGGTCAAAAAACTATCTTTGCCTCTTATTCTATTTGGAATGATTAAATGGGTCGCAGCCTTTTTGGGATATTTTGTGCTTCGGTTTCCGGGAGCCATTCTTGGCTTCTTGATTGGAAGTTTTTTGGATAATTTGAATGGAAGAGGGTCGCGTGATGCGAGAACCATTTTTAGGGAGTATACCCAGCCCAATGTCTCCCCCGCTGATTTTGAACTGAATCTACTTTCCCTTTGTTCAATTATTATCAAGGCAGATGGACAGGTAAGCCAAAAGGAATTGGATTATGTACGCCAGTATTTTTTGAGTACCTACGGAAAGGAAAAGGCCAATGCCATTTTTAGAACGTTCAACGAAGTCATCAAAAGGAGGGAGATTTCTGCTCAGCGCATTTGTTCCTATCTAACCCAGCGAACCAGATACGAAGTTCGCTTACAATTACTTCACTTTCTTTTCGGAATTGCTCAAGCGGATGGTCAAATCAGTAAGGCCGAAGTCAGTAAATTAAGGGAAATAGCGGGATACTTAAGATTAGGGGTTCATGATTTTGAGAGTATTATGGCCATGTTCATAAAATCGGCTGACAACTCGTACAAGATTTTGGAGATTGACAAGAATGCTTCGGATGATGAGGTAAAAAAGGCCTACAGAAAGATGGCTAAAAAATACCACCCCGATCGTGTGGTCACCGAAGACGAAGCAATCAAAAGGGGAGCTGAAGAAAAATTCAAAGAAGTGCAAAAGGCCTACGAAACTATTCAAAGAGAAAGAGGGATTTCTTAACTTAGGCAATTCTTGAGTTTTTAACTCTTGATATGTATTAACCCCCAATCTTTAAACTATGCAGGAATTTTGGTTTTACGTCGACCTTGGTTTTAAGCACGTTATGGATGATGAAGCTTATGACCATATTTTGTTTTTGGCTGCCTTGGCCACTCCATTTACCTTTAAGCATTGGAAGCGAGTCGTAATCTTGGCTACCATTTTTACCATTGCCCATTGTACTTCTTTGGCTCTTTCTGTTTTTGAGGTCTTTACGGTTGATGTAGGACTAATAGAATTTCTAATTCCCGTTACCATCTTTCTCACAGCTCTGCTTAACCTTATCTATGTGAACAGGGATGCCGTAAACATTGGAATGTACCTACATAGTTTGGCCACGGCATTTTTTGGATTGATACACGGATTCGGTTTTTCCAATTACTTTAAAATGTTAATGGCCGAAGAGGATGATAAGGTTACACCTCTTTTAGGGTTTGCTACTGGAATTGAATTTTCACAAATAGCCATCATCTTGGTTGTTTTGGGTCTGGCGTTTGTGATGCAGGGCATTTTGAAAATAAAACGAAAGTATTTTATCATTTTTCTTTCCGTTTTAATCATGGCCATTACAATACCGTTGTTGATTGCAACGTTCCCCAAGTAGGGTATTGTTAAATTTCATCGAATAAGATTGTAAGGGTCTTCCAAAGCAGGTATCTTTAAATTAATAGTAACTTCTTTTTTACTCTATGAAAGAAAGCAAACAACTGAAGTACGATAAGGCGTATTTACGTATGGCCAAAGAATGGGGTAAGCTTTCGTATTGCAAAAGGAAACAAGTGGGAGCTATTATAGTTAAAGACCGAATGATTATTTCGGATGGATACAACGGTACACCTACAGGTTTTGAGAACTTCTGTGAGGATGAAGAAGGATATACCAAATGGTATGTTTTGCACGCTGAGGCCAACGCCATACTTAAAGTAGCTGCATCTACCCAATCTTGTGAAGGGGCAACTTTATACATAACCCTTTCTCCATGTCGGGAATGTAGCAAACTTATCCATCAGTCTGGCATAAAACGTGTAGTCTATAGCACAGCGTATAAGGATGATTCAGGATTGAAGTTTTTGGAGCGCGCAGGTGTCATTATTGAACATATACCCCTTGTTGAAGAAATGGTTTAAAACCACTATGGTAAATTAGTTAATGGAAAAGAAATTCAACTATATATGGCCTACGCTACTTGCTTTGGCGGTAGCTATCGGCATTTTTATTGGAGGGAAGCTTCATTTTGATGATACCCCAGAGAAACTCTTCTCAACCAATTCAAAAAAGGACAAGCTCAATAGACTTATTGATTATATAGACTATGAATATGTTGATGATATTGATACAGATAGTATCGTCGACGTAACCGTCAATAATATTCTTGGGAAGCTGGATCCTCATTCAGTTTACATTCCCAGAAGTGAGATGCAAGAAGTATCCGAAAATATGAAGGGGGATTTTGTAGGAATTGGGATAAGTTTCTACATGTATCGAGATACCATAACGGTAATACGAACCATAAAAAATGGTCCAAGCTATATAAGTGGTATAAAACCAGGAGATCGCATTCTTATGGCGAACAAGGACACTCTTTTTGGTAAGCGCATCGCTAATAACGAAATCGTATCAAGACTTAAAGGAAAGGCGGGGACCAAAGTTGATTTGAAAGTATATAGAAAATCTGAGGACAAGTTGATGGCCATGACGGTTACTCGCGACCGTGTGCCAATCAAAAGTGTAGAGTCCTATTATATGCTTACACGAGATATAGGCTTTATCAAAATCAATCGATTTGCGGAATCTACATTTGACGAGTTCAAGGATGCCCTCAGAAAGTTGAAATTGCGAGGAGCACAAAAATTGGTTCTTGACCTTCGAGACAATCCAGGAGGATATCTGGGCATCGCAGAAAAACTAGCAGATGAATTTTTGGTAGATGACAAGCTCATTCTTTTTACAAAAAACAAAAAAGGAAGAGTAAAAAAAGCATATGCCACCAAAAAAGGTGATTTTGAGGACAAGCCAGTTTACGTATTGATTAATGAACGTTCCGCATCAGCCAGCGAAATTATTGCTGGAGCACTTCAGGATAATGATGTAGGTACCATAGTTGGAAGACGCTCCTTTGGAAAAGGACTGGTGCAAAGAGAGATGGATTTGGGTGATGGCTCAGCAGTCCGTTTAACTGTTTCCCGCTATTACACCCCAACTGGGCGCTCTATTCAAAAATCATATAAGAACGGAAACAAGGACTACTATCAAAAATTTATTGATCGGTACCGAAGTGGGGAATTGGTTTCTGTAGATAGCATCAAAGTGGCAGATTCCCTAAAATTTAGAACGCCAAAAGGTAAAATAGTGTATGGTGGTGGTGGAATTATCCCAGATGTATTTGTTCCTATTGGTAGCAACGAAGAAGAGGCCATTGAAAGCATGGACGATACCTACGAATTCTTTTCGCGATTCGTATTCGAGCATTTGGAAAGGGATAGAAAGCAATACGACAGATATACTAGAAATCAATTTTTAGATGATTTCCATGTGGATGATATTTTGTTTGATGAATTCATTCAATTTGTGCTGAACAGAAAAATCAAATTGGATTTTTATGCGCAAGAGGAAAAAATCAAGGATTACCTAAAGGCCAATATAGCCGAACAGATTTTTTCTCCCAACGAGGCTGCACAGATTAAAGGAGCGCATGATCAAATGCTTCAAAAAGTAAAGGAATTGGATGCAGAATCTCTTTATGACGGCAAAAAAGAAATAGGGGCGGTGGATTCCAAGGACTAATCTTCTTTGATTTTTTTGTCAATCTTTTTTGAGGTGATGTAAATCAACAACAAGATAATGGCACATAATGGCGCCAATATACCAATTAAGGCAATGGTACTGTCTCCTTGAAAAGGATTAGAAAAATCCACCAAGGTGACATTGTATGAAATAAGGCCTGCAGCCATTAGAATCAAGAAAACGGTCAATACTTTGTTCATTTCGAATCTGTTGTTATTGCGTCAACAAGAGGTTAATGTTCGTGGCAAAAAGCTTCACTGAAATGGCCAATAGAATAACCCCGAAAACTTTTCTAATTATGTTGAGTCCGTTTTTTCCCAAAAGGCGTTCAATTTTGGAACTGGACTTTAAAACAATGTATACAAAGATAATGTTTAGTAGTATGGCCACTACAATATTTTCTACTGCGTATTCTGCCCTCAATGAGAGAATAGAGGTCATGGTTCCCGCACCGGCAATAATTGGGAAGGCAATGGGCACTATGGAAGCACTTTCAGGTTCATCATCCCGATAAAGGGTAATGCCCAAAATCATTTCTAGGGCCAAAAAGAAGATAACAAAAGCTCCTGCCACTGCAAAGGAGTTGACATCAATACCGATTAAGTTCAAGATGCTCTCACCAACAAAAAGAAAAGCTACCATAATACAGGCTGCAACAATGGACGCTTTTTCCGATTGAATATGCCCAACCTTTTTCCTTAGGGATATTATAATGGGGATACTCCCCAAAATATCGATTACTGCAAAAAGAACCATAGTTGCAGTAACAATCTGTTTGATATCAAAATTCATGGGCGTAAAAAATAAGTCTGCAAATTTACGAGTAAAAAACACTTTTGGATGTAATATGTAGGTATGGAAAACATCAATTTTACAGTTTGGATTATTTTTGAAAAAATTTGTGCTTGATTATGTTCCAAATTGGCAATACAATAGTTTCTGAAGATATCATGGACAACGATTTTGTATGCAACCTGAATGCATGCAAAGGTGCTTGTTGTGTAGATGGTGAATACGGCGCTCCTTTGGAGGATGATGAGACGGAAATTCTGTCAAATATTTTTGATAAAGTCAAGCCCTTTTTAAGACCTGAGGGAATTAAGACCATAGAGGAACAAGGCACTTTTGTAAAAGGTGAAGACGGAGAATGGGAAACCCCTTTGGTGGATAAAAGTGAATGTGCCTATGTAGTTTTCTCGGATACAGGAATTGCAAAGTGCGGTCTGGAAGAAGCGTATAATGCTGGGGCAACCCAATGGAAAAAGCCAATTTCTTGTCATTTGTACCCTGTTCGAGCACGTAAATACACGGAGTTTACTGCGGTTAACTACCACAAATGGGAAATTTGCGACCCCGCTTGTAGTTTGGGCAAAGAACTAGGGGTTCCCATATATAAGTTTGTTAAGGAAGCATTGATTAGAAAGTTTGGAGAGGAATGGTACCATGAACTAGAGCTTGTGGCGCAAGAACGGGCTAAACTGTAGGAATTTCTAAAATAACCTTGGTGCCTTGCGGTTGGCCGCCATCGTCAAAAAGGTCTACAATATGTACATCAAACTTGTTCTGGTAATCCTTCGCAAAATTCGCCAAACGCTCTTTGGTAATGCGAATGCCTACAGACTTTCTTTTTAGCACCCTATTTTCCTTATTAGTCTCAGCAGCCGTTCTTCCGATGCCATTATCCACAATTTCAATGTTGATATGGTGATCTCCCTTCTTTTTAATGTTTAAATGAATCATTTTTTCACCTTCTTTAGGAGAAAGGCCATGCCATAATGAGTTTTCCAAAAAAGGCTGAAGGGTGAGTGAGGGAATTTTGATATTATCCGGACATATATCCTTATCGATGGTGATATTGAAATCAATTTCGTTGGAGAACCTTATGTTCTCTATATTCATGTAAAGCTCAACGGTCTCCAATTCTTCAGACAAAGGAATCTCTTTAACTGATGAAGCTTCAAGAATTTTTCGTACCAGCTTTGAGAATTTGTTCAAGTAGTGGACTGCATTTTTTTGCTCGTTGTTAATAATGTAGAGCTTAATGGAGTTTAGAGAGTTGAACAAAAAATGAGGGTTCATCTGACTGCGCAATATGTTTTGCTCCAGACTCAAAACACGTTTTTCGTTTTTACTTTGATACTGCCTGTACAAAATGTATAGAATGGAAGAAATCAATCCAACAATAAGCGAGCTGACCAACAAAGTGGTTTGATTTTTTCTAAGGCGTAGTCGAACAATCTCGTTCTCTTTAGCAAGAACAGAAATCTGGTTGGTTTTCTTTTCCGCTTCATAACGGACAATAATATCGGTCATGTAGCGTATATTGGTGGCATTGGTAATTTCAGTTTCATAATCATCGGCGCGCTTGTAATACTCATAGGCTTCTTTGTAGTTACCTTTTGCCAGCTGTAAATCTGATAATTTTTGATACCCGTAGAGTACATTACTTGGCATGTTGTGATTTTGCGCCATAGCAATACCTTCTTTGACAAACTTTTCGGCTTTATCATAGTTGCCCAACACCGTATGGGCCCATCCAGTATTTATGAAAACTGCTGATGTAATAAAGTAATCTCCAATGTTCTTAGAGGCTTCATGGAGGGGCTCCAAAAGGACCAGAGCGGCATGGGGCATATTTTGTTTCATGTAGATCTGGGCCAAACTATTTTTGCAAATGGTACGCCCGTAGTCAGAATCAATGTCTTCGTTATAGGCCAGAGACTTTCTATAGTTTTCCAAAGCACCTTCCAAATCCCCTTTAAACTCTAAACAATCCCCTATGTTTTGATGGTTAATGGCCAGACCCAACTTGTTCCCCAACTCACCTTCAAGCTTTAATGCCCTTTTGAATTGTGTGATGGCCAAATCATACTGATCAAGACTCTTGTACAAGTGCCCAATGGAGTTCAAGGATATATTTATGTGTCTTTGTATGTGATGTGAAGGGTCTTGAACGGCTTCTGCCAAAGCAAGGGCTTGTTGATGGTGGTCTAGACCGGTTTTTATGGCATCGGTTCTACGGTATACTACCCCAAGCATGTTCAGGCTGAGTACTTTGAATTCCGTATTGTTTATTTCTTCGGATATCTTCAATGCCTCCTGATGAAGGTCTGCAGCTTTTTTAAATTGCGAAGTATTGCGATACCTCGCTCCCAATTGATTAAGTCCATACGCTTCCCCTTCCTTGTAGTTTTCTTCCTTGCAACGATTTGAAAAATAACGCATTAAAGTGGTGTCCCCGCGAACTGGTTCCAGTTCCGAATTCAGTCTTAAATAGGTTTTTGGCCTCAGTCTTATTACAGTTTCTGTCTTGTTTTTAAAATCTTGTGGAACGGATTGTGAACGGGCATGGGTAGTGGACCAAAAAAGAACTTGGGTCAGGAAAAGGGCTTTTAAGGTTAGCCTAAATGATTTGGTATGGTTCAACAAATAAATAATAGTTTCCTCTTGCTTTTACAGCAAATCCAAAAAATCGGATTTTTTCTGCCGAGAGACAGGTATTTTGTGATTGGATTCCAACACAACGTACCCATCGGTTTTTAGAAATTCCTTTATTTTGTTGAGGTTGATTATGTATGAATTGTGTATCCTAAAAAAGCTGTGATCTGGTAAAAGGGCATTTACCTCCTTTAGTTTTTTGGTCAACAATATTTTATGGCCGTCACTTAAATAGATGGTGCTATAATTCCCATCAGATTCGGCGTAAAGAATATCATCACTGTGTAAAAATACCAATTTACCGTCAGTATTGATAGTTATTTTTTTGCTTGGAGACTCGGCATTGAAATTCAAGAGAATTTTCTCCAGTTTTTCCGCCGTATAATTCTTGGCATTAAACTTTTTTATTTTGGATAGAGTGACCTTCAAATCGTCTGAATCAATAGGTTTTAACAAATAATCAATGGCTTCATTTTTTAAGGCCTGAAGCGCATATTGATTATATGCCGTAGTAATAACCACTGGAAAGCTCTTGTTCTTCAGGGTTTTAATGAATTGAAAGCCATCCATTGCAGGCATTTCAATGTCTAAAAACAAACAATCTGGAGAATTGTGCTCCAAATAGTTCAGCGCCTCATGGGCATCCGTAAAAGAAGCGATTATATCTACCTCATCACTCAAATTTGTCAGCTCCCAGCTTAAACTTTGGAGCGCTTTGACTTCATCGTCTACAATTACTGCTTCTAACATGGGTCGGGGTTATTACGTATAATCAAATGTATAATATTCTGTTTAACCATTTTAAAATTATGTGCTAATGGACATTTTATGCTTATAAATGGAACAAAACGCCGCATAATGGGAAACCATAGGTTTTTTCCTTCAATTCGGAAGGTTTTCTTTTTCAGTTTTCAATTCTATTATTGCTAAACAAAGCCATTTATACAAGAATCCATGTCGTCCATACATACCATTGATGGAACTTTAAATTGTATCTCTACTTTAGCTTTTGTAACCTCACCAAACAGATATGAGAAAGTGTATAATTCTCTTTTTAATTTTAGTTGTGGCATTAATTGTTGCGTCCGTAGCGGAACAGCAGGAGTTAAAAATTGAATCGGAATGGAAGGAATTGGCGGTTAAGGAATAGAACCGTTATTGTAAATAAGATCATTGACATTACCAGAAAACGTACGGCCAGAGCAACCAACCTCATAAGTGGAACTGCTTGAAAAAATATTTCTTGATTTTTTCAATTTTCGAATTTGGTTTTAGGTTTTGGGGGAACTACCTAAAAACTATATGGAGAAGGCTTGAAGGATTGAGAATGGCCGTACACTTTGGTAATCCAATAATATAAGTAAACAAAGCAAGCAATTTTCATAAGTAAGTAAGACCAAAGCGGTATAGTTATTTATACTCTTTGGTCTTTTTTTATTGTTCAAGTCTGCTAAAAAAATTGTACACCGCTTTTGGTTTTCGCAAAGCCAACAAACATCACTTGCGAACCTAGATTTCAACAAGTTGTGTTAAAAACTTTGACCTCTATTTTCTAAAACAAACTTTACAATCTGATCACATTTTTGAATCTTTGTTAGCCCTATTCACAGGGAAATTTTCGTCCAGTATTACTAATTCTTATTATGAAATTATGTCAGCAGCAGTAGAACCTATTTTGCAAGAAAATGAAGACCGATTTGTTATTTTTCCAATACAACACCATGATTTATGGGATTGGTACAAAAAGTGTGAGGCTTGTTTTTGGACTGCTGAGGAGATTGACCTTCATCAGGATTTAACGGATTGGAATAACAAACTGAATGAAGACGAACGTTACTTCATCAAACATATCTTGGCCTTTTTTGCTGCTTCAGATGGTATCGTAAATGAAAACCTGGCCGAAAACTTTGTAAACGAAGTGCAGTATTCGGAAGCCAAGTTTTTCTACGGTTTTCAGATAATGATGGAAAATATTCATTCTGAAACATATTCTCTTCTGATAGACACTTATGTAAAAGACGAAAAAGAAAAAGGAATCTTGTTCAAGGCTATTGAAAATTTCCCGGCCATTAAAAAGAAAGCAGACTGGGCTTTGAAATGGATTGATTCTCCAAGCTTTGCAGAACGCTTAATTGCTTTCGCAGCTGTAGAAGGAATTTTCTTTTCAGGAGCCTTTTGCTCTATCTTCTGGTTGAAGAAGAGAGGTCTAATGCCAGGATTGACCTTTTCCAACGAATTGATTTCAAGAGATGAAGGAATGCATTGCGATTATGCTGTGCATTTGCACAACAATCATTTGGTGAACAAAGTTCCTAAAGAACGCATCACATCAATTATTGTTGATGCCCTTAACATTGAAAGAGAATTCATAACAGAATCTCTTCCGGTTAGTCTTATTGGTATGAACTCGAAATTGATGACGCAATACTTAGAATTCGTAACAGACAGACTTTTAGTGGAATTGCAGTGCGAAAAAGTCTATAATGCCACTAATCCGTTCGATTTTATGGACATGATTTCTCTTCAAGGAAAAACTAATTTCTTTGAAAAAAGAGTTTCAGAATATCAAAAAGCAGGTGTTCTTAATAAAGAAAAGGATGCCGACTCACAGAAGATAAGCTTTGATGCTGATTTTTAGATAACCCACCAAGAAAGCCCTCGACCGCCCATCGAGGGTTTTTATGACTTTGACCTCAAGTGTTAAAAATTTAACACAAAAACGCTCTTTGGTAGAACCAAGTAAGTATCATAATTAAAATAATCGTAGCGCATGTATGTAGTAAAAAGAGATGGAAGAAAAGAGCCGATGATGTTCGATAAAATCACGGCACGAGTTAGAAAACTTTGTTATGGCCTCAATGGCTTAGTAGACCCTGTAAAGGTGGCCATGAGGGTCATTGAAGGATTGTATGATGGCGTGACCACGTCGGAATTGGACAATTTGGCTGCTGAAATAGCAGCAACAATGACCACAACGCATCCTGATTATGCAAAGTTGGCGGCCCGTATTTCCGTTTCCAACCTACATAAGAACACCAAAAAATCTTTCTCAGAAACCATGAAGGATTTATACGAATATGTAAATCCACGAACAGGCAAAGAAGCACCTCTTCTGTCGGACGAGGTGTACAAAGTAATTTCTGAGAATGCAGAGACCTTGGATTCCACTATTATTTATAACCGTGATTTTGGCTACGATTACTTCGGTTTTAAAACATTGGAACGCTCATATCTGCTAAAACTTAATGGTAAGATTGCAGAGCGCCCGCAACATATGCTCATGCGTGTCGCTGTGGGAATTCATTTAAACGACTTGGATGCGGCCATAGAGACCTATGAGCTTATGTCGAAGAAGTACTTTACCCACGCTACTCCTACGTTGTTTAATTCAGGTACTCCAAAACCACAGATGTCTTCCTGCTTTCTATTGACCATGAAGGACGATAGCATTGATGGTATTTACGATACGTTGAAGCAAACGGCAAAGATTTCCCAATCTGCTGGAGGAATTGGGCTATCTATCCATAATATTAGAGCCACAGGATCTTATATAGCCGGAACGAATGGAACTTCCAACGGTATCGTGCCCATGTTGCGCGTTTTTAACGATACAGCACGTTACGTTGACCAAGGTGGAGGAAAAAGAAAAGGAAGTTTCGCTATTTATGTGGAACCATGGCATGCCGATATTTTCGACTTTCTCGACTTGAAGAAAAATCACGGAAAGGAAGAAATGAGGGCGCGGGACTTATTCTACGCCATGTGGATTCCAGATTTGTTTATGAAAAGAGTAGAGGCAGATGCAGAATGGACCCTAATGTGTCCAAACGAGTGTCCCGACCTTTTCAACACACATAGCAAGGATTTTGATTCATTGTACCTTAAGTACGAATCAGAAGGAAAAGGAAGAAAGACCATTAAGGCAAGAGAATTGTGGGAGAAAATCCTCGAATCTCAAATAGAAACTGGAACACCTTATATGTTGTATAAGGATGCTGCCAACAGAAAGAGCAACCAGAAAAATCTTGGAACCATTCGCTCTTCCAACTTATGTACAGAGATTTTGGAATATACCTCTCCCGATGAGGTAGCAGTATGTAACTTGGCATCCATCGCTTTGCCCATGTTCGTGAAAAATGGCAAGTTCGACCATAAAGAGCTTTTCAAGGTTACAAAAAGAGTTACTAAAAACTTGAACAGGGTTATTGACCGCAACTATTATCCTGTCAAAGAAGCCGAAAACTCCAATATGAGGCATAGACCGATTGGTTTGGGAGTTCAAGGACTGGCAGACGCATTCATCATGCTCAGATTGCCTTTTACTAGTGATGAGGCAAAACAATTGAATCAAGATATTTTTGAGACTCTTTACTTTGCAGCCGTCACTGCTTCTATGGAACAAGCCAAAGAAGAAGGACCATATTCCAGTTATGAAGGTTCACCTATATCCAAAGGAGAATTCCAGCACAATCTTTGGGGTATCAAAGATGAAGAACTTTCTGGAAGATGGGACTGGGGCAAACTCAGAAAAGATGTTCTTAAAAACGGAGTGAGAAATTCATTGTTGGTAGCGCCAATGCCTACCGCTTCCACTTCTCAGATTTTGGGTAACAACGAATGCTTTGAACCGTATACTTCCAACATTTACACGCGAAGAGTACTATCCGGCGAATTTATTGTGGTAAACAAGCATCTTTTGGAAGACTTGGTTAAACTGGGTCTATGGAACGAGAATCTGAAACAAGAACTGATGCGTGCCAACGGTTCCATTCAACATATTGATGTGATTCCCGAGGAAATTAAGGAACTGTATCAAACGGTTTGGGAACTCAGTATGAAAGATATAATAGATATGAGTCGTCAACGTGGCTATTTCATTGACCAGAGTCAGTCTTTGAACTTGTTCATGGAGAATGCCAACTATGCCAAACTGACTTCCATGCACTTTTATGCTTGGAAGAGTGGCTTGAAGACGGGAATGTATTACCTGAGAACCAAAGCAGCTGTAGATGCTATTAAATTCACTTTGGATAATACGAAAAAGAAAGAAGTTCCGGTTAGTGTGGCAGCGGAAGCAGAAGTGATTGCAGCTACTACGAAAGGAGCTGAGACCATTCAGGTGGAGACTACTCCTGTAAGTCAACAAGAAGTAGATATTCAACCAATGACACCTGAAGAAATGAAAGAAATGATTGCACGTGCCAAAGAAGGCCAAGCTGATGACGATTGCTTAATGTGCGGTTCATAGTTTATACTGAACTTATCAGTATGTGATAGTGTTTATTAACTAAAACGCCTCGGAAAGTTTTACCCCAAGAGATAAACTTCCGAGGTGTTTTTATTTGTGCATAAAAAAGTCCTTCGTTAGAAGGACTTTTTTGTCTTAAAAATATTAGTCTATTATAAGGACCATGCTTTTCCCTGAGTGAGGGCTTCTGCAGTATCACAGGGCACATATTGACCTGGAATGGGCAGATAAGCCAATACCTCTTCGCCAACATATTCAGAGCTTTTATAGGACCAGACAGAGATGTCTCTAATCGAATTGGCAAACATATATCGAGCGATCTCATCGTCCAATACGGCACTGCCATTTTGTTCAATGGCCATAAAATATTCCCCTATAGCTTTATTGTGAGCTTCCTCAACCTCTTTGGTACGCTTTTTTAGATATGTTTTCAAAGCTGGAATAAAATCCTCTTCGTTTAATTCGGCTAAAGTTTCCTTTTCAGCATCTGCTAGAACTTTACCAAAAAACTTATCCATTCCCAATTTTAAGAAATCCTTGTTTTCTTGGGGGAGCACATCTTTGGCAAACTGATCTATGAATACATGTACGTTTACATCAGTGGCAGAAGGCGTATCTGTTTTAGGGAGAATGATATCAACCATTGTATGAACGGCAACACCTTCATCCTTGGTTAAAAAATCCGGGGTCCAGTCTAGAACTTTCTTGGAGTTACAACTTTGGATCAATCCTAATAATGTGGGAGCTGCCACGGTATACCCGAAAGCCATTCCCATATTTTTGAGTGCTGTTCTTCTTTCCATCAGATATTTCCTTTTTTAAGTTCTTTTACAGCATGATCTGCTGCTCTTGCGGTAAACGCCATATAGGTCAGAGATGGGTTGACACAGCTGGCCGAAGTCATAAATGCTCCATCCGTAACGTATACATTTTTACAAGCATGCACTTGATTAAATCCATTCAGTACCGAGGTTTTCGGATTGCGACCCATTCGCGCTGTACCCATTTCATGGATACCTAGCCCTAGAGCATAGGTTTCATCATAGGTCTCTATATCTCTTGCCCCCGATTTCTCCAACATGGCGGCAGCTTGCTCCTGCATATCCTTTCGCATTTCAAGCTCATTTTCTTTGATTTCTGCATCGAAGGTCACCGTAGGTAATCCCCATTGGTCTTTTTTCTCATAATCGAGGGTCATCTTATTCTCATGATAGGGAAGAATTTCTCCAAAGCCCAACATGTTCATGGTCCAGCCTCCTGGCTTTAGAATGCCTTCCTTCAGTTCTTTTCCAAAAGAAGCTTCAGCTACCAAGTCTTCGTAATTACCTCTTCCTGCTCCTCCTTGGTAACCGTATCCTCTGGTAAAATTTTTCATATCACTAGATCCACCCAAATTTCGGAACCTAGGAATGTAGATGCCATTTGGTTTTCTTCCCTTGTAGTATTTGTCATCAAAGCCATCCATTTTTCCTTCAGCACCGGCTTTAAAGTGATGATCCATAAGGTTGTGTCCCAATTCACCACTATCATTTCCTAAACCATCTGGAAAACGGTCAGATTTGGATTGCATAAGTATAGAAGTGGATGCCACTGCCGAGGCACATAAGAAAATCACCTTGGCCTTAAATTCAAATTCTTCTTTGGTTAGTCGGTCTATTACTTTGACTCCAGTTGCTTTTTTAGTATCGGCATCATATATAATTTCATGCACAATGGAATCAGGTCGTAAGGTCATATTGCCGGTTCTTTCTGCAGCGGGCAATGTAGAAGAAACACTACTGAAATAAGCTCCAAAAGGACACCCACGCACACAACGGTTTCTAAACTGACAACGCACTCTACCATCGCCTTCAAAACGTTTGTCACTATTTATATGAGCAACCCTTCCTGCTGTAATTACCCGGCCATCAAAATGCTCAGCAACTTTTCCGCGAACAAAGTCTTCAACACAATTCAGCTCCATCATGGGCTCAAATTTGCCATCAGGAAGTTGAGGAAGTCCAAGCAATTCCCCTGATACCCCAATGTATGATTCCACTTTATCATACCACGGAGCTATGTCCTTATAACGAACTGGCCAGTCCACAGCAATTCCTTCTTTGCCATTAGCTTCGAAATCCATTGCGCTCCAACGGTAACTATGACGTCCCCACATGATAGAACGACCACCCACATGATATCCCCGCATCCAATCGAAGCGCTTAACTTCATTGTAGGGGTGCTCCAAATCGTTTACAAACCAATGTTGGGAGGCTTTCCTTACTGTATATCCAGTTCTTGCTTGTTTTTCCTGCTTTGCAATGTCTTCCAAGGTGGCTTCACCTGCATTGGGAAAATCCCAAGGGTCCATGTTAGCTGTAGGATAATCTTCCCTATGCTTCACCATTCTTCCACGCTCCAATACCAAGGTTTTCAATCCATTTTCGCAGAGTTCTTTTGCTGCCCAGCCTCCACTGATTCCAGTTCCTACGACAATGGCATCATAGGATTCCTGTTCTTCATTGTAATAAAACTTACTCATGTATTCTGAATTGTTTAGTTCATAAATGTATTAATTATTAAATTAATTTTCTACATTTAAACCCTGCGTTTATTGAGAATTTGATACTATAACGTTGTAGTTTTTAGATTCCTTTAAAGATTCAATAATCTAACTATATGAAGAGAAGAAATTTTGTTCAGGGGACCCTTCAAGCAGGAGTTGCCATATCTGTATTTGGACTACATTCCTGTAAACCGAAACAAAAAACAGAAGAAGTTGTAGAAACAGAAGAAGTTGATGATGCTTTACCCATGCTAAAACTATCCTTGGCCCAGTGGTCCATCCATAGAATGATAAAGGAAGAAGGTATGAACCCTTATTTGTTTGCTGAAAAAGCAAAAGAATGGGGCTTTACAGGATTGGAGTATGTAAATCAATTATACGAAAACGAGCCCAATACCAAAGGTTTTTCAGAAGAAGCGATGCAGCACTTTGTTCAAAGATCAAAAGCTGAAAGTGAAAAGCACGGTATGGAGAACTTGATTATTATGATTGATCATGAAGGAGATCTTTCTGCAGCGGATGCCGGTGAAAGAAAAGAGGCTGTCCAAAATCACTTTAAATGGGTTGATGCTGCCGCGGAACTAGGATGTCATTCCGTTAGGGTCAACTTGATGGGCAGCAAGGTAGCTGAAGAATGGACTCCAGCTTCGGTTGATGGGCTTACCCAATTATCTAATTACGCCAAAACCAAAAACATTAATGTAATAGTGGAGAACCACGGTGGTTTTTCATCAAATGCGCAGATGTTGGTGGATGTCATAAAACAAGTAGGCCTATCCAATTGTGGTACCTTGCCAGATTTTGGGAACTTCTGTGTAAAACGTGAAGATGGTTCCTATTTTTCATCGCCTTGTATTGAAGAATATGATAGATACAAAGGAATACAAGAGCTAATGCCCTACGCCAAAGCTGTTAGTGCAAAATCTCATGATTTTGATGAACAAGGTAATGAAACCCATACAGATTATGCCCGTATGATGAAAATTGTCAATGAAGCGGAGTATACAGGGTATATTGGTGTGGAATATGAAGGAGATGTTTTGGGTGAAGAGGAAGGTATCTTGGCAACTAAAGAGCTACTCTTAAAAGTAATGGAACAATCCGCGTGAAACATTCCAAAAAAGTATGAAGGGATTTTTACAACAGCTTTTTGATTATAATTTCTATTGCAATAAGCAATTGATGGAGCAATTTGGCCAAATGGACAAGGTGCCCAAAAAAAGCATTAAGATGTTCAGTCATATTTTAAATTCCCATCATATATGGAATCAAAGAATCCTGGGGAAGACCCACGAATTTGAAGTTTGGCAAAAACATGCCGTAGAAGATTGGAATGATATTCATTATGACAATCAGCGCTCTTCGTTTGAAATTATCACCAATGCTGAAGATTTTAATAAGCGAATTGATTATACCAGTACCGAAGGCAGGGCCTATTCCAACGATTTAAAAGATATCCTTTTTCACATCGTAAATCACGCTACGCACCACCGGGGACAAATTGTAATGGATATGAGGGCTTCCAAAATAGAGCCAATACCCCTGGACTACATTTTTTACAAGAGATAACAAATCAACTAACACAATATTTATATGAATTCAATAGCAAAATTTCAGCTGTCCTTTATGATGTTTCTTGAGTTTTTCATTTGGGGTGGGTGGTTTGTCACCATGGGCATTTATTTGCCAAACACCTTGGATGCTAGTGGGGCTGAAATAGCAAGTGCTTACTCTAGTCAATCTTGGGGAGCTATAATTGCTCCGTTCATTATTGGGCTCATAGCGGATCGCTATTTTAACGCTGAAAAAGTATTGGGAATACTCCATTTGATAGGGGCATTTTTAATGTATCAAATAGCCAATGCATCGGATATTTCTGTTTTTATCCCATATGTCTACGGCTATATGATTGCCTATATGCCAACCTTGGCCTTGGTGAACTCTGTGGCCTTTAACCAAATGAAAGACCCTTCAAAGGAGTTTGCCTTTGTCCGTGTTTTTGGAACTATAGGCTGGATTGTTGCAGGACTCGCCATTAGTTTTTTTGGATGGGATAGCGAAGCAGGGGTACAGGAAGGATTGTTGAAAAATACCTTTCTAATGGTTGCTGGTGCTTCGGCCTTATTGGGAGTTTTTAGTTTTACTTTGCCTAAAACACCACCTAAGACTTCTAAGGGTGAAAAAGTAACGATTTCTGATATTCTCGGATTAGAAGCACTAAAGCTCCTTAAGAACAGGAACTTTCTTATATTTTTCATTGCCTCTGTGTTGATTTGTATTCCTTTGGCATTTTACTACCAGCATGCAGGTCAGTTTTTAGGCGAAATAGGAGTTTCCAATCCAGCTGGGAAAATGACGATTGGACAGATTTCCGAAGTTCTTTTTATGTTGTTGTTGCCTTTCTTTTTCAAAAAGTTTGGTTTCAAAATGACCATTCTTGCAGGGATGTTGGCATGGACCATTAGATATCTGCTTTTTGCTTTTGGAGATGCTGGAGAGTTGGCCTTTATGTTGATTTTGGGAATAGCATTGCATGGTATCTGCTATGATTTCTTTTTTGTGTCCGGTCAGATTTATACGGATTCAAAAGCTGGGGAAAAGTACAAAAGTGCTGCGCAAGGCCTAATCACTTTGGCCACTTATGGTGTGGGTATGCTGATTGGTTTCTGGGTCGCTGGAAAAATAACAGATTCTTACTTGGTTTCGGAAAATGTACACGAATGGACCAATATTTGGACTTTCCCGGCTATTTTTGCTTTTGTGGTTTTGATACTTTTCATGCTACTGTTCAAAAACGAAAAAATAGAATATAAAGAATAAAATATATGCCTAAGAAAATTAAGCTTGGAATACTTGGAGGTGGGGGTGATTCCCTAATTGGTGTGCTACACCGGGTAGCGGCTTACATCAACGATAATTACGAAATAACAGGGGGAGTATTCAATGCCAATCATGAAGAAAGTATAGCTTTTGCAAATGAAATTGATATCCCTACCAATCGTGTTTATGCCGATTTGGATGCGCTGATAGAAGCGGAGCTAAAACTTCCGGAAGAAGAACGTATTCAGGTTTGCTCCGTACTTACGCCTAACTTTCTCCACTTTCCCATGGCTAAAAAACTATTGGAAAATGGTTTTCATGTCATTTGTGAAAAACCAATGACGACTAATTATGAAGAGGCGAAGATTCTACAAGAAACCTTGGCCAAAGCTAAAAAGGTTTTTGCAGTGACTCATACATACACTGGCTATCCTATGGTTCGCCAAATGCGGGAAATGATAAAAGCAGGAGAGTTAGGCAAAATCCATAAAGTGGATGCTAGATATTATCAAGGATGGATCAATGGGATTATCCATGACAAAGAAAAACGCTCCACAGTTTGGCGATTAGATCCTAAGAAAGCTGGAATCAGTTCATGCATGGGTGATATTGGCGTCCATGCCTTTAATATGATTGAGTTTACTACAAGCCTACAGGTCAAATCTCTTTTGTGCGATTTCAATTATCTGTATGATGATAATCAAATGGATGTGGATGGCACGGTTTTGATACGGATGGACAAACATGTCAAAGGTGTGATTCGAAGTAGCCAAGTAGCCACTGGAGAAGAAAATGGATTGGCAATTGCGATTTATGGTGAAAAAGCAGCCTTTAGATGGGAACAGGAAAACCCAAATTATCTCTACAAATTAAGCGATACAGAGCCTTTGCAGGTATACAAACCTGGGCATGCCTACAATTCCGAATTATCTTTGGATGGCACCAAACTGCCTCCTGGACACCCGGAAGGAATATTTGACGCCATGGCCAATATTTATTTGGGAGTAGCTAAAGCTATTAGAGGAGAAGCCTATAATGATGGTGAATTTCCAACCATGTTAGACGGGGTACGAGGCCTTAATTTTATAGAAAGCACAGTGGAATCTAACAAGCAGGGGAACATCTGGGTGAATTTGGATTAAGAAATTATCAAAATTCAGGATTGAAGGAATTATTTCATCATAGCTTGTTTTCTTCTAAAAAAAGACAAGGAAAATTCATTTTGGGTAATTTCTTGATTTATTAAATCTTCTAGTAAGTTTTTACCTGTAACTCGTTGGTAAAATAGACTAGTATTTTCTTTAGAAATCATAAAACAGTTTTCATTTATGAGTTTAATTTTTCCTAATTCTTGAAACTCGGAACCCAACTGAGAATGGAAAAGAACATCGCCATCTAAAAAGAATTTACTTTTTGGCATATAACCAAGGTTTTCTTCATAATAATATATGAATCCATTATCAAAATAAATCTCTTTATATATGATTTTATGGATAGGATGAGGTTTTATTTGCCAATTCCCAAAAAGTGATTCTTCACTAAATTCTTGACTTTCACAAATATTTGAAAATAGAAAGCTGCAAGTAATAATCAGGTGAAAATTAGATGTTAAAAAGCACTTAATCATAATTATTAAAAAACCTTTTCAAACTGCTCAAAAACCACAATCATACTTTCTCTAGGTAGTCGTTTGAATTCGGAAAGCTCTCGGGTGTAATAGTCCCAGTGTACTTTCTTCCAATAGTCCAAGCTCTTGTCCCCTTCACCTTCCATTCTTGCATGCTCTTCCCGAATCGCAAAATAGGGAATAAGCTTAACTCCAGTGGTACGGATAATGGTCTTGGCTTTCCCGTTCCAATCCGTGACAATGGCCAAATCTCCTATTTTGGGAAGTGTTTCTTTTCGCAATTGTAAACCCAAAAGGGAATGTGAAGTGGCTCTTTTTATTTCCTTGTTGACCAATTCAGAACAGACATTGGCATCTTTTTCATTGTCGCAAAAGCGAATGACTTTAGGCTCACCTTCGGAAACAAGGTTCGGCTTTGAATTTAAAAAGTCGGTCCACAAATCTTGGGCAGAAGCATTTTCCATTAGAGTTAGAATTTTGAAGGCAGATAAAATTTGGGTTCTTTCTGTTAAAGGGCCTAAGATAACAATTGAAGTTTTAACAAAGAAAATGGGGAAACAAAATTTCATCCACTAAAGGGCTGTTTTAATTCTAATTGAATACCTATATTTATCTTTCTTGACAAAGAATTGTTGAACCATCTAATTTCCTCAACAGAGAATCCAAGAAATCTCTGAATCTTAATTTGACCAAAATGAAAACAATAAAAGGACCTGCCGTATTTCTCGCCCAATTTGTGGATAGTGAACCACCATTCAACAGTTTGGATGGTCTTTGTAAATGGGCTTCTGATTTAGGATACAAAGGAATTCAGATTCCTACTTGGGAATCGTTCCTTATCGATTTGGATAAGGCAGCAGAAAGTCAGGACTATTGCGATGAGCTCAAAGGAAAAATCAATTCCTACGGGTTGGAGATTACAGAACTTTCCACGCACCTTCAAGGACAATTGGTGGCCGTACATCCTGCTTACGATATTATGTTCGACAATTTTGCGCCAGACCATTTAAAGGGAAAACCGAAGGAAAGAACCCAGTGGGCCATTGAAACGGTAAAAAAAGCGGCAACTGCAAGTAGAAGATTGGGAATTAAAGCACATGCAACTTTTTCTGGAGCATTGCTTTGGCATACAGCACACCCATGGCCACAAAGACCTCCAGGACTTGTTGAAATGGGATTTGAGGAATTGGCCAAGCGTTGGATGCCTATTTTAAATCATTTTGATGAAGAAGGTGTGGATGTTTGTTACGAAATACACCCCGGAGAGGATTTACATGACGGAGACACATTTGAGCGTTTTTTGGAAGCCACAGGCAATCATAAGCGTGTCAATATATTGTATGACCCCAGCCATTTTGTTCTTCAGCAACTGGACTACATCACTTATATAGACCACTATCATAAATTTATTAAGTCGTTTCATGTAAAGGATTCAGAGTTCAACCCTACAGGCAAAAAAGGAGCCTTTGGTGGGTATAACGATTGGGGAGATAGAGCTGGACGTTATCGTTCTTTGGGTGATGGGCAAATAGACTTCAAGACCATTTTTTCCAAATTAACCCAATATGGCTGTGATGTTTGGGCCGTGATGGAATGGGAGTGTTGTATAAAGAGTCCAGAACAAGGGGCTAGAGAAGGCGCTAAATTTATTGCTGATCATATCATTGAGGCCACTACCAAAACCTTTGATGATTTTGCTGGTTCTAATACGGATACTGACAAACTTAAAAGAATACTGGGATTATGAAGAAAATAAGCTTGCTCCTTGTTTTGGCTCTTACCTTTTCATGTAAAGAAAAGCCAAAAGAACAATCTACAGAACAGCTGGAAACAACTGAAGCTTCTGAAGAGGAAGAATCGGAATGGACCGTTTTATTTGACGGCACTTCTTGGAACGGATGGCATGTGTACTCTGGGCGTGAAATAGAGGAAGCATGGTCACTCCAAGATGGAGCTATGTTACTAAACAAGATTTCCGAAGCCCGAAAAGACGGAGAACGTTTCAATATGGTGACGGATAAAGAGTACATCAATTTTGTACTTTCCATAGAATGGATGGTGAACAGTGGAGCCAATAGTGGTATCATGTGGGGCGTAGTGGAAGATGAAAAGTACAATGAGCCATATATCACAGGACCTGAAATACAAGTATTGGACAATGTATCGCATCCCGATGCAAAAAACGGTACAAGCCATCAGGCGGGGGCCCTTTATGATATGGTTTCTCCAACTCAAGATGTAGTAAAACCTGTTGGGGAATGGAATCATTACTTGATTACCATAAATCACAACACCAATGAAGGAAGTGTGGTATTGAATGGAACAAAGATTACTGAATTTCCGGTAAATGGGGACGCATGGGATGCTATGGTGGCCAATTCAAAGTTTGCCACCTGGGAGGCATTTGGAAAATACAAAACCGGAAAAATTGCATTGCAAGACCATGGAGAGCCCATTGTAATTGGGTACAGAAATATTAAGATTAAAGAGTTATAAGATGACCAAACAAGTACGTGCTTTTTTTGCTGCATTAGTTTTGACCGTAGGCTTCGTGTTCGGTCAAGAGAAAGAACCCACTACTCCAGAAGCTACGGAATTCTATGAACCCGTACCTCCAAAAGTCGTTCCAGGTAAAAATGGAACACCTCCGAGTGATGCCATAGTTCTTTTTGATGGGAGTAACTTTGACGAATGGATAAGCTCCGTAGATAGTACAGCGGTTAAATGGAATTTGAATAAGGATGGTAGTATGACCGTGAAGGACAAAACCGGCAATATTCAAACCAAACGAAATTTTGGAAGCTTCCAATTACATTTAGAATGGAAATCACCGGCCGAAATCCAAAGAGAGGGACAGAATAGGGCGAATAGCGGGGTGTTTATACAGCAACGTTATGAAGTTCAGATTTTGGATAATAATGATAATCCGACCTACGTAAATGGGCAGGTAGGATCCGTTTACAAACAAGGCGTTCCATTGGCCATGGCATCCGTGCCCACTGGAGAGTGGAACAGTTATGATATTGTTTTTCATGCACCCAAGTTTACCAGGGGAGGTAATATTGATGAACCGGCTACAGTAACCGTAATCCACAATGGGGTGTTGGTCCAAGACCATTTTGAAATTGAAGGAACCATTAAGTACATAGGTTGGCCCAAGTATGAGGCGCATGGGAAAGCCCCTTTAATGCTTCAAGACCATAAGGATAACAGTAGGGTGAGTTATCGCAATATTTGGGTTAGGGAGTTGGACTAGCTCATAACGCTATTTTCATACATCTATTCTAACCAAAAGCCCATTGGCTATTTTGGTTACCTTTGCCAAAATTCAATACTCCGCATGATTCAATCCATGACCGGCTTTGGAAAGCACGTAGTGCAGCTTCCTTCCAAAAAAATTACCGTAGAGATAAAATCACTGAACAGTAAAAATCTGGACATAAATGCCAGAATTCCTCAATTGTACAGGGAAAAAGAATTGGAGCTCAGAAAAATGATCGCAGACGGCCTTTCAAGAGGAAAAGTAGATCTTGGGCTTTATGTAGAAATCACGGGTGAAGAAACTACTTCAGAAATCAATCAGGGTGTGGTAAAAAAGTATATGGAACAGTTGGGTTCCATTACTGAAGGAGAACCCATTAAATTCTTGGAATTAGCTTTACGCATGCCCGATACCCTTCGTAGTGATAAGGAAGATTTGGATGAAGAGGAATATGCTTCAATTAAGGAAGCCATGCGGCAAGCACTTTTAAAAATAAAAAGCTTTCGTGAAAAAGAAGGCAGTGTTTTGGAAGCTGATTTTAAGCTTCGGCTTAAGACCTTGGGTAACCTTCTCAATGAGGTAAAACAGATTGACCCTGAACGCTTGAATACCATTAGAGAGCGTTTGAACAGGGCATTATCCGAGCTTAAAGTTGAAGTGGATGCCAATCGATTTGAACAAGAGCTCATTTACTATCTGGAGAAATACGATATTACGGAGGAAAAGGTACGCTTGGCCAATCATTTGGAATATTTTGATTCAACCCTGGGCTCTGGAGATTCCAATGGAAAAAAATTGGGATTTATTGCACAAGAAATTGGAAGGGAAATCAATACCATAGGGTCTAAAGCAAACTATGCTCCCATGCAGCAATTGGTAGTGCAGATGAAAGACGAGCTTGAAAAGATTAAGGAACAAATGCTTAATGTACTATGAGCAAGGGTGGAAAACTCATTATTTTCTCTGCTCCTTCAGGCAGTGGAAAAACTACCATTGTAAGACACCTTTTAAAACAGCCCGAACTCAATTTGGCTTTTTCGGTTTCAGCGACTTCCAGACCCCCAAGAGGAGAGGAGAAAGATGGGGTCAATTACTATTTCATATCCACCAAAGAGTTTAAACAACATATCAAGAATGACGATTTTTTGGAGTGGGAAGAAGTTTATAGAGACAACTTTTACGGGACTTTAAAAAGTGAAGTGGAACGTTTGTGGGCCGAAGGGAAAAATGTAATTTTTGATATTGATGTGGTGGGGGGGTTGCGAATCAAGAAAAAGTTTCCCAAAGAAACACTAGCGGTTTTTGTTAAACCTCCAAGTGTTGACGAACTAAAGATTCGGCTTAAAAAGCGAAGTACGGAAAGTGAGGACAAAATCAATATGAGGGTGGCAAAAGCTTCTGTTGAATTGGCTACGGCTCCACAGTTTGATAAAGTGATTAAGAACTACGATTTGGATAAGGCTTTGGAAGAGTCGTATAGACTAGTTGCCGACTTTGTTCACACTAAATCCGAAGAAGAATAGATAATAGATAGTATGAAACGAATTGGATTGTTTTTTGGAACCTTCAATCCTATTCATATAGGTCATTTGGTCTTGGCCAACCATATGGTGGAGTTTTCCAATTTGGATGAAGTCTGGTTTGTAATCACTCCACAAAGCCCTTTCAAGACAAATCAATCTTTGCTGGAAAACCACCATCGTTATCAAATGGTGTATGAGGCCGTTGAAGACTATCCAAAACTAAAGCCCAGCAAAATAGAGTTTGACCTTCCCCAACCCAATTACACCATTAATACCCTTACGCATTTATACGAAGAATATGGAGATTCCAGCCAGTTTGCATTGATTATGGGCGAGGACAATCTCAAAAGCTTCCATAAATGGAAGAATTATGAGGTTATTCTGGAAAATCATGAGATTTATGTATATCCCAGAGTCTCTGAGGGTAAGGCAAAATCAGAATTATTGAAACATCCCAAGATACACCAGGTTGATGCCCCTATTATGGAAATTTCATCCTCTTTTATTAGAAAGGAACATGGCTCGAATAAAAACATACGGCCGCTTCTTCCTGAGCGCGTATGGAAGTATATGGATGAGATGAACTTTTATAGAAGCTAAAAAAGGCTGTCTAAAAAGAGTGAAAGTCGTCATTCTGAATTCATTTCAGAATCTCAATATTAATAAGCACAACCATTTAAGAGAACCTGAAACAAGTTCAGGTTGACGAATCCATACTTTTTAGACTGCCTCTTTCAATATTAGCTTTTAGAATTGTTTTCCTTGCTTCTCATCTAAAAACTTGATATCCCTAGTATTTTTTTGAACCGCGACCGCGGCAAATAAGCTAAGGGCAAACGACATGCCATAAAACCCTTTTTCACTTAATTCAAGATCCGCATTCCACAGCCCGATAATCAATAATAAAATGGATGCTAGTGTTGTAAACCAGCTAATGCCATAATAGGCGTCGGTAACAGGCAGTCCTTCTTGCCGGTCCCTAACGCTTTTTTGTACGGAGACCACCGAGAAAAGCCCAAAAAGCAGTAAAGTGAAATAATACCCTTTTTCATTGAGCCACATATGGGCATTCCATAATCCGATACAGTACGAAGTCATTCCAACAAACAATGCAGACCATGAAGCCGAAATAAAGGCTGATGTTGGACGTAAATCAAATTTTCTTTCTTTTTCTTTTTTCTCAAAGTTCAATGCATTCTTTTCATTTAAAGATTGATTGTCCATAATTGAAATTTTTAGAATTAATGATGGGGCAAAGATGATGGAAGTGTGTCATCGAAATCAAAACATCATTATTTAAAAACTAATGATTGAAATTTTTTGTTTTTTATATAATATATTGTTTTTTAATATATTAGAAATATATTTTATGATGATTCAATGCAAACTATTTTAGATATACTTGCTGTGTTGTCCCCAAAGGAAAAAAATGATTTCAAATCCTATTTGAGAAAGAGAAACCAACGGGGGGATACCAAGAATCTACAACTGTTAAGGCTTATTGATGCGGGAAGCACCAAAGATTTGGACCTTACGTTATATGGTAAGCCGGCGAAAGCAGCTTTTCATGCACTTTGTAAAAGGCTTCAAGATGTCTTGATTGATTTTGTGGCAAGCAAAGGTTTTGAACAGGAATCTTCCCAAGAGTTGGAGATTTTGAAACTGGTATTGGCCAGTAGGATTTTTTTTGAGCAAAAACTTCACAAAATTGGATTTAAGACCCTGAATAAAGCAGAGGCAAAAGCGGAACAGATTGATGGGTATTCCATTTTAAACGAAATCTACCACACCAAAATCCAATATTCGCACCTAAATGATGCATGGGTACTTTCGGATTTGATGAATAAATATGAAAGAAACAGAAGACTTTCCCATCAGGATTTTCAGCTCAACATGGCATATACCAGCATTAAATCGGAACTCAAACAGCGCACAGGAAAATCAGTACATGACATTGTCACCCAAACGTTTTCTGAATTTCATTTAAAACTTAATGACGACCTCACTTACAAATCCTTGTACCAATTAATGGTGATTACGGCTACTTCGGCCAAGCTGCAAAATGATTTTTACACGTTAACCCCATTTATAATAGAAGTGTTTGAGGTGCTCAAACAGAAGGGTGATGTACCTGAAAAATATCGGTACTATCATATTAGCATGCTGTATTTAATGGCAAGTACCGAATTTAGGAATAAGCGCTTTGAAGCTTCAAGACTGCTCATCGTTGAAATGGAGGAAGCTTTAAGTAAGAGCCGCAAGGAATACTCGCAAGTGTTCTCCAACAAGCTGTCGGTTTTAAAGGCGCTGAACGAAGTGTATACAGGAAATCCTCTAGAAGCCATTGACCTATTAAAGAACACTCCTGAGGTGGATTTAAACAAAATGCTAGTCCTGATTATGTGTCTTTTTCAGCAGAATATGTTCTCTGAAGCTTATGGATACTTAAAAAAATTAACGCGTTCAGATGATTGGTACGAAAAAAAAATGGGCTGGACCTGGGTGTTGAAACGAAACATTATAGAGATTCTTTTATTGATTGAGCTGGATAAATTGGATATAGTGCTAAATAGGTTTCACAGGTTTCGAAGAAAGTTTACAAAGAAATTGAAATCAATTGAAGAAGAGCGGGTTTTGATTTTTATAGACTTAGTGAAGGAATATTATGAGAATCCTGAATCTGTACGTTCAAAAACTTTTGAAGATAAGGTTGAAGCATCCTTCATTTGGTTGGACAGGGAGCAAGAAGATATTTTTGTGATGAGCTTTTATGCATGGTTAAAGGCGAAGATGCAAGACCGTAATCTGTATGAAGTGACCTTGGACATGGTTTCTAGTTGATGGTTAGCGAATGGCATTTAGGATATCTGTTCCTAAATACTTATCGTCTGAATTGTAATACCATGCTCTGGTCTTAGGCATTTTTATACCATTGATTTCTTCTATATCTTTCAATAGAATATATTCACCATCTCCTTTTTGTTCATCATGATAAAACTGATAGACCTCCATTGCAAAAGTGGTTGGGTCAAAATAGAAATACCATATATCATCACCTACACCTTCGTCGTAATTTACTTTTAAAACCAAATATTCCTTGCCCTTGAAAATCTTTCTTTCCACTTTAGGGTCCAAATTTGTTCCAGGGTCTTTCAGTTTCATAGGCAAACCGTATAGATAGGTATAGTAGTTTCGCAGTAAACCGCCTCGTTCACAGGTCAACCGATATTTTTTTCTATCCTTTTCAGAAATCTTCTTGCTTCCGTTCAAAGAGGTAGTGCACTTTTCTTTTTCAAAACTATACGAATATTGTACGCTGTCTTTTTCTACTTCCAATTCAAAAATTTCTTTGGGGATATTCAAATGTATGGAGCTTTTTCTATCACTTGAATTGGGAGTCTCCATCACTACCAGGAAAGTAGTATTGAAACTCTTCCATTGGTTGTTTGGGTCATGATAGCTGATTGCCTTATCCAAAAGCTGGGTAGCCGTAATGTTTTGGGAATACGTTTTTGTCGCTCCAAGAAGAAGTAACAGAGTCGCTAGGTAACGCATAGGGTCTTGGGTTTAGTTTTGCTTTTGGACTCTTGCAGGCTCTACTGTACTATCGTGTTCACTATAATAAAGCTCTAACAACTTTAAAGTCGATTTAATCAAGTCTTTGCTCTCCGTGAGAAGAGAAAAGTATAAGGTAGTGTTTTTAGGGCTGGATTCTTCTGTCCGAGTGCGAGCCACTTGTTTTTCCAACTTCTCCGAAACCATATTGAAAAGCTCCTCACGCTGTCTTAAAATAGATTCTATCTGTACGAACTTTCTAGATTGAAAAATTTCCTGAGTGCTTCTAAATAAATCTTCTAAAGTAATATCCAGTTCTTTCAATTCTTTGATTTGGGTATACTTTAATTTTTTGTGGTTGTTATGGACATGTTTGTGTCCTAGGGTAGAAATGTATTCTAATGATTGGGATATGTCTTGCAAAAGCCCCAAAAGATTTATATAGAAATTACTCGCTCCACCAACGCTTGATTCATCCAAATTTTTAATGAAATAGAAAACATTGTTCTTTAGGTCGTCTATTTCTCGAGACATCTTCTCCACTCCTTTTCTGTTCTTTTTCAGCATTTCTATATCATGCTTGGCAAGCCCGTTTATGGAGTTGGTGTAGATTCTGTTGCTACGCTTTATCATATTGCCAATGTTGTCGGCACTTTCTTCAATAACCCCTTGAATCGAGCTGCTTTCGGCCCTTCTTAAGCTATCTTCAGCTTTGATTTCCTTGGTTTTCCTGTTATGCGACATATAGTTTCGTAGCAAAATGAATGCAGTAGCCACAAGAAGAAGTATTAAAGAAACCAGTTTCCCCAAATGTAGTAGGTATGCAATAATGGCAGCAGCGGTGAAGGCACACAGCGCCGTAAAAAACCAACCACCAATTACATTCAATACCCCAGCAACCCGATATACTGCACTTTCAGCGCCCCAGGCCCTATCGGCCAATGACGTTCCCATGGCCACCATGAAAGTCACATAGGTTGTGGAAAGTGGCAATTTCATGGACGTTGCAATGGATATAAGCACACTGGCCACCATGAGGTTTACGGAAGCTCTTACCATATCAAAAGCCGGCATATCCTGAACCTTGCTTTTAGGGACATACTCGTAGGGTATGGTGAATTGTTTATCGGTTACTTTCCTAATGGATGGAGGAATAACCTTTAGGATGTTTTCAGAAGCAGCTATGCTGAATTTTACGATTTGTCTGGAAAGAAAATTAGGTTGGAACCGTTCTTCGCCTTCATCCTGCCTGGCCAAGTCTACACTTGTTTTCACAACACTTTTTGCTTTTGACGAGAACCAAAGTGTTACCACCATAATCGCACCAGACAGAAGCAGTAGTAGGGTAGGCGTACGCACTGCGGCAGACAATCCACTCATATCAAATTGAGACGGGTCTACACCGGATACGCTCCAATCTTGGAAAGACTGAAGGGCGGCAATAGGAACACCAATGAAGTTTACCAAATCATTCCCTGCAAAAGCCATGGCCAGCGCAAAAGTCCCTAGTCCAATGACCACTCGGTATATGTTCTTATTAAAGAATTGTGCCAGTACCCAAGACAACAAGGTCCAAAAAACAAAGTTGGATAGTACAAAAATCTCCGTTTGCGTGTTCGCGAATTCAGTTAGGGCGCCCCCAAACAAATCAGCACTCTTCAAGCCTTTTACCAGTATAAAATGCACAATGGCGGAAATGGCCAAACCGCCAAAGATGGCCTCCACCCATTTGGTTTTGTTTTTATAATCGAAAGAGATGAGTAAACGAGAAACGAACTGTACGATTGCACCAATGGTAAATGCTATGAAAACAGAGAGTAGAATTCCGAAAATAATCTGTGCTGCTTTATCTGTATTGATGTATGCCCCCAAGTCGGAAAAACCTCCATCTGTGTTTACTATTTTGATTAAAGATATGGCGACGGAAGCACCAAGCAATTCAAAAACAATTGACACTGTGGTTGAGGTTGGCATTCCAAGGGTGTTGAAAAAATCAAGAAGCAATATGTCCGTTATCATTACGGCCATGAAGATGAACATGATCTCCGCAAATACGAATTCCCCTGGATTAAAAATTCCTTTCCGAGCTACCTCCATCATTCCACTGGAAGACATTGCCCCAAAGGCAATACCCACACTAGCCACTATCATGATGGTACGAAACGAAATGGCTTTAGAGCCAATGGCAGAATTCAAAAAATTAACAGCATCGTTGCTTACTCCCACAACTAAATCGGTAATGGCCAATATGGCAAGGGCAATTACCATAAAAATGTAGATGTTTTCCCCCATCCTAAAATTGAAATATGGCAAAAATGCCATTATATATCTGGACCAAGGTTAATAAAATGTTACCAAATGGCCTTATAAATCCTGGATTTGTTTCTCCATAACCACAGCACATTTATCTTTTGATATATCTTCGCCAAAATTCAAGGAATTTATGGATTGGGAACAACTACTTTCCTTAAAGAGGTATGGGGATAGTTTTAAGCGAGAACGGAAAAATCAAGACGAAACACGTTTGGGGTTTGAGGTGGATTATGACCGAATCATTTTTTCATCTCCTTTTCGTAGTTTACAGGATAAAACCCAAGTAATTCCTCTTCCTATTTCTGTTGGTTCCCAAAGAAACTTCGTACATACCCGACTGACTCATAGTCTTGAGGTATCCGTTGTAGGGCGAAGTTTAGGAAGAGCAGCGGGCAAACAGATATTGGCCAAATACCCTGAATTGAACAATCAATTGGGATATCAAATAAATGATTTTGGCGCTATTGTGGCAGCTGCTGCTCTGGCACATGATATTGGTAACCCACCCTTTGGACATAGTGGTGAAAAGGCCATTGGTAATTTTTTTGAAAACGGAAAAGGGAAAGAGTACAAAAGCCTATTAAGCCCTGAAGAATATCAAGATTTGGTGGATTTTGAAGGCAATGCCAATGGGTTTAAGCTATTAACGGAATCCAAGGGGGGAGTTGATGGAGGTCTAAGATTGAGTTACGGTACACTGGGAGCATTTATGAAATATCCTAAAGCTTCTCTGCCCAAAAAGCCATCCAAGCATATTGCCGACAAAAAGTTTGGGTTCTTTCAGAGTGATGAAGAGTTTTTTTTGGAAGTGGTGAAAGAACTTGGCTTGACTAGGAACCCAAGCAATCCTGAAGTTGGTTTTTACAGACATCCTTTGACGTATTTGGTAGAGGCCGCTGACGATATTTGCTATACCATCATAGATTTTGAAGATGGAATCAACTTAGGACTTATATCTGAGGAGTATGCTCTTGAGTATCTAATCAATTTGGTAAAGGAAAACATCAGCACCAAAAAATACAATGAGATGCCTCATGCCAGTGATAGATTGAGTTATTTAAGGGCCTTGGCAATAAGCACACTAATTTCGGATGCTGTCTCAGTTTTTGAAGATCATCAGAATGAAATTCTTCAAGGTACTTTTGATTCTGCACTTTTGGATAAGGGAAAATATCAGGCCCAAATGGATGACATTATCAAAATAAGCATCGAAAAAATATACCAATCCTCCGAAGTTATAGACAAGGAAATTGCGGGTTACCGTATTCTTCAAGACCTATTGGAAGTTTTTACAGATGCTTTGGTAAACACAAAAAACGGTTCTAACTCCAATTATGACAATCTGTTGGTTAAGAGTCTACCAGAAAAGTACAGGAGTACAGAAGGCTCTATATACCAGATTCTTTTGGATACCTGTAGTTTTATAGCAGGTCTTTCGGATAGTGCGGCGGTACATCTGCACAACAAGATTATGGGGCAGCATATTTAAAAGGCGTAGGTAAGGCCCACACCCAGCAATTGTTTAAACTGAATTCTGGGTTCTCCTGGGTTGATAACCGTTCCATCATCCGCTAATTCTTCATCAAATCGAATGTCATCATCATAGATAAGATGAGTGCCGATATTGGCATTGATATATTTGTTCACCTTTAGGTTAAAGTTAACTTCCCAATCAATATCCACGTTACCAAAACGTCGCGTGTAATCTGTATACAAACTCAGTCTATGATTCATAAATACATTTTTAAAAACTTCTTTCTCCCAAGTATTGGTGATTAAGAATCCAACCTCTGTGAAAACTCTTTCACCTTCTTCCACTCCAAAAGCTCCTTGGTTTGATAAAGCTTCATCCAAAACGAAGGTTGCCTTTAAGGAAATAGGAGACATGAAAAGGTTGAATTTATCTTCTTCAACTATATAAGCTGAACCAGCACTTAGGAATAGGTATCCTGGAGCCATAAATCTGGAGATTGGGGTTGTCCTGTCTGGATAATTAAATCCATTTGAAAATTGTGTATTTAAAGATGCATTAATCGAATAATACCAATTGGTTATGGTATCCTTCCGAAAACTAAAAGTGGAGTTAAGTCGAATCTGATCGTCTGTTTTTCTAAGTTGTCTACCTTCTTGAGCATTGAGACCATATCTTAACCGTAGCTCATTTTTCCAATCCAGGTATCTAAATTTATAATTACGGGTAAATCGCATATTGGCCAAAGCGGAGACCGAATTTTCACCCCCTGCATTCCAATTCACAAAAGCCACTTCATTGATGTTCAACCCAAACTCATGGCCCTTTTCCCAAAAGGATTGTGGAACAAAGCGTTTGAATTTTTTATTCAGGGTCTTGGTACGGTTAAGAACGGTGACCGGACTTGTCAATTTTGCACCCCTTGGCACATACTTCAACTTAACGTCTTTGATTCGTATCGGTTGAAAGCTTTTGGCACTATCATTACTCCTTTCAAAAACTCGCAGAGGATTAACCTGGGCAAAGGAAGAATAGAATGAAAAAAAACATAGGACAACAACAAGCAGAAGTCGTGTCATAAGGCTGATTTTATTTTTTCTCGTAACGAATTTATATCAATTCCCGCTAATTCATGGGTCTCCATCATGGTGCCGTGCTCAATAAAACGATCAGGCACTCCAAAATTGGTGATAGTTTTTTGTAAACCACGCTCACTGGCAAATTCCAATATTGCTGAGCCGAACCCTCCTATTTGACAACCGTCCTCTATAGTAATAATGCTATCATATTGTTCAAAAATGGTAAGGAGCATTTTAGAATCCAAAGGTTTTACAAACCTCATATCATAGTGACCAACAACTCCTTCGGAATCGATATCTTTTAAAATTTGAACTATCGAATTACCTATGTGCCCAATGGAAAGTACGGCTACCTTGGAACCGCTTCGAAGGCATTGCCCTTTTCCAATCGATATGGATTCAAAGGAAGTTTGCCAATCCATGGTTACCCCTCTTCCTCTTGGATATCTTATGGCAATAGGGCCGGAGAGGTCTTTTTGAGCGGTGAACATTATATTTCGTAGTTCCTTTTCATTAAGTGGGGCGAAAATAATCAGGTTAGGTATACATCTTAGGTATGCTATATCGAAAACCCCATGATGTGTGGGGCCATCTTGGCCAACAAGCCCAGCTCTGTCCAAACAAAAAATGACAGGAAGGTTTTGCAGGGCCACATCGTGGATTATTTGGTCATAGGCCCTTTGTAAAAAGGTGGAGTAAACATTGCAAAAGGGAACAAGCCCTTCTGCTGCCATACCAGCTGCCAGGGTCACTGCATGCTGTTCCGCTATCCCCACATCAAAGGCCCTTTTCGGAATGGCCTCCATCATAAATTTCATGGAACTTCCAGTAGGCATAGCAGGAGTGATGCCAACAATCCGTTCATTCTGTTTTGCTAGCTCCACCAGAGTATGCCCAAAAACGTCTTGGTACTTAGGAGGTTGTTCTTTCTGCGAATTTTTCAAGCGCTCTCCCGTAGCAGCATCAAATTTTCCTGGAGCGTGGTAAGTAACCTGATTTTCTTCAGCTTTCTTGAGTCCTTTTCCCTTTGTGGTTATAATATGGAGCAGTCTGGGTCCTTTTATGCCTTTGAGTCTTTCCAATTCGGTAATCAGCAAATCCAAATCATGACCATCAATAGGACCAGAATAATCAAGGTTCAGGCATTCAAACAGGTTTTCATCTTTTGCCGTTCCTTTTTTAACGTTAGTCAAGTACTTCTTGAGAGCTCCAACACTGGGGTCAATGCCAATGGCATTATCATTTAACACTATAAGTACATTAGTGTCGGTTACCCCTAAATGATTAAGACCTTCAAAAGCCATTCCGCTTGCAATGGAAGCATCTCCTACTACGGCAATATGTTGTTTGTCAAATTTATTCTGTAACTGAGATGCCATGGCCATTCCTAAAATGGCTGAAATTGCCGTAGAGCTGTGGCCTGTGCCAAAATCATCAAATTCACTCTCACTGCGTTTCGGAAAACCACTGATGCCGCCTAATTGACGATTGGTTTCGAAAATCTGCTTTCTTCCTGTTAGGATTTTGTGCCCATAAGCTTGATGACCCACATCCCAAATCAATTTATCTTCTGGAGTATTGAACACATAATGCAGGGCAATGGTTAATTCCACCACGCCTAAACTTGCCCCAAGATGTCCTTCTTTGGCGGCCACAATTTTTATAATAAAATCGCGCAGTTCGTAGGCTAAAAGGGGGAGCTGTTCTTTACCTAGCTTTTTTAGGTCTTGGGGTGAGTTGATATGTGCTAAAAGTGATTCCAATAGGTTAAAAAACAAAAATACCCATTATCCATAAATTGATTTGTTTTAGATTCGTTTGAAGAAACAAAAAATGTTAGACTTTGGATAATCCTTTTGACGATGGTTACTTTATGAAAAAAGCACTGCAGGAAGCTGAACTTGCCTTTGAAAATGGGGAGGTTCCGGTAGGTGCGGTAATCGCAATCGATAATAGAATAATAGGGAGGGCTCATAATCTTACTGAGAGATTGAATGATGTAACGGCCCATGCGGAAATGCAGGCCATAACCGCAGCATCCAATTTTCTGGGAGGAAAGTATCTTCACAACTGTACTTTGTATGTTACCCTTGAGCCATGTCAAATGTGTGCTGGGGCCTTATATTGGAGTCAAATATCCAAAGTGGTATACGGTGCTCCGGATTTGGAACGAGGATTTAATGTGATGGGAACGCAGCTACATCCCAAAACAGAGATTTTTGGCGGTGTTATGGAAAAAGAAGCATCTGAACTTCTAAAACGCTTTTTTATTCAACGAAGAAATCTAAATTAAGCCCCAGAAGTTCTTTGTTTTTAGCCAGATATCTTGAAAAGTCAAAACCTAAATTCTCAGACAAACCGTAAGTGGGATAGTTTAAAGTTGCTGATGCCTTATCACCATAAAAGAAATTGAACAGGAGTGAATAGTCTTGTGAGTCTTGATTTTTAATAAAAAACTTTTTTGCCTCTTTTAATTTAAGAGGTACATCATATGAATTGTGGGCTGTCTTCCATGCAACAAAGGTTTCCTGACCCAAATGGTCTTTTAAGCTTTTTGGCCTCTTATATCGTATCCAATAAAAGGTTCGAAATAAATATTCCTTAGTTCTTAGACGTATAGTGTCTGCCGTAATTTTTTCGCTGGTCCAAACATAAGGAGTACAAAAATTTCGTTTGACAAGCGGCTCAATTAAGAATTTACTGGAAAAATCCACGGTGGCCTTATTGGACCATGACCCTCCTATATCATCTGCTAGGTTTAGGGCAACTTTGATTTCTGAAGGAGGCTCATTACTCAATTCCTTATTTACTTCTTTTGTAACCTCTTCTATGAGTTGTTCCGCATTCAGTTTTTTGAGCGCTCTTATTTTATGAAGCACCATATCTTTTCCCATGGGATTATAACCGGCAATGGGTAAGCTTATATCGTCTTTTTTGGTGCCCTTAAGGAGAGAAAGATAGGCGTCGAATCTTCCACGATTCCTTGGTAGTTCATAAAGGGATTCCATTTGGTCCAATATGGGCAACAAAGCAAACATAAACTCAAAATAGTTAAAACTGGGCATAAAAAAACCCCGATGCTAACATCGGGGTTACTTAATCAAGAATACAATATATTATCCGATTACCTGCACTTGTGCGGCAACCACACCTTTTCTTCCTTCTTCTTCTGAATATTCTACCTTGTCCCCGTCTTTTAGCTCTACGCCGTTCAACGCAGTAACATGGACGAAAATGTCGCGACCTGTCTCGTCGTTGGTAATGAATCCATAACCTTTAGATTCATTGAAAAATTTTACTGTACCAGTCATTTTAAAAATAATTGTTAAAAACGCGAAGGTATGCTATTAAAATGGTAAGTAATGCTATTACGCTTTAAATCTTTAGAAATTATGGCTTTTTCTTATTGCTAGCCTCGTTTTCTTGCATTTTTTTTATGTTTTCATGATTTAGCATATAGTCTTTCATTTTTTTGCCCCTACTTTCTTTGATGAGAAAGAGTGGCATGGCCACTAAAAACAGACCAACCGTACCTGCTCCAATGAACTTATTGCCCCGTACTTCATTTTCGGATTTAATATTAAATCCATAAATGATTGACGAAAAGGACAGTATCACAATTGCAAGTATTATATATCTTATTCCTGATTTCATTGGGAAAAGTTAATCAGTTTTCTTCTATAGGCCGTTAGTAATTTTGATTTTGAAATGAAACCCACATATTTTCCATTGTTGATTACGGGGAGGTTCCAGGCACCACTGTCTTGAAATTTTTTCATTACCTGTTTCATGGTATCGCTATCCTGAAAAATATGCTCTGGAGGTGCATGCATTAGATTGTTTACGAATATTTTATCGTATTGTTCTGTATCGAACATGATTTCACGAATATCATCCAAAAGAATGATGCCGATAAGCCTTTTATCTTCATCCAAAACAGGAAAAATATTTCGTTTGGATTTAGATACGGATTGATGTAGCATCTCTCCTAAAGACATTTCTGGAGTTACAGTTTTGAAGTTCTTTTCAATTACATTATCCATTTCCATGAGGTTCAGCACCATTTGGTCCTTGTTATGGGTCAAAAGAGCACCAATCTTGGCCAACTCTTTAGTGTATATGGTATAGTCCAGTGCATTTTTGGTCATCAAATAAGAAATAGAAGCGGTGATCATTAGCGGTACAAAAAGTTGATATCCACCCGTTATTTCGGCAATAAGGAAAATCGCCGTGAGAGGTGCATGAATTACCCCCGCTATCAACCCGGCCATTCCAATTAGGGTGAAGTTACTTTCCGATACTTGCCAGCCAAGTCCCAGATTATTGATGATTTTTGCCACCACATTCCCCAAAGCACTACCCATTACCATAGTTGGAATAAAAACCCCGCCAGCTCCGCCGGCGGCAAAGGTGGTGGTCATGGCGATTGCCTTGAATAGGGTAATACCAAAAAGTAAGGCAATAACCACCCAAATGTTCTCTGTGTAGGCATCAAAAGGTGTGTTGCCCAAAGCCATTAAGTGATTACCGACCAAAAGATTATTAATGAAGCCAAAGCCTTCCCCATACAAGGGTGGAATGGCGTAGAGCATGATTCCAATAGCAATCCCACCTACCAAAAGACGGTATTTAGGACTCCTAAAAGGCTCGAACCACTTCAGGATTTGAAAATACATTTTGGTAAAATAGATAGATGCAAAAGCGGTACCCACTCCCAAAAGGATGTAAAACAAGGTGTCACTGAGCTGAAAGCCTTCTGTCAAGGAGAAACTAAATAGCACTTCGTTCCCTAAAAAGAAATAGGAGGTAAGTACGGCAGAAATGGAGGCTAACAACAAGGGTAAAAGAGACGACATGGCCAAATCCAGTGAAAATACCTCCATAGCAAAAATAACAGCTGCCACAGGAGATTGGAATATGGAGGAAATGGCTCCCGCAGAAGCACAGGCTACCAATAAAGACCTTGTCTTGGCATCAATATGAAACAATTGGGCAAGATTGGAACTCAAAGCGGCACCGGATTTTACGGCGGGACCCAATAAACCAACCGAACCCCCAAAACCTACAGTAAGAGGAGCAGCTATCAAGGGCGTATAGATATCTTTTACAGGCAATAATCCTCTTTTTTTAGACAATGAAAAGATGATGGATGACACGGCGTGCTGCAGGGGTTCTCGATGAACAAACTTGACATAGAGAAACACCAGGGCCAATCCAACAATTGGAAGTATAAAATAGAGTTGATTTTCAGAGAAAATTATACCTGCTTTAAGCAAGGATTGGATGAGGTAGGTAAGGTTTTTCAGGGTTACTGCCACCAAACCAGCTGTAAATCCAACCAACAAGCTCATAATGTGCACAAAAGTCCTGTTGGAGATGTTTTTGTATCTCCATTTTAAAAAGCGGGTCAGTAATCTTTTGACTTTACTGTCCATCAAGAGGTTATTGAATAAAAGTATTAAAAAATCCCGCAATTTGCGGGATTGTTACTTTGTTATATATCCAATTTTAAATGGAGTTCTTTCAGTTGATTTTCATCTATTGAAGCAGGGGCATCAATCATCACATCTCTTCCACTATTGTTTTTTGGGAAAGCAATAAAATCACGAATGGTTTCCTGACCTCCCAAAATAGCAACCAATCGGTCCAAACCAAAAGCAATTCCCCCATGGGGTGGTGCGCCGTATTGGAAAGCATCCATCAAAAACCCAAACTGATTTCTTGCTTCTTCTGAGGTAAAACCAAGATGTTTGAACATCGTCGCTTGTACTTCCTTGTCATGGATACGAATGGAACCACCACCTATTTCATTTCCGTTCAATACTAAATCATAGGCATTGGCCCGAACTGCTCCAGGGTCTGAGTCCAGTAATTCCAATTGTCCCGGTTTTGGGGACGTAAATGGATGGTGCATGGCATGATAATTCCCGGTTTCTTCATCCAATTCCAATAAAGGGAAATCTAAAACCCAAAGTGGAGCAAATTCGTCGGGCTTTCTCAAGCCCATGCGTTCGGCCAATTCCATGCGCAAAGCGCTCAGTTGGGCACGGGTCTCGTTGGTGTTTCCAGAAAGAACACAAATCAAATCTCCCGCTTTAGCTCCCGTAACCTGGGCCCATTTTGACAAGTCTTCTTGGTCATAAAACTTATCTACAGAAGATTTGAAAGAACCGTCTTCATTGCATTTGACATATACCATGCCTTTGGCACCTACTTGGGGTCGCTTGACCCAATCAATAAGTTTATCAATTTCTTTACGAGTGTATGAGGCGGCACCAGGGACAGCTATGCCCACGACCAGCTCAGCAGAATTGAATACGTTGAAATCTTTGTGTTGTGCCACTGAATTCAACTCACCAAATTCCATCCCGAAGCGAATATCAGGTTTGTTGTTACCGTATTTTCGCATGGCCTCATCAAAAGTCATTCTAGGGAAATCACCAGAATCTATTCCATGGATTTCTTTGAGGAGATGTTTGGTCAATCCTTCAAAAGTGTTCAAAATATCCTCCTGTTCCACAAAGGCCATTTCACAGTCTATCTGCGTAAACTCAGGTTGACGGTCGGCTCTTAAATCCTCGTCCCTGAAACATTTTACAATCTGAAAGTACTTGTCCATTCCACCAACCATCAACAACTGTTTGAAAGTTTGCGGGGATTGTGGCAAAGCATAAAACTGTCCTTCATTCATTCGGCTTGGGACCAAAAAATCACGAGCGCCTTCGGGGGTCGATTTTATTAGATATGGTGTTTCTACTTCGATAAAACCGTGGTCAGATAGATACTTACGAACCTCCATGGTCACCTTATGCCTAAAGATGAGGTTGTTTTTTACTGGATTTCTTCGAATATCAAGGTAGCGATACTTCATTCGAATATCCTCTCCACCATCAGTATCGTCTTCTATGGTGAAGGGAGGAAGTTCAGAAGGATTTAAGATGTGAAGCTCGTTTACCAATACTTCAATATCACCTGTTGGAATATTCGGATTCTTTGAAGCTCGTTCAATCACGGTTCCCTTAATTTGAATCACGGTTTCCCTACCTAGTTCTCGGGCACTTTGCAAAAGCGTCGTGGAAGAACGATCTTCATCAAAAACCAATTGGGTAATACCGTATCTATCCCTTAGGTCTACCCAAACTACAAATCCTTTGTCTCGTACCTTATGTACCCAACCACTGAGAGTTACATTGGAGTCAATATCTGATGAGCGAAGTGCTCCACAAGTCTTATTTCTGAACATAATCTGAGAATGAACGGCAAATTTAAAAGGAATGGTGTGATTTACTACCAGTTAAACAGATTTTATATTGGATTATATACAGGGCAAAAAAAAGGACAGCAAATTCTTTAAGCCGGACATAAACAATTAATAAACCATGGATTAACGTAAATTTTACATATGAATTATCAAGAACTATGGACAAAAGCTTCGTTTAATTGTTAGCTAATGTTTAAAAAAATGAAAACATAAATGTTTGAAAAACAGTAAATTATGTGTTTAAAGTTAATTTAATGTAAATAAAATGTTACTCAAAAGTGTATTTAATGTAAAATAATAATTACTTTTATACCGTTATAATCCTTGAAAATAATTTAAAACCCATATAGATGAAGCAATCAATATTACTCTTAATGATGGTGTTTTCGGTCTGTATGTACTCCCAAAGCACAGAACCGACTTTGGAAAAAGTGGGGAAATTGGTTAAGGCGACATATTTTCACGAAAATGGTAACATAGCTCAAACGGGCTATATGATGAAAGGTAAGTTGCATGGACAATGGTTTATGTATACCGATAACGGACAGAAAATCGCTTCTGGTAAATACGAAGAAGGAAAAAGAACTGGTAAATGGTTCTTTTGGAAAGGAGAGATTTTAAAGGAGGTTGATTATGCGGACAATCGTATTGTTAGTGTAAAAAACTGGAACAAGTCAGAAATTGTTTCAGTAGACTTATAACTTAATCTGTTGTAAAAAAGCCCGGCCAATTGGCCGGGCTTTTTTTGTTTTAGCACATCCTACTTTTATGCTGCTATATCCAATACCTCTTTTTTGGTTTCTTCCTTCTTTACCCTATTTTTTCTAATGCGAACCTTAACGCGATACACTATGCTGAACAAGATTGGTACAACAATAAGCGTAAGGAAGGTGGCTACAAAGAGTCCGTAAATTACGGTCCAAGCCAGGGGTCCCCAAAAGATTACGTTATCTCCACCAAAGTAAATGTTGGGATTAAACTCACTAAACAGTGTAAAGAAATTGATGTTGAATCCTGTAGCCAATGGGATAAGCCCCAAGATGGTGGTAATCGCGGTCAATAAAACTGGGCGAAGCCTAGCTTTACCTCCTTTGACAACGGCCTCCATAAAATCACTTGGTTCCAACAAATCGTCGTCATCCAGTTCCAATTCCACTTTCTTACGATCTATCAAAAGTTGGGTATAATCCAACAACACCACCCCGTTGTTCACCACAATACCCGCCAAAGAAATGATTCCCATCATGGTCATCATAATAACGAATGCACTTCCAGTAGCAACTATGCCTCCAAAAACCCCTATCAGACTCAAGAATATGGCCAGCATAATAATACCAGGTTTGGAAATGGAGTTAAACTGGAAAATCAGGATAAAGAAAATCAAACCAAGACCCGTAAAAAACGCACCCATCAAGAATGCCATTTGCTTGTTCTGTTCTTCAATTTGTCCCGTGTAATCCACCTTAATGTTTGAAGGAAGATCGGTAAAGCTTTCCATTTCATCTTGAATTTTACTGACAATGGCACCAGCATCTGTATATCCAGGAGCTAGAGCCGAGTAAACGGTGACCACACGTTTTACGTCTCTATGTTTAATGGCACTAAAACCTGAACTGTTCACTTGTTTGGCCACTGCCGAAACAGGAACTTCTTTGGTTTGCCCTGAATTTTGGTCTTTGAAGGTGATTCTTTGATTAAACAGGGCACTGGTATTGTATCTGTTCTCTTCATTGAATCTTACATAGATGTCATAATCTTCTCCATCTTCTTTATAGATACCGGCCTTAGCTCCAAAAATTGAATTTCGAAGTTGCTGACCTACCTGGCCTGTGGCCACACCCAATTCTCCCGCTTTTTTGCGGTCTACCGCAACAAGCATAGAGGGTTTGGATTTGTTCACATCAATCTTGAGTTCATCAATGCCGGGAATGTTTTTTGAGTTGATGTAGTTCCTCATCTTTTCAGCGGAAACAATCAATTCTGAATAATCATCTCCCTCCAATTCTATATTGATGGGGTAACCCGCAGGAGGGCCAACAGCATCCTTTTCAACAGAGATGGCAACACCAGGATAAATATCTTTAAGAGCTTCCTGAACTTTTTTGAGTAGTTCGTTACTGTCTGCCCCTTCTCTAAATTTATATTCCCGCATGGTGGCGGTAATTTTACCACGGTGTGGCATTTCAGCAGCCGAACCTCCATCGGTTTGAGGATTTCCAGCTCCTTCACCTACCTGCGACACTGCACTTTCAGTTAAGAAATTGAAATCACCGTTTAGATACGCTTCTTCGTTGATGATGTCATACACTCTCTTTTCAACATCTTTGGTAATGGCATCCGTCTTTTTAATATCGGTCCCTTCGGGATATTCTATATAGACAATAATCTGATTAGGGGTATTGTCCGGGAAAAACTCAACTTTTGTACGCTGACTTCCAACAGATGCCCCGAAGCCCATAAATGCCAAGAACAACAAAACAAAAGTTCCTATGGCAATAAAGATGGGTCTTCTTCCAGCCAATGCTCTACGTAGAGTTTTTTCATAGAACTTTTCCCATCTTGGGAGAATCTTGTTTTGAAATCCGTTGGCCCAATTTCTTAGGAACAAACGATATATCCAAAGCAGAATGGAGGTCAAAACCATTAGGGTTCCCAAGGCTCTATAACTACCACCCACAATCATAATAAGCAACCCGATTCCACCAACTATTGCTGTTATTCGTATAATCTGCTTCAATGGCATATCCTTGTCTTCTGTAGTCATGTAGCGAGATACGAGAACGGAGTTAAAGAAAATGGCAACGAACAAGGATGAACCCAGAACTACTGAAAGTGTTACCGGGAAGTAGATCATAAATTGACCCATTACTCCGGGCCATAGACCTAGGGGAACAAATGCCGCGACGGTTGTCAATGTGGATATGATGATAGGGAAAGCTATTTCACCAATTCCCTTTTTAGCGGCTTCAATCCTTGACATGCCTTCCTGATCCATTAAACGATACACATTTTCAACCACCACAATCCCGTTATCCACCAACATACCTAAGCCCATAATGAGGCCGAAAAGAATCATGGTGTTCATGGTATAGCCCAAAGTGCTCAAAATCATAAGCGACATGAACATGGACATAGGGATGGCAAAACCTACAAACAAGGCGTTTTTGAACCCTAAAAAGAACATCAATACCGTGACCACTAGAATAATTCCGAAGATGATATTGTTCACCAAATCATCTACTTGTCCAATAGTTTTTGCGGATTGGTCGTTCGCAATGGTCACTTCCAAGTCTTGAGGGAAGACATTCGCTCTGGCATCTTTAACCATAACCTGAATCTGTTCCGCCGCGGCCACCATGTTTTTACCAGCTCGTTTTTTAACATCCAGCATTACTACAGGATGACCAAATTCTCTGGCGTAGGTGGTCTTGTCCTCCTCTTTGAAAGAGACCTTGGCAATATCCTTCAAATAAATAGGTTCATTGTTTTCAGATTTTACCACAAAGTTTTCGAGCTCACTGGGCTCATCAATTTCCCCAACAATACGAATGGTCCTGCGCTGTCCACTGCTAATCAGATTTCCTGCTGAAGTGGTCATGTTTTCCCTACTGATGGTGTTGATGACATCGTCAAAACTGACTTTGGCGGCCATCATTTTATAGATATCAACAGCAACCTCGACCTCTTTTTCTTGAGCACCTCGAATATCTACTTGTTTGATTTCCTGTAGGCTTTCAATCTCATCCTCCAGATATTCCCCATATTCTTTTAGTTTTTCTACGGGATAATCCCCTGAGATATTGATGTTGAGGATTGGTATCTCTTCAGACATGCTTAAATCAAAAACGGTTGGCTCTACTTTGGCACCGTTAAAAGTGGGCCAATCTTCACCGGCCGTTTGTGAATCTACTTCATCTTTAACCTTTTGCTTGGCAGCTTCAACGGAAATGCTCTCATCGAACTCCACAATAATCATGGAATAATCCTCTTGAGAGGTAGAAGTTATTTCGATAACGTTACTCACCGTTTTCAATTCATCCTCCAAAGGGTCGGTAATCAGCTTTTCAATATCCTCGGCCGTGTTTCCTGGATATAGCGAACTAATATAGATTTTTGTTTCCTTGATTTCTGGGAAATTCTCACGAGGCATGCTAAAATAGGCCGAACCTCCCAAAAAGAGTATAACTGCAATCAAAACATACATTGTCGTTTTGTTGTCAATAGCCCATGAAGCCAGTCGAAACTCTTTATTAACTTTTTTCTTTTTCTCGTCCATAATGCTAAGTTTTGACTATTCTACAGTTAGAATCTTTACTTTTTGCCCATCTTTTACACTTCGTGCACCTTCATCGATGACACCGTCTCCATTTTCAATTCCTGATATTACCTCAACCAAATCCCCTTGCGTTTTTCCAGTTTTAATAACTGCCTTTTTGGCGATGGCATCCGAAGAAATGGAATCAGAGCCTACTAGATATACGTACTGCTCACCTTCGGCATTTTCTGAAACAATGCTTTGTGGAATCAAAATAGCAGATTCATTGGAGTAATCGTTTATCATAACCTTGGCCGTTAAATTTGGCTTTATCTTCCCATTATGACTTGGTACTGGAATCTCTGCCGTAAACGAACGGTTGCCGGGATTGATAAAATTACCCGTCTGCCTTACTTTGGTAGTGACACTATCACCGGTAACTGGAAAGTATACTTGAACGTTCTTTCCAGGGGTAACATTGGGTAAATGGCTTTCAGGAACATCTACCTCAATATACATGTTAGAAAGGTTCACAATTCTGAAAACCTCAGAACCAGGACCGGGACTCACCACCGTACCTTGGTCTTTGATTACATCATCAATAATTCCCGAGAAAGGAGCTCTTATCGATGATTTAGCCACTTGACTTTGCATTTGGCTTACAGCACTTTCTTGAGACTCATAAGCTGTTTTGGCTTCTAAGTATTGAATTTCAGAACCTATATTCTGTTCCCAAAGTCTTTTTTGACGGTCAAATGTAGTTTTGGCCAAAGCTGCTTGAGTTTTCATTTGAGCCAACTGACTTGAGAGTCCGCCATCATCAATCGAGGCCAACAACTGTCCCTTGGAAACCTTCTGTCCTTCTTTGACGTACACCTTAAACAAGGTTCCTGCAATTTCAGGATAGATGAGAACATTCTGTTTGGTTGTAACATCACCTTGAAGCTCAAGATAGTGGTCAAAGTTTTCGGTTTTAGCTTCAATTGTGGTTACCAACGGCAGTTTTGCGCTATCGTCCAAGATGGCAATCACAGAATCCAGCTTGTAGATGTCCATTTCCAATTCTTTTTGCTGAGAGGCAATTTCGTTTCTCTTTTCGCGAATGGCGGCTAAATCCTTGCCATCAAGTACAGTTTGTAAATCTGCTCCGCTACCACCGCCACATGAATAGATGGTGATTGCTGCAAGAACTAATAGGGATATTCTTTTCATGATTGTATGGTTTTGTTCTTTGATTATTGATTAATTATGGTTTCCAATTCGGTTTTTCTGTTGATTACATCTACCATGGATTGTAAAAACTCCTGCTGGGTGGAATACAACTGTGTTTGGGCTTGTCTCAGCTCAAAACTTGTTGCTAGACCTTCTGTATATTTTATCTGGTTTTTGTTTTCGATTCGTTCGGCCAGCTTTAAATTCTCCTTAGAGGTATCATATTCCTCGATTGATAGAATATAATCGCTTTTGGCACTTTCCAGTTGAAGCCTAATTTGTTCTTCGGCCTCTGTTAATTGAGTTTTTGCCTTTTCAAATGCAATTTTGGCGCGTTGGGTGCTCGCACTTCTTTTTAATGAGCTGAAGATTGGGATGCTGAGGTCGAAACCAAGTATAGAAGTTTCAAACCACTGTTGTCCTCGGTCCAAAAAGTTAAAACTATCACTAAAGGAATTTGCACCGTAGTTTACAAAGGCATTTAGGGTTGGAAGAGCTCTACTTTTGGCCAACTTCAATTCATAATACCGTTGCTCGTTCAAATTAAGGGCTAGTTTATAGTCCACGTTGTTTTCAATATTGAACTCTGTATCCAAAATGGTTGGCGTAATCTGTTTTTGAGTCAAATCTTCCAAACTTTCTGAAAGCTCTGTTGGATTTGTTATGGGCAGTCCCATCATCAGATTGAGCATTTGCAGTGTGATTTTTTCCAATCTTTTTGCATTTTTAAGCTGATTATTCACAGAAGACAACGTGATTTGGAGTTGGTCAACACTTTCTTCGTCTCCCAAACCGTTTTCATAAATACGCTTGGTCTCATATAAGTTTTTTTCCAGAGTTGCCTTGTTTCGTTCCGAAATCAGCACACTCTCTTGGGCCAAAAGCACATTGCCATAGGCTTCTACTACTGACTTTCTAACGTCCAGCGCGGTTTTTTCCTTATTATTTTGACTAAAGCTTAAGAATGCCTTGGTAGCCTGTACTCCAACTATATATGATCCATCAAATATTTGTTGCGTTAAGGTAGCCGTAGCAGTTGCCGTTTGCGGTGGGCCAAAGATGATGGGTACAAAAACATCCGGATCTTGCACTACTCCAGGAGGCAAAAACTCCGGTGGAACAAGAATTGAGGGAAACTGGTTTATGGGCTGAATCAATTGGTTTTGATAGCTAACAGCACCTGAAATCTGCGGAAGTCCATCCGCAATGGTTTCCCATTTCTGTTTTTGAGCGTCCACAATGTCCCTGTCGGCATTAATGGCGCTATAGTTATGTTCCAAAGCATAGGCTATGGCTTCATCCAATGTAAAGCTATTGGGTTTTTCTTGACTTAATAAAAGCAATGGCAGACTTAAGATAAGACTGATACTGATTGTTCGCATTTATTCTTGGTTTGAATTGATGATTGAGTTTAATATTTTTCTTCCTTTGGGAGTTACCACTCCTCTTAAATGATATTCCAAAAAATCATCCTCCAACTGAGAGTTGGAGAAAATGGTCATGGGGAACAAATCGTTGTCTTTAATGCTGATTGCACCACTGAAGTAGATTCGTGCTACAAACTCTACATTTAGGTTATCTCGATAAATACCCATTTCAACACCTCTTTTAATATTGTCCAAAACACAGTCTTGCATCACTTCAAATTGTTTTTTCTTTAGTGAATGATGAAGTCTTGGATAGTATTTCTGTAATTGATATTGTGGTGAGGATTTTTCACCTTTTAAGTGATTCATGGCAAATCGCTTTATCTCATACAATTCTTTAATAGGGTTTTTTTTGAGGGCCACTATCTCGTCGATACCATTTGAGATAAACCAAAACAAATCCATCGTTGTCTCTTCCACCAATTTGGTTTTATTCTCAAAATGGGTGTATATGGTTTTTTTGGATATCCCCATTTCATTGGCCAAATCATCCATAGTAACGCTCTTAAATCCTAGATTTAGAAAGAGTTCTGTCGCCTTATGTAAAATTTTTTCTCTCATTTGAGGGGTCAAATGTAAATAGGAAACTATAAAAACAAAAAAAGTTTCCAAAGTTTTACATTTTTTTAACGTCCAGATATTTGTTGCTTTATCTAGACCAACCAACTACAAAATGACGAATGAGAAAATCCTTTTTGGACTGAGTTGTGTTTTTTGATCTTGAATTCCAGAAAAACGCTCTGGAACGACTGCCGTATCTCTCTTTAATGATATTACTTTTTTTATCCTTCTTCATTTTTCTGTTCATTTTCAATTCGCTCAACATAAGCGTTGTATGCTTTTTCGCCTTCCTCTTTCCAGAAATTGTCATAATGCTTCCAATCTGCAAAGGATCTTCTGGATTTGCACCAATCTTCCATTTTACGCTTTCTTTCTTTTTTCATGCCCTTTCCTTTGGAGGAGTGGTTGCCCATTCCGAACAAAATTTTTGCCAGGGCCAACAAGCCTATTGCTTGCCAATATCCAATTGTAGTTAGGCCGAATATTGTAGGCATTAGCCAATTCCATAGCCACATAACCACAAACCCCATTAAAAAGACAAACAGAATTCCAATAAGTATCATGAAAAATACCTTGAATCCTTTGGTCACAAAATTTTTGACTTTCATTTCGTACTTTGTTTCAGCTTCCATTTCAATATTTTTAAAAATTATTCTTTTCTTTTTCCAAGATTTTAGCCAGAATGGACAATGCTCTATGTCTTCTTGACATAAGTGTACCTGAAGAAATATTGGTTTCCGTTGTTATCTCCCGATATGTGTAACCTTCAAAGTCCACAGCAATAATAATGTCCTTATATTCTGGTTTTAGCTTCTGTATAGCATCTCGCAAAGCCTTTTCAAGCTCTGGTGTATAAGAATTGTCTGCTTTATCATAGAACAATTCTGCAAACTCTTGCCATCGATGGTCCATATCATCACTTGTATAGGTGTTTGTTTTCTTGGACCGCATCAAATCGATTATTCGATTCCTGACCGCATTGTACACAAAGCCTGTAATGTTGGAAATTGGCGTTGCATCCACGGGCCTTGAAAATATGCGCACCGCTACATCCTGAACAACATCCTCAGCATCTCGCTCGGTTGAATCTTCAATTCTGGACCTTACGTAAGCTCTCAACGAATGATATTCTTCGTTGAAAAAAGTGGTTAATCTATTTTGATCGCTTTCTTGCGGAGATGACATTGGTTGATTGTTCAAATCTTCTATCTATAAAGACGAAGGTTCTCAAAACTATTGCGTTTTGAGATAAACTTTTTTCAATTCTTACGTTTCTTATACGCCTTAGCACGTATTTTTGGAATATGACGAAGCAAAATAAAATAGGTGAGTTTAGAGATAAAATATTAGCTCACTTGGATGAGAGATTCAACTCCAAAGCACCAGAAAACCTTTATGATCCAATCTTATACATTCTTGGATTGGGAGGAAAAAGAATGCGTCCTGTACTGACTTTGATGTCGGTGGATGTTTTCAATGGTAAAATGGAAGACGCTTTGGATGCAGCATTGGCCATAGAGGTTTTTCATAATTTTTCCTTGGTTCATGACGATATTATGGATGATGCTCCCTTGCGCAGGGGAAAAATCACAGTACATGAGAAATGGGATATTAACACCGGAATTCTTTCTGGAGACGCTATGCTCATAAAATCCTATCAGCTTTTTGAAGATTATGAACCTGATACATTTAAAAAGCTGGTCTCGCTTTTTAGTCAGACGGCCATCGAAGTTTGCGAAGGACAGCAATATGATGTGGATTTTGAAACAAGAAACGATGTTACGATTCCGGAGTATCTTAAAATGATTGAATACAAAACAGCAGTTTTGGTTGCGGCTTCGCTAAAAATGGGAGCCATAATTTCTGGTGCAACAAATTCTGATGCCGAAGCCATATATGAGTTTGGAAGGAGCTTGGGCATTGCCTTTCAATTGCAGGATGATTATTTAGACGCTTTTGGAGACCCTAAAACCTTTGGAAAGCAAGTGGGAGGGGATATCATAGAGAACAAAAAGACCATTTTATACCTGAAGGCACTTGAATTTGCTTCGTCGGATGATAAGGTGGAATTGGAAAAACTGTTTTCAGAAAAACCGGAAAATCCCGAAGAGAAAATCAATAGAACAAAGGAGATTTTCCAGAAAACGGGCTCAGTCGTGTTTCTTAAAAAAGAAATAGAAAACTACACGGACAGTGCATTTGAGAGTTTGGATAAAATATCTGCTTCAGAAGAAAACAAAATACTATTAAAGCAGTTCGGCAAACAACTTATGAAACGTACCATCTAAAAAAGACGTCTCAATAAGGCTCTTACAAATGGGATAGGTTGGGGTGCGGCCATTATTCGGATATCTTCCCAAATGTTGGTTCCATTGTCCAGAAACTTAAGAATTAAATGGGCAGGCCTTTTCTTAAACAGAGATTCAAAAATGGATTGTCCCAGGTGATTGTTTTTGGCTAAAACATCCAACAGCAACATATCATAAAACAGGAACTTGTCTTTTTTATAAAACTGGGACAAGGGTTTGTTCTGTTTTAAATGAGTGGTAAGTTTTTTTACTTTTTTACTAGTAGAGTAAAAGGTGAATCCTGTGCTGGGTTTGGCCCATCCACCTGCTACGCCAATATACATATGGGAATCCGTATTCCTTTTATGAAAAGGATGGGCCGTCATAGGAATACTTCCCTCTTCTTTTTCAGTTATAGTGTATGGGACATCCTCGAAATGTTCATCTAAATACGCCTCAATGGCTTTTTCATACTCTTCCTTTTCCAACAGATGTTCAGAAAACAAGGTGTATTCAAACAGTGCCTCGGTTTCAGTAAGGGGAAGCACATACATAAAACGGGTATTTCCTTTTTGTGGAATGGAAAAATCCATGAAAGTGGCCTCGTCAATTTTAAAAACTGGTTTTTCAGTTTTTATGAACCACCCAATAAAATGTTGTTGAAGCACGGGATATTTTTCCTGACCGTGTAAAGAGTCATAAGAGAAAATGCTATTGAAAACCTTTTCACAGGTATAATTTTTATCCTTTCCCAATACCTCCATACCGTTTTGAAGTGCATTTACAGCGGTGACTTCATCCGTAGTTCGGGTAATGTTGTTGTGCTTTTCTATTTTATGATTGTAATGGGAGTAAAAATCCATAGCCCGTATCATCTTATAGGAATAGGGCGCTATTTTGGTGGATAAACGCAGACTTTTGCCTGCAAAATAAATTTGGGACCAACTTTTTTTAAGTAAATGGTCAAAAATACCTTCCCCAACTTCCCAAAAACACCAAGTACGGTCATTTTTGGTTTTTACTTCTTTATCAATAAGTAAAATGGATTTTGAAGCAAAAAAATCGTCGAATCCCAACGAATCTGCCAAAAGCAATCCGGAGGCGCCTGCGCCGATGATGATATAATCGTAATGGGCCATCGTTCAAAAATACGGAAAGCAAAACAAGCGCAAATCAATTGTTTTTACGATTTTCTTATGGAAATGAAAAGAAAACATGAAAGTAAGGTAGCCTTGAAATCCTGATTTAAGGCTGATTATTCAAAATTCTATTCAATTTTTTAGGCGAGAGGTACTCAAAATATCGCGCTGTAATTTCAAACTTTTCATTGAGAATGACCATTGCTGGAAGTGAAAAAGGTCCATTTTCTCGGGAAGCAAGGAGTAGGGGGATTTCATGAGTTGCATTTCTTTTTTTACCTACTTCTTTATTTGTGTACGTATCACCACCAAAAGAGATGGTTTCTTGAGATTCGGCATTCATTTGTACCGCGTAATATTCAGTGTTCAATGTTGTAATCACCGGAGGATCCTTAAATGCCGCCTTATCCATTTTCTTGCAATAGGCGCACCAATCCGCATAGAAATCGATAAAGACTTTTTTAGGTTTTACAGCAAGGGAATCTTCCAACTGTTCAAAACTGAGCCATTGAATTTCATCTTCTTGTGCAAAAGCTTCAGTTGATGACAAAAACGTCATCAGAGAAAATAGTATCCCAATGGGAAAAAAGGTTTTTTTCATGTATGATGAAGTGTTTCTCATCCTACTAGTATTTATCAGTGAAACTTTCCAAATTTTAGGCCAAAAAAGAAGGCACGTGGAGCATCGGGACCATAGATATAATCAGAATCCCGTCCTGGACCTATATCAAAATCATCCTGAAAGCTATTAAAAATATTGGTCACCCCACCAGAAACCGTAATCATAAATGAGTCACTGAAATTGAAATGGGTTTCCAGCTTAATATTCATGTCAAAAAAAGAACCTGAATCGTTTAGCTCCAAAAACCCATTATCACTGATTACCCGCGGAACAGTCATATTACCGGTATATGTTCCTGTAACATCTACATTAAATTTTTCACTTGGAATCCAAGTCGTGTTTAAATAGCCATAAAAGTTGGGCACCCTAACAAATTCGTCGATAACGATATCAGTTTCTCCAGGTGTTCCGTCACTTTCAAATAATAGCTGGGGTTCATCCCATTCGGTTTGTTGTAAAGTACCTCCTAATTGAAAACGCCATTCTGGATTTGGAGATAGCCCTAACTCAAAATTAGAACCATAAACACGGGCTCCTTCACCGTTTCTTACTTCCTCCAAAATGGAGCCATTTTCTAAAACAGCACCGGTACTGACCAAAGTGAAAGGGTCTTCCAAACTCGTGTAGAATCCTTCCAAAAGGAAATCAAATTGTAATAAATTTTTGGTCTTGGAATAGTTCAATGAACCTGTAAATGCATTTGAAAATTCGGTATCCAAGTTCTCTGATAAGATGACGAACTGTGGCTCACCACCTACGCTGGAAATATGTAAGTCTTCATTGAAAGTTTGTGGGGCTCGAAAACCTCTAGCATAACCACCTCGAAGACGCAACTCTTCTGTAAGTTTATAGGATAAAGTAATCCTAGGCGAGAGGGCGGTTTGATTTAAGTCCAAGTCCCTTTCAATACCTCCCACTGAGTAATCCCCTACAACATTAACATTGTCCAAGCGAGCACCCAATAAGGCGGAAAATGTATCCGAGGGTTTCCATTCGTATTGGGCATAGCTCCCTAAAGTGTTTACATTTTGATCTACAAGTCGATTATATCCGGGTATTTGGTCTTCGGTAGTGCTATAATTAAATTCTGCTCCTGCGGTAAGCACATCATTATTTTGAAACGTTTTGGTTATTTGTACACCATTAACCCATGCTAAATCTTTGGTGGTTCCGAAAGCATTATTGGCCAATAAACTGTCTTGTCTGGTCCTTCCACCACCCAATCCTCCGTAAAAACTATCGCGATTGGTATAAGAGGCCGAAGTATAGACCTGCGTTTGTTGTGTACCATCTTTACTGTTTATTTCATAATCTGCGCCACCAATAAAAGTATCATGGTCCAGTTCTTCTGTAATATCTGTGAACTGGGGAGCCAACTCCAAACGGTCTCCTCCTCTTCGGTACTCGCGAATGGCGTTTAAGTTTACAGAAACACGACTTCTCTCAGTAGGTCGCACAAAGGCCTTGGCCCCAACCGTGGTATTTCGTAATTCTACCAGTTCTGTAAATCCATCATCATTGGCATCATACGCTTGCCGGTTTCGATAGGTACCAAAAAGAGTGACACCACTATTAAGATCATCAGCAACAATGGAACTGTTGAAATTAACGATTCGGTCAAGGGCATCACCGTCAATAATGGCGAGATTACTACCTATTTCCCAAGTATTTAAAACAGGGTCTTTTGTAATTATATTTACGGTTCCTGCGATGGCGTTGGAGCCATAAAGTGCAGAACCGCCACTACGAACCACCTCTACACGTTCGATAATGTTGGTGGGAATCTGTTCAAGGCCGTACACACCCAAAAGTGAAGTGAAAATGGGTCTGCTATTCAAAAGTATTTGCGTGTAGGCGCCATCCAAGCCATTTAATCGTACCTGTGTAAAACCACAGTTTTGACAGTTAGTCTCTACGCGAACTCCTGGTGCAAAATTAAGTCCCTCAGCTACGGTAATAGATTGGGTGGCCGTGAGTAATCTCGGTTTTAAAGAGGAGACCACAACAGGAGCACTTCTACGTTCCACACGGTTTCGCGTGGCACTTATAACTACTTCGTCTAGTCCTAAAGCATCTTCAATCAGTGAGAAATCAACAGTCAAAGATGAGCCTTGGGAAATGGTTAGTTCTTTGTTTTGAGAACGATACCCTTGGGATTGGACCACCAGAGTAATTTCACCTGTTGGAATTTCAAGTTGATAGGTGCCATCGACATCTGATGTGGTCCCAATATTTTTGCCTTTGACAAATACACTGGCGAAAGGAACAGGCTCTCCATCTGAAGTTATGGTTCCAGAAACAGTTCCGTTTTGTGCGAACAAAAAAGAACAAGAAAGAGTAGCAAGGAATAGTGAAATAAGCTTCAACGATTATTATTTAGAATTAGACCAAACAAAAGTAGGTAAATACAACTAAGTCGCAAATAAAAAAAGGTTTAATTAAATTATTTTTTAGACAAATCTAAAAATTGGTTTTGACAAATAAAAATGTATTTTTGAAAAAATCTTATATGACTCGTTCTGAAGAGAATTACATAAAGACCATTTTCCATTTGGGAGGAAACACCACTACGCTGATATCCACTAATGCAATTGCGGAACAAATGGAAACCAAACCTTCTTCAGTAACAGATATGTCCAAGAAATTGGCAGAAAAGGGCTTGGTGCATTACATAAGGTATCAAGGAGTTTCTTTAACAGAATTGGGAATAAAAATGGCACTTTCCGTTATCAGAAAACATCGTCTTTGGGAAGTGTTCTTAGTTGAAAAACTGGATTTTACTTGGGATGAAGTTCACGAGGTTGCCGAACAATTGGAGCATATCAAAAGCGAAAAACTAATTGACCAAATTGACGCTTTGCTAGGTTATCCGAAATATGACCCCCATGGCGACCCCATTCCCAGCAAGGATGGTGAATTTTTGGAAAGGGATAAGCAGCTTTTGAGCGATATGCCCAAAAATAGTTTAGGAGTTTGTGTTGGGGTTAAAGATACATCACCCACGTTTTTGAAGTTTTTGGACAAGAACCAAATTGCTTTGGGAAACACCATAAAAGTGCTGGACATTGAAGACTTTGATCAGTCACTTTCCATTTTGGTAAACAATAAAAAATTGAACATATCACATCAGATTGCATCCAATCTTTACGTGAAAAAGCAGAACTAATGGAACAAATAATCAATTATTTTGAAAGTATAAATCCCATTCGGGCAGCTTTGTACGCCACTCTTTTTACTTGGGGACTAACAGCGCTTGGTGCTGGATTGGTTTTTTTCTTTAAAAAAGCAAATAGGGCGTTGTTGGATGGCATGCTTGGTTTCACAGGAGGGGTAATGGTGGCTGCCAGCTTTTGGAGTTTATTGGCGCCTGGAATTGAAATGAGCCCAGGTGAGGGTTTTACCAAAGTAATTCCAGCTGCTGTTGGTTTTCTATTGGGGGCAGCCTTTATTTTTGGTTTGGATAAGATTTTACCTCACTTGCATATTAACTTTCGTGAGGAAGAAGCCGAAGGGGTAAAAACACCTTGGCGTAGAACCACTTTGCTTACTTTGGCCATTACGTTGCACAATATTCCTGAAGGATTGGCCGTGGGCGTTCTTTTTGGTGGAGTGGCCGCAGGTTTTGATGGAGCTAGTATTGGAGGCGCCGTGGCTTTGGCATTGGGGATAGGGTTGCAAAACTTTCCAGAAGGTTTTGCAGTGGCCATGCCCTTGCGTAGGCATGGATTAAGTCGCTGGAAAAGTTGGGTATATGGACAAGCGTCAGCGATTGTGGAGCCCATTGCCGGGGTGTTGGGCGCTTGGGCCGTACTTACTTTTGAACCGCTGTTGCCCTATGCACTTTCATTTGCTGCCGGTGCCATGATTTTTGTGGTGGTCGAAGAAGTAATTCCAGAAACACAAAGGGATAAGTATACCGACATTGCTACCTTGGGATTCATTGGCGGATTTATTATTATGATGATGTTGGATGTTGGTTTGGGATAACATTAAATTTATTTAGAGATGAGAATATTGTTTATGGCACTCCTTGTTTGTGGAGTTCAATTGCAGGCGCAAACGGTAGCTGATTTTCAAAAAGAAATCGATGCATCTGTTTGGAAACCCTTTCAACAAGCTTTTGAAGCTTTGGATGGTGAAGCGCTAAATGCCACGTATGCTGAAGAAGTCCTGCGGGTAACTCCTCTAGGAATCGATACCCAGAATACCTTTAAAGCTGCAAATCTGAAACGTTTTGAGCAAAACAAAGCTGATGGTGTTTCCATTGCCTTGGATTTCTGGTTTGATAGTCGTCATACAAATGGGGCGGCTTCCTACGAAGTAGGCTTTTACCGCATTGGATTTACGGATAAAGCTGGCAAGACCAACTATAGTTATGGACAATTTCATATCGTAATCCAAAAACAAAAAGGGGAGTGGAAGATTACCCAAGATTGGGATACTACCACCATTAACGGGAAAACGATTGGCACAGAGGATTTTGCCAAGAAAGAACCGATACGCTTTTAAGTACGTAACTCTTCAAGCAGCAAGCCAAAATCGTATTGCAGGTCTTCGTGAAGGGCAGCTATCTTTTTCTCTATAAAAAGCAATTGTCTTTCATAGAGATTCATCAAGGTGACATTCCTTCGAATAGAAGGATGAAAGTCCTTTAACTTTTCACAGAAGTACATCAAGAGCTCCACCTCGGTTTCTTTGTTACCAGAATAGCGAATGAACTTTTTAAGTGTCCTTAGAATCTTTCGAACACTTTTTTTGATGTAGAAAAAACTGTTGGTATTGATTAAAGAAAATTGTTCATCCATTTCAGATTTTACATGTTCAATATATCCCGCTTCGTTGTCTGCTTCAAAAAGTAGATAGGTAAGCAATTCCTTATTCTCTTTTTTGAATCGGGCTAGACGCAAGCAGAGCTGAAGAATTTCATCATCTGACCTGTATTGCAGTTCTTTTTTTAATTGTGCTATCGTAGCCGTTTTCATTTGGGAATATATTTAGACAGCTATCAATTGTTCTAGAAAGTCTCCGACAAAATAGGAGACCACTGCGGCAATTCCGCCCAATACCAAAGTCTCTAAAATACCCTTGATAATGGATGTTTGATTTACATAGGTCTTTAACCAACCAACAATAATAAATCCAAGGCCGGTTAAAACCGATGCAATCAAGAACAAGTTTTTGTCCAAAGGAGAAACATAATCCACCACGTAAATAACCAGAGGAATTAGTCCTATCAGAATGAAGGAAATATAGGTCGTTGCCCCAATCCAAAATGGGGAGCGGTCTTCTTTTACCATTTCCAGTTCTTCTTTCATCATGGTATTTACCCAAATCTCCCTATCATTGGTAATCACCTCTACCACCTTGTCCAATAACTCTCCCTCAAATCCTTTGGCGGCATAAATCTCCTTAATTTCCTCTTTTTCAACATCGGGAAGATTTTCAATTTCCCAATATTCCACCTGCTTATGTTTGTTGTAATTGTCCTGTTCTGATTTTGTGGAGAGGTAAGCGCCTACGGACATTGCAAAACCATCTGCCAATAGGTTAGCGAAACCCAGAATAATGATGATGGAGCTATCCAATCCTGCCCCCACAGAACCTGCAACTACGGCAAAAGTGGTAACGCATCCATCAATGCCTCCATAAACGAATTCTCCCAGGTATTTTTCAAAGCGCTTGAATATACCTGAATTTTGATGGAGCTGATTTTCGCTATATGGTACAGTATTCATTTGGCTGGGTTATTGACGAAGATAAGAAGCTCCATTGACATCTATTATGGTACCCGAAGTGTATTCGGCACCTTCTGAAGCCAAAAACAAAATGGCATGCGCTACTTCTTCGGGTTGTGCCATTCGTTGAAAAGGGGACTCACGCAGCAAGTTTTCCCGTTCAGCAGGTGTTAAGGTCACAGCTGCCATTTCGGTTTCTGTAAAACCTGGTGCTACCACCCCAATATAGATATTGTAAGGCGCCAACTTTTTTGCCAAAGATTGGCTCATGGCATTCAAAGCGGCTTTGCTAGCGCCATATGCTGGTTTAGTAGGTTCGCCTCTGAAAGAACCTCGGGAAGAGACATTGACTATGCGCCCACCTCCACTTTTCATCATGGCATGGGCTGCCCAATAACTCATATTGGACGCAGCAAAAAGATTGGTTTTGAAGGTTTCCTCCCACGCATGGGTCCAATGGTCAAAATCAACCGTATCGATTTCATGAAAAATTGAAATCCCCGCGTTGTTGACCAGTATGTCGATTTGTCCAAAGGCTTTTACAAAATCATCAATCAATTCCTCACAATTCTCTTTTTGGGAAATGTCTTTTTGAAAGATTTGATGAACTTCACCCTTTAACTCTACAAGAGTTTTTTGTGCCTCTTTTACGTTCCTCCTGAAATTGATACCAACCTTAGCTCCTTTTTGGGCAAAGGCGATTGCAGTGGCCTTTCCAATTCCTCTAGAACCACCGGTAACAAGCACGGTTTTGTTCGTAAAATCCATTAGCGAACATGTAAAGGTTGAACTTACTTTTTAACTCTAATCGGATAAGCAGGAGTTACCACATTTTTAGGTGGATTTTCTTTTAACTGCTTCATAACAATTTCAATGGCCTTTTCCAATTGGGGATCATGGCCTTTAATAACCAATTCTGGAAGTTGCTCCACATCAACATCCGGGGCAACACCTTCATTTTCTACCCTAAATCCTTTTTCGGAATAGAAGGCAAGGTTGGGTGCGGTAACCACGCCTCCATCAATGAATTCAGGATACCCTAAAACACCTACGAGTCCACCCCAGGTACGCTTACCTACCAGAGTTCCCATTTCAAACCGGCGGAACATCCATGGCAGATAATCCCCACCGGAACCAGCAGTTTCATCAATAATCATAACCTTGGGTCCTTGAATTGATGCACTGGGCGATTTCAAGTCTTTTCCATATCTAAAATTCCAATGCGCCTGTAGGGGCCGCTTTAAGATGTCAATGTAGTAATCGGCAAGTTGCCCCCCTCCATTATAGCGTTCGTCAATAATGATAGCTTTTTTATTGGCCTGTGGATAAAAATATCGCTTGAAATACTCAAAACCTGCACCGGCAGTGTTGGGCACATATACATAGGCAACCTGACCATCGGTCGCTTCGTGGACTTTCTTTATGTTGCCTTCTACCCAATCTCGATTTCGAATGGCCCATTCCGTTCGTAAGGGGGTAACCTGATAGGTTTTCGCATCACTCCCATCCGCATTTGAGCTCACTTTAAGGTCTACCAAAGTATTGGCAGTATTTTCAAAAAAGCTGTAAATGTTGTCAGTGCCTGAAACGTTTTTACCATTTACAGAAATGATATAGTCACCTTCAGAAACCCCAACACCTGGTTCTGTCAATGGAGACCTTAAATCTGGAGTCCAGTTTAGTCCACCATAAATTTTACTTATTTGATAACGGTTGTTCTTAACCACATAGTCAGCTCCCAAAAGTCCGCCTGGAATGTCTTTTGGATTGTTCAATGCATCGCCGTCGCTGCCAAAACGGTGGTGTCCCACTGCCAATTCGCTAAACATCCATTGCATTACCCGGTAAAGATCATCTTTACAGGAAGCATGGTCCACGAAAGGCTCATATTTGGTCTTCATGGCATTCCAATCTGCACCATGCATGCCTGGGTCATAAAAGTAATCGCGGTTCACCCGCCACGCTTCATTGAATATATTTTTCCATTCTTCTTTTGGATTTATTTTGATGGATATGGCATCCAGATTCAAAGGACCGTTTTCCGATTTTTTACCTAAATCAGATACGAACCAGGCCCCTCCACTATTATAGAACATCTTCTTTCCACTGCTGGCCACTTCATAATAGTCCGTTTCAAAAAGCTCTTCTTCTTTTCTTTCTTCAAAACTGAATTTCTTTAAGTGGGATCCTGAATCATCTGAAGATAAATAATAAAGTTCTCCTTCATCCACAGAATTCAATTCGCTATAATCCCCAGCATCTATGGGTAAGGCAATCATTCTATTTTGAATACCAGCCCAATCAATTTTTAAAACCTTGGGAGCGGGTGAATCTTTTTTACCTTTTTTGGAAGAATTTTCTTTTGCTGGTTCCTCCTTCTTTTCTTCCCCATTTTCCTCGTCATTTTCTTTCTTTAACGGCGAGATTATATCTTTCTGTAAAGTAATAGCATATATGGAATAGGAGGATTCCTTATCTTGATTTGACTGATCGAACCAATTCACCACGGGACCGGCATCTGTGGATGCCATCAAATAGATGTATTTGCCACTTGGGTCAAAGGTAGGCTCAACAACATCCGACAACCCATCAGTTAGTGCGTAGGATTTATTTTCGGCTAGGGAATACAAAAATGCTTTTTCAAAATTTGTGTCCGTAATTCTTGTGTAGGCAATCCAATTGGAATCAAAGGACCAATCGCTGAATTTTTCCCTCAAATCTCCAGGGACGAATAAATCATCTTGGTCTATTTTAATAGTTTTTGACGTGGCAATTGTGGTTACGTATAGATTCCTACCATTATCTACGTAGCTCACTTTTTTACTATCAGGAGACCAATGGATATTTCCGTAGAACCCAGTTCCTGTCAAAGTGATTTTTTTTACTGATCCACTTAGAGTGTTCTGAATATGCATAGCATATTCTCCCGAAGCATCTGAAAGATAGGCTATGGATTTTCCGTCAGGTGACCAAGAAGGAAATTTTTCGTGTACTCCGGTGGTTTGAGAGATATTCTTTGGATCTCCTTTTTTTGCAGGTACGGTTATAACATCTCCACGAAAATCTAAAACAACTCTGGCACCAGAGGGAGAAACGTTTCCTGATCTCACATATTGCGAGCCAGACACAAAGCGTTCTCTAAGTTCCAATAGGTCGGTGGCAATATTGATGGTTAATTTCTTATCGTTTCCGGAAGAAATATCATAGATGTGCAAGGTTCCGGCCTGCTCGTAAATAACAGAGTTTTTGTAAACCTTGGCATTAATAACTGGGAAGTCTTTAAAATCGGTGTGTTTTTTTAGCTCTTTGGTAGCAGTGTTATAGCTAAATAGGTTGAACTCTCCATCGCGGTCACTTCTAAAAACCACGTTATCACCAGCCCATTGTGGTTGGGTATCATTGCTTCCTCCTTGGGGTTTTGGAACTTCAACCACTTTGTGATCATTGGTGTTGTACACCCATATTCTAGAGGTGCGTCCACCTCGATAATTTTTCCATTGGCCAAAAGCATCAAAAATGGTCGTGTAGGCTATATGCTGTCCATCATCTGAATATGAAGCCCAGAATGCATTCGGAATTTCTAATTGGGAAGTGGCCCCGCCATCTATTGAAACCGTATATAGTTGAAAGTATCGATTTGTATGGGAATTTCTACGGGATGCGAAAAGTATGCTTTTCCCATCGGGAGAAAAATCCCTGATTAAGTCAAGATAAGGGTGCCATGTCAGCCTTTTAGGAATACCACCAGTTGAAGGAACAATATATACGTCCACGTTACCGTCATACTCCGCATTGAAAGCAATCATACTGCCATCTGGAGAAAATATTGGGCTGGATTCTATCCCTTCATCAATAGTAAGGCGCTTGGGATTGGAACCATCACGATTGGCAACCCATAGATCTTCAGCATAGACAAAGGCAATTTGCGTATTGCTGATGGCAGGTTGTTGCATTAATTTGGTTTCGGTTTGGGCATGCCCCAAGATGATTTGAAAATAGGCAAATACGAATAGGAGTTGGGTTACGAAAAGTCTTTTCATTTTCTGTAGTGTTGATGATTTTTGAAATGTGATTGAAGATACAGGATCGCTTTCAAAAAAACCGAATAAAGCTATATTTTTTCCAGCTCTGAATCTATACGCTGCTTCAACTCCTCAGCCCTTTTTTTTATGGTACTCCACCTAATAATCTGCTCTTGGTTTCCCCCAAATTTTAGTAGAACCATTTTCCAGTATTCCTTGTTTTGGGCAAGTGAGGTTGCATCGAGATTTTTAAGAGCAGAGATATCTTCCAAATTAAGTCCTAGCATGGCAAGACCTTCTTGATTCAAATAAACATGCTCTACCAACAAAGGGGTAATGTACTCATCGGTGATTTGTCTAGTAGTTCCATCGGTATATGTTTCTTTGGCATTTCTGTAATAGTTGAAAATATCTTGTCGTAATGCCTCATTTTGGACAAAACTCATTTTACCAGAAGACACGGCTTCATCAAAAATGCCGCTATTGCTTTTAAAGTATTGGTCAAAAACAAACTCGTAAGACTGTCTGATAAAACTAGCTTTATCAATGCTTTCAGGTGTTTTTAAAAGCTGAACAAGACTGTCCAGTCTACCTAGTCTGTCGCGGGATAGTTCAGTGTTATTTTCTATTTGGCGAATGTCCAATTCCACGTCTTTCGATAAGTTGGACAAAAGCAGTCGCTCTAACTTTCTTTGCTTGTTATGTTCACTATAGTCATTTATTTGAAGGGCAATTAGAATCCCTATGACGACCAAAATAATCTCTCCTACAGCATATAAAACATATTGAGAAAATTTGTTCTCAGAGAGTAAGTTTTGGCGCAGTTTTCGGAAAAATCTAATCATCAATCCAACTTTTTGGGAACGCTCTGATTACTATTTACTTTCCAAAGTTCATCTTCATAAATGGAAGTGTATTTAACCTCCATAAGGAAAGGGACATCTTCTATGGTCTCAATGCTTAAATATTCAAAAACACTGTCCATTTTGGAAGTTGGCAACTTATATACAAAAAGTGAGCGTTCCTCATTGGGGGTTAGGGTGGTTCCTCTACCAAGGGTTGAGTGTTGGGACAGATATCCGTATTCCAATAATTTGGGAAACTCTTGTTGGAAGAAGGTTTCTGTATCCAAGGCAAAATGGCTTCCTTGATAGATGTAATAAATGGAATCTATTATGGCTGGCCCCAGACCCTTGTTTTCAAGAACCTCCTGAAAAGTAACCAAAGAATCGTTTCCACCTTGATTGGTAGTAAAATCCAATCTGGGTTTCACGGAGAGCTTGCTCTGGACCCGCATAATATCGGTTTGATAGATAAAAATAACCAAGGTAAGGATACTGATTACCATGGCTGAAATACCCAAAAGCCTATCTGTACTGATTTTCTTAAAGGCCATAGAAAAAACGGTTGATTATTGGTTACTAAATATAATGGATAATACCGAGATACAATGGTTTTGCGAAATGAGGCCGAAGCTCTACCTTTAGGAATCAAATTGACTTATATGACACGGACTATTCTCATCTGTTTTTTACTTGCTATTTCCATTCAAAGTACCAAAGCCCAAAAACCCAACTTTTCATATTTGGATGTATTTGAACTCCAATATGTGTCTGACCCCCAAATATCCCCAAATGGAGATTGGGTAGTCTACCGAAGAATGGGTTTTGATATTATGAAAGACCGTTCCGCTGGGAGTCTTTGGTTAGTGAAAAGTGATGGGAGTCAACATCAAAAATTAACAACCCGTGAGGTAAATGAAAGTAGTGCCCGATGGTCACCCAATGGAGATAGGATTGCCTTTTCCAGTAGTACGGATAATGGCTCTGAAATATATATGTATTGGGTTGCCACTGGAAAAGTGGCCAAACTGACCCAGCTACCTTTTAGTCCAAGTTCGTTGACATGGTCGCCTGATGGAAAATCTCTAGCTTTTTCCATGAATGTTCCCAAAGCTCCACCTGTGAGTGCCAAAATCCCAAAAAAACCGAAAGGGGCCAAGTGGGCTGATGCGCCTAGGATTACGGACAGGGTATACCACGAGGCTGATGGTAGGGGTTATATCAAGCCAGGGTTCAATCATATTTTTAAGGTTTCAGCAGAAGGTGGTGCAATAAGACAACTTACCTCGGGAGATTATCACCATAGAGGTGCTTTGTCATGGAGTATGGATGGCACTAAAATATACTTTTCAGCCAATAGGGTGGAAGACTGGGAATATCGCTTCCGTAATAGCGAGATTTATACGGTCGCAGTTGAAAGTGGAGAGATTGAAGCCTTGACAGATAGGGATGGCCCAGATTACAATCCGAAAGTATCTCCAAATGGAAAGTATGTCGCTTACCTTGGGTATGGAGATAAGTTTGAAGCCTTCCAAACCCGGAAGTTGCATATTATGAATGTAGATGGTTCTGGAAAACGTATGATTTCTGGAAATCTGGACCGAACCATCTCTAATATTCAATGGGATGCTAAAAGTGCTGGGCTTTACGTTTCCTATGATGATAAAGGCAATGGGAAAGTGGGACATATTTCCTTGAATGGGGAAGTATCTAAACTAGCAGACAACGTAGGAGGAATTTCTCTAGGCAGACCGTATGGTGGAGGGTCTTTTACGGTTTCCAAAAATGGGACAATTGCCTTTACTCAATCTAGGCCAAACTATCCTGCTGAGTTGGCAATCATAGGAGTTAAAAGCAAGACGGCTCGGAAAGTTACTTCATTGAATCAACCTTTATTGGGATACAGAACCCTTGGTGAGGTCGAGGAGGTTTGGTATAAATCTTCCTATGACGGACGCGATATTCAGGGATGGGTGGTATACCCTCCCAATTATGATAAAAACAAAAAATATCCTTTTATGGTTGAAAACCATGGAGGTCCCATTTTGAATTACGGGGACCGCTTTTCCGCTGAAATGCAGTTATATGCTTCAGCAGGATATGTGGTTTTTTATCCAAATCCGAGAGGAAGCACAAGTTACGGTGAAGAATTTGGAAACTTACTTCTCAACAATTACCCCGGTCAGGATTACAATGATGTAATGGACGGAGTGGACCATTGTATTAACATGGGTATAGCCCATGAGGACCAGTTGTTTGTTACCGGAGGTAGTGCTGGGGGAATTATGAGTGCATGGATGATTGGAAAAAATAATCGTTTTGAAGCTGCAGTAGTGGCAAAGCCGGTGATGAATTGGATAAGTAAAACCTTGGTGGCGGATAACTATTTTGGCTATGCCAATAGCCGATACCCTGGTCAACCTTGGGAAAATTTTGAAGGGTACTGGAAATTTTCACCAATATCCCTCGTTGGTAATATAGAGACACCAACCATGGTGATGGTCGGTATGAACGATTTGCGAACCCCGCCAAGTGAAGCAAAACAATTGTACCATGCCTTGAAGCTGCGAAAAATTGAAACAGTTTTGGTGGAGATTCCAGGTGCAAGCCATGGAATAGCCAGCAGGCCAAGTAACTTAATTACCAAAATAGCGAACACAGTCGCTTGGTTTGACAAATACAGGACCGATAAAGAAAATGAGTAGAAAGAAAAGACATTGGTTGTGGAACGTATTGATTGTTCTTACCCTTGTTTTTTGTGCATCTGCTTTTGTGGTGCATTATAAAAATTGGCATTCCATTGAGCAGGGAGAGCTAAGCATTACCTCCGGGATTTATCACTTAAAAATTTCCATTTCAGAGATTGATAGCATTTCGTTGGTAGAAAGAATCCCGGAAATGGAGCGCTCACATGGCTTTTCTTGGATGGAAAAAGAAAAAGGGGTCTTTCAGGATTCCCTAACCCAATCCAAAGTATATGTTTTTGTAGATGATTTAAGGCAGCAAAAAATACGCTTGGTACATAATGATTCGGTAAAAGTATTCCTGAATTTCAGTGATAGTTTGTTAACACAAAAAGTATATGGGGATTTAAATGAAGAACTAGTACTTAAATTTGAGCAGCAAAAGTAATTTTGGCATTGTATATGTATTTGTCCCATCAAGTAATTCAATATTTATGAGAACCCTTTTGTTGTTTTTCTTACTGCTTCCTGTTTTTGCTCTTTCACAACATACACTTTCGGTTACGGTATACAATGTTCCTTCTTCTAAGGGTAAGGTAAGCGTGGCCATGTATGATTCCGCTTCTTCTTTTCTGAAATTTGATGAAGTTGCCAAAAGCGGTAGTGCTTCGGCAAAAGAAGGAATGACCGTACTTACATTGGAAGATGTACCCGAAGGGGAATATGCGATAGCCCTTTTTCATGATAAGAATGGCAACGATGTACTTGACACGAATTGGCTGGGAATCCCCAAAGAGAAGGTGGCGTTTTCAAAGGCAAAGATGCGAACCTTTGGCCCACCAAAGTATGAAGATTGTACTTTTAAAGTCACTTCTGATGGAAAAATCAGTGTTTATTTTTAAATATGGTCTCAACTGAACTGGTTCAATTTTTTGGAGCGTTGTATGGACTCTTGGCTGTCATTCTTGGCGCCTTTGGTGCTCATGCCTTAAAAAAGAAATTGACCCCGGAACAACTTCAAAGTTTTGAAACCGGAGTCAAATATCAAATGTACCATGCCATCCTGTTGGTTTCCCTAGGTTTTTTTCTAAACTTTAGTGAAACACTTCAGAATTATATGGCACTATGCTTCATTTTGGGAACTTTCTTGTTTTCATTCAGTATTTATGGCTTGGTTTTAAGTTCTTCAACAGGGAGAAAGCTTAAATTCCTTGGACCGGTAACCCCGCTGGGAGGCCTACTATTGGTAGTTGGTTGGGCTTTACTTCTGTTCGAAGTTTTACAATCGTAAATACATATTGCCATTAACGGTGTTTAATCGAAGTGTGTTGGTGGCATTAGCAACACTAGCCATAACCTTCTGGCCCACATGTCTGTCCGTGACTTTTAAATCTATTTTCTCATCCGCATAGATTTGTCCATGAACGGTTTCTGCCATTAAATTGGATTTTCCTACGGACAAATCGATTTCTCCATTGATGGTCTTGAGCTCCATATCCCCTTGGTACTTTTTGATATCAATATCGCCGTTAATTAAATCCGCAGTAAAATTCCCATCAATAATCTCAGCATTTAGGCTGCCATTTATGCTTTTTACCATAAATGTGGCATTTTTGGGCACATAGAGCACATAGTTGAACTCATACATATCGTCGGTATAATAATATCGTTTTCTTCCACTTTGTTCTCTTTCCTTATGGAAAGCTTTAAAAACGGGTTTTGCATCTGAAGTTATAGAAACATAGCTGTTGCTTTCGTTCACATCCAATGAATAAAGATCAAGAAACTTTCCTTGGTCCGTTTGGATGTCCGCTTTAAAATATATGGTGGACTTATCCCAGGTCTTTACTTCTATTTCTGATGCAAACTTTACTTCAAGACTAATGGTCTGTCCAGAATAGTTGATATTCTTTTCAATGATTTTCTGACCTTTTACGGTAAGGGCCAATAATGTCAGGGCCAAGAAGAGGATGTTTGTTTTCATGATTGTTCGTTTTTTGATTGTTACTTTTTTCTCAAGTATATGTTTCCGTTGGTAGACTTGAGTGAAATGTTCACTCCTCCATTGTTGATACTAGCTTTTACACTTTTTCTGGAGTATGATTTCAACCCGTCCTTTTCTTCGCGTTTTAAATCGAAATTGCTATAAATCTCTCCATTTGTTGAGCTTATGGAAAGTTGTGCAGGAGTATCGGAAGGCATTGATACATCGACAGCGCCATTTGTGGTATAAATTGAAATGGGTGAATCTTGTTTTACGTCATTGAAAAAGACGTCTATATCACCATTCAAAGCATTTGCCGTAACTGGGCCATTCACATTTCGAAGATCTACGCTTCCATTTAGACGAGCATTCGCTTCAACCTCTCCAGAAAAACCGTCTACATCAATATCTCCGTTCCATGTGCTTTTTACCGAAACGTTTTGGTCTTTGGGAAGAAAGATTCGTGCAGTTTCATTTTTCCTGAGATTTTTTACAAGAAGCGTGTTGCCATCCTGCACCACATAAAAACCAACATCAGTGTTATCTTCTCCACCTTCTCCGACCAGTCTAAGTCCTTTGGCTCTTTCTGAAACTTCCGAGCTGTTATTGGCCTTGATTAAAAGCTCATTTTTACTGTGGGTTCTGACTATAATGTCAGCTTTGGATTCGATTTTTACCCACTCCACACCACTTAAGGATTTGGTGTAACCGTCCTGCGCCTGACCGAAACTGGCCATCAAACACGCCGCTAAAAGAATAATTGAATTTTTCATGATTTTCGTTTTTTGATGTTTATATAATTTTTGGTAATCCTGTCTTAATCTGTTCTTTGATGAAAGGTTGTGTGTCCTCCTGCTCAAGTAATCGCTGCATGGGGCCAATGGCTTCCTTTTCCTGCATCTGCACCAACACTTGAATGATAACAATTTGTATGCTGGGATTCTTTTCCTTGCTCAAGGCCTCAATGAATACTTCCTTAACCTTCTCAGAGGAAGAGAATCTAGAAAGTGCTTCGAAAGCTGTCAATCTAACATTGTCATTTTCATCATTCAGCATACGTTTGCCCAAAGCATCGACCACGGCATCATCCGGATTTGGTATTTCTTCAATGTAATTTACGCCTTGGATACGCTTACTGGCCGATTGATTTTCCATTAAGGAAAGCATAACGGTTTGCTTCATTTGCAAGGTTTCGCTTTCTAGGGAAGCAATACTGCCATCCGTCTTTTTTTGTTGAAAAAGACTTCCTATTTGGAACGAGGTTACCAGAAGTGCTATACTGGCTGCAATTTTCAGCACATTGGATGCCCAAGACGAGTTTTTCTTTTTGGATTCTAAAGGAATCACCTTGGCAGACTTACTTTTTTCAGCTTCCAAAGCTTCTTCAAAATTCATCCGCAGACTATTTGAAGGAACTGTTGTTTCCTCTTTTTCGAAGGCCTCAAAAAGTGCCTTCATTTCTTCCAACTCTTTCCTTCCTTCTTCGGATTGGGCCAAATGAGCCTCCAATTCAACTCTATCCTTTTCGGAAATGGTATTGTCCAGATACTCCGGCAACAACTCATCAATACGGTCTTTTTTCATGACTATATGGTTTCCAAATACATTTGTTTTACTTTTTTCAATACTCTACACACTCTGGTCTTTACCGCACCTGGGGTACTCCCTACGATTTCTGCCAGTTCCTCATATTTGATTTCCTTGAAACGATTCAGGATAATCAATTCCCTATCTGAAGGGTCCAATTTGTTCAAAACACTTTGTAAGTGCGAATAATCTTCATGTATCAAGTTTTCCGACTCCACAGGTTTGTACTCCAACACTTCTATATCATCATGATTGCGCTGATTTCTGGTGAAGTGTGTCTTTAAACTGTTTCTAGCAATGGTAAATAGCCAAGAAACAAACGAACCGTTTTTATAAGTACCTCGATACTTTATCACCTTGTAAAAAACATCCTGTGTAAGATCTTCGCTCAACATTCGGTCACCAGACATTTTGTACAAAAAGTTATAGACATGTTTGTGGTGTCTATCAAAAAGTAGCTTTAACAAATCCAGGTTTCCCTTGGCTACTTTTTGCATTATTGTTTCGTCTGTCCAGGTTTCCAAAAGTTGTGTTTTGTTTGTCTTCTATTCTATATAGTCAGAAAAAAAGAAAAGGTTACAATAGGCGACAAAAAAAATGAAAATTAGGGTTACTCGTTTAGTATTTCTATTGTTTCTCACTCCATTTTAGTATTTCAATATAGAGCTGGTTCATAGAAATTGCTGGATTTTCTTTGTAAAGTGACATTAGTTGGCGGTTAAACTCCTTAAAACGTATAAAACCTCTTGAGGTTTCCATTTGGTACTCCATAATCTCAAGAAATTCAGATACTTCATCTTCGGTGAAAAAATCCATACAATACAGGGAGAATACACCCCAAGTCATATATTCATTAAAAACGGCATATCTGTTTTTGTAGTTTCTATTGAACTTATCGCGTTTTACCCATTTATCCAAATCCTGAAAAGCCATGTCTATTTCATCAACCATTGTGTCTGAAACGGGATTGACAAAATTGTGGTCAATCTCGGTGAAAACTACTCGGGATGATCTCATTTCGTTAATTGCATCCGAATACTCAGGATTCCTGTTGGATGGCATAACAAACATGGCGGATAGCTTAAAACCGTTGTCTTCAAACTTCTGGGCGCTATGTGCTCCACCGGATAGCGGAGAGAAATAGACAGCATAGCTACCATAGGTAAATCCAAACTTATCTTCTAACCAGTACTGCATTTGGCCAATAGGGTTCAAAGTCTTATACGTTTCTATGAGCTCGTCATAGTAAGGCAGATGATTCTTATAGAAAGCCCTGAAGTTGGATGTTTTTGCAAAATCTTCAAAAACCTTCTTGTTTTCAATGAAAGGGTTTTTGGGGCTTTCAAATCCCATATTGTGAATAATCCCATCATCCGTTATCTCATTCTTTGCATTGAAAAAATATCCGCAGGCATTCATTTTTAATGCATAATAAAACCAATAACCATCCTCATCATATAATTCTGAAATATTCTCATTTATCAATTTAATAGCATCATGTTCCTTGTAAGGTTGAAAGTATTCCACAACTTCTTTATGATAGGGAGTATTCATCTGGGTCATGTTACTATCAATCCTGCCAACATCCGAGATGGCTACCATGATTTTGGCCAACTCGTGAACTTCGGGAATTTCCACTCTCAGCTTTCCTCTGTTCGCTTTTATGTATTCTTGACTGAATGTTACATTTCTTGGTACACCCACAAGCTGTGTAGTGGCTGATTCCATTCCAAGAACATCTATCTGAAAGTTGATGGTGTCATGTAATCCGATATGAAAAACAGCTGTGTCAATGTCTGAGGTAAACACCACTTTGGTTGGATTTCCATTTTTGGTGTCCACATGCATTCTATCTGGGTTTAGACTGGGGTCAACTCCCCAAATCCGATTGGTATTATTGCCAATTTTACAATTAACTTGATTTTGATTGGATTTTAGGATTTTGGGTTGATTCTCATTTTTTTGCTCTTGGCAGGCTAAAAGGGTTACTAAGCCTAGAATAAGGCAGCTTGCTTTATGTTTCATTTTTTAAAGGTTTGGTTTACCTTATATAGCCAAGAATCACAAAAGGGTTACAAAAAAGACACTCTTTTTCATAACCAAAATGTAATACAATTTAGGTAATGATGAAACATTAACAACCGCAGTCGTCCTGTCCACAAGACTTTGAACCAGAACTTTTGGAGCGTAGCAATGACTTGGGCAGAAAAAATTTCCACACCAAATACCCCACGGCTATGGCAAGAATTGAATAGGCCAATATGTTTTGAAACAACTCCATATTATTTTAAAAGTTGGAAGGCCGTTAAAGCTACAAGGTACGCAAAAGCGCTCATAAACAAGAGCTGGAGTAGGGGCCATTTCCAAGAATTGGTTTCTTTCTTAACAACAGCAAGTGTGCTCATACATTGCATGGCAAAGGCATAAAAAAGCATCAGCGAAATACCGGATGCCAAATTGAACAAAGGTTTCTTTCCAGATTCATCCAGTTCTGCCGCCATTCTGTTTTTAATGGTGTCTTCTTGATCACTCCCTACGCTATAAATGGTGGCCAAAGTGCCCACAAAAACCTCACGAGCTGCAAAAGAGGTCAATACCGCGATTCCAATTTTCCAATCGTAGCCCAAAGGTTTTACCAAAGGTTCAATCGCTTTACCTGCGTATCCCATATAGGAATGCTCAAGCCGATAGCTGGCCACTTCCTGTTGCATGGCACTTTCGGTTAGGATTTTGGTCATTACCTGAACGGAATCTTGTAGGGCACTGATGCCTACAACATTTTGTCCTCCGGTTATGCTCAGTGGGGTACTCTTTGTGTATAAATCAATATTGTTTTTGATATAGTTCTTGCTGTACGGTGAGAGCCCTTGTGTTTCAATTCGCTCAGAAACGATGGTTTCGGCGTTTTTAAAATTTTCAGAATATCCGTTGGAGCCCAAAAACCAAAGGACTATAGCTATGGCCAAAATAATTTTACCCGCACCTACCACAAAACTTTTGGTTTTTTCCAAAACTGTATACCCTACATTTTTTATAAGAGGTAAACGATACGTAGGCATTTCTGCAATAAAGAGGGTACGGCTTTTTATTTTCAAAATCTTGTTCAAAACCATCGCCGAAAAGATGGCCATGCCAAACCCCAGGAGATAGAGCAACATCAGGGTAAGTGCCTGATAACTTAGTCCTAAGAAACTTCCCTCAGGAATTACCAAGGCGATAAGTATTAAATAGACAGGTAACCTGGCCGAACAGGTGGTAAAAGGTGTAACCAAAATAGTTATGAGACGTTCCTTCCAGCTTTCAATGGTTCGGGTGGCCATTACTGCTGGAATAGCACAGGCTGTTCCAGATATCAAAGGAACTACACTCTTTCCGCTAAGACCGAAAGGGCGCATTAATCTATCCATTAAAAATACCACGCGGCTCATATAGCCACTTTCTTCCAAGAGCGAGATAAACAGGAATAAGAAGGCAATCTGGGGTATAAAAACGGCAATACCTCCAATTCCCGCAATAACCCCCTCTGCTAATAGGTCTGTTAAGATTCCTGAAGGGAGTGTATTTTTTATCCAATCACTCAATAAAGAAAACTGTTCGTCAATAAAATCGCTGGGATAGGTGCTCCATTCAAAAATCGCTTGGAAAATCAGCAATAAAATCAAAAAGAAAATAACATACCCAAATATTTTATGGGTCAGAATCTTATCCAAATTGGCCCTTAAACCAGTGGCAGCTTGTAAGTCTATTTTGTAGGTGTCTTTTAAGGTGGCATTAATAAACTGATAGCGAAGTACGGTTTCTCTATGTTGGAGTTTTTTAAGCTCGTCCTTAGATTTGGTAGAAAAGGATGTCGCATCTTGAATGCGTTTCTTTTCGATGGGCATAAAGTTGACATCTTGGGTAATTACCAACCAAAGCTTGTATATGTCTTCTTTTGGGAAAGCCTGCTTCAACCGTTCAAAATATTCTGGAGATATTCTGGAAGTATCCAAATTGGGTTCCGACGATAAGTCTTTGTAGTTGGCTATCAACTCTTTAATATAACCAACACCATTGCCTTTTCTAGTGCTGACCAGCGCAATTTTCGTGTCCAACTTTTTTTCCATGGCCTCAATGTCCAGGGAAATTCCCTTTCTGGACATTCGGTCCGCCATATTGATGACCAGAATAGTGGGTATACGAAGGTCTTTTATTTGGGTAAACAACAAAAGATTCCGCTTTAGGTTTTCTACATCCGTAATGACCACGGCCACATCGGGATAATCTTTGTCATTTTTATTTAGAAGGACTTCAACTACTACGCTTTCATCTAAAGATGTGGTATTGAGGCTATAAGTTCCAGGAAGATCCAAAATATGGGCTTTGATCCCTCTCGGTAATTTGCAAATCCCTTGCTTTTTTTCAACAGTAATGCCCGGGTAATTCCCTACTTTTTGCTTAAGACCGGTAAGCTGATTGAAAATGGATGTCTTTCCAGTATTGGGATTACCAATTAGGGCTACATTGATACTTTTACTCATAAGGAAGAGGAATTGTCTATGATATCCACCGGAATTTGGTTGGCTAAAATCCGCCGTATAGCAATATGGGTTCCGCTCACATTTATGTAGATAGGGTCTTTCAGCGGAGCTACCTGAACCAGTTCAACTTCATTTCCGGGAAGACAACCCAATTCCATGAGTTTAATAGGTAGTACGTTATCATCAAAATCAATGATAATACCCTTCTGTCCGTGTTTGAGATCAGCAACTGTGGCCACTAATTTTATTTAGATTCATTTTAAGTTAGGCAAAAGTAAAGAAAAAGGAAGGATGGATGGTTTAAAAAGAATAGAAAACCTTGATGGTCCAATCATTCTGCATAACTGGTCTGTAAAATTTTTAGGTCTTCCAAAAGCTTTTCGATGTCTTCGGAGTTTGTTCCATCATAAAATCCACGTATTCTTCGTTCCTTATCCACCAGAATGAAATTTTCGGTATGAATCATATCATAAGGTCCCCCATCCCCATCTGTTTTGACAGCCAAATATGACTTTCTGGCCAATTCATAGATTTGTTTTTTATCGCCTGTGACTAAGTTCCATTTACTGTCCACCACTCCCTTTTCCAAAGCATATTTTTTAAGCTGTGCTACCGAATCAATATCAGGGGTAACGGAGTGCGAGAGTAAAAGAACATCCGAATCTTCTAAAATAGACCCTTGTATCTGGGCCATATTTTTAGTCATGATAGGGCATATGGTGGGGCAAGTGGTAAAGAAGAAATCAGCAACATATATTTTATTCGCGTAGTCTTCTTGGGTGATGGACTCTCCATTTTGATTGGTCAGCTCAAAATCTGCAATGGTATGATATTTTTTTTTGTAGTGTAGTGTGCTATCCACTAGCTCTTGACTTACCATAGAGGGTTGATAAACAGGTAGTTTTTGTTCCGGCTGAAGCGCATTGTAAAAAAGGTAAACAATTACGGCCGACAAACCCAAAAGTACCGCTCCAAAAAACTTGTATTTTGCAAAGAAAGAACCCATGTTGCAAAATTACGGCCGAGGCTGGAAATCCTCAAAACAAAAGGATCTTTTAGGTGCTAAAACTTTCTTAAATGCATTTATTGATTAAAATGATCTTTTGTGAAAAGGGCTAAAACCTTACTTTTGTGGGCTTATTGTTAGATTTAGATTGAATGGGTCTTTTTATACAGATAGTAATGTTCGTGGTAATTATCTCCGTTTTGGTGATTTTACACGAGCTAGGGCATTTTCTTCCTGCCAAATACTTTAAGACGAAGGTTGAAAAATTCTATTTGTTTTTTGATGTGAAGTTTTCACTTTTCAAAAAGAAAATAGGAGAAACGGTCTATGGTATTGGGTGGCTTCCTTTGGGGGGTTATGTGAAGATTGCCGGGATGATTGATGAGAGTATGGATACCGACCAGATGAAGGAGGAGCCCAAGCCATGGGAATTCAGAAGTAAACCAGCTTGGCAACGTTTAATCATTATGCTTGGCGGAGTAACGGTGAACTTTCTTTTGGCATGGGTGATTTACACCTTTATGTTTTTCAACAATGGAGAAACCTATATTCCGGTAAACAAGATTGAACATGGTCTGCATGTGGACCCGGTCAGTGAAAAAATTGGTTTGCGAACGGGCGATAAGATATTGGAGGTTGATGGAAAGCCCGTTGAGAAGTTAGATAGGTATCTTTCCATGGATATTTTGTTTGGTGATCAAATTAAAGTACTCAGAAATGGAGAAGAGAAGTCGATTGCTCTAAGCGATGAAGGTAAGAAAGCCGCATTGGAAAGTAGGGGGAGGCAATTTATTGTGCCAAGATACACCTCTTTGGTAATAGGTCACGTACAAGACAGCTCAAACGCAAAATCTTCTGGAATTGAAGTAGGCGATAGGTTGGTTAAGATAAATAATCAAAAACTTGAATTTTGGGATGAGGTCACCACACAAATATCAAATAATCGAGGTAAGACCCTTTTGTTTGATATAGAAAGAGACGGGAAACCCATGCAGTTGAATGTCTCCGTACCAGTTCCTGATAGCCTACCGGTGGGGATTATTCCTAATAGGAGTTTAGCAGAACAAGAGTTGGCTATAACAAAGGAGTATGGCTTTTTATCAGCCATCCCAAGAGGTTTTGTTGAAACGATAGATGTCCTTGTAAGACAGGTTAAACAGTTTAAATTGATCTTTAATCCTATCATACAAGGATATAAACAGGTGAAAGGACCTATAGGTATTGTGGAACTTATGCCCACAACTTGGAATTGGGGATTCTTTTGGAGCTTTTTAGCTATGTTCTCAGTTTGGTTGGCTTTTGTGAACTTGTTACCCATCCCTGCTTTAGATGGAGGTCACGTCATGTTCTTGCTTTATGAAATGATTAGTGGGAGGCCACCCAGCCAAAAAGTTTTGGAACGTGGGCAAATAGTAGGGTTTATTATCTTAATGGGACTTATGGCTGTCATTTTTGGGAATGACATCTGGAATATCATTAAAAGATTTATTTAGGTGATTTTTTGCTTGTAGTCTTTTAAAGAAACTGCTATATTTGCACCCGCTTATTGAAAATTATTCCTCCTTAGCTCAGTTGGTTAGAGCATCTGACTGTTAATCAGAGGGTCCTTGGTTCGAGCCCAAGAGGGGGAGCAGTAATAGTAAGGCTTTAGAGAAATTAAACTCTAAAGCCTTTTTTTATTTGCACGCAATTTGCACGCGGATTGAGAGAAATTTTATTTGGAGTTAAACTTTAACATTTCAGTCTAAAAATTTCTAGAATAACTTGTGATTTGTCCCAAATACTTACCCTTAAACTTTGCGCATGGATCCTGTTTTGATTTTATAGTGTTCCGAAAGATAAGCGTAAAATAAAATCGAAATAGGGCGCACCTATCATATCTCTAACATCCTTTTCCCATCAAAAAAGGAACTATAAAACTACCCCAAACAATTTCAAATTTCATTTGATGAAAACAGTCTGACAAACGAGTACAAACTAAGGCAATAAACATTTTTTACTGTAAAAAATTCCTATGTTTACTGGGTCTACCAAGGTTTTTACTGTAAAAACTATTTTAGGTCAAACTTTATATTCATATAATTAATTGAAAATCAGTCAACTAAAAAAAGTAACATCGCGTTAGCGTGTTACCCTCTTGCTTTACATTCTTCGTCCTGCAAGCAGGACAAAAACTGTAAACACAAAGTGCCTTTCACATTAGTCATATTAAACCAAAACAATTCAAATTTCATTGATACATAATATTTAGAGAAAATCAGATTATTATAAATTACATATGTGACTGTTTAACATTAATTGAAATCAAAATATGATAGGAAACAGAATATGAGTATCCAAATATCCCATAAAAGTTGAATTAACGAAACCATTAAAAGAGATCAAAAAAAGGACACTTCAATTATCCAGAAATTGATTTTGTCATACTGTCCCTTAAAATAGCCTTTTTTTGACATCGGACGATAGAAAACTCCTTAATGCCCCTACCTGCTAATTTCAATAAACAACATGAGAATTATGTTAAAACCCAAATAATTCTGGCACCCAAAGACTAAGTTCTGGGACATAGGTGATTATCATCAAAACAACCAGCATGATAATAAACAGAGGGAGTAACGGGCGTACCACCTGCTGAATTTTGAGATTGGCTACCCCACAGCCTACGAAGAGTACCGAACCCACTGGAGGGGTGCAAAGTCCAATACAGAGATTCAGTATCATAATGATTCCGAAATGAATGGGGTCAATCCCCATTTGGGTGACGATGGGTAGGAAAATCGGTGTAAAAATCAATACCGCTGGGGTCATATCCATAAAAACACCCACAAAGAGTAGAATCAAATTGATGATTATCAAAATGATGATCGGATTATTGCTGATACCCAACAGTCCAGCACTGATTTCCTGGGGAATGCTTTCATAACTCATTACCCAACTCATCGCCACGGAGGTCGCAATCAAAAGCATGACAATGGCCGTGGTTTTTGTGGTTTCCAGAAGAATGGAAGAAACATCTTTTAGCTCAATCTCCTTGTACGCAAAAGCCAGTAAAAAGGTATAGACGACCGCTACCGCGGAAGCCTCCGTGGCTGTAAAAATTCCAGCTACAATTCCCCCTATCACTACGACCAATAGGAGTAAACTGGGAAGCGCATCCAGAAATCGTTTTAAAAAGATTTTGATCCCTATTGATTTTGCGGTGGGATACTTTTTCCTCCAAGAGTAAATACCTGCAACCAGCATCAAGGCCAGTCCAATCAAAATACCTGGGACATAGCCCGCCAGAAAAAGCGCGGCAATACTAACCCCACCACTGGCCAAAGAGTAAATAATCAAAATGTTACTAGGGGGGATAATGAGCCCTGTAGTAGCACTGGTAATGTTTACTGCCGCGCTAAATGATTTGTCATATCCCTCTTTTTCCATCATTGGATTCATAAATCCACCTATGGCCGAGGCCGCAGCAACGGCTGAGCCCGATATGGCCCCAAAAAGCATACAGGCGATAATATTTACAAAGGCCAATCCCCCAGGTAGCGGACCTACAATGGCTTTCGCGAAATCAATCAACCTACGGGCGATACCGCCTTGGTTCATCACTTGACCCGCCAAAATAAAAAACGGAATAGCCAAAAGTGCAAAACTGTCCAGAGAGGTGGCCATACGCTGCGCCAGGGTGGTCATGGCAGGTATGGTTGGCATGGAAACTACCAAAGTGAGTAGTGCCGACAGCCCTATGCTATAAGCAATGGGTACCCTTATACCCATCAAGATGACAAAGCTAATCACCAGTATGAGTGCTTCCGTATAGTCCATTTTTGTTTTTTAAATAACTGTTGCGCCTTTTTAAAAAGGTATCCAAACTGAAATAGGTGATAAAAAGTCCCGAAATGGGCACGGCACTATAAATCCACCCCAACGGAATCTCCAAGGCAGCGGATTTCTGTTGCAGCTTAAAAGTGAGTATACATAGGTTGGTGCCGCCAACTACCATTACACATATAGCAAACACAATAATGGCAAAGGCCACCAAGCCCGAAAATAAAATGGGTGCTTTGTTAATTGTAGCGACTGGAATTAGGTCGATGGCCAAATGCAATTCTTTCCCCGTCGCATAGGCGGCCCCATACAAGCCCAACCATATTAGGGAAAAACTGGCAATCTCATCGGTTAACGTACTGGGAGTTCCCAATACATAACGGGATATCACCTGCCAAATTACCGAAATCAACATAAGGGTCATGATGACCAAAAGCATTTTTTCCAGAATTGCATTGACCCGTTTTCTCATTACTGCATTTCTTTTATGGACTGCATCAACTGAGACGCTTCAGAGTTCGGTTCAAAAAGCTGACCAAACTCCTTGGTCTTGGCAGCAAAAAGCGCTTTGTTCGGATAGTTGATCTTCACTCCAGCCTCTGTTATTACTTTTAGTGCTTCCGCTTCTGCTTCCGCCCATAACTTACGTTGATAAATTACCGAAGCATTGGCTGCTTGTTGAAGCCACTTACGCTCATTTTCACTCAAACGTTTCCATGTTTCTGTGCCCACCAACAATACGTCGGGCACAGCCGTATGCTCATCAAAACTGTAGTAGTTGCATACTTCATAGTGCTTTGAAGTATGGAAACTTGGTAGGTTGTTTTCGGCTCCATCCACCACACCTTGCTGTAGGGCGGTGTACAATTCCCCCCAAGAAATCGGGGTTGGGGAACCCCCTAATTGCTGCACCATGCTCACTGCCATATTGCTTTTTTGCACCCTGATTTTCATTCCTTTCAAATCCTCGGGGGTTTCAATAGGCTTGTTTTTGGTATAGAAACTGCGACTTCCTGCATCATAGAAACAGAGTCCGCGAAGCTTGTAATCCTCGCCCTTTTCCAAAAACTGGCGCCCCACTGGTGAATCATATACGGCATGGGAATGGGCTTTATCCCGAAAAAGGTAGGGAACGCTCAACACCTTATATTCCGGTACGAAGTTTTCGAGGACCGCAGCGGAAACCTTGGTAATGTCCAAACTTCCAATTTGAAGCAATTCCAGACATTCGCGTTCCGCGCCCAGTTGACCACTGGGGTAAATCTTTACGGTAAGCTTTCCTTTTGAGGCTATTTCCAACTGTTTCCCCAAATCCGTCATAGCCAAATGCACCGGGTGATTGGTATCGAGCCCATGAGCCAGTCGTAACACCTTCGCTTCCTCCTTACTACCGCAAGAAAGAAACCAACAAAACAGGATTATGAGTGAAAGCAGTCTGGTTTTCAACCTATTTTTTGAGTTTTTTGATGGTTTGTATGGTTTTGGAAACGGACTCGGTCAAATCTTCAAAACGGCCGGAAGCAATCACTTCTTTTTTAAACAGTTGACTTCCCATGCCCACACAATGGACCCCAGCATTGTACCACTCGAATAAATTCTCTTCGGTAGGTTTCACCCCTCCTGTAGGCATAATGGGCACTTTCGGATACACTGCTTTTACCGATTTGATAAATCCAGGGCCTAGAACATTCCCCGGAAATGCTTTGATCAATTTTGCTTCAAGTTGCAGGGCCTGATACATCTCCGTTACCGTGCCACACCCGGGTACCCAAAGCAAATCTTGTTGATTGGCAAAATGGGCAATCTCGGGAATCAACGCAGGTGAAACCAAAAAATGGGCACCCTTATCCAAAAATTGGGATGCATCCTCTTTGGTAAATAGGGTTCCGATACCCAGGTAAAGGTCACCGTATTGCTGGGCATGCGTAACCAGCTCCCTAAAAACCGCCAAAGCATTTTCGCCCCGATTGGTAAACTCAAATACGCGTACTCCACCGTCATAACAAGCGTCCAATACTTTTTTTGCGACATCGGTGTCTTTATGGTTAAAAACGGGAATCAATCCCGTTTCATGCATGCAATTCAGTAGCTGTTGATGATTGACTGTGTCCATTCGTACTATTCACTTTTATCTTGAAACTCTTCCGGAAGCATCACCACCCATAAGCTTTTCAACCTCGCCCACCGTAACTTGATTCGCATCCCCTTTGATAGTGTGCTTCAAACTGGAAGCGGCTACCGCAAAATCCAAGGCTTTCTGGTCATCCCCTTCATAGGTCAGTAATCCGTAAATCAATCCGCCCATAAAAGAGTCTCCACCTCCTACACGATCCACGATATGGGTGATTTGATAGGTATTTGATTCATACAAGGTTTTTCCGTCATAAAGCACACCGGCCCATGAATTGTGCGAAGCACTAATGGACCCTCTCAAGGTAGTGATAACCTTTTTCGCTTTTGGAAACTTCTCCATCATCTGCTTACAGACCGATTCAAAGGCCTTGGTACTCACCGAATGGCCTTGGGTGACATCCACACCCTCAGGATGAATACCAAAATGTTTTTCGGCATCTTCCTCGTTCCCCAAAATTACATCACAATGTTCCACCAGAGGGGTCATGATGGTCTCAGGTTCAACCCCGTATTTCCAAAGTTTTTTTCTGTAATTCAAATCGGTGGATATGGTCACTCCCATTCGACTTGCCACTTCACAGGCTTCCAAACAGGCATCAGCCGCACCTTGTGAAATGGCCGGGGTTATTCCCGTCCAATGGAACCAGTCCGCATCTTTAAAAACAGCCTCCCAATCAATCATCCCTTTCTCAATTTGTGACATCGCGGAATGAGCTCGGTCATAGACCACCTTACTCCCTCGGGCAACAGCCCCAGTTTCCAAAAAGTAGATACCCAATCGTTCTCCGCCCCAAATGATGTTCTCCACATTTACACCTCGTTTGCGAAGTTCCATCATGGCGCATTTTCCAAGGTCATTTTCAGGTAATCGAGTGACAAAATCCACTGGAATACCGTAGTTGGCCAAGGAAACCGCTACGTTCGATTCTCCACCCCCATAAACCACATCAAAAGAATTGGTTTGGGAAAAACGTAGAAATCCTGGAGGAGCAAGGCGTAACATAATTTCACCAAAGGTGATTACTTTTTTCATTACTACGTGTGTTTTGGTCTTAATTTCAAGAATTAAAATCGATTGGAAACCTACTATTTTCAAATTACTTGAAGAAAAGTAAAAGATTTTTAGTTAATTTGTGCAATCGATTGCACAATATTAGCAATTAAATTTGAAATGAAACAAAAAATCCTAAAAATTCATCCTCAGGACAATGTGCTGGTAGCGCTGGATAATCTGGATCAAGGAGAAGCCCTAGAGTTGAATGATTGTTCATTACAGTTAAAACAAGCCGTAAGAGCCAAACATAAATTTGCTTCTCATGATTTAAATAAGGGGGATATCATCATGATGTATGGTAGTGTGGTGGGAAAGGCCCATCAATCTATTGGAAAGGGAGAAGTGTTGACTACCGAAAATGTATCCCACGAAGCTGATGTTTTTGGAAAACGAATTCCGGATTTGGATTGGAGCCCACCAGATATTTCAAAATTTAAGGGTCGTTCGTTTTTAGGATATCACCGCTCTGATGGTCAAGTGGGAACGGCCAATTATTGGGTCGTAATTCCCCTTGTGTTTTGTGAAAACCGTAACGTAGCCGTTATGAAGGATGCCTTTTTGGAGGAGTTAGGGTTTACGCATCCCAATAAATACAAAAGTTATGTAAGAAAGTTGGTGACGCACTATCAAAATGAGAGTGCCGCCAAGGTCGCTATAGCGTTAGAAGAAGAACAAATTGAAGTATCCCCAATTTTTAAGCAGGTGGATGGGATTAAATTCCTGACCCATCAGGGAGGTTGTGGTGGCATTCGGCAGGATTCTGAAGCGCTTTGCGCGTTGATTGCTGGTTATTTGAACAACCCAAACGTCGCAGGGGGTACCATTCTGAGTTTGGGATGTCAAAACGCACAAATTTCCATTTTAAAAGATAAACTACATGCCCTGAATCCCGATTTTGATAAGCCCCTACATATTTTGGAACAGCAGAACGAAGGGACCGAAGAAGACCTCTTGGTCAAGGCCATTACCCTTACCTTTCATGGCCTGACCGAAGCCAACAAGGCGACACGTGAGCCAGCTTCTTTGGAAAAATTGACACTTGGACTGGAATGTGGAGGCTCAGATGGCTTCTCCGGAATCTCAGCCAATCCGGCTGTAGGGCACGCCTCCGATATATTGGTAGCCTTGGGTGGAAAAACCATGCTGGCGGAATTTCCTGAACTCTGCGGTGTTGAGCAACAACTCATTAACCGTTGTACTCATGACGCCATTGCCAATAGGTTTACGAAGATGATGGAAGCCTATTCCAATGCTGCCGTTGCGGTAGGCTCTGGTTTTGACATGAATCCCAGTCCGGGGAATATCAAGGATGGTTTGATTACCGATGCCATGAAAAGCGCAGGAGCCGCCAAAAAGGGAGGCACATCGCCCATAACTGATGTACTTGACTATACAGAATACGCCCATAAACCTGGACTTAACCTACTCTGCACCCCAGGTAACGATGTGGAAAGCACAACGGCTTTGGCAGGTTCAGGGGCCAATATTATTTTGTTCACCACAGGTCTGGGTACGCCAACGGGCAACCCCATTGCACCGGTTATCAAAATTTCTTCCAATACTGATTTGGCCCAGCGAATGCCCGACCTTATCGACGTGGATGCCGGTAGTATTATTACTGGGGAAAAGTCAATCCCACAAATGGGGGAAGAATTGATGGAATATATCATCGATGTGGCCAGCGGGAAGATAAAGACCAAGGCCCAACAACTGGGACAAGATGATTTTATACCTTGGAAACGCGGAATTTCACTTTAATTGTTTTGCATGAAAGACTTATTTGATATTAAAGGAAAAAACATTCTTATTACCGGTGGAACTGGGGTTTTGGGTTCAGAATGGTCCAAATACCTTGCGGCAAAGGGGGCAAATCTTATTGTACTGGGAAGAAAGCTGGCAGAAGCCCAAATGGTAGCTGATGACATTAGAAAGCATGGCGGTAAAGCCACACCTTTTGGCTGCGACGTTACCAATGAAGAAAACTTAAAAAGCGTTTCGGATACCCTCAAATCCCAATTTGGTAGTTTGGATGTACTCATCAACGCCGCTGGTGGCAATATGGCAGGAGCGATTGTAACCCCAGAGCAGACATTATTGGATAGTGATGTAGAGGCCCTAAGAAAAATCATCGACCTCAACTATGTGGGGACCTACCTCTCCATTAAATCGTTTTTACCGCTTTTTCTGGATGATAAAAAAGGGAGTGTCATTAATATCTCCAGCATGTCTGCCGAGCGCCCATTAACAAGGGTTATGGGGTATTCCTCCGCGAAGGCTGCCATTGATAATCTTACGAAATGGCTTGCCATCGAATTTGCGCAAAAATATGGGGAAGGATTACGGGTTAACGCCGTAGCTCCCGGTTTTTTCCTTACAAAACAGAACAAAGAACTTTTGACCAATACCGATGGAAGCTATACGGATAGAGCAAACCAAATTATTGACAATACGCCCATGAATCGATTTGGTCAACCGGATGAGCTTTTTGGAGCTATTCATTATTTGTGTAGTGATGCCTCTAAATTTGTAACAGGTACGGTACTTGCCGTGGACGGAGGTTTTGGTGCCTATTCGGGAGTCTAAAAATTGAATGAAGCGATGAAGAAACTATTGCAAACCATGCGCTGGTACGGGCCAAATGACCCAGTGAGTCTTTCCGATATTCGGCAGGCCGGTGCTACTGGCGTGGTTACCGCTTTGCATCATATTCCCAACGGAAAAATCTGGCCAAGGGAAGAAATCCGCAAGCGCAAAGAAGAAATCGAAGCAGCTGGGTTACAATGGGCCGTAGTGGAAAGCATTCCCGTTCATGAAGAAATCAAAACGCGAAGTGGCAACTACAAACAACACATAGACAATTACAAAGCTTCCCTGGCACATCTGGCGGAAGTGGGCATTCAAACGGTCTGTTATAATTTTATGCCCGTTCTGGATTGGACCCGTACCAATCTTTACTATGAATTGCCCTCAGGTGCTAAAGCACTTCGGTTTGAAAAAGCAGCTTTGGTAGCTTTTGATTGTTTTATCTTGAAACGACCCAATGCCGAAAATGACTATACTCCTGAAGAATTGGTCAGAGGGGAATCCTATTTAAAAAATAGTTCAAAGGAAACCCAAGAAGCATTGGTCAAAACCATCATTGCAGGGCTTCCAGGGAGTGAAGAAGGGTATACCGTAGCGCAATTTCAGGAACAATTGGACACCTATGAGAAAATAGGCCTAGAAAAACTCGCTTTGCATTTGAAGCTTTTTTTGGATGAGATAATCCCAGTTTGTGAAAAAGTTGGAATCAATATGGCCATTCATCCCGATGATTCGCCTTTTCCCCTATTTGGACTGCCCCGTGTGGTCAGCACTGCCGATGACGTTCAACGCATTTTATCGCAAACCCCGAGTCCGAATAACGGATTGACCTTTTGTACCGGTTCTTTTGGCGTGCGAGCCGACAATGATTTGGTAGCAATGGTTGAAACCTTTGGTGACCACATCCATTTTGTTCATCTGAGGAGCACAGAACGGGATGACCAAGGCAATTTTCACGAAGCCCATCATTTGGAAGGTGATGTGCCCATGTTCAAGGTGATGAAAGCCCTCTCCCAATTACAACAAAGAAGGAATCAGTCTCTGCCCATGCGGCCTGACCATGGACATCAAATCCTTGATGATTTGAAAAAAACGGCTAACCCAGGATATACTGGAATTGGACGTTTAAAAGGGTTGGCAGAATTACGAGGGTTGGAACATGCCATTTTACAGATGAGTGATTCAGATTAATCCTTTATCGAATAATCATAGATTTTCTCCATCTCATCGTAGTACGCTTTCAGAACATGAAAGGCTTTCTTTTTGAAACCTCCATTGGAAATTAACCCTTTTCGATTCCACCCATCTTGAATTAAAGGCAAGTTTCTTCTGGGTGAACGAAAATCGGACAAAATCCAAGGGGTCATACCTCGCAAGGTGGGAATCTTCCGGAGCATCTTAAGTTGCTCCACATACAAATACTCCTGGTATTCTTCGGTCCATCTTGTTAGCTTATCCCCGTGATGGTTGTACAATGCCCCACCACCAAACTCACTTACAAAAAATGGTTTATTATTTGGGAGTTCCCATGTCACTTCCGAACATCGCTCCGGTAAGCCTGAATACCAACCGATATATTCATTACAGGCAATCATATCGACATCTTCGGCGAAAGGGTCGGGAATCTTAACAGTATCAGCGGTGCTTTTTTCATCCCTTTCCAGCGCAGCACTTATAAATCGGGTGTCATCAATAGCAAGGGCAATCTTTTTTAAATCCCTCAAAAACTTCAATCGTGAAGGAACTTCTGGGGTTTCATTCGCAACCGACCACACAATTACACTTGCACGATTTTTATCACGATGTACCAGCGTTTCCAATTGTGATTTGGCCTGGGCAAAAGCCACTGGGTTTTCATAATCAATGCCCCAGTACACAGGTATTTCTTCCCAAAGTAAAATGCCCAGTTTGTCCGCCAAACGGGGCATATGTTCATTATGGGGATAATGTGCCAATCGTACAAAATTACAGTTAAGTTCTTGTGCCCATCCGAAGAACATTTGAGCCTCTTCCATGGAATTTGCCCTACCGACCTTTATTGGGTTTTCTTCATGAAGACTGATGCCACGGAGAAAAATTGATTTTCCATTCAATAGGATATTTGGACCGTCCGTTGAAATGGTTCTAAAGCCAATATCATCCTGTAAAGTGTCCTCACCACAAGTGATTTCAGCCTTATACAATTTGGGGCGTTTGGGATACCACTTTTTGATACGCTTCGCGGAAATTTCAAATTCTGTTTTTCCCGTTTCATCCAACCGAAAGGTTTCCTGAATCTTTGCTTCCGGGATTCTAATCGATACATTCTGCTGTGTTCCATTCGATACTTGAATGTAGCCCTTGATTAGGTCTGCGTTTTTAGGGTCCAGTTGAATTTTGTAATCCTGAATATGGGTTTTGGGCACTGCTATCAACTTCACATCGCGGGTAATACCGCCATAATTCCACCAGTCCGTCGTGAAGTTCGGCACACGATGTTTTTCCCTTTTGTTGTCCACACGAACCACCAAAGAATTCCCTTTAGGCTTTAGTTTGTCAGAGACCTCAAAGTTGAACGGGTCGAATCCTCCCAAATGCTGACCAACCTTTTCCCCGTTGAGGTATACATCGGTCTGATAATTGGCTGCTCCAAAATACAGAAACACTTCAGTCCCCTCCTTTAGGCTATAATCGAACGTAGTGCGATACCAAATCGCACCCTCGTAATACTCCAGTTTTTCGAATTGACTGTTCCAATCCCCAGGTACTAAAATCTCTGGGGAAGTATTGAAATTGTACTCCACACGGTCCCAGCGGTTTTCAATCACCTTATCAGTGTAATAGGGCTTTGCGGATGCCTTTGTGGATTCCGCCTCATCAAAAGGAAGCCAGTTTCTATGGTTGCGATACCCCGTATCGTAGGGGTCGATAACATACTTCCAGTTGCCATTAAGCAAGGTCGAAGGTCTACTGTATGCATTTTGGAGCAGCGGTTCTTGAGACCATATAAACTGCATTCCAAATAGAAAAAACAGAAAAAAGCCAAGACGTATTCTTTTCATAGGTCAATCGTTTGTGGGCAAAAGGTTCATGTTGATTTTAGTGTTCTCAAAAAGTATTTGCGAAGCTTCCGAAACCACCTCCAATTGTGGAGATTGGTGAATGGCACAGTTTTCAAAATATACTTTTCGAATGGGCTCTTCAGGTCTTCCTTTGATGACAATGGATTTGCCCGTGGCTTCTTCGATTTGAATATTCTGGAAATAAAAACCTTGATACGTGGTGAAGTATTCGTTTCCCCGCCAGCCTTTATAATCCGTGGTGAACTCAAATCCATATTTCACGGCTTCAACCTTGATGTTTCGTATAAAAACATTTTCGATAAAGCCTCCCCGGTCGGGATTGCTTTTAAACTGAAAAGCATGCTTTCCACTGGATACCAATTCGCAGTTCTCCACAAAAACGTTGCGAACCCCTGCTGACATTTCGGAACCTATACAAAATCCACTTCCCACTTCGGTCTTGAAGCTATTGTTTCGAACGATGATATTTTCATTGGGAGGATACGGCCATCCATCCTGGTCACGACCTGCTTTTAGCGCCACGCAATCATCATGCGTACTTATAACACAGTTTTCAATAAGAACATTTTTGCAGCTTTCGGAATTAATCCCGTCGTCATTGGTAGTGCCTGCCCCAATATTCAGCGAACGGATGGTAATGTTTTCCGAAAGTACGGGATGAATTGTCCAAAACGGGGACCCCTTGATACTGAAATCCTCCAAAAGAACGTTCTTGCAGTTGATGAATTCAATGGCCGAGGGCCTCAAATAATGTCCCGCTCCAAAAACCCGTTTTTCCAAAGGGATTTCATCATTACCCATTTGTCTCAGCTGTTTCTTATCGGCATCCTGTTTTTCTTTCCAGGTGTACCATATTTGTTTGGTCTGCCCATTGATCAACCCCTTTCCAGTAATCGCTATGTTCTCCACATCAATTGCGTAAATAAGTGGCGAATAATTCATGAGAAAGGTACCCTCCCATCGCGATTTTACAACAGGTAAATAATCTGAAGGATTCGGCGAAAACCAAAGTTCTGCCCCGTTCTCCAGATGCAATCGGATGTTTGATGCCAAAAAAACACTTCCCTTGATATTGTATCTTCCAGGATTGACTTTTATCGTACCGCCTCCATCTTCGGAAAGTTGGGAGATGGTCTTGTTGATGTTGTTTCTAAAATCCGTGGTGTCCTTAATAACCACTGTCGTATCCTGAAAGGAAGGCACTTGAATAGCTTCCAAAATATCCGGATAGGTCACTGACCAGCCCTTAGTAATGGTTTGTTGGGCCTTTTCTTTGGTGAAATCATCCTTAGGTTGCGGGTTACATGCTAAACTGAACAGCATTGGAATAATTCCAATTATTGTTTTTGTTTTTAAATCGCATTGTGACATACCTCTCGAAAACCTCATAACTTACTGGAATTCAAATTGGTGCACATCGCTTAAAAACCGTAATCCAAAAGCTGTGGCAATGTCGCGATAGATGAGTTTCATTTTTCCGTTGTCTTTCGCTTTTTGGCGAATCTCGTAATAGCCTCCTGCCAAGTTTTCATCCGGGTGTTCAGCTGAAAATTGATTTTTTAGGGTAAAGTCCAGTGCTTTTTTAATGTTGGCCTTGAAATCCACATGACCCAATTCCAGTAATCGTAGCCAAAGAATTCCCGCGAAAGAAGTCCCTGAACCACAGGGAGAGCGATCATCCACAGAGCCATCGGTATAGCTTAAGTAAAAAATCACTCCATTTTTTTGTTGGATGGAGGCCAGTCCATGGCCTGTTTTAAGGGCAGCATCCAAGTATTTTTGATTCTCGGTCAAGGTGTAGGCTTCAATCAGCGCCTCCGCATTCCAAGTATTGAATCGTGCATGGATTTTTCCAGTATTTGGATCATTGGGCTCAAAATCCATCCAGAAGCCATTGTCACTTTGACTGGTGACTAGTCCATCGCAAACCTCCAAAAAGGCATTTTTATAAAGTTTCTCTCCCTTAAACTCAAACATATCTTTCCACAAATACCCCTCGGCATTAGGCCGCGCAACTTGTTTCAGGGTGATTTCATGACCTTGATGTTGGGTATGCGGACTTTTATCTTTCCAGATTTCCCCAGATGCTGGGTCAACAATATTATAACTTAACCGATGCTCAGGAAGATAGAGGTTGTTCAAAATCCATTTTCCAGCGGAACTGGCGACCTCAGCATATTTAGTGTCTCTTGTCACCTCGCTTAGATCAAAGAGCCCCGGTGTTCCATCGGTAATGGTGGTCGTGTTGATTAGATTTCCTACGCTTGCGCCATGAATAGCATTCATATAGCCTTCAAGGCGGTGTCCCTCAGGAAATTGTAGACTTACCCACCAGTCCCCGCCTTTTATAGCATAGTTTAGGGCGTCTTGGTTTTGGGTCACTTGGTAGGCTTTCAAAAGCCCTTGAATCAATTGTCCTGTGTGCCAGGCCGGTTCATACTCCAGCCAGGTACCGGATATCATTTCGTAATCCCCTTTCGCTTTTCCAGCAGCATCCAAACAAACGCTTCCTGCATGTTCTATGCCGCGATTCAATGAAATCTCTATTTTTTGTTGATATGCTTCGTCTAAATCGAGGGATTCCCTTTGAGCACAACCCAGAAAACACCAAAAGAGTGGAATAGCAAGGAATAGTTTACGGGTCATGGGATGATTTTGACATTTAGGGTATCCAAGGAAACATTGTGCTTCCAAAACAAAGGGATGGAATCATTCGGGACTTGGTTAAAGGTTACATTCTTCAATCGGACCTTTTTCGCATCAGCAAGTATGAACTTTCCCTTTTCACGAACAAAATCGGATGTCGAGGCCCACTGTTTAATTTTTTTGTTTCCCTTTGGCTTTTTCCATGAAGAATTATCCAGATGCCCCATGAAAGTTACATTCACATTTTCCAGTTGAATATCATCGATCATTTGCGCTGGATGGCCTGACATATAAAAAATACCGTTTGTGGCAATGGAACAATCCTCAAACCGAATATTTTCTATTTGACCCACGGGAGAATCCTCTTTTCGCTGATGAATATCTATAAAAATACCATATTCCTGTGCATGACGAGCTCCGGTTTCCGCATCAATATCTTTAAAGAGAATGTCCCGATAGACCCCACCATCCATCATAAACAAAGCCATCGCATAGCGGGTTTTACGAATGGTAATATCTTCAAATACTATGTTCTCTGTAAAATGGCCACTGCCCGTTCCCAGTTTTAGGGCAGAGTCATCACTCTCCAAATAGCAATGCTTTACCAAAACGTTTTCCACTGTCCTAGGTCTGGGATTGCCTTTTGGATCATGCCAAAGGTCTGCTTTGGAAGTTACTTTAAGACAAATGGCATCATCTCCCGTTCGAATGTCCGCATTGGTTACTGCAATATTTCTGGTATTTCGAATGTCTATTCCATCCGTATTGGGACTCTGGGGATTGTTCTTTATGGAAATACTATCCACGGTAACACCATCACAAAAGTTGAAGTTAAGGGTATGCGACGGACTATTTTCAAAGTGTATTCCGGTTACTGAAACGCCTTTGGCATCACTGATGACAATCCAAGGTTGCGGTCGTTCCGTAAACTTCCAATCCTTATCATAAAAAGCGGTTCCGTTACCATTAATGGTTCCCTTACCTTTAATTATGAGACTATCGGCATAAGGGGCCGAAATGAAATGTCTTTCAGGATAATCTTTCATGTTGGGACTGGCCAAGAGTGTCGCTCCTTCATCAATTTGTAAAGTGATATCAGGACCCAATGTCAATGCTCCGGTTAAAAAGGTCCCCTTCGGGATGATAACTTTTCCTTTTGATTTTAACGCCTTATCAATTGTGGACTGAATGGCTTGTGTATTCATCGTCTTACCATCGGGAACCGCACCAAAATCGAGAATATTGAGCTCTTTTTGACTTTGCCCTCTACAGGATATCAAGAGAAATAAACCAAAGACAGGAATCAGCCATACCGCATATCTCATTTGGTGTATTTTTTATCGTAAGCCCTCACCTGATCTTCATCTACCTCCACACCCAACCCTGGTCTATTGCTAATATGCAAACGACCATTTTTAAATTCCGGAAAACCGGTTAAACAATCAAAAGCCCCAGGCGCTTTTTCACGTAGCGCAAACTCCTGTGGAAGCGTCGCCATTTTTGTGGCGCAAACCCAATGGAGCATACAAACCGTGCTCAAAGAGGGTCTAGAATTATGGGCTACCAGTTTCACCCCTTTTTCGGCAATAAAGTCACCAATCCGTTTTCCTCCGGTAAAGCCTCCGCACTTTAGCAAATCTGGATTTACCGCCCATGACCCCCCATAGGTCAATAAATGCTGAATCTGTTCTACCGTATAGGCGTGTTCGCCAAAAACGATGGGGATATTCACGTTATCCACTATTGCCTTGATGGCTTCGTAATCGTAAGGCGCTGTAGGTTCTTCCCACCATGCCAAGTTGAATTCCTCAAGTTCTTTACCCAAGACAATGGCCCTTTTTTGGGTATGTCCCATGTTCGCATCCATAGCCAATTGAATATCGGCACCAATAGCTTCGCGAAGCGCCCGAGCGAAATCAACGGTATTGTCGTTGGGAGGGTCTTGGTTTTCGAGTCCCCAACGCATGCGAAATTTCAGCGTTTTATATCCTTCTTCGACCAATGCTTTGGCCTTGGCCGCTGCCTGCTCTGGTGTAGGATAGACATCTCTTGTAAAACTGGCATATACCTCCACGGAATCCCTTAGTTTACCCCCTAAAAGTTCGTAAACGGGTTTCTGGGTGGCCTTTCCCATAGCATCGTAAATGGCACAATCGATTCCGGATAAGGAATAGGTAAGCAGTCCTCCGGGACCTAAATCATATTCGGACTTGATGCAATAGTCCCACGTCTTTTCTATGTCGAAGATATTGGTGCCTTCAAAGTAGTTTTTTAGGGTTTTTTCAATCAAGGTACGGGAACTACGTTTGTCATTGGGCATGGCTTCAGCCCATCCTTTAATACCATTGTTGAGCTCTACCGAAACAAAAAGTGCCTTTCGAAGCATGAAAGTATCGATGTCCTTTATGACAAAATCATCATCCCTGGCCATCTCCTTAAACATGGCTATCGAACATTCATTCGATTTCAGACTCCAGATAGGAAAAGGCAACCCTGTTGCCAGGGTTGCCGATGAAATCGTTTTAATGAATTCTGATCTATTCATTTACAATTTCTTTAAACTAAAACTAACCAACTCAAACTTATTTTTATTCTCTCAGTGTACCATCAAAATTTATGGTCCATCCTAAGGTCCAATCATCATCTGGTGAAACGGCTCCCACGAAGTTCACAGCATCGAAGAAATCCCCTAGTGTCGAAGCATCCGATGAATTGGTAGTAGAAACCCCAATGAAGGTGTCCGTTAAGGTTATTTCGTCTACCGAATTCTGATTTGCTGGATCTAAGTACTCATCATCAATGCTGCTATGCAATCCGTCCTCATCTTCCGCCTGACCGTTACCAAAAACGGCGGAATTTCTAATAATCATATCGCCGTCATCACTTCTGTTTCTAAAGGAATCATCAAAACCAGTAACAATAAAGTTATGGAATTCTCCTTGGCCTCCATCCCGTATTTGGACCCCATCAGTGTCTCCAGCTCCATCACCAAGGATAAGTGGACCAATGACAGTGACGTTGGACATTATAGCATCGGAGTTTCTAGGGGATTCATCAGTGTCTCTTCCGAGAATACCTTCACTATCATCAACATCTGTAAGAATAACCCAAAACTGTCCATTGCCTTCCCAGCCATCACTGTAGCGGACACCACGATCATCTGGTTTGGTTATCAAGATATGTTTTAGGTTTACAAAACCTCCTCGCATACGGATTCCGGTATCATCAGCATTGTGAACTTGAACAAAGTCAATGGTGGTTACGCCACCTACTTGTCGAAGTTGGAGTGCCTCATCGCCATTTCCACCATTTTCTATCCGAACATATTTCAAAATCCCTGAATTACCTTCTGGGGTATCATCCCCTCTTAGCACGACACCTATCCAATCCCCATCATCTGGGTCTTCAGGTTGATTGGGAGCGGCATTAATGGAGGTAAATACAATGGGTTCTTCCAGAGTTCCTTCAGCCAATAGGGTTCCCCCAACGCGAACATTTAACTCGGTATTCTCATCTAAGGCATATATGGTTGTTCCTTCTTCAATGGTCAAGGTGGTGATATCATCTACTTCAACTTCTCCGTTGAGTAACCAAAGGTTTTCTTTATCGAATGTTTCATCAAAATTGATTCTACCGGTTACCTGTCGGAAAGTGGTTCCGTTGATGTCCACATCCTCAAAAGTAAAGGCGGGTTCTACTTCTGAAACTGTTGCGGTAAAAGTTACACTTTCTGATTCTCCCAACGAGTCGATAATGGTGAACGTAAAGGTTTGGGTAGTGCCCAAAAGGTCATCCGTTATTAAGAACTCCAATGTGAAGTCATCTTCTCCCTCTGTTCTTTCTGGATAGGTTATACGCTCTATTACAGAATTGCCCCTTTGCACCACAAACTCCCTAAACAGGGCGGATGCTTCATATTCGGCAGTTACTCTAATGGTTTGGCCAATACGGAATGATCCACTATCTATGGAAAGTTCTATTTCAGGGGAATCAAAGGTTGGTGGTTCAAATGAATCATCATCGTCATTGCAAGAAAACACCAGAAACAAGGTAATGATTGCGATACCTGTGCGCATGAGTTTACTTTTTATTCTCATTGTGTTAGAATTTAAAATTTAGACCAAATCGTGCGGACCAATCATAAATCTCATAATTGGTAACTTGGCTGCGTACAGACTGGAACTCTAAGTTAGGTTCGTTGGTAAGATTTACGAATTCAACGAAGACCGTTAAGTTGTCTGAAATCTTTTGGGATGCGTTTACATCCAACTGATAGCGTTCTTCCAAGAAAAAGTCCTGTTCTGGGTCATCCGAAAAACTTAAAAGCGAACGTCCATTATAGTTCAAAGAAGCTCTTGCACTGAATCCACCCAAATCATATGAAAGCGCAGCGTTCCAGGTGTTATCTGCTTGACCAACAAAAGAAACATCATCTCTAACGAGAGTTTCTTCTGTATCCTCATCAAAAAACTCAAAACTACTGTTGGAATCAACCCATGTGTAGTTTAAAAAGACGCCAAGACCTGAGAGAAATCCTGGCAAAAAATCAAGTTTTTTGGTAAAGTTTAACTCTACGCCCAACAACTCAGCTTCATCCCCATTTATTGGTTCAGTTTGAAGGAATACATCATTGTTGAAATCGACATTGGAAATCTGATCAAAAATGAAGTTTTCAATCCTCTTGTAGAAAACTCCACCAGAAATAACTCCAGCTCCCTTTAAATAGGATTCAAAAAGTAAATCAAGATTATCTGCACTTGCAGGCAACAACTCTGGATTTCCAGTAGTCAACAACTGGTCTGCAAAGTTGATATTTTGTGATGGGACCAAGTCTTGAAGTTCCGGTCTGGCATACGATTGGGTATAAGCAAACCTAAGGTTCGTGCGGTCATTAAGTTCATACCTAAGATGTACCATAGGTAAAAAGAAGTCATAAGAATTACTTCCGGAAACTGGTTCTGATGAAATTGGAACAGCCGGAGCTCCATCTTGAGCTGGCGGTTCTATCTCCAACCTTAATGCATCATAATTCACATCGGTTTTCTCATAACGTACGCCAGCCAAAACCCTGAATTTATTAAACTGTAGTTTTCCTTGGAAATAAGCGGCATAAACGTCTTCACCCGCATCAAAAAAGAAGCTCTCACTGTTAATACGAGAAGCGTTTTCATCAATTTGGTAGGCCGCTTGGTTATCCATAAAATGCTGCATGGCTCTTTGTGGGTCCGGAAAACGCCCCATTTGGTAGCGACCATCAAAAATGGAGCTTTCATTGTTGTCAAAGACCTGAGTGAGATTGTACGGACCGTTGAATTCATTGTACTCTATGGTGTTTCTTCTTCGGATATTATCCAAGTCTCGATATTTTCCTCCTGTTTTGAATTCACCCGCATTTTTCCCAAGATTAAAAGGAACCGTAAGGTTTATTTTGGCTACAGTATTATCGCCTCGGTTCAATATGGGTTTATCTTGTTGAAACGAATTGAAATCATAGGCTGCGTAGTCCTCAAAGTCGAAATCTGGAGAAGAGAACAAGGTGAAATCCCCATCTCTGGTCAGTTGTAGGGTTAAATCACGTTCCCGGAAAACAAAGCGATCACTTCGTAAAACCCTTTCCGAACGAGTGTAGTTGATTCCATAATCAAGTTGTCCAAAAGTTCCAAGCGGATGCTTTCCATCAAAGGTTATTGTGATGTTTTCCCTATCAATTACGCGATCATTAATGTCACGCCTCACACGTACATCATTATCTGGACCGGCAACATCGGGATTTAATGGGTCATTGTAGTTGTTCCTTGGACGAAAACGAATCCTTCTTCTTAGAGACTCATCTTCAAGTTTATTGTATATGGCTTTAAAGATTACCTGAGAGTTGTCGTTAAAACGATAGTCAAATGTAGCATTCACTCCAATACGGGTCCTTTCGTTCAATAGTGGGCGTAATCGGTAATCATCAATGACATTGGCCCTAAATGAATTAGGGTCATCTTCGCTACCGATTCTTCGATTACGGTAAGTTGCTTCAAACCGCTCTTCACCGTTTACTGTGTTGTAGTAGCTACCTCCAAACAATATTCCAAATTTGTTATCGGCAAATCTTCGGTCATATTTTAATCTAACGATTTGACTTCCTCTTCGAAAAAGGTCATTATATCCGCCCCCAATAGATCCTTTAATTCTTCCTTTGGCCGAAGCTGCCGTTGGTGTTATTAGATTAATAGCTCCGCCCACAGCGTCACCATCCATATCTGGTGTAATCGCTTTGCTAACTTCCATGGAAGCTAATTGGTCGGCACTAATTAGCGCAAGACCTTCTGTACGACCACCACCTTCATCCGTAGTTGGAATTTGCTCACCGTTTATGGATACCGTGGTAAAGTTTTGTGGGGTCCCCCTGATTTTTACGATACTTCCCTCACCGTTGTCCCTCTCAATAGTAACACCAGAAACACGTTGCATGGCTTCTCCAACATTAATATCTGGAAAGCGGCCAATTAAATCTGCTGAAACAATGGTTTTGATGTTGTCTGCATTCTTCTGTTGATTGAAAGCTCGTTGCTGTCCTTCCAAACTTCCCGTTACAATTACTTCACCTAAGGTGTTAACTGATGGTTGCAATACAATATCTCCCAAAGAAAGGGAAGAAGAATTGACTTCGATTGTGGTTCGATAGGGTTCAAAACCTATATAGGAAACCTCAATTTCATGAGATCCATAAGGAACTCGAGGCAAATTGAACAATCCTTCTAAAGAACTACTGGTTCCAATAGCCAACTGGCGAATCACCACCGAAGCACCAGGAAGTGGTTCTCCTGCTTCTCCTAAAACACGTCCACTTACGCCACCAAATGATTGGAAGGCTAAAGCGTAGGAAGAATTCTTGTCAGGCTCGTTGCCCCAGGAAAGGACAAAACCAAAACATAAAAACAAGATTGGGACAATTGTTTTTCTGATTGTTAGCATCTTCATTACTTGATAATCAATTTCAGTTAATTTGTTTGTGCAATCGATTGCATAAATAATAAAGAAATATTAAATTCACAAATAATAGATTGAAAAAATGCGTAAATATTAATAAATAAGAGCTTTTTCTTACATTTAAAAAACTTTGTCCAATATTTTTAAATAGACAAATTAATCTATAAATTGCGCAATCGATTACATTTATTTATAATTATAAGAGCTAAGTATTTTTGTAGAAAGTTCGGTTGAACCTAATGGAAAACACTAAAAAAACTACCATACATGATATCGCGGAAAAGTTGAATGTTACAGCTTCTACGGTATCGAGAGCTCTAAATGGAAATCCTAGGATAAGTGACACCACCCGTAAGGCTGTTCTTAAAACGGCTCGGGAGCTTAACTACGAACCCAACCAAATAGCATCGGCTTTGCGAAGTGGCCGCACGCAACTCATTGGAATGTTGGTTCCTACTATAAATCGTGCTTTTTTCTCTTCCATAATTAGAGGTGTTGAAGAGGTTGCAAATTCCTTGGATTATCGGGTAATTGTCAGTCAATCGAATGAGGTATTTGATAATGAGGAGAACGCGGTCAAAGCCTTTTTGAACGCACGGGTGGATGGAATTATTGCTTCTATTGGTAAAAATACCCAACAGTTTGATCACTACCAGCAGGTTTTGGAACGTGGACTTCCACTAGTATTGTTTGATAGAACCACACCCAACTTGCAAACCAGTCAGGTTGTGATTGATGATTATCAAGGCGCTTACTTAGCTACTTCCCATTTGATTGAACAAGGGTGTACTAAAATTGCACATTTCACAACGGAACGAAAAATAAATATTTATAAGGAGCGCTATCGTGGATATGTGAACGCATTGGAGGACCATGGCATTGAACAGGACGAAGCTTTGGTTTTTAGCGGTAATCTTCAGCTTGAGGATGGGCGTTCGCACGCACAAGATTTATTAAACAGTGGTGCAGATTTTGATGCCATATTCTCTGCCAGTGACTATGCGGCCATGGGAGCTATGCAGGTTTTAAAAGAGAAAGGACTCAAAATACCCGAGAATGTCGCTTTGGTGGGTTTTTTGAATGAACCTTTTACCTCTTTCACCGATCCTCCTTTGACTTCAGTGAATCAGTTTCCCATAGAAATGGGACATACAGCTGCCAATCTTTTCTTCAACGCCCTCAATTCAGAAAAAAAGAAAATCGTCCCCAAAAAAACGGTCTTACAACCAGAATTGATTGTTAGGGCCTCATCATTGAAAAAGAAATCGTAAACTCTTCATTATAATAATATCATATGGCATTGTCCGAAAAGAACATACAGTACAATCGATTGCACAAATCAAGTTCCAAGTTCATGGATGAAGATTTTCTGCTTCAGAATGATTTTGCCAAGAGACTTTACCACGATTTTGCCAAACCTTTGCCCATTATTGATTACCACAATCACTTGCCTCCAGCGGAAATAGTTGATAACCATCAATATGCAAATTGCACCGAAGTTTGGCTAAAGGGAGACCACTACAAATGGCGAGCAATGCGCACATTGGGGATTGACGAGAAATACATTACTGGAGATGCCACTGATGAGGAAAAGTTTATGATGTGGGGAAAAACGGTTCCCTACACCCTTAGAAACCCGCTCTATCATTGGACGCATATGGAACTCCAAAGATATTTTGGTATTTCGGAGCTTCTTGATTCAAACAATGCAAAGCAGATATATGACTTGACTGGAGAGCTTCTTCAAGAAAAGGAGTTTAAGACAAAAGGGCTTTTGAAAAAAATGAATGTGGATGTGGTAGCAACCACTGACGACCCTATAGATGATCTAAGATATCATGCGAAATTTCAGAGGGAAGAGCCTACCCTAAAACTACTCCCATCCTTCAGGCCTGATAAGGCCTATGCGGTTGAAGAATCCAAAGAATATATTGATTATCTAACCCGGCTGAGTGAATGTGTTGATTACGAAATAAAGACATATTCGGATTTGGTTCAAGCGCTATATCAACGCATACTTTTTTTTACTGAACTAGGTTGTAAGAGCGCAGACCATGGATTGGAACAGTTTCACAACTTTGATTTAGGAGATTTTGATGCTTCCTTGCTCTTTCAACAACTTTTGAGTGGTAAACAGTTGTCCTATAAAGAGATAGCTTACTTCAAATTTGAGACCTTGGTCCATCTTAGTAGAAAATATGACGAGGTTGGATGGGTGCAGCAGTTTCATTTGGGTGCCTTACGCAATACCAATCAGAGAATGCTGTCCAAGCTTGGCCCTGATACGGGATTTGACAGTATCGGTGATTTTCAACAGGCCAGACCCCTTGCCAATTTTTTAAATCTTTTGGATAGTACCGATCAGTTGACCAAGACCATTATCTACAATTTAAACCCATCGGATAACGAAGTTTTTGCCAGTATGATAGGAAATTTTAATGACGGTAGCGTTAAAGGAAAAATGCAGTTTGGTTCTGCTTGGTGGTTCCTGGACCAAAAAGATGGCATGGAAAAGCAATTGAACAGCCTTTCCAACTTAGGCCTGTTAAGTTGTTTTATTGGTATGCTAACTGATTCAAGAAGTTTCTTGTCATTCCCAAGACACGAATACTTTCGTAGAATCTTGTGCAACCTTTTGGGGACCGATGTCCAAAATGGTGAGTTGCCAACTGATGAGAAGTGGTTGGGGAAAATCGTATCAGATATTTGCTACTATAATGCCAAAGACTACTTCGGATTTTGATTCATAGTTGACATGAAAAAACTAAATAGAAAAACGGTGCCTATGGTGCCAGAACGGCCCATTCGAATCATTCAATTTGGCGAAGGTAATTTTTTGAGAGGTTTTGTGGATTGGATGGTAGATATTCTTAATGAGAAAACCCATTTTAATGGGAACATTCAGATTGTTCAACCTCTACAAAAAGGAATGGGAGCATGGATTAATGAACAAGAGGGCCTTTACCATGTGTTACTTGAAGGCATAGAAAAAGGCATAAAAACCCAAACCACCAGGTTAATTACTTCCATTGAAGGTGTCTTGAATCCCTTTGAGAATTATCAGGCTTTTTTAGAACTCGCAGAAAACCCGGATTTAGAGTTTATCGTGTCCAACACTACCGAAGCGGGAATCGTTTTTGATGAAAAGGATGATAATCCAAAAACTCTTCCTAAAACGTTTCCCGGAAAACTTACTGCCTTGTTGCATCAACATTTTATCAGCTTTGATAGATATCCTCCAAAGGAATTAAAAATCCTTCCTTGTGAATTGATTGAAAAAAATGGAGATAAGCTCAAAGAATGCGTTCTGAAGTACATTGAACTTTGGAATTTATCAAAAGATTTTGTTCAGTGGGTTGAACGTAGTGTTATTTTCTATAACACCTTGGTTGACAGAATTGTTCCCGGTTTTCCGAAAGAAAATATTCAGGCTATTCAGGAGAAGCTGGACTATGAGGATAATCTTGTTGTAAAGGCCGAGCCTTTTCATTTATGGGTCATAGAAGGCCCTAAGAAACTTGAAGACCTTCTTCGATTTAAAGAAGCAGGGTTGAATGTAGTATTTACCAATGATTTGACTCCATTTAGAACCCGGAAGGTTCGGATTTTGAATGGTACGCACACAGCCATGGTGCCTATTGCTTATTTGAATGGTTTCAAAGAGGTACGAGAGGTTGTGGAGGACGAAAAGATGGCGAAATTTCTTGACCAAATCATTTTCAAGGAAATTATACCCACTCTGGATATGCCAAAAGAAGAACTTGAAACGTATGCGTATGAAGTATTGGAAAGGTTTAAAAACCCCTTTATAAAGCATAAGTTGTTGGATATTTCTCTGAATTCCATATCTAAGTTCAGAGTAAGGGTTTTGCCCAGTATTTTGAACTATTTAGAAAGTTACAAGCAGGTACCCGAAGGTCTGGCAGTTGCCTTCACTTACTTAATGGTGTTTTACAAAGGAGAACATGCATCCCAAAGTATTCCCATTAAAGATGACGAAACAGTTGCCTCTTTTTTCAAAGAGGCCTGGAGTTCTAAAGATGTGGAACTCACCATATCTCGAATTTTGTCAAATGAAGCCTTATGGGGGATAAACATGGAAAAAGAAGTATTGTTGACCAACTTTTTTAAAAAAAAAATAATGGCTATTACGAACGTTTAAGATTTACCTCATAATGCTAGAAAATTCTTCAAATACAAAAGTCCTGTAAAACGAACAGTTTGCGGCACTCGTACCAGTCACAAGGAATTCAGTTCTAATTGATAGGTATCAAGTATTTTGCTTGGTAAGGACTTAAGGTAAATTTGTGTAGTACTTAATTTATCGTGTCCAAGCATTGTAGATATAGCTTCCAAAGGAACTTTTTTGAACATGGCATGTGTTGCGAAACTATGTCTTGATACATAAGAGGTCAAACGTTCTTGGATACCACACTTTTTGGCTATTTCTTTAAGCCCAATATTATACCTTCTTAGTTCCCATTGGGCATCTTTGTACTGTAGCTCTAATGTGTCTCTATATATTATAGGTAATAAAAAACCAGATGGATTGGGATAATCCATATAGTATTTAATTATGGGTTTAATCTGATCGGTTATAACTATATCGTAGCGTTTACCTGTTTTTCGTCTTTGAAATTTGACACGGCCATCGATAATATTATCTCTTCTTAAAAATGCCATGTCAATAAAGGACATACCTAGCATTAGGTAGGAAAGTATAAAATAATTTCGATAGTGAAAATATCTGGAACCAACCTTGGTTTCCATTTCAAGAATTTTCTTGATACTTTCCAGTTTTATAGCCCTTTTCTCAGTAGGTTTTGTCCTAATTACATAGTGTTTAAAAGGATATAATGATTCATCCACCATTCCTTCTTTTATGCCTTTGTTATATATGGCTTTTATGGTTCTCATATAAGATGCAATGCCGTTGATTGAATTGTCAGGGTTTGATAAATGGTATCTTTCAAACCGTTTCAAGAATTCAAGATTTAGTTTATTGAATTTTAAATCTCTACCGCTGGTAAAGACCTTTAGTCTTCCAATAATCCCCGAATAATTTCTGGCTGTGCCGATTCGCTTTTCCTGAATAAGTTCTTCAACTTTTTGAAGGCCAAATTCATAGAAGGAGCTTAACCGTTTCCTATTTACTATTTTATCTGCTATATCTTTGGCAGTAAGTTTATCCAATTGGTTATTGTCGGCTAGTTTATTGATTACTTCTTGCGCTTTGATTTGTTTTTTTAATAAAAGGGTATTCATCAAGTGAACAGAATCAACATCTGGGAAATTTCTTTTTACTTTACATCTTTGATGGTCCCAGTATTCCTCGGGTACGTAATGCCCAGTTTTTATTGAAGTAGTTTTTCTAAAATGGGTTAGCCTTAAAATGATGGGAAAACATCCATTTTGAATCATTCTTCGAGTGTCCAAACTTAGTTTTATACTTGTGTTCATGAACATAAGTTATAAAAAAAATTGCACGCAATTTGCACGCAAAAAGTTGATTTCAATTGATTTTGTTTGACAACAAAATTTATTAAAACTATGATAATCAATAAAATACGCGAATTTTAAAATTTAATTGTGTCCTATTCGTGAACACTGTTAATCAGAGGGTCCTTGGTTCGAGCCCAAGAGGGGGAGCAGAGTAAACACAAGTCTTTCGAGAAATCGAGAGGCTTTTTTCATTTTTTTGTTTTGAGCCAACTGAAGAAAGGAAGGTTTAACTTTCTCAACATTTATTGATTATCGAATAAATATTATCATACTATTTTTGTGAATTCTGTCCCTTGAGAATACTTAGATGTTATAGTTTCATAATTCAATTATCCCAATGAAGGAGCAACTTGAATGCTTTATAAGATCCATTGTTACAAATCCCATTGAGGAAGAAATTAATGATATTCTAGGAATTTTTCATGAACGATATTATGACAAAGGAGAGATTTTCAAACATCAAGATAAAATCTGCACGGAGTTCGGTTATATTGTCGATGGAAGTCTTAGGCTTTATGTAGTTAAGGAAAATGGAGAGGAAATGACGGGTAGTATCATTTCAAAAAATAATTTAGTTACTGATTTTATCGGTGTTCGCACTAATGAAAAAACTCTTATTTCCATAGATGCCTTCGAGCCCACAAGTATGCTGGTGGCCTCAACGGAGAACAATAGAAAACTATTAGAGGTCAACATTACATATAATAGGTTTATCAGGGAACATCTTGCGGACCGGTCAATGCAACTTGCAAAAATGCATATGTTGTTTTTAGCGGGTAGCGCAAAAGAACGATATCTGTTTATTTTGGAAAACAATCCCAACCTTCTAAAAAAATTCCCACTTCGTTTTATCGCAAACATGATTGGAATTACTCCAACCCAACTAAGCCGAATAAGAAAAAAGAGTTAAGCATCTCATTTCTCAACATTTGTTGAGAAGTTTTGAAGCTTATGCAGTTATGTTTGCAACTAGAACACTAACTGCTTAATTGTGAATAAATTATTGCTAGGATCTCTTCTGTTTTTTGGGTTTAACCAAATAATCGCGCAAGCAGATACTCCAAAATTTTATCTCGGAGCATCGTACGGAACATCTTTTTCCCAAGGAGATTTTAAAGACACTGATATCAATAATCCAGACTCGGGGTTCGCAGATGATGGTGCCAAGTTGGACATTTACGGCGGCTTTTTTTTAAATGACAGAATAACGCTTTTGGGTACTTTTAGATATCAAACCTTTAATACGGAAATAGGAGACGTAATAGCAAGATTCAATGAAGATAATCCTGATGTAAATTTCTTTGGTAGCACAGAAGATTGGAGGGTGTATTATCTATTGCTTGGAGTGGCATACAAGGTGAATCTATCAAAAAAGTTTAGTTTTTACCCGCGGATTGGTATTGGGCCAATGGTGGTGCAGAACCCAGGTATTTCCATTAGTGCACCGGACTCTAACGTTACCCAAAGTTTTAATAGAAGCTCAGAAACAGGATTTGGCTTGGGTTTTGAAGCCGGGATTGGTTTTAGTACAAGCTTAGGGCGGCATTTTGCATTAATGCCAGCGTTTACATTTGGTGGAGGTTTCGCTAATATTAACGATGTGGTAAGTACTACAGACAATATATCCGTCACCGGCGACTATCAACCTACAGTCCTATCTTTCAATTTAGGACTATCTGTGGCGTACAGATTTTATTAATAGATAACGTAAAAAAGAATAAAAATGAAAACAGTAGTATTTGTTTTTCTATGTATTTTATTTTCAACCAATGTTGTAACAGGACAGAAATCAATTTTAGGTATTTGGGATACTACAAAAGGGACTACCCTTGTTGAAATTAAGGGAAGTGAAGGAAAAGTGATTTCCTCTGATAAACTTGAGGCTGGAACTTTGCTACTCAGGGATATTACTTCAGAAAATGGAAAATGGAAAGCCAAACTGTTCAATGTCAAAAAAAAGAAATGGTATGAAGCAGTATTGAAAAATGAGGATGAAAAACTTTTAATTACCGTCGGCGCTGGGCTTGTTGGAAAAACCATAGAGTGGACAAAAGTTTAATTAAGGAATATTCAGTAGACATTTATATTATGATTTTAGGACAGGGATTATTAAACCTTAAACAAAATGCATTTTGTTAAGCTTTCTCTGTAATCTTCCTAAAATAATTCATACTTTGTTTTGATTAGCAGTCAACCAACCTCAAAGTTAGATTCTGAATGGACTATTTTGTCATAACCAGTATCCTTGTTTTTTTATCCGCAGTCTTTGGTTATCTCAACCTTCGTTTCTTTAAACTTCCCAATACTATAGGGCTAACACTTATAACAATTCTTTTTACCCTTGCGGTTTTTGCCTTGAGCTATTTTGATGACACCTTACTGAAGGCAGAAAGGTTCATCATTTCTAAAATAGATTTTAAGGTGGTGCTTTTGGATGTTATGTTGAGCTTCTTGCTCTTTGCTGGGGCCTTACACACTGATTTACAAAAGCTGAAAGAACAACGTTGGCCTGTTTTGGTCTTTGCCACCTTTGGGGTTTTGGTCTCTACTTTTTTAGTGGGGACGGCCGTTTTTTACCTTTTACAGCTATTGGGGATACAAGTTGGTTTTATCTACTGCCTGCTTTTCGGGGCTTTGATATCACCTACGGACCCTATTGCTGTATTGGGGATTTTGAAAAAAGCAGGCGCTCCAAAAAAATTGGAAATTAAGATTGTTGGTGAATCCTTGTTTAACGATGGTGTTGGGGTAGTTGTGTTCTTGACCATTTTTGGACTGGCAAGTGGTTCCAATGGTTTTTCGTTGACAAATGTATTGGAGCTTTTTGTGGTTGAAGTTTTTGGAGGATTACTTTGGGGCCTCTTTTTAGGCTGGGTGACCTACTATTTCATGAAGCGGATTGATGATTACAATATTGAGGTCATTATTACTTTGGCCACTGTGATGTCTGGAACTATAATAGCTACGCATTTACATGTTTCCGCACCTTTGGCCATGGTAGTCGCTGGTTTAATGGTAGGCGGAAACAAAACCCGGGAACAGGCTATGTCAAAACTTACGGAAAGCTATGTTGATAAGTTTTGGGAACTGATAGATATCCTTTTGAACACTATTCTATTTGTCTTGATTGGAATGGAAATGTTGGTGCTCGAGTTGAATGCAACCTATATTTATGCTGGATTGCTGGCCATACCCATTGGTCTGGCCTGTCGATACATTTCATTGATTATTCCAGTGAAACTCTTTCAAAAACGACTGGATTTTGTACCCAATACAACACTTATAATGACCTGGGGAGGATTACGAGGAGCCATCTCAATAGCCTTAGCTTTGGGGCTCACAGAATCAATGGAAAGAGACCTATTCCTAGTAATTACTTATATCATTGTCATTTTTTCAATTTTGGTACAAGGGCTTACTGTTGAAAAGCTGATTGCTAAATTGAAATTAAACCCTGAAAGAAATGAATAACTGAACCTTGGGTCATTTTCAAATACCTATAAATGAAATTATTATATCGAACTAGAAAAGAGTATATGAAGTCTATCAAAATTTTTGTTGTCCTATTATGCTTCATGTCAAGTTTGTCCAACATCTTGGCCCAGGATAAAAAGACCTACAGAGTAGGAATCTTGGTAGATAGGGTAAATCCAGAACTATCCCCACTGATTGATAAGCTAATAAATGAAGTCAAAGCTGTTGTTGGCGAAGATGCCAATATTGTTTTTCCGGATTCCGGTCTATTGGTAAATAATTTCGATTTGGAAAGTGCTCGAAACAACTACAATCAATTCATTAATGGTGATATCGATATTATTTTGGCGTTTGGTGTAGTTAACAATGAGGTGATAAGCCCATTGGCAGTACATCAGAAACCTACCATTTTGTTTGGTGCCGTAAATAGGGATGTGCAACAATTAGATCTTTCAAAAACCAGTTCAGGAATAGAAAACTTCACCTATTTAATTGAATCAGAGTCGTACCAAGATGATTTAAATCGTTTTAAGGAGCTCAGTAATTTTAAGAACTTGGCAATTGCCATTGATGCACCCATAGCGAAAATTTTACCACTCAAAAAAGTATTTGATGCTGAGCTGGCTTCTTTGGATGCCAGTTATCGGTTGATTCCTTTTGAGTCGGTAGACGATATTGTAAACGACCTAGATGGTACGGATGCGCTCTATATGGCGGGCGGTTTTTTTATGACCACCGAAGAAAAACAAACTTTGATAGCCGAACTCATTGAACGGAAATTACCCTCTTTCACCGTTAATGGTCCTGCTGATGTAAGAAGAGGTTTTTTGGCCACCTTACAAGCCGAAGAGAATTTGGATCAGTTTTTTAGAAGAATCGCTTTAAATGTTGAAGCCTATGTCACCGGTACCTCAATGTCAGAATTACCGATATACATAGATTACAACCCTAGGTTAACGATAAACTATAATACCTCTGACGCGATTGGATTCCCAATCAAGTACAGTTTGATTGGAGAAACCGATTTTGTTGGCGAGTTTAAAAATGTACTGTCTGAAAAGGAATATGGTTTGCTAACTGTGATCAATCAGGCACTGGAACAAAACCTGTCGATACAATCCAATCAAAGGGATGTGGATTTGGCATCACAAGAGGTAAAATCGGCCAATAGCAATTATTTGCCATCACTTACCGCTTCGGGCTCAGCTACGTATGTGGACCCTGACTTAGCTGCCATAAGCAATGGACAAAATCCGGAGTTTTCCACTGGAGGAAACATTACCTTGAACCAGACTGTCTTCTCTGAAGCGGCCAACGCCAATATATCCATTCAAAAGAATTTACAGAAAGCCCAGCAAGAAGATTTCAATGCTTCTCAGTTGGATTTAATCTTTGACGCAGCCAATTCCTATTTTAATGTATTGATTCTAAAGGCGAATACACAAATTCAGGTACGCAATGTGGATTTGACCAAAAGGAACCTTGAGATAGCCGAACAGAATTTTGAGGCTGGACAATCTGGAAAATCTGATATGCTTCGTTTTCGAAGTGAAATGGCGCAGAATACCCAGGCTATGGTAGAGGCCATCAACCAATTGGAACAAGGGTTCCTGATTCTAAACCAAATTTTGAATAACCCTTCCAACTTGGAGATTGATGTAACCGACGTTGAATTGGATGAGGGTGTCTTTGAGGATTATAAATATGAAGAATTGTTCGGCCTGTTGGATAACCCAACCTTACGAGAAGCTTTTACCGACTTTTTGATTCAAGAAGCCTACAAAAATGCTCCCGAACTGAGGTCTTTGGGATACAGCCTTGAAGCTACTGAACGTAACATTCGACTGAACGGCTATGGTCGGTTTTTGCCAACAGTAGCCCTTCAAGGACAATATAACTCTACCTTTAATCGCTCAGGTGAAGGGAGTACGGTTCCCGAAGGCCTAGGGTTTGGTTTGGTGGATAATTCATATACCGCTGGAGCAAGCATCTCCATTCCCATAATTAACCAAAACTTGAATAATATAAATAGGCAAACGGCCCTTATTCAAAAGGATCAGTTGGAAATAAATCGGGATAATTTGGAATTGAACATTTCGGTAAACGTGCGAAATGGCGTGCTGAATTTGGTGAATCAAATGTCCAATATACAATTGTCAAAAATATCAGAGGAAACCGCTTCTGAGGCTCTTGAACTAACCCGAGCTTCATACTCGGAAGGTGCGGTAAATATTGTCCAACTACTGGATGCTCAAAACAACTATTTAAATGCGCAATTGGCCCGCACCAATGCGGTGTATAACTTTTTAATCAATGCACTGCAATTGGAGCGTTTTATGGGCTACTATTTTATACTGAATACAAAAGAAAAGAATGATGAATTCAGACAACGTTTTTTTGAATTTTTAAATGCGCAAAATTAATTGACCAAAAGAACCCGGAATATGAAAGTTACACATCAATTCGCTTTACTATTGGCCCTAGGCCTGATCTTAATTTCCTGTGGAAGTGAAGAAAAAAAGGAAGAAACCACCTTGCGACCTGTAAAGTATATGGAAATCGGCTTTTTGGGAGGTGAAGATTCAAGAACCTTTAGCGGAACCGCGAGGACTGATAAAATTATCAATCTGAGTTTTAGAAGCTCTGGCATCATTACTCAGTTTGATTTGAAGCTTGGCCAAAAAGTGAAAAAAGGGCAGCTGTTGGCTAAATTGGACAACGTCCAGGCCCGCTTGGCCTACGAACAATCCATAACACAGCTAAATAGTGCTGCTTCTCAAGTAAATACTGCGAAACTGAGCCTTAATCGTGTTCGCACGCTTTATGAAAAAGGGAGCACTTCGCTTAGTGATTTTGAAGCTGCCAAGAACTCCTTTAGAAGCGCTGAGGAAAGTTATAAATCTGCTAAACGCGGAGTGGAGATTCAGCAAGAACAGATTAATTATGGTTATATCTATGCGCCGGAAGATGGTACTATTGCATCCGTTTCCGCGGAAATTGATGAGAATGTTAGCCCTGGTCAAGCTGTTGCCGTTTTGAATTCGGGTACCGATATGGAAATTACCTTGGGTATTCCGGAAAGTATCATCAACGGAGTAAAACCTGATATAGATGTGGTTGTCGACTTTACCTCAATAGAAGAAGCCCAATTTAAAGGTCGAGTATCGGAAGTGGCTCCAGCTGTAGATGTTAATACATCAACCTATCCGGTTAGGGTCATCGTAACAAATCCTAGTGATGCCATAAGGAGTGGCATGGCGGCCAATGTGACTTTTGATTTTGGCAATTATGACTCTGCGAACAATGTATTGGTAGTGCCTCCCCATGCAGTTGGAGAGGATAGCAATGGACGTTTTGTATTTCTAGTTGAAGGTGAAGGGGAAACAGGGAAAGTGAAGAAACAGGGAGTAGAACTCGGTAATTTGACGGCACAAGGATTTGAAGTGACTTCAGGACTTTCTTCAGGGCAGCGAATAGCCGTGGCTGGCTTGCAAACCCTTTTGGATGGCCAAGAAGTAAGGTTGCAATAACAACACTATAACCGACCAGAATATGAATTTAGCCAAATTCTCCATCGATAAAAATCGCATCACCTTTATGGTGCTGGCAACTATCATTTTGTTGGGAATCAACATGTATTTTAGTTTATCCCAAGATAGTATGCCGCCGTATACGGTTCGTGTGGCAACTGTAGTTTCACAGTTTCCAGGTGCCAGCCCAGAACGGGTAGAGCAATTGGTCACTGATAAAATTGAAAAAGTGGCACAGGAACTTCCTGAGCTTAAAGAAGTGACCAGCACCTCTCGCACAGGCCTTTCCGTTGTAAGTGTTTCTTTAAAAGACGAAGTTTCCCCAGAAACTTTGCAATCGGTCTGGGACCGGTTGCGGAGAAAATTAGGTTCAATTCAAGGTCTCCCATCTGGGGTTACACCAAACTTAAATGATGATGGTATTGGAGACGTGTACGGTATTGTTGTAGGCTTAACATCGGATGGATTCAGTTATGCTGAAATGAAGGAATATGCTGATGATATCAAGGATGATTTAATTAAGCTTCCGGATGCTGCCAAAGTTGAACTGGGAGGTGTTCAAGAAGAACGCGTTTTTGTTGAGTTTGACAATACTAGGCTAAAAGAATATGGCCTATCTGCGTCTAAATTGCAACAAAATATTGGGGCAACAAACATTTTAAGCTCTGGAGGTCAAATCAATGTGGGGGATGAACGTATCATCTTGGAACCCACAGGAAACTTTGATTCCGTTGATGATATTCAAAACATGTTGATTCCTGTAGGCAACGGTTCTCAATTAGTAAAGTTGGGAGATATCACAAACGTGACAAAAGGCTATATAGACCCACCAAATCAAATTGTAAGTGTTGATGGAAAAGAAGCTATTACCATGCACGTCAACCTAAAAGAGGACAAAAATATCGTCTATCTGGGTGAAGCAGTGGATGTGATTGTAAACCAATGGCAAAAGCGATTACCGGTCGGTTTGGAATTGACAAGGGTCTCCTCTTTGGATAACTATATTGATGTAAAGGTCAGCGATTTTATGGTGAACCTGATCGAGTCCATTAGTATTGTATTGATAGTAATGCTTGTATTCTTAGGATTCCGGACTGGATTTGTCATTGCAAGTTTGATTCCGATTGTAACCATCATGACTTTAATGCTCATGGGTATCATTAACATGGGTCTTAACCAGGTTACCTTGGCAGCACTTATCATGGCATTAGGTATGTTGGTTGATAATGCCATCGTAGTAGCTGAAACCATTATGGTTAAATTGGAACAAGGGATTGAGAAGTATAAAGCTGCAATAGAGGCCTTTTCTGAGCTTTGGATGCCGTTATTGATTTCGACTTTGACTACTTCCGCAGCTTTTTTGGCTTTTTACCTTTCCCCAACTACTATGGGGGATATAGTGGGACCAATTTTTGTTGTAATTACTATTGCTTTAATGTCATCTTGGTTAATCGCTTTGACGGTCATAACCATGTTCTGCTATATGTTTCTCAAAGTAGCACCAAAGGGTGAAAAGAAACCAAGTTTGGTAGATAGAATTATCAACTCGGCCAAACGATATTATAAGGATTTGATTTTGCTAGCACTTCGACATAAGTACAAAGTCATTGTGGGTATTTTTTTAGCCTTCTTTCTTTCCTTATATGGTTTTGGTTACATTCCCTTTATCTTTTTCCCGGACAGTGACCGGAATATGGTTACCATTGATATCAACCTACCCGAAGGCAATAAGATTGAAAGCACCACCAAAGTAGTAAATCAGATAGAAGGCTTCATGGCCGATTCACTTAAAGTCAATACCGAAAGAGAAAAGGGAATTGTAAGTTGGTCCTCGTATATCGGCGAAGGACCGGAATCCTACGACTTGGGATATTCGCCAGATGAACCCAATTCCAACTATGCCCATATTTTGGTGAATACCACCACCTTTGAAGAGAACGCAGAGATGGTACGACGTTTGGATGCCTATGCCTTTCAAAACTTCCCTAATGCGGACATAAAAGTAGGTCTGTTGGGTTCTGGGGGAGGAGGCACTCCTATTGAAATTAAAGTTTCAGGACCAGAACCAGATGAACTAGCTAGCATTGCAGAAAGCGTTAAGCAAAAACTTTCTGGAGTTGCCTTTACTAAAAATGTAAAGGATGATTGGGGGCCAAAAAGTAAAAAGTTTTTAATTGAGATTGATCAAAATCGTGCTCAAAATGCAGGTATTACCAGCTCTGATATTGCCACATCTTTGCAGACCGTTTTAGACGGATTCCAAACAGGTGAATATAGGGAGGATGACAAATCCATTCCTATTTTAATGCGAAGCGGTGATAGCCAACAACAGACCTTAGCGTCTTTGGAAACCTTAAATATTTATTCTCAAAACAGTGGTAAAAGCGTACCCTTATTACAAGTTGCCTCTATAGTTCCAGCTTGGCAATATGCCAAAATCAAAAGACTGGATATAAAAAGAACGATAGTCATTAGCAGTGAATTGAGAGATGGAGGCAATGCGTCGGCAATTATGGCAGTGGTCAATCCATGGCTTGAAGAACAGATTAATGGGGTATGGCCAGAAGCGTATTCCTATCAATTAGGGGGTGATGCCAAGCAAACGGAAGAGAATATGGGGCCTATAATAGGCTATCTTCCTATTTCTGGATTCATAATCGTGCTGTTGCTCATAATCCAGTTCAATTCCGTTCGAAAAATGGCAATGGTTGTCCTGACCATTCCTCTCGGAATTATTGGTGTTGTGGTTGGTTTGTTGGTGTTTCAAGAGGCTTTTGGGTTTATGCCCTTTTTAGGAGTAATCTCGTTGGCGGGTATTGTGATTAATAATGCCATTGTGCTCATTGACCGTATGGAGGTTGAACTCGCGGCTGGGCGGAGTGACCAAGACTCCGTCATTGCAGCTTGTTTGCAACGTTTTCGACCCATATTACTATCCACATTCACTACCATTTTAGGTCTATTGCCACTCTACCTTTCAGGAGGGGAAATGTGGGAAGGTATGGCTGTAAGTATTATGATTGGGCTATTGTTTGGAACCATAATAACCTTACTTTTTATTCCATCACTTTATAGTGCCTTGTTTAAGGTAAACTACGAGGGGTATACTTTTAATGATGAGCTTTTAGAAGACTAAGCTTATAGGAAAGTGATATGATTGCAAGACTATACAAGTTTCGCTTTGAGATTTTTTTGGTCATTCAAGTTGCCATTCTTTTTGGTTCTTTGATTGTTCCTGCAGAGTTTTTTGAGTTTACCTTGTTGCCATTGTTTTATTTGGTAAGCATTTTAGGCGGAATCTTGGTAATATCGAAACATAAGCCTATGGCCTGGTTTTTTGTGACACTATTCTTGGTTTCCGCTGTTATTTTCGGAAGTTCCATGATCAACCGTCAAGAATCGCAAAGTAATGTTCTGATTCGACTGATGATTTATTTCATTTTTCACATTGTAGTAACTTGGAATATCATAAAACAGGTCTGGCAAGCAGAGTTTGTGAGCAAAAATGTGATATTGGGACTGATGAGCGGATACATTTCGTTGGGCTTTTTGGCGTTTTTTTTGTTCATGTCCATAGAATTGACAAATCCTGGGGCTTTCCAAGGCGCTTTATTGAACTCAAGCGATATGAGTTTATTCAGTGAAGCGATATTGTATTACGCTTTTATTACTTTAATGACTATCGGCTATGGAGAAATAATCCCGGCAATCCCTTTGGCTCAGAAGGCTGCGGTTTTGGTAGGACTGGTTGGGCAGTTTTATTTGGTAATTGTTACTGCTGTGGTTATAGAAAAATTTATCAGGCATAACCATTCCTAAAGTATAATATCAAAAGTAACCGAAATACGGATTGAGTATGAAAATCAGAATCAAGGGAAACACAGTACGGTTTAGGTTAACGAAATCGGAAGTTCAGAAGTTGTGCGAAACAGGCGAAGTTGAAGAAAGAACGGAGTTTGATGAATCATTTTTCTCTTATTCGGTAATAGCTTCGGATGAACAAGAAGCTTTACATGCCTCCTTTTCAGAAGGCAGAATTATGCTGCATATTTCAAATGTATTATTACGCCATTGGGACACCAATGAAAAAGTTGGATTTTACCACAATCAGCTTCTTGCCAATGGTAGAGAATTAATTTTAACTCTGGAAAAGGATTTTGTCTGTATGGATCAAACCGCGGAAGATCAGTCCGATAATTATCCAAATCCTAAGTTGATGTGAACTTTAACAAAAACAACCATACGCTTTGCATGCCTTTAGAAAATTGTTGTTGTTATGCTTTTTACTTTTAACGGTTAAACTGGGTGCCCAGAGTGATTTTGATTTTAGAAATTATTTGGTTTTAGGGGTCGAGGCAGCTGAAGACTTGGCCTCTATTTACTTAGAACCGCTTAGTGAGGGTCTTTTGTATGGCCTTACGGGCGCTTGGAACAATACCGCACGAGTAAAACAAGAATGGGAGTTGGATTTTGGTCTTGTAGCCAATGGTTCATTTGTGCCAGACGAGAAGTTGTCTAGAATAATTGATATAAGTGCTATAGAAAATTTGGAAGTGTTGGGTGGGGGAAACCTTGTTAGCATTCCTACGATATTAGGCAGTACGGAGTCTGAAGTAACCTTTGTAGCAACCCGCGATGGTGAAGAATTTATATTTGATGCTCCAACTGGTATAGGATTGCTATCCACTAATTGGTTGCCCAATGCATTTTTGCAAGCTAGTTTAGGGTTGCCACTAAACTCAGAATTTAGTCTTCGAATTTTTCCAAAGATTTCCATAGATGAGGCCTCCGTAGGGGTTGTGGGATTTGGTTTAAAAAACGAACTGACTAAAAGTTTCAAAGGTTTGAATAAGTTGCCTGTTGCCGTCTCTGCATTTGTGGCCTTTACCAGATTAGATGCAGATTATGATTTTGTAACAGATGGCTTTGTAACTGGGGAATCGCAATCCGTGGATGCCTCCTTAAATTCTTGGCTTTTCGAAGTTTTGACCTCTACCAAATTTCCTGTTTGGAACTTGTACGGAGGAATTGGCTACATCACAGGAAAGTCCAACTACGCCCTCAAGGGGACATATACCATTACCACCCAAGAGGAAACCATTAGTTTTGAAAATCCATTTGATGTTCAGGCAAGTATTAGCGGACTTAGGGGAAACCTGGGAGGAAGTGTTCGCATGAACCGATTTAAAATCAGTTTGGACTATACCTTTCAGGGATTCAACAACCTGGCCTTAGGGATGCATTACAATATTTTAAAAGCCAAATAAGTTATTTCATTTTGCGTTTGACACGCTGTTCTTTACCAAAGCCTTGGTCAAGTCCAATGCGTAATTGCTAACGGTCTTTTCCAAACTAGAGGGATTCCTGACCTCAAAACGACCTACCCATTGCAAGTTATCTCCCGAAGATTCTGCCAAACGATACAAGCTACTTTCAAAGATGTATTTCGTGCCACTTTTCAACTGGTCAGGTTCCCATGTTGTGATTGGGTAATATGTGAGATACCGTCCAAATCTGCCCACACGTGCAGGCACATAGGCCGTTGAAGTACTACCCGGAACAACATCCGTATATGCTTCGGTATTGATAAGGTTGGTCACAATAACCCCGTCGTACCCATTGGACATTAGTTTTTTCTTAAGTGAAGCCAACTCACTATCCGAATATTTTTTATTGATGTCCACCATGGCATTTGCAGAATAGGAAGACACGGCATTTAAACCCTGTTCGGCCAATTGGGATACCACACTGTTTTCAAACTTGATTCGCGCAGTATTGTCTTTGGAACGACCTACTACGAGAAACTTGTCATAGTTATTCTTCGTTTTGCTAACGTTTTCCGAACTCGTTAAATAGGATGAACATCCTTGAAGTAAAAAAAGAAATAGAAATCCTGCGATGATGGTTGGTTTTTTCATGGTGTATAGTGTTTACATCATGTAAGGTTTCAAAAAAAATCCGTTCCTACAAGTTTTGAATCCATTAATTAACAAGTATTTACTTAAATTTTTAGGGTGTGTTTTTGTATGATATGGAACCGAAAAAGGGTAAGTTTTTAGAATAAACAGGATACAATTATTTCAGCAGCTACTTGACTTCCCTTTAGGGAAGGGTGAAACCCATCCTGCCCATAATAAGAGTAGTCGTTGGTACTATCAAAATGCTTTTTCCAGACTTTACCAACGGGGCATATACCAGCATTGATTGTTCTTACCGCATCTTCGTGGTTTTTTATTACCGCATCAAATGTAGAGTAGTGGTTTTGGGAGGGCCAAACCATAAGAAATATCAACTGACCTCCATAGGTATCGCAAAGACTTTTAAAGCGTCTGCCATAATCAAACAAAACTTCTCTACCATAAGGCTGAGATGAAGGTCCTTGCTGTATTAGAACGAAGTCATATTTTTCTTGCTTTATCATCTTTTGCGCCTTACCATCTTCCCAATGGTCGATAAGGGCGTAGTTGGGATATGCAATCATATCAACATCCAAGCGAATATCCTTTTGGAGTGCTTTTCCTTTTACCAATTCTGGTAAATTGTTATAGTAGGTAAGGCTATTGCCAATAAACAAAACTTTGACGTGCTTGGAGTTTACTCCTGCTTTTTGGGATTTTACAGGAATCACGGAAAGTACAAAAATCAATAAACAGATACCCTTTTTAAGCATGCTACATGAAAAGCTGATGCTCAAGATAGAATATTTGCTTCGACAAGTGGTTACGCAAAGGTTCTTTAAAATTTGGAGTCACCTTTATACTGGATATTTTTATCAGGATATAGCAAGGGCAAGGGAAAACTGTTTAGGCGTAGGTCACTTATAGTAATGGTATGCAGTGCCCGTTTTGGTTTTTTCAACTTGTTCAATTGTATGTATAGTTTTTCAGGATAGGTAACACCATTTTCATTTTTATTCAGTCCATTAAAACGGATGGAGCCAAATACGCTCTTAGGTACGGGGAGGTACATTCCTCGAACTGTGTAACTGGCAAAGGAAAGATTACCAGATTCTCTATCTATATATAATAAGTATTGGTCATGCTCTTTATGAGGTTTCAGTTTATCCCAGGTAGCAAAAACCAAATCGTAGGTTTTGTTCTCAAAATCTCGGACTCCTGCATATTTTAGGATTGGGGCATTCCTCAGGCGCAGTGGAAGCTCGAAAAAATACTGAATCGCGGGTAAGGTAAAAGAGATGCTTTTTTTTCGTCTGAAGCTTACCTTTCCCTCTTCATTTATCCTATAGTGCTTAAAAGACTGAACACCATAAATGGTTTTATTTCTTGTCTCGAGATAATTGAACTGCCCGTCAAAAGAGAAGGGCCTGAATCGTATTTGCATGAGTTCATTGTCCTTGGGAAAAGGATTGGCGATTGCATATAGCCCTTTCCAGTCATCTTTGGCTTTAAATGAATAGTTTTTAGAAGTTTCAAGTATATCTAGTCGATACTTTTTGATGACACCATCCAAAAGTTGTATTGCCTTATCCTCACGATGAGGTAAATCTGGGTTTAGTTCAGAAGTTTGTAAATCAGCAATCTTGCAGCTTTGAACAATCAGCACAATGATAAGTGTAAAAAGTAAAGAAAATCTTTTTTGCATGGTGAAAGAGTCGAATTGTAGGCAAACCCATTACATGTATTTTCCGTAAATGCTTGGAAAAAAGAAAAATCAAAAATAAATCCAACTTTTGTTTAACAATAATTAAAAAAATGTAAACAAATTGTATTTTTGTTTCTTAGTATTATTACAACTAATGATTTTGGTGATATGAACATTACGAACAAAATAAAAACTGGGATTGATACAAAAGGGTTTGAACAAATCTCTATTTATGACATAGCCATCAAATCCTTAAATGGCTCTTCCATTGATTTGAACCAATTTAGGGGTAAGCACATACTGTTTGTAAATGTTGCTTCAGCTTGCGGATTTACTCCTCAATATAGAGAACTGCAAAAGTTGAGTGATGATTACAGTGAAAAACTGGTTGTAATAGGATTGCCGTGCAATCAGTTTGGTAAACAAGAACCAGGCAATGCAGATGAAATTCAGCAGTTTTGCGAACTCAATTTTGGAGTTACATTTTTGCTTACGGAAAAAATCAATGTAAAGGGAATAAACCAGCACCCACTTTATACCTGGCTCACCAATAAGAATTTAAATGGAAAAAAGGACTCAAGTGTAAAATGGAACTTTCAAAAGTATTTGGTTAATAAGGAAGGAAAACTAGTGGACTATTTTCTATCCTTCACTAAACCAAAGAGTTCAAAAATCACTAGACACTTGTAATGACAATTTGCCTACTTCGGCTTTCAGTTGATTTTGGATTGTTGGTGCTAATTTGGATAGTACAGTTGATTATCTATCCGAGTTTTTCCTTTTTTTCAAAAGAAAATCTGATTGAGTGGCATAAAAAATACACCAGAGCAATGGGCTATATTGTAGCTCCGTTGATGTTGTCTCAATTAGGAATCTATCTGAAAATCGTGTATGATGAGCCCAGCATGTCAACTGTTTTGCCCTTGGTTTTGGTATTGGGAACCTGGCTAATTACCTTTTTCCAGTTTGTTCCTAGGCATCAAGCAATATCAGAAGGTCAAGTTAGCGACACATTACTAAAAGAGCTGGTAACAAAGAATTGGATTCGGACTACTCTTTGGTCTTTACTTTTCGTTGTAAGCTGCATTTATTGCTTGCGAGTATAGTTTGTTTCTACAGTGGTGGTTCCAGAAATACTATTTTTACTCTAAAGATTTTCTATCTGCTTCATGACCTGTTCGGCCTCATAGGTTTTTTCGTCACTTAGCTTCCTGTTCGTTGTAGAAAGTGTGTGCGCTTCCTTTAGAAGCTTTGCATATTTTTCCTGTAATTTTTCTTTCTCAGATTTTTTCTTGAACAGACCAAACATTATTCAATGATTTAAAAGTTTTTTGAAAACTGTATTTTATAAAAAAGGGACGCTCCAATCTGCTCGCACTCAAAATGAATCCAACGTTTTCCATCTCACAGCAATTTTGAGGAGTGCGGTTTTCATGGAAACGCCCCATCTGCAATTTATACTAGGGGATTGCCCTTTAATCGCTTATCTATTTTTTTCTTTTTAATGGTGATACGTTTCATAACCTCCATTAGCCTTGAGTCCTTTGTTTTCTTGTAAACCTCATTGATACGTAGAACCAGGTCTTTAGCTTCTCTAGATGCCTTTACCCGGTCACTTGTAGACATGTGGCTCATCGGTCTTTTTTCAAACTCTTCAGCCTTTAGCAATACATCCATTTTGTTTAATAATTATTATTAATACTTAAACAAAGATAAGGTATGAATCATTAGGTTGCGGAGAATTTAGGCTATTAGCATTTTTTTAACAAAAGGAATGTTTTCGAGATAAGAAGAAGGAAAAGAGTGTCATTTTTTAAGCCTTTCTTCAATTTCCTTGTAAAAGACGTAATAATAACCCCAAAATTTAAGAATTCCTTTATTTTAGGATGAAGTGTTTGTATTTTTAAGTGTTCAAAATTTACGAATATGAAAAAAATAGTAGCATTAATTTTTGTTTTTTCGATTTTTGGATGTACTTCACTGAAAAATACGCAACAAACGGCTAGTTCAGAAAAGGGGAAGCACATATTACCTCCAAATACAGCTTCCAATAAATATTCCAAAATTCGACAGGGGGGAAATTAGGTAGTGGGATAATGAGACAGGTAAGAAAAGAGCTTTTTGTTTGATTTCTTGCTCTTGAATGGTTTGCCTCCGAATCATTTTTGTGAATTCATGAAAATGCTTTCAACTTAATTGTTATTGAAACAGGTAATCTATGGATTAATTGGTAATTGTATTGGATACAATTTAATCTTGGATAATACTAAATTTGTTTTGTGGAAAGTAATTTGAAAGAAAGCTTTGGAGTCTATTTTGAAACACCTCTCATTACCGAAATAGAGCAAGTAGGGAAATCCAGTTCATTTCAATCTGGGGATAAAATTATTGAAATCGGGCAGTACATTAAAGGAATGCCATTATTACTTTCAGGTGCCATTAAAATTTTAAGGGAAGATGATAATGGAGATGAGTTATTGCTTTACTATTTGGAACCCGGGGATACGTGCAGCATGACCATGGCTTGTTGTTTCGGCGATACAAAAAGCGAGATTAGAGCCATTGCAGAAACAGATGTGGAGCTTGTTATGATTCCTGTTCGGAAAATGGAAGAATGGATATCCAAATACCGTTCTTGGCGTAATTTTGTTTTTGAAAGCTATCATAACCGCTTGAACGAATTGCTTGTTACAGTAGATGGCATTGCATTTAAAAATTTGGACCAACGCTTGGTAGATTATCTCAAAAAAAAGGCAGAAATCGCAAAGGACCAGAATGTAAAAAGTACCCATCAAGAAATTGCGTATGACCTGCACACATCTCGGGTAGTAATCTCCAGACTACTTAAAAAACTCGAAGGCTTGGGAAAGATTGAACTGCACAGAAACCATATCACAATTATTGACCTCTAGCTTTTGCAACTTGGGTTACTCAGGATTTCGGTATTGCTGATTACCTTTGCACCGATGCTTAAGCGCTTTTTTCCCATACTGGATTGGCTGCCCAATTATAAAAAAGAATTTCTTTCTGGAGATATTTCGGCAGGACTCACCGTGGGAATCATGCTTATTCCGCAAGGTATGGCCTATGCGCTTATTGCTGGACTCCCACCGGTATATGGACTTTATGCAGCTTTGATTCCAAATTTGGTATATGCCTTTACCGGTTCTAGCCGAAAATTGGCCGTTGGTCCCGTAGCATTGGATTCTTTGATTGTGGCTTCAGGTTTGGCTGCCATGAAATTGGCCACAACTCAAGAATACATTGCAATGGCTCTGTTTCTGGCCCTCTTTGTTGGTCTTTTTCAATTGGCAATGGGGTTCTTTAAAATGGGTTTTTTGGCCAACTTTTTATCCCGTCCCGTAGTAAGCGGATTTACATCAGCAGCAGCATTGGTAATAGGGGTAAGTCAGTTGAAATATATCTTAGGATTGGATATAAAAGCTCTGGGAACCCTTGAAACAATTCTTGAAATTGGTCAAAAACTAAATCAAACGAATACTTGGGATTTGGTAATAGGCATAATTGCCATCATCCTGATTCTTTTCTTTAAGTGGTTGTACAAAAAGCTTCCAGCGGCTATGCTTGTCGTGGTCTTGTCCATTTTAGGAATTTATTTCTTTGCTGATTACATGGGTCAAGTCTCTTTAGTTGGAGATATCCCAAAGGGATTACCTAACTTTTTTATGCACAAAGTTGATTCCATGCATTGGGTTTCCGCATTTCCAATAGCATTGACCTTGGCCTTTATTTCGTTTGCGGAAGCCATGACAATGGCCAAAGCTGTAGAGGAAAAGAGCAATGAATATTTTACCGATGCCAATCAAGAACTCAAAGCTTTGGGCTTATCCAATATAATAGGTTCCTTTTTTCAGTCGTATCCTGCAAACGCGGGCCTTTCAAGAACCGCCGTAAATGTGAATGAGGGAGCTAAAACAGGTTTATCTTCTATAATAAGTGCTATTGTAGTGGGACTTACGTTGCTTTTTCTTACCCCTATTTTCAGCTTTTTGCCAAAGGCAGTTTTGGGCGCTATTATTCTAGTGGCCATTTACAGTTTGATTGACTTGAAACTCCCCGTAGAACTTTTCAAACATAGGAAGGACGAGTTTATACTGCTCATTCTAACATTTTTAACCACACTTTTGATTGGAATAACCCAGGGAATCATTTTTGGCGTTCTTTTTTCTCTGGTTCTATTGGTAAACCGAATATCCAGACCCCATATTGCTGTTTTGGGAAGAATAAAGGGAACGGATTATTTTAGGAATGTGGAACGCTTTGAGGAAGAAGCAGAGTCTTTTCACAATATTCTGATTCTTCGTTTTGATGCCCAACTCTTTTTCGGGAACAAAGATTATTTTAAAAGGCAGTTGCTAAATCAAATCAAAAAAAAGCAGCCAGGATTAAAGTATGTTATTCTAAATGCAGAAGCCATAAACTACATAGACAGTAGTGCGCTTGCTTCACTTGAACAGCTTATAAACGAACTTCATGCACAAGACATTCAATTTTTGATTGCTGGGGCCATCGGACCCACTCGCGATATTTTTTACAGTAGCGGATTGATTGAAATTCTTGGACGGGAGAATCTATTTGTGCGCACTCACGAAGCCGTTGATTACTGTGAAAGTCTTAAAACAAAAAATAGCATACAGCAGAAAATAGCATTACAATCAAAAACGAAGATGAATATGTGACTTTGGTCACAGTACGGCTCTTTTAGCTATCTTATCTTTGGAAGCAAATTATAGACCCATGAAGATTGAACAAATATATACCGGATGTCTGGCTCAAGGAGCCTACTATATTGAAAGTGAAGGCGAAGTGGCCATTATTGACCCACTTCGAGAAGTTACTCCTTATTTGGAGCGTGCAAAGAAAGACAATGCCCAAATAAAGTACATTTTTGAGACCCATTTCCATGCCGATTTTGTGAGCGGTCATGTTACACTTTCTAAAGAAACTGGTGCTCCAATAATTTATGGTCCCAACGCCAATCCAAGTTTTGAGGCCATTACTGCAAAGGATGGGGAAGAGTTTAAGCTGGGCAATATAACCTTGGTTGTATTGCACACACCCGGGCATACTATGGAAAGCACCACCTACCTACTTAGGGATGAAAGTGGGAAGGACCATGCCATTTTTAGTGGAGATACCCTCTTTCTTGGCGATGTGGGTCGCCCGGATTTAGCCCAAAAAGCAGCAAACATGACCCAAGAAGAACTGGCAGGAACTCTTTTTGATAGTCTGCGCAGCAAAATAATGCCTTTAGCAGATGATGTTATCGTGTATCCGGCCCATGGAGCAGGTTCCGCATGTGGCAAGAATATGATGAAGGAAACGGTGGATACTTTGGGAAATCAAAAAAAGATGAACTACGCATTGCGGGCAGATATGACCCGTGAAGAGTTTATAAAAGAAGTAACGGATGGTCTTCTGCCACCACCTCAATATTTTCCGTTGAACGTGAAAATGAACAAAGAAGGGTATGATGATATAGATGAGGTATTGGAAAGGGGAACAGTAGCTTTGAGCCCTGAAGCTTTTGAAGTGGCCGCCAACGAAACAGGAGCGGTAGTTCTAGATGTAAGACACCAAGATGATTTCGCCAAAGCGCATATTCCTCGTTCCATCTTTATTGGTCTGAATGGAAGTTTTGCCCCTTGGGTGGGCGCTTTGATAGCAGATGTGAAACAACCTATTCTTCTGATAGCCCCAGAAGGAAAAGAGGAAGAAACCATTACGCGATTGTCTCGTGTTGGGTTTGATGGAACCATTGGATATTTAAAAGGAGGAATTGAAGCATGGACCAAGGCTGGTTTTGAAGTGGACACGGTAAAAAGTATTGATGCTTCAACATTTGCCAATGAATTTGATAAAGATTCTTTGGTGTTCGACGTACGAAAAGAACCTGAATTCAATGCCCAACATGTGGCGGATGCCAAGCTGACCCCTTTGGATTTTTTAAATGATCATCTGGCCGAATATCCATCCGAAGGAAATTTTTATATCCATTGCGCCGGAGGATATCGAAGCATGATTGCAGCCTCCATTCTTAAAAGTAGAGGAATACATAACCTTATCGACATAGCAGGTGGATTCGGGGCTATTGCTAAAACCAATATTCCCACAACGGATTTTGCCTGTCAGAGCAAGTCCAATTAAAATTTAACCATAGCACAAATGAAAGGTCTTCGTATTTCATTGATAGCATTCACCCTTTGTCTATCCTGCAATTCTGATTCTGATAAGAAGGTTGTGCAAATTGACCATCAACAAATGGTTGACAAGGTCTTGGGAAAAGATGTTCAATTGGTTGATGTTCGGACTCCAAAGGAATACGAAGACGGACATATTGATGACGCCGTTAACTTCAACGTTAAGGATAAAAAAAAGTTCTTGGAACAAATACAATCCTTAAGTAAGGAAACACCCGTTTATTTGTATTGTAAAAGCGGGGTTAGGAGCAAAAAAGCGGCTGAATTGTTAAAAAAGGAAGGTTTCTCCACAGTTTTCGACTATTCAGGAGGATATGAAGATTGGAAAGAAAACAAAGATTGAGTATGGCAAAGTTTAACGATATTATTTCGGACAAGAGACCAGTTCTAGTTGACTTTTTTGCGGAATGGTGTGGACCTTGTAAGATGATGGGTCCAATATTGGAGGATGTTAAATCCAAAATAGGGGATAGGGCCAAAATTGTAAAGATTGATGTAGATAAGAACCCAAAGCTGGCTGCTCAATATCAAGTACGGGGAGTTCCTACACTTATCATTTTTAAAGAGGGAAAACCAGTTTGGAGACAATCTGGTGTGGTACAGGCCCAATCTTTAGAAAACGAATTAAAAAGTATGTAATGACCATTTCACTTTTTTCGGAATCCATAAACTAACTGGCCCCAAAAGTTTTTAGGAACGGTTTCTTCGCCAGGAAATCCCAATGGTATTGTTCCGCTATCCTCAGGAATATGATGAGTCCCAAAAATATAATCCCACAGACTCATACTAATACCGAAGTTTACACCAAACTTCCCTTTGGGAAGAGTATAAGAGTGATGGTATAAGTGCATTACCGGGTTGTTGAGAATATATTTCAGAGGACCATAGGTCAACTTTATATTGGCATGGTTCAAGTGGCCAATGGCTATAGCTACAAAGTGAACAATGTATGCCTGTTCTGGCTCAAACCCTCCTAAAAGCATTACACCAAAAGTTTTGAGGGGTTTATACAAAAGATTTTCCATCCAATGATAGCGAAGGTGCGCCGCAAACCCCATTTCTTTTACGCTGTGGTGAATTTTATGGAATTGCCAAAGTACAGGAAACTTATGGAGGCAGATATGTGTAAACCATTGAACAAAATCCAAGAGAATAAAAAATATAACTAGCTGCGCCCAAGTTGGTAAAGAAGAAGTGTCAATTAAGGCAAAGCTTTTGGCGGTAATGCCTACTTGTGCAAAAAGAACCTCAAGCATCTTATAAATACCGCTAATGACTATGGCGAAAATGAAAAAGTTAAAGAACATATAGAAGGCATCCAACCAAAAGTCTTTTCTAAAGATGGATTGGTCCTTGCGCCAAGGAAATAGAATTTCCAGTAGCCAAACCGCAAGTGAAATCAGAATTAGTCCCCAAAAATAATTGGAAGACCAAGGCACTTGGAAAAGGATGGATTTCCAGGTCCAACTTAAAGTACCCATAAAGCCTTGCAACAGTGCTTCCAAGTAATGCTCCATGCTAATGGATTGGTTTAGGGATTCAATATAATTCAAAATTAATGCTTCAAGTGTAACATCGGTTACCAAAACCTCCCTTTGGTAGGTGTAGTTTTGAATATGAAACTAAAAGTGTGGCAGAAACTGGTGATTATCTGTTTAATTTGTTCAGGGATAGCGGTTTTGATAGCACTTGTCATAAATCTGTTTAAATAATTCGTGTTATGAAAAAGAATATGGGAGGATTGGACCGTACAGTCCGTTTTGTTGTAGCCGCAATCATTGCGGTATTGTACTTTACAGGAACCATTAGTGGAATTTTTGCTTACGTGCTCTTGGTGTTGGGTGTTATTTTTGTACTTACTTCATTTATCAGTTTTTGCCCTTTGTATACCCTTTTTGGAATCAACTCTTGTAGAATAAAAAATAGGTAATGATAGGTTGTTCAAATATGTCTTGAACATAAACGAATGAGGTGTATGCTATCAGGAATGGTTGTCTGAGAAATATCATGTTTTTTATAAAACATGTCGGTTAAATTTGATTTTCATAAAATTGAAAAAATGAAATTACTTCACACAATTCCGCTTGTTTCTTGGGAAAATGGTATTTGGATGATCGGTGTTTTCGCCGTTGTTGTCATTGTACTTGTCGGTGGCGTGCTTGCATTGATGAATAGTGGTAAAAATGGAGAATCTAAAGAATCCTAACCACTTGGACCTCCAAAAAGTTTGATGCAACCTACAAAAAACCTTTATTGTTATTGACAATATGGAAAATCAATTGATTTTCCCTTTTTAATTTAAAAATATCAAATGAATTGGATTTTACAGCCGTGGCCTTGGTATGTTTCTGGGCCATTGATTGCTTTTGTGCTCTTCCTGCTTACCATGATGGGAAAGCGTTTTGGGATGTCGTCTAATCTAAGGACAATGTGTACCTTATGTGGTGCGGATAAACATGCAGAATTCTTCAAGTTTGATTGGAAGGCACAAAGATGGAATCTGTTGGTGGTCGTAGGTGTGGTTATTGGTGGTTTTATTGGCCATTTCTTTCTTTCGGATGGTGATGCAGTTGCTATAAGTGACAGTACAATCACTAAATTGAAAGATTTTGGTTTTAATGGAGCGGGAAAAGAGTATTTGCCAGCTGAACTCTTCGGCAATGCGGTTTTTTCAGACCTAAAAATGCTTTTGTTCTTGATAGTTGGTGGCTTTTTTGTAGGCTTTGGTGCTCGTTATGCAGGTGGGTGCACATCAGGGCATGCTATATCTGGATTAAGTAATTTACAATTACCTTCCCTAATTGCGGTCATTGGCTTTTTCATTGGTGGTTTGTTAATGGTACATGTTTTATTCCCAATTCTTTTTTAATATGAAAACAGTAGCGTATTTGTTGATTGGTATTTTCTTTGGAATTGTACTTTTTAAGTCCGAAGCGGCTTCTTGGTTCAGAATTTTTGAAATGTTCCAATTCCAATCGTTTCATATGTATGGGATTATGGGTTCGGCATTGGGCTTGGGGATTTTGCAAAACCAACTAATTAGGAGATTTAGGGTGAAGTCATTTTTTGGGGAAACGATTACATTTTCTCCGAAAGACCCAAGCTTCAAAAGGTATATGTTTGGCGGTATACTCTTTGGATTGGGATGGGCTCTGGCAGGCGCTTGCCCTGGACCTATGTATACTTTGATTGGAGCCGGGTATTGGTCAATTTTCCTTGTCTTAATCGCTGCGTTGGCCGGAACTTATGTCTATGGAATTTTAAGAAACAAACTTCCCCATTAGGAAATTTGTCTGATTTTACTACAAAATGACGAGTTTTCCTTGTATATCATGGAGAAGAATATAGCTTTGGGGTTTATTCTGTAAAGCCCAATGTCTCTTTCAATTTGTATAATCGATGACGATCTTGTTTCACAATTTGCCACCAGGTATTGTGTCCAACAGTTTTTTTCAGATGTGGATATTAACACATGTGAGAGTGGTGAAGAAGGTCTTATGTTTTGCGAGAGGTTTTTTGAGGAAAGAAAACAGCTTCCGGATGTTATTTTTTTGGACTTGGTAATGAAGGAAATGGACGGTTGGAGCTTTCTAGATGTGCTTAAGCAAACCTATACTGGGGTTAAATTGCCCAAGGTTTATGTTCTATCTGCCTTCACCAATGCCAAAGATAGAGCCATCGCCAAGGAAAACGCATATATAGCGGGGTATTTTGATAAACCCCTTTCTCGAAATCACTTACAAAAACTATTGATCGAAGAGGAAAAGGGAACATGACATAGTCTCCGGAATGTATTGCAAGCCTTTCCAAAAAAATTAAATTTGCAATCCACATTTTAAGTTGGCCCCGTAGTTCAATGGATAGAATAGAAGTTTCCTAAACTTTAGATGCAAGTTCGATTCTTGCCGGGGCTACTTTTTTGCAAGGTATCATCTCCATTAACAATACCACATCTTTCAATGGGCTCCTACAGGCATTGAATCAAAAATGTTAAGACATTTCAATAGTTGTTATACCGATGTTAATGTCATAAATTCAATACATTTCTTAATGCTATAAGCCAACTAGCCCATTCTTAAAAAGACATTTTTGTCCTTTTATGACAAAAATCAGGTTTTCCCTCCAGTACACCCACTACTTTTGAAGTATGAAACAATTGTTGGTCATACCATTCATCTTCATTATGTTAGTGAAGCCGTTATGGCCCATTGCGGAGTATATCATCAATTACAATTACATTGTCACTAATCTTTGTGAGAATAGGGAACAACCACAGCTTCAGTGCAATGGTAAATGTTACCTGTTCAAATTATTGGCCGAAGAAAACAGACAACAAGAAGACAACCCTTTTGAAAATCACCAACAGAACAACGAGTTGATTCAATTGGTATATTATGTTCCTCAAAGCGATTTACAACCCACCCTAGTAGATATAGAGTATAACATAACACTTTGGCCATACTATGACCAAATGAATACACCTCCATTCATTAACCAACCTACACCGCCTCCTAAAACATGGGTTTAAGAAAACCGTAAGTATCTGATAGTGGGCATCCATGAGAAGTTCCATCATCTTTTGGTATCACAACTTAAACCACATTACAATGAAATTTCATAAAGGTTGCCTACCTGAACAGGTAACTAAAGGACATCAAAACGAGAAAGTTTCAGTTATCTGGAGTGCACTTATCCTTATGGTGTTCACCTTTACCAATGTCTTTGGTCAAACTGAAAATCCATTTGCTACAGATAGTATTCTTACTGTTCACTTGGATGAGGTAATCCTAATCAAGTCACGTATGCCCGAAGATTATCAAAAGCAAGCCAAGCCCCTAGCTTCTATTGATGATTATCTTGAAAAGAGTCATAAGGTCAATATGATGAAACGCGGTGCTTACGCCTGGGAGCCAATGATCAATTCTATGACTAGCGAACGATTGACCGTGACCATCGATGGTATGCGGATTTTTTCTGCTTGTACAGATAAAATGGACCCCATCACTTCATATGTAGATGTCTCTAACCTTCATTACGCTAAGGTGACCTCTGGACAAGAAGGAGCTGAATTAGGCTCAACCATAGGTGGTGGAATAGACCTGCAATTGGATAAATCAGGTTTTGAAAGTCGAGGATGGCGAACCAGTTTTGAATCAGGCTTTGAAGCAAATAATATGCAACGCATTTTAGGTTCGGAAATCAATTACTCTAATGAAAGTAGCTATGTAGATGCTGATGTTATTTATAGAAAAGCTGAAAACTACACAGCAGGTGGAGGAGAAGAAGTTGCCTTTTCGCAATTTGAGAAATACAATCTTTCGGTTAATGGCGGCATACAACTAGACGAGGAAGAATCTATTGAGGCATCTTTCATCTACGATGAGGCAAGGAATGTGGGCTACCCAGCACTGCCCATGGATGTTTCTTTAGCAAGGGGTATTATTGGTTCGGCCGAATATAAAAATCAGGGCTTTATGGGATTGGATGATTTTAAAAGCAAACTCTATTTCAATACCATTACCCACATCATGGACGATTCGCAAAGACCTGATGTCCCCATCCGTATGGACATGCCGGGTTGGAGCGATACGTACGGTTTTATTAATCAAGCTCAGCTAGAGGCGGGGAAGCATAGCGTTCAACTGAAATGGGATGGGTTTTACAATCGCTCCTTGGCAGAAATGACCATGTATCCTAATGACCCAAATCAGATACCTATGTTTATGTTGACTTGGCCGGATGTTAGAACTCTGAATACTGGGATTTACTTAGAGGATGAGTTCGAACTAAAAGAGGGTCAACTGAATTTGGGCGCAAGGATTACCTATCAAGGCTTCCGGGTAGCTGATGAATTTGGTTTGAACAGCCTCCGAATTTTTTACCCAGATCTAGAAGCATCTCAGACACGGTTTCTCAAAAGTATATCTGCACGGTATTATAGGAAATTAGGGGATTTTGAGGTTTCCTCGGGAGTTTCATTTGGAGAAAGGGCACCCTCTGTTTCCGAAGGATTTGGTTTTTACTTATTCAACAGCTTTGACAACCATGATTACATTGGCGACCCTAACCTGAAAAATGAGCAATCCTATGAAATCAATGGAAAGCTATCTTGGGAGAGTAACAAGGTCAATGTCTCTTTAAACGGAAACTATTTTCATATGCCCAATTTTATAATTGGCGAAATAACTCAAGGGCTAAGTACCATGACCATTGGGGCTGCAGGTGTAAAAACGTATACAAATTTGGAGTATGCCACGCAGTACAATGCTACTCTTGAGTCTAAATGGAATGTTTCCTCCAATTTAATCTGTAATGCAGTTGTTGGTTATCATAGAGGCTTTGATAACGATGGTAGAAACCTGCCTTTTATTAGTCCTTTGGCTTATAGTGCTTCATTAGAATATGCAAAGAAAAGCTTCACGGCGGCGTTTCGGCTTTCGGGTGCGGGAGAATCAGGTCAATTTCAACCCTGAATTTGGTGAAGACAGAACAGCCGCCTACACGGTTTTTTCAGTAAACATGGGTAAGACCTTTAAGCTGGGAAATCAAAATTTTTTGTATACCAAAATAGGTGTCGAAAACCTTTTTGACACTTGGTATTCCACTTTTACCGATTGGGCCAACATACCTCGAATGGGACGAAACATTTATGCCACCTTGACCTACAATATCAATTAAGACAATAACAACTTTTCAAATATTAAAATATGAACATAATTAAATTTTATACCCTGACACTTTTTATCACTGTATTGTTTACAGCTTGCTCAGATAACACCGATGATCCAATTGTGGTTGATGAAAATCCATTGGCCGAATTCAATCTATTGTCAAGTTTTAATGTCAATGGTCACACCTTGGAGGTCTATTCTGACCAAAACCAATATACCACTGGCTATAACGAACTCTTTTTTAGAATAAAGGATAATGAAACGGACAGTTATGTCTCCAATGCTACGCTATCAATAAACCCTGTGATGCATATGGAAATGATGTCGCACTCCTGTCCAAAATCGACCATTTTAAAAACTAATGAAGCTTCAGTCTATAAAGGCTTCAGTATTTTTCAAATGCCGGGTAATGCCACTGAATATTGGGAGTTGAACCTTGAATATGGTATTGATGGACAGACTTATAATCTTGCAGAGCGTATTGAGGTAAAAGCCCCTGCTGATGGCAAGAAGAGAGTTAATGTTTTTACAGGGTCGGATGAAACACGATATGTGCTGGCCATGATGCCGATGACACCAGATGTTAAGGTCAATGACTTCTCGGCCATGCTCTTCAAAATGGAAAACATGATGACCTTTCCAGTAGTGGAAGGATACAGTATAGAAATTGACCCTCGCATGCCTGGAATGGGCAATCATAGTTCACCGAACAATGAGCATTTAGTTTTTGATGCTTCCAATGCCATGTGTAAGGGAAAATTATCGTTGACCATGACCGGTTATTGGAAAATCAACCTTAAAGTAAAAAATACGGTTGGAGAAGTACTTAAAGGTGAGGACGTGACCGAAGTAAATGAAGCTAGTAGCTTGTTCTTCGAAATGGAATTCTAATTCTTTTAAAAGATGACTTAGGAAAGAAGACTGCTCGTTTAGAGTGGTCTTCTTTTTTTCTAAAGAGGAAGAATTGACTTACCCTCTTTAATATTGGCGACCAAATCAGAGATAGTGGTGTTTTCTAAATTCTTTATAAAATCGGTTTTAGTTTCTCCTACTAAATGATGAAGCGGGCAAGGGTTTTCATTATCACACTCCCGAATGCTCAACATGCAAGAACGGAGTTTTTGCTCTCCATCAATTACATCCACAATCTTCATCAACTGGGTTTTCATATTCTCTTCATTCAAATAAAAACCTCCATGCGGTCCTTTAACTGAGGAAACAATACCATGTCTCTTTAATTCTTGCAACAGTTTGGCAATGTAATGTGGTGGAACGTTGATGGGTTTGGCAATGTCTTTTGCTAAAACCTTACGGTTTTCTCTGGCATTTACGGCTAAATATAGCACCCCTTTGATAGCATATTTGGACGAGTTTGAAAACATAGCAAATTATTTTTCTTGAAAGTTAAAGATTAAAAGACATTTTTATCCTTTATATGACAATAATCATGTTTTCCACAATTAATCGAGCTTACTTTTGGACAATTGTTAAAAAAACAAGTCCATGAAAATCAAATTTGCAATTTCTGTGTTCGTACTCGCTCTTCTAATGATAGGATGTGGGGGAAAAACTGAAAAAAAAGACGAAAGTTTTACTGTTGACCGTAAAAAGTCTTCGGAAAAGGTTGAGCAAGAAGCATCTGAAACCAGTCAAGTACCTGCCTCTCAGCGAATCACCCTTGATAACAAAGGAGTGGGACAAATCAAAGAGATTGTCTTGGACCCAGAAATAAATCAAGAGATGGCAACTGCAGGTGGCGAATTGTTTAAAACCAATTGCACCGCTTGTCACAGAGAAAACAAACGTTTTATTGGTCCAAAAATGCAAGGAATACTGGAGAGACGAAGTCCAGAATGGGTCATGAATATGATTTTGGACCCCAAGTTAATGACAGAGGAAGACCAATGTGCCAAGGATTTATTGGTAGAGTTCAATGGTGCGGCCATGTCCAATCAGAACTTAACTGTGGAACAGACACGTTCGCTGCTGGAATTTTTTAGAACACTTTAAACCAATATATATGAAAACGAATGTCCAACTAAAAACTTGGGTATTGCCACTGCTCTTTCTTTTTTTGTTCATGGGCTGCAATACCAAGACCAAAACGGAAGCTACTTCTTCAACTGAAGTGACCAACGATACCGAAGTCAATAAAAAACAAGGTCAAGCCTTTATTGACGGTGATGTGGGCTCAACCGTATTGGCAGTTGCTATTAACTCCCCTGACCATACTACTTTGGTAGCTGCAGTACAAGCTGCTCACCTTGAAAATGCTTTGGTAAATGCAGGACCGCTAATGGTTTTTGCTCCCACCAATGAGGCTTTTAATGCCCTTCCCGAAGGTACTGTAGAGAACTTGTTGAAACCAGAAAATAAGGATGCTTTGGCCAATATCTTAAAGTATCATGTAACCCCCGGTAATTATTCCAAAGACTTTTTGAAAAAGTTCAAAAAGGTAGGACAAGCCAATGGTCAAGATGCCATGGTTGAAGTAAAAGGAGATGATGTATACGTGGGAGGAGCCAAAATCATTGGTAGTGTGACTGCTGGAAACGGTATTGTGCATGTTGTTGATAAAGTCATCTTACCTCCGTCTGAAGAATAAATAGCTGTATATCAATAAATAATAAGAAAAGATGAAAAAAATCTATTACGTAATTGGCGGTCTTTTGGCGGCAACACTACTGTATATAGGATGTAATCAGGCCGCTGGAACCAATACCAATGGTGCACTGGCTTCATCCGCTGCAGAGAAAGTGTATGTGGCACCAGGTGAGCAAGATGAATTTTATGCCTTTCTTTCAGGAGGGTATAGCGGAAACTTAACAGTTTATGGCCTCCCTTCTGGTCGTATGTTTAAGGAAATCCCTGTATTTTCCCAATTCCCTACTTCGGGTTATGGGTATTCAGAAGAAACGAAACCCATGTTAAATACCTCTTTTGGTTTTGTTCCATGGGATGATAGCCACCATCCGGATATCTCTCAGACGAATGGGGAATTAGACGGGCGATGGATTTTTATAAACGGCAACAACACTCCAAGGATAGCACGGATCAGTCTTGAGACATTTGAAACTGAGGAAATCATTGAAATTCCCAATAGTGCTGGTAACCATAGTTCTTCATTCATTACAGAGAACACGGAATATGTAATAGCGGGTACACGATTTTCTGTCCCTGTTCCGCAACGGGATATGCCCATTAATGAATATAAAGGCAACTTTAAAGGTGCGTTAAGCTTTATAAGCGTAGCACCTGAGACAGGTCGGTTGGATATAAAATTTCAGGTATTGATGCCTGGGTTCAATTATGACCTTTCCCATCCAGGGCGTGGTAAATCACATGGGTGGCATTTCTTCAGTACTTATAATACGGAGGAGGCAAACTCTTTAATGGAAGTGAACTCTTCTCAAAATGACAAGGACTTCATAGCTGCAATTAACTGGAAGAAAATTGAAGAATATGTAGATAATGGTGGTGGCACAAAAATGCCAGCCAATTACGCTCACAACGTGTATAGCCATGAGACACATACTGGAACATCAACAATGAAGAAAGAAGTTTTGACCGTTGACCCTAACGAAGTGCCAGGTGCTATCTATTTCTTACCAACACCTAAATCACCGCATGGTTGTGATGTAGACCCAAGTGGGGAATATATTATTGGCTCTGGTAAACTTTCAGCAGACCTTACCGTTCACTCCTTCACCAAAATGTTGGCTGCTATTGAAGCAGAAAAGTTTGACGGGGAGGCTTATGGTATTCCTATCCTGAGTTTTGACGATGTAATGGCGGGTATTGTAAAAAGTGGCGGTTTAGGGCCCCTACACACAGAGTTTGATGCCAGCGGCAATGCCTATACAACCTTCTTCATTTCATCAGAAGTAGTTAAATGGCGTTTGGGAACATGGGATGTAGTGGACAGAAAACCTACGTTCTATTCCGTAGGTCACTTGATGATTCCCGGTGGAAACTCACGTAAGCCTTTTGGTAAATATGTTGTGGCGATGAATAAAATCACTAAGGACCGTTATCTACCCACAGGCCCCGAAATGGAACACTCTGCACAGATTTATGATATCTCAGGAGAAAAGATGGAGTTGATATATGATTTTCCAACCCATGGAGAACCCCATTATGCCGCTGGATGCCCTGCGGAACTTTTGGCTCCAAAGTCAAAGAAAATCTATCGTCTGGATGAAAACAAGCATCCTTATGGCATCAATAATCCTTCAGAAGCTAAGGTTGAACGTAACGGTAATGAAGTTCATATTTATATGAGTACGATTCGTAGTCACTTTACTCCGGATAATATTGAAGGAGTCAAGGTAGGGGATAAGGTATATTTCCATATCACAAACCACGAACAAGACTTTGATGTACCCCATGGTTTCTCCATTATTGGTCAAAACACCTCAGAGTTATTGGTTATGCCCGGGCAAACTAAAACCTCGATTTGGGAGCCCAAACAAGTAGGAGTATGGCCATTTTACTGTACTGATTTCTGTTCCGCACTGCACCAAGAAATGCAAGGGTATGTGCGGGTATCGCCAGCCAATTCAAATATTGAATTGTCCTGGTCATTGGGAGAATAACAACCTCTACAATAAACATGCGGGTCGGTCTAGACCGACCCGCTTTTTACAAAAAATAGGTCATAACGCTAGATTAAGAGATATGAAAAAGGCAAGTTTTTTAATGGGTATTGGACCGCTGTTCTTATTAGGGTTGTTTGTTTTTCCTCTTTGGAATATAGAATTAGGAGCTCCACAATATCCAGAACCTTTGGGACTGAACATTCATATAGATGGACTTCAAGGACAGAGTGAATTTGACATTCAAAATATAGATGGATTAAACCATTATATCGGGATGAAAACCCTGCCCAAACCCGAAGATATGTGGGAGTTTTCAGTTTTTCCAATAGTTATCGGTTCAATGGCGGCATTAGGTATTTTGATTGGTCTTTTAGGGTATTTCAACAAACTAGGTTACGAATGGTTTTTCGGGTGGTTTGTTCTGATGTCAATTTTAGGCGTATTGGGTATGTATGACTTTAATGCCTGGATGGTAGACTACGGAACCAATTTAGACCCTAAGGCTATTATGAAACTGCAAAACCCAGATGGCACCCCAATGAGCTATAAGCCACCTCTTTTAGGGCATCAGAAAATGTTGAATTTTGATGCATATTCATACCCGAGACTAGGGGCATACCTCATGTTCGTAGGGATGGTTTTAACCTTTTTAGCTGGCTATATCGGAATGCGAAGCCGAAGTAAAAAAGTGCAATCTATGACCAAAGGTAAATTGGCAACTAACTAGAAAATAATGAAGAAAAGTAGCGCCTATCTTTTGTTGATTTTAATCTTATCTTGCAAGGTCGCTCCTGAACCTATAGTTTATGGAGAAACCTCATGTAATTTTTGTAGTATGACAGTGGTTGACAAGCAACATGCTGCACAATTGGTTACGGCCAAGGGGAAAGTTTTCAATTTTGATGCCTTGGAATGCATGATTAATTACCTCAGTGAAGTTGAAGTGCAAGAAATAGGTCTACTTTTAACCAATACGTACCATCAACCTGAAGTCTTGACAGAAGTTCAAAATTGTACATTCTTGATTAGTGAGGGCATTCCGAGCCCTATGGGAGCCTATTTGACGGCTTTTCAAACTGTAGGAGAGGCGCAAACTGCTTTGGCAGAACATCATGGAGAGTTATTCACATGGGAAGAATTACGAGTACGATTTGAAAAGAACCCAGATATAAGTCATAATCATGTATACCATAAACATTGACAACACAATAGCCAATCAAGCTTTTGATGGGTTACAAATCACACAATTAGTGAAAAATCCAAAATTTGAGGTGTTAAGTATTAGTTTGGCGAAAAATGCCGTTTTTCCACCTCACGAATCCAATGAAGATGCCCACCTCATTATGTTACAAGGACAAATTGTTTTCTACATTGAAAATAACCCTGTCAATCTAAGGGAGCAGCAGGAGTTCAGTTTTCCGAAACATACTGAACATTGGGTGGAAGCAACGGAAGATTCCAAATTTCTTATCATTCGTTGATGGTACGAAACTTAGTATTCCTAACATTCCTATTCGTTTTATTTTCTGGCGAGGCGATTGCTGATACCGTTATGGTATGCTCATCATGCACTATAAAATCGATTCAGGAAGGTATAACGGTCGCCAAGGAATATGATACAGTTCTGGTAAAAAAGGGAACCTATTACGAGTATAACATTCATGTGGACAAGCCCTTAACCCTAAAAGGCGAAAACTATCCCATTATTGATGGTCAGAAAAAAGGAGAGATACTAAAAATCATTTCAGATAATGTTACCATTGATGGACTTTTTATTATTAACGTAGGGGTTAGTTACACTACCGATTTTGCAGCTATCAGAGTAACCAAAAGTGAAAATTTCACCATTCAAAATGTTGTGCTTGAAAAACTGTTCTTTGGTATTTATCTAGAAAAGTCGTCACATGGTACGGTATATCATAATAAGATTATCGGTAATGCCAAAGACGAATACAATTCTGGTAATGGTATCCAGCTATGGTACTCTCACTTTGTGAATGTTAGCCATAACCATGTTCAAGGTACTCGCGATGGGATTTATTTGGAGTTTTCGGATAATATTACCATCACTAAGAATACCAGCACAAAAAACCTTCGATATGGCCTGCACTTTATGTTCTCAGATAACGATGTGTATACGGAGAATACATTTGAGGGAAATGGGGCTGGTGTTGCCGTAATGTTTTCTCGAAACATTGATATGGTTAACAATACCTTCAAGAAAAATTGGGGTACCTCGGCCTACGGCTTATTGTTAAAGGAGATTAATGATGCTAAAATACGCAACAATACTTTCGAGGAAAATACCGTTGCCATTAGCATTGAGGGGTCTAACCGGATTACATATCAAAATAATGACTTTGTAAAGAACGGATGGGCCATTCGAGTTATCGGTGCCTGTTACACCAATTCATTCATGGGCAATAATTTTTTGCACAACTCCTTTGATGTTTCCTATAACAGTAGATTGAACGACAATGAATTTCGTTCCAACTATTGGAGCAACTATACTGGATACGACTTGGACAAAGATGGCATTGGAGACGTTCCCTACAGACCCGTAAAACTGTTTTCCTACATTGCCAACAGAACACCAGAAACTATCATTTTGCTACGCTCCCTCTTTATGGATATTATCAATTTTTCTGAAAAAGTATCCCCAGTTTTTACACCAGACAATTTAAAGGATGCTAAACCCTTGATGAAAAAACGCCTGTGATACAAATAGCTGGTTTACATAAAAAATTTGGAAAAAACAATGTCTTAAAAGGTATTGACCTTAACATAGACCCAGGTAAAATCTATGCAATTCTTGGCCCAAACGGATCGGGAAAGACTACTTTGATCAAAAGTATTCTGGGCATGGTGATTCCAGATAAGGGGTCCATTGAGGTGTTGGGTGAATCCATAAAGAAAGGTTGGAAATATCGAAAACAAATTGATTACCTTCCTCAAATAGCCAACTTCCCAGGCAACCTAAAGGTTGAGGAGCTTATGGCAATGATAAAGGACCTTCGAAATGATGAAGGTGAAGCCGAAGAACTGATTGAGATTTTTGCCCTTCAGCCTCATTTGGACAAGAAATTGGCCAATCTTTCAGGAGGTACCAAACAGAAAGTCAATTTAGTGATTGCTTTTATGTTTGAAAGTCAGCTACTCATCTTGGACGAACCCAATACAGGATTGGACCCCAATGCACTTATACAACTCAAGGCGTTGATTAAAAAGGAAAAAGAGAAAGGAAAGACTTTGCTCATCACCTCACACGTGATGCAATTTGTGGAAGAAGTGGCCGATGAGGTCATTTACCTTTTGGAAGGAAATATTTACTTCAAAGGTACCCTGACCGAATTAATGGAAAAGACCCAACAAACCAATGTAGAACATGCTGTTGCAGCATTGACCAAAAAGAAATAAATGGGTAAGGTTTTAAAGTATAGTTTCTATGATTTGATTCGGAGCCGATGGAGTTATATCTATTTTCTCTTTTATCTCGCTCTTGGTTTTATGCTATTGTTTTTGAACAACGATCTTTCAAAAGCAGTCATCACTTTAATGAATATAATTATAGTTCTTGTGCCACTAATTGGAACCATTTTTGGGACCATGTACTATTATAACTCCAAAGAGTTTACTGAACTCCTACTGGCACAACCCATTACACGTTCGCATATTTTTTTGGGTCAATATTTGGGCGTAGCAGGTTCTCTCTCTTTTAGTTTAGCCTTAGGATTGGGTATTCCCTTTGTTGCATATGGGTTGCTAAAAAGCAATGCAATTTTTGATTTTACATTGTTATTGGTTACCGGGGTGTTTCTGACTCTTATCTTCACCGCTTTGGCATTTAATATTGCTATAAGCAATGAGAACAAAATAAAGGGTTTTGGCTACGCGGTACTTTTATGGTTGTTCATGGCAGTGATTTATGATGGTATCTTCCTACTCTCTCTAATTGTTTTTGAAGAATATCCTTTGGATACTTTTTCAATGGTCGCCACCGCATTCAACCCAATAGACCTTTCAAGAACCTTAATCCTTTTGAAGCTTGATATTTCCGCTCTTTTAGGCTATACTGGAGCCGTGTTTAGAAAATTCTTTGGCACTCAAATGGGGTTTTGGATTTCCATTTTGGTTTTGACGCTTTGGATAGTCCTTCCAATTCTTAGATTGCAATACAAAGCGAATCGTAAAGATTTTTGAATAGAAAGTAGTGTTACCTACCTCTTATTTTTATAAAACAGTATCTGACTTTAGTTAGAGGGTCAATAACTGTTGACAATTAAAATTGGGGTTAGATGTGTAGACATATTCAATCAGATTGATTCCTATTTCTATTTTCTATCTGTTTGGAGTTTTCCAGTATTGACCTAAGCAGATTTACTCCTTTTAGAAGATTAACTTAAATTACATAAGCAAATGACATATAGGTGACATCCAAATGTCGTAAAGATTTCAAATAGATAGCAATAGTTTTATCCCTGTCAAATATGTATTTCCATGCACAATAAATCAATAGCGAAAAACTTAGTCTATCAAAGAAAATTGAAAGGTTTTACGCAACAAGAACTATCAGCTAGAACAGAAGTCACGGTGCGTACCATTCAGCGTATAGAGAAAGGAGAGGTAAGTCCACATTTACAAACCATTAATCTTTTGGCAACTGCTCTTGAGATTGAGGTTGAAGACCTTTTGCCATTGGAAAACCCTAAAGAGGAAGCTATTCAAAAAAAATGGCTCTTACTTATGCACGCCACACCACTCTTGGGGTTTGTAATTCCCTTTTGCAATGTGCTTTTCCCTTTGTTTTTATGGATTCACAAAAGAGAGGATAATTCCTTATATGATAACCATGGGGCCAAAGTGATTAATTTTCATATCACTGTTTTGTTAGTATATGTTTTAGCATTTGTGGCATTATTGACGGTTGAAAAATGGGGCTTTGTATTTTTTGTCTCAGTTATTCCATTGTGTGTATTGATTGTTATGGCAAACATTATATACGCGGTAAAAGAACATAAATGCTATTATCCTTTGTCAATTCCCTTTTTGAAAAGTAAAGCAAGAAAAACATCTAAAGCATTTTTATTCCTAATCCCATTGTTGGGGATTGTTAGCTGTACACCTCTTAGGAATGATGAAATAACTCGTCTGGATGGTACCCATATCTCAAAGGATTCTTTAACTCGGAAGATAAATCAGTTGATGGAGGATGCCAATGTTCATGGGATTGCTGTTTCAGTATTTAATGATAACGTACCGGTCTACCAAAAAGCATTTGGATACAGAAATGTTCCAAAACAACTTGCACTTACGGATTCCACAAATATTTATGGGGCTTCTTTAAGCAAAGCTGTATTTGGTGTACTTGTTATGAAATTAGCAGAAGATATGGTGATTGATTTAGATACACCTCTTGAATCTTATTTGCCCAAAAAGATTTATGAATACGAACCAGAAACCCGCTGGCACGATAACTATTCCGATTTAAAAACGGACAGTTTATACCATAAGATTACGGCAAGAATGTGTCTGGCGCATACCACAGGATTCAATAACTGGAGGTTTTTTGAATCTGACAGAAAATTACGAGTGAATTTTGAGCCTGGCACGAAGTACTTCTATAGTGGCGAAGGCTTAGTATTTCTTCAAGTTGTTTTAGAAAAGATTACAGCCAAAGGTCTTGATGAATTGGCTCAAGAACATATTTTCAAACCTTTGCAAATGAACAACACGTCTTATCAATGGCAACCAAGATTTGAAAAGGACTTTGCCCATGGACATAATGCCAAAGGTGAACCTTATGGCAAAGACATTGATAATGAACCTAGGTCTGCCAGTACTATGGAAACAACGGCAAGGGATTATACAAAATTTCTTACTGCTGTATTGAATGAACAAATATTAAGTAAAGCCTCTTATGAAGAAATGTTCAGTCCTCAAATTAGAATTAAATCTTTAGCACATTTTGGCCCCAATGCCCAAACTATAACTAATAAATATGACAGAATTAATTTGAGTTGTGGGTTAACCTGGTTATATTTTGATACACCTTATGGAAGGGCAGTTACTAAAAGTGGTCATGGGGATGGATTTCAGCATTATTCAATTTTATTTCCTGAAACAGGTAAAGGAATGTTAATTATGACCAACAGTGATAACGGAGAGAGTATATATAAAGAATTATTGGAGATTGCTTTAGCAGATATTTATACGCCTTGGGAATGGTCAAACTATATTCCGTATAACAACAGATAGTTACAATTAAAAAAATTACAAATTGTGAATTTAGGAAATCACTAAAGACCGAAGACCGTTTAAATGAAACTCAAGCCTAAGGCTAAAAAAACCAGTAATATGTATGATTCTGTATTTTTATTAGAAACTATGAGAGAGAAACGATTTCTGGTTTTATTGTTTTTCTTTCTATTCACCCACTGTTTTTGTTGCCTAGCTCAAAATACAAGTCTTGAAAAAGTTCAATCCAATAGGTTTAAACGATTGTACCAACTAAATGATTCAGTTTATCGTTCGGAACAACCAAGTAAAAAGGGTTTTAAAGAATTGGAGGCCTTGGGCGTAAAAACCTCAATTACGTTCCGAAGAAATAAAGACGATGTAAAGAAAGCTCGGGGGACAGCATTGGAATTAATTCATCTTCCTCTGAAAACTGCTGAACTAACAGAGAAAGACATTGTAAATGCATTACGAGCTATAAAAGATGCTAAAAAACCGGTTCTGGTTCATTGCTGGCATGGCTCAGATAGAACTGGGGCAATAATGGCGGCATATCGTGTAGTTTTTGAAAACTGGTCCAAAGAGGATGCTATTTCCGAGTTGAGAAAACCTGAGCTTGGATACCATGAAAAATGGTATCCAAATGTGATAGAGCTAATTTCCAATCTTCACAAAAAGCAAATAACGAAAGAGTTGGGCCTATGAGACAAAAGCATACAAGTAGGCTCGTTTTTTTCAAAAATTTTAAGGTTGAGTTTCAACACCTAACTTCCATTTTTAGGTTTTCTTGTTTTGGGATCAAAGTCAATAAGTAATACTAAAAACTTGGGAGTCATTAAGCAACTCCCAAGACTATTTGTGCCATTTTACCGCCAAGTTTAATGGGTTTTTAATCCAAATCAATTTGGCGAAGGGCTCCGTTAGTTTGTGTAATGTACAGTACATTTTTGTTGGCATCCCCAACAATGCCATTTGGTGTGTCGAAAGTAGCCCCTAAAAGACTACCTTCTGTTGTACTCTGTGTTCCAGAACCTGCAAAGATTGAAGTCTCGCCAGTTAAAGACACTTTGTAGATTACATGCTCCTCCACAGCGGTGGCATAAATGGTATCACCCAAAAGAGTGATATACCCAATTACAAAACCTTGTCTTACCGTAGGTATTGTGGTAATCACCTCAATGGATTTTTCTATATCTATTTTCAAAATGGCACCAGTTACAAAATTCCCTACAAATAAATCTCCCGAGCTATCAAAAGCTATGCCTACCCCTCCGGCAAGTAGGGCATCTTGAACATATACGCTTACTTCTCCATCCGTATCTATCTTATGTATCCCTGGGAAAGAAAAATTGGAAACATAAACGTTACCCTCTTCGTCCAGTGTAATGCCTGCAGGAAAACCGGGTAATGTGGCTAGGGTTGTTCTATTGTTTTCAGAATCGATTCTGATAACATCTCCAATGGTTTGATTGGACCCAGGTTCAATAGGTCGTACATTATGCACAACAAATATATTTCCAGAACTGTCAACAACATTTCCTAAAGGTGCTACAAGGTTATCAACTGCTACTTCGACAGATGCAGATTCTGGATTGAAGCTCACGACTTGCGTACCCATGAATTGGTTAAAATTACTACCATAAACAATTCCATTAGCATCTATAGAAAGCCCATCAGTTGCCCCAAAATTCGATGCCAGTGTTTGCACCTTAATTTCTTCTGGAGGGACGGGATCTGGATTCTCACTCCCATCTGGCTCTACGGGTGGTTCATCAGAATCTGATGAACAGGAGTATATGGGAAAGACGCTCAAAGCTAGTATTAAAGAGTATGTAACATACTTTTTAAGATTAAAGACTGTTTTCATAAAATTGTTATTTAAAGGTTTAGATAACAATCTTAAGTAGAACCCGTCTGGCAATCGACCGTGTATATATCTTCGAACAATTGGATTAACCGGCCAATCTCTTAATGTAACTGCTGGGTGTTTCTTTCAGAAGGGACTTGAAGGCTTTGTTAAATGTGGATTTTGAATTAAAGCCCACTTCCATGGACAGGGAAAGAAGGGTTTTTATCTTGTGCTCGTCTTGCTCCAACTTAAAAATGAACTCTCTGATTCTATATTCATTGATAAAATCATAGAAATTGGTCTCATATATGGAATTCAGTAGCCATGATAGATTATTTGTTGATGTGTTTAACTCTTTTGAAAGATATGCCAATGTCAGTTCATTGTCCAGATAAAGTTTTTCGTCATTCATGAGTTTGTGCAGTCTCTGTTTTAAATCATCAATGCTTTTTTCATCCATCAACCTTCTCAAGTTGGTTTTTGGTTTTTCAATTACCAGCCTAAATATTTCTGGCTGTCTAACAGCAAAAAATCCGACAATGTAAATTAGCACAGGAATTGCAATCCATACCATATTATAGGTAATAACCGGAACCCTAATTTTTAAAACATACATGTTTAGGAAGCTAAACCCCCAAGCGGTTAAAATTATACCAGAGGCTGTTAATAGGACAATGGCATACGGGAGCGTGGATTGAGTAAAAGAGAGTTGCTCTTTTTCTTCTTTTTGAAGCTTTTGAACAAAACGAAGGCTTAAAAACCAATAGTATAGATTAAATACTATGGCCACCAATTCTGCTATTAAAAAAAAGTAATTAAAATCGCCAGACATTAACTTCTGACCAAACTCTTGATTCGTATAGGTGTTTAAATGGATTAAGAAAGTCAGATAAATTAAAGCAGGGATATAATGAAATAGGTTTAGCGCAAAGGTTACTTTTCCTTTTTCCAAAAGACGCCTTAAATAAATGTAACCCAAAGGTCCAAGAGCAAAAATTAGCGATTCCAATGGAGCCAATCTTTGTATTATCCATGCTTCATTGGCCTTATGAATCATCATTCGAGTTAATAGAACAAAGCAGCTTAGCAATAACTGTAGTGCCAAAACTTTGTTTGCCGCCGCATTTCTTTTTTGAATGATGAGAAGGGAAAAACTTAAAAAGAGACCTTGTGCTATTCCAAGAAGCAGAAATATATCAACCACATTATAATTCTCCATAGCTTTTTGGATTTTTTCTCAAATTTATTTTTTTTCTCAGCTTTAGAGGTTCGATTATATAGATTCATACGCTTTATTTCAACTTCTTTTATCACAAATCACGACTACCATTGTTTTGATCTTCTAGTTTTTCCTAAGACTAAGGTTTAATGACATATATCAGATGAGTGATAATCGGGGGACCTTATATTTGGGAGAACTTTCCTTTATTTTTATGGTACTGGCAATTCTAATCATTGTTTATATTTTCATCTCCCTCGTGCTAGTGATAGGTATCTTGATGAATGGGGTCAGACCCACTAAAACCTTAGCATGGCTCCTGGCAATATTTACCATACCCGTTGGTGGAATCCTACTTTATCTTCTCTTGGGAAGAAATCGTAGAAAGAACAAGTTGTTTCCACTACAAGATGATTTCCTTAAAAAGGCGGATTTTAAATACACTCTAAAGGACACTGATCATCCTGATATTGTGGATAAAACCATAGAATTAATCAATAGGACAAGCAAGTATCCTTTAACTCAACGGAATAGAATTACAATTCTTACTAATGGGCAAGAAACATTTGAATCTATATTTTCTGCCTTGGAAAATGCAAAGGAACACATCCATTTTCAGTACTATATTTTTGAGGAAGGCCAATTGGCCAGTAGGTTGTTGGATGTTTTCAGGACTAAGATTCAAGAAGGTGTAAAGATTCGACTTTTATATGATGGCATTGGAAGCTATTCTTTAAGCAAAAGCTATATAAAGGCCTTGAAAAAGGGGGGGGTTGAGGTTTACCAATTCTTACCCTTTAGATTTGGAAGGTTTTTATCTTCACTCAACTATAGAAATCATAGAAAAATAATTAGTGTTGATGGGGAAATCGGATTTACCGGAGGGATTAATATTTCCGATAAATATCTTCGGGGCGAAGATGTTGAAGGAAATTGGAGGGATACTCACTTAAGAATAGATGGCGAAGCGGCTTTTCTGCTTGATACAGTATTTATGGCGGATTGGCACTTAGCTTCAGGAGACAAGGTAGCTGTTGCCGGGCCTCAACAAAATTTGAAGGGAACTGTAGAGGACAGTTATGTGCAAATAGTACCTAGTGGTCCAGACGATGATTTCGACACAATGGAACAAGTATACTTTTCAATGATTAATAGTGCCAAACAAAGTGTTTTTATATCTAACCCATACATCATCCCGAATTACGCAATTTTACAGAGTTTGAAAACTGCTGCCCTAAGTGGATTGGATGTGAGACTATTAATGTCAGAGACTACGGACAGTAAACTTGTGGACTGGTGTGTCAGGGCATATTTTGAATCGTATTTAAAGGCTGGAATAAAGCTTTATTTATACCCAAAGGGTTTTATGCACAGCAAGGTTGTTATTTGTGATGATAACTTGGTCAGCGTTGGAACCGCAAACCTTGATGATAGGAGCTTGCATCAGAATTATGAAGTAAACGCTCTGGTCTATGACAAACGGATTTGCGAACAAATGAAGGAACAGTTTTTAGTGGATTGTGAAAAATCCATTAGACTGAATTATAAGGCGTATAAAAACAGAGGTTGGCCAAGCAAGATACTGGAAGGGACGGCAAAACTAATGAGCCCGTTGTTATGAGATTATAGTTTCAAAACGCAACTCGTTTCTACATCCTTTTTTTCCAAGAGTTAATATTGTAGACAGTGGTCTTAGCAATATCTATTGCATCATCAATGTCTATGTTTCTGCTTTAGATACGTTGTCTTTCTTTGCTCGAAGAGGTCAAAAACTTTCACTACGTGCTATTAAATATTTGAGATTCTTTTTCTTAACGATGATTTGTTTGATACTACTGGTACACTATAGTGATCACCGCTATTTTTTATAGTTGAGTTCGGTTTGTTTACTTGGTGGCGTTAAGATCATATAGTCAAATCGATACATGTAATCTTTAAGCGATTTGCTCCCAACTTTCTGTTTCCAAGATGATTTCTCTATACTCTTTAAGTCAATCACTGTCCATTTGTTTCCTTCAACATCTATAATTGGATCAAAAAGTTGTTCGTCTTCTTTTTCAATATTTTTACTGATTGTTCCGTCTTTGTTGATGTATCCAGATGGAAAAATTAGGATATGAACTGATTTTCTGCTATTGTAATTGGCAAGTTCCATCATAAAATTTCCAATGTCATAAACTTTGTCATGACTTTTTCCTTTTGAAGCATGAACCCCACCTATTTTCAGAAAGACCTTGGGTAAGGTATCGTTTTGCAAGGCTACCTTATAATACCTGATAAAGTTTTCTTGCATAATGCTTAACCGTTTATAGATACTTTCACGGAACTCATTGTCCTTTCTTAATTTGTAGACTTCCCAAGATTCTTTTAAATCGGAGATGATTTTGCTGATTTGTTTATCGCTTTTACCCAATTTGTCAAAATAGTTATTGATTTCAGGGGCGTTTAAAAGAGTCTTATAAACTCTATATTTTCTGTCTTGTCTGGCTTTTTTGGTTTCTGATATTGCAAAGTCATTGGCCTTCAAATACAAACTTTCAACTTCTTTAGAAGAATCTGATAATTGGTATAGCCTGTCCATTAAGAATACTTGGGAGGTTAAGTATTCTTGGTCTATACCCCAGATTTCAAAACCATTTTCCATAAATGATTTCAGAAAAACTTCATCTTCTACACCATCGAAGAAAGGTACGGGTACTTCATCAACCAAACTATAGACCTCAGTATTAAAATCATACAAAGACCCATTTTTGGTTATTTGTCTTGAAATTTCGGCAGCACTGTTGGGACCAATTTCTGCTGCGAAATACTTGAAATTGTTTTTCGCCAGTGTTGGGATTATTGAATTGGTAAATTCCGAAACCCTAGCGGAGAAGTGCTCTTCTCCTAGAACTACAAATTGAACGTGCTCTATTTCCTTCCTGAGAATATCAAAACCTTCTCCTTCTGGAATACTTTCATTGATTTCAAAGTAAAACGTATTCTCTTTGACCAAATCGATATCACTTCGACCTTGAGAAAAGAGTTTTGGAAAAAAAAATGATTTGAATTGCTAGTATAATTGTTGTTTTCTTCATGGCTGTTAATGTTATCTTTTACTTTTTTTAATTACTCTATAATTACAAGCTCTGTTTTCAACAAATTCTATCTTGTTCTCAGATAAAAGTTGAGCTATCAGTTCTTGGGTTTCATCTTCGTTGAGACCAATTTTTTCTCCTAGATGGATTTCATTAAAACGACCTTTGTTCTCCTTCAATAAATTGTAGTATCTGTTTTTATTTTCCATAGTTGTTCGTTTTTTGAGCGGCAATCATCATATGTGGACTAAGAGATAAAAGAAAGTTGTCATTCTCTGTAATCGCGATTAGTTCCAACAGTGTTTTTTTTCTTTTGCAATTGAGCATATTTGCAAAAAAGTCCTTGTCCAACCAGGCCATGCCCTCAACTGCATACAGATTTAGGCATGTTAAATTATGAGCTATAAACTCGTCCATAAGCTGCTTGGGTCTATGGTAATACGCTTCTGCCAAGAGCCATGGAAAGTCGTCCGGAGGATTGTGTTTTCCACTTGTCAACTCTTCTTTACACATTTCAAAAAAAGTTTTTTTGTGAATTAATCCATTTAGCAGACCCACCAAAGTTGATGCCGTATAGTTAATGGCAAATGCCAGTATTATTCCGTTGTTTTTTACAACCCGCTTGGCTTCTTGAATTGTAAGGTCTCTATCATTTTCATTTTGAAGGTGGTAAAGAGGTCCATGCAAAAGTATTAGGTCCGCATAATTGTTTGGAAATCCCAGTTTACGTGATTCTCCTGAGTGGACCGAAAACTTATTTTTCAATTTATCTGCTCTGTTCTGGGCAATTATCAAATGTTTTGGTACCGGTTCCACTAAATGTACCTGGTGTCCTTTTTTAGCAAGCCATTCTGAATATCTTCCCGTTCCGCCACCAACATCAATTATTCGGGATGAGGAATTTGGAATGTATTTTTCTATGAGTGTCTTAACCCTTTCAAACTCAAAAACTCCCATTCCAGAACTAAGTCTGGTTTCTTCAGATGCTTTTGTATAAAAGCGTTCTATATTTCTGTTTATTAATTGTTTACTTTTCATTTTGTTTGTTATAATTGCCTCGCTTGAATGTTGAAATACATGACGAAGCGATTAAGCAATTGACTGAATGGTCAAATGCATTTTTTAATCTTATAAATGTTCGGACAGTAATTACCTAAACCTCGTAAATCCGTGGACTCAGACGCTGTGTTTCTCGTGGTATCGAGATAGATAATATTTTGAATTAATAAATCAGACGATAAAGATAAGTATTTGTAAAATGGATTTTCATGTTTACTTTGGGATGATTGATATTAACTACTTCTTTTTTTCAGCCACCAGTCCAACCTTTTTTCTGGTTTGTAGTTGGAAACTTTAGGTAGGTTCTCTGCCCGTTCAATGGACAGATTTGTTAAATTGGCTACTACGGACCAGATTGTGCCAAACTTTTCCTTCTTTAGATTTAAGCATACGCATTTGTCAGAAAGAATCTCTTTGGCCTTTTGAGTGTCCATACTTTCAATGGAATTCAATTTGTTTTCCATTTGACTGGCGCGCTCAGAGCTCTTGCTCCATTCAACACCTCCACGATCAAAGGCTTTCATTTCATTTGTCATAAACTGATTGGTAATGTAAATATGGTTTTGATTGTGCCCTGGTCTTCTGACCATGCTTTTTTGAGGTGCAGATTCTACCACTGCGATATCACCTATTGCATCTGCAATTAAAAAGTTGTTTGAAGATGACACAGGGGTATTTTCTATCAGTTTTATTGCCTGATTGGTTTCACTACAGTTTTCCAACACTTTTCTAACAATAAAATGAAACCCTATTCCTGGTTTAACCTCAGTGCCATTAACAAAAGACATGGCAATGGATAATCCCTTTTCATTGATTCCATCAGAACGCCCAATAAAAACATCTGATTGACTAATGTAGGCATACTTGTCTTTAGGAGCTATCAAACTGCTTTCCGTGAATTTTTTAAACTCAAAGAGCATATCGTAATTCCTGCCAACTATTACGGAATTCTTGTTTCTAAAAGCAAACACGCTACATTGTCCATTGGTCTCAAAAACACCCAGGCTTAAAAGAAAAGCCCCCAGATTTTCTGGTTTATCGTTTATTCCTTTTGCAAAACCTTTTATTTCTTCTACAACTTCAGGATAAAAACTTTCCAATTCTTTGTATGATTCAAGTCCAAATGCTGTTTTCTTATCACTTATTTTAGGAAGGGTGAAGTTGGCTTTTTCGCGAAGCAGAGTTCCGTACTTCAAGCCCATTTCGTAAAAATCTCCGTATAGTCTTGGATGATACATGGTTTGCTAATTAAAAGTTTATGCCTAATACTAATTCTACCCCTAAATCAAAACGATATACTTCTGAAGTTTCAAATTGCTGAAAGAAGTCAACACCAAAAACAAGCCCTCCCTTCTGCCAAGGGATAAATCGTAATCCTTGGCTTGCTCCAGCTCCGATTACAAAATTGACAGAGTTATCACCCGAGAGGTCTTCCAATAGTTCAAAACCCAGAGGCACGTTAGCGCTCATCGAAGCATAGACTCCGTTAAACAGTCGCTTGTAAAAGAAGTATAACTCGGGGCGAAGTACATAGGAGTTCACTTCTTCGTATCCATTTTCTTCCGCTACATCATCTCTGGCCCAGGTTACTTCAAATGAAGCCTCATAAGGCCTGATCAAACCTTTTTTACTATCTACAAAACCAGTATAGCTTATTCCATACCCCTGAAAATACCTGCTTCCCATTCCTTTTACGGTTACCAAATTGAACCATTGCCCAAGTTTACCATCTATCTTCTCGTTGTCTCTTGGAGGACTAAAATCAGCATTGGAAACAACAGACTTTACTCTATCATAATTTTTAAGAAAATAGTGCATACAGTATTCAAGGGCTGCGCGGATTCTTTTTTCATGGGTAGCATATAGTTGCGCTTTCTTGCCTAGATCAAAAATTTCATCTTCGTTATGCTTGATGGTATAAATCTCTCTACGCTGTTGGCCTTCCATTGTGAAAAATGACATTTCAACATGAGCTCGGGCTACCTGTACAATGCCGTCATTCATCTTACGCTTTGACTCTTGCACGTTTAGTGCTTGTAACTCAATATAAATAGGCTCCTTGAGACCATCCTTTTTCAAAGAATGAGCATAAAAACGTTCTATGGCCACTTCCGTTCCTTCCTTTAAGAATAGTTCGGTTTCCTCCCCATTTAAATTTTTGTGAACGCCCAAACTTTTCACTTTTCGTTTGTCAATTACGGATTCTACGTACACTTTTTCATTGCTCTGAATATTGAAAGGAATGGTTCTAAGGGACATTCTTTCTTGAGCACAAAGCGTTGTCGCCAAAAAAAACAAAATAACAGTGATTGATGCTTTCATTTGTCATTTATTACTCGAGAAACATAATGTACTTCCCAAATGCGAAACTCATCGGTATCATAGGTAACCACCATTGATTTATTGGATAGAAAGTGGATATATAACTTTTCCTTTTTTCCTTTGTCTGATAGCAGTTCAATATATTTTCCATTGGTATTGAGCAACCATGTACCGTTGCTCTTTTTACCTTCGGAAACCACCGTATAGGACATATCCTGCTTAAAGGTTAAACGGTCTCCGACTTCCTTTTTTGGAGGAAGGTAATACTGCTCTTCGTCAGAGTATTTATCCAACAACCAAGTAGTATATAGGTCTTCTTGGTTGATTTTCTGTGCATAGGAAGTCAACGAAATAATTGAGAGCAATATGAACATTAGGCTTTTCATCTTTTACTTATTTTCTTTTAATATCATTTCTACACATTGCTTGGCCGAGTGGATGGCATTATGCACATTTCCCCAATCTGTGCCGTCAGTATACCCATCACCGGCAAAGTAAAGTTTGTTATCAATGGGTTCCTGTAGTGTTGCCAATGCTTCAGGCTTGGTAAAATCACTAGCATAGGCTCCCATTGCAAACGGTTCTTTGGACCAATTTTGGGTAAGATGTTTCATGTAATACTTGGTTGCCTTTCCTTCAAATATTTGGTCTAGCTCTTTTAAAAACTGAGATTTGAACATGTCATCCGTCAGACCACCATATTTTTTAGCAGGGGCGCCTACCGAAAAAAGACCCAAAATATGTTTTCCGCTTTCCTGACCCCAGGCGGCATCATATAGTGATACCTGTCCATCTGTTTCAGGTTGTATCCGGTAATCAACAAATGAGGGGTAGAATTTTTGTTCAAACTCAAAAAAGGCTTTAAACCCATCCCAATAGGTGACTTTATTAAATGCGCTTGATTTTCTTTCGGGGAGAGTGGGTGAGAAGCTTATTTCTTTTGATTTCAAAATGGACAAAGGAGCCGTAATTATTACTTGGTCCGCAATAAATTCCTCCTCACCTGCTTTTAACAGCACCTCAGTTTTAGAATAGTCTATTGAGGTAATATTTGTACTGTACTGAATGTTGTTTTCAACATTTGGCACCACAAAGGTTTTGAAGAAATCAAGCCAAGAGCTATTGATGAATTTTTTATCGATGAAGGTGTTCAGCGTATTCCTAAGTAATTTGCCATTTTCCCAGACCCAATATTCATCATTGGGCAAGTAGTCTGCAGTTTTAATCTGTTGCAATACTTTTTTAGTATCAGCCAATGTGCTGAAATCAATGTGCACCGATGAAATCCATTCTGCTCCAAGAGCAATTGGGAAATCGGCAAAAGAAGTATTGACTTTCATTCTTCCACCAAACTGGGAATCAGCTTCAAGTATGGTGAAGTTAACTCCCCTTTGTTTAAGAAGATATCCAGCAGATAAACCAGCCGCTCCGGCACCAACTATTATCACCTTGCTAGGTTCTGAATATTGATTAGGAGATTTAACGGTCGAAAAGCTATTAAAGGGTATGCTTAACCCTAACAATGTGCAAGCTCGTATAAAGTCTTTCCTGTCCATTCTTGTAAAATCAAACTCAAGTTTGATTATCAAAAAAAGTACCAAATGTGAAGAAATACAATATTATATTTCCATCTTTTACGAAAGGGTTATGAACTGAAGCAACTTGCGTGTGAGAATTAAATTGACCTGCAATATGAAAGCTTATGTTACAACAAGTTTCTTCTGTATTCGGGATAAACTTTCCACAGAAATACATAAATAGGCTTTTAAACATTTAGGAGGTATTTTTTGGATGCCCTCTGGCCATTGTTCTAACAGCTGCAAGGACAAAAACCCATATAAGCAAGTTCACGCAAATTTGAAGGGACGGCAAAACTAATGGGCCTGTTGTTATGAAATTAAAGTCTCAAAACCCAACTCGTTTCTGCATCCTTTGTTTTCCTCCCAACAATTGATGTTATAGATTGTGGTTTCAGCTATGTTACCAATGGCTTCTTTGGTCATGAATGCTTGATGTGGGGTCAATAAAACATTTGGTAGTTCCAATAGTTCCGACAAGAGAGGATCATTGATGCCATTCTTGGTGTTGTCTCTAAAGAAAACACCTCTTTCAGATTCATAAACATCTGTTGCGTACGCTTTAAGCGTTCCATTTTTGAGTGCTTCAAGCAGTGCCCTTGTCTTCACAACTGCCCCTCTAGCCGTATTTACCAAAATAGTTCCCTTCATCATTTTTTGGAACAACTTTTCGTCAAACATATAATGGGTTTCATAGGTCAATGGAACATTGATACTAATAATTGACGCACTGCTACAGAGTGTATCCAAGTCCATATACTCCAAATCGTATTCACTTTCCAAATAGTGGTTGACCTTGAGGTCATTGGCAATTACCTTACAACCAAAGGCGTGAAACAGTTTTACTAAAATTGAGCCTATTCTTCCTGTGCCCACCACACCAACCGTTTTACCATGAAGGTTACTTCCCATGAGTTGGTCCAGAAGAAAATTGTTTTTGTTTACCTGGTCATTGGCTTGTATTATTTTTCTGTTCAACGCCAAAAGCAAGCCCATGGCATGCTCTGCAATGGCATGGGGAGAGTAGTCAGGAGCATTTGCCACCCTAAGTCCTATTCGTTTTGCCGATTTTAAACTAACATTGTTGTAACCCGTGGACCTCAGACTGATATACTTCACTCCTAGGTCTTTGAGTATTTCCAGTACAACTAGGGAAGCATCATCCCCAGAGAAAATGGAGATTGCATCATACCCAGCCGCTAAAACAGCTGTTGTGCTATCCAAAGATTCCTTGATGAACCTAACTTTATGTTTGCCATCATTTGCTTTTAGCAATGGCTCTTTTTCAAATTCCTTTGTGCTATAAACCAGTAATTTCATTTGCGAGCTTTTTACGAAAAATTAAATCCTGCTCCTTTAAAGCGAACACAACCAGTTTCACATAGTCGTCTACAGTTTTATCAATATCCACCGGGTCCGTAATTTCTATATTTCCCCTCCAAATGAGTTGTCGCTCTTTGCCAAAACAAATACAGTACAAGGAGGTTTCGGCTTGATAGACGGTATATTCATCGTAATACCCATTCTCGTAATAAATGGATTGATGTTCCAAATAATCATAGCTGAAGGTATCAAAGAACCTATCCGTATCTGACATTCGTTTTTTGAATGACCGCTTGTTTTCGGAACCAATGATCTTGGTGAACAGGATGGCATCAAAATCCTTGTTTAGCAGTTGTAGTTCAACTTCGGACAATTCTTCTTCGGATTTTTCTGAAGAGGTGAATTCTACATCAAAAAGGTCAATACTTCGGAAAGATTCTATGTTTCTTTTGTCAAACTCCTCCTTGAGCTTGGTTTCAAACTTGACGCGTGCTTCCTCATTCGCGGTCATTCCCACAATCAACACTTTATTGGCGTCGAAAATTACGATTTCCGGGTTTTTCCAGTTGTTGACCAAACTGGTAGATGTACAACCCGATATAAGCATTGCTAGTATTGAAAGAAGTCTTTTCATGTTTATGGTATTGGGTTTATTTAGGTGGGTCCAATTGTTGCCCTAGGTTAACTCAGCAATTTTTTCTGCTTTTTTTTCTTCTTCATGATTTCAGATATCACCTTGAAGATGTACGACTTGGCAACTTGGTACTTTTCCAGGTGCGTTACCATGTCTTTAGCTAATCTTTTGTGCGTTTCCAAGTAGGCACTTTCCATTTTGATTTGATCAACAGCATCAACCATAATGATTAATTGATTCTCATGCAATTGTATCTTTTTGTGCAATAGTTGCGTATTTTTCTTAGCGGTAAGAAGCGCGTCAAAAGAATCTTTCACCTGATTGAAAAAGTTACCGTCCAACAAATCCAGCGTATAATCCTTTACAACATTATCCAGGAACTGTTGTTCATCTTTGATAAATTCAAGTTGGGACAACCAGCGCTTTGATTCCTTATGCATTTCATCCGCACTAAACCATTCTTGATAATGTTCTTTTCTATCGATTTTTTCCATGATTGCAAGATTTAGGCGGTAAATACCCTCATTCACCGCCTTGATTAATTAAACAACTTCAATAATCCGCTTGGGCTTTTCCTTCGCTTCTTCCATTTTAAAAAGGTGCATTTTCAAAATCCCGTCTTTATAGGTGGCTTTTACCTCCTTACTCTGATCTACCGCACTAGGAAGTTGCATACTTCGTCTAAAACTATTGTAGTTGAACTCCTGTCGAGTGTAAGCCTCTTCTTCCTTCGTTTCTTCTTTGGTTTTTTGAGCAGAGACTTCAAGAAGATCATCTTTCATGGTGATTTCAAAATCCTTTTTATCGAAGCCTGGTGCCGCAAGTTCAATTTCGAAATCATCTTGACGTTCTTTAACGTTCATTGCCGGCAACGATTTTTCCAAATTGAAGAAATCATCGTTGATAAAGGTGTCGCGATTAAAAAAATCGACTAGGTTTTCATTCCAAGGGAATCTGTTTCTGTTAAATCTAACAAGTGACATAATTATAATATTTAAGATTAATGAATTTGATTTGGAACAATTTAAATCTTACTTAAGCTTCCGCAAATGATGTAAATCAACCGGAACACTTTTAGGGCTACTTGGAAGGCTTCTTACGTTTCAAAATGGAACCCGCATAGTTGTAGATATCGGACTTCAATTTGATATAGTTAGTAAGATGTTTGGATACACGTTCGCTTAGTTCTTCATGTTTTTGGTAATAGACCGAATCACAAGCGGAAGTGGTACATTCCAAAATACCCCCTATAGTACTTTCGTGTTTATAGATGAGCCCTTTTATCTTTTCCTTCTCCCGTATTGATTTTTTGTATGCCACCTTGAAAAGCTCCAAACGTTCAAAAAGGTTCGGGGTTCTCGGTTCAAATACATAGGAGTGCAAAAGCCCATTTATAAAAGTCATTTCATCATCTATAAACTCAATATTAGACTTCCATTTTTGGAGGTCGCAGTAAAGTTCTTCCGGTTTTTTTCCTTGATATGAAGTTTTTTTTTCCAAAACGGATTCAAATTGATTAATAGGAAATGTATTGAAAGAGGACCTCAAATAAAATGACGTAAATCATGACATTTCCCCAAAACCTGTTAAAATACCATCAAATGTTCAAGGACTCCCTGGCAAGAGCTTTGAACTGGTTATGGGTCATGCTGTCAACCCTTTCATTGCTCTTGATTTTTTTGGCCAGGTCTGGGTTGTTCTCCTTGATATCACGAAAAAACCTATCCGCAGCCTCTGCTGGGCCAAAGAGTGCAATCTGGTCCGCATCCTTAATCAAACTGACAATGTTTTCAAAGTATCTTCTCAGCTGATGCTTTTCACGTTCAAGGTATTTACTGTCCTGGACAACATCCTGAGGGCCCCACTTAGTCTTTGATCGGGCTCCTCCTTTGGGATTAAAGAATTCAAGTTCGGAAGCAATTGTTGAAGAGCGCTCCAAACCATTTTCAAATACGACAAAATCGCACTTTTGCTTATCCATCCATATTCCAATTTTCTTCATCTTCTTGTATTATTTATTATCATTTAATTCTAGGATGGGAATTTTGGGGTCGTATCCTATTTCCTTTATAAGCGGATTGGATAGAATGCTGCCAAAAAACAGATGTCTACGATTCATAAATGAAATCATATCACAATTTTTGCTTTCAACAAAAACGTTTATCCCCTTTGCCACATCCACCTCTGGTAAGAAATGCGATTCGTAGTCTGCTCCATGCAGTATGTCCTCAAGGAGTTGTTTATTGGCTTTTTCCTTGGAACTCAACTTCCCATCCTTGTTTTTATCTATATGTACTACATGAATCAATGCATTATGCAACTTAGCCACTTCCAATAGGTGTTTTATTTCACTTTTCTTGAATGCAGTTTTGTAATCCGTTGGAAAAGCAATTGCTTTTGGATTACAATAAAAATGACCTTCAGGGACTGCAATTACGGGACATACCTTTATTCTTTCCATTACGGAAACTGTATTGGTACCAAAAATCCGATTCTTGGCAGCGGTGACACCTTTGGTTCCCATTACTATAATGTCAATGTCTTTTTTGGCAATTAGATTTCTAATAGCTTCTACCAGACTATTAAAGGTGCAGATACTGTGAAATCTGTGTTTTGGATTTTCAGGATGAATCTCTATTTGAGCCATTAACTTTTCCATCCCGTCCTCAGAAGCCTTTTTTCCCATTTCGTAAAAACGTTCACCGGGCTCTGGCACCATCATACTATCCAGATTGTATCCTGAAACCTGATATGCATTCAGAAGATAAAAATCACAATCAATATTCGCGTAAAGACCTTGGGCATACCTGATGGCATTAAGCGCATTTTTGGAATAATCGGTAGGGAGCAGAACTCTTTTATTCATAGTCTTGACTTTTCATTAAAACTACTTCAAGCGTCTTTTGTCCACTATGATTTTAGTCAATTTGACTTAAAATAGTTTTCGCTATTGATTGGTCAATTTTAATTATGGTATGGGAGTACCATAAACGGGACTATGGTATGAAAACCGATTTTCTTTATAGTAGGTTCTATGAAAATGCGCTCCATGAATGTATGCTTGTTCCGAACCATAGTTAAAAGTTCTATGTTGTGTTCAGTTTCATAACTGTTTATGGCTTCAATTAATTCTTGATCGGGCAAATTATGGTACACATAATCTGTACCCTTCATCTTGTTGAAAAGAACCGTTTTGTTCTTTTCTTGCTCCGCAGTAAGTCCTTTGGGTACAGCAACATGCATGATATGAAGTTTTGAACCATGCAATTTCATTACATCCCGCAGAAAATGAATGTCGGTTAAGTTATAGTCGATTTCAAAATCTGTTGGAAGCAAAATGTTTTTTGGGGCCTTGAAAATACTTTCTTGTGGAATGACCAAAACCGGTGCCTTAGATTTTTTTATCACGTGTACGGCGTTCGAACCTAAGAAGATTTCCTTTGCACCGGTAGCTCCTTGGGTCCCCATTATAACCAAATCCACAGTTTTGTTCTCTACCATTTCAGATATTTCATCCACTAGATGATTAAAGGCCGAATGGATGATAAACGTGTGTCTGGGATTGTTGAATTTTGCTTCTATCTCTTCCCGTTTTTTTTCCAAACGACTTTCTGTGTAATATTTATAGTCATCCGGGAAACCAATTTGACCCGGACTTCCAAGGGCATAATCTATACGGTAAATCGCAGGGGTGTAGACATGCATCAGATGGAATACACAAGTAGTGTCTTTATAAAGTTGGAGACCATATTCAATGGCGTTCTGCGCGTTTTCCGAAAAATCCGTGGGTAAGAGAATATTTAGCATGACTTCATATTTATAATTTCAAAAATAAATGGGCAGGGCAAGGTTTGCCATGATATGTATCAATCTAAAAAAGTATTTAAGGGCAAATAGTGAGATGATGCAAAGAGAGTTTGCCGAACAGAGGATATCGCCTAACATGAATTTTTGTTCTTACTGACATAGGTCATTTTCCAGAACTTTGGGTCAACCTAATTTGTTCAAAAAGTCAAAAAATGGAACAAATTGAAACAATCAGAAGCACTCTAAACCCAAAAAGATCCACAATGGAGACTTCGAAAAAACTTGAGGACTTTAAGAAAAAGCTTGGTGAGCTACAGATAATCCTCACCAATTATCTAAACATGAATTCTACAATACCTCATCTTGAGGAAACCCGCGAAATTGCATGGTCTATCCAAGAGCTTAGATTCAAGCATAAATCCTTGGTGCAACAATTTTCAGATACCGTGGAGACGGGCCGAAGCTTTTCTATTTTATCCCGCAGACTTGCAGGTCTTGAATCGGAATCCTATTCTTTGGAAAGAGTATTGGAAAGTCTAATCAAAACCTAACTTTAGGTGATATCCATCCAAGGCCTCTTCGACTGAAATTATTTTTTTCCGTATAGGAAATATTTCAACTATCCCTCAAAATCAGGTAGTACCAACAAAGGAATTTCACTTTTAAAGCTTACTTTTTTCACTATGGGTTCCTGTGTCAACTGTTCAAAAAAGGTGTGCTTGTAATTTGTAAGAACAATGAGATCCGCTCCCTGTTCCTTTGAAAAGTTGCGAATAGCTTTGGAAACAGTGGTTTTGATAGCTTCTTTGTAGAAACTAAAGGGTATTTCGCCAAAACGTTGCTTTAGGATTTGTTTGTTGGATCTTTGTATATCGTCTAGAACAAATTCCTGAGCTACATGAAAGATTCTGATTTCTGATTTCCAATGTTCCATCAGCTCGATTAGGGGATTGAGGATACTTTTGGGAAAGAAATGTGCATACTCTGTGGGAAATACAACCGTTTCAAGTGACTTGAATTCAAAAGAGCTTGGCACTGCGAGCAGCATGCAATTTTTAATGTTTTTGAGTACCCTTACCGTATTGCTTCCCATAAATATTTCCTTGGCACCACTTGCTCCTTGTGTGCCCATTATTATGCCATCAATATCCAGTTTTGAGATTTGCAGTTTTATGGTTTCCACCAATTCTCCTTGTATGGAATGGGTTTGAAAATGATGTTTTGTATTATGATGATTACGTTTGATATAGGACAATATCTTAGCGAGCTCCGTCTTGGAATGTTCAGCTAAAGACTGTTGTGAATATCCTGTTTTTACGGAACTTTTAAAACCTGAAATATTTTGAATTTTTGGTTCGTAAGCATGCAATAAGTGAAAGGTACAATCAAAATCCCCATAAAGTTTTATAGCGGTAAAAAACGCGTTCCATGCGTTTTCCGAAAAATCAGTGGGCATTAAAAGCTGTTTCATGTTTTCCAGTTTAAGTGTTTTCAGAAGTGTCCCTAATCACCAAAAAAGGCACGTTTGAGCTATACCCTATGGCATCCACATTTTGTTTGACAAGCAAACGCTCAAGGAATGCATGCTTTTTATTCATCATAGCAATCAAATCTATTTGGTTGTCTTCCACATAACTGTGGACAATATTGGGTTTGTACTGTTCAGTGATATCTTCAAACAATACTTTTCTTCCTTCAAAAAGCTTCCTCAAATGTTCTTTGTTCTGTAATTGGGCTGAAGATTTTTCATCCTCCTCGGTAGCATGAACAATATGGATTGTGGCATCCCATTTAATGGTCAACTCTTTTATAAGGCCTATGTCTTTTGACTTGTATTTTCTGGCATAGTCCGTTGGGAACAGGATATGTTCAATGGATCTAAATTGATAGTTTTCAGGTATAGCCAAAACCGGAGTATTTGATTTTCGTATAACATGAACTGTATTGGAGCCCAAGAAGAATTCTTTGGCACCCGAAGCTCCCTGAGTTCCCATAATGATCATGTCTATGTTTTCCTTGGAACAGATTTCTTGGACATGGTCCGTTAGTGTATTGAACGCCGATACGGTTTCATATTGATGCAATGGGTTTAGGTACTTTTTAGAGATATGGTCCAAAGTCCATTCCAAGCCTTCCAGAGAAGCATCAACCCCTTTATCTGGAATAGTGCTTACCGCAGGCCCCCCGATTAGGTAATCCAGACGGTAGAAGTTTGGGGTATAGGTATTCAATATATAAAACAAACATTTCTCATTTTTAAAAAACTCCAAACCATATATTATGGCGTTAAGGGCGTTTTTGGAAAAATCTGTCGGTAGGAGTATTTTTTTCATGACGTATCGGTTTATCTGGGCAGATTTTGCATCACCAGGAATGGAATTTTGATCTTAAGGCCCAGTTGGTCAATCGTAGAACTGTACAGCATATCCTCAAAGAAAGAGTGTCGGGAATTTACCATGGTAAGCATATCCACGTCGTGTTCTCCTATATATTCCAATATGGTTTCAACCCTGTTCTTTACAGGAGCTGTTTCAAAAAATAGATAGGCTTTGGTCAGATTGCCTTTTAGAAAAAGTTGGTTGTCAACTTGACGCGCACTCAAAACATTGAAATCCGATAGATATAGAAAGTGGATTTCTGATTTGAAGTTTCCTGCAAGCTCCGATAGCAACTTTAATTCCCTTCTTTTGAACGGGAGCATATAATCTGTGGGAAATAGAATAGCCTTGGGTTGTTTATACTCAAAATCAGAAGGGACAGCGAGCACTGGACACTTTACATACTTGAACACTTCTATGGTATAGCTTCCAAAGGTAGTCTTGTGCGTACTGTTTTCACCATGGGTGCCCATAATGATAAGGTCTAGGTTATGTTTTTCAACCAAATCATTCGCTGCATCCACCAAACTGTCAAAAGCAGCTATGGTGATAAACTTATGTAATGGGTTGGGTGGCGTCCCTTCTACAGAGGAAACAAGTTCTTTAAGTTTTTCCTCAACTTTTTTGCGAATATCACGCTCTAAGGTTTTTCGTGTTTTAACCGTTGTGGTTTTGTACGGACCGTATACCTCTTCGGCAAAAGCATGCAAAAGATAAAACTCTGCTCGGTTGCACTTGTACAGTTCTTGCGCATATTGTAGGGCCTGCAGTGCATTCTTGGAAAAATCAATTGGAATCAGTATTGTTTTCAAGGTCTAATTTTAACCTTAAAAATATGGGCCGGACTCAACACATAAAATGATATTCCTCATTCATGGAACTCTGGATACTTGTTTTTGCTCATGTACCACGTAGAAGGGAACCGTGGTATGAAAACTGATTTTTTCCACGATGGAGTCAAACAGAATTTGCTGTATAAAATTTAAATTTTTGGCTACCATAATAATCATATCAACATCCCTGCTCTCAACAAAACACTGGATGGCCGCCTTTACTTTTCTATTGGTAATCGTATGAAAACTGTATCGCTCCAAAAATGATTCAATCAAGTAATCCTTCAAGTATTCTTTATTTTTTAATTGTTCAGAATTTAACTCAGTATCTCTTTTCAATACGTTCATGACCCGTATTTTACCAAAATTTAATTTCAACATTTCCGAAATGGAATTCAAAATACCGTGAGTATAAAAAATGTTGAAATCTGTGGGGAATGCTATCTCTGCGGGCATTTGAAATGCCACATCCTTAGGAATCACCAAGGTGTTGCACTGTACTTTGGTAATCACATCGCCAGCATTACTACCCACTACTTTTTCGCGTAAACCGGAAACGCCTTTTGTGCCCATAACAATAAGATCAATTTGCTTTTCTTCAAATTGCTTCTTAATGGTCTCTATAAAAAACCCTTGTTCAACTACAAAGTTGAATCTGTGATTGGCACCATTGCTCCATTTTTTGGCCCTTGTATTTAATTTAGACATATGAAGTTTGGATACTTCATATTTTTTGGAGGATGTGGTGTTCTTTTGCGTGCTTAACAGTGGTGCTACGTGAAGTAGATAAAAGTTGCAATCATTTTCTTTAAAGATTATTTGTGCGTATCGCAATGCGTTTTCAGCATTTTCAGAAAAGTCTATTGGGACCAAAATATTCTTCATCACCAAGGGAATAACGTCACTAATTTAAAGTGGATCAGAATATTATGTAATGACAAATATCAGATAATGGGAACATTGGGGGTATGAAAACTATTGAATATGCATCAAGGTTTCCCTATCCAATATTCTAATGTCCCTATTTTCTACCTCAATCAACCCCTCATGCTTGAAATCTGACAAGGTGCGAATCAGACTTTCCGTTGCTACTCCCGCAACATTGGCGAGGTCACTACGGGTTATTTGCAAAGATTTTGTGGGACCTTTTCCCATGGCTTTTTCGAATTGTAATAAAGTTTGGGCGGTTTTCTTTCGAACAGAACTGTATGCCATTTGCAATAATTGCTTTTTTATCTCGGTAATGTTGCCGGCAAGCACTTCCATCAGCTCAAGGGAGACATTTTTGTTATCCTCCAGGATGGTTCTCAGTTCTGATTTCGCTATACCGGCCATTTCAACATTCTCAATGGCCACTGCGTATTCTTGATGGGGTAGATTTTCCAAGAGAGAAGTAAATCCCAAAAACTCGTCAGCTCCATAGAGAGCGGTGATCAGTTCTTTGCCCTGTTCATCCAGTCTGTAACATTTTACTACGCCCTTTAGTATTAAATAAATGGTATTCGAATGCTCACCTTCACTATATACCGTTTCCTCTTTCTTAAATGAAACTATTTGACCATAATCATCAAAAAAGTTTTTCAACTGATGCAATGAGCGTATTTGGTTCCTTGTTCCTTGCTTTTGATGTTTTAGTGATATTAAGGAATCAATAAGCTTTGCTTTTTGCAGTCGAGAGTGGATTGCGTTTAAAAGCTCTTCTTCTTCAAATGGTTTGGTTAAGTAGTCATCGGCTCCTAGATTCATGCCCTTGCGTACGTCTTGCCGCTCCGTTTTTGCTGAAATAAATATAAAAGGTATATGCCTGGTTTCAGGGAGTGAGGATAATTCTTCCAAAACACCATAACCATCAAGTTCGGGCATCATAATGTCACACAGGATTATATCTGGCAATTCCTTTTTTGCAATGTCCACAGCTATTTTGCCATGGGCTGCGTCAAAAACCAAAAATCCGGATAAATCAAGAAGTTCCGCTATGTTCTCACGTAGTGATGCGTCGTCTTCTACAAGTAAAATCTTTTTCATGGGTCGCCTATTTAATGGGAATCTTTACCATAAAGGAGGAACCTTTGTCCAATTTACTTTCAAAAGCTACTGTTCCGCCAAGGTTGTTCATGTGCTGTTTTACAATATTCAGCCCAATCCCTGTGCCTTGAGTGGTAAGTACATTGCTTGCTCTAAAATACCTATCAAAAACAAAAGGTTGTTCTTCTTCGGGTATGCCTAGTCCTTCGTCTTTGACCTTGATCGTCAAGTGATGTTGGTCTTTTTCAACCAGGAGTTCAATATTTGTGTTTTCCGGGGAATATTTAATGGCATTGTGCAAAAGATTGGAAAGGGCCAAAACCATTATTTTCTCATCAAATGAAATGGAAATTCCATCTATGTCCTTGGGATAAATTATGTGTTGACCTTCCTTTAAAAGGGTATTTGCATTGTAAACAACCTCATTGATCACTTTGCTCAAAGAAAAATTTGTTGAATTATACTTTACCTTATCGGAATCCAAACGCTCTATGGACAGAAAATCAGTGAGGATGTTATCCAGATATCTAACTTTTGTTTTAATAGTTTCGATATGCTTATCACGTTTGTCCTGTTGATCTCCCTCTGTATACTTTGATAAAAGGGATGTTGAGGTAAGTATACTTGTCAGAGGTGTTTTGAATTCATGGGATACCAGAGACAAAAACTTGGTCTTTAGCTCGTTTAGTTTTTTCTCAGCCTTTAATGCTTCGCTAAGTTGCATGGTACGCTGCTCAACCTTGTTTTCAAGAGTCTGGGTATAGTTTTTACGTTCCGTGATATCCAATACAATAGCAACGCAAACCCTTTTCTTACCGATGGTTGATAACTGCAAATGTGCCTCTACAGGATATGTTGAGCCATCTTTTCTGCGGTGGATGGTTTCGAACTCTATCTTTTCTTTGATACCATTGAGCAAAGGTCTTATCAACCGTTTCAAACTAGCTTGCGTAAGTTTGGGTTTTATATCTAGGATGGATTTCTCTTCCAGCTCTTCAAAGTTGTACCCCAAGTTCAATTGAGCCCCGTAGTTCACGTCAAAAAACCTAAAACTCTCTATATCAAAAACAAATATTTCGTTGCGTGATTCATTGAAAATCCTATACCAGTGATTTATGGCCTGCTCTGCTCTTTTTCGTTCGGTTATGTCCACGACCAAGGCCATTATGTAATCCTTGCGAAGTAATTTAAAGGGGTTCAACCCGATTTCGAGGGGAAATTTGGTACCATCCTTTCTAACTCCTTCTAAATCTAGCCCAAGTCCCATACTTCGCTTTTTGCCTTTGGCGAGGAAATCCTTAAAATGCGACTCATGGACTACTCTACTATTTGTTGGTAATAAAACACTTAGGCATTCTCCATTCAAACCTTCTTCAGGATACCCAAACATTGCATTGACCACACTATTGCTGGCAACAATGGTTTGTTTGTCATTAACTATAAGAATACCTTCCGAAATGGCCTCAGATAGGATTTTGAAAATACTATTTTGCTCGAAGAGTTTCACCTCTTAAAGGTAGTTTAAATTGCTGATCTTGGTCATTTAACAATACATCCAAAGGTGATACATTGTACTTGTAATACTAAATATAACTGTCATGATGGTTACCAACAAAAATATAGGAAAAGCGTTTTATCAAAGTCTTGGAAAGCTGTTTTATGCGGTGGCAAAAGCGGACCATAGTGTTCACATAAAGGAGATAGACAGGCTTAAGGAAATGGTTAGAGAGCATTGGTTGGAAGTGGATGAAGTTGAGGATGAATACGGTACGGATGCCGCTTTTCAAATTGAGACTGTGTTTGATTGGTTGTTGGAGAATGAAAAGGATGCAGTTGAGTGCTACGAAGATTTTGAAAGGTTTTATACGGATCATAAGGCTCGTTTTAATGATCAAATCAAATATTTGATTATGGCAACGGCTAGGTCCATAGCCTCTGCATTTTCTGGAAGAAATAAGTCCGAATTGATTAGACTTGGTAGGTTGGAGCTACTCTTTAAGACCTGACTAAATCTTAATGGTCATTAAGGGTAGTTTTACCGTGTTGGCCATTTTTTCCCCTATGCTCCCCTTAAAGAAATGGGCGATGCCCTTTCGGCCATGCGTGGGAATCACTACCATATTTGCAGAAATGGATTCCGCGAAGTTGAATATGCCTTGCTCAACATTAAAATCATGATAGATGTTCAATTTGTGAGTGTTCCCGATTATCGATGTGAAATCGGCTACTTTTTCGGCAATTTGTCGGCTGTTCAAAAAATTGGAACCTTCCGTATTAATATAAACCAGTTGAAGTTCGGCATTAAAAAGATTGGAAAAATCAAGTGCTTTTTTAAAGGCCGCACGATTTTCGGCTTCAAGATTGCAGGCGAAGACCACATTTTCTATCTTAAAGTCATGATGAGGTTTTTTAATGACCAACACCGGGACTTCTGCAGAACGGACCACTTTTTCCGTATTGGAGCCAACAAATAGCCGGCTGAATCCTCTTGCACCGTGAGAACCCATAACTATCAAATCTATTTGCTGTTCTTGTGCCACTTTGTTTACTTCCTCAAAGACCTTGTAGTTTTGAATAACCGTCTTTACAGGAATCCCCATTAAATACGACTTGTTGGTGTATTCATTTATTTTTTCTTTGGCCAAATTCATATAGTATTTGGCCTCTTCTTGTTCATACAATTCAGATTTAGCCAATACAGATTCGGAAACACCCATCATGTGAAAAATGGTAATAGTTGCGTTAAGTTTCCTGGCCAATTGAGCGGCGACCTCCAAAGCATATTCCGAGCAATCGGAAAAATCTACAGGTACCAATAATTGCTTCATTTCCATTTTTTTGATGTTTATCTAGGTTATTTTATTTAAGACTGCACACAGTTTCAGTATGGGACATGTCCTGTTATTGAGTCTAGGAATATGTTGGATTAAAAGTAATGGTGGATTATGGCAGATACTATGACCCACGTCATTTTGTATGAAGCCTACTACTAGCATATTTGTTCTTATAAATCCTAGGTTATGGCACTAAATTTCAATCAATATGCTTCAGAAGGCAACAAGTTCTTAAAGGAATATACCAAACAGATGAATTTGGGGGATAATACGGATAAGGCGGGCAGAATATTGACTTCTGTTCTGTATGCATTACGAGATATCATACCAATTCAGGAGTCGTGTCAATTTATGGCGCAATTACCCATGTTCTTAAAAGGGGTTTATGTGCACGGCTGGAGTGTTGGAAAGAAAAAACCAAAAATCAAGCGTATGCCCGAGTTCATTGATTTGGTGCGCAAACACGATGGGGCAGCGGCAATAAATGATTTTGAGTATAGCGAGGAGGTAGCGGAACAATACATCAAAACAACCTTTATTTTTTTGAGAAAGTATGTATCTCTGGGTGAATTGGAGGATATACGGGATTCGCTTCCAAAAGACCTTAAGGATATGGTCTACTCCAATATCATGTTTTAACAAAAAAAATCAGAACAATGGAACTAAAAATCAAATCAACCTTAGCTGCATTCTTTATGTTATCGGGCCTTATGGCGCAGTTGCCTGAAACTTTTGATAAAGTAACACCATTTAACGAAGGCATGGCCGCAGTACAAAAAGGAGACGAATGGGCTTTTATTGATGATTCAGGAGCCCTTGCCATAGATTTCCGCAAGGATGTTCATTGGAATATGGAAGCAAAAAAACATTCAAATGGGATACATGCCATCGAATACCCACATTTTTCAGATGGCCTATGTATGGTAATGACCTATGTTGAGGATATTCCCATATATGGTTTTATAAACCCCAAAGGAGAATTGGCAATTGAACATCAGTTTTTAAATGTAAACCCTTTTAAAAATGGGTATACCATTGGCATTGTTTATGAGAAAGTATTGAGGGGACAGAACGAGTTTAAATTGAATATTTATGAATACAAGTTTCACGAGGTCTTGATGGATACTTCTGGTGATATTGTGAAATTTCTAAGACGACGATATAATATTCAAATGAGAAAGGATCGCTACAAAGTACCCATGATTAATTCTAAGTTGTTAAATGATCAGTTGATAGCTGTCAAAACGGATAATGAATGGCAAATACAAAAGATAGACCTCTAGACATCGTTAAATATTGACCCTAATATTGACGCCTATTTGGCGGTTAATTTGTCAAGGACCAGATACCAAACAACAAACGAAAGAAGTGTGAACTTTTGTATCATGGGTAATAGGTCTACCCAAAAGTCAATAAGGTACAAGAGGTTGTTGGAAGTGAGTGCAACCAAAAACAATATACCTGCCCATAATTGTTCGTAGTACCTGTTTTTCGCAAGGTCCAAACACACAAAAAGAACGGAAAAAATACCCGATAGCCCAGAGAAAAAAATGATACGATCATGATTTCCAAAGGGTAGCAATAGCATCAAAAAAATGGAAAACAGACCAAGCCCATGCCAGATTATTTGATACCATCCATAATTTGGTCTTAACACCATAATCAGTTTTCTCCACAAGAACAACAATCCAAAACATATGGACCATAAGGCCACAACAGCAAATGGTCTGGCGGTATTTCTATATAGGCCTGGGATGCTGGGTTCAATCAAATCACAGAGATAACCGTCCCAAATTGAAATTGTATTATTTGGGGAAAGTAAAGCCAATGAATGAACATGGATAAGTATGGAGATCAAATAGAAAACAATGAAAACAGCCAAGGCCATTTTGGGAATGGTCTTTCTTGAAATAGAATTATGCCAAGAAAAAGTTTCCATAGGTTCATCAAGATTCTGGAAGGAACGTCTTCAGATAACTGGGGTGGCTATAAAAAAGAACAGGAGGTTTGCACCTCCTGTTCCGCTATGAAAAAACCGATTTCATTTTTATACCATCACCTTGTTTTCAATACTCTGTTGCCAAAATATCTAAGACAAAGCATCAGTACTTGATGAAGTCAATTTTCCACCAGGCCTCTGTTCCTTATCGGTTCAAAGACCAACCGGTATGCGGATAAGCTACAATGAACTCTTCCTCTTTACACTGCCGTAAAGGTCATTCCGGTCTTTATCAAAAATTCTCATGAACGTCATTAATGGTGCTAAAGTATAAAGAGTCCATAATACCTGAAATGACCTAGGTCAGTTTAAGAAAGAAATATTCAAAATCAATGATTCATTTCAGAAAACATAATTAAAAAAGGCATCATGAAAGAATGCCCTTTTCAAAACAATCCAATTAAACCGTTTCTTTTTCTGCCTGTTGTTTCTTTGTAACGATTTTTTCTATCAGTTCAGGAACTTTTTCAAAGGCCGCCGCAAGTCCATGGGATTTTCCTGCTTCCAAAAAAGATATTTCGTTATCCTTGGTTACCAAAAACCCAATAGGCTCAATGCCCATTCCCGCACCTGCACCAAGACCTTCACCTTTGCGTATTTTTCCATCAACACCTTCGCCACCTCCAGAACCAAATCCCATACCCACTTTAATTACAGGTACGCATTTGAACTCACCCAGTTGAAATTGCTCTCCAACTATGGTATCTGTTGTAGCTTCTGTTTTAATAAAATCCGTAATCTGTTTCAGTAATTCTTCAAATTGTAAATCCATGACTTTTTGTTTTATAATTAATAAATGATTTTAATAAGTGAATTGGCCTATTTTGTATCTGCAAAATCAGACCATTGGTATCTCTAAAATTGATTTGACAGGGCAATCCGTAAAAATTGATCAAAGCGAAAACCGGATATAGTTTGGCATTGGTTATGTAATCCCCTGTATCGATATCAAGCCTAAATCTTTTGAGCCTAAAAGTTCTCAGCAATGCTATTATCTGGCCCAAAGACCAACCTTTTTTCTTGTTCTCCTTCTTCTTAACTCCTTTTCTTGTTTTTTGAACTTGTTTCTTTCTTTTATCAAAAGGAGAAAAATAACGGGTGAAAAAGAACACCTTCAATCCAATTTTTAGTATTGAATCCTTGTCCGCCTCCAACCACATTTTTGCCAAACCTTTAAAGGTTATTTGGTACTGATTGTTGAAAGTGTTTATTGTCAACTCCATAGGCAGGAATAAAAAACCTATCAATACCAGAATAAGCAAAGACAAAAGAATAAGGAATATCATGTCTTTTAATGGCAAAAGAAGTATAAAAATCACCCCTGTACAATGACTGTAATCATTTTACGCCTTGTGTTTGGAAAGTAGTTTTGTCAAGGTCCATAAGCCGTTTTTGTCATGAAAAAAGTACACTTGTTCGTATGGTTTATTGCGTTCGGTATCGGGATTCTTTCCGCTCAAAAAAACACTTCCAAATTGCATCTGTTTGAAACAAAATTTGACATTAATACTGTTGAAACAGTTAATGGTGTGATACATACGGTTGAGACCATTTTGACTTCGGATAAAGACTATTGTTGTATACATCTTCAACTTGAAGATAATGAGGGCAAAGTAAACATCCATGTTGGACCGGATTGGTATTTGGAAAAAAAGCATTTTGAACTGAAAAGGGGAGATGTGCTAAAGGTTACCGGTTCTAGAATCATCTATGAAGGAAAGGAGCTTATCATAGCTATGCAGATTGAAAAGAACGGAAGCATCCTTCCACTTAGAAATGAAAAAGGATGTCCCTTGTGGCAGGAATGTCGCAAGGACTCTAAACCCAACTAATGCTAAAATTGAAAAGTTGAATGGTTATAATCCAAAACAGTAGAAAAAAGACTTTTATGAAAACCATCAATAAATACCACCTAGTTTGTTTTATTTCATTTTTATGGGTTGTTGCTTGTACTAAAAAGGACCAAAGAACATATCCGCAAAAAGTACCGCTAACCGAATCGGTCTACGCTTCTGCAACTATTCAACCAGATAGCCTTTACGAGGCTTATTCTTCTGTGTCAGGAATTTTAGATTACAACTTAGTGGAAGAGGGCGAAATGGTGAAAAAAGACCAGGCTATTGTCCAAATAGGGAATTTGGAAACTGAGATGAACAAACGAAACGTTCAGTTATCATTAAGATTGGCACGTGATAATTATGAAGGGGAAGCGGCTATTTTGAGGGAAATTCAAGACGAAATTAAAACAGCACTTCTACAGCTTAAAAATGACTCCATAAATTACTTCAGGCAAAAAAATCTATGGGAGCAAAACATTGGTTCAAAGATTGAGTTTGACAACCGGCAATTGGCTTATGATCTTTCACAGAATACCCTAAGGTTATTGAAAAGGAAATACGAGCGAACACAAAATGAATTGTCCACACAAGTGATGCAAGCTGAAAACGATGTTAAGGCCGCTCAGAAGATATCAAGAGATTTTACCATAGCTAGCAAGATTGATGGTACCGTTTATGCCCTGTATAAGAACCCAGGTGAAATTGTGAGTACAAATGAGCCAGTAGCGGCGGTAGGTCATAGCAATAGATTTCTTATAGAGTTGCTTGTAGATGAAGTCGATATCGTGAAATTGGATATAGGCCAAAAAACATGGATCCTATTGGATGCATATGGCGACCAGGTGTTTGAAGCGAAATTATCCAAGATCTATCCAAAAAAAGACGAAAGATCGCAAACGTTCAAAGTAGAGGCCACGTTTTTATTGCCCCCTAAAAAACTCTATCCCGGTCTATCGGGTGAAGCAAATATTGTTATTGCGGAAAAGGATGAGACTTTGACCATAATGAAAGAATATCTAATAGATGGTTCCAGAGTACTGACCAATGAAGGAGAAGTGCCTGTCAAAATTGGCATACAGAGTTTGGATAAGGTAGAGATACTGGATGGAATAGATGAGAATACGGCCATACTAAAACCCAACTGATGATAAACTGGAAGGTCATTTTAGAAATTGCCAAAACCCATTTGGTTACAAAGAAGAAGTCAACGATTACAGCAACGTTAGGGGTTACCTTTGGTATTGGTGCCTACATCACTTTAGTGAGCTTTATGACCGGTCTCAATGAAATGCTTGACGACCTGGTACTGAACCAAACGCCCCATGTTCATATCTACAATGAAATAAAACCCTCTGAAAAACAGCCAATAACACTTATTGAAAATTTGGACGAAGCTTTCAATGTGGTACACTCCATAAAACCAAAACAAGGGCAGCGAAAAATACATAACGCCCTACCTATATTAAACTATTTGCGAAACGATGAAAATGTTAGAGGGGCTACTCCTCAGTTGCAGGCTCAAATATTCTACTTATCAGGATCTATTGAATTGGGCGGGAATCTTGTTGGCGTGGATATTATGGAAGAGGTACGACTTTCGAATATTCGAGACAACATAGTCGAAGGAACTCCGGAAGCATTGAAAAATTCTGAAAATGGAATCCTTCTGGGAGCTGGGCTGGCAAAAAAAATGTCACTTTCTGTTGACGATAGGGTACAGGTCAGTACCGCTGAGGGGAATATTTTTCCTCTCAAAATAGTGGGCATCTATCAAAGTGGGATAGCAGAGATAGACAATATTCAAAGCTTTGCAAAATTAAAAACGGTGCAACGTGTTCTGGGGGAAGCGGAAAACTATGTGACCGATATCAATATCAAACTTTTCCAAATTAATGAAGCGGAACAAATGGCCAACCGGTTAGAAAAACAATTTGATATTGAAGCCATCGATATCAATGAAGCGAATGCACAATTTGAAACGGGTTCAAATATTAGGAACCTTATTACGTATGCCGTATCCGTTACTCTTTTGATAGTTGCAGGATTTGGTATCTATAACATTCTTAATATGCTGATCTACGAAAAAATGAAGGATATCGCCATTTTGAAAGCCACTGGTTTTTCAGGACGAGATGTTAAATACATCTTCATGAGCCAGGCCATAATAATTGGTTTTATCGGTGGGGTGTTGGGCTTGTGCATTGGGTTTCTGTTATCCAAGCTTATTGACGGAGCCCCTTTTGAGACCGAAGCATTACCTACGATTACCACCTATCCTGTAAACTATAAACTTGGTTACTACATGATTGGATTCTTTTTTGCCTTGTTATCAACCATCATTGCAGGGTATTTACCATCAAGAAAAGCAGGTCGCATTGATCCTGTTCAAATAATACGGGGAACATAAACAAGTTGATATGGGCCTTATTCTGGAAGCAAAAAGCATAAACAAGCACTTTTATAAACCTAAGGATTTTCATGTGCTAAAAGATATTTCATTTGGCATTGAGGCTGGTGAATTTGTATCAATAATGGGTAAATCAGGTTCTGGTAAATCGACACTCCTCTATATACTTTCCACCATGGATACAGATTATTCAGGTTCACTTTTTTTAAATGGAGGCTTGGTCACGGGCAAAGAGCATCAAGAGCTTTCCCGAATACGAAATAAAAGCATTGGTTTTGTATTTCAATTTCATTACTTGCTTTCGGAGTTCAGCGTTCTTGAGAATGTGATGCTTCCCGCAAAGAAACTTGCGGAAAAATCATATGATGAAATAGAGCATGATGCTCTTGAAAAGCTTAATATGCTACATATTGAACATCTGGCCACTAAAAAGGCCTCTAGGATCTCCGGAGGGGAAAAGCAGCGGGTGGCCATAGCACGGGCATTGATAAACAACCCTACCATTCTAATGGGAGATGAGCCAACGGGCAACTTGGATAGTTTTAATGCGGAAAATGTGTTTCAGATTTTTAAACAATTAAAAGAGGAACAGGCACTTTCCCTTTTGGTGGTTACGCATGATGGCGACTTTGCAAAACGAACGGACCGCATTATCCAAATGGAGGATGGGCGTATTGTACATCAATAAACTGATTTGGTTCCTAGACGTGCTTTTCAATTTATTGTTTGCTCTTTTAATGTATCGTTGGAATCCCGAGCGAACATGTCCACTATACTTTCTTTGTTGAAGACCAGCAGTGGAATGGATATTTTGCCTTCTATGGTTTCCACGGTATCCTTGCAGAAAAGCCTATCAAAAAAAGAAGGTTGCTCACGCTCCATCATCACAAGCATTTCGGGGATTTCTTCCTTAATACTATTATGAATCCCTGATTCCACGTCATCGGCATATTCAATGGAGAAAATAATCTCAGGATAATCAATCCTTTTTAATACCTCTTCTTTAAATACTTCCATTTTCTCGTCAACATTAACCTCTGTTTTGAGGGGAATGTGAAAGACCTTGATCAAGGCACCATAAGATTCAACCAGTTTTGCCACACGTTTAAGGGCGAAGACATCCGTAGGCTCAAAATCTGTTGCGTAAAGCACGGTGGAAATATCATGAAGATGATAGTCGTCGGGTAGAATGAGCAATGGAGATTTAAGTTTGTCCATTAAATTCTCCGCTATATTGCCCGTAAAGAATCCTCTTAATGATTTTGTGCTTTTGACTCCTACCATGACCAAATCAGCATTGATTTCTTCAGCGGTTTTTAAAATAGCTTTTGAAATATTGGTGCTTTTTACTGCATGAAAATCTGCATCCACAGCTCCAAGCTCATTTTTTAACTGATTTTTACAATACTTTTTAAGTACGTCAAGTTGATCTAGAAAATAGTTTTTTTCCAAAATACCCCTTGACCTAACATTAGCCGTTGTAAAGGGCTGTAGGTCGTATACATGTAGAATGTGCAGATTGGCGTTTAGTACCCTGCTCAGCCTATGGGCATATTTTAACGCGGCCGAGGTAGTTGGAGTACAATCTGTGGCATAGAGTAATGTTTTCATAACACTTGTCTTTGGATTTTCATAAAGTTATTTCATAGGAATACCATGGCAAATGACCTATGTCAGGGTTAATGGATTTGGATGAATCAGGACCTTTTTTATCTAAAAATGGTAGAAGAACCTCTTTTCAGATGACGTAAATCATTTTCCGAGTGGAATACATTGGGTAGGTTGTTTAGCAATGGAAACCATGTTTGATGAGGTCCTGTATTGCAAAATCAAAGAAGAAATATGATAATTGGAAGGATAAAAGTAAAAGAGCTCTCAGGTCTCAAGTCGCCAAAGAAAGTGGAGAACAGGCTGAACGCTTTAGGGCATATACAAAAAGTAAGGTTGAACCTGAATCAGAATACAATAAATTTCGAGTATTCCACATTTAGGGATTTGGATACCCTTATCTGCGAGCTGAGAAAAATGGGTCTGTTTGTGCTCCGTATTTATCCGAAAAGAAGGGTGAGTGGGAGTACCAAACTCAAAGCTTGATATTGTTTTTCGTATAACTCGATTTATTCTTTGTGCTGGGATACTTATTCAATTTTGTAATCGGTTATTTTACAGTTGAAATACTCAAAGTCTCCTTCGGCTAAGTTCCAAGTGGCACTTAATTCTGTAGGGACCAATAAGCCATCCTTTTTTTCATATGCATTCAACCTCCCTGTAAATTCTTCCAGCGAATCGCCCCTATAACGATGGGTAACAAAGTGGTCTATCAATCCCTTATCATTGAAGTAAAACACACCTTCGGCAGAAGTATGGTTTTGTACTATTTTGGCTTTTACAGATTTATCATCAAGAATTTCCCAGTTTATCTTTTCATTGAGAAAACATATTGGGTACAGAGCCAATTCTCCGAGACATCTTGCTAGAGCACTTTGATGGGTTTTCGCTGAACTATCGGAACCTAACGAAAAATAACCTAGAAAACTCACGTTCGTCTCACCTTCACCTTCTATACTTTTATCTATTACAAAAAAGGGAAAGCTTCTTGCTGCCCAAACAAAACCTAAAGTTTTCGCAGATATGAACTGCTTTCCGGTAAAAGTCATCCAGCGTTTATTTTTTTCCTGTCTAATGTTTCCTGATTGTTTCAAAATGACATGGCAATCCTTACACTTTCCCAATACCCCAACTTTCAATACGTATTGTCTCACAATTTGTGGTAAATGATTGAGGTCTTCTTGGGTTGCTGGTTTTTCGGTATTACCACTAAGATTGAAAAGAAATTCGACCTGTTTGTTTACCCGTTTGCTAAAGTGATAATACACGTAGAAAATGGCGCCCGGTAATAGAAAAACAAATAAAACGAACAGCAGTATAAAGAAAACACTGGATTGGGGAGTTAGAAATATCATGAGGCAAGGGTTTTATCAATTGTAAAATGTTGGATACATATTCTAGGAATATCAAAAGCACATATTTTTTCCGATCAGACCCACAAATCATTCTTCGTCCAAATTAACTCTGTTAGGATGGTGGAACAATGATTTTAATCAGCTGTTATCACGGTATCCTTCTCCTTGATACATGCTTCAAAGTGGTGTGTACGGTATTTGGAACTGGCATTGTTAAAGCATTTCCGCTGATTTGCATCATTTTATAAGCTCCTGATTGACAATACATTTGTCGGTATTCCAAAAATAAACACATATGAAAACAACTACTTTTTTGCTAACAGTACTTTGCGCTATGTTTTCTTTTGGTCAAACGGAGAAGACAGGAGATATCTTAATTAACACTACCCAGACGGATGACACCTATCGGGCTGGGGAGAGTATCAAGGTGAATTCGGTTGTCCAGGGGGACTTGGTAATTGCCGGAGGAAACCTTGTAATAAATGACAGCATAAATGGAGACTTAATTGCAGCTGGTGGTGAACTATATGTAAATGGTTACATCGCTGATGATGTGCGACTGGCTGTGGGTAGAGTCACTATAAACTCAGAAATTGAGGATGACTTAATCGTCTTTGGCGGTGAAGTAATCCTCACAGAAAATGCCAAAGTAAATGGAAATCTCAAGTGTTTTGGCGGAAATGTTGAAATAAATGGAGAGGTAAATGGAAAAGCCGAAATTAAAGGGACAGATGTAAGCATCAATGGAGTTTTCAATGAAACTTCAAAAATAATAAGTGAGGAATTCACTGTTGGACCTAATGCAAAATTCCACTCGAAAGTTGAGTATTGGAATAGCGATGGGGAAATAGACTTTAAGGAAGCGCTTGTTAACACGGAAGCTACGTTTAATGAATCTTTAGGTGAAGAAAACTCGGAGTTGTCAGCAACTACATTCGGTACAAAATCCCCTTCATTATGGGTGTTTTATATTTTATCCGCTTTTTTGGTTATCCTCATACTGCATTCACTTTTTAGAAATACATTTTCAGAAGCTGTTGAAGGTTTGGAAAAGAACTGGTTTAAAAGCTTCGGGATTGGTCTAATCTATCTGTTCGGTATTCCTTTGCTGATAATTCTTGCTTTCTTGATTGTTATTGGTATTCCCATAGGACTCTTTGCTACCGGTATTTTTTTGTTCAGCCTTCTGTTTGGTCATCTAATTGCCGCACTGTTGTTGGTTTACTACTACAAACATAAAAAGACAAAAAAATGGAACTTTTGGGGTATTACCTTCCTTGCTTTATGCCTTGCCATAGTACTTCGATTGTTCACCATGTTGCCTTACGTTGGCATATTGCTTTCAGTGGTTATTCTATCAATTACTTACGGAGCACTCACCTTGAAGGTAATCAGCTTCAAAATAGTGCCAGTGAAAAAGTGATAGTATGGACGAGGAACACCCCAATATTAGAATTCTAAACAAGTTCGACCCTTCTAATCCAAGCACTATTGGAGAAATGTTGGCTGAAGATTTTGTTTGGCATTATATCAACCCTGAGCTGCCTGAGGTTGAAGGAGACTATTATGGCTCATCGGGGTTAATTGATTTTTTTAAAAAATTGGCAGTTGGCACCAACGGTTCTTTTAAGGTAAACCCAATATCCGCTTTTCCCATGGGGGATGAATTGGTCATCACACATGTCAGGGATACTATGATGTTGGATGGCGAATCTATGGAAATAGAAGCGGTTGTTTTATGGTGTATTATTGATGGTAAGATTAAAGAAGCTTGGGATATCCCTGTATCACATACCGCCACTTTTAAATAACGAATAAAAGGGATTATGAAAATTGTTGAGGTTACACCGGAGAATGCAATGAAAGAGACTTTTTTTTGTATCAAGGATACAAAAAGGCAAGGCTTTAAGGACAAACTAGAGTGGTTTGAAAAGCGCTTTCAAGAAGGCTTGAGAATAAAAATTCTTAAGAACAACGAGGACAAAATGATAGGTTTTATCGAGTATGTTCCAGGCAAATATGCCTGGCGGCCTATTAATGCGGATAACTATATATTCATTCATTGTACTTATGTTTATTCGAAAAAGCAGAGGAACAAAAGGTATGGTGCCATGCTTATTGAAGATGCCGAAAAAGAAGGGAAAGCAACGGGTTTGGACGGAGTGTGTGTAATGACAAGCAAGGGCGGATGGCTGGCAAATAAAAGCGTTTTTGAAAAAAATGGGTTTGAACAAATTGAATCCAAAGACCGATTTGAGTTATTGGCGAAAACCTGGAACAAAGATGCTAGAAAACCAAGTTTGTTGGACTGGCATCGGCAACAAAAAAAGTACAAAGGTTGGCACCTAATTTATGCGGACCAGTGTCCTTGGAATGAGAAATCGGCGGCAGCAATCTTAAACGTTGCCATGGATTACGAAGTGGATTTAAAAGTTTCCAAAATAGAGACTGTCAAAGAAGCCAAAAGCGCACCATCTGGATTTGGGGTGTTCAGTCTTTTACATAACGGTCGGTTACTGGATGACCACTATTTAAGTGCAACTCGGTTTAAGAATATTTTGAAAAAAGAGTTGGAGGTAACAAAATAGTATTTGATATACAAAGATGTCCTAGCTGCAAGGTTTTTTTGAAATACTCACGTTGAAGCAAGTGTTTTTCTTAAGCTTTCAAGGGGTACCATAGTTTTGCTACATACCTTTTGCCTAAAATCTCAAAAAGGGCAAAAAACACTAGTGCAAAATGTAGGAAAAAGAATTAGTGAAAAAAGTCAGTTTGTTGTTAGTATTTTGAAATCCAGTACCGTTTCATTTGTATAGGTTTCCCCTGACCTTAGTACACAACTTGGAAAATGTTTGTTATTGGGGGCGTCCGGAAAGTTTTGTGTCTCAAAGCAAATGGCTGGGAATACACTGTAGGTTGCATCATCTTTAAAATTCACGTTTGGGAACTCAGGTGGAGTGTATATCACCACCGCAGGCTGTTTGGAGAGCACTTTCATACAAATTCCGCTCTTTTCTGAATAGAGCGCAGCGGAAAATGGCTTAGGTGAAAGCACGTAAACGGTATCAAGTCCTGATTCCATTATTTTTTTGATTTTGGCCTTGTTGACAAAATCATAATGCGTCTTGGAACAGTTCAATATTTTTCCTGTTGGAAGCTTTTTCTTATCCAATTCCAATATTTTGTTGCTGTTAATTTGAAGATAATGTTCAGAAACACTTCCCTCGCCATTTAGATTATAGTACGCATGGTTTGTGAGATTTAAAACCGTGGTCTGGTCTGTGGTCGCTTTATATAAAATTCTTAATGCATTTGATTCAAGAAGTTCGTATTCCACAGTGACTTTAATGTTCCCGGGATAGCCACCCTCCATATGCTGACTTTGTAAACCGAATTTTACATTGTTGCTTCGACTGCTCTCGGTTGATAGTACCTCCCAGTTTTTTTTGTCGAACCCTGTACTGCCACCATGCAGGTGCACTCCGTTTTCATTTTCTAGAGAATACTTTTTTCCTTCCAACTCAAATAAGCCCTTGGATATACGACCTGCATATCTGCCCACTGTGCATCCCAGATATAAATTGTGTTCTTGAAATTCTGGGGAGGCATAAGCCTCAGCATTATCCAATCCTACGACCACATTGACCAGGTCATTGTTACGGTCGGGTACTTTTAAAGACATGAGGGTGGCGCCGTAACTACATACTTCCATTTCCATTCCTTTGGAATTGGCAAGTTTGATTACTTCCATCATGATTGGTCTATTTTCCTGTACGACATGTGAGCATTGATTATCCTGTAAAGTACGTTAGAATTCCAATAACAATGACAACCAATAAAATGGAGAGTACCACATCAATCGTATCATAACTTTTCTTGGCCAATTGTTTATCATCTTCACCCAAGGTTCCAAAAGACAACCCTTTAATGGTTTTATAGTCTGGAGCAGTCGTTGCCAATGAGACACCTATGCAAAGGGCTACGGAAAAAATGAACATAAAAATAGCCATATGGGCAAAGTTTATAGTTGCAAATGTATAGGCAAATCCGGACGCCAATTGCTCACCGGTTTGACGAAAGTGTTCAATATCCGGTTGATAATAGATTTCGGCGCTTAATCTTGCAACAAGCAAAACCAATCCGGTCATTAGGGTGGTAATAGCTGCTGTTGAGTTCACTCTTTTCCAAATAATTCCCAGAAGGAAAACAGTGGTGACCGGAGGGGCAATATAAGATTGCACATTCTGCAAGTACTGGTACATAACACCGCCACCTATTTTTTCCATTATTGGAATCCAGAAAATACCAAGCACAACAATTACTGCCGTGGCGGTCTTACCAATTCGGAGGAGTTGTTTCTCCTCCTTATCTGGCATTATCTTTTTATAAATATCAATGGTAAAAATGGTGGAACACGAATTGAAAACTGAAGCCAACGAACTCATTAGAGCAGCAATAAGCCCACCTGCTACCAATCCTTTTAATCCAACAGGTAGTAAGGTTTTTACCAACATAGGAAACGCCCGGTCCGCTTTTTCTACACTAAATATTTCAGGATTTTGTATGGTCAAGGCAAAGGCAATGATTCCTGGAATAAGGAATATGAAAATGGGTAATAACTTCAGATAAGCTCCAAAAATAGCCCCTCTTCGTCCTATTTTGATATTGTTTGCGGCCAGGGTTCTTTGCACAATGTATTGATCGGTACACCAATACCAAATACCTACAATTGTGCCTCCAATCAACAGTCCGGTCCATGGGAAGTCGGGGTCGCTCATAGGTCGCCACATATTAAAGTGTTCTGGACTTACTTCTTTTACAGTCTCGGTCATTGCAGTCCATCCTCCGATTTCATTCAGACCTAAAACAGTAATAATGATAGAGCCCAAAATCAAAATAATGGTTTGCAGGGTTTCGGTATATATTACGGCTTTCATCCCACCTATAATGGTGTAAATTCCTGTAAAGATCACAATGCCGATTGCCCCACCCCAAAAAGAAACTCCTAAAAGTTCTGATACTACAATACCTCCCGCATAAATGGTCACCGATACTTTAGTGATTACATAACCTACCAAGGAAAAAATGGATAAGAACCATCTAGATCGACTATCAAACCGTTTTTCCAGAAACTCTGGCATGGTAAAAGCACCACTTCTGATGTAAAAGGGTAAGAATAGCCATCCCAAGAGCAATACAATCCACGCGTGCAGCTCATAGTGGGCCATGGGTGTTCCGGACTCAAATCCGGTCCCAGCTAATCCCACTACATGTTCGGAGCCAATGTTGGAGGCAAATATGGAAGCTCCTATCACGAACCATCCTACATTCCTTCCTGCCAAAAAATAGTCTTCGGTATCTTTATTTTTTTGTAGGACTACCCAAACGGCGACACCAATCAACGCCAAAAAGTAGATGCCCAAAACTATCCAATCCCCAAACTCAAGAACGGACTCCATAGATTATATGTATTGGTTTATGATGTTCTCGAACAGCTCCTGTTTTCCACTGATTAAAGCCAGTTCGCCATTTTCTTTGGCAATGGAGTACAGGCTCTCAAAGTCAAGCTCTCCCTTTTCAAAAGAAGCACCACTTCCTGAATCAAAAGAAGCATAACGCTTTTCTCTCAATGCATTGTAAGCAGAAGAACTTATGATTTTTTCAGCGGTCAATAATGCTCGTGCAAAAACATCGGCACCCCCAATATGAGCCAAAAAGATGTCTTCAGTGTCCGTTGAGTTTCGTCTTATCTTGGCGTCGAAGTTAATTCCGCCACCTTGTAACCCTCCCGAATTTAGAAAGACCAACATAGCTTCTGTAGCTTCATAAATGTTATTTGGGAATTGGTCGGTATCCCATCCATTTTGATAATCCCCACGATTTGCGTCTATGCTTCCCAGCATACCTGCGTCGGCTGCTACCTGAAGCTCATGCTGAAAGGTATGCTGTGCTAAAGTAGCATGATTGACCTCAATGTTTATTTTGAAATCTTTATCTAAACCATACTGTTTTAGAAAGGCGATGGATGTTGCCGTATCAAAATCATATTGGTGCTTCATAGGTTCCATAGGCTTAGGCTCTATGAAAAAAGTCCCTGTAAAGCCTTGTGCTCTTGCATAATCACGAGCCTTGGTCAGAAACATGCCCATATGGTCCAGTTCTCGTTTCATATCTGTATTGAGCAAACTCATATAACCCTCTCTTCCGCCCCAGAAAACATAGTTTTCACCATTCAAAGCAATAGTGGCATCCAAAGCTAATTTTACTTGGCCCGCTGCTCTCGCCAGAATATTAAATTCCGGATTGGTCGCTGCACCGTTCATATATCTAGGGTTGGAAAAACAGTTGGATGTGCCCCATAATAGCTTGATACCTGTTTCCTGTTGTTTTTGCTTTAGATAGGATACAATGGCTTTTAAACGTTCTTCGGATTCGGTAAATGTGGCCCCTTCGCGAATTAAATCGTAATCATGGAAGCAGTAATAGTTGAAGCCCAACTTAGAAATGAATTCGAAAGCAGCATCTGCTTTCATTTTGGCTGCTTCAACGGCATCTTTGGGTTCATCCCATGCATATTGCTGTGTTCCAGGACCAAAAGGATCCGCCCCTGTACCACAAAAGGAGTGCCAGTACGCTACGGCAAACTTGAAATGCTCTGCCATGGTTCTACCTGCAACTACCTGTTCAGGATTATAATACTTATAGGCCAAAGGATTGTCAGAATCCTTTCCCTCAAAACTTATTTTACCTATGGATTTGAAATATTCGTTAGTTGATGCCATTAGTCTTTTGGATTTCTTAGTAATGTATTTAATGTTGTTTTCCATCGCTCATAGGCTTCGGAATACTTGCTTGTTTCTTGATTAGGTGTAAAGGTTTGTACATAATCATTTTGGGATACCATGGAGCCAAAATCAAAAGCACCATCTGCTTTTCCAGCTGCCCGAGCAGCTCCTACTGCACCTGTTGTATTGTACATCTCAATTTCTTGATTTATTAAAGTAGCCACTGTTTCTGAGAATATCTCTGAACGGAACAAATTGTCGTTACCAGCGCGAATCACATTGATTTGGGTATTGTCTTTTTTCAGTATTTCCATGCCGTACACAAAAGAGAAAGCTATGCCTTCCAAGGCGGCACGTAGTATATGCCCCTGACCATGTTTATTGAGATTTAGATTGCTGATATGACTACCTATTGTTCTATTATCAAACATCCTTTCCGCACCATTTCCAAAGGGAATTAGTTGCAGACTATCTGCACCTATTGGTACTTTGGAAGTATAGGAATTCATGACCTCATATGAGTTTTGGCTGAGGTTCAATACATCTTTCAACCATCGGTATTGAATTCCACATCCGTTTATGCAAAGTAGTTTTCCAATTCTTGGTTTTTCTGGGGAGTGATTCACATGGGCAAAATTGTTCAATTTAATGCCTTCAGACGCCTTCAAACTATCTGTAACAGCATACAAAACCCCAGATGTTCCGCCTGTGGTTGCCACTTCACCGGGCTGGAATACATTAAGGGATAAAGCATTATTAGGTTGGTCACCAGCTCGATACAAAATGGGAGTCCCTTTTTGTAAACCACTTTCCTCGGCTCCTTTTTCCGAAACTTTGGATTGAACACCAAAGGTGTCAACTATTGTCGGGATAAGATTTTTGTCTATTCCATAATGATTTAAGACAGTTCCCGCAGGTTCCGAATTTTTGAAATCCCACAAAATCCCTTCGGACAAACCGGATATTGTTGTGGTGAAATCCCCAGAAAATTTATAAGCGATATAGTCGCCAGGTAACATGAACTTATGAATCCTTTTATAGTTTTCTGGTTCGTGTTGTTTTACCCAAGCCAGTTTTGAAGCTGTAAAATTGGCCGGAGAGTTTAGCATATGTTCCATGCATAGGTCTTCACCAATTTTTGAAAAGGCTTGTTCACCAATATAAACTGCTCTACTGTCGCACCAAATTATAGAATCCCTGATTACATTTCCATCTGCATCAACCATAACCAAGCCATGCATCTGATATGCGATACCTACACCCTTTATATGTTCAGCCTTGATTTTTTTTTCATCTAAAAGCCGCCTTGAAGCCGTGCAAATATGTTTCCACCATACTTCAGGGTCCTGTTCCGCCCAATCTATTTGATTGCTCACAATTTGCATCTCTTCACTGGGTTCTTGTAGGGTGCAAATGGCCTTGGCCGTTTCAGCATCCACTAAAGAAACTTTAATAGAAGAACTCCCTATGTCAAAACCGATATAGAACATGATGGTTTAGTTGCTTTTTGTTACAATACATCAAAAGATAGGGGTATTCTTTAAATTTTTACGGCACTTCCAGAAACAATTAGTCTTTTTACTGCTACAGAACCCTTTTGAATGCGGTCTAACGAGGATTGGGCGCCACCAACTGAAATCGTATATTCTCCAGGTTCTATAACTTTATCTTCTTGCGTATTTATTGTGCTTAATTGTTCTTTACTTATTTTGAAGGTTAAAGTTCTACTTTCCCCAGATTCAAAAGAAACCCTATCAAAAGAGGCCAAGGTTTTGTGCGGATTATATTCATCTGCATTTGGGTTTTGAATGTATACCTGAATGACTTCATCCCCTTTGATTCTTCCTATGTTTTCAACATCTACTTTTATCGTTAAGTCCTTGCCTGCTTCAAGATTGGTAGGGATTTCCAGATTACTATACTTGAAAGAGGTATAACTCAGGCCATAACCAAATTCATACAAAGGTTCTCCTTTAAAATAGCGGTAGGTCTTGCCTTTCATATCATAGTTACTGAACGCTGGGATATCATTGATATCTTTATAGAAAGTCACAGGTAAGCGCCCGGCTGGATTATAATCACCGAAAATGACATCCGCAATGGCTGTTCCGCCAGCTTGACCTGGATACCAGGCTTCTAGAATTGCTGGAATATTTTCATTTTCCCAATTTACGGACAATGCACTTCCGTTGAGCAATACTAGAACCGTGGGTTTTCCAATGGCCTGTATTTTCTTTATCAAGTCGGTTTGGGTTTTCGGCAATTTGGTGTGCACGCGGTCTCCTCCAGAGAAACCGTCGACTTTTACCTTCATCTCTTCTCCTTCTAGCAATGGGCTGATTCCCATACACAAAATCACAGCATCAGCATCTTGGGCAACGGCAATGGCTTCTTCCTCCAAATTATCATTTGGAGCTTCCCATAACAATCGCATAATGGAATGGTCTGTATTATTTTGAACACATTCAAACCGGATTTTGTATTTCTTGCCTGCCTCCAATTTTACGTATTCATAGATTTTTTTGGGGTGATGAACATCTTGTCGTTCCATTAATAAGCTATCATCAAGAAATAGCTGCATGGAAGAAAAGGCTTCGCCGCCCAGAGCATAATTTCCTGTTTCTTTCACGGTTAGTATGCCCGTCCATCGAACCGAGTATGTGTCCGGGTTCATATTCTCAAAAGGAGGCGTTGTCCTCCAAGTGAAATCGACCGTCTCATCAGTTCTGGTATGTTTTGGCTGTCCTTCAAAGGCAATATTGTCAAAATATTCGCCTTTTAGTCCTTTAGTTTTCAGTGTCTTGTCCGTGAACAAAACAGATTTTGGCATTGCCTCAAAAACAGGAAGACCTTCTGCTAATTTGCATCCAACAGCATAAGAAACTTCGGCATTGGGAAGCTTTTGTTGGATACCTTTTAAAGGAGTAATGGGTTCGGAAGGATACCCATTGTAATTGCCCAATAATACCTCCAAGTCATCCGCATTGGAACCTATTACAGCTATCTTTTTAATAGTATTTTTATCTAATGGCAGGGTGTTTTCTTCATTCTTAAGAAGAACCATCGATTTACGGGCTGTTTCAAGTGCTGCTATTCTGTGTTTTTCGGAATCTACAACATCATAAGGAATGCTTTCATACTTTACTGCGCCTTCAGGAGCGAACAATCCCAGTTTGAGCCTAGCAACTATCAATCTTTCTAAGGAAACATCCAATTCTGCTTCGGTAATCAAGCCATCTTTAACGGCCTGTACTAATGCCGGATAGGAATTTCCACAATTCAAATCGGTTCCTGCTTTTACGGCAATGGCAGAAGCTTCTTTGGCGTCTGCACTTATTTTATGGGCATTTTCATCATAAAAATCACGAATGGCCCAACAATCGGAAACGATATAACCATCAAAACCCCAGTCGTCACGTAAAAGACTACTAAGCTCTTCATTTCCGCAGCAAGGTTTACCGTTGAAGCTATTGTAGGCACACATAATGGAATAGACATCGGCTTCCTTAACCACTTTTTCGAAATGTGGACTGTAGGTGTTTAAAAAGTCTTGAGGACTAGGAACGGCATCAAATCGATGTCGGTCTGCTTCAGGGCCACTATGTACCGCAAAATGTTTTGCTGTGGCCACCAGCTTTAGGTAATTAGGGTCATCTCCTTGCAAACCTTTAATAAAGCGAACTGCTAATTCTCCTGCCAAATAGGGGTCTTCTCCATAGGTTTCCATGCCACGGCCCCAACGAGAGACCTCTAAAAATATTGATGTTGGGCGTCCAATAGGTAAGGCCTTGATAGATACCCCTTTTACCTCTTGAAATAAATTCGTGGTGTTTGGCTCTAGCCTCATCTGAAATTATTTCTGAAATCTTGGACATATTGTCCTTGTCAAATGTGGCGGCCAATCCTATTGCTTGAGGGAATACCGTGGCCTTGCCAGCTCTTCCTACACCATGAAGGCACTCGTTCCACCAATTGTATTCAGGTATGCCAAGTCTATCTATCGCTGGAGATTCATAACTCATTTGGGATACCTTTTCCTCAAGCGTCATTTGGGATACCAATTCCTTTGCTTTAGCTTTAAAATCAAAAGAGGTGTTGTCACTGATTTCCATCTCTTTGTTTTTTGAGATTGACCCTGAGCAGCCTGTCAATAGAATTAGACTAAGGGGAAGGCCCAAAATAAAGTTTTTGATTGTCATTTGTTTGTTTTAATCAAGGTTATGAAATGCTTGAATTATATTCGATTATGTTCTTTTTTGATTCGATGTTTTCTATATCGTTATTTTAAAGCTTGGGCAAAACCTTTGTATGCTTCTTTCTTTTTAAATGAACTGTCAAATAAAAGGGGCCAATCTGGGTGGCCGTATTCTGGAGTTACCCATGAATCATCATCTTTGAGTCCCCAAACTGTTAGGGCGTATTTATATGCTTCTGGAATGTTATTGAATACATCTACAACTTCGTAGACTTTCTTGCCTTGTGCTTGAAGTCTTTGTTCTGTTGATTCTTGAATATCTCCTTTTGGATTGGTTCGGACATCCAATTCTGAAAAATGTACCAAAAGCTTACGTTGTACGCTTAAGTCTGTTGCCTCCTTAATGGCACGTTTACTTGGAAAAGCGTAATCAATATGCATTTGGTAACCCACTCCGTCAATCAGTTTGGCCGCCATCAACTCATCTATCATTTGAAATGTGCCTATCTGCTTTTGATTATCGTAAACCAATCCATAGTCATTGTAGAATAGCTTTGCATCTTTATCCGCATTTCTTGCGTATTGGAAATATTTCTTCACATAGTCGGCCCCCATACGTTCTAAGAAAATAGATTTTCGAAATTCCGTACTTTCCTCATTAATAGCTTCATTAACCACATCCCACGAATCTACTTTTCCCTTATATCGTGAAACCACAGTTGTAATATATTCTTCTATGATTGATTCAAACTCCTGATTGGTTCCTTCAAAGCTTTTTAGAAAATCGGGGATACTTCTATGCCAAATAAGGGCATGTCCATGAATGTTAATGTTGTTGGATTCAGCAAAATTCAAAATAGCATCTGATTGTGTCCAATCATAGATTAGGTTCCCTTCATCATCAATTCCTTTGAGTATGCTTTTCATCTTCATGGCATTCTCCGCAGTGATACTATTGAACTCCCGTTTGTAAATTTCACCATAGTCAGGGTCTTCAATTCGGTGTGGATTCACTGCTACACCTACCTTAAAATCCTTTGCTAAAGACTTTAAAGTCACTCCGTCTTCAATATGGGTATTAGCCTGATATCTTTTTTTATCCGTTTCTTCTTTTACCACAAGGGCAACATTGTCAAATTGTACGATCTGTCTCTTAGTATTGGAAAAAACATCTATTCCGATTTTAACCCTGCCCACCTTGTTGATATCAATACTCTTTTCATGGTTGCTAGGGTCATAGGCGTAGCCAAACTCACTTAAATTAATTTCTATGGTTTCCCATTCACAGGTATTTTTTGTGAATTGATATAGCCAATTCACATCGTCGCTACAACAGTCGTTTGGACCGTCAACCAAAACAATATTGATTACAGTGCCTGGAGCTCCTCCACAGTTTACATCCATTCTGAGAAAGACGTTATCAATAGTTTTGTCTTTGAGTCTTTTCTTTGGAATCAATCTAAAAGTAATGTCTGATTGACTGACCAAATACCCTTTTGTCGTGGAACCATTCCAAATCAGCTCGTAGTACTTTCCATCACTATTGGCTACTTTGTTTTGGACTCCGTAAGGACCTAAATCTCCATAAGATTGCCATGCATTGGGCAATATACCTCCTCCATCAAAATCTGTGATTAAAAATTCATTTCCAGATTGGGCTACGCATACACTCATATAAAAGAGCGTAGAGAAATAGTAAATCAAGCTTGCTTTTGTCACTTTCATTGAGTGATATTCATTTTAAAAATGTTGAAATTTGTTACAATTCAAATGTATTTTGAGGATTGATGGCAACAAAAGTTTTATGTAGCATTAAATATAAATTTTGATGTATCTCGCGGTCTTTCCATTTATATTATTTGGAAAAATGTCGTTGCGATAAATAAGGCCACGGAACACATTAAATGAGTGCCATGGCCTTAAGTCTATTCTAAAGGTTATTAAGTGCTTGTCAATTGTACCGTCTTACGGATTATTCACACCCACCTGTTATATTATCAATATAAAATGTTTCAGAAGAACTGGCTTGTACTGCGATATAAATTTGAAGTTCGTCATACAATCCTGTAGGTACAAAAGCATCACCTTGGTTTGGCTGACCATTAAACGCTAGTGTTGCATTGTTGAAATCGAATGTAAGTTCTTCCCATCCAGTACCTCCATGACTAGCGCTTACCTCAACTTCAGGAGCATCGGCGACACCTTGGGTTGCATTTACCCTGAAATCGACCGCCTGTTGTGACCATAAAAGCATAGTTATCGTTTGTTCTGTGCCGCTGAAATCGATAGACTCTGCAGGGAAATATTGAAGGGCTTGAAAATCAACACCTCCGCCAATTACCTCAAGTACATTTGAAGCTTCGGTATTGGCACCCGACAAGTCTGGATTAGCTACTATGGTAGGGTCTCCAGCTAAATTAAATTGGCTAAAGGATTCACCGTTTTCCATGGTCAACGGTGCAAAAAGAGGTGTACAGGGTTCAGGAGCGACAGGTGCTGCTGGCGGAGCTGCTCCACCATCTGGGCATATTCCCACGTTATCCAAATAGAATGTGCCGGCTACATCATCTCCCGGACTTATAAACATTTGAAAGCGAATATACTCTCCAGTGGGGACAAAATCCGCACCATCTGCTACTCCTAGAGCTCCATCAGGGTTTCCAGTAAAACCTGCTGTAGCAGTGGAAAAATCAAACTGAAGTTCTTCCCATCCTGTTCCAGTATGGATTAAATTCACTTCTGCTTCACGTTCTGTTTCGTTGTTGGGGTCTTGTTGCACTGTCAATCTTATAGGTAACTCTGTATCTGACCAGAATAACAATCTGACCACCTTATCATCAGCAGCGAAATTGGTTGGGCCGGTCATCTGAACACCGAATCCATCAAAATTCCCTCCGCCGTCTTGTGTTATAGAAAGCACATTGGAAACATCTGGATTTGCACCAGATGGGTCAGGATTTGGTATAACTTCAAGTTCAACTCCGTTAAAACCAAAAGAGAACGCAGGGTCATTTCCATCGTCCCAAGTTACTGGCGCACTAAAAATCTGTGTGCACGGATCTGCTGGTGGAATTACTTCGAATTGTTGTTCGGTGACCATGTCATTAGCCGAAATCGCTCTTACGGTAACAAAAAAGTTCTCATCAGCTTCAGGATAAATAAAGGTCACGGATTGTTGTATGCCAATCAAAACAGCTTCGACCCCAGGCAATCCAGAGAGCACCTCAAAGGCCGTAGCGCCTTGTGCTGTTGGGCTTATTGTTACCGAGAAAGGAGGTTCTTCATTGTTAAAAGCTATATTGGCCTGAACTTCACTTGGCGCAGGGCCTTGCATCAAAACAGCATCAAATTCTACCTCTCTGTTGCAAGAGAATATGAAAAATGGTATTGTTAGCAAAATACATAATCGCAGAATGACCGGTCGCATAGTTAGTTTGTTTAAAATATAATGTAGACAATATAACTTTTTACTTCCTTTGGTTTGGGATTGGGGATTTGTTTAGAGGACCTATGCAACATTTGAAACTTAAAATGCTACAAATTTTATTTTTACTGGTGCCAAAATGCTCTTTCTTGAAATTTCAATTGTACAGTGGATGGTGAACGTTAAAAATGATTTTATTAGACTGTTAAGGTGGGTGGTTCTGATTGTTTTTTCTCTGAAAACAATGCAGATGCAATCTCAAATTGACTTTCAATCTTTAGAATTCAATGCTGTAAAAGAGAATATTTTTCAACGTCCCATAACGGCCATGGTACTGGATAAGTTTGGTTTTATCTGGATAGGTACTGATGGTGCTGGACTTTATAAATTCAATGGTTATTCTTATACGTATTATGTTCACGACCTTAAAGACCCCAATAGTATAAACAGCAACTCCATAAGTTCACTCTATGTTGATACAGATGGAAAGTTATGGATAGGTACCGATGCAGGCCTTTGTTTGTATAATGATCAATCAAACTCCTTTAAAAGATTTAACAACAACGTAGACGATATAGTTAGTCCAAACTATACTAATATTTTGTCTTTTGCAGAGCATGAGGATAGATTTTTAGTAGGGACTTATGACGGAATACGTGAAGTGGATGAAGAAAAAGGTGCCCTTAAGAATTATGCGCTTTCCGGTACCTCGGTTTTAGATTTAAGGTATTCCACTAAGGGAAATCTTTACATAGCTACAAACCAGGGATTAAAGCTTGAGCGCTATCATGAAAAAGGTCAAATTGAGGAAATACCGTTAAATCTTAGTGCTTTAGATAAGCACATAACAAAATTACACCTTGACAAAAGGGAAAATCTTTGGGTCGGAACGCTTAGGGGCGGAGTGCTCAAGGGAGATTTAAAAAAGGCACGACCAATATTCGAAAAACTGGATATTGTACAAAGTACCATAATGTCCATAACAAGTGGTATGGAACATGTTTTTGTTGCCGTTGAGAATGAAGGATTGGTCATACTGGATTTGAATGGAAACATTGTCAAGCACTATCAGTACGATGCCAATGACAAAACTAGTATTGCTTCAGACTCTGTATGGGCCATCTTATTGGATAACGAGAATCGACTCTGGCTAGGATATTATGAGAATGGGATGGGATTTTTTGACCAACATCACAACAAGTTTGGTGCGTTACAAAGAGATGATATTGGAAACAGTATACAGACTAATGATATAAAAGCTTTGGCCAAAACCGATGAAGGCAAAATTTGGATAGCACAAATCAACGGTATTGATATATTGGACACTCAGACTGGTAAAATCAGTTCTGTTTACGGAAAGGCAGATTCTGAGTATAAAGGTCTTAGGGAAGGGTTATACATAGAAGATGTTTTTGTGGACAGCCAAGGAAATGTATGGATTGCTACCTGGGGAGGAGGTGTTTTTCTTCTCTATAAAGACACAAAAACATTCTTGAATTTCACTGTAAGTACAACTTCTGGGGTGCTTCAAACAGATAAGGTTCGTTGCTTTACAGAAGATTCAGCAGGAAATATATGGATAGGTTCTTTTTTGGAGGGGGTTTATTATTTTGATCCGAAGACCAAAAAGATCAGAGTTCCCAGCGGAGATGCTTATGAAAACTCTCAGATTATCCAAAAAGATGTAAAGGTATTACATCATGATAGCTATGGTTATATCTGGATAGGAACTTCTTCCGGGCTTTATCATATTAAAAAAACCAAAGGAAACCATTACGATGCAGTAGACCATAATAATGCGATTTCATCCAAGTTTGGTGGGCACCCTAGCTCCAGTCGCATTCTGGATATATATGAAACACAAGATGGGACCGTTTGGTTTGGAACTAATGGAGGGGGCCTATTCTCCTACACAAGAGACAAGCAAGATTTTGAGCGAATGGAACTAAAAAACCATAATCTTACATATGTGAACGCCATTTTTGAACCCATTAAAAATGAGCTATGGCTAAGCAGTAAGCAGGGCGTTCTAAAAATTAATCGTGCTACTAATGAATTTGTTCGATTTACCACCTTCGATGGATTGCTTGAAAATTTCTTGATTGAAAGAGCGGTGGTCATGGATAATAATAACCTAGTATATCTTGGCACAAAAAAAGGGTTGAATATTATTAACCCACAAAACATTGTCTATAATCCATACTTGACCAAACCATATCTAAAGGATATTAGACTTTTCAACAAAAAAATTGACAAAAATGGCCAAGTCAGTGCGTTGAACTCAACCGTTGACAGCGATATGATAACCCTAAAGCATAACCAAAACGTACTGACCATTGATTATGAGGCTATAAGCTATACAAGACCCGAGAAAAATAAATATGCATATTATCTTGAAGGTTTTGAAAAAACTTGGAACTATGTAGATTCCAAGACCAGTGCCACATATACCAATCTTGCTTCGGGAGATTATACCTTTAAGCTTAAAGCTTCAAATAATGATAATAAATGGAACGAGGCTTCCGTAATATTAAAAATTAGGGTAATGCCACCTTGGTGGAAGACTGTTTGGGCTTACATGCTCTATATTCTCCTCCTTTCGTTAATTGTACTTTCCATAATGTTCCTTTACAAAAAGCGGGTTAATGAGAGAAATACATTTAGACTTGAACGTGAGCGTAGAAAGCAAAAAGTTGAACTCCAACAGCAAAAACTTCAATTTTTCACTAATATTTCCCATGAGTTCAGGACTCCTTTAACATTGATAATCAATCCTATAAAGGAGCTAATAGAATCAGGAGATGCCAGCTTCCCCGCTTCAGTTCGGCAAAAACACAGCATCATAAACAAAAATGCCGAACGGCTTTCACGATTAATCAATGAATTGATGGATTTTAGAAAGCTTCAGTCCAATAAACTCAGATTGAAAATAAGTCAGTTTAATATTGTAGATCATACCAAGAGCATACTTAGTTTTTTCAATGAGGAATCCAAAAGAAGATCTATTCGCCTTGATTTGAAATATGAAAACAAGAATTTACAAGTCTGGGCGGACAGAGGAATGCTGGAAAAGATTTTATTCAATTTGTTGTCCAATGCCTTCAAGGTAACGCCTAATCAAGGTAGAATCCAGGTACGAATTATCTCGGATGAAAAAAGAGTTTTACCTCTGATCAGTGAAGAAACTCCAATTCCCATAATATCGGTCAGTATAAAGGACAATGGGCCAGGGATAGATCAAAAAGACTATAAGAAGATTTTCAAACGATTCTATCAGATAAGTGAACTGAACAAGTCATATTACGGAAGTACTGGAGTTGGTCTTGAAATGGTGAAGAGTTTCGTCGAACTTCATAAAGGTCTTGTAGAAATTGATAGTGAATTGGGGAAAGGTTCCATTTTCAAAATAATATTGCCTTATGGCAAAGAGTTCTTTCAGGGTTTGAAATACTCAAGAACTCAAGAAGAAAAGGAAACTGTCCTTATTGATGAAGCATCCAAATCAAAGCAGGAGGTTTATAGTATTGAAGATATTTTGTCCAAAAAAGAATCCAAGAAAAAGCTGCTCATTACGGAGGATAATGTAGATCTTCAGGACTACCTTATCTCCATATTGGAAGAAGATTACGATTTAATTGTGGCTTCTGATGGTCAAGAAGGATGGCTAAAAACCATGGAGCACCATCCAGATATTATTATTACCGATGTGATCATGCCGCTAATGGATGGTATAGAATTCAGTGAAAAAGTGAAGAATGATCCTTCGTTGAGTCATATTCCAATAGTAATGCTCACTGCAAAAGAACTAACTAAAGACAGGATAAAAGGTATGGAGACTGGGGCTGATGCCTATCTAGTGAAACCTTTTGATACAAAGGAACTCAAAGTGGTTTTAGAGCAGCTTCTCTTAAAGAAAGAACGTCTTTTGCGCCAATATTCCAATGTGCCAGCACCTAGCATTTCAAAAAAGGAAACCGATTTGGACAATGATTTTATACAGAAGGTAGTGGGGTATGTCCAAGATAATATTGAAAACCCTTCATTAAATGTTGAAAAGCTATCTTCCCATTTATGTCTGAGTCGAAGTCAAGTGTATAGAAAAATCAAATCCTTGACAGGTTTATCTCCTATTGAATTTATCAGAAGGGTTCGTTTGGAAAGGTCTAGAACTCTATTTCAAAACGATAAAAATCTCAATGTAAGCGAAGTTGCACACAAGGTAGGCTTTCTTTCAGCTTCGTATTTCACAGTATGCTATAAAAAACAATTTGGGGAGCTTCCCAAAAGAGGAAAGTAAAGTTTTAATCCTTTTCTCTTTAAATATGCAGTAACTAAACTGGTTTTAAAGTACTCTGTGACTTCACATTTTCTAAGGTCTAGGCAAATGCAACATATGACATATTTATTGCATCAAATAAAGCGCCCATAAGCTGAAGGTAAAATTAACTTGCACGTAGCGGACCTAACCACATTGTTTTCCTACAAAAAACGCGGTCACCATTTGGTCTGAAATTAAATCTAAACTAATCAAACAAATGAAGCTAAAGAACTTATGTCTTGTCCTTTTGTTAGTCATAACAAGTCAGGCAATTGGACAAGTGGTTACCGGTAAGGTTGTTGCTGGCGATAGCCCCCTGCCCGGTGCCGCAGTCATTATCAAGGGCACCCAAATTGGTGTGGTAACTGATTTTGATGGAAAATATACACTTGACAAAGTAAATGCAGGAGATGTTTTGGTCTTCTCCTATATCGGATTTAAACAGAAAGAAGTTACGTATGCAGGTCAAAGTGAGATAAATGTTGAACTTTTTGAAGATTTGGTAAGTCTGGATGAAGTGGTAATCGTTAACTACGGAACCCAGAGAAATACACCTGTTTCAGTGGTTGATGCAGAAGAGCTGAGCGAATTTCCAACAACAGATATTGGCCAAGCACTACAAGGAAGAGCTGCCGGGGTAACCATTACCAATGGAGGCTCACCTGGGTCACAGACTTTGGTACAGATACGCGGGGTAAATACGTTTGGTGATGGCACACCACTTTTTGTAGTGGATGGGGTGTTCACAAACAGTATCAACAGTCTTGATTTGGCCAGTATTGAAAAAATTGATGTACTAAAGGATGCTGCTTCGTTGGCGGTTTATGGTTCTAGAGGTACCAATGGGGTAATTTTGATAACAACTAAAAAAGGTAAGGTTGGAAATGCTTCATTTTCCTTAAATGTATCTTCAGGTATTCAGGAATTCAATAGAAGATATGATTTATTAAACACCGAACAATACATACAATTCTTAAGAGAAATAAACGCATTGGCAGGACAAAACGGGGGCCCTGACTTTCCAGTTGGAAGGGTGAACAATGACCCCACCTTTGATGGAAATGGAATTGATACAGATTGGCAAGAAGCATATTTCAGACAAGCTCCTATTTATAACATAAGTGCCAATGTAAACGGAGGTAGTGAAAAAGCACGTTTCAATGTGGGCTTTTCAAGATTGGACCAAGATGGTGTATTTATAGACACCGGTTTCTCAAGAACAACGCTTAATATAAATACTGATGCCAACGTAGGAGACTGGCTTGAGTTGGGTCAAACGCTTTCCCTGTCTTATAATGAGACCGTATCTCCTGAACAAGACGGAGGGAGAGACCCCTTGCAAAATATAATAGGGCAAGCCCCATATGTTCCTGTGCGGGCAGAAAGTGGTTTATTTGGAGGCACAAATTCTGATGACCTAAACGATTCTAGAAACCAAATCAGAATCCAAGATTCTCAAGATAACCTGACACGATTTTCATCGGCTATTGGTAGTTTGTATGCCAAGTTTAATATTGCGAAAGGTTTAACCTTTCGTTCCCAGTTTGGATTAAATGCCAATCTATTGCTACAAGATAGAGAAAGAAGGGCCTTTGCAGAAGATGGGGGAAGATTTGTTAACCCCATTAACTTTATTGATAAGGTAAGACAAACGCTATCACAAACCGTTTTTACCAATACCTTGGTCTTTGACCGGGATTTTGGTAAGCATTCCATAAACGCTTCAGCTGTATTAGAACAAACTCAAATACGGTTTGAATCAGCTTCTATTTCAGATAATAATGAGGTCTCTTCAGAAATACCTGAAGTTTTTTCACCAAATGCGCGAGCCACTTCTTTTTCGGTCCCAGAAAATTTGAATTCTGTCCTCTTCCTGGCTGGATATGAGTTCGACAATCGTTATTCTGTTAGTGCCTCGGGAAGACGTGATACTTCTTCTAGGTTTTCACCTGAAAACGCTTCTCAATGGTTTTTCTCGGGAGCTGTTGGATGGGATATCTCCAGCGAATCTTGGTTTAATGTGGAAGCAATCAATAGTATGAAGTTTCGAGCGAGTTATGGGGAAACGGGGAACAACAGAACAGGAAATGCCGTAAATCAATTTCTACCAACATTAGGTTTGAACCTTCCTACTTCTTTGAATGATGAAACCTCTCCAGGTATTAGTCCAAACAATGCGGCAAACCCAGATTTGAGATGGGAAACCCAAATTAAGCAGAACTATGGTCTGAGCACGGCTTTCCTCTATGATCAAATTCAATTTAGCGTAGATTACTTTAAAAATCGAAGTGAAGACCTTTTAATACCAGTGGAATTACCTTCTTCAGCAGGAATACCAGGGAACTCCCAGACAGGCTCTACAGTTATCAGGAATGTTGGTATTGTAGATGTGGAAGGCTTTGAGTTCACCTTGGGTTACAACGATTATAAAGGTAAATTCAAATGGAATTTTTGGGCCAACTTGACCCGTGCCGAAAATGTGGTAGAGAGCTTGGGAGCTTCGGGTGAACCTATTGAAAGGGCTAGATTGAATCCACCGTTTGCTTCTGCATTGAACAGGCTAGCCGTGGGCGAAGCACCTTTCCATTTCTTCGGATTGGTTGCGGATGGAGTCTTTTCCACTCAACAGCAAATAGATGCTGAATTACCTAATAATTCAGATTCGGCAGTACCAATTCAACCAGGAGATGTAAGATTCCTTGACCTTAATGGAGATGGTCAGATAAGCTTGGATGATCGAGATGTGATTGGAGATCCCAACCCCGACTTTACGTATGCCATAAACCTTAGAGCCGAGTATAACGGTTGGGACTTTGATGTACTTTTTAATGGTGTTCAAGGCGTAGATGCTTTTAATAGCAATATCTTCTATTTGGAAGGCTTGGATAATGGACTGAACTATGGAACAAGGATAATTCGTCGTTGGCAGAACCCAGGTGATATCACCGATATTCCAAGGTTTAGGTTCGGTTCCAACTTAAATAATGAGATTTCTTCAAGATATATTGAGGATGCTTCATATTTGAGATTAAGAAACGTGACCGTAGGATATACATTCCCAAGCAAACTGATTAACAAATCAGGTAATGGGATTCTCAAAAAATTGCGCTTTTATGTCCAAGGGCAAAACCTATTGACTTTTACAAATTATACAGGATTGGACCCAGAGATTGCACCCTTTTACAATGCTGCAGGATTGGTTGATGGATTGGGTATTGACCGAAGTGCTCAACCTAGACCCATCACGGTGTTAAGTGGAATCCAAGTGGAGTTTTAAATAAATTAATTGTGAGAAAGATGAAAAGAATCAGTAACTATTTTTTGAAGAGTATGTTGATGCTCTTCGCGCTCTTGCATATGGCATGTGATGAAAATGTGCCCGTAGAAAATACAAACGCTTTGAATCCGGATATCTTCTTTGAGTCACTGAGTCAAGTTGAAGCTGCGGTTAATGCAAGTTATAATCAATTTCAAATTGTTTATCAGCGCACGGGATATATTTTCCCAGATGCAATGTCCGATGAGGTGGTATCTAGTGGAGATCCTAATTTTGCACCCTTTAATAGATTTGAATTCAATGCTACTCTTGACAACATTGCCCAATACTGGACGGCATGTTTTAATGGGATAGGGGCCTGTAATTTTGTAATAGGAAATGAAGAAAGAATGCGAACCAATGCGGAGACATCAGATTTTACACAAACTGATATTGACAATGCTTTGGGCCAAGCTTATTTTTTAAGGGCTTTGTATTATTACCATTTGGTCAAACGTTTTGGTGGGGTGCCCTTAAAACTAGAATTGGAAACCGCTTTGGATGATGAGCCCAGAGCAACAGCAGATGCAGTATATGAGCAAATGATAGAAGATTTGATATTGTCCACTCAATTGACCTTTCCTAAAGGAACTACTGAGGTAGGAAGAGTAACAAGAGAAGCGGCATATGCTCTTTTGGGAAAAATATATCTACATAGACAAAGGTATTCTGAGGCCCAGCAGGCATTCAACAATGTTACGAACCATTCTTTGCTTCCTATGGAGAATTATAGGGACAATTTTAGTGAGTCTGGTGAGCATAATGATGAATCCATGTTTGAAGTAGGCTACAATGGAGAAGTTGGAACGGAGCAGGAACGTTGGGCACAAACAGGTATTGGAACCTCAGAGGTAACTTTTCGCTCTCAAGATTACACAGGATGGGCCAACGCGAGACCTTCAACCAAAGTGATTGCAGAATACGAAGATGATGACCCTAGATTGGACCAAGCCATTCTCGTTGATGCTGATAACACGTATGGTCCCGGAGATTCATTCCAATTCCCTTGTCCAGGATGTGTAGGAGGACCTGTTTGGTACAAGTTTTCTCAACTATATGATGAGCAGGACGTTTCTGAAAACAGCGGAGTCAATGTTCGGATAATGCGCTATGCCGATGTTGTTTTAATGCAGGCCGAAGTTGAGATGAATCTGGGCAACAATCAAGCGGCCATAGATTTTTTAAACCAGATACGGGATAGAGCAGGAATGCCACAATATGGGACTGCTACCATGGATGCCAGAGGTTTTCCTGTGAATACTTCGGAACAGATATTTAATGCCATTGTGCACGAAAGATTTGTGGAGTTGAGTGGTGAACAGCAACGTTTTGATGATTTGGTTAGATGGAATTTGGACGATCAAGAGCTTTCTATTTTCCCAGATGCCAACTTTAATAATCCCGACCCCTCGCTTCGAGTTGTTCGGAACTATGACCCCAATGTGCATAGGGTCATGCCCATACCTCAAAATGAGATTGATAGTAACACTGCCATCGGGCCTGGAGATCAAAACCCAGGATACTAGGCATTGAGTTAGTTAAGTTTGGTTCTAATGAGCGAGAATTCTATTTTTCGCTCATTTGCTTTTTTAATAATTTAAGGCAAAAGAAGTAGTTGAATGTTGGGTAAAATATAAAAGTATGTGGAGAAATCTTGTAGTAATGTTTCTTTTGGTTTGTATCGGATGTAAATATAATTCCCAAAAAAAAGAGATTACAGAAAATGACGTTGAGAAATCGGAAAAAGTGATTTTTTCCAAACTCGCTCCAAATGAATCTGGAATCACATTTGAAAATAGGTTGGAAGAAAACGACACTTTGAACTACTTTACCTATCCCTACATCTATATGGGAGGCGGAATATCTGCAGGAGACATAAACAATGACGGCTTAACGGACCTCTTTTTTACCGGGAACATGGTTTCCAATAAGTTGTATCTGAACAAAGGGAATTTACAGTTCGAGGATATTACCGTCAGTGCCGGTTTGGATGGCGATAAAAGGTGGTATACCGGTACTACCATGGCCGATGTGAATGGTGATGGATTAATGGATATTTATTGTTTGGTGGCCGGTCAATCGGGAAACAAACAAAACCAACTCTTTATCAATAAGGGAGACAATACTTTTGAAGAACGAGCCGCCCTATATGGACTTAACGATGCCGGTAATAGTGTTGATGCAACTTTTTTTGATTTTGATAATGATGGCGACCTCGATGTATACGTAGCCAACTATCCCATAACACCATTTGAATACAATAGTTATAACTACAAGATGCGGATGGATCGTGTGACGGATTTAGAAACCGATAATCTCTATAGAAATGATGGGGACCGATTCACTAAGATTACTGAGACATCTGGAGTAAAACTATATAGTCTTTCTTTAAGTGTCACAGCCTCCGATTTAAATGAGGATGGATGGACAGACCTATATGTTTCCAACGATTTTAGCACCCCGGATTGCCTATATATTAATCAAAAGGATGGGACATTCAAGAATGAAATCAAGAATGCGACTTCCCACACCTCGTTCTATGGTATGGGAGCAGATATTGCCGATTTTAACAATGATGGTTTTATGGACATTGTTCAAATGGATATGGACGCTGCTTCAAATCGAAGGTCAAAAGCGAACATGGCCAGCATGAACCCCGAGCTTTTTGCCAACATAGAAAGAGTAGGTTTTCAGTATCAGTATATGCAGAACGCGCTACAACTAAATACGGGGTATCGTCATCAAGGTATCCCAAAATTTAAGGACATTTCTAGATTGGCAGGAATATCTTCCACGGATTGGAGCTGGGCCCCCTTGTTGGCGGATTTTGATAATGACGGCCTCAAGGATTTGTTTGTTTCAAACGGGACTCGTAGGGAAATTAACAATAAAGACTACTTTGAAAGTCTAAAAGGCGAGAAAAAACATGAGGATAGCTTATTGGTAAAAAGTCTTCGAATTCCTTCGGAGCCTATTGATAACTTCATCTTTAAGAATAACGGAGACCTTACTTTTTCAAAGAACAATAAGGCATGGGGTATAGAAGATAAAGGCTTTTCAAACGGTGCTGTTTATGCTGATTTGGATAATGATGGGGACTTGGAATTAATGACCAATAACATTGATAAGGTTGTCTCCATTTTTGAGAATCATAGCTCCGATTTAAACAACCACATTACTCTGGGCTTTAAAGGCAACCCAAAGAACAGCCAAGGTCTGGGGACTAAGGTCCATTTGTTTCACAAAACCACACATCAGGTTCAAGAAGTAACTTTGAGTAGAGGTTTTCAATCTTCCGTAGCACCTAGGTTACATTTTGGTTTGGGTGAAGATGATATCATCGATAGCCTTATAGTCATTTGGCCCGACCAAAAGATGCAGAAACTAACGGGAATAGAGGTCAACAAAAGCTTGACTCTGGATTTTAAGAATGCAAAACCGCATACCCAAAAACGGGAAGTAGCCAACCAATTTTTCAAAAGCTTTTCGGATACCTTGGCGTTGTACAAGCACAAAGAGAATACATTTGATGACTTTAAAAATGAGATTTTACTTCCGCATAAGACGTCTCAGTTTGGCCCAGGGTTGGCCGTTGGAGATTTGAATGGGGATGGTTTGGACGACTTCTATGTGGGGGCCGCATCAAAGTATCCTGGAGGCATGTTCTTCCAAAAAGAGGATGGTTCTTTTGAACAACAAAAACTGAAAATCTTATTACAAGATAGAATGCATGAGGATATTGGGGCGCTCATCTTCGATGCCGATAACGATGGAGATAATGATCTTTACATAGTAAGTGGAGGTAATGAGTTTAGACCAAATTCACCAATGCTACAGGATAGGCTATACATAAATCAAGGTAACGGGCAGTTCGAAAAAAGTGTAAATACGCTTCCTACTATACTTGAAAGTGGGAGTAGAGTCTATGCCTGTGATTTTGATAAAGACGGAGATAAAGACCTCTTTGTAGGTGGTAGACTTATACCTGGAAACTATCCTTATCCGGCAACAAGCTACATCCTCGAAAATAGAAGTACGGCAGGCTCTCCTAAATTTATCAATGCTTCGCAGACCCTTCTTCCAATTTTGAATCAGATAGGTCTTGTAACTTCTGCTCAATGGTTAGATTATGATGGAGATGGTTGGATGGATCTTGCTATTGCGGGTGAATGGATGAAGTTGCGGATTTTTAAAAATCAAGCGGGAAAGGGATTCAAGGAAGTCTCTAAAGAACTGGGATTGGAAGATACAAGAGGTTGGTGGTTTAGCCTAAAGGCAGATGATATTGACAATGACGGGGATTTAGACCTTATCGCGGGCAATTTGGGAGAGAATTATAAGTATAAAGCATCAGGAGAAGAAACCTTTGATATTTTCCTTAATGATTTTGATGGAAATCGCACCAATGATATTGTTTTGAGCTATTACAATGAGGGAGAGCAATATCCTGTCCGGGGAAGGGAATGCTCTTCGCAGCAAATACCATCCATAAAGGAAAAGTTCAAAAACTACGACGCTTTCTCAAAGGCAACTTTGGTTGATGTGTATGATGAAAAGAAATTGAAGAACAGCATTCACTACCAAATAGGTTCATTCAAAAGCAGCATTTTTATAAATGAAGGCGATACGTTTGTCCGAAGAGATTTGCCCTTAAAGGCTCAAGTTGCACCTACGAATCAGATTTTGGTTTCAGATTTTGATTTGGATGGAACAAAAGACATTGTCCTAGGGGGGAATTTATATGCATCAGAGGTGGAAACGCCAAGGGCAGACGCAGGTCACGGACTCTTTCTTAAAGGAAGTCCAGAATTGAGCTTTGAAGCAATGGGTCCCCAAAAAACTGGGCTCTATATGGATGGAGATGTTAAAGATTTGGCCATGATCACTATAAACGGGAAATCTTACATTCTAGTTGCCAAGAACAAAGATTTCTTGGAATTCATTGTTATAAAAAACAAGATTACATTGTGAGGTAACAATTTTTAATCGTTTGCTTCGACAATAATATCAGCTATGTTTCCAAAGGGCCAGGTCAGTGTCTGTCTGCTGAAAATAGCAAGGCCATCGTTGGAGACTCCACTATTTCCGTTGTCCCACCAAACACTTGCAAAACCTCTTTCTGCCGCCGCCTGGGCGTAAAATGTGGCATGTGCGATACGATCATCAAGGTTTTCTTGGTTTCCAGAAGCCCATTCTCCCAATACTACGGCTTTACCATTATCAGTGAACTTAGCTTTTATACGGTCCATCTCGGCCTCAAGTTGCGCCTTGTCATCATCGGTCCCCCATGTCGTGTCGGTCCCTTCCAACGTGAATGGGAATGGAAAATAAGAATGTAGTGATATTATAGTTCTTGGGTCATCATTCGGGATAATTAATGCATCCATCGTCAAAGGAAGTGTGCTTGCGGCATAGGTGGAAATCATGATTTGCCTTAGGCTATTGTTGCCTCCTGTGGCTCTAATAGCATCTAAACTCACCTGATGATATTGATTGACTACGTCTCTTCCTTCTGCAGTTCCGCCAGACCATTCTTCAGGAGTGTTTTCGTGTCTAGGTTCGTTTAAGGTTTCAAAAATGAGAAAGTCGCTATAGTTTTTGAATCGCTCCGCAATTTGGGTCCATAGCTTGGAAAGTCGGTCTTTCACTTCATCGGCTTGGGCATAGGTAGGTATTATCCAAGGGTCATCATGATGTACATTAACAATCACATACATATCGTTAGCCCTACCGTAGTTCACTACTTCTTCTACTCTGTCCAACCAACTATCTTCAACGATATAGTCGGGAGCAGGTCCTTGGTGAAAACGCCATGTTACAGGAACCCGCAAGGTATTGAACCCTCGCGCAGCTACTTCATCAATCATAGCCTTGGTGGTTGCCGGATTACCCCAGAATGTTTCGTCGGGTCCTTCTGCATCCAAGCTGTTCCCAAGATTCCAACCCGTTTTCATTTCGGATACAATGTCTGCCGAAGAAAGATTTCTCATAGTGCCATCGTCAAATTCACTCGGAGCACCGCTTTCATCACCTGGATTGGGTTCAGTTGGTTGTTCCTGTACAGGATTCTCGTTAGGTACAATAGTGATGCTTCCCGAATCAGAGCCACAGGAAAATAAGAAAAACAGAAAAACGAAAAATAGCATAGAATATCGCATTGGGAACAATTTTTTCTCAAAGATACGTACGAACAATACCCATATGCTAGTTGTTTTGATGCATAAACCAATAGAAATGTAGCATCAACATCTATTAAAAGGCTAATTCATTCTTATCCATTGTAAAACTTGAATTTCTTTCCAAATGAACCTTTAAAACAGGGTATGAGGAGAGTATTTTGTTTCCTACCTTAGCAAAAAGCTTTTCTATGGAGAAGAAAGTAAAACAGGTTTTTAGACAAGGAGCTATACCTCCAAGTTTCATTGCTGATTCCATTGCCAAACAGCAGTTAAAAACACAGATTGGGGCCCATGACATTTTCTTGGGACAAGTACGGGCTGATCTTATTGACGGTAAAACAGTGGCAGCTATTGAGTACACTGCCTATGAAGAAATGGCCAATCTTAAGTTCAATGAAATAAAGGAATCTACTTTTGAAAAGTTTGAAATCAACTGCATTCACATGTATCATAGTATTGGTAAAGTGAGGGTAGGCGAGATTTGTCTGTTTGTTTTTGTTTCCTCTCCGCATAGGAAAACCGCTTTTGATGCCCTACAATATGCGGTTGAAGAAATAAAAGCTGAGGTCCCGGTTTTTGGCAAGGAGCTCTTTGAAGATGATTCCTATCAATGGAAAGTGAATACATAGAATCATGGTTGATATTACAGAAAAAAAATCTACGCACCGTACTGCTATTGCACAGGCTATTGTAAAGGTAAGTTCCCAGAATACCATTAACGCCATAAAATCTGGTTCAGTTCCTAAGGGTGATGTCTTTTCTATGAGTAGAGCGGCAGGTTTTTTAGGAGTAAAGAAAACAGCAGATTTACTTCCCGATTGCCATCCGCTTCCCGTAGAGTTTTGCAGTATTGAGTTTCAAGTCGAACATTTGGAGATTCAGGTTTTGGTAACCGTAAAAACTTTTTATAAAACGGGAGTTGAGGTTGAAGCTATGCACGGGGCGAGTGTGGTGGCACTCAACATGTACGATATGTTAAAGCCGATTGATAAAGGAGTTGAGATTCACCATATTAAACTGCTAAAAAAAACAGGGGGAAAATCCGATATTGATATTAGCTGATTTTTCTTGGAAACCCACTAGATTTATCGAGTTTTCAAGCTAAGATTTTCCAACATTGCCTTGGTAGTGGCTGCCAAATCAAAATCCGGTTGCCACCCCCAATCCTTTCTTGCTGAGCTATCATCAATACTACTAGGCCATGAATCCGCGATTTGTTGCCTGAAATCTGGAAGATAACTAATTTCAAATTCCGGTATGTTTTTTTTGATGCTTTGAGCAATTTGCTGCGGAGTAAAACTCATACTTCCCAAATTATATGATGAGCGTACAGACAAAGCATCGGAATCACTTTCCATGATTGTTATAGTTGCTCTAATAGCATCTTCCATATACATCATGGGAAGTTGGGTATCTTCAGAAAGAAAACATTGATATTTTCCTGTATTCAAAGCTTCATGGTAAATGTCAACGGCATAGTCGGTAGTTCCACCTCCAGGCATGGTCTTCCAGCTAATTAGTCCTGGATAACGAAGACTTCTCACATCCACCCCGAACTTTTTGTGATAATACTCGCACCATCTTTCTCCAGACTGCTTGCTTATCCCATATACGGTACTAGGTTCCATTATGGTGTTTTGAGGCGTGTTTTGCTTTGGGGTGTTTGGCCCGAAAACTGCTATGCTAGAGGGCCAAAAGATTTTATTAATTTTCCCTTCCTTAGCTAGATTGAGGACATTGAACAAAGAATTCATATTCAGATTCCATGCCCTCATGGGAAACTTTTCTGCTGTAGCACTGAGCATGGCAGCCATTAGGTATACTTCTTCTATTTCATAATGCATGATTACATCCTCAATCGCTTCATAATTGGTAGCATCCAATAGTTCAAAAGGCCCTTTGGACATTAAGGATTCGCTACCTTCCCTAATATCGCTGGCCACAATGTTGTCTGCTCCATATTTTGCACGAAGTTCCATAGTAAGTTCCGTACCAATTTGGCCACATGCTCCTAGGATTAGGGTTGATTTTTGCATTGAAAAAAGAAATTATTTGTGTTATTGCGTAAAGATAGCCTTTCTTAAAATTTGTAGATTCGCCTATGCAAAAAATGAAAGCAATAATTGTTTTATTGGTTATACTGGGCTGTAAGGAAAGGCAAACTCCAGAAGTGGATTCACAAAAGGAAATACAAGAATTTGAGTATCAAAAATTGCCCAAGAAATTGGAGGTAAGCGCTGAGGCAGCCACTATCTTGAATGAATGGCCAGAGTTTATGGCATTTAACAGTAGTGTTGATGTCTTGTACAAATCTACCAATAATGAAGACCTTAGTTTGGCTATTGACGATTTGTTGGAAAAGGAAAAAGAGCTTTCGGCCAGTACTTATCCCGAACCTTTTGATTCATTTCAAATAAAAAGTAGGCAGAGGGTCTTTAGGACATTACTTTTAAAAGTCAAGGCAAATGTTTTGAACAAATCAGGTACCACAGAAACCACTATAGAATTGCTTGAAGCTTACAACATAATTCGACAACAGTTCAACAGCATACTCAGTAGCCAACTTGACACAAAACTAATACTAGATGAAGAAGAGTAAATTGATATTAATACTTGTATTGACAGTTCCTTTTTTGGGAGTTGGACAGGATACAGAAAAAACTGCGATTAGCACCCTTTTAGATGCTTGGCATAAAGCTGCGGCCGATGCCGATTTTGAGGGGTATTTTTCCAAAATGACTGAAGAAGGGGTTTTTATAGGAACAGATGCTACCGAAAACTGGCAGAATAAAGACTTTCGCGCTTTTTCCAAACCTTATTTTGATAGAGGAAAGGCATGGAGCTTTACTGCGGTAGAACGAAATATCTACGTTGGAGACTCAGGAAAAATTGCTTGGTTTGACGAGCTGTTGGACACCCAAATGAAGTTATGTAGAGGTTCTGGGGTTGTTAAAAAAGAAAATGGGCAATGGAAAATTGCCCATTATGTACTTTCAATAGCTGTTCCGAATGAAAATGTTACTGAATTGATAAGGCTTAAAGAAAAGAAGGACAATATCTTATTGCAACAGTTCAGGGAGCAAAAACAAAACTAATTCTGTTCACCTTCGGCAGCCTTCTCTTTTCTTGCAACCAAGGCTTGCTTGCTCAAACTGGCCAAGTTAAAATTGGGTTCAATTTTTAAGGCTTCATCAATCGATGCAATAGCGGTATCAATATTGTTTTTGTCCTTGTTGTATGCAACCAATCCCTGCAGGTGGTAAAAGGCCGCTTTTAATGAAACTTCATACGGTTGTTGACGCTCATAAAAGGCGTATTTCATCTCATCTGTAGAATTCGATAACCCATAATCAATATTGGTAGTGGCACCATCATTATCACCAACCTGAATTTTTAAATCGGCGATTTCATAAGCTAAGTACGCGGAAGGAGTTCGTGTAAACAACAATTCGAAATGCTCCAAAGCCCTTTTGGGTTGATTGAGAGCCTTCAGTGAAACTGCTTTCACTTGAACGGCTAGGTCGGAGTCATCCGTTTTCTTTTCAATACCAATGGTATTCAAAGCTTGCAAGTGTTGATTGTTGTTCATGTACACATAGGCAAGTGTATCCTTTCGCTCTTTGGAGGGAGCCAGAACATTTAGATGTGTTAAGGCATTGATTATCCCATTTACATCTCCCTGTAAACGCATTTCATTATAAAATGCCCTATAATGGTCTTCTAAATCTGTATTGGACTGTGCAAATGAGCTGAGGCTTGTTAAAAACAATGCTATCCAAAGAATATTTTTCATGTGTTCCATTTTTTAGTGGGCCAAAACTAAAAAAATTATTGGTATACCTCTGTTAAAGAACAAGTAAAGACAGAGCAGTTGTCCTTTTTAAGAGGAAACGTCTTTCTTTTAATGCCTATATGGCCATGAAAGTGATGTCCTTATTGGAATATTGTTTGAGCAATCGGGCATAAAATGCTAAACTTTTTACATCCTGTGCAAGACAGGATTTTAGAAAAGTGGTAAGCTGTTCATAAAAAAGGTTGACTGGCATTGTGGAAACAACCGTGTTTATGGTTTTGGGGTCGTACTCCATATCATTTAGTACCACATCCATTTTTATTCGATGCCGATTATAATCTATTTCGACATCTGCTGCATTGTAGTGTTTTCTTAAAATCGACTTATGAAAGTCTTGACATCTTGAGGTTATGTTGGGGTTTGCACTACTTTTTGTAATCAAATTCTCCATCTCCATCAAGATTCTTATCGCTAATCTTGAATTTCCCATTGCTTTATCACTTAATCTGGTGTAAAAGTAGGTATAACTCAAGTTAACTTACTTGTAATCAGCGCTTTGTTAACTTAAAATTATCTTAATTGTTGCGAAATGTCAATTTTCTGTGGTCAATTAAGAGACTATTGAAGTGAAAAATTTATGGGATTTGTTAATGAAATTCCTACTTTTTACAATTCCACGAACACTTTTGGATGAAGTAGCCTCATATCCCGGTATTGGGAGGTTTCTTTTTATGGCTTCTTGGGTATAGTATTCCTTTTTTGTGGGATGTAATGGATAGGCCGCATTAAAGATCTCATCCCAATATTCATTCTTAATAATGGTATGGATAATATGGATACAATCATCAAGATGAATAAGATTCACCGGGTCATTTCCATTCGTCAACCCCTTTTTATTGGAGAGCATGGTGACCGGGTGTCTTGTAGGCCCAATCAGACCACCAAAACGGATGATGGTTGTTTTGAATTTTTGGTCCTCTTTAAACAGGTTTTCACAAACCAATAACTGTTTTCCAGATTCGGTAAAGGGTTGAGGTGTGCTATCCTCTGTTATTTCGCCTGTAATATTTCCATAGACCGAAGTGCTGCTAGCAAAAACAATGTTTTCAACTGAACTGCCCATTAATTTTGAATGGAGGCGCTTCATTTTTTCAACATAGCTTTCAGCGTTTGATTTTCTTAGACGAGGAGGTACGTTGATGATGAGAATCTTAACCTTATTCAGGAAATCTTCTATTTTACCCTGAATAGAATCACTGTGAAGGGCTATTTGATAGGGTTCAATACCGCTATGCTTTAGCAATTCCATTTTTGATGCAGAGGTTGTAGTTCCATGAACCTCATATCCCAAGTTTACTAATTCCTTAGCTAGGGGGAATCCTAACCAACCGCATCCTAATACACCAATAGATTTATTCAAACTTTAGGGTTTTTATGAGCAAAATGGCATCATTCAATACAAAAGGCATTGGAATACTGTTTTTTGGTCGTTCGGGGATTGTAAACAACGAGTTGGTCAACAAATCATTGCTGGATTCATAAAATGTAAGCTCCAAAACAGAATCTTTAGGAAAACTGAGTTCCAATTCTGTGTAGTCGTTATCGCTTACAAAATGAGTAGCCAAGCGTCTTTTTCTCTTTTCCAGATAATAGCTTGAAAAGGGAAGGTTATTTATTTTGGCAGAGTTTAGCTGTATCGCATTTGTATAAACATCCAACCGGTTTATATCCCTTTTTGGGGTAAAACATAGCTCCAAAACTCTTTCATTTCCTATAATTGTATCTGTAACAGTGTCTATAATAGGGAGCTCAATGTTTTTTTTCTGTGTGTTATTCACATAGGTAAAATTAGAGCGGTATTTACTGGGAATGGTTCTAAATTCATTTGGCTCCGGTACTTTTTTGTCTCTTCCCAAATACTGGCTGTTCCACTCAATGAGGGAATGATCATAGGTGGCCCAGATGGCTTCGTCCTTATCAATATCATGAACATACATTAAACTACTGGGCTTTGGTCTATCTTCTGTAAAATCGGATTGAATATGCCCCGAGATACTAAAAATGATGAACAGGAATAGGAGTAGGTAAGCAAATCTGTTCTTGCTCTTTAATTGAGCTACATAAGGAAGTGTCAAAAAGAACAATAGGGTGCAGAACAATGTAGAAGCCATTAGCATTTTCAATCCAAGACCTACGGGAAACATTTTAATAAAGGGGGCATAAATGAAAATCGCTGGCAGACTCAAAAAAACCAATAGAAAAGGGTTAGGTTCTTCTTGCTTCATTATGACAAGCAATGCTGCGAGAACTCCAAACACTGGAATTATAAAAAAACTGGCACCTTCCAAATAAAAGGCGACCAACCAACAAATAGTAATCCATAGAAAAATGGGAAATACTAATAGGTCTTGGATTTTTGTCTTTCTGAATTTGTGGTAGACCCAAAAACAAACCGCACATGACAGTAGCGTATAAATCGCGATATAGGTATGGCCATTGTACGTGAAGCCATGCAACATATCTTTGAACCCAGGATACCACCAAGTAATGGCCGTCCATGCAAAATATCCAAAAGCACCATTAATGACAAGAACAATTAGGGCTGGCAATGTTCCCCTCAGAATTCCCTGCGTAGAGAGTTGCTTTTTTCTAAATCCATATATAAGCAATCCTACAAACAACAGACTCACAATCCATAGCATGGGAAAAATCCATTCGAATGGATAAGCAATGAGCCCGTAAAACGGAAGATTTACATAAATTAAGTCGTTTAGACTCTTAAGATTGGTTAAGTCAGCTTGACTGAAATGATTCAATAAAGGCATTAAGTAAGAACCTTGATGAGCCAGTGTTTTTTTGTCCAATCGGTCGTGAATATCCAATGCCGTGTGGTAATCAAAGTGATCATCAATAAAGGCAAAATTGAACCCCTCGATATCTTCGTCTTCTCTAAAAACAGTTAAATCTGTATCATTGGGCAACATTTTATAAATACTGTAAGCCAATGAGTTGGCAACTGGGAACTTGGGGTTCGCCTTTATGAACTCATCAATTAACCTTGCATTCCCTCTATTGGTTTCTACCAACATATAACTTGGCCCTCCGCTACCACGTGCCTCAAAGTTCAGCACCAGTCCCACATCTTTAGCCCAAGGGTGCTCATTCACAAAAAGTTCTGCTCCGTTTAGACCAAGTTCCTCCGCATCTGTAATTAGTAGGATGATATCATTTTTAGGGACGTTGTCTTTTTCCAGATATGCCCGTATACCCTCTAAGATTGTGGCTACACCACTTCCAGCGTCACTTGCTCCATAGGAGGAGTGAGGATGGCTATCATAATGGGACAATAAGAGCAGGGCTTTTCCTTTGGTAGTGCCTTCAATGCGAGCTAAAATATTAGTGGCCTTAGTTAATGTTGAATGATCACCAAGAACGTAACCCTCCTGTAGGGATGTTTCTAGACCAAGTTTTTTTAACTCCGAAATAATGTAAGCTCTTACCCTTTGATGTCCTTGAAAACCTACTGCATGAGGTTCTTTTGATAAATTCTCCACATGAATTAGAGCACGGTCTGTAGAAAATTCTGAAGAAGTGATATCAATGTCATTTTCATATTGGGGCATAAGTGACCTAAAGCTCCAATATATTGCTAAAAGCATTAATAAAAAGGCTAAAGATTTGGACAGTTTCATGGGAAGCTATGTTGATGGCTAAATTTATGAAATTATGAAAGGTTCTCATATTATGCCTTAAAAATTTAAAAAATTCGCGGAATTTTCCTATATTTAATATTCAACCCTAAAAAGTAACCCTATGGGAATCAAGAGTTTTCAAGGAGTCCGATCAAAAGATTCTGGAAAGAAAGAATTCAATGCGCCCATTTTGGTAGAGGATTATATGACCAAAAAATTGATTACGTTCTCACCAGAACAATCCATATTGGAAGTAATGGAAGCTTTTGCCAAACACCATATATCAGGTGGACCGGTAATGGATAAAAATGGGTTCTTAGTAGGGATTATTTCTGAAGCGGATTGTATGAAGCAAATTTCAGAAAGTCGCTACTTCAATCAACCAATTTTAGATAAGAGTGTAGAGAAGTACATGACAAAAAATGTACAGACCATACCCCACGATATGAGCATATTTGATGCGGCGGGTGTATTTGATAAACACAATAGACGTAGACTTCCAGTCATGAAAAATGACATTCTAGTTGGACAAATAAGTAGAAAGGATATTGTTATTGCTGCATTGAAACTAAATGCGCAAAACTGGAAATAGTCTAACTATTCTCGCTTCACTATCATAAATCTATCATTTTCCAAAGGGAGATATCCGAAATCATATAGAAAGTAATATGTAGTGCCTTTTTTGGTAGTGTACAAATTGGTAAAGTACTCAAAGTCGAAGCCTTTATCCATGAGTTTCATTTTGGTGGTCGTGGTCTTACCATCCTTTAGAGTATGTCCACTCAGTATTCTGTAATTTTTTCGGAGTTTATTGTTGATGTTTCTTAGCAAGTTCTTGCTATCCTTGTTCAATCGGTTGTTGTAGCTGTTTCTGCAGTGGTCCGAGCAGTATTTTTTATCTACCCTGCCAACTACTTTCTCGCCACATTCCAAGCAGGCTTTTTCCAACATGTTTAAGATTTAGGTAATCACAATATCGTATTTTTTTAATAAACCAATACTGTTCTCCTTGCTGAACCGTGCTTTTTTAAGGTGATTTTTTTCTAAGTCAATAGTAAAGTTGAACGCTGTAGTAAAATCCGCTTTCTCTAAAACAGTTTGATGAAAAACAGCCTTTTCTAAATTGCAATTGTGAAATGTGGATGCGGTAAGGTTGGTTTCGGTAAAATCGGTTTGTTCAAAACTACATTCTCCAAAAAAAGTTTTTGGTAGGGAAAGCTCAAAAAAAGAAGCAAAACCAAGATTGCAATTGGTAAAACCCATAGATAAGAACAGCGTATCACAATCTTCAAAACGAAGCCCGATTAATTTGGAATCTGAAAAAGAGCATTCCTTAAAAGTTGTGTGTTTAATATTGGCATTGGTTAAATCACAGTCTATAAACTCACATTCCATAAAGGTTTGATTGTCTAAAAAACCATTGGAGAATATGCAATTGCGAAAAACACAATTTTCATATTCTGCCTTTGGAAGAGGTACTTGCGAATAATCCTTCCCTATATATTCCTTATCCGCAATAAACGGTTTTTGCATCTATATGAGCTATTCTTTCAAAAGAAGGGCAGGTAGTTTAAGTTCTTGAAAAAGACTGTTGAACTTGGCCATTTCGTTATCCACAATAGCTTTCTTTTCATTTTCAAATGTGTTCCATTTACCTAAAAGGTCATTCAAACGTTCCTTGACACCTTCTGTAACTTTAGGCTCTGCAGTATCCACAAATCCTTTAAGATGCATGAAATCCGCATTTAACTGATTGTGAAAATTAATGACATCCTGAAATGTTTTTTGATTGGGCTGGATAAGCTTTTCTTCCCAAGTTTTGATTCTTTTTACCAGAGAATCACCGAGTTTGACAAGTTCTTTTGCATTTTCATTGTCCTTTAATAAATCGTCATAAGCCAAGAGCTGTTTTTTAGCTGAACGCATTTGGTTCACGGCTTTATGCATGGAGGTAATGGCATTCTCAATCTGATTTAGAATCTGCTGTTGCTCGGAGTAATCTGCTGGGGTCGCATTTATTTTTGGGTTTGCGAGAACCTTGGCTTCGGTTTCAACGGTTTGGTCCTCCAAAGTAAGTCGTAAAGTATATGAACCAGGTTCTACTCTTGAACCGTTGTAATTTCCAAAAACAAAAACTTTATCTATTGAGGGAATCTGATTTTTTCTAAAATCCCATACAAATCGATTGAATCCTTTTTTTGATGGGAGCACTGCAGGTTTTGGTGGTCCTCCAGGCCATGACTTGAAATCCTTGGGCTTTTTGTTGTTGATAGTTCTGATGACCTTTCCATTCTGAACCACTTCAAGTTTTAAATCCAAAGAATCTGCATCCTTATGTAGGTAATAATCAAAGATTACTCCGGATTTTGGATTTTGCCCTAATCCTGGAACCGGCTTTTCAGGACTGCCTCCAAAAATACGATAGGTATCCTTGGGTTGAAACAAGGTGAGGCTGTTTTCATTACCATTTATAGTTTGCAAAGTGGACAAATCATCCAGAATCCAAAAAGAGCGACCTGCCGTAGCGATTACCAAGTCATTATCTTGAATGATAAGGTCATTGATGGGAACCACCGGAAGATTCAATTGGAACTTTTGCCAGTTCAGACCATCATCAAACGAAATGTAGAGTCCGGTTTCTGTTCCCGCATATAAAAGTCCTTTTCGCTTTTTATCTTCCCGAACCGCTCGCACAAAAGTGTGTTTGTCTTTAATACCTTCCGTGATTTTTGTCCAAGTTGTACCATAATTGGTTGTTTTGAAAACGTACGGTTTTAAATCCATGGATTTATATCGCATTACGGCAACGTAAGCAGTACTTGGATTATGAGGGGAAACCTCTATACTGTTTATTATACCTGCTCCGATATTGGGAGGAGTAATGTTTTCCCAGTTATCCCCACCATTCTTGGTAATGTGCAATAGACCGTCGTCTGTTCCGGCATAGAGAACGCCTTCTTCGTGGGGGGATTCCACCAAATACATGATGGTATTATAGTTCTCGCCTCCCGCGGCTTCATTGGTATAAGGTCCACCCCCGGGGCCTTGTTTTTCTTTTTCGTTTCTGGTTAAATCCGGACTCACAACCTCCCAGCTTTGTCCACCATCTTGGGTTTTGAATACTACATTTCCAGCGTGATAAATGGTATTTCTATCGTGGGGTGAACTGATAATAGGCGCATTCCAATTATACCTGAACTTAAAGTCCTTGGGCACTTTGCCCAAACCTAATTCGGGATATTCTTTAATAGGTTTACCTTCTCTGGAAGCCTTTACCCACTTTTCAATGATGCCTTGATAGCATCCACCATATACAACTTCTGGATTGTCAGGATCAAAAGCCAAATACGCACTTTCGCAACCAGCAACGGAGTACCAATCCTTCCAGTCAATTCCATTATCATTGGTTCTGCTTGCAATGGCAATGGCTGAATTATCCTGCTGACCGCCATACACATTATAAGGAACCAAATTGTCAGTTATTACCCGATAAAACTGTGATGTGGGTTGATTTTGTTGGGTGCTCCAGCTTTTTCCTCCATTATTGGAGACGTTAGCTCCTCCATCATTGGAATTTATCATCTTGGAGTTATCAAAAGGATGTATCCAAAGATGGTGATTGTCGCCATGCGGTGTCGGAAGCGGAGTGAATGTTTTGCCGCCATCAATGGATTTGGTTACAGGAGCATTAAGCACGTAAACCATATTCTCATCTTGAGGGTCCGCGAAAATCTCCATGTAGTACCAAGAACGTGCTATATTGATTCGATTTGAGTTGACCTGTTTCCATTTTTTTCCAGCATCATCACTTCGATATACACCTCCTTTTTTCCCCTCTGCCTCAATTACGGCAAAAACGCGTTCTGGATTGGCTCTGGAGACAGAGATTCCTGCCTTTCCGAACTCTTTGGGCAATCCTTCTTTTAGTTGTTCCCAGTTAGAACCACCGTCAACGGATTTATAGATTCCCGAATTTTCCCCTCCAGATTCAATCTTCCAAGGAAAACGCTGGTGTTGCCACATGGCAGCATACAAAATCAAAGGATTTTTCATATCCATGGATAAAGATGAAGCACCGGTAATCGTATCTACAAAAAGGACACGTTCCCAAGTTTCTCCTCCATTAAGTGAACGATAAATACCTCGTTGTTCTGATGGACCGTACTGAGCCCCTTGGGCCGAAATAAATATGATGTCTGGATTGGTAGGATGAATAATCACATCTGAAATGTGCCGGGTTTCATCAAGACCTATATGTTTCCAAGTTTTTCCTGCGTCAGTTGACTTATAAACACCATCACCCATAGAAGTCATTACTCCCCGAGCAGCATGTTCGCCCATTCCCACAACCACAATGTTTGGATTGCTTTCTGAAACTGCTATTGCACCAACGGTTCCAGTATTTAACTGGCCATCGGAGATATTTTTCCAGGTAATACCGTCATCCACGGTTTTCCAAATACCACCGCCCGTTGAGCCCATATAATAGGTCATGGATTGGCCAACTACTCCTGAGGAGGCTACACTTCTACCACCACGAAAAGGGCCAATATTTCGCCATTTCAATCCATGAAACATAGAATCCTGGAGAACAACTTTTGGAGCGGAAGTATTCCTTTTAAGTCGTTGTGCCTGATGACTATTGGGTATTAAGAATAAAAGAACTAAGAGAAAAGAGTAAGGTTTCATTTGAGTTGGAATTAGTCTCTTGAAAGATACAAAACCCCAACCGATTTGTTAAAACAAAGATAAAATCAATTTTTTATTTGGAACGAATGTTCTAAAACGAATATGTTTGTATCGGAATGAACATTCCAAAATAAAACAAACCCTAAATAAAATCAAAATGGGAAATCTAGAAGGTAAAGTAGCTGTAGTAACCGGAGGAAATAGTGGTATCGGTTATGCCTCAGCCAAAAAATTTAAAGAGCAAGGAGCTAATGTAATTATCACGGGTCGCTCCGAAGAAAAAGTAAACGCTGCCGCAAATGAGCTAGGTGTTCAAGGTGTTGTAGCTGATGTTAAGGATCTCAACGCTTTGGACAGATTAGTTGCTCAAGTAAAAAACAATCACGGTGTGGTTGACATTCTATTTGTTAATGCAGGCATTTTTGCTCCGGCACCAGTAGGCCAGATTACAGAAGAAATGTTTGATAATCAGATGGGAATCAACTTTAAAGGAGCGGTATTTACCGTTGAAAAGTTCTTACCCATTATTAAAGATGGTGGCGCCATTATCAACTTGTCTTCAGTCAATGCCTATACAGGTATGCCCAATACTGCCGTTTATGCCGCAAGTAAAGCAGCAATGAACTCGTATACAAGAACGGCGGCAACTGAGTTGGCGCCAAGAAAAATTCGCATCAATTCGGTGAATCCTGGCCCGGTATACACCCCTATTTTTGGGAAAACAGGTATGCCTGAGGAGCAATTGAACGGTTTTGCCGAAGCCATGCAAGATAGAATTCCTCTAAAACGTTTTGGACAGCCTGAGGATATTGCCAGTTTGGTAAACTTTCTAGCATCAGATGAGGCCTCCTTTATCACCGGTGCCGAATACAATATTGACGGTGGTATAAATGTCAATCCATTATTAGTGGGATAAGCTTATTTTTGTGTATGCCACGTACCAAACAATTTAATGAAAAGGAAGTATTGAATAGAGCTATGGAACTCTTTTGGGAAAAAGGGTTTCATGCTACTTCCATTCAAGATTTGGTGTCTCATTTAGGGATAAATCGTGCCAGTCTCTATGATACTTTTGGTGGTAAGGAAGCTCTATTCAATCAAGCGTTTCAAGAATATTGCAACTCATCTGGAAACATGGTTAAGGGTCTTCTGGAAAGTGAATCTTCGGTAAAGAAGGCATTTGAAAAGCTTTTCAATTTTGCTATTCAAGAAACAGTGAGTGATACATCAAGAAAAGGATGCTTTGTGGTCAACACAACAACTGAGCTAATCCCTGGAGATGAAGTCATTCATAACATCCTTTGTGAAAATTTGGAAAATGGAGCAGAGACGTTCACTTCGGTAATTCAAAAAGGAATTGACCAAGGAGAAATCGATATCTCAAAAAACGCCAAAGACCTTGGGTTGATGCTTTTCACATTTTACAATGGGTTCAGAGTGGTCTCTAAAATAGATGCGGACCCAAAGAAATTGGAGAGAATGGTTATTACAGCCTTGTCTGTCTTGGATTAGGGGTTAAACCCTAAACTTCGAGCAGTTTTACTCAGGTTTTCACCCGTTCATACCGAAAGGCAACCTTTCTTTCCTTCCCACTCTCACTTACCAAAACATGAAAGTTAACGTGGTTCTTGTTTATTTTTTCGATGGTCATTCCCTCAAAAAACACTTTTTCACCTTCAATTTTTACGAGCTTAAAATCGACTGTTTCATCTTTTTCTTCCCATCCTTTGAGGTCACCATTAAAATGTTTCAGTTGAAGTATCAGCGTCTCATCCCGTTCTAAAATATGTCCTATTTCGTAAAAGGTAACCTCCCCATCATTCATTAGTCTAAAAACAAACATCATTGAATTTCCTTGAGGTGGACTCCATATCTCTTCGGTCATACCGCCAAAGGCTTCACCTTTCCAATGACCTGCCAGCCATGCAACCTCACTCAAGGAGGCTTTGGGCGGTTGCTGATTTTTTTCGAGTTGTACAGTGTTCTGTGTACTTAGACCTAAGGTCATTAAGAGTGCAAAAAATAAATTGGTTTTCATGGTTGTCTTTTTTAAAAGACGAACCAACTTCTGTTAATTGGACAATGCAAACTTTACATTCACGGAAGTCTCTACTTTGATTTGTTCAAAATCAACATCCAAAGGTTCCGGTGATTGAGCCACAGCAGCTTCAGCATACACATTTATTTTCTGTCTTGCATAAGTTCTGGGATAATATGGCTGCGAACTGTCTACAATATGGATAGCATTCCCCACTTTTTGATTCAACGGAGCGGTAAGGGCATCTGCCTTTTTCTTTGCTTTTTTAACGGCTTTTGATTTTAGTTCAAGCTCTAAGGCATCCATTTTGGAGTACTCGGTTTTCTCTAAATACGTATTTGCAATTTTCAATCTTTCTAAGGCGGCCAAAGCATCACCTGCCTGTTTTCCGGAATACACTAGAAGGGAAAAACTTTTGCTCTTTAATACGTCTTTTTGGCGTAAAAAATACTTTTTGAAATTACTGCTCAAATCCTTGATGAATAATTGTTTGTCCAAATTAATTCCTAATGAGCGAAAGGCCTGGGCCATTTTGTTCTCTTGTTCTTCAACTGATTTTCTTCCCTTGGAATCTTTTTCAGTAATGGTAATGCTCAAGTAGATTTTATCTGGTGTTACCAAGGTATCAACACGGGCAGAGGTTTCTAGATAAGGAACATCCAGAAAACTTTTGGTTTGCGCAAAAGCAGAAATCGAAATAATTGATACAACTAGGAGGAAAGCTAACTTTTTCATTGAGGTCAGATTTTAAGTTAAATACCGTATTGCTAAGTTACTCGATAGAGTCCAAAGTCCATGCCAGAAGTAAAAACATCTAAAAAATTATTATGTTCGTTCAGTGAGCTTTAGGATTCCCTCAAAATAAACACAGATTAATGAAAGAAAACCTGATTAAAAAGGCTGTAGAAGTTTTAGAAAACAATTGGCAAGATGGGTTTACTATTCCCGCACAGGGATTATACCCCTTTCAATGGAAATGGGATTCCGGATTCATTGCATTGGGGTATGCCCATTACCATATGCAGAAGGCAATAAGGGAATTGGATACGCTGTTGGATGCACAATGGGAAAATGGTTTCATTCCCCACATTGTATTCCATAACGATAGTGACACCTATTTTCCGGGGCCGGATTTTCACCAATCCCAATTACATCCAAAAGCTTCCAAAAAATACCGTTCAACCGGAATGGTACAACCTCCTGTTTTGGGTTTTGTTTTGGAACGCATCTATGATGTTGCAGAGGACAAAAGCACCGTTTTGTCTCATTTGGATAACCTTATTGATAAGGTTTACCATAATCACGTATACTTTTATGAAAATCGGGATATACATAATGAAGGTTTGGTCTATATCTACCACAACTGGGAGTCTGGAACCGATAATTCCCCTATGTGGGATGACATTTGGCCTACCATGGATTCGCCCGATTACGAATTTGAACGTAGGGACACTACGCACGTAGACCCATCACAAAGGCCCACAAAAAGAGAGTACGATCATTACCTGCACATCATTGAGATAGCAAAACAGCACGGGTATGATGATGCCAAAATTGCTGAACATTCCCCTTTTCTTGTCCAGGATTCCTTGTTCAATGCCATGTTGTTACGTTCCAACGAAGCATTGATTAGATTATATGGATTGCTGGATAGAGGAGCGGATAAAATAGCTTACTTACGGGCAAAGCATAGCTTGGGAATTGATAGTATGAACACTAAACTTTTTGATGAGGATTCAGGAGCCTATTTGCACTTTGATTTACGTTCCAATAAACTGTTGCCTTACATTTCATCTTCTTCTTTTACACCTTTGTATGCAGGAATTCCAACTAAGGAAATAGCTTCAAAGCTAGTGGACACCCTTACAAATAAGTTTGGGGATAAAGGCAAACTTTTATGTGCATCATTTGACCCTACCCACGAAAAATTCAATCCGAAGAAGTATTGGAGAGGACCTGTATGGATAAATATGAATTGGATTGTATTTCAAGGGTTGAAACGCTATGGATTTGAAGATTTGGCCGAAAGAGTAAGGAAGGATTCAATTGAACTTGTTGCAAACCACGGTTTCTATGAGTATTTTGATTGCAGAAAGGATTATCCAAATGCATATGGAGGGAATAATTTCTCCTGGACGGCAGCACTTTTGATTGATTTATTGCATTCGGATTGATACTTTCAGATGAAGGAATAGTTGTATAACCAACCCATACTACCTAAATGAACTACATTGACTACATCATTATTATTGTATATCTGGTTGCCTTCTTGGGCATTGGGTATTTCTTCAAGGAAAACAAAAGCTCAGGAGATTATTTTCTTGGAGGTCGAAGTATGGGATGGCTTCCTTTAAGCCTTTCTACTATGGCGACCCAACTTTCTGCCATTAGTTTTATTTCTGCGCCGGCATTTGTTGGACTCAAGGATGGCGGTGGACTGCAATGGCTCACTTACGAATTTGGTGTTCCTTTGGCCATGGCCTTTCTTATGGTGGCACTAATTCCAACCCTATATAAATCCGGGATTGTAAGTATTTACGAATATCTTGAAAAGCGTTTTGATGCTTCTTCAAGGTTATTGATAAGCTTTGTTTTTCAGATTAGCCGTTCGGTAGCTACCGGTGTGATGGTGTATACGATGGCCTTGATTCTTCAGGCAACTGTTGGAGTCGATTTCTGGATTTCTGTTTTGATTATAGGTGTCATTACACTCATTTATTCATTTCAAGGGGGGATGAAAGCTGTTATTTGGGGCGACGTTATCCAAATGATCATTCTCTTTTTGGGAATCGTGATATGTTTGGCCTATGGCATAAGCGAATTGGGAGGGTTTGATAATTTCTTGACCAATGTGGATAAGGAACGTATCACTGCGGTGGATTTCACCAAATGGGGCTTTAATAATGCTGATAAAAATGACGAGTTTGGTTTTTGGCCCATGATCATAGGGGGATTCTTTTTGTATGCGTCCTATTATGGTACGGACCAAACCCAATCGCAACGACTGCTCTCTGCAAAAGGGATGCCTACCATTAAAAAATTATTATTGGCCAACGGACTTTTTAGATTTCCGTTGACGCTTACGTATTGTATCATGGGATTGGTCCTAGGTACCTTGTTGGTCCAGGACTTAGGTTTTCAGGAAATGATGGAATCCGTGTATCAAGCCAATATCGATTCATTGGAAGGAAAAAAAGCCGATTTAATGGTTCCGGTTTTCATCATCAATTACCTTCCTAATGGGATTATCGGAATCCTGATTGTCGCTATCATGTCGGCGGCAATGTCCTCATTAAGTTCAACGGTAAATTCTCTTTCGGCAGTAACTATGGAAGATTTTGTAAAGCGGTTTAAACCGGAAATAAGCGATTCTAAATATGTTCTAACATCAAGACTTCTATCCCTGTTTTGGGGAGTAGTTTGTTTGTTCTTTGCGTTTTTTGCAGGAAATATTGAGGGGACTGTAATTGAGGTTATAAATAAGGTGAGTTCTGTTTTTTACGGACCTATTCTTGCGGGATTTATGTTGGCCATTATGACCAAGAAAACCCATGCTCTGGGCGCCAATATAGGAATTGTGGTAGGGGTGTTGTTCAATATGTACCTGTGGTTGTATGTTCCTGAAGTATTTTGGTTCTGGTGGAATGCCATCGGCTGTTTAGTTACTGTAGTTGTAGCCACGGTTGTTAGTGCCTTGATCAAGAGAAAGGTTAATGAAGGTTTGGAGGTCGTATATTCCCCCTCGAAAAAAGAAGTGGCACTTTTGCTTGGATTTTTTGCTTTTATCGTGGTATTGAGCATTTATATGCCCAAACTTCTATCTTGATATAAATGTATTTGAATAAAAAAAGTCACCCTAAACCGAACTATATTTGAATCCTATTGCAATTGGGAAATATGAAAGTACATACTTGTAGAATAGTTGTTTTTTGTCTTGTTTTATTCATTTCTATTTCCGCTTTCGGACAGAATGATAACCAAATCTATATTCAACCTCCATTTTTGACTTCGGGAGATACGGTTGCTATAGTAGCTCCGGCTGGCATTCTTAAAAACCGGGAAAAAAGTATTTCAAAAGCGATGGAGATTTTGTCCTCGTGGGGATTGCACCCTATTTTGGGGAAACATCTATATGCCAAGAACAATCATTTTGCAGGTACCGATGCCCAAAGGGCGGAGGATTTTCAGAATGCCATGGATGACCCGAGTGTTAAGGCTATTTGGTGCGCTCGTGGTGGATATGGTTCCATGCGGATATTGGATAAACTGGATTTTTCAAATTTTGAGAAAAGTCCAAAATGGATAGTTGGGTTTTCGGATATTACCGCTTTTCATGGGAAACTTGATCAATTGGGAATTCAAAGTATACATGGCATGATGGCCGCGGGCTTGGAATTAAGTGAAGAACTTTCTGATGAAACACAGGAAAACATCAATAGCCTTAAGAAAGCCCTTTTTGGAGAAGTATTAAGATACGAGCTGGATTCATCTCCTCACAACAAAAAAGGCATGGCAAAAGGGGTTTTGATAGGGGGTAACCTTTCCCTGCTCCAAGCCAGTCTCCAATCCGATGCTAATCTGGATACTGAGGGTAAAATTCTCTTCATTGAGGAGATAGGTGAGTACCGATACAGTATTGATAGGATGTTGTATAGCTTGAAACGAGCAGGATATTTTGATGGACTTGCCGCTTTGGTAGTCGGAGAAATAAGCAAGGTAAGAACCAATACAACTCCATTTGGAATGTCAAATGAAGAGCTTATTTTGGATGTGGTCAAGGAATGTGATTTCCCCGTTCTCTTCCATTTTCCGGCTGGTCATGGAGATGAAAATAGAACCATGATTTTTGGAGAGGAAGTAACTCTTGATGTGGGAGTAAATAAATCCGTAGTAACCTTCGAGAAACAAAATTGATGAAGTTTGTCTTGGCTCCAGATAAATACAAAGGTTCACTTTCTGGCGAAGAGTTTTGTGATGCTGTCGAATCAGGTTTGCTAAAGGTATTTCCAGAAGCACAGATTTTAAAAAAACCTTTGGCTGATGGAGGAGATGGGACCCTTGAGGTGGTCAAGCATTATCTGAATGCCGAAATCGTATCGACAACGGTGCAGGACCCATTGTTTCGGGAAATTGAATCGGGCTATCTTTTTTCAAAAGAAAAAGGGATTGCCTTTATCGAAATGTCCGAGGCTTCGGGATACAAATTATTGTCCAAAACAGAGTTGAATTGCATGAACACAACCTCTTTGGGTACTGGGGAGCTCATTAAAGATGCTTTGGAGAGAGGCGCCAGACAGATTGTTTTGGGAATTGGTGGTAGCGCAACCAATGATGGCGGAATTGGAATGGCTGCAGCTTTGGGCTATCAATTTTTGGATTCAGATGGAAATGAAATCAAACCTATTGGAAAGAATCTAAGCGCCATAAACCGTGTTGATAGCGCAAATGTTCATCCCAAATTAGAGGAAGTAGAGTTTAAAGTGGCTTGCGATGTGAAAAACCCCTTGCACGGGAAAGAAGGAGCTGCTTTTGTGTATGGCCCCCAAAAAGGAGCAACGCAGGAAGATGTCATCGCACTGGATAAGGGACTTCAAAACTTTGCAAAAGTGGTCCATAAAGAATATGGATTAGATGTACAAAGCATTCAAGGAGCTGGGGCAGCAGGGGGAATGGGAGCAGGAGCAGTTGTTTTTTTGAAGGCCTCCCTTGCTTCAGGTATTGATTTGATTAAGGAAATGGCTCTATTCGATGAAGTAATACAAGGCTCAGATTGGATTATTACTGGTGAAGGTCAATTGGATAAACAAACCTTATCGGGTAAAACGATTGTGGGGGTACTGCAAGCTGCCAAAAAACATCAAATTCCCGTGGCCGCTTTTTGTGGTTCGGTTTCGGTCAGTATTGAGGATTTGGAAACCATGGGACTGGATTATGTAACCTCTATAATTAATCAACCGGGAACTTTGCAGGAGGCAAAGGACAAAAGTTTTGAGAATTTAGTGTTGACCGCTTATAATTTTGCGAAAGTCATGAGAGCGAATGAGAATAGTTCAATCAAAGGGTAGCAAATCCGGTTCCAAAAAGCTCTTTTTGGCTTCAAGGGAAGTATAGATATCAAAACCGTAGTGGCTTGCCATCAAATCCTTGAAATTAAACTTTAGCCTTGGATTCTCCATAATAAAGCTTTGGAAATCCAAGCAATTTGATTTAAGGATAAAATGATAGACCGCTCTCACTGCAGCTACGGTCAAGGTTTTATTGAATTTGTCGGGAACACCAAGCTTGGTGGTGTACCCTTGAATTTGATTTACGATATTGGAAATTGCTTGATCAATACCATATTTGGTAATATGAATCCATGCCAATCGAATATGAGCTTCATGTGTGAAAAGCTCTGGAGGCAATAGGCCCGCTTCAAATTGTTTTTCAAACTCTGAGTTTGTCATCGATTATTGGTATTTTTTGTTCATTTTATATTCCAAAGACATTTTTACGGTTGGCCATTCGCTGTTCAAGATAGAAAAGATAACCGTATCTCTTATATTTCCCATCTTATCAATACGATGGTTTCGAATAATTCCATCCTGTTTGGCTCCCAATCTCAAAATCGCATTACGTGATGGAAAATTAAAAAAGTTAGTCTTAAACTCTACCGCAATAGCATCCAAGGCTTCGAAAGCATGCTGGAGCAAGAGGTATTTGCATTCCGTATTGATTCCTGTACGCTGAACCCTTTGGGCATACCAGGTGTATCCAATTTCTACTCTGCGATTGGGGGTATCTACACTGCAATACCTTGTAGAACCCACAACTTTGCCAGACTTCTTTTCAATAATAACAAAAGGTAGGGCGAGACCTTCGGATTCCTGTTGTAAGGCAAAATCAACATATGCGTCAAGGCTATCTTTTGAAGGAACAGAAGTATACCAAATTTCCCAAAGATTCCCATCCGAAGCGGCTTCTAAAATCTCTGATTTATACGATTCTGTAAGAGGAAGTAACTTCACTAAATTTCCCTCTAACTCAATTGGGTTCAACCATTTAGCCATAACCGTGATTTTGATGGTCAAATATACTGTGATTTTAAAGTTGGTTGCTATCAGAATCTTACTTTTGAGATACAAATCGTGAACTGTGCAACATGGAACAGAATATTGGATTGTTGACCTTAGTGGTAAGTGAGTATGATGAGGCCATTGAATTTTACACTCAAAAAATGGGGCTTGATTTAATTGAGGACACGGTATTGTCTGAAGATAAGCGTTGGGTGGTGGTTAAACCAAAAGGCTCAAAGGGAAGCGGATTACTTTTGGCCAAAGCAGCTAATACTGTGCAGGAAAAAAGCATTGGCAATCAAACTGGAGGCAGGGTATTTTTGTTTTTGAACACAGATGATTTTTGGAGAGATTATAAAATTATGATTGCAAAAGGGGTCAATTTTTTGGAGGAGCCCCGAAAAGAAGCGTATGGAATTGTATCGGTTTTTGAAGACCTGTACGGCAACAAATGGGACTTATTGGAGTTAAAAAAATAAGTTGAGAGTTTCTACTTTCTATCTTTAAGCCTGTACATAAACTTATGGCCACTCCATTGGTCATCCACTGCGGCTACTTTCGTGTCTACAAGTCCACAATCTTGGCCAGCTTTCATAACAGCAAACTTGTCAATCTCTGTTGGAATTTTTGAAGACTTTTTGGGCCAACTTACCCAAAGAATACCGTTCTTTTTCAAATTGGGTTTTGCTATTTCGAGACCTGATTCTAGTGCTTCTGAGGTTGTAGCGAAAATATGGATGAAATCAACTTCTGATTTTTCAGCTGGACTTATCAAAACAACTTCATCTGGGAAATCATGGAAAAATTCAAGGTAGGGTTTAGGAGCATTAAAGACTTGAACCAGAAATCCAGGTTTGATGCCTAGTTTTTTAGCCAATGGGGTTCCAGAATAGCCAGCGGTGCTCATTTTTAAGAAAAGTACAATTTTTTCCTATAGTAAGCAGTGTTTTAAATGTACTAAACACTAAGTTGTACTTCGTTACTATTTCGGAAGCTAAAACTGAACAGGTTTTATTACAACCAAGGCTTCGAAATCAATAGTATCTTTACGGAAAATGTTTGATAATAATGAATAGCTTTTTAATCAATTAGTAACAAATAAAATGAAGAAATTTTGCATTTTTCTTTTTCTTTTTATGACTGTCATGTGCCAAGTCAAAGCCCAAGACAATACCAAGATATCTACTATGGATTTTGTTCAAATCTTGAATGAAAACCGGGAAGAAACGCTCTACTATTTTCAAAACAATTGGAAAGTTCTAAGAGAAATGGCGGTTAAAAGGGGCTATATCCATTCTTTTGATGTTCTTGAAACTCCTTTTAGTGAGAATGCCCCGTTTGAGTTGATTTTGATTACGACCTACAAAAATGAGGAGCAATATGGAGCACGGGAAGAACATTTTCGCGAACTGATTGATGAGAAGGGCGAGTTGGATTTAATGAATGATAAAAAACCAGGGGAGTTCCGAAAAACTTTGTTTAACAAGGAAAACGTAACCCACTGGGATTCGTTGTGAAGATGTTAGACTTGTTGCCGGTCTGTACTCAATTCTAAGAGGACAAGTAGTCCTTTTGACTTTCGTTGAGATAGATGGGATAATGAAAATTGTCCAACTTCCTCAGTAGGAGCAATAGTCTTTTTTTCTCCTTCTCGTTAAGACTTTTAGAAACCAGGTTTGCCGCCAATGGTGCCTTTTGGTAACCTCCTTCAACAGCCTCTTTTCCTTTTACAGTTAGTCTTAAAAGCTTGCCTCTTTTGTCATCTGGGTTGGGAAATTCTTCAATGATTCCCTTTTTCAGAAGTCTTTTTATTACCCCCATTCCTGATGATTTATCATAGGCCATCATCCTGATTAAATCTGTCTTACCAACATGTCCCGCTCCATCAAGTATGGCCGTAAACGCGAATTCCATGTCGGTGGAGAATGGCAACCCTTCCAAAGCCATTTTAATGTAGGTGTTTGAATATCGGCTCAATCTTCCAATATGTGCCGCCAATTCCACTTCCATACTATGCCCCGTGATATGGAATTCTTCTTTGTCTTCTTCCTGAATGTTCTGTATCTGCATCCACTCCAAAAAATTGTTGATAGTACATGCCTTTTCGGGATTTTCTTCCTGATAGGTACCTACCAACGAAACCAATACTTTGGTTAAGTCATACTTATCCATAAACAACTATTTAACACTAAATTAATTAAAAATACTATTTTTTAATTGTTTTTTGTTTAATATTTGCAAATATAAATTAAACACAAATGAAAAATTTCCAACCATTCACATTTGTTTTACTAATACTTTTACTGCTGCAGTTCCAAAATATGCAAGCTCAAGTTACTGCAGATTTATTTGGTATTGTAACCGATAAAGTAGGCCAACCTATTTTTGGAGCTTCGGTTTACCTTGAAGGTACTGATAAAGGGGCTCAAACCGATTTTGATGGGAAATATCAAATTATAGGAATCAGTCCGGGAACCTACAATCTAGTGGTTAGCTATATCGGATACGAAACCCAGACCCAATATAATGTGATAATCCGTTCTAAGGGAACTCCCAACTACAATTTTGTACTTCAAGAATCCGCTCAGCAGCTGGACGAAGTTGTTGTCTCTAACGCAAACAAGATAAGTAGACCTAGAGAGACACCTTTGTCCACCCAATCTCTTTCTGCTGTGGAAATTGCAACGTATCCAGGCAGCAATAATGATGTGGTACAGGTAGCCCAGACACTTCCAGGTGTCTCTCCATCAATTGGAGGTTTTCGAAATGATTTGATTATCCGCGGGGGTGCACCCAACGAGACAGTATATTATTTGGATGGAATGGAAATCCCAAATGTCAATCACTTTGCGACTCAGGGAAGTGCCGGAGGACCTGTGGGTCTAATTAACGTGTCCTTTATTGATAACGTAACCTTATCCACTTCGGCTTTTGGCTCCCAGTATGATAATCCTCTGTCCGGCGTACTTCAGTTCAGTCAGCGCAATGGAAACAATAGAAATTTCAATGGTAACTTTAGGGTAAGTGCTAGTGAGGCTGCTTTGACCCTAGAAGGGCCTCTGTTTAAAAAAAATGCAGAAGAGTCCAAAACCACTTTCTTGGCTTCGGTAAGGCGAAGTTATCTGCAGTTTTTATTTGAGGCTATCGGTTTGCCTTTCCGTCCCAATTATTGGGATTACCAGTACAAGATCAACCATAAGATAGATTCGTACAATGACATAAGCTTAATTGGCGTGGGCTCAATTGATGATTTTTCAGTGGAGGCCCCTGAGGACTTTGATGCGGAACAGCAAGCGCAGTTGGAGCAGGCACCTTTTATTGAACAGCGGACCAATGCCATTGGTGTTACTTGGAAGAATAGATTCAAGGATGGTAGTGGCTTTATGGAGACCACTTTGAGCAATAATACTCTGGTCAATGATTTCACTCGATTTGAGGACCCGGAAAACGAGACCGGAATCATTTTTAGAAACGATGCAACCGAATCTGAAACAAAACTTCGATATGCAATAACGAAGTTTATGGGAGACTGGAAATTAACGTCTGGATTCAACTTTCAATACTCAGATTATGAAAATGAAACCGTAAACCTTACCGATGGCATTGCCTTCAATACTGCTATCGATTTTTATAAATATGGTCTTTTTGCCAATGTGACGAGGTCCTTCTTTAATGATAAACTGGATGTTTCTTTTGGCTTTAGATTGGATGACGATACGTTTACAGAAGAGGACAACCTACTTTCTACTTTTTCCCCAAGGTTGTCTCTTTCTTATGAATTCTCAGAAAACTGGAGAGTGAATGGGTCCGTCGGCAGGTATTTCAAAATACCGCCCTATACCATACTTGGCTTTAGGGATAATGATCAAAATCTTGTCAATCAAAATGCCGAGTATACTTTGAGTGACCATTTTGTTTTGGGACTACAACACTATTTTGGTCCCTCGTCCAGTATTTCTTTGGAAGGTTTTTATAAACGGTACGATGATTACCCAGTTTCTGTTTTAGATCAAGTTTCCTTGGCAAACAAAGGGGCCGACTTTGAAGTGTTGGGGAGCGAGGATGTAGAAACAGTGGGTAGAGGAAGAAGCTATGGTGCAGAACTTCAATTTCAGCAAAAACTATCCAATAATTTTTATGGCATTTTTGCCTACACTTGGTTCTATAGCGAATTTACCGGATTTGACAGAGATGTGTTTTTACCTTCAGTTTGGGATAGTCGCCACCTGATTTCTTTCACTGGAGGTTATAAATTCAAGCGAAACTGGGAGCTAAGTGCGCGATACCGTTTTGCAGGAGAAACTCCTTTTGTTCCCACCGATTTGGAAGCCACCTTGGCCAACTACCCGGAAGTGATTTTGGATTACAACCGTTTGGGAGAAGAGAATTTGAATGTTTTTAGCCAGCTCGACCTAAGAATCGATAAGAAATGGAACTTTGAAAAACTGTCTCTTGATGTTTTTGTAGAGGCCCAAAATGTGTTGGGTCAAAACATTCCGCAACCTCCCGAATTTGGTCTAAACAGAGGGCTAGATGGTTCCATAGTGCAACCGAGAAGTTTGGTCGAGATTGAAAGTGACACAGGGCAAATCATTCCAAGTATCGGTATTGTTTTGGATTTTTAAACAGTTACATCCGTTTACAAACGAAAGCAATTGATTACTATACGATTTTAGTATTTTCCACTTTATAGGTTTGCCCTGTCGAACAATGGAGTTCGGTAGTATTAACTGTTTAACGCTAAAATTAATAATCATGAATGCACTAAAAAACAAAGTACAGTTGATTGGAAACCTAGGAAATGACCCCGAAGTTATTATCCTTGAAAATGGAAACAAACTGGCTAAATTTTCCATGGCCACAAATGAAAGCTATAAAAATGCAAAAGGGGAGCGGGTAACTGAAACTCAATGGCATAATATAGTGGCATGGGGGAAAACCGCGGAAATAGTGGAAAATTATCTGACAAAGGGAAAGGAAGTTGCCATAGAGGGCAAATTGACATCAAGGAGTTATGAAACCAAGGAAGGAGAAAAGCGATATATCACGGAGATTCAATGTAAGGAATTGTTGATGTTGGATAAATGATGTAAGGTAAATCATCGATAAAAGGGAGCAAATGCTCCCTTTTTATTTTAAAATCAATGATTTAACAATAACTTATAATACAAAAAGGAAACCATTGACCCAAATTATCGTTTACTTATAAAAGAAACGTAAAAATGAAACGGAGTTATTTGCTTTTACTAGTTCTTCTTCTTGGTTTTGCGAAGCAAAGCCAGGCTCAAGGGACTACTACTAACTCCAAGTTACTGCGCTTCTATGAAAATTTGGCGGAACGGGATGCCGCTTATGAGCAAAGCCTCCAATTAGATCACCAAGGTGAATTGGATTATTGGAACGATCAGGAAGGCTTTGAGAGGGAATTGGGAAAATCAAATTTTTCCTTCTACCTGGTTTACATGAAGAGCAAAAAAGAAGCACACCGCAAGTATCTTAAAGAATGTAAAGGGTCCTGTGTTCATAGTGATGTCTACTGGAAGAAGATGAGAAACTATCTCTCAACACCGGATGCCTTGGACCTTTTTAAGGCAACTACAGACGTAGCTCAATCTACTTCCATAAAACAATAAAAAAACCGCCTTTTGGCGGTTTCTTATGCAACTTTTTTCAGTAAATCATAGCAGGGACAACGTTTACATCGTTTGCTTTCTGACTTCTTGTATTTTTTACAACACTTGGTTTTGCAATTAGTAAGAGGGAGCTCTTTAAGTAAAGCCTTCTTTTCTTTTTTGCTGGTCTTTTTGCTTTTTCCCATCTGATTAATCAGTGGGTCAAATATAACTATTTTAAATTAATCTAAATAAATAGTTATTAACACTTACTCACCAGCAGTGTCAGAAGCAGCACTCTCCACCGTTAGTTGCTGTATATCTCTATCAAATAGATAAAGTCCTCCTTTATCATCGCCAATAAGATTGATTTTGTCCAAAACTGTTCTAGCCAAGGCTTCTTCTTCCAACTGTTCGGCTACGTACCATTGTAGAAAATTATGGGTAGCATAATCTTTTTCATCTAAGGTGATGTGAACCAATTCGTTGATGCTTTGCGATACAAATACTTCATGATCAAACAATTTTTGCAACATCTTTTGGAGGGTGCCAAATTCAGTTTCTGGAGCTTTTAAGTCGGAAACTACAGCATGACCACCTCTCTCATTTACATACTTTACCAATTTAAGCATATGCATACGTTCTTCATCAGCGTGTCCATACATGAAACCAGCTACACCTTCAAGTCCCTTTACTTCTGCCCAAGAGGCCATGGACAAATACACTTGTGATGACTCTGCTTCTATACGGATTTGCTTATTTAAAGCCTCTTCTAATCTTTTTGATAACATATTTTTTTCTTTTTAAGTCATGTAAAATTACTAAATGGACTTGGTTTTAGGACTGAAACCTAGTTATTTAAAATCAGATTACTTAAAATCAGAAGCGTACCGCGACACCCATAGTACCTGGTCCGAAATTGAGATTCCAACTTAGTTTTTTCTGTTGGTCATTGTATTTTTGGTCATACTTGGAATCTAAGTACTTATCGATTGATTCCACAATGAAAATACTTAGTACCGTACCAAAAGCCACGTCCGATACCCAATGAAATCCATCATTCACTCTAGCTAAACCAGGGATTAAGCCTACCGTGTATATTCCTGCCTTTACCCATGGACTTTTAAATTGTTTGGCAATGGCATAGGCATTGCTGAAAGCTAGTATGGCATGTCCGGAGGGGAAGGAATCGTAATTGAACACCCTATTTACATTAAAAGGGTCATACGTACTTGAGGAATCTCCACTCTTTGGTCGTGCCCTGCCTATAATTCGCTTGCTCACCTGTTGTAAAAAGCCTCCAGCGGTAGCCGAAGCAATTAGAAGCACACCTGTTCTTCTAAGTTTTTCATTTTTGGTGAATAGGCCTGCAAGATAAACACCACCAGTGAACATATAATTGTTCTCTGGATTACCATACTCAATTCCATAATTGACAAGAAAATCAGGGACATCATCTCTAAAACCATCGGCCCAACTATCCAATTCATCATCCACAGTAAATAAAGCCAAAGTTCCAGCTGTTACATACCCAAAATTGGCCCATTGTTTTCCCTTCCAATGAAAAGGGCGACTATAAGCATGACCAATACCGCCAAACACATTGCCAATGTCATAGGTGAAATGGTTCCAAAGACTTTCTTTTTTATCAATTTTTAACTCCTGAGCGTTTAACTGAACCAAAATGAACATGAGCAATAATAGGGGCAATGATTTCATAAGGTTGAATAAAATGAATAGCAAATTTATGTATAAATGTGCTGGGCCAAACGAAATGTATTGGCATGTGCTTCAATGATTATTTTGATTTCTGGGGAATATCCTCCGCCCATGCTGCATTGAACTGGAACCCCATTGTCAAAACAACTCTGTAACACAAAACGATCTCGTTCTTTACATCCTTCCAAAGTCATTCCTAGGGTGCCTAACTTATCGGTCGATAGTACATCCACACCACATAAGTAAAAGATAAAATCTGGTTTTAGTCTTTCCAGAAGTTGGGGTAGAGTCTCTTTAAGCTGATTTAAGTATTCTTCATCGGTTGTTCCCTTTTCTAAAGGAATGTCCAAGTCAGATGTTTCCTTTCTAAAAGGATAGTTGCCCTTACCGTGCATGGAGAAAGTGAAAACAGAACTATCCTTTTGAAAAATTTCTGCGGTTCCGTTTCCTTGATGCACATCCAAATCAACAATAAGAATCTTCTGGGCCAATTTATTTTGAATAAGATACTTTGCTCCAATCGCTTGATCGTTTAGCATGCAAAAGGCTTCTCCTCGATTGGAGTAGGCGTGATGCGTGCCCCCTGCTATGTTCATGGCTATGCCATGTTCGAGAGCGAATTGACATCCTTTTATCGTGCCATCGGCAATGATGCGTTCGCGTTGTACCAGTTCTTCACTCAAGGGGAATCCAATTTTTCGTACCTCGCTGGGTTTTAAATTAAGTTGGGTGAGATTTTGAAAGTATTCTTCATTATGGACCGCTAAAATATCTGAATCATTCAATAAAACAGGTTCGAAGAAATTATCCTGTATGCAAGTGCCTTCGTGCAACAATTGTCTGGGTAGCAGGTCATATTTTTCCATGGGAAAGCGGTGACCTTCAGGCAAAGGATGCTTATAAATGGAATGATAGGCTATTTTGAGCATTCCTAAACTAGTCTTTTTTATGCAAGGCCAATTGAATGCGTTTTCGAGGCACATCCACATCCAAAACCTTAACCACAATTTGCTGATGTAGGCTTACATGTTCATTGACGTCTTTGACATAGGAATCCGAAAGATTGGAAACATGGATAAGCCCACTTTCTTTTATCCCAATATCCACAAAACAGCCAAAATTGGTGATGTTGTTGACAATGCCGGGCAGCAATTGACCTACTTGTAAGTCTGTAATCTTTCTTATGTTTTGGTTAAAGGCAAATACTTTGGCTTTTTCTCTTCGATCTAAACCTGGCTTTTCCAATTCTTCAAGAATATCCTTCAGAGTAGGCATCCCAATAGTTTGATCACAATAATCAACAAGATCTATGTTTTGAAGTATGGATTTGTTTCCAATCAAGTTAGCAAGCGAGATTCCCTTATCTTTTGCCATCTTTTCTACGATGGGATAACTTTCGGGATGTACAGCAGAATCGTCCAAAGGATTTTCACCTTCTTTTATCCTTAGGAAACCAGCGCCTTGTTCAAAAGCCTTTTCCCCAAGTCGAGGAACTTTTTTAATTTCAATCCTACTTTTAAAAGCTCCATATTGGTTACGATGGGCAACGATGTTCTCTGCTAGTTTTGGTCCTATGCCCGATACGTAACTGAGCAATGGGACACTGGCCGTATTGATATTCACACCCACAGAATTCACACAACTTTCCACAACGGTTTCTAAGGAAGTTTTCAATTTGGACTGGTCCACATCATGTTGGTATTGTCCTACACCAATGGATTTGGCATCTATCTTGACCAGTTCTGCAAGCGGGTCTGCCAATCGTCTTCCTATGGAAACAGCTCCTCTTACAGTAACATCGTAATTTGGAAATTCATCCCTGGCAATTTTTGACGCAGAATATATGGAAGCACCTGCTTCACTAACCACAAACACTTCGATGGGATGCTTAAAACGAATTCGTTTCACCAAATGTTCGGTTTCTCGGGATGCGGTTCCATTACCAATGGCAATTGCCTCTATTTTATGGGCGTCAACCAAGGAGCTTATCTTTTTGATGGCTCCTGCGGCATCATTTTGAGGCGCATGAGGATATATAGTTTCGTTGTGCTTTAAATCACCTTGGGCATCCAAGCAAACTACTTTGCAGCCTGTTCTAAAACCAGGATCGATGGCCAAAATTCTTTTTGCACCAAGAGGTGCACCAAGTAATAGTTGTTTCAAATTCTTGGAAAAAACCTGTATGGCATCGTTGTCCGCTTTTTCTTTGGCATTTTTTAAAAGTTCATTGGATAAGGAAGGAAATAAAAGACGTTTGTATGCATCCGCTATGGCCATTTCAATCTGAACGGAACAGGCATTATTTGATTTGATTATTCTACTTTCTATCTTATCCAATGCCCTTTCATCATCGATTTCAATTTTTACACGAATGAATCCTTCTTTTTCCGCTCTTGAAATGGCTAAAAATCGATGGGAGGGACAACGGTTCAATGGTTCACTCCAATCAAAATAATCACGAAACTTCTGCGCTTTCTCGTCATCCTTTTTGGTTTTGATGACTTTGCAGGTCAAAAGGGCATGTCGCTCCAATTGGTTTCGTAGCTGATTTCGGATACCGGTACGTTCATTGACCCATTCAGATATGATGTGTCGAGCTCCTTCAAGAGCTTCATCTTCGTTTTGGATTTGATTTGTAAGGTATTTGGAAGCGATGAACTCTATTTCATCACTTCGTTGGGCCATGATGATTTTGGCCAAAGGCTCTAAGCCATTTTTACGAGCAACCTCAGCTTTTGTTTTTTTACTTTTTTTGAAGGGGAGATAAAGGTCCTCTAGACTGTTGAGGTCTTCGCAATCTTGTAATTTGGATTGGAGTTCTGGAGTTAATAGGTCTTGCTCCTTGATAGCCTTTATGATGGCTAATTTCCTTTTCTCCAAAGCTTCAAATTCAGCTTTGAACTTTACAATTTCTCCAATCTGTACTTCATCTAGATTGCCGGTACGTTCTTTTCGATATCTTGAGATAAAGGGAATGGTACAATCTTCATTTAATAAGGCTACTGTATTCTCTACGTTTTTTTGAGAAAACTGCGTATGCTTTGTAATGAATGGGATGAGCTGCATGGACCAGTATCTTGCTGAAGAGCTAATTTATACTTTCCCCATTTTCAACCCCATTTTCATCGGGATTTAAAAACACCAGTTTTCCAGATTCATTTTCGGTCATCAAAATCATGCCTTCACTTTCCACGCCGCGTAGTTTTCTTGGAGCTAAGTTGACCAAAACAGTGACTTTTTTTCCAACAATGTCTTCAGGTTTAAAGCTTTCAGCAATTCCTGAGACTATAGTTCTCGTATCCAAACCGGTATCTACCTTTAATACCAAAAGTTTGTTGGCCTTTGGCATTTTCTCAGCTTCAACAATAGTTCCCACCCGCATATCCATTTTACTGAAGTCATCAAAAATTATAGTGTCTTTTTGCGGTGTAATCTCTTTTTCCATCTGTGCATTGACTTGTTTGGTGGCTTCTAGCTTGGCTAACTGAGCTTCTATTTCCTTGTCTTCTATTTTTCTAAATAATAATTCGCCTTTATTGATCTGGCGTTCTGGAGACAGGAATACTTCTTTGGTGCTTACCTCATTCCATGAGGTCCCTACTTCTTTCGACCTGATGTTAAGAATGTTTTTGAGTTTGTTTGAGGTAAAGGGTAAAAAAGGTTCACTCAATACTGCAAGTCCGGTTGCAATTTGAAGTGCAACATACATTATGGTTTTGGTGCGGTCTTCATCTGTTTTAATGAGCTTCCAGGGTTCTTCATCTGCCAAATATTTGTTTCCCAAACGTGCTAAGTTCATCAACTCTTGACTCGCTTCCCTAAATCTATATCTATCTAAAGAATCTTCCAAAGTTTTCGGGAACGCTGCTAAGGCGGTCAAGACTTGTTTGTCTTGTTCCTTTAATTCGCTAGGTTCTGGTACTATGCCATTGTAATATTTTTGAGTTAGGACCACCACCCGATTAATGAAATTTCCAAAGATGGCGACCAATTCATTGTTGTTTCGGGCCTGAAAATCCTTCCATGTAAAATCATTGTCTTTGGTTTCCGGTGCATTGGCCGTAAGGGTATAGCGCAAAACATCTTGCATATCTGGAAACTCTTCCAAATATTCATGCAACCAAACGGCCCAATTCTTTGATGTGGATAGTTTGTTTCCTTCCAAATTCAAAAATTCGTTGGCCGGCACATTTTCTGGTAGCACAAAATCGCCATGAGCTTTTAGCATGCTGGGAAATATGATGCAGTGGAAAACAATATTGTCCTTTCCAATAAAGTGAAGCAACTTAGTGTTTTCGTCTTTCCAATAGGGTTCCCAATCTTTTCCTTCTCTTTCTGCCCATTCTTTTGTGGAAGAAATATAGCCTATGGGCGCATCAAACCACACATAAAGTACTTTTCCTTCTGCATCTTTCACTGGAACGGGAATTCCCCAATCCAAGTCTCTTGTTACTGCCCTAGGTTTTAGGCCATCATCTATCCACGATTTACATTGGCCATACACATTAGGTTTCCAGTCACTTTTGTGACCTTCTATAATCCATTCTTTTAGGAAATCTTCATATCTATCCAAGGGTAAGAACCAGTGTTTGGTTCTTTTTAAAGTAGGAATGGTTCCCGTAATGGTAGATTTCGGGTTGATAAGATCCGTAGCATTTAATGACGAACCACAATTTTCACACTGATCACCGTACGCTTCTGTATGTCCACAAACTGGACATGTACCCACTACAAAGCGATCGGCCAAAAACTGCTCAGCTTTCCCATCATACAATTGTTCGGTAGTCTCTTCTATAAAATCTCCTTGGTCATACAGTTTTTTGAAGAAGTCTGAAGCTGTTTTGTGATGTATTTCTGCTGAAGTCCTGGAGTAATTGTCAAAAGTAATCCCAAAGTCAACGAAGGATTGTTTTATAATTCCATGGTACTTGTCAATAATCTCTTTGGGTGATACTCCTTCTTTTTTAGCTTTCATGGGAATGGCCACACCGTGCTCGTCGCTCCCACAGATGAAAGCAACATCATGTCCCTTTAGGCGAAGATAACGGGCAAAGATATCCGCAGGCACATAAACTCCAGCTAAATGACCAATATGTATGGGACCATTGGTGTAGGGGAGAGCAGCAGTAAGAGTATATCTAGAAAGAGTTTTGTCTTGAGACATATTGAAGCTTAATTAAGCTTCAAAAATACAGATTTTGGTAGAAGCTATGGAACTTATGTGTTCCAAAAAAGAAACCTCCGAAAATGCATTCCTAAGATGGGGTGGGAATTGCACAATCGGAGATTTCAGAGTGTTTGCTTATTGGAGTAAGCTTTACATTATCATTACAGATTTACTCATTCTTTCACTACCTACTGATATTCTGTATATGTACTTTCCAGTAGACAGACTGTCTCTCATTCGCTCTCGAATGTTTATTTCAGCCGAACCTTCCAGCATCATTTCATTGAATACCGTACCTACTTTCTGGCCAAGAATATTGAACAATTCAATATCTACGTGAGCTGCAAAGGGCATTTCCAAGTAGATATGGGGAGCTCTTGAGCTTGGGTAGTAGGGTCTATGTACAATAGCCGTTTCAATATCTGGATCTGGATTCATGCCATCAGGATCACTAGGAGGGGTCTCCGGTAGAGTTGGTGGGTCACTATCCATAGCAATATCTGGGAAGTCCACACCACTACAATTAAACCCAAGGTTGACTGGGTTGTACGTATGGTTCAAAAGATGTTGCTCAACCAATGGAATAGGAACACAAAGCCACTCAGCAAGGACCGTAGCATACAAATCCCTAAAGTCCATGGTGTAATCCAAGTTTCCACGTCCATTTGGACTATCCAATGATGGGTGTTCACCAACAAAGGCACTTCCGTTAAGGCCTGATCCGAAGAAAAGCGTAGGTGCTGCCTTTCCGTGATCAGTTCCCAAGGAACCGTTCTCGAAAATTCGTCTACCGAACTCAGAGAAGGTCATACTCAATACCTGTTCGTCCTGTTGCGTGAAACCTAAGTCTTCATAGAAGTTGTTCACGGCAATGGATAAATTGGACATTAAGCGCTCATGAGCCAAGGGTTGGTTTCCGTGAGTGTCAAAACCTCCCATTGAAATCATATAGACTTTTGTCCCTAGATTACCTTTAATCAATCGAGCCAATAAAGCCAATTGTCTGGCGAAACCATTGTCTTGGTATTCAACCTGATTTTGACCTCTTTCATAGGCTTCGTTGATTTTGCCAGCGTATTCGTAAGTGGTGTTGGCTACGCCTCTCAAAAATCTAAGTTGATCGCCATACATACAATTTCCGAAAGGAGCATTTGCAATATCGTAGAAGAACCCAGTCTCCGCAATTTCCTCCAACTGATCAATATTGTTGGTCACGAACGCGTAGTTGGTTTCTTCACCTTGGAAAACCAAATTGGCAATACTACCAATTTGAATTGCTGCAGGAGCTTCTGGCGGATTGATCAAATAATCAGGATAACATTGTTCAAAATGTCTTCCCATCCATCCGGTATTCAAACCGGAGAAGCCGGTAGTGGTCAAATCCGTATTCGCATAAATGTCCGAACCTGTAAAGTGGGATAAGCTTTGATTTTGATATCCAACGCCATGAACGGCTTTGAACTTTCCTTCTCCCCAAAGGGGTTCCAGAGAATTCATGTAAGTAGGCACACCAAAATCGTCAGTAAGCTTTAATACCTTACTTTCTGGAATGTAGATGTTGGGACGGGCATTAGCATAAGTATCATATTGCTGTATGGGGATTACAGTGCTCAATCCGTCGTTTCCTCCGGACAAGCGAATCAATATGAGAATATTATCTGTTTCTGCATCAGCAATGGCGGACGTCAATGGAGACGGTGCCGACGCAGTCAATAAATTACTTCCTAAAAACATAGAGCCTGAACCTGCAATCCCTAAGGCTTGGAGAAAAGATCTTCTACTCCAGTTTTTGTGCTCCAAGTCATGACCTTCGTGTTCTAGGCCTTTATGCGGAGATGTATCTTGAGTGTGGTGAGTATCGCACATAATTGTAGGGGTTATTTAAGTTGAAATTCGGGTTCTCTAACAAGATGAAGCAGCAGTAAGTATACTTGGGTATCTGCATCATCCAAGGTCATGTTCCAAGACCCTGTCTCGTAGACATTATTGTCTTCGTAAGGCTCGCGGAAAACAACAATTGCCCTGTCGTAATCGGCATCAGTCAATAAACCTTTCGGCAATAACTTGTCAATTATGGCCCTTGCCACAACATTTGGATCCGTTTCCGTGGCTCCACCAGCTCCGGCGGCCTCAATACCAAATGTCCTAAACTGTTCTCGATTGGATTGGAAGAACGCTTGGACAAATACCTCCGAAGTCAACCAGCGACCAATAATGAAATTGGTGTTAATCCACTCCCTATCTCTTTGCCAACCTGCCACATCGAATGGATCAAACATTTCTTGACCAATCAATCTTGAGGAGTCAATAATGTTTTGTACGATGTTATCGTCGTAAGCAAAATTGGTCTCTTTTAGAAGAGCATTATATAAATCAAAAGGACTTTTTATAATAACTCCAATAGCATTTTCATCAAAAAAGTGCTGGCTTTTGAAAAGTTGTCTCATTACCGGTGCCAATTCAAAGTTATTGGCAACAAAGGTCGCAGCCAGCCCCGAGATAATGGTCTGGGCATTGCCCATATCATCATCAGAATCAGGATGCACAAAATATTCGTAAAGCTTTTTACAAATAAAATTGGCTATTTCGTTGGGGCGTTCATTAAAGAGAATGTCGATGGTATCATCGTATCCCCAGTTTCCAGTTTGCCCTAAAATGGTTTTATTATCTGTATTAAAGTCTTCGGGATTAAAGGTTACTTGGGTACAACCTACGTCTCCTCGATTGGTGTAACCGGATAGAGATTTAGCTGTTTCAATGATATCTTCTTCCGTGTAGCCATTACCTTCACCCAAAGTAAATAGCTCATAAAGCTCACGAGCATAGTTTTCATTGGGGTTGTTTCCTCGGTTTCGGGCACCATCCAAATAATAGAGCATGGCGCTGGTTAAACCGATTTCACTTACAAAGGTTTTGAAATTACCCAGTGCATTTCTTTGAAGACAATTGATATAATAGTATAAGAAAGAATTACATCGATAAACATCAATCTCAGTAACAAAATGATTGTGCCAGAAGAAACTTAGTCTGTCCCTTAAATTGTTATCCAAAAGGGCATTTCCATAAGCAGTTTCAAATTCTTCTTGCTGCGCTCTACGTAACTGGCGTGCAAGGTCATCATCTTCTGGATAATTGTCGTTGTTCCAATCTGCCCACAGGGGAGCTGGAATTACTGGGGCAGCCAAAGCTTGGTCTACAAGATTGTCTACTAATGCTTCTGCAGATTGTCCTACAGCAGCATTAATGGTTTGGACCGAGGCACTAAAACCAAGCCTTCGGTACAAATGGGCAGCACGTAACTCATCTAAAGGAGTTGTATACGGCGCCAAGGTTGAGGAATTACAATTAATAAAGTACTCCATAGCAATGTTCGGCGTTAAATAGGTCCATAGTTTTGGGGCAACTATATGTCTAGCTTAGCGTTGGTGTGGTTCTGAAAAGAGCTCACAAATTACAATGTAAACGCAATGATGAGGATTAAGCACCAAATTTTTCGATGAAATGCACACTTTTTTTTCTATTTTTCAATATTTATGGGTCAACATAACGCTTTTGGACACGAAGGAGAGCGAATTGCCGCGGATTTTTTAATGAAAAAAGGATATCAAATCCTTAAACAAAATTATAGATACGATAGGGCGGAAATTGATATTCTTGCACAAAACGAGGATACACTTATCGTGGTTGAGGTGAAGTCCAGAACATCTGAGTTTCTGGAGGATATTACCCAGGTAATTAATCAAGGAAAAATTAAAAGATTGGTCAAAGCGGCGGACCATTATGTGGAAGAAAACAATTTGGATTTGGAAGTGCGATTTGATGTAATAATCGTCAAAAGAAGTTCTAAAGGGATGGAAATAGAGCATTTAGAAAGTGCCTTCCATCATTTTTAACTACTTGTGTTATTTGTAACAATTTGTTATTTTTGATGCAAAATCAATCAAATGAAAACCATATCAGCTGTTGTAGAGCATTACATAAAGAAAAAGCCATTCCTTCAAAGTGCATTAGCACAGGGAATTATAAATCTTACCTCTCTTTCTAGGCAGATTAAACCGGAAATTTCAGAAGCTCTAGGAAAGGATGTTAAAGATGGTGCTGTGGTCATGGCCCTAAAACGCCTTTCAGATGATTTGGAATTTCGAGCCACCCACCGTATAGTTAAGGTGCTTAAGAATATTGGTGAAATCACTGTTCGCTCAAACCTAACCGATTACACCTTTTTGGCCTCAGATACCATATTAAGGCAACAGGCTCAACTTTTGGAAGAGGTTAACGTGAACCAAGATGTCTTCTACACGTCATCAAGGGGAGTAAACGAAATCAACATTGTTATTAGCCATACCATGGATGGCGTGGTTGAAAAATACTTTGCCAATGAACGGTGCACACAAAAAGCAGAAAACCTCTCTTCAATCACTGTAAAGTTGCCTGCCGAAAATGTTTCCGTGCCGGGAATCTACTATTTCATTTTTCAGCGTTTGGCGTGGGAGGGTATTGTACTTTACGAAGTAATTTCTACAACCAATGAGTTTACCATTTTGGTGAATGAAGAACAGGTTGATGTTGCCTTTAAAACTATCAAAGACCTGAAATCATTGTAATACTCAATCCTTTATGGGAAGATGTTTTTCATAGGTATTGTGTATGGCCAAAATTAAAAGGCCGAAGACGACTGCGGCTACAATTAAGATGGTGTTTACTATACCATCCACTGAAAATGAGAGTCGAATAAGAATAGTGGAAATTACAAAGCCGGAATTCCGAATTACTTTATGGAACTTATCGGTATAGAAAAAAGATACCAACAATAAAATAACATCAACTATTATTAAAACAGTAAAGAATTCATCGAAAAAAACATTATTGATGTTTTTGATGGAATCAATGTCATTATTTCCAATAAGAAAGGTTTCATACGACCAACTTCCCAAAGAATAAATAGCTAGAACCAATAGAATGGGTACTAGACCTATTGCAATCATCTTTTTTAAACGTATAAACTTTTCAATGTCAACTGCCAATGGGGTATTTTGAGCAGACATCTTTTTTCGGTTCGTATTTAATCTATAAAACCAATACAGGAGATAAAAAAGCAAAACAGAAGCAACAATATCGTAGGTAAATTGAAGATCACCCTTAATGCTAAACCAATCAGAGCTTAGCTTAAGATTGGACAAATCCTTAAATAGCCTACGAATGATTATTAGAGTGATTATCTCATATTGCTTACTAATGTAAGTTGTAATTGACCTAGACAAGTAAAAAATGAGTAGGTATACCTCATATAATAGTATGAAAGAAAATGGGGTATAGATGGCACCTATGGGATTACCCAAAAGCTCAGATTGTATATTGAATAATGGGGTGAATTGGTTGATGTAAATTAAGGCCAGATGAAGGATGAAACTTAGTATGGCGATTTTTAAGGTAAACCGCTCAAAGATTTCCTTGGTTTTGTTTGAAAGCAAAAACTGGTAAAGGGGAGAAACCTTTTTTTCAACGGCGGCCATTGTTAAAAATAGGTATTATCGTTTAAAGTAGGAAAATCACTTAGCGCAGTAAACTTTCAAACAGACTAAAATCAGAGGATTTTCGTTGTAATTAAGGATTTCATTCATCCCTTTACATGAGAAAAAAAATCTTTTTTGGACTGTTGGCCGCTATGTTGATTTATGTGGGCTATCTGGTATATCTTCTTGTACTATCTCCCAAGAACAATTTGCAGTCCATTTATCTTATTCCACAAGATGCGGTTTTCGTAATTGAATCCGAAAAACCAGTTAAAAGTTGGAAAAAGATACGGGAGAGTGAAGCCTGGGAGCATTTATTGAAAAACGATTATTTCTCAGAGCTTACTTCCAACATTCAAGAAGTCGATACGGTGTTCAATGATCAACGTAGATTATTTGAATTTTTGGATGACCGTTCCTTGTTCATCTCAGTTCATATGATCTCTCCCAAGGATTATGGTATTTTTTATGTATTGGATTTAAAGCGCATTGCCAAGCTCAAATTGCTCAAAACGTATTTGAATACGCTTTTGAATAACAATTACACCTTGAGCAAACGAAAGTATCATGAGCATGAGATTTTGGAAATCTATGATCGAACAAGTAAGAAAACCATGTCTTTGGCCTTCATTAAAAATCAATTGATTGCCTCGTACACCCATTCTTTGGTGGAAGCTTCAATAGACCAATATGAAGAACCTGTTTTGGGTAGAAATCTAAATTTCATTCAAATCAATGAAAAAGTTGGTTTTGAGGATTTGTTTCGCCTGTATGTGCAGTACAATTATTTGGATAATTACATCACTGCATTTTCGGATAGGCCTGGTGATTGGGTAAATCGTGTAAGTGAAAATTTTCTTTTTTCTGGATTCCATTTTGACCTGAACAAAAACAACACGCTAACCGCAAATGGGTTTACGAACATTAGCAATACCAATGAGAGCTATTTGGAAGCTTTGCAGAAATCTGGCACTGCCAAAAGAAGTATTCCAGAAATTGCCCCTAAACGTACTGCGCTGTATCTAAGCTATGGATTTGATAGTTTTTCTAAGTTCTATGACAACTTTAAGGCCGTACAACAAGACGACCCCAAACAGTTTGAGAATTACCAAACGGGGATTGAAAAACTGGAAAAGTTCTTAAAAATTGATATTGAGGAACATTTTGTCAGTTGGATTGGTGATGAAATAGCTTTACTGCAGATTGAATCCCAGATATCAAAAGGTAAAAACGATATGGCCTTGGTACTAAAGACCAATGATAGTGACGATGCAAAAACAAACTTGGACTTTATTTTAAATCAAATCCGAAAAAAGACTCCGGTCAAGTTTAAGACGGTAAGTTACAGGCAGCACGAGATTAATTTCTTGTCCATAAAAGGTTTTTTTAAAATTCTATTGGGCAATCGGTTTAAGGAATTGGACAAACCCTACTTTACCCTTATTGATGACTATGCGGTGTTCAGTAACAATCCAAATACACTAAAGAGTATCATAAATGATGTTATAGAAAAACAAACCCTGTCGACTTCGAAAGATTTTAAAGCGTTTGAGAAACGTTTTGAAAAAAAGTCAAGCCTATTTCTATACAGCAATGTTCCTGTATTATATAACAATATGTATGCTCTGGCGGATGGAAAGACAAAATCACAAATGCGAAAAAATAAGGACTTCATTATTTGTTTTCCGCAGATTGGTCTTCAAATGAAACCTGAAGATGATGTATTTGAAAGCAGAATAGTTGTTGATTACAAGGATGTGGCAGAAGTGAAAGAAAGCTTTCAATTCCAGGAAGTGTCAAATACATCTAGGGATAAAGACCAAATTTCTAAAACCAAAGAAATCACAGAGGCTATTTTTAATCTAAGACCTATTTATCCCAATGATTTGACGGCCAAAACTTTCAATAGAAAGTATGCTAATGGAACCATCCGATTCGAAGTAGAACTTAAAGATGGACTCAAACATGGGCGCTACACCGAATACCATTCCAATGGAAAAGAAAAGATGACCGGTCGTTTCCGAAAGGATATTCAGGTAGGCACTTGGCGGTATTTTGATGCCAATGGAGAACTGGTATTGAAAAAAAGATTCTGAGGTTTTTCCAAGTCGAGAACCTTTCAATAATCACTAACTTCATGCACTCAAAAATTTTAAGCATGAAGTCCATACTTTTTTTATTCCTTATCTTATTTCTTTGGTATCCATTGCAGGCACAAGATTCCTATTTTCCGGAACGCAACGCGGAATGGGTAACAATCAACTCCAAAAAGTTTTCATACAATTCGCAGGCATTGGCCAAAGCTATTGCCTTTGCCAAGGAAAACGAGTATTCTGGTTCCAAAGATTTACGTCGAGCAATTTTAAAAGGATTTGAAAGAGAGCCGTTTCATGAGATTTTGGGACCGACCAAAAAACGTGGTGGTCCTGCAGGGATGATTTTAAAGGATGGATATCTGGTTACCTCTTGGGGCGATACCCGACGCGTGGACATGACCTTCAGTGTGACGAAAAGCTTTTTGTCCACTATGGCAGGATTGGCTTTTGACAAAGGGTTGATTTCAAGCACAGAAGATAAAGTGGGTCAGTATGTTTGGGACGGTACTTTTGATGGGGCACACAATTCCAAAATCAGTTGGGAGCATTTATTGCAACAAAATTCGGATTGGAGTGGTGAACTTTGGGGCATTAAGGATTGGGCCGATAGGCCTCCTCGAGAAGGAGGTCTGGACGATTGGAAATACAGAGAGCTTCGCGAACCTGGAACTGTAATGGAATACAATGATGTACGAGTAAACGTACTGGCCTATTCGTTAACGAACGTGTGGAGAAACCCAATGCCCAAAGTGCTTAAAGAAAATCTGATGGATGCCATTGGAGCTTCGACTACTTGGAGATGGTTTGGTTATGACCATGCTTGGACTACCATTGATGGTTTAAAGATGAAGTCAGTTACAGGAGGAGGACACTCTGGAGCAGGTTTGTTTATTAGCACGGAAGATATGGCTCGATTTGGGTTGTTGTTCCAGAACAATGGAGTTTGGAATGGGAAACGCATGTTAAGTGAGACTTGGATTGAAAAAGCCACAACACCATCCGTGCCCAATGTAAATTATGGCTATATGTGGTGGTTGAACCAGAAAGAGGGCAATCGGTATTGGGAAGGCGTGCCCGAGCATGTTTTCTATGCAGCTGGTTTTGGAGGCAATTTCATCGTGGTGGACCAAGAGAAGGACCTGGTTATTGTAACACGCTGGTTGGAACCCAATAAAATCGGGGAATTTGTAAAGCAGGTGTATTCAGCGCTTTAAAAGCACATCACAAAAGCCAAATTCAACTTTTTCATTTTTGTCTGATGGGTTATCGTAGCTTTTGAATAGGTGTTCGCCTAATTCAAAAGCAATAGGATATTTAAAAATAGGTCCATCAAAACAAAAAGTGTGGAACTCTCCATTTTCACCACAAGGGTCCACATCTTCAGGGAATGTATCCATGAGTTTCAGGGATAGCTCTTTTCCCAAAAAAGACTTATCCAGTTTGGAGTTGTTGATGCAGACAATGACTGCCTTAAAGCCCAATTCAAGAAATTCTTGGAGCAAGACTTTGGTATCCTTTTTCCAAATGGGAAAAATAGGTTGAATGCCCAATGGGCGAAGCATATCCTCGCGATACTTTTTCAAATCCTCCAAAAAAATATCCCCAAAAACAGTATGTGTATACCCTGCCGATTTAAGCTCCAGAACTTTGTTTTTCATCAGGGAATTGTACTCTTCCATTGATGGGCTTTCAGGAACCTCCAGTACGTCCAATGGGATTTCAACCGCTTCTGCTTGAGCTTCCAATACGTCTTTGCGCAAACCGTGCATGGAAACGCGGTTATAGTGCCCGTTCACTGTGGTTAGGAGACGGTCAATAGTAATATTTCCTTGCTGTATCAAATAATGTAGCGCCAGAGCAGAGTCTTTCCCTGAGCTCCAATTGAAGTAGGTTTTGGGTCGTAATGACATGACACTAAAATATTTATATTACTCTGTTTTAGACTTGTTAATTTCCATTTTAACACCCTATTAAATTGGAAGAAATCTTTTACATTTATTAGATATAATGGAATCATCAATTCTAATTGCAGTTCTAAGCCCTATTCTTCTGACCCTAGGAGGTATAATTTCCTGGGCAATAAAATCGAAAAAGGAAGAGTATTTAACAGTTCAAGAAAAATCTCGAGAACAAAAGATTACGATTTACGAAACACTTCTGGAACCTTTTATAATTTTATTTACTTGGACTCTTTCTGAAAAAGAAAAACAACAGGCAACAAAAAAGATTCTGTCCATAGAGTACAAGAAAGCGGCTTTTTCTTTAACTTCTTTTGGTTCAGATGAAGTTCTTGGTTCTTTTAACCGTATGATGCAAGCCTTTTTTCAATCGGAGCAGGAAGAAATTAAGCCTAATGCCGAATCTTATGCAATTGTCATGCTTACTTTTCTAGCAGATTTCATGCTAGAGATTAGAAAGGATATTTATGACAAATCCACTAGTGCAAAAAGAAGTGATATGTTGAAATTCATGATAACCGATATCGAAACTTTTAAGAATCAAATAAATGTTTTAGATACAAATGATTCTTTAACCCGATTGTTTAGTAAATACTAAGTATACTCTAAAATAGGGGCTAAGGATTTTAATACTGTCTCAACACTATTAACATTTTCAAAAACCAGCAACAACCGTAATCCGTTTCGGGTCTGTTTTTCCTTCAGTTGACAAGCTCTCGGATTTTTTTGAACATACTGTAGCACATGTGTGAAAGCAGGACTTTGATAAAAATCGGATTGTTGGTCAGAAATAAAATACCCTAAGAACTTTCCTTTTTTGAGAATGACTTTCTCCAACCCTATACTATTGGCCATCCATTTTATGCGAACCGAATTCAATAGGTCTACAGCTTGATGGGGCAATTCACCAAAGCGGTCTACCAGTTTGGTTTCAAATTCTTGCAAACCTTCTTCGTCGGTTACCTCATTTAGTTGGGTATACAAATTAAGACGCTCGGTGATATTGTTGATGTAATCATCTGGGAAAAGCAATTCAAAATCAGTGTCCAGTTGGGTCTCCTTTACAAAGACTTTTTCTTTTTCACCTTCCACCTCATCGTATAGCTCTTTGAATTCGTTCTCTTTTAATTCGTCAATCGCTTCGGCCAATATTTTCTGATACGTCTCAAAACCAATTTCGTTGATAAAACCACTTTGTTCGCCACCCAACAAATCCCCAGCACCTCGAATCTCTAAATCTTTCATAGCTATATTGAAACCACTTCCCAGTTCTGTGAACTGCTCCAAAGCTTCAATACGTTTTCTCGCCTCGGTGGTCATCACTTCATAAGGAGGGGTGATGAAAAAGCAGAACGCTTTTTTATTACTTCGCCCCACACGTCCACGCATTTGGTGGAGGTCACTTAGACCAAAATTATTGGCATTGTGTATAAAAATGGTATTCGCATTGGTCACATCCAGACCACTTTCTACAATAGTGGTGGAAACCAAAACGTCAAACTCCCCATTCATAAAAGCAAGCATCAAGTATTCCAGCTTTTTACCTTCCATTTGGCCATGGCCAATCCTGATTTTTGCATCAGGAACCAGGCGCTGAATCATACCTGCTACCTCTTGAATATTTTCTATGCGGTTATGGATAAAAAAGACCTGCCCTCCCCGTTGAATTTCGTAAGAAATGGCATCTCGTATAATCTCTTCATCCAAACGAATTACCCTACTTTCAATTGGATACCGATTTGGAGGGGGTGTATTGATGATGGAAAGGTCACGAGCTGCCATTAAACTGAACTGTAAGGTTCTAGGAATCGGAGTAGCTGTTAAAGTCAGGACATCCACATTTTCCTTAATGGATTTCAATTTATCCTTGACTGACACCCCAAATTTTTGTTCTTCGTCTACAATCAGAAGTCCCAAATCCTTGAACTGCACATTCTTATTGACCAGTTGGTGCGTACCAATAATGATATCAATCTTCCCTTGCGCCAATCCTTCCAGAATATCCCTTTTCTCTTTTGCAGTTCTAAATCGATTCAGGTAATCTACTGTAACTGGAAGTTCTCCCAATCTTTTTTTGAAGGTTTTGTTATGCTGAAAAGCTAAAATGGTAGTAGGGACAAGAATGGCGACTTGTTTCCCATTGTCCACAGCTTTAAAAGCGGCACGGATGGCTATTTCGGTTTTTCCAAAGCCCACATCACCACAGATAAGGCGATCCATGGGGCGCTCACTTTCCATGTCCTTTTTCACATCCAAGGTCGCCTTGCCTTGGTCCGGAGTGTCTTCATAAAGGAAGGAAGCTTCAAGCTCATGCTGCAAATAACTGTCTGGAGCATATTGGAACCCCTTTTCCAAGCGACGCTTAGCATAAACCTTTATAAGGTCGAAGGCAATCTGTTTGACACGACTCTTGGTTTTCTGCTTAAGCTTCTTCCATGCGGCTGAGCCTAGTTTATAGATTTTTGGAGGAGCACCATCCTTACCATTGTACTTGGAAATTTTATGTAATGAATGTATGCTCACATATAAAATGTCCCTATCCCCATAAAACAACTTAATGGCCTCTTGTTTTTTGCCTTCCACATCTATTTTTTGAAGCCCGCCAAATTTTCCAATGCCGTGGTCAATGTGGGTCACATAATCCCCAACTTCCAATTTGGTAAGTTCCTTTAAGGTAATGGCCTGCTTTTTGGCATAACCATTTTTAAGGTGGAACTTATGGTAACGCTCAAAGATTTGATGGTCTGTGTAGCACGCTATTTTTAAATCCTGATCCAAAAACCCTTGGTAGAGTGGAAAAACAAGCGTTTGATAATGAACGTCTTCATCAACATCCTCAAAAATATCATGGAACCGTTTGGCCTGTTGTTCCGAAGCACAAAAAATGTAGTTCGTAAAACCTGCTTCATAGTTTTCATTGAGATTTTCAATGAGCAGGTCAAATTTCTTATTGAACGAAGGTTGGGGTTTGGTTTGAAATGAAATCAAATCACCTTGAACTTGTTTCTGGGTCTCCCCACCAATTTGGACCAACGCGAATTCTTGAAGCTGATTTTTCAAAAGCCCGGACGTAACGAACAACTCTTCAGGTTTCGCATGTTTTAGTTCACCTTGCAAGTTGGAGAAGCTTTTCTCCGCCTTTTCAAAAAATGAATCTATTCGGTTGTAAACCAGATTTAGATTTTTTGAAAAAATGACGGTTTTGGGAGCAATGTACTTCAAGAAACTTTCACGGGTTTCCTGCAAAAATTTGTTCTCCACATTGGGAATGATGGTAATACGCTTTACTTTTTCTGTAGACAGTTGCGTTTCCACATCAAACGTTCGGATACTATCCACCTCATCCCCAAAAAACTCAATACGATAAGGTTCTTCATGCGAAAATGAGAAAACATCGACAATACCACCACGTACTGAAAACTCACCAGGTTCCGTAACAAAGTCAACCCGTTTGAATTGATATTCGAAGAGAACTTCATTCAAAAAATCCAAAGAAAGAGTATCATTCAGCTTGACTTTCAAGGTGTTTTTGTCCAACTGCTTCCTTGTAACCACTTTTTCAAAAAGCGCATCAGGATAGGTTACAATAATTGCGGGCTTCTTTCTCGAATTGATGCGATTGAGCACCTCGGCACGTAACAAAACATTCGCATTATCGGTCTCTTCAATTTGATAGGGTCTGCGATAACTGCCAGGATAAAACAATACATCTTGCTCGCCTACAAGCTGTTCCAAATCATTAAGATAGTACGCCGCCTCTTCCTTATCATTCAATAGTAAAAGAAAAGGGGTTTCGGTAGATTTGAACGTACTGCTCAAAGCAAAGGAAAGTGCAGAACCCGTAAGTCCTTCTAGTGATATGTTTTGGGAATGGGATATAGCTTGCCCTAGTTTCCTTACTTGGGGAGACTCTTCAAATCGATTGGAAATGGATGATAGGGACAATCGAAAAAATTTGTGGCAAAAGTAAATGAATTGTCATTCCCGCGAAAGCGGGAACCTCATTAATTAAGGTCAATTTCCTAGATTTCTCACTTAGACTTCGACTGCGCTCAGTTTGACAGTTCGAAATGACCTATTAATTCTATTTGTCATTTCGACCGAACGAAGCTGAGGAGAAATCTAAACCGCCCAACCCTACAAAAAAGCTTTCGTCATTCCGTGCTTGACACGGAATCCTTTTGTTGAGATGCTGAAACATGTTCAGCATGACACTTGATTCAAATCTTCAACACCTCATTTTCCACGATAACAAAAACCTCGTCATTCTTTTTGGGTTGAAGCACATGGGTGCCTGTGAATTCCCCAAAAGCGGGCAAAATCATTTGGGAACCTGTTTTAAAAAAACAGGGGAGTTTCAGTCGTTGCCGTCCGAAACCTTGAAGTCGTATTGCAGGATGAATGTGCCCACAGAAATTGAAATACCCTTCCCGTTCCTCAGGATGGTGGGTTAGAAGAAAATTTTCCAAAAGCAACTCCTCAAAAATAAGTATGCCCAATTGTTCGAATTTATGGGGAGAAATAATATCGTGATTCCCTGAAACCAATATAATTTCTGAAGGAGTTTTGGCCACCCAGTTTTCAAATAGTTCCCATTCTTTGTTGAGTGAGGAATGGAACAAATCCCCCAAAAAACAAATTTGAAATGGGCGGAAGTGGTTGACAATTTCATCCAGTAAAACATAATTTTTATGCACTGCTTTTCTTGGGACGGCAGCTCCAAACTTTCTAAAATGCGCCACCTTGCCCAAGTGGACATCACTGATGAGTAAAAGCGACTTTTTTCTCCAAAAAATGCCACCATGCGGATGAAAATCGAATGTTTCATTTTGTATTTCAGAACTCAGAATCACTTAGTGAGAATTTTGGTCATTCGTTTAATTCTATCAGCCAATTTTTCATTGGATAATTTCTCTCGTAATCTGTCTGTGATGATTGGAAAAGAAAAAGGCGTGGGGTTTTTACATTGTTTCCAAACGATTTCCTGTTGGGCAATTCGTTCCAAGGCCAATCGCAAACGGCCTTCTTCCAATTGGTGCTCAAAAGTTTCGGTAAAAGCCTGCTGGAACATGAGGTTGTCTGGTTCAAAATCCCGGAACACATCAAATAGCAACTGCGAACTGCTTTGCAGATGTTTCATTTTAACCCCTTTTTCAGGATAACCGGTAAATACCATTCCACTGATTACCGCAATATCCCGAAACTTACGCCGGGCCATTTCGTTGGAGTTCAAACTTTTTTGTAAATCGGATAGCATATAATCCGTACTAAATAGATTGTTATCAATCACAGCTTGTATATCGATTGGCTTGTCCGAAAGCATTTCAAAACCATAATCATTAAAGGCCAAAGAGCAGGTAATTGGCTTAAGTAGACTTATACGGTATGATAGCAAACTGCTCATGGCTTCATGGACTGCACGCCCTTCAAAGGGGTAAAAAATATGATGGTACCCATCTCGGGTCTTAAACGTTTCAATTAAAAATTCGTCCGGTTTGGGAACTATACTTTCTTCGCGTTGTTTCTGAAACATGGGCAGGAGCGCCTTGATTTCGTCGGATTGCTTGCGATTGTCTGGGTCTGCGGTATATAGTTCTTCTCTCAGCAATTTTGACATCTGCGCAGAAAAACTTAAACGCCCTCCCATCCATGATGGTACCTTATTGGTCCGTTTGGTAGAGTTTCGTACATGGGCTTGCATACCTTTTATACGTATGAATTCCAGATTTCTTCCTGCGAACGTGAATACATCCCCAGCAGTAAGCTTAGAGATAAAATATTCTTCAATGGAACCAATATATCCTCCTTTCTGGTATCGCACTGCTATGGATGCATCACCCACAATGGTTCCTATTTGAAAACGATGACGCATGGCGATACCCTTATTGTTCACCTTAAATTTACCATCAGATTCTACCTCTACCTTTTTATATTCGTCATACGTTTTCAAACTCTGACTTCCCATCACCAAAAAATTCAGCAACCACTGCCATTCATCCTCAGTGATACCTTGGTAACAAAAAGTTTGTTTGATTTCCGGAAAAATTTCATCCGGATAAAACCCATCTGAAACTGCTAAAGTGGTCAAATATTGAATCAGAACATCGTAACTGTTCAAAAAAGGGAGTCGGTCTTCCACGGCACTTTCCTTTACTGCCACTTGAAGTGCTGAGGCTTCAATCAATTCCATGGCATGTGTGGGTAGAAAGTAAATTACACTTTCTTTGCCCGGTCTGTGGCCACTTCTCCCAGCACGTTGCAGAAATCGAGCTACGCCTTTAGGGCCACCAATTTGAATTACAGTCTCTACGGGAGCAAAATCCACCCCCAAATCCAGACTTGAGGTACATACCACAGCCTTGAGACTTTCATTTCGAATGGCCTGTTCCACCCAAATTCGGGTCTCCTTGTTGACGCTTCCATGGTGCATGGCGATTTCACCGGCGTACTCTGGATGTTTTTCCAATATTTTTTGAAACCAGATTTCGCATTGACTTCTTGTATTGGTGAACAATAGTGTGGTCTTACTGTTATTGATGATGGGAACCACCTCTTCCAAAAGATGAAGGCCTAAGTGACCTCTCCAAGGGAAGGTCTCCATTTGCTCTGGAATAATACTTTTTACGGTAATCTTCTTGTTGAGTTTAGCTTGGACCAGCACCGAATTTTCAAAAGCCTGTGAAGTGGGCCCCAAAAGTACCTCTCTCGCTTGCTCTAAATTTCCAATAGTAGCAGAAATTCCCCAAATTCGAAGGTTTTTGCAAACTGATTTTAAACGGGATAATCCCAATTCCATTTGAATGCCACGCTTGGTGCCTAAAAGCTCATGCCATTCATCCACAATGATGGCTGAACAGTCCTGAAAGACTTTGGCGTACCCTTTTGAAGCGAGCAAAAGTTGAAGACTTTCTGGAGTGGTAATCAACAAATCGGGCATGGTGGTTTTTTGCCTTGCTCTTTCTTTAGTAGATGTGTCCCCAGTCCGAATACCAACTGTCATTTGCGTTTCTAGGTCGTTGGCCACACGTTCTGCGGATTGTTTGATTTCTTGGGACAAGGCGCGAAGAGGGGTAATCCAAATGGCCTTCAATCCTTTTTTATGTTTGGTCTTATAATCCGGATGCTTTTTGATGTGATTCAGAATAATCGGAAACCAAAGCGCATAGGTTTTCCCGCTCCCTGTAGGCGCATTTAACAAACCGTGCTTGCCCCCAAGAAATGCTTTCCATGTTTTTTTCTGGAATGGGAAGGGATTCCAACCTTGCTGGGTAAACCAGTTTTCTGCTATTTCAAAAAGTTGTTTTTGTGTCACAGATTCGGTTTAAGGTATCATTTGTTTGATGTCTTCCAAGGTGTTGGCTTCTTTAATTTTTTTATCCTTTCGCCACCGAAGAATTCTAGGGAAACGGGTTGCTACCCCACTCTTATGGCGTTTGGACAGTGCAATTCCTTCAAAGGCAATTTCAAAAACGTGATGTGGTGTTACGCTTCGTACAGGTCCAAAACGTTCCAATGTATTTTTCTTTATCCATGCGTCTACTTCACGAAATTCAGCATCGGTCAATCCCGAATAGGCTTTGGCAAACGTAACAAGTTCTTTTTCTCCATTTTCTTTGGTTTGCCAAAGTGCGAAGGTATAGTCGGTAAAAAGATTACTTCTTCTACCATGCCCACGCATGGCATAAGTGAGCACAGCATCGATGGTGAAAGGTTCGACTTTCCACTTCCACCAATCTCCTTTTTTACGGCCCACCTGATAGGGAGAATGGTTATGCTTTAGCATAAGACCCTCACTGCGCACTTCACGAGAACGTTCTCTTTCCACTGTAACTTCTTCCCAAGAATCGAATTGCAAACGTTTGGAGAGCAAAAGAGGCAGATTTGTCATTTCGAACGTATGTGAGAAATCTATGTTTTCTGGAGATTTCTCATCCTTGTTTTCTGGATTCGAAATGACAACATCTACAAACATTTTTTCTAGAACTTTTCTTCTTTCAAGATATGATTTGCCTCTAATATCTTCCCCATGCCATTCCAACAAATCATAAGCCTTCAAAACAACCGGAGTTTTCTCAAGAAGGGATTTGGATACTGTCTTACGACCAATTCTGGTTTGTAAATCATTAAAAGTTCCGATTTCACCATTGGGATAGGGTAGAAGCTCCCCATCCAATACGGTTCCATTTGGGATGTTCCCAATAAATTTTTGAAACTCCGGATACTTGTCAGTTACCAATTCTTCGCCTCGACTCCATACAAAGAGTTCATCTTTTCGAACAATGACCTGTGCACGAATTCCATCCCATTTGTGTTCTGCAGACCAATCGGATACACTTCCTAAATCTTCGGGAGTTTCTTCTAGGGCGTAAGCCAAATAAAAGGGGTAGGGTTTGGAGAGATAATCACTTTCTTTTTCTTCCAAAATCAAATCTTGAAAGGATATGGTGCTAGGATTCCAATTGCCCATGAGTTTGTAAGCCAAGACGTCTTCATCCAGCTGCGTAGCTTTGGCCAATGCCTTGGTCATTAACTTTTGACTTACTCCAATCCGAAACCCTCCGGTAATCAACTTGGTAAAAACGAATCTCTCGTAATAATTGAGTTGCTCCCAGTTTTGAAAAAGATATGCCTTTTTCTCATCCTCATCTTTTGATTTTAAAGCAATCATTTCATCCAAAAAAAGGGTCAATGACTTTTCTGTGGAATTAGTGGAAGATGGAACAATCAACGCGATGGTCTCGGCCAAATCGCCAACAATATGATAGCTTTCCTCAAAAAGCCAAAGCGGGATATTGGCTAATTCTGCTGCCCATTCTCGAAGCAAGGTCGTATTCACAGGTCTTGGTGGTCTTCTATGGGATAGAATAGCAATGGTCCAGACTTTGTCCTTGTCATCAGCCAACAAAAAATACTCGGACAAAGCTTTTACTTTTTCGTTGGTCTTGTTGGTACTGTCCAGGGTTTTTATAAGTTCTGCGAATCGCTTCATGATACTTCTGCGTTTTCAGATTCAGAAGTATTGATTTCACTCATTTCTCCTTCATATTGGGTGCTTTCCGTTCTGGCATCGTACCCTAACTCCCTGAGGTATCTAGAAAAAATTTCGGTATAGCCATGCGTACAGATTACTTTTTCTGCTCCAGTAGCTTTGATGCTTTCCAAAAGACCATCCCAATCACAATGATCACTCAGAACAAAACCCTTATCTATGGCGCGTCTTCTTCGGGCACCTCTAAAAGCCATCCAGCCACTAGCTGTTGCTGTTACAAAAGGCACCATTTTCCGAATCCATGTGCTACCATGGGCAGAAGGTGGGGCTACTACGATATTTCCGCGGAGTTCTTCTTTTTTTGTCTCACGGGTGATTAAATGGGTTTTTGGTAAATCAACTAAAGGGCGCAGAACATCAGTTATGTTTTCGACAGCACCATGGGTATATATGTTTCCAATAGAAGTGTCTAAATGCTTTAAAAGTCGCTGTGCTTTTCCCAAACTGTATCCAAAAAGAACAGAGGTTTTTCCTTCAGCTTGGTTCTCTGACCACCATGCATTGATGTCATTGAAAACTTCACTCTGTGGAAGCCATTTAAAAGCGGGCAAACCAAAAGTACACTCAGTAATGAAAGTATGGCACTTTACATTTTCGTATGGGGTACATAATCCATCATCCTCAATTTTATAGTCTCCGGTAAAAACCCATATTTCACCTTTATGTTCTACTCGAATTTGGGAGGAACCGATAATATGCCCGGCGGGATGCAAACTGAATTTGACTCCGTTTATAGTGAACGTTTCCCCCCATTCTTTTCCAGAAACGGGGACATCTCCCAAACGATGTTTGACAATGGGAACGTTTCTATGATGCGTAATGTACTGTTTATGTCCCCAGCGACTGTGGTCCGCGTGGCCGTGTGAGATAATGGCGTTATCAACCGACTTCCAGGGATCTAAATATACCTTGGCGGCTTCACAGTAGATTCCTTTTTCGGTAAATTGAAGTAAAGGTGATTTCATAGCTCTTGAAAAATACGAATTTCTTTTGGGGATATGTTACCTAGGTTTCTCAGGTAAAAATTATATTTGCCAACAAATTTTAAGGTATGCCCATTCTAGATTTATACGAGCACGGAGAAAAGCGGAAAAATTTAGCTCATTTTGCCACCTTGGCCACTTTGGCCACTGTAGATGGTGAGATAAATGAAAAGGAAAAAGCAATTCTGGACAAGTTTGCTTTTAGACTCAATATCTCTGAAGCCGAGTATAAGGAGGTCATGAAAAAGGAGAACAAATATCCCATTGAAACTCCGCATAGTTCAGAAAAAAGACTGATGAGGCTCTTTGATTTCTTTAAAATGGTCTTTGCAGATCAAATTATAGAGGAAGAACAGATGAATTTGGTAGAAAAGTATGCCATTGGTTTGGGCTATTCTCCAGAAGACGCCAAGGCTTTAATCAAAAAGTCTTATGATATATTCCATGGCAGAATCGATTTTGAGGCCTTTCAATATCTGTTGAATCGCTAGCCTTGTGCTGCCATAAATTCTTCGGCCTTTTCCACCATTTTTTTACTTCCACAGAAGAAAGGAACCCGTTGATGTAACTCCGTAGGCTGGATATCCATTATAGGCCCAAAGCCATCACTAGCTTTGCCATTGGCCTGTTCAGCTAAAAAGGCCATGGGGTTACACTCATAAAGTAGGCGTAGTTTCCCATTATATGCCTTACTACTTTTTGGATACAAATAGATTCCTCCCTTGATCATATTCCGATGAAAATCGGAAACCAAAGAGCCGATGTACCTCGATGTGTAAGGACGGTCACCTTCCTCCATTTGACAGTATTTAATATAATTCTTGACGCCTTGTGGAAAATGCGTGTAATTCCCTTCATTTACAGAATAAATCTTCCCGGTTTCCGGAAACTGCATATTTGGATGAGAAAGATAAAACGTTCCCAAAGCTGGATTTAATGTAAAACCGTTTACGCCATCACCTGTGGTATAGACCAACATAGTAGATGTTCCATAAATAATATATCCAGCAGCTATCTGATTTCGTCCTGGTTGAAGAAAATCTTCCAAAGTTACGGGCGTTCCTACTGGGGTAATACGCCTATAGATTGAAAATATGGTTCCAACGGATACGTTCACGTCAATGTTTGAAGACCCGTCAAGAGGATCAATCAATACAATGTATTTATTCTGATGTTTCTCATCAAAACTGTTGATGCTTATAAAATCGTCTTCTTCCTCTGAGGCAATTCCACAAACAATTTCACGATTCTTTAGGGTTTGAATGAATTTTTCGTTCGCAAGAACATCCAGCTTTTGCTGATTTTCACCTTGAATGTTTACATCACCGGCAGTTCCGATTATATCTACCAACCCTGCCTTGTTCACTTCGTGATTTACAACTTTTGCTGCAAGTCGGATTCCGTTGAGAAGTCTCGAAAGTTCCCCTGAAGTATATTGAAAAGAGTTCTGGTTGGCTATAATAAATTCTCCTAGTGTGCGGTGTTGCTTGTCGAACATTAAGAACTGTTTTATTTAAAGGCAAATATCGGGTATTTTGTGATACTACATCGTTTTCGGCAAACTTTAAATATAGATATTTATAACTTTGAGTTTTATTTGTAACAATATGGGTTTTTCAATTAGAGATGCTAGGGAAGAGGACATGGATCAAGTTTTGACTTTGGTGCAAGAACTTGCTGATTTTGAAAAGGAATCTGATGCGGTTGAGGTCAATTTGTCGGATTTAAAGGAGCACGGTTTTGGAAACAATCCTTTATTTCATTGTTTTGTGGCTGAAAGTAACAGCAGAATTGTGGGGATAGCTTTGGTTTTTCCCAGATATTCCACATGGAAAGGTCCGGTAATCCATTTGGAGGACTTAATTGTTACCCAAAGCATGAGAGGAAAAGGAGTGGGCTCAGCATTATTGAATGAAGTAGTGAAGTATGGAGAATCCAAGGGGGTAAAAAGAATTTCATGGGAAGTCTTGGACTGGAACGAACCAGCCATCACATTTTATGAAAGTAAGGGAGCCAAAGTGATGAGAGACTGGGACGTAGTGCAATTAGACCAAAAAGGGATTCAGAATTATTTGAATAATTTAAGTTGATTTTTAAGAATGCGAATATTTAAGTTTGGTGGAGCATCAGTAAAAGATGCAGATGGGGTCAGAAATGTGGTTAGAGTGCTCCAAGAAGTTGGGTTTGAGGACACTTTGGTGGTAATCTCGGCCATGGGTAAAACTACCAATGCCATGGAGTCTTTGGTGGCCGCTTATTTTGATGATAAAAGAAGGATATCCATAGTGCTTCAAGAGATTAAGGACTATCATTATGGAATAATTTCTGAACTATTTGAAGACGAAGATCATCCTGTACACGAAAAAATAAACATCCTTTTTGAGGAGGTAAAGGGGTTTTTAGCTTGGAACAAATCCCCAAAATATGCCTTTGTTTATGATCAAGTAGTAGGCTATGGGGAATTGATGTCCACTTCCATAGTAAGTGCGTATCTTAACCAAGAAGGTTTGACCAATACTTGGCATGATGTTCGGGAATTGATAAAAACCAATAATTCGTATCGGGATGCACAGGTAAATTGGGAAAGAACCGAAAGTGAAGTAAAATCCAGAGTGGATATGTCCAAATTGAACATAACGCAAGGATTTTTGGGAAGTGATGATAATAATTTCACAACTACATTGGGAAGGGAAGGTTCGGATTATACCGCGGCCATACTAGCCTATTGCTTAAACGCAAATTCTGTCACAATCTGGAAAGATGTTCCTGGGGTTTTGAATGCAGACCCTAGAAGTTTTGAAGAAACACAGCTTTTAGATGAAATCTCGTATCGGGAGGCTATAGAGTTGGCATTTTACGGAGCTTCCGTTATTCATCCCAAAACACTTCAACCTTTGCAACGAAAGGAGATTCCACTACATGTTAAATCCTTTGTGAATCCGTTGGGCAATGGTACCAAGGTAAGTACGGGGAAAGGGATTTCACCAGATATTCCTTGTTTTATCGTGAAGAAAAATCAGGTTTTATTGAAATTATCCACTTTAGACTTCTCCTTTATTGTGGAGGAAAGCATAAGTGAAATTTTCAAACTTTTCCATGACCATAAATTAAAAGTAGACTTGATCCAAAATTCCGCTATCAGCTTTTCTGTTTGCCTGGATAACAAATTTGGAGGACTTCAAACCATTTTGGAAGAGCTTGGGCAAAAGTTCAAAGTCATTTGCCACGAAGATGTTTCTTTATATACAATCCGTCATTTTAATGACAACGCTGTTAAGTCCCTTCAAAATGGGAAATCAGTACTGGTGGAACAGCGTGGTAAGGAAACTGTTCAGCTAGTGGTAAAATAAACCCAAACCTAACATTTGTTTGTTTCCCTATTTGGGCAATTCCCTATCTTTACTTTTACCTAATTGATAAAGTATGGGGTTGGTTTCTGCCAAAGAGGTAGCAAAAGTAATAGGGGTAAATCGATACGGTTTTATTGGTACGTTCATAGGTTGGTTATTGATGGTGGTTACCAAAATTACCACGATGAATAGCTTTTATACCAAGAATAAGAATCTTTCCGGAACGGAATTCTTGGAATCCATCCTTGACCATTATGAGATTGATTTTGAAATTCCTGAGGAGGATTTAAAAAGATTACCCAAAACGGGACCTTACATCACCATAAGCAATCACCCTTTGGGTGGAATTGACGGGGTGCTTTTGTTGAAGTTGATGCTTCAAGAACGGAAAGACTTTAAGATAATCGCCAATTTCTTATTACAACGTATAGCCCCTTTGAAGCCCTTTATAATGCCAGTAAACCCTTTTGAAAATCATAAGGATGCCAAAAGCAGTGTCATGGGGTTTAAAACCGCATTGACCCATTTAAGAGATGGTCACCCTTTAGGGATTTTCCCGGCCGGAGAAGTTTCCACGTATAGGGATGGTAAGTTAGTTGTGGACAGACCTTGGGAAGAAGCTGCTATTAAATTGATAAGAAAAGCAGAAGTCCCAGTAGTCCCTATATATTTTCATGCAAGAAATAGTCGTCTTTTTTATCGTTTATCCAAGATAAACGACGTATTCAGAACGGCAAAGTTACCTTCAGAATTAACCACGCAACGAAGAAGGCCCATCAAGGTACGCGTGGGTCAACCCATATCCGTGGCCTCGCAGAAAGAGGAGAAAACCTTGGAAGGTTTCACGGAATTACTACGCAAAAAAACCTATCTATTGGCCAATGCTTTTGAAAAAGAGCGACTTATTGATAAGGTTCCCACCACCTTGAAAATCCCAAAGACCCCTAAAAAAATTGCTACAGCCGTGCGTGTGGAAGTCCTAGAAGGAGAAATAGAAAAGCTGAGAGAAAAGGATTGTAGGTTGCTCCAGAGCAAAAATTATGAAGTGTATTTGGCGCAAGAAAAAGAAATGCCCTTTATCCTTAAAGAAATTGGTCGACAAAGGGAAATAACATTCCGTGAAGTAGGAGAGGGAACCAATAACCCCATCGATTTGGACCAGTTTGATTCATACTATCACCATTTGTTTCTTTGGGATGATGAAGAAAAAGCTATAGTGGGCGCTTATAGAATGGGATTGGGGAGTCATATTTTTAAAAACTACGGTATAGATGGATTCTATCTTCAAGACCTGTTTCGGTTTGAGCCAGAATTGTATGATATGATGAGCAAATCCATTGAAATGGGCCGAGCCTACATCGTAAAGGAATATCAGCAGAAACCCATGCCCTTGTTTTTACTTTGGAAAGGAATTGTACATACTACGTTACGATTTCCCGAGCACAAATATTTGATTGGGGGCGTGAGCATAAGTAACCAATTTTCCAATTTTTCAAAATCCTTGATGATTGAATTCATGAAATCCAATTATTGGGACCCATACGTAGCACAATACATTCGTCCAAAAAAAGAGTTCAAGGTGCAGTTGAAGGATGCGGATAAAGAATTCATATTTGATGAAACCCAGGCCGACCTTAATAAATTCGACAAGCTGATTAATGAAGTTGAACCCGGAAGTTTAAGACTACCGGTGCTCATCAAAAAATATATCAAACAGAATGCGAAAGTGGTTGCTTTCAATGTAGACCCACTCTTCAACAATTCTGTGGATGGTTTGATGTATATTAAGATAGCCGATTTGCCAGAAAGCACGGTAAAACCGGTTATGGAAGAATTTCAAGCAGAGTTGGAACGGAAAACCGTTTAGCATGGAAAAAAGGGGAGTGCTTTTTGCCTTTTGCTTTTCTTTAATTGCCTTTGAATTCATCTTAGCTCAGGATTACCTTACCGGACAGGTAGTTAACGCCTCTTCCCATGAACCGCTCACAGATGTTTCTGTTTTTTATGATGGTACCGCTCTAGGAACTACCACGGATAGTAATGGATATTTTAGAATTCTATTACCTAATGGACTTTCCGTTGCTTTGATAATAAGTTTTATTGGATTTGAGACAATGGAAATCTCTGAAGTGACTTCAAAAGACCTTGGTATTTTGCAGCTCAAGCCTAAAACGGTTATTCTAGATGAGGTTGTGGTGGACGAAGATATTTGGAGCTGGGAGAAAAAGGCTGCTATTTTTGAAAAGGAATTTTTGGGGACTTCAAGAGGTGCATCAAAATCTCAAATTCTCAACCTAAAGGATTTGATACTTAAGTTTTCTCTAAGTGAAAAAAAATTATATGCTTTTGCTGATAAGCCTATACTTATCGATAATCCATACCTAGGATACTCTGTCAGTTGCATTTTAGAGTATTTTGAAGTAAGCTTTGAAAATATTGAGCGGAGAAAGCCTGTAGTTGAATCAACCATGTTTTCCTGTAGAACACTCTTTAAGGAGTATAATGGCGAGTTTGAGAAAAAAAGGGAGAAAGCCTATAAAGGCTCTGTGCTTCATTTCATGCGTTCGTTATCAAGAAAAGAATTGGAGAAAGAAAAGTTCAATCTCTATCGAAGAAGGTTTCAGATTGACCCTTACAGCCAATTAAAAGTAAAGCCCTCACAAAATTATGTAGAGGTCATGGCATTGGGAAAGGATTTTTTAATCCGGTTTAATGATGGAAAAATCTCTTCTATGAAATGCAAAACCCCTATTTTCTTTATTGACCAATTCGGTAATGAAAGCCCTAACAAAAGCGTTTTTTTCGGTGGTGAAATGGGCTCACAACGCATGGCAGATTTCCTTCCCAGCGATTATTGGCCAAATGACTAATTGGTCAATTCCTCCTTTACAAATTCGTACATAAAATCTTTGATTTCCCCTCTGGTCTTTAAAAAAGCTTTATGGATTTCTTCCCCAGTTCCTTTGACTTTGGATGGGTCAGAAAAATTATGATGAATTCGCTGAGCATTTTTCGCTGGAATAAAGGGACAATTTTCTTTAGCATGGTCGCAGACCGTGATGATGTAGTCCCATTCTATACCTTCATATTCGTCTACATGATTTGAAGTATGGTTGGAAATGTCTATTCCATCCTCTTGCATAATGGATACTGCACCAGGGTTTAATCCATGGGTTTCTATTCCTGCACTATACACGTTTGCCAAGGAATCCTGAAAATAATTAAGATAGCCATGTGCCATTTGACTTCTACAGGAATTGCCTGTACAAAGAATCAATACGTTTTTCATTTTTTTTGATGATTAATCTATACCTACTTTGGAACTTCGTTTTTCAAATAGAAGATTGTCTTTCCATATTCCATGGATTTTGCCGACTCTTTCACGTTTGCCAATAAAACGGAACCCAACTTTTTCATGAAGGGTAATGCTGTGCTTGTTTTCAGGAAAAATTCCAGATTGAATTGTCCAAAATCCAGCTTCTTCACTTTCTGTGATCAACTGTTTTAGGAGAGCTTTGCCAATACCTTTCCCCCTGCTATTCTCGCTTATGTATACACTCACTTCTCCAACCCCGCCATAAACACATCTACTAGATACAGGTGACAGTGCTGCCCAACCCAAAACTCTGCCGTCCTCTTCTGCTACTATTCTACAGGAATCAACATGGGCTTCGTCCCAACTTTTATAAGGTGGAACTCGCTGCTCAAATGTGGCAAAACCAGTTTTTATCCCTTCAGAATAAATACGGGCCACTTGATTCCAATCAGAAGCGTGCATGCTACGAATCTTCATGATGTCGCAAATTTAACAACAACCACTGTCAGGTGCACATGAACCTACTGTTGTTTTTAGGTTATTTTCTTCTGCGGTATCAGGAACACCACAAGTTTCTTTTGCTTTGCAATCTGTCTTTTGGATGGAAAGGAAGAATTGAAGTGTATCCTCTGTAGTGGTATAGCCGGAAACATATAACTGTGCGGTATGAAACTGATCGTTGCTATATTCCAATTTAAGTTCAGCATCTCGTACCATGGGTTTAATACGGTCTACCTTATTCAAAATGCCCAACGCCTTTGAAGCGGACATAAATTCGGTTTTAACGGATTCTGCTGGACTTTCCCATAATTGAATAACAGTTTCTTTCCAAAAATCAGTTCCTGTTCCACAGTCCACAGAGTCAACGGTAATGTTCTTTACCTCTGTTATGTGATAATTGGCCTTTACGAGAGCGCTTGGTTTATATTCAAACAATAGACTTTTTTGTCTATTTTCTTGTAATACGGATAAAAATTCTTGAGTGTTCATAAATCAACAACAGTTAAGGTTAATATTAGAAAAGAAATTATTGAAAGCTTGCTGAAGCTCAAGCCATCTTTTTTGGTCAATGCAATAGCATAAATTTTTACCTTCAAAAGTGCCTTGAAGCAAACCAATTTTTTTGATCTCATTGAGATGTTGGGAAATTGTAGGTTGTGCCAATCCTATTTCATCCACTAAATCATTACAAATACAGCCTTCCTGTTTGCTTATGTATTCCAATATGGCAATACGTGCAGGATGCCCCAGAACTTTAGCAACTTGGGCCAATTCATTATGTTGGATAGAAAAAATATGGGTCTTTGAACTTCCCATTGTAAATAAAATTTAATATTGCAATATTACGATAATATAATGAAATAAAAAAGCCAGAGAGATTTTCTGGCTTTTGTGTCTTATAGAGATTTAAACCAATTTTGGAAATGTTCTCCAACCAAAAAGACTGGTTTTTGATTTCCATTAATTGAGCCAATCAGACTTATGACCCATAAAATAACAGGAAATATCCATGCTATCAAGTTAACTACGGGGATTAGTCCCAAAACAAATCCTAACAGGAAGATTCCCAATACTTGCCTAATGTAGAATGACCCTATCTCAGTTTTGTTGCTACTGTTCATAATAATGGCAATGATCCAGCCAATTAAGGTCAAATGTGCAATGATTGCCACAGTCTTACCACTATCGGGGTTTTTTGGGTCAAATGCCTCTTTGACATCTTCTTGGAAATCTTTAGCGGCTTCCTTGGCATCCTCAGCCGCGTCTTTCGCTGCGTCTTTGGCTTTGTCAAAAGCTTCTTCTGCTTTATCTCCTAAATCTTTGTTTTCATCAGACATGGTACTTTTTATTTTGTTGGTTGTACATGCCTAAAAATAAACAATATTTTGTTTGTTAAAGGAATGCTTTATCAACAGGTTCCCAAAGCTCGATTTTATTCCCCTCTGGGTCTAGAATCCATCCGAACTTTCCATAATCATATTCCTCAACCTTATCGATTACCGTGACCCCTTCGGATTTTAAAACTTTCAGTAGCTCTTTAAGGTTTTCTACCCTAAAGTTCATCATAAATTGTTTTTTGCTCGGATTGAAATATTCGGTGTCCTCTTTAAAAGGACTCCACTGAGTCATACAATCTTTACCTTCTTTATCCTTCCACCAAAAACTCCATCCGTAGTTGTCCATAGGTATGCCTAAATGGGTTTTGTACCAAGTTTTGATGTTATCAGGGTCTTTGGACTTAAAGAAAAAACCGCCTATTCCTGTTACTCTGTTTTTCATTTTTTGATGTTTTTTTCATATAAATTAATCCAATCTTCAGGTGTCATCCTTTGACATAACTCTGCAATAAGCCCATATGGAATGTTTTCCATGTTCTTGAACCGTATGCAACTCTTGCCCATATCTAATTTGGTCTTCACATATTTTGGATACTCGCCCACAAACCAATCCAATAGTTTTTTATCCGCATATATTCCTGAATGGTATAAGGCCACAAAATTCTTTTGCGAAGCGATATTGATAAAAGGTAGAGGTAGTTTTGGGTCGCAATGGTATCCATCGGGATAAAGCGAATGGGGCACTACATACCCAATCATTTTGTAGCTTATACATTCCTTAAACCCCTTTGGTAAATTTTCTTGAATGGTCTTTCTCAATTTAGATACAGCTTCCTTCCTTTCTGGCGGAAGTTGGGCAATATATTCGTCTGGAGTTTTGGCATCTATGGTCATGGTAGCATCATTTTCGTTGCAATATCAGTGCAGAAAGTAATGAAACAATAAATCCAATCACAAAAACGGTCAATGACATAAGAACAAATGTCATTAGAGGATTGGCAAATATCTCCAATTGAGCGTCCATTTCCGCTTTCTTTAGTTTAAACTCTTCAGCTGACATGGTTTCTTCCATGGTCTTCAATGTTTCTGAGTAGTACGTATCCATAAATTCAGGATTCAGGACTTCGGTATAGATGACATCCAAGACTCCAAATACTACAGCGGTGATAAGACTGATGAGCAGACCTATCACCAATGCGTTTTTAAAACTGACCTTTCCTTCATTTTCCCTGTCACGATAATGCTTTATTCCAAAAAAGACAAAACTTAGGGATAAAATCATGGAAAGATACCCAAGAGCTTCCTGGGTAGGTAAAGGCAAATCATCAAGTATAAACCAACTGATCAAAAAAAGACCGCAAATGGCAATTGCGCCATATGTACCGTATTTGATTACTGTTTTTTTCATAGAGTTCAGTTTTAAGTTTAGCTCAAAATTAAAGGGAGATGGAGTTTTGGGTCTCATACTAAAGTACCAAAAGCATGGTACTTTAGTACAAAAGAGCTATTCGGAAATGATTTTCAGTTCTTTTGCCTTCTGAATTGCTTGGGTTCTGCGCTTGGCATCCAGCTTTACCAATAAATTGGAGACATGGGTTTTGATGGTACTTTCGGAAAGATGTAGTTTTTCCCCAATCTCTTTATTGGATAATCCTTTTACCACTTGTTGCAATACTTCGTATTCTCTCTGGCTAATACCAAGGGTTTCCAATTTCTTAAAATCTATCTTAAACGGGTTTGCTCCCCTTTTTACAAGTCCCTTTTTATTTATATAAATACCAATAATAAAAAATAGAATGGCAATGGCAGAAAGTAGCAGCTCAATGTTGAGATTGCCCGAACGATATGAATACTCACTTAATTTGAATAGAACGAGCAGAGCTACGATGAGGGAAGAAAAAACAAATACGGTTTTTTTCACATCATAAATTTAGCAAAAGCGCTCTTTGATTTTGTCAACAATAGTTTGGGCCAATTTTTCCTTGCTTTCAAAGGTCCAGCCCGCAACATGAGGCGACAGCATGACGTTCTTAGCCTTTCTCAAATATTTAAAAGCCTTTGGTCTTTGCACGAACATGTTTTCAAATGACTTTTTCTCATATTCCAAAACATCCAATCCAGCACCTAATATCTTACCAGTTTTTAGGCCTTTAACCAAATCTTCTGTCACTATACATTTGCCTCGGGCAGTATTCAAAAACCAGAAAGGTTTGTGGAATCCTTCAATGAAATCTGTATTGATCATACCCAAAGTAGATTCGGTTTGGGGAACATGCAAACTAACCACATCAGATTTTTGCTGGAATTCCATAATCCCAACCTGTCGTGCGTTTTCATCACCAACTCCGCCAATAATGTCGTAGCAAATGATTTCAACGTCAAAACCCATTAATTTTTTGGCAAAAGCCTTTCCCATATTTCCGTAGCCCAATATACCTACAGTCTTACCATCCAATTCTACGCCTCTATTACCTTCTCTGTCCCATTTTCCCTTTCTAACTTCTCTATGCGCCTTGTTCAATTTGTTTAGCAATGACAGTAACATGCCAAGAGCATGCTCACCTACTGCATTTCGGTTTCCTTCAGGAGCTGAGGCAAGGAAGATGTCCTTTTGCTTTGCGTACTTTGTGTCAATGTTTTCCAGACCGGCGCCTACTCGACCAATGAACTTTAAGTTGGTCGCCCTGTCCAAAAACTGTTGGTCTAAAGTAAACCTACTACGAATTATCACACCATCATATTCATGTATCTTCTTTTCTATCTCTTCTTTAGAGGAGGTATAATCTTCATGGTTTTCAAAACCGAGTGCTGCCAACTGATCTATTAGAAGAGGATGGTTGGTATCCAGGTGGAGTACTTTCATAAAATAATCGTCTTGTCGCAATTTACAATTTCCGAATAAATATCAAAGTCAGAAGAGTTGAAAGTAGTTCTGTATAGATTCGGTCGAATTTTATCAAAGTACAAACCTATTTTTCTTAACCATTGGGCAATTTTGACAGAAAAAAAATGTTAATACCACCGGATTGAATTCTTCCATTGGGTAGAACAATCAAGAAATCAAAACTATATACCAAGATTAAATTATGAGCAAAAAAAGTATTGCCAGTATCGCATTTGCAGTTATTTCACTAGGTACGTTCGCGCAGAAAGTAAAAGTGAAGAAAGATGTCATTCTAATTGACAAGCAGGAAACCCCTTTACGGGTTACTGAAAATAAGGTTGATAATAACACAATTTACACTTTTACAGATAGTGCAACGGGAGAAACTTTTGTAACCGTAGATTATTTTTTAGATGAAGTAAATGAAAGTAACAAATATGAGTGGCTTGTACTTTCAAAAGAAGGTGCCGCTTTTGAAAATGAAGTTGACATGGAGTATGTTTCCTTCACTTTGAATTACAGAAAAGCCATTGCAGAATTTTTAATGAAGAGAATGAATTTTTTTGATGCATCCGGAAAAGTAAATCAAGATGCAATTGGAAATTACTTTAGTCAAAAAAGGGAGAGGGAGAGCAAAGAAGAATATGATCAAATAGTGGCTCAAGAAAGAGAAGCAGGAGCTAAATTTGCGCAAACCGCCAGTTTGGGAATTGCAGTTGATCCCGATTACAAAAGAATTTTTAGAGGTGGGATTCCCTATACGTCCTCATCGGTGGATGACAGAAAGCGTAATGCAGAGGTTATTGAGAATATGATAGGGAGTTATAGATTTTCAGACCCAACCTCGTTAGTGGTACGAGATTTGGACAATATAAGGATAGGGACAATAACCCAAGATGCTTTTGGGGTTGTGAACATAGTTTCCCAATTGCTAACAAATCCTATAACCTATAAAACAAGAAATCGTTTCAGCGCAACGGACAAATACGCAACCAAAGATTTTCTTGTGGAAGCCGTACGTTGGTTGCACACACGCGGTATAGAATTAGGCCATAGCGCCAAGGAGTCTGTAGCTCAAGCTAACGCTGAGATAAGGGCAGAAGCACAAAAAGAATATGAAGTAGCTAAGGCAAATTCGTCCAATATCTACGATAAGAAGGGATATGCCTTGGACGAAAAAGGAGTTCGGTACGAGGGAGAAATAACGATACTTTTTGATGATATACCTAATCCAAACAGTCCAGAATCTGCAGGTACCGTGGTAAACTTGAATGGAGACGAATTTGGGAATAAGGTCAAAGTATCATACATCAATGAAAAAGACAAGAAACGCATAAAGACCCTTTCCGCCAAAAGTGGGGTTAGATTTTGTGTGTTTGAAGAAAGCGGTGAAGAAACTTGGTTTGAGGCTATAAAGGTAAAGAGCAATGGGCTTCTCGCTACCAGTGATGATGCTATATCAATTGGAGGTTCTGGAGGACTTTTTATGAAAGAAGTTTATAAAGAAGGCAAGGCTTCTGTGTACCAGTCTCCTAAAGGTGGACAGTATTATCTTAAGACTAAGGGTCAAGAAAAGGCATTCAGCTTTGCGTTTGGAGCTTTGATCAAAGAAGAGAAGAAAGCTTCAAAATTGAAGGATTACATGGGGGGATGTGAGTATAACTCTGGCAGTTATGACGAATCTAGTTTTCAAGATTTGGAGGAGATTAAAATACTGATTGATTTCTACAACAGCTCCTGTAAATAAAATTAAACTAAAACATAAATAGACCTACAATAGTCTTTATATTTCATAATAAGTCGGGTTCAACTCAAAGTTAATCCTTCAGAAGGTATTTAGATCTGTTCTGTACCGTACACCTTCCATTTTCTTTGTATAAATGGGAGGTGTACTTTGTTCCGCTGTATACATTGGGGCGATTGGCCATTGTTTTTCTTCTAAACTCGCTGTAAACTTTAAAGAAAAACCTCATGAAAACAATCAAACTCAATGCATTAAAAGGAAGTATGGTTTTTTCCGTATTCCTACTTTTCATGTCATCATGTACGGATGACTTTATTGGAAAAATTTCAGAAAAAGCAACAGTGGAAACCATTGTCCCCAACTTTCCCGGTAATGACGGAGTGTCCATTGACCGGCAAGGAAATGTTCTGACCAGTAATTTTGGTAATTTCTCAGGAACAGAAGTTTTTCGTACCATGCCGAGAACTGGAGAATTCGAGGTTGCCGTGGATAGTGTTTTGGCCCCAACAGGAAATGCAGTGGACCGACATGGAAACATCTATGTTGTGAACAATATCCGTTTCACTGCCCAAAATGATGGTACCACCGAGGCAGATGTACTCAAGGTTTCACCAGATGGCACTCGAACCGTACTTGCTACTTTGCCAGGATTCCCTTCAGGACTTACTTTGGATAGTAAAGGCAATGCTTACGTTTCAAATTTCAGTTTCCCCGGGGTTCATAAAGTAACTCCTCAAGGTGAAGCAACTGTGTTTGCAGAAGATGCACGTCTTGGTGGTTCAGTGGGAATAGATTTTGACATTAAGGGTAATCTCTACGTTGGTAACTTTGTTACAGGAGAGATATTAAAAATTAAAAGGAACGGTACCATAGAACTTCTGGCTACCCTGCCGACGGTAGTGAATGATTTTGTTATTGGATATCTAACCTATTTTGCTGGGTCGCTTTTCGTTACCGCTATCGGAGAAAATGTGATTTACCGAGTTACCTTGTCTGGCGATATGTCCATATTTGCCGGGAATGGGCAATCGGGAACAATTGACGGAGCATTGGAGGAAGCTTCTTTTGCCTCTCCAAATGGTATTGCTGCAGATCCGCTACGAAAAGTGCTCTATATCTCAGAGTTCGCTTCTGGAGGTGGGCTAAGGGCAATAAAATTCAAATAGGGATTACCAGTCACTATTTTAAACTGATGGTGCTTAGGTACCATCAGTTTTTTGTTTTGCAAATATCTAAATCTTAGGATACTCCGTCTGGGTCATTTCATGTTTCACATTGCCCGTATGCGCCGTGTTTTGTTTTTCAAAAAGCAATAAATGAACTTCCTCACCATCTTTTGTTGCAGGACAATGCTCCACCCCTTTGGGTACAACAATAATTTCGCCTTCCCTTACTACTTCCGTTCTATCCCGAAACTTCATGTACAAGGTCCCTTTTAGGACTTGAAAAAGTTCGTCTTCATCATCATGGGAATGCCAAACAAATTCGCCCTGTACTTTGGCCAAGATTACTTGCATGTCATCCACTGTGGCAATTTGGTGGGGATGCCATTGTTTTGAAAAGGCAGCATGTTTTTCCTTTAGATTGATAGGTTTCATATGAATAGCTAATTTAGATTCCTAAAATAATTTTTGCAATCCAGAAATAGATTAGAATTCCGAAAATATCATTACTTGTTGTAATAAAAGGTCCAGTCGCTATAGCAGGATCAATTCCACGTTGGTTTAAAAAGAGTGGTATAAAAGTGCCGATTATTCCTGCTACTACAATCACAACAACCAAAGAAATCGAAATAGCCAATGCTGTTGATAAATCTCCTTTCCAAACCCAAGTGAAAAATAACAGTAAAATGGCAAGAATCAATCCATTTAAAAGGGCCAAAAGCATTTCTTTCCACAGGCGATTTCCAACACTTCCCTTAAGATCATCATTAGCCAAACCTTGTACTATGATTGCGCTGGACTGCACGCCCACATTACCGGCCATGGCCGCAATAAGTGGAGTAAAGAAAAAGAGTATGGCATGTTGGGCTATCATCTCTTCAAAACCTCCCATTATGGCCGCTGCGCCCAATCCACCGAACAAGCCTAAAATCAACCAAGGGAGGCGGGCTCGGGTCAGTTCCCAAATGCTATCATCCGCCTCAACATCTTGCGAAATACCAGCAGCCATTTGATAATCCTTATCCGCTTCTTCACGGATTACATCTACAATGTCATCAATGGTAATACGACCTACCAAGCGACCAATTTCGTCCACTACGGGGATAGCTTCCAAATCGTACTTGGACATGATTTTGGCTACTTCTTCACCCTTTTCGTTTACCGTTACCGAATCTACCTTCGGAATATAAACGTCTTTAATATGTGTTTTGGTAGATGTGGTTAAAAGGTCTTTTAAAGAGAGTCTGCCTTTGAGTTTGCCTTCGTCATCCACGACATAAATAGAATGAACACGGGTTACATTTTCAGCTTGGGCCCGCATTTCTTTCACGCAGGTGAGCACATTCCAGTTTTCATTGACTTGAACCAGCTCTTTTGCCATCAGGCCCCCTGCGGTGTCTTCATCGTAACGCAAAAGGTCAACGATATCCTTTGCGTGCTCCTTGTCCTCAATTTCGGAGATGACTTCCTGAATGATATCCTTAGGCAACTCACTGACAATATCTGCGGCATCATCAGTGTCCAATTCCTCCAATTCTCCTGCAATCTCTTTTACGGAGAGATTGTTAAGAACCGCTTCCCGAACATCTTCATCCATCTCTGCAAGGATATCCGAGGTTTTTTCGCTGTCCAAAAGTTTGATAAGGTAGGTGGCCTCGTCCACTTCAAGCTCATCGGCAATTTCAGCGATATCCGCATAGTGAAATTCCTTCATCATAGCTCGCAAATCCACATTTTTTTGGTCTGCGATAAGTTGTTGGATTTCAGCTAGAAGCTCGTCTGTGAGTTTAAACGGAGTCATTGGCTATCTGTTGGGTCAGTGAAACAAAATCAGCTACATCTAGCTGCTCAGGACGCTGACCAAAGATAGTATCTTCTTTTAGATTATCAGAGAGATTAAAGGTTTTAAGGCTGTTGCGCAAGGTCTTTCTCCTTTGGTTAAAAGCGGCTTTGACCACTTTGAAGAAAAGATGCTCGTCGCAAGGTAACTTAAATTCATCTTTGCGGGTAAGCCGTAAAACTCCGGATTGAACTTTTGGAGGGGGGTCAAATACTTGTGGATGCACTGTAAAAAGATATTCCGCATGATAAAAGGCCTGTACAAGTACAGATAAAATCCCATAAGTCTTACTTCCTGATTTTTCACATATGCGTTGGGCAACCTCCTTTTGGAACATTCCAGAAAATTCAGGTATTTGGTTGCGCATTTCCAACACTTTGAAAACAATTTGGCTCGAAATATTATAAGGAAAATTGCCGGTTACGGCGAATTGCTCGTTGCCATAGAGTTGTTTCAAGTCGAATTTTAGAAAATCGGCCTCAATTACATTAAGCCTGCTATTCTTTTCCAAGACTTTGGGATGTTCCAGCGGAAAACTATGGTTGAGATACACTATGGATTCAGCATCCAAATCCATGGCCACTAAATCCAAGTCTCTCAAAAGAAGGTATTTTGTCAATACACCCATGCCAGGGCCAATCTCTACAACGTTGGTATATCCATTTAGGGATAGCGTGTCAGCAATTTGCTGGGCAATCACCTCGTCTTTCAAAAAATGTTGACCCAGATGTTTCTTTGCCTTGACTAGGTTTTGGTCATGTCCAGTTTTGATAGGTTTTTTTTTCTTCTTTTTGGACACGGTGCTTTTTTTGTGAGTTACTTGGAATTTTTGATAATGGGTTCCCGTCAGTTTTGAACCAGTACTCTACGGAATCTGCTGACTTACTACCTCAAGTTCGGTTCTAAAAGCTACGAACTTATCCGCAAAAAGCTTTAATCCATCTTTACGCAGTCTTTCGGCATCTTCTTTATAATATGCTTCAAGAGTTGACCGATCCTTGGTTGTGTATTGTATTGAATACGAAGTTCCACCCATTTCCTCCTCTACCAAAATTCGGGTCATCTTGGCATGGGAGAACTTACCTGTGGCTAACATATCTGGAATATGCTTATCCCTCATCCAATTAAGCCAATGATCGTGGACGGAGTTATCTATATTGATAGTGACATTATAAATGAGCATGGAAGGAATCTTTACGTTCTAAAAGTAGGGAGAATTAGTTAATGATATCCCCTCTTAACCTTCTAAAATGTTTTCTTGCTTTGGGAAAGTAATAACTGTCTTGATAGTTATAAATAATCTTTTCGTAATGGATTTTGGCATTTTCAGGTTCGTTCAGCTGATTTCGATATAGCTCACCCAAAGCAAAGTGCGCATCGTCTGCTAAAATACCATCAGCATAGAACTCCGTAATTTTTTTGTAATTGAATTCGGCATCTTTGTTTTTGCTGATGCTTTGAAGCAATTCACCTTGTTTTAGCAATGTCTCATCCTCAATTTTTTCGCCTTTATGATTTTGAAGAATATCTTCCAAAGCCTCAATGGCTTCGTTGGTTTTGTTCTGATAGGCAAGCAAATCGGCTCTTGCATATTTTTTGAGTGCGGTTTGGGTTGAATCTTCCAGCGAATTATCAGAGATAAGCAGACTTAGTTGCATGGCATCATTGGCAATAAGCTGTGAAGTAGAACCTCGTAAAACTTTAAGTTGGGTCAATGCCCAATCAAAATCGCCTTTGTAGAAGCTTGTCTGTGCCACTTTATAACGTGCATCCTGCCCCAAAACATCATTCTTGAGACTTTTTTGAATCTGGGTGAAATAGATGAGGGCTTGATTAAACTTCCGGTCATAAACCAAAATATCTCCCAACTCCATTTTAATATACGCTTTAGGCATTCGCCCCATAGGAAGCTCAAGACTTTCCTTCAACATGGTTATGGCGGGTTTTGGAGTGTTCTTCTTAAAGGTCAAAAAATTGGCATAGGCAATCTGTAGTTGTTGGGTCTGACTTTGATTGCCGTATTCGGAAATCAAATCTTGGTATTTTTTTTCTGCTGATGCCAAAGTTTTTGAGTTGTTTTCCATTAACTCAATGTCAATAAGATTTAAATGCGCATTAAGCTTTGTGACCGGATCATTTGCATTTTGAATAATGAATTCAAAAACATCCACAGCGCTGGTAGTATCCTTATCTTCCAAAGCAATATTACCCAGGCTTTCCAGTCGGTCCATTGTAGATATCTCGGAACGCTTGAAAATAGCTTTTTCTTGGTTAAATGCACTTTTGTATTGTTTCTGTTGGATAAACAGCCAGCTTAAGAGTTCGTTCCAAAGTACATCTGGATTCTTTTGGGCATTTCGTAGTAATACCTTTCTGAGTGTAACATTATTTGGCTGGGTAGCATCTTCAGAAATAAACTCGTCAATGTTTCGTAGGACGTTTGACCTTGATGTTCTTCCGTCAACTATGAGATTTAGATAAGCCTGATACATTTTTTCAATATCACCCTGTTCACCATATATTCGGGCCAATTGAAAATCATAGTTCAAATCTGGCTTCAAATCCATAGCTCTGGAATACGCTTTAATCGCTTGGTCCAAAAGAGCATATTTTTGGAAACGATACCCTACGCTATATCCAAAATTTGGATTTTCATCAATCTTCAACAGGGCCTTTTCATAATATTCATTTGCCTTCTCGGGTTGATTCTGTAGTGCATAGTTATAACCCAGTTCAATAAAAAAAGTGGGAAAAGCGTATGAGTCCTCAACTTTTTTTAGAAGAAAACTCTCGGCATCTCCATAGCGTTCCAATTGTTGGTAGCAAGCTACCAGACCTTCGCCATAGTCGGTTCTTCGTGGATTTTTTTTAGTCAGTTTTTCGAAAAAAACAACTGCCTTTTCGTATTCTCCATCATTAAAATATTGCTTGGCCAAAAAGTCTTCTTGACCATAAGAGTGGAAAAAAAGTAGGAATATAGTTATGAGACCTATCCATCGCATCGTTTAAATATAACGGGGAAAGTTTGATTTTTATGTTAATTGATTCTCAAAAACTCAATCTATGATATCAAACCCACAATAAGGTTTCAAAACTTCAGGTATCTTGATTCCATCTTCTGTTTGATAATTCTCTAAGATTCCAGCCAAAACCCTAGGCAGCGCTAATGAACTCCCGTTAAGGGTATGGGCCAATTGGCTTTTTCCATTCTTGTCTTTAAATCGAAGTTTAAGTCGATTGGCTTGAAAAGTCTCAAAATTGGAAACCGAACTTATTTCCAACCAACGGTCTTGAGCTGTAGAGAACACTTCAAAATCAAAAGTGAGCGCAGCGGTAAAGCCTAAATCTCCCCCGCAAAGTCTCAAGATTCGATAAGGCAATTTAAGATCTCGAAGAATATCTTTAACATGTTCCACCATTCCGTCGAGAGCTTTATATGAAGCATCTGGGTGTTCTATGCGCACTAACTCCACTTTATCGAATTGATGCAGTCGATTAAGACCTCTCACATGAGCACCATAACTTCCAGCTTCTCTTCTAAAACACGGAGTGTATCCAGTGTACGCAATGGGAAAATCTTTTTCAGCAAGCAAATCCCCTCGATGCATATTGGTGATGGGAACTTCAGAAGTAGGAATAAGATATAGATCATCTTCTTGAACATGGTACATCTGTCCTTCCTTATCCGGCAATTGCCCCGTGCCATATCCTGAAGCTTCATTGATCATCAATGGAGGTTGTACTTCAAAATATCCGGCATCAGTATTTTTATCCAAAAAATACGAAATTAAAGCGCGTTGTAGCCTAGCGCCTTTTCCTTTATATATTGGAAAACCTGCTCCTGTAATCTTAGCTCCTAATTCAAAATCAATTAAGCCATATTTTTTAGCGAGTTCCCAATGCGGAAGTGCACCTTCGTTCAACTTGGGAACGTCCCCTTCGCGAAAAATTTCTTCATTGTCCTCATCTGAATTTCCTGCAGGTACCGATTGGTGTGGCACGTTGGGGATTTGATATAGGTTTTGCTGAAGCGCTTCGGCTGCTTCGTTCAAATCCTCACTCAGTTGTTTTGAACTTTCTTTTAGCTCAGCAGTTTTTGCTTTTAGAAGATTCGCTTCTTCAGCTTTACCGCTCTTGTAAAGCATACCTATTTCTTTGGATAGCTTGTTTGATTCCGCCAGAGCATTGTCTAGTTTGGCTTGGATGGAACGTCTTTTTTCGTCCAATTCCAATACGGTATCCAATATGGATTCCGCGTCAAAGTTTCGCTTTTTCAATGCTTGGCAAACTGCATCCTTGTTTTCACGTAGTACCTGTAACTGAAGCATGAACTGGGTTTTAGAACGGCAAATTTACATCAATCTGCGAAAGGAGAACAACAGATTAATCGCTTTGTGAAGGACGAATCCACTCATTGTGTGAAAAGTGTTTCCACGGTATACTTGCCAGGTCAACCTTTGGGTCAATGAATTCTGAATACTTGCCTTGGTTTACTTTTACCCGATTAATAGCAAATACTTGGATATCTTCTCCTTTTTTTGCGTATTCCTTTTTGAGATATTGCGCAAATTGCCAAGTAAAATCAGGATAGCAAGCCACTTTTCTTTTCTGTTTCTTGGTCAAATGATCATTAAGTTTTACATATTCGGATTTGCCATTTTCCTTGTTCACCACCTTAAAACGGATATTCCCGGAACGGCTTCTTAGCATCATTCTCCAGCTTAACCGGTGTCCCTCCTCTGTCCAGAGCACATCATCAGGAAAGGTATGATGGCGAAGTGGGAGTAAGAGCTGGGTAATAAAATAAATACCCAATGCTCCAACAATCCATTTGTACTTTGAAGGATAGGAAACTTCTTGTGGAACTTCAACCTTTTTCTTTTTCAAAAAGATGTTTCTGATGGTTTGGGGGTCATAAAAGAAAACTATGAAGGCTAAGGATAAATAGGGGAATATCCCTATTTGAAAAACAATGCTGTTGAACAAATGGAAGAAAATGGAAAATATGAAAGCAACGTTTCTGGTGGGTTTCCAAAGCAAAGCAGGAACTACCAATAAATCAAAGAAAATCCCAAAGAAGCCTATAATCTTATGGACCCATTTTTGCTGAAGTAAATCGCCAATCAAGAAATAGTCTTTCTTACCGCTCATCAGAATCTCTATGATGCTAAAATCCAACCAATCACCATAAAGTTTGGCTATGGAAGCGTAGGTATACACAATAAAGAGCTGAAGTATAATTATCCATCTAAAAAAGTTGGACATGCTATGCGAACGAAAACTAGGATTCAGCTTGCTGTCCAGCGAAACGTCTCGATGTGCCGGGAACATAGCCATGATAAAGCCCAAAAGCATCAATAAGTAATAATGGTTGTTGTACGAGGTCTTTTGCATGAGGTATACCCCAGCCCACATAAAAGCAAAAGTGAGGGCGCTGAAACGATATTTATACCCAATTGTGATGAGTATGCCCATGATGCCCATTACGATAAAATAGATGTACATGCCATTGCCTGGTAAGGGCTGCAACCATTCAAACCCAATAAAGGAAAAAGTAAATTTGGGCTCAATAAAAGTTCGGCGTACCCATCCAGTGGCAATAGCGCCAAAAGCTTCGGCACAAATCAGGAGTCCATAGAAAATCCTAAAAACAACCAATTGGGCATTGTCTATTTTTTTAAATAGAAATTGATTAAGCATGGTGTTTTGCTATTAATTCCAATGACTGCTGTTTGTCTTTTTTGAGCTGCTTCTGTAATTCTTCCACAGATTCAAACTTGTGTTCATCCCTAAGGCGATGTAGTAGCTTTACCTGAACAAATCTATCGTACAGGTCTGCATTTAAATCAAAAAAATTAACTTCAATGCTTTGTTCTTTTCCTGAGACCGTGGGATTGCTCCCAATATTCATCATGCCATAATACTGTTTGGAATCCAATTCACCCGTAACAACATACACTCCCTTTTTTGGAATTAGTTTGTAGGACTCTTGTATGTGAATGTTGGCTGTTGGAAACCCAAATTTTTTACCCAATCCTTTACCTGTTTTAATGGTTCCGGATAGCAAATAAGAATAGCCTAAATAGGCATTGGCCGTGCTGATATCGCCATCTAACAAAGCGTTTCTGATTTTTGTGGAACTTACGGAAACATCATCAATTTCTTGTGCAGGTATTTCCTCTACTTCAAAATCCAAACTATTCCCAAACCCTATAAGGTCCTGTATGCTGGCATTACGATTTCTTCCAAATCTATGATCATATCCAATAATGATTCTTTTGGTGTTCAAAGTATTGACCAAAATATCTCGAACAAATTCGGTAGCGGACAATCTGGAAAATTCCTTGGTAAATGGATGGATGATTAAGTTGTCGAGCCCTAAACTTTTCAAAATCTCAACTTTTTCGTCAAGCGTATTTAAGAGCTTAATATCGGTGTCCTTTTGCAAAACCATTCTGGGATGAGGGAAAAATGTAAGTACTGTGGATTTGTGCCCTGCGGTTTTGGCATCATTTATGAGGCGTTCCAGTATCTTGCGATGTCCAATATGAACGCCATCAAAGGTGCCGATGGTCACGGCAGTTGAAATTGAACTTTTAAACTGGGAAATACCTTGGATTGTCTTCACTAAAAACAAAAAAATAAAAAAGCCTTATTTTTGAAACAACTTACAGCCCACTTATGCATGATAGCTAAATTACGTCTTGTTTGTTCAATTACCATATTTTTTAGCTTCTTTTACACTTCCGCCCAACAAGAGTATTGGAGCCAATCATCCACTAGCGGACTGAAGAGTATTTCCGTAGGTAATTTAAAAACTGAGAATAAGGTTTTTACTTTGAATTCTTTGGATTTCCAAAAGGAATTAAATGCCCTCAGTGCTTCAAAATCCACAACAAACCTTGTATACCTTCCTAAAGCTGATGGGAATATTATTCCATTCAAGCTGCAAGAGAAGTCGGTCTTACATCCAGAGTTGGCAAAAAAGTTTCCAAACATCAAATCGTTTGTGGGAAAAAGCTTGGATGGAAAGTATAGAGTTAGATTGAGCAGTTCTCACAAAGGGTTGCAAAGTATGATAGTTCAGTTAGATGGACATGAGGCTACTTTTATGGAGCCTGTCCTTGGCCAAAAAGGAGCCTATGTGGTTTATGATAAGAGTAATTCAGCAAAGACCGCGTTTGTTTGTGGAACGGAAAAGATAAAGCAACAAGTTCTAAAGACCTTGAACCCGCTTGTTGATGACCAGGTTTTAAGGACGTTTAGAATAGCGGTTTCTACCACGGGGGAATATACAGCCTATCATGGAGGAACTGTGGCCGATGCACTTGCAGCTGTCAATGCGACTTTGACCAGAGTAAACGAAGTGTTTGAAACGGATTTAGGAGCAACTTTGCAGTTGATTCCCAACAATGATTTGGTCATTTTTACAAATGCAGCAACGGACCCGTACAATGGGAACCTAAATACGCAGACGCAAAGTACCTTAACGTCAACTATTGGTGAAGCTAATTATGATGTGGGACATCTTTTTGCTAGGGCGCAACAAGGGCAGGACAATGGTAATGCGGGATTCATAGGATCGGTGTGCCAAGATAATCGAAAGGGTAGTGCATTTGCATCTGCTTTTATACCAGAAGGCGATGTGTTTGATTTGGATTTTGTAGCACATGAATTGGGACATCAGTTTGGAGCAAACCACACTTGGTCTTTTGAATCGGAGAGTACTGGAGTTCAAGCAGAGCCGGCAAGCGGAACTACTATTATGGGGTATGCAGGAATTGTTCCAGGTAATGACGTGGAGCCCAACGGAGATGATTACTTTCATTATAATAGCATAGTTCAAATCCGTGATTATTTGGAAACGGTCAGTTGTGGCGTTTCATCTGGCTTGTCAAACAATCCACCTTCGGTTACTCCTATAGGAGACTTTGTAATCCCTATTGGTACTGCTTTTGTATTAGAAGGAATTGCGACAGATCCAGACTTAGGAGATGTGCTCACTTACGCTTGGGAACAAATTGATGATGGTGTTGTAACCACTGCATCATTTGGACCAGAAAACCCTTCAGGCGCCAATTTCAGGTCCTTGCGGCCTTCAACCAACCCAGCTCGATATTTTCCTAGATTGTCTCGAGTGGCCCAAGGTAATCTGACTCAGACCAATCCTCCTGAAAGTAGTGCTTGGGAAACGGTATCTAATATCCAACGGGATTTAAATTTTGCATTAACAGTACGAGATAATGCCACTGGCGGAGGGCAGGTCATATCGGATATATTGAACGTGAAGGTTGTCAATTCTGCGGGCCCATTTGAAGTAACATCACAAGAAAGCAATATAACCTATGATGCAGGTAGCGCCCAAACTATAACTTGGGATGTGGCTAATACCGATGTTTCTCCCATCAACGCCCAGACCGTAGATATTTTTCTAAGTACGGATGGAGGAAACTCATTTCCTATTTTACTTCTTGAAAATACGCTTAATGATGGCAGTGAAGAAGTGCTGCTTCCAGGAGATGCGACTAATTCTGCCCGAATCATGGTAAAGGCAAGTGACAACGTGTTTTTTGCTATGAATTCCTCGAACTTCACCATTCAAACGTCTCAAGTGGTTTTGGATTTTGAAAGTTTATCTTTTGAAGTATGCGAACCTAACGATTTAGTAATTCCATTTAATTATCAAACCTTTAATGGTTTTAGTGAGACTTCTACCTTTTCCGCAGATGTTCCAGTAGGTATGTCGGCTGTTTTTTCACCTACACAAGGTATTGCCAACAATACAGCAGTGAATTTAACTTTGTCTGGAACCAATGCGGTTGCTCCGGGCGAGTATCCAATCACAGTTAGAGCTACGTCTGCTTCCCAAACCACAGAGGTCGATTTAAATGTGAGTGTTCAAAACACAACCTTTTCCAATGTCACTCTGCTTTCTCCTCTTAACGCTGCCACCAATGTTTCTCTTGAAACCGAATTCAATTGGCAAAGTGAACCAAATAGTAGTTCCTATACCATTGAAATTGCAACCGATAATGGTTTTGCCAATATTGTGGAAGCCGAAAATACGGTCTTTAATACCTACAAAACGAATTCTTTACAACCTGAGACCAACTATTTTTGGAGAATACGTCCCGAAAATAATTGTGGACAGGGAAGTTTCAGTGCACCTTTTTCCTTTACAACCATAAATGTCAATTGCCAAAACAAAGAGACTAACGACACCCCGATTACCATATCGCAAGCCGGGGTTTCAACACAAACGGCCACTATTCAATTTATAGAAGACTTACCTGTTGCGGACTTAAATGTAGCATTGGTCCTTAATCACACTTTTGTTGGGGATTTGGTGATAAATCTTATTTCTCCTTCAGGTACTAAGGTGGCACTTCTGGCCAATACTTGTGGAGAGTTAAATAATATTAATGCCACGTTTGATGATGATGGAACTGAAATAGTTTGTTCAGGAAATCCGGTAATATCTGGAACGGTAAAACCGATAGGGGATTTGTCTGCGTTTAGGGGTGAGCCAACCTTTGGAGAATGGACATTGGAAGTTAGCGATACTGCTCCAGGAGATGGAGGTTCTATACAATCATTTTCTCTGGAAATCTGTGCTGAGGGTAATTTTAGACCCGATGCTGATGGAGATGGGGTTTTTGATGATGGAGATGACCTTTGCTTGGGTACTCCAGCGGGAACTGAGGTGGATGTGACAGGGTGCCCTGTAAATCGATTGCCAGCAGATAATTTTTTGGTAGAAATAAACAGTGAAAGCTGTAGAAACAATAATGATGGTACTATAGAGATAACACCTGTGAATAACTCCTTGATGTATACAGCTGTTTTGGATGATGGGTCTTCAACGACAAGTTCTGACTTTTCTTCCTCTGGTTTGTTTGAAAATCTTAGTGCTGGAAATTATAGTTTATGCATCTCTGCAACGGACGGTACCATTACCTATCAAGAAACTTGTTTTGATATTATATTGACCGAACCGGAACCCTTATCGGTTGTTGCATCTGCAGAAGGTAGTATTGCATCATTGATTTTAGACGGTGGGACTTTATATAATGTGGAGCTAAATGGATTGGTGACCCAAACTGAAGACTCGGAAATAGAATTAAATCTGAAGAATGGATTAAATACCTTAAGGGTGTCCACTGGATTACCTTGTCAAGGAACTTTTGTGAGAACCTTTGTGGTGGGTTCTGTGGGGATTTTGTACCCCAATCCTGTGGATAAAGAGACCAAGCTTTTTGTTAATGAATTAAGAGGTGATGTCAACCTAAAAGTGTTTTCTGCAACTGGTAGATTGGTAATGGAAGACAATAGGACGATAAGTGCTAGGGAGCTGGTAATGGACTTTTCTTCATTGTCAACAGGAACCTATTACTTGCGAATTGAGGGGGAAGGGTTTAATGACGTATATAAAATGATAAAACGATGAGGTGTTTTACGATTTTGGGGGTATTGGGGCTGATTATGATTTCATGCGGGGGTAGTGACGACCCACCTCCAACTCCAGGAACAGTACAGTTAATATTTCCGGAAGAAAACTCGGAGTGCACAACTGGCGTGAGCGTAAACGAAGAATTGAGTCAAGTTACGTTTGAATGGCAAGCTTCGGAAAACACAGAAAGCTATACGCTTAGGGCAATAAATCTGAATACGAATACACCACAAACCATTACTACGGCTTCTACATCAGCAAGTATTTCCATAAATAAGGGGACCCCCTATTCTTGGTCTGTAAGCTCAACAAATTCTCAATCCAACGAGACTTCAATCAGCGAGACATGGCTTTTTTATAATGCAGGTTCGCAGACCACATATGCTCCATTTCCGGCTCAACTGCAAAGCCCTGCTTCTGGTTCAACAATCTCGCCCAATGCATCCAACGAAGTGGTTTTAGATTGGCTAGGTGCCGATGTGGAAAATGACATAGAAGGATATCAAGTGTTTTTTTCAAACCAAAACCCGCCGACCACAGAATTGGGAGCATTTGATGCCTTCACTTCCTCAGTATCTGCTTCTGTATCTGCCAATACGGTTTATTTCTGGAGAGTGATAACCCGAGATGCCGAGGGGAACACTTCGGATTCAGGAGTATTTGAATTTAAAACCCTTTAAGTTTAGGTTCCGTTGTATTGGTTCATGGTGTTTTTTGCACCAGCAAAAATGAAGGATTTAACGAGTTCACAAGATTTTTCCAGCCGTTCTTGTAAAATGGTCCGTTCTTCTTCGTTCCATTTTCCCAAAACATATTCTATTTGTCTCCCTTTGCCAAAATTAGCACTTATCCCAAATCGAAATCGGGGATATTGAGCAGTTTGCAAAAGGTCCTGAATATTCTTCAAACCATTATGACCACCATCACTCCCTTTAGTTTTTAGACGCAGTGTTCCAAAAGGAAGATTAATGTCATCTGTGACAATCAAAACATTGTCTAAAGGAATCTTCTCCTTTTCCATCCAGTACTTTACAGCTTTTCCGCTTAAATTCATGTAGGTGGATGGTTTTAGGCAAAGCACACTTTTCCCCTTATGCTTAAAGGTTCCAATTTCACCAAGTTTGGCGGTCTCAAATGAAAACTCTTGCTGTTGTGCCAGATAATCTAGAATTTTAAAACCAATATTATGACGTGTTTCTTCATATTCAGAACCAATATTTCCAAGTCCAACGATTAAGAATTTTTTCATGGTTTCTTTTTCTTCAAGTATTGGCGAATTGAAGCCTAACAGATTTTGTATGAGGTTCCACATTTAATATATTGTCTATCACAAAATGAAAAGCATCCCGCTAATGTAATCATCAGGGGATGCTTCTATGTATTTTGAAATGAAACTATTCAGCGGCAGCTGCTTCTGGAGCAGCAGTTTCTCCACCTTCAGTTGTTTCACCTTCTGCTTCTTCATCCTCCTCTTCTTCATCAGCAACAGATGTTCTAGAGGCTTTAACCTGAACAACCGCGGTGCTATCAGGGTGAAGAATGGTATAATCATCGTTCAGTAGAGTTTCCACTGGAATAGTACCACCAATTTTGAGTTTGGAGATATCAACCGTAACAAAATCGGGAAGTAAATCTGGCAACGCCTTGATAGAAAGCTTGCGTTTTCTGAAAAGAAGACGACCACCATTTCGTACCCCAGGAGAATTTCCTTCCAAACGTACAGGGATATTCATGGTAACAGGTTTGTCCTTGAATAACTGATAAAAATCGATATGAAGGATTTTGTCGGTCACTGGGTGGAACTGAATATCCTGCAAAACCGCTTCCAACTTGGTGCCATCTTCCAGCTCAATTACAGCTGTATGGGCATTGGGGGTGTACACTAAATGTCTGAACGCCAGTTCATCTGCTGAAAAGTGCAATGGTTTTTCCCCTCCGTACAGCACGCAAGGGACCTTTCCAGCATTACGTAAGGCTTTGGTAGATACCTTGCCCACGCTTTCTCTTTGGGATCCTTTGATAGTAATTGACTTCATTATATTGAATTAAAAATTTACATTAAAAATTTGGACGAAATTGACGTGTTATGGTGTACACGATGCATTACATCCGCAAACAAATCAGCACAGCTCAACACCTTTACTTTGTTATGTGATGTTCCAACAGGGATAGAGTCTGTTACAATAAGTTCTGTTAATTGCGAGTTTTCTATTTTTTCAAAAGCGTCGCCAGATAACAAACCATGGGTTGTGATTGCTCTGACACTTTTCGCCCCTCTTTCCATCATTAAGTCTGCAGCCTTGGTTAAAGTGCCTGCCGTATCCACTAAATCATCTACTAAAACCACATTTTTATTGGTCACATCACCAATCAGTTCCATGTGAGAGATTACATTGGCTTTGGCGCGCTGCTTGTAACAAATAACCACATCACTTTCCAAAGCTCTTGAATATGCATAGGCCCTTTTGGAACCTCCCATATCTGGTGACGCAATGCATAGGTTATCAAGATTCAATTCCTTTAGATAGGGTAAAAACAAAGTAGAAGCAAACAAATGGTCTACTGGTTTTTCAAAGAATCCTTGAATTTGGTCTGCATGCAAATCCATGGTTATGATACGGGTTGCCCCTGCTGTCTCTAACATTTTGGCCACAAGTTTTGCGGCAATTGGTACCCGAGGTTTGTCCTTTCGGTCTTGTCGAGCCCATCCAAAATAGGGCATTACCGCGGTAATATGCCTTGCCGAAGCTCTTTTGGCCGCATCCAACATCAACAACATTTCCATAAGATTCTGCGGACCTGGATTAGTGGAGCCAATAATGAAAATCCTAGCACCTCGAATGGATTCTTCAAAAGACGGTTGGAATTCCCCATCGCTATATCGGGAAAAGCGTATGTTACCCAAATCAGCACCATAGGACTTTGCTATTTTTTCAGCCAAAACCGTACTTTGGGTGCAGGCAAAAATTTTGGGTTCTGGAACTTGATACGCCATTGTAAACTATTGTTGTCTAGTTTTTTAAAACTATCTTTTTTTAAAGAGGTGCAAATTTAAAAATTTATTCGGCTTGCTAAAGGATAAATGTGAAATTTTAGTTTTGCGGATACAAAGTATTTTTTAGCTTTGCAGTCCCAATTTTAACGGGAGCCTTTTTTTAAGCCTTGGTGGCGGAATTGGTAGACGCGCTGGATTCAAAATCCAGATTTTAAATAGAGGCCTCGGTGGCGGAATTGGTAGACGCGCCGGATTCAAAATCCGGTTCTTTCGGGAGTGTGGGTTCGATTCCCACCCGAGGTACAAAAAAGCTGAGATAAAAATCTCGGCTTTTTTTATGCCCAGGTACAACATAGGTACAACATTTTGATGTTTTCTTTTCACAATTAAGATTTAAATGATTTGATATTAAATGAATTGAATTTATATTTCTTACTTGCTGATATTACTTAATTTGTAAACCACTCAGCACATTCCCAAACATTTCGTTGCATTTCACTTCGGGAAATGAACTTCACTCAAATAATCTAGGACACAATCCACAATTTCAGCTTTCAATTCTGTTAATCCCTCCCGCTAGGGTCAGGAAGGAACACTTTGTTCCCAAGCCAAAATTATGGATTAAGTCCACTTCAACTTCTAATAAAAAGGAAAGAACGGTAGTCAATGGTTACGCAATAGGATAGTATTAATATCTCTTACAGATATAATACGTTGTTCGTCATATAAAAAAAGTCCGTGCATACAGCAAGTTTCGGGTTTTATTGGAGTAGAATCAATTCTATTTTTACTGTTTTAAAATCTGATTTTTATGAATAATCAAGAATATATCAATTATACTCGAATAGCAGAAGCTATCGAATACATTCAAAAAAACTTCAAGGACCAACCAAATTTGGATGAAATTGCGGAACATGTTAATTTAAGTCCTTTTCATTTTCAAAGACTTTTTACCGATTGGGCAGGTGTTAGTCCTAAAAAATTCTTACAATTTATTAGTGTTCAACACGCAAAAAAAATCCTAAACAATCCGCAATCTACATTATTTGATACCGCTTACAAAACAGGACTTTCAGGAACTGGTAGATTACACGATTTATTCGTAAAAATCGAGGGGATGACACCAGGTGAATACAAAAACAAAGGCGAAAACCTAACCATAAATTATAGCTTCACACAGAGTAGGTTTGGTAGGGTTTTAGTTGCTTCAACCCGGAAAGGTATCTGTTATATGGGCTTTTCTGACAATATAGAAATTGCATTTTCAGCGTTGCAAAAACGTTTTCCAAAAGCCAATTTTATTCAGCAAACGGACGAAATTCAACAAAATGTGCTACAGATTTACACACAAGATTGGAGCAAAATCAACAAAATAAAATTGCACCTAAAAGGAACGGATTTTCAGTTAAAAGTCTGGGAAGCTCTTTTAAAAATCCCAACGGGAAATTTAGCCACTTACAGCAATATTGCTAAATCTATCAAAAAGCCAAATGCTTCAAGAGCAGTTGGTACTGCAATTGGAAAAAACCCTATAGCTTTTTTAGTTCCTTGCCACAGAGTAATTCAATCAACAGGAGTGTTTGGAGGTTATATGTGGGGTACTACTCGAAAAACCGCCATAATTGGTTGGGAGGCATCCCAAAATAGTAGATAGTAAGAGAGCAAGAAATGGGTTTTACCCAGTATATCTTCAATTTAGTTTTGCATAATACATTAAAATAAAATTATGCAAACGTTAAAAGACAAAGTTATCCTTGTTACAGGTGCTAACAGAGGAATAGGGAAATCATTGGTCAAAGAATCATTAAATAAAGGAGCTAAAAAAGTTTACGCCACTTGTCGAGATTTAAGTAAAATGCCAAAATTTGAGGATACAAGGGTTGTTATTCTCGAACTTGATGTAACCAATGACTACCAAATCGAACAAGTATTAAAACAGGCATCAGACACAGAGGTTCTCATTAACAATGCAGGCGTATTAAGTGCTGGCTCTATTCTAAAGGGAGAAATTGCCGATATAAAAAAAGATATGAATGTTAACTATTATGGAACTTTAGGAATGATGAAATCTTTTTCATCAGTTTTGGAAAGTAATTCGCCTTCAAGAATGATAAATATCACATCAATTGTTGCATATTCCCCTTTGCCGTCAATAGCAGGCTATTCAGCTTCAAAAGCTGCACTTCTTTCTGCCACCTATTCTGTGCGAATTGAACTAGCTAAAAAAGGTGTTACCGTTCACGCAGTAAATCCAGGTGCAATAGATACAGATATGAATAAAGGAAGCGATTGGGATATGCCATCACCTGATAATGTAGCCAAAGTAATTCTAGACAAAGTAGAGAATGAAGAATTGGATATAATCCCGGAGGATATTGGACTTGGAATGTTTAAAGCTTGGAAAGAAGACCCTAAAAAGTTAGCAGAAATATTTCACAATATCTATCATGCTGAATAAAAAGTACGAACATACCACCTAATTAAGAACTAAGTCTTTTTAAGCTAAATTAGAACAAATACTGACCTGATCATTGGTGGATAAACATTAATTTGGAAACCATCTGTCAACCAAAGTTTTTATTTCAAATTTAGCACTCTCAAGAATTGAATTTAATTGGGCTTTATTTTGGTCTAAACCAAAAGCTAAAATCTGTTCTGAAGATATTCCCATAAAATCAAAATTTTGTTTTGTGGTTAGTGAAGCGTATTCTTTAATATCATCAGAATTATTGTAAGCGAATCCACTTACCATAATTGTTAAAGCTTTTTTATCAATACAAAGACCTGTAAAACCAGTTTCGGGATTGAAGGAAAATGTTTTTTCACTAACCACTATAGCATCTACCCAAGCTTTTACAGTAGCAGGCATGGTAAAATTATAAATTGGGAAAGCCAATACAATGTTGTCTGCATTTAAAACATCTTCCGTAAGCTTGTGATGATTAGATAAAATTGAAAGTTCTTTTTCTGAAAAGTCTCTTTTCCCCATATTCCATTGCATAATTAAATTCAGATTTTCTTGAAGCAACAAATCTGGTGGAGTCTTTACCAAATCTAAGTGTTTAATTTTTGTTTTTTTGTCAGCGAGTTTTACAAATTCATCAAATAAAACTTTTGTGTAAGAGCCATTTCTTGGAGTGTAACTTATTACTAGTGTTTGAGTCATGTTCTTTATGTTTTTTGACAAAAGTAAATCTATCTTATTGATAACTTTAATTATTTTTGTTTGCTTATTAATAATAAAAATTATGATTAACTTAGAATGGCTGAGGACTTTTAGTGCTATATATGAATGCAACAATATTACGGAAGCTTCAAAGAAGTTGAATATGACTCAACCTGGAGTTAGCAAACATTTATCTGCACTAGAAAGCCATATTGGAAAAAAGCTATTTGAAAGAACGACCCGAAAATTAGCGCCTACCGAATACGGTAAGTTTTTATATACACAAATTAATAATCCATTACAGGAATTAGAAAAAGTAGAATATTATTCTGGTCAAAGGGCAAGAAAAGAACGACATGCTATTACAATTGGTTGTACTATGGACTTTTTTAAAAAAGAACTAATCAATAAAATTTACTCTTTTGATATGTACATCGTTACCCATTTTGGAACTGAAAAAGACTTGATAGAAGCTCTTGAAATGGACAAAATCCAATTATTGGTAGGAGTAAAAAAACATAACGTTTACGACCATCAATTCACATATATAAAAAATGAATCACTAGAATTAATATGTTCAGGAAACATTGAGATTCCAAAAAATATTGAAAAAAGTGAGCAGGAATTTATCAAATGGATACAAAAGCAAACTTGGTTTACTTATGACAATAACCAAAATGATATAAAAAGGTTCTGGCATTCTAGATTCAATACTAATCCTAGAATAGTCCCAAGATATATTTTGCCGTCTTATTTTGACATAATAGAAACTTTAAAAACAAATAGTGGATTTAGTATAGTACCTAAACATTTGTGTGGAGAAGGGTTAAACAAAAATTTGATTAAGACACCAGTTAAGTCTTCTAAAAAGATAGAACAAAAACTATTTTATTCATTTAAGCCTAAGAACACCAACTTGAAGGGAATCAGGCTTTTTATAGAGAAAATGAAAAAAACTAATGTGAACAAAGAACTGAGAGAAATCTAAAGTTTTGATTTACTTTCTATTGAAAAAATCCGCACTAGATTATTATACAAAACCGTTCAATAGGCTCAGCACATTCCCCTACATTCCGTTACTCTTCATTCCGGGAAAAGAGCTTCACTCAAATATTCTTGGACACAATCCACAATTTTAGCTTTCCATTCCGCCAACCCTTCCCGCTTAGGCCGGGAAGGAACGCTTCATTCCCTAGCTAAAATTGGAGATTTAGTCCGCTTTTTCAACGGAAAGACATCGCCTTGGTTTTCTTAACGGTATTTACGGCAAGGACTTCCTGAGTCCTTCCTCAAAAATCCCTAAAAACCAAACCGCTGTCTTACACATTTTAAGGGGTTTATAATGGCTGAAGCCTTTGCTGTTTTTCGGGTCATCGAAAAACGGGACGTGCATAACCAATTCTAAATTAAACCCAGCCGCTTACCTCGCTTAACTGTCGGTACGCTCAGATCGCAACCGGCTTTAAAAGAATTGCTAATGCCCTTATGGAACTTGTCAAGACCATGACGAGTTTCCGTGAAAAATAAGGTATCTACTTCCTTGAAATTCCAAGGAATTTACTACGTCGCAGACACACCTGATTTTCCACTAAAAGTCTTGACAAAACCCACTTCACCCATTGGTGCCCTGCACGGAAGAAATCAAACAAACACCCCTTAAAATTTAATTATGATTGAATGGAAAAGGGATAACAGTAATCTTTAAATCTTTAGTTATGAGTATGATTAAAAATCACGTGCAATTGATTGGAAACGTTGGGCAGGACCCAATCATTACGAACCTTGAAAGCGGGAAGAAAGTTGCCCGATTTTCTGTAGCCACAAATGAGAACTACAAAGACAGCAAAGGCGAGAAACAAATGGACACTAATTGGCATACTATTGTTGCCTGGGGCAAGACTGCTGAAATTGTCGAACAGTATGTGGTGAAAGGAAAGGAAGTGGGTATTGCCGGAAAGCTAAAAACAAGAACCTACGCCACTGACGATGGCAACCAACGCTATGTTACCGAGGTGGTCGCAGGTGAAATCCTATTGATGGGTTCAAAGGATAACAAGTAATCAAAAGAAAGAGGGCGTGCCTGTTGAAAAGACGCGCCCTCTTTTCATTATCCAAACTTAAAATTATTGAACAATGAAAGCTCAAGTTAATGAAATAAATGAGAATTTACAGCACTTCACGGGAACAGAAGTGTTTTACCAAATACCACTATTGAGAACAAGATTCACCGATGGTTTGAAATACCTGTCCGAAGTTGTCGAATGCTTTTGGCTTATTACGGATGCTTCGGTAATAGCGAAAAGTCTAATGAACCGGAGCAAGTTTATCACCATCGATTTTCAAAGGTTGTCCGAGGACAAACAAGACTACACAGGTTATGAGGCTGAAATCATTTACAGCGATGGCAACAACAATGTTTTGGAAACACACCGTTACAACGCGACCGATTTTCCACTAGATGAACTACGATTGTTCTTTGTAAATAATACATTAATGTTACCGAGTGAATATTGAGAGTTTCTTGACTTGAACAATACACCCTTGACTATTCAGGGGTGTTTTCCTTTTTTGATAGGCCATCAGAACCAAGAAAAAAACGTATCTTTATTTTGCTGAAATACGGCAACAAAATTTATATAGCTATCCTATTTTTTGACTTTCGCTGGTAGCTATATCCATCCATGTTTTAGGCTTTGTAATTGTTGAAATTCCCAAAAAATGCAATCAGCTTTTTAGCTGAATGGTATGGAATTTTCGTCCCGCTCGCGGGACGAAATGGAATAGCAAGAGGGTAACACGCTGCGCGGTGTTAGGTATTCCATTTCTGCCGTAAATCGTTGGTTTTTAGGTGTATAAAAATCATCCGGATTTTAGATTTTCCATGATTTACGTCAAATGCCCTCAAAACGCCTGAAAATAGGGATGGATTTACGTCAAATCTTCAAAAAAGCGAAAGAAAATGGACTCATTCATCACTATCCGGTTCAAACGGAAAACCGCCAAACGATTTCAGGAATTTTCGAAGATGCACTTTAAGACGCACACCCAAGCGATGGAAGCTATTCTCGATTTTTTCTTCTACAACGAGATTTCACCCAAGGAAAATTTAGGGCCTACCGGACGTACCATAGAGGCCAAATTATTGAAGCGCATCAATGCGGTGATTGCTATTATGCGAGATGTGGAAAAAACGCAGACCAAGCCTACGGTAGCGATGTTGCAATCTCTTTTTGAAGTAGATGAGCCTAAAAAGAAACCGCTGATTTTAGAAAAGAAGTTTACCCAAGAGCGGAATGAAACAAAGTTTAAAGAGAAGCTAAACCAATCAAACGAACTTTAAAATCTGGACTATGTATATCACTATCACCGCACAAAAATTAGGAACGAATTATTCGCAGAGCTCAGCGGATTTTGTGGACTACCTCGAAAAGGAAAACGAGGGTCTAGAAAAAGAAGAGATGGAACATTTCTTTAATCAATATGGCGATGAGATTTCAGCTAAAGAGGTGGTCAAAGAAATTGATGGAAATACGGCAAAACTCAAAAAGAAAGAACCAAAATTCTATTCCATCACGGTCAGTCCTTCAAAATATGAATTGCGAAAACTCGAAAGTAGTAGCGAAGATTTAAAACGATATACACGAGAACTGATGAAGGATTATGCGGCAAGTTTCAATCGGGAAATCAATGGACGACCTGTTACGGTAGATGACATTAAATACTTCGCCAAAATTGAACACCAACGGACTTTTAAAGGTACAGATTTTCAGGTACGGGAAAACCAACCTTTTGCTGCAAAGATTCTTGAGTTAAAACAAGAAGTCTGGAAAATTCAACAATGCGAAGCAAAGGGAAATATCGATAGGTTAAAGCTAAAAATTGCCAAACTGGAACGCGAAGCACCACATCAGCAAAACGGAAAGCGTATTGTCCAGGGAATGAAGAAACCTGGAAACCAAAGCCACATTCATATTATCGTCAGCCGAAAGAATGCATCCAATTCCTTCAGTCTTTCCCCAGGAAACAAACACAAAGCCTCTGAAGTAGAGATGCACGGTAAAAAGGTAAAACGTGGTTTTGACCGTGACCAATTTTTTGAGCGTGCAGAAAAGACTTTTGACAAGACCTTTGGTTACAAACGTAACTATGCTGAAACCTACAAAGCAAAGAAGGATTTTGTGAAGAACCCGAAACTTTACTTTGCAGCTTTGATAAAATTGCCAGCCAATGAAAAAGCCTTAGCCTTTAAGATGATGGGTAAATCAGGTGTGCCATTGATGCCTAACATCCCAACAAGTAAAGTACAACTAGCACTTAAAGTTATTAAACAGTTGCGAAAAGGCGCAGAAATTGCAGTTAAATCAAGCTCTATTGGGATATGAATTGGTCATTGGTAGAAATAGTGATTTATGTAGTAGTGCCTATCCTGTCATCTGTAATATTTTTCTATGCTTTTTACGATAATGAACCTACTGGTAAAACAGATAAGAAATATCAGGTAAAGTTTCCGACGAAATCGGGAAACTTAAAAATTGATAACATAAAGCGTGGTACATCCGTCATAGGATCTGCAGGAAGTGGGAAGACCGAAAGTGTGGTATATGGATTTCTAAAGCACTTTAGTGAAAACGGTTTTTGCGGTATCATACATGACTACAAAGATTTTGAATTAACTGAAATGGCATATCCGCTTTTCAAGGATAGCAACATCCCTATGAAGGTCATCTCTTTTGACAGGATTATCCACAGGGTCAATCCCATTGCACCAAAGTACTTAGAGAATGAAGAAAGTGTCAACGAAGTTTCAAGGGTACTTATTGAAAACCTTTTGGAACAACGAGAATCGGGAACTACCGGAACAACTAAATTCTTTAACGATGCCGCAGAAGGTTTGATTGGCGGTTTGATTTGGAAACTGAAAACGGATTATCCACAGTTCTGCACACTACCACATTTGATTGCTATATACCAAATGCTTGATACTGATAGCCTGGTCCAGTTTTTGGAGACCAACACCACATCAAGGGCAATGGCCGATGCATTTATTAGCGGAAAGGATTCTGAACGGCAGACCGCAGGTGTAAAAAGTACCCTGGCCAATGCGCTGAAACGCATCAGCACCCAACGTATTTTTATGGCATTGTCCGCAGATGAGGTACCATTGAATATAAATAATCGAGAAAATCCGGCGGTGATATCGGTAGTGAACAATCCCAAATTCGAGACATCTTATTCACCCATAATCGCTACCATAATTCACACCATTACCAAACAGATGAGCGTGCGTAATTCCAATCCATCGTTTTTATTGATGGAAGAAGCACCTACAATTCGTCTACTTAATATGCACCGCATTCCCGCAACACTGAGAAGCTATGACATTGCCACTATTTATGTAATGCAGGACAAAATCCAAAACGATATGATGTATGGTGACAAAGCAAGCAAAGCAATTTTGAGCAACCTGTCCTATCAGTTTTTTGGAAAAGTAAACGACCCGGACACGGCCAAATACTATGAACGTTTTTTTGAAATCATCAAAAGCCCAACAAGAAGTGTAAGCAAGGCTGCCAATATCTTTAAAACCGATACGCGCATTACTAAAGGCGAGAGAGAGGTTTCAAAAAGGCGTGCTGATGTCTTTTTCAGATTGAAACAAGGTGAGTTTATCACGTTTGCCGATGGGAACGATAAGAAAGTAAGGTTTAAACTTTCCAAAATAGAAAAGTACCTTCCAAGTTCACAGCCTATTTCAGCATCCGAAATAGAAAAAAACTACAATGAAATTTATAGCAAAGTCAAGTCCATATTCAAGTGAAAATTCCAACTTTTTTATCGGTGTCAAACTAGAACCAATCAAATATCAATATTGAAATCAGAATTGGATAGGATGTATAAATCCAGAGACAATACAATTTTCATATAAAAACTAAGCTAGGAGACACTTAAATCACAAATAACCTTCAAGTCATCTTTAGAAAAAATAGACTAAGAATTCCACAAACCAAAAAACCAATTGCAATCGGGAAAAGTGTACTTGCCATAAATTGACCAATGCACATAGCTATAGTTACCCCAAGAATGGTAGAGGTAAAAGTAAATAGCGAAGCACCAACGCCTGCAATATGGCCTATCTTTTCCATTGCCAGTGCGCTGACATTACCGAAAATAAAACCAAAGGAAAAGAATTGAATGATTAAGAACATCAGTACAAATGAAATAGAAGGATTGTAATCGCCCCAAAAAAGCCATAAAAAGATAGAAGATGAAGCAATAAAAACCACTAGAGCTAAATGGATTAAGTTCTTCATGCCATATTTAAGAACCAACGAACCATTGAAAAAAGTGGCGATTCCGAGCGCCAAAGAGATTCCACCAAAGATGTAGGGAAACTCATCTATAAGCCCATATTGATTTTGAAATATATGTTTGGAGTTGCTTAAATAAGCAATAAAGGCCCCCTCCATAAGAGCTGATATTAGGGTGCATAAAATAGCATTTCTGCTGCTCACAAATTCAAAGAAGCTGTTAACATAGTTAGCGGTGTTAAAACGTTTTCTTTTGGTCTTCGGTAATGTCTCTTTTTGTCGGAAGTAAAACCAAGTAGTCGTTGTTAAAACAAAAAGCAATTGAAAATAGAAAATGGCCTGCCAATCAAAATTGAGCAAAATCACCTGACCTATAATTGGAGCTATCATTGGTACTATAACAAATATGATTGTAATAAAGGAAATTATCCTTGCCATGTTATCTCCACTGTAAACATCCCTCACTATGGAAATACTTACCGTTTTCGGTGCCGCCAATCCAATACCCTGGAGCACTCTACCGAAAAGCATTGTTTCAAAGTTTTTTGAGTAGATGCATATGACGCTGCCTATGGCGAATATCCCGACCCCGACAAAGACGATAGGTTTCCTGCCATAACTGTCCGATAAACTTCCAAAAACAAACTGACCAATCCCCAATCCTAAAAAAATCATTGAAATGATATATTGCAAACTTGGAGGATGTTGATTGTCTATGGTATTCCCAATGTCGGTCAAAGCGGGTAAAATAGCATCGATTGACAGTGCTACATTCGACATCAAAAAAGCCATTAGAGCGATAAACTCCAGTTCCGTTTTTGCGTATTCCCTTTTTGCGTTGAGGAAAGCCATAGCCTGCTATCTAAAAGATTAACGCCCTAATAAACAGACCGTAATTTGATTTGGTTATTTCGCTATTGTCGAATTGGTCAAAGTTAGTGGCCAGCCCGAATTGAATATTGTCTAATTGAAGTCCTAGCCTAAGTTGCTGGTAGCCCCTATTATAGTTTTCAAAATCTGTGATCACTAAAAATTGACTGCGAAAATAACCTTTCAACTTATCGCTCAAATTGGGTTTGTACTCAAATAGGGTAAAATGAGTGTATTCCTTGTCGCCATTGATATTCATTGAGGGAAATATCACCAGAAGTACGGTTTTTGACACATAAGCGTATTGAGCACCAACAATGGCAAATGTTCCGGGACGCTGTATTTCTCCCCCGATTCCAACTGAAAAACCTTTCCCTAGATTATAAGAAAATAAATTAGAGACCACGAAAATGTTATTTTGATTGTTCTCGTGCTCCGCTTCAAATGAGGTTACATTGAAAAAATTGAATCTGTCACCGAACAGATTCTTATTTATTACGTGTTGGTAATACATGGCCCTGTTGCCACCGAATAATTCAACTGGAAGGGGTGGCTGTTGTCCAAGGGAGCAGATAGGAATAAATTGAATAAAAAAGATTGCAATGACGAACTTCGGTAGGTCAAGGCTCCAAATAAGAGGGATATTTTTTGATAGGATTTTGGGACTTCTCATTGCCTCCATTTAATTCTTGGATATTGTTTGTTTCTTTTTGGGTAAAAGTAGTATTTTTGTAAAACATACCAAATGGTCAGTTATGAATAAAGGAAAATTAACACGTTTGAACATACTTCAAAAAGCGTTTGAACTTTCGTATCAAAAAGGATATCAAGCTACAAGTGTTGATGATATTATACACTTTACCACAGTGACAAAGGGATCCTTTTTCTACCATTTCAAGAACAAAGAAGAAATGGGACTGGCGATGATTAATGAAGTGATGTTGCCTGGAATGAGAAAGTCCTTTATAGAACCCTTAAAAGACGGCGATACCTCAAAGAGAGTAATTATTAAAATGATGAGATACATTCTCTTGGAAGACCCCAATTTTGATACAAGATACGGATGCCCAGCGGTTAATATCATTGAGGAAATGGCGCCGATTAATCAACGGTTCAGCAAGGCGATTACCAATTTAACGGACGAGGTTTTGTCAAAAATTGAAGAGGTTGTCGATTTAGGTGTAGAAAGAGGCGAGATGAATAAGGATGTCAATTCAAAACAAGTGGCCAATTTTGTAATGTCAGGGTATATGGGGGTAAGAACCCTTGGTAAATTGTACGGAACAAAGTCTTATGATATTTACCTGAAGGAATTGAAAAAGTATCTGGACAGCTTATAATTTTTTTAAAATAAAAACATACCATTTGGTAAGTTAATTTTATGTATAATACCGTTTTAGTCTTACATAGTATTATGAAGTGGTTAGTACTGCTGCTACTCATCAGTTCAATTATAAAATCCTTTCATGGATTTTATAAAAACACCCCTTTTAGTAAATCCAGCAATTCTTTAAGGCATTGGACTGCTACCATCGCCCATATTCAATTGATGTTGGGAATAACGTTATATGCGCAAAGCCCAATTACGAAATACTTTTGGAACAACTTTGGCCAGGCTTCAAAGCATTTGGATAGCCTATTCTTCGGGATTATCCACATGCTTTTAATGCTTGTTGCCATAGCCATCATCACAATAGGTTCCGCAAAATCGAAAAGAAAGGAGTCAGCGAAGGACAAGTTCAAAACAATGGCCATTTGGTTCACGATAGGTCTGATACTGATTATAGTTGCTATTCCATGGCCATTTTCACCCCTAGCAGCTAGGCCCTACATAAGATTATTCTAATATGAAACGATATTTAAATTCCAGTATTGGTAGACTAAGGGTTCTTGCCATCTTAGAGGGTACTTCGTTGCTCATACTCATATTTGTTGCGGTACCTATAAAGTACATCCTGTTAAACCCAGTTCCAGTTAAATGGGTTGGTCAAATCCATGGTATCCTGTTTATTCTTTTTGTGTTCAACGCCCTTAAGGTTGGGGTGGAAGAACACTGGTCTTTTGCAAAAACAACATGGAAGGTAATCGTTGCCTGTTTTGTGCCATTTGGCACATTCTATATAGACAGAAAAATTCTAGCCAAAGCTCACAAATCAAACACTCATCGGCAATGAAAAAAGTCTGGGTAATACTTATAATTATTGGAGTAATCTATACGGTCTATAAAATTTACCAACAGAAAAACATAGACCCCAATCTAAAAGAATTGATTGCTAAAGGTGCAGTTATATTGGATGTAAGAACCCAGAGTGAATACGAAGGTGGCCACATTAAGAACGCGCTTAATTTTTCTTTAGGAGAAATTAGGGAAAGATATGTTGAACTGGATACTTCCAAAACCTATATCACCTATTGTTCACATGGTTTAAGGAGTATTAAAGTGAAGAATCTCTTAAGAGAAAGAGGGTTTAAACGGGTCTATAATGCGGGTTCACAAAGTGATTTGGAGGAAATACTTAAAGAAGATTAAATGATTCTGATTTTTAAGACATCTGTTAGAGACTTAGAGGATATTGAGGTTTTAAAAAACGAATTAAACAAAGTGCCTACAATGGTTAGGTGGAACTTTGATTTGGAAGATATTGATAACGTGCTTCGTGTGGAAAGTATTCAAGATGTCACAACTGAACTTGTCCATGTATTGAATGATAAAGGGTTTGAATGTGAGGATTTGGATGACGGCGTTATGTTAAACATGACTTGCACAGAGGATTGAGCGGAACTTTAGATAGTATTTTTACATAGGAAAATTAGACTACATACCATTTGAAATAAGTAATGAGCAATAACGAGCCAATTAATAATATCTTTTTTGTAGTTCCGCCCAAAGTCCATTTACTGGACATAAATGGCCCTGCCCATATATTTTATGAAGCCAGAGAATATGGGGCTTCAATTGATTTGCACTTCATTAGTCCAATCAATGAGAATAGGGTCGTGAGTAGCGCAGGATTGAGTTTTTCGGAGTTAAAGTCTTTTGGAGATTTTCTGCCGACCAAGGATGATTTTGTTTTTGTTCCAGGTCTATATTTCTCCATTTTCTCTAATAATGAGTTTCTTCAACAGTGCAATTCATTTTTCTCTTGGCTAGAGGAATGTGATAGGATAGGCGTAAATATTTGTTCAGTTTGTACAGGTAGTTTTTTATTGGCAGAGACTGGAATACTAGACCATAGAAGTTGTACCACTCACTGGAAAAGAGTAGGGGCCTTTAGAGAGCGCTATCCGAAGATAGATTTGAAGGAAAGTCGTTTGCTGGTGATTGATAAAAATATTTACACCAGTGCTGGTATTTCCTCAGGAATTGATTTGGCGTTGTTTATTCTTGAAACAAAATTCAGTCCCAAACTTGCTGCAGATGTTGCAAAGGAAGCTGTAATCTATTTTCGACGTGGGGAGTTTGATCCCCAATTAAGTGTTTTTCTTAAATACAGAAACCATTTAGAAGAACGAATACATAAAGCCCAAGAGTTTATAGCCCAACATTTGGACAAGCAATTCACCCAATTGGAAATTGCGGAGAATGTAAACATGAGCCCGAGAAACCTATCTAGATTGTTCAAAAAAGCAACGGGAATCACTATCCACACTTACACCGAAAATTTACGGGTTGAAAAAGCTAATAATTTGCTCAATGAGAACAACAAATTGGAAATGGTAGCAAGGGAGAGCGGTTTTAAAAGCATTAGCCAATTATATGCAGTGCTGAAAAAGCATAGAAACTAGATTTTCGCTTCCTCGAAGGAATTCCATTTTTTGTCCTTAAACCGAATGATTCTGTCCTTTTAAGTCTATTGATGGGAGTCTAATTTTGATTGATATCAATACATAATGAAAAGACTTTTTATCCTGCTCTCGGTCATTCTTCCGCAAGTATTTACAATGTCCCTTGTAGCGCAGAATTCCAAAGACCTAATGGAGAATCAAATCTACGTATGCGCCCCATGCAATAGAAGATGCGATGACTTGGAATTTGAACAGCCGGGAGTATGTCAACATTGCAACATGAAACTAATCAAAAAGGAAGAACTTCAAAATTATCCAAAAACGAATCGGAAAAAAATTGGTTTCTACCTCCAATCGGGTGTGGAAATTCTTGACTTAGCGGGTCCAATGGAAGTTTTTAATTACGCGGGATATGATGTTTTCACTATTTCCAAGACTAAGGACCCGATATACGCACAAGGTATCATGAAGGTGATTCCTGATTACAATATTTCTGATGCACCAGAATCGGAATTACTGGTATTCTTTGGCGGTAACGCAGTTTTACCGTCAAAGGACATGGAGCTAATAAATTGGGTCAAAGCCCAGAATCCAAAGTACTATTTCTCCGTATGCAGTGGCGCGTTGATTCTAGCGGCATCGGGCATTTTAGATGGTAAACAGGCCACAACATTTAGATATACGTTGGAGGTATTGGAAAAGAAATACCCTAAAGTGGAAGTATTGAGAGGAGCCCGATATGTTGACAATGGCAAAGTAATAACAACCGCGGGGGTATCCGCGGGGATTGATGGTGCACTACATGTTGTGGCAAAGCTTAAAGGACTTCCTGTTGCTGCGCAAACCGCATTTTACATGGAGTACGATTGGACGCCAAATAAGGGAATTTCCTTCCCCGATGACAATCCCTATACCTCGATGAATAAAGTTGAAGTTCTAAAAGATTACGAAGGCATATTCACCTCTAACGGACGAGATGAACTGGCCTTTACATTGGATGAAAAAGGCAGACAACTCTATATGGAGAGGGACGGAAAGCGGCACCCTGTCTTTTACATTGAGAAAGATAGGTTTCTAACATCTCATGCCTCCCACATTATTGAATTTTCCAGAGATGGGAATGATACAATAACTGGTTTGGAATCATCGGAATACGATGTAAAATTCATTAGCAAATAATGGTAATGCAAATCAAGACAATCAAGTACCAGCAAATAGCTAGGATAGCCGGGGCCACCTATCTTGTCTTAATTCTTCTTGGGATTTTTTCAGAAGCGGTTGTGAGGTCAAGTCTAGTATCCTATTCAGATGCATCAAATACAGTAGATAATCTTCTTCAATCGGAATTCCTCTTCCGTTTAGGAATTGTAGGCGATATACTGGTGCTTTTTGGGGATATAGTGCTAGCTGTCCTTTTGTTTTTTTTATTAAAGACATTCAATAAAACCTTAGCAGTTTTAGCCATGACCTTCCGGCTAGCCGTAGTAGCCGTATCCAGTGTAAATGTTCTTAATATGTTATCCGTGCTTTTGCTCGTCAGCGGCTCGGAATATTTAAAATCATTCAGTGTTGAACAGATTGAATCTTTGGTACTTTTCTTTTTCAAGTTACATTCCTATGGTTATGATGTGGTTCTAACACTTTTTAGTGCTCATTGTTTGATTATCGGTGCGCTGTTTGCTAAATCAAGAATAATTCCAAGTGTATTCGGAATAGCATTTCTAATTACAGCCTGTTGTTATTTCATATTTGGTTTTAGCAGTTTTCTTTTACCAGAAGTGTCCCAAAGCCTTTTTCCCATAATCCTATTGCCTCCATTGATTACTGAACTAGCATTGGCCTTATGGCTCTTGGTAAAGGGGGTCAGTCAATCAAAATATAATGTATTATAAAATGAAAAAAAGTATAGTATTTCTTTTTGGTCTGCTCGTCATTAATGTATCCGCTCAAACGAAGGACACAATAAACATAGCGGTGTTTTTGTACGACGGAGTAGAGTTGTTGGATTTTGCGGGACCAGCAGAAGTTTTTGCCGCCGCTTCGTATTATACCAACAACTATCACTTTAATGTGTATACGGTGGCCAAGGAAACCAAGTTGAAATCCCAAGGCTTCTTGGATATCACTCCGAACTACAGTTTTGAAACTGCGCCTAAAACAGATGTTTTAATTCTTCCTGGAGGGAATGCCCATGATGCACTGAATGACACTCTTACCCAAAAATGGATAGGAAAGGAAATTGAGAGATCTCCTGATGTACTAACAGTATGCTCCGGTATTTTCTTTTTGGAGGAATCTGGGCGACTCAATGGAATTAAAGTGACTTCCCATCATAAGATCTTACCATTTTTAAAACAGATACTGAAGCCTGAAAACGTCGTCGAAGAGGTCAAATATGTTGATTCGGGTAAAATAGTTACTTCTGCCGGGGTGTCATCAGGTATCGAAGGAGCTTTTCTGACTCTCTCCAAAATTGCAGGTTATGAGGTGGCGAACAGAACCGCAAGATATATGGAATATCCCCAATGGGATATTTCAAATGGAAAGATTACCTATGACCTAGGTGAGAAAGCTTCCGATTATTTAATGGCCAATAGCGATAAGCCCCAATTTGGGGTACTTGATTTAGCTGGCCATTTGGCACTTAGAGAGGGCCGCCCCGAGGAAGCTATGAAGTACTTTAAAAGGAACTTAAGTTTCTATCCTAAAAGCCCATTGTCTTATTATGGGTTGGCCTCCTCCTTCGAAAAAATGGGTAAGTGGGCCCCACCAGTCTATGAGGATTTTTTAAACGTTCTTAGAAACGAAGGGGCTCAGGCTGCAAATAAGATATACCAAGAAACTAAGTCTAAACATCCGAGTTGGGTTCTGTTCACTTTAAAGGATATAACTGTCCGAATTGAAAATCTTATAGCGCAACAAAATTATGAGGAGGCGGACATCGTCGGTCAGATGGCCTTAGAAACATACCCCAATAATGAAGAGCTATTGAAACTAAAACAAACATTAAACTCAAAATAAAACACAATGAAAAAAATCTTGCCACTTACTATTGTTCTACTCATGCATATTATCACATTTGCCCAAAATAAAAAGTCGGAAGTAAAGAATATTGCCATATACCTTCAGGATAATGTTGAAATCTTAGACTTTGCAGGTCCAATGGAAGTCTTTGCAGTTGCTGGCTTTAATGTCTACACGGTTGCAGAAACCAAGGAGCCTATGAAGTCTTTGAATGTGCTTACAGTATTACCAGATTACGGTTTAGACGACCCAAACATCCCTACACCTGATATTATTGCTTTCGTAGGTGGCGGTGATTTAAGTGAGGCTAAAAATGATAAAGTAAAACAATGGGCAAAAGAAATGGCATCTAAAGCTGAGATACAGTTCAGTGTATGTACTGGAGCCTTTTTTCTCGCTGAGGCAGGATTGTTGGATGGTAAGATTGCTACAACTTTCCACACTGCAATTGAACCACTAAGGGACGATTTTCCCAAAATCGATGTCAGGGACGATGTAAGGTTTGTGGACAATGGTAACGTAATCACCACTGCGGGCATTTCCGCGGGAATTGATGGGGCCTTACATCTCGTCGCCAAACTAAAAGGAACAAAATATGCACGATGGGTTGCCACGGAAATGGAGTATGATAAATGGGTGGCAAACGAAGGCTTGATTTTGGATAATCAATTTTTAAATGCAATCAGATACAAGGGTTTTGAGGAAGCATCTAAGGATGCGGACAAGTATGAGTTTTACAACGGAGAGTTGTTAAATATGGCCAGTCACTTGGAAGAACATGGGAAAGTAGAGGAAGCTCAAAAATGCATTGAAATGGCCATTTCTAGAATGGAGAACCCCAATCTAAGAACTTTTGAACTTTTGAAGAATGTTTATGAGAAGCAAGGAAAAAATGTTCCTCCTACCACAGATGATTTCATTTTGGCGCTAAAGAATGATGGCGTGGCTGGGGCAAAAAAAATGCACGAAAAAGTGGTTTATGAGTTCAAGGACTGGAAGTATCTAGATGCTGATCAAATTATTAGAACGGCCTACTTGGATTATTTTAAGAAGGGGGATATGAAAACTGCTCTAGAAACTATAAAACTTCTTGATGAGATATATCCCAAGGATGCCTATGTAACATTTGTTTTGGGGCTGTATCATGAAAGAAGTGATGATTTGCCTCATGCAGTCAAATTATACAGAAAATCTTTAGAAATGGATCCTACATTATTTATGGCCCAGAACAAGATGAACACTTTAAAAAAAGAAGGAAAAATATAAAGATGGCAGTTAATGCAAGTGCAGAAATCAAACAGCATACCTAAGGGGTACAGATATTCTTTAATATCCATTTGGGTAATGGCCTTTTTTTTAGTGGGCTGCGGAACGAAGGTATCCTATCTAGGTCAGGAACCACCGAGTGATACTCCAGTATTGTTTGCCCCTACCATTGTCAACACCGAGAGCATAGAAATCAACTCAGTATTCAATTCGAGGTTCACAGAGCTATTTTTTACAAGGATTATGGATGGACGTTTTGTAATTCATCACTCAGAACTTGTTAATGGTGTCTGGTCTTCGCCAAAGCCCATTGAAATGTATGCCGATAGAAAAAGAGAATCGGTCGCGATAGACCCTTCCGTTACCCAAGATGGTAAGACTATGTATTTCCTAGGGATTAGCCCAGAGGACCGGGCTAAAAATGCCAAACCGGATATTTATAAGAGCGAAAAGATAAACGGCAAGTGGCAGATTGCAACGAAAGTTGGATATCCAATATCAACGGATGAATATGCAGAATCGTATCCTGTGGTCGTGGCGGATGGAAGTCTGTATTTTACTTCGGACCGACCTGGAGGTCTTGGCAAACGCGATATTTATAGGGCTCAGTATCTAGGAGATGGAAGGTTTGATACACCGGTAAACTTAGGTCAGAAAGTAAACTCAGTTGTGAGCCAACGAAGTACTTATGTGGCACCAGACGAAAGCTTTTTGATTACTGGCGATACTTACATAAACAAAAAGGGCTTTGCCATATCCTTCAGGGAAGATGATACATGGCAAACACCCGTATCCTATGATTTTGGTGAAGCACTTACAAAGGATTGGATTTATTTCTGTCCTTATATGTCTCCGGATGGTAAGTATTTTTTCTTTTCCAAAAGACTCAGCGACCCATCCAATAGTGGTTGGAAAGGAGTGATAAAGGGTGAAGTGTATTGGGTTGAAGCCAGTGTGATTTATAGTCTTAAAGAAAAACAGTTTTGAAATTGGAAGTTGAAATGAAAGAACAAATTGTAAAGCTCTTTTTAAGGATTGCAGTGGCCGTCGGGTTTTTATCAGCGGTAGCAGATAGAATAGGATGGTGGCCGAGTGAGGTTTCCGCATGGGGAAATTGGGAAGCTTTTATTGCCTACACGGGTCAAATCAATCCGTATGCCCCAGCTTCGATGGTTCCAACTTTGGGATTTGTTGCAACGATTCTTGAGGTAGTATTGGCACTGTGCCTCTTAGTAGGTTTTAAAACGGAACTGGCAGCAAGAATCAGCGGGTGGTTGCTGGTATTGTTCGCAATGGCAATGGCAAGTTCGATAGGCCTAAAATATGTATTCGACTATTCAGTACTGGCAGCCGCGGCAGCAGCTTTCGCAATAAATGCAATGAAGCAGAAACGTTGGGAGCTGGATGTAATGTTATCAAGTAAAAAGTAGATTATTGGTTGGTGACGATAAAAGGAAGTATGACAGAAATAGGAACGTATGATTGGGCAAAATCGACAGATTCGTCTTTGACGAAATCGGATAAGCGCGCGATTCAATTGATGATAATAAAAAGTCAGTTGTATCAATTGAAACTCTTTTTGTCTACTTCCCTTTTATTGAACAAAAAAAGACTTTCCAAAGTAGATTTTAATGATATTGTGGTTCCAGATTCTTTGTTCGCAAAACATGCCGAGGACTATGCTAACGCGGTCTACAATCCCATGCTGTTGAATCACTGTTATCGCACTTATTATTTTGGTGCCCTAATTGGACAATATTTACAACTGAAGGTGGACAGTGAACACCTGTATATCAGTTCACTTCTTCACGATTTGGGTTTGACGGATCAATATAAAAAGGAGTCCTGTAATTGTTGCTTTGCCGTCGTTGGAGCGAGAAGAGCGGAGCAATTCACAAATGAAATTGGCATGGAAGAAGAAGCGTCCAAGAAAATCTTCAATGCAATTTCAATGCATCTCAACCCAGAAATATCTGAAGAACAGGATAATGAGACCAAGTTATTGTCCTATGGGGCCACCTTGGATGTTATTGGCAACAAAAGGCGATGCGTGCCCAAAAAGGAGCTTAAAAAAGTGCTGGAGGCCTATCCAAGGAAGGGGTTTAAATATGAAATATTGGATACCCTGAAAAATATTGATCATTTCAAAGACTCACGGGCAGACTATTTGAAGGAAATTGGTTTCGAAGGTTTGATACATAAGAACAAGCTAAATCAAATTCAGCAGTAACATGATGTTGGAAAGAGAAAATAAGACAAAAATCTTGGCTCGAATACTCGCTGCGTACCTTTTGGTTACCGGAGTTGGGTTCTTTTTTTCAGGTGAGTTTTATGAAAATATGGTGGCTACCCAGAATTTGGAACCGATACTGGTAAATCTATCGGGGATGGTTCATTTTTTTATCGGAGCTGTTATTCTTGCATTTCATTTTTACTGGAAGAACTTTTTGGAAATAGTGGTGACCATATTGGGTGTTCTTTTTTTGTTGAAAGGTTCAGCTTTGATTGCACTTCCAAGGTATATCTTACAGACCAACGACAACGATCTTCAACAACCGATAGTATCAGGAATTCTATTTACAGTTTTGGGAACACTTCTTTTATTGAGATCAATGCGCGATTAAACCCAAAAATGATATGATGTATTGTGATTAGGCCAGGAAAGCAATTTTGAGTAACCTATCCTATCAGTTTTTTGGTAAAGTCAACGACCCAGACACCGCTAAATATTATGAGCGCTTTTTAGAAATTATCAAGAACCCACTAAAAGCGTGAGAAAAGCTGTAAATATCTTTAAAACCGATACCCGAATTACTAAAGGTGAAAGGGAAGTTTCTAAGAGACGTGCTGATATTTTCTTTAGGTTAAAGCAGGGTGAGTTCGTCACTTTTGCGGATGGGAGAGATAAAAAAGTACAGTTCATCCTACCTAAAATCAAAAAATTACTTCTTGAGAAAAAAGAAGAGTTTTCAAATGTTGAGATTAAGAAGAACTTTGACAATGTATATCAAGAAGTAAAGTCCATTTTTCAATAAACATACCTCAGATTCTTTGATCATGACTAGTACCTAAACAAGGGAGGAGGTCAATTTTGGGGAAGGCCGCGGACTCTTTATTCTATCTATATTATAAATTTGAATCGGAATAATCATTCTAATATCAAAAAATCAATGCGCAAATTCAAATTTGATGAAAAAAAATACGGCTATGATTTAGCAATGGATTTACATCCCTTAGATGGTCGTCCTGCGGATTATTTTGAACATCAACTACATACCATAGATTTTTTTGAGATTATGTTTTTAAAGAATAGTACTGGTCACATAAACATTAATGGGTTTAATGCTGCTTTAAAACCTTTTACTATACTTTGCAGTTCACCAAATCAGAGGAAAACAAATGCTATTTTGGATGGTGAGGGGTATCACTTAGTATTTAAAGATGATTTTTTTGCCGATTTTTTCTTAGACAAACTTTTTGTTTACAAACTACACTTTTTTTACAACGCCATACATCCGCAATTCTTCCAAATAGACCAAACTGAATATAATATCATCGCGGACAGTTTAGAATTAATAACTAAGGAAATTGAAAATTTTAGGGAAGATAGTCGCCATATTATTCGTTCACTATTATACTTTGTCCTTACAAGATTAAACCGACAGTATTCTGATTTTTATGATATTGGATTATCTACTTACACAGACTCTATGGTCTATAGTTTCAAAGACTTATTGGAAAAGAATATAAGGACATTGCATTTGGTTAATGATTACGCTAATCTTTTGAATATTGAAAGAAGTATATTGAATAGATTGGTAAAGAAACAATTTGGTGCTACAACAAAGGAAATAATTCAACAGCGGCTACTTATAGAAATTAAAAATGAACTGGTCTTTACCACAAAATCAATTACCGAAATTGCTTCTGACCTAAATTTCAGTGAGCCTAATAATTTATCCCGTTTTTTTCAAAGATTGTCAGGAATATCCCCATTGGATTATAGATCAAATAGCAAAATGATATAAATAAAAATGTAAATGATAGGTATGTAGAGAGGTTTAGATTTGATTTTAGCGTCCATAAAAGTAATGACATGAAATCACGAATTTACACTTCGACCATATACTGTTTTCTATTGATACTTATCAGTATGTCCACCTTTGGACAAAACCCAAAACAAAAGACAAAAGTTGTTCTAATATCTGTTGATGGTGCTGCGGACTGGATACTTGATGATTTACTAAAACACAAAGCTTTACCAGAAAATGGAGCCTTCTCTAAAATGAAGAGAAAAGGTGCGTATGCCCTTAATATGATACCGGTCAGCATTAGTGCAACAGCTGTTTCACATATCTCTCTATTTACGGGAGTTCATCCAAATGTACATGGTGTTGTTGGCAATAATATCCTAATGCCTGGTGAAGAAATAAAATCACCTAGGGGTACATCAGGATTTTCAGCTTCCTTGGAAACTGAAACTATCTGGAATGCAGCTATGCGACAAGGTAAAAACGTTACCAATATAAATGCAGTAGGACAGGACAACACCACTCCTGACAGAAGAGGCACTAGAACCTTTGGGTATGGAAAAAAAATGGCCAATTCCGTAGTGTCTGATTTAACTATTTCCCAAACCCGTACAGCTGTCCATGTACCAGACTTTGAGTACGTAGGTAAACTTAGTTCAACAAGCAGGGCCTTTTTTAAGCTTTTTAAAGGTGGTGAAATTCCAGTTTTCTATTTTCTCGCTGATAGCACTTTTGATGGAATTACTAATTATGATACGATTTTGGTTGACCTTGATGAAAATATTGACAACGGATATATTGGCAAACTAAAAACAAATGAATGGTCAGAAATGACTTTTGAAGTAGGAGAACAAAAAGTTGCTAGTTGGTCCTATATCATGGATTTGAATCCAAGAACAGGAGAATCCAAGGTTTATCTCGGAGCAATTGGCTTTAACCCTTCCAGCCCAATAACCTTTAAAGAGAAAATGGATAATGAGGTTGGTATTTGGCCCTGTGAGCAAGATAATATTAAGCTTAGCAAAGGGTTGATTACCGAGCAGATGTGGTTCAACCAAGCTGAACGCTTGGCCAAATACTACCAAAAACTAATTTTATCCAATATAAAGGAAGAGAATTGGGATTTGCTGAGCGGCTACTTTACGCTTATAGATGACGTACAGCACCGTTTTCTTTTAAAAGATGAGCGCCAATTGGATTATGCCATGGAAAACGGAGATAGGCGCGAACGATATGAACGTTATATATTTTGGGCTTATCAAACAATAGATAGTTTACTAAGTGAACTTATGCAAGCTGCGCCTGAAGATGTTAATTTTATAATTGTTTCGGACCACGGAATGGCTCCTATCCATTCCATTGTACTTATAAATAAGTTTTTAGAAGATTATGGAATAATTGTAAAAGGAGATAAAGTTGAAGCAAGGGCCTATAGCACCGGCCCAGCAGCTCATATATATGTAAACGTAAAGGGTAGACAGAAAAACGGTGTTATTCCCAAAAAAGAACTTTCCAAACATATAGATAAAATCGTAAAAATCTGTAAAGAACTCAAGGATCCAGTAACCGAATTACCTGTTTTTCAAACCGTTTTAAAATCTTCTGAACTCAAAAAAATTCAAATAGACCATCCAAATAGATCTGGGGATGTATTTGTTAGTGCACGAATAGGTTGGTCTGTTTCATCTAAACTAGTTTCCGGGATACCTTTCATTGTTCCTAACTCTTTTAACAAAGATTCCTATTCGCATCTAGATAAGAAAGTACAGCAATTTCTGAGTTCTGGTTTTATGAATGAAACCGGACTTGGTGTTCATGGTAATCTGGGAACCAGAAGAAAAATGCACGCCATTTTTTATGCTATTGGGCCTGATGTACCAAATAGGAGATTAAGTTCTATAAGTGCTTTGGATGTAGTGCCCACAATTGCCGAATTACTCAAAATTAAGCCCCCCAAAAAAGCAAGAGGTATTGATGTTTTTGAGAATTAGCAGCTGAGTTCAACTGCAAATAAATAATGTTTCAAAAAGGCCCACGTTCCTTTGGTCCTTTACTCGTTACCTTCCACTGACCATCAACTTGTACCAGTTTAAATATTCCCGGTCTGTTATCAAATGAGGTTGTGTATTTTACCCAAGCGGTTTCTCCTTCAATAACTTCGTCCAAGATTTCAACGGTGATGTCCTTATCTGAGGTTTGCATCATACTTTGAACGGTAACCAAACTGGCATAGCCATCTTCTGTGGTATGCTTCTTTAAAGCGGATTCATCTTTATTGAAAAAGCTTTGCGCTACTTTCTTGCCAGTTTCCGAAGGCGTAAGGGATTCTTGTTCACCGCAGGAAACAAAGAGTATCACCATCGCACAAATCATAAATTGCTTCATAATCCTATCTAATTTGGGTTGTTCATCAATCGGTGTGGTATTTTCAATCTAATATTCCTTTCGCCGTTGTTTTCGTTTAACTCCAACACCACACGCCTTTCATTGGATATCGAAAACTTGGGCAACACATAAACCAATCTTTCCAAAGCGCCTTCTCTTATTTTGGAAGGCAGCTGATGTTTATAAACCGGTTCTTTATAGATACGTTGCAACGACTTCCTTTTGCCTTTTTGTCGAGTTTCAATGGATAAGTTTAAAAAGTTCACATCATAATCCATTGAACTATTGTTTTTGATTTTGACAACTACGTACAATTCCTGTTTATCGAAAACTATGTTTTCAAGGCTCAAAACAACACCGTTACTGCGTTTTCTTTTCAGATGACCGTATGTTTTGCGATTCAAAAGATAAGTGGAAAACCGTTCGTAATAATGGCTTTTATTCAGTGGTACTTCATTGCTGTAATCCGTATCAATTTCGTCTGTCCCAGCCCTGTTTTCATTACCGATACTACTCGATTCAGAAATGAAATAATTCAGTTTCGAGAGCTCCGCACTATACTTTACAATATACGAAAAAATAGCCCCATTTTTGTTGATTACCAGTAGATTACTTTCTTTGCCAGGCTTGGCTTGAAGCAGTCCCAAGTGCTGTTCTTTTTCCCTATTAAAAGTGAATACAAAATTGTCCGAACCTGTGATTCCTTGACGGATAGGTTCCGGGAAAAACAGCGCAACATTTTTGGTGTCGTTGGCGTAAATGGTATCGAGACGGTACTGGGCAAATAATTGTAGTGAACAAAATAACATTGCCGTAAAAAAGAATTTTTTCATAGTGAAATAGTTTATTGCCGATAATCGGCTTTAAGGATGAGTTTGTAGTTGTTGACCACCGTAACCTTTACATTTCGATTACTGCGGCGAAGCACTTGACCGATACCGCTCACTTGTGGTACTCCAGGTACGTTTACGTCTTGGATAATATCATCGAGAACTTCACGGCTGGCTTCTGCACGAAAGTTGTTTTCAACATAAATTCCCTCAGAGCCATCCTGTAAATCGAATGCCTTGAGTTTGGTGGGATGATGGTTGATATTTTCTATAGAAATCAAAGCACGATTAGGCTGAAAGCTGATAAAACCAAAGACGGGAGTGTTCTTGGGTATCAAATTGCCATTGATTTGGGCTGTCTTGGTCAATCGCATTCGAAGACGGCTATTGGTTTTTACCACCTGATTGCCATCGACAACGACGTAAATTGTTTCATCGGTGTTTCCAATAATTGCCAATTCGTTGACCTTTGGCGAAGCGGCAAAGAACAACTGATGTTCCAGTCCGATTTCTTGAGCTTCGATTTGTTGCTTCTTTTGAGAGACCGTCGTATCCAAAGCTTCCGCTTCCATTGCAATGTTTGGTCTTCTATTGGCTCGTCTTTTGCTTCTCTCTGAATATTGGATTCTGTTCGCCTTATAGATGCTATCCACAATTTGTTGCTTCCGCTGTTCAGGTAAATCGGGATTGTACAGCCCTGTAGAGTCCAACAGTTTTTCATCATAGATGCTTGGCGCAGTACTCTCTCGTACCTCCTTTAGGTCGTTGATGGCATCCAGTTTAGAATCGTATTCTTTTTGGTCTTCCTCCAATTCTGGAATCAAGGTCTGTTGCAGGGTATCCGTACCAGCTTCCTCATCGTCTATCAGCATTACCGAATAAGCAATGAGAAACAGGAAAATGACGGCAAGAACCGCTGCAAAAATGATTTTATTCTTTTCAACTTTCATCGTTAATCTTTTTTAAAGTGTTCTCGAAATAATTGGTGATTAACAATCCGTGCGGATTGTTGGGGAAGTTCCTATCCACCAGTATCAAATTCCCCGAGGAAACGAGTTCGTAGGTATCAATAACCGAACCGCGGTTGATTTCAAAAATGGTGACCGTCCTAAAGACATAAGTGTCGTTTTGTTGCTCTACCTGAGATTCAATGCTCAGCACTTTCTGAACCAAGGAATACTGTAACAGTCGATTGTAAACACCATCGGCTTTCTTCTGGCGGTACAGGTTATCCACAGAACTGTTGCCCAGCCAAAGTGCCTTTTTCAGATTTCGTTCGTAATTGCTGGCATCGATGTTATAGAAATAGGTATGGAACAGTTCCAAGTGCGCTAACGCCTCCACCTTAAAATTTTCCTTCTGGGTGACGAGCTTCAGAGGAATGATGGTGCCGTCGGTATTGATGGCAAAGGCGCTATTAAGTGCATCCTTTTTGGTCTGGAAGGCCATCCAAATAGAAAAACTACTGGACAAAAGGGAACAGACCACAACGGCCAAAACGATAAATCGATTCAGTTTGAGGACGTTGTAAATGTTTTTGTAAGGTGTTTTCATAATCAATTGGTAAAAAGTCTGAGTGTAAAAGAAGTGGCACGACGATACAGTTTGAATTTCAGGAAAACGATGAATCCGACAGAGCCCAATTGAACCACTGGTGCAAAAAAGCCTTGCCCTGTGTCGGTCCCAAAAAGCGATGTCCAAAAGTTGGTGTTGAGTTCCGTATAGAGCGCATTCACAAAAATGTTGACCAAGAAGAATGCCGGCACCAACATATACACGGCGGCATACAACTTAAAAAAGGTATAGGCCAACGAACGGAACTTTTCAAAAACGGCCAAACTGATAACCAAAGGGAAAAACGCCTGCATTATTCCCAAAAGAAAAAACCGCTCGGCCAAGAACAGGGGATAGATGAACAAGTCCAAAAGCCAAAGAATCACACCGAGGATAAAGGCAAAGATTTTAAATCCAAACAGGGGAGTAACCAAAGCCTCGTACAATAAAGACATTGCGGCCTGGGCTACTTCGATAATACTTACTTCCTCCTCAATGGGAACATCCTGCAATTGCAGGGGCAGTAATGCCGGTGCCGTACCGCGGTACTGTGCTTCGATGGAAACTAAAATTGCATCGAAGAATCCCAAGACTTGCGTCGAAAAGATAACTAGGAGAACGATGGCAAAATTCTTTGCCAGTTCCCCTGGACTCAACCCCCAAGTGTAGCCATCTTTATTCGCAACCCCTTCGTTGTATTTTTTGAGTATGTTGACCAGAAAGAACAGTACTGCAAGCGTCTTCATTCCCGCAATGATGTACTGCGAGAAGCTGCTGTTCTGTATGGTCTGAAAGACCGTGTCTATATATTCCAGTCCGAAAGACATTGGTTAGTACGCCGTTTCGCGGTTATTGACCTTATCCTGCATTTTTCTGAAAGAAATAATGTCACGATAACGCTTCGTTCTGAGATTGATACTCGATACCATTTCGTTGGATTCCGCTTCTTTCCTTTTGAGGATTTCTGCGCGCTCGGCATCACTCATTTTCAGGTAATCGCTCGATAGTATTTCATCAATGAAATCCATCGTATCCAAAGAATTTTGAACAAGGGCTTCAAAGGATTCCGTGACCCGCACGACTTCCTCGGGTTTGATGTAGGGCGAGTTCAATATGTCTCGCATATCGTTTTGCATCACTTGAATGAGCCGCTGGTTATTGCGCCCGATTTCCTCCACAGCCCTTAACTGTTGAACAACGCTGGATACCTTCTCTATGGCGTCTTTGGCATCCTTCAGAAATTTTACTGATTTAATCATCTCGGCCGTTTGCTTGCCAGATTCTATAAGCTGTTTTACGAGGCTTATAAAATTGGTATTGTCATAAACTGGCATCCCTTGGGCATTGGCGCCAGAAGGCAGTAGAATTGTAACCGCCAAGAAAAGTCCGAATAAGATTGTTTTGATTTTTGTTCGCATAATTATTGGGTTTTAGATGTGAATTGAATGATTGCTTTTTCCATATCTTGATGCTCATTGTAGAGCTTCATTATTTGCTCGTTCTCTTTGCCGTCGGTGAGATAGGCCGCATAGACTTCCTTCGGAACTTCCAAGCGGAAAATGTTACTTTCCTTTCCGATTTTGATAAGCAACTCAGTGTAGATGCGGGAACCAACAAAATTATTTTTGATGGATTTCAATTGGTTCAAGTCGTGGCTGGACAGGTTAAGGCGCTTGACCAGCTCGTCATAGCCTTTTTCATTGTTTAGACTGTAAATGACTTGGGTATTTTCAAGGATGCTTGCCGAAGTGGAGTTGTTAGGAAGTTGATTGATGGATTGCAAGATGATACCGATGGCACCGTTCTGTTTCCGAATAGCCTGGTAATAGAATTCCACGCTTTCCAGTACGTTCTCAAACTTCAGTTGCTTCGCAAACTCATCAAAAAGGATGATGCCCTTTTCGGCTCGGTTACGCCAAATGGTTCTTTGGATGGCCGATTTGATGAGCTTGAGCATAACGGAAAGGATTTCCTTGTTATCCTTCACTTCATCCAGCTCAAAGACAATCAAGCGTTTGTCCTCAATTTTATACGTCTGGTCTTCGCTTACCTCAAACAGGAAGCTGTATAGACCATCACCGACATACTCGGACATCACGTGCAAAAAGCTCGTGACATTAAAGTAGTCGGGATGGATTTTCAGGTCGCTCAGAATGCTTTCCTGATGCCTTTCTATAAAGTTGTAAAAACCTTCAAGCGAATGACTGTCCGCAATGCTGTTGTAATAATGGCGCAACATCTTTTTGACCGAAACCGATTGTGCCTTGGTGACCTTTAAATCCGAAGCAAACAGTTCAAAGAGAAATACGGATAAATCCTCCAGCCGTTCTGGGGTCAAATCGTTGCGGTTACTGATAAAAAATGGATTGATGCCCAGATTCTTTCCGCTCTCATAGCGAAGCACGGTGTACTTTTCAGGATAGAGCTGCGCAAATTTGGTGTACGACCCACCCAAGTCGATGATGACCAAGCGGACACCGCTTTCAAAATATTGACGTAGAATATTATTGGCCAAAAAGGATTTGCCCTCACCCGTAGGTGCAAAAATGGCAAAGTTCCGTGCTTTGATGCGTTTCTTTTGTTCATCCCAAACATCCTTCAGTACGGGTATGTTATGCTCACGGTCGTTAAAGATGATTCCGGTATCGTCAGAATTGTAGTTACTATTGTTGATGAACAGGCACAGGGCGTGTTTCAAATCCGTGACGTATAAATCATTGTTCGAGAAATTGGAAGAGAAACAGAAAAAGCTATTCAGTATATAATTCTTCCGTTCGGTACCTCTTGGGTAATAGGGTACGATGTCCAGCTCCTTGAACTCCGTTTTGATTTTTGAGGTAATCTTATCCAGATTTCTACTGTCCTTCGCCCAATACACCACGTTCAAATGGCCACGGATTACCCGTGCATTGTCATCGGCATTGATTTGGTCAAGAATGTGTTGGATTTTACCCAATATTACCTTATTCTGCGACCCGAAGTTTGAACTCTTGTTCAGCTCTTCAACTTTCTTGTCAAGCTGTTTACGCCACTTTTGTTTGTCGTCGAGATAGAGAATCTGGTTGACAATGTGGTTCTCGTTTAGGGTTAGCCCCAAGCCATCAATAAACCCTTGATGAAATACAAAATCGTCAGAAGTGAATTTCTCATTGGTCTTGCTACTCTGTACACTTTCGCCAAAGCACAGTTCGCTGTTGACGGCCAGGGCATCAAAATGGTTTTCCCCTATGTAAATGTCATTTTTACCGAGAATGACATCGGTATCTATATCTTCATTGAACCCGTTGAAATAGGCCATGGTCAGGTCTTCTATTTCTTTCGCTTTAAGCGAAACAAACCGCATCTTTCGGCTATTGTTTATAAAGGCTATGGAATCGCTTACCGAACCGACAAAGCCTTTGATGTTTTCATCATAATCCTGAATGATACTCTTGGAAACCTTGCGGAAGGGATTGACGTATTTCGCATTGTTGAGCACCTTGTTTTTGGTCAGGATGAAAAACAGGTAGCACGAATGCTCAATGTATTGCCTTCCCTTAAAATGTTGATGGGTGGCTTTCTCCAAAAAGGTGTCATTTGGGAGTGCGGCCGAAGAATAGGATTTCTTCAAGTAGATATCCTGTTTATGTACAACCGTTCCAACAGGCAATGATTTCAGGGCTTGAAACCAGGCACCGTGGATGTCCTCATAATCCTTTTCAGACAAGGAATAGATTTCAGGAAGCTCACCTTTGTAGCATACTACCACATTGCCGTTATTGGCAAACACGATATTATCCTGAATATCAACGATGGGTCGGTATGCCGAAAGGTTGATTTTATTCATAAGTAAATCCGGAGTTACGTTTGTTACTGATGATTTTTGGAAAGGGATTGCCCATTTGAAACAGCTGTGGATAGTTCGCTATTCGCAATAGAATGACATAGAGACCACCGTTGCATACCATCAGGCCGATGATGATGCCAAAGCTGAACGAGAAGATGATAATGAGCAGAGACGCCAGGATGGATACAATCATCAAGGCAAACAGGGAAATGGGCAGGCCAAAAATGACTGCCCGTTTCCGCATATTTCTATAGACCTCAAACCGCTTCATATTAAACCACGATGCCTATGAGGTAGGTAAAGATTCCAACTACGGCACCTGCGATAAGTACAAAGACCAATACACGGGTAATCCCTTTTTTAAGGTCAGCATTCTCACCAAAGAAATGTCCCGCATTAAATAGGAAGCCTATCAAGAAGATGACCCCTAATATGATAGGGAAGATGGTTCGAATGGTATCGGAAACATCATTGACCGAATCTTCGATACCACCGATTTGTGCAAATAATGAAGTTGAAAAGAGCGAAAGAAATGTCGCCAGATAGAGCGTTTTTTTCATAACGAATGGGTTTAAATTTTTGGTTCATTTTCGTTATGAAAAATTTATGTAGATTTATAGTTCAAATAACTGATAATCAGATATTTGTGGATAAAATATTGTTTGATTTAGGATGAATTATTTTGATAGTATTTGATGTCAAATGCTATGAAAATTTGGAAGCCTATTGTTAATAACTCAAAAACCTAAAATGAAAAAGTGGCTCAAAAACGTCAGTTTGGTGATTTTGCTTCTCAAAAGTTGCATCTTTTTGGGTCAGGATTTGGATGTAAAAAAGAGAGTTATGATTGACCCTGGCCACGGCGGAAATGATTCCGGTGCCGTGGGTCAAAATTCGGTAAGGGAAAAGGAGGTCGTGCTCAATATCGCTGACGCCATTTTGTGGCTCAATGAAAAAGCCAATTCGCCTTTGGAAATCTATTTGACCCGATACAATGATACGTTGGTTTCATTGTCCGATAGAACCAAACTGGCCAAAGCTTTAAAAGCGGATTTGTTTTTGTCTTTGCATTGTAATCATTCTAATAATTCTGATGCAAGAGGTGTGGAAGTGTTTGTGGCCCATCAAGATTCCAAGTTTTCAGATGAATCAGTTTGGCTTGCCTTTCAGTTACAATCTAATCTCAACGAGAAGTTGGGCTTTGAGAGTAGGGGCGTAAAGTTTGCCAATTTTCAAGTGCTTCGGGAAACAGTGGATTCAATGCCTTCGATGCTTTTGGAATTTGGGTTTTTGAGTAATGGGGATGAAGCTCGCCATCTTTCTGAGGAAGAAAATGTCTTAGCGATTGCGCTGTCTATTTTAAGTGGGTTAAACTCCAAAAAACTAAAGTGATGAAAAATTTTTATGTTGAGCTTATAAAAAACTTAAAGGAAATTGTAATTGCATTGTATCAGTTCATTATCAAGCTCAAATAGAGACAATATTATTACAATGACTTTTCTGGAAAATACTCAAGAACATAGTCCTTATCTTCTTGAATTAAAACAAGTACTTTATCAAGTGCTTTATAAATTCTCTCTTTTTCTTGAGCCGTAATTGTATCCGAAAGAGAAACCCACGGGTTGTCAGGTGATTTTAGTTTGATAGTTTTTATATTATCTCTTATATATTTTAGAGTCATTATTAACTTATCGTTCAATCCTCTTGGGATATTACCTCTATCGAATGCCTTTTTTGTTAGCTCTTTTATTAAAAATGATTTCAGAGGTAATTCTTCTTTAGCTCTTAAAACTTTAATTAGTCCTATGACATCTTTTTTGTGTTCTTCATAATTGCCGAAGTCTCTCTGTTTATAGGGGTTCATTTTTATTTTTTTACTACCATCAACGAGTTTAGGATTCTTGAATAAATTATAATCATTCTTACCACGAATAAAATCAGTTCTCAATGCAGGTACAATGTCTATCGTTTCTCTGTATCCATCAATGTTAAAAGTCAAACCGATTGATACCTTCTGTTCACGGACTTTTAACAAATCATCATCTTTGAACTCATATTTGAAAAAATCATGGATTGCATCGAACATTTCACGTTCGTTGTGAAAACTTGTCTTTTTGAATTTTACAAGAATATCCAAATCTGACAACCCGCTTAATGCCGTGCCTTGCTCTACAGAGCCTTGATAGCTGGCTCTTCCCAACAAATCTGAATCAAACTTTCGATTTATTGCATTTCTAATTTTCTTTCCTTTTAATAGTACAAGAGAATCTATTTCATCCGGTTGATAAGACTTTAAAACTGACCCCAGATAACTTATTTCATCGGCATTATTTAAAATCTCTTTTTTGGTACGAAAAACTGTAGAAAAGAATTTAATTAATTTAAAACTCGCGATTCCAATAATGGCGCCTATGGCACCAGCTATTACTAAAGATTGAAAATCGAAGTTCTTATTGGGATTGAGCTGTTTTCCCTTGTTTTGCTCAGAAATATTGATAATCATTCCTAAAATACCACCAACTAGAGCACCTGTTTCGATTGTTTCTTTATCAGATTTCTTCATCTAATTTTTCTCCTATTTTATTCAAATAAACTTTTAAATCAATTGCGGGTACAGTTCCAATTGCTTGCTGTAGATATCTAGTTAGCTGTAAAAAAAATGTAATCAAGGAATTTTCTGATTTGCTAAAACGAATTTCCTTGACACTTCTGTTTTCATAGTATTCTACAAATTTGTCGTTGCCTAGCTCTTTAATCTCTTTATTGGGTTCATAGTCAACGACAAAAGAGCCATAATCTGCTATACACCCCAAGTCAATACCTTTTAAGCCTGTATGCTTTCTAAGATGAGATTTTATTGTGGTATTATTGGAATGGGTAAATGTATTTGTGCTTGCTAGAATACCTCCCACAATTTTTGTCAATGGTCGCGGGTCATACCTTCTTCCAGAATTAATCATATTAGTGCTAGTTCTTTTTAGCTTTCTCACACTTTCGATTTTTTCTGCTGCGTATTCAATGTAAGTTTTCTCTGCAACGTTTCCTTGAATATCTGGCTTTACCTCAAAGACTGCATAAACACCTTCGGCTGGTATATAATGAAATCCGTTTTGTGAAAAAATAAAAGGTGTGTACCAATTATCATAGATTACGATATCCATTTGATGACTTGTGTATCCATCAGAATCAATAACTATGGCTTTATCTACACTATACCTATTCGGCAGGTACTTTTGCAACCACTCTATCCAAGCATTTTCCAATGCGTCTCCTTTCGAACCTGGATGCAAAATAAAGTCTCTATTCGTATTCAGTTGGGTTGTCATTTGATTCTGAAGACCAGAAAACAATGACTTTAGGTCCATTTTATTCATATTTTAGAAGTTTTTTATTGTCATATAGGTACAGGGTGAAATCTTCCACTTTTGACTGATTAACGCTCAAAATTAGTAGCACAGGGTTTTTGATATTAACGGTTCTGCAATCAACAATCTCTATCATTGAATTCAAATCTGTATTGCTGTAATGAGTTGAGCCGTCAGGATGAGTGTGCCACTCACCAACATAATATTGACTGGGGTTTGAGTGGTAGATTCTTTTGAGATATTCAACCAAGCCCGTTATACTTCTTTCAAAACTATTTCGTTCGCCTTTGTACTTTTTGGGCAGGATTGTATCTCTTACATTTAATGTCTTAAAATCTTCTGTGTATTCTCCAATTAAAATTCCTCCAAATTCTTTGGGGTATGATTTGGTTCCATAAACTCCAATTTCCTGAAGTAGGTGGTCCGGAAACACCACTTTTACATTTTTATGTTGGTTGAAAAATATCAATATTGCTTTAGTTTTAATTGATAGCCGTCTTCAATATCGCTAGATATTACAAAGTTGTTCCTCTTCGATTTTTCTTCGAAAATTAGGTTTATCTGTTTTAAGGCATATTGAACTAGAGAGCTGATGTCATTATATGACGCTTTAAATGTAGGGCTCCAGCAACCTGTGGGATTGTACAAATCTTTAATATCATTTTCTAGTACTTTCGAAAACTGATTTGTTACAAAGTTGTAAATGTTAGGATAAAATGCACATACCAAATCCTTAGAGTGGTTTGTGACAGAAAGATTTATCAATTCATTATTCAAAGACAGAGAATTTAAAATGTACATTAAATCGTTATCCGTTGAACAATCAAAAATGATATCATATGAATTCAAGAAGTCCTCCAGCTCTTTTTTTGCTTTTGGCTCATCAAATAAAGCTTTTGAGACTATTTCAAAATATGTTTGATTAATGTGGTTTATGTGAACAAATGGTGAAACGTGATAAAGATGATTGCTTAGCTCTTCGACTTTATGTGATACTCCTGGCAAAAACTCATATTCTGAGCGACATATATTTTCAGGTTCTTTTCTATCATAATCCGTTAAATCAATTTTCTTGCACCCACATCTTACTAATGTTTTAGCAACAATACTCCCAATTGCACCTAATCCAATTATTAAAATCTTTTTATCAGCTATTGCATCGGTAAACTTACCTCTCCCAAAAAAATATTTATAAGATGCATTTCTAGTAAGCGCCCACTTGGCTTCTTGCTCTAATAAACAACTGTACCATTTTTGATTTTCCTTGACTCCAGCGATTGGGAAGTTTCCGATTTCAATCATCGCTGCTTGCCAATGAATTTCGGTGTCTGAAATTTTATACCCCAAGTAAAGTGGTATATATTGTCCTTTTCTCTTCTTCTTGAGATATTCTTTCTCGCAATTATGAAGAAACTTTAAAAATTCATCGCTTAGTAATTCTGAAAAGTCTAGCCAGTCTGTGAGTATAAATCTTTTGTGCTTTGCAGGCGCTTCTTCCAAGAAGACGAAAATTCCGTGACTGTAATTTTCACTTTTTTTATAAGCCTCATTCCATTTACAGAAGGCAAGGTTGTCTCCAAAAGCATTTACAAAACCTTGGGTTATGTAGTTGTTTATTTTTGTTTCGCGGTACTTTCCCGTTGATAGGAATGTTAAGTTTACAAAGCCATATTCCCCTTTTGAAAATTTGTAGTCAACTTCAGTAAATGAAAATGCATATATTTCATTGTTAACAGTAGATTCTGGAACTATCAGATGTTCATAATGGTTGTCATTATCTTTATTCAGATAATATTTTATAATCCAGTTTTTAAGGGACTCAAAATCTATTAGTAACTTCTTCTCAATAATAGGACTACTTGATGTATGAATGCATATCACTCCATCTCCCATAACGTGATTATACTCCAATAAATCAGCATTGAAGAATTTTATCGTTTCTGATTCGTGACTTTTAAAAGGGTACTGTGGGTAAATTGCAACATTGAATTCTAGTGGTGAATCTAGACCTTCAAGGTTTATAGATATAACACCTTCGATATTAGTGTCATTTTCAGAAAATGCCTCCACAATTGAAACATACGGAATGGTCTCAATGGTTTTTTCAACTCTTTTGATTCTGCTTTGTTTCATTAACCAAATCGCTGATTTTGAGTTGGAATCGAAAAGGTACTAGCTCCTTCTTTTACACCATAACCACCTTTATTCTCGTCTTCTTCCTCTTCAAAGGCCTCATTGATCGGAAAATATACTTTTAAGTTATCTTCATTCTCGTCGATTCTATCAAGCATATTATTCATTTTGTTGGATAGATTTTCCTTTTGCCAAGACTCAAGCGTATCGGCAACATCATTGCCACTATTTCCTGGGTCCTTAAGCGAAAAATCATCTTTGGTTATGTTATCCCTTATGTATTTCATTACAGCTTTTAATTTTTCCCATAGATTTCCGATGATGTTTTCTTTTTCAAAAGCCTTAATGGTGATAAGTTCAAACAGAAAAGATTTATAATCCTCATTATTTGAAGACTTCCATATTTTTAAGAGCCTTATTATTTTCCTTTCATTTTCCTTATTTTTAATATGGTCTATTTGGGCCTTGATATTGGTTTGGAGGTAAGTCTTTTCAGAAATAAGACCATATTTAGAATTTACATATAGATTCAGTTTATAGTCGTCATAATACTGGTCTTTGTTTAATTCTCGCCCAGGTACAATATCGACACTTACAACATCGCCATCTTCATCGGCAAAAAACTCAATACCAATTGATACCTTTTGTTTTCTGACGGTAGCTTCAGAAGAATATTTTTCGTACAGAAAATCAAAAATATCCTCGAACATTTCTTCGAGGGTAGAAAAAGAATCTTTTTTAAAAGGAATTGCGACGTCCAAATCGAACTTTGTATTTATCGCCGTATGCTTGGCGTAAGAACCAGAGTTTAACGGGCTATATATGTCAATTCCATACTTGCCTTCAATTGCTTCCTTTATCTCTTTTCTTTTTTCTCTATACTTATCCAGTAGAGATGAAATATGTGACATTTTGTGGGTGTCTAATACTTCGGCCAGGTAATTACTTTTATCCAAACTCATAATTTTTTAACATTTTATTTGCAATTATTGCACCAATCAGATTTGAGCATATATTATGACAAATTGACTGACTTTTTAAATTCTCTCCATTCAGAGCTGTGGAGTTCCGCTCGTTACTTTCCTTTACTGTCTTTGCGATTGCTTCTGATGTGCTCTTTGACAGTAATGGTCTTGCCACCTACTTTTCTCTTGTGTTCAGGAATTCTGTTGAATTTTTTACCTGATACATCTTTTGCCACAGTATTTAATTTTAGTAGGGATTTTCTTTATATTTGGCAATCCCTTGGTTATTAATCCCCAATTTTTTAATGTTAATATTTAGGTTGTGGTGGGTGCCTCACACTCATATACCTTATAGGATATATCCGTTTTGGTATATAAATGAAAACAGAAACTAATAAAGACATAGATTTTGAAAATTTGCCGAGCGATGAACTGCTCGATTATATTTCTTTTAAGGATGAATATCCTAAAGAGGCACAGGAAGCTTTCGTACAATTCTGTTTTAGATTTGAGAAAGATTTGAAGCGTAAGTCTGAGATTTATTGCAACAAGTATGGGTATAATGAGGTGGTGGCTCTTGAGATAGCGCATTGTACATTTGCCAGGGTTTGGAAGTATCCCACTTTTGATAAGAACAAATCCAAGGCAAAAGATTTGGATAAGGGCATACTCATTTGGATGTATCCAATTTTATACACCCAAATAATAAAATATGGCGAGCGGAACACTTGTGCAGAACCTATTGAAGAAGAAGATTTAAGTCTAGTTACAAATGCTGACGAATTATTAGCAAAGTTTGAAATGCCTGACGATGCTGAGGCAAAAAGAGTGGTTGTTGCGAAACTTAAAACCATAGAAAGGGCACTTACACAATTATCTGAAAAACATCGAATCATTTATTTTACGTACCGAGCTTATCGGAAGCAAGGCAAAAAAGTACCCAGAACCATTACGAAGCTACTTAGGGAAAAGCTCTCGTTGACCCAAAAATCCGTGAATACTTATTACGGAGATGCACATAAACACGTTACGAACTATTTAGATATTTTGAATGGCCAAGCCTAAGAAAATAGAACTTATAGAAATTGAACAGTTGGATAGTTGGTTAAGTTCAACCGGGTTTCTTTATCCTGGAAATGAAATTGAACTGGACAGGTTTAACAAGTTATACGAAGATTACGATTATAAATTGGATGATAAATCCATCAATCCAATTGCCATCATCAACAATACGTTCTATAGAGAGCCAAAAGTTATTACAATGTTTGAAGAAGATGTAGTTGGGGAAGTTGAAAGCCTTAAGATGGTTGCACGAAAGGGTAAAGAAGATTTGCCTCCGCATATCATTGATAAAATGCGAAGAAAACACAACCAAGACTCAAGTGATTCAGAATAGACCAAGCATAAAGGAACTTGCAGAAAGTATTGCTTTGGAATATAAAGAAAAAATTACTCCACTTAACAGCATATTGGATGATGAAGGATTAGCCGTGTTTTATGACAGCTATGGGAAGAATACCTTCGATGGAATGACTTTCTATGATAACGGGAAATTTTTTATTCACTTAAATACTGATTTAGGAAACAGGCCAGATTCCGCAAGGGGAAGGTTTACCTTGGCCCACGAGCTTGGACATTATTACATAGATTCTCATAGAATTGGTTTGAAAAAAGGACTTTTAGAACCACATCCATCTAGAACCAACCAAAAGCAATTTAATCAAATTGAAAGGGAAGCAGATTTTTTTGCTTCCTGTTTATTGATGCCAGAAGAAAGGTTCTTGAAAGATATTTATCGCAAACCCTTCAGTATTGGGCTAATAGATTATTTAAAGGATGAGTATAAAGTTAGCCGGACTGCCTGCGCATTTAGGTTTGCTGATATTGGAAATCACGATATTATGATTGTCTATGGTGAAAATGGTCAGGTCAAGTGGAAACATTGTAGTGAATATTTTCCCTATAAATATCTGCTTTATGAGAACAAGGTGGCACCAAATAGTGTTATGGGCGAGTATTTTGAAAATATAACAGATAGTCTTTTCAAAAAGGAAGAAATTTGGGCCGTTGATATTTTCAACTACGTTAAAGATGATGATGTTCAAAGAAAGTTTTTTGAACATTGTATTACTTATAAAGGAAAAGCCCTAAGCATTATTTGGGAAGAATAGTTAATCTTTTACTTCCTCTTATCCCCAGCCCGCTTATCAAAGGCCACCAGATTGAATAGTTCTCGCATACGGCTACGAACACGGTTGCCATATCGTTCTTCCAGTTCTGCAGCATTAAGATTGGTGGTGGCGTGGGTCTTGATTTTACGTTTGGTATTTAGGTAGAGCTCGTAGCGAGATAATAGCACTTCACCCATTACGTTTAAGTCCTTTCCGTAAAAACGGCCTGCGGGTTCGACGCCCAAGTCATCAAAACAATAAAACTTGGTGTTACCATATTCCTCAACTGTTTTAAATCCTAAGTGGTTAAAACTAAAGGTCACGTTCCGGCATGGAATCATTTCATATGGTCTTTGTAAAGGGACGATATAGCGCAATAACTTCATCAAACTGGTCTTACCACAACCCACGGGTCCCGAAAGTAAAATGCCTTTGTCTATGTCAATTTCATATTTCTCACAGTTTTCCTTATCACGAATAAAGTAGGAACAAAGTTTGAGCAGAATATCCTTGTCTTCATCATAAATCCTAAACTTTTTGCCAAACAACAGCTTGCCTTTGGCATTCAGATAAATCAAGATTTTAGGGAAATCGTAAACAATATTTTTTCCATCAAACTTGCCCAGTGAATATTCCACGCCGCCTTCGGTGATTTTAGAGGGGTTGTCCATAGTCTTTGCTTTTAGTGGTTCGCAAGTTGTCCTTGATTTGGGACGATTCATTTTTGTTTTCTTTCTCAAACAATTCAGTTCTATCTATCCAGTTGATGGCCACAGCACGCCAATCTCGAATTGGTTCGGCATCACCTGTTTGCCAATTTCGGTCGGCATAGTGCTGGTAGAACTTTTCAGCTTCAGCATTATCAAAATTCTTTTCCTCAAAAAAATCAATAACAGCCTGACAGTCCTTTGGCTGTTTTATAAAGTTTTCCTGTTTGGTATTGTTTGTATTAGATACCAATGCTTGTCCATTGGTGGGACGGTGCTGGTACACAGCCTGTCCGTTTTTGGGATGGTGGTGTCCCTCAAGCGGTACACCTCTGGGATAGTGCTGTTCCGCAAGCTGTTCCAATACGGGATTGTAGTGTCCCGTAGCTGGTTCATCACTTGTACCAATAATGGACATCTTAATTTTACTGCCTTTATACGGATTATTGGATGGAAAGTAGGATAGGTACAGCCACGAATCTAAATCAACAATGCACCGATGATAAGTAGATTTAGAACCAATCTTCGCCACGCGCATCAGCTCCCGGCGGTTGACATAGAATTCATCTGCAAAGCGGCTACTGTTCCATTCCTGAAACAGCGCCATATACAAACTGATATGGGTAGGATTTAGGCGGTCATCAAAATAGAACGTTTCAAAAGCCGCATTAAGTAGCTTTATGTAGTTCATCTTTTCAGGAATTTAGACCATGGTGTACACGGTTGGCTTCCATTACTTTTTGAATTTCCTCGGCATCGTAGTAGATGATTCCACCTACTTTGGTGTAGGGCAAAGTACCATTGATACGAAGGTTTTGAAGTGTACCTGGACTTACTTGAAGCAAATCCATCACTTCAGAAGATTTTAGATATTTCTTCAACCTTCCTTTGGATTGTTTGGCAAGCAGATTTTTGATATCATCGAGCAATTCCATTTTGAATTCCCGAAGGTCATCTGTAGTGATAATTGATGTCGGCATAATAGAACGATTTAAAAGATAGGGACTATCGCCTTGCTTTCAAAGAATTCTGATAGCCCCTGACCTGATTTGACTTTCGTTCTACAAATTTGAAGTCGATTACTGGGTTTTGTTCACAAGACGCACCCAAGCTGGGTGAGTTTTAACATTCATAATTATCATAATAGTTTGAATTGATTTGTTCGGTATTTGGAGGCGAAGTACTTTAAAATTTGTAATAATTTGAGTCCTCAAGTATGACACCCAACTTGGGGACATCTTGGGTTATTTTTCTCCCTCCTGAATCCTACTTTCCAAGGAGTTTTTTAGAACATCAATAAATTTGGTTTGGCCTGTTTTTCGAGACTTTAGCTCAAGAAAAGTTCTATAATAGTCCCCTAGTTCGACATTGAAAATTTTTTCAAATGTGAGCGCAATTTCTTTTAGGTCTGCTGTTCCGCTATTTATTGCACCACAACTTTGCAAAGCATAGATCAGTTCGATTAAATCGGTCTTACTACTAGTCCAGAATAGCTTTGTATTTAGATTTGTGTAAAGGGAGGTATTGTTTTCCATATATTGGTTGTTCTCAATTTTGTCTATTTCTTTTTTTAAATGGACGATTAACATATCATAAGCCATAATGGTGGCTACAACACTATCATGGCTGGTCGAAAATTCCTCATCGGTGAAGAAGTGATAAGAATCTATGGCCAATCTTATATCTGCCATACCCCGCACGAAATACTGCTTGTCAAAAGCTGTGGAGTTTCTTCTGTAATAATGATAGAACTCTAGGTTGTCATTGAAAAATAGTTGCAATCGGCTAATATGTTCGTTAAGGTATTTCACCTGGGATTTTCTACTTCCTCTGGGTTTCTTGCTCTCTACATTAAAAAGTTTTACATAGTATATCAGCTTACTATAAACCTGTGGTTTGATGTGTTTAAAAAATTGAATCTCTTCTTTTTCATCTATGAAACCTTTTTGCAAAATCTCGGTTCTTAAATCATGCAAGGCTTGTTTTACCACTCGGATTGCATTTTCAGAAATCAACAATTCATCTTTGTTGTCTACTTCCAAATGCTCAAGTTGTTTTTCAAGCTCATTCAATATGTTTTCAAACCTTTGCAAAACCAATCCATTGATGTACATTAATTTCAGGAATTTATCGGTCTATGGCTTGTTGTATTGGCTCTTGAACTTAACTGAAAAGCTCATTTAAATCATCTTCGATAATTAAAATTGCTTTAGAAAAGTAATCTTGCTGATAAACTGCGTATTCCTCTGCATCGGGTCGAAAATATCTGTTTGGGTATCATTAAAGACCAAGTAAATAAAGGACAGTGGCATGTACTCCCAACTGAACCTTACATTCCATCTGCCCTGTTCGTTAAAACTATTGTATTGGTAAAATGTGGATAGCTGAACCCTTGGGTTAAGTGCCAGGCGCATACTTCCCGTATATAAATCTGCATCTAAATTTTCATTGTCAATTCCAATCCCATTGAGATTATTCCTTTCATAATCCGCGGTAAAAGAAATATGCGGTAAGGGTGCGTACCTTAGGCCCAAATTCAAGGTGTTTCGGGTTCCGTTATAAAAGTCTCCGAATTCAAAACGTGCAGAGCCCGACAATTTCTTTGATTGGTCAGAGTTGTAACGCACCAAATAACGCGTGTAGCTATAATTATCTTGCTCAATTTGTAACCCTAATGGAGCAAAATCAAAATTGATATTCTGCCATGTAGGGGTAAACGAAATCTCTAAAAAACTGTTATCTCTAAACCAAGTGTACACGGGAAAGATATAAAGACTGGACTGTTGGAAATTACCAAAATCTTCAAAGTCATGATAGTAGTAAAAGTATGCACCAGGATCCCAACGACGAATAAAAGGGAGCCACTTTGGACGTAGAATAGCATAGGCCCCAGGAGTATGGTACATTACGTCTTTTTGAAATACAAAACCCATGTCTGGCGTGTAATTCTGGCTTACAAAGGCATTGGTGTATCGCAGAAAATATTTATTGGTCCTTTTGCTTATTCCGATACGTCCGGCAAATCCAGTTTGGGATACTTCACTATCCAATGATGTTGACAATAGGTAGGAGAAGGTTGTTTCACTTTTTGGTCGAATAAGTCCGTCAATGGAAATGGTGGTGTTGTTTCGGTTGCCGATGGCCAAATCTGTGGAAGAATCATCCAAACGATAGGTCACCATGGCCCCAATATTGTTCTCTTTACCATAATTTTGAGTATATCTAGCCACCCCAAAGGTGCTTCCCGGGCTATTATCGGTTTCTCTCTGCCGAACGGCCAATGCCGCAATCGTTCGATTTTCATTTCTATCTGTGTAACGTGCTCCTGCATCCAGAGGAGCTGGAGCTGCATTAAAGGTGTTTTCCAAGCCAATGGTACGGCTAAAAAATGGTCTTACTTGGGAGTTGCCCGAACCTGCCCAAATACCGGAATTTTCCAAAAAGAACTGCCTACGTTCAGGGAAGAATATGTTGAAACGCTCTAAGTTGTTTACGGCTCTGTCCACATCGGCCTGGGCAAAATCAGTATTAATGGTCAGGTCTAAAACAGCGTTGGGGTTCATGGCCCACTTTACATCGCCACCTATCTTGGGTTCATTAAGTTTAGTGGTAAGCATATCGCCTGTTCTGTTTTCATCGTACTGATATAAGGCGTAGGGCTCGATTCTGATATTTGCTGATGGTGGAGGCACTTCCAACCCTATAAGTTTGGCGGCATATACCATCCTATTTTCTGAAAAGGACTGGGGAATTGCCGGAAATACTATTTTTTCAAAGTCCTTTCGGGCCAAACGATAAAAGGTAATACCCCATTCTACTTCCTTTCCTGCAATGGGTTTGTCGTAACGAATAGACTTAAATGGAATGGCAAATTCGGCGTAGTAACCTTCTTTGGTACGGTTGGTTCTTACACTCCATAAAGCATTCCAATCCGTATCGGTACTATTTCCATTGAAATTTTGTAGATCCAATTGGTTTCCATGTGGTGTTGTCTGAAAGGATGCTGCATACTGCTTGGTGTTTTGGGCATCAATTTGAATTCCAAAGACGTCGTTTTCCGTTCTATTGAAATCACGTCTGAGGTCCTGCATTCGTACACCTTTTTTGCCCATAGTGTCTGTGGCAAAAACTCCAAAATATAGGTTCTTATCATCAAAAAGTACCTTGACTGTGGTTTTGTTTTTAATCAGCCCACCTTGAACAGGTTCAACCCTAAAAAAGTCTGTGATAGCTTCTGCTTTTTGCCAATCCTCTTCATTTAACTTGCCATCTACATTTATTTTAGTTGAAGTTCTGAAAGCTTTTATTTCAACTGGATTTTCTGGTGGTGGAAAGTTGTCCGTTATTTTCTCCTGCGCTACTGAAACTGTTTGAGCAGTTAGAAAAATAATTAATATGCATATTCTCATGTAAGTTTTAAACTGGCATTTCAATTAAACTGCCATCTTGTATTTTTTGGTTAAACATTCAATCTTTTGAGTTAAAGCCCTAGTTTCCCCATTTTTGGTTTTTCATAGCGACTATCCTCTGCGGGATACCTTAATTTTTCTTCATAGATGCCCGTTTCTTTGGCCATGGCCCAAATCAAACTTTCCCCGGCTGGGGTTATGTCAGGAACATAATTGTATACTTCATCCGTAAAAGCTCTTCTACTATCAACCAGTTCCCATCCCTCATCTTTGAACCTTTGAATTAGATCCGGGAGAAAAAGCGCACTGGTAAGGTTGTGGTGGAGTAACAAGGTATGGTCAATATGCCTCCCAGTTAGCTCAAAAGAAAGTTGTTCGTAATAGGTTGCGCGCTCTAAAATATGCTGCAAATAGAATTCCTTGTACTTAGCAGTTTTAGGGCTGTTGATTCCTTCTTCATCAATACACTTTATCAACTCCGAATTCACATACCAATCTGACGCATCTATGGTAACATGACCGTTTTTATATCCGTGTTTCTTTAGAATTTCTCGAAATCCCAAAACCTTTTCTTCGGTACTGCCCTCTTTCAGGTAAGGGAATCGGAATAGCTTTGAAAAAGTACTGTACTTTGAGATTACAGAGTCGGTTTTTAAAAGTTCTTCTTCGAAATCGGCAACTGTTTTCTTGTCACTATTGAAATAGGGATGCGTAAATGTATGGTTGGCTATTTGGTGCCCTTTGTTTGACCAACTCTCCAACAAAGAGATTCCCTTTTCATCAAGTTTGTTTGAACCAGTAGCAAAGAAGGTCGAATTGAGTTCAGCCTCATCTAAGGCATCCAAGATCATTTGATTCCACTCTTCAAACTCAAAAGTGGCAAGGTCGGTGGTAATGCCATCGTCAAAAGTGAAACTCACTTTCGGTTTGCTTTTTGGGTTGTTGATTTTATCTGTAGTCCCATTTGTAGTTGCGACGGTTTCTTTGGAATCATGCTTCATAGTTTGATTGCAACTTGCCAAAAGCATTGACGAGACCATTAACAATTTTATCTTCATAGTGCTACTTTTTGACAAACCATTTAATAGGATAACCGAAAAGTTGGGGTTCGTAATTAATAACGGTGTCATTTACCTTGTTCGCCATCATGCTGCTCCGCAAGCCATTGGTGCTCAATATCCAATGGGTTTCATTGGCTATAGGTATGATGGACAGTGTATCGCTCTTAAGGTTGGGTCGTTGTGCCCAAAAGGGCTCTAACATTGCAAACACTTCGGTTTCATTGGCTACGGTCAAAAACCGGACGTCAATCGTATGTTCAACTGAGGTTTTGCCCATACTTTCCCAACCTATTCGAACAGGATACCCCTTTCTTACCAATTCAATGAGATTATCTTTTGAGCCATAGGAAATCTGACCATTCTTATCGGTTTCAAAAATCAATTGCCATTCGTCATTTCGTTTTTGGGAGCAGCCTATTTGGATAATGATAAAAACTGCAAGAATTGACTTTATGTAGCTATTGCTTGTACTAAGACGCATTAAGTATCAGGATTAAACCTAAACAGATTCTTTAGAAAAGTATGGTAGACGTACTTCCAAGGAATGATAAGCACATCGAGGATAATGGCCGTAATACAAACTGTTAAAAAACCTTCAGCAGATTCTGTGACCAATTCATTCCTTTCCATCGGTAGATAAACTCCCAATATCCATACTGCCTTGTAAAACAACTGTAACAAGAGTAATGGAACCATTTTTAAGGGATAACGTAATCCTAATGCCATTAACGTAGCGTAAGCCACCCAAAAGCTGTAGACAATTCCATCAATCGTTTCTAAAGGGGTTTCTGGAGCAATTACTTCTGCCCAAGCTTGATACCCGACACCAATAAATGTCAGGAGGTACAATCCTTTCATTAAGTACTTCCGGATTTTGGAAACATTTTCTTTTTGTGCTTTTCCCATCGAGATAGTTTAAGCTTTCAAGATGCAAAACAGCACAACAACTCACTTGTCAAATTGGGTCAAACAATTGCTATGAACCAAAAAGTTCGATTTGGGCATTTTCATAGGTATCGCTTGGGTTGTACCCAAACTTCTTTTTGAATTCTTTACTGAAATGGGCCAAATCCTCAAACCCCAATTCTAAATACATCTCAGCAGCCTTTTTTTGGCGAAACTGCATTTCGCATCTAGCATAATGTAATCGTTGGTCCTTTATCCATTGATGTGGTGAAAGCCCCATTTCTTTAACAAGGGTTCTGTAGAACCCCGATGTACTCACCCCATATTTTTGTGCCAACTCTTCAAGCGTAATATTTGTCGTAAGGTTCCTGAAAAGAAAGGATGCAAGGCGATGTTTTGAACTAGAAAAGTAATCTCTGATGAATTTTTCATGATTCATTTGTACGTTACTAAGTACTACTTTCCTTAGGGCATCGACTTTTTGAGTATCAACCTTCTTGCCCTTGGAGAATTCATTTGAAAGTTTTTCAAAGAGTTCACTTAAAGACTTGGTCTTAAACTTAAGTGGGGCAGTTTCCTTAAATGGTGCGGAGTCCTTTTCCGGTTTAAAGCGATCTGTACCCAGTTCAGGAAAAACAAAAGCAAGTGCCTCGAAAATATCGGAGTTTCTATCGAGAATACGTTTGGCTTTGAAATCGGAATATTGCAACAATAAAATACACTCGCCAGTATGGTAGGTTTGTGATATGCTGCCATTATCCAACTTTAATTGGCCTTGTCGGACAAAGAGTAATATACTGGTCTCATTCAACGTTGAGTAAGGTTCCGTATTCACGGTCAGGAAACGCGCTGCAACAGGAATTCCTGAATATCGTATCAATTGAAATAGTCTTGGTTTGCTTTCTTTTACGGACACTTTTTGCTTAATTTAACAAGGCTAGAAGTTATGTATTTTCACAACTACATTACCTTTTTTTTGCCCTTTGTCCACATATTGATGTGCCTTCACAATATCATCTAGCGGAAAGATCCTATCAATCACCACGTTCAATTGTTCACTTTTCACCAATTCGACCAAATATTTCAAATCTTCATTTGATTGGGAGAAGTCTTTTGCCATGATGAGATTCATCTTCTTTTTGAGTTTTGACACCATCATTCCCAAACTTGCTATGGGTTTTGATATGTTGATATAAGTACCTCCTTGTTTTATGGTGTTTTCTGCAATCGAAAATGAACATTTGTCCACGGCCTGAAAGAATAGATCATAGCTCTGCAGGTCCTCATGCCAGTTTTTGGTTGTATAGTCAATGGCAAAATCAGCACCCAAATCATGGGTCATTTTAAAGTTTTTTGCGCTGCAAACTGCTGTAACTTCAAGCCCTTTAAGCTTTGCTAGTTGAATGGCATATACGCCCACGCTTCCCGAGGCTCCATAAATCAAAATCTTTTGACCAGGTTCAACTTGAGCTAAATCTAAATAATATAAGGCTGTTTTAGCACCGATTGGAATTGCGGCTGCTTCTAACCAACTGATGTTTGAAGGTTTTTTTACAATTGGGCCGTTTTCATTGACACATAGGTATTCACCATATCCGCCAAATTTTGGCAATGAGGCACCTAGCACTTCGTCGCCAGGCTTAAAACGACTTCCTCTTTTTCCACAAGCAGTCACTACACCAGCAAATTCGGCTCCTAATATTTGCTGCTTTGGTTTTGTGATTCCCATCATCAATCGGGCCGGTAACCACATAAGCATAGGCACCTTAAAACTCCTAACCCTGTAATCGGCGGCAGCTACCGTACTGGTCATTACCTCGACCAAAATTTCCTCTTCATTGGGGACAGGTGCCGCCACTTCTTGAATCTTCAAGACTTCTGGTGGACCATATTTTGAGCAAATTGCTGCTTTCATTTGATTAATTCGGATAGGGGTAGGCTTTGTTAGATTCCCATTTAAAAGCTGTCCAAATTATAAAGATTGAGGCAGCGATTTCAAAGAAGAGAAAAAAGAAATCATCCGTATCAGCAGTTTGAATATTGAATATCAAAAATGCCAAGATGATAATACCAGATACCAGATTGAAAATACGGTTGAGTTTTTTCTTCAACACCAAGGAAAGGACTACCATTGCTATAGGGATTTCTGCCAGCACACCGCCAAATAGCATAAGGCCCTCTGTTATTTTCACCCCATTGACATGACCGGTCAATGCTTCTTCCAAAAAATCCTTTGAAGCGAATTCGTGCAGATCACGAAAAATCAGGTTCATTAAAATAAAAATCCAAAGTACGGACAGTTTGGTTCTAATATCAATTGAATTCATGTTGTCACTTCTTTTTACAACAAAGATCAAGCAATTAAGGTGTGCTAATCTATTTCAGAAGCCCTATTGTTTGACTGTAAGGTCCAATCTGAACTTGGAAGGTGGCACCCCATATTTGGATTTGAAGCTTCTTGAAAGGTGTTCCAAACTACTAAATCCACAATCGTAACCTATATTGGTGATTGAATCGTCTGATGAGGAAAGTAATTGAGCGACGCGCTCCAATCTTTTATCTATAATATAAGCACCTGGAGTTGTTCTATAAACTCTTTTAAACTCTCGTTTGAATGAGGATAGGCTTTTATTGGTCAAAACCGCAAGGCTTTGGATGGAAAGGGGGGTAAAGAGATAGGCATCTACCGTTTCCTTAAAAGTGAAAATACGGTCCGAGAACAGACTGTTGATTATCAATTGTATTTCTGGCGAACTTTCCGATTGAAGCAACAGCAATATCAACTCCTGAACTTTAAGGCATAAAATATCTTCAGTTATAGCCTCTTGGTTTTTAAAGATATTTCCGATGCCTTCAAAAAATCCTACGATTAGATTGGTGGCCGCTTGTTGAACAGTAAATTTCGTAACAGGTTGTTCCAACTCGTTCCATAGTTTTGGTTTGGAGTTTTTGTAAATCTTTTGAAGTTGTTCTTGATGAAAATGAGCAATGATAGCACTCATTTTACCGGGCTCTTGTTTCGCTATCATGTGTCCAACTGTTCTACCACACACTGAAACGATAACGTTGCCAGGTGTTGCGTCCACACCCTCTTGAACGAAAAGACTTTGCCCATTACCTTCTGAGATATAGGCAACGCATGCTTCGGAAGGTAGGGGCACATCTGTTTCGTTGGGCGTGGTTAAAACCACCCATGAAAAAATAGGCTTTCCGAATAATTCAATGTCTTTATGTTCTAGAATCATACTTGTCTAGCTTCACACTTGGCGTTTAGATTTATAAATATTCATTACTACACCATTCCCACATTTTTCTGATTTGATTAACTCTAAATTCAGCGGTAATGGATTATTATTGAAAAGACGTTTGCCCTTACCTAGAACCACAGGAAACGTCCAAATCCTGAACTCGTCAATTAGATTTTGCTTTAATAGTTCTTGGATTAATTCCCAGCTTCCGTGAACTTGAAGAAGAGGTCCTTCATCTTCTTTAAGTTTTTTAAGTTCTTCTTTGATATTACCTTTTAGGTAGATTGTGTTCTTCCACAATGGCTTATCCAATGTAGAACTGACCACGTATTTTGAGGCATTGTTGAGTTTTTTAGCAACCGGATTTTCTTCTGCGGTATTTGGAAAGTGAGAAGCAAAAATATCATAGGTCTTTCGGCCTAACAATAAATCATAAGGCTCTGCCATTGCCTCTTTCATCACTTGTCGCATCACTTCATCCCAATATGGATTCGCCCAACCACCCTTTGTAAAATCATTGGATTTATCTTCCTCGGGACTACTTGGAGCTTGCATTACCCCATCTAGGGATTGAAATGTCAAAATGGCTAATTTTCTCATATCAGTAATTGTTGGTTGTAAAGGATTTATGGATGATACGCCATTCACCCTTTATCTTCAATAGAAGAAGGTAGTCCATAACCCTTCGATTACGTTCAGGCATCCTAACTTCTACTTTCGCGTATGCGGCCGTATCTTCAAAATCTATCCCAACGACTTTTCCAATTCGATTGTTTTTTTTGCCTTCAGTGAAGTTTTTTAGGTAGTTTTCACCAGTCAGGATTGTTATTTTGTCATCCTTGATATAATATAGATGGAAGCCCTCTTTAAATGCACTCTCAATTCTTGAGATATCACCTTTTGCAGTACCTTCGATATAGCTCAGCAAGGTTTCATTAAGTTTCGGTAAATTATTTATTTCATCGTCGGGTAACTCCTCATCAATATCAATGGACTTTAAATCGATGATTTTATGGACTATTTTCCAGCCTTCATTTTCCTTCAGAAGTAAGAGATAGTCCGTTGCCACTTGCTTGCTGTCTGGAAAGTACACTTCGATTTTTCCAATTGCGGTGTCATGCTCTTGGTCTATACTGATGATTTTGGCTATTCTGTTATACGTCTTTCCGTTTTCTACACGAGCTATATAATCACTACCCTTAATAGTTCGTAACGTATCTGCCGCAATCAAAAAAAGGTTGAAGTCATCGTGAAAAGTCTTTCTTAGCAAATCTTGGTTGCCAATCGCTGTACCTTCTATGTATTGATTTAAGGTTGATTTTATAGATTCGATTTCTGACTGGCCATTTAGACGCACGACCAAAAGACTGAATAGAATTATGAACGCTAGATGGTTTTTCATAGGCTCTTTTTTATTTGGACAATTGATAAAATGTGCAGAAAGACAGCGACTGGCATCAAAAATCCAGCAATAAGGACATAAGGGTATGTCAACATATCCATTGGTAGCATGGGTTCGGATTTACCCCAAAGCTCTGGCTTGTATATCGAAGTCATGAACAAGAAGATAATACTGGCTATTATGGCCAACCCTAAATAATTCCACAGAAGAACGGTCTTTCTTGGGAGTATTTTCTTGGTATATACCAAGAAAGCGATAATGGGTGCGGTAGCCGCAAAAACCATATCTACATTGTATCCTTCTATGGTGACCAAAGGATGAAGGATACCTTTTGCAACGGAGAGTACAAACAATGTTTCTACCAAGACCCTAAATGTTTGGAAATAGATTATCCGGCTTGGGGGTATGGCTTGAATCCAATCTTTGTTTTTATTTCGATGGAGAAATACCCCAATGAAAATAAATGATGGTAGAATAAAGAACATGGCAAATCTAGGCGGAAAATCGTAAGACTTTAAGATGCCTGAGGAGGCTACAAGAAAAATAAAGGCTTGCCAAAAAAACAACGCTGTTACAAGTAAGGTCATATCCTTACTCTTGTTCAGACTGGTGCGCTGAATAGCTGTCTTTCCTATCCAAATCAAAAAGATAACTGTTGCTATTGTTAGTCCTATATATCCAAGTTTTAGTCCCATAGTTATTTCAATACAATTTCAACACGACGATTTAGTTTTCTGCCTTCATCATTAGCATTTGTGGCGACAGGTGAAAGCATAGCTACTCCTTTCGCTTCCAAACGACTTTTTGAAATGCCATGTTTTTTAATTAATTCTTGCATTACTGTCTCGGCCCGACCTTCAGAAAGTGCCAAGTTGTTCTGAAAACTGCCCACATTATCTGTATGCCCAACGATATATATAGAAACTTTGGAATGCTGATTTAAGTAATTGGCAATTATGCCAATGGCTTCAGATGATTCTGGTAGTAAAGTTGTCTTGTTGAAGCCAAAGAGAATATTGTAAAAGACAACACTGCCTTTTTCTTTAAATCTATTCTCCATGTCTTTTATGGTAATCAATCCTTGCGCCATTTTTTTAGATTCGATGATGTCCAATCGATATGTGCTGGCATAATCTGTAAACCCACTCATCACGACTACAGTAGTTGTTTGATTTGACACTTCTTTTTCCGCAATCAAATAGGTGGCGCCATTTTTTCGATAGGTATTCCCGCTTTTCGCCAATTTTGGAAGTTTTTTGGCTTGATACAGTGAGTAGACAACAGAGGAGAAAGAGCCTGGCGTGGGATTGCAATTTGCTTGATAACAGGAGTACAGTATATTGAACCCTTTTCCTTTTAGGGCGTCTTCGTAATTTTTATGGAGTTCTAACTGTGATTTTCCTTTTGGTAATTCATAGTCAATTGAAGTAATGGCGCCTTCAATATTTTTTGATTTTCCTTTAGGAAAGGTGTTATCGAGAGCAATAGTATAGCGGTCATATTCTTTTTCCGCAAACCCAATTATCCAAGAATCCGGAAAGCGGGAAATTAACTCTGAGTCCTTTGAATTAGGGATATCTTTTTGGGCGATTGTTGGATTTAAAAAACCAATCGCGAAGAAGAAGTAGATAATTTTTTTAAGATACTTTGATTGCATAGTAGGATTTGTTTTCTGTTTTTATGATTTTACAATAAAGTGATTGTAAATTACAACTGGTTGCAATAATAAATAATTTATTCATGCAGTACAAATTTTGAATTGACTATTCCAATCGGCAAAAGGAAATCAAATTCTTTTTTAGGCTGTGCGTTATATTGATTTAAATGCATAAAGAGCAGGTGTTTAATCAAGCCTGTTAATACTAAGCCCAAAAAACTTGTGGGTTTCGATTAGTGTTAACAGGCCCTATGTAACTAGTTTATTCCTTGGACCTTCATTATTGGTCTTACTTCAATTTTCCAATTTCCATCTTCAAATCTAGGGTCAGCTTTTGCAATGCGGATGGCTTCCTGTAAATCGTCAGCCATCAAATGATAATACCCTGAAATGACTTCTTTTGTTTCATTGTATGGACCATCTACAATGCTCCCATTTTTTAGTGAAACAACAGCTCCCTTATTTTCCAAAGGTTGTGCACTTTTCATTTTACCACTCTTCATCAATTCTTGAATGTAAGCGCCTACTTTTTCTACATGTTTTTGTTGTTCTTCAGGAGAAAGATTAGCAATAGGGTTGTCTTCCTCGCTTCTAATAAATAACATAAATTCCTTCATAACTGTTTTTTTTAATTGATTCCACTTACTTGTTTAATTGGGCGCACCTCTAGTTTCCACCCATTTTCTTCGAACCTTGGGTCAGCTTTTGCAATGGCAATCGCTTCTTCCAAGTTTTTGGCTTTAACCACATAATAGCCTGCTATTGCTTGATTGGCTATAGTGAGTTTTTTTTGATTGACCTTTCCATCTTTTGCACTAATAAGTTCACCTTCCATTGCCAATGGCTGGGCATCAATAAGTTTCCCAGACTTTGCCAGGTCGCCTATGTACGCTCCCACTTTTTGAATGTGTTCTTTTTGATGTTGAGCGCTCATCTCGGTCATTTGATTCTTATCCGAATGGACGAGGAACATAAACTTGGCACTTTCCGTTTCTTGCGCCATGCTGGTCAGTGTTCCAGCTAATAGGCACATTAGTAATACTGTTTTTCTCATAATTGTTTTATGTAATGATTCTATACTCATACAACCATTAAGAATTCGAAATCAGGACGAGTGTTTCCCATTTTTTTTTGAGAAATTCTTTATCTATTTCATTAGATGCCAAGGCTATGGCTTCTTTATAATGCTTTATTGCTTTTTTTTCATCTTTTTCATCCCCATAGAGCGCGGCTAGCGTGGCATGGTAAAGGTGATTTCTATAGGAAAGAAAATTATCTTTAAGTAACTCAAGCTCAAAAAGGGCTTGCTGATTTCCATGTACATTTGACACTGCGATAGCACGATTTAGTCGGACAATGGGGGAATCTTCAAGTTCTAAAAGCGTATCATACAGTCTTAAGATTTCCTTCCAATTGGTTTTGTTGTACGAAGGTGCCACACAATGGTTCGCAGAAATGGTAGCCAAAATGAGGTATTTCGATACTTTTTTATACTTAATTGACCAATCGAGGTATTGTAATCCTTTATATCGCATGGACTTATCCCATAGATTACGGTCTTGTTGCGATAGTTCGATGATAGTATTTTCGGAATTCATACGAGCTTGGAAACGGCTCGCGTTTAAAAACATTAGGGCCAGTAGCGCATAGATCTCAGTCTTATTTTCAATGGACTTGGAATTTGCCAAAAGCTCACAGAGGCGCACCGCTTCAAGACATAAATCATACCGTATTTGCATGTTTTTTTGGGAAGATTTATAGCCTTCATTAAACAGAAGGTAAATAGCTTGTAGAATAGTGTCTATGTACTTTTCCAATTCATCCAAGTTGTCTAGGTCCAAGCTAGACTCCCTAATTTTTTTTCGACCTCTAACAAGTCTTTTATTAATGGTTTCGGTATTGGTGAAAAAAGCATTTGCAATTTCCTTGACACTAAAACCGCACAAGATTTTCAATATCAAGGCCAGTCTGTTGTCCTCTGAAAGTTCAGCGTGACAGCAGGCCATCATCATTTTTAGTTGGCTATCATTTATTTCGCCTTCGGAAAAATCAATGCTATCTGTTTTTCTGACATCTCCCATTTCCAGCTCTATCCTAGATTTGATTTTTTGTAGGTTATTGGAACGTGCGACAGTGTTGATTGCTAGATTTTTTGCTGTTGTATACAACCATGCCTCAGGGTTGTTGGGAATTCCATCAAAAGTCCAATGTTGTAGTGCTCGGTAAAGTGTCTCTTGCACAATATCTTCCGCAGTATGGACTTTTTCAATACCAAGATAACCAGTGATTACGGAAATCATTTTTCCATATTCATTTCTAAAGCAGTGTGCTATGAGTTGGTTCGGTTTCTTCATGCTACTCGTTAAAGTTAAATTTCAAGTTGCTTAATCACTTGTCAATTTCGGTCAGCAAGTTGACTGAAAGGTCCAATATTCAAAATTGCTAAAAAAAAATTGCGCAACCAAACGATTTCATATATATTTGCTATCAAACGGTTGCGTATTATGAGAAGAGATGTTTTTCAAGCGATTGCAGACCCAGTACGTCGGGAAATTATAACCTTGCTTGCCAAAGAGGAGTTGACGGTCAATGCTGTTTCCGACAAGTTTGACGTAAGTAGACAAGCGATATCAAAACACATAAAAATCCTGAAGGAATGCGGAATAATTTCAATAAGTCAGAAAGGGAGAAACCGCTATTGCCTCATCAAACCTAAAAGTCTTATACCTGCATTTATGTGGATTGAACAATACAGAAAACTATGGGAGGAAAAATTGGATTCCTTCGAGAATTACCTAAACGAATTACAATCTAAAAAACAATAATAATGAACAATTCAAATGATTTAACCAATCGAACACTAACCCTAGAAAGAATCTTTAATGCACCAATTGATTTGGTCTGGGAAGCTTGGACTCAACCTGAACATGTCGCTAAATGGTGGGCTCCTCAGGGTATGGACCTCGAAGTGATTGAACATGATTTTTCAGTAGGTGGAAAGTGGAAATACGCCATGCCAATGCCTGATGGCAATAAATTTATATCAGAAGGAGTCTATTCCGAGATAGTTCCACAAAAAAAGATAGTCACTACCGCAGATTTTAAGCCCATGACGGAAGGTGTTGAATTGCATATCCAATTCGAAAAGGACGGTAATCAAACCAAGTTTACCTTTAGTGTAATTCATGAGACCGAGGAATATTGCAAGCAACAGGAAGAGATGGGTTTCTATAATGGCTGGGGTTCGGCTTTTGAAAGGCTTGACAAAATGCTCAATGACTTAACTTAAAAGTTGATTGTTATGAAAAAAAGAATTCCCTTCTACATGGTTACAGGATTGTTGACTTTAATGGTCTTGGCAACCATTGCCAATAGCTTTTTTAATCCAGAATTTGCTAATCGGTTTTCCGATATTGGTTATCCAACCTATTTAATTATCCCCCTAATGGTTACCAAGGCCATAGGTTTATTAGCACTTTGGCTCAGTAAGAATGCTCGAATTCTTGAATGGACGTATTCTGGTTTTTGCTTTCTCTTTCTTTTGGCTTTTTTGGCAGAGGTGAATGCTTCGAGTCCAGATTATTTTTCGCCGGTGATTGCTTTGCTGCTGCTTATTTTATCCTATCGTTTTAAACAACAAAGGAATGGTAAACGTGAAATTACCCTTGAGAGCAACTCTTGAACGTAGACCATAAATTATTGAACTTTTTTATCAAGCTTTTAAAGATTGGTTTAATGAAATTGCCAAAAATTAAATTGTGAAGTTTCATTAATCTAAAAACAAAAAGCTATGATAAAGTATTTTAAAGTAACCTCGATTTTTTTACTGGGTGTTTTTTCAATTCTTCTGATATCATGTAACAATAATGATGATGACCTTGACCCTGATGCTAGTTGTGAAGATGTCATATGCACGCTAGAATTGAGAAGAATGACCGTGACCGTTCGAGATGAAAACGAGAATCCCGTGGCTTTGGATTCATTTGAAGTGGTCAATATTAAAGATGGTTCAAATATAACAATAGCCGTAAGCCCGTCTGAGTTTGAAGGAGCGCGAGAGTTTGGGCAGTATCCTTTGATAGAAGATGGGGTTTTAGGTAAAAACCAAGTCGAGCAAATACAATTTAGGGGTTTTATTGATGGCCAAGAAGTCGTTAGCAGTGATTATGAGGTCAGTACCGACTGTTGTCATATTGGTTTAGTTCTTGGGAGTTTGCTGATTACGCTTTGATTTTCAATTCAATCATTAAAGGACTATTGCTGGAATCCAATTTTCTCACTTTCGGGTTGTTTATCATATTATGTAGGTAAAACGGTCTCCAAGTAGAAATCGCACGAATAATTGCAATCAATAGCAGCTATTTTGAAAAGCAACCTGATGTAATAAGCCGATGATATAATTACTAGAAAGTGAAGTAACAATATGTTACACGAAAGATAAACCAACTATGTGTGTAACAAACATTAAAATTTATGAATCACAAAGAGTATGCTTCCATTAACGAGGCTTTAAAATATAAAGACGAAGTCAATGTATTAAGTTTGGCCAATCAAAATTTAAGTGCAATACCAGAAGAAGTAAGGAAATTACGCAATTTGGAATATCTTGATTTAAATGACAATCATATTGAAGAAATTCCTGACTGGATAAACGATTTAACCAATTTGGGTACTTTGTATTTGAGAAATAATAAGCTCAATAGTTTACCTGAGTCCTTGGAAGGTTTAAAAGAATTAGGCATTCTTGATTTATCACGAAACAATTTAACGCAATTACCAGATTCCTTGAGAAGTCTTGAAAAACTCTTTGAGCTACACCTAAATCACAACAAGATAACAGCATTGCCTGACAGTATGGGGCAACTCATTAATCTTGATAAAATGGACCTTTCAGAAAACCAAATCACCCACATTCCAGAGTCTTGGAGAAACCTTCAAATGAATTACTTAGACCTTTATAATAATAACATTCCAAAAGATATATGGTTTGATATTGAAGATATATTACGAGCATGTGATGTAAATTTTGATGAGGAAAAAAACTTTTACGATTCTGACTTTGATTTGGATGATGACGGCGAATAAATTGGAAGATAAATGATTCGTGTATCTGATAAATGGTAATGGAAAAAAGCGATTTGAAAGGAAGGATAAAGTACCATTTTTCGGGAAAATTATGGAAAGATGGTCAGGGGGGAGGTTGGTGCTTTGTGACCGTGCCAAGAGATATATCAGAAGAAATAAGGGAAAATTTCCAATGGCAAGAAGAAGGGTGGGGTCGAATGAAGGCAGTGGTCCTCGTTGATGGATTTCAATGGAACACATCAATTTGGTTTGATAAAAAGAAAAATAGATACCTACTTCCCATGAAGGCGGATATCAGAAAATCGGCCCATCTTAAACCAGATGATACAATTAATGTGGATTTTTTTATATAATCAGTTGGCCGTAATTAAGACGAATAGAACATTGAAAAAACAAATACTTAAATTCACTATTCTGGTATTTGCCATATCTATCAGTAATTGCAAAACGGATAAATCGAACACAAAAGAAAATTTATATTTTGGACAAAAACCACCGAGTTTAATCCCTGAAATTTTTGCTCCTGGCATTATTTCAATAAATGGAAGATATGAACATGGTATTTCATTTTCTCCAGATTTAGAAGAATTATATTTTGGAGCTAATTATGAAGACCAAGATCCTAGTATATATTTCTCAAAACTCGAAGGGAAAAAATGGACCCATCCTAAAAAAGCAAACTTTACGAAGGGTGAAAAAGTGGGTGAAATGCATCCATTTGTAAATCCTAATGGTACAATAATTCATTTTGCCGCTCATGACGCCTTTACACTACCTCACCATAAAGAATCAGTTAAAACTTGGTATGTAAAACGATTAGGGAATTCTTGGAGCGAAGCAAAACAACTAGATTCACCTATAAATGACGATTTTGTTTTTTATTCTAATGAGGCAAAAAACGGAGACCTTTATTATACGAATTTGTCAAAACGGAAAATGTATTATGCACCTAAAATAAATGACAAATATCCAGAAGTACATGAAGTTGGAACTGGAGGTTCCCACGGTTATATTTCTCCTTCTCAAGATTACTTAGTGGTAAATGCCCGAAATAAAGAGGATGACCAAAGAAAGAGTGATATATATGTCTATTTTAAGAAAAAAAAAGGTGGATGGTCAAAAGCAATTAACCTTGGAAGTGAAGTAAATTCTAATTTCGCCGAAACATGCCCTAGTATCACTCCAGATGGTAAATATTTATTTTTTGGCAGATATAACGAAAAACGAGAGTTGTCAAACCTTTATTGGGTGAGTACAGAGATTATAGAAAAACTACGACCAAACCAATAAAATACAACTACCGCCAACACGGTGTATAAAACATAGCTAAAAAGCGCTAAACCTAAAGGTTTGTGATTATTTACGAAGACCGCCAAATTTAAAAATTTGGCTTTTAGAATAGAAAAATTAAAAACAAAACATAAAAATTCGGCTTTGTGTTAACCCGAAAAGTTAGTGTCTTTTTGTACGCTACGTTCCATACACAAGACCGTTAGCGGTTATTTAAGAGGAGTCTCATAAACGAATACTTAGACAAGAATGAACCAAACCAAAACCATATTTAGGGTAATTACTTTTGGACTTTTGATTCAACCACTTACTTCTTGTGAAAACAATCCAAAAACAACAATCAAACAAGATGACAAAAAAATCAAACCCTGTTGTATATTTTGAAATTCCAGTGACTGAATTAGATAGAGCAGTAAAATTTTATAGGGCAGTCTTCGACTTTAATTTTACGAAGGAGGTAATTGACCATAATGAAATGGCTCTGTTTCCTTTTTTTGAAATTGGTTCGGGAATTTCTGGTGCATTGGCAAAAGGCGAAACCTATAAACCAACGAAAGACGGAGTGGTTATCTACTTCAATACGATGGATATTGATAGTACCCTACGTCTTATCATTGACAATGGAGGGAAAATATTATATCAGAAAACCTCAATTGGAGAATTGGGAACTGTTGCAGAATTTAAAGATAGTGAGGGAAATAGAATCGCTCTACATCAACAGAATGAATAAAAAACACTGAAGATTGAAAAAAAACGCACTTAAAATTTCTTTACTGCTATTTGTACTATTTTTAAGTAATTGCAAGGAGGATAAATCGAACACAAAAAAGAATGATTCATCTAACGAAGAAAAGGTATATCTAGGTCTAAAACCTCCAGGTTTGACTCCCAAGCTTTTTGCACCTGACATTGTCTCAACGGAAGCGCACCTTGAAAGTGTTGTTATGTTTTCACCCGATATGAAAGAGCTCACTTTCACAAGACAAGGTGGAGAATATAAAAAGACCGAATTGTTTGCTATGCAATACCAAAACAACCACTGGAGCAAGCCAACTATCTTAGCTGTCGATGATATCAATGCCCATCGAGAGCGATTCAAGCCCAGTTTGTTAGAGATAAAAAGTCAAGAACCCTTTAAAGGCATTCCCATTATTGGCTTTACAGTCTCATCTTCAGGAACTATTTATTTTTATGTTTTGGACTTTAATGATGGTAGTGGCCATATGGGTTATTCCCGTTTCATAAACGGGAAATACAAAACCCCTCAAAAAATGAATGAGAGTATTAATTCGTCAGGAAAATATATTGCCCATCCCTTTGTTTCACCAGACGAATCGTACATATTATGGGATGCTGAGCAAGAGGGTGAAACGACTCCCGATATTTTTATCAGTTTTCGTCAGCCTGATGGTTCTTGGGGACCTGCAATTGATTTGGGAAATCAGATTAATACCCCTGCCTATGAGCAGTACGTAAAAGTGACACCTGATGGGAAATACCTATTTTTTTGGAGGGGAGATAGAAAGGTCAATGAAAATGGAAGTGTCCATTGGGAGGGAAATCCATACTGGGTGGATGCCAAAATTATTGAGGAACTCAGACTTCAACAATAATCTTATAAGGAATTGAAAGCTAGAAAACAACTACCGTCAACATTGGTTATAAATAATTACTATTTCCGCTTCTCGTTTGCAAAAGTCCTTGTTAACACAAGCAACTGTCGATAGCCGAGACCGTTATCTAATATGCTTACATGAAAATTCAATTGCTGATATGTACTTTTATTCTCACATCTTTTTTGACCTATTCACAGGAAACGGAATGCCATTGTAAAGAACAAGAAAGAACTTCTTTGGAAGAAGAATTGAAAAAGGCCGCTGCAAGCGAAAATTTGATTGGTGCTGTATGGTCAACTATTAATGGTGATAGTGTTACCACTGGAGCAATAGGCTTAAAGAATGCAGCTACAAAAGAAATATTAGAAAAGAAAGACAGAGTATTAATTGGCTCAATTACCAAAACCTTAATTGCAACAGGGGTTCTTCGTTTAACAAGTCAAGGAAAGTTAGACATTGACGCTCCTGTACACAAAATTTTACCCAATGTTCTTTTTGATAACCCTTGGAGAGAAAATAATCCAGTTACTACAAGGGATTTATTAAATCACACATCTGGAATTGAGGATGCCAGATTTTGGCAAGTATTTAGCACTAAGCCTATAGCTACCACGCCATTAGAATATATTTTTTCTAAAAACCGCTCTGTATTAAAAGTGAGAACCATCCCTGGAACTCGATTTTCGTATTCCAATATGGGGTATACCCTTTTAGGTCTAATTATTAAAAAAATCACTAAAGAACCATACGAAACCTATTTGGACAAAAACCTTCTTGTTCCTTTGGGTATGAACAACAGTACTTTTCAATTTACGACCCAAAAAGGAGAGAATGCTGACAAACAATTGGCAATGGGGCATTTTGATGATGGAACAACAAAAGAAAACATTCCAATGTTTTTACGTCCAGCTGGGCAATTTACAACAACCTCAAAGGACATGGCACTACTTGCAAAATTCCTAATGAGCGATGGTGCTATTAATGAAAAACCTTTTATTGATAAAGAACTTTTAAATCAAATGGGAAATCCTGTATCAACGGAATCCAATAAAAATGGCTTGACTACAGGATATCAATTTGGACTTAGCTACAGAGACAGATATGGTGTTGTAGGGAAGTTTCACCGCGGAAATACAATTGGTCATAGAGCAACATTTTATTTGTTTCCTGAGCAAAAAAAAGGATTTTTTATCAGTTTTAATACCGATAGCGAAACAGCAAATTACGAAAAGTTTAATTCGATTTTTATTGATCACTTAGGAATCGAGAAACCTCAAAAGCTAAAAATAAAAAACAACTTGCCCTCAAATATCGATGGGTTTAGTGGCTATTATAAAATGAATCCCGTTCGATTCGAAATGTTTGCCTACTTAGATTTACTTTTCAGTTCAATAAAATTGAATCAAGAGAATGATAAGTTGATTGTTCAATCTATTCAAAATGAAACTTACACCCTGTTACCTGTTGGGGGTTATCTATTCAGAAAAGAAGATAGAGTGAATCCCTCTCATGTTTTGTTCAAAAACGGAAATATAACAGCTGTGAGCGATGGTCTTGTAACCTACGAAAAGATTAACCCATTCTATTTATACGCAATGTGGTTAAATCTTATTCTTGGACTGTGCGGTTTGGTTATTATTTTAATCCGAGGGTGCTATCTGTTTTTTCAAAAGAAACTTTTTAATCGCGATCAGGTTGCAACTTTACCGTTCTTATCTGTTTTAGGACTTTTAATTCCTATACCTTTTCTTTTAAATCAATCATTCCTAAACTTGGGAGATGTAACCTTTGCAAATGTTTTGTTAGCTATCATGACTGGTTTTTTGCCTTTGGCTATGATTATCAGCATAAGAAAAATATTGAGAAATAAAACTTTGACAATAGATGCAATTGGAATTTTATTTACACTTCAATGGACAATTGTCTTATTCTACTGGAATTTAATACCTTTTAGATTATGGTCTTAGAAAAGGCAGTTTGTAGCAATGTGTATAAGCAATAGCGGTTTAAGTGATGAAACGAAAGTATAAATATAGTACAAAGGTCAGTGCAAAACCGAAAGACTTGTGGGTAGAAACCCCCTAACCCATACACTAGACCATTGTACGTCCGCGTAAACTAAGGTTCCGAATAAATTAAACTAAGAACAAAATATGAATGATTTTAAAATTATAGGTATCTCAACGGAAACAACAAATGAGTCAATGGCTGATATTGAAAGACTTTGGGGAAAGTTTTGGGGAGAAAATGTTACAGACAAAATCTCAAACAAAACAAGTAACGAATTTTATGCTGTTTATACCGACTATGAAAGTGATTATACAGGCAAATATACCTTAATCATTGGGTTTCCTGTTACTACATTAGAAAATGTTCCCGATGGTTTTTTAGGAAGGGAAATTTCCGTTGGCAGAAGTATAAAATACACTTCAAAAGGAAAAATGCCCGACGCTATAATGAAAACTTGGAAAGAAATATGGCAAGATACCCAATTGAAGAGAGCATATCGCGCAGATGTAACTGTTCATGGAAAAAAATACTTTGATGGAGACAATGCAGAAGTAGAAACCTATATCTCAATTTCTGAATGATTAAAAATATTAGAATGTCCTTGTACTTCAAAACGGAAAACAATACAATTACGGGAATGGATTTCAGGGATAAATTTTTAAAAAGGATAGAGTAACCTTTGTATTGTGTAATTTTCCTTCATTCTTATTTAACGGAATATTTAGTGAATAAATCAAAAAATACATGATTAATGTATCTAATACATGTAAATGGAAAAGAGCGAATTGAAAGGAAAAATAAAGTACCATTTTTCGGGAAAATTATGGAAAGATGGTCAAGGGGGAGGTTGGTGCTTTGTGACCGTGCCGGAAAACATGTCAAAAGAAATAAGGGAAAATTTCCAATGGCAAGAAGAAGGATGGGGACGTATGAAGACGGTGGCCCTCGTTAATGGAATTCAATGGAACACATCAATTTGGTTTGATAAAAAGAAAAATAGATATCTACTTCCTATGAGGGCGGATATCAGAAAATCGGCTCATCTTAAACTGGATGATACTATTAACGTGGATCTTTTTATATAATGATTAGGTTTGGGATATGTGGTATGCCATTAAGAAACTAACAAGTTAGGAACGTACTAAAACAAAATGAACAAACTAAATCCTTCGATTAAATATCACTTAGGTATAGGAGCTTTTGTTAGCCTCTGGATTTTTGTTTTTTGCTTTTTCATAAGACCATTTGATGATGGAACGGTTTTTCAATGGGGTCAGATAAGTTTTTGTTTTGGTCTTATTGTCTTTTTGTGCTATGCTATAGTAGCAATACTGCAAAAAGCCATTTATCAAAAAAAAGTACAATGGACAGTGGGTTATGAACTATTGATTTTGTTTCTATTTAATCTACTATACTCAATATTTTCCTATGTTTTTTATAAAGGCCCTGTTCTCAATGGAACGTATAATTTTATAGAATTCTCAACTAAAATTATTCTTAAATCTTCATTAATACTGACGCCGATAATCATATTGGCTAGAACATTTTTGATAAAGCTAATACCAGATAAAGAAGATACTATTATAATCAAAGGAGAAAGTAAACTAGATACTTTGAAAATTCACAAATCTGATCTAATCTGCATAAAAAGTTCGCAAAACTATGTTGAAATTTTTTTTCTAATGGACGATCAACTTAATTTAAAAGTTATCCGCGCTTCCCTTAAAAAAATTCAAAAGGATTTCGAATTTTTAGTTCAAGTACACCGCTCATATTTAATCAATCCAACACATTTTAAATTCTGGAAAAATCAAAATACTGTTGCGCTTACCCAAATTGAAGTTCCAGTTTCCAAAAGTTACAGAAATAAATTTTTTCTTTAGTGATTTTCGTCCCAAAAAAGCGGTGTCTTATACCAAAAAGCTTTTCTCCTTCCTTATAGTTGTCTATAGGTTTAATTTCGGCACATAAATGATAAAACCATGAATTACAAACGAAGTTTAAGAGTGCATAATAAACGGTTAACAGGATTTTTTCTCCCTATATTTTATGTACTATTTATATCCTGCGGAGAAAATTCTAAAAATCCACCAAGTGAATTGATTAAAAAAATCAATGCTGTTCAACAACAGGTGATGGCACAGGGAAACATTACAGAAGAAGAGGAACTAGCAATGTCAAATTTATGTAGTATTATGTCACAAGATGACGGTTTGGCAAATTTTAATTCGGATGATAGAATCATATTGGATGATGCAGAAATTGCACCTGTTTATAAGGGCTGTGAGAATCTTTCAAAAGACGGAATAAGAGAGTGTTTTAATACTAAAGTGGTAACATATATAAAGGGTGAATTTAACTTGAATGTATCCAAAGATTTGAATCTTTCAGAACCGAAGCAGGTTGAGGCTTTTTTCATAATCAATGAAGATGGAAATTCAACTGGTATAAAAGTCAGGGATTCAGAGCTAACCGTTCAGGCAGAAATCTTAAGAGTTCTCAGAAAGATGCCTATAATGAAACCTGCCATTCAGAATGGAAAAAGTGTTTCTGTGTTATGTTCCATACTAGTGAAATATGGAAATGATATCGAAGTTGATGTCGTTTACATCCCTGAAATACCAAATGATTAAAAGTTGAATTACTAAAAACAACCACATATAAAAGTCAAAGTATTTATAACGCTAACTTTAGTTGAGAATGAACATTATCAATCTACCTGACATCATCCTAGACGATAACAATACCAAGGAAAACTCGGTATTCTTTTATTACCATATAGGGCATCAAGAGTTTTTCAAATCAAAGATTTCGTTTCGTCAACATTGCATCGCTTTTTTACTGTCAGGTAAAAAAAGAGTACTACATCAAGACCAAGAGCTTGTTTATGATAATAGTTCTTTTTTGTTGTTTAAAAGAGGGAACTACGTGTCCAATGAAATCGCCACCGACGGTAATCCATATCACAGCATTCTATTGTTTTTTGATGATGCCGCACTTCGAAAGTTTCGCTTTAGACATCAAGATTTGGTCTTCAAAAATCAAGTCGATTTTCCTAAAGGAGATATAGCGTTGCCAAAGACATCCTATATCAAGAATTATCTAGAAAGCCTGAAGCAACTGTTGTTTTCTGAGCGGTTCTCAGATACCATGAATCACTTAAAATTTGAAGAGGTAATGCTCCATCTTTCGGAGCTGTATGGTTGGGATTTCATAGAGTTCTTTATCTCTGATTTAGCTCCCTCGCGAGACTCATCATTTCGCAAAATCATTGAGGCCAATGTTCGACGAAACACCTCAATTGAAGAGTTGGCCTTTCTTTGTCACATGAGCCAGTCAACCTTTAAGCGGTATTTCCGTAAGATTTATAATGCCACACCCGGTACCTGGCTTCAAGAAAGAAGGTTGGATTATGCGGCCTATTTGCTAAAAGTCAAAGGTAGGGCTGCCTCCGAAATCTTTGAGGATGTTGGCTATTCAAGTCTCTCTAGTTTTATGCATTCCTTCAAACGAAAATTTGGGGTGACACCGCGGCACTATCAAACCCACAACACCGATTAAATTACTTGTTTTCTTCCTAGCCAAAAGGGTCAATAGAGATGGGATTTTAGCTTATAGGATTGTGGTGCCTAAATCTACTGTACATAGTTCCTAATAGAATACCAAAAAGACAGAATTGAATTAATCCTACGGTCCCCTCTACGGCAATCCAACTAACAATATCAGGCACTTTATATTTTCCCGCTTCGGTAAATGCCGGATAGCTTACGAAAAGTAAAGCCATTAAAAAACCATAGGTCAACCCATTCTTCCAACTTGGATGTTCTTTACAAAAGAATGTGTACATATAGGTTAAAACACCGCCCTGCAAAATCATGGTCAAAAAACCGAGGGGGAAAATAACTTCGTCATTAGGCCGCATATGGGGAACCCGGGCATAGTGCTCGGTGTTGATTACAAAATGGGAAAGGGCCTGTACTGCAAAACTGATAATGATAAATACGATTGTTCCAGAAATAATTCTTTTCATAGCCTATTGATTTGCAGACATTTCTTTTCTGAACTCCTCTGCATCATAAAACACTTTTACGGATTGTATTTTTCCATCAGCAATACGATACCACTCGCTCATATCTAATGTTATCACTTTTCCAGAGGGCATAGATACATTAAACTCAACTTGGGTAATGACCCAATCTTCATTGGAAACAATTTCTTTCAATGTGCTGCCTTTTATCATAGGCGCAAAAGACATGTTTAGCTCAATAAAGTCTTTTTTGCCTTTTACTTGAGCTGCTGGGCCAATAAATTGAACATCGTTAGATATAACCTCTTGCCAAGAGTCTGTACCTGATTTTAAACCTTCATCAAATTTTTTGAATACTTCTAATGTTGTAGCTGAATTTGCCATTTTTACTTGTTTTAATGGATAACTACGCTTTAGACAAATTAGAAGACCTTTTCGGACGGGTTTTTTAAAATATTTTTCTTTTTGCCTTCGGCTGTCCAAGTTTCCAGTGATTTCAACATAAACATATTCATTAAGGTATTGGGTGAATTCAGCGGATCTATGCTCTGGGTCAGTTTCATTCGAACATTGAGAAGATGTTCTTGGTTGTTGGACTCCTCATACTTTAAATACTTATTTCTGGCTTTTTCAATATGTTCTTTTTGCTTATGGTTCAATATACTCGTGAGCGTAGTGCATTGGGTGCAATGTCCTTTTTTATTGACCAAGGCGCATCTTTCATCGAATATCCTGTTCATATGTTTTCTGGCATTGGCGATGGCATGTTTCACCTTACCTTCCGTAAGTTGGGTGATTTCCAGAATCTCAGAAATTTTAAATTGATATACCTCTTTCAGCCATAGGCAAACTTGTTGCTCTAGAACAAGCGTTTTTACAATACAGTTAAAACAATAGGCAATGTGTTCCTTGGTCTCATACTGTTTGTCTGGAGTGGTCTGAAATACCTGTTCGAATTTATCCCAATACTCACTTGGTGGACGATTGATTTCTGCACCGTAGTCTTGTGCACGTTCATCCCATCTTTTTTGCCTCGCTAAATGATTTTTCGCGGTATTGTAGGCAATGCTAAATACCCAAGTTTTAAAGGACGAATCTTTTTTAAATGAATCTATGTTGTCATGTACCTTTAAATAAGTGGTTTGCATGACATCCTCCACGTCCTGAAGACTGGTAAGTAAACGAAACAAAAATGACCTTAATTGGTCTCTGAACAGCAAAAATTCTGATAGGTGATCTTCACTCATTTAAGTCTTATTTTAAAATTTAAAGGCAATTTTTAATCAATAAAGATTTAGGGCAAGCTAACAATGAATGGCAACATTCTAGAAAATTGCACCATTATCGACAGTCTATGGACGTATGGTTCAACTTGACGGCACCTACAATATTGAAATTTGTAGTCAAGATAAAAATTTCAAGTGTTATGCGTTCACTCTACGTTCTTCTTTTCATGGTAAGCCTTCAAATGGTAGCATCACAAGAATTAAATTATGAATTGCTGTTTGAAGTAGAGGCCCAGTTGAAAACACCTATAGAGATAGGCAAGTTGCCAATGGGAGAGCGTACCATATTCCCATTTGATAAGGGAACGTTCAAAGGGCCAAAAATGAAAGGCACTATCGGTGCAAGTGGTGCAGATTGGTCGTTAAAAATAAACGAGACTACTTCTATTTTAGACATTAGGGGACTTTACACTTTGGATAGCGGGGAGCATATCTACGTTCAGGCCAAAGGCTATTTACATTTCAATCAGGATGGCACTTATTACTTACGCTCGACCCCTATCTTCGAAACAACGGCTAAAGGTTTTGAATGGCTAAATCACATAGTGTCTGTTGGAGTGGGCGAACTCTCAAAGACAGGTGTAAAGTTTCGAATTTATGCAATTAAATAACTCTTTAACATCACTATAAAATCATGGGAAAGAAAAGTGTTTCAAGAAGAAAAATGATAAAGACTGCAGGGCTTTCTTTTGGGGCACTGTCCCTAAGTGGTTTTTCAAAGACCATACCTACACTAGAAAGTAATTTGATAAACGATGGGAGCATGAAAGGTAAAGTAGCTTTTATTACCGGTGGTGCCAGGGGTATTGGGTTGGCCATTGCCAAAGAACTGGCTGGTCAAGGGGTACATTGTGCGCTTTACGATATTGCTGAAAACATTTCAAGTGTAAGATATGATTTGGCTACGGAAACAGATTTGAAGGAGGCCAAGAAAACCATCGAAGGGTACGGTGTTAAGTGCCTCTCCTTTAAAGGTGATGTTAGGAATTTTGAGAGCTTGCAGAAAGCCATCAGTTCCACCATAGCAGAATTAGGGGGTCTACATTTTGTAATAGCCAATGCAGGGGTAACCCGAAATGGAAATTTGGCTTCGCATACCATCTCAGATGTTAAAGACCTTTTAGAAGTGAATATTGCTGGAATTATTAATACCATAAATGCTACCTCACAGCAATTGATTGACCAAAAATTTGGTCGAATCGTTTCTTTAAGTTCCATCGCAGGCAAACGTGGTTATGCCTCATTTCCGGTCTACGGTGCTACTAAATGGGCTGTTATTGGTTTGACCAAGAGTATGGCTGCAGAAATGGGGCAATACGGAATAACTTCTAATAGTATTTGTCCGGGGTTTGTGGATACCGCATTATTGCGTAATGAGCATATGCTGAGTATGTTTGGCGATACGGATAACATGGTCAATGAACAGCGGTTCAGAGGGTTTGCCAAAAGCACCAATAAGTTGCCATTGGATTTTCTTCAACCAGCCGAGATTGCCCGAATGGTGTCTTTTCTTTGTAGTGAGAATGCCAATCATATTACCGGTGAAACCTTTGTGGTCGATGCAGGTAACACGCTATAATTTCGACTCTTCAAAATAGTATAAAGCAACTTGGACTTATGTATCAAGTTAATGATGGATGCCTTCCCTAATTTTCGGACATCATCAATGCTCGTAAACTGTTTCAGTATAAATAACAAAATGGTTGCTCTAAGATTAAACTGATGAAGGAGGAACACACTAAATATAAAATTCGAAAAGCAAGAAGCGAGGAGTTTAATGTAATTGGTGCACTTCTAGTCGAAGTATATTCTAATTTAAGTGGTTTTCCCAAGCTTGAAGAACAGCCAGAGTATTACAAGATGCTTGAAAATGTTGGTGCGTTAACCAAAAACCCGAACATCAAGATATTTGTTGCAGTTTCCGAACAAAATAAAATTGGCGGAGCAGTTGTCTATTTCCATGATATGAAAGACTACGGTTCTGGAGGAACCGCTACTAAAGAAAAAAATGCTTGCGGTTTTAGACTGTTGGGTGTTGACGTAAGTGTAAGGGGCTTGGGTTTAGGTAAAAAACTAACTGAATTTTGTATCAACAAAGGGAAAGTCGACAATCGTGAAACAATGGTTATCCATTCTACCCAATCTATGGAATTGGCATGGGGCATGTATGAAAGATTAGGTTTTCAAAGAGCTCCTGATTTAGATTTTATGCAGGAAGACCTACCAGTTTATGGTTTTAGATTAAAACTTAAATAAAAACTGACTAAAATTGTTATGTACACATTCGTTGAGATATGTGCAAACCATTTCACTTCTGGAACCATCGTGGTCGATGCGGTAAACACCCTATAATTTCAATTCTTCAAAATAGCATAAAGCAACTTGAACTTATCAATCAAGTCAATTGCTTGTGGTATTCATACTTTTCTAAAATAATAAGGATATGGTGAATATGCTTTATGGCGTGTTCTGCAACATTTGACTATTCAATAAGTCATTGAAATACTTAAAATTTATCAATCTAAAAAATGAAAACAAAATCAATCTCATTATTCAGGTTTCTTGTGATTTTATGCTCGGCAATCGCTTTCACAAGCAATGTAACAGCACAAGTAGATACCCCTACTGTATATCAATGTGCACCATGCGGTTGTGATTCAGATGGCAAACACTTTTCTGAGCCTGGTAATTGTAAAAGCTGTGGTATGAGGTTAGAAAAAGTGACAGAACTTAGAAAAGCCTTAGAAAAATTGGATGAGCCTCTTAATGTGGCCATTTTGATTTATCATCATGCACAAGTATTGGATTATACTGCACCTTATGATATATTTTTTGCAGGTGGCGAAAATTTTAATGTCTACACAGTCGCTGAAACCTCAGAAAAGGTCATTACAATGCCAAATTTTAGTGTCAATCCAGAGTATACTGTTGACAATGCCCCAAAACCTGACATCTTAGTCATTCCAGGGGGGATGTGGAACGTATTAGGAAATAAAACTAAAGAATGGATTAAACAAAGTGCCAAAGATGCAGAATATGTTTTGTCTGTCTGTACAGGTGCTTTTATTCTTGCCGATTTAGGAATGCTGGATAATTTGGAGGCAACAACGCATAGTGCGGGAGTAGATTTATTGGAAAAAAATTACCCCAACATAAAAAAAGTGCAACGTGACGTGCGATTTGTTGATAATGGTAAAATCATTACATCTGCAGGGGTAACCGCGGGAATGGATGCCTCTTTACATCTTATATCAAAAGTACTTGGGAATGATTGGGTGGATGCAATTGAGAGAAATTTAGAGTATGATTTTTTAAATGCTGAACGAAAATAAGTTTATTGCCAATCGTCATCTTTCAAAGCATAAAACGATGTAGTCAATTTTGATAATATGAAGTATATAACCACACTATCTATTTTAACTTTTCTATTGGTCTCTTGCCAAAGTGGCAAAACATCCAATCTTACACTATTGAGTGAACGCATCCCTGCGGATGAACCCTTGGTTTTTGGGGAAGGAATTGTTTCAACCGATAATAAAGAGTTCTCGATTACCTTCAATCCTCAGATGGATGAAATGTTCTTTACCCGTAGAAGACCCGAAGCAAAAAATGAGATTTACACCATGAAATTGGTCAACGGGAAGTGGTCGGCACCGGAATTGGCATTTTTTGCTACAAATACAGGATGGGATTTTGAGCCCCATATCAACCCTAAAGGAGACAAGCTCTATTTTGGAAGCACAAGACCTCTTAACGATACCATCAAAGCATCAGGAATGCATCAGTGGGTTAGTGAGAAAAACGGAAATGGCTGGGGCCAACCTAAACCGTTGGGAGCGCCATTCGTAAATAGGTTTGTCATGTATCCTTCAGCAACGGATAATGAAACGCTATATTTTACCTCAAGGGAAGAGGGTGTTGACCGTGAAGATTCCAGTATTTTCTTTTCGATAAAAGAAGGAGATGAGTATGCCTCCGTTAAAAACATGGCCGAGATGATGACCCTTCCCGGGAAGTGGATTGCGCACCCGTACATAGCACCTGATGAAAGTTATTTGATATTTGATAGCCAAAAAGATTCGGAATCCGATGACTGCGACCTATACATTGCATTCAATGAAAGTGGTACATGGACAGAACCTTATAATTTGGGTCCTAAAATTAATACGGATCAATGTGAGATGTGTGCCAGCGTTTCACCGGATGGAAATTATCTGTTCTTTCACAGAGGGGGCCAGGGAACCGGGGATATGTATTGGGTCGATTTTCTTCAACTAAAAAAGGAAGTAAAAAAGAGTGGGAAGTAGCTCGTACATAATTGGATTCATGAAAATTGTAACAATCAAAAAAATATATTTTGCTTCCTTGTTTTTAGGGGCCTTGTTTCTTACATCTTGCCAGACCAAAAAACGGAATGCAACAAGTGAGGACTCATCCAGTATCAATAGCCCGTATCTTGGTCAAAAGCCACCTGGTCTAAACCCAGAAGTTTTCGCTCCGGGTCTAGTTTCAACCGAACACCGTGACCTCAGTGGTTTCTTCACCCCCGATATGCGAGAATTCTATTTTACCAGAAAAGACCTTGAGAATGGAAAATGGTCGTTAATCGTTTTCAAATATGAAAATAAGCAATGGCATGAATCTGTTGTAGGCCCCAGAGTGGGGAGACCCATCATTGCACCAGATGGCAAGACCATCCATTTGGGGAAAGATTATATGGAGCGTACTGCTACGAGTTGGTCTGAGGTAAAAAGCCTTGGCCCTATGTTTGACCGCGAAGACTGGGGTATTATGCGTTTATCTTCATCGTTCGATGGCACCTATGTTTTTGACGATTATAAAAACAACGATGTCATTCGTATATCGGCTCTCAAAGATGGCAAGCGCGAACAACCAAGACTTCTTGGAAAAGAAATCAACGCTGGAAAATATACTGCTCACCCCTTTATCGCACCAGATGGGTCCTATTTAATTTGGGATAGTGAAAGAGAAGGTGGCTATGGTGACTCAGACCTGTATATCAGTTTTAGAAGGGCTGACGGTTCATGGGGTACTGCCATTAATCTAGGAGATAAAATAAATACCGGCTTTGGAGAGAGTGGAGGGTATGTAACACCAGACGGAAAGTATTTTTTTTATAATTCAGGAAGCATAGAAAACAAGAATATATTTTGGGTGGATGCTGAGGTTATTGAAAAGCTAAGGTCCCAGAAATAAAGAAAAATCGCTTTGCAATGCTGCAATGTGTAAACTCAAAATGCAACATCTAGATAAATTAAGGGTCTTTGCAAGAAACAAACAGATGAAAATTCTACTGAATTTATGCATCATTTTGCTTTTAGGATGCAACTCATCAAATAAAAGTAAAAACAATGTTCAAGAAACGGTTTTAAATAATGGCTACCTAATAGAGGATGTTTTAATAGAAACCAGGGATGGAGGAAAAATATCTGCCATTATATGTAGAAAGAAAGAAATCACTGAACCCCAAACCGTGATTCTACAAAGTACTATTTATGTAAGGGACACAGGTCGTGATCTGAAAACCATCAAAGAATCTGTAGACAGGGGTTATATAGGAGTTATTGCCTATGCAAGAGGGAAACGTTTAAGCCCCAATGAAATATGGCCTTATGAAAATGATGCTAACGACACATTTGACGTTATTCACTGGATTAACGAACAAGAATGGTGTGATGGTCGTGTTGGTATGTTTGGGGGCAGTTATAATGGATTTACCCAATGGGCTTCACTAAAGAACCCTCATCCTGCTCTGAAAACAATTGTCCCCTATGTGGCAAGCCGACCTGGTATGGGTTTACCTATGGAAAACAATATTTTCATTAATCCGAATTATGAGTGGGCATTTTATGTGGGGAACAACAAATATCTGGATACCGTAGCAGGAAATGACAGACAACGTTATAGAAATCTTATGTTTAAATGGTGGGAATCTGGCGCGGCCTATAAGCAAATGGATAGCTTGGACGGCATTCCCAACAAATGGTTTCAACGTTGGGTAAGTCATCCATCCTTTGATGAATATTGGCAAAAAATGGCCCCATACAAAGAGGATTTTTCCAGAATTGACATACCCATACTTTCAATTGATGGGTACTACAATGATTCACAAAATTCGGGACTTTACTATTTGAGAGAGCATTACAAATACAATCCCAATGCCGAACACTATTTAGTAATAGGACCATACAGCCATTTTGGGGCACAACGAACCGGTGCAGAAGAAATAAATGGCTACCAAGTAGATGGAGACGCATTGATAAATACTAACGAAATCACTTATCAATGGTTTGATTACATATTTAAAAATGGTGAAAAACCGGAAAAGTTAAAGGACAAGATAAACTATCAAGTAATGGGTGCAAATGAATGGAGGAGTGCATCTTCAATTGCCCATATGAGCAACAGAAACTTGAAATTTTATTTAACTGATCAAAGGCAAAAGGATATCTATACTATGAGTAGGGAGAAACCCTCAGTAAGTGGCTTTTTATCCCAAACAGTAGATTTTGCTGATAGAGAGATTGGAAATAACGACTATTATCCAAACCCCATTATCAGGGAAGAAATGGATTTGAGCAATGGCTTTAACTTTATTAGTGAGCCTTTAGAAAGTTCAGTTATGGTCAATGGTTCATTTTTGGGCGAATTGGATGTTAGCATTAATAAAAAGGACTTTGATTTTGGAGTTACACTATATGAGGTAATGCCAGATGGAAGACTTTTCCATTTATCTTATATCGTTGGAAGGGCAAGTTATGCCCATGACATTACCACTAGAGAATTACTTGAGCCTGGGCAAAGGGAGAAAATTCCTTTTTCCAATACGCATTTGGTCAGTAAAAAAATAAGCAAGGGTAGCCGTCTGCTCATCTATGTCAATGTCAATAAAAATGCATTTTCTGAACTTAATTATGGAACAGGAAAGACCATAAGTGAAGAAAGTATAAATGACGTTGATGGCCCGTTGAAGATAAAATGGTACAATGATAGTTTTGTGGAAATACCTATCTGGAAAAATTAAATTAACTTCCAGATATGAAACTGCGCTTTAAAAAATTGGAGGAAAATTATGGAATAAAACCAATACAATACCTAAGGGTTTTGTGCGGTAGCCCCAGCGACTACACATACCAGTTAAATCAATTAAGCTTAGAATCTTATATTTTACATATAAATAGATATAAATTTTAAATGATTGACTTAAAGACCTTCCTAAACCAAATACATCAAGTAGATGACGACATTCTTGATAAATACTTAGAGCACTGGCAAGAATACCACTTGCCCAAAAAGACGACAATGACGGCCCCTGGAGAAAGTGAAGAAAGTTTTAGAAATGAATTAATCAAAGTTGACAACTATTGGCCACTAAGTCTTTGGATATCAACTACTCGACAAAACCCATTCAAGGACATTTTTAAGATGTCTTTACCCATATTGGGCAAATAGCAAGGCTTCAAAGGTTTGTTGAAAACCCAATACCTAGGGAAGACTATTCACGAAGTAATATACAAACTGAACTAAATGAGTAAGACTATTTACAGTAAGGTATCAAGTAAAATTCTGGTCTCACTCTTCTAGTCAGTCAATTATTTTGGAAAATTCCCTTTCTACTTGGTTTTAATGAGCATTAATGTAAATTAATTTGCATATACATATATATTTGTATCTTTGGGCAATGGCAGAAAGAAAGACCCCCTTGTTCGATGAAATTAGTCCTAAGCATTGCCTGAACTCCAAATTTCGGAGGTTACACAAAATCGTGGACGGGATATATCAGAGAGAATTATCAGAGTTTGGACTCAAGGGCAGTATGTTGGATATTCTTTTCATTATTGGTAAGAGCTCTAAGTTTAATCAAAAAGATATCGCACGGCTATTGGTTATAGACCAGTCCACCGCGAGTAGGGATATTAGGAAGCTAGAGGAAAAGGGTTGGTTGACAGTAAGACCAAGTGATGTAGATTCGAGAACCAAAGATATTCTAATAACACAAGAAGGATTGAATATACTTGAAAAAATTGCCCCGATATGGGAGGATGTACAAAACAAAATGATGGAACACTTGGGAAATTTCAACATCCAGACGATAGATTCTACATTGAACGCAGTTCAAAACTTTAAAGAATAGTTTTTTTAATTAAATACATGTATATACATATAAATACATATAAATACATATAAATACATATAAATTATCTGATATGAGACAAGTAGCAATTAGTCAAGTAAAGTTTATTGAAGTCAATGGTTATCAAATTGCACACCGAATTATTGGAAAGGGAACCCCCCCCCTTATTCTATTTAACCGCTTTCGAGGAACCATTAACGACTGGGATCCAAGCTTCATCTCTGTACTCTCAAAAAAGAACAAAGTAATCGTCTTTGATAATCTTGGAGTAGGAAGTACAATAGGTCAAAGTTCGAACACCATTGAAGGAATGGCGGAGGTAGCTAAGGGCTTTATTGACAAGTTGGGCCTGAAAAGTGTCAATGTGCTCGGATGGAGCATGGGAGGACTTGTCGCCCAAGTATTTTTGCTGCACTATCCTGATTTGGTAAAGAAAGCCATTTTGATAGGTACGGGTCCAGGTGGCAGCGATAAAACCGAATATCCTACCGAAAAGTTTCTAAATGTCGCGACAAAAGTCTACGATATGAAACCAGAAGATCATCAGACAGTATTTTTTACGGATGATTCAAGTGGATATGACCATACCCTAAAATCCCTTTCCAGAATTGAAAAATATAAAGACCAAGTACCGCTTACGAAGCCTGAAACATGGGTCCCCCAAGGCGAAGCCACCAAGGGTTTCTTTTTAAGCGACAAGGACTATTTCAACAAAATAAAAGAAATTAACCAACCGGTATTGGTTGCAGGCGCAAAGGAAGATATATCGTTTTCGGACAATAACTCTTTCCTACTTTTCAAACAGATTCCCAACAGCCAATTGGTTTTGTATTCAAATGCCGCACATGCTTTTCATCATCAAATGCCAAATCAGTTTGGTCAGGTAGTTGTAGATTTTTTAAAAGATTAATCGCAAACAAGCTTTCTTGTCATTTCTGTACATGGGCTAACTAAAATTAATCGCCCATTTAAGTTGACACCCTAAGATGGTGCTAAGGGTGTCAACTTTTCCTTATACATCTTTGTCACTATTTTACCTATTGTAATTAAGGATTTTTGCACCTCAGGGGTCCAGTTCAACCCATAGGAAATTCTAAAGCAATTACGATATTGGTTTCTTAAGGAGAAAAGTCGGCCAGGTGCTATTCTAATCCCATGGCCTAAACACTTCTGAAATAAGACATTGGTATCAATGCCTTCTTTTAGCTCAATCCATAGTACAAACCCACCTTTAGGAGCTGAGACTTTAATATCTCGTGGAAAGTGTTTTTTGATATACTCAAGATATCCCAGAAGATTTTTTTCCAAAGATTTTCTCAGATAATTTAAGTATCTGTCATATCTTCCAGTTTCGAGTATTCTGGCGACAATCTTATGTGTTAAACTGTTCGAGGTAATGTTGTGGTATGCTTTGAGTCTAGCTATTTCTTTTGTATACCTTGCCCCTACTACATAACCCACTCTGTATCCAGGTGCTAGGGTTTTGGAGAAGGAGCTGCACAAGATTACACGATTTTCCGTATCGTAAGATTTGCATGTCTTTGGCCGATTTTTTTCAAAAAATACATCTCCATACAAATCCTGTTCAACTAAAATGATGTCATACTCATTGGCCAATTTCACCAACTTTTTTTTATTCTGATCAGGCATACAGAAACCCAAGGGAGCACCGAAATTACTTACGGTTATTATTGCTGTTACATTTTGGTCGTGTAAAATATTTTCTAAGTCTGATAGAATTAGGCCATGTGAACTATGGGTGTTGGCTTCAATCACATTTAACCCCAAACTACTCAATAATTGAAGTACCCCAAAAAACATGGGGCTTTCTACGATTACCGTATCCCCAGGTTTAGAAATTGCCATGAGACTGAAGGTTAGAGCGTTCATACATCCACTAGTGGTAATGATTTCATCCAAATTGAAATTACTTCCAGCGAGCAGGGATCTCTGGGCAATTAATCTTCTTAAATCGGGATTTCCATAAATCGGTTCATACTTGGTTTCTGCATCAGCACTTTGGTGCATTACTTCAATTACGGCCTTTTTGATTTTATTTATAGGCAGCAGTTCCTTTGCGGGTACGCCAATAGAAAAATCAATTTCATTAGGCGATAAGGTTGGAGTCAAATATACCTGATCGATTAGGTTCTCAACCTCTTCAAGGTCAATCTTGCCAACGGGCTTGGTTATTATAGGAGTTTGGTCAAAAAGGGTATGGTCGTAAGTAACATAATATCCACTTTTCTCTTTGCTCTTAATCAAGCCCTTTGCTATCAAGTAATCCATTGATTTTAAAATGGTGCTGATACTCAGTCCACTTGATTTATGTAGTTCACGTAGCGAGGGTAATTTCTCTCCGGTGTTTAGAATCTTTTCCTTTATTTGAGATTCTAGAACATTGGCAAACTCCGTGTATTTTGTCATGATAATAGCAATCTGTATATATATTTATTACAAATATATGAACTGTTATGTATTTTATTGATTGTTCTGTATCTATTTTGAGTATGTGTTATAGTTAATTTTACTTTTAATCTATATCACAAGCACAACTAATGGGAAATGACACCACAACCCTACAGCAAACCATGTTCGCTGAAATTTCTGAAGAACAAATATTCAAACAAGCTTATGCCTATTCCCTAGATTATCTCAAGGATGTGTTTGAAAGACATGTGTTTCCAAAAGAGGACGCATTAAATCTTCTGGACAATTTTAGGGAGCCGATGCCAAAAGATGGTGTCAGTGCAGCTGAGACAATCTTCACAATCCATCAGTATGGAAATCCAAATACGGTTTCCCAATTAGGAGGAAGATATTTTGGTTATGTCAATGGAGGTGCGTTGCCTGTTACCCTTGCAGCCAAGCAGCTTGCTACATTCTATGACCAGAATAGTGCCATGAAGGTAATGTCTCCATTTGCTGCAACCTTAGAAGAAGTTGTAACAGAATGGTTAATTGAACTTTTTAATCTACCTAGAAATACGGTTGCCGGATTTATAAGTGGCACTGCTACGGCTAATTTATGCGGACTTGCGGCTGCGCGGCACCGAATACTGACGAATTTGGGGTGGGACTTGAGGAAAAAAGGCCTAAATGGAGCTCCTAGGCTTCGTGTTGTCACCGGAAAAGAAATTCATGCGGCGGTTCTAAAGGCGTTAAGTATTTTGGGCATAGGTTTGAATACAATAGAATGGGTGCCAGTTGATTCCCAAGGTCGCATCAGGATCGAGGACATGCCAGAGATTGACAGTTCTACAATTATCATTCTTCAAGCGGGAAACGTGAACAGTGGTTCTTTCGATGATTTTGATAAAGTATGTGATATCGCCAGAGGCAAGGATGCCTGGGTACATATTGACGGTGCTTTTGGGTTATGGGCGAAAGCAACAACAAAACTGAAAGATTTGGCCAAGGGAATGGAAAAGGCAAATTCATGGTCCGTTGACGCACATAAGACCCTAAACGTTCCCTATGATTCTGGAATAACATTGTGCAGTGATCCCGAGGCGCTAGGTTCAGCACTAACCATGTTAGGGGCATACATCTCTAGTGGAAATGAAAGAGAGGGACTATACTTCACCCCGGAAATGTCAAGAAGAGCACGCATTATAGAACTCTGGGCCGCATTAAAATATTTAGGGAAAACCGGTGTTGAAAATCTTGTTACTGGCCTAAACGAAAGAGCTTTACAATTTAGTCATGAGATTGCAGAGATTGATGGTTTTCATGTGCTCAATGAGGTGTTTTTCAATCAAGTAATTGTTTGCGGAGAGACTGATGTCATTACTGAGAAGGTATTGGCAAAAGTTCAGGAATCAAGAGAATGTTGGGCCGGTAGTTCTATATGGAAAGGAAGAAAAGTGATTAGGGTCAGTGTTTGTTCATGGGCAACCACAGGCAAGGATATCACGTTGAGCGTTCAATCTTTCAAAAAGGCTTTGCACGCTGTTACAATGTAACCCGCTTCTTTCAATAATCAATTATAATTATGTCCGATCAGCATTACAAAAAGTTAGAAAGAATGTATCTCAAGGCTAAAATCAACACTAGTCTCTATGATACGACTACAATTAATATTTCCGAGGGAAAATCAAGGATTACCCTTCACATTTCTGAAAAGTACTATCATGCCCTTGATGCTGTTCATGGAAGTGTGTATTTTAAGCTTCTGGATGACGCGGCATTTTTTGCTGTCAATTCGATGGTAACAGATAATTTTGTCTTGACCACTTCATTCAATTTAAATCTCATACGGCCAGTGCAAGTAGGGAAGCTCACTTGTGAAGGAAAGATAAAATATCAATCCAAAAATACTTTTGTAGCAGAATCAATACTGTACAATTCTTTCGGTAAAGAAGTAGGCTTTGGAACAGGAAACTTTGTCAAGAGCAAAATGGCCTTGAGTCCAGAAATAGGCTACCTCTAGAAAGGGACACTTTCATATTTGAAAGTTGAGTGTTCCGACTTGAAAATCAAAAGTTAGTCTTTTCATTTTCCCAATATACCTCTATTGTAATATTTTAATTTCTATATCTGTTATGCGCTAATTATAAATAATTGTATTTGTTATTATTTATCGATGGCCCTAGGTTTACAAAGGCATAAATAGATAAACTCTCAATGTTGCCAAGAGTAAATATTAATTTTTTAAAACCTTAATTATGGGACAGTTGATTGACAAAGACCAATTTGCAGTAGAATGGGTCGAAGCATGGAATTCTCACGATCTTGATAGAATTCTTTCACATTATAGTGATGACATAGAGATTACTACGCCAATGATCAGACTTGCGGGTGGAGGAAAATCAGATTCTTTAAAGGGCAAGGAGGTCGTAAGAGCATATTGGGCCAAAGCTCTTGAAAAGATTCCTGATTTGAAGTTCGAGTTAATTGATTCTACACTTGGCGTTGATTCTATTGGGCTCTATTATCACTCTGTAATGAACAAAAGGGCGATAGAAGTGATGTCTATAAACGAAGAAGGCCTTATCGAAAAAATGTCAGCACTATATACTGATTAAGAACAAAATACCTAGACATATTATGAAGAGAATCGGAACAGCACTATGGAAAAAGGATGGTTTGACAGGATCAGGGAAGTTAAATACTAAAAGTGGGGCTTTAAAGGATATCCCTTATTCCTTTAAAACTAGATTTGAAAACCCAGATGGTTTGATTGGAACAAACCCAGAAGAACTTTTGGCTGCTGCCCATGCAGGCTGCTTTACAATGGCTTTGAGTTTTATTTTGGGGGAGCATGGTCATACCCCAGATGAGTTATTTACAGAGGTCACAGTCCAATTGGACAATGTCAATGGTAATTTTGAAGTAACCTCTATTTTGATGAATCTAACGGCTCAGATAGAAGGTGTTTCGAAGAGTGAATTTGACGATTTAGCTAATGTTGCCAAAGAGAATTGTCCAATATCGAAACTTATATCAGCGGACAAGGTCAAGTTAAGTGCAAAGCTATTCTAGCTTTCCTTGTAAGTTGATATCAGGGCATTCGAGTATAAAGAATCTTGTATATAACTTGCTTGTTCTAATGAAATAATAACATAGAAGAATCGAAGTTTTTACAAGCATTTTTCTTGGCTACATACCCCTTAAGAGTCTTGCAAGCGGGTTCTTAAGGGTGTTTCCGTACCAATTCAAAACCACCCCAGAAATCAAAACAATTTCGTATAATCAATAATTTTTAAAACCTTAGAAGTAACAAGTTTTGTTGGTTTGAGCTTTACATAATTGGTAAGGATGTTTCCATATAATAAAGAATATCCCCTAAAAATTTTGGCTCAAAAAAAGTTGGTATTCTTCCAACATCGCTTTCGTATCGGCATTTTTTTCAACGTCATGAAAATGAAGTGAACTGTGCATATTCATTCCTAAATATCTGTTCATGGCATGAAATCCCGACATTGGACCATCGTCAACACCAGTTTCATTGAAGAATTCGTTTGGGAGGCTAAATGCACCTTGAGGGGCGTTCCAACTAGTAGTTAGAATGTAGTGCTTATTCTGCAACAATCCTCCAGTACCATAATTCATTTCTGGATTATCATGACTTCTTCCATCGCTAGTCCAAATACCATTTGCATGACCAGCAGTCAAGACTTCATCCAAGTACTTCTTAAAATTAAAAGGTAGTGAAAACCACCAAATTGGAGTGTGATAAATGATAATATCAGACGCTACAAACTTTTTTACTTCCGCTTTAATATTGTAATTAAGGTTGATTTCTGTGGTATGTACTCGATACTTATCTGTGTCGATAAAATAGCTTTTGGAAATACTGAATAGTGATTTATTGAAAGTTCCTTTTGCAGTTGGGAATTGGTGCCATCCGTTTATGATAAATACATTCTTCATTTGTAATGGAATAATTTTGGTACCAAAATTATATTTCAAAATACTATTATTAAAATAATGAATACTATACTCTAATATCAGTATATTTATTATATGATAAATTTTGAATGGTATAGAACTTTCAAAACAGTATATGAGGAAGGAAACTTGACAAGAGCTTCAGAAGTCTTGTTTTCATCCCAACCTGGGGTAAGCTTACACATAAGCAATTTAGAAGGGTATGTCGGGTATAAATTGTTCGAGAGAACATCTCGAAAAATGGTTCCTACGGATCGTGCCACCATATTGTATAATTATATCATCGACGCCATTAAAAAGTTGGAACACACGGAACGTCATTTTAGAATTAGCAGAACCAATAAGCGGAAAACACTAAGTATAGGAATGTGTTCGGAGGTTTTTCAATTCTTTTTTGAACCGCAAATTGGTACTCTCGATTTTGACATAATCGCCCATTTTGGGGAATATCCAAAAATGATAAAGGAGCTGGGCGATGGTATCTTGGATTTGGTCATAACGCCTGAAAAAGTGGAAAGCCCTTATATTTCCTATACTCCGCTTTTTAAGGAAGAAATCTTACTGGTTGCTAGCAATATGACCGATACAACGTTGCTCGAACAATATATTGAAGACAATGATTGGCAATCTTTTGAGCAAGAGCTTAAAAATCAAATATGGTATGGCTCGAATAACGTTTTGGGGTACTCAAAAAAGTTCTGGTATCAGAATTTCAAAAAGAAACAATTTTACAAGCCGAACTACCTAGTGCCCAATATAATTTCTATCATTCGCTGTTTGAAGGGAAATGAAGGAATTGCACTGGTTCCAGATTTTTTGTCTGCTGAAGCATTGCAAAAAGAAGAACTGAAAATGCTTTGGGAAGGTAAGCAACCGCTTCACAACAAATTTTATTTTGCCACTAAAGAGCCTACTGACCTTAACAAACAAATAAATCAGATAAAAACGATTGCCATAGCGAATTATGCTTTATAACCGTATAGTTTTGGACAAACATGACAATAACTGACTAACTCGACACTTTATATTACCACACCAGATTTTACGTAAATATGATTGACTTAAAGACTTTCTTGAATCAAATACATCAAGTAGATGATGACATTCTTGATAAATACTTAGAGCATTGGCAAGAATACCACTTGCCCAAAAAGACGACAATGACAGCTCCTGGAGAAACAGAGAAGTATTGGTATTTTGTCACCAAAGGCGTTCAAAAATCGTTTTACTTAACAGGTGACAAAACGCATGTTATCGCTTTTACCTATAATCCATCATTTAGCGGTATTCCAGAATCTTTCTTTCAGCAAATGCCTTCAAAGTACTATTTGGAAACGATAACCGATAGTAGTTTTTTACGTATTCCATTCCAAAAGCATCAAGAACTAATGCAGGAATACAGACCGATTGAAACCCTTTTTCGAGTCGCCATTGAAAAGATTCTTTTCGGCTTGCTTGATAGGTATTATGAGCTGATGGCGCTCGATATCGAAACACGATTTAAGAACTTTACCGCAAGAAGCCCACATCTGCTGCAAATGGTAGCTCAAAAAGATTTGGCTTCATACTTACGGATTGACCCTACCAACTTCAGTAAATTGATGAATTCTGTGCGAATATGATTCTTGGTAAGTACCAAGAATTACGTGAATAGGTTTGTTGAATTTTGTTTCATCAGTAATAAAATTCTAAGATGAAATATTTAATTCTAAACCTATTTTTCATGAGTACATTGAGCATATCTGCGCAAAATTGGGTCGACACCGAACTTTATCCATTTCAAAGTAAACACGTTCAACTTCCTTCGGGAAAGATGCACTATATAGATGAAGGAAAAGGGGATGTGCTGTTATTTGTTCACGGAACCCCGACCTGGTCTTTTTTATATAGGGATTTTGTTAAGGAGCTATCAAAATCTTATCGCTGTATTGCGATTGACCATTTGGGTTTTGGTTTATCAGAGAAACCTGTTGGGTTTGAAGGAACACCTCAAAACCACTCTAAAAATTTAACCGCATTTATCACGGAACTTAATCTTAAGAATATCACTTTGGTTGTACACGATTTTGGTGGTTCAATAGGCTTAGGGGCAGCGTTGCAACAGCCTGACCGCATCAAGAATGTGGTTCTTTTTAATAGCTGGTTATGGTCCACAAAAGAAGACCCAATGGCCAAGGAAATAGACGGTCTTTTAAATAGTGAAGCTGGAAAGCAGTATTACCTTGAACAAAATTACTCGGTACAGGTCTTGCTTAAACAAGCATTCATTGACCAATCAAAATTGACTGATGAGGTACACCAACAGTATTTAAATCCTTTCCCGGATAGTGAATCAAGAAAGGCTTTGCTAACCATTGGAAAAGGATTTGTGGGAGCTTCGGATTGGTATCAAAGCCTTTGGGAAAAGTTGGACATTCTTGAAGATAAGAAATGGCTTATCTTATGGGGAACAAAAGACCCATTTTTGAATACAAGTTATCTTGATAAATGGAAATCGAAATTACCCAGCGCAAAAATCAAAGAGTTTGACAGTGGCCATTTTGTACAAGAAGAGAAAACGGCAGAAGCAATTGTGGCAATGAAACATTTTCTTGACTAGTTGATTTCTGACGTAAAAAAGAGCCCCACTTCGGGGCTTTTCTCTTCACTTTTGATGCTCCACTAGATTCGGTGCTCCTTTTTCCAGTTTCCAAATATTGTTAAAGACTATTGATAACGAAAAAGTCCATTTTGTATCATAAATTTCATGATAGTCGATTTTTGAGATCAATCCTTAAATTCAAATTTCACCTCACTTTTCACGTACCCTTCTTTTATTCCCAAGTAAAAATGGTTTGAATGAATATATTTCCGTTGGGTATTTACAAAACTTAGCCAAATCTAATTTTCATCCCATTTCATATCGTTTGTTGTTTCAAAAATTTGGTAAATTACCTTATGTATATCTTTTGGGCTATCTTCCTTTAAATAATCCAGTAAATCTTTTGAAGTAGTATAACGGTCTGTTACTGTTTTCAATTTGCCATCATGACTGCGCCAATCTTCTACAAATCGCTTTAAAGCCTGGTTTACCTTCTCCTCGCCAATCAATTCTTGCAAGGTGTACATGGCAATGGCCCCTTTATTGTAATACACAAAGTCTTCATTTTCTACAAGGGCCAAGGAGGGTTCTGAAGTCGCTTTTTTTCTATTATCCCGGTACAGCTCTTCTTGCAATTCCAAAAATTGCTCAACCTTGTCATCAGGGTAATTTTCTTTCAATACCATAAGTGCCCCGTATTGGGCCAAGGATTCCAAAACAAAGTTCTGTCCCTGAACATTGGCGGCTTCCACCTGCATGCCAAACCATTGGTGTGCCACTTCATGGGCGGTGATATAAAACGCCATATCCACATCGGTTTCATCGTCCACATTCAAAACAAAGCCCAAAGCTTCAGAAAAGGGAATGGTATTGGGAAGCGACTGTGCAAAGTCCGCATATCGTGGAAACTCCATGATTCGCAATTGTGGATAGGGGTAGGGCCCAAAATATCGGCTGTAATAATCTAAAGACGCCTTCATCCCATGCATCATTCGGTCTAAATTATAGGCATGTTCCCTGTGATGGTAAATCTCCAAATCCACAGCTTTCGCTCCTATTTTTTTTGAGGCCGTCCAAGTATCTTTTTCCACCTCATATATAGCTGACACCACGGGATAAAAATTAATGATGGGTTGATCGCTAACGTACTGAAAATAATTGCGGTTGTTTTTTGACCATTTCGCCCTTAATTCACCTGCCGTTATTGCGGTTTGATTTTGGGTGGTGCCAATAGTGACCTCCAAGGTAACCCCATGGGAGTCACTCCCAGAGCGTGCATTGACCAATTCCCTGGGATCCTCAATCTTAGCCTTGCTTGGTCTTGGTGGCAGCCCAAAGTCCCTACGTTCATCCGCGGTACTCAACTCATACTTTTTATTATAGCCCAAAGTTGGGAATAGGGTATTATCAAAAAATGTACCATTGTGCACCAAATCGGTATCCGAACCCCCTTCTTCAAAACCTTTTGGCAAGAAGGATTGTTGAAACTCCATGGTTAGGGTAGCTTGGGGTGCCAGGGGTTGGGATAGATGGTATATCAAATAATCGAACTCCTTGTACCTATCGTCCCGTTTTACCCCACCTTCAAATACAACATCTTTTAGCACCACATGGGAAGCTATTCGTTTTTGAACATGAATTTCATGTATGGGAGCATCCGTTGTGTTTTCCAACACATACGAGCCATGCACTTCATAGCTTCTTGTTTCGGGATAAAGCTCAATGTTCAGCTTAACATCTGTAATCTTAGGTTGTGAAAAATACTCCAAAGGTTTTAGTGTTTTTTCATAAGCTGCCCTAAATGATTGCTCTTGAGATGCCGTCCAGTAGGTATTCAACACATTGGTATTGTAAAAAATATAGCCGCCCATCGCTATGAAAACCAAAAGCAACGAAAGTCCCAGGTATACCTTTTGTGGTGTCATTTGATATCCTACCTGTTTTAGGCGTTTCTTTAAGGAACTGTCCATACCCCTTCTCAGTAACGAAGCGGTTAGTAATAAAAGGAGTACCCCAAACACCAACCAGTATCCTTTAATCCATAGATAGGGCTCTAAAAAGTGCCCATACCCATTCATTTCTGAATAGGTCCCCAATGGTTTCCCGCCAAACTTGTAAAGGCTATGGTTGAATCCAAAAAATTCCGAACCGGTATTGATGATAAAGAAACCTAGGGTACAAATAATACCCATGAACTTGTTCTTACTAACGGATTGAAAGAAAAAGGCAACAAAGGTGTACAGCATTAAGAAGGGTAGTATTTCTAGAAAGAACCCTGCAAAATATATTTCGAAATCAAATTGATAATACCCCTTGGCGATTTGGAAAAATACTCCGGCCACAATTAAGCTTAGCATTAAGACTACATAAATGCCCACAAGTGCCACGTACTTACTAGCTATCGTAACAAAGCTGCTAATTGGCGTGGCATCACTTAGCACGTACTGCTTGATGTCGCGCTCTTTCCAAATTAATTCCCCGGAATAGAAAAGTAGAATAATCATAAAAAAATAAAGGGACATCTCTTGCAGTTCTGCAATGATAAAATATGTGGCAGGGTAGCTATCCACCCGATATACCGTGCCTAAGTTGACAGAATTGATGGTAATAATGACCATTCCACAAATCACAATTGCCCAAAACGAAGTTTCCTTTAAAAGGGAAAGTCCATAAAACCTTGAAAGTTCAACAAGCTGTAAGCATTTGGACTTAAAGCCGTTGCCTTTGGCTACCTTGGGAATGGAGACATCACTGGGTTGGGGTTCAACCGCAACTGCTGTTTGATCGTTCCGTTTCCTTTTGGATTTTTTGGCCAGGGTACTGAAGGAGAATTTATGATATCCAAAGACCAGCATGACCACTCCCAATACTACCCAAAAGAGTTTATTATGCAGCAGAATCCCACTTAAGGTAATTCCTAAACTGTTGCGATCCAAAAGCGTCCAGTCCTTAGTAAACTGGGTTAGCGTAGTCAATGAAAAAGATATCTAAAATCCCTTGCACATATTCATTGGTAATGGCCTTTGTAAGCAAGAAAAGGACAAATAGTACAATTCCCTGGGTGTAGACCACCAATAATTTTTTACTCAACATTCCCGTCACAAAAAAGGCGCAAGCACCAAAAAATAGGGACGGTAACACCACAACAAAAAACGTTTGAAGGTAGGTAAACACACTAAAAGCCAATAGCTGCTCTTCTTTGTGCCAGGGCATCTGTTCTCCCAACATCATCCCCAAAGGCAAACCACTAAAAATGAAAATCAAAATTGTAAAAGACCCTAAAAACCTACCCCATATATACGCTTGTTTTGTAATGGGATTTACAAACAACAAGGGTTCGGTGCCATATTGATAATCTCGCAAAACGGGAACCCCCATAATCATTGAAGCCATAATCATAAAAATGCCGGTAATGGCCCCCATGGTTTTTGCAATAACCAAAGGCGCATTCTTTTTCATGAGTCCAATTTCCACACCTTGAAAAATAAAATCGACCCCAACGATGGAGAACAGCAATAAAAACCCAAAAAACACATAGGTTTCCAGGCGTCCTACCCTATACTTAAGCTCAAATTTGAATATCTGAAACCACATCATGCTATAATTTTAAAGGTTAACCTTAGAGAAATACACATCTTCTAAACTTGCATCCACAGAGGTAAATCCATCCCTTGGAGGAATATCGCTCACAATATGGATCATGGGTTTGCCCAAAAATCTTTTTTCATGGATCACATCATATTCTGCCCTGTACTCAGAAAGCTCCAATCGATTTATCGTTTTTTGGTAAATCTTTCCCTTCAATCCGTCAATAAGTTGCAAGGGGTTTCCTTTTAACACCACTTCCCCTTTATTGATTATGGCCATTTGGGTACATAACTCCTTTACATCATCAACAATATGCGTTGATAGCACCACAATGGTGTTTTCGGCGGTTTCACTTAAAAGGTTGTAGAACCGATTACGTTCTTTGGGATCCAAACCCGCTGTGGGTTCATCCACAATCAACAATTTTGGATCGTTAAGCAAAGCTTGAGCGATACCAAAACGTTGTTTCATTCCCCCAGAAAACCCACCTAGGTGTTGTTTTCGCACCTCGTATAAGTTGGTTTTGTGAAGTAGGACACTGACGATATCCCTCCGTTCAGATTTAATGGTAATGCCCTTTAAAACAGCCAGATGGTTCAGCAAGACCTCAGCGGACATTCTAGGATACACCCCAAACTCTTGTGGCAAATACCCCAGCACCCCTCGGATCGCATGTTTGTCGGTCCGGATATTTAAATCCCCCAATCTTACCTCCCCGTGGTCTGGATCCTGCAAGGTGGCCACAGTTCGCATTAATGTGGATTTTCCGGCTCCATTGGGTCCCAAAAGCCCGTACATTCCCTTTGGTATTTCTAGAGAAACATCGCGTAGGGCCCTAACACCGTTATCATACGTTTTGCCCAAATGCTCAATGACAAGTTTCATAACTGTTCGTTTAATGATTGTTGGTCCAAACCTACATATGGACCTCCATCGCCAAAAACAAATGGGGTGTATGTGATGAAAGCCGTGACGTTCGCCTTTTAAAGCGTGACAAAAAATGTTTGCCCCTGTTTTAGAGGCGTTCCCATACCGTTTTGGGCCGTTTGTCAAGGAATTTGTCCGTAGCCCCAAATTCCAGTATTATTGGGAGATGTATTTTAAAATACCATACCATAAAACCCTCTTTTCCATGCGTACTCTACGAATCGTACTGGTAGTGTTAGGACTAATCATCGTCTTATTCAATGACACCTTAGGGAAACTGGAAGGATTTCTGGAATTTCTTTTGCTATACTTCATCGCGGTATGCATTGCCATTTTTCATTGGGTATTTGTCAATATCAAATTGATCATTACCTTAAAAAAGGAAAAGGCCAAAACAGAGTTGATGCATTTGCAATCCCAAGTTAATCCGCACTTCTTCTTTAATATGCTGAACAACCTTTATGGGTTGGTAGACCAAGACAGTGAAAAGGCCAAAAGGCTTATTTTAAAACTGTCCGATATGATGCGTTACAGCATTTACGAGGGACAAAAATTATACGTGACCTTAGGAGAAGAAATCGACTTTATCCAAAATTATATTGAACTGCATAAAATGCGTTACCACAAGGAAATTGCCATTCATACGGATATCAAAGTGGAAAATGAAGATGTAAAAATTGCCCCTCTTCTTTTTATTATTTTGGTCGAAAATACCTTTAAGCATGGTGTGGAAAAGTTACGTAACCATGCCTTTGTGAATATTGCGATAACATCGGAACAAAATGAGGTTGTCCTAAAAATTGAAAACAATTTTGAAGAGGAAGAAAAAAGCGAAAACGGTATTGGTTTAAATAACCTAAAAAGAAGATTGGAGTTGGTATATCCTAACAACCATGAGTTAATATTTTCGGTACAAAAGGATACCTATACTGCCAAACTGAAATTAGACGTATGAGGATTAACTATATCATAGTGGATGATGAGTCCATAGCAAACGACATTGTAAAGGGATATTGCGATGCCCTACCCAATCTTAACCTTGTACAACAGTGTTACGATGCCATAGAGGCCATGGAATGCTTACGGACCCAAAAAGTTGACCTTATGTTCTTGGACCTCAATATGCCCAAACTTAAAGGGTTTGAATTTTTGAAAACCCTTCAAAATCCACCCAAAATAATCGTGACCACGGCGTACCAAGAACATGCCTTGGAGGGATACGAACTTAACATTGTGGACTATTTGTTGAAACCCTTCAGCTTTGAGCGCTTTGTAAAAGCCATGAACAAAATTGGGGATAAGGAAGAAACCACCACAACAGCATCTATTAAAGTTAAAGAGGACAGTCTCTTTTTACGTTCCAACAAAAAAATCGTCCAAATAAAAACGGGGAGTATCCTATTTGTAGAGGCGATCGGAAATTACGTCAAGGTAGTTACGAGGGACAAGGAAATCCAGGTCCGGGAAAAAATATCCCACATTCTAAAGACACTTCCGGAAAATGAGTTTATGCAGGTTCATAAATCCTTCGTTGTTTCCAAAAAGCATATTGATGAAATTGAAGGAAACCGAATCATGATAGGGGATTTTATCATCCCTGTTGGAAAAACGTACAAGATTAATATCAATAAACTATTCCCCTGATTGACGTTTCATTCGCGAAAATAAAATAGTCTAACTCTTGCCTTGACGCTCCACTAGATTCGGAGCTCCTTTTCCAGTTTCCAAATATTGCTTCAAACTGTTGGCAAAGAAATGAGTCCACCCAGCATCGCACATCTGGTAGCAATTGAGCTCTGGTGTCAAGCCTTTATGCTTAAGGAATAGCTCGACTTCATCATTTCCTAAATCCTTGAACTCAAATATGACTTCACTGTTTAACCACTCATCGTTTATTCCGTTCAAGTCCCTACTGGTATGGTTTGCATAGATGCATTTCCAATGTACCTCGTTGAACTTATTTAACTTGGTTATGGTGAATCGCCATTTTGTATTATTTTCAAAATAGATTGAAAATTTATTGCCAATCTGGTTAGCTTGATCTGTATCTACATTTCCCCACCATTGGTTGATTTCTTGGGTGACGGCCGTAAAGGCTTTTTCTTTTGTTGTTTTTACTTTGATTGTTTTTTGATAGTCCATTAGTAATAATTTTTGATTTTAATTGATTTATCATTTCTAACGGGTTGCCTTGTATTCCAGGGCACAGAGAACCCAACCTTGTGTTGTTCTTTCATAAAGTTCCCTATATTCAGCGTAGTCTTTTGAATTAAAGAAATCCAAAGCATTTTGATTGGAACTAAATTCTATTACCACTATCACCTCTAAAGGTTTTCCGTGTAAAGTTTGTGCTTTTGGTGTAGCCACTAAAAATTTGCCATTATGTTTCTCTAAGATTTCATTGATTACCTTCACTGGCGGTATATAGTTCTCCTTATCCGTGACTTCGTAATTTTCTATTAGGTATCCTTTTTCCATGGTTTCATTTTTATTCCAGAATATGTCCGCCAGAATGGTTGAGCATGGTACCGGTCATATACCCTGCAAGGTCTGAAGCTGCAAGAACGATGACTTCTGCTGTTTCCATAGTGGTTGGCAAACGCTTTAAAGCGGTCTTTTGCTGTTCGATGAATCCTTGCATTTCATCCCGACCCATACCCATATTGGCACCCATAGTGGTATAGGTGTAATCAATGGTCGGCGAATCGGGCATGGCTTCGGAGCGTACTCCAATGACACGAACACCTTCTGCGCCCCATTCGGTTGCAAGGCTCTTTACCAAACCTTCAGTTGCTGCGTGTGAAGCGGTGAGCGCAGCACTCCAAGGGGAACCAACTTTTGCCAAAGTTGAAGTGATAAAAATGATGACACCACTTTTTTGTTTTGCCATCAATGGATGTGCTGCTTTTGCCGTTACAAATTGATTGGCTGTAGTCGTTTTTAAAGGAATCAAAAATTGTTCTAGAGAAACGTCCATTGCAGGTTTGCCGTGGTTGTATTCCGCTGGGTTGGAAGCACTTAGATTGATAACAATGTCAACATAAATATTTTCCTGGTTGAACCATGAAAAATAAGCTTTGACTTCCTCTTCGTTTAAGGTATCCACCTTTCTGATTTCACCCAGGTCAGATAATTCAATACCTTCAACATTGATATCTGAGAGATATAAGTTTGCCCCGCTTTCTTTGAAAGCTTTTGCTACCTGTTTCCCCAAAGCACCCTTCGCTCCAAATATGAGTGCATTTTTATCTTGTAATAATTGATTTTTCATTTTTAGTCCTTTGTTTTAATTATACTGCATGGCCTCATAGCCAAAGATTTTTCTTAGTAGTCCCATTTGACCTATTGAATACGATTCCCTATGGATTATAAAAGTGATGGTATTTAGCAGATTTGATTTACCAAGTAAGGGTGTATCAAAGGGCTGGTCGCTCAGAAGGTCTTCTTTGGTTAAAGACAGCAACTTTTCCCTTAAAATTGGGGTTATGCGAAGCCATTCTTCTCTTATTGGCACCAAATCAGGGTAGGTAATGTGATTTTGAATAGGTCTTTGGTTTTTAAAGATCTCATCAAATTTGCTCTGTTCTCTAAGCCCAATGCTCTTCCCAAGCTGGTATCTAACAGAAACGAGATTTCCTGCCAACCAGGCAATGTGGTTTGTATCCAAGGTTACTCTTCTTTGCGCATCACTCGGTCTGATGTCTTCTAAACAATTTTGATAAAGTTTAGTGTGAAAATCATATTGCTCCAATAAGCGCACAATTGATAAGTCCATTCTCAAATTTTTAATCCTCGGATAAATTTGTATTTTTGACTGGTTGCAAAAAGCAACTGGACAAATATATAAAACCAATTTTGTTTTGCAACTACTTTTGAAAAAAAATTAGATATGCGGGAATGTAAATCCTTTTGTCCCATTACCCAGGCACTTGAGGTCTTTGGTGATAGATGGACGCTTATTGTTGTGAGGGATATAATGTTTGTGGGAAAGCGTTATTTCAGGGAATTGTTGGATTCAAATGAGAAAATAGCCAGTAACATTCTAGCGGATAGATTAAGTAAATTAGAGGAATTCGGAATCTTATTTAAAACAAATGACGAGAGTCATAAGCAAAAGCTCCTGTATACCTTGACACCAAAAGGCATAGATTTGATGCCCACCATGCTAACAATTACCGAATGGAGTTTCAAATACCGCAAGGTGACCGAGGATGAAAGTGACTATGTTCGCTATTTGATTGAGGGTGGTAAGGAATTACAGATAAAAATGCAAAAGGAACTTTTGAACGAGTACAATAGAGTTAGAAAATTTGACAACGAATTAACTGAATTATGATTTTACTATTGGCCTTTTGAGTGATAAGTATTGAAGTGACTAGTATATAGTTTTTGCGCTAATCCAAATGCTCATGTCGAAGTTGTTCCATTATCTGTTCAATTGCCTTTTGCCCTCCATCTAGAATTGCTTGTGCCTTGGCCCTGTCAATATCCTCAACAGGTTTATACTTCAAGCTCCATCGCGCGTTTTCCATAAGAATGGGGAATAGGTCAATCCCTCTTTCCGTAAGTAAATAAATGATTTTCTGTTTGTGATCGGGATCCTGCTTTTTGTGAATGATGCCCTCTTCCTCAAGCATCTGAAGTCTATTGGTGAGAATATTGGATGCAATCTTTTCTTTGGACTGTAGAAATTCGCGGAAGTACTTCTTACCACTAATCATCATGTCCCGAATGATGAGGAGGGTCCATTTATCCCCGAATACCTCCAAAGCCAGATATTGAGGACAGTTTGACTTGTATTTCTTCTCTTTTGCCAATTGAAAAGCTAGTTCAAAATTTGCATAACAAAAATAAATAAATATTATTGCAACTAGTTGTGTTTGGCAATTACTTTATTAAGCAATAATGAATATAGAAAATAAAACGTCATCGGGTTACAGCAAGAATAACCTAGGAACGTATCCACATCTATCCGTTTATTGATGAATTTTATGGCATCGAAAAGGAAGGAGAATCGCACTACAATTTAATGAGGGCCGAACTAAAGAAGTTTTAAATTGAGTGAAGAAATGTCTCAATTTAGATGCTATTTTAAATAACAGCACCTTTGTAGACCATAATTTAAACAATATTGTTTTTAAAAAAGTTCAATAACCTTCATGACCATACCTCCATCAAAAAACAACACTAAGAAGTACCAAAGTGCTTCAGAAATACTAAAAGCAAAGGTTGAGGAGCACATATTGAGTTCTGGGCTTACCCCTATTGAGCTAAAGCGGAATGACTTTCTGATTAAAAAGGGACAAATAGCCTGGGATATGCACATAGTCAAATCTGGAGCTTTAAAGATTTTTGTAAGCACTAGAAAAGATGATATCATACTGCGTCTGGGATATAATGGTTCATGGATGACATCTTTTCCATCCTTCTTAACAGGCGAGCCATCCAAGTTTAATATTCAGGCCATTAAAAGGACATCGCTACTACGGATAAGCAGGATGGATTTTTTTGATTTTATTAATTCCTCTGAGGAAACCAAAAATCTGTGGTTGAAGATGTTGGAAGAATTTGCCGTTCAACAATTGGATCGGGAGATAGACGTCCTCACCCGATCTCCATATGAGCGATATAAAAGGCTTCTTGAAAGGAGTCCACATATATTTCAGGAAATCCCCAACAAGTACCTTGCATCTTACCTTCGAATGTCTCCTGAAACTCTAAGTAGATTAAAAAAACGTTGACTTCAATCAATCTTTTTGACATTGAAAGTTGAGAGTTTTGTAAACTCATAAAAACATAACTTCAATGCAAAACACAAAAAATAATAATCAAGATTCTTCAGTACTATTAAACACTGAATTCAAAAGTTTAAAGGTCGAAATAAACAAAGGCGTTGCATTTGTAACTTTTCATCATGGCGAAATCAATGTTTTAGATATGGTTTCGGTAATGGAACTTGTTCAACTAGCACAACTTCTTGAAGAAGATCCCAATATTAAGGTAATCGTATTTCAAAGTAGTAACCCCGATTATTTTCTTTCTCATGCAGATTTTAAACTTTTACAGGAATTTAGAGACCAAGGTGCTTATGATACTGATGAAATGCCTTTATATTCTGGATTATTGGAAAAATTTAGAACGATGCCAAAAGCGACAATTGCCAAAATTCAAGGACGAGCCAGAGGAGGTGGAGCAGAATTTGCGATGGCCATGGATATGAGTTTTGGAGAAATCGGGAAGGCATTTTTATCCCAAATGGAGGTGATTATAGGCATTCTGCCAGGAGGTGGTTCGGCACAATATTTAGCTAGAAAGATAGGACGTTCCCGAGCTATGGAAATTTGCTTGGGTGGTGGAGATTTTTCGGCTTTGGAAGCTGAAAAGTATGGATATATCAATAGAGCATTGCCTTCAACTGAAATTGACTCTTTCGTGGATGAATTAGCTTACAGAATAGCTTCATATCCGGCGCAAGCTATAGCCTTGAACAAAGCAGCGGTAAATCTTTTTGAAGAAGGGCGGTCCAATGAATTTATTACTTCCAACGCATGGTTTGCCGAATTGGTAAAAGCCAAGGATTTCGATAAAAGGGTTAAGAGCTTTTTTACACAGGGCGGACAAACTAGAAATGGTGAAATGGAAAACTGGAGTGAATGGGCGCCTAAGTTGACGGACAAAAATTAGCTAAATAAAATCTTCTAGTATCAAATTTTGATAGGAACAAAGCCTGCCTTTACTAGATAGATTTTAGGGTATTTCTTAACCATGCGCAGTAGGCTATTGTGAAGAGGGCCAGTATGGCACTCCAGATGAAAATTATTGGGATGTTTTTAATTTCATCATGAAAATACCAACCTGAAACTAGTGCACCAAGACCTATACCGACCTCTAATGCTATAAACATGGTTGAAATTGCTCTGCCCTTAGCATCGGGAGAGCTTAAATCTATGGTCCATGCACTTAAGGATGGTGTAAGAGTTCCCATGGCGGCACCGTATATGAGTGCTCCAATAAATAAACCATAAGCTGTGTGGAAAAAACCTATGATGGACATAGCGATAGCTAAAAGTATCAGACCCCAATTCAGAACTTTTAATCGTCCATGAATATCGGATAGTTTTCCGGAGAATAAACGAATTATTATTGATGATAAGGTAAAGAAAATAAAAAAAGCTCCCTTGTTGCCAATAGATAAATAATCGCTCCAGTCGGGCACGATGGTAAGAACGACACCAAATTGCATGTAAACTAAAAAAGTAACCATTGCGGGCTTAAATACCCTTATGTCAAAGATATCTTTCGGTTTTAGGTAAAGGCTCTTAAATTTAAAAGAATTTGAAATACTCTTTGTTTCTCGAATTCCTAGAATATGAATTATTGAAAGTAGTGCCATTGTTACAGATGAATAGAACAACAGATTATAACTACTATTCAGCTTTATAAAACTTCCAAGGGCCGGTCCGAGGGCAAGGCCGGTGACAAAAAATATACTTTGAATTCCCATGGCTTCACCCATTCTTTCCTTAGGACTTATATCAGAAACGTAAGCAGCATATCCTGTTGGGCTAAATCCAGTTGAAAAGCCATGGAAAAAACGTAAAACAAAGAAGCTCAATACTGTTCCCATAATTGGGTATAGCAGCCCACAAATGATACAGACCATTGCACCAATGAAAATTACAGGCTTTCGGCCAATGGTGTCGGTCAGCCTGCCGCTAAAAGGTCTTGAGACACCAGCAGTAAGAGTAAACAATGAGATTATAAGACCCTTGTATTCAGCACCCCCAAGTTCACTTAAATAGGAAGGAAGTTCAGAAATCAACATGTTATAGCTTGCTGAAAAAAAAAGCGAGCTGAAACAAATAAGAATGAACTCAGTTTTGAAAATGGTTGATGACATCACTCTAAATATTAACTTTATGCAAAGAAATGATGGCATTAATTTCAAAGCTAGGACATATGTCCCGTATCCAATGATCAGAACAAATATTGAACTTAAAGAGTATATAATTGATGTAACAAAGGACAAGAATTCAGACTTTGTAAGAATTGGTTATACAGCCTCGGATAAAGTCATTGAACAAGGTTCTAGAGTGAAAAACATTTATATCATGATTGAAGGATTGATAAAGTGTTTTTTAATAGAAGAGAGTGGAAAGGAATTTGTGCAAGAGTTTTTCGGTACTGGTGAGCTCTTCGGTGAGCTAGAAATCGTTAATGGTAGCACTAGTCTTTGTGCGGTGGAAGCCATCACAGATATTGAGGTTTTTAAAATTAAACACGAAAAGTTTTTAAAATTGATAGAAAAGGATAAGAAGCTAAACAGGCTTTATATAAATGCATTGACTTCTAAGATTTATTATAAAGGGACTCGGCATTCTTACAATCAACTGCATACACTCGAGGAGAAATTAAGTAGTTTGTCTCAATTTGATGAAAATGCAAGGTCCAAAATACATAAGCAAGACCTTGCCAGCTACTTCGGAGTTTCCATAAGAAGCTTAAATCGGGCACTTAGGAAATTAAATGGGTAAGTAGATAGCACGTGTAGCCAATAAATACTTTTTTCATATGATTGCTTCATGTTATTGTTTGAAGGATTCATTTAGTATCTCAAATTCATCATATGAGGCTTTAGCAGTGTTGAGAAATTCCATTACTTTTTTTGATGCAAAAGCTCTTAATTTCCTTGTGTTTCTTTTTTTAGTGTAGAGTTTGATTTTTATAGCTTTTCTATCTTGGTATTTGAAGGAAGAAGGCTCGGGCAGATAAATATCAGGCCTGTAATAATTCCATGTCGCATAAACCTTGGAAATTACACTTAATGGAATTCTTTGGCCAGATTTGCTGGCTACCCACGCTTGACTTATTTCTTCAATTGATTTTTCCCGAATTGAATCAATTTTTTTATCAACTGCTTCTATCGCTAGGTCATAGCGAGTGATAGCCATGGTGTCTATTTGGAAAGTTAAATATGATTTTTTTATAGGCCTACCTACGATTTGCAGGTTATCAACCAAGTCTGATTTCAGAAATTCCGTGGTTATCGAATCATAGTTTTTTTGAGAATAAAAGAAGTCACTATAAACAATGACATTAACCTCTTTTGCGATTTTTTGTGTACCGCATGCATTGAGAATTGTTGCGGCAAGTACCAGCCGCACAATTCGGATCAAGGGACCTGTCGATAATCCATAGAAAATACAGTTCACAACAATTCAATTAGTAAATGCTATCAGTTGGCCAAACTAGTCAGAATAACGACGCTTTCTTGGATATCTAAAATCGTTTAAAAAAACGCCATCGACTTGTCAAATAAGGTCAATATCATTGATTGAGCCCAATGATATCTAGAGGTATTTCCATTATCATGAACGGAAGAGAAGGAGGCTTACCTGAAAAAAATCTGTTTGCTTGAGAATTTGTGGTATATAATTTACCGTCAAAAAGTGCAACGGTAGATGGCTCCAATAGTATAGATTCTGCCTTGGTTCCGGTACTGATGACCTGAATGGTAGCTTTTGTTAGATTATTGGACATGGAGATTCTGAGTAATTTTCCATTTCCGCTAACCCCTACGAGTGTACTATCATTCACAAAGGCAAGCCCGTCGATTCCATTTATTTTAAAATCTTCAACACTGTCGTTACAATCAATTTCTGATATATCACCGTTTTTTGTATTCACCTTAAACAATGTTGCCAAGGCACCCTCATAACCGGTCTTGTACGTCGCAACAATAAGATTTTCCCCATTAGCACTAACGTCAAGCCCATTCAGGATGTAAAATTTTCCATCCGGTGCCTTCGGGAAATCCTCCCATACCTCTATTTCTGAGAAGTCATCTGATACTTTTATTATTGCAGTACTGGCTAAGTTGGTAACATAGGCATTTCCCTTCGAATCCGTAACCACATCACCAAACAGAGGATTGAAATCTGGGCTGAAATCTTTCTTCTCAATACTACGTATCAATTTGCCCGAATCTGTATTCAATATGCTTAGTTTCGGTTCTCCAGATTGATTTTGAAAAAAAGCCCCAAGATTATTGCTACATACCCATAGCCTATTGTTCGGGTCATCTACCGCCATCCCCAAAATATTGTCAGACACAACTGAGTTACTTGGCTTTAATAAATACTTAGTGTTTCCATGAAGGGTTTTCTGAATACCCTTTCCATTGATGCTTCCTGTATAAATAGTGCCATTTTCCGTATCGATACAGATACCTTCTGGATATATGTCATTTCCCAACAATTCAAAAGACTTTATTCCTTGCAAAGATTTTTGAGCGGTAATTATTGAAGGTTTACAACTTACTATCACTATGGTCAGGAGAACACTTATGGCTCTTATCTTGTCTTTATAGTTGATTCTCATTGGTTTTCTGGATTAATTAACTACTCAATATTAGATGTTCCGCACCCCAATAAGAGGTTATGAAAGGTCAATAACTGTAGAAATTCGTTCAAAGTGTATTAAATCTTACGGTCAAGTATTGTAGTTAGTACAGAATATCTGATTTTGGGAAAGTGAAAAGTGGTGTGGAAGACGAACGGTCAAGGATAAACCAATGACCGTTTCTGAGTACCTATTATAGTGGATTTCCGTTGGGGTTTTTGCCTTAATAAGGGAATCCTTTAGGAACAAGGTAGTAACTATATAAATCAATGAAATAACTTCAAACTATGAAAAGTAAAGAGAAAAAAGTATCAGAAAAGAATTTCATTCCAAGGGTTTTAAGCCTTTTGGTTTTTGTCCTTTCATTTATCTCTGGTTATTGCCAATCGGGCAATATTGAGCTTTCAGGCGATTCTCAGATTGGGGTTTCAACAGAAAGGTTTAAGCGATATGACCGTTTCCTAAAAGATGAAATATCGAATGGGAGAATACCTGGAGCTGTTTCCTTTGTGATGAGAAAAGATGAAATCATTCACAATGAGGCTTTTGGTTTCAGTGATATCTCCAATAAATCCCCAATGGATATTGATAATATTTTTTTCATACAGTCCATGACCAAACCCATCATTTCTGCGGGTATAATGATGCTCTATGAAGAAGGCCACTTTCTATTGACTGACCCTGTATCGAAATACCTTGAAGGTTTTAAAGCCCTTCGGGTGATTAAAGATATGGAAGAAGGCATTGACGGCGAATCCGAACCTTGGGAAGGAGAAATCACTATTGCACAATTGCTTACCCATACTGCTGGCTTTTCCCATGGTTTAGGTGCCAGTAAGTATGACCAACAGCTTAGGGCTGAGCTTTTTGAAAAAGAATATGCCAACATAGAAGAAAAAGTTTCCCATTTTTTGACCATTCCTTTGGCCAATGAACCGGCAACCCAATGGCGCTATAGTGCTGCAACTGATGTGTTATCAGTTCTTATCGAAAAGTTTTCGGGAATGAGTACAGAGCGATTCTTGACTGAACGGATATTCGTTCCCTTGGGGATGGACGATACGGGCTATAACCTACCAAAATCCAAATTCAAACGGATTGTTCAATTGCATACGTATAATCAAGAAAATAAGCTAACTAAATCAGATTTTCAGCCCAGCCCAAATGATAATAAGGTGTTCACAGGGGTAAATGGTCTTTTTTCCACAACCAGTGACTACATGAAGTTCTGTCAGATGCTTTTCAATGGGGGTGAGTTTCAAGGGAAACGATTACTAAGCGGAAAAACAGTGGAACTGATGGCCATGAATCATCTGCGGAATATGGAAATTGCACCAGGTAGAGGATTTGGCCTTGGCTTTGGAGTTGTGGAAGATGTGACCCAGAGCGGGATAGTAGGGTTAAAAGGTCAATTTTATTGGGGAGGCGCATTTTGCACCTACTTTCTTATTGACCCGGAAGAGGAGTTAATTTCTATTTTGATGACCCAGGTTTGGCCGTATAGCGAATATTATGCAAATAAAATGAGGCAATTTGTATATCAAGCAATTGATGATTGACTTAATTATCGATAGATTTATTTCTGAGGTTATGGATACAAATCATGTTATGATTTTAAACAGTATAGAACATTGACTTTACTGTGGTCTTAATGCAATTAGCTTAAGGTTAAAAATTAACCACGTTTTCCAATGCCTCATCCGTGTCCTTATGAATAAAGTTGGCTTGATAATTTATGGTTGTTGTTATTGACGAATGCCTATAAAGCTTTTGAAGCATTTTAATGGGAATTTTATCTTCAGAAATGTTTCCGAAACTATGGCGAGCAATATGCATAGTTACCTTTTTTGTAATCTCAGCTTTTTCAGCTACTTGTTCTAAGTATTTGTTGAATTTTTTAGTGGCTGTCTTTACTTTGTTATAAACGTCTTTGGGGTTTTTGAAATCAGCTTTTTTCATTTCGGGAAAGACAAAATCATCATCATGATTCTTGCTTTTTGAGTATTGGTCCAAAATGCTATACGCTTTATTTGGAATTTTTAAAGAAAGAAGTTTTGAGTTTTTATCCATTCTGTAATGAAGTCTACCATCATAAATATCGCTCCACCTAATCTTTAATACATCAGCCACCCTTATACCGGCAAAGTAGAAGCTGAAAAGCCAGACATTTCTGGAGTGAACCTGATTTTCGTTAAGTTCCTCAACTGTTTCTAGGGCAATTACCTCTTCCTTTTCCAGACCGACCTTTTCAGCTTCCGGAAATTTAATTCGAATTTTATCAGAACCAAAGGGATATAACTTCTTGTCTACAATACCCAATTTTATAGCTCTGTTGTAAAGAGTTCTGACTACCACAAAGTTATTGATAACAGACCTTTCGGATACGTTTCTTTTATTTCTGAGATAACTCCTAAATCTTCTAAGAAACTGTTCATCAATTTCTTGAAAAGTAAGCTGTTTATTCTTTGAAAAACTCAAGACATGGTTAACACGAGCTTTATCCGCAGATAGACGAGCTATTTTATTGTCGGCTTCCAATTCGTTTAAAAATTCCTCAGCCACTTCAAAAAAAGAAGTTGATAGTGAAGATTTATAGAGCTTCTGTTTAATTTGAGTAGCGGATAAGTCTTTCTTGTCGGATTGTAAATCTATAAGTGCTTTGTTGGCTTCAGAGAGCTTTGTTGCTAGCAAACTATTCAGTCTTTTATGATTTGGATGAGATTTTCTTACCCTAATATTTTTTTCATCCCAATCCTTCAGTTCTATATAGTGACCTATATAATGATAATTGGAACGACGATTTTTTGTTATCCTTATAGCAAGTGGATATAGCCCTTCTTTATTCGATTTTTTTCTGAGAACTATTTTCGCGTTTGAGGCCATATGCAGATATTTTTACAATATAAAATTAATCAATTTAGGTACAACATAGGTACAACAAATTTAAATTTTAAAGCATATCAAATAACATCTTAAATCATTAAACAATTTATAAACAGTTAATTATAAATGAAGTTAGTGGTTTTTAGGTATAAATTCACTGGATTCAAAATCCAGTTCTTTCGAGAGTGTGGGTTCGATTCCCACCCAAGGTACAAAAAGCCTCAACTTTCATCAAAGTGATTGTTGAGGTTTATTTTTTTACACTGATCAAAACTGCCTCACAACTTCTTAAGTAGGAATTCAAGGTCATAGTTTCTGATTTTTTATCACTCGTTATCTCTACAGAAACGGTATTGGGAGATACTTCTCCTAAGTTATGGGCATATAATAAAAAGTCATTTGGTTTTTCTGAATTCAACTCAATATCAAATTCTTGATGGTCATTGGTCAACAGATGTTTGGATAGCACAAGATCTCCATTAAGGTATATGGAAACAATGTCACCATCCTCTTCCTGGTGGTCCCACACTTTAACCTTTAAGCGTTCACTGTCAAAGGTGAGGTTTTTTACATAAGAGATTCGCCGACCTTCAAACTCTTTCGGAAGTGGAGGATTAGAAATAGGTTGCTTTCGTGTGTTCCTCTTTTGAGGCTTGGCAGGAGTTGAGTTGCTTTTGGCCAATTCAAACTGTTTTTTCCGCAAATCGGACTCCTTATTCCTTATTGAAAAAAATGGACTGGCGTATTTTGCGATTTGTTCTTTATTGTTTGGAAACAGTTCAATGGCCATTACCTGATAATTGTCACCAGAACCCACATTTTTGGCAAGCTTGATTCCTTGGGCACCACCGCTATTTTTGAACCTACCCAATTCTTGGACCACGGTTTTATTTCGTAACAAAAAGAAACGAATGGATTTGGAAGTATCTATGTTTTGAGTCTTCCATTGTAATTCGGCTGGCTCCTTGGTTTCCCAAACAGTGGAACTTATTGGAAAAGTTATGGTAATCGCAGATTTGTCCTGGGCATAACTTGCTACGAAACCAAGGACGAAAACAAACCAGGAAATTCTAATAGTTGATTTACCAAATGCTTTCATTTTAACCCATTTAATATTGCTTAAAGACTGTATTCAAGTGCCATAATATGAATTTTTTTTAAGAAATATACGGTTTATGACGGTTCTTGTTGATTATTTCTTCCACATAGTTTTATCAAACATACCCATCGATTAATCGACCATTCACAACAAATGATCGATGAAATACAACATATATTCTAATTAGTTAATATTTCCTACTACGTTAGATTATTCTTACATTTAAGGAACCTCATCTTTTTGAACATGAACATATTGCTGACCAACCTTAAAAAGGGAAGTGTTTCATTTCTTTTAAGCACCTCCTTTTTCCTCCTTTTTTGCCAAAGTTCATATGCCCAAAACTGTTCAGTAAATGCCGGTATTCCGGAGACAATTTGCGAAAACATCGGCACGTTCAATCTGTCAGGTTCTGTTGCAGGTTTGGTTCAAAGTGGACCTGTATGGTCTCAAGTAGGTGGCCCTTCGGTAATTATTGATGACCCTTCTAATGTCAATACATCAGTTTCAGGTTTGGTGGGAGGCAATACGTATATTTTTCGATTGAGCACCGTATGTACAGACAATTCTACACAATTTCAAGATGTAGAAATTACAGTTCAGCCGATTACCGCGGCAGATGCGGGAGATAATATCGAATCTTGTCCAGACAGCTCAGGAACACTTACCACAAATGCCAACACTCCACTCAATGCAGGTGAGACCGCCCAGTGGAGCATCATAGGTCCCAACAATGCTGGAGTTTCCATAGCTACACCAAACAATCCCAATACCGCTTTGACCTTATCAGAAACCAATGCGGGTGTAACAACTTTACAATGGACCATTACAGGACCGGATTATGCACCCGGAGAATTTTGTGAATCGATTTCAACCATTACTGTTACAAATTATGGAGGAGAAGCGGTCGTAGATGCCGGCCCCACTCAAAATCTGGATAATTGTTACACGGTGACCCAATCAACAAGTCTGGCGGGTAGTTTTGGCGGAAACAATATCAATGGACAAGTGGGCACATGGTCGTTTGTAAGCGGACCAAGTACTCCAATTATTGCTAATGTAAATAGCAACAACACCAATATCTCCAATCTTATTGAGGGATCTTATGTTTTTAGATGGTCAGTTGCCGGGCCATGTGTCAATGGAAGTGATACGGTTACCATTAATGTTGATCCGGCAACCCAGGATATTTCCACAGCAAGCATTCAAGAAGATAACATTAGATTTTGTGATTCTGGAATAACTACTGCTACTTTAATAGGATCACAACCCCAATTTACTGGTGAAACGGTTCAGTGGATACAAACTGAAGGACCGGTAGCCAGTATTTTGAATCCGAACAGTAGTACTACCCAGATAACAGGTCTGGATGGAAGCAGTACATATCGGTTTTCTTATACCATTACAAATGCAATAACCGGATGCGATGACACAGATACCGCTGTTGTTAGGTATTCTACCAATCCCGTTTCGATAACGGCAAACGGCGGAACTGACATAATAGCTGCCTGCGGATTAACCAGTGTGGATATCCCTTTTACAACTACAGGTAACGGCACCAATACTTTTAGTATAGTTAGCGGACCTTCGGGTTCTACATTGGTTGACCCCAATACGTTTAGCGGGACTGGCAGTTCTCCAGTGAATATAAATTTCGATGTTGAGGGAACCTATACAGTGCTTTTTAGAAGAGCTTTGAACGGCACGATTCAAACGGGTTGCGATGTGGCCACGGATGCCATCAACGTGACAATATCTCTTAATCCTACTGCTGCTAATGCAGGAACAAATCAAACTTTGTTCTGTGATATTACCACTACAGATATTACTGGTAATGCTGTTACTACTGGAAGTTCTTTATGGTCTCAGGTAAGTGGCCCAAATCAAGCTACGGTAGCAGATCCTTTTGCTCAAACAACCAACATTTCAAATTTAATACCAGGGACCTATGTTTTTCAATATGCAGTGACAGGAGGTAACAGCTGTGCACCAGCTGCCGAAGCGACGGTTGAGATTGCGGTTTCCTCAAACACCCCGATTGCAGCCAATGCAGGTTTGGACCAAACCATATGTTTTGGTGCGCCAACAGTATTGAATGCCGATGATCCTCCAACTACTAACTTAGTAGGTACTTGGAGCGTTGATACGGCGCCAGCCGGAGCAACTATTCTTTTTGATGATGTCAATGACCCCAATACTATAGTCTCAGGATTTGACGACCCTAATGAAACCTATATTTTGCGCTGGACAATTGAGAACCCAGGTGATAACACATGCCCTCCCCCTGGCTCAAGCACGGTAACGATTACTACAAATGCTACAGCTGGGCCTACACTTGCTGATGCCGGACCTGACCAATGTTTGTCTACGGGAACAGGAGTTGTCACGTTGGCTGCAAATCAACCCGCTGCGGATGAAATTGGAACATGGACTTCAAATCCTGCTACAGGAATCACTTTTGATGACCCCAATCAATTCGATACTGATGTGACCATTAATACGGAACAAAGTTATATTCTTACATGGACGATTTCGAAAATTGCTCCAGGATGTCAATCCACAACGGATGACGTAGAGATTACTGTGGGCCCAGATGCAGTTGCCAATGCAGGCCCAGATCAAGCAGATTGTAACGATACGTTCAACATGGATGCCTCTGCCTCTGTTGGTAGCAGTGGTTCTTGGGCTCAAATTTCAGGCCCCGGAGGTGTAACAATTAATGATATTTCAAACCCTACCACACAGATCACATTTACGTTTTCAGGGCAATATATTTTTGAATGGACAGCAACCAACGGTTCCTGTTCGTCAGACACCGATACGGTTATTTTAGATGTTGGAATTCCTCCAACTACATCCACAGTGACTAGTCCTACGGAAACCATTTGCTCTGCGACTTCAGTCACTTTGGACGGTAATCCTTTTGATAGCAATGTGGAAACAGGCTTTTGGACGTTGCTCTCTGGAGCTCCAAACACTCCTACTTTTTCCAATGTAAATGCGCCTAATGCGACTGTATCAGGTCTTGTTTCAGGCACTTATGTATTCAGATGGACCATAGCCGGGGATATTAACTGTCCTGTGACGTTTGCAGATAAAACAGTAGACGTTTTCGTGCCTGCGGATGCGGGACCGGATTTAGACCTTTGTGAGGTAAGTAACTTTCTGTTGGAGGCTACTTTTGGCTCTACGGGAACATGGACCCAAATTTCAACTACTGGACCCAATGCCGTAATTACACAAAACCCTGTGGATAGTAATGTCGCGGAAGTAAGCATTACTCCAGGAAACACCTATGTTTTTCGATTTACAACAAATTATCCTGGAGCTTCAGGATGTGGCAATACTTTTGACGAAGTAACAGTAACCTCAAGTACGGCTCCCTCTGTTCCTCCAGATGCTGGTCTAAATCAAATTTTATGTCGAGGAGATTTAGTGGTTGCAGACCAAACCACTTTGGCAGGTAATGCCCCTCCAGTAGATGTGGATACGGCAGAATGGAGAATATCGGAACAACCTGCGGGAAGTGTAGCGGTAATAGATAGCCCAAATGATCCAGCCAGCACACTTTCTGGATTATCGGTTGCCGGGGTGTATATCTTAGAATGGAATTTTGCTTCTGGCAACTGTTCTACCACATCAGATGTAGTAAGGATTGAGGTTTTTGATATCCCATCGACTGCAGATGCTGGGTCAGACCAAACCAATGCATGTCAACTAGAAGCTCAATTGGATGCAGTTGTTCCAACATCTGGAATTGGGACTTGGACGCTGACCAATACCCCAGTAGGTGAAACTTTGACTATTGACAATCCAAATTCACCCACCTCAACAATTTCAGGTGTGACCGCTCCGGGAACCTATGAATTGACATGGACTGTAGGGTATGATGCAGTGACTTTCCCCAATGCCCCTTCTGCTTGTGACCCAACCTTAGACACCGTTGAAGTAACGTTTACGGCAATCCCTCCATCTGCTGCGGATGCTGGGCCAGACCAAGAACTATGTGCGGCTACACAAGTAACTATGAATGCAGCTGTTATTGCTATTGGAACAGGAACATGGACTCAGACTGCTGGTCCAGGTTTTGGTGGAGCGCCTGGTGTAGCACCTAATATTGTGGATGACTCCAACCCAGCAACCGTAATTGACGGCTTACAGGCCGGAACTTATGAATTTACATGGACTGTTGTCAATGGAGGATGTTCATTAGAGGATACGATTGAAGTAATAAATTATGAAGACCCTGGAGCTGCAGATGCCGGTCCAGACCAAACCTTGAATCAATTTACTTCGGTGATTCTAGACGCAGTTCCTCCAGCGGCCGGGATAGGAACTTGGACACAAGTTTCAGGTCCAACAACTGTTGGTTTTGTTGATGAAAACAATCCAAATACCGAAGTTTTCGGAGCGACTTCAGGAACCTATGAATTTCAATGGGAGGTTTCCAACGGAATATGCCCAGTAGATAATGATATTGTACAAGTATCACTATTGGGTGTAGATTTAGAGTTGACGAAAACCGTTACACCGACCTCCGCAAACCCAGGAGATACGGTAACATTCACCATTGATGTGTTTAATAATGATGCTTCTACCGCTTCCGATGCAACGGGGGTTACGGTTAGGGACGTTATTCCCTCCGGCTTTTCTCTAGTTCCGGGAACGGTCAACAACGGCGGTGTTTTCAATTTGGGGGATTTATCTCTGACATGGTCAAATCTATCAATAACCAATGGCTCTACTTTAAGCCTTACGTTTGACGCTACCGTTAATCCCACTGGGAATTATAACAATACCGCTGAAATCACAGCCAACGATATTTTTGACATAGACTCTACGGTTGACAATGGATTGGAAGCAGAAGATGACCAAGATTCGGCTCAGCTTACTTTAAATTCAGCAGACTTAAGCCTATCAAAAGATTTAGGCACTGGTTCAAGTACCACTCCTAATGTTGGGGATATTCTGACTTTTGAGTTAACAGTAAATAATACCGGTCCCGATTCAGCAACAAACATTACAATTCAAGATATAGTCCCTTCTGGTTTTAACATTGGAGCTATCAATAATGGAGGAATTGCTACTGGAAATACCATAAATTGGAATATTGCAAACTTGGCTGTGGGTTCAATAACAGTTTCTTATCAGGTTATCGTAAATGAGCCTACAGGTACTGTGAATGAATACCGAAATACTTCTCAAATAACAGCGGTTGATCAATTGGACCCCAATAGTAGTCCGGCAAACGATGATGGAGACCAAGATGAGGATGATGAAGATTTCTTTGAAATTAACCCCCAAGTTGTCGATTTAGAGTTGGAATTGATAGCAAGCAATCCGAATCCAGATGTTGGGGACGTGGTAACATTTAGCATAAACCTTAGCAACTTGGGTGCGGATGATGCTTCTGGAGTTTCCGTCGCAGATTTGGTTCCTCCGGGGTATGGAAGTATTACAGGTATAAGCAATGGCGGTACTTTCAGCTTTGCTACTAACACCATTTCTTGGACGAATCTTAATGTGCCAGTTGGTACAAACACAACTACACTCACTTTTAATGCTACTGTTTTGACCCCTACCGGAGCTGCAAACGAATTCACTCACATAGCTCAAGTAACTGCATCTGACCAATTTGATAGTGACAGTAGTCCAAATAATGATGATGGTGATCAAAGCGAGGATGATGAGGATGTCATCACCGCAGCGCCTCAGCAGTCGGACTTGTCTTTGACCAAAATTGTGGTGGACAATGATCTTACCCCTAACGTGGGCGAAGAAATCAGTTTTGAAATAACAGTAACCAATAGTGGTCCGGACGATGCTACCAATGTTCAGGTGGTTGACCAACTGCTTTCAGGGTTTGATTTTGTACTCTACAGCGCTACAGCAGGTGTGTATGATGAAACAACTGGAATTTGGCAGGTAGGCACAGTGGCCAACGGAACTTCAGAAACTTTGATTATTGATGTATTGGTCAATGCTTCTGGCCTTTATACGAATACCTCGCAGGTTATCGCTTCAGATGGTTTCGATATCGATTCGACACCAAGTAATGGTGTGTCCTCAGAGGATGATCAAGACGATATAGTTGTAAACCCAGTTTCGGTTGTTGACCTTTCATTAACGAAAACGGTTGATGATATTAATCCTAATGTGAACACCAATGTGGTTTTCACAATCACTGTTACCAATGATGGCCCAAGTGATGCAACCAACGTTTTGGTAACTGATCAATTACCCTCTGGATTTACCTATGTTTCAGACGATGGCGCAGGCACCTATATAAACACAACCGGAGTCTGGACTGTTGGAAACCTTGCTAGCGGTACCAGCACTTTACTGAATATCACAGCAACCGTAAATACTACAGGTGTGTACACCAATATCGCTGAAATTACGGCGCAAGATCAGGTCGATTCCGATTCTACGCCTAATAATGGAATCTTAATGGAGGATGATCAGGATGAAAGTACAGTGAATCCAGTTCAGATAGTAGATGTGTCGGTGACCAAAACTGCAGATGATTTGACTCCCAATGTGGGTGATCCAATTGTTTTTACAGTATCGGTGACCAATGATGGCCCAAGTGATGCAACCAATGTTGTAGTTACTGATTTCTTAGCCTCTGGGTACGATTTTGTAAGTGCTGTGCCAACCATAGGAGTTTATGAACCGTTGAATGGTTCTTGGACGGTGGGTAATCTTGCCGATGGAGTAACGGAAACTATTGTCATTACTGCCAATGTGCTCACTAGTGGAGATTATACCAATACCGCTGAGTTGACAGATTTAAACGAAATGGATATTGATTCGCAGCCCGCGAACAACGATGACACAGAAGATGATCAACAAACCATAAATCCTGTTCCCGTTTTGGTATCTGATTTGGTATTGCGAAAATCTGTGGATAATCTAAGCCCCTTTGTGGGTGAAGAGGTGGTCTTCAACATTAGTATCAGCAATGATGGACCAAGCGACGTAAGTGGAGTTGAGGTTCTAGATCTTCTTCCTTCAGGATACACCTATGTTTCCAACTCAAGAACTGCTGGGGTGTACAATCCCGTAAGCGGTATTTGGGAACTGAATGGAGGTATTCCGAATGGAACTACCGAGACTTTAAATATTACGGCCTTGGTAAATCCAACAGGAGACTATTTTAACGTTGCTGAGGTTTTTGCTTCTGATAATCTTGATCCTAACTCTACACCGAACAACAACGTAATTGGTGAAGATGACCAAGATATTGCAGGAACAACTCCCTTGCCTTCAGCAGATTTAAGTTTACAAAAAACTGTAGACAATGAGTTTCCTGATGTTTTGGAGAATATAGTTTTTACTTTGACCCTTACCAATGATGGACCAAGTGATGCCACGGGTGTACAAGTTTCAGATGTATTGCCCTCTGGATATACTTATGTCTCGGATGATTCAGGAGGGAGCTATAACTCCACCACAGGTGAATGGAATATCGGAACCGTAATCGGTGGTGGTATATCCATCTTGAACATAACTGCTCAGGTAAACCCCACAGGGAACTATTTAAACGTTGCAGAAGTAGTTTCAGTAATTGAACGAGATCCAGATTCTTTTCCAGGAAACAATGTACTTTCTGAAGATGATCAAGATGAGCAATCAACCTCTCCGCGAATATTGACCGATGTTTCTGTTTCAAAAACGGTCAATGACCTAACACCCTCTGTGGGTGATCAGATAGTATTTACAATTACCGTAAACAATGCAGGTCCCAATGATGCCACTAATTTGGTTATTGAAGATATTTTAGCTTCTGGGTATGCATTTGTGTCGGCGACTCCATCCGTAGGAAGTTACGATAATCTTACAGGGGCATGGGCTTTGGCCAGTTTAACAAATGGTACTAGTGAGACCCTGCAGATAACAGCAACGGTACTACAAAGTGGTGATTATGCAAACACTGCCGAGCTTATTGCTATGGATACGTTTGATCCCGATTCCACTCCAGATAACAATCTAGTCTCAGAAGATGATCAAGATACTGTTGTTCCCATACCTAATGGACAGGCAGATCTATCGCTTACCAAAGATGTCAATAACCAAACACCCAATGTTGGGGATGTGGTTGAATTTACATTGAATTTAACCAACAGTGGAGCAAGTGATGCCTCTGGAGTAGTTGTAACGGACTTACTTGCCGAAGGATTTACCTATCAATCTGCAGTGGCAACAGCTGGTATTTATCAACCTTCTTCAGGATTATGGTCTATTAATGGATCAATACCCAATGGTACTACGGAGACGCTAATAATCTTTGCGGTTGTCAACTCGCCTACAGGAAATACTGGAGAATATTTGAACGTGGCCGAAATCACTTCAAGTGATTTTGCTGACCCAGATAGTAATCCAAATACTAGCTTGGACCAGGACGATTTGAATGATGGCATTCCAGATGATGATGAAGATACTGTTCAGGTGACTCCACAAACTGTAGATATTGCGCTCTCTAAAACCGTGGACAATGGAACACCAACGATTGGAGATGAAGTTACGTTTACAATTACTTTAGTAAACCAAGGAAACTCTACGGCAACCAATATTGGCATTGAAGAAGCACTTCCTTTAGGGTATCAATTGATTTCTTCACAAGCGGGAGTTGGAATTTATGATGAATCTTCCGGATTTTGGGAGATTCCTCAGCTGGCCCCATCCGAAGTGGTGAACCTAGTTTTGACTGTGGAAGTCTTGGATGAGGATGACTATCTCAACGTTGTAAGCTTATCATTTGTGGATCAATTCGATATAGATGAAGGAAACAATAGGGCCGAGGCCTTTGTTGAGCCTTCTTGCTTGACAGTATACAATGAGTTTTCACCCAATGGCGATGGTGTCAACGAGACTTTTACCATAGACTGTATCTCTAGATATCCAAACAATGTGCTTAAAGTATATAACCGATGGGGCAACATTGTATTTGAACAGCGTTCCTATAATAATGATTGGGATGGTACGTCCAATGGTCGGGCCACGGTCCAAAAAGGCCAGCAACTACCTGTGGGAACATATTACTACATACTTGATTTAGGAAATGGTTCGGCACCAAGAACCGATTGGTTATACATAAATAGATGATGCAATGGGTTTCGGAAAAATGTACAACAAGCAAAAAATGACAAAGAGTTTTCAAAATATATGCCTTTTCCTACTCACTCTTGGTACTTTGGGAGTGTACGCTCAGCAAGACCCTCAGTTTACGCAATATATGTACAATACATTAAGTGTAAACCCAGCTTACGCGGGGTCAAGGGGTCATTTAACGGCACTTTTGATGCATCGTTCGCAATGGGTTGGCATAAATGGGGCTCCTACTACTCAGGTATTGGCTGTTGATGGACCAATGGGAAACAATGTAGGTTTGGGATTGGTACTTTCGCATGATGCTTTGGGTCCATCTTCAGAAGCTTTTGTAGATGGAAACTTCTCCTATACCATCAGGTTGGATGATGACAATCGTAAGTTATCGTTTGGACTGAAAGCAGGAGGAAGACTTTTCAATGTGGATTTTAATGAAGGAACCATTCAGAATCCTGATGTGGCCTTTCAAAACAATATTGAAAACAAGTTTTTTCCAACAGTGGGAGCAGGGGTATATTATCATACAACATCATCCTATTTGGGACTCGCCGTTCCCAACTTTTTTTCTGAAGAACATTATGATGGTGCGGAGCAAGAAATTGCAACGGAAAGACTGCACTATTTTTTAATTGGAGGAAAAATTATTGATTTAACTCCTGACATTAAGTTTAAACCTGCCTTTTTTGTGAAGTGGGTTCCAGGAGCACCAGTTATTGCTGATATTTCAGCCAATGCCTTGCTTAAGGAGACTTTTAACTTGGGTGTTGCCTACAGATGGGATGATTCTTTCTCAGCACTGTTGGGAGTTCAGATTTCACCAGATTTAAGTCTGGGTTATGCGTATGACTTAACTACTTCGGATTTGGGTGACTTCACAAGTGGAACACACGAAGTTTTTCTTCGATATGAGTTCAAGACTGTGGAAAAGCGACTTAAATCTCCAAGATTCTATTAATATGAAAGTATCTAAAGACATACTGTTTCTTACGTGTATTTTGATGGTTCTTGGTGCCAAGGGCCAGCTGAAGTATAATGATGCGGACACTAATTTTGAAAATCTTCTTTATGTGAGGGCAGCAAAACAATATGAAAGTTTGGCAAGCAAAGGAGATGATTCGCAACATGTGCTGCAACGACTTGCGGATTCCTATTATTTCAACACCGACATGGAAAATGCAGTAAAATGGTACGGGCTTTTATTTTCCAAATATGAAAATGTGCTGGAACCGAAATATGCATTTCGCTATGTACACGCACTGAAAGGAGTAGGAAATTACAGATTGGCCAAAGCCATAATGAAGATTTATACCAAAAAACTGGATACTTCTGAATTCACAGTAGAGCAATTAAAAGACAATGATGAGAAATTGGATGAATTGCTTAATCGACAACCGCAGTTTTATATTTCAAATCTGGCTATAAATACTCCAGTAGCAGATTTCGGTCCCGCTTACTATAAGGATAAGATTGTGTTTTCATCAAGTAGGGATTCATTAAGATACGAAACCCGTGTTTATGAATGGAACCAACAACCCTATCTAGATTTCTTTATGGCAGATACGGTCGATTTAGGTTCGGATTTGGCAGAGGTAATTCCATTTTCTCCAATCTTGAACACACGATACCACGAAGCTGTCGCCAGTTTTATCCCCGAGGGAAACATCTTGTATTTTACCAGAAACAATTATACGCAAAGTGAATTGGGTAGGGACGAAGAAGGAACCAATCACCTAAAAATGTATAAGTCCGAGCTCAGAGGGGGGGAATGGACGGAAGCAGAAGAAGTACCTTTCAACAGCGAAAACTATTCAGTGGGGCAACCCGCTTTAAGCCCAGATGGACGCTTTCTATACTTTGTTTCTGACATGCCCGGAAGTATTGGGGGGACAGATATTTTTGTGGTCGAAATTGATAGGGATGGCAATTACTCAAAACCCAAAAATTTAGGGCCAACAATCAACACCAGCGGACGGGAGATGTTCCCTTTCGTTACTGAAGAAAAAATCTATTTTGCATCTGATGGCCATCTAGGACTGGGAGGACTTGATGTATTTGAAAGTGAATTGGAAAATGAAACTTTTCAGAATCCCAAGAATTTAGGGCAGCCTATAAATAGCAATCGGGATGATTTTGGCTTCATTGTACGAGAGGAAACCAACAGAGGGTATTTTTCATCGAATCGTGAAGGAGGAAAAGGTGATGACGATATTTATTCATTTCAACGTTTGGAAGAAATCTGTGTTCAAACGGTAAAAGGCAGTGTGGTACGTAAATCCAATGCGCAACCAGTGGTAAATACTCAAGTGGAGCTTTTTGCGTTGGACGGAACCTCTTTAGCGAAGACAACAACAGACCCGTATGGCGCTTTTGGTTTTGATGTGATTTTGGATTGTGAAATTAGCTACACCTTAAAAATCAGCAAAGAAGGGTTTATCCCAAACGAGGAGAACTTCAGTACTACCAGCGAAACGGATTATGTCAATACCGTTCCTATGGAAATAGAAAAGGAGCTTAATAAATTGATCGTCAATGAAAATGGCGTTCTAAAAATCAAGATTGACAATATTTATTTTGATTTGAACAAAGCCGATATTCGACCCGATGCCGCTCAAGAGTTGAACAAGATTGTTGAGGTAATGAAGGAATATCCTAAAATGGTCATCAAGATAGAGGCTCACACAGATTCAAGAGGAAGTGATAGGTACAACGAGAAACTATCTGACCGAAGAGCTAAATCTACCGGCAATTACATTATCTCCCAGGGAATTGAGGCGAACCGTATTGAAAGTGCCATTGGTTATGGAGAAAAACTACTCTTAAATGGCTGCGGTAATGGGGTAAGATGTTCAAATGAAGAACATGATGTGAATAGAAGGTCTGAGTTTATTATTATCAAGCTAGATTAGTTGCCAGAATTTACCACTACTTTTTATACTAATAGAAATGCCGAGTCCCATGGGAACCCGGCATCTCACAAGCAAAAAACCAACCTAAACTAGTCTTCAACAAAAGTGTAACTGGTTTTGTCCACCTCGGTTAAACGGAAATATCCAAATGCGTAATTCTCAGGATTTGTTTCATTAATACAATTCCCTCTTACAGCAACGGGAGTTGCCTCAAACAGGCCTACACCACCTAACTGTGAAATAAGAATTTTGATGTAATCATAGTAATCCCTTGAGATACCATACATCTCTATGTCAACAATATCGCCGGGCATAAATGGTAGAATGTTTTGGTCCTCGTCTTCATCGATTTCGTACCACCAGTCAATCTCATTGCCATTAACAAATTCGTCTTCGGCCACCTCCAATTCTGGTAATAAATCTCCACGGCGCTGGAATCTAAATAGATAGTTATTGCCCTCCTCCATGGGATCCGTGAATACAACATGCACTTCCAATTCCTCATCATCAAACCCATCAATACGATCTTGGAAGACACGGGTGATTTCTGTTACCGGGGTCATGGTTTCTGTGGCACGATATATTTCTCCGTTATATTCAATTTGTAATGTATAGGATTGTCCCAAAACAGGTACGAAACTTGTGGTCTGGTATTCCCCATTGTTCTGATCTTCAAAAACAAATTCTTCGTTGCTGGAATCGTTTGTAACCGTTACCGAAGCACCAACTACATCTGTTGTGGAGGTGGTATCAAAGAAAGGAGTGGAAGTTCGTAGTCTAATGCTCTGAACATTTCCCGTGGTGCCTTTTTCCCAATCCAAAGAGGCTTCCACTACCAATCGGATAGGTCCATCCTGAACTTCTACATCCACTACATCTGTACAAGAACAGGACATTGCTATAATAACTATTGAAATGATTTTTAGTATGGTTTTCATGTGTTAGAATTTAAAGTTGTAGGTAATTGATGGTACTATGCCGAAAATTGCAGTCCGGGTTGCTTCATTGGCACCTGTTTCCAAATTTTGGCCAAATGAAATGGCAGCTGCATTTCTTCGGTTATATAAGTTATAGACGCTTAGAACCCATTCCCCTTTAAAGCGTTTGCTTCTATATTTTTTTGGAACGTAATTGACCGATACATCCATTCGATGGTACGCAGGTAAGCGGTCTGAATTTCTGGCAGCGTAACTGGCAATTGACAGGTCTTCGTACTGATACTGTCCATTGGGATAGGTTACAGGTCTGCCGGTTTGAAATACCAAGTTTGTCCCAAAACTCCATGAATCATTTAATCGGTACGCCCCGGATATGGAGATATCATGTGTCCTGTCAAAAAACGTGTTGTACCAATCACCATTATTGATTCCAGGTCCCCCTGCAATTCCTCCTGGGGTGCGCTGCTCCGATTTTGAGAGCGTATAGGCTATCCACCCGGTAAAATCACCTTCGTTCTTTCGTAATAAAACCTCTAGTCCATAGGCCCGCATTTCCCCATTTAAGATTTCAGTTTCTATGGTATTCTGACCAATAAGCTCTGACCCATCAATGTAATCAATGCGATTATCCACTGTTTTGTAGTATGTCTCTACTTCCAAAGAGTAGCGCTTATCCATAAAATTTCGGAAGTAGCCTAAAGCATACTGATTGGATAACTGGGGTTCTATAAAAGGGCCACTGGGTGTCCATACATCCAATGGGGTAACGGATGACGTATTGCTCAATAGATGAATGTATTGTGCTGCCCTTGAAAATCCTGCTTTTAGGGAAGAGTCTTCATCAAGTAAATACGCCAATGATACTCTAGGTTCAAAGTTGCCAAAGCTCTTTATGGTTTCGCTTTTGGAGAAATCAGTTTCCCCAATGGCCACTCCACGCTGATAAATGCCCAAAGTGGGATTATAAACAACGGGCTGTCCGTTGGCATACTGAGTTATAGGCTGCCCGCCCAATCTGGAAAAAGCACTATACCTAAGACCATATTGTGCGGTCAACTTATCCGTGAGTTTATGTTCCGCACTTACATAAACCCCACTTTCAAATGCCCTTTTTTGGTCTAAAGTAAGGGGGTTTACTGGCGAAGTTGGCGCTGTTGGCTGCACCTGTCCCGGGTCAAAATCATAATAAATTCCATTTACACCAAAATCCAACGAAAAGCGATCACTTAAATAATATTTAAGATCGTATTTCAGATTATAATTGGTTATAGAGGAAACCCACTCAAATTCATCTTGGTCAAAGTTTAGATCATAGTCATACCTACTGGCAATAAGAGATAAATTCGAAAATAACTTATCATTGAAAATATGGTTCCACCGTAAGTTTCCGGAAGCATTGCCATAGCTGTTTTCAAAGTTGTTGCTGAAATTAAAGGCATCACGACCAAAGTACCCCGATAGGAACAATTTATTGTTTCGATTGATGCTATAATTCGTTTTTAAGTTCAAGTCGTAGAACGAAACACTATTGTCCTCGCCAGCGGCCTTCAAAATCAAATCGACATAAGACCTTCTTCCTGCTACCAAGAAAGAACCTCTATCCCCAAAAATGGGTCCTTCTGCAGTAAGTCTACTGGAGATTAATCCAATTCCCCCCGTAAGTGCGAAGTTTTTACTGTTTCCGTCTTTTTGACGAATATCCAGTACCGAGGATACTCGACCCCCAAAGCGTGCTGGAATCCCCCCTTTATACAGTTTCATGTCTTTAATTGCGTCTGCATTGAAGACCGAAAAGAAACCGAACATGTGGGAAGTATTATAGATGATTGCTTCGTCCAACAAGACCAAATTTTGATCCTGAGCTCCTCCACGCACATGAAAACCACCGGTTCCTTCACCATTATTGGTTACCCCTGGTAGCATCTGTAACGATTTGAGGATGTCTATTTCACCCAGTACAACGGGCATCTTTTTTACGGTACCCACATTCATTTTTACCACGCTCATTTCTGGCTTACGAAGGATAGCCCTTTCGGGTTCTTCGGCCGTCACCACTACTTCATCCAGTTCTGTGGAAAACTCTACTATTTCCACATCTTGATTAATGTCCTGGTTTAAGTTGATGGTAATGTTTACATCAGTATACCCTATGTAGGAAATATTCAAAACGTATTCGCCTTCAGGAGCAGTGATGGAATAGAATCCGTACTCATTGGTTATTCCTCCGATTGTTGTACCGGTAAGAAACACCGAAGCACCAAATAGGGTTTCCCCGTTGCTTCCGTCGGTAATTGTGCCACTAATTGTATGGCTGGTTTGGGCGGTTGCCAGTGCACAACCCATAAAGTAGATCCACAAAAGCCAAACTATGGTTTTGCTAATCGGGTCTAAAGATTTTTTGCTGTTCATTTTTTTTGATGATTTATGGTTGCAAATAATTTTCACAGCTAGAGACAGAAGAGAAAAGTGAGGGTTGCATCGTTTAGAATTCTTTTTTGAAAAATCATTTTTTTGAAAATTATATTCAATAGAATGCAACCCTTTACTTTTGATATTGTCTTTAACACAGCAAGCATCAACCTAAACTTTTGGAAACCGACGTCCGTTTTACACATCAAAACTTGGTAGAAGAATGCAAGAAGGGCATTCCCGGTTCGCAGTATGAGCTCTATTCGCTTTATGTGGATGCCATGTACAATGTGGGATATCGTTTTTTAGGAAACAAGGAGGATGCAGAGGATATCATTCAAGACAGTTTTGTTGATGCATTTAGAAACCTTGAAAGGTTTAAGTACGAAAGCAGTTTTGGGGCGTGGCTCAAACGCATCGTAATCAATAAGAGTATTAACCATCTAAGGGCAAAAAGAATTGCTGTGGTGCCTATGGAAGTGCATGAGTTTCATTTGGCAGAGGATGAACCAGTTGAAGTTGATAAAATGGATATCCAAAAGGTAAAAAAGGGTATTGCCAAACTACCTGATGGTTATAAACAAATCATTAACCTTTATTTAATAGAAGGGTATGACCATGTGGAGATTGGAGAGATTTTGAATATATCGACAAGTACATCAAAATCCCAATATCATAGGGCGAAGAAAAAATTAGTTGAAATCATAAGCGAATTGTAATGGACAATTTTGAAAAACATATACGAGACAATGCAGGCCAGTTTGATGAGCACAAAGCAGATCGATGCGAAACTCTGGGCCAATATCTCGACAGAGCTCCAGAAAGAGGAACCAAAGGTAATTCCGCTCTGGAGAAGACCGGCTTTCCGAGTTGCTGCAAGCGTAGTTCTTTTATTTGGTCTTGCTGGAATAATCTTTTTGTCTTCATTAGGAGTGAACTCCAATGAAACCCAATACGTTTCCAAAGAGTTGATGGATATTGATATGCACTATCAAAATCTGGTGTCCTATCAGGTGGAATTGGTCCGAAAGAACCCTAACCTTACCGAAGAGGATAAAGTTGAGTTTTTGTCTTTCATGGATGAGTTGGATTTGGAATACGAGGCACTTCGCGAAGAGATGGGAAGCAACTTGGACAACGAACAGGTATTGGAAGCCATAGTTGCCAACTATAAAAAGCGAATAGAGCTTATTGAAAATTTATTGAGACAGATTAACGATTCTAAAAAAGTGGATAAAGAGTATGGATACACATTATAAAATAGCATTTTGGATGGTTTTCATGCTGTTTTCAGCATACTTGGGAACTGCGCAGGAAAGGGTATCCAAAACCGTAGAAAGGAGTTTTGAACTTTCCAATGCCGGAGAACTTCAGATAGAGAACAAATATGGAAACATAGATGTTACTGGATGGGAACAGGATAAGGTGGCCATTAAGGTCTCCATACGTGTGAACCATAGAAAAAAGGATAATGCCCAAAGTCTACTAAGTCGAATCAATCCCGAGTTTAAATCAGGTTCCAATTATGTGGGCGTGGTTTCCAAGATTAGAAAAAAGAACACGGGCTGGTTTGCCGATTTTTTTAATAAGACAAACCCAGTGGATTTTGACCGCAGCCATGTGCAGATAGATTATGAAGTATTTATGCCTTCCAAAGCAGAACTCCGCGTAACCAATAGATTTGGTGATGTTATAATAGAAGGATGGAGTGGACCTCTGAATGCCTTAGTGGAACACGGGGATTTGTGGGTAACGGAAAACCTCAATAAGGCGGATGTGATCTTAAAATTTGGAAAAGTCCGAACGCAAGATTTGGAATATGCTAGTTTGTATCTTAAAAATGGAGAGTTGGAAATGGAAAACTCCAATAGTCTTCGCCTGAATAGTAGTGGAACCGATATGGACATTACTTCAGTGAAGACCCTGGAAATCTATTCAAACAAAGATGACATTGCCATAGCTGAGATTGGTTCAGTATACGGTACCCTAAAGTTCAGTACCCTAAATATTCAACGTTTGATGAAGGAAGTTAATTTGGATACCAAGATTGCTGATTTTCGGATAACCCAGTTCATTGAACCCCAATCAGAGATATCATTTGAGCAAGAATCTTCCGAAATAACCTTAAATGTATCTGGCTTTTCCCATCGGTTTAGAGCTACTTTGGAGCAAGGTGTAGTTCGTTTACCCAAAAGTTTTGAGAATGTAAACTCTAAAGTATTAGACAAGGGTAGAAGACTTCGAGAAATTGAGGCAACCTATGGCGAAGATAATGCAGGACTCATATCTATAAATGGAATCAAAGGAATTGTAACAATAAATGATTAAAAGAGTCAAAAGAAATGCAACCTTTTAAAAGTTGGGTTGTCTTTAGAAAAAATCAATCAATACACTAAGCAAAATGAACAATCAAAAAACAACAATTCCACTTTTAATCTTTCTGCTTTTTGGGCTTTTTACAAAGGCTCAAGACGATGATGAGAAATATATCACTTTTAATGACCGAAGGAATGTGGTGCATGGTGTTTATCTGGGTATTGCCATGGGGTATGGTGAAATTGAAGGAGAAGATACCTACGTGGGCAGCTTTAAGATAGCCTATGTGGCCAACCGGCAATTTGAAGTAGGGTTTTTGGCAAAGGGATTGTACTCCCGTCAAGATATCTTCAATCCACGGTCCGGAGAAAACGATGATTTGGTAGGAGGCTATGCCGGTTTTCACTTGGAACCCATTCTTTTTGGAAGATCCAGGGTGAGTCTATCATTTCCACTTTTTATTGGAGGTGGGGCCGTGGGGTATGTAAGTCGTGATGATATTGACAATGATGTAGACATTGATATTGATGACGATGATGTTGATGCTGTGTTTGTGTTGGAACCGGGGGTAAGTGCACTCTTTAATATATCAAGATTTGTACAGATTGAAGCTGGTGTAAAATACCGTTTCTCTAGTGAAATCGAGTTAACGGACAGTCCTATTGACCGCATAAATGGATTTACCAGTCAGGTGGGTATCAAGTTGGGAATCTTCAATATGGGAAGAAACCGATATAAGAAAACTTTGGACCAATGAAAGAGGAAAGAAGTTTGGGAAGTATCCCAATTGTTGCCATACGGGTATTTTCTGAAAACAATCAAGTATTTAAACAACAAGGTGCCGGAGATTGGCAGGTTGTTCCATTTGAATGGACTTCGGTAATCTTCAGATAAACAATCCTAAAAACAAAACAAGATGAAATTAATTAAAACCAATTGGATTTGGGTAGTAGCCCTTTTGGCTATATCCTGCTCCACAGAAACTGTAAGGGTCTCGGATGAGGTATCTACCCGTAACTATGATTTTAACGAAATTACCGCTTTAGAGGTAGCCACGGACTTTAAGGCATACATTAACTTTTCGGATGCAGAACAGAGCATCCGTATAGAAGCAAATAGCAATCTGTTTGATAAGATAGATGTCTTTGAACGGAATGGAAAGTTAACGGTTAAAGTAAAGAACAATGTGAATATCAAAGGAAAAGAAACCTTGAATCTATTTATCAATGCAAAGAGCATAACTGAGTTTAAAGCTTCTTCTGACGCTTCAATTTTTCTGGATGCTCCTTTAAACGCATCTTCAACATCAATTCAACTCAGTTCTGACGCCTATTTTGATGGGGATGTGACCACAGATGATTTTGAACTGAGTGCTTCATCAGATAGTAAAGCTACCCTCTATCTTGACGCTAAAAATGCTCGTATGGATTTTTCCTCTGGCGCTCAATTGGATGGTGAGGTTGCAATTGATGAAGTTAATGTCAAGTTATCTTCTGATAGTGAAATGGATGTAATGGGCACTATCACAAAATTAGATGCAACGCTTTCATCGGATAGTAGAATGGAAAATTATGCTTTGCAGGTAGAAAATTTAAAAATCATACTTACCTCAGATAGTGAAGCGTACCTTACGGTTTCAAACACCATAGATGTAACAGCAAATTCTGACAGCAAACTTTTCTATAAGGGAGAGGCTGAGATAATCAGACAAGATTTGTCGAGTGATGGGAAGGTTATAAAAAAATAGCATTTCTTTCTATCTTGGCATGGCTTAAGAAAAGTAAGGATGATATGGAAGAACGAAATGAGTTATATCCGGTTTTTTTGAAAGTTTCCAACCTGAACGTACTCATTGTAGGTGGAGGTAATGTGGGTTTGGAAAAACTATCTTTCTTATTAAAATCAAGCCCTGGGGCGAAAGTGCAAATGATTGCGCCTGAATATTTGGAAGCTACTCTTAATTTGGCTAAAAACCATCAGGTGGAAATTACTCATGATGTATATAACAAGAGTTATTTAGAAGGCAAGCATATGGTACTAGCCTGTACGGACAAAGTAGAAGTAAACGAAGAAGTATATCGTGATTGCAGGGAACGAAGTTTACTGGTCAATGTGGCGGACAACCCACCGTTTTGTGACTTTTATATGGGAGGTATAGTTACCAAGGGCAATGTGAAGATTGCTATATCTACAAACGGTAAATCACCAACCACCGCCAAACGGTTGAGGCAATTTTTTGAAGATGTGCTGCCGGAACGAATAGACGATTTAGTTAAAAACCTTAATGAGTACCGTAAAACCCTCAAGGGAGATTTTGAAGAAAAAGTTGAAGCCCTAAATGAGTTTACTAAAGGACTTGTTGAGAAGAAAGACGGCCGGGAATAGCGCTGCCCTTGTTGCGTTAAAAAAGTTATAAAGTAGTTTGTAGAACAGATTCCAATTTCAAAAAGGTATATTTTTAGTTTTACCATAAGTTTCCCCTTTGTATTTATTATTTAATTTCAATTCAAAACAATTTGTGATGAAATCTGTTGTTATAAAAATGTTTTTGGGGATATTGTTTTTTCCATCTTTTTTACTGGCTCAATCAGTAGATAATCTTATGAGGTTGAAGGAATATATTGACAATGGTCAGTTAGTGATTTATACAGAGTCGTCCGTGGCGCTTGATTCAAGTTCCAGTGCTATCACTTATGTAGATTTTTGTGAAGATGGTACGTACTATTATGATTACGAAGGGTCTTTTAATGTAAAGGGAACCCAAAATACAAGTAATAGAAATAATCGGGCCAGCGGTGCTGGGGTGGCCAAAAACTCTGGAAGTTGGCAGGTCTTGGAGTATCAGAATGCTTTTTATCTAGAGGTAACAGATGCTTTTGGCCAGAAAACGTATTATCCAATAAACATTCAAAATTTAGCTGCAGGTAAATGGAAACAGGGAAACACAACCTATGTTTTTGCCCCAAAGAAGGGGAGGTGTTTGTAGGCCTAAAAGTTTATAACTACGTTAAAGTCTTTTCATTGAATCCAAGAGGTCCTCTTTCTTTCTCGGGGAGATACTTACATGCATGTCATTGCTCATTATTATGTAGCCTCCATCTGATTTAATATATTTTTTTACCTCTTTTAGATTTATCAAGTAACTGTTGTGAACCCGCATAAATTGATGGTCGGATAAGAGATTTTCATACTCTTTGAGGTGTTTGCTTACCAAAAGACTGCTTCCATCTTTTAGGGTAAATGAAGTATATGAACCGTCTGCCTTACATAAGATAATATCTCGAATGAGGATGAACTCCATACCTGCAGTTGTGGCTAAACATATCTTTTCCTGTTTTTGCGCCCCTTCTCCTAGATTAAGCATTAGGGTTTCAATCTGTTGTCTGTAAATGCTGGTATCCATTCTACTCCTTGCTTTGTCCACAGCTTCTTTTAACTCTTCCAGGTCAATGGGCTTCAAGAGATAATCCAATGAACTAAACTTGATTGCCTTTAGCGCATATTTTTCAAAAGCTGTCGTAAAAATCACTTCAAAGTCTGGATGTTCAATCTGATTGAGAATATCAAAACCTTCGCCAGGTTGCAGCTCAATATCTAGAAAAACTACATCGGGACTAAATATAGAAAGTACCTTGACCGCTTCAGGCACAGAAGCAGCTGTTGCAAGTACTTTTACATCTTCACAGAATTCCTCCAAAAGTGTTTTTAAAGTTTCCCTACTGTGTTTTTCATCTTCTACTATTATTACTTTTAATACCATGGTGTGATGTTATGCTGCTAATGTTTTAATGCTTGTCTTGGTTTTATGGCATTTCTTTTATTTACTGAAATCCTGATATGTTTATTTATGGCTTAAGAACAGCTTGGTTTCTGGAGGCTCTAGCAAACAAAACAAATGGTTAAGAGTTTTATTCCTAGTACTTAAAAAGATACAACTTTTAGATTGACTTGGGTATTTATGATTAAATCATTTTTTTAACAATACTAAATGAAAAAAATATAAACTAGGTCTTTAAAACGTTTTGTCAAATCCTAAAATGGGTTATTTCTATAGTTTTTTGTGGATTTTCTTGAAAGAACATAATAAAGTATGCACTGACATCTAACTTCTGAAGAAAGGCTTATACTTTTAAAAAGAAACCTACCGCTTTTTTCTTTTGTATATGGGCCTTACGCAGCATAACCCCATACTCGTCTTAGGCTCGGTCCAAAAGTGTTTGCGGTAGGTATTTTATATGTTAATGGATTTGGTAATCAAGTCCAACCTTTTATCTTACTCTTTATTGTAATATTGAATTCTGATTATACTTTTTTAAGTATTCCTAGAGTGTCATTTATTGACCGTTTGTTAAAAATTAGCCTTTTGCTAGTACTTTTTCTTCTCCGATTGATAGTTCATGAAATTCCATTCTAAAAAGACTTTTAGGTTTACGTTTCAAAAGTAGACACTCTCTGTTCATTGTTTTGGTAAGAGTTGACGGTTTACCGTTTCCATTTGATGAATACAGGGTTAGAATTCATGACTTATAAATTGATTGGGGAGTGTTTAAGTTAGATGATACAAGCAGACTAAAAAAAAGGCCACTGCTATCTCCATTGACACCACACCAAGAAACGGGACAGGAGAAAAATACAGCGGCCCAACCTATACTTATTAAGTTCTTAATTGGAACTATCTTCATTCTATTGTTTAGGGAGGTCGATTAGCCTAGATGACCTCAGATTGTGACTTATTGTTTAAAAAAGTCAGTGCTAATTTCTTTTTTTCTTTAGACTAATGAGGTTGAAATTGACGGTTGTATGTTTTCAATTGATGAATGACATTTAACAATCCAAAATGACAGATTTTTATAATACTATCTTCTATTTCTCATGTAGTATAAAAGATTTTGGGTTCGGTAGTTCTAAGTTTTCAAACGCAACAATCATTTTATTAACCTGTTGTTGAAGGGTTGAAATAACCCATGCGAATACATGAAAAAAACGGAATCCAAAAATAGGATTCCGTCTTTGGAGGAAAATTTGAAACATGAAAGTTTTCTATATTATCAAAGCTGAATATTTGGGATTTTCTTTAGAAGTTCCGAGTTCCGAAGAAGTATCTAGTACCGGTTGATTTTTGGGTAATGGAGATATTCGATTTCTATGATAACCCTTAAAATCAATTTCACAGAAATTACTCAAATATTCCAAAGTTTCTTCATAATCGTGAATGTTTATCCCTTTGGTTTTTAAAATGTAATGAAGGGGATACTTTTTCTGACTATAAATCGAGTTGCTTTTAAGATGAAAGTTATCAGATTTAACAATCAGCATTTTCAATGATTTAAGGTGGCACATAGGAGCGTTATAATTGGACACGCCATCTTTAATACATTTAAATGTTAGATATACTTTTCCTATGTTTTTGAAGACATTGGCTGTGTATCCCAATGTTTCATTGTTTACAGGAAGTTTAAGGCATGTTTCTTCCGTTTCTAGATAAAACAAAACTGTAGTGTCATATAAAACATCTTGAGTCAATTCAGGAATTTCAAGAGTGCAAGACCATCCCAAAGGTCTGTCTCTTAAATCGAAAGTGAAAAGTTTGATATGCTCTAACATTAAGCGTTTATCGTCTTTTTTGGAGTAGCGAATACTGGAGGATCTATTGTAAAGGAAAATAGGATAAGCTATTATTATCGTAGCACAAATAAGGGTCCATATTATTATTGTAAGTTGCATTTTTCTTTATTTTAGAGTGGTAAAGCATCTTTAATTCCAAATAAAGTAACCTATAATTGTTGGTTCCCTACTATGGAAATGTGTGGAACAGCCTTCTTAATTGATGAATAAAGTATTTAGGATGAAATGCATTTTTTTTCGATGAATCACGTACCCTTTTAACACTAGTTTCGCTCTTTATACTGATGATGCAAATAACATAAGACATATAGCTATGTTTATTAGCGTTGGGTTTCTAATCCGGGATTCCCATTTTTTTAATTTCCTCTAAATGATTCAACTGACCGATTACGTTTTTCACATCGTAGTCAACTATTTTTCTAGTACTGTAACTTCTTTTTATATGGTCTATATAAGTATGAATCTCCAAAGTATAGTACTTTTCCATTTTAAAAATAGGATCATTCAAGATCTCATTTTGTCCTATATGGTTTTTCTCTCCGAATGCTCTTGCCCTATAAACAGTCTTGCATTCAACATTTTCTCCGTTTATCCATTCAACCGTCACTTCAACAAAATCATCTTTTTGTTCTTTGAATTTGTAGGTTGCGTTTTTGGAAATATTGCCTACCTCGTATTCAGATTTTACTAAATCTAAAATCCATTTTTCTAAAAAATTATTTTTCATAGTGGTTCCGTATTAAATATTTAGTTGAGACCAAATTCCTGGTCTCAGTTTTGATTCAAATTCTTGAGATTGATTTGTTCCTTCCTGGATTTGAAGGTTGATAATATGGAACATTGCCCTTGTGGAGGATGATGTGCGAAGACAGCTTTGTAAAGGGCTTTTAGCCGTCCTTGTTATTTCTTTTGGTCATAAGATTACTTAGTTTGACCATAGTTCTTTAAACCATTCAATTGTTCTTTTTCTGGCCAAAATACTTTCAGGAAGACCATCAAAATCAAATCCATGATCAACACCTTCGTAATAATATGATTCTACGGGGGCTCCTTTTGTTTTTAGCATATCCACAAAGCAGAGAGTATTTTCGGTTAAAGGATCATTGGATGGAATTTGAAATAGCATTGGAGCATAGGGATAGAATACATTTCCATCGGTATTTGAACCACAAGGATGTTTGCCAAAATAGTTATAGCCAACAGAGCCGCCATAGTAGAAAACAGCTCCTGAAAATCCATTTTTTGGTTTTTTTTGGGGAGGTAACACCCCATTGGATAAGGTATATTCTTTTCCATTTTGACTTTGTGTCCACTCAAAATCAACAGGAACCCTATCTGTGTCCAGCATTGAAGCTGCAACAGCACTACCTCCATCAGAAAAGCCTAAAAGAGCAATTTTCTCAGGAGTTACCACCGGACTTCCATCATCATAATTCAAGTTTTGAAGCAAGGATAACACTGCATTTGCATCCTTGGGTCTTTCAAATTGGGCGCTTATCTTAAAATTATCAGGAAGCTCTCTCCATTTTCCAGTTCTGGTAGTAACACCTCTTCCTGAATAACTATCAACAAAGGCACCAACTATACAATTTTCAGCTAGAATGTTTTGCCATTCTTTAAATTGTCCAGACATGGTTTCAGAATTTGGGTCTCTATTGGTCCACATACCATCAGAACCATGCATTACGACAACAGCAGGCATAACCTGGCCTTGGCACCCTTCTGGGATTGATAAATAAACCGGAATTTCGTAGTTGTCGATTTGTATTCTAAGTATGGTTTCGGAAGTATTGGCAGAAACAATTTGGGTTTCTTCTGAAGAACCCAAATCATTTTTGGTATCGTCACTACAGCCAAGAAATCCAAGAACTGTTGTAAGTGTTAATCTGAAAGCTATTTTTTTGCAAGCTATATTCATATCTAATTTGTGTTTATTTTTTAATAAGTACATGTACAATTTGATATACCTTGAAATAGGTCTATACCCAAGGTAACTACGTGCGTCCCACTTGAATATCCGAGCAACTCATTGAGAATTACTTGATAGGAGTATCCAAAGTAGAAGCTTCCTTTTTTAAGTCCAAGAATTGGTGCTACATAAAGAGGTTGTGCCACTTGGTCATTTAAAAAGCGATAAGTTATTCCGGCGTAGTAATAATCTATGAAGTCATATAGACGAAACTTCATATTTAGGTCAGTTACCGAACGGCCATCACTTTCAAAGTATTGGAAAAAAACAGAGGGTTCCATTTCAAAATCTGAACGCCTTGTTTTTCTGATTTTATAACCGGAGTACAGAAAATAGTTTCTTAAAATATTAGGTTCAAAAAGAAAATTAAACTTTTCAAAATCCTTATTCAGAATATTCGCTACGTTTAAACTTAGATAAAAGTTTCCCTTTCTATAAAGGGTACCCAAATCAAAATTCGGATTACTGGATGCCCTATCGTCGGTTATTGCTAAATCATTGTTTTCTTGAAAATTTTCAATGTCAATTCTAAATTGATTCAAATTGAAAGAAAGGGCCATTGAGAAATAATGATTATCGTATTGATCGATGGTCAAATGATGGGCAAATGAAATCCTGCTTCCTCTCTGTTTGGTTTCACCATTTGAATCATTATATAGCAAGAGTCCTATTCCAGACCGATTTCCCAAACGTACATCTGCAGAAAATGATTGGGTGTCAGGTGCATCTGGAATACCAATCCATTGACTCAATCCATTCATACGTACTTTTACGTAATTCCCAATTCCAGCATAGGCAGGTGACATTAGAAAAGGATTATCAGAAAGATATTGCGATAATTGGGGTATTGTCAATTCTTGACCTTTTAAGGTTATACTGCAAAAAATGGTTAGTAAGAACACTATTTTTTTCATTGTCTCTTGGATTATCTGTATAGGGTAAAATGTCCTACAAATTCACGTCCACTACCATCATTCAATTGTATTACATACCAGTAATCTCCAGAGGGTAGCGGTTTTGACTCATACATTCCATCCCAACCTTCGTTTAATGCTCCCATTATCTTTATTTTTCTGCCATACCTATCAAAAATGAATGTTTCAATATCTGGATAGGGAAAAATATTTCGTGGTCTCCAAAAATCGTTTTGACCATCATTGTTTGGCGTGAAGAAGTTGGGTATTTCGATATCGGTAAAATTCAAAGTGATGGTTTCTATAGTTTCACAACCATTTCCATCCAACACACGAACTACAAATGTTCCACTCCTATCAATAGAAAACACATTGTTGGAAGTTCCGGATTGGTTTTCAAAGAAGTAAGTATAAGGTGGAGCCCCACCAGAAACATTGGCAGTTATTTCATTCATATTTGAATTGATTAAATTGAGTTCAACTGGAGTTGTTTCTACAATCGTAAAAGGAATGATTGTTAAACAACCATTGGTATGTAAAATTGATAAGAAATGATTTCCAACAGTAATATTCTCAAACTCAGGAGTAAGCACAAAATCATTCAATTCAGTTGAATCAAGTGCATATAAAACATTTGGACTTATTGATGGATTAGCAAGACTGACCATGATGGAATTATTGAGAAATCCTGATTCACAAGAGTATACAGGCTCTATTAAGGCGTCAAGATTAGGTCCCCCAGGAAGAATGTCAAATTCTGTCATAGTTTGACATCCATTGCTGTCAATAATACTGAATGAATAATTTCCTGGGTCTAATTCATTAATTGTAAAAGTTTCATTTTGAAATATCTCAACTTGCCCAGAACTCATTTGAATATTGTATGGTCCTACACCATTTTCTACTGTTATTTCAACAAACCCATCTCCGCTTTCCCAACAGGATTCATGGCTTATATCAAGTGATATGGACAATGAGTTTATGGTGATGTCAAAGCTGTTGTCCACGGCCGGGCAGGACCCGTTTGCAGGACTGAAGACGTAGAGGGTGGTGGATGCGTTTATGATGTCGCCCGGCGAGAGCGCGCTTCCCCCTCCGTTGGGGGCATTGAAATAATTGCCTTCGGAAAGGGGGGGCAGTTGGTAGGGTCCACAGTTGACCACATTCGCCAGAGCGTCAGCCAGGGGCTGGTCGGTGACGGTAACCGTGACGGTTGCCTGTGCTGCTGCGCATGGCGCTACGGCAGCGAATGAGTATGTGAAATCGTAGGTTCCCGGAGCGAGCCCGGACAGGTCCACGTTGGCGGGGTCTGTCAGGTCAGCTCCCGTTGCGTCGTCATCGGCCCAGTTGCCCCCGGAGTCGGGTGTTCCGTTGAGTGCGGCCTGGAGGTCGGTCGCCGCGCCGCCCGTTGTACAGATGGCTATGGCCCCGTCGCTCCCTGCATCGGGCTGGTCGGTGACGGTAACCGTGACGGTTGCCTGTGCTGCTGCGCATGGCGCTACGGCAGCGAATGAGTATGTGAAATCGTAGGTTCCCGGAGCGAGCCCGGACAGGTCCACGTTGGCGGGGTCTGTCAGGTCAGCTCCCGTTGCGTCGTCATCGGCCCAGTTGCCCCCGGAGTCGGGTGTTCCGTTGAGTGCGGCCTGGAGGTCGGTCGCCGCGCCGCCCGTTGTACAGATGGCTATGGCCCCGTCGCTCCCTGCATCGGGCTGGTCGGTGACGGTAACCGTGACGGTTGCCTGTGCTGCTGCGCATGGCGCTACGGCAGCGAATGAGTATGTGAAATCGTAGGTTCCCGGAGCGAGCCCGGACAGGTCCACGTTGGCGGGGTCTGTCAGGTCAGCTCCCGTTGCGTCGTCATCGGCCCAGTTGCCCCCGGAGTCGGGTGTTCCGTTGAGTGCGGCCTGGAGGTCGGTCGCCGCGCCGCCCGTTGTACAGATGGCTATGGCCCCGTCGCTCCCTGCATCGGGCTGGTCGGTGACGGTAACCGTGACGGTTGCCTGTGCTGCTGCGCATGGCGCTACGGCAGCGAATGAGTATGTGAAATCGTAGGTTCCCGGAGCGAGCCCGGACAGGTCCACGTTGGCGGGGTCTGTCAGGTCAGCTCCCGTTGCGTCGTCATCGGCCCAGTTGCCCCCGGAGTCGGGTGTTCCGTTGAGTGCGGCCTGGAGGTCGGTCGCCGCGCCGCCCGTTGTACAGATGGCTATGGCCCCGTCGCTCCCTGCATCGGGCTGGTCGGTGACGGTAACCGTGACGGTTGCCTGTGCTGCTGCGCATGGCGCTACGGCAGCGAATGAGTATGTGAAATCGTAGGTTCCCGGAGCGAGCCCGGACAGGTCCACGTTGGCGGGGTCTGTCAGGTCAGCTCCCGTTGCGTCGTCATCGGCCCAGTTGCCCCCGGAGTCGGGTGTTCCGTTGAGTGCGGCCTGGAGGTCGGTCGCCGCGCCGCCCGTTGTACAGATGGCTATGGCCCCGTCGCTCCCTGCATCGGGCTGGTCGGTGACGGTAACCGTGACGGTTGCCTGTGCTGCTGCGCATGGCGCTACGGCAGCGAATGAGTATGTGAAATCGTAGGTTCCCGGAGCGAGCCCGGACAGGTCCACGTTGGCGGGGTCTGTCAGGTCAGCTCCCGTTGCGTCGTCATCGGCCCAGTTGCCCCCGGAGTCGGGTGTTCCGTTGAGTGCGGCCTGGAGGTCGGTCGCCGCGCCGCCCGTTGTACAGATGGCTATGGCCCCGTCGCTCCCTGCATCGGGCTGGTCGGTGACGGTAACCGTGACGGTTGCCTGTGCTGCTGCGCATGGCGCTACGGCAGCGAATGAGTATGTGAAATCGTAGGTTCCCGGAGCGAGCCCGGACAGGTCCACGTTGGCGGGGTCTGTCAGGTCAGCTCCCGTTGCGTCGTCATCGGCCCAGTTGCCCCCGGAGTCGGGTGTTCCGTTGAGTGCGGCCTGGAGGTCGGTCGCCGCGCCGCCCGTTGTACAGATGGCTATGGCCCCGTCGCTCCCTGCATCGGGCTGGTCGGTGACGGTAACCGTGACGGTTGCCTGTGCTGCTGCGCATGGCGCTACGGCAGCGAATGAGTATGTGAAATCGTAGGTTCCCGGAGCGAGCCCGGACAGGTCCACGTTGGCGGGGTCTGTCAGGTCAGCTCCCGTTGCGTCGTCATCGGCCCAGTTGCCCCCGGAGTCGGGTGTTCCGTTGAGTGCGGCCTGGAGGTCGGTCGCCGCGCCGCCCGTTGTACAGATGGCTATGGCCCCGTCGCTCCCTGCATCGGGCTGGTCGGTGACGGTAACCGTGACGGTTGCCTGTGCTGCTGCGCATGGCGCTACGGCAGCGAATGAGTATGTGAAATCGTAGGTTCCCGGAGCGAGCCCGGACAGGTCCACGTTGGCGGGGTCTGTCAGGTCAGCTCCCGTTGCGTCGTCATCGGCCCAGTTGCCCCCGGAGTCGGGTGTTCCGTTGAGTGCGGCCTGGAGGTCGGTCGCCGCGCCGCCCGTTGTACAGATGGCTATGGCCCCGTCGCTCCCTGCATCGGGCTGGTCGGTGACGGTAACCGTGACGGTTGCCTGTGCTGCTGCGCATGGCGCTACGGCAGCGAATGAGTATGTGAAATCGTAGGTTCCCGGAGCGAGCCCGGACAGGTCCACGTTGGCGGGGTCTGTCAGGTCAGCTCCCGTTGCGTCGTCATCGGCCCAGTTGCCCCCGGAGTCGGGTGTTCCGTTGAGTGCGGCCTGGAGGTCGGTCGCCGCGCCGCCCGTTGTACAGATGGCTATGGCCCCGTCGCTCCCTGCATCGGGCTGGTCGGTGACGGTAACCGTGACGGTTGCCTGTGCTGCTGCGCATGGCGCTACGGCAGCGAATGAGTATGTGAAATCGTAGGTTCCCGGAGCGAGCCCGGACAGGTCCACGTTGGCGGGGTCTGTCAGGTCAGCTCCCGTTGCGTCGTCATCGGCCCAGTTGCCCCCGGAGTCGGGTGTTCCGTTGAGTGCGGCCTGGAGGTCGGTCGCCGCGCCGCCCGTTGTACAGATGGCTATGGCCCCGTCGCTCCCTGCATCGGGCTGGTCGGTGACGGTAACCGTGACGGTTGCCTGTGCTGCTGCGCATGGCGCTACGGCAGCGAATGAGTATGTGAAATCGTAGGTTCCCGGAGCGAGCCCGGACAGGTCCACGTTGGCGGGGTCTGTCAGGTCAGCTCCCGTTGCGTCGTCATCGGCCCAGTTGCCCCCGGAGTCGGGTGTTCCGTTGAGTGCGGCCTGGAGGTCGGTCGCCGCGCCGCCCGTTGTACAGATGGCTATGGCCCCGTCGCTCCCTGCATCGGGCTGGTCGGTGACGGTAACCGTGACGGTTGCCTGTGCTGCTGCGCATGGCGCTACGGCAGCGAATGAGTATGTGAAATCGTAGGTTCCCGGAGCGAGCCCGGACAGGTCCACGTTGGCGGGGTCTGTCAGGTCAGCTCCCGTTGCGTCGTCATCGGCCCAGTTGCCCCCGGAGTCGGGTGTTCCGTTGAGTGCGGCCTGGAGGTCGGTCGCCGCGCCGCCCGTTGTACAGATGGCTATGGCCCCGTCGCTCCCTGCATCGGGCTGGTCGGTGACGGTAACCGTGACGGTTGCCTGTGCTGCTGCGCATGGCGCTACGGCAGCGAATGAGTATGTGAAATCGTAGGTTCCCGGAGCGAGCCCGGACAGGTCCACGTTGGCGGGGTCTGTCAGGTCAGCTCCCGTTGCGTCGTCATCGGCCCAGTTGCCCCCGGAGTCGGGTGTTCCGTTGAGTGCGGCCTGGAGGTCGGTCGCCGCGCCGCCCGTTGTACAGATGGCTATGGCCCCGTCGCTCCCTGCATCGGGCTGGTCGGTGACGGTAACCGTGACGGTTGCCTGTGCTGCTGCGCATGGCGCTACGGCAGCGAATGAGTATGTGAAATCGTAGGTTCCCGGAGCGAGCCCGGACAGGTCCACGTTGGCGGGGTCTGTCAGGTCAGCTCCCGTTGCGTCGTCATCGGCCCAGTTGCCCCCGGAGTCGGGTGTTCCGTTGAGTGCGGCCTGGAGGTCGGTCGCCGCGCCGCCCGTTGTACAGATGGCTATGGCCCCGTCGCTCCCTGCATCGGGCTGTGGATAGACATTTATTGTTTGAGTGACATCCGTACTATTGCCTGAAGTATCAGTGATTCTGTAAGTACGTGCAATTATTTCAGGATTTGTTCCTCCCAATGAAAAATCGCCTACATGTACTACAGATAGAACTGCACAATTGTCATCTTCATCAGTCACTACTAAGGGATCAGGTGCAGGTAAAGTTCCGCAAACATCTATTGTTGGAGGATTACTTGCAGTTGGTGTTTCAAAGTCTCCAAAACCAATGGTGAAAACATCCAAATGTTCTAGATCAACATTATCAAAAAAGGCATCTGACCCTGCTACGCTTGAGGCTGTTACATAGTCAATCATTCCTGTAGTAAAATCTCCATCTCCATCTCGATCTATCATCAGTTGGATGCCACATGCATCATTAGTTAGAATGTCGGAACCTGAAAGATCTACCCGTATGCTTACTCCTGAAATAGGTGTGACTCCTGTAGAAACTGTTTTTTGAACTTTCCATTCTCGTGAAATTCTTAAGGTAATATCACCTGAGGGAGGTAGTTCTACATTCGTGGAACTTAAACTTGCACGATTATTGCCCCAGATTAGGTAATTATGACGGTAAGAGAAAAGTGATATACCAAAGGTTGCATTTTCAATTTCAGGTCTTGTTTGATTTAAATTGTCAACTGAGAAGTTAGAATCGGTGGACATGGAGACAATAGCCTCATCATTTTCGCTTTTGGCAATACGTTGATGTAGATTGTATCTTAGGTCAGGAGAAGCACCATTGTTATCTCGATATCTATCTCTTGCCAGTCCTGCAATATCAAATCGGTATGCAGGATTTATAGCAGGGTCCCAGATTAGCGTTCCGTCGGCAGCAAGATATTGGTATCCTTGGTTGCCCACAATACTTCCCAATGAACCTGCACTATTAAGAGTTATACCATATTTAATAGCCAAGTAACTTTCAGCACGCTGTATTGAATTTGTATCTAATGGACCATCAGCAACTAAAACCTCTGCGATAAAACCAGTCAAATTCCTATTGGAATCGTTACTATTAAAGTGTTTTCCTAAGCGGTTGAACAAATAAAGGTCATTTTCCGCTAGACCATGATTTCTTATTTCAAAGATGTCCGGTAGACCGTTTACTCTTGTTGCCAGGATTTCTTCTTCTGTACCCAAGGGTTCTACAACATCTCTGGTAAAAACACCAACTGTTGGACGATTCATAAGATTTATTCCACCACTCTCAAAAAAGTCACCCCCATTCCAAGTCCTGCCTACTGAAAACCGATCACCAGTTGCAATTCCCAATGAAAGATTGGTTGTAGTGCTATGATGGGTATCTATATCTCCTCCGTAGAGAAGCCGTTGGGTTTCTGCTGAGCTACCTAAACCACGAGCTCTAAACACAACGAAAATGGTTAACTCTCCCCTAGAGATAGGACGGGTATGCAGGGCTTCTCCGTCTCCACTTCCATCAAATTCCAAGGCAGGATTAAAATTCATATTATTTCTGCGCAAAGTAGGTATACCCGGTACGGTACCAATTGGGTTGAGAAAGGGTGGAGCTCCAAAGGAATGTTGAAAACCTGGATTAATGGCAGCGTTCCAAGGATTTGGATAATGCGCTGGGTCTGAAGGATGCTGGACTGCATCTTGTTTATTTGTTGGTCCTGGAAAATCAACAAGGTCGTACCAAGTCGTTACAGGGGTTCCATCTGCTGGGGCAAATGGTGTGTATAATTGTAGTTGACCATCTGGTGAAGGAGTATTTATGGCCCTATCTGCACTATACCAAGTATCTACCTCAATCTGCCCAAAGGATTGTTGGTTGACCAGTAGAAGTAGGATAGCCAGTAAGGGTTGGTAAAAACGAATGAATTTGTTAACTAAAAATTCTTTTTCAGCTTTAGGTTTAGTGAATAGGAAAAGTAAAAGTTTGGTCATAGGCTAAAGATTTGGGGTTTGGATATTACTCTTCTAAAGAGATATCCATTATAAAAGAAGGAAAAGAGTTTCGGATATTGTTTTATGAATTCATCAATAGCTGTTGAGAATTGACGAATGCATTGGCTGAGGCAATAAAGAATTTTATACTTCCTTCAACTACAATATTTTAACAGGAATATTAGCTCAAAACCATAAGAGAGACAAAATCTAAAAAACCATCAAGTATTTTGCTCGATGGTTTATGTTGTGATCGAAACCCAGATAAAACAGTTTGCTAATGACCACATTTGATGTTTGGTTGATTTAGATTAAACTGCCTAAGCATTGCTTAGGCAGTTTTGCTAAAAGTCTCATGAAGAATGTTGGTAGCTAATCCAATTAAAGCAATGAGAACAGATAGCTATTTTGTCAAGTTGATTTCTACTCTTCGATTTTGTTTTCTTCCACTACGTGTTGAATTACTGGCAATAGGTTTTTCCTCCCCAAAACCAATTGCTTTTAGTCTATTGCTAGCGATACCTTTATCAATTAAGAAAGTACGAACGGAATTAGCTCTTGCTTCAGACAGTTTTTGATTACTGGAACTACTTCCTACACTATCTGTATGGCCTTCTACTGTAAAAATAGCCGATGGATACTCGTTTAGTATTTGTATGATATCCACTATAGTGGCAACGGACTCTGTCCTGATAGTTGCTTTTCCAGTATCAAAAAGAATGGTTCTGGCATAATCGTTCAACTGCTTTTGAACTTCTTCTGTGACTTCTGGACATCCATTGTTTTTTTTTGTTCCAAAAACTGTTGGGCATTTATCATCTAAGTCAACTAGTGAATCCCCATCAGTATCTGGACACCCTTTGTTCTCTATTTTACCTGCAATTTCGGGACATCTATCTTCTCGATTCCTAATCCCATCATTATCTTTATCTGGACATCCATAGAGTTCTGGTTTGCCAAATACATTTGGACAATCATCGTCTTTATCCAAGACACCATCTTTGTCTGTATCTTTCCAAGGACAACCATTGTTTTCTTCTGGACCTTTGGTGTCTGGGCAGTCATCGTCTTTATCTAACACACCGTCTTCGTCCCTATCTTCCCAAGGGCATCCATTATTTTCTATTGGCCCTGCTATTTTGGGGCAGTTATCTGACTTATCTTCAATTCCATCATTGTCTTTATCTCTTAGTGCTTTCTGATATATCGGAACTTTAAGACCTGCATATAAGTCAAGAGATTTTGTATCATTTCCGATTAAAGAGCTAAGTATTGACCCTGAGCCTATGTATAGGGGTCCGGCCCTTAGGCCAGCTCCCCATAAAAAACCTATATCTTCAACTATGCGTAAAGGAGAATAAACGCTTATCCATTTGCTTTCTAAGCGAGGGGAGAGGGATACTTCATTTAAGATACGGTTTGAGTTAAGCTTATTTGCTTTGATCAGAGACAAATCTGTATTAAGGTTTAAGTAAAACAATGAATTGATGTTCCAGTCAACATTTGCATGAAGCGCAGAAGGTAAATTGGAATCCACAGGGCTGTTTTGTGAACTAATCAAGTCGAAATTGTTTCTGATAGCCTCTTCTAAATCCTGTCCATCAAAATTATCGATGCTTTGGGTCGTATTCAAATCGTATACTTCATTAAAACCGTCACGATTATTGATTTTTGATATGTCTGTCACTGATGCCCCGAACTTCAATTTGTATTTATTAACCCCTCTATTGGCAACGGATTTTCCATTTCTTATCAATTTATCGGTATTTTCGTTTTCTGGTCTCCATTCATAGACCAAACCTAAATCAAACCCGAAGCCATTTGCATTACCTGATTCGAGAAAATTATCAAAGTCAACACCGGTGTTGAAATCATATTCTCCATAGGTCAACTGGCCAGAAGTGGTAATTGAACGGGTATTGGCATCATAGTCCAGTGTTATATCTTGTCCTTGTATGTATGCATTTTGTACGCCCACGAGATATTTTAGGGTGATTCCCCCTTTTAAAAAGTGTTCTTCTTTATCAAGTAAGGTTCTAGCGTATGTGAATCCGAACTCAGTCCAAACATTTATTGCACCCGAAATATCTCCTTCATTAATAAAGAAGTTTTCGTCTTCATTAAAGCCACCTTCCTTATCTATAATTTCTCCGTTCACATCGTATAAATTGAAAAATGTGCGAGCTCTCGAATATAAGGCTATAGAGTTTTTTTCATTTAAACTTAACATGAAGGAGGGGCCTAGTATATCAAGGTTATTTGCTAAAAAATTGTTTTGATTGGGTGTTTTATTGGCTTCATCAAAGACGACATCAATATCATCAAATGCATCACTTAGATTTACCCCTATATAATCATTTCCGAAGAAAGCACTGATTCCTATAAGATTAATGTCCAACTTCATTCTTGAGTCAGCAATGTTTGCTGGATTGGAAAGTACTCCATGGACTCCATTGTAATTGTCCGTTAAGTACCCAACATAGGATTGGGAATTGGCAATGCCACAATACAAAAGAATAATGTGGAGAAGCAATTTTTTAAAATTCGTAGTTCTTGGTTTAAAAATCATGATCCTTGGTTTAAGATTGTTTATTGATATAGTCTTGACAGACTTAAAAACGTAGCAAATAGAAGACAAATAGGGTTTGCTGGATGGGTCAAATCCATGTAACAAGGTTTTCAATTGATGGATTGGTTGTTTGGCTTAACCGTGTGGTTTTGAAATTGAGAAATCGAGCAGTAACTCTAGTTGGTTTTTTTTAGTTTGATAGGACTCTAAACAAAAAACCATTGTCACCAAGGAATTTTTATTCCTTGGTGCAATGGAAACCTCAACTAAACTAAACACTTTTTTGACCAAACAATCCAAAAGTGCATTACTAACTACTAGTCTTTTAATTGATTGACAAAAACCAAAATCGAGACGTAATTGCTGTACAAATGTAAAACGACGACTTGCTTAATTTTGATTCAAATTAACGGATGCAGGTTTTCACTTTACGGATACAGGAGATGAACTAGTGGCTAGATAAATTACCTGTATCATTGGTATTAGAAAGTACTTGGCTAAGTTCCAACCACTGGGGCTGATAATTGTCATGTTTTCATCAGTATTGGATGGTTAGCTTTGTTTGTCAAGTAGTTATACCATGGGTGAAATGATAAAACAGCGCTCTCAGAATACCACGGAGCGAATGGCTTTTGCGCAACACCTTATCGATGACATAAAGGCTCTGGGGTTGCTCTTAGAAAATGGAAGTTTTGAAGATAATGTAGTACGTATAGGGGCCGAACAGGAGCTTTGTCTTATTGATGAGGAATATAGGCCATATGGTGTGAATCTAAAATTACTTGACGCTATTGATGATGACCATTTTACCACAGAATTGGCTAATTATAATATTGAAATAAATCTGGACCCTTTTGAACTCAAAGGGAACTGTTTTAGCTTGGTAGAGGACCAGCTGCGAAATTTGTTGCAAAAAGCTGCTGAAAAGGCGGATGGTATGGGAGCCAATCTGCTATTGGCAGGCATTTTACCAACCATTGGAAAAAAAGAGGTAGGGTTGGACTACCTAACTCCAATACCCAGATATTTTGCCTTGAACGATATGCTCAAAGCGTATAAGGGAGGGGATTTCAACTTGAAGATTCGAGGGGTGGACGAGTTGTTTTTAAAACATGATTCGGTAATGTTTGAAGCCTGCAATACAAGCTTTCAACTCCATCTGCAAATACCCACACACGATTTTATCTCGAGCTATAATTGGGCCCAGGCCATTGCCGGCCCGGTACTTTCGGTATGTTGTAATTCGCCCATGCTCATGGGCCGGGAACTTTGGAAAGAAACCCGTATTGCTCTTTTTCAGCAGAGTCTGGATACCCGAAAAACAGCGTATGCCCTTAAAAATCAGACACCCAGAGTAGGATTTGGTGATGACTGGGAAACCGGTAGCGTTGCGGAGATTTTCAAGAAAGATATTTCTAAACATAGAATTCTATTGACGAAACATATTGAGGAAAATTCCTTGGATATAGTTAAAAGTGGAGGAGTTCCTAAGCTGCCAGCCCTATGCTTGCACAATGGTACAGTCTACCGATGGAACAGACCTTGTTATGGTGTAGGAGGTGGAAAGCCACATCTTCGAATAGAGAATCGATATATACCTTCAGGCCCATCGGTATTGGATGAAATGGCAAACTTTGCATTTTGGGTGGGATTGATGAAAGGGAGGCCAAAGTCCTTTGACGATATGCCTTCCCAGATGGATTTTAAATCAGCCAAGACCAATTTTATAAAGGCGGCCCGTACAGGTAAGGAAACACTTTTTTCTTGGTGTGGAGAAGCTTACAGTGCCAAAAAATTGGTTTTGAACAAATTACTTCCCATAGCGTACAAAGGATTGCATAGATGTGGGATTGATGATCAGGATGTCGAACGGCTTTTGGGCATAATTGAAGCCAGAACCAACGGAAGGACTGGCGAACAATGGCAAGTGACCAATATAAGAGAACTGAAAAAAAGATACAGAACAGATAAGTCTTTGGTTTTGTTGACAAAGCATATGGTGGAGAACCAATCGAAAAACCTTCCTATTCACCTTTGGAAAGATATTGACTTGCAAGAAATCAAGAGAAAACCAAAACTGGTCAAAGAAATCATGACCTCTCATGTGCTAAAACTCTATGAGGATGATTATGTAAGTATGGCCATGGCCATTATGGAATGGAATCAAATCCATCACATTCCAGTTGAAAATGATCAAGGCGAATTGGTTGGACTTCTTACATGGAGTTATCTGGAATCTTTGGACAAATCAATTGATTTCGAAAAAACAACCGTTGCAGATGTTATGATAACTAAGATAGTATCAGTAGCTCCGGATGAAAAGATTGAAAGTGCCAGCGCTATCCTAGAAAAGCATGAAATAGGTTGCCTTCCCATTGTTCTAGATAAAACTATCGTTGGAATTCTAAGTAAATCTGATTTAGTTTGATGACCCAGCATTCCAATTCTTATACTTCCATCACAGAAAATGTACATCGTGTTATTGGCCATTTAAAGGGAGCCAAAGATGGTCCAACGGTCGTGTTTTTTGGAGGAATCCATGGAAATGAACCTGCCGGAGTAATTGCTTTAAGACAGGTGTTTGAAAAACTGCAAGGAAGCAAGGAATCTCTTTCCGGTGAATTTATTGGAGTAACAGGGAATCTAAAAGCCCTGAAAGAAGGCGTTCGTTTTATTGATGAGGATCTGAATAGAATTTGGCTTCCAAATCAATTGGGGGCACAAAAAGAAACTTCTAGAACCTTAAACGCCGAAGAGGAAGAAATGGTCGAACTTCATTCCCTTATTGAGCAAATTATTAATGGGTTGAGCCCACCCTTTTATTTTATTGATTTGCATACAACTTCTGGGGAAACGGAACCTTTTATAGTGATGAACGATAGCTTGCTAAACCGAAGTTTTACCTCAAATTACCCTTTGCCTGTAATATTGGGTATTGAAGAATACCTTACTGGTGCTTTGTTAAGTCATATAAACGAAATGGGACATGTTGCCTTCGGTTTTGAAAGTGGACAACACTCTGATGAAAAGGCCATTGTGAGCGCTTTTCACTTTATTGAATATACACTTGGGCTTGTAGGTTTTACTCCTATGGAGAAAGTTGAACTTAAAGGAATAAAAGCAAAGCTTCAACAGTATACTGAAGCGCCCCAACGCTTTTTTGAGATTTATTATCAGCACTTAATCCAAAAGGGAGCCTCTTTCAAAATGCTTCCCGGGTTTGTTAATTTTCAATCTGTACCCAAAGGCATGTCAATTGCAATGAACGGAAATGGACTAATAAAAACGGATAAAAGAAGACAGATTTTTATGCCCCTATATCAAGACAAGGGATATGAGGGCTTCTATTTTATAAGAAGAATCCCTCTGTTTTATCTTTGGCTGTCCAAATACCTGAGGAAACTTAAAGTTGACGGATGGTTATCCCACTTACCTGGGGTGCGTTGGGCTTCATCAAAGAAGGAAACTTTGGTTTTGGATAAAAGAATCGCCCGTTTTTTTGCGAAGTCTTTCTTCCATTTATTGGGGTACAGGGCTCGGGAAATGGATGAAACTCATCTACTGCTTAAAAATAGGGAGCGAAATTCCAAGACTGCTTTTTACAAGAATGCGCCTTGGCGCAAGTAAAACATCTTAATCTTCCATACGAAGACTCCTAATAAAACTAAATACTCTAGATTCCAATTCTTGAAGCTCATCCACGATGAACTTGGGTTCCAAAAGATTACAATCATGAACCGACTTTCTGGTAATATCATTGGTAACTGCAAAAACGGACATGTCAGCATTTTGGGCAGCCTTTATGCCATTGGCCGAATCTTCAATTACCAGACATTCTTCGGATTTTAATCCTAGAATATTTTTTGCTTTGTTATAAATGTCGGGTTCTGGTTTTCCTTGTTCGACATCATCTCGAGTGAGCACTAAATTGAATTTGTCAAAAATACCCATGGTTTGGGTGACTTTTTTGGCTTCCGGAAGATGGGACATTGTTGCGAGGACTAGGGTATATTCTTCGGCATACAATCTATGGAACAAACCAAGGGTAAATGAACAGAAATGATTGGACAAGAGTTCAGTGTCATCAAGGATTTTCCTGTATATCTTCAATCTTCTTTCAATCAGTTTTTCGTGAACAATCGAAAGGTTTTTTGTCTCTAGGTGATTGGTCAATTCATTACGGTAATGGTTTGTTAGCCCACTGACTACCTCTAGTCGTGATAAACCTACAAATTGGTAGAAAACATCCAAAACGTGTTCTTTTTCCACTTCGTTTTGAGTCAGTTCATTAATCGCTATGGCATACGAACTAGCTTTTAATACCTCTGTCTGGATTAGGGTTCCATCCAAATCAAAAATTACTGCCTTGATCATATCAGCATTGGCTTTTATAGGATTAGAAGCAAGCTAAGGGTTTCAAGTGGGAAAAAGAAACAGAGGGCAACTTCATAACAAAATGATAAGCTCCGGATACCATATTTCAATACTTTTAGAAAAAGAAAGATTTTGTATGCAAAAAAATGAAAAGCAATTAGCTGCTGAAGCATCGATCGAATTTGTGAAAGATGGAATGGTTGTTGGGCTGGGAACCGGCTCCACGGCAGAGTTCATGATTCGTCAGCTTGGTGAAAAAGTTGCGAATGGTCTTTCAGTTATTGGCGTGCCATCTTCAGAAAGGACGGCAAATATGGCTCAAGTACTGGGCATTCCTTTGACCACATTGGATAAAGTAGATAAGCTTGATATTTATATTGATGGTGCAGACGAGATAGATACCCAATTCAACATGATAAAAGGAGGAGGGGGAGCTTTACTACGTGAAAAAATCTTGGCCTACAATTCAAAATTCAATGTAATCATCGTTGATTCCAGTAAAAAAGTTGATAGTTTAGGGAAGTTCAGATTGCCTTTGGAAGTAATTCCTTTGGCTCAAAAAAAGATTATAGAGCAGTTAAAACAACTTGGACTTAACCCAGTTTTAAGAAAAGAGAACAATTTGGAATATAGAACAGATGAGAACAATTTCATTTTAGATTTGGATATATCTGGCTATCACAATCTTAAAGAATTAAATTCAAAACTTTTGGAAATACCCGGTGTGGTTGAAACTGGGCTTTTTATCAATTTTGTAAATGTATTGGTGTTAGGAAAGGATGGAGGGGTTGAGGTGACCCATGTAGATAGAAACTGAAATAAAAACAGTTCTATTTACGACGCCTATTGGGCTCTTGAACAAGCTCATCATCTTCCCAAATCCCACTGGCTACTATGTCTCCTTTTTTGCCATAGAAAACGCCTTCTCCGAAGCGTTCATCAGCTTTCCAATGGCCTACATATTTTTCTCCATTTGGCCAGTAGTAGGTACCTTGCCCATCCCGTTTGTCATTAATGTAGGTTCCTTCATAGGATTGCCCATCAGGCCAATAAAACGTGCCCTCTCCATGTCTTTGGTTATTTTTCCATTGCCCCTCATAACGACTTCCGGTGCTAAGCAGCGCTACTCCCATACCATTGGCCTTTTTGTCTTTCACGTCTCCAACATAGTGAACAACACTGCCTTTGCTGGTTACGAAGGTTAAGTACTGTCCGTTGGCCTTTTTTCTCAATTGCTTTTTAAGTCTGGATACTTGTGCACGCATTTTTTCAACAGCAAATGTCAAGGAGTCAATCGAGTTGATTTCATTGGAACTTAGTTCCTTGACCATAATAGAGGTGGTATCCAATACAGCTATACTATTGGAATCAGTCTCATTTTTTTGAGTTTGAAGGGCCAAAAAAGTCTTGGCAAAAGCCATTCGCATTTCTAAAGCTGCCCCATCACTCTCTGTTCTAGGTTCTTGTCCTTCACTATAAGATTCAATTGCGTCGTTGTAATTTCCTCGAATCAATAAAGAATCACCTTGAAGCAGTGCCTCGTGCATGGCCAAACGTGAAAATAGATCTTGTTTGGTTTGTTGATTGGCCTCAAGTTCTTGTTTTAATGTTCTGGAGTTGGACCAAAAATATAGTGCCAACGCTGCAAAAAAGAGCGCTAAAGCGTAGGTTAGTAGAGGGCGTATTTTTTTCATGATATCTATCAACTATATTGATGTACGAGATTAATCATCAAAATGGATGGATGGTAGCTTATTTTTAACTTTTCTGAAATCTGGAGAGAAATACAGATGAATGCGAAATGTCCAATTCTGCTTGTAAATTCCGCCGTTTTCCAAAGTCTGTCCAGTTGAATACATTAAACCGGCGGCAACTGTCAATCTGGGTTGAATAATGTACCCCAGAGTGGTGGTCAATCGTAAATCTTCCATGGGGCTTGCCACAACTGCCTTTCCACTTTGCATGATAAGCTCTGCCTCTGGAGAAACATAGAAAGTACCGGGTTCAAACTTATAGTTGTTCAATGGCACTTTGGCCCTGAGCATATACCGCCATCGATTTCGGAAAATATATTCACTGTTCTCAGCAAAACCTTGAGTCCATCTATGCTCTATCCGTATCCTATGATAAAACATGGTACTTCCCAATGGCATGGCATACTGATATTGGTGCCAAATACGCCACTCCGGAACCACACTCCGGTCCTCAGAAGATTCATCAGTATTGAAATTAACACGTAAGACACCACCAAGACTTACATTAAAACTTTTTGAATAAATGTAGCCAATAGCGTGTCTATTGTAAATCTGACCAATTTGTCCAATGTAAGGGGTGTTTTCAGTTTCTTCAAACCGAAAATGGGTCTGGGCATCCCAGAAAAGTCTTTTCGAAATCCGAATGTTACCATAGGTATTGAACCATACCCTGCCAACAGGTTCTTTGAATTCTGCTTCCTCCGGAAGTATATTTTCCTCTTGTGCGTGTCCTACAGATAAACCAAACAGCAGAAATATACATGCTGTAACACTGCCAAATACAATATGCTTTTTCAACGTTCGGCAGTTTTAATGTTGGACATTATTCCCAATAACTCCAAAACGGATTCTGGGTCTTGCTCTTTTCTAAGTTTCCGTTCCAATTTCTTGGTAGGCTCATCACGAAGTTCAAGAAGACGTGTTTGGATATCATTGATTAATTGGAGTATGTTGGGAGCCTCTTCGCACACCGTAGGGGAGTCTACAAGGTCTAGGACATAGGGAATGAGTATGTTTTTGTGAGCGGCCGTAATTCGTTTTTTAACGTCTTCGTCCATTATTGTGGCGGTAAAAGGATTCCAGAATGCATCCTGATATGCTTCTTTGATAATACGCTCCTGCTCTGGTAATTTTGATACTGCTGATGCCAATTCACCTAGATTTTGAAGGCAGGTCAATACATTTTGACCATAATCCAATTTTTCATCAGACTCTGGCATTTCAGCATAAGTTTTCAAAGTAGTTTCTTTTGTTGCCAAAATTCCATTCAAAGCTCTTTGTATACCCAGTCTATCCGTAGCCAACAAAGTGTCAATATTGTTTTCCAAAAGCTGAGTTTCCTTAACAAGCAGTTCGTCAAGAGTTAAAAATTGCTGTTGTTTCTTTGCCTTTTTAAGCCACTCGGACATGCTCTCCGAAATACTGTCAAGACTACTTTCTACATACTTGGCCATGTTTTGAACATTGGCCATGTTCATTGCCTGAGCTTCATACTCTGGAAAAGACTCCAAGTCCCAAAAAGCGTTCGAACCCGCTTGGTTGGACATTTGTATCTTTTTTTTGGGTAACCCATTAGGCCAGATTTGACGGGTTAAGGTTGTTCTAGGTAAAAACTCAATGGTCTGTTGGTCATAATAGGAAATGAAAGCCCCCAGAGGCTCCAAGAAATTACTTTGCAATCTTTTTACCACATTGTAATAGTAGTTTGCTTCGGTATTGGAACGAACCAAAAGTTCCAACTGGGGATTGCCCAGAAGGGTTTTGCTTGTTTTTGAAGCGGAACGATAAGTTTCAACTATTTCCCTTATTTGTTTCGTTTCCAAACTATCTAAAGAATAGAAGGGCAAACGGACTTTAAAGCTGGGCATGAATTGAGATTTTCCCAAATCATTGAAAAAGGCATTAATGCTTTGATAGTGCTGAGCATTTTGGCGCAAAAGCCGGTACATGCCCATGTTTTCTGAATTTAAATCGGCTTGTTGCTCTTTGATGTACCACTTTACGATTTTTAAATACCGTTCATCAAGTACTTCCGATTTATAGGATTGGGCAGATGTATCAAAAATCTCCAAAGTCATATTTCCGTTTGGAGAGATTTTTTCAATTTTTTCCAAAAGTCCATTATCAAAATGCCAGTTTTCAGAAGATTCGCTGGAAACATCAGAATATACTGCCCAGAGGTCGTGGGCAAAACCGTCACGAAGAAAACGCCCGACCAGGGTAATTGAATCATTTTCAATTTGAAAGCTTTTTTGAGGAACTCCCTGCTCAAAAGTTATTTTGCTTTTGAAAAGCTCTTCACTGACCTCTGAATTTTCAACTCTTGAAATTTTATAAACCCAATCCCCATCTGGTTTGCCAGCGGTAAGATTACCTAAAGCGTCATGTTGAATACCGCTTGCATTCACCCGGTATTGGTATCCTACTACTTGACTGGATCGGTTTGAAATGAACTCACCAAACTGAAACTTCCAAAAACCCTCTGGATATCCCTCGTTAAAGGCTCCAGAGATGGAAAAAAAACTGTCTTTTTCCTGTAAAAGGGCATTTAGATTGGCTTTGTACATGAGAAAGCTTCCTACGGGAATTGAATCGCCTTCGACTACCTCAAACGGATACTCAGCGGTTCCTGTAAAACGTCCTGCACTCAATTCTCCAGAAAAGAGTTGGGTTTGCGATTCTCCGTTGATGGAGTAAAAGAAAAATAAAATACCGAGAATTATGTGCCTAATTCCTTGGTTGAAATATTTCATGTGTTCTATACTTTTTTCCTTCCAAACTCCGAGTAGGCAGGATTGAAAAACATACGTCTTACATACGTGCAAAAAGGCACTTCGGCCTATGTCCAATAAAAAAATATTGGTTTTTTATCATAAGGGGAATATATGTACTATACCTCTCAACCAGCCAAGTAGATGGGAGATACTTTTTTTGGGTTGAGGTTTCTAACTGATTTTCGTACTTTACGGAGCCTAAAAAATGATGATGAAAAACCTTTTCTACTACCTGTTTTCCTTTTTTCTTTTCATTCAGTATTCCATAGCGCAAGACCGCATTACCGGTGAACCTTTTGCTACTCGTTCCGAAGTTTTAGGACAGAATGGAATGGTGGCAACAAGTCATCCACTGGCAACCCAGATTGGGCTCGATGTTCTCAAAGATGGCGGTAATGCTATTGATGCCGCAATTGCTGCAAATGCTGCTTTAGGACTTATGGAACCTACGGGATGTGGCATAGGGGGAGATTTATTTGCCATTGTTTGGGATGGGAAAACGAAAAAGTTGTATGGTCTCAACGCTAGTGGGCGGTCACCACAGAAACTCACTTTAGAGTATTTTGAAAAAGAGGGAATGACCAAGATTCCATCACACGGCCCCCTACCAGTTAGTGTACCGGGTGCAGTAGATGGATGGTTTGAACTCCACGGAAAGTTTGGGTCAAAACCTATGTCAGAGATTCTCGCTCCAGCCATAGATTATGCCGAAAAGGGCTTTCCTTTGACCGAACTTATTGCTTGGTACATGCAACGTACCATTCCTTTTTTTGAATCTAAAGACTTTCCAAATATTAAGGACACTTACAAGTCCCAAAACGGAGGTAAACTCCCAAATGAAGGGGAAATCTATAAAAATCCCTATTTGGCAAGTACCTATCGAAAAATTGCCGAAGGCGGCCGAGATGCTTTTTATAAAGGCGATATTGCCAAAACCATTGGTAAGTTTATTAAAGAACAGGGAGGCTTTTTGTCTGCTAAAGACCTTGCGGCGCATAAATCGGAATGGGTAGAACCCGTTTCTGTAAATTACAGAGGTTACGATGTTTGGGAACTTCCTCCAAACGGCCAAGGAATTGCTGCACTACAGATGCTTCAAATATTGGAAGGTTACGATTTTTCCAACATTGATTTCGGGAGCACAGAACATCTTCATTTATTTACTGAATCCAAGAAATTGGCTTTTGAAGATAGAGCAAAATACTACGCAGATATGGATTTCTTTGACGTACCCGTAGAGGAATTGCTATCAGATAACTATGCCGAAAACAGAAGGGGAAAAATTGGTGAACGTGCAGGAACTTATTCGGCAGGAGAAATCTCCGCGGGGGAAACTATCTATATGACCGTGGCGGACAATGAGGGTACCATGATATCATTGATTCAAAGTAACTATCGTGGAATGGGTTCTGGTATGGCACCTCCCAAACTAGGTTTCATGCTACAGGATAGAGGTGAATTGTTCAGTCTTAAACGTGGACAAGCCAATACCTTCGAACCTGGAAAACGACCCTTTCACACTATTATTCCAGCGTTTATGACGAAGGATGGTAAACCGTTTGTGAGCTTTGGGGTAATGGGAGGAGATTTTCAACCCATGGGTCATACCCAAATTGTGATGAATCTCATTGATTTTGGTATGAACCTGCAGGAGGCGGGTGATGCCCCGCGTTGGGATCATACTGGAGGCGCCAGTCCTATGGGCAGCACTATGGAAGATACAGGACTTATACGAACTGAATCTGGAATTCCTTATTCAACCATTAGGGGATTGATGGATAAAGGCCATCGTATGGGAACAGCGAGAGGGATATATGGAGGGTACCAGGCCATTCTTTGGGATGACGAAAACAAGGTGTATCATGGAGCTTCAGAAAGCCGGAAGGATGGGCAAGCCGCAGGATATTAATCGTTAACTAGTTTAGAATACCTCAAAGAATCAAGGGGAAACCGTTTTTCTTAGTATGTTTATAGTATCTTATTCAATTATACCAAATAGTTAAATTTCAAATCATGTTTACAAAACACCAAACCTTCTTTACATTATTCACAATTGCTTTATTAATTTTTAGTTGTAAACAGAAACCTGCCGAGGAAGCTACTGGAACTGATACGGAAGAAGAGTTGGTTGCTAGAGCACTTGATATCCATAAACGAGTGCTTACGTTGGACACTCATGCAGATACGCCTCTACGTATGATTGAACCGGGCTTTGATATGGCTGAAAGACACGACCCAAATGAAACGGGTTCAAAGGTCGATTATCCAAGGATGAAGGAAGGGGATTTGGACGCTATTTTCTTTGCTGCCTTTGTAGCCCAGGATATCCGTGATGATGATGGTAACACAAGGGCAAAGGCACTGTGCCTGCAAATGATTGATTCAGTTGTGGCTTCCACGGAAAGAAACTCAGATGTAGTGGGCTTGGCTTTAAATCCTGATGATGCCTACGCTTTGGAAAAAGAAGGAAAGAGGGCCATTTATATTGGTATTGAAAATGGCTATCCCATAGGAAATGATATTTCCAATGTGGAAGAATACTTTAACAAAGGAGTACGATATATCACCTTGGTACATTCCTCAAACAACGATTTGGCCGATTCGGCAACGGATCCCGAGGGAACGGAGTATGGAGGTATAAGTGAATTTGGCTCCAAAGTGGTGGATGAGATGAACAGATTAGGCATTATGGTAGACGTTTCCCATGGTAACGATAGTGTTTTTTATGATGCGATTAAGATGTCCAAAGCACCTATAATCGCAAGTCATTCCAACGCCAGAGCAGTAACAAATCACAGACGGAATATGACCGATGAAATGTTGAAGTTAATGGCAGAAAATGGAGGTGTTGTACAATTGACCATGTTGGCGGATTACCTTAGGGAAGCTCCTCCAAATGTTGAAAGAGACTCGGCAGTTGCTGCTTTACGAGCTAGTATGAAGCCTATTAGCGAAATGGCTCAAGATGAACGAAAAGCTATGCGCAAATCTTTTCAGGAACTTAACGAGAAATTTCCAAATCCTCCAGCAACGGTAAAACATGTTGCTGACCACATAGACCACATTATCAAAGTGGCAGGAATTGATCATGTCGGTATTGGATGTGATTTTGATGGCGGTGGGGGAATTGAGGGAGTCTTCGATGCCAGTGAGGTAATGAATATTACCATAGAATTGGTTAGACGTGGATATACCGAAGAACAGATTGCAAAGATTTGGGGAGGAAACCTGATTCGTGTATTCAAAGAGGTCCAAGCGGTTGCCGAACAGATACAGGCTGGAGAATCATCTTAAACCAAAGGTTGTCCAATAGTGTTTAGACTGTTCTTTCTTTTTATTGCGCTGGGGGCCTCTATTCAAACAGTTGCACATCCTTTACGACTATCTTTGTGCGAGATAGAATATGCTTCCAATAAGCAACTTTTGACCATTAACTTGAAGCTATTTCTGACCGATGTCAATGAAGCCCTTGTTTTTGACCCCAATAGTAAAGAATTGGCTTTTTGTCAACCCAATGAATCCGATAAGGCGAACAAGCTTTTGCTGGACTATTTAAATCAGTTTTTTTACGTTAAGGCAAATAGGGAGGTAGTAGATTTAAAAATTAAGCGCAAAAAACTTAGTGGAGAAGGGGAGAATACCGCACTTTGGGTTTATTTTGAAATCAAACAATCCTCACTCTTGAAAACTTTGGAAGTCAAAAATGCTGTTTTTACGGATTTGTTTTTTGATCAGAACAATATAGTTTATGTTCATGTTAATGGAGAATCCAAAAGCATGATGCTGAATAAAAAAACACCGGTTCATCAATTGAAATACTGATATGCATCCATTTGAATTTTACTTGAAATTGGGTTTTGAGCATATCGCCGACCTTGCCGGTTATGATCATATACTTTTCTTGGTGGTGCTCTGTGCTGTTTATCGCATTGAACAGTGGCGTAAAATCCTCATTTTGGTGACTGCCTTCACTATTGGACATAGTGTAACTTTGGTTTTGGTCTCTTTAGATATATTTTCCATTCCTTCTAAGTTCATCAAATTCCTTATCCCGCTGACCATTTTTTTGACTGCACTTCATAACGTACTCGGAGGGAACCAAATGGAAAAGTCGTTAAAAATGAAACGAAATTATGCTATGGCCTTGTTCTTTGGCTTAATTCATGGTATGGACTTTTCCAATTATTTTAAAGCACTTATTATGGACCCTTCGGACATAGTAATCCCGCTATTGGGCTTTAATATTGGAATAGAATTGGGGCAATTGTTGATTGTCTTTTTTATAGTAGGTATCGCCTTTTTATTCCTTAACATTTTAAGAGTGAAACATAGGGAGTGGAATCTTTTTATTTCCGGAGCTGCTGCAGGATTGTCTCTGATATCTATGCTGGACAATAAGTTTTGGTAGACATGCCATTATAATCCAATACCTATAGGGTAACGATAAGAGTTTCTTTATAATACCTATCAATTAACGTAGTACAATTTCATCAATAAGATTCAAGGTATCTGGATTCACCACCTTCATTTTTACCGTTTTACCATCTACATAAAACAGACATACCGCATTTTCTACACTAAAAGCTTTGGTGTGTTCGCTCCAGGGTAATACTTCTTGTGCATAATACGGTGCTCCTGCAGCCCCATTGTTAATTTGGTAGATGGATCTAGACACGTTCAATTTTTCATGAGGATAATCCTCGGGGTAAATTGTAACCTCCTCAGTTAACTTCAACCTATTGTAATTGTGTTCATCTCCGGTTAAAATAGCAAGTACCTTTTTGCTTTTGTTTATTAGGATGTTGAGGTATTGGTCGCGTCTTTCAATAATTCCTTTTTCCAACGGTTTCCCTGCTACAAAAGGTCTTTTTTCGTTATTGCCACTATACCACATATCATCTCGACTATGGCCTCCATTGGGAAAAGCAGGTGTATGTTGGGTCACGAAAATATGGTCAATGGTATCATCCTTTTCTAGAGAAAGAATGGTATTTTCCAACCACTCCAGTTGATTATCCATAATATAACCATGTAGACCCCCTGAAGTAATAGTATTTCTTGAAAGACTTGGCGCATACCAGTAATCACTGTTCAATACCACTATGGCCACATTGTCGTATCTGTAATGGAAAACATTTTCAGAGTATGAAGGGAAATCAATGGTTTGTGGAGACGGGTCATATGTACTTCCATCTTCACTTTTTAAGGTGGATATAGGGTTTACGAAAGCTTGGGCAAAAGAAGCTTCGGCAGATTCTGTATCGTAGGGAAATTTGTCAACAAAACCTTTACTTCTTCCTGTACTATCTCGGAATATATGTCCCAAGGCTTCATGATTTCCCATACCTACTTGAAATGGCATATAATGCCAAAAAGGCTCCACAGCTTTCTTCCAATTGGTATACTGCACCTGGGTTTCAGCATTGGTTTGCAGGTATCCGTTAATCAAATCTCCGCTAAATTGCATGAAAGCAGCATCATTCGCATATGCAACTGCGGCAATTTTCTTCATTATGTAGGCATTGGCTCCATAAATCTTGCGCTCACCTCCCCCTGAAGCATGCCTGCTATCGCTTGTGTAGGCAAATACGAATGGAGTTTTGCTTCCTGGTTTTGGGGCCGTTTTTAAATGGTACTGCTGCGTGAAGTTTTCGTATTTGATTGAGTACTCATATTGAGTGTTGGGTTTAAGTTTGGATACTGCAATCTCATGATGTGTTGCAGAGGGACTGGTAATGGATTCTTCGTTGATCTTTAAGGTTACTTCTATAGGCTGTGTGGTGTTGAACCAAATAGTGGCGCTGGTATCAGTCAACATATTAATAAAGGGACCTTCATAGATGGAAGGGGCCAGTGAAAAGGGCCCTGCGCCAGTAAGGGAAACCTCCCCGTCATACACCACCATTCCTTTTTCATCTGCAAGGCGATAACCTATAGAAAGTATCTGATTCTCCTGCCAGTCAACAAAATCATAGGGATAACGAAAATCCCGTTTAATATTGATATCGGCCTTACCAGATTCCAATGTTTTTACAAATCGGAAAACTGGTAGTGGGTGCGGTGCTTTTCCATATGGGATAAGCCCATAGGTAATGGTGCCTTCAAAATTCCCAAAATCCATGGTAACCCCTTCTTCGGTTCCTTTAAGATTCCCAAACAATTGCTCAAGACTGTAACGTGCTTTACCTTTTGATGCATAGTACTTCTCACCGTTATCTTCTAGGAAGAGTCCATTTTCATCATTCTTGATATTGCTATGACTCTTTGGTACTACAATGTTTTGGGCAAAAATCATATTCGTCAATACCAGCGCAAGGAAATTGATGTATTTCTTCATAGTTTGTTTTAATCGTTTTGTGTGGTTGTTAGCATTTTGAGCAAACGCCTTTTATTATCGTTTGGATGTTTTTGGTTTTAAATCCTTTTGGCACGTTTAATTGAGGAGGAGCGGATACCTCCATACAATACACCGTTTCACAAGTCTCACAGACAAAATGGGCATGGTCTTGACCTTCCTTGGGCAATTCTCCAAACGCGTATTTGGATATTCCTGAATGGTCATTTATTCTATGAATAATACCTGCTTGTTCAAAAGAAGTCAAGTTACGATACAGTGTGGATTTATCAATTTCACTTTTTAAGGCTAGTTGTAAATCGCTATAGGATTGTGCATGTTTCAACTGCAAAAAGTGATGGAGCAAGGCCATCCGGACTTTTGTTTTTTTCAAGCCCTTTTCTTTCAAAATCTGTCCGAAGTTGCTGTTTTCCATTAACAAATCCTTATTTGAAACTTACCGCATTCGCATTTTCAATACGATAGTAGGCAGTATTTGGGTCATTCCCGTTCAAGTTAAATGTTCCCTCAACCGAAATCAGTGCATCCATAGAGAAAGAAATCTTTTTGTCGAACTGTAAATCTACAATAGACTCTGGTCCTCCATTTCCGCAAAAGAAACAAGATGCCATTGGGTTTTTGGATAATAGGTATATAGACTGTTTTCCATCCAAAACCAGTAAGTATCCTGTTATGCTAACCTTTTTTCCTTCCAAAGCTCTGAGTTTTGCTGAAAACGTTGCTTTTTCAAAACCTGGGATGAGCGCGTTGGGGGAGTGCGATTCCCAGAAAATACCATCAGATAGGTCGTCCCATGTCAAAATAGCTTGGGACATACCCTCTGCCATTGATAGAAAGAACAATATGTACAAAAAAAGGCGCATCATTTTAATTTGCCAAACGGCCCGTCGCTTCAGTTAAAATATAGTTGCAATGGTCTACATCGTTGGCATTTAGTTCAAGAGTTCCTGTAACAATGACGATTTGGTCTGTTCTAAAAGGGGGTTTTTCCTTAAAACTAACTTCAATTATGGTTTCCGGACCCGAACCTCCACAAAAGAAGCAGGAGGCCATTGGATTTTGAGATATCAGAAATATGTCTCCACTACCTGAAATATCTAAAAAATAGCCTTTGATACTGACCTGTTTACCCTTGTAAGACATTATTTTTTCACCAAATGTGGGCATCAAAAAATGAACCCCATACTTTTCGTTGAACTGTGATTGAAAATTCACATCGGCAAAATCTGTCCAGGTAAGTTGTTTCTGTGCCATACCGGAAAAACCGATGAAAATCAGCATAAAGAAAAACAAGAGGTATTTATTCATTAGATAAAGTTTTTGCTACGTTTAATTTAAAAATTGAAATGGAAGCCATTAAAGCGGCAATGATTGCCAGTACCAAAATAGTAACCATTAGTAAAATCTCAATCATTTCTGGACGGTTTATTTGAAATGTGTACCCATATGTGGCACTCATGTATCCGGATAAAATCCAGATGCCCAGGCGTCCTAAAATCCATCCAGCCACAAATCCAATAAGTGCCAAAAATACACCTTCCAATAGAGCCAATCCAAGGAGTTGTCTTGTATGGAAACCGTATGTCCTTAAAAGTGCAAGCTCTTGCCTTCTTTCCCGAATGGTCTTTAAAAGGCTTATAAAGATACTCAATCCTGAAACCAATAAAATGGCCAGGGCAATTCCATTTATTGTAGTGGCCCCTGAACCCAACAATCCCATTAGGCGTTGTATTTCAAAACCGGGAAGCGCAGCTTGCACGGAAGTGTTCTCGTTGATGAATCTGGGGAGCTGGACCATTCCCAGAGGGCTTTTAAATTTAACCAAGAGAGAGGTTATCTCTAAATTTTTATCTTCTTCATGCTTATCCTCTTCGCCATCTTCATGTTCGTGTTCGTGCCCATTTTGGTCTCCATGTTCCTCATGGGAATCATCATGATGTTCCTCGCTAGACTCATCATGCTCTGCATCTTCATGACTGTGGGCCTCCCAAACACTTTCCAAATTTGAAATCAATAGTTGATCAACAACCGATCCGGTGGGCTTGAGAATTCCAATTACTTCGTAAGGATGATCATCATGTCCGTCTCCGCCACCCACTAAACCATGTGAACTGGTAAAAGTGTCTCCTAGTTTCAGATTTAACCTGGTACTTACTCCGTGGCCTGCAACCACTTCAAAGGATTTTTGGAAAAGTCGTCCTTCTTGTAGTTCTGCGTTGTACCTCTCAAGGTATTCCAATTCTGTGCCCAGTAATCTGTATCCTTTGTAGTTGTCTCCATAAGAAACCGGGATGGTTTTTTCTACAAAAGGATGCTTGCGCAGCATGTCAATGTCCTTTAGTTTTATATTTCCAGTAGGTACATCTATGTGAAGTACGGATGACAAGACTAGCTGTAAAGGGCTTCCTTTGGCTCCTACTACCATATCGAAGGGAGCAATGTTCTTGTTCAATTGACCGCTCAATTGCTTGTTTAATTGTAGAACAAAGGTTACCAAAGATACGCTCAATGATAGGAGCAATAGGCTCAATAACAAATTGAGCGGTTTGGAAATCATGTTTCTATATGCCAAATACCCTAGATTCATAGCTCAACTCGATTTTGAAAGTGAGACATTACACGGAGATCGTGTGTGATGATTACCAAACTACTTTTGCAAATCTCAGCTTCTTCCTTGAGTAGGTTGATAACCTTGACACAGTTCACGTCATCTAGATTAGAAGTGGGTTCATCTGCCAATATTATTTTAGGTCTGTGGATTAAACCAAGTGCAATGGAGAGACGTTGCTGTTGTCCTTGGCTCAATTCAGTGACCTTTTTGTTGAGATGTTCGGAAAGTCCTAGTCTTTCGGTGAGCTTATGTCTTCTATCTTTGTCAATGGGGTTTTTGAGAATACTCTGTCGAAGGACAAGATTGTCCTGCACATTAAGGGATTTAATAAAATGATATTGTTGGAAGATAAGCCCAATTTGTTCACCCCTGAATTTGTCCAGTTCTCTTCGTGACAATGAGTCCAGTTCTTTTCCAGCGATGGCTACGTTACCTTTCACGGGAGGCAATAGTCCGGCCATTAAGTATAAAAGTGTGGTCTTGCCTATGCCTGAAGGGCCTATTATGAGCAAATGTTGCCCTAGGGGAAGGTCGATATCTGGAAAAACCATTTCTTGTTCATCCCCATAGGCATATGTGAGACTTGATGTTTTAACCATTAGTTCGTTTTGACAAAAATAAACATAAATGCAACTTGGTTGCATTTGAAAATAAGCACTAACTTTGCCAAAAATCTGATTTTGTTTTTGTATGCTCTAAAAGAGCATGTTAAAAATGTTATAATTAATGACGTTAGCACAAGTATCACTTAAATCTGATTGGATTGGAATTCTTGCCAGCGGGCTTTGTTTGGCTCATTGTTTGGCAACTCCTTTCCTTTTTATGGCGCATGCAAGTATAGGCGTTCACGGGGAGGCGCATCCATCTTGGTGGGGCACTTTGGATATCGTTTTCTTAGTTCTTTCTTTTTTTGCGGTGTATTGGTCCATCCGTAAAACCAGTCAAAGCTGGATAAAGTTTGGCTTTGGTATTATTTGGATGCTCTTGGCGCTAATTGTGCTGAATGAGAAATTTGAGATACTTCATTTGCCCGAGGCGGTCATTTATCCACCTACCGTAGGATTAATATTCCTTCATTTCTATAATCGTCGGTATTGTCAGTGCAAAGACGAGACTTGTTGCGCTGACAGTTAAACTTCAACTTTATATTTATGGAAAAATCCCAAATAGAACTCTTAGGAGACAACCATATCGCCACATCTGTAAAAACCCCTATGCGGGCGGACGCCTTTGAACGTTCGGATGAGGAAAAAATAGAGAATATTCAATCTCATTTTTACAAAATCATGGAAGAGTTGGGTCTCAACCTTACTGACGAAAGTTTATCCGGTACTCCCTATCGATTTGCAAAGATGTACGTAAAGGAATTGTTCTATGGGTTAAATCCCATAAACAAGCCAAAAATATCCACGTTTTCCAATACCTACGGTTATCAACGTATGCTCGTGGAACAGGATATTACCATAGATTCTTCATGTGAACATCATTTTTTGCCCATAGTAGGGAAAGCACATATTGCCTATATTCCAAAAGACAAAGTGGTGGGTCTGTCCAAAATCAATCGTTTGGTGGACTATTACTCGCATCGCCCACAAGTGCAGGAACGACTTTGTCTTCAAATTCTAATCGACCTACAGGATACGCTTGAGACCGAAGATGTGATAGTGATGGTTCATGCAAAGCATCTCTGTGTTTCTTCACGAGGAATAAAGGATAAGGAGAGCTTTACCACAACTCTTGAGTATGGCGGGAAGTTCAAGGATGACAAACTTCGGCACGAATTCTACGGGCTTTTAGAAAACAACTTCAAAGAGTAAAACTTTCATCAGATAAAAAATGCATTTATCTGCCTTTTGATTTATATTTTAAATCTTGGGCTTTGATGTCTTTGACCCATAGTTCTTTGCCATCTTTATCCAATATTTTAATGGTAAGAACCCGATTAGTGCGAGGACCACTGACATTAAGAATTCCGAAGTTATGTTGCCCTACTACGGTTCCTTCCAACTTGTATTTATTCAGTTCTTCTTTATTATTATTGGAGCCTGCCGTCAAAGAGGAACAGGTCAAATCGTAAATGGGATAGACCTCCGCACTTTCCTGCATTTTGCTCAAAACGGTATGGTGTCTGTCTCCATCCAGAAAAACAACTCCTTCAATTTTGGCCTCCCTTATCTTATCGAGTAGATATCTTCTTTCCTTTGGAAAAGTGGCGTAGTTCTCGTAATCAGCTTCGGTACTAAGCACCTGCCCGCCAATGGCAACAAACTTAAAAGGAGCATTACTGGAGGCCAAGGCGTTGATTAGCCAGTCAATCTGTGCTTTGCCCAGGATTTCACGCTCTCCGGTAAAATTGTTATTTGATGTTCTGTAGTAACGGTTATCTAACAAGAAGAATTGTAAATCCGCCCATTGGAAAGTACCAGTTATTCCTCCTTTGTCAATGGCGTCATAATTAGGATTGCCCCAAAAGAGCTTAAAGATTTCTGCTGTTGTTTTCTTTTCCCAAAAACTACTGTCCGCATTGTTTGGCCCAAAATCATGGTCGTCCCAAATGGCATAATGGTGTGTTGAAGCAAGAAGCGCTTGGAGTTGTGGTAATGAACGGGTATGGGTGTACCGATGCAAGATTCCCGTTCTTGAATTCCAATCAGGTTCTCTTAAATAGGTATTATCTCCCAACCAGAGCATAAAGTCGGGCCTCTTCTGATGAATGGACTCAAATATTTCAAACTCGCTACCATAAGGTTTACCGGGCCTATCAAAATATTCATCATTCACATAGTTGCAACTTCCAATGGCAAAACTCACTTCGGGCGGGTCTGTTCTCCACTGCCACAGTGTTTGTGATTGGAATTCCATAGGGTAATCCTTTTGAATCTTATTACCATTCACAAATAACTCATAGTTGTATTTTTTTCCGGGCATAATTTGATTTGCCACCAACTTGGCAACAAAACCATTTTTAGATTCGGTTGTTTGTGTTTCGGTCTTGAAACGTTCACTAGGGTTTGTCTTCTCAAAATATTCAAAATGCACTTGGGCAGATGAGGTTGTTTGAACCCAAAGAAGTGCTTCGCGCATGGTGGAGTATCCTACCATAGGACCAGATTGAACCAAGTCTTGTGCAAGAATGAAATGAATATTGGTCAGTAGTAATAGAATAAAAAGCAATCTGTTTTTCATTACAAAAGAATTTTTGCAGTTGGTAAAATGATAAGGAAAACAAAAATAAAGGTATTCTGCCACTCAATGTTTTGATAAGTTGAAGAAAGTATTAGTATTTGATTTGTTGAAATCAACTTTCATGAAGAATTGTGCTTAAGCTGCTTCGATTTATAATTAATATTTCATCGCTTCTTACCGAAAAGCAGAAAGTCTTGTGAACCGCGATTACTTAGAAAAAGGTCTTTTACTCCGTCCCCATTAAAATCCACATAATCGATATCAAAACCTCTTCCTCCAATTCCTTCAGGGATAATTGTCGCCGTAGCATCTGTAAACAAGCCTTTGCCATTGTTCAAATAAACACTAAAGGGCGTGATGCCGCCAAATCGAGGTCCGTTGGTGTTGCCGGTCATAATATCTTCATCGCCGTCATTGTCAATGTCCAAAAATGCAACACCAAAACAGCGGTTGTCATCTTTGGGCAGATGGGTTTTAGTGATATCTGAAAAAAAGCCTTTGCCATCGTTCAGAAGTAATCTGTTTTGTCGTAAGGCATTCTCAACAAAGGCCTGTACATTACCATATAAAATATCCAAGTCCCCATCTCCGTCAATATCCGCAACGTCCACTTCACGAGTTTCTTCGGGCTCTGTTCGGTATGGCAATCTATCCAAAGACTGGTCTTTAAAAAAGCCTTTCCCAGTATTAATCATTATACGATTCGCGCCTTCGTTCCCTACCAATAAATCTTTATCACCATCATTATCAATATCGGCCAAGGTAAGGTCTTGGGTTACATCTATAAATTCATCAAATCTCTGTGAGGTTTCATCTTTAAAATATCCTTTTCCATCATTGATTAAAACATTGTTTTGCCCATTGTTGCCAATCAGCACATCTATATGGCCATCGCTATTGATGTCAAAAACGATAACTGAATTGGATGTCCCTGCTACAGGAATTCTGCTGCCTTCATCAGAAAAAGTACCATCTCCATTGTTCAAATAAAACTCATTGGTTTTATCATCCTCACTTACCACTATAATGTCCAAATCCCCATCTGAATCAAAATCCGCGATGTCAATATCCTCACTGTCATGATCTACCTGTGGTATGCGAAGCGTACTTTCATTTGTAAACTTTCCCTTTCCATCATTTATGAGTAGGATATTGGGCCTATGTTCATTGGCAATTAAAATGTCCAAATCCCCGTCCGAGTCCAAATCTGCAATTCCTGCATCCATTGAAAGTAATTGCAAATCCTCATAGGGCAAATGTGTCTGGGTTGCATCTACATACCTATAAGTTGATGGATTGGAATTGACCTTGTTTTGACCAAAGTTGATTTGCGAACTCCCTATTAGGAGATATAGTAAGATTATCTTTTTCATGTATTGATTTTATAGGTGCTTAAGCATTTCATTGGCCGAGAGGGTTTATTGAGTACGAAATAGATCTTATATATCCAGCTAGATTACTGAAAACGCTTTACGAGCATACTAGTATTCAAATTTATACTATAAAATCAGTTTTTGGATTTGTAAAACATAGATACATTTTTAGAAAAGAGGATATTTTAAGGCAAAGGACTGTTTTGTGGGGTGTCGAATTGGAATAACATTGCTGATATATAGTCAACTTAAACTTAAAAAAGTCAGCATTTCAGAAACTGTTCAATAGAACATTAAATTGACTGATTCTAAATAACTTTCAACTCTTTGAATTCTCTTAGTTATTTGCCATATTACTAATAAATTAACAAAATTTGACTTTCTGTGTAATGGAAATTCAAAAAATATTAAACAAAATTCAATTTTGTTTAAGAATTTCCGAAGGTCGCCAAACATCTTAACTAATACATTATGGCAAACGTTTTATGGTTACAAGGGGGTGCATGTAGTGGCAACACCATGTCCTTTTTGAATGCCGAAGAACCTACCGTGGTAGAATTGATTACCGATTTCGGACTCAATATTCTTTGGCATCCAACAACTGGTCTCCAAATAGGGGATCAAGTGCAAGACTTATTAAAGGATATCTTGGATGGTAAAGTCCAGATGGATATTCTTGTCTATGAAGGTTCTTTGATCCAAGGACCTAACGGTACAGGAACTATGAACTTTTTTGCAGACCGACCCATGATGGATTGGATTAAGGAACTCTCTGAAGTGGCAGGCTATGTGGTCGCCATTGGAGATTGTGCCACTTGGGGAGGTATCCCTGCGGTACCCCCAAATCCAAGTGAATCCACAGGGTTGCAATTCCATAAAAAAGCCAAAGGTGGTTTTTTGGGGGCAGATTACGTTTCCAAAGGTGGATTGCCTGTCATTAACGTTCCTGGATGCCCTGCACACCCAGACTGGATTACCCAGATTTTGGTGGCCATAGCCGTAGGAAGAATTGGAGATGTGTTGATTGATGAATATCATAGACCAAAAACCTTCTTTACGAACTTTGTGCAAGACGGTTGTACCAATGTGACCAATTTTGCCCAAAAGGTTGACGGTGGATTCGGTAGGCGAGGTGGATGCCTCTTTTATGAAGTAGGTTGTAGAGGACCAATGACTCGAGCAAGTTGTAACAACATTTTATGGAATAGACAATCCAGTAAAACACGCGCCAACCATCCCTGTTTGGGTTGCACCGAACCTGGTTTTCCGCATAATGACCTTCAAAAAGGAAGTGTTTTTAAAACCATGAAGTATTTAGGTTTCTTGCCTAAGGAAGTTCCAACAGGGAGAACAAAATTGGCCTATTATATGGAAGCAGGATTCCAAAAAGTAATGCCGAAGAACAATCGGATAATGGAGACCTCAAAATAATTGACAACTAACTAGAAAAGATAAAATGGCTGTTAAAGAATTGAATATATCTCCCGTAGGTAGAGTAGAGGGAGATTTGGATGTAAAAGTGTACATCGATGAAGGAAAAGTGACCAAAGCCCATACCCAGGCGGCTATGTTCCGTGGGTTTGAAAAAATTATGGCTGGGAAAGACCCACAGTCTGGATTGATAGTAACACCTAGAATTTGTGGTATCTGTGGTGGTTCTCACTTATATTGTGCCTCTTCTGCCTTGGATACGGCCTGGGGAACACAACTTTCTCCCAATGCTTTATTGCTGAGAGCGATTGGACAGGCAACCGAAACCATTCAAAGTATTCCTAGATGGTTTTATGCCATTTTCGCTACCGATATGGCGAATAAAAAGTTTGCAAACAAACCCTTATATAAAGAAGTGGTTAAACGCTGGTCTGCCTATGTGGGCGAGACTTTTCAAACTGGATTGACCGCGAGTGGACTTCCCGTTCAGGTGTATGCACTTTTTGGAGGACAGTGGCCTCATTCCAGCTATATGGTACCTGGAGGTGTGATGTGTGCGCCTACACTTAAGGATATTACCAGGGCCTATGCCATAATGACCCAATTCAAAAACGATTGGTTAGAGCCTGTTTGGTTGGGTTGTACCATAGAAAGATATATGGAAATCAAGTCGTGGGAGGATATGCTGGCTTGGTTAGAAGAAAGTGATTCCCATAAGAATAGTGACTTGGGATTATATATAAGAGCGGGACTCGAGTTCGGTTTGGATAAGTTTGGTAAAGGTGTTGAGAAATTTTTGGCCTTTGGAACCTATCTGCACAAAGACATGTACAACAATCCTACGATTGAAGGACGAAATAAGGCTTTGATTAGCCCAAGTGGATTCTTCGATGGGGAGAATTGGCATGAGTTTGACCACATGAAGGTCAGCGAGCATGTGAAGCACTCTTGGTTCGGTGACCAAGAAGATGGATTACACCCTTGGGATGAACCGATTCCAACGCCTGTTAAGTCCCAGCCTTTGCATCATTCTGATTTTGATGGAAAATATAGTTGGTCAAAAGCACCGCGATACGATGGCTATGCCGCTGAAGCTGGCCCTATGGCGCGCTGCATTATGGCGGGTAACCCAGCGAATCATGAACATCAAATTAGAGACCCATTCTTTATTGATGCCTATCGAAAGCTAGGCGGGGCAAGTGTCTTCACGCGAGTTTTAGCTCGAGTTCATGAGGCACCACGTATTTATCAATTGATAAATGAATGGCTAGGCCAAATTGATTTGGATGGTGAATTCTATAACAAACCCATTGAGAAAGATGGTAAAGGATTCGGTGCTACGGAGGCTGCAAGAGGTGCTCTAGCGCATTGGATAGAGGTCAAAGATGGCGTCATCAAAAACTATCAAGTAATGGCACCTACCACATGGAACGTAGGTCCAAATGACGGAAATGATAACCCGGGACCGATTGAAGCTGCTTTAGAAGGAACAGATATTGAAGACGTGAAAGATCCAGTGGAGGTAGGCATGGTGGCCCGCTCCTTTGATTCCTGCTTGGTGTGTACCGTACACGCCCATGATGAAAAAAGCGGCGTTGAACTTTCAAAATTCAAGATTTAGAAAAAGAGAAGTTAAACAAAACAACAATAATTTGAGACCTGTTGGGCCTTTAGCTGTCCGGCAGGTCTCACTTTTCAAAAACCAAAAAGAAGAAGGAAATGATGAAAACGGCCATAATGGGTTTTGGAAATCCGGTTAGAAGTGATGATGCTATCGGTATCTATGTGATTGAAGAACTTCGTAAAAGCATTGAAAACACTGAAGAAGTAAGCCTTTTTGATATGGGTACCGCAGCTTTCGAGGTGCTTTTTGGTTTAAAGGGTCATGATAAAATCATTTTGGTAGATGCGGTAATCAACACCAATGAGCCCATAGGTACTTTGTTTAAGGTTCCTGCAGAAGAAGTGTTGCGAGCTCCGGAGGAAGATCCCATGGTATTTTTACATGGGATGAAATGGGATCAGGCACTTTCATATGCCAAAAAAATTATGGGTGAGGCCTATCCCGAGGACATTAGTGTGTATCTCATCGCCATAGACAATACCAAATTGGAAGTAGACCTTAGTCGTACAGTAAAAGAAGCTGGCGACAAAGTAGTCAATCATATTTTGGAGGAACTCAAAGCAGTAAACGTATTATGAATTCTGATGTCGTTTTACGATCATCCCATGTGCTTTTACGTGCACAACTGGTCCAAAAGGTTTTCCAGCAAATTCACTATGCATATGTGACCTACGTGGTTGAAAAGAAACATTTACTGGTCACTCCAGTCAGTAGTCAGTGGTTTGTGAAAATGTACGAGCCTACCCAGTTTCTACTAAAAGATAGAAACTTAAAAGGCGACAAGGTTTTGGCAGTGCGTGAAATATTTATTGATAATGACTTGGATAGTTCTGACCGGGAGTTGGACTACGAATGGATTGAAAAAACCAATCTTTTGAAAATTTCGGTATGAAGAATGCCAAAAAAGATGATGATGCTTGGTTGCAAGATGCCGAAGTGCAGACACGAATTGTGGAAGAAAGAGGAAGATGGGTGGTATCCTTGGTTTTTATTGATACCAAAAACCCTTCAAGAGTTTTGGTCAATGAGATTGCAGATTACCGGTCAAAACGGCTGGCAGAAATCCATGCCTTGAATATGCAGCAAACGGCAGCAAAAGATTCAAGGGGAACACAAAGAGTAAATAAAGATGATTACAATATTAACAACAACTGAACACGAATTCCTCATTAAGGAAATCATTAATTCGGTCGACCGTTTAAACGAATTGGTTCAGGTCTCGGTTGGGGATGCTCCATTACAAAAAGGCGATAAACTTATCCATATTAAGGGGACCAAAATATATTTAACCATTGATTGGTTCGATACCGAGCCACCCTATCTTTTTCCATTGGTGGATTTGAACGAGAATAATTTACTTGCCTTACTATTTTATAAAATTGGAAACGAGCAACAAGCCTTTCAGTACATTTCTGAATCAAATACCTTATACAAACATTTGTTGTTGACCACCAAACTCAAGTTTGGTTATGAAATCGAATTAGAAGAGCTATCTGATTTGAGTGCGCATAACAAAGCTATTCTTCATCATTACGGAAACCTTTCTCCAAGAATCAGTTTTAATGAGCTGCGAGAACTTTACGCAAGTGCTCTGCAACAGGCGAGTAGCAAGGATGTAAAAAGCTATACGGCCAAACACTACCTTAATCTATTGTTGGATGCCCAAATGTTCGAAGATGCCATAGATGCTAGCAAAACCTTTCTTGAGGAATCGGAATCCAAGGCTGCAAAAATAGCTTTAAGCATTCAATGGTGCACTGCTAACTATAAAAGCTTGCAATTGCCTTATAATTCAGATTCGCTTAAAACCATCTTGGCAAAACAAGAAGATTGCATCCAATATCTGCTGTCTCAAACATTGGATTTGAATGCGGCCTTATTGGCGATGGAAGCCTGTGATATAGCTAATTTCCTGGGAGATTTCCCTTTGGCTAAAGAACACATCAACACGGCGATTAAAACCTTCAAAAATGAAGAGGCTACTGAATTTCTCGGTGAAGCAGGCCTAAAAAAAGCACACTTACTCTACCATTGGTCAAAAAACGGAAGTCCACAATATTATAAAGCCGCAATCAATGCTTTTCAAGATACCTTGAAAGTATTTAAAAAAGATACGTATCCAGATTACTTCGCGGAAATTCAGCATTCCCTTGCATTAATTTATTCTGAGATTCCTGCACCACCAGATGAAAAACCAATGTGGACTGCTTTCTGTGCTTCAGCTTTTAAGGAAGCCTTGGAGTTTTATGGTAAGCAAACACATCCCTATGAGCATGCCATGGTTTGTCACAATTATGCTACGGCCTTAATGGATTTTCCACCTGCAAAACTTCACAACAACCATGATAAAGCCTATGACCTTTTTGAAGAAGCCTTGCAAATCAGAACAGCAGAGAAGTATCCCATGGAACGTGCCTTGACCCTGTTAAATCAATTGGAACTAGGGTGGTTAATGCACAATCAAGATGAAAAGCAAGAGGAAAAAAGACTTGAATCGATGAGAAATAAGGCTAAAGAAATTGAATATTTAGTGAAAGATAAGAACCTCTTAAACAGAGCGAAGGAACAACTGGAAAAATTGGAACAATTAAAGACGATAATTTAAGTGTATGCACGAGACATCTATAGTAAATAGCATTATGAAAACCTTGGAAATGGAGTTTGAAAAGGAGAAATTGGATAAGATGAAGTCCATTCACCTAAAGGTGGGTATTCTTTCAAATATTGAACCGAGATTGCTTCATAATGCCTATAGCGCGTATCACATGTCCCATCCAGAATACAGTGGTGTTGCACTAAATATTGAATCCACTGAACTCAAGATTCAGTGTGAAGTTTGTAATCATATCACCCAGGTGAAAAACTACAGGTTTCTGTGTGAAAACTGCGAACGACCGAGTAAAAATGTCATCCAGGGCGAGGAATTGTTAATACATAAAGTAGAATTTGAAGATTAAATCATGATAGAAAAGTCACCAAAAACCGCTAGAGGTTCCGTACAGTGTGAAAACACCAACATACATTTATTAAAAGCCAATGATTTTGTGGCGGATATAATCCGCAAAGAAGTCGCAAAAACCAAAACTCTTTTGATTAACGTGACCTCTTCCCCAGGAAGTGGTAAGACTACTTTGATGCAGAAGACTGCTGAAAAGTTGAAAGATAAAATCAACATGGCCGTGATGGTTGGAGACTTGGAAACCGAGCGTGATGCTGAACGCATTCGAGAGACGGGAATTCACGCCCTTCAAATCGTTACAGGTGGAATATGTCATTTGGAAGCCCAGATGGTGCATCAAGTACTGGATAAGTTTGATTTGGAAAACTTGGACCTATTATTCATTGAGAATGTTGGGAATTTGGTTTGCCCAGCATCCTTCGACTTGGGTGAAGATTACCGAGTGACCTTATTGGCTACTACTGAAGGTGATGACAAACCTAAAAAGTATCCCAAAATGTTCTTGACCACGGATTTGATGCTGGTCTCCAAGTCAGATTTGTTGCCTTATCTGCCCTTTACATTGGAAGCGGTAACAAAAGATGCTCTAGAAGTAAATCATGAACTGGAAGTTATTCAGATTTCTTCTTTGACCGATGAAGGCATTGATGAATGGTGTGATTGGTTATTGGAAAAAATAAACGATAAGAAAGGCTTTTAAGCCGAATGCTTAAAACCTTCAAAATACAGGTAGGAGGCCAAGTTCAAGGAGTCGGGTTTCGCCCCTTTGTATTTAAATTGGCCATAAAGCACCAATTGAAAGGCACGGTAAGTAATAACGCCAAAGGCGTGTTGATTTATGTAAATGGAACGAGCTCAGCGCTAATGAATTTTATGGAGGACATTTTAGAAAAAGCACCGGATGCTGCCATCATCCAAGGTCATTCTATGGATGAAATCGAACCCATGGAATTTGAGAACTTTTCTATTGTTCTCTCTCAAAGTACCACTAAAATAGGGATACCCCTTACTGCAGACTTTGCCATTTGTAATTCGTGTAAAAGCGAAATTCAAGACCCTGGCAATCGAAGATATTGGTATGCCTTTACTACCTGCACCCAATGTGGTCCGAGGTATGCTATTACACAAAAATTTCCTTTTGAAAGGGCGCATACCGCAATGAGCCAGTTCACCATGTGTGAAAGCTGTGTAACCGAATATGAAAACCCTAAGGATTCCAGATTTCATTCCCAAACCAATAGTTGTCCTGATTGTGGGATTATGTTACATCTGGTAAGGAACTCTGGAGAACAGATAGTTGTAGAAGAAGGGAAAACGATACTCGGTAAAGCAGCAGACTTTCTTAAAGAAGGCGCCATTGTTGCTCTAAAGAATACTAGTGGTTATTTGTTATGTGTGGATGCTGCGAACAATGAAGCGGTCAAACGGTTACGACAACGAAAACAACGCCCGACAAAACCATTTGCCTTGCTGTATCCTACCATGGAAAAAATCCATGAGGACTTTGAGGTATCCAGCCATGAACAAAAAGCTTTGGAATCAAGAGTCTGTCCTATTGTGCTTCTGGATAGCAAGAAACACGTAAAAGAGAACCTTGCCGAAGCTATAGCACCGGGATTAAATCGCTTTGGAGTGATGTTGCCATCGAGTGCCTTGTTGACATTATTGTCGGCAGAAGCGGAAATCTCCTTGGTAGCTACCAGCGGTAACATTCATGGTTCACCTATACTTTCCTCGGAAAAAGAGGCTAAAGAAAAGTTAAGTTCTGTAGCAGACTACTTCTTGAACCATAACTTGGAAATTGTTTTTCCTCAAGATGATTCGGTATTGCATTTCGTTGATAAGCAGCGAATTTTGTTACGCCGTTCTAGGGGATTAGCTCCCAATCTGATGGGTTATACTCCAAAAACAAATAAGAAGGTATTGGCTATGGGAGCACATTTAAAAAGCACCTTGGCCTTTACTCCTAATGGACATACTTACGTAAGTCCCTATTTTGGAAATTTAGATTCTTACAAGGTGCTCCAAAGATATGCCGATACCCTTCAACGGTATACCCAGCTATTTGAAGAATTACCGGAAGTTGTCTTGGTAGATAAACATCCCTCATACCAAAGCACAATTTTAGGAAACGAATTGGCTAAGAATTGGAAGGTTCCCGTGGTTGAGGTGCAACACCATAAAGCGCATTTTGCAAGTGTTTTGGCAGAGCATGATTTATTTGAAAACAAAAAATCTGTTCTTGGAGTAATCTGGGATGGGACCGGTCTCGGTGACGACGATATGATTTGGGGTGGAGAGTTTTTTGTGTATCAGAATCGTCAAATGGAACGGAAGGCGCATTTTGAATACTTTGATTCGTTAGCTGGGGATAAAATGGCCAAGGAACCCCGACTATCATTGTTTAGTTTGGTTAATTCGGAAGCTGAGGTGGAAGACAAGTTTTCAAAAGCTGAAATTAAGATTTACCAAAAACTGAAGGAGAACTCAAAACTCAAAACATCATCTGTTGGCAGATTTTTTGATGCGGTTGCTTCTTTGTTGGATGTATTGGATGTTTCTACCTATGAAGGCGAAGCTGCTTTAAGGCTAGAGAATTTAGCCCGGCAGTATAAAGGGGAATGTATCGATTTGCTAAAGAACCAATCCTTTGAAAAGGTTCCTTCAAAAATGATTTTGGAACATTTGATAGCACTAAAAACAGAAGGAGAATCTAAAGCTAAGTTAGCTGCTAGTTTTATGTATACGCTGGCAAGGGTCGTGATTAAAATGGCGAAGACTCTTGAAATATCTACAATTGCCTGTAGCGGAGGGGTATTTCAAAATAGGTTTTTAGTAAAGGCCTTGCGGGATATGGCAAGAAATAACGGTTTTACGCTTTACTTCAATCAAGAGGTATCTAGCAATGATGAAAATATAGCATTGGGCCAATTGGCCTATTATCAAAACATAAAAGAATAAGTTATGTGTTTAGCGATTCCAGGAAAAATAAAAAGTATTGAGACCATACATAACGGTCTGGTACGCATGGCGAAGGTTTCCTTTGGGGGAATTACCAAAGAGGCCAGTTTAGAGATGCTCCCAGATGCCCAAGTGGACGATTACGTGTTGGTTCACGTAGGAGTGGCCATAAGTAAAGTAGACGAAGAGGAAGCCAAAAAAACCTTCAGCTATTTGGAAGAAATAGGAGAGCTGGGTGAATTGGAAGATGTGGACGAGTATTTACCCACTAAAGAATAAAACCAACAGTTATGAAGTATCTATCAGAATATAGGGACCCTGAGCTTGCAAAAAAATATTTGGAGGAAATCAAGAATACGGTTTCTAGACCTTGGTCCATTATGGAAGTTTGTGGGGGGCAAACCCATAGTTTGGTTAAAAACGGAATCATTGAAATGTTACCTAAGGAGGTTACCATGATTCACGGTCCGGGTTGCCCTGTTTGTGTTACCCCTTTAAACCTAATTGATAAAGCGGTTCATTTGGCACTGGAAAAAGGGGTTATTCTCTGCTCATTTGGTGACATGCTTCGCGTGCCCGGTTCCGAGAAAAGCCTGTTGGAGGCAAAAGCGGAAGGTGCAGATATTCGTATCCTGTATTCACCTTTGGAAGCTGTAAAAATCGCAGAAGACCATCCGGAAAAGGAGGTCGTATTTTTTGCCGTGGGTTTTGAAACTACAGCTCCCGCCAATGCACTTTCTGTCATTCATGCCCATCGTAAAGGGCTGAAAAACTATTCCATATTAGCTTCACATGTGCTTGTTCCACCCGCAATTAAAGCAGTCATTGATGACGAAGAAAGTCGAATCGATGGATTTTTGGCTGCAGGTCATGTATGTACCATTATGGGGAATGCGGAATATCATCCGCTTTCCGCAAAATATAAGGTTCCCATTGTGGTAACCGGTTTTGAACCCTTGGATGTGCTTCAGGGTATTTTAATGGTGATTCGCCAATTGGAACAAAGCCAATCGGAAGTAGAGAATCAGTACGCACGTATTGTTCGTGAAGAAGGCAATGTTGAGGCACAAAAAGTGATTCATGAAGTGTTTGAAATACAAAACCAAATGTGGCGCGGAATAGGGGAGATTCCTAGGAGTGGTTATGGTGTGAAAGAAAAGTATGCAACTTTTGATGCCACTAAAAAATATGAAGTTAATATTGAAGAGGCTCCAGAAAATCCAGAATGCATATCGGGTCAAATTATGAAGGGTATCAAGAAACCTTTTGAGTGTGCCCAATTTGGTAAAAAATGTAAACCTTCCAATCCGTTGGGTGCTCCCATGGTAAGCAGTGAGGGTGCTTGTGCCGCATATTATCATTTTTCGGGGATGGTCGAAGCTTAACGATATTGAATGTCAAAAGAGAAAAAAATACGCATGCAGTTGCAATGTCCTATGCTCAAATTGGATTTTGATGTCATCACCTTAGGCCATGGCAGTGGAGGGTTACTCACCAATAAATTGTTGGATAGTGGAGTGTTTGACCTATTATCAAATCCCATTTTAGACGCTCGTCATGATGGTGCATTTCTAGAGCTTGAGGGTAAGACCGCATTTTCTACGGATAGTTTTTTGGTATCTCCTATCTTCTTTCCAGGAGGTAATATTGGTGAATTGGCGGTAAACGGTACGGTGAACGATTTAGCAATGTGTGGGGCGATTCCAAAATATCTGTCTCTGAGTTTTATTATTGAAGAAGGACTAAAGGTCTCAGAATTTTGGGAAGTTTTGGTAGCCATAAAGTTCGCTTGCGAAAAAGCAGGAGTAGATGTGGTAACCGGAGATACCAAAGTGGTTGAAAAAGGGAAGGGAGATAAAATCTTTATCAATACCTCCGGTATTGGGAAAGTTCATGCCAAAGCAAATATCTCGGCTAGTAATATCAAAAAAGGAGATAAAATCATTATAAGTGGACAAGTGGCTACCCACGGTATGGCGATTATGTCCGTTCGGGAAGGACTTGAATTCGATTCTGAAATACAGAGTGATACGGCCAATTTAAATCATACCATAATTAGTCTGTTGGACCAATTTGAGGAGAGCATTCATCTGCTAACAGACCCGACTCGCGGAGGTGTGGCCACCGTGTTAAAGGAAACAGCGCAATCCACTGATTTGGGTATTGATATTTTCCAAAAGGATATCCCCATCGATGATCAGGTGGCCAGTGCTTGCGAATTATTGGGGCTTGACCCACTTTATGTGGCCAATGAAGGTCTTTTCATTGCTTTTGTGGCAGAAGAAGTTGCAGAGGACTTCTTGTCAGAATTGCAAGAAGACGGGAATGGATTGCACGCAAAAATAATAGGCACGGTTACAGAAGAACATCCTAGACAGGTCATTTTGGAAAGCGCCATTGGTGGAAAACGGGTGGTCAGTATGCTGCCTGGGGAACAATTACCACGAATCTGTTAGTATGGATTTTTCTACACTTGGCACTCAGGTATCCAATCCTTATATTTTCAAAGGCTCTGAACAAAAACCTTTTTTGGCACCTAGAGGGGTGCACTTGGTCAATAATATGCTCTTTGTTTCTGATACTGGCCAAAATCGTGTATTTATTTGGAAAAAATTACCGGACACATTACATCAAGAACCCAATGTGGTTTTAGGGCAACAAGATGTGAAAGGTTCTGGAAGAAATGCAGGAGGTGCTGTAACAGCTCAAAGTTTACATTATCCTTCTGGAATTTGGAGTGATGGACAATGCCTAATTGTCGCAGATGCGTGGAATCATCGAGTTTTGATTTGGCATCAACTGCCCACCAAGCATGGACAAGCCGCAGATGTGGTTTTAGGGCAACCCAATTTTGACTCAAATGAGGTAAACGTCAAAGGTATTTCAAAAAACCCTATATCAAAAAGCTTGCATTGGCCTTACGGTGTTTTTTCGGATGGGAAACAACTCTGGGTGGCTGATACGGGAAATCGGAGAATCCTCTATTATAAAACCATTCCTTTAGAAAATTATGCTGCCGCTGACAAGGTTATCGGAAAACCTGATTTTTCCACTCGAGATTATGAAAACAACCAGCCTATCTGGCCGTATTCTATTAAAATCAATGCTGATGGTGTTTTGGCTGTGGCAGATACACAGTTTTATAGAACATTGATATGGAGCAATTGGGAAAAAGCGTTCAATACGTCAGCGGATATCATTATTGGCCAACCTGACTTTGACGCATGTGGGCAAAATCAATTTGGACTTTTTCCCGATGCCCATACTTTAAATTGGACCTACGATGTCTGCTTTTATAAAAAAGGGTTATTGGTCAACGATACTGGAAATAGCAGGCTTCTCTATTTTGAAAAAATCCCTGAAACAAACAATAAAACCGCGGATGCTGTTATCGGTAAGCGTGATTTTAAAACCGGAAGCGAAAACAAGGATACCATTGTAGGTACTAATAGTTCATTGTACTGGCCTTTTTCCATTTGTACTCAAGATGATAAACTGGTCATTGGTGATACGGGAAATCATCGTTTGGCGATTATGGACCTGTTGCTTTAAAGACTCAAATAGAGCCAATATACACCTACGATTATAGCAAATAATCCTCCAGCAATTCGAATACTCTGGAATGTATTTGGGCTTTGTAGTTTTTTTGAGCTATTCGATATTGTTCCTAGGATGTAAGCATAAACCACCATGGCCAATACGGTTCCCAAGGCGAATCCAAGAATATAGAGTATTCCTTCAAATTGATTTTCAAAACCTAATACGGGGAGCAATAGTAAAAAGTGCGCTATCCCTGCCAACCCATGTAAAACCCCAATGACAAATGAAGACCAGCTATTTTGTTCTAATGATTTGGAGTGTATATGCTCATGTTCTAGGGTATTATCATCATGATTATGATCATGCACATGGATATACGGTTTTTCACCACCGTGGATATGCGGGTGTTTATGGCCTTTTCCTTTGAAGAAAATTCTAAAAATAGCCCATATTCCAACTCCAATAAGCACAACGCCTACAAGTTGTTCGCTATACTCGGATATCAATTCTACCGGAATAACTTCTTTAAAGGCTAAAAATAGCAGTCCGATGACCAACATTCCAGTTAGATGTCCAAAGCCCCAAAACAAACCAATGCGCCATACCCTTTTTCGGGTTTCGATGGCCAAAGGGGTAATTGCAGCGAGATGGTCTGGTCCGGATACCACATGAAGCACTGAGGCTAAAATTCCAGCAAAAAGGGATTGCACAATCATTGTTACAATATATCAACAATCAATGACATATTCTGCATTCACTGCACTGGTTTCTAATGCTCTTTGTATAATGTGTTTACTAGGTTTTGATTGGTTCCGGACGGTTAACACAACGTAGATAATTTTGGTAGCATAATTATTGGAAACATATATGGAGACAGGCATTATTAGAAATAAAAAAAGCTCCGAAATTTCGGAGCTTTCTGCGGTCTGGACGGGACTCGAACCCGCGACCCCCTGCGTGACAGGCAAATTAAAAATCACTATAAAATATTGATAGTCAGTTATTTACAATGAAATTAAACAAATTGTGCATTAATGGTGCCTAATATTTGTTTAATAAAACACATCTTGAGTTTTGAATTCTCAAAATACTTAATTTTAACCCATGTTCAAAAAAGACCCAAGAGAATTCGACATCCAAGGCCGGCAAATCATCAGGGGAATGGCCATCAATGAGTATGTTCCCAATAAAGTATTGCCCTATTTAAGAAAAGGTGCCCAAGACCAAGGATTGGTCTGGCAAAAGGTGATTCAGGATTGTGTTCTGTACATAGATGACAAAAAAGGCTGCAGCATAATGCACAACGTTGAAAAGTGGCCATTCTCGGGGACTTTGCTACTTACCTATAATCTCTGTCCAAATTGTGGTCACCGCACATCTTATCCTAAGAAGTGGTTGAACCTAGAGCATACCCTTGGCGATATGAAATATTGTCATTGATTTTTCCTACATTTAAGATTCGGTTCAAATATTCTCAAATATGGATTTAAATGCCCTTTTCATAGGTATTGTAGCTTCAATTTTAGCATTACTGATTGTAGAATTTTTTAAAAAGTATGTAGGGTTTAAGATAAGAGCTTGGTATATTCCACTTGCTCTGTTGTTAGGTTTTGTTTCTCGACCAATTTTATTGGGCTTACTTAAAAATAAGGGTCGTGAGTCCGTATCATTTCAGCATTTTGAATACAACACAATTGAAATGGACGGCAAGGATTTCAATACATGTACTTTTTTAAACTGTAAAATGATTGTTAGAGGGGAAGAGGAATTCTCACTAATTAACAATACGTTCGATGGTGAAAACTTTTTTTATTACAAAGATGCCGCAAGCAGAACCCTTGGATCAATTAAATATTTATGGGCTTCAGGTAATACAGGGTTTAGATATCAAGCTCTTGGAGTCATGCATCTACTCGCCAACCGTGATAGAGTTTTCGTAATAACAAAAAAAGGTGATACAATAACCTTGGAGAAATTAAGAGCGCAAATAGAAAGACTACAGCCAGACCAATCCCTATAAACAAAGAAACAGGATCCAATTCATTTAATAGGCATAATCCAAAAATGCATGTAGCAAGAAGCAACCAGGCAATCAAGTATTCTAGTTTGAAAAAAGGGTTGGGTTTCATCTTTTGAAGTTTTTTCATTTTAGCCATCTTTTCAGTCTTTTACGTTGATTCTCAGTTAACTTTGAAAGGTCAATCCCCAAACATGTGTCCCTTACCATCACCTGCTTATTGTTGGGGTCCATCACTATCCTGATACTATCGGACTTTTTGATTTTGTCAATCTTGATTTCGTTGGTAATCTCATTGGTGGCCTTTTCAATAGCCTTGTCCAATGTAGGCTTCATCTGTTCCAAATTGCTTTTATTGGTGTTAAGGGTAAGTAAATGTCCCATGTAACCTCCGGCAAAGGAACTTACCACGGCAATTATCAATCCAAGCGCAAACAATCTCCAGTTCATTTTTTTTTCATTTCAAAGTGAGGTGTATCCACAAATCCATCTTCCTTATCATTACCATTAAAATCCCCTCCCCATCGATTGTCCGTGTGAAGGCTTTCCCAATAATCTCCCAAAGGTTTAATTGTGTCAAAATCATACGTCAATTGGCCATCTACAAAGAAGTTGAAGTCAACCGCCAATCTGTCCAAATGCCTACTGTTAAGTGTTTGGCTAAGACCTTCGGATTTCAAACGTCTCTGCTCTTCCAATGACCTCCAAGCGTGGCCAAAAGTTAAGCCTATGCCTATGCTTTCAGCATGTAGGATAAGGCAACCAATGTTCTTTGTAAATATTCTTTGTCTTTCGCTTAATCTCATAGTTCCAATTGTATTCCATAGATATAAGTACCGGAAGGTTTGTCAACACGCCATTTAGCATATTTACCCACCTTTTTGTTTCCATCTCTATCTATATAGTTTTCAAAAAATTCCTCTACCTTGCCTGATTCAAATACTTTCCTGTCATTCAACTGATATTGCTCTCCGATATCCCCGATTACCTCATTATCATTTTTGGTAAAATATCCAGAAGGTTCCATACCGTAAATTTCCTCATAAGCCCTATTGAACTTTACCATTCTAAAATCATCCGTATGGGCATCATAGATTTTATACCAAAACGGTAATCTTATATCATCCATCTGATAATTGTCCATGGACAATCTTAATAGAACATTATTGTATGTTTCGTTCAACTTGGTTACAGTCATGCTTTTTTCGTCCAAACCTTTGTGAAGTAGGTCTTTTTGTTCCTCTGCCACCAAATAGCGCTGTCTATAATCAAATGCTTTATAAGTGGTAAGTCCAAAACTGATACCCAACCCTATCTTTCTTATATTCTTATGAATAAACAGAATCCATTTTGGAATTTTGGGCAACATCGTCATCAAGCATCGGTTTTAAGGAAAATAAAAAACATGAACAATGCTATGGAAATGATTAATAAGGCCATATGGTTATTTTATTAATTAAGTCCAACTTTTTTAAGCATCCATGCGCCTATTTTGTTTGCTATTATCCCAAAATATTGACTTCCCCAAACCAGAAAAAAGCCAATGCCTATCATTTGCCAATCCGCACTGTCTAACCCCAGCTTGTCAATGTCTGTATTGATATAACTAATTGTTATTGGGATAAATGGCAAAAAGAAAATTAAAACTCCAGGTGTCCTGAAAAGAAGTATCCAAATCCTTTCCGACCTGGTCTTTTTCTCTTCAAATGCTTTTTCAAGTTGTGTCATACTATTCAATTATTTTAATAAGGTTCGACTTCAATCTTTTGGGTTGCACAACCACCGGAGCAGCATTTACCGTAACGTTCATGTCATCGGTAAAGCTTCCGTCATTCGTTGTTATCGTAAGTGTCGCTGTTCCAGTTCCCACAATACCTCCAGAATTATTTACAACTGAAGTATTGGAAGACGTTAGCGTAAATGTTTTATCGCTTGGGTTTATTGGCTGGAATGTATATTGAAGGTCAAGGAAACCGCCTACATTGACGGTTTGGTTATCATTGTTCCAAACAATTCCCGTGACAGGAATCGATGAACCGTTAGGGCCAGAAGTCAATAAATCCACACCGTTAGCAAAATCTTCAATATTGGGATACCCGTTTCCATCAATGTCGCTGTCATGGTCCATAACATTGGGGTCGGTTCCATTAGCAATCTCCCAATCATTGGGCAGTCCGTCGCCATCAGTATCATAACCAGGAGGACGCTCTTCGTAGGTATACGTGATTTCTACTCTTTCTGATATGGGAGGGTTCGGTATGTCCAAATCCAGTTCAATCCCGTTTACCCATTCCTCATGCTTATAATGTTGGCGATAGAATGCGGAACCATCCGAGTTAAGCCCTTTGGAGTTTCCGACATTCCTGTTTACAATTAAATCGGTATAAGCATCTTGAGCGGATTGAATTGTAATTGGCGCGCCCAATAGCTGAGGAGCCGTTGTCAATTTGTAGTCCAAGGGATAAGGATCATTTTTTAACCTGTCAGAATAAATTCCGGTCCCATCCCTGAACCATTGGTGCATCAATGAAAACTGGTCCGGTGTCGATGGGGTGATATAACCATTTGACATCTCATTCCCTTCGAAATAAACAAAAGGCAGCCTGTCAATATCCGGTTGGATACGGTTAAGCCTTTCCTCTATTGGATAGAACTGGAGCCAAAAACGGGTTCCATGACCTAGCTTGTAGTAATTGTTCTGAACGTTATTGATTCCCCCATAGGTGTAGTTGTTCAAACGCCAGAACCAGTCATACACAATATTCATGATAATCTCATAAATAGCATCACCAATTGTATTTGGAAATCGGTTATCTATTCCGTTTGTCGCATTTTTTGACCAAGTGAAGTTTAAAAGGTTTGCATTGATTTTATTATACCTGCCGCCTGTGCCGCCCAAATGGCTACCCGTCGAGTGTCCAGGATCGCCAAAGGCCATAAAGTTATAGGTGATATTGGAACGTCCATTGAGCATATCGCCGACCTGTGCCTGTGGAGAAATGGTCTCATCATTGCCCCAATACATATTGATATGGTCAATGATATAACTATGGGAGTCAAAAAGGGAAATAACGTCAACGCTCCCAGGAGCTACAGGATTGCCCTGTGAATCAGTCTGTCCACCGATAAAGTCCAAGTATCTGAAGATGAAATTTCTGGCAACATTAAATTGACTGGTCCCATCTATGAACATCGTAGCCCCTACAATTTGCTCGGCCGAAACACAGAACCCATCACCTGGGGCCGTCTGCCCCAAAACGGTGATATTGGAAACATTGCCCCCCCAAATAATTGGACTCTCAAGTACACATTTACCGGCCACATCAAAAACAACATACCTCTCTATTGGGTCATTTACCGGACCATTCCGAGAAAAGGCGGCCCTATATGAACCTGGACCGGAATCATTTGTATTGGTAACGTGAACTACTTCGGAACCGACAGCCCTTCCGCCTGTGATATATGCAGCGGTGCCAAAAGCCGTAGGGTAGGCCCTTAAAGGTTCGGTGTCATGGATATATCCCGTCGCTGTGGGATAAAGAGGGTCGATATCATAATCCGAAGTATCATTTATGGTAATGATTATCTGCTCATCACCAGTGGGAGCGGTCGCAAAGGTTAGCGGTATGGTCACATTGGCGTAGTGCTGTTTAATTATAGCCGTTCCGGTAAAACTTGAACTTCCACCGGTTTCAATCAGATTGTCGGCACCTGGACCCGAAATGGTATAGCTAACAGGTAAATCAATATCATAATCTTGCCCGTCAGCTGGATCTGTGGAAGGAATGTCAACGAACAATCTGAACGCTCCAGACTTCCCGCTAAATATTACATCTTCGGGAAAGTTCACCCCCACCAACTTCTGTGAAGCCAATGTAAGGGGCAGTAAAAACAATATGAAAAGTAATCTCTTCATTTATCTTGCCTTGATTTCGTTGGATATATTGGTCATTTCAGTAGGTGTCAATGCCTTGCCCCAAAAACCATAGACCTTTGTAGTAAAATCTCCCAAAAACCCTGTAAGCGTATTGCTTGAGGTTCCCCTTCTAGCTCCTAAAAGGACATCCACATTTTCAGTATTTGTCCCAACTGTAGTGGAACTGATAAGACTACCGTCCACGTAAAGTTCCTGCGCGGTTGTGGTCACTCTCAAAAAGACTACTTCGTCCTCTGGGAATGTTGAATCTGTATTATCATGGTCAAAGCCTATGTCACCTACGTTGGTGAAGTAATCATCACTTCCCACTCCTGTATGACCGTAAAAGCCATATTGGGCATTACTGGGCGCAAGTTTCGCGATATAGTAACCTTGTGTACCTGCATTTTCACCAAGAACTACCATCAATGTAAATTCGTCCGTTCCGGGAGTGTAATCAAGCTCCGTAGGCCGTCCAAGGTTGATGAAAGCCCCAGAAGCCGTAAAATCAAATTCTGGGTCGCCGTTTGCATTGACATTGACAGTCATGTTTGTCGGAACTATACCGGTTACGGTTCCTGTTTCATCCACAACGGTGGTTATTGCAGTCCCGTCCGAATCCCCATCGTATTGCAAGGCATCTATCCAAGCATCTAGTTCAGCTATATCGGCGCTTGGTACTATATCCGAAACAGGTGGAACATAGGCCACAAGATTAGAAGGTTTTAAAAGGTCAGCTTCGGTAGCTGAGTAAACTCTTAGTGTTGCTGACTCTCCCCTCCCTGAGTTTGTTTGGTAGCTTCCCCCAGTAGTGGTAATGGCTGACATATCAAAGGCAACCGAGCCGCTTCCTTGGACAATGAAACTAACAAAATCAAATACCGTCAAATCGCTGGGAACGGTGCATATAATTTGGGAGTCACTGACTATGTTTATTATCCCAGCTTGTATATCAGCATCAGAAAGGGTAAAATTTGCGGTTTTGTTGATTCCGCTGGTAGAGACTGTTATGGCATCAAGCTGGCCCTTGTTGACGGCATCACTGGGAGCGACACCATCAGCTAAGTTTGATATGTTCAGCCCATTGGCATCATTTCCTTCAGCAAGCACTGCAGATAAAGGGTCTGGAAAACCACTACCTGCCAATTCATCTTCAAAGGCCAAAGCTCTAAAAGATGTGCCGTCATGGTACTTTAACCTGTTTTCGGATTCATCGGCATAAAATCTTCCTTCAATAGCTGGAATATCAAAATCAGTAGGTTGTAAACTAAAAAAAGCAGTATTTCCAGAAGTGCTTACACTGGATAGCCCAAACATACTGTTGTTATTACTGTTTATCTGGACCCCGGAAAACTTAAGGAGTTTTCCCGTTGATCCATCAAAAAGGGCAATTTGATTGCTGGTTGAACTTGCCGGCCCAACCACATCACCGCCCCCAGAACCGATCGCTGTCGAGTTAATTACATAAGGGTCCCCACTGGTTCCAGTTCCAGATACGGTAATATTCGTTCCAGCATTGACAATGGTTTCATCACCGTCCTGCAGATAATTTTCGTCCGCATAGAATTTTGGAAAAAGTGCATTGGGTCCGATTGCATCGATTTCGGCGGATGTTAAGCCAAAAAGCGTTGCACTGTTGTCCGTAAGGGCTATGGACACGGTATTACTTGGCGTACCTCCCGAAATAGCTATATGGGGCGTGGGAATTCCTACACTGCTATTGGCCACCCTCAGAAAAGTGGAGGCATTGTTCTCCGCCAAAATCTGGAAGGAGTTTGTGGCAAAGGCCCCGTCAAATAAAGAACCGTTGACCACTTGCTGTAGATTGTCCCACGCACCGTTCCGTCTAATGTACAGGTTCTGGTCTGTCCCAAAGTACATGGAACCATTGGTCCAAGTGGAACCGGTAGGGGCAGAGGCCCGTTCCCTTAACTGCAGTACATTGAACTTTTCACCGCTCTGTCCGTATGAGGCCGCCGAGAACAGTATCAGGGCCGTTAAAATTCTAATCGTTGCTTTCATCTCGTATTATTCCCGTTTTGATTATTCCTTTTCTGTCCTTCAAAAGCACCTGGGTGCCGTTGCGCTCGCTCGTGACCATGTTCTTGGTCCTTTTGATCAAGTATAGGTTGAGCCCTAAACTGATAGCGAGTCCGATTGAAATGATAGTGTCCATCATCGGTTTCTGTCTTTTGTTATAAAAAATTTTGTTTCATCGTCTATATCGGTCGGCCAAGTAAAACCGCCCAACAGTACAATTCCCTCTACCCATCGGGTCTTTGTGCCGATGTTCTCCCATCCCTTTACCTCGTCGTCCACACGGTACTCATCAAAACCAAGGTTCAAGGGATCATAGGACCTTCTGGATACCATCGTGTCGTTAAGGACAAAGTTTCTACTGAAGACCTCCTTCATATTTTCGTTGGTCTTTCCGGCCCAGGTACGGGCATCGTCACCGTTTCCATCGTTTGGTTGACTTCTGTCTATCTCTCTATATCCCATATCTGTCCTATTTTAAAGTATTGTACTATCCGCCGTAAAGACCGTACTGTCCGCAGTAAAGGTCTCACGCGCGCCATCTGCTCTGTATCGTGTGCTATCCGCAGTGACATTTGTCATGTCCGCGGTCATTATCATGGTGCCGTCCGTCACATCACCCTTGTTGATGTTGTTCCCGCCCTTGGCCTTGAATATGTTGCCCAAATTGAGCCTGTGCCTTATGCTTGCCATGATGGATAATCGTAATGCGCTTCCCTACCAACAGGGTAGCCGTTGAACACTCCGGCCCCGTTCTGGACCTCTATATTTGTTATCTCGTACTCTGCCTTAAAATCCAGTTGGTTGTTCACCAGTGCGTTCAAAGTGGCAAAGGCCGTTATCTCGAACCGTACATCGTCGTCCCTAAAAAATCCAAACTCAAAATCACCCTCCAACTTTTTAATGGCTCTGTTTTCGGACACCACATTTTGCAAGAATTTTACCCCGTTTTTAAAGACCGAAAAAACACAGGTTATGGTATAGGCCGCTCCGGGAGGTATCTGCAAAATCTCCACATTGAAATCCCCCTTTACGGTTATGGCCAGGTCATCTGCCAGGGCAGGGGAGAAGGAAAGGTCGGATTGGGTGAACCCGAAAGCCTCACCGTTCACTGGATTGTCCCTGGTATTGAGCGTATCCGTAAGCACTAGGTTATAGGATTGCTCTTCTAGGATGGTCACTTCATCTGAAGCGGTAGCACCGTCATCATCGGTGACCGTTACACGTAAGGTGACAGGAAGCTCTGAAAGGTTGGTCAATCCTGATGTCTGTGGAAATATGGTAGGCTTTAGGGTATCCCCATTGGTTATGATGACACCGGAACCGGAAACCAGTTCCCATTGTACAGCCGCTATAAAACCGTCAGGGTCAAAAGCTATGGCTTCCAATTGTACACCTGCAAGACCGATAAAATCTACTTTTACGTCATCACCGGCGTTTACTATTGGAATTTTGTTCCCGGTACCAATGGTGGTTATTTCGTTTTCATAGACTGCACGCACCATGGAACCTGTACTTTTTCCTGTATCAAGGCTCCATTCGACATTTGTGAGAAAATAGAACTGGGCAAGGACATAACTGAACGATATAAGGTCGTTTAGCTTGTAAGCCGATTCAGAGGTAAAATCGATTCTTTCAAATGGAACCTCGAACATTCTTCTAAGCACTTTTGCAGCTGCAACACCATATCTGTCCCTTTCCACTTGGTACACGGTATCGGACCATTCTTCCCAATAATCCCTGTCCTCCGTCACATCATCGACCTTGAACCTTCTTACCTCCAAGCTTCCATCTGTTATGCCCGAAGGTGCCTCCACGGCCATTTCCTCACCTTCAAATAGATTGTAGTGTACCTTGAGCCCGTCGACTTTTTGCCCACCGTCGTAGACCGAACCAATGTTATCGGCAATAAGATTTGCATCAAACAAAGAGAATACCAGATAATTTACCCCTTGGAAAACCCTACTATATAGAATGTTTACATCAATGGAATTAAAATCAGCTCCCTTTTCATTAAGTTTCTGTAAACGGAACGCTTTACTGAAGCCGGTCGCATCATCAGATATAGTGAGTTCAAGTTCCTTCTCCGTGCTGTATTCTTCATTGATTATGTTCTCAAAGATTTCCTGCTCTTGAAAACCAATTCTTTCCAATCGTATTTCCTCAAGGGTAATGAATTGTGGGAAGGTTCCATCTTCCAGGGTGCCATCAAAAAAGGGCCTGGCCACAAAAAGGTCCAAAAGCCCGTTATTGGGAATGTTAAGATCAAAACTGAACTCCAATGTATCGTCATCAAAGTTTCTTACGGTACTGTAAAGGGTCTCCCCATTAAGGTCAAATGTTAGCTTAAAACCATTGGGAACGATGTTCCCATCATCCAACCTAGCGGAAACGGGAGATTTCAATGATATTGAAAACAACATCTTATCACCTTGCTTTACATACACTTTTCTCAATAGTGATGCAAACTGTGGGCTGTTAAAATTGACCCCTGCCAAGACCGGAAATGTCACTTTATAGTTCGGGGCCAATGCTTTTGGATAATACACGTTGTTGCCGTACCAATGCGTTGGAAAAATATCTCCCTCTACACCCTGGCCAATGGACCAACCATCGTTCTTTTCATCACCAATGGTATCGGGAAGAGCCTGTTTTTCCCTTTTGTGCAGTGCGCGCACTGTTTTATATGGAGCGATAGTGGAAACAAACGGGGTTCCCTGAGGGTTGAATCTTTTTATCAACCTGGGCTTTTTAACCCTTTCCTCGAACACGCCCAAATAGGTGAACCTATCATAGGCCACAGATGATTGGTGCAACTGGTTCAATCCTTCTATATACCAGAAATTATCACATTGGAATATTCGGCAAAGCATATCGTTGCCAAGTGTGTCCAATATTTCGTAGGCACTGAGGATTTCGTCATTGTCCGTGAAGTAATTTCCTGGAATGTATATATCGGAGTAATTGTCCCTTCTAATGTTCTTTATTGCCGGCGACATCATCATAGAGAGTTCAAGACCGGTCAACCTCAGACATTTTGAAAAGATTTCCACAACGGAAAACTCCGTCTCCGAATAAAATGTATCCTCAAGATATTTGCCCTTTAACCTGCCCAAGGCATCGGTGGCCTCTAGGTCAACATAGAAAGTGTTGTTCGTGTAAGGCTCTCCGTAACTCTCGGGCAAAAGAAAACCTGTCCATATTGTAACATCTGTATCCGTCTCGGAAAGCCTGACCTTATAACGTGTCTCACCCGATGTAAAAAGATGGGAGAACATGGAATCCTTGTACTTAGATATATGGGCCTCAAGGGTAAAGAAGAAACTACTACCGATTATTACACGGTCATCCTTTGAATCACTACCGTTCCATTTCAATCTTATGGACGAGTATCGGGCCCTTTCAAGCTCCACGATATGGTCGTCCACCCAGGTATCTATTATGTCGACCGTGTAACCCATTATGTACGCCTATCGATTTTTTTACCGTTACGCTCCAACATCAACCGAACCGTGTCGCCCTCAAGGACAAAATCACCACCGATTATTACCGGTTCGTTCACCAGGGCGTTTGCAAGGTTTCTCTGTTGCGCGATATTTAGGATAAGCTCTCCGGAGTTTACACCGGCAACCAACCTGTCACCAAAAAATGAATTGCCCGGAACTATGCCCCCGTCCGCAAACTTTGGAATGGCCGCAAAGGCCGAAAGCACGCCACTTACAGCGGTGGCAATGAATGCAGGTTGCGAAAAAATGGCTCCAGGTCCGGTGGCAAGCGCGGATTGGGTCGCACCTGAAATGGCGTTTGCTATTGAGTTGCTCAAAAGAATGCTAATCAATTGGGCAACTGTCTGTGCCAAGTTTTTGACAAATCCCTCAAACCCAGATTCGGCCAGACCAAGACTGCCCACTAGATTGGCCGAAAAGTCCTGAAAGACACCTGATATCGATCTGGCGACCTCAAAGGATACCTCCCTGATATTTTCCAATCTTTGCAGAAAGGAGTCTACATCTTCATCAGAAATACCAAACACGGATTCGTTATCAGTACCCTCCAAGGATATACCATCCAGCTTTATCTGAAACGAACGTACGGCCGCATCTTCCAAGGCCCTGTCAACGTTTCCTCCAAGCTCGGCTATCAATGCATCAATTTCCGCAGGGTCGAACACTTCTATATCTTCCAGGGATATGCCCAATGGGTTTACAGGATCATCTGTGGTTCTTTTTTTCTCTTGGTCAAGGATTGTGTCTGAATTGGCAATGATATCAAGGAGCAATTGCTTTTCTTCCTCTAACCTTTCCAGTTTTTTATCGGAAAGAAAATTTCCGACTTCCAGCGCATTGTTTGCCGCCTGTACGGCCTCGGTGTAGCTTTTTCCGCGTTCCTGTTGTATCTGTATAAATTCAGCCCTTCGCCTTTCCGCTTCCCCAATTTCTCTGGCACGTCCAAGCTGTTCCTCTATAATTTTTGTCTGGATTTCCTCAAGCTTGGACTGGGCCGCTTTTACGGTTGCATTTTCAAGTATAACCTTGGTGTACTCTTCAACCGATTCCCTTGCCTTATCAGTGTTTATGGTTTCCAAGGTAAGGTTCCCAAGGTATTCCGGTGAAATTTTATTGAGTTCACGAATTGCCTTTAATCGTTCTTCCTTGGAAACACGTTCAGATTTGGCTATGGATACCAATGATTGTACCTGTCCTATTTCTTTGGCAGTGTTCTTTTCCGCTATCTTGTTTACATCATTTAGGTCTTCGGTTATTTGCTGGGTTTCCTTTAGAATTTTGTTATAAATTCCAAACCCAACAGCTGCAGCTGCCACAGCGGTCGCTATTGCTCCAAAAGGATTTGATGCTACGGCCAGTGTAAGGGCACGAATTGCACCTGTAATGGCAGCAATAGATGTTGTAAGACTACCGGCCAACAAAATCAATGGACCGATTGATGCGGCAAAGCCGGCAAACGCTAAAATCTGTGCTTTGGTCTCCGGACTGAGTTCCCTGAAAACCTTGATAAGTTGGTTGCCCCTATCTATCAATGGTCTTAGCCCCTCAATTATTATCTCACCGAAATCCGCCAATAAAAGTTTGAGGTTATCACGGATAGTACTGAGCGCACCCCTAAAGGTCTGGGCCTGTTTTTCTATACTGCCCGCAAATGTTGTGTTGCCTATTTGTTGTAGAAACTCTTGGATTTCCTCGGCATTTTTTCGAACGGTGGTGGTTATTCCCTGAAAAGTGAACCTTACATTTTCACCTTCCTGTCTGGATTTTATGCCAAATTCCTTTAACCTCTCAAATTCGTTTACGGAGGCATCGGCAACCGCTTCAATGAACTGGTTCAAATCCTTACCAAGTGCCGCCGCGGTGTTTCCATAGGATTCTAGGGAGGCTATACTCGGATCAAGGCCAAGGTTCTTCAGTTTTACAAAACCATCGGCAACCTGTTCCAATTGAAAAGGAGTGTTCGAGGTAAATTCAATGATTTCGGAAAAAGCGGATTTTGCGGCCGCCTCATTGCCCTGGAAAACGGTCAATAGTTTGGCATCCAACACCTCTAAGTCAGAAGCGGATTTTACAGCTTGGGCGGCTACACCCGCCAAAGGGGCGGTTACGGATAGGGTCAGGTTCTTACCTACCTTTTCAACATTCTTGCCCAACTTGCTGAGCCTTCTCTCCACATTTTGCATCTGTGATGAGAATGGTTTCAAATCGGTACCAAACCGTATGGTTATGTCAGCAAATGTGGCCCTTCAGCAATTATTTTAAATTTAACTTAAGTAGCGATGGCAGGACTCGAACCTGCGACCTCTAGAAAAGGATTCTAGCGGGCTGCCTACTGCCCCACATCGCGATTTTTCTGTGCATCTATTTTTGCCCAAATTTTATTTGCTTCTTCATGTTTTCTTTTTTTATCCTCCTTACTTAGTTTCGTGAGCTCCCCGTCCCATGGAAACTTTAGCAGTTCACGCGGGCTAATGGGCTTTTTCTTATCCATGTAGGGCATGATTCCGATATGCGCGTGTATTCGCATCCGTTCCCATTTTTGGTTTTCTTGGAACATGAACCCATTGATTTTGTTAAAGAGCGTTCGCGGTCGCATTTCGTAGAGCTCATTTTCACCCATCATCATACGTCCAAGGGCAAGCTCTTCCATATCGTCCCAATCTAAGGTTTTGCCTGTGCCTATTTCCGGGTCTTTGGGGCCACCTGCTTTCCCTGGCTACCTTCTGTCCCTTTGATATCCTTGGGAGGCCTGGGCATATCCTCCATGAACTGGATAAAAACGGTCTTTAGGATTTCCACATCTTCAAGCATTGCTTGACCCACATCATCTTTATCCAATTCAACATCTGGGTTTTTGCTGTACACCCCTGCAATGATGACATTGATTAGACCATCACTGATTTCCCAAGGAATATCTTCATTACCTTTCTTTTCGGCTTTTTGAAGCTCAACCAGGTACCCGGAGACAATCCTTACCGTATCATCATATCCCTTTGTCCCAAGAATCCCACTTAAAAAGCGAACTGCACCATATTTGTACCCAATGGGATACTCAACCCCATTGAGCGTTATCTTCCTTGATTTTTCCATTAGCTGGCCGGCGGAGTTGTTGATATAGCGGTTTTGGCAAGTCCACCGGAACCGGTAATGCTCAATGAAAGTGTCCCGTCCTCATCAACGGCCCAAGCTGAATCCATTTGCGTTATGATGCTTTCGCCCTTTAGATAAAACTCGGCATCCCCTTCATCTGGCACGAACTCGGTTTCCACCAGGGTGTCGGAATCATCATCGTATAGGTCGTACAGGTCCCAATAACTCAATTTGTCCGCTTCGTCACCCGCATAGGTCATCAAGGAATTCAGGGAGGCGGTCCATCCCTTTTCTCCTTTGGTAAATTCCCCCGCAGGTTGATCTTTGTTTGCCGCTCTTTGGTTTGTTGCCCTTGTCAAGGAAAGGGAACAATCAATAGCGGTGAATATTTTGCCATTTCCCAACGTCAACCTAAGGTTGCCGCTCATTACCACTGGTGTAGCCATCTTTTTAGTTTTTTATGTTAAACGTTCTTATTATTACGGCCTTTCGGCTTTCCTCATCGGTATATCCAGATGCTGCACGAATGCTTTTGACCCTTCTTCCTTGATACATTGCGGTCTTTACAAATCCATCCACATCAGAGGCCTCTTCAAGGGAATTACCGTAGCTATGGACGCGCACATCGTAATCAGCGGGCAAATCCTTGCTCCTGGGTGAATTCTCAGTTATGGAAAAGGTCACGAACGGAAGGGATGCTTCTTCATCTTCCAATTCCCACGCCTGTTGTCCACCTATCAAATTCTGTAAATCTGAATTTGAGTTCAAAAGACTGTTTACTCTTTGCGCTATGGATTTCATCTGCTCAGTTTTTCAATTTGTTTTTGGACATAGGCCGACACCTTTTCCTCACTCTGTTTTACGACTCCGCTTTCCACTTGTGAAAGAGTCCTATCCCTTGCTTCAGGGACAACACTGTTGAGACCTTTTCGACTTCCCCTTTGTCGGCTACCGGGTCTTGAACCCTTTGGGATTACCATAAACCTGTAATAGGCATCGTTCCTCCCACGCTTACCCGGCACGACATTAATTACAGGGTTGCCGCCGGACCTTCTTACCGAAACGGTCTTTATGGCCACTGATCTTGAAAGGGTCCCAATGTTCACTGGAAGGTTTCTTTCATAGGCCTTTTGAATAGGCTTGGCCAATTGCCTCTGAATCTTCAAAAGCTCGGTCCTTTTTACTCTATCCGGCAACAACTTGATTTTCTTGTTCAAGTCCTCAAAACCATCAACCTTAAAAAAATCAAGACTCGCCATATTTTGTACATTTCATTCTAATCTGTCTGCCTCTTGAATCCACTAGTTCAAATGGAGCGGATACCTCCCATTCGCCATCGTAGTCACGAATTATCAAACGACTTGATTTCCCCAAAAACATGGTATCGTTTCTAAAGGTGAAAACACTTATTCCAACTCCTATCAACTGCCCTTCGATTTCTTGGGAACCCATGCCATCGTTTCTATGGGCATATCGAAACCCCAAACTTGTTGGAGCCCCCTTTTTTTTCTCTCCACTGGTGGATGTAATGGTGTTCTTTTCCAATATCTCTACTCTTCGGTTAAAGTCACCTGCTTTTAACAAAGCCCCTTTCACCCCCATACTTTTAAAGTTTTTAAAGCGTTATAAAAGGTCCTCATGTAACTGTTTGGAATGTCCTCGCGGTACATTTCCTTAAAAGAGAACATCAAGAGCACGGCACTTTTTGCAACATCCGGCATCTCTGCGTTTTTGTAACCTGCAGTACACTCCAAGGTTATCGGAAATGCATTGTTGGGTTCCAATTCTGGATACTCGTCAAGTTTGAACAAAAGTTGCCCTGTGTTCTTATCGAACCTATATGATGAACTTGGGAGGGTCTGTTCCGAACCAAGCTCATCATAGTATTTGACATCCGTAAACTCTTGGATTGGACCTATCGGAATGATGATCATATCCTGCCAACCCGAGTAGGATATAAGGGCCTGTTTTTCCAGTAATGGCGAATCAATGTACCTTTCCGCCTCCATTATGGAAGCATCCAAAAAGACCTGCAACAAGGAATCCTCGTCCCCGGATTCGATTTTGCTGTTCTGTTTGGCCAGTGCCAGGCTTACCACCTCTGCACCGTTGACTTTTGGTCCATATGAAATATTGTACGCCATATCTTGGTCAGCCCTTAAACCTCTTTCCCGTAACCGTCCTCACAGATTTCTTCGGCCTGTTTCCCCTCCAAATTGACGTACTCGCCAACTGTATGGCTCAAAAGGTATTTACCGGCAAGGGACTTCAGGACCTTAATGGTCTTTTGCCCTTGTTTTTTCTTTTTCTTTACGGCTGCGATCACCTTTTTTTCCTCCGCTTCTACCTTTTCCTGTGCAATTTCCTCCGCAGATTTCTCTTTCTTTTTGGAACTTGCCTCCTCGGCCTTTTCAATGGCTGCTTTTAATTCCTCTACAGTAAGCTCCTTTCCGTCCTTTTGGATTTCAATCTTCAGCCCTTTGGCCTTTTCCTGTAACTCTTTTAAATTTTCAGTACTCATGTTTTCTAAGGATTAAAGATTATGCAATTGTAATTTTCTTATTGACCGCGAATGCTTTTGGATTGCTCGCCATGATATCACGGTGAACGTTGACGATCAATCGAACCTCATTGCTGTCCGCACGGGTGTTTTCATCCGCCTTTATGTTGATACCTCCCCAAAAACCGGCTTCCACGGATTTAAAATCACCATAGATATACGGATACTCCGTATCGGAATTCAACACGGGCATTAATGTTGTCTTTTTTGTGGGCATTCCATACAGCTGGTTTTGCTTGTCCATCAAGAAAAGTCCACTACCACTATCGATCGGAATTGATTTGGCGATTGCCGCAGCTTTTTTGTGGACCAACCACATCAACCCGTCCTCGGTCGCATTTTCCTCATCTACCTCGCCTTCTATCTGTAATACCTTTGCCAGGGTCAAAGCTCCGGCGGTACCAGGGAAATCAAATGCCAATGCATCGTTCAACAGCCCCAATGTGTTCGGAGCCACACCATCCCCGTTGATAAGGTCGCTCATAAGTCTACGGCTAAGGGCTTCGTTTGTTCTACGCCCAAGAACACCCATGATATTGATGCTGGACTGCGCCAACAATTGGTTGGAGATATACACCATCATCCCTGTACGTTTGGGCTTGAGTACCCTTTTGGACATTTGGGCCTTTTGTGCCGTAAGGCCTTGTGTTTCTGTTACGTTTTCAAAGGCAAAATCAGCCACGGAATGTAGTGGATAGTCCCCTACAAGATCATACATGGGAACAATCCCAAGTTCCTCAATGGAAAGTCTGTCCACGAAAGCGGGAAGTACACGGCCGGCATCCTCCTGGACTGTGGAGCCCCCAAAGTTTCCACTATCCTCGGTAACGGTCTGGGCATCTGCACGGTTGACCCCTTTAGCACCCTTGAACGCCATACGTGCCGGAATATTGAAGCCTTTTCTGCTTACGTTTGTGATACCTGAGTTTCTAAGTTCTTCGAGCCCAATATCATTGACCTCTCTTTCGGCACCGTCCATAGGGCTCCGCTCCACAAGGTTCTCCAACATGCGCTTTACATCAAATCGCTCTTGGATTTCTTCTTTTTCCCTTTCTTCTCCATTGCCAAGTTGGGTTTCGACGGGAGTTGCCTCAGCAGCTGCCGCCTGTCGTAGGTTTTCCTCATAGGCCTTGGCATCTTCAAGATCGGACCTTAACTGTTCAATCTCGGATTGGAGCGTTCGGAATTTTTCGGTCTCGTCCTCGTTAAGTGCACGTTTGACACCTTTGTCGTCTTTTGCACCTTCAACAATTGCCCTTTGAGCTTTGATTTTGGCTTGAAGGTCCCTTTGGATTTCAATTGATTTTCTCATTTTAAATCGAATTTTCGTTAATAATTAATTGAGCTTCAAACCTGCTCATAGGTTCTATTTTAGAGTCATCATCGACTTCTACGGCACGTTGGCCGGTATCTTCTTTTTGTTCCTTCTTTGGAACTGCGGTACGGAGTTCAACCAATGATTTTTCGTTTCTTGCAACGGTGTCCGGATTACTGGGAACCGTCACTATGGACCAGGCCAATAAATCCATTCTGGTGAAGTATAGTACCTCTGGATTTTCCCCATCATCAAAGTTGCCCCAGTGATATTCATGGACATCAGCACGAATCGAAGCACCTCTAAGTATGTTGTTCTTTACCTTTCTAAAGACTTTTTCGGCCACTTCGTTGTCCTCTGCATCCTCAAACCTGATGGTGGCAATGAGTTGGTCATTTTCGACACGGACCTCGGAGATTCCTATCACCATATCAGGGTCCTCGCTCCAATCACGGTGCTGATAGGTGACCACGGGATTTTTCGCATATCTTCCCAGGTCCCATCCATCCGCTTTGAACACTGTGCCATAGGTATCCTCCTTTTCAGTGCTTATCACAAATTCAGCGGTACGGTTCTCTTCATTGAAACTGTCGGCCCTGAACTGACCGAACCTTATCTGTTGTTTATCCATCACTCAGTTCTTTTTGGATTTGTTTTTCGTTCAACATATTGGACATTTGAAGGAATTCGTCACCGCCTTTGTATGGGTTCAATCCTTCTTTTTTACGGACCTCATTTGGAGACATGGCTTTTATGTACACCATATCCTTATAGTATTGTGCCCTTGCCTTTGGGTCGGCCTGAAGTATGTATTGGTAATCCGCGTTGCTTCGGATCCCATTTGATTTTTCTTTGTTAGCGAAAAGCTTGTTGTCAATTTCCTCCATGATGGGCTGGGCCAAGGGCATGATACAGGACATCAGGTATTCAATGGACATCTGTACTAGGAAATTGTATCCTCCCTCACCTTTTTTGTGGAGCTTGTGCAGCGGAATGTTGAGCCATCGGGCAATATCATCCACACCTTCGGCCTTGGTTTCGATAAATTGGGTCTCTTGTGGGGAAAGGGCTATTCTCTTATAGCTCATCCCTTCATCAAAAACAGCCAAACGGTGTTTGTCCGCTGAGTTCAATCGTTGGTTGAATATTTTGGCAATATTGTCCTTTCCCTTTTTGTTAAGGCTTTTTTCAGTCTCCAAAACCCCATAGGATAGACCCCTATCACCAAAGGCATTTGATCCAAATTGGTCGGCACTGAGCGAAATGGCCATATTATCGGCCGCAAACTGAATGACACCTATTCCGGTTATACCGTTCCAACTGAATCCCGGCACATGGAATATCTCGTCCGAAAAATACATGTTCTTTTCACCTGATATTTGGTACCACAATTGGTTGTTCAAACGGTACACTGTCACATCCTCTGGATGTAGCAGTTGAAGTTCACGTACATTACCGGCACCGTCCCGTATGATTTTGGCATATCCGTTGCCCTTTATCAATTGTGATACGGCGAGCGTTTTCCAAAAATTGAACGCGGACATACATTGATTGGGCCTTCTAAATATGACCTGGTTGACCGGATGGTCCTTCAAGTAACTAACACCTTTGTCGGTTTCCTCGAATACCTGGAGAGGTAAATAGCCAATGGTGTCGGATATGTTCTTTATTCCGCACCAGAAACCGGATACCTTTAAGCTGGAATTATGGTTTATCTTCTTTCCGGCAGCCGTTGCCGCGCCCCCTCCAAATAGGGAGAACAAAGGCCATGTGTTAGAACTGACCGAGCGGGTCTGGTTTACCAAAGAAGCTATTGATGTGTCGAAAAGATTCACCCCAATTGATTTGTTTGGGGTAAAACTAAAACAGCTGAAAAGTTAAATTATGTAAGAAAGATACATTTCTTCTATTGGGACTGTTTTTTTGCAAAGGTCCAGAAGATGGTTCCTCCAAGTCCCAAGGTCATGAAAATGACAACAAGCACCAAAAACTGTCTGACCCAATGGGCCATGAACCAAGGAATGGTAAGCAGTGAGCTCTGCAAAAAACATAGAAAAAATGTTCCCAAAATAATGGATAGGTATGATAATGTGGTCTTCATTGATTTATTTCTTGTTTGTTGAGTTGGTACCTAAAGCTGTTGTAACTACTATATCTAAATTCACCCACTAAGTCAAAGTATCTGTCATTAAGGGCATTGAAACATTCAATATTGGTCCTGTGATAGGGTAAGGACTTAAAATACAGTTCAAAGAAACCTTTACGGGTAACGGCCTTTAGGAGAAAACGGTAGTTTTCGGATTGCTCCTGAATCTGTTTTTGGTATTCATTCATTTTCTGTAGGTTCAAGATATTCCTCGATATCCATGTCATTGTATTTGCTCTCATTGGTTTCTTCTCCTGTCAGACTGCCGCCCAGGGCCATGATGGATCCCACGATACCGTCAACACGTTTGTTCCCCATATGGCTACGCCCTTTGTGTACCTTGATGTTCTCATTTGCATCCTCATAGATAACACAACCGGAGAGCATCCATTTAAGAATTATATTTCCATCATGTTTTATCTTGCCATCATAGACCAGTTTTTCAAATTGTTTCGTAGGAAAACTGATGTTGGCAATACTCTGTGAAAATTCACTTACCTCAAACCCCTTTTCCATTAGGTTGTTCATTACCTGGCTTGCATTCCATTTGTCAAATTCGATACATAAGGTTGAAAGCTCGTGGTAGTTTTTCGCCAGATTGTCCTCTAGCACATCATAATCAACAGTGTCACCGGGAGTCGCTATCAAGAGACCTTTATCCATCCATGCGCGGTATGGCACCCGGTCCTCTTTACTTCGCCTTTCAATGGTTGCCAATGGACAGAAGAAAAACGGCAAAAGATAACGGTTGCCCTTATCATCGGGCTCGCTCAGATGTATCTCTGCAGTGAGATCGGTCGTACTGCTCAAATCCACGGCCGCATAGCTGCCATACTTTTTGAACTTTTCAATGGGAATTGAATCGACCTTATTTTTGTCCCATATTTCTTGCGGTATCCAGATTGTGGGCGCATCGACCCATTTGTTCAAGTGCTTGGTCTTAAAATTTGGTGCTTTGCTCGGTTGGTTCTGTGCTTTGATAAACTCCTTCCTCAGGGACTCTATATCAAGTCCCTGGCCCAATAACGGATTTGCTTTGTACCAATTGCTTTCATCCTCCCAATCATCATCATTGTCCAGGTCGTGGATCATTATCCATAGGTGGTCATCTTTTTTGATACCGTCCAAAACCTCGATACAGGTATCTTCATAGGCCTTACATACACTTGCAATATTGGTCCCGGCCGTGGTGATGTGCCAGGTTATCGGTTGGACCCTTTGTACACTGGATGACTCTAAGTTTTCTTTCACACCATCGGTGGCGTGGGCATGGTATTCGTCGATAATGCTAAGATAACTATTGATACCGTCCTGTGTCTTGGAATCCCCGCCCAAAGGCTTTAGAACGCTATTTGTATTTGTGTTCAAAATTTCCTTCTGTTTGCAATAAAACCTCAGTTTTTTCATAGCTGGATTTGCATGTGGACTTTCGATGAAGCTCTTTGCTGCGTTCCAACAAATTTTTGCCTGTTCCTCCTTTGTCGCCCCAACATAGACCTCGGCTTCCGGTTCCATTTCAAAACTCATCATGAAAAGTGAGAGGCCGGCCATCTCAGCGGATTTACCGTTTTTTTTTGCCCGTTTATCATAAACTGTACTTATCCTTCTTTTTCCATCCTTATCAACCCAACCAAATACGTTGTACAGGGTGAATTGTTGGAAAGGCGCCAAGTGAAAGGGTTGCCCGGCAAGTTTGCCCTTGGTGTGGTTCAACAGTAAAGGAAAAAAACGGATTATGGCCATTCCTTTTTGATGGTCTATAGAATAGCCGTCCTCTTTAGCGGTATCGATCCATTTAAAAAATCGTTCACAGGCCTGGACGACCCTTTTTCCCGCAGGAACCGTTCCATCCAATACACTATGTGCATATTGAAAGGGAACGGATGACCTCATTTCCTGCGTTATATCCATTTAAGCGCCCTTTAGTTTGTTTGCAAGTTCATTGAACAATTTGGTCTGGTTTGAATCTCCGGTGTTCTTTAGGTTTTTATCAGCTGAAGGTTCAAGCCCAAATTGCTTGAAACAATCGAAAAGCCTTTTTATCGCGGCGTTCTGTTGGTTGAGCCAAGTACTGTTTTGGGTTACGTTGTTGCTAAAAGTCTGAAAGTATCCCGAACCCTCTTCATTGCGGTCCGCCTCTCTGATTTTTCTACAGGTGAATTCCCATAGTGCCATGGATTCCGCATAGACCTCAAGGGCTGGGAGATAGGTGCCTTTAAGACGTTTGATTTTGATTAAGATCCCGGGCCATTGATTTATAATGTTCCTTGGCCCTATCGGTAAGGTACACAGGGGGTTTGGGAACTTCGCTCAAACACTCACTTGCCTTATTGATTCCTACAATTTCCATAACCTATTGTTTTACTTTACCCCCCCCCCTCAAAAAATACCCCTGAGTAAAAATCTGATTGGGTGGCGATGTTTATATGTTTAAATCTCAGGTGTTTTCACCCCATACCCCTCCGGAAATGTTCCGTTTATATAATAATGCGCCTGGGACAGAATTACATCTCTATAATTATCTGCCAAGTAAAACTCATCAGCCCCTAGTCGTTTCAATTCCCTAATAGCCCTGTCTCTTGTTCGTGTTGATGAAAACGATAGCATTCCGCTATCAGCTTTTATGTAATTTTCAATCTCCATATAGCTAACATCATACTTGTTTACAATCTGTCTTTCATGCCAATTGTTCCAGATGAGTTTCAATTCAGCACCTATCGATTTAACATTTAATAATTCATGCAACATATTCGGTATATGAGCTCTACAACGATAGTGGGTCGTGCATTCCCATTTTAAATTTTCAACTGTTCTGTGAGTATAAACGATATAACATTTTGGTTTAAATCTTCCCATTATTTCGAGGTTAATAGTTTAATCCAATTCTTCAATTCATTAAGACCACTTACCTCGTGCCTGGCAATGATGCGACCTTCATCAGCATTCATTCTAATTTCAACCTTATGAGTTTCACAATCCCAAACAGCCGATATCTTTTTGTAAAGCTTCTTCTCACACCAAAACCAATCATATCCGTACTCAGAAATGAATACATTATCATTGCTGTTTTTGCGGATAAATCCCAAGTCGATGACATCCTTGTATCTAATCTCGGATTCTTCCTTCTTCTTACCATTCACTGTTTCATACTCGGTTAGCAATTGGGTGAGCTCCACTTCTTTCGTACCATCCATCCAATTGATGTAGAACTTTTCGTATCCTTCTTTAATGATACCTTTTGATTTAAGAAAATCTTTTGCTTTTTCCATTTTATTTTTGTCTACCAATAATTACATCCTTTATAAAGTCATACTCCAAGGCAAGGCCAAGACCGAGATAACTTTCGGTCCTTTTTCTTCCACCCATCCTGAAACTATTATCAAAGTCCAATATCAAATCGAGACCGTCACTTATGTTGATTCCATTTCTAAAGTGGACTACAGGATAGGAGTCCTTTTCCTCTTGGTTGAATGCCCAGCCCGTTCCCAGAACCATTTTAAAATCACCATCAATTATCCTATGGGTCACCCTGAACTCCCAACTTCTGAAATTTCTTGCCAAGACCTTGGTCGCCCTGTAGTTGAACCCAACCCCAAACTTTCCAACTTCTTGGTTATAGCCTACGTTCCAGTAATAGGGCATTGTCCCATCCTCTCTTTGGGAAATTTCCGTGATACCCACCCCTAAATGAATCTGGGCGGTTGCCATAATCGGTAGTATGTATATTAGTATTTTCATCTTTTTGTTTTTACTATTTCAATAATTTTTTGCCTTGATTCCCCGTTGGTTATAATAGTGATATCAGAGGTCTCGAAAACATCTTTAATTCTTCCATCAGACAGGTAAATCACTACTTTGAACTTTTTGTTCATAGTTCAAGCTTCAACTGCTCGACCGGTTTGGAATGAACATGTTTCCAACCGCATTTTTTACATAGGTACCAATGGCCCAGTATTAATTTTGTCCTATCGGGTTTACAACAGTTATGGTTCATCCTATAGGCTTTCATTGAGCATTATTTTAGTTTGGCTCATGTAAAGCCCTAGTTTCTTTATTCCGGATTCATAATAATGCGGTTCTAGTTCACAACCGGTTAACTCCAGGCTCCATCCATTGATTCTGTTTATATGATCAACAGCTAGAGCAATGCTCATGCTTCCCAAATTCGTATCAAGAATCTTATCTTCCCGGGAGCAATATTCACTTATCACCCATTCATATAAGGACCATGGTTTTTGATGTGGATGCCATTTGCTTACCTTTTCACATTTTTTGCAACCATCCCAAAGAAAATCAGCAATACGCATCACTTTTTTGTATGAGGTCCAAGCCAGTTCAGCTTCACTCATAAAGGTTTTTGCAGCCTTTCTTTTTTTGTTCCAAACAATCCACGAATTAGTTGGTTCCAGAAACTCTGTGAAGTAGTTTCCTCCCCAAATGATTTGGTTCTTGCTGACCCTTTTTAGTTCTTCAAAGAATTCAAAGGAAGGTGCCTCTGTATTTTGATAAGTGTGCAACTTTCCATTTTGGAAGAACCGATCTTTTCTATTTTTACTCCAAGAATCCCCAATACCATATGGAGGGTCTACAATGGCAACATCAAAATGGTTGTCCTGGTATCTTGACATCAGTGCCATGTTGTCCTCGTTGCTGATATGTAGAAAATCAGGTAGCATTTTTCAGTTTATATATCCGGTAACTTTCAAGTTCTCGGGACGGCACAATAATTTCTTATCTCCACAATAAACCCTTACCTTTCCATTCACTAATCCTTCATTGGAGAATGTGCGCCCAACAAGACCATTTTTGGTAACAACCAAAGTGCCCGCGTTCCTGTCAAAGCCTCCCATTAATCTCTGGGCGCATTCAAATTCCCAAGCAATTGCTTCTTCTGTCATTTCTTCTTTGTTTTGTTCCAATGTGCCTGTTTGCCCGACTTAACGTTATGGCATTTGTGGCACATCGATTCAAGTTCATTATCAGCATAAGGGTCCATTCCATTGTCCAATAGATATTGGAGGCCCTTAACATGGTCCACCACTTCAGCGGGACCCACCCTGTTCTGTCTTTCACACTCTTTGCAGAACGGGTTCTTTTCCCGAAAGAGCTTTGATTTCTTCCTCCACCGTGTGGAGTTGTAGAAATCGTAGTTATCGTTGTTCCTGCGCGCAAAGGGTTTCCTTTCCTCTCGCCAGGGCCTTTTCTTCTGTTTCGGTCTATTCGGCATCGAACACGGTTTTATCATCATTGCCAAATGCTTCATCGACACCCATTTTCGGGATATCGAACCCATCGTTTTCCGGTTCGCCGGTCCATTCTCCAGGATTCACATATTTTGTCTTGTTGGCAATGTACTTGAGGGGAATATTGCCCAATCCACCGTTCCTGTTCTTTGCCACGATAAGCACCGCGTTCTCATCGTTCTCAAGCTGCAGGTCGTTCCATAGGTCGGGAGCGGAATCCCTGTTGTGCCCATAATACTCGGGGCGGTACAATAGCCCGATCACATCGGCGGCCTCTTCCACGCCGCTCGAATTCTTCAAATGGTGCTTTGACGGAACGCTGTACCTTGCCTTTTTGACCTCACGGTTCAATTGGCTCAGAGCAATGACAGGGATGTCGAGTTCCTTCGCAAGGTTCTTCAGTTCCCTGGCCGCCATCCCGGTCAGCTTAAAATCGTCCTCGTCACCTGCGAACATCTGTATGAAGTCAGCTATGAATAGCTTGATGTCGTGCCTTCGTTTCATCTGCCTTGCCTTGCGCTTCATTTCTGCAACGGTAAGGCTGGGACGGTCGTCTATGTATATCGGAAGGTTCCTCATACGGTCCACCACCTTGCTGAGCCTTACAAAATATTCGTCCTTCTCAAATCCGGTCTGGGTAAGCTGTCTCATGTGGAACTGGCTCTCCACGGCCACGCCCCTGATGGCAAGCTGCATGGTGCTCATCTCCATGGAGGCCATTCCGACCGCATTGCCCTCTTTGGCCGATGCAAGGATGTGGGTCATTGCAAGTGCAGTTTTTCCCATGCCACTGTCCGCACCGATGATGATAAGGTCAGTTGGCTGCCACCCGTTGAAATGCTTGTTGATGTTGGTAAGGCCCGTGTCCACACCGGTCAGTTCGCCCTGGTTGTTGGTGAGCCTTTCGACCCGCCTCGGTACTTCCTCGATGGCCATGTTCCAGTCGATGGAGCTTCCGCCACGCTCATAGATACCGCTCAGGGAATCGAAGAGCACGGTCACCTCGTCAAGGGCCTCGAAAACATCCTTTCCCTCTTCGTAGCCTTTTTCAATGGCCTCGTTACCGATGCTTATCAGTTGCCTCTTGATGAACTTTTGCAACAGCACATAGGAATGGTACTCGATATGGGCGGAACCCGCTACTTTTTGGGTCAGTTCTACGAGGGCAAAATCACCGCCGACCGCTTCCAGTTTGCCGTTTGCCCTCAATGTCTGTGAGACCGTCAAAAGGTCCACTGGGGAGTTTTCACTGTCCAGTTGTTGGATGGCAATGAACACCTGTCGGTGTTTTTCACTATAGAACACCTCTGGGCTCTTTATCACCTCAAGACATCCGTCCACCCCTTTTTGGTCCAACATCATGGCACCCAGTACGGCCTTTTCAAGGTCAATGGCCTGTGGTGGTATCTTTCCTCTTTCCGTTCCGCTCATGCCAATCGTTTTCCGACCTTTTGCGAAACGCTCTGTTCCAAGGGTCCGTTATCCTTCTTTTTCCTGTTCTGGAAATCCAGCCAGTTACGTGTCCACTTTCTCAGGCGCGCAAAGAGCTTTCTTCCGAACTTTATCTCTTCGAGTTCCACGGTGTCGTCAAAATCCGCAAAGAACTTTTCGGGGTTTTCGACCATGTTGCCGTTCTGCATCCAGAACGCCTCAAGTTCACTTTGATAGTTTTGGAAAAGGAACCAGCTTGCGCGCGTGTCTCTCTCCTGTCTATCTAAATGTCTATCTAATACCTTATATAGGGGGGTTCGGTATACCGAAGGGGGGGTTCGGTATACCGAAGGGTCCGTTCGCTCCACCGAAGGGGGGTTCGCTATACCGAAGGGGGTAATCATGGTTATGACACGCTGTGGGGCACCGTCCCTTTTTTCCGTGCTTACCTCGATTCAGTCCCCTGCTTTTCAGGTCGTTTATCAGTTCGCTCACATAGCTCTTGCTTATACCGAACATTTCCGAAAAATGTTGGTTGTTGGCAAAGCACCCAAGGTTGCCGTCAAGGCTGTTTATCTCCATCAGGATGAGCTTTGCATTGCCCTTTATTTCCTTGTTCAGCCAAATCTCGCGAGGGATGAAGACCCCTTTGAAGTCCCGTTTCATATATCGCTCTGGTTTAAGTTGACCCCCAAGGAGTTGAGGGTCTGTTCAAGCTCCATTTTTTCGGTCGCTATGATGGCGAACGCGTCCAGGATATCGGACTTGCTCATCTTCATCTTTTCGGCCTTCCATTCAGGCCCGAACAAGGGGTGTTTGTTGTCCATCATGTTCTATATTTCTGATTTGGTATTGACGATCGGTTTCAACAACATTTCCTGCCATTTGAGGGCGTTGAGAAAATCGTTGTGTATCCGTTCATATTCCTTGGGATACAGCTTTGGATCGGTCGAAATGTAATCCCTGTTTTCAAAGAAGGATTTCCACAGTTCAGGGGTCTTAATCTCACATCCGATCTTTATCCGCTTTTCGGAAATCCCGACTTTCCATTGAGAATCGTGGTCAATGTAGATGAACTGGCCCACCGAGAGGTTTTCGGGCAGCTGTGTAATCTGTGTCCCGCGAAGGTCCAGGTCGCCGCCCACCGATAGGTTTTCGGGCAGCTGTGTAATCTGTGTCCCGCGAAGGTACAGGTAGCCGCCCACCGAGAGGTTTTCGGGCAGCTGTGTAATCTGTGTCCCGCGAAGGTACAGGTAGCCGCCCACCGAGAGGTTTTCGGGCAGCTGTGTAATCTGTGTCCCGCGAAGGTCCAGGTCGCCGCCCACCGATAGGTTTTCGGGCAGCTGTGTAATCTGTGTCCCGCGAAGGTACAGGTAGCCGCCCACCGAGAGGTTTTCGGGCAGCTGTGTTATGGGTGTCCCCTCAAGGTCCAGGTCGCCGCCCACCGATAGGTTTTCGGGCAGCTGTGTAATCTGTGTCCCGCGAAGGTACAGGGAGCCGCCCACCGAGAGGTTTTCGGGCAGCTGTGTTATGGGTGTCCCCTCAAGGTCCAGGGAGCCGCCCACCGAGAGGTTTTCGGGCAGCTGTGTAATCTGTGTCCCGCGAAGGTACAGGGAGCCGCCCACCGAGAGGTTTTCGGGCAGCTGTGTAATCGGTGTCCCGCGAAGGTACAGGGAGCCGCCCACCGAGAGGTTTTCGGGCAGCTGTGTTATGGGTGTCCCGCGAAGGTACAGGGAGCCGCCCACCGATAGGTTTTCGGGCAGCTGTGTTATGGGTGTCCCCTCAAGGTCCAGGGAGCCGCCCACCGATAGGTTTTCGGGCAGCTGTGTTATGGGTGTCCCCTCAAGGTCCAGGGAGCCGCCCACCGATAGGTTTTCGGGCAGTTGAGTTATCCCGGTCCCGCGAAGGTACAGGTCGCCGCCCACCGATAGGTTTTCGGGCAGCTGTGTTATGGGTGTCCCCTCAAGGTCCAGGGAGCCGCCCACCGATAGGTTTTCGGGCAGCTGTGTAATCGGTGTCCCGCGAAGGTCCAGGTAGCCGCCCACCGATAGGTTTTCGGGCAGTTGAGTTATGGGTGTCCCCTCAAGGTACAGGTCGCCGCCCACCGATAGGTTTTCGGGCAGCTGTGTAATCTGTGTCCCGCGAAGGTACAGGTCGCCGCCCACCGATAGGTTTTCGGGCAGCTGTGTTATGGGTGTCCCCTCAAGGTCCAGGGAGCCGCCCACCGATAGGTTTTCGGGCAGCTGTGTAATCGGTGTCCCGCGAAGGTCCAGGTAGCCGCCCACCGATAGGATACCGTCTTTTTCGGAATGTTCCATTCCAATTTCTTCCAAATACTTTTTTAGTTCCATAAGTACAGTGTTTTGCAGTTATCAATATTTAAAATGTGTCCAGTGTATTATTCTTCCCTTATAGCGTTCAGGAAACCATTTAAGGAAACTGTATACATCCGGAAAACCATCGTTCTCGGCCAATTTTTCCATTTCGGCTAACCCTAGAATCCGGCCATCCACGCGGAAATAAGGTTCACAACATGCCACCTCACAACCAAGTTCATCATTACATATCTCAAATTCCTGGACCGAGATACAGGGCACCGGCGGTGCCACTTCCATCATGTTGGGCTTTCGGGTGTTGACGTAAAAGTGAACGGTCGTTCCGGATTTCCATCTCTTGTGCCTGTCCTCCCTTATCGAATGGATCTTAGGTCTACATGAATCAGGGATGGGACGTAGTGAGAAGAAATCCTCTATGTATCCACGTCCTTCCCAGTCCCACCAATAGCCCATCGGTATCGATTTGGCTATCTTATGTATAAACTTTGTTTCAGACCCTCCCAGTTTTGGTATACAAGGAGGCCAATGCAATTTGAATCCCAGTATCATAATCTTTAAAATGTCTTTCCACAGATGCCGCACTTCACGGCAGGATTTCCCAAAACCGCGCGCTCGTCACAAGGGGTATGGACACAGTAGTGTTTCAGGTTTTCCGATATCACCTTGTCCTGGTCGTCCCTTGTCTTTCCGATCTTGCAGAATTGTCTCAAATCCATTTTTCGCGCTTTAAAAAAGGGGCGGCCCATGGCGGTACCGCCCCTTCCAACCTAAACAACTAACTAAACACTTCCGTTTGTACGGAATTACCATCAAGCTCATTTCTGACCTCGAGGACACTTGAAAGTTCCATTTCGAGGTTCCTTACCTTTTTTCTCCGGTAGGTGAACCGGTGCTTGTTCATGCACACCCAGGGCACAGTGCGCTCGCAGATGGCCGCCACCTTTTTGGTGGGGAGCCATATATCGGCGTTGCGCAATATGTACATGGGTGTCGCCAATTCGTTATGCCCTTAGGTTTTGTACCAGTTCGTCCGCCCATAGGGAGAACTGCGGTGTAAAGTATTTTGCGGGGTAGTAGATCGGCTCTTCCTGCTCCATGAAGCTCAACAGCTGGTGCCCGTCCTTCATCACAATGTCCTGCACGGTCACTATGTCGTTCTTTTTTGGCGGGTCGAAATTGTCTATCCCGTTTCCGTTCAACCATTTTTCCCTGGTACACTGAAGTTTTTGTCCCACTTTGTACATATCATTGTTGTTTTGGTTTTCTTAGATTGTTTCCGAACACCAGCAGCCACATAAACATGGAGATGGCAAATACCGCCATGGAGTAATATGCATCCCCCAAGTGCCTTAGGTAGAATGCGAAAAGGATTCCCAGTGCCGGCTGTATGTAGTCCGGTCTATTCATGTTTGAGCTTTTCGATTACCGTTTCCACATCACAGTTGATGTCCTTCAATTGATCAAGAACAAACTCGGCATCTACGTTGATTTGAAGGTCCTTGGTCCGGATGTTCCACCAGGCCAATAGCTTTTTCTTCCCCTGCTCATCGTTGTACTTTTCAAGGTATTGGCGCATGATACTTGAGAAAGCACCGAACGTCTCAAAGCCCGTTTTGATGAACTTGCTCTTTAGGTCCAATGCAACGGCCATAAGCCATATATCATGGTTTTCCGTCCGTATTGTTACCTCTTTTTTCATATATTTACCTCGGTATGACAAATGGTTTGTCATGAACATTTGAATCAAAAATATGTCAAATATTTTACATTTACGTAAAATATTATACCAAAATAGAAAAAATTAACAATATCACGACCAATATTGGACGCAAAAGAATTTAACGAGTTGTTAAGTAAATCTCAATTGGGCAAGCAAGAAGCGGCCACTTTATTGGGCGTTAGTAGAGCTACTATAAATAATTGGGAAAACGGTAAGGATATACCAAGTACGAAAATTGACTTTATAAGGAAGAATTTGTCAAAAGACCCAAGAATTATTAGGTTGTGGTTATCGAAGTCAGAGGGTTTATCAGTAGATTTTTTACTAGATTTTGTAGTCAGGAATTTCGATGAGTTTTTAGAGAAACAAGACTTTAGAGATAAAGTCTACAGTCAAGCATATACAATGGCCACAGAGATAATAAACAAGAAAATAAAAGAATCAGAAAAATGATCGGATTCCCGATTCAAGGGCACGGGCAAAAGCCAACTCAAATTCGAGTTTTTTAGATTTTAACTCCTTTTTATTTTTCTCAATTAGTAAATCATATAGCTCTTTATCCAGTTCCCTTAAGGCTTCCTCAGATAAAAATCCCTTTTCAAAAAGTTCCTTATTTCTTTCTTTTTTACTCATTCAATTTATCCAAGGTAGGTTCAACCACATCATTGCTCCACTTATCAGTGTCTTTTACATAATTTGGAGCTTTAAGAATTAAAACATTTGCTAACATTCGAATTTTAGCAATGTTTTTATTTCTTGAAGTTTTAATGAAATTTGATAGCTTGTAAACAACAAATATTGCTACCCCAGAAGTAACAATACTAAAAAGTAATTCCTGGATTTTATTTGCCTTAGTAGGCGCTAAGAAAACCCAAGAAACAAAGAAAAATCCGACAAATGCAATAGCATAACTTAACAGCAAGAAATATCGCTTCGCAGGTTCATACATATAATTTGTAGCGTAGGCTAAAATGATTGAAAAAGAAAGGTAGCTTAACTCTACACCCATAGCATAAAGAAAAGAGGACAAAAATGGGAAACCCACAAAATTGCCCTCCATATCATTTTCACCAGCAAAAGGTATATACAAAAACCTACTCAGGAGAATAAAGCCGGCAAAAATACTAACCGTTGCCGTTGCCCCCAGGCGGTATAATTTTGTCCTTGTCCGGCGAAAAAACTTCAATTTCTTCATCTACTGTTTCAGTTTCACAACTTACAAATGTTGCAGCAGCAATAAGCATTATCACTGACAAAAAAAACTTTTTCATAATTTAAAGGATTTAAGATTAATACTACATTAATCTACCTCTAAATCATACATTTAAACTGCTTGGGGAGAACAACTTATCCAATAGTTATTAAACTTAATTGGACCTGAAATATAAGTTGTTTTTGAGACTTCTCATTATAGTAAAACCTTAAAAAAACTATGGTTTTTCCGTAATTTTAAAAATCTTAAAAAACCTTAATTTTAAGATAAACAATAACTTATGAAAAAACCAATAGCGCGACTATTATTCGTAACAGTATTGCTACTATCTAATTTTGTTCTTTCACAAGAACACTCTTTCTTAATTAAAGATGGAGGCTTAACCTGGCAAAAGATTTACAAACAAAACCTTTCAGTTCAACAGATTGAAAAAGCAATTCGTCTTAGCGGCAAGTTTGAAGATTTAGCTACATCAGAGAATCAAATCATCTGTTCTTTAAAACCATTAAATTTGGATTTTAAGTCCTTGGGTAAAAGTTCTGCGTTTACTTCGATATATGTCCAACAAATGTTTTTAACAGCACTATTGGTTGTTGATATTAAAGAAGGTAGACATAGAGTTACATTTAAGAATCTTGAAATGACCCCAAAGGAAGATACGGCTTTATGGTCCACCAGCGATATTGAACCATTAAGTTTCTACGCCCTACGCAAGCAAAGAACTGAATACAAAAAATATTTTCTTAAAAATGATGTTTCTATATTCGAGTATAATTTTACCATACTAACCAATTTTAAACCTACTGATTCAGATGATGATTGGTAGTAGTGCTCATGGGCGTATGGTAACATCTAAATTAACCCCAATTATGTAAAGTGTGCTCAATATTGATACTACCACAGATACCACTAAAATCCATACAATCTTGTTAAGATTGGAATTGCTTTGCTTTACCGATTTTAGTATTTGCTTTTGAAAAAGTAGGTTTTCAATTGCTAACTCCTTTTCAGATAGCTTTTGATGCTTTTTGTAGCCGTTAGCCATACCTGAATCCTTATCCTTTGAATTATCCTCCATTTTGTTGAAATTGATTCACACTAAATTATCGATTACTTTTTAAAGTTCTACTATTTAGGACTTTTTTTAGACATGGATAAATTTACTTCTTACCAAAAAAAAAGCCCCTCGGGCAAAGGGGCTTAGGTGTTTGAATGCGGTTAGCCAAAAAGTTACACAAGCCATTGGACTAATTCGCAAAATTTGGTATAAAACAGGTTTTGTTTATACATATTTTTCCAGGAACGGAAACGACATAAACACAATACAAAAGTAATGTTTTTAGGATGTTCTTTAACGATTGGCTAAGTAGTTATTAAAAAAGTTAATAACAAAAAATAAATATAAAAACCAATGTATCAATAAGTTATGTTGAATTTTGTACAATAACATTTTACAGGCCTACTATTATTCTATGTGCTTTGTCCTGTACATCCAAAGGAAAATCATTCGTATAGAGACTTGTTACCGTCCTTCTTTTATGGCCAACAATCTGGGCCGTTATCCTTTCATCGATAAGTTCCTGTTGCGCTGTATCAATGAAAGTATACCTGGCACTTTTGGGGTGCATCACGGAACCAAGCTCCAGCTGCTCACTTATTTTAATAAGCCCCCTTCTAAAGTTCCGGATAAAGCTATCATAGTTTCCGGTTTTATGGATAGGTACCAGGTAGGGTTTGCAATCGAACATTTCCAAAATCTCCAATGCCTGGGGAACAATAATGTTGTTACACGACATCTTTGAACCTCCCTTGTTCCTATTGAAGATTACCCTTCCGTTCTGGATATTTTCATCATACCGGAGCTTCGCCAAAACCTCCGGGTCAATTCCGCCGAAATAGAACATCAAAAGCCAATAGTATCTTATTTTGGAAAAGCTCGCTATCTCACCTTTATCGCTCAATTCTGCAGAGGCAAATTTTCTAAGGTCCTCCTTTGTCGATATCCTTTTGATTTTTGCAGGGATGGATATCCTATGTCCCTTGAACGGGTTCTTTTCATCACTGTTCTTGTTCCAAAGTGCGCGGAGGCTCCGGATATAGCTGTCCACTCCCGATGGGTCCCTGGGCTTGGCCAGTTCCGATTTGATATACCTGGCAACTTTATCGAATGTAATTTCACTGAAAGTTGCTTTTGGATAATATTTATCAAAGCTCCGGAGCGCACTGAGCTTTGTTCCCTCGTAACCTTCAGGGAATTGGCTTTTGCAGGATTCAAGAAAAATAGGGGAGGTGCCGCTATTGAAAAGTTTTTCCTTGAAGTTCTCAACGGTAAGGCCATTTTTCAAACGGTTGGCCAATAGCTCGTTCATCCTTATCTTTAGGTCGAGAAGAAAATCATTGAGTTGATAATATTGGGGATGGTTGCTCTTTGGTGCGGACCGGCTCATGTTCCATTCGGACGGTCTTGAATGGTAGCCGATACGTATCCGCTTCTGTTTATAGTTGCCGGTAACCTCCAGGACGATGGGAAAACCATTCTTGGTCTCACTGCTCTTACGCTCGTCCAAATGAATCCTGGCCCTCATAAAAATGCATTTATTCTGCCTAAATAATTTAATAAAAGATAGGCATTTAATTAAATATGCTCCAAATGACGGTAAAAAGTAAAGGGTATAAAAACAAGAAAACCCCAGTGTTTACCGGGGTTTAAAGGGAGCGGTCTGGACGGGACTCGAACCCGCGACCCCCTGCGTGACAGGCAGGTATTCTAACCAACTGAACTACCAGACCAATGATTTTATCTTCTACAGACTCTGACAACAGTCAGATTCAAATCTTGTTCAAATGCCTTTTGCAAAGCGAGTGCAAATATACACTCTCATTCGTATCCAACAAAAAAAACTTTCAAAATTAGGAAAACACTATGCAAACTTTTGTCGCTCAATCATAAACGTATTGAGAACTTGGGAAAACTCTGCATTAACATCTACACCTACATATTTTATTTTGTATTGGGCACATTTAAGCTTAAGCTCGTTTTGGTATTCCATTATTTTTTTCTGATATCCTGTTTTAATGTTATCAGCATATAAATCAATATGTTGTCCACTCTCTACATCCACATAGCGTTTTGGTGTGTTTTCAAAATTGAAGTCAACCTCATGTATATGGTCCAAAAGATGAAAAAGCACTACTGCATGCTTATTGTATTTTAAATGTCGAAGCGCTTCAAACAGTTGGTCTTGTTCTGTTTCATTTTGAAACATATCCGAGAACAGAAAAATTAAGCTCCTTCGGTGGATTTTTTCTGCAATCTGATGCAGGTAAGAATAGGTTTTAGTGGTTTTGGAACCACTATTTTGTTTGACCACAGCATTCAGTTGAGAGTAAAGCATCTGAAAATGTCGCTCGCTACTTTTCTCCGATGCATGGAAGCTATATGTGTCTGAGTAAATACTGAGTCCTACCGCATCTCGTTGCCGTTTTAGCAATTGCATTAAAGCTGCAATGGCCAATACTCCAAAACCAATTTTGTTTAAATTTTCAACTCCTAGTTTTTTTACTTCTGGATAATACATGGATGCCGAATTATCCAAAATCATATGGCATCTTAGGTTAGTCTCATCTTCGTAACGTTTGGAGAAGAGTTTATCTGTTTTGGCAAAGAGTTTCCAATCTACATGTTTTGTACTCTCCCCTGGATTATAAATTTTATGTTCGGCAAATTCTGCAGAAAAACCGTGAAAAGGACTTTTATGGATACCGCTTATAAATCCCTCCACAATCTGGTTGGCCAGAAGCTCCAGATTCTGGAATAATTGTGCTTTAGAAAGTTCAGACCTTACATCCATAGTATAATAATTAGACCCAATATAAAACAAAAAAAGGCTTGGCATTCGCCAAACCTTTCATAAAATAATATTATTGAATCTAAAGACTAAAGAACTGCTTCAATAGCGTCAGTATATGCTTTTTTAGGTGATACACCTACTTGTCTGTTTACAATTTCCCCATCTTTAAAGACAAGAACGGTAGGAATGTTTCTTACACCATATTTTGCTGCAAATTGTTGATTGGCGTCAACATCAACCTTACCAACAACTGCCTTACCTTCGTATTCGTTGCTTACTTCGTCAATAATTGGACCTACCATTCTACATGGACCGCACCATGCTGCCCAAAAATCCACTACTACTGGTTTATTGCTTTTAAGTACTACGTCTTCAAAAGTTGCATCTGTTATTTCTAGTGCCATTGTGTTTTATTTAATATTCGCAAAGTTAGTCAAATAATGCCCATATTCCTTACTTGGACAATATTCCTTTTGCCTATACCACCATTGTCTGGTTCTATAGTTTATGTTTTGATTCTTAGGGGTATATGTCAATCAAATGTGTTCTAACCTGCACCGCGGTTTTAAAACTGTCCAGCTGCATAACCATAGTGGATGAGGGGAACAAAGGCATGTGGCAGGAAATGCAGTTGTCTCTTTGTAAGTTCATAGTTACTTCTTCTGCCTTGCATATAATTTTTGGCGAAGTATGGCACCCAATACATTTTTGATTGAAGGATTTTGTATTTCCCCTTTCATTTTTATGAGGATTGTGGCAGGTAACGCAGTCCATCGTTCCATTTTTTTGGAAACAAGTGCTACGGGTCAATAATTCGTACTGGTTTCCATGTACGTCCAATGGAGTGTTGGAATCATTTTTTTCAGGGGTTGAAAATTCAATAAGGTTATCTCCAACCAAAAAGCTAAATGGAGGTTGAATGGGCTTCCTTCCACCTGAATGACATAGCGCGCAGGCATCCAAACGCTGTTGTTTGGATAGTGACGCATGCTTTACCATATATTTGGAAGCTTTGCTGTCCGGATTTTTTTGATGATACCCTACGTGCTTTGCAGATGGTCCGTGGCAACGTTCGCAATCAATTCCATATATTTTTTGATTTTTGTCAAATTGATTTCCAAATCCATCGGTACTTGTGGTTTTTGCGTAGGTGGCATGACATTCGATACATCTGGCAATTGCAGGTCTGGGAGACCGTATTTCTTCCAATCCAGGACTTCGGGTCCAACTATTGGTAGGAGTGAAGTACGAACTGTGTATTTGAAAAAGCTCATCATCTTCCCAGCTTAAAAAGGATTGTCCTTTAGTACCAGAGCCAATTACCACATCCATTTTTAGATTGAAGAGTTCAAGTTGATTATGGACAAAGTTCGCTTTTTGATAGAATCCAGAATCGGTCTCTATCATTGTGAATTGAACACGATTGTTAATGATGTGTGTATTGTGGCCTACTTCAAAACTTCCTTTTATCGTTGTGGAATCAGCTAAAGCTGAAGTATTGAAATGAGCAGTTTTTATATGGCTGCCATAAATATCTGAATGGCACGGAATACAGGAAGTGGAGCCTGCAAAAGCTTTTCCATTTTTATGTATGGCAACGGGTTCAATATCATAATAATCCGAAGCTAGGTTAGGATTCTTGCATTGGTGAGTCAAAAAGAAAATCAGAAGCAATAGTGCACCGGCAACGTATTTTTTTAATGGAAATGCTCGATGCGAAATCACACAAATTAAAATTTAATTCAACTTGTAATGTACTTCCTGTTCTTCTAAGACATTCAACAGCTCACTTGAAATCTGTACGGTCTGTTTTCTGCTGGATAAATTCAATTTTATTTCTTCCTGCATTTCATATATGACAAAGTTCAATGGCTGTTTCCCTTTGTAGGATATAAGGGTATCCTTCAATTCTTTGATACGCTTTTCTTGAAGCCGGTCTATGTCGAGTTTTATGGTCAGCTTTTTTGCATACGCCTCCATAACATCTTGAAGCTGTTTAAAATCATTGAACTGCATTCGTGGGTCACCTTTTTTTCCGGTTTCTCGATTCACCCAGCCTTCTCGAATAAAGATTTTGAGATGAACGAAGGAGTTAATCATCAGAAAGTGTCTGAATTTTAAATACTCCTCCCCAAAAATTCTAAATTCGAAAGATTCTGTATAATCTTCGAGGGTGAAAGCAGCCCAGCCTTTTCCATTTTTGGAAATCCTGTGTTGTACATCAGTAATGACCCCAGCTACGCTCAATTCACGGTTCACATAATCTTCCAGTTGATTGAAGGCAGAGACCGCACTATTGCAAAAAGCGGTAATCTCTTTTTTGAAATCATCCAAAGGATGTCCCGAAATGTAAATACCAACTACTTCTTTTTCCCTTCGGAGCTTTTCCATAGTGCCCCAATCATCGCAGGGAGGGACTACAGGTTCTGGAATTTGCACTTCACTAGCTTCTCCAAATAAGCTTACCTGTGATGAATTCTGGTTCTCTTGATACTTTGCCCCATACTTTACAGCTTTTTCCAAAAAAGATATGCCATCTCCATCATGATGAAAGTATTGCGCACGGTGGGTATCTCCAAAAGAATCAAACCCTCCTGCCAAAGCTAAATTTTCAAAAGACTTTTTGTTGGCTGCGCGAAGGTCCACCCGCTTGGCTAAATCAAATACGGAACGGAAGGGTCCATTCTCTTTGCGGTCTTCCACAATGGTCTCCACAGCAGACCGTCCAACCCCTTTAATGGCACCCATTCCAAATCGAATGGCGTTGTTTCTGTTTACAGCAAACTTGTAATAAGATTCGTTGACATCAGGTCCCAGCACTTCCAATCCCATCCGTTTGCATTCTTCCATAAAGAAAGTGACTTGCTTGATGTCGTTCATGTTGTTTGAAAGCACGGCTGCCATATATTCAGCAGGGTAGTGGGCTTTTAAATATGCGGTTTGATAGGCGATAAAGGCATAGCAGGTGGAATGACTTTTATTGAATGCATAGGAAGCAAAGGCTTCCCAATCCTTCCAAATTTTTTCCAAAACATCTCTGGGATGACCATTCTTTTCACCACCATCTAAAAATTGAGGCTTCAATTTTTGGAGTAAGGCAAAAATCTTTTTCCCCATGGCTTTTCTGAGTACGTCCGCATCACCTTTGGAAAAACCTGCAATTTTTTGGGATAAACGCATTACCTGCTCTTGATACACGGTGATACCATAGGTGTCCTTAAGGTACTCTTCCATCTCCGGGAGGTCATAGGTAATCTCTTCCTCTCCATGTTTTCTTGCAATAAAACTTGGAATGTATTCCATGGGTCCAGGGCGGTATAATGCATTCATGGCAATGAGGTCGTCAAAAACCGTAGGTTTCAGGTTTTTCATGTGCTTCTGCATCCCGGGGGATTCGTATTGGAATATACCTACAGTATCTCCCCGTTGGAAAAGCTCATAGGTTTTTTCGTCATCCAAAGGAAAATCATCTGGAATAAGTTCTACTCCAGTTCTTGCCTTGACAATTTTGACAGTATCCTTAATAAGAGTTAAGGTTTTCAGACCCAAAAAGTCCATTTTTAACAGACCGGCATCTTCAACAACTGAGTTGTCAAACTGGGTGACATATAAATCCGAATCCTTGGCGGTGGCTACCGGTACGAAGTTGGTAATATCATCCGGAGTAATAATCACTCCACAGGCATGGATTCCTGTATTTCGTAGTGAACCTTCAAGAACACGTGCCATGTTTACTGTTTGCCCCTCTAAGATAATCTTGCTCGGAAATGTTCAAGAGTTCATGCACTTTATCCAACTCATCCGAACGGAATTTCTTTTTGAGGTCGGACTCCTCCATGCCAAAAATTTTATGGAGTTTCCCCATGGTCGGAATCAATTTGGCAATACGGTCCGCATCGTTCAGTGGCAGGTCCAAAACACGTGCCGTATCCCGGATTGAAGATTTGGCGGCCATAGTTCCGTATGTAATTATTTGTGCTACTTGATTGGCACCGTACTTATCGATAACATAGTCCATTACTTTCCCACGCCCTTCGTCATCAAAATCAATATCAATATCAGGCATGGACACCCTGTCAGGGTTTAGGAATCGCTCAAAAAGGAGATCATATTTAAGAGGGTCTATGTTGGTGATACCAAGACAATAGGCAACCACGGAACCTGCTGCTGAACCTCTTCCCGGTCCAACGGAAACGCCCATATTTCGAGCTTCTCTAATAAAGTCCTCAACAATTAGAAAGTAACCTGGATACCCAGAATTTTCTATAGTCTGCAATTCAAAATCAATACGCTCTGTAATTTCATCTGTGATTTCACCATATCGATTTTCAGCACCTTGATATGTGATATGTCTCAAATACGCATTTTCACCACGCTTTCCGCCATCAGTCTTGTCTTCTTCAACTTTGAATTTCTCTGGAATGTCAAACTTTGGAAGCAATACATCCCGGGCCAACTCAAAGGGCTCTATTTTATCAATGATTTCTTGAATGTTGAGAATAGCATCCGGTAAATCATTGAAGAGCGTTTTCATCTCTTCTGAAGATTTGAAATAATATTCTTGATTGGGCAATCCATAGCGATATCCACGGCCTCGCCCGATGGGAGTAGCCTGTTTTTCCCCGTCTTTTACACATAATAAAATATCATGCGCTTCAGCATCCTTTTTATCGCAATAGTAAGTATTGTTGGACGCAATCATTTTCACGCCGTGTTTTCTGGACAATTGAACCAAACTTTGATTCACACGGTCTTCATCCTCTTGGTTATGACGCATAACCTCAATGTATAGGTCATCTCCAAATTGGGATTTCCACCAAAGTAATGCTTCCTCTGCTTGTTTTTCGCCAACGTTCAAAAGTTTGTTAGGTACTTCACCATATAAGTTCCCGGTTAGGGCAATTATATCTTCTTTGTATTGCTCAATGATTTTTCTGTCAATTCTTGGAACGTAGTAGAATCCATCTGTGTAGGCAATGGAGGACATTTTGGCCAAATTATGATACCCTTTTTTGTTTTTGGCCAAGAGTACAATTTGATATCCGTAGTCCTTAACGTTTTTATTGGTATGGTCTTCACACACAAAGAACTCGCAACCCAGTATTGGGGTGATTTCTTGTTTACTTGGTATTTCGCCTTGCTCTTCTAGCTGCTTATTTTCTTCTTTAACTGCTTTGTTGTGATTTTTCACCTCTTTCACAAAGTGAAAAGCGCCCATCATATTGGCATGGTCAGTCAGGGCCACAGCAGGCATCCCATGGTTTGCTGCGGCCTTGACCAGACCCTTAATATTCATTGTGGATTGAAGTACCGAAAACTGTGAGTGATTATGAAGGTGTGCAAAGGGAGCATCCGCCAAACTCTCCGCATTGGTAGTAATTTCTTCTTCGGATATTTCGCCGGTGGCTTTGTCCCAAAGTGCATCTGCAATCTTTTTGGAAGCTGCCTTAAGGTTGATGTGTTTGAGCCCGATAAGCTCAATCTCCTTTGGATTTGTCTCGGAGAATTGTTCAAAATAGTTGGGCTGAACATCCAGTTCTTTGATGGAATAGTGTTGTTTTCGAACCAGTTCCAAGAAACATCGGGTAGTAGCTTCAACATCTGCAGTAGCATTATGCGCTTCCGCAAAAGGCTCGCCAAAAAGGAACTCGTGAAGTTCTGTCAAGGTAGGCAGCTTGAACTTTCCACCTCTACCTCCAGGAATCTTACAGAGTTCTGCGGTAGCCTCCGTACAGGTATCCAATACCGGTAAGTCCATTAGATTATTTGAAATACCTAGCCTATGAAATTCGCATCCCATGATGTTGATATCGAAATCTACATTTTGTCCGACAACAAATTTTGCCTTCGAAAGTGCTTCACTAAATAGCTCTAAAGCCTCACTTAAGGTAATACCGTCTTGTTCCGCCAATGCCGTGGAAATACCATGAATTTGTTCTGCCTCATAGGGAATATTGAAACCATCGGGACGTACCAACATGTCTTTATGTTCCACCAAGTTGCCCATGTCATCATGCAATTGCCAAGCGACCTGAATGCAACGTGGCCAATTGTCTGTGTTGGTAATGGGTGCATCCCAACGTTTGGGAAGTCCTGTGGTTTCGGTATCAAAGATTAGGTACATATAGTCTTTTCTTGTCAGTTATAGTGCAGTTGAGTTCTGCGCTAAGGCAATAGATAAAATTAGACAAGATGTATGATTTTAGAAAATAGAGTTTTGAAGAGTTATGAACGAAAAAAGTCAGGCTTTGTTTGACTTTTGAATCTTTAAAAAGAGGCCCTCATTTAAATGCTAATCTAATGCTCTACAACTTCTTTAATTGTATGGAACCTAAAATGCTTCAATTGCTAAAATCTAATGACATTAACATGCTATCTAACAAAGATTTCACGCAATTTGTAGAATATGCGCTCTAAAACAGATAATTCTTCTACCACTATTTCCGCAGTACCCTGCATTTCTTGTTTAAAACTGATTTTTTTATCAGAAGATGTGGTTAAGCCGTTAATGTTAATGTAGAGTGTGTAGAGAGTCTGTTCCCCTTGTTTGGGTACTTCGGAAATGCTAAAAATTTCACCCGTTAAACTACCCCATTCTTCAAAAGGGTAGTTATCCAATTTCACTATCACTTTTTGCCCTGTTTTAACCTTTCCGGAGTTTCTTACAGGCAATGTAACCCTTCCAATAATACCTTCGGTTTCTTTAGGGACCACGGTGAACAATACTTCCCCAATCTCCACATTCTGGTATTGGTCCCAGATATCAAATACGGTCACAACACCATCAATGGGGCTAGTAATTAAATATTGTTGTTCCCAAGAATCTAAGGTTGTTATCAAATTCTGTTTAGCATTCTCTAACTCTTGGGTATTGGTATTTTCAAATTCTGTGCCTTGTATATTGGTTTTTGTCAATAAGTTATTGAAGTTGGCAATGGCAATCTGCGTATTGGAAATATTGGTTAAAAAACCTTCGTATTGTTGTTGATCTGCAAGATAGGCCCTTGAGGCCTCTTCGTATTCTGCTTTTGAAATAACTCCTTTATCAAATAGTTCTTTGTTTCTTTCAAAATTGTTCTTGGATAAGGCTAAATCTTGTTCAAATAAGTTTAACTGTCTTCTTTGATTATATAGAAACTGTTGTTGCTCACGGAGCTGTTTTCTTATTAAGGCAGATTCCTTACTGTTTGGTGCAAGTGTATTGTACAAAATGAAACTCTGATAGGCAGTAAGAAAGTTTCCGTAAGCAATTTGTATTTCACCAAGGTTAAGAGAAGAAGGAAACACTTTTTTTAAACTGTCTAGTGTTAGGAAGACATTTTTGTGCCTATTCAAATGTCTTTTAAGGTAAATTACGTCATCAAAACGGGCAGTATTTTCAATCTCTGCTAAAACATGCCCTTTGCTTACTAGTTGATTCGCATTTACCAACACTTTTGTTAACCTTCCTGAAGCTCTTGCTTTTAAGTAAACCGGAGGGTTCTTGCTTGTAATTACAATATTTGCCGGAATAATGTCATTATAACTTATAACAGCTGACCCAACCAACAATAGAAGTATGATGACAAAAACCAACGAGGTGCCCCATTGTATCATCCAACCTGGAGTTTTCCCAAGAACTTCTTTTACTTGATCTGATCGTAGATCTAGTAAATCCATTTCACGATTTTTGGGGCTGCGTTTTTTCATTTTATTGCCCTAGTTCCAATTGGTTTTTTACCAGTGAGTAATACAATCCTTTTTTTGAGGTCAATTCTCTGTGATTTCCTTGCTCAACAATTTTGCCCCGTTCCAAAACTATTATTTGATCCGCATTTTTTACGGTACTCAAACGGTGTGCAACTACAACCACAGTTTTTCCTTTATAAAAGGATTCCAGTTTTTCCATGATCTCTTTCTCATTATTGGCATCCAAGGCACTGGTGGCTTCATCAAAAAAGATATAATTTGGATTTTTATATACGGCTCGTGCAATCAAAATGCGTTGTTTTTGACCTCCACTTATGTTGATGCCTGAACCCCCAATTTTTGTATTGAACCCAGATGGAAGTTGTTCAATGAATTCTGAAATGTTGGCTACGTCAACCGCATGCAAAAGTCTTTTACGATCTATAATACCCTCCGAATCAGACTCTGTAATATTTCTCGCAATAGTATCCCCAAACAAAAAGCCATCCTGCATGACAGAACCACAGTTTTTTCGCCAGAATGTAGTCCCCAGATTTTTCAAGTTTATGTTTCCCACTTGTATTGTTCCAGAAGCGGGCTCGTAGAACTTCAATAATAGTTTTATCAAAGTAGTTTTTCCGCTTCCGCTTGCCCCAACTATTGCTGTAATTTTGCCTTGTGGAATCTTGATGGAAATATCGTTCAACACTTTTGGAGAGTCCCTGCCACCATACTGGAAGGTCAAATTGTTCAAGAAGACACTTCGATTTTCAGGAAGTTCCTTAATGGGTTCCAAACTTTCATCTTCCTCATCATCTTTTCCATGTATTTCGGCAAGTCTTTCTAAGCTTATTTTGGCATCTTGTCCGGTTTGTATGAAGGTGATAAAGTTGTTAATAGGTAAGTTCAATTGTCCAATGATATACTGCACTGAGAGCATCATGCCCAAAGTGAGGCTCCCATCAATTACCGCTTTTGCAGCAACAAAAGTGATTAAGATGTTTTTTAACTCATTGAAAAATCGACCACCTACATTTTGGGTTTGGGTCAAGGCTAGACTTTTTAAGGATACTTTAAAGAGTTTAACCTGTATGGCTTCCCATTCCCATCGTCTTCGTCTCTCGGAGCCATTTAGTTTAATCTCTTGCATTCCTGAAATAAGTTGATATATGCTGCTCTGGTTATCTGCTGCTTGATCGAATCTTTTATAATCCAATTCCGCACGTTTTTTCAAGAACAGAACTGTCCAGCCTATATAGATTGTGGAGCCAATAAAAAAAATGCCGAAAATCGCCCAATCATAATAAGCCAGTACTACACCAAAAACAAGAATGTTGAACGCCGAAAAAATAGTATCCAATGTTGTGCCTGATAAAAACTGTTGTATTCTTTCATGGTCATATATTCTTTGTATAATATCTCCTGTATTCTTGGAGTCAAAAAAAGCAATGGGCAAACGCATCAATTTTATTAGAAAATCAGAAAGAAGGTTAATGTTGATACGACTTGTGATGTGCAATAGAATCCAACTTCGGATTACTTCCACGGAGGTCTGCGATACGAATAAGGTGAGTTGGGCAATCAAAATCAAATAAATAAAATTGATATTCTGATAATTGATTCCATAGTCAACAATGGATTGCGTCAAAAATGGAAAAATCAATTGTAGAATGCTTCCCGCAAAAAGTCCCAAGAAAAGTTGAATGATGTATTTTTTATATGGTTTGAAATACCACGAAAGAAACTTAAACCCATATTTTTTGGTCTCTTCTTCCCCAAATTCATAAAACCTAGGGGTTGTTTCAAAAAGCAATAAATACCCTTCCGAACTTTCATCCGCCCCATTGCCTATCCATGCTTGGATAAACTCGTCTTTGGAATAATCAACAAGACCATGAGCGGGATCTGCTACAAATACACGATCTTTTATGATTTTATATATGATTACAAAATGTCGCTGCCTCCAATGGGCAATACATGGGAGCGGAACCTCTTCGTAAAGCGTTTTGAAATCGACACTAACCGCCAATGTATGAAAGCCAATGCTTTCAGCAGCTTCTGCTATTCCACCAATGGATACTCCCTCACGGGTAATGTTTGATTTTTTTCTTAAAAAATCTACAGAGTAGGATCGTCCGTAATGTTTCGAAATCATTCGCAGACAGGTAGGACCACAGTCCATTTGATCAAGTTGTTTGTAAAAAGGAAATGACCCTACACGAAACATAATGGAAAATACGATTTGGAAAGTATAATATTACATTTAATATAGAATTTTACTGATTTTTTAACAGTATTAATCCAGCTATTTTTGTTTTGTAGTACTTTTTAAGGGTTAAGAGGAATTTTATTTCGGGTTTTCTATATGGGTTTTATTGACTTTTCTTGGCATGGGAAGTTTTTTCAACAGATTGTATTTCTTTAAGTTATAGATATAGGTAGATTCTATTAAAAAAACTATATTTGCACCCGCTTTAAAGAAAAGCGATTTTGAAAGAATTAATAATCGGGGTCGGGCACCCTACAAATTAATGTGATATGCCAGTAAAGATTAGACTTCAAAGACACGGTAAAAAAGGTAAACCATTCTATTGGGTAGTTGCCGCCGATTCAAGATCAAAAAGAGACGGTAAATTTTTGGAAAAGTTGGGAACGTATAATCCCAATACCAATCCTGCAACCATCAATTTGGATGTTGATAGCTCGGTAAAATGGTTGCAAAACGGTGCACAACCAACAGATACAGCGCGTGCCATTCTTTCCTATAAAGGAGTAATGTTGAAAAACCACTTGTTAGGTGGTGTGCGTAAAGGTGCATTGACCGAGGAGCAAGTTGAAGAAAAGTTCAACGCTTGGTTGGAAGAGAAGGAAAAAGGTATTCAAGCCAAAGTAGATGGTTTGGACAAGGCTAAATTTGATGCCAAAGCCAAAGCTTTGGAAGCAGAAAAAGAATTTAGTGATAAAAGGGCTGCAGCGGCATTACCAGAAGTAGAGGAAGAGGTTGTTGAAGAGGTTGCAGAGGAAGCTGAAGCTGCCAAAGCTGAGGCTGTCGTTGAGGAAACTGCTCCTGCTGAGGAAGCTCCAGCTACTGAAGCGTCTGCCGAAGAAGAATAAAAAAGATACTGATGCGCAAGGAGGATTGTTTCTACCTGGGCAAAATTGTATCAAAATATAGTTTTAAGGGTGAGGTATTGGTCAAATTAGATACTGATGAACCTGAAATCTACGAAAACATGGAATCAGTCTTTGTTTCATTGGGAAACAATCTGGTTCCATTTTTTATTGACCGATGCCGACTGCACAAATCCACCTTGCTTCGGATTGATTTTGAGGAAGTAAAAGATGAGTCAGCTGCGGATAAAATATTGGGTTCAGAGCTATTTCTCCCTTTACAAGTGCTCCCACCTCTTTCTGGGAATAAATTCTACTTTCATGAGGTAATTGGTTTTCGTTTAATGGATGAGGAGCATGGAGATATTGGTGTCATTAAAGCGGTAAATGATAGTGCTTCCCAAGAGCTTTTTGAAGTGGAGAAAGATGGAAAAGAGCTTTTAATTCCCATAAATGATGACATCATCACAAAAGTGGACAGGGAATCAAAGGTCATTCATGTCAAAACTCCTGAGGGTTTGGTGGATTTATATCTTTAGGAATAAAAAAAGGGAAACCAATTTGGTTTCCCCTGTTCGCTTATTATATTTTGAATTGTGGAATTATTTCTTCCATTTTCCTCCACCTACGTAAAATCCTAAAGAGATTCCAAAGTAGGAGTTTTTCGATTTTAAGCCTTCGCCGAACTCAGTTTTACCTATCAAGTTATAAGTTGCTGCAACCCTAAACTTGCCAACTTCAAAACCAGCTCTCACAAGTCCTCCAAATTTACCGTCAACTTCAAACTCTATACTAGCCTCTTGATCACTTATTTCAGAATTGGCCAAGGAATGATACCCAGCGCCTGCGCCCAAAAAAGGTGCAAAAGAAGAGTTTCCATTGTTAAAGTAATAATCAAAAGTGGCAGAATAGGATGAGTTGGTTCCAATTTCGGCTTCAGCAGAGATACCATCAGCAGATAAGTTTTTAGCCATGGCTGCACCTTCAAACCGAATACCGATACTCATATTGTCTGCAATATTATATTTGGGTTCAAGAGCAATAAGTACTCCTCCACCTCCGTCAGGAATGGCGTATCCCAAATCAAGGCCTACTCTAAATTTGTTTTGCTCTTGGGCATGAGTGAACTGCACAATTCCCATGACGGCAATTGCCATAAAAAAGATTTTCTTCATAATAAATGTTTAAAATTTGGTTTTGTAAATGACTTACAAGCTATGAGTGGCGAAAGTATGGAGCGCCATAAGTTTAAGATTGTATTATCTTATCAATAGGTCATATGAATTGATGAAACGAGGAATTGAATTGACCGATTCTTTTATTGATAAACTCCTTTAAGTTTCGGTAGTATCTTTGTCCTATGGAACCATTCAAATTCAAACAATTTACCGTTAACCAAGATAAATGCGCCATGAAGGTAGGAACGGATGGTGTGCTATTGGGCGCATGGACTTCTTTAGAAGATCCTCCCAATAGTATATTGGATATTGGTGCAGGTACGGGAGTAGTTGCCCTGCAAATGGCGCAGCGCTCAGCAGCTGAGTTGGTTGACGCCATTGAATTGGATGAGAACGCCTATGAGCAGTGTGTAGAGAATTTTGAGCAATCTCCTTGGTCAGATAGATTGTTTTGTTATCACGCTGGCTTGGACGAGTTTGTGGACGAGATGGACGAAAAGTATGATTTAATCATTTCCAATCCGCCTTTTTATGAAGAACAGGTTTCCAGTGGGGATGTTTCGAGAGATGCTGCTCGTCAAAATCAATCCTTACCTTTTGAAGAATTATTGGAAGCCGTTAGCCAATTACTGGAAAATAATGGCTCATTTTCGGTAATAGTACCTTTTAAGGCTGAAGCTTCATTTATTGATTTGGCTTTCAGTTTTGGTCTTTTTCCACATCGCATAACAAGAGTTCGTGGAAATACATCAAGTGAGATTAAGCGTAGTATGATACAACTTGGATTTGCCCAGGTGACTCCAAAAGAAACTGAATTGGTGATTGAGAAATCTCGACATCAATACACTCAGGACTATGTTGAGTTGACCAAAGACTTCTATCTAAAAATGTAATTGACACATCTTGTAGTATAGTATTTCCTTCCTACCTTTGGTCAAAACAGATTTTTTGCATGAAGCCGGATTTATTTGAAGCCCCCGATTACTATAATCTAGACGATTTACTTTCCGAAGAACACAAACTGGTTCGCGATGCTGCTAGGCAGTGGGTGAAGCGAGATGTTTCGCCCATTATTGAAGAGTACGCCCAAAAAGCGGAATTTCCCAAACAGATTATTGGTGGGCTTGCAGAAATCGGAGCTTTTGGACCTTATATTCCGTCAGCGTATGGCGGGGCAGGACTGGACCAAATCAGCTATGGGTTGATTATGCAAGAAATTGAAAGAGGCGATAGTGGAGTGCGCTCTACGGCATCTGTACAATCTTCTTTGGTCATGTATCCTATTTTTGCCTACGGAACCGAAGAACAACGCAAAAAATATTTGCCCAAGTTGGCTTCTGGAGAGTGGATGGGCTGTTTTGGATTAACTGAACCCAATCATGGTTCCAATCCTGGAGGCATGGAAACCAAATACAAGGATATGGGTGACCATTACCTGCTGAACGGCGCCAAACTCTGGATTTCAAATTCCCCCTTTGCTGATGTTGCCGTAGTTTGGGCCAAAAACGAAGAAGGTCGTATCCATGGACTGATTGTGGAACGTGGTATGGAAGGTTTTTCCACACCGGAAACCCATAATAAATGGTCCTTACGTGCTTCGGCAACCGGAGAACTGATTTTTGACAATGTAAAGGTTCCGAAAGAAAATCTACTTCCGAATAAAACAGGGCTTGGAGCTCCATTAGGTTGTTTGGATTCTGCCCGCTATGGAATTGCTTGGGGAGCTATTGGGGCTGCTATGGATTGTTATGACACCGCATTGCGCTATGCAAAAGAGCGAATCCAATTTGGGAAGCCTATTGCAGCGACACAATTGCAGCAGAAAAAATTGGCTGAAATGATTACTGAAATCACTAAAGCGCAATTATTGGCATTTCGTTTGGGACAATTGAAGAATGAGGGCAGGGCAACTACGGCACAAATTTCTATGGCCAAACGAAACAATGTAGATATGGCCATAAAAATTGCTCGAGAAGCTCGCCAAGTATTGGGCGGAATGGGAATTACTGGAGAGTATAGCATTATGCGCCACATGATGAACCTCGAGAGTGTGATTACCTATGAAGGTACCCATGACATCCACCTTTTGATAACCGGAGCCGATATTACGGGTCACCCTGCGTTTAAGTAGTTGATTGTTTTTGGAAACCATAGTGCTATAGAATTGTCACTTTTGTTTTCTATGCATATCTTCCCTAATAAATTCAATACATGGACGCCAATTCTAGGAGAAAATTCCTAAAACGAATGGGACAAGGGGCTTTGGGCTCTTTTACGTTACCTGCCTTTGGAAACACACTGCAAACCCATTGGGAAACTATTGGTCTTCATGAAGGCTCAAAAGATTCTGAGGAGTTCTGGCAGTTGGTAAAATCACAGTTCAATTTGGCAGAGGGGCTCCATTATTTTAATAATGCATCACTAGGCGCATCGTCAACCCATATACAACAGGCAACCCATCATTTTAGAAGTCTTTTGGATGGTTTTCCCTCTAGATACATGTGGGGTGGTTGGGAAGACGAAAAAGAGGAAGTTCGAAAAAAAGTAGCTGATTTGTTTTCTGTTTCTTCCGAAGAAATCGCCTTGATTCACAACACTACGGAGGGTATGAACTTAATTGCCCGTAGTTTTGACCTTAAGCCAGGTGACGAGGTGATATTGGCCAATCATGAACATGCTAGTGGTACTATTCCGTGGGAGGTATGGCAAGAAACGAAAGGCATTAAACTGATACGACCAGAACTTCCCATCCTACCTCGATCCGTATCAGATGTAGTAAAAGTCTATCAAAATTCCATCACACCAAGGACCAAAATAATTTCCATGTGTCATATTGTAAACACCAATGGAATGATTTTGCCAGTCAAAGAAGTTTCAAAAATAGCTCGTGAAAAAGGTATTTTGGTGGGTGTGGATGGGGCACAATCTGCGGGGATGTTTACTATTGATTTAAAGGAATTGGATTGTGATTTCTACACGGCGAGCTCTCATAAATGGTTGTTCTCACCAAAAGGAGTTGGGATTTTTTACGCCAAAAAAGAAAGTCAAGAATATCTAAAACCTTTGATGGTGGCCCGAGGGCATAAAGACAAAAGCATACGCAGATTGGAGAACTACAATACTCGAAATCTTGCAGAGGTTTTAGGACTGGGAGCATCGATAGACTTTCATAACACCATCGGTGCAACGCGAATTCATGAGCGTACATATGAGTTAAAAAAATACTTTCGTTCAAAAATCGAGAAAGATGAGAGATTCTCTATAAAAAGTCCAGCTTTAGACGAACTTTCAGCAGCAATCCAAGTCGTTGAGGTCAATGGGAAAGATGTAAAAACCGTGAAGGAAGAACTTTGGAGCAAACATGGTATTGATTGCCGTCCCATGTCAAGCCATAATTTAAATGCGCTACGTCTCTCCTTTGCCATTTACATAACCAAAAAAGATATTGATTATCTTGTGGATGCACTGCAAGAATTGGCTGGATGACCTCAAACTAGCGCCTTTTCAATAGTAACTTTTATCGATTTGCTTATAGGTGTCTGACTCCTATTTGCAAAGTGATTGTGTGGAACTAGCAGATTGGTTTCAGGGTAATAAGCGGCTAAATTCCCTTTGGGAATATCATAAGGAATTACTTTAAAATAGGTTGCTTTTCGTTCCTTCCCATCATAAGTACTTTTAAGATGAACCACATCGTGCTTTTGCAGTCCTTTGGATTTCATGTCGGATTCGTTCATGAACAATACTCTACGTTCATTGTAAACTCCACGATACCGATCATCCATTCCATAAATGGTCGTGTTGAATTGGTCATGGGAACGAATGGTCATCAACATCAGTTCATTGGATTCTATATCATGCTTAGGCAGCTGGTTGATGGTAAGTTGAGCCCTTCCATTGGGTAGATGACTAAAATCCAATTCCCTAACATTATTGGGCAGATAATATCCAGAACCTTTGGATTTGTTCTCAGTATCATCAAATCCCTTGGCGATTTTGTCAATGTACTCTCGAATCAATGCATAATCATTCCCCAATTCCTTCCAAGGAACTGAATGCGAACCCTTGAAATAAGTATCAGCTATCTCTGCAATAATCTTTGGCTCACTTTGGATATTTCCTTTAGTAGGTTCAAAAAGTCCTTTAGACCAACGCACTTTTCCCATACTGTTTTCGGTGGTGATGAACTGCTCTTTGCCTTTTTGTTCGTCTTTTTCCGAGCGTCCCAAAGTGGGTAGAATCAATGCAGTTTTTCCAGTGACCAAATGAGAACGATTTAATTTGGTGCTAATCTGAACGGTTAATTCACAGTTTTGGATGGCTTCAGCGGTGTATTGGGTATCTGAAGCGGCCATCAAGAAGTTACCGCCTAAGCAAACGAAAACCCTTGCCTTTTCCTCATGCATGGCCTGTATGGTCTCAACCGTATTGTAACCAACCTTAGTTGGTGCTTTAAAACCGAAGTGTTTTTCAATCCGCTCATTCAAAGTAGGATTTACATAATGATGAATACCTACACTTCTATCACCTTGAACATTACTGTGCCCACGAACAGGGCAAGTTCCTGCATTGGGTTTTCCAATGGCTCCTTTTAGAAGAAGTAGGTTCACAAACTCCCGAATGTTTTCCACTCCGTTCTTATGTTGGGTCAGACCCATGGCCCAGCACACAATGATTTTCGATTTTTTGGACAATAGCTCTACTGTAGAATTGATTAATTGTTCATCCACTCCACATTGTTCCAAAAGTAGGTTTTCATCATAGTTGTTGAGGTCGGCAATAAGATTCTCAAAGCCCTCCGTGTACTTTTCTACAAATGCATGGTCAAAAATTTGCCCTTGATTTTCTAAATCTAGATGAAGTAATTTCTTTAGCAATAGCTTAATCAAAGCAATGTCTTGGTTGATATTTACCTGCAAATGGATATCAGCCAAAGCTACTCCGTTGCCCAACCAGCCTTTTATTTTTTGTGGATTTTTGAAATTGACCAATCCAGCTTCCTTCAACGGATTTATGCTGATGATTTTTCCTCCATTTTTCTTGCAGGTTTCTAGAGCAGATAACATTCTCGGGTGGTTTGTACCCGGATTTTGCCCAGCAACAATGACTACTTCAGCATGATAAAAGTCTTCCAATTTTACTGACCCTTTTCCTATGCCCAGGGTTTCACTTAGCGCCACGCCACTGCTTTCATGGCACATATTGGAACAATCGGGCATATTATTGGTGCCCAATGCACGGGCAAACATACCATATAGAAAGGCAGCTTCATTGCTCGAACGCCCGGAGGTATAAAATATAGCTTCGTCAGGAGATTTCATGTTATGAAATTCATTGGCCATCAATTGATAGGCTTCTTCCCATGAAATAGGTTCGTAATGTAGGTTGTTCGGGCGGAGGACCAAGGGTTCAGTAAGTCTTCCGTGCTTATTTAATTCAAAATCTGATAACAAGGAAAGTTTTTCAACCGAGTATTTTTGAAAGAAGTCGGCTCCAACGTTTTGGTGGGTCACTTCATCCGCCAATGCCTTGGCGCCGTTTTCACAGTATTCTACACCAGCTTTTGGTTTTTCTGGGTCGGGCCATGCACAACTAGGGCAATCAAACCCGTTTTTTTGATTCATTTTCAAGAGTCCCCTTAACCCTTTTGAAACTCCCATTTCTTTGAAGGTGTGTTGCAAGGCATGTTGCACTGAGGGGGAACCTCCCGCATACCCTAAGGGTTCTTTGAATTCTCCTTTTTCAGAAAATGATAGAGGGCCTGTTAATGAAACATTGCGACGGAACTTGGATGACATGTTCGAATTTTCTAATGAAATATGATATAGTGAAAATACGCATTATCGATATCATTCCTTAAGCTCGCTGTTTGATTTTGTGTTAAACAGCTTTTTGCTGGTCTTCATATCGGCATAGCGGGGGTCTGGTATATAATCCTCTTTCTTCATTTTTATTACTTCAATGCTCAGAAATCCAAACTCTTCCACGACTTTACCATAAAAACGATAGATTCCCTTCCCCCTGAAATAATATTTGGCTGCCACAGGAGGGAAGAGTACAGTATCAAATACTTCCCCATGCTGATCTACCAGAGTAGCAAAGTGCATCCGCTTTCCAGTGTGCGTGCTTGTATTTTTTACAGTCACCAAATAGCCGTAAATGTCGATGTGTTTGTTCAGATAGTGTTGCAAATCACGTTGCCCGTTGGAGTTTTTAGGAGGCTGTGCCAACAAATCGAAAGGACTGCACAAACAAAACCCCAAAAGCTCCAATTGCTCAAAAGCGGTTTCCAAACTCGTTGTATTCAGTTGGGGAATCTGAAATTTTCGATGCTTAGGTGGAAATAATTTAGGATGCTCCAGACGGTCATTTTTGGATAGCATCAAATGGGTTTTCCACAGCAGTTCATGTTTGTTGACACCTGTAAATCGAAAAGCATCAATGCGAATCAGAATGGAAAGTTGTTCCACAGAAATAAAAACCCGGTCCAAAAAATCTTCCAGTGAACCGAAGTTCCCATTATGGAATCGTTCAAGGATGATGCGTTCCATGACCCGTTTTTCCAAATCACGCAGATACATCATGCCCAAATAAATATGCTTCCCTTCAATCCGATTTATAGCCATACTATTATTGATACAAGGGGGATGTATTGTAGCTCCCAACATTCGGGCATCATGGATATAGAATTCGGAGCGATAAAAACCACCACCGTTGTTGAGCACGGCCACCATATATTCCAAGGGGAAGTAGGCTCTGAGAAACAAGCTCTGATAGCTTTCCACAGCATAGGAGGCCGAATGGCCCTTAGCAAAAGCATAGCCTGCAAAACTGGCCACTTGGTTCCAAATCTCAAAAATCAAGGTGTCGGGATACTCTTTTTTTCTGCAGTTGGAAATGAATTTGTCCTTTACCTTCTGGAATTCTTCACGGGAACGAAATTTTCCGCTCATCCCCCGACGTAGCACATCGGCTTCCCCTAAATCTAAATCAGCAAAATGGTGGGCTACTTTGATGACATCTTCTTGATACACCATTACGCCATAGGTGTCGGGCATAATATCCAACATCACAGGATGTGCTTTTTCTTCGGCACGACCTTCGTTTCGATGTCTTAAAATGTATTCCCGCATCATGCCACTTTTGGCGACCCCCGGACGAATGATGGAACTCGCCGCAACCAATCCGAGGTAATTGTCGACTTCCAATTTTTTGAGTAACATCCGCATTGCAGGGGATTCCACATAAAAACATCCCATGCACTGTGCCGTTTTGATGAGATTGTTAATTAATATGTCCCTTTTAAAGCCCTTGATGTTATGGATATCAATCTGTTCAAATTTTTCAGGTTGATTGTAGGCGACTATCTCTAAAGCTTCTTTGATTTTACCCAATCCTCTTTGTCCCAAAATGTCAAATTTGTATAGCCCCACATCTTCAGCAATCACCATGTCGTACTGTGTGGTAGGGAATCCTTTTGGGGGAAGATGTGTGGCAGAAAACCAATGCAATGGTTTTTCACTGATGAGAATACCACCTGCATGAATGCTTAAATAATTGGGTTTTCCTTTGAGGAGTCTACCATATTTAAGAACAAGTTTGGAGACCTCATCCAGTTTTGAAGGGTTGTAGCGTCCCTCAATCAAAACATCAATTTCTTGTGGAGGAAGTCCAAATACCTTTCCCAATTCACGGATAACACCTCGCTCTTTAAAAGTGACATAGGTGCCCAAAAGTGCTACATGATTAAATCGGTCAAAAATATATTGGGTCATGGTAGGACGGTCTTTCCAAGAAAAATCAATATCAAAATCGGGGGGATTGGCACGATATAGATTAATGAAGCGCTCAAAATAGAGGTCCAACTCCATGGGGTCTACGTCGGTAATTCGCAGCAAGTAGGCCACAATACTGTTGGCGCCGCTCCCTCTACCGATATAATAAAAACCCCTGCGGTGCGCTTCTGAAACAATGTCCCAGTTGATTAGGAAATAGGAAACGAATCCCATTTTTTTGATGAGTTCCAGCTCTTTTTTTAAGCGGCTCTTTATGGGAGGACTCATTTTTTCGTAGCGATAGGGAAGTCCTTCGTAGCATAGTTTTTCTATCAATTTTTCATCTTCTTCAATACTGCCTGTGTAGCTTTTCAAGTTCTGGGGCTTTCGTCCTTTTGAAAAGTCAAAATGGATGCTGCATTGATTCAATAGGCGTTCTGTATTTTCCAAAATGAAGGGGTATTCGGAAAAAGCAGTTGCCAAATTTTGAATGGGATACATTTTTTCATCTTCCTCTGCTTCCTCTTCTTTTGCAAGTTTGCTCAACAGTACGTTGTTGTCAATGGCTCGCAACAAGCGATGGGCATTGAAATCTTGTTTGTTTCTAAAGGTAACTGGTTGTTGTACCACCAGCTTATCCTTGAACTCCATCAATCCAGAGAAAGGAAGTTTTCGAAGATTGTTTAGGGAAATACCGATGAATTCATTGTCCTCAAAATCTTGAAATTCATTCAAAAGGACTTGTTCAAAAGGATATATCACAAAGGCTTCTTTGAAAATGGGGGCTTTTGTAGGAATCTTTAATTCATGGTGGAGGTGATGGGATAAAAAATCATTGAGTTCCAAATAGCCTTTGTTATTTTTGGCGATTCCCACAAAACAGGGTTGTACACCATTCCTAAAATCGATACCAAGTATGGGGCAAACGTTAAATTCGGGAGCCTTTCGAACAAAATTCAGACAAGCGGAGGTGTTATTGATATCCGTAAGCACCAATTGGGTCACATGGTTTTGTTGGGCCAATTGTAACAATTCAATTTCGGAGAAAGTTCCGAAACGCATGCTGTAATATGTGTGACAGTTTAGATACAATGATTAATTGCCAATTATCAGTTTTCAATTAGTTTTATTCATTGCCCATTGCCCATTGCCCATTGCCCATTGCCCATTGCTCATTGTTTACGGTGTGCCAAAACCACCGGGGGCAACCCATTAAAAGGATTGTGCATTCTGCCAATGGTTTTTGCTCCCATAGTCGATGCCCTAAAAACACTTCGGTCGCCAAAACGCTTTCGCACATAATCCATGGCTTGGTAAAGATTCAGGGTTTCTTCGGTATCCTCGAATAGGTTGATTTGATAATTTCCCGATACAAGGTGGCTAAACCGAATACCGACCAAGCGCACCAACATTCTTTTATTGTACAGACTTTGAAACAATTCCAGAATCTTGGAGATAAGTACATGGTCTGCACTGGTATAGGGAATTCGTAATTGCTTGGAATAGGTATTGAAATCCGAATACCTAATCTTCACTGCAATGCAAGCGGTGAGCTTATCACCTCGACGAAGCTGGTAGGCCAAGTTCTCTGTCATTGCAATCAATATGCCTTTGAGTTTGTTTACATCAATGGTATCCCTATCAAAAGTACGTTCGGTGGATATGGACTTACGGTCGTGGAAGGGAATGACCGGAGTATGGTCTATGCCATTGGCACGTTTCCATATTACAGCTCCGTTGGCCCCTAAAACCCTTTGCATGATATCCATGGGCATTTCTTGTATGGTTTGCACCTTGCGTATGCCCAAGTTTCTGAGTGTTTGATAGGTTTTATCCCCCACCATGGGAATTTTTTTAATGGATAGTGGGGCTAGAAAAGGTTTTTCGCGGCCAAAATCTATCTTGAGCTGGTTATTGGGTTTGGCCTCATTGGTCGCGACTTTGGACACCACTTTATTGACAGATAGTCCAAATGAGATGGGCAGTCCGGTTTCATGAATGATTCTTTTTCGCATTTCCGAAGCATATCGATAGCACCCAAAAAAGCGGTCCATTCCGGATAAATCAGCATAAAACTCATCAATACTCGATTTTTCAAAAAGCGGAACATGCTCTTTGATGATTTCAGTCACCACATCGGAATACTTACTATAAGTACCTGCGTTACCACGTATGACTACGGCCTCTGGACAAAGTTCTTTGGCCATTTTCATGGGCATTCCAGAGTGTATGCCAAACCCCCGTGTTTCGTAACTACAGGCAGCCACTACGCCGCGGTCGCTAGTGCCGCCCACCAATAGGGGCTTATTTTTAAGCTCCGTATTGATAATACGTTCCACGGACACATAAAATGTATCCAAATCCAAATGTAGAATGGTCTTTTTCATTGTTTAGTTGAAGGGAAGCAATATAGGAATTATTCCATAATTATGGATATAATCCATTAAATATAAAACGGATTTACGGTGAAGCGTCGTTTTTCAAAAAACCTTTATATCTTTGAACCGTTGTGTTGTGATGCATCTATTGATGCAGATCATTGAAAGGCTTTCCTTATGGGAGGCTTTTTTTGTTAGTACCTTTGTGTAAAAGATTATCCATGGACATTTTTGAACTCATCCAGAAGCGAAGAAGCATATTTCCAGTTCAGTATAACGATACACCAATTGAAAAAGAAACCATAGCCAAGATTTTAGAAGCTGCCAATTGGGCACCTACCCACAGAAAGACCGAACCTTGGAGGTTTAAGGTACTGCAAGGTGAGAAAAAGAAAGCTTTGGGTGTTTTTCTTTCCGAAAAATATCAAGAGGTCGATTCTAAACCCAAGCAAATAAAAATAAAAAAGCTTCAAGAGAATCCAGCTCGCTCCGCAGCGGTAATTGCTATTTGTATGCAGCGAGACCCGGACGAGAGCCTGCCAGAATGGGAAGAATTGGCAGCTACGGCCATGGCAGTACAAAATATGTGGTTATGCTGCACGGAATTGGGGATTGGATCCTATTGGAGTTCCCCTAGCTTGATTAAGTACATGGGGGAGTTTTTTAATTTGAACGAAGGTGAAAGATGTCTCGGATTTTTCTATATGGGCCACTATGATGAAACAATTGATTCATCACCTAGGAAGCCAATTGAAGAAAAAGTGGAGTGGTTCGACTAGGAGAAGGTAAAAATCTCTCCGGAATATTCAACCGCTTTCCAGATAAAGAGTCCAAAATAAATTACCGCAATCAGGAACTTTAGAAAAGTGCCGGTCAAAAACCCAATAAAAGAACCAAACGCCGCTTTTAAAGCTGTTTTGTTATCAGATTTGTTGGAAAGTTCGCCTACAAGGGCCCCAACAAAAGGCCAAATGATAATCCCAAAAGGCCCTAGGATTGGAAAAAATATAGCTATAAGTAATCCAATAATACTGCCCCACATTCCAGCTTTGCTGCCTCCAAATTTTTTGGTGCCTGCCGCTGGAATGACATAGTCCAAAACGGTTACCGTTAATGCTATTACTAGAGTGATGCTTAGTAACCACCAATCGTCAGGAACTGCCTTGGTAAGATACAAAAGCAAAAGCCCTACCCAACTCAACGGCGGGCCTGGAAGAACAGGCAAAAAGCTGCCGAGAATTCCAATCAGCATCAAAACAAAACCAAGAACCAGTAAAACAATATCCATCTTTAGGGTTTATTGGATAAGACAAAGTTAGGGTCAAAATGTTACATTAACTATCAATACTAAATTGTAGAATAAATATTTAAAATTGTAATTTCGATGAAATTTGAAAGGCACATGCGGAAGTTGATATGGATATCATTTTTGGGGTTGTTTGCTGCCTGCGAACTGTTTGTTTCCAAAGAGGAAGCCACCCAAAAGTTGGTTCAAGAAGAGCTTTTGCAAATAGATTGGGACGATGTAGATCAATATCCCCTTTTCGATGCCTGTAGAGAGGACCTTTCCAAACCCGAACAACGCGCCTGTTTTGAGGATACGATGATAACCCAATTGGGCAAAGCTTTGGAAGATTTAGAGTTTGAAGTTGAAAATGATTTAAACGATACGGTATTAATTGACTTTCTGATTGATGAACATGGATTCATCACCATTCAAAATGTAGAGGAAAAAGCTAGTGTTCTGAATGAAATCGAAAATTTTAACTCGGAAGTTACCCAAAGATTAAATGATTTGACAACAGTAGCTCCAGCTATAAAAAGAGGCATCCCGGTCAGCGTACGTTTTAGGTTGCCAATTGTACTTAACACCCAATGAACCATTGAGCAAGGAAAAAATCATTTTGGGGATTGACCCTGGTACTACGGTCATGGGGTTTGGCATTATCAAGGTCATCAACAAACAAATGCATTTTGTGCAGATGAACGAGTTGATGCTGAGGAAGTACGATGACCCATACATAAAGCTGAAGCTAATTTTTGAGAGAACCATAGAGTTAATAGATACGTTCCATCCTGATGAGATTGCCATTGAAGCCCCTTTTTATGGGAAAAATGTACAATCCATGCTAAAGTTAGGAAGGGCCCAAGGCGTAGCTATGGCTGCTGGTCTCTCTAGACAGATTCCCATTACCGAATACATGCCCAAAAAAATAAAAATGGCTATCACTGGAAATGGAAACGCCAGTAAGGAGCAGGTAGCCAAAATGCTCCAGGGACTTTTGAAGCTAAAAACCTTGCCTAAAAATTTGGACAGTACTGATGGATTGGCCGCTGCAGTTTGTCATTTTTACAATGAGGGAAGGGTTGAGGTTGGAAAACACTATACGGGATGGGCCGCTTTTGTGAAGCAAAACGAAAATAAGATCAATAAACAGTAAGCAATAAATGTATAACGATTAGTCCTAAATCAAATCTAACCTACTTAAAATGAATAAAGACAATCCTCTTTTGTGCAAATCTTATGACTTTGCACTAAAAATTATTCAACTCTACAAAAAGCTTAATAAAGAAAAAAGAGAATATATTTTATCTAAACAATTGTTACGTTCAGGTACTTCTATAGGCGCAAATATTTCAGAAGCTAATGGGGCTATTTCTAAAGCAGATTTTTCGGCGAAGATTTCAATTTCTTATAAAGAAAGTTTGGAAACAAAATATTGGCTCTCTCTTTTAAAAGATAGCAATTATCTAGATTTTGAAGAAGCTAATCGGCTAATTGAAAATGCAGATGAACTTTCAAAAATTATGTTTTCTATTCTAAAGACCACTCGAATAGGAAAATAACTAGTATTAATTCTTAATTGTACATTGCATATTGCTAATTGACCATTGAGTGAGCGGTATCTATATCCATATTCCCTTTTGTAAGCAAGCATGCCACTATTGTGATTTTCATTTTTCCACACAATTGAAAGTAAAGGAAAATATGCTGAATGCTCTTGCTCGTGAGTTGGAATTACGAAAGGAGGAATTGGGTGAAGAAACAATCGAGACAATTTATTTTGGCGGAGGAACACCTTCACTCTTGTCCGCCGACAAACTTAATGACTTAATACATTCTGTTTATAAGCATTTCGAAGTGATAGATAATCCTGAAATCACTTTGGAGGCCAATCCAGATGATTTATCAAAATCAGTTTTGAAGGATTTGGCAGAAAGTCCGATTAATCGCTTAAGTATAGGAATCCAATCTTTTTTTGAGGAAGATTTAAAGCTGATGAACAGAGCTCACAATGCCACACAAGCTATCGAATGCCTTGTGGAGGCAAAGAAATATTTCAACAATATGTCCATTGACTTGATTTATGGAATTCCAGGAATGGACGATAAGCGTTGGAAGGAAAACATTCAAAAAGCTTTGGATTTGGAATTACCACATATATCATCTTATGCTTTGACTGTTGAGCCCAAAACAGCTTTAAAGAAATTCATAGAAAAGGGGTTGGTTCCTAATGTGGACGATGAACAGGCAGAAGAACAATTTCATATTCTTTTAGAAACATTGGAGGGCGAAGGTTATGTCAATTATGAAATATCCAACTTTGGCAAGCTGGATTATTTCTCCAAAAACAATTCTTCCTATTGGCAGGGAAAATCGTATTTGGGAATTGGGCCCTCGGCTCATTCCTTTAATGGGACCACACGAAGCTGGAACATTAGAAACAATATCAAGTACATTAAAGCCATCGAAGAAAACAAATTGCCCATTGAAAGAGAAGAACTTTCGGTAACGGACCAATACAATGAATATGTAATGACGGGTCTGAGAACTATATGGGGTGTTTCTCTTGAAAAAGTTGAACGTGATTTTGGAAAACAACACTTGGAATACCTTCAGATGCAGTCTGATAAATATATTAATGAGCACTTTTTATATCTAGATGGAGAAAGGATGTTGGTTACCAAAAAAGGGAAGTTTTTGGCCGATGGAATTGCTTCGGACCTATTTATGGTTAATTTGGTAACATGATTGCCACAATTACACAAGGCTCTACCCAGTATCAAATCGATTTAGCAAATCCTATTGACATTTCCATTCCGCTTGTTGGCGGTAAGGACAATGTAAATGCATGGTATTTGGAACCACCAGTGATTGAACCGGTCAAAACTGAGGGATTCATTGGAAAAGTTGCTGAAGGTGGGAATGTCAACTTCAATATGGTATATTTTAATCCGCATTCGCATGTGACCCATACCGAGTGTTCGGGTCATATTACCAAAGAGGTGTATTCCGTGAACCAGCAATTGAACAAATACTTTTTTTTCGCCAAGTTGATAACTGTGGCTCCTGAAAAAAGGGGAGACGATTTTGTGATTTCCGAAAAGCAATTGGAATATGCCTTGAGCCATGGTAAAACTGAAGCCTTGGCCATTAGAACTATTCCAAATATGACATCCAAAAAAGCCAAGGATTATTCCGATACAAATCCACCGTATTTCTCTGAAAAGGCTATCCGTTTTTTGGTAAATCATGGAGTAAAACACCTTCTGGTGGACCTTCCTTCGGTGGATAAAGAGAGGGATGGAGGACAGCTTGCATCACACAAGGCATTTTGGAACATCGGAACGAAGGAACGTTCAGATGCTACAATAACCGAGTTGATTTATGTACCAAATACTGTTAAAGATGGAATGTATGCGCTTAATTTACAAGTAGCACCTTTTGAGAATGATGCAGCTCCGAGTAGGCCTGTTCTATATAAAATTTTGTAGACATGAAAATTGTATTGAAACTAGAAGAGTTTATGATGTTCCTTCTCGGGTTCTTTCTTTTCATGCAAATGGATTTGCCTTGGTGGTGGTTCTTTGCTTTGTTATTGGCACCAGATATTGGAATGCTTGGTTATATTTTTGGAATTAAAGTAGGCGCGTTTACCTATAACATTTTTCATCATAGAGGATTGGCCATACTTCTATATTTTATTGGAGTGAGCTATTTATACGTTCCAGAAACGGAACTCGTGGGAATTATTTTATTTTCACATATCGCAATGGACAGGATGTTCGGTTATGGCCTTAAGTATGAAAAAGGATTTAAGTTTACCCATCTTGGGGAAATAGGAAAAAAGCATGGATAGTCTTTTTGATTCAATTTTAGGATTAATTCTTGGGGGTGTCTTGGTGTACTGGTTGTTTTCTTTGTTCCGAAAAAAACAGAACAAGGAGCTTACTGAAAAGCAATCCACAGTTTTGTTGGATAAGATTAAAAGTGTTTGCAAATTGGTTTCTGTAGAAGGTGATTTTGCTGAAATCTATCATTACGAAAATACCAAGGAAGGGTTTATGAGTTTGCTCAGCAGTAAGAAAAAAGCGCTTGTTGTTGTAAAGGCAAAAGCTCATATAGGCTACGACCTCAAAAAGTTGAAACTATCCGCCAACAATGAGAAGAAGAAAATTATATTGAACGATTTTCCAGAACCCGAAGTATTGTCGATAGAACCAGACCTTCAATTCTACGATATTAAAAATGGACTCTTTAATAGCTTTTCACCAGATGACCTTACCAAGCTGAATGTGGAGGCGAAAGAGCATATTAAACAAAAGATACCGGATAGCGGTTTAATGGACACTGCTAAGAAAGAAGTCTTGCAAGCCGTGCTTGTGGTGGAGAAAATTGTGGAGACTATAGGTTGGACATTGGATTATTCGGCATTGGAAATTACAACTGATGATATACAACTATTAAAAGAACAAGAGACACCATGAAGACAAGAATCATTATACTCCTTTTTCTGGGCTTTCTTTGCAATGAGACTTTTTCTCAAAACAAAGAGGATTTGAAAACCTTTGACCCCGCATTTGCCCATACCGTATATTTTTGGTTTAAAAACCCAGATGACGCCGATGGGAGGACTAAATTTGAAGCTTCCTTGAAGAAATTTTTAAGAGATTCTAAATTTGCAAAAACCAATTTTATAGGTGTGCCTCCAAAATCCACTAGGGAAGTAGTGGATGATTCGTTTACGTATTCACTTATTGTAACGTTTGATTCTGCAGAATCTCAAGAAGGATATCAGAAGGAAGATGCGCACTTGCTATTCATTGAAGAATGCAAGGATTTATGGGACAAAGTTGTGGTCTATGATTCATATGGTCTCAAGTAATGAATGTAGAATTGTTTAGAAGCTATTGTTTAAATAAAAAGGGAGTTACAGAAGAGTTTCCTTTTGATGAATCTACTTTGGTCTTTAAAGTGATGGGCAAGATGTTTGCCTTGGTTGCTTTGGAAAGGCTTCCGCCCCAATGCAACTTAAAATGCGACCCAGATAGGGCCTTGGAATTACGAGAGGAATATGATGGGTTTATTATTCCAGGGTATCACATGAGCAAAAAACATTGGAATACTTTATTGCTGGATAGTCTTCCTCCAAATTTAATTATTGAACTTATAGACCATTCTTATGACCTTGTGGTTTCCAAACTTCCCAAAACAATTCGGGAACAAATGCAGAACCTGACCTAATAACTCATCGAAGGGTTTCTACCATTCGTCGATAGTTTTATTTGGGTTAACCTTTTTGTAGTCTTTTTCTTAACTTTATTTCAAACATTTGTAACCTAAAGAAAAGTACCATGAATGTTCTGTTCATAGAAGACGACATGATCGAGACCATGAAAATGCAAAGGGCTATCTCTAAGTTTCAATCCAAGCATAAGATAATTGAAGCTAAAAATGGCGAAGAAGCCCTGGATATTTTAAAGCAAGGTAATATCCCAGATATTATTTTGTTGGATTTGAACATGCCACGTATGAGCGGAATTGAATTCCTTTCTATTTTAAAAGCGGATGAAAAGTTGAAATACTTGCCCACTATAATATTAAGCACGTCCGAAAATCGGGTCGATTTATTAAAATGCTTCGAGATTGGTATAGCAGGCTACATAATCAAGCCACTGAAATATGAAGACTACGAAGCAAAACTAAAACGTGTTTTTGAGTACTGGGAAATCAGTGAATTGATCAAAGCCTAACAAAAAACCGCATTTCACAACATTCTTTTTAGACTAAGTAGTCCAATTCCTACTTTTAAATCATAATATTCTTTATTATGAAAGGAATTGTATTTACCGAGTTTTTGGAAATGGTGGAATCCACTTTTGGTTTACATGTAGTGGATACCATTATAGAAAACAGTGACCTTCCCTCAAGTGGGGCCTATACCTCGGTGGGCACTTATGATTTTAATGAGATGGTGGCCTTGCTGACAGAATTGAGCAAAGAGACCGATATTTCAATAAACGATTTATTGTATTCTTTTGGGCATTATCTCTTTACAGGTTTGGCTCAAGCCCACCCTGAAGTGGTTTCCAGTTACAAAACCCCACTGGCCCTTCTTTGCTGTATTGAGGACCACATCCATATTCATGTTAAAAAACTGTATCCAGATGCGGAGTTGCCTCAGTTCAAAATCCTTTCCAAAACAGATAGCACGCTAGAAATGATTTACAGTTCTTCACGAGGACTTTATGCCCTTGCACATGGACTCATTGTGAAGACTTTTGAACACTTTGAAAAAATGGTAAAAGTAGAATACAAATTACTTAATGAAAACGGAACAGAGGTCAAATTTGCAATTGTCCAAAATGGATAGAAACGAAGCTTCCATGCTTAAAAGGGCTGTTGAAAGAGAGAGAAAAGCTCGTAAGGCAGCAGAAAACCTTTTGGAACAAAAAGCAAAGGAACTCTATGATGCCTCCCTTCATTTAAGGGAAGCCAATGGGCGCTTGGAAACATTATTAAATAAGCAACAGGGCAATTCCATAAACAGTGATTTTATAAACATCATTGACCCTTATGTGGTTATGGGATTGGACACCAAGGTCATTAATATGAATACTTCTGCCAAGGAGTTTCTAGGTTTTGATCATACAGAGAAGGAGGCCTATCTTTCAGGTTTGGTGCACAAAGACTACTTGGAATATACCGCAGAATCTTTTCAAACCCTACTTCAAGTTGGGGTTTTAAAGAACTACTCCGCAAGAATTTCTGTAAAAGATGGCAAAGAGAAACATGTAACAATCAATGCCAGTCTCATTTATGATAAAGAAGGAAAACCAATAGCTGCCCAAGGAGTAATAAGGGACATTACTCAAGAAATGGAGATAAAAAAAATGCTTCATCAGCAAAAAAAGCAGCAAGATATTATTGTTGAAAATTCACCCTTAGGCATCTTGCTTATAGTCAAAAACAAAATTGTAAAAGCAAACCGCTCTTTCATTGAGCTTTTGGAATATTCCGAGAAAGAGTTAATCAACAAGACTTTAGACCAAATTTCCTCATTGGAGGATAGTAATCTGTATGAGAATCTTACCCAGAACAATAATGGCGAAGACCTAAAGAAATTTGCTATCATCCGAAAGTTCTCTAAGAAAAGTGGAGGAAAACTATTTGGTAAAACCTCAATAAGTTCTATTGTCGATGAAAATGGAGAGGTTACCTATAGCGTAGCCATGATTGAGGATATTACCCAAGAAAAGAAATCGGAGCAGAAACTAAAGGCCTCGGAAGAAAGATTGGCCATACTAATAAAGAATTTACAAACAGGAATCTTGTTAGAGGATGAGAATCGAAAGATTGTTTTGGCCAATCAAAAATTCTGTGATCTTTTTGGAATTCCCGTAGCCCCTGAAAAATTAAAAGGGGTGGACAGCAAAAAATCAATTCATAAATACAAGCATCTGTTTTCAGAATCTGAAATGGCAATCCGACGTATTGACTATGTTTTGGACAAGAAGGAAGTGGTCACTTCGGATGAGATGGAACTTTTGGATGGAAGGACCTTTGAACGAGACTTCATTCCTCTGTTTAGTAATGGTGAATATCAAGGTCATCTTTGGAGTTATCACGATGTTACCCTACGAAAAAATTATCGAAAAAATCTCGAAGCCCAAAAGGAAAAGTATGGTAGCATAATTGCCAACATGAACCTAGGACTCATAGAAGTAGATGATGATGATAATATTTTGATGGCGAATCAAAGTTTCTGCGACATGGTAGGATACACGCCCATGGAACTCATGGGTAAAAATGCGGTTGAAGTGGTGAACATGGTTGAAGAAGACCGTGAAAAACTGAAGATTCATAATAGAAAAAGGAAGCAAGGTATATCGGACTCTTACGAAGTAGGAGTGCTGACCAAGACCGGAGAGAAACGTTTTTGGTTGATAAGCGGCGCGCCAAAGTATGATGACTTTGGTAATGTGATTGGGTCTATTGGGATTCACTTGGACATCACCGAACAAAAAAACCTCGAGCTTCAAAAAGAAAGCCTTTTGGAAGAATTGGAAGCCAGTAATAAAGGACTTCAAGAATATGCACATATTGTCTCCCATGACCTAAAATCTCCCTTGCGTAGCGTAAGCGCCCTGGCAACTTGGCTTTATGAAGATTATAAGGACAAATTGGATGAAACTGGCAGCTATAATCTAAAAATGATGCAGGAGAAAATAGAGGGTATGGATAAGCTGATTACTGGGATTCTTAAATATTCTACGGTCAATAATGATGTGTTTGACAATACTGACGTGGATGTCAATGAGGTCATCAAAGAAATATCTGAGATAATCTATATTCCTGAAAACGTCACCATCAATATTGCCCAAAAATTACCCATAATCAAGGCTGACAGAACCAAAGTTCACCAGTTGTTTCAAAACTTTTTGAGCAACGCAGCAGTAAACATAGACAAACCGAAAGGCATCATCGAGATTGATTGTAAAGAGACGGATACACACTGGGAATTTAGTGTAAAGGATAATGGTGTGGGTATTCCTGAAGAATATCATGAGAAAATATTCCAGATTTTCCAATCCATAGGAAATCATGAACGCTCTACGGGCATTGGTCTTTCCATAGTTAAAAAAATAATAGATAGGTATGATGGTAAAGTGTGGCTCGATAGTGAGATTGGAAAGGGAACCACATTCTACTTCACCTTGGCAAAAAATCCAAAAAATCACAAAAAATGAAAATACAACAGGCCATAAAAACAGCTGATTCCGGTTGGCGTTTTACCCAAAAAGAGGAGGTCAATTCTCCTTTGGTTCTGATATTTGGCGACCGTAGCATGTTGGAAGATGAAAATATATATGAAGAGGTGAGGCAAATGTACCCCAACGGAAATTTAGTATTTGGATCCACCTCTGGTGAGATTCTTTCTACTAACGTTTATGAAAATAGCATAACCCTAACGGCCATTGAATTTGAGAAGACAACCTTTGAAGTGGTCAATAAGAATGTTTCGGATTATACCGGCATTCAAGAGATGGGAGAATCAATAACTGAGCAATTTGACAAAGAAAAACTTCAACACATGTTTGTGGTTTCAGATGGAAGTTTTGTCAATGGAAGTGGACTGATCAAGGGATTGGAAAATTCAAAAGACTTTCAAGCTTCAATTACTGGAGGACTTTGTGGAGACGGTGCACGTTTTGAAAAAACTTTGGCTTCATACAATGAAAATCCAAAACAAGGAGAAGTTATTGCCGTCGGCTTTTATGGTTCGGATTTAGAAGTTTCCTATGCCAACTATGGAGGGTGGACCCCTTTTGGTCCAGAACGGATAATCACAAAATCTGAAGGGAATATACTTTATGAGATTGATGGCAAACCTGCACTGGATTTATACAAAAAATATCTAGGTGATAAGGCCGAACAATTGCCACAAGCAGCGCTTCTGTATCCATTGACCGTGCAGGATAAACCAGGTTCAGAACCTTTGGTACGGACAATACTCACCATAGATGAAGAAAAAAATTCCATGGTTTTGGCGGGAGATGTTCCGGTAAATTCAAAGGTTCAGCTCATGATGTCCACTGTAGATGACATAGCACAAGGTGCAGCAAAAGCAGCATGTATGGCCATGAAGCAACGAAAAAAAGAACCCGAGTTGGCGCTTTTGGTCAGTTGCGTGGGAAGAAAGTTGGTAATGGACCAGCGAACCGAAGAGGAAATTGAAGAAGTCGCTGAGGTAATCGGACCGGACGCTAAGATTGCCGGATTTTATTCATATGGAGAAATGGCACCCTTTACCGGAAGCAACCAATGCCAGTTGCACAACCAAACCATGACGTTAACATTATTGAGCGAATAAATGCACTCTTTGTTAAAAAGACAAATACGAAAACACCTACCTGAGGATTTAAAGGAGAATCCTGCCTTGGATGCACTTTTCAATGCAATTAGCAATTCGTATTCCAATTTTGACGAAAAAATTACCATGATTCAACGGGCTACTTCGTTGAGCTCACTTGAGCTTTTTGAAGCAAACGAACGGTTGAACAAAGAAGCGGAAACCCAAAGAAAAGTATTAAAATCATTGAGCAAGGCCGTTGCAGATGTACAACACCAAAATGGTAGCGACAGTGCTACGAGTTTTGACCCGTTAAAGCTAGTTGAGGATATAGAGGAACAAGCACAAAAGCTGGTTACTATTACTGCGGAAAAAGATGTGTTACTGCAAAATCTGGAGCAGCAAAATGAATCGCTGAACAACTATGCCCATATGGTATCCCACGATTTAAAATCACCTATCCGTAATGTACATTCATTGGTGAGTTGGGTTTTTGAAGAAGGCAAAGAGCAGTTCAATACACAGAGTCATGCCAATGTGGATCTCATATTTCAGAACCTAACCAAAATGGATAGCCTCATTGACGGTATTCTTAAACATTCAACCATTGATTCCCTCCAAGAACAACCAGTCTTGGTGGATTTATATGAGCTGGTCGAAGAAATTGAGGATACCATTTATGTTCCGGCATCCGTGCACATCAAGAAGAGCAGAATGCTTCCCAGACTTTACACGGGGAAGTACCGAATGGAACAACTGTTCAAAAATGTAATTACAAATGCGGTGGCCGCGGTAGAAGAAAACAAGTCGGGTCTTATTGTTGTTGATGTGAAGGAAGAAAAGGGAAAATGGATGTTCAGCATTACGGATAACGGTAAAGGAATACCGGAACACCTGCAGGCAGGGATTTTTGACATGTTCCGAAAATTGGAAAATAACTCTGATGCTACGGGTATAGGGTTGGCTTTGGTAAAGAAAATCATTAACTATTATAAAGGAGATATATGGTTGTCCTCTGAAGAAGGCAGTGGAACAACATTTTTCTTCACAATCAATAAAGACTTAGACTATGGAACACCCAAATCTTGATTATATCAAAGAAATTTCTGGAGGGAACGAAGAGTTTGAAAAAAAGTTCTTGAACATCATTCAGACAGAATTCCCAAAAGAAAGAGATGAGTACATGGAGAACTTAGAATCACAAAACCTGGACGAGTCTGCGAAAATTGTGCATAAAATAAAGCACAAACTTGGAATTTTAGGACTTCAAGAAGGGTATAGACTGGCAATAAAATATGAGGAAGACCTAAAGTATGGGGATACCAAATTACAAGGCCAATTCCATGAGATTTTAAATACAGTAGAACAATTTGTATCAAAAATTGCATAAGATGAGAAGCATAATTGTTGATGACGAAGCAAGTGCCAGAGCCATTGTCAAAGAGCTTTGCAAAACCATACCGGAAATGGAGGTAAGGGCGGAGTTTCCCAATGCGGTGGAGGCCCTAAAGTTTCTTAAGGACAATCAAGTGGATTTGATTTTTTTGGATATTCATATGCCAAAACTAACAGGCATTGATTTTATAGAAACACTTCAAAATCCACCAAAGATTGTCTTGACAACCTCGGATAAAGACTTTGCCATAGAAGCATATGAATATCCTTTTATAGTGGACTACTTGGTGAAGCCTATAAGCCCAGAACGGTTTCAAAAATGTGCCGTCAAATTGAATTCTGCTTTCAATGGGGGTGCTTCAAATTTGTTGAAAGAAGAGGATGTCGAAGATGACCTTTACATAAATATTGACCGAAGGTTGATCAAGCTAAAATTCAGTGATATTCTTTTGATTGAGGCAAAAGGAGATTATATTGAGATTCAAACCTTGGGGAAACGATATAGGGTGCATTCCACTTTAAAGAAAATCAAGGATAAACTTCCAGAATCTCGATTTCTTCAAATTCATCGTTCGTTCATCATCAACTTTACTCAAATAATTGATATACAAGATAATAGTGTGTTAATTGAAAAGAGTGTAATTCCCATTAGCCGATCTAATCGCCCAGAATTGATGCAACGTTTGAATTTGTTATAAAAAGAAAGAAAAATACTACAATATATATAAATGTATACGTTAGTATAGTTAGACACATCATGAAAATGTTAAAACAGGATTCGTAACCATTTAATTGTTTTGACATATGCCATTGGAAATAAAGGAAAATCGAGGAGTTTATAAGATTTTAGGAGAAGTTACCGCTCAGCACGTTGGTACTTTGCAAGCTTATTTTGATTCCATTTTGGAAACTAATGATAGCTTCATGGTAAATCTGGAAAACGTGACCGTATTGGATTCTTCTGCGGCTCATTTTTTTGAAAAACTCTATCGAAAATCCGCGGAATTGAACAAAGTAGTTGCCTTAATTGGAAGACAGAACGAAAATGTTCTGGAAACCATGAATACTACAAAGACCAATTACATTTTGAGCCCGGACAGGGTGTAACCAAATTTTCCTTGGCCATGAAGGTTACTGATTACCAACCCTATTTTGAAACTACACCAAAACAACTTAGCGATATTGATTTTGAGCGGTTAACTACATATTTTCAGCTTTTGGATAAAGTCGAAAAACCAGTTGTGAGTTTATTGGTGCCAATCTACAGGGCTAAGGAAACCCTTTTGGGGCACATAATGTCCCTTTCCAATCTAAAGACCATTATTCCTTACGAGGTGGTTTTTGTTGAAAACAATGCCGACGAGGTTTCTTTGCAAATCTTGAGGGAATTGGGAGCGAAAATAGTGAGTCAGCCACAACAAGGAATAACCCATGCCCGGCAAAAAGGTTTAGAAGAAGCCCGTGGTCAGATTGTATGCAGCATGGATCCCGATACCATTTATGATCCCTACTACATTGACAAAATGGTTTTGCCTTTTTTTCAAGAGAAGGAATTGGTATTATGTTATTCGGTATCCAAAAGTTATGAAAACGATTTCCAGCTTTCCACTCGGATGAAGATTCGTAATCGTCTTAAAGTGATTTACTTCAGATGGAAGATTTCACGAGGGTTCATTCATAAAATCAAACATATACGTGCAGTCGGGATGGCAATTAAAAAAGAAGCTATAGCTGGCATCGGTTACGATACCGACTTAAGGGCTGTTTCGGGTTGCGATGATGGCATGTTGGCTATACATCTTTATACCAAAGGGACATTTAAGTATGTTCCAATTGATATTTATACGGCACTACCACCTAAAAGGGAACCTGGGAAACCTTTCCCATTTTGTAATGAAAGGTTTTATGACTTCAACAGACCCATACACGAAACTTTTCAAGAGCTGGAGATTTCAGATTCCACACTTTAAGTTATAGTTAAAAAACATACTTTCTTTCCTTATTTATAAGGCTCAGATTCTATTGAATATGAACTGATCTTCTAAGGCAAAGCAGCTGTTTGCTTGCATGTGTTATTGACCGATTAGCATGCAAATACCAACACCTCCGATATATTGCCACTTACAACATGCTCGCTTGATTTGACAACATTGAATTATTATAAAGTAATATTTATCCTACTTTCACACGTATTAAAGACTACGTAATTAAAATAGTAGGAATCATGAAAATTTTAGTAGTAGACGATAAGCAATCACTGAGTGAATTGGTATCACAATTTTTGGGACAATCCTATAATGTAACCACCACGGAAGATGGCTTGGCTGCATTGAGCTGGATGCAAGATGGTAATATTCCGGATTTGATAATAACCGACTTGGAAATGCCAAACATGGATGGTTTTGAACTCATCAGAAAGGTAAAGGAAAGCGGATATTTTTCCAATATTCCCATAATCGTTTTGAGCTGTAGAGACAGTAGCTCTGATCGTATTCAGTGTTTAAAATTAGGTGCCGACGATTACTTGGTCAAACCCTTCAATCCAGAAGAACTCTTGATTAGGGTAGAGAAGTTGTTGGTAAGAACATAAGAACAGAATACCATGGAAATTGTATCCGATAAAAAAGTCCAACTTCTGTATGTCGGCAATAATGTCAATATGGCCAATCAATTTTCGGCCTATACCCAAAAAGTGGATTTTCATGTTGTTGATAATGCATTACAAGCCGTGAAATGGCTGGAAGAAAATCAGGGTGTGGATGCCATTCTTTGTGAAAAGTACATACCAGGTCAGACGGGAATTGAGTTTCACAAAACCCTTAGAAAACGCTTTGCAAACAATACATCCATTCCGTTTATTTTGGTCGCCAAGGAAAGGGGCAAAGAAGACTTATCGGAAGCTGTAAAAAATGGGATAGATGACTTTTATGTGCAACCCATTTCTGTTGAAAACATAATCGATAGGGTTCAATTTCTAAAGGAACTCAAAGCCAATTTAAAGCGAGAAAAAATTGCTCCTTCCAAAGGAAATCTTGAAGAATATAAAATAGGTTTTTGGAAACGGACATTTGATATTCTGGTTGCTGGGACTGTATTGCTAATAGCTTCCCCATTTCTCATTTTAGTGATATTGGCGATTCGATTGGAATCCAAAGGAAAGGTCTACTACATATCAAAGAGAGTAGGTACCGGCTATAAAATATTTGACTTTTACAAGCTTCGTTCCATGTATCCGGATGCGGATAAAAGACTCAAGGAATTTGAACATCTTAACCAATATGTTCACGATGAAGAGGAGGAACATTTGGATGCAGCTCCCGAACCAATTGAGCAAAGCTCTGTATCTGGAACAATGCTCATTGGTGACGATACTGAAGTAGAGGAAGTACAGCACAATACTAAAAAAAGGGAAAATGCAAAGAGCGCTTTTGTAAAATTTGACAACGATCCGAGAATAACTAAAGTGGGGCATATTATTAGAAAATTGAGCATTGACGAACTACCTCAATTGATTAATGTATTAAAAGGGGATATGTCCATTGTTGGCAATCGGCCCTTACCGCTTTATGAGGCCGAAATGTTGACTACTGATGAGTGGACGGATAGATTCAACGGCCCTGCGGGGATAACCGGTCTTTGGCAGGTTGAAGCTAGGGGCAGAAGCTCAAAAATGTCCCCAGAGGAAAGAAAACAGTTGGATATAAAATATGTAGAATACGCAAACAGCAAGTACGCCTTCATACTGGATATGTGGATAGTACTACGAACGTTTAAGGCTGTTTTTCAAAAAGAAAACGTGTAATGCGAAAGATTTGGGGCGTTTTACTGTGTTTTTTGATGGTTTCTACTGCGGAAGCACAGGCAATTAATGAGTTTATAGAGAAGGGTCTGGAGGAAAACGACATTAGCAAAAAACTACCTCCTTTGGATACCTTAATTGCTATGGCAAGGGATTATTCCCCCTTCATCAAGGTTACAGAATCTGAACAACAATATCGTGATGGTGTGGTATCTGCAGAGCAAAGAGCCTGGTTGGACTACATCAACCTAGAGGCAGGATACAACTACGGAATCTTTGATAACCTGAGCAATTCACAGATTGCTGGTGACCCCCAAAGTCAAGCCTTGTTTTCAACAGAGCAAAGCCGATATAATGTGGGAGTCTCTTTACGTCTCCCGCTTTCCGCAATAATCAATAGAAGAGCCAATATTTTAAGTGCCAAAGGCGAAGCTGAAAAAGCTCGTTTTGAAACCCAAGTGGCTGAAGTGGAACTTGAACAGAAGGTAGCGGAATTGTATAACGACCTTATAAAACATCATCGCATGTTCTTTATATCTGGGAACATTGTGGACAATTTCAGGGTACAATCCATAAGAGCCGAGAAGGATTTTGCCAATGGAGTTATCAATGTTACCGAATACACAAGACTCCAGCAAATGATGAATCAAGCCACTATGAACTTTGAACTCCAGCGTTCTGAATTTGTGGGTTCGGTAATGGCCTTGCAAAACATTATTGGAGCAGAATTGAATATTTAAGAATGAAGTTTAACCTGTTATTTTTTGTCCGTTTACTGCTTCGGCACATAGGCTTGCTTATTGCGGTGCCTATACTTTTGGCTTCCATGGTTTTTTATCTTACCAGAGATGAGCCCAAAGTGTTTAATTCCAAAGCTCGGATATATACAGGAATAGCTACGGGTTCCAATATAGAATTGGAGAATACCAAAATAGACTTTAGAGCCACAAACACGGCTTACGATAACCTTTTGAATCTCATAAAGGCCAGGACTACAATTGAAATTGTCGGGTTGAAATTGTTCACCCAGCACATGACCTTGGACAGTGCGGATGTAAAAATCATTTCCAGGAAAAAGTATCAGGACTTGATGAGTATTGTTCCGAATGAGGTAAAAGAGTTGGTAGTTAAGGGGGATGCTGCAAAGACTTATGAGAATTTTTTAGAGCTAAAGGAATCCGACCATACCAACTTTATCTATAAGCTTATCAATCTAGATCATCCTGATTATAGTATAGAAAAAATCTTGGGGCGTATTGGCCTTCGGCGTATATCCAACAGTGATTTTGTGGATATCGATTTTGAATCGGAAGATCCGGCCATTTGTCAAAACACCCTTTTGATTCTTTGTGAAACATTTGTAAGGCTCAATGCAGATATCAAAGCCAATCAATCAGATGCCGTGGTTCGTTATTTTGAGGGACAGTTGAACAACTCCACTTCAAGCTTAAGAGGCGCAGAGGACGAATTGCTCAATTTTAATCGCACTCATAACATCATCAACTACTACGAACAGACCAAACATATTGCTGCGGAGAAGGAGGAATTTGAAATCAAGTATTTTGAAGTACTTCGAAAATATCATGCATCTAAAGCAGTGCTGGAAACATTGGAATCCAAATTGGAGACCCATGAGCTTCGAAGATTATCCAGTCAAAGTATTATGAAACTCCGCAAGGAGCTCTCCAATTTAAACTTTGACGTTTCCATGAAGACTCTCGGATTGGAAAAGGATTCTGTTCAAATCGAAAAAGATGCCAAAGAAGTCTCCCAAAAAATGCAGCGAATCAAAGAATTGGAGCAAAAATTAGCTTCTAACATCGATACGCTTTATAAAACAGATTATGATACAAAGAGTATTGCCTCAACAAGCATCCTTTCAGATTGGTTACAAAACACCATTGATTATGAAGGTTACGATGCACAGTTAAAGGTGATGGAGCAAAAAAGAGAGGAATTTGTAAAGTTGTACCAGAAATTCTCTCCCTTGGGTGCCACAATGAAACGACTCGAACGTAAAATTGATATTGCGGAAAGAGAATATTTGAGTTTGCTTCACAGTCTGGGGCTTGCCAAATTGAGACAACAAAATGTGGAATTGAAATCAAATATTAAACTTACAGAAGTTCCATTTTATCCTATTAGCCCTAAACCCAGTAAACGGATGCTCTTGGTTATCGTAGCGGGGTTGGCAGGTTTTATTTTAGTGGCGGCAACCATTCTGGTTTTGGAGTTGCTGGATGGCAATATTAACACAGCAACAAGGGCAGAGGATAAAATTGGTTTGAAAGTATCCTCCATTTTTCCGGTAATTGGAAAATCAAGCTCAAAAATAGACTACGGATACCTAAAGAATAAGGCAGTAAACGCAATTTCTAGAAACATTATCCTAAATCGTTTTAAGAAAGACAAAGAAAGTGAACCTGTTGTCAACATGCTCTTTTCAACCCAAGAAACCGAAGGAAAAACCTTTATCTGTAAGCACTTGCTGGATAAATTATCTGAGCTGGATTATAAAGTACTGCACATCACTTATGACGATGAAGATTTGGAACTGCAATCGAATAATTATCAAAAATTGGTATATCCAATTAGTGACCAGTTGTACAAAATTTCAAACGTAAGAGAGTTCGATATATCGGGAAGAATTGAAGATTTCAGTGTTTTCGATTTTATCCTGCTAGAGATTCCAGGAATAATCAGAAACCCATTTCCGGTGAAATTGGCCTCTACAATGGATTATACTTTTTTGGTCACAAGAGCCAACAGAGCTTGGAGCGAGGCAGATATCAATGCATTGGAATTGTTCAATGAAGCCACAACCGGTCCAGAACCAACTATTATCCTAAATGGGGTGAAAGTACTCGAGATGGAAACCGTAGTTGGGGACTTGCCAAAGAAAAGAACCTTGATCCGAAGATGGATTAAGAAAGCGGTACAGTTTAGATTTTTCACTAAAACCTCGGTTGCCTAATGTTGCAGAAAATTAAACATATAGGTAAGGAGAAGAATTTGTCCTCATTAATGGCCAATGTAAGCGTGGCTTTTTTAGGATTGCTGAGCTTTATGTTGTTAACGCGCCAACTTCCCAAAGAGCTTTTTGGAGAATGGGTATTGTTTATCACTTTGGCCACTTTTGTGGATTTACTAAGATTTGGACTTACCCGTACTTCATCGGTTAGATTACTTTCTGGAGCCAACGGGAACCAAAAGAAAACCATTTTAGGGTCATCCTTTAAGATTAATCTCATATTGCTAGGTGCACTTACGTTACTCTGTTGGTTATTGTACGGACTAGTCATACTAACCAATCTTCAAATCAATAATGGCTACGAGCTGTTTTTAATATACTATCCATTTTTGGCCCTATCCAACTTAAGCTGGAACAATGCCATGTCACTATTCCAAGCAGAGCAAAACTTCAAAAGGATGATGTGGGTTCGATTATCCAACGTGGGATTGTTTTGTTTGTTTTTGGTGCTGAACCAATGGTGGCTGGCATGGGGACTGGAAGCCATTATTTGGATAAATATTGCGGTAAACGCCTTTTCCGGAATTTGGTGCTCCTTAAAAAACTGGGACGGTTTGACCTATTTGGTCAATGCCAAAAGAAAGATTGAAAAAGAGCTTGTAAATTTTGGAAAGTACTCTATGGGTACCTTAATAAGTTCAAGCTTGTTAAAGAGCTCGGATACTTTCATTATTGGTATGAGCCCCATATTGGGTTCAGCAGGTATAGCCATGTATGCCATTCCATTAAAATTGACAGATTTACTGGGGATACCGCTTCATAGTTTCACAATGACCGCTTATCCTAGAATGGCAAAAAAAGCGGTTGAGAACGATGTGCTAGGAGCCAAAAAAATCTTCTATTCCTATGTGGGCATTGTTACACTTTTGTTTTTTCCAGTAGCATTAATTGGTTTTGTTTTCGCAGAACAAATGGTTCTATTCCTTGGAGGGAAAGAATACTTAGATGCACTGCCCTTACTGACATTGGTTTTTAGGGTGTTTACGGTTTATATTATGCTGCTGCCCATAGATAGATTTACGGGAGTGTTATTGGACAGCATCAATAAACCCAAACTGAACCTGTACAAGGTACTGGTGATGACTTTTTCTAATATCCTATTGAACATATTGGCTGTTTTTGTATTTGAAAGCCTCGTAGCGGTTGCAGTTGGGACTGTGCTTTTCACAATTATGGGTATGATTATGGGCTTCTACTATTTAAAAAAAGAAATTCAGGTTGAAAGCCGTCAAATTTTTTCTGAGAGCCTGGTGTTTTTGAAGAACCTTAAAACACATTTGGGCTAATGAATCCATTTGAAAAGACACATGGTTCTGATTACCTGAGAAAACCTCTACCTATTCTATTGATTTTGTCCATTGCCATTACAGCAGGACATTTAACGGCTACAAAAGGTCTAGTTGCTGGCTTAGCCATTATTGTACTGCCTTTTGCGGCTCTTTACATGGGTGCACTTTTTGTAAACCCTCGTATCGGAATCATCACCATCTTGATTTTCAACTTTTTTGTGTTGGGAATCGGGCGGTACATTCCTATGACCTGGGGCCTTTTAATGGACGGACTCATGGTATTGATGTACCTAGCTTTGTTCTTTAAAGCATTTCGGATAAAAGTTCCCTGGCAAAAAGCAAATTCGCAGTTGACCCTTTTGGTTACGATTTGGTTTGGGTATGCTGTTCTACAAATTGTTAATCCTGAAGCCGTTAGTGTTGCAGCTTGGTTTTATGCCATGCGAGGTTTAGCCCTATATCAATGGTTATTCGTTCCCTTGGTTTTTATCCTGTTCAACAAAGAAAAAGACCTACACCTATTCTTTGTCATTTGGGGAGTACTATCCGTTTTGGCAACCATGAAGGGGATGCAACAATTGATTTTCGGGGTAGACTCCTATGAACAAGCATGGTTGGATGCTGGAGGTGATGTTACTCATATCCTTTTTGGAAAGCTTCGTATTTTTTCATTTTATTCCGATGCCGGTCAATTTGGAGCCTCCCAGGGACATACCGGTGTGGTTTTCGGGGTCTTGGCCCTGTTTGCCAAAAACCGAAAATTTCAAATCTTTTGTGGGATTGTGGCCATGGCCGGTTTGTTGGGAATGATGATTTCCGGAACCCGAGGAGCTATAGCCGTTCCTGCCATGGGAGGTGTTATGTTCATTTTGGTGAGAAAGCATATCCCAAGTATAATATTAGGTGTAGTTGCCGGGATAAGTGTTTTCGTCTTTTTCAAATACACGACCATTGGTAACGATAATGACCAAATCCGTAGAATGCGAACTGCGTTTGATTCCAACGATGCTTCATTGGAGATGCGGCGAATCAATCAGGCAAAGCTTAAGGGGTATTTGGCAACTAGACCTCTGGGGGGAGGAATTGGTTCCACAGGAAACTGGGGAAAACGCTTTTCTCCGAATACATTTTTGGCCAATACTGCTACGGACAGTTGGTTCGTGGCAGTCTGGGCAGATACAGGAATTGTGGGTCTTTATTTACATCTTTTCATTCTTTTCTTTATTCTGATAACCGGAGCATACAATTGTATGTTCAAAATACGGGATGATTGGTTGAAAGGAAGAATCACGGCACTTGTCTGTGGTATGGCCGGCATCATGTTGGCTTCTTACGGAAATGGAGTCTTTGGACAATTCCCCACCTGTATTCTAATGTACACAGGAATGGTGTTCATTTTCATTTCACCAAAATTGGATAAGAAAATCAGGGAAGAAAAAGAAGCTCAATTAGAGTTGCAGGCGGCGTAAAACTTAACTTATGGAACCATTAGTATCAATTATCACTATAAATTACAATGAATCTGATGTAACCTTGGATTTATTAGAATCGGCAAGAAATCTGACGTATCCCAACTACGAAATAATTGTAGTTGACAATGCATCCCCCAATGATAATCCAGATATTATTAAGGAAAAGTATCCTGAAATCAGACTTATAAAAAGCCCAGAAAATCTTGGCTTTGCAGGAGGTAACAATTTAGGTGTAAAGGAGGCTAAAGGAGAGTATTTGTTGTTTATTAATAATGATACCATTGTACCTCCGGATTTCATTCAGCCTTTGGTGGAAACCCTTCAAAGTGACGAAAAAATTGGGATGGTGAGTCCAAAAATAAAATTCCATTGGGACCCCACCTTGATTCAATATGCAGGGTATACCCCCATGAACAAGTGGACTATCCGAAACAATAGTATTGGCTACCATCAAAAAGATAATGGAGATTTTGATGAACCTAAAGAAACCCAATCCATTCACGGAGCGGCTATGATGGTTCCAAAAAAAGTTGTGGATGAAGTAGGGATGATGACGGAAATTTACTTTTTATATTATGAAGAACATGATTGGGCTGAAATGGTAAAAAGAGCCGGCTACAAAATCTACTACCAACCAAAAACCCACATTCTGCATAAGGAATCTGTGTCCACAGGAAAATTCAGTCCGTTGAAGACCTATTACATTTCCCGAAATCGGATTCTTTTTGCTAGACGAAACTTTAAACCCTTGTCTTTGGGGGTAAGTCTACTTTTCCAATGTCTTGTCTCTATTCCCAAAAACACACTTCAGTTTTTGATCAAACGGGAATTTGCTCATTTAAACGCTTTTTGGAGGGCTATTACCTGGAATTTGAGGAATAAAGCTTAGATTTAAAGTCCAATTGAATGACTTCGTTTTCCCGATAAAATGTATCTTTATTTGGATGAATATGCAATTTGTCCGTTGCTAAGTGGCTTTTTTACAACAGCATATATCCACTTTACAACAATTACTTTTCTTATATAAAATGTAGGATAATATTTACAAAAATATTAAACCTACAAAATGTTTCAACCCCTTAGAATAGCACTGATTTTTGTTCTGGTGCTTACATTTTTTAGCTGTGTCAGCGAAAACGACCTAGACCCTCCTATTGATGATCCGGTCACTGTTGACCCAAATGGACCACTAGCTGGATTAAATGTTTCTGCAAGTTTTGACTACACCACTAGTGATGAGATAAATGTCTCACTTGATGTTCCCGAGTTTTTGAGCAAAGCCGTTTTCACCCTTTACAGTAAAACAGCTACACAAGATAGTATCCCTTTTGGTCGTGCTACTTTTGATTCTGAAGGACATTTTGAACAAGATTTTGTATTGACCGCTCAAGCGGATAGTGTTATCCTGGTTTCTGATTATATAGGATTGACCAAGGATATTCACTTGGCCATTCAGAACAATGCAGTTTCTTTTGACTATAGACCCCTATACGATAGAAGTGGAGCAGCAAGTAAAGTGGCACATACAACCTTCGCTGCAAGCAAAGGAAAACGTAGCCTAACTTCTAAGGTTGACTATACGTATTTAAGTAGTTACAATGGCTTGGGAGTTCCAGATGATATGGAGCTGCCCGATGTGATCCAACAAAACCTATTGGATGATGTAAATGCCTCATTGCCGGAACGAAGTAGGGTCCCTATTGCCAATCCACAATTCTTAGCTAATGAAAGTGAGACCAGTATGGTGTTGACAGATTTAGCCGATGTTTGGGTGACCTTCGTTTCTGAAGGAGCTGGATTTAGAAATGCCATAGGCTACTATTCGTATCCCATTGGTCAAAAACCGGCTACGGTAGATGATATCGCCGCCCATAATATAATTTTCCCCAACGTATCGATGGTGGGTTCATCGGGAGGGTTGGTCCCTGGAGATAGAGTCTATCTCGGTAGATTTCCTCCTAATACTGTGGTCTCTTGGTTTATTGTGGCCAATGGATGGAATGGGTCCGATGTGGGTGATGGAAGAAACATCTTTTACTCTGACCCGAGCTTTAATCCTGAAAATGGCAGTTTGAGCAATCACATGGTGCAACTCTATGACAGTGCTCGTGAAATCAACTTTTTGGCTTTTGAGGATTTGCGAAGAGATGCAGGCTCAGATGACAATTTCAATGATGCGGTCTTCTATGCTAGGGCTAACCCTGTAGAATCCATTGAGTTGACCAATGTAGTTGCATTGATTCCTGCAAATGATTCAGATGGAGATGGCGTTAATGACGAATTGGATGATTTTCCATTTGATGTCAACCAGGCCTTCAACAACTTTTCACCTAGTGAAAACTTAACTGGAGTTTTGGCCTATGAGGATCTGTGGCCCAGCCAAGGGGATTATGACTTTAATGACTTGGTGGTTTCGTACTTCTATAATTTGATTACCAATGCTTCAAACGAAATAACCCGAATTGAAGGAACCTATACAGTTGACAATATTGGTGGAGCCCAACCTAACGGTTTTGCGCTATTCCTTCCCATTGACCCCAGTTTGGTAAACGATGTGCAAGGTCAAGTAATCAATGCGGATTACATCAACTTAAATGCCAACGGAACGGAGTCTGGCACTGCCTCCGATGAGACGGTCATTTTCATAGCGGGAAATACAATTGAGATGCAAGGAAGTACCATCAATATTGGTATTGATTTCAACACACCCGTAAGCTATACAGACTTGGGCTTGGTTCCTTTCAATCCATTTTTAATCTCTAATGGTGATAGGTCTAGGGAAATTCACTTGCCTGATTTTCCACCCACCAGCAAAGCCGCTTTGTTGAGCAGCTCGGACGATGATAGCGACCCTAGCAGCGAACGATATTATAAAACCGCGACCAATTTACCTTGGGCACTGAACATCTTTGATGAATTTGTAGCTCCAGCTGAATCAATTCCCATAACCATTGAATATCCAAGATTTGTGAATTGGGCAAATTCTGGCGGCACCCAAGATTTAGATTGGTACTCAAGACAATAAAATAATCAACTATTAAACACAAAATTAAATCTATATCATGAACATTACAGTAGTAGGAACAGGCTATGTTGGATTGGTAACAGGAACTTGTTTCGCCGAGACCGGAATCAATGTCACTTGTGTGGATATTGACAAAAAGAAAATTGAAAAGTTGAGAAGGGGCGAAGTCCCAATTTATGAACCTGGTCTGGATGTTCTTTTGGAACGAAATATTGACAAAGGGAGAATCTCTTTCACTACCAGTCTGCAAAAAGGCATTCAAGAATGTGACGCTGTTTTTATTGCTGTGGGAACACCTCCAGATGAAGATGGAAGCGCAGATTTAAAATATGTATTGGGCGTGGCTCGAGAAATCGGTCAGCACATGGAAGATTACAAAGTGGTAATTACCAAAAGCACGGTTCCAGTAGGTACTTCTTTTAAGGTAAAAGCCGCAGTAGAGGAAGAATTGCAGGCCAGAAATGTGCGCATTCCTTTTGATGTAGCCTCAAATCCAGAATTCCTTAAGGAAGGAAGTGCAGTGGATGATTTTCTAAAACCAGATAGAATTGTTGTTGGAGTAGAGAGTAAAAGAGCAGAAAAAGTAATGAAACGCTTATACAAGCCATTCTTGATGAACGGGCATCCGCTTTTGTTCATGGACATTTTCTCTTCGGAGATGACCAAGTACGCCGCGAACTCCATGCTGGCGACCAAAATCAGTTTTATGAACGATATCGCCAATTTATGCGAATTGGTAGGTGCCAATGTGGATTTGGTTCGAAAGGGAATTGGTTCTGACACCAGAATTGGAAATAAGTTCATTTATCCGGGCACTGGATACGGTGGGAGTTGTTTTCCAAAAGATGTGCAGGCTTTGGTTCGCACAGCAGATGAATATGGGCACTCTCTAGAAGTGTTAAAGGCGGTTGAAGCAGTGAATTACAGACAAAAAACCACCTTGGTGGAAAAGATAAAACGTCACTTTGGTAATGACCTCAAAGGAAAGCAGTTCGGAATGTGGGGACTCTCGTTTAAACCAAAAACGGATGATATGCGTGAAGCTCCATCTCTGGTCATCATTGAAGAACTTAAAGCGTTAGGTGCCACCATACGAGCTTATGACCCAGTTGCGATGGAAGAAGCAGAAAGAATTCTGGGAGATAAGATTGAATATGCCAAAGATGAGTACGATGCCATTATTGATGCAGATGCTTTGATTTTGGTTACTGAGTGGTCCGAGTTCCGTATGCCCAACTTCAGGATTTTAGAAAAACTGATGAACCAAAAAATCATTTTTGATGGAAGAAATGTGTATGACCCTGAAGAAATGGAAGAATTGGAATTTACATACTATAGTATTGGAAGAGAACCAGTGCAAAGTAGTGAAAAACAAACCGTAGACCTTTAAATCAAAAAAATGAAAAGAATATTAGTTACCGGGGGTGCCGGTTTTGTAGGATCTCATTTATGCGAGCGTTTGCTTAACGAAGGAAACGAAGTCATTAGCATGGACAATTACTTTACCGGAAGGAAAAGTAAAATAGTTCATTTGATGGACAATCCTTACTTTGAAATCATAAGGCATGATGTGACCCTTCCCTACTTTTTAGAAGTAGATGAGATATACAATCTGGCCTGTCCAGCTTCTCCGGTGCATTACCAACATAATCCTATAAAAACTGTCAAAACATCGGTTTTGGGAGCCATTAATATGTTGGGATTGGCCAAAAGGATAAAAGCAAAAATCCTACAGGCTTCTACAAGCGAAGTATACGGAGACCCAGAAATACATCCACAACCTGAAGACTATTGGGGGCATGTGAATCCCATTGGGATACGCTCCTGTTATGACGAAGGGAAACGATGTGCGGAATCCTTGTTCGTCAACTATCACACATCCAATAACGTGCTGGTAAAAATTGTTCGAATTTTCAACACCTATGGTCCACGGATGGAACCAGATGATGGACGGGTAGTGTCTAATTTCATCATGCAGGCACTTCAAGGCAAGGATATCACGGTTTTTGGTGATGGAACTCAGACCCGGAGTTTTCAATATGTAGACGACCTTGTGGATGGTATGATTAAAATGATGGGCACCGAAGATGATTTCATTGGTCCGGTTAACATAGGAAACCCGGGGGAATTCACGATGTTGGAATTGGCACAGAATATTATTGACTTGACAAATTCAAAATCAAGGATTATCTATTTGCCTTTACCTTCGGATGATCCCATGCAGCGCAAGCCTGATATCTCATTGGCACAGGAAAAACTGGAAGGTTGGGAACCACGTGTGGATTTGCGCACTGGGCTCACCAAAACCATAGCATATTTCGACAACCTGCTTCAGGAAAAATCCATAAAGGAACTACTTGAAAGTTAAGCTTAGAAAATAAATGGAAGTAATCAAACTTATCGTTAATGGAATTGAAATCCTGCTGATTGGGTATTTTGGTTTTGCTTCCATTTATGTTTTTGTCTTTGGTTTTGCAGGACTTTTTAAGCCCAAGGAAAAAGAGACTATTTTTCAGAAACAACGAAAATTTGCAGTGCTCATTCCCGGATATAAGGAAGACGCTGTCATTGTTGATGTGGCAGAACAAGCCCTCAAACAAACCTACCCGACTGACTTATATGAAGTCATCATCATAGCAGATTCTTTTCAAGAATCTACCTTGTCCGAACTTAGGAAATTGCCTTTACGAGTCGTTGAGGTTTCTTTTGAAAAGAGTACCAAATCCAAGGCATTGAACAAGGCCATGGAGGTTATAGGCGATGATTACGATGTAGCTTTGATTTTGGATGCAGACAACATTATGAAACGAGAGTTTCTTGTAAAAATCAATGAATCTTTCAATCAGGGGTACAAAGTAGTTCAAGGACATCGCATAGCAAAAAATACCAATACCTCATTCGCCATTTTGGATGCGGTAAGTGAAGAGGTCAACAACCATATTTTTAGAAAAGGACATCGAGTCTTGGGCTTTTCCTCAGCACTGATTGGTTCAGGAATGGCCTTTGACTATTTTTTCTTCAAGAAAATGATGGCCCAAGTGAAAGCCGTTGGCGGTTTTGATAAGGAATTGGAGCTTGAGCTGTTGAAAAAGCGAATCAAAATCGAATATCTTCATGAAGCTTTGGTGCTGGATGAAAAAGTCCAGAAATCAGAGGTCTTCGCCAACCAAAGAAAACGGTGGCTTTCGGCACAATTCATCTATTTCCGAAGATATGTGTGGGATGGTCTTAAAGAACTTATTGTCAAAGGCAATCTAGATTTCTTGGATAAAGTATATCAGATGGTGTCACCACCACGGGTGTTATTGCTCGGGTTAGTGGTTGTTTTTTCACTGCTCTACTTACTTCATAGTTTATGGCCTGATTCTTCTGTTTTGATGATTTCCCCATTTTTGTGGTACGGTACTTTGTTGCTTACCATTTTCGCTTTTGCCTTTTCAGTTCCAAAAAAATACTATAACGGAAAGACCCTTCAAGCAATTTTGACATTACCGAAGGCATTTTTTCTCATGTTCCTTTCCTTGTTCAAATTGAAAGGAGCCAATAAAAAATTCATCCATACAGAACATGGAACCATCAACACCCCATAAAATGAAAATTGGTATTGAAGGACAGCGATTATATCGCAAGAAAAAACACGGGATGGACATGGTGGCTTTGGAGCTTATCAAAAGTCTTCAAAGGATAGATACGCATAATGACTATGTCATTTTCGTCCGCCCTGATTTTGATAACACCTGTATTCCAAAAGCTCCCAATTTTAAAATCGTGGAGTTGGATTCTAAGTTTGGCTACCCCGGATGGGAACAAATTGCTTTACCCAAAGCTGCCTATGCAGAAGGGTGTGACGTTCTGCATTGCACCAGTAATACGGGCCCTCTTTTTTCCAAAGTTCCTTTAATAACTACCCTACATGATATTATTTATTTGGAGAGCATAAGTCTTTTCAAAAAAGAAGGGACATGGTACCAAAAACTGGGGAATATGTACAGAAGGTATTGTGTGCCCCCAGTTATAAAAAGAAGTAAGAAGGTCATTACAGTTTCCAATTATGAAAAGGAACGGATAAACAATCATTTTGGCTTTACGGATGATAGGTTGACAGCAATATATAATGGAGTTGGAGGTCATTTTAAAAAAGTGACGGATGTATCCAAGCTAAATACCATTAAAGAAAAATATCAGCTACCAGAAAAGTTCTTTTTCTTTTTAGGGAATACAGACCCAAAAAAGAATACCAAAGGGGTTTTAAAAGCTTTCGCTGACTTTAATAGGCAATATCCTAGCCAATACAAGTTGGTAATGTTGGATTATGATGAAGTAGAGTTTGATAAATTGCTCCACGCCTTGAATGTAAGTGAAATAAAGGATTTGGTTAATTTAACAGGCTATGTTCAAAACATGGATTTACCTGCAATTATTAGCCAATCTACTGCCTTCCTGTATCCTTCACTCCGTGAAAGTTTTGGCATACCAATTTTGGAAGGAATGGCATGTGGGGTTCCAGTGATCACATCAAATACATCCTCAATGCCCGAAGTAGCTGGAGAGGATGCTGCATTGATTGTAGACCCCTTTGATTCGAAACAAATAACAGGGGCTCTTGTCACTTTGGTCGAAGACAATGCCTTAGCTCATCTTTTGGCTGAAAAAGGAATTGAACGTGCGAAAAACTTCTCTTGGGAAGCAATGGCCAAAAACGTATTAGAGCTCTACAGAGATGTACACAAAGAACTTAAACATGAACTAGTATGATCAAGGGCAGAGATATTGTAGTTGTTGGGATTCAGGCCTGGGATATTGAAATTGGTAGTAACTGTAAGAACATTGCACTCGAGTTTGCAAAGCACAATCGCGTGTTGTATGTAAATCCGCCTTTGGATAGGGCAACACTTAAAAGAGAAAGAGAATCGGATAAAATCCAAAAAAGACTCCGCATAAAAAATGGAGAGGAAAAGGGTTTGGTTGAGATTGAGGACAGCCTTTGGAACTTATATCCAAAATCCATGACTGAATCCATCAATTGGATACCCTTTCATGGATTGTTCAAAATACTGAACAGGAGAAATTCCAAAATTTTTGCCAGGGATATAAAGGAAGCCATGCAAGAACTTGAGTTCAAGGATATCCTCATATTTAACGACAGCTCCATGTTTCTGGGATTGCATCTTCAGGAGTTTTTGAACCCGGAAAGTTATACCTATTACATGAGGGATTACCTAATTAAAGTACCCTATTGGCAGAAGCATGGTGAGCGCATCGAACCTCAAATCATAAAAAAAGCGGATGCTGTAGTCAACAACTCAACCCTCTACACGGAGTATGGGCTAGAACATAATAGGAATAGCTATATGGTAGGACAAGGTTGCGATGTTTCCTTGTTCAATGATGAAGAAAATGAAATTGAAATCCCACAGGAATTTGTTGGAATTCCGCGACCTATTTTAGGGTACATAGGATATTTAACCAGCATGCGGCTTGATTTAGATTTATTGGAACACATTGCCCACGCTAAAAAGGAATGGAGCATAGTGCTGGTTGGCCCAGAGGATGATGACTTTAGAAATTCCAAACTCCATGAATTGGACAATGTTTTCTTTTTGGGCAGGAAAGATGCTTCTCAATTACCCGCTTACGTGAAAGGATTTGATGTTGCGATGAACCCTCAAGTGGTCAACGATTGGACCATTGGAAACTATCCAAGAAAAATCGATGAATACCTGGCGATGGGGAAACCCACCTTGGCTACCAAGACCAAGGCGATGGAGATGTTTGAAGAACATGTTTACCTAGGGGAAACTAAGGAGGATTATTTGGAATTGGCGCAAAAAGCGTTGAATGAAAACTCTAAAGAACGAATTCAAGCACGAATCACTTTTGCGAAGAGCCATACATGGGAGAATAACGTGAAGGCCATCTACGAGGCCATTAAGAAATCAGCCTAAAACCAAAACATATGGGATTGGTCAATAAAATTAAGGAGAATCAAAAGATTAAGTCATTTACCTATTGGCTTATTGTACCTAAAAATCAAGCAAGACCCCGAAGATGGGTCAAGTGGTTTCTGAATCCATTTTATCACAAAAAAGGAAGAGGAGCTACCATCTGTCGCCGAACCCGAATGGATGTTTTGCCATGGAGCACCTTTGAACTTGGAACAGACTCTACCATAGAGGATTTTGCCACCATAAATAATGGGGTGGGAGCTGTGAAAATTGGGGATAGAACCAGAATAGGGTTGGGAAATACATTGATTGGACCAGTTACCATAGGTAATGATGTGCGTTTGGCGCAAAATATTGTTCTATCTGGATTGAATCATGATTATGAGGATGTATCCAAGCCCATTCACGCCCAAGGCGTATCTACTGCACCTATTTTTGTGGAAGATGAAACGTGGATTGGTGCCAATACCGTAGTGGTAGCTGGGGTAACTATTGGCAAGCACAGCATTGTTGCAGGAGGAAGTGTGGTTACCAAGGATGTGCCACCCTATTCCGTAGTGGTCGGAAATCCGGCACACGTGGTAAAAACCTATAATCCCGATTCCGGTGAATGGGAAAGAGTGATCAAAAAGAATTTAGTGGCCGTTTAGGATAATTAATTTTACATGGAGTTTTTAGCATACTTTTTTTGGATTGCCCTATTTATAATTTTCTATTCGTATTTGGGCTATGGTATTTTACTATTTGGTATTATAAAACTAAGAAGGTTACTAGGTCTTGGTAAACCCTTCACTGGAAATGAAGCGTATGAACCCGAAGTGACACTATTTGTAAGTGCCTATAATGAAAAGGATTTTTTGGAGCGAAAGGTTCAAAATTCAAGAAGTTTGGATTATCCTGAAGACAAAGTGACTCAAATTTGGGTGACGGATGGCTCTAATGATGGTACTCCAGATTTATTAAGAAAATATGCAGGCGTACAGGTGTATCATTCTGATGAGCGTGCAGGAAAAATAGCAGCAATGAATAGAGGGATGACTTTTGTGAACACCCCGATTGTCATTTTTTCAGATGCAAATACCGATTTAGGTAAAAATTCTATTCAGGAAATTGTTAAACTGTTCAGAAATCCAAAGGTAGGATGTGTTTCCGGTGAAAAACGCATTTATTCCAAAGATGTAGACAGTGCTGCCGGTGCAGGTGAAGGTTTATATTGGAAATATGAGTCCCAACTTAAAAAATGGGATGCTGAACTATATTCGGTTGTGGGCGCAGCTGGTGAACTTTTTGCTATAAGAACCAAACTTTGGCAGGAAGTGGAACGGGATACATTGTTAGATGATTTTATGATTTCTCTTCGAGTCGCCATGAAAGGACATACCATTCAATACAATCCAGAAGCCTATGCAATCGAATCAGCTTCGGCCGATGTGAAGGAAGAATTGAAACGAAAAATTCGGATTTCTGCAGGTGGAATCCAATCGGTAATTAGATTGAGGTCCCTTTTGAACTTCTTCAAATATGGCACGCTATCGTTTCAGTATATTTCACATCGTGTGTTACGATGGACATTGACACCTCTGCTTCTTTTATTAATAATTCCTGCCAATTTCGTTTTGGCAAAAAATGAAGGCCTTTTTGACTTTGGAATCTACAGTTTTCTATTTTGGTGCCAAGTGGCTTTCTATATTGCGGCCTTGGTAGGCTGGTTTTTGGAAAATAGACAGATTCGATTGAAGGTTTTATTTATTCCTTACTATTTTTTCATCATGAACCTATCCGTTTACTTAGGTTTTGGAAGATATATAAAGGGAAACCAATCTGTGAATTGGGAAAGGGCCAAAAGGGGAGGAGTAAACCCACAAGCTACAAGTTAGGCCATCTCCGTTTCGGTATAAAGTGGGATATCAAAATAAAAGGTACTTCCCTTGCCCACATCACTTTTGATTTTTAAATCACCTCCATTTTTATGGACAAAGCTCTGACATAGCACCAACCCCAAACCTGTACCAGGTTCCTTTTCGGTACCTAATTTGCTAAAGTGTTCGTTAGGGTTTAGAATCTTTTGAATGTCCTCTTTGGAAATCCCATTACCGTTGTCTTGAACTTCTAAGACCACACTATCGTTTTCCAATCTTGAATTGATACGGATAGCTCCTTCAACCGGAGTAAATTTAATAGCATTGGATAATAGGTTGCGCAAAACCGTTTTTATCATATTGTTGTCAGCAAAGGCAAAAGTGCCTTCTGGAACATTATTGGAAAGCTCTATTTTCTTGTGTTCGCTGCCTAGTTTTAAAAGCCTAAGTGTTTGTTCCACCAAATCATGCACATCAAGTTTCTCTGGAATCATTTGAATTTGATCACTTTCAGATTTGGCCCAGCCCAATAAATTTTGGAGAAGATTGAGGGCTTCGTCCATGGTTTTTAAAAGCCCAAAAACGGTTTCATCCAAAAAAGCATCGCCTTTTGGGTCAATAATTCCTCGCATAATGAAATCCATCTTAAGCTTAGCTGCACTCAATGGAGAACGTAGATCATGCCCAATAATGGAAAACATTCGGTCCTTTAGTTCATTGGATTGCTGGAGATTTTGGGCCTGCTCCTCAATTTTTTTCCGAGCCCGCATTAATTCAATATGTGTTCGTATACGGGCAATGAGCTCCTGCTCGTTAAAAGGTTTGGTCACATAATCTACGCCTCCTACTTCAAAACCTTTCACCTTGTCTTTTACGTTAACCTTACCTGTAAGGAAAATAATCGGGATGTTACGGTATTCTCTAAATTCCTTGATTTTTTCGCATAACTCAAAACCTTCAATTCTGGGCATAATGACATCCAATAAAATAAGGTCAGGCTTACGTTCCTTTAGAAGTTCAAAAAAGTAATCATCATCGCTGGTTCCTACAAACTCATATTGATTTCGTTCCAGTATGAACCTGAGCAATTCTAAGTTGAGCTGTTCATCATCTACGGCTAGGATATAGGGTTTTTTGGGATTTTCAGAATCCATATAACTACTAAAGGTGCTACACTAAATTAGGAAAAAGTTTTCTTTTACATAAGAATTAACCTTTACTCTGATGTTGGAAAGGTTAATAAAGTTGGCGGGTTTACCCATTAAACCTATCTTCAAGGTGTTCTACCAACAAAAAACAGGCATTCACAACAATAATTGAGTGACAATAAAAAGTAGGATTATATTTACGAATAAAGTAATATAAAGTCTAAAGAATGACAAATATTTTGGTAACGGGAGGAGCTGGTTTTATAGGTTCCAATTTTGTTCCCTACTATTTGAATACACGGCCCGATGATCACATCATAAATATAGATGCGCTCACCTATGCCGGAAATCTTGAAAACCTTAAGGAAATTGAAGGGCACTCCCGATATACCTTTATTAAAGGTGATATTTGTGATAGAAAATTGGTGGAGAAACTATTTGAACGGTATAATATCAAGGCCGTCATTCACTTCGCCGCAGAATCTCATGTAGATAACTCTATTACGAATCCTGACGCTTTTATGCAGACCAACATCATTGGTACATTCAATTTGATTGATGTTGCCAAAAAGCATTGGATGGTTGGTCCAGGAGTTTACAAGGAAGCTTACAAGAATTCGAGATTCCATCATGTTTCTACGGATGAAGTCTATGGGACTTTGGGTAAAGAAGGTTTGTTCCATGAGACTACACCTTATGCACCGAACAGCCCCTATAGCGCTTCAAAAGCTTCATCAGATTTTATTGTGCGCAGTTACCATCATACTTATGGTATGAATGTAGTGACCACCAATTGTTCCAACAATTATGGTCCAAAACAGCATGATGAAAAATTGATACCCACCATTATCAGAAAGGCACTGGCCGGAGAATCTATCCCAATTTATGGAGATGGTTCCAATATTCGCGACTGGCTTTACGTTCTAGACCATTGTAAGGGCATTGCTTTGGCCTATGAAAAAGGAGTTTCTGGAGAGACCTATAACATTGGCGGAAGGAATGAGCGAAACAATGTTTATATAGCTCAAACAGTCTGTGAGATTTTGGATAAGAAACACCCAAAGGCCAATGGTTCTTCATATAAGGAATCAATTTCCTTTGTAAAGGATAGAGCAGGGCATGATTTCAGATATGCCATTGATGCCTCAAAAATTGAGGATGAATTGGAATGGGAAGCAGACGAGAATTTTGAAACAGGAATAGAGAAAACCATAGATTGGTACTTGGAAAGGTTCATCAAAAAAGACACAAAAAGTTTGGCTTAAAAACCATAACAAAGAAATAAGCAAAAAATGAAAGGAATAATATTGGCTGGAGGTTCGGGAACCAGATTGCACCCCATTACTTTGGCGGTAAGCAAGCAGTTGGTCCCTGTGTACGACAAACCCATGATCTATTACCCATTGTCTACATTGATAGAATCCGGGATATGGGAAATATTGATTATATCAACTCCACACGACTTGCCTCTTTTTGAACGCTTGTTAGGTGATGGAAGAAAATATGGATGTCGATTTGAGTATGCGGTTCAAGAAGAACCCAACGGATTGGCCGAAGCTTTTCTCATTGGAGAGGAGTTTATTGGAGATGATAAAGTTGCCTTGATTTTGGGAGATAACATCTTTTATGGAACAGGATTGGAAACCTTGTTGCAATCCAATAACAATCCCGACGGAGGAATTGTTTATGCGTATCATGTAAATGATCCGGAGCGGTATGGAGTGGTAGATTTTGATGATGAGGGGAATGTTATTTCCATTGAGGAAAAACCAAAGCAGCCTAAATCAAATTATGCTGTTCCAGGTATTTATTTTTACGACAATGATGTAGTGGAAATTGCTAAGAATATTAAACCCAGCGCACGAGGGGAATTGGAGATTACCGATGTGAACAGGGAGTACCTTAAGCGAGGAAAACTTAAAGTAAGTATAATGGATAGGGGAACCGCGTGGTTGGATACGGGTACGTTTCAATCCCTAATGCAAGCATCCCAATTTGTACAGGTCATTGAAGAACGACAAGGGCTTAAAATAGGAGCCATTGAATCTTCAGCCTATAAAATGGGATTCATCACCAAAAACCAGTTTAAAGCATTAACGGAGCCTTTCCTCAAAAGCGGATACAGTACCCGCCTTTTGGAAGTTTTGACCTAATACTATGCAAGTACAGAAGACAGAAATAGGGGGATGTTATATTATAGAACCCAAAATATTTGAGGATAAAAGGGGATACTTTTTCGAAAGCTTCAGCCAAAGCAAGTTTGAACAACTTACGGGAATAACATCTCAATTTGTACAGGACAATGAGTCCTTTTCAACAAAAGGGGTGCTGCGTGGATTGCACTTTCAAAAAGGAGAATATGCCCAAGCAAAATTGGTTCGCGTAGTGGATGGCGAAGTTTTGGATGTCGCGGTGGATATTCGCCCGGAGTCTAAAACCTTTGGCAAGGTAGTTACCACACTACTTTCTTCAAAAAACAAAAAACAGATGTATGTTCCAAGGGGTTGTGCCCACGGATTTGTAACTTTGAGTGATACAGCTACTTTTTTCTATAAGTGCGACAACTATTATAATGCAGCTTCCGAAGGAGGTATTTTATACAACGATCCTATATTTAATATTGATTGGATTTTGGATGAAGAGGATTTGATCATTTCAGAAAAAGACAAGCTTTTACCTGTTTTTAAAGAAGCAGTTCCCCGTTAATAAGGATTGATTAAAATTGACGTCAAAGTCACCCTGAATTCATTTCAGGGTCTCATTTGAATTTTATGGGATACTGAAACAAGTTCAGCATGACAAAAAAAGTGTGTTTGATTAAACTAAGAACATGAAAATATTGGTTACCGGAGCTTCCGGTCAGTTAGGTAGCACTTTGAAGGCCATGGCCTCCAAAAAACATACTGAAGGGTTAAATTTTACATTTAAATCTTCTTCTGAGTTGGACATTACTGATTTTGAAGCAGTTCGTGAGGAATTGCTTTCTTCCAACTATGCGTATTGCATCAATTGTGCGGCCTATACCCATGTGGACAAGGCGGAATCTGAAAAAGACTTGGCGTATCAAATCAATGTAAGTGGTGCACGAACTCTGGCCTTGAATTGCAATGAGAGCAAAACCGTACTTATTCATATTTCCACGGATTTTGTCTTTGATGGTTTTTTAAACACACCTTATGTAGAGGAAGACATTGCCAGACCTATTGGGTTCTATGGGGATACCAAGTTCAAAGGAGAACGAGCTATTATCAACAATCTAGATGAATACTTCATTATACGAACCTCATGGTTGTATTCCGAATTTGGGCATAACTTCATGAAGACCATGCTCCGATTGGGAAATGAAAAAAAAGAGCTGTCCGTAGTATATGATCAAATAGGCACACCCACCTACGCCCGTGATTTGGCAAATGTACTGCTGAAAATAATCAAGGCACATAGCATTGACTATGGGGTGTATCATTACAGCAATGAAGGTGTTGCCAGTTGGTATGATTTTGCCAAGGCCATTTTTGATTTTGAAAAAGTTTCGATAAAGTTATCTCCCATTCGTTCCGAAGAATATCCTACACCCGCTGAACGACCAAAGTTCAGTGTAATGGATAAGGGAAAAATCAAGAAAACCTTCAATTTGGAAATTCCTCACTGGAAGGACAGTTTAAAAGTCGCTTTAACCGAAAAATCTAAGGTAAACTAACGATAAACGGTAAAAACTTCTATTTTCAAGCCATTATCTTTCGGTTCATTGAACGAACAAGACCGTATTTCCGTCTACACTTAAAAGGTTTTTGTCCACTTTTAGAATTCTTCTTTTCAAGTTGATCCTACTTTTGATTCACCATCAAACCTATGATTAACTACTTAATTAAAAGAAATGAAGAAAAAGAAGAAAGTATATTTCGGTTTTGCATTGCTCGACAAACAAAACACATCGTATCAATTTTGCGATATTATTATGGATAGGGAGGAGATGATAATCAATCTCCATACCCCCATAATATTGCAATAACAAAAGTTAGATAGTGTTGCCTTAAACTTTAGGGAAACCCTATAATCCCTTTATCAGGAATTTAAGGAATCATTTTACTATTCCCACTGGAAAGATAGTCTAGAAGTTGCTTTAAAGGTTCATACGAAATTGATATTTGACGTATTGTTTCCTTTAAGGACCCTCAAAAGGTTTTAGACTTTTTGGATATCTATACTATTTGGTTGTGGTTAGATATAAACTCTTAAAAAAGGGCTAGCACTTATCGATCTTGTATATGAAATGTAGTGCAGTAAATAAATACTTAATCTTCGGATAAACAAAAGCCAAATTTAAAAATTTAGCGGACTTGCAAATATTTCTTAGCTTACAGTAATTAACTATTTGAAAATGAGTTATATGCCTTATTGTCAGCACTTTTTATTCCACTTTCTCAAACGCATTTACATTCCCTAAAGACATATATTTAATTTCTCCGTTTCCGTTTTGTAAAAATCCCATAATCCTTTTTCCATCGTAACTTTTGAACAATAATGTTTCTACTTGATAAAATTTTCTACCAAAGCCCGAAAGCGTATTGTCATCATTTGCTGTAAGTTCATAAATCGGTTGTTGGTCACTATCTGGACAAATATAGCAGAAGGACATCCATTTATAATTTCCTGTAAATTTAGATATATCACTATTCATCCTTTTAGGATTGGAATCGACATCAGCCTTATTGCCAAAATGATCTAAAACTTGAGATACAACTTTACCTCTCAAATTTGTATTCTCGTGATGATGAACGACGAAAATACCTAGATTAATTTCGGGTACTAAAGTTATAAATGAGCTATATCCTAACATATCTCCTCCGTGATTATATGCTTTAAGTCCAAATTGATTTTTTTCATAAAAACCGTTCGCAAAGCCGTGAACTGCGGGATTTACAGAGAGTTGTTGAGTTTGCATCGACAAAGCTGTTTCTGTGTTCAGAATTTTGACTTCGTTTAATTTGCCGAGATTAAGATGCATTTGCAAATACTTTCCCATATCTGCGGTAGTACTATTAATTGAGGAAGCAGGATAAGTATGATACCATTCCCAAGGTTGAGGAACGTTGATACCATTTTCATATTCATAACCTATTGATAAATTGTTGTCCCGATTCTTAGGCAATTCTATGCTCGTCAATGACATACCGAGCGGTTCCCAAATGTTCTTTTTCATATAGTCCTCAAGGGTAAGTCCGCTAATATCCTCTACCAACAATCCAGCGAGTGCAATTCCGAAAGTAGAGTATGCCGAAACAATTCCGGGTTTCCTCAATCTTATCAATTTACCGTCAAGAAAAGCTTCCAACGGCATATGTTGGGCTTGTTTAAAAACTCTTCTTCCTTTTAATTCATCAAATCCAGCACTATGTGTCAATAGATGAGATGCAGTAATAGGTTCGTTATCCTTAGCTGGAACTTTTACTGATTTTAAATACAGGTTGACATCTTGATGTATGTCAATCAGGTTTTTATCTTTGAGTTGAAGTAAAGCCGTTGCGGTGAACGTTTTTGTTATTGAGCCAATTCTGAAAATGGTAGAATCAGGATTGACAGATTTAGCATTTTTGCCTAAAGTTGCATATCCGTATCCTTTTTTTAGTAAGGTTTTTCCATCTTTTACGATGATAAACGATGCTCCTGGAATATGCTCCGACTCCATTGTATTTAAAATCAAAGAATCGAGTTTGCTCTCCAAAAAACTAATATCATATTCTTTTTTTTGTGAGAATGCAATGGTAGTTATCAGTGCTAAAAGTATTGAAAGATAAATTTTCATATGCTCGGTTTTAAAAACAAAGATGAAGATTTATAGTTCGTATCTATTGTAAAATATTGCACTAAACTGAGAAGAAGGCATTTTGGTACTCTAATGGATTAACTCCAATGAATCGCTTAAAGTTTTTATAGAAATGTGAGTTGTCGTAAAACCCACAGTCGATAGCAACATTGAATATTGGTTTTCCATTTTTCAACATCTCTTTGCTTTGCTCAATTTTTTTTAGAAGGATGAAGTTATTAGGGGTTAATCCTGTTTCTTGCTTAAACAGTCGAATGAATTTATACTTATTTATTCCAAATTGTGATGCCGTTTTGCCCAACGAAAAAGTATCAAAAGATGTGTTGTTGATAAAACTTTGAAAAAGTTGTTTTGTGCCATAATTAATTTCTTTTTGGTATGAATATTTTGAAATTATCGAGGTCAACGCTGATTTAAGTTTCTTTTCAAGCTGAACATAGCTGTTATTGAAGTTGTGTGATAAAAAATAAAGTTTACTAAATATGTTTTGGTCATAGATGATGTTGTCCTTGAAAAACACATCTTGACCGTTGTTTAGTTTCTTAACTACGTCTGGCGAGATGTAGAATGTGAAAAATGAATTCCCAATAATGTTGTCGCAAGGTGTAGCGTGAACCTCTTTGGAATTAGTAATACAAATTGTTCCAACAGGTGCTTTTAAATGTTTATCGGCAAGTTTCGTATTAAAAGTATTTTTTAAAATTAGTGAAATGTTGAATGTGTCGTGAGCGTGAAATGGGAAATCAAATGTATAAGACTTTGCATTTAGCAATTCCAGTCCGTCAAGAACGGGAAGTCGATGGTATTCATTTATATCAGTTTCAGTTTTCAATTTTTACTATTAGGCGTAATGTCGATTTAAATTGCTGGTAACAATTAGGATATGCTTCGTTTTAATGAGCTATATCGTACGATACGTGAAGTTCGGGAATTTCAGTGAAAAATGCCAACCCAAGTTCAAGGGAACAAGTTTTGGATTGACCGTTAAGTTAAGAATATATTGATTTGTGAAATTAGTAGGTAAATCCAGAGGACATTAAAGCCCCTTTATCTGAACTTTATGGAATGAATCGGCCTGCAAACGCAATAACTCTTCGGCTTTCTCTTTTTTGTAGCGGTAGAGCTCCTCTTCATTTTTGATATCCTCATAAATCTTTTGGTTGAGTTCACCATCTGTTGAGAACAATAATTTGCGCTGTGCTACCTTTTGGGTAACCCATGTAGCGACCACACTTTCTTGTTCTTCAAATTTGTAATCGTATTCCCCTTTTGGTGCCAACAATTTTGCAATGATGGGAGCCGTTTCTATGGCTAAGAACAACAAGAAAATAAAGAAGGAGGGTAGCCAAGGTAATTTGTTCAGTGCATTGATACGGGCCATTAGACCGTCAAATCCATCAATTACGGGTTGGGAGTCTGCAACTGCAGTAGTGTAATCAGTACCTAAGGCTGCTATTTGGGCCTCTATGTTTTCAATCTTAGCCCTATTGGATTCCTTAAGTTGCCTCAATTCGGCCAAATAAGCATCATGTTTCTCCCTTTTTTCCTTGTAGACAGGACCTTTTCCCAAAAGTCCGGTCCCAGCAGTCCCTTCAGCTTCGGAAATATAGGTATCGTACAACTCATTGGTTTCTGCTTCCTTGGATGCAATCTCAGCTTTTAAATTGGATATTTCTTGGTTTAAGCCTTCAATCGTGGGAGTGTATTGCAAAGCCAATTGTTCTTTGTTGGCCAAGGTCATTGCATTTTTTTCTTCCAACAGCACCTGATTGATTTCTTTTTCAAAGATTTTCATTTCCAAGGGTTTTGAAATCACAACAGCGATAATAATGGCCAAAACAATTCTGGGAGCTGCTTGAAGCAATTCACTTTTGATATTGTCCCTTTTTTTGATTGTCGATACAATGTATCGGTCTAGATTGAAAATCAAAAGGCCCCAAATCAATCCAAAGAAAACAGCGGTGTATACATTGTCAAAGACGGTGTAAAGTGCATACCCACTGGCAATAAAGGCCATCACCGCGGTAAAGAAAACGGTAGCGCCTATTCCAGCATATTTATTGCGTTCCCCATTGGAACAAGTTTCTAAAATTTGGGTGTCTGCTCCTGAGCAGAAAATGAAAAAGCGTTGCAACATGATAGTGTTCGTTTGGTTCTGACCCTTCGACAGGCTCAGGATAAATTTCCTTATTAGAACGTGGTTTTCATGAATTTGTTACAAAAAAAGCCTTCATATTGAAGGCTTTAACAGCTTTGTAACAGAAAAGAATCATTTTTTGATTCAATCTTTATTCAAAAAAAACTTTGTGAGCCTTACCTCAATTATTTGCTCCTATTTTTTTGATGTTTTTGAAATTGTAATTGGGTTCTTGGATATTTTCACTTGAGGTTTTGACGAATTGTGTCTTTTGGTTTGAATGTTTAAGCTTTCATTACCTTTTAATAGCTCAATGGCCTTATCCGAAGAAATTTTCTGGTTTTCATAATAAAAATCAGCTCCTTTTTTTGCCATGGCAATTATATGTTCTAAAGGGGATTCGGGTTCCGGAGGAGAAGGAGGTGTATCTAAACCTATTTCGGCTTCACCTGCTTTTATTGGGGTAGGAGGAGAGGGAGGAGCCAGGGGCTTAGGCGGAATTATGCTCATGCCACCTTTTGCTTTGGATAGATGGGTCTTTTTAAACTCTTTGTCTATTTGGAGCCTACGCGCTTGACTTGTATTCTGTATGTGAATGTCTGGTTGGAAGGAAGTATAATCCGTTTCTTCCCATTCTTTGGTCATAGCATCAAGAGTTTTTGCAAAATCCTTCAATGCGACCTCTTTTCCGTTAACTTCTATTCGTCCTTCATTAATTTTAATGTAAATACTTTCTTGTTGAATATCATTGGATAGGTTCAACGAAGTTTCAGGAAGTATAGGAACATATTGTGTTTCGCTGAAACTCCATAAAAGCATACTAACCAAAGGTAGAATGAGCAGCACTCTAATCAATTTTGCTCTGTTTGATGTTTGTTTTTTCATGATTGTGAATCGTTTTTTGATTGATGAATAATGGATGGAACTGGCCATCTTGACTGACTGATATTTTAGTTGACTTTCTACGGATAGATAGGACAACAAGGTGTTTTGATATTTTTTAGGGGAATCCAGCTTACGTAGAACTGCATCATCAGCAAGAAACTCGTGGTTCAATTTGATACTGTTTTTGAAAAGATAAATCAGCGGATTGAACCAAAAAAGTACCTGCAATAATTCCACAAACAATATATCATAGGTATGACCCTGTTTTGCATGGGTTTCTTCGTGCAATAACACTTCAGGGGCAAAGGAATTGGACTTGAATTTTTCGCTCTCAAGAAAAACATACCTAAGAAAAGTATGGGGTGGAAGTTTCTCATCGATAAGGACTTTGATATGGGAAACTTCCTTTATTTTTTGATTTCTTCGGATTCTGAGAACGATATCCGTAAGGTTTTTCACAAAACGAATGCTAAAGAGGAATACTCCCATACTATATAGCGACCAAGCTAAAAGTGAAAAATTTAGGGTATCCCAATCGCTTATGGTTTTCTGAGGATTCGAGATTGAAGAAATAGATTCGGAAGAAGAGATTGGTGTTTGAATGATTTCGACCGCAGGTGCATCCACATACTGAACAAAGACTATGCCTGGGATTACAAAAGATAAAACCAGGGAGCCTAAAAGATAAAATCTTTTTAATCGATGCATTTGGACATTTTCCAGCAGTCCTTTGTAGAAAAGAAAGAAGAGGGTTAAACAAGCCGCAGATTTCAATAGATATAAAACCATCTTACTTTCTTTTGATTTCTTGGTCTATTAATTTTTTGAGTTCCTCTAGTTCCGATTTGCTTAAATCGGTCTCTTGGGTAAAGAAGGAAGCAAACTGGCTTGCGCTGCCATTGAAAAAACTCTTTATTAGTCCGTTCATTTGTTTAGCGAAATAATCCTTTTTTTTGACCAAGGGATAATACTCTCTCGAACGTCCCACATTACTATAGTTAACAAACCCTTTATCTGTCATGCGTTTTAACAATGTGGCGACCGTTGTGGTTGCCGGCTTTGGCTCCGGATAACTATCAAGTAAGTCCTTCATAAAGGCCTTTTTTCGTTTCCAAAGCATATTCATCAATTCTTCCTCTGATTTTGACAATTGTGGCATATGAATAATATACTTGTTCTACAAACATAGAATAAAAAGTTTAATTCTACAAGTGTAGAGTAAAAAATCTAAATCGAGACAAGCAAATAAAGCCTCTTACGCCTCAAAAACAAGGAAATTTAAGTAGACAACTCCGTGTAGTATTTATAAAAATAGGGAATGGTCTCAATGCCCTTAAGAAAGTTCCATACTCCAAAATGTTCATTAGGGGAGTGAATGGCATCGCTATCCAATCCAAATCCCATTAGAATAGTCTTGCTTTTCAAAACTTCCTCAAACAAAGCCACGATGGGAATACTTCCTCCGGTTCGCTCCGGGACAGGTTTTTTGCCAAAAGTGGTTTCATAGGCCTTTGCGGCTGCTTGGTATCCAATACTATTGGTTTTGGTAACATAAGGTAGCCCGCCATGATGCGGAGTCACTTTTACTTTAACTCCTTTTGGAGCAATGGCTTCAAAATGTTTAATGAAGAGTTCCGTAATTTCATCAGGGTCTTGATCAGGGACCAAACGCATGGAGATTTTGGCAAAGGCTTTGCTGGCGATTACTGTTTTTGCGCCTTCACCTGTGTATCCGCCCCAAATACCATTGACATCCAAGGTGGGTCGAATGGAATAACGTTCTGGTGTTCGATACCCTTTTTCGCCATATACGTCATCTATGTCCAAAGCCTTTTTGTAGGCTTCTAAATCAAAAGGCGCTTCGGCCATTTCGGCTCTCTCTGCTTCAGTAAGCTCTTCTACTTTATCGTAAAACCCGGGAATGGTGATATGTCCATTCTCATCATGTAAAGAGGCAATCATTTTACTAAGTATGTTGATTGGATTGGGAACTGCGCCTCCATAAATACCCGAATGCAGGTCACGGTTGGGACCGGTAACCTCAATTTCAACATAACTAAGACCACGAAGCCCTGTGGTAATGGACGGGATATCATTGGCAATCATTCCAGTGTCTGAAATTAGAATGATATCATTGGCCAGTTTGTCTTTATGGTCCTCCAAAAATTCCGCAAGGCTATCACTGCCCACTTCTTCTTCCCCTTCAATCATAAACTTTACATTACAGGGAAGCTGATTGTTTTTAATCATGAATTCGGCAGCCTTAACGTGCATGAACATTTGCCCTTTATCGTCACACGCACCTCGCGCAAAAATGGCACCCTCAGGATGCAAATCTGTTTTTTTGATAACTGGCTCAAAAGGAGGTGAAGTCCATAAATCCATGGGGTCTGGGGGTTGTACGTCATAATGCCCATATACCAGAATGGTAGGGAGATTGGTATCTACCATTTTCTCCCCATATACTACGGGGTATCCCTTGGTCTCACAGATTTCCGTATGGTCGCATCCAGCATCCTTAAGAGATTGTTCCACTACTTTGGCAGTTTCCAGAACATCTTGTGAGAATGCAGTATCTGCGCTAATGGATGGTATCTTTAAAAGATCAATAAGTTTGTTGATGAATCGGTCTTTGTGGGTGTTGATGTAGTCGTTGATTTGTTCCATGAAATAGTTAAAAAGGACTCTAAAAGTACAAAAAACAAGTTTTTAAAGACAGCCGATTTGCAAATCGGAAAATTGAATTATATTTGCACTCCTTCTGCGGATGTGGTGGAATTGGTAGACACGCTAGACTTAGGATTTAAACAAGAAAAGTTCATTAAAATTTTGAAATTGCGGCTGTGATGGAATTGGTAGACATGCTTGACTTAGGATCAAGTGCCGCGAGGCGTGGGGGTTCGACTCCCTTCAGCCGCACTATTTCAAGATTTTTTTAGATAGAAAAAGGCTCTCAAATTTGAGAGCCTTTTTTGTTTGGGTACAACATAGGTACAACATTTTGATGTTTTCTTTAACTACATTGAGATTCGTATGGTTTGATATTAAATAAGATTGAACACTATTTTTTATTCTACCACGTCATAAAATTTGCGTTTATTAATCCCATTCAGCATATTCCCTTTCTCTTCATTTCCGGGAAAGAGCTTCACTACGAGAATCTTAGACACAACCCACAATTTCAGCTTTTCGTTCCGTTATGTGAACCTTTTCCGATTTCATCCTAAGCTGATAACTACCTTACCTTTTGTTCTACCAGAAGCGATATGTTGATGTGCTTTTTCCATTTCACCAAACTGATATACCTTGTCTATGTGTGGGACGATAACTTCAGTACCTAACAAATTTGCTATTCGTTGCATATCAGCATCGCTTGATTCTAAAAGAATAAAGAAGGCTTCTATATTCTTGTTCTTTGCCTTTTTAACAATTGCATCATCGATTGGACCAGGAAGACTGATTATTTTACCACCTTCTTCTGTCCGAAGATGTACCGTGAGAATCCTTTAAACAGGGATTCCATTTGTGAATGTTGTCGAAATCATCCAAAACGCTCCATACCTCTTCTTTGGAAAAGTGCATTGTGCGCTTAGCTGTTATTTGTTCCATATATTTTTGTTAAATACCACTCACTTTTAGATGGACGGTATGATGTTAAGGCTCAGGCCTTAGCAAATTCAGCCAAACTTGCGGCCGCTGCTTGGTAAATACCCTCGATGTTTTGCTTGATTTCAGGAAAAGCCGGCTCGTTTTCCTCGGTGATATCAAAGGTCACGTCCCAATGCATCGTTGTGTTATCGCCATTGGGTTCTAATTTGATGACCCCTTCGATATCGCTTATGGGCATAAAGTCCTGCTTGTCGATAGTGTACTTAAAGACTTTGTTTTCTCCGTCGGAATGGATGGTCTCATAGAGCGTAGCTCCTTCTGGTGTGGTACACACGCGCTTGTTGCCATCTACCGAGCAAGTAGCGATAATGGGCATCCACTTGTCCATATTAGTACCTGGTCCTACTTTCGCCCATACTTTATCGATTGGCGCATTTACGGTGTTTGTTGTTTTGATTTCTTTTTTCATTTTTAAACGATTTATGTTAATTAAATAGATATGTCTGTCTAATGATTAGACAAATTTTTTACCACCCGATATATGAAGGTGGTTTAATATTTTTATGACGCAGATAAACGACCATCTGCCCTCGGTGGTGCGAGAGGTGGTTATCCATTACGTTTGCTATTTGATATTTTTTGCTCTTGCCGTACCACACATCAACTACCTCGTGCAGTTGGTCATCGTTCATCGCTTCGAGGTGCTCTATAAAAGTGTCGAAGAATTCTTCCAGTGCGTTTTGAACCAATTCTTTTGAGGTCATCTTTACCTTTGGAAACTCTTGGTCGGTGACAAATCGACTGTGGGTACGTAGCCAACTGGTTATGTGGCTCAATTGGGATTTATAGGCCTTCATTCCATCCACGGGTTTGAAATCCAAATCCTCTTCGGGCATCAGGTCCACGAATTTGAGAGTGTACCTTTTATTACCCTTCCATTTTTTGATGAGTTCTTCCTTTTTCAATTTGCTATGGATTTAAAATCAGTTTCAGTTGTACCAAAAAGGCATCAAGGGGTTCGTGGTGCATTCCGGATTTCATCAATACTAAAGCACCATTGTACATAGAAAGCATTGTGAGTGTCAACGCGCGTGCCTGCATACGGTTGGCAATGGTGCCATGGTTTTGTCCTTCTTCTATGCAAGCCTGAAAAATGTCTACAAAACTTTCGAAATTGCGATTGCAGGCCTCGGTAAAAGTGGGATTGACTTGACCAAGTTCCTGAGTCATTCCCACCAGCAGACAACCCCATTTATAGTTCTCTTTTTTATAGCCCTCAACAAATAGCTCGAATAAATGCAATAATCGTTGTTTTGGATTCAAGGAAGTATCGGTAAGCATTTGCTCCATATAATCTGTGGACCAAACACCGTAAAAGTCCAATACTTGTGTCCCAAAGTCGTCTTTGTCCTTGAAGAAATTGTAAAAGGACCCACGGGAAATACCTGCCTCTTTCAGGATTTCGTTTGTACCGGTGTTGTGATAACCGTTCAAACGGAAGAGCTCCATCCCTTTTCTCAATACATCTTCTTTATTATGCTTGATATTCATAATCACGTCAATTAGACCAATCAATCTAGTTGCAAATATGCGCACATTTTTTTAATTAGACAAATCAATCTAATTATATTTGTATATGGCGAAAATTAATTCTTATGACTCCCTTTCTGCACTTTATGAAGATAATGAAGTAGCCAAGCCTATTACCCAAGAAATCGATTTTACCATCCATAGAATGCAAGATGTGCATTCCAAGCCAGTGGAATCACCCGTGTTTAGGGCAAATTATTTTTCCTTCCTTGTTGTTGAATATGGTAAAAGTTTCTACACTATAGACAGCCATCGCTTTGATGTTGGGCCTAACACCTTATACTTTACCAATCCTGGCCATTTAAAATCTTTTGGAATAGAGGAAGTGGTCAGCGGTTTCATCATTACCACCACCGAGAGATTTTTAAAGGAAAACTTGAATAACGACGTTTTTAGCGAATTTGAATTTCTGCTTTCGGAAACCGTTCCGCCTACTACTTTGACTTCTGCCCAGACCCAACAGCTATTGAATTTTTGCGAGGAGATAGAATCGGCCTATAAGAGCAACTCGCAACTTCAAAAGAAAATTTTAAGTTCGCTGTTCGTGGTGTTTTTGCTGAACATCAAAGAAATTCTGATGGCTAATAAACGATTTGTCCTTGAGCTTGACCGTGACAGCGAAATCGTTCATCAATTCAAAAAAAATATAGAAAGAGCTTTTAGGTTGGGAATCAAAAACCAAGATAAAATCAAGGTTGCCGCTTTCGCAGAAGCGCAATCGCTGCATCCAGCTTATTTTTCCACGGTCATAAAAACTAAAACTGGGCAAACGGCAAGCCATTGGATTCAAAAGAAACTTTTGGAAGAGTCCAAAGCACTCTTGATGAATACATCCCAACCCATAAAAAGCATTGCCTATAAGTTGGGTTATAGTGAGCCCACACACTTCACAAAATTCTTTAAAAAGGCTACTCAAATGACTCCAAGGCAGTACAAAAAAGCCAATTCTTAAAACTGCGCCAGTTTTACTAAAATCTGCACCTTTTGTGAGGCTGTTTCTGTTTGCACCTTTGTATCGAACAAAAAACAAATAGCATTATGGAAACTTCAAAAAACAAAATTGCATTGATAACCGGCGGAAGCCGAGGATTAGGAAAAGATATGGCACTAAGTATCGCTGAGCGTGGAAATGACGTTATCATTACCTACAACTCAAATAAAGAAGCTTCGGAACAGGTCGTTACTTCCATTCAGGAAAAAGGACAAAAGGCAGTCGCGCTTCAATTGTCGGTAGAGGATAGCGGTTCTTTCAACAATTTTAAAGCTACTGTTGAAACTGCACTTCAAGATACCTTTGGCGCTTCAACGTTTGATTATCTGGTCAATAATGCTGGAATAGGCATACACGCAATGGTTGCGGAAACTTCAATGGAACAGTTTAACCAATTGTTCAATATCCATTTAAAAGGACCTTTCTTTTTAACACAAACGCTATTGCCACTTATTTCCGATGGTGGTGGCATTGTAAATGTTTCTACGGGATTGGCACGTTTTGCTCTGCCAGGATACGGTGCTTATGCTTCTATGAAAGGCGGTATGGAAGTATTTACTAAATACTTGGCCAAAGAGCTTGGTAACCGTGGCATCAATGCCAATATCATCGCACCAGGTGCCATAGCCACGGATTTTGGTGGCGGTGTTGTGCGGGATAACGAAGAAGTCAATAACCATATTAGCTCTACCATAGCGTTGGGTCGTGTGGGCGAGGCCAATGATATCGGTAGCGTGGTTGCTTTTCTCTGTAGCGAGGATGCCAATTGGGTCAACGCGCAACGTATAGAAATCTCTGGTGGGCAGAATATTTGATTCCGAAATAAACTTTTGTTGCACCAATTGAAAAAGCCCTTGACGATTTTAGTATCAAGGGCTTTGCTATTAATCAATTGTTAAATTCTAATAAAAAAACTGCTCACTAAAAATCTTCCCATCTTCCACTTTGTAAACAATAATCTCGTCCAATGGCCATTTGTTACCATCTTTCAGTTCAACGGTCATTTTGTAGGAAATGGCGATATAGTCCTTGGCCACAATGGCATCACCTACTTCCATACCATCGACACCAGCAATGTTTTCTTGCATTGCGACATCCTTGGCCTTTATGGCTTCGACACCCTTTACGTGCGCAAAGTGCTCGCTCTGGGGTTCGATATGCTCTGCATCAGGATGAAAGAGTTCATCATAAACATCGTTTAATTTGCCTTCTCGTAGAAGGCTTACCAATTTGTTTGCTACTTCTTGATTTGTCATTGTACGCTTGTTTTTAATTTTAGATAAATGCAATTGCCGTATGTTATAGCAACCACACATTACTTACTTTCGATAACTTTTGGTTCTGGATATTTATCCTTTATTTCATCGTACTTGCCATTGCCACCACGAACGATTTCACCAGTTTCAACATAATGTTTAAGCCCGATGAGAGTACCCTTCAATTGTTTTTTGAACTGTCCCTTGGCAATAAAGCCTATAAACGCGGGCTTGGTACGGAACTGGAATTCATACTCTGCGGTCGATGTGCCGTTGCCATTGTCCTTTACACGGTAAAAGGCTTGGGAATTGTCAAGGTTTAATGGTAGCTTTTTCCCATCGACGATAGTATTGCGCATTACCATATTTTCCTTATCGATATCGGCAATCTTCTCGTGCGACCATTGGGTACCCTTCTCATTAAAAAGGCATTTACGCTCTGCACCCTCAACGCCTTTTAATGAACCGTTTTCATAATTTGAGGTGTAGATGTAAGGCGAGAAATTCGAGATTTTGCCGTAGTCCTCGACCATTGCTTCCCATACCAGCTCGGCAGGGGCATCTATCTTTAGCGAGACGCGAACGGTCTTATAGTTCTTTTCCATTGATTGGGCAAACACATTGGTGCCCAATAGCCCTATCAGGACTGTTGCTGTTATTGTTTTAATCGCTTTTTTCATTTTTATATTTTTTAATTGTACTCTATTCTTTATGCGGCTTTTTTGCCTTTCTTTTTGAAATATTTTTGGTCGGATTTGATTTTTGCCTCGGACTGTTTACCAGTTTCGATATAGTATTTTAAATCTTCCATCGTAGTATAAATGTCCTTGCGCATTTTGGGCTTTATCATCCAGCCCATCAAAAGGCCTGGTAGAGTCGCAAGGGTCACATCCAAGTCCATCGTGACGGAGGACGTGTTGATGCTCAGCGGCTTCACTTTCCAATTTGCGGTAGCGGCTTTCATTATGAAAGGGGTATCATCCAGATGGTACTGCAATTCCATCTTATCGGCATCCGCACGGTCTATGATTTCGCTCACGTCGCCGAACACGGTCGAGCAGGTCCTGCCCACGTAATCGCTGCCCACAACCTCGCGTTCCTTGGATTCGTTTACGGTACTTGCCCATTGACAAGCATCGCCATAGTTGGTGTATAGCACGTCCCAGACTTTTTGGGCAGGTTCGTTAATCTGAAGGGTCTTATTGATTTTCATATCTAAATAACTTTTTGCGCTTTCGTAAAGTGAAACTTTCACAAAAGCATTTACCACTTAGATTCAAGAATGGCAAGCCTGTGACAACTTCCATTAAAAAATCCCAAACTTTCGTTTAGGATTCTTCGCTATAAATACATTAAGAATGGGAATTACCAAGCAATAAACTCTGGTGGCTTTTTACCTTTTATCCGTAAGTGTACAATTGCCTGCGCCCTATGATGGGCTGTATGGGCAAAGACAATTTCCAGAATGTTTCGACGTGTCATTCTGCCCGCCCAAAAAGAGGTGGTTTCCTCAAAATATGTGGCTTCCTTGGCGGTCATTGCATCGCGTAAAGAATGAAATTGGGCAGTCAGATAAGCGATTACCGCTGCTTTATCATTTTCATTTTTGGGTGGTTTGATTTTATCAAATTTTATGGCAGACTTACCAATATAGGCCATTGCCTCACCGATGTGAACGAGCTGTTTCCCAAAAGTTCTAACACCAGTTGCGGGTTGAAAACTGAAATCTTCCGTTGGCATAGCTTCGGCCACCTTTATGGAATACTCAAGACTATTTTCCAATTTTTTGAGGTATTCTTCTTTAAAAATGCTTTGTTGTGCGGTCATAGTCGTGCAGGATGAGAGCAAAAGCGTTGCAATTGCAGAGAGTAATTTTAAGATTTTCATCAGTTGAGCTTCATCAGGTTTTTGATATGGTCGTTATTTATAATGTCTTCCAGAAAAGTACGCCTGTCAAAATCCTTTTTGTAAGGAAGGTTACCATATAGCTCTGCATACTTCTCATCTATAATGTCCATCATCTCATCGGCATCCCCTTTTATTTCTTTTTTGAAATTGGAATACTCGCTTCGGTTGAACAATAGGTTCTTGCTGTCAATGATTTTATTGTTCAAGGCAAACGTGACCTTTTTATGACAGCGACAGGGATTGGCCTTGTTGACCAATCCACATTTATCATTCATAAAATTGAAGATATCCTTTCGTGCACGAGATAGCCGTTGCCTGAAGTTATCTTTGGAAATCTCAAGAATTTCAGAACCCAGTGTATGGTCTGCATTGAACATTTCGCCCAAGATGTACACCAACCGTTGGTCTCGGGTAAGGCATAGCAACATACCGCTCATACAGCTGTAGTTCATTTCCTTGATGAACTCCTTATTTTCTTTCTGTTCCATTTCGGTAAGCGGATGGTCTGGTGTCATCTCAAGTCCTTGGGCCATCTTGTCAAAACTTTCGAACACCGATTCATTAGGCCTGCGTTTGGATACCAGAAAATGGTTCACCACGATTCGGTACGCCCAGGTGCGGAAGGAACTTTTGCCTTCAAACTTAGATAAATGGGTTACGATTTTGATAGTTGCCTCTTGGGTTAAATCTTCAGCATCAGAAGGATGGCGAACCATTTTCCACGCGATATTGTAGATATATGGTTGGTGTTTTAATATAAGGTCTTCCAAAGACTTTTTGTCACCAGCTTGCGCTTCTTTAACCAATCTGGTATCGGTTTTATCGCTTTTATATTCTTTAAGGAATGGATTGTCCATAGTCATTTTTTTCTACTTAGATGCACCATCTTTCAATGTGTGACAACTTTGATATAATATATTCTTTTTTGATAAAGTTGTCACACCTGTCTTTTTGATGAATCTAAAGGGTATAATCATTAATAACATAAAAATGAGAACTTTAAAAAATGTAATTGTAATCGCGCTTGTAGTATTTGGCTTTAGCCAAACCAACGCACAAAACCCTGATGCAAATATCATACTTACCAAAGTGGTAGAAGCTTCGGCTGATGATGTTTGGGATGAACTACGAAAATTGGACAACATCGATGAAATTTCAAGCTTTGTTGCCAAAGTGGACTTTACAGGTCCGAAGGGAGCAGGTGGCACAAGAGTCTGCACCGCACCTGATGGACAGGGTAAGTTCAAGGAAAACATCCTTGCCTTTGACGATGCGAACAGAAGCTACACCTACGCGGTGGTAGAGGGTGTTCCCGCAGCCGGAATGGTCAATAACTTTAAGGTCGTGGACCTTGGCTATAAAAAGTCTATGATTGTCTGGACATCTGCCTACGATAAGTTTATGGATAACCCACAGATGACAGAAGAGCAATTCAACGGCTTCTTGAACCAGGCCAGCACGGAAATGATGGCCAACGTTGCCAAGGCGGCTTCCAAGTAATTCGCTTAGGATTTTGAATAGTTGAAGAGGTCGCCATCATAGCGGCCTCTTTTAAATTAGGGTCATTATGAAAAAGAACTTTTTCCTCGTCTTTGCTTTCATCGGTCTTGCTGGGTACGCGCAGAAGTACACTGATACAGATACGATTTCCGTAAAAAGCAACATCCTAGATGAAGACATTACAGTTATAACCTACAATGCCAATATCTCGATAAATAACACACCGTTCATTTACATTACCGACGGCCAAAAGATGATAGAAAACGGTACTCTGAGTACAATTAAATCGCTTGGGCAAGCTGGCAAAACTAAAGAAGCGATGTACATCTTCATCAGCACCATTGATCAAAAGACACAAGAAGACCGGCGCGACACCTATTTCTTTTGTAATGAAGATTACGTTCGGTTTTTTGAGGAGGAGTTAGTACCAAGAGTGGAAGGCTCAATGAACCGAAAAATTGTTCCGGCGCAACGCAGTTTGGTAGGCATCTCTTTTGGCGGATTGAACGCCGCCTATTTTTCGGGAAAGACGGATTTGTTTGGAAACTATGCCCTGCTATCTCCCATTACCTATCCCTGCCAGGATTTTATGAAGGGAATCGCCTTTTCAGAAAACAAGGATTTACGCATACTCCTCACCTCAGGCACAAACGATGCCGAAAATTATATGGCACCTCTACTAAATATGTATAAAGGAAAGGGATACGAAGTAGAAAGTTTTACAACCGAAGGCGCGCACGATTTCGGGAACTGGAACGGGCAGCTGGAACGGGTACTCACTTTTTTGTTGAACTAAAAAACACCGTTATGAACCTATCGCGCTATTTTATTGCCCTTGCCGGGTGCTTGTTTTTTCAAGCCTGTGTTTCCCAAGAGAACAAATCCAAAATCGAAAACCATAAGCTGCACAAAAAAATCCCAAAATCGGAATACAGTCCGCAAGTCACACTGTATTCATCTAAGGCCGTAAATGGAAAGACGGCTCTTGAAGTCCTTGAAAATTCCAGGGACATAATGATACGATTTATCGATTCCATCCCAAACGAGAAAATCCCCTACAAATATGGTGGCAACAAGTGGACGGTGGCCCAGGTATTGCAGCACATCATCTACTACGAAGAGATTATGTACGAAAAAATGCTCATCGCGCTCGGAAGACCACCTGCACAACTGAACTACCAATATTATACCCAAGCGGGCACCGCTGCTGCAGGGTCGGGAAAAAGTAAGGACGTTCTTCTGGCAGAGTTCATTGATGTAAGGGACAGGATGATTGAGCTGATATCGAGTTTGGATGGAGAAGAACTAAAAACAATGGGCACGATGGACGGTTTCAAACTTTCCATCAGGGTCTTTACCCTTTGCGCCTCTGGGCACCAGCAGCATCATTTTGACGTGATTCGTAATAGGTATTTATGACTTTGATGGTATGGATTCTCTATACCGCGTAGGAGGAACATCGAAATGTTTTTTGAACAACTTGGAAAAATAGCCGGGGTCGTTGAAGCCACAATCATAGGCAATCTCTGATACTGGGGCATTGGAATTGTGGAGCAGTTTATTGGCTTTTTGCAATCGTTTTCCTACTACATATTTGGAAAAAGTGGTGTTGAATTCTGCCTTGAATTTCCTTTTAAAGGTGGACGGGCTCATATTGGCGATGGCCGCCATTTCGCTTAAAGAAACATCCTCGAACAAATTGGCGTTGACAATTTTTCGTAAGCTAAGTTCTTCCCGATAGAAAAGCGATGAGAGTAGTTCAAGGATAGGGTTTGCATTTTGGCTGTTGATGAGCAACAAGGTAAGTTCCTTGATTTTTAAAGTAACCAACTCTTCCGTTGCCAAATTTTTGTTCTCAAAATAAAAAAAGAGGCTTTCCAGATATTTCTCAAGCAATACGTCCAAATCCACGACAGCGTTCATTCTAGATGATTCAGTAGGTAGGTCGAGTTGTGATAATGTGGAAGCGTCTATTACCGAGGTCATCACTTCTGGGTGCAATCGCAGGATGACCACTTCGGCAACAATATCTTCTTGGATATTGTGCCACTTGTTGACATACGTGCCACATTTCATTAGCACACCCTGCTTTTCCGCTACGCTGGTCTTGCCATCGGCGCGATACAGATGGCCTTTGGTGTGGATAGGAAAGATAAAGCAGGCGGTGTTGTCCAAATCGGCTGCGGCCACCAATGGCGGTGAAAAGGTAAAATGGCTGATGACCGCTTTCCCGTTGAGTTCAAGATGTTGTTGTGTCAAAATCACGACTTCTTACTTATATAAGTGCTTTATTTCTTCCCATTTTTCTTCAGTGACTATCGCTCCAGTTTCGGCATGGTAATCAATGCCATAAGCGTATTTTTGAAATCCCTTGCGCATACTTCCTTTCGCCAGTCCTTTGAAAAGTCTTGGCTTTGTAAGATAATTAAATCGAATTTTAAGCAACGATTTGTTATCTGAAATTCGGGTCACGTCCATATTTACCCAAGTATATTCAATGTTGAGCATCCCAAAACCCTCTTCATTGGCAATCTCGATGGTGATGTGCCTATTTTCAGGGTCAAACTTTGCAATTTCGTCCACAAAATATTTGTCATCACGCTTTTCGGTCATATACATAATGCGTTTGGCACCAACCTCCGCCGTGTCGAATCCGTCGGCCCATTCAGAATATGGGCAATCTGGATTACTGTCCGAGATTTTCTCAAAATCCTCTCCGATAATTTTCCAAACCTTATCCGCCGAAGCATCAATCTCTTGTTCTACCTCGACCGACACCACTTTCTTGCGAAGCTTTGCATCTTTTTTGGCAACTTTTGCGTTCGACTCAATTTTGTCCGGATGCAGTTCTCCCGTTTCTACATAATATTTCAATTCCCTTGCCATACTTTCCAATGTCTTTCTGGTGGCACCTTTCATCATTCCTTTCATCATAAAGCCCATTACTCCAGTAGCACGCATTGTGGTCTTTCCCTTGATGAGCGTACCTCCCGGCGTTTCTTCCAGCGTCCAGACATTGATAGCATCCTTAACGAATCCCGGTAGGCCATCGGCCAGTTGGTATGTAATCAAATAATCATCTCCATCATATTCCAGAATTTCTTCCTTCGTATCATCGAAACCGGCAGCGGTTATCTCACAGGCGCGAACGCTGTATTCCGACCCTCCGATGGGCGCACCAAATCCTTGGGAATGCGATACGCCAGACGACCATTTTCCGATGGCAGCCCAATCTTCGGCAAGTACGGCCCAAACTTCGTCAATAGGGGCATTGATTATCGTTTCCGCGGTGGCGACAACATTGGGTTCTTTTTCGTTATTATCCGCCACTTCGAACGTAATTAGTAAGGGTTTCGCGAAACCTGTGCCGAGCGAAGCCGAGGTGGCGGAACTACATACCATTAACAATAGTATGAAGCTATAATTCATTACATATTTCATATCTCCACATTTTAGGGGTTAAGATTTCTTCTTTTTTCGATTGTATCTGGCCATTGCCTTTTTCTTGTCAGGATGCGGTTCACCGGTCTCCGCGTAGTGTTTGAGTTCGCGGCACATCGCATCCAGCACCTTTTGGGTGCTTTGGGCCATAAAACCTTTCATCATCCAACCCATTAGTCCGGTGGCTCTCATCTCGGTAGCGGCAATGACTTGGGTAATGTCTTCTTTAGGGATAAGGTGCCAGCTGTTATAAGCGTCCTTCACGAAGCCGGGCAGCCCGTGGAAAAGTGCATATTTAAGGATGTAATTCTCGCTATCGAAATCAACGATGCGTTCTTTGGTATCGCTAAACCCGGTAGCGGCTATTTTGCAGGCACGCCCTGAACAGTGGCCTCCTTCTAGGGAAGGATTTGAACCCTCGCTGGCATTTACTCCAGAAGCCCACTTATGGATACCACCAAAATCTTCGGCAAGAATATTCCATATAGTATTGGCAGGGGCAGCTATGTCTACCTCGGAAGCAGCGTTAACGTTGGGTGTCGATGTACTCATTTATTGAAATTTGAGTACAAAGCTACCGTGATGAAGTGTGTTGGAGTTGGATTAAGGGATCAATCGATTGGACAATTAGACCATAGATAGGCTAGGAAGTGGTAAGATTTTGCTGCTGTAAATACCGCTCAAGGTTGTCCATTGCAGAAGCAATTCCCTTGATAAACTGCCTCTTACCGATAAAAGCCATCAACAATTTTTGAAAAAGGTTCTTGGTTACCCAATACTGCTCCACTCTTAGATGGCAGGTGGTTTCATCAATGGGTTCGATAATATAAAACTGGTATAGCTTTTCCACAGGGGGTGGGTCCGTGGTTAGTTCCCCGTATACAAGTTGGTGCACGGGAACATCCTTGACTACCGTGGTAAAGTTGAGATGTTTTCCATTAATGACACAGACGTGTTCCGTGCCCGCCCTTGTGACTTCGTTTTCATTGAAGACGAACTCGTCGACACCGTCTACCCATAGATGCCGATAGCGATAATTCGTGATTAGCTCAAAAAGTTCGTAGGTATCAATACTAAATTGACGTTCCATAGAAAAATTCGGGGGCCTATTGGTCAACACGGTTTCCGGTGGCTCGAAGCCGTACAATTTTAGTTTTGAAGCATCTATTTCCGCATACAGAAATGAAACTTGTACACCATCATAGGTTTCTTGGCTTTCGCGAAAGCGAAACAACATACTTTCGTATTGTAGAGAGAGTCCAATTTCATCGGCCAAGTCATTGCTCAACAGCACATAGTTATCATTGTCAATCGAATTTTTAAGTAGGCGGTGCGCCTGTATTACCGCTTCACCGAAGGGCTTCCGGTTGCCCTGTACCGTGATGAATTGCAGCTCTGCGCAATGCAGTACGATTTTTAACTGTAGGTCGGGAGCTGCCGCACAGGCTCTACAAGGGCAGATGCGATTGGTCTCCATCATCTTCAGGTGGCTGTAGAAGGCGGCGTACATTGATTCTACCTGGGCGAGCAGCTTTTCCTGGGAGGGAATCTCCCCTTCCTTATAAAAAAAGAGGGCATCGCCCTCGACTTCGGCCAAGCGCATATTCTGCGTATTGGCCGCAATCAGTACTTCCAAAAGTTCGGCAATGACGTGCTCGCTGTGCTGTACCTCGGTGGTCTGCACAAAATGGGTAAAGCCGGAAATATCTGGCAGGAAGAGTAATGATTTTGCCATTCAACATCATAATTTTAACAAAAATACAAATTTACTAGACGACTGGTCAATTTTTTATTTTATATTTGTTTCGAAATTTCACAATATGTCCAAAACAGAGAAGCACGAAGCTAAAGCCGACCACCTTATTGAAAAGGGGATGATACTCCTTTGGAGCAAGGGCTATAATGCAACAAGTGTCAAGGATATTGTAGATGCGGCCCAAGTACCCAAAGGGTCGTTCTATTTTTATTTTGATAGTAAAGAAGACTTCGCGGTCAAGGCCATCGATATGTATTTCAACCAAATGTTTCCGCCTGCGTTGGAGCAATTGACAAATACATCGGTAGGTCCCAAACAACGCATCATCAATTTATACGAATATCGTGCGCATATTATCAAAGAAGAATTTGACTGTAAGATGGGTTGTATGGGCTGTAATCTGGCCAATGAGATGGGCGAGCACAGCGAAGCTATACGAAAAGCCATAGAACAAAAGACAGATATGGTAAAAGCCCATATCGCCGAAGTGGTGGAAGAAGGACAGGAATACGGAGAGATAGATGACGGTGTCAAGGCGATTGATTTTGTGAATTTTTTGGAAGATGCCGGTCGCGGTGCAATGGTGAGTATGAAGGAGTTGAACAGCTGTTATCCCATTGATAATTTTGTGATGATGGTGAAACGAATATTGAACTAAATTTTTTTACCTATATAATAGACGACTGGTCAACTATTTTTAACCTAAACCAATATTTATATGAATGCAATTAAAAAAGCTGGAAATACTTTCGCTACAAAATGGGCGAAGTTTGTAATCCGCTACAAATGGTTAGTACTTGTAGCGTGTATTTTTTTGGCGGTGGGTCTTGGTTCGCAGGGCAAAATGCAATTTGACGGTGATTATCACGTCTTCTTTTCAGAAAGCAATCCCGAACTTGAAGCCTTTGATGCGCTACAGGACAAATACACCAAGGATGACAATATTGTCATTGTGCTTGCGCCTAAGAACAAAAACGTTTTTACTAAGGATAACCTCGTTGCTATTGAGGAATTGACCGCCGAGGCTTGGAATACACCTTTCTCTTCGCGTGTCGATGCCGTAACCAACTTTCAGCACACCCGTGCCGAAGGCGATGACCTGTACGTGGATGACCTATCCTATGAATCGGCAAATAAGAGTGATGCCGAAATTAAAGAAATTCGGGAAATCGCCTTAAAAGAGCCGTTGCTCATCCATCGTCTCATCAACGAAGACGGAAGCGTTACGGCCATCAACGTAACTGTTAGATTACCAGGAGAGGACAGTGCCGTTGAAATCCCTAAAGTAACACAGGCAGCCCGTGAGATGATTGCTAACTTCAAAGAAAGGCATCCCGAATTTGATGTCTATACCACTGGTCTTGTACCGCTCAACACTGCGTTTTTTGAACATTCTGAATCTGATTTTGCTCGGGTCGGTTTAATGATACTCATCGTGATGGTGCTGACCTTGGTGCTTACACGCAACATCTTTGCGATGTTCTCTACATTGCTCGTATTTATGTTTTCGTTTATGAGTGCCTTTGGCTTTATAGGATTATTGGGTATAAAATTGACACCGCCATCCGCAGTTTTCCCTACGATGATATTAACACTTGCGGTAGCAGATAGTATCCATATTCTTATTACCTATCTGCAAAAAGTACGTAAAGAAGGGTATGAGAAAAAAGATGCACTCGTGGAGAGTATGCGCCTCAATTTTATGCCAGTTTTCATTACCAGTATCACAACCGTGATTGGTTTCTTGACCTTCAATTTTGGAGACGTTCCGCCATTCTGGGACTTGGGCAATATTGTGGCTTTCGGGATGACAATGGCATTCCTCTATTCCACAACCTTGTTGCCCGCACTAATGGCCATTTTCCCACTTTGGAAAAAGAAACGTATCGAGAAGAAAGAAGAAAAATTGGGATGGTACACCAATCTTGGGTTATGGGTGGTTGGTAAGCCCAAAAGAATTACCGCAATTTCCTTAGTGATTATTGCCGGACTGGCATATCTCGGCTCTCTGAACGTTTTTAATGATGAGTTTGTAGAGTACTTTGACACCTCGGTACAGTTTAGAAAGGATAGTGACTTCATCAACGAAAACCTCACCGGATTTTATAACGTCGAATTCTCTGTAGGCTCAGGCGAAAGCGGTGGTATCAACAATCCACAATATTTGCAAAAACTGAATGCATTTGAAAATTGGCTCGAAGACCAACCCGAAGTAGTACACGTCAATGCCTTTAGTGAAGTCGCCAGAAGAGTTAACCGCTCGATGCACGGTGATGACCAGGCCTATTATAAAGTACCGAATAATCGTGAGGAAGCTGCCCAATATCTTTTGCTTTACGAGCTTTCACTTCCATTCGGCCTTGATTTAAACAATCAAATCAATGTGGATAAATCAGAAACTCGGGTAACCGCGACGCTTGCAAATAACAGTAGCGTAGAAATGATTGCTTTTGCAGAACGAGCCGAAAAGTGGTTGCAGGACAACACACCCGAAGCTATGCATTCTATTGGTGTAAGTCCCACCTTGATGTTTTCAAAACTGGGCTTCCGTCAGGCCGATAGTATGTTCAACGGAAATATCATCGCGCTCATCCTCATTTCATTGGTCTTAATGCTGGCATTGCGCAATTTCAAATTAGGGTTGCTGAGTATTATTCCAAATGTAGCACCAGTACTGGTAGGCTTTGGGTTATGGTGGCTCTATAAAGGGACTATTAATACGGGAATGGTGATTGTTTTCGGAATGACCTTGGGTATCATAGTGGACGATACCGTACACTTTATGAGCAAGTTCCTCAGGGCAAGACGGGAGTTAAGCTACAGTTCCCGCGCCGCCGTGGTCTATGCTTTCGAGACCGTGGGTCGTGCGTTGGTCACTACAACCATAGTACTTGTTGCCGGTTTTACAGTACTGTCCTCATCGCCTTTCGCCCTTAACAGTTATATGGCCAGGATTACGGTCATCATTATTACCGCAGCATTGATAATCGATTTCTTGCTCTTACCCGCACTTCTAATTCTGGTGAGTAAGGATGAAAAAGAAAATGTTTCAGTCAAGGAACTCAAACCACAGTTTAACTCAAATAATTAAAATACGTACAATGAAACAAATAGTAATAAGTATAGCATTAGTTTTCACTTTCGTGAAAACGTATTCACAAAGTGCCGAAGCCAAAGGTTTGGAAGTCGCTAAAGCAGCCGAACAGGCAGATTTAGGCTTCGGAAGCTCAACTGTACAGTTGAAGATGACCCTAAAAAACAAAAACGGTCAGACCTCGGAACGTTACCTCGAAACCAAGACTTTGGAATTGACCGAAGATGGCGATAAATCGCTCATCGTGTTCAACAGTCCCAAGGATGTTAAGGGAACGGCTACACTGACCTTTACCCATAAAGTGGGCAGTGATGACCAATGGTTGTACCTACCATCAATTGCAAGGGTAAAGCGCATATCGTCAAACAACAAGTCAGGACCGTTTGTGGGAAGTGAATTTGCCTATGAGGATTTGTCCTCACAGGAAGTTGAAAAATATGAATACAAATTTCTAAAGGAGAATGGAGCGATGTTAGATGTCGAGCAAGACCCGGTGGACCCGAAATCCGGCTACACTCGGCGTATCGCTACCTATAATAAGGACAAGGGATATCGCTTGGAAAAAATAGAATTCTACGACCGGAAGAACGCCTTGCTAAAGACATTGACCTATTCGGATTACAAGCTTTACAAAGATAAATTCTGGCGAGCCGGAACACTTACTATGGTTAATCACCAGAGCAATAAGGAGACCACCTTGGAATTCAGCGATTACAATTTTGATGTAGGGCTACAAGATGAGGATTTTTCGCAAGTGGCACTTAAACGTGCAGGAAGTTAAACGTAACTGATTGGTAGTTGGTTGGTTGCTACTGGGCGTTGAAGGAAATTCACTTTCCCGTCAATATTGGAACGCCCAGTGGTTTTTACTGAAGTCCAAAGGCCATAGCTGTTGAGTGAAACAAGATGGAGTTGTATCCCCCTTCAATACTATGGCTCTTTGGCACTAAAACATTTTATGAAGAATAGTATCATATATCTTATTGTAATCCTACTGCCGCTGATGGGATTTGCCCAAGAACCGGACAAAAAAGTCTCCCACGATGTGGAGCTAAAGGTCGAGGGCGAATACCGCTATTTCTATGACGATGCCCAATTCGATGGACAGGAAGACCATTATCCTTCCATCGCCTTTCGTCCAGAGTATTCGGCAGATTGGAACAAGGGCTATGAAAGCATAAATTTTAAGGGATTCTTTCGATGGGATAGGGACGACGAGCGTACCCATTGGGACATACGCCAGCTCTACTACCAAAAAGCCAAAAACAATTGGGAGCTGAGCGTTGGTCTTAAAAAAATCTTTTGGGGCGTAATCGAAAGCAACCATTTGGTCGATATCATCAACCAGACCGATGCCGTCGAAACCTTTGATGGAGAGGAAAAACTGGGGCAACCTATGGTGCAGTTCAGCTTGATTACCAATAAAGTGGGCACCTTCAATTTTTTCTACCTGCCGTATCACCGCGAACGCACGTTTGCAGGTGCAGAAGGTCGCTTACGTTTTGGCAGCGTGATAGACCAAGACGATTTGGGGTATGAGAGCGGTGCGGAAGAATGGCGGCAGGATTTCGCCGTACGATGGAAATATTACATCGGAGCTTTTGATATTGGCTTGTCCCATTTCTACGGAAATGGCCGTGAACCTTTGTTCATTTTTACGCCTACGGGAGATATTGATGCTTTTTATCCGGTCATTCATCAAACAGGCCTCGATTTACAGGTAACACACAATGCCTTTCTCTGGAAACTGGAATCTATCTATCGCCACGCCGATGCACAGAATTTTTTCGCACTTGCAGCTGGACTCGAATACACCTTTAGCAACATTGACGGCAACGGATTGGACATCGGTATTCTTGGGGAATATCTCTACGATGAACGGGACGAACTGGCATTGACCACGCTGCAGAACGATGTGTTCTTCGGAATCCGAATCGCCTTCAATGATATACAGGACACATCAATTCTTTTTGGTGGCATCAAGGATTTGGAGCAGAGCAGTACAATTTTCAGCTTGGAAGCATCCAGAAGGTTTGGAAGCAATTGGACTGCTGAAGTTGAGGCACGTATTTTTTCGAATATCGATGACACAGAACTGATACTGTCCAATTTCCAACAGGACAGCTTTCTTAGGATAGCCATTTCAAGATTTTTTTAAAACCTAAAACAGAACCACTATGAAAAACTACATTTTATTATCGCTATTGGCCCTGGCTTTGTTTAGCCAGTCCTGCAAATCGGTCGATTTACGTACTGATTATTTGCAGAATAATACCACAGCTAATCTTGAAGAACAAGGACGCAACTTACTGCGCAATGCAAAAACAGCAATGGGATATGATAAACTTGCGACAACAGAAGTTTACGAAGCCAATGCGCTTTTTAATTGGAAAGGGATTTGGCTATTAATGCCTATGAACGCTTTCCCTGGAAACAACAACAACGACTTGAAACTTCGCTTTGCGACCAACAGCTTTGACGGACAGGTGGAATATCTTGAAGGGCGAAAGGAAGGAACGATTATGGGCCTACAATCTTGGGAAGGCTATGAGCGAGAAAATGGTAGCGATTATTTGAGACGGCACGAACACGATAGATATCTGTGGGGATTGGCCACTTATCATTATTTATTAGAAGCACCTTTACATCTTCCAGAAGCCGAAATCGTAAAATATGCAGGAACAAAAGAACTCGATGGCATTCAATACGAAACGGTTTATGTAACCTGGGGCAGGGAAGAACCCAACAAGCAATATGACAGGATGCTGGTGTATATCAATCCTTCTAACAACTTCATTGACCTATTAGAAGTTACTATCAATGATTTTTTCCTGCCGATGCCCAAGGGAATGCAGCATGCTACGGCCAGATATGAAAGAAAAGAAACTTCGGTAGGGACTTACTTGCCCAGTAAGGTCACCATCCAATTGAAAAGCCCAAAGAAGAAAGAGAATAAGGTGTACAGTTTTGAACTTACAGAATACAGATTCGACTCCTTTCCCAAAGAACGACTGTATCCCATTGAAGGGTTGGAATATTATGGATTTTCAAAGCCAACCAAATAATAAGAATCTATAACACAAATAGATTTTAATTACAGTATATTTCCTAAAATTCCCAGTGCCAAGAAACGGCCATTTTTTGAGACGAGCTGAATAAAATGCAATTTCTGTTACTCAAGTGTCCCATTCATGGTCTTTTTTAGTGGTTTCGGTAATTAACCTTTTCTGGTAATCTTTTGAAACCATTGATTACCATTGCAGGTACAACATAGGTCCAACAATAGTTGAAAAAGCACCAAATTCATTCAAAACATATCATTTGTTTAAAATCTATACTACTGATTTTTAGATTTTTATAAAAACACGCTAGATTTCTTCTAGACTTAGGATTTAAACAAGAAAAGTTCATTAAAATTTTGAAATTGCGGCTGTGATGGAATTGGTAGACATGCTTGACTTAGGATCAAGTGCCGCGAGGCGTGGGGGTTCGACTCCCTTCAGCCGCACCATTAAGCAAGCCTTAACTTTTGATTATCAATAGTTAAGGTTTTTTTATTGTTTTAAACTGTCAACTAGTTGGCAACTATTTCCTGATAATTTCGAAAAAGGAAATAAAGAGGTCTCTTGACTCAAGTTGAGCAATTAAAAATTTGCAAGCGGTCTTCTGAGTTTAAACTTTTAGTACTTTAGATTAAAACGGTATAATAAAGTTTAAATGCTAACGAAAGAGATTTTGAATTCTTTATTGGTTCAGTTTGGTGTTTCTGCTTTGGTCTTTGGAATAGGTGTATTCATTTTGAAAAAGGTAGTCACTAATCTCATTAAGCTCAAAGTAGACGAAACATTTGAGAGAAAGAAACTGTTATTGGAAGTCAATAAGGAAAGACAACTAAACAAATTCAAAAAAACGGACGAAATTTATCCGAAAGTCCTAGAGACCACGTATCGATTAAGAAACCAGGTTAGGAGAGTAGTTGAACAAGTAGTGGCAGAAAAAATTGAGAATTATGATTCAAAGTACACCGAAACCTCCTTTTGGGGAGTCGATATGACCACAATGACGCAACAGGTAATAAACCTTGAAGAGCATTTATATGTCTACAAGGCGTTCCTTGATAAATCAACGTTTTACAAACTTCATGATTTTAAAAACCTTGTCTATCAAGTTGAAGATCAGGTTAACGAGTTGAAACTTTTAGTAAACTCAAATGCTACTGATTTATTGACAATAAACCCAAAAATAGAAGAGTTAAATAAAGCCTTTAAAAAAGCAAATAACTTTTTTCTAGCAATTGACAATCAAATCATCAATCGAGTGTCTTGACATATCCCAGAGAGTTTAAAAATAAAGTTTTGGAATTTGATGAGCTTATAAAAGCCACATTGGTCCCTATTACCATAAAATTTAGAGATGGAATTAAAATTCTAAAGGCACAAGAAGAAAGTCCTTATCCCAATTTTGACAATTGGCATTATGAACTATATTTCCAATTGCATTATTTGGAAAGGTCCTATTATGATTGGGATAAACATGAATTCATTGACCGGGGTTATTTTAAGAATAGATTTTTCCATAAAGCCAAACCTTCAGTCGATTACTATGAGCACCTACTTGGTGAGGGACTTGATCCGGAATATGAGGGAGGTATGTACGACAGTGACCCTGAAATAATTACTGTAGCATTTGAAGTATTCATAGAAGAATTTTTGCCGGAAATCAATGACGCAGTTGAAACCACACTTGCGGACATAGATAAAATTATATCTTTCAACAGATCCTTCCCCAATAAAATCCATAGAGTAAAAGATGCTAAGATTAAGAATAAAAAAGAGGAAAAGGTCAGGTATGCTTTGAGAAGGGTTCCAAGAGGTGAAGAAGTTTGGAAGACAATTGAGCGTACATATGTAATTGTCAAAACTGAACCAGAGGCCTTGACTATTTTAGTTTGGTTGAACAAAGTGAAAAAAGTAAATAATTTCCGCATTGAGAAAGAAGTTTACTCACTCATCGATGGGTGGATTATCGACCAGGATTATTTATTGAACAAAGCGAAAACATGATGATATTTTCTTGGTCTAAGCCTTATCTACATATTTGAAAAAACTTGATTAATCAATAAGAAGTTGTTTAGTATCAATATTTGAGGACTTTGCCCCCACATTACAACATTGTTGCACACCCGATTCTCTAGTAGTGATTGGAGGATTGATTTCCGTAACCCTTGTACCACCAGCAAGGCCATTACCAAAAGTAATGTTCCAACTATAAGTGCCATATTCCACCTCTACAGTTACGCGCCCTCCCGGAGGAATCAATTCAGTTACCTGTCCATTTACGATAAAAGATGTAGACCAACCATTTGGATTACAGGTTCCAGAACCACAATTACTAAAAGAGGTATTTGTGTTATTAATAAATGTAACAAGAGCAAACTTTGAAAACAAGAACCCGCCAAGATCGTATTCAAATCTAAAGACACTATCATTAAAAATGACAACAGGATTTATCTGTGTAGGTTCAAAATACGCAGACCCATTGTCAAGAGTAATGCTTAACATATTATTTTGACCATTTATCGCGGACGATATACCGTTTCCGGTATTTGAAACTGTAAAAGACTCAATTGGCAAATCTACATCTACTAAAGACCTCTCGGTAGGGAGAAAGACAGGGTCGAATGTACGATTCTCGCTTAAACCAGGTTCGGAACCAAATAAAGAAGTAAACGCATCCATTTGAGAGTTAATTTGAAAATGAACAAATTTCGCTCTACCAATAGAGATTGCGGCAGACGAAACTAAATCACTGGGGTGATTCACATCATCCTGTACAAGTCTTCTTCCCCTTGTCCTTATATTGAAGGTTTTTGGCCTTCCCGAAATAAAGAATACATTGTCTTTTTTGTTTTGCTTTCCTTTATTGGCATTTCCTTCATCTAAGAAAGATTCTATTGGTATGAAAATAGCATCAATTAATTCTTCTTCAATCTTCAGCAATTCGATTAAATTATAAACCAAACTAACTGCCAAACCTGCAGCAAGTGCCTTTGAAACGGTAACATCCGGAATAATCAGGGAAACTCCTAGCGCTCCTATCAATGTTGCCATTACTCCTTGCTTAGATAGAAGCCTTCCAGAAAGTCTTCTAACTAATTCGTAATTATTGGTTTTCAAAGAAATCGTTGACTCACCCAAATCAAGACCAATGTCATTTACAGAAATGTAATTTGCTAGTTCTTGAAGTTCCTGAGGACTTAGATTTTGCACCTCCTGTTCAAAGAATGCAAGCAATGTCTCCGCATATTCATTTCGTATGTACTCTTCACTTTCAGTATCGAGGTTTGAATCGATACTAAAAGATTGGAAAGTATCGATAAAACTAGATACTTGAATTTCAGGGTCAGGGATGTCTTGGAATTCAGTTAATGATATTGTTCTAGAATCACTATACAGTGAGTTGTTGCTAGTTATCTCTAAAACATAACTACCTGAATTCAGGTTGGGTACAAAGAAAGAGTAGTTACCTGCAGGGTTTCTATTAATTATGACTTCTTGCCCATCAAAAAACCCTCCAATTTCTAATCCGTCTAGTGAAACATTGGTATCAATGTCAAAATTGATTACTTCGTAAGGTGAATAGGAATTCTTTTGGAGTACTACATTAAAACTGACAGTATTGTTAGTATCCCCGTCATTAAGAGTTTCGCCGGTATTGATGCTATCTACTTTATCTTCACTGGAACAAGAAAACAACAACAGGGAAAAAAGAAAAGCGAATTTTTTTCTCATGGTCTGGTTATTTTTTGGTTAATATATTAATGTGGGGGAAGGTTTAAAAAGGTAAGAAAAAAATTACAAATTGTAACACTATTTTTAATTCAATTTCACAAACTATAAAATTTAATGGTAATTAGACTGAAGAATATTCCTGATTTTGATTTCAAAATCAATAATTATTTTTCTAACCATCTCCTTTTTATCGGTTTGAAAAACATAATTTCAAACTAAAAAACCTCCCTTTTACAGGAGGCTTTAGTCATATCTTTTCATCTTAAAAAAGATGTTCAGTTCAATTTGGCTAGAGTGTAGGTTCTCTTTTTATCGCCTAGAATCTTCCATAGTGGTATAAGTTTTATTATTCAAACGTAAGATAATTTATGTTATTATCAAAATCAATGTAACAGTCGCATTATTCGTTCAAATGTTATACTTCTCTGGTATCCAAACTCTTGCCAAAGATGAATTCATGGCCCTTTTTAACACAACTTTTTGACTCAAAACGCTTGTAAGCTATGGAGGTCATGTTACTCAGTCCATGCTTTGCTATAACTGTCAGTTCATAGTCAAGATTGGCCGTATTTATGTCGGTCATGATGTCATGTTTCGTACCAACTATGATAGCATGTTCTGCAAATCCTTTAGCCCTTCTGTACCTGGGAATGTAAGGTAGATAGTCCTCTCGCATTTCAATTGGAAGGATATTATGGTTCACTTTATTCGAATTTACGATGAACGGCACTCTAAGGTTTAAACTGAACCTCACGTCATAGGCATTGTAAAGGGACCTGTTGACCACTTTGAACTCGTACCAAACTGTATTTTTTTTAACTGGTTTACCATTTTCATCCTTTTCTTCTTTCTCTTCTTCATAAATACACACCCACTCGGATATTTTCAATTTTGGCTTAAGTGCAATGAACAAGATGTACAAAAAGACTGCAGAGGCCAATAGTCCACAGATGATTTTTATAACCATTGATCCGTAATCAATTTGACTGAATAGGGTAAAATCCATTGATTGGTAGTTTTTTCGGTTGGTTATTTGCTAGCATTTTAACGATATAATAATAGTGAGTTAATCGATAAAGTATTGAAAAACATAGGAGTAATAGACGAAAGGTGAAAAAATATCGACGTACGAACATTGTACGAATGGTACTATAAGGAATGTAAAGATTAGATTTATGAGATGATTAAAACCAAACCAAATGGGAAAACACTTTATGACATTAATAACCATTTTATGTACAATCAAATCATTTGGCCAAGACGGAAATGATTGCGCCAACAATTTCAGCATTCATTTTTATAATAGGCCACAGGCAGAATACGCCAAGGATAGGAACATATCGCCAAATGATAATGAGATAAACATAATTGTTGAAGATACGGGATACTATGTGTACGGAACGGAATTTAGTGAACCTGAAGATGTAATATCAAAATTATTGGAAGTGCATAGCACAAAGAACAACGTTGTCGATTATTACCATTCCATAGGAATCCAAAGGGATGCTCCTATGTACGCGTTAACACAACTTTTATGCGAACTGTATGAGTATAATTCTCAACTTGAGGCAAACGACATAGTCAGATTGTACACATTTTAAATAAAACCGAAAAGAAAATATTATGGCCCCAAAAAGTCCATGATTATTCAATTTCAAAAAATTCTTTTATGTTGGTAATCCGATAGGCGTGGTACTTGCCCATCCTCACCTCAACGTCAAAACCTAGTTGCACCAATAGGTTTAAGTATCTCTGGACACTCTTTTCATGGATCTCAAGGTGGTTTTTTATCTCCCTGATGGTTTTGAACCCAGAGAGGAACTTGATGAGTTTGAGCACCCTTTCCACACGTCTGGTGTTCTTTATCGGCTTTCCATTGAACTCCCTTTTCCTGATGTTGAGGTGTTTTGGTCTTGCGTAAGATTCCATTGCTTTTTTATGGGTAGGTAAAGGTGTTCATTCTGTTACTCTGAGGTTTTTGATTTCAGGTTCAGGAGGTTTTCTTACTATACCTTAAAAACGCTCTTCCATTTTGAAATAGAAGAATGGAAAAAGTCCAACCAATAGTTTGCATGAACCAATCTTCATACAGCCCATGTTTCACAAACGGTGCGCCAGGCTCCAGTAACAAAAAGGCTGACTTTTTAATTAATGGCAATAAATCTGGGATAAGGAAAACCCCTATTACAATCCCTACAAGAATTTGTAAAACCCCAAATGTTCTATCAAAAATTTTACACTTATCAGGCATTAGTTTTAAAAAATCCTTTATCAATCGTTCGAAAAAACTTCTTCGGTGCCTGTCCCAGATTATCTATAGTTACCTTGTAATTACTTTCTCGCATACTAAGTTTTACTGAGTTTTTCTAATTCCAAATGTCAAGTTTTGACAAGTTCATTTTCTATTTTCTAACCTCCGTTTTCTCGAATTCAGTTCAAATAGTTTATCCTCGTTTTTTCTTTTAAATTGATAAAAGGTATAGATATAGACACCCAAAAAAATCAAAATACAGAACAACACTCCTTCTAAATAACCTATACTTTCAATAAGAGGTCTTCCCCCAAACTTTCCTCGGAAGTATGGCAATACCAAACATATCAATATTATGGTAGGGACGACCCAGTATAAACTCTTCTGGAAGTTCTGTATTTCACTCTCAGCCTTTTTGATTTCCGTTTCTATTTCTTTCAAGGAATTCAGTTCACGAATACGTCTTTTCTCGTGTTCTTCTGACCAATTCTCGTTTAGCACAAAATCACTTTTTGATTACTTTGGTTATTGTTCCATTCAGGAATATCGGGAATTATTCACTTCTATTTTCCTTTTTCCTTTTTAGTAATGAATGTGCTAGAAATAATGTTCTCTATTTCCCCAATAACCTCATCCGGCAACTGTTCAAATTCCTCTTTTGTGAGTTTAAGGTTGTTTATCTGGATGTAGTTGTTTACCTGTTTTACTCCATTGGTTCCATTGACCATTTCTATGAAGGTCTTCAACGCTGCATGGTTTCTTTCCTCAACGCCTATCTTGTATAGTTGTTCCAAAGCCATTGTTGCCATAACCTCAAACTTTCCCTTAATCAGTTTATCGGCCGGAGCATAGTCATCAAGTTTCAGATGCCTGTAAATGGTGGTGCGGCTTAAGCCAGTTTTCTTTTTAATCGCTGTTACCTGAGGGAAGCATCCATTGTTTCTAACATAATTGTGAATACAGGCGCTTATCATCTGTTGGTTTACCTCATAAGTTAGATTTCTAATATTATCCGCTTTCTCTTGAGTCTGGTGAGTCTTGTTGAAATTTTCAACTAATATATCATGATAAACTGATTCGTCCATATCATCTTCCATATAGGCCTTGCTCATTTGGTCATGGATATAGTCCATTAAATCTTTTGATGGGCCGTTGTTCTTCAAATACTCATCATACGTCTCCCTATCGACTATTTGCTCCAATTCTGTAACCTTTTGTAACCCTTTTTCTTCTTCCATATCACGCTTTTAATTGTTCTTTGGTCATTCTAATCACATTCAATTCCGTACCCTGAGGAGCCTTTACCATTGGAAGGAATTCATCAATCTTATCGTAGTAGTGTTTGGGTCTTGACGTATGGCTCCTTATAAATGCCTTTATAGCCGTTAAATCACCGTTATAACGTTCGTTGAGGTCTTTAGCCATTGTATAGTGTTTGTACTCCGTAAGGCTCTTAAATCTGCTCAAATCGGTCTTGTTTATCTGAGTTGGCTGGTTCTTCAAAATGTTGTTCATGGCTATGTAGTTTATGTTGTTCTGTTTTAAGATATATTCCAAATTCCTGGTATTGAACCTAGTCTTGACTGTCCTCCAATCATCGAACTTGGTCTCTATCCTCGTTACTCCACGAAATTCCCCGAAATCAATTCCAAGTCCCTTGTAATCCTCTGAAAACCTCATCATATGGACAAGTTTCCCATAAACCGTTGTTGTCATCTTATCACCTTTGGTCAAATACTCATAGGATACCGAGTTCTCCCTTCTTACCCTTTGGTATCTAGACCAATGTCCAACCAACATTAGTTCGTCCATCAATCTATCCGGCCGTACATCCACATCGTCCTTCACATGTATTTTGCTCACTTTGGAATACTTCACAAAATCAGGGCTTATTTTCATTCCACATTTGATGTTCAGGTTGTCCAAAAGTTGGTCAAGTGTGTCCAGACCTATCCCTTTTTTATAGTCCCTGTCCAATATCCTTGCGTTCACTTCCAATCTCAAAATGTGGTTCTTTGTAAAGAGTTTTTTCAGTCCCTTTGGCTTGCATTGGTTCTTTATCTTCAGTTCTCCTTCATCCACAAAATTCCCCTTCTTGTAATCCAGAATGAACTCCGTTGGAATCGTCATTGATATGTTATCTGAACAAAGGATGAAAGTGATAATTATTTGTCATTATTTACCCTATACTATACTAGGGGTAGAAAATGGTATTTTTACCATGTTATCGTTGCCGATACATTTGAACAAAATTGAGGGGTGTTATGCGCACCCCTTTCTTCTTTTCAATAGTTCTCCTTGAACACTTTTAGAAACTCCGTCAAACGTCTTGTATAGAAGTTTTGGAAGAAGTACAACCTTAACTTTTTCTGACCGTTCATGAACCTTACAATTACAAGATTTCTTTTGCTTCTGGTATCACCATAGAATATCTCTGGGTCATGTGTTGGGAATAGTCCTGTAATCTGTGAGGACCATTTGTTCCCCTGCCAAATCTTAAGGGAATAATCATAGTTTGCCCTCGAAAATCCTCGATTTATCCCAATGTTCAATCTATTTGAGAAAAGTTGAGGGCCATCTGTCAAATTGAAGTGCTTAACCTCTTTGTACAATCTGTTTGTGTCCAGGTCATATTCCATGATCTCTGGTACTGGTACTACCGCTGCCATAGGTTTACAGTTCAATCAATGAGGATTCGACCTCGCTGCGCTTGAAGTAGACCTTGCCACCGAGTCCATAAGGTTGGAGTTTACCTTTTTTTGTCCAGTTGTGGATAGTGCTAAGGTCTACTTTAAGAAGGTCTGCCGTTTCTCGCCTTGTCAGGTATTCCGTAGGCGTTTTGGGTTCAAAGTTCTTTTTGAGTTCCTCCAATTGGGTCTTTACGTCATTGGAGATTGCATCTTGTAGTTGTTGAGGTGAGATGCCCACCATTTGAATTTGTTGCATTTTTCTTACTTAAAATAATTTAACCGATGGCTTATTACTACCGCAAGAAAAATTTGATTTACCTTTGAATTCCTACATTGCAAAGGGCTTTAGATTTTACTACGGTAAGTCTTTAGCCTTTTTTTATTGGTATAAAATTAAAAGAATGGAATCCTACAGAATTACCTTTACTAAAATTCATTTTTTTGATATAACAATCTAATAATCAGGTATATGAAATAATTGAATAATAATAGTAATTGTATTGTGTTTGGATTAAATCATTGATTTTCAAAATTTTATGATTAAAAAGTCCATTCAGGCCATTTTAGACAAATACTGTTCTATTGTACTTAACTTCTTTTCAGTTTTAAATACAAAGTGAATAGCGTAAGAAAGTTCCTTGTCCGTGGTTTTGAGATATTTTTTTAATTTTTTGAAGTCCGCTATAAAATCTAAGAAATCTTCATCCTTTTTTAACTTAATAGGTTTATGATTTTCAAAACCATATCTATAGTTTAAATCATAATCATGGACTTCGTTGATTTTTGTAACAAATTTTTCAAATCCCTTTATGGATTTAATTCTATGAGCGTATTCTCTTTCAAAAGATTTCATCATATATCTAGCCCACCATCTTATATTTTGGTCTTCAAATTCCTTAAATAGTCTTGTTGACCAATTTCCGTTAGAGGTTTTAAATGATTTCTGCATAACCGAGAATATTTCTCTCAACTCTATTGGTTTGCACTTTCTAAAAGGAATTCTGCTTCTGTAATTGAAGTGCTTATCGATTAATATATTTAGTTCATTTAGATTAGAATTCATTTGAACAAACTTTATGTGTCACTTTCCTAAAATAAGAAAGGCTGCGGTTAGGCAGCCTATCATTTGTCAATTTAAAAATATCTTTCTTTCCAGAACTTCTTTAAAATTCAACTCTACCGAATCTTTGAGAACCTTCTCCAGTTTGCTGAGATAAATGTTTCTTTCAAGCGCATCAAAAAATTGTTGCCTTAGTCCCTCATTAACTCTTTTGGTTTCAATGTGTCTTTTGTGTATCAAATAGAGTGTCTCTATGTAGAAGTCACTGACTTCACCATTAACGTATTGGCGCCATTCCTTTGGGCAATTTTCAAATATGAATTTTTTTATTTCCTTGGATAGTGGGGCCATCTAAATCAATTTAAGTTTATTCTTTTATTTACTCCATGAACATTCAATTCCATAGACTTGACAAGAACTTCTTCTGCCTTTTGTCTTCTCACATAATCCTCCAATGCTTTCCAAAATTCTTTTTCCAGTTCTTTGCCTACCCTTTCCTGCTCTGTTACTCGTTTATCAAGTTCTTCCCAAGCATCTGCAGACCAATTAGGCATGGTTTTATAATTTAATCCCATATTTCTATAATTTATATCCTATCGCTGTAAGTTTCTTTCTTATTTCCAATTTAATGGCCCGAAGTTCATTTTCCTTCCTTTCATAGATTTCTGTAACGTCCTTTTCCAAAATGCGGGTTGAAGCGTTTTGATTCATTTCTCTTCTATTTAGTTAGACTTTGATTTTACTATTTCCAGTTGGGGTTCTTTTTTGTTCTTTGCCTTCTCTAGTTCTATGAACCTCATCCATTCATCACGGTAATCCGTACCCTTTTTACCGATATAAGTGAGGAAACTGCGTTCTGAACTGTGTCCGGTTACCTGCATTATTATAGGTGTTGGCATCTTTCCATACATGTTGGAGCAATATGAACGTCTACAGACATGGCTTGCCAATAGTTCATATTTGGGATATGTTCCCAGTTCCTTGCGGTTTGTTTCCTTGTTGTTCTTTATTCCTTTGGTCATTTCCGTAACCCCTGCAATCCTGGCTATCGTTTTGATATGTTCGTTGAACTTTACCAGTGAGATTTTCCTGGGCCATCCGCTATGAATCACCTCTTCCACCTCTGGAAGTATCGGGACGGTTACAACTTTGTCGGTTTTCTGCTGTTTGAGTTCGATATATCTGAATCCGTCCTTTTCCTTTAGGTTTTCTTCCGTCAAGTTCAAAAGGTCGTTTCCCCTTTGGCCTATCCAGCATCCCAAAAGCAACCACTTACGGGCATTTTGCTGTCCTTCGTGCAAAAGGTTGGCCCTTTTTATCAAATCAAGTTCTTCAGGTTTAAGGAAGATGATATGGTCGTTCTTTATCTGGCGGGAATTTATCTTCTTGAGTTGCGATGAGGTCCGTATCCCATTGAGTTGGGCATCATAGCATACCGTCTTTAGGTTTCCCATCATCCTTTGTGCGTACCCCTTGGAGTACTTTTTCTTTTTGAGCATAAAGGAAAGGAACTTCTTTCCCATAGGGACGTTGACCTCCTTGACCTTGATAGGTGAGTGGCCCTCAAACTCGGACCATATCCTTTTAAGAGCGATATAGTCGTTCCTTCTGCTCTTGGAAAGCCCAATCCCTCCCTTTTGGTTCTCACGGACATCCGCATTGTCCAATACGCCCTGAATGGCATCGGTCACGCTTTCGCTGTCGCCCGAATCCGATGTCCTTTCAAAACACACCCCGATCTTGTTCTTGAGCCAATCGTTGTTGACCTTGTTCCCTTCCGCCTGGGCCTCATTGTAAGAATCCAAGATGTACCTTTCCAGTTTGATGAGGTCGTTCTTTATCTTTTTGGTCTTGGCATCTATGGTGTTCTTGAAATGGCCGTTGTTCACCTCCTTGCCATTTTTTCTAGTAAATGACCAAAACTCTTTTCTGGTGTAAAAACCTGTGGAAGCCTTTAAGGTGGTCCCCCGTCCAGCGGAGAGGGAAATCCTAATGGATGCGTTTTCGGGTCTTCCGGAAAGTGAATATTTGACGGTTGCCATTTTAGATGCATTTGAACACGCACAAGTTAATCAATATTCTTCTATTGTCAACGATTTGTCAACCGTTTTTATATTCCTTTCTACTTTATTCAATCAATTTAAATTCTTTTAAAGTATTGAATGCAATGAATAAAGCAGAATACTTGATGGTTGCAATGAGAAAATGTAGGGGTGGGAATATAATCAATATTGAGGGGTTTATGCTCCCTTCATCCGCACAAAAGCTCTCAAACATGAGAGCTTTTTCTTTTTTACAGCTCATCTACAAAACTTATAAGTGATTTCTCTTTTTTTCAGGACAGTTCTTGATAACACTAGCTTAATATAAATTTATTTAGATTGAATAAAAATAATGATTAAGTTTGTTTGGTGGTTTATGTCGCACCTAACCTCTACAACAAATCATGGGAATACTATTGACTTTTTTTGGCTGTTTTTTTCTGTATTCAAAATCAAAACATTTTCCTGTCCAATTTTCTGAGATAGCGGCTAAGACACAAGGGAGAGAAAAGCAACTTAGAATCGGTGCGTATGGCTTGTTTATTTTGGCCAATACGATTTTGGTGTATCAGTTTGGGTGGGCAACTGGGCTTATCATTTTTTTTATGGTGTTGATGTTTGGATTGAGTGTCATTATCATTTTACTTCCGTTGCATAAAAAATTCGCATATCTCTTGATTGGGTTAAGTCTACTGTCAATACTAATAGAAAACATCTTGTAAAATGCCAGCTAATACTAAGTATCTATCATCTGGGGGGCAACGGTTTTTGAAAATTACTGCTGGAATTTTGGGTGGTTTTTTGGTGACTATTCTCTTTCACAACGCTATTGGTTCAATGTTGGAATCGAAAGGAGCTTTGGTCATAACCACAGGATATACCTCATTTATTCTATGGGCTGCTCTTTTGGTGATTGCCTTTATGATAAAAAATGGATGGAAAACTTGGGGTCTATATCTATTGCTAAGTCTTTTGTTTGGAGCGATAATCTACCTTAATCAATAACCGATAAACATGAAGCTGAAAGCACTTAAACCAAGATTACATAATGTGATGTTCCATACCCATACCGTTTCTGGTATTGTAATCAGTTTTGCCCTTTTCGTTTGTTTTTATGCAGGTGCGGTTGCCTTGTTCATGGACGAACTCTATCAATGGGAAAATCCGGAAGCTAGAATTGATGCTATTGAACCAGAAAAGGTTGATTATGATAAGGTATACGAAGTGGTCTCGCGTGATATTAAAAATTTTGATACCGATGCTACCTTTGGAATGGTACCTCCAAATGATAAAAACCCTCTAATTGAATTTTATGGAGGTACAAAAGATGCCGATGGAAACACCCAACGTTTCCATTCTGCAGTAAACCCTAGAACATATGAAGTTCTTTCGGATGGTACGGAAGAAAAAACCCATATGGCCCGTACCATATATGAACTGCACTATTTCCATCAAATACCAGTAGTGGGGATTTATTTGTCAGGGTTGGTCGCCTTCTTTTTTCTTTTTGCCATTTTCACGGGACTTCTTACCCATTGGAAAAACATAGTGAACAAGTTCTATGCTTTTTCTACAAAAGGAAAGTGGAAACAGATATGGACCAACGGTCATATCTCACTTGGGGTAATCACCTTACCTTTTCAATTGATATATGCAATAACCGGAGCTTTGTTGGGGCTCTCTATTCTACTGTTGGCTCCAAGTGCTTTTTTAATGTTTAATGGAGATACTTCCCAGGTTATTGAGGCAGTAAGACCTGGAGCTGGAATGAAGTACGACGAAAACGCTTTGGTAATAAATGATGGGAGTACTTTCAACAAAATTTACAAAGAAGTAAATGAAGCGTATCCCGATGCAGAAGTTACCTATTTATACACTAACAATTTCGGAAAGGAAGATGGGACCATAGGAGTGCGGGTTGATGACCATACTGGTATTGGAGGAGACGGAATATTTATTTACAGCTATAAAAATGGTCAGTTGTTGGATGCCACTGAACCTATCACAAGATCTTATGCCAAAGGTACATTGGCAGTGTTGATCAAACTGCACTATGCCACCTATGGTGGTATTTTTCTAAAAATCATCTACTTCATATTGGCCATGATTACCTGCTACATTATCATAAGTGGTGTAATGATTTGGCGCACTGCAAGGGATAAACCAACATATACAGATAAGCAACGCAGGTTCCATCATAGAGTAACCAAGATGTATTTGGCGATTTGCCTTTCTATGTTTCCTGCACTGGCTATGATTTTTATAGGCAATAAATTGGTTCCTATAGACATGTCCGGCCGGGTATTTTATGTTAATTCCATATTCTTTACAAGTTGGTTGGTGTTTACGGTAATCGGTCTTTTTTGGAATGATTATCGCCAATTAAATAGAAGCTATATCATAATGGGAAGTATTCTTGGTCTTTGTATTCCTTTGGCCAATGGTCTTGTTACCGGGGATTGGTTCTGGGTTTCGCTTTTAAATCAAAACTATTATGTCTTTAGTGTTGATGTAACTTGGATTATCATCGGTGTATTTGGTTTGCTTGTTTCCCAATATTATCTCAAAAGAAAGAAAGGAACTATGCAAATTGTAAATAAGAAAGAAAAGCAATATGCAACCATAGGCAAACCTGAAGAGCAATCTGAGCCAGTCTTACAAAGTTTTTCAAAACCTGAATAATTAATAACCAAATAGAGTACAGAAGGGTATTCCCAATATTATTATTTTTATTTATTCTAAATAAAAATAAAGTAATAGATTTACTCCTCAAAATGTAGAACCGACCTTAAAATGAAAAAACTCTTCTTTTTATTGCTACTTGTTCCAGTAACAATTTTTGCTCAAAATAGAGTTGCTATTACTGGTGCAGTGAAAGCGGAAAGCGGCGAACCTATAGCTTTTGCCAATGTCCTATTGGATAAGAACAATAAATATGCTGTAGCTGACGAAAATGGCAGGTATCTCATAGATAATGTCAGAAGAGGCAAATATGTAGTTACAGTTTCATCATTAGGGTATGAGACCATTACACAAACCGTAGAGGTTACTTCAGATATTGAGTTGAACTTTACTCTGGTAGAAAATGTACAGGCTTTGGATGCAGTAATAGTTCAAGGAGATAAAGCTTCAACCCAGCAGGAACAAAAAGCCATAACCATTGGTAGTTTTGAACTTGCTGATGTAGTTTCCCAGACCAACATTCTTGCAGATGCGGTGGATAAAATTTCTGGGGTTCGAATTCGAAGATCGGGTTCTTTGGGTGATGCCGCGGATGTATCCATAAATGGATTAAATGGAACCGCAATACGCACTTTTGTAGATGGAGTACCTATTGAGTTTTTGTTTCCGGGAACGGATATAGCCACACTACCTTTAACAGGGCTGCGTCGAGTAGATGTCTATAAAGGCGTTTTGCCAGTAGATATCGCATCAGATGCGCTAGGTGGGGGAATCAATATTTTAACGGAAGAGAATACGGTAAATAGAATTCGAGCGTCTTACAGTGTTGGTTCCTTTAATACGCATCTGGGAGATTTAAGTGTTACCCTAACAGATGGGAACGAAAGCTTTGTAAAAATTAGTACTGGAGCCAATTATTCGGATAACGACTACACATTTGAAGCTCCATTGCTTGTTCAGAATCCTACCAATGGACAATTGGTCGATGCTGGTACTGGAAACATAAGAAGATTTCATGACCTCTACCGTCTTCAGTATAGCACGGCAACTTTGGGTACATACAACAAAAAATGGACGGACCATGCCGAAATAGCATTCAACTATTTTGATACGTTCCGTGAATTTCAAAACAACTTGCAGATATCCAATATTGCCATTGGTGAAGCGGAGGGGGAACGTGAAAATGTCGCCATTGTAGCTAAATATGACAAGACCTTAATCAAGGATAAATTGAAATTAAAAACAATTTCAAATTATAGTGACCTGTTTGTAAGGTTTGTGGATACCACAGCAAACCAATATAACTGGTTGGGAGATGTCATAGCAGTTTCAGAAGCCAGTCGAGGAGAATTTTTAAATGGAACACCGGTATTGTCAGAAACAACTACCAAAAGCTATGTCAACCGAACCACCTTAGAACTTAAGCTGCCAAGAAGCAGTAGTCTTACTTTGAGTAATCTATTGGCTTTTCAGGATAGGGAGCTTAAGGATTTTGATATTGATAACCCCACTGAGTTTGGCGTTGCTCCAGAGCAAAAAATTACTAAAAACATTACAGGTCTTCAATATGATAATACGGTTTTCAATGAATCTGTAGAGTTCTCAGCAGCTTTAAAGTACTATACGTATAAACTTGTTGGCTTTAGTAATTTGAATCGAGTGCCCATTGAAGATACAGAAGGTTTTCTAGGATGGAATGCAGGATTGAAATATCAAATCTTTGATGAATTTTCAATACGAGGTTCATATGAACGTGGTTTTCTAATTCCTGAAATTGTTCAATTTGCAGGTGATGGTCTCAATGTTGCTCCGAATGGAGAATTACAACCTGAGGAAAGTGATAACTACAATTTGGGTTTTCGCTTCAATACGCGTTTTAATGATGAGTATGCGTTGACATTGACCGCCAATGGATTTTTAAGACAACAGCGCAACTTCATTTTTATTGATGCAAATGCAGCAAGGCAACAAAATGCCAATATTGGAGATATTGACTCACAAGGGGTAGAAGGAGAACTCAAGGTCAATTTTTTAAGAAATTTCAATTGGAATACTAATGTAAGTTTTGTGGATAAGACTATTGAAGCTTTTGCCTTGGATACAGCCACGGACGATTTAATAGGTTCTCAACTTCCCAATACACCCAGATTTTTTTACAACACTGAACTTTCATGGCAAACCGATGATTTTTTCAATACGGGAATTGGGGTAAGGTTGTTTGGTCTTTATACCCATGTTGATGTTTTCAACATTAGACCTGTTGCAGATAGCGATACCATTGAGAATACACCAGATGCATTTGTTCCTGAACAAGACCGACTGGATTTTGGTGTGGCACTAAATCTATTCGACCGAAAAGTTACCGCGGCCTTTAATGTGGTGAACATAACCGACGAAGACCTATTTGACAATTTTAGTATACCTAGACCAGGTCGCAATTTCAACTTTAAACTCATTTATGAAATTTCAAATTTTTAATGCGATGAAAAGCAATAGCAAAAACATATTCGCCCTTTTTACCATGTCTCTGGTCTTTTTGGCATGTGAACCTGAAGAAGTAATAACAGAGGTAACCGTGAACACGATTGAAGGCCCGGGTCAGACTATTTCCGATTTGCCTTTCCAAAAAACGGGATTTGTGGCAGCCTCCATTTTGAGCACCCCAACGTCTTTCTCCTACTTTACCAATTATAGCGAACAAATGCCATCCGGCGCCATAGATTTAACTTCTGGGAATTCAGCCTCATTCGGCAACTATTTTCCACAAACCATCTATAAGTTTTTAGGTTTTGGAGGTTCATTGGACACGGAAAATTTGGAATTGAATCGCTATGCGGTAGACCCAGATACAAATCAAATTACACGAGCTGGAGCCATTCCTTTGTCAGCAAATCTTAGTCAGGTGCTTATCATAAATGATGACCTTGGCGTTTATACCATTTTTGATACGCCCAGCCTGTTTCTGTTCAATCCAACCACCATGCAGTTTATCCAAGAAATACCAATGCCACAGGCTACACGAATTGATACTCTTCCAAATCAAGTAAATTCCTATTTCCATATCATTCACAGGCCACAGGATAATAGGGTCTTTCTGCCCTTGACCACCAATTCTGATGCCTCACCACAATTTTACGATGCCGAAGATATTTATGTGGAAGTAGTGAACTTGAACACCTTGGCATGGGAAAAAACGGCAACATTTAGCCAGGCAACCTATCCCTTGACCCGTGGAATGGAGAATCCTATGGTGGACGAAGACGGTAATATTTACTTATTGACTCAAGGACAGTATAGTCTTGATTTTCAATTTGGACCTACTGCACCCCCAAGATCTCGACCCCAAATTTTGAAGATACCGGCCAATTCCACTGATTTTGACCCTGATTATGCGTTTAATCCTGTCGACTTTATAGGTTTTCAAAACTCTGTGGCACAACTATGTACAGGAGCTATTTATGGGGAAAACGGTATTGCATATGCGGTCATGACCGCAGAAGCCGATGTTCCCAGGGTAAATGAGCTACTTGCGCTATTAGCAATGGGAACTATTACTGATGCTGAGTTTAATGAATTGGTAGGTCTGGTGACCAATAGCCCTAACATGAAATGGACAAGAATGGACCTCAATGCCCAAACTGCCGAGGTGATACCCGGTATACCTTCATCTGCTGGTTTCGTATATCCTTTTTCCTATAAGTATGATGGCAAACATTACTTTCAGGTGTTTAACCCTGACCAAGGGGCCAATGGATACTATGAATATGACCCGGCAACCAATTCGAGTTCCAATGTTTTCAATATAGCTGCAGGTGGAGTGGCAACACAATTCTTTATTTTACAGGAGTAATTCTAAGTTTGAGTTAGTTAGGATTCTTTTAAAGCCCCTATTTCTGGTAGGGGCTTTTTCATTTTAATCAATGGAAAGCCTTGGAAATTGTCGTTTTGAATCCTAAAAATCGATTATTCGATGTAACGCACGGCTTTTTAGGGAAGAATTGATACTAAGTACCTTGTTTTTTCCGTTTGCATAAGACCCTAAATACACTATGATGACCTCACTAAAAACACTATGGATTCGAAGTCCTTTCATGTTGCTTCTCTTTTCTTCAATAATTTTTGCAATTTCTTGCTCAAGTGACTCCGAAATGCTTGTAGAGGAAATTCTCCAAGAAGATTCTACAATGGATCAAAATGAAGATTCAGCGGATGATACCTCCGGTGAGGATACTTCTGGTGAGGATACATCTGGCGGAGACGGAACGGTTTCAAATAACTGTCCCGATGGGGGTACTACATTCTTCTCTGAGAGCAATGGGTTAATCTCAGTAGAGTTTGAAAACAGCTCATTTAATGGAGATTGGGAACTAAGAAATGATGTTGATGATGTGTCGGGAGACGGGTACATGGTATGGACAGGGCAACAACGATTGAACCAGCCCGGTGAAGGCAAAGCAACTTTCCTAATAGAAATTAAAACTACAGGAACCTATCAGTTTTTATGGAAATCTGCATTTCGCATGGGAGATAATGGAACAGAGCATAATGACTCTTGGCTTCGGTTTCCAGATGCGGATGATTTTTTTGGTGAAAAGGGGAATGGCAGCATAGTTTATCCAAAAGGTACAGGCAAAGAACCAAATCCTGAAGGTTCTTCGTCAGACGGATGGTTTAAAATTTATCGTAGTGGAAACAATGCTTCATTTGTATGGCAGGCTAGAACGTCAGACAATGATGCCCATGATATTTTTGTAACCTTCTCTGAAGAAGGTATCTATACCATGGAGGTTTCTGCGCGTTCCTCCTTTCATGGAATCGACCGCTTTTTATTGTTTAACAAAGATTCATTCACAAGACAAGAGGCCCTAGGGATGGCCGACAGCTTTAGTGCGCAGAGCGATTGTAATTGAATTGGATTGAAAAAGAACTCAGCTTAGAAAGGTAAATTATCCAAATCTACATTTCCTCCGGAAATAATGATGCCCACTTTTTGATTTTCAAATTGGTTTTTCTCTTTAAGAACTGCAGCAAACGCAACCGCACAGGATGGCTCGCAAACTATCTTTAAGCGTTCCCAAATCAGCCGCATAGCTTGTATGATTTCTTTTTCGGTTACCCGAATAATCCGCTTCACATGTTTTTGAATGACAGGAAAGTTTTTGTCGCCCAATTGGGTTTTAAGACCATCAGCAATGGTATTTATAGTAGTATTGGTTTCAATCTGACCACTTATCAAGGAACGATAAGCATCATCGACTTCAAAAGGCTCTCCTCCAAACACTGTGCAATTCGTTCCGAAATAGTATGCTGATAGGGCAGTTCCCGCAATAAGACCTCCACCTCCAACAGGTGCAAAAACGGCATTTAAATCTGGATGATCTTCCAAGAGTTCCTTGCAGGCCGTTCCTTGACCCAAAATCACTTCGTTGTCGTTGGAAGGATGTAAAAAAGTTGCTCCCTTTTCTTGTTGAATCTTTTCTGATTCCGTTTCGCGTGCTTCCAGAGTAGGTTCACATTCAATGACCTTTCCACCATATCCTTTTACAGCTTCTTTTTTAACTTTTGGCGCACTTGAAGGCATTACAATGTAAGCGGGGACGCCTAAACTTTGGGCGGCCAAAGAAAGAGCCTGGGCAAAATTTCCAGAAGAATGTGTAACTACTCCTTTTTTTCTGACCTCATCGGACAATTGGAGAATGGCATTGGCAGCACCCCGCATTTTAAAGGCACCCATACGCTGAAAGTTTTCACATTTAAAAAAGAGCTGCGCTCCCACCATTTGGTCCAGAAGTCTGGAGGTGAGAATAGGCGTATTATGGATGAAGGGTTTAATGCGCTCGTGGCAATCTATCAGTTGTTGTTTGTCCATCCGAGGAAGCTTTAATTTTCCTCTAAAGATAGAAAAGCGACATGAACATCTCTATTCTGGGTCCAAACCTTTTAATTGTACACTGCATTTTCTTCTTCTATTGGAGAAGCTATGCCGTTCATGCCCAATTCTGGAATTACAAACAACGGTATTTGGGTATGGAAAGCGGTTCGCTTTACAATAGGCTCACGGGTCATTTTTTCCATGTAGCTGTGCTGATAATTGAGCATGGCCAGCAAGTGGATGTCCAATTCTTCCGAGAACATTTCTAGGGTATGCGAAACGGAATTGAGTTCGGATACCGTATGAACATAGTGTTCTGTATCTTTCATATAACGTCTCAGCATGTTCAAGTTGAACTGTTGTAATTCTGAGAGCGCCTTTAATTTATATTGAACATGAACAATCCGAATCGTAGCCTTGAACATATCGGCTAAATCCAATAAAGGCTGCAACTCCGAACTGCTGTAGAAACGGTTGAAATCTGTGGCAAACGCAATTTCAGAAGGTGTTATAAAATCAAAATGTTGTGGAATGGCCAAAACAGGACATCGCTTGGTGTTCTTGATTATTCGCACCGTATTGCTTCCCATAAACACCTCGTCAATTCCAGAGGCACCTTTGGTTCCTGTAATCACAAGATGAATTCCAAGTTCTTCTACAATATCTTTTACCTCTTCCACCAATAAGTTGAAAGAAGAAATGGTCTCAAAACTATGGTTAGAATTGTTAAACTCTTTTGTGACACGCTCAACGGTTTGTTGTAGGCCTTTTTCGGAAGCATCTCTGACGGCATCCACAATCCGGACACCATCCACCATATTGGCCATAAATCGGCTACTGGGAATCACCGGGGTATATGTGTTCAAAAAATAAAATGTACACTTCCGGTTGGAGAACAAGTGCATAGCATACGATATGGCATTCCATGCATTTTCTGAAAAATCTGTTGGGATAAGAATCTTTTGCATTGTTCTATTACTAAAAACAATGTAAAAGTAGAATAGTCCCTAGGGGAGAACTATGACATTTGTCACCTTCTTGGATTAGAAGCCATCCACAAGTTCTTGAAGCTTCTTCTCATTACGAATTCCAATCTTTTTTCCCGAGGTATGTATAAGACCTTTTTTCTTGAATTCGGATATGATTCGTATGGCAGATTCTGTTGCGGTACCTACTACGTTGGAGATGTCTTCACGAGACAAAGTCAATATCAAAAAACCATCTTGATCTTCTCCAAAGTTATTTTTCAAATAGAGAAAAGCCTCTGCAACTCGCTGTTTTACCGTTTTTTGAGACATATTCACAATGACATCATCTGCTTCTTTAAGATCATGAGCCATGTGCCGTAATACTTCCAAAGTGAAATTGGGATTACTCTGAAGCGTTGTATTGATACTTTCTTTGGGGATAAAACATAGCTCCATATCGGAAACTGCCATGGCCGAAAGGTTGGCGGATTCTTCCGCAATTACTGAGCGCTGACCAATAACTTCACCCTTGGTTGCCAGTTTTACAATTTGATCTTTTCCGTTTGCACTGAGCTTGGATAGTTTGGATACTCCATTGCGCACGCAAAAAACACCATTGAGTTTTTCACCTTCTTCAAAAAGGAGCTCCCCTTTTTTGATGGTTTTAGTGGTTTTGGAATCTGATACCTTTTTGAGCTCTTCCTTGCTCATGGCTCGTAAGGAGTTAAATTGCCTTACGATACAATTTTCACACCTGCTATTTTCCATAATTTAGTTTTACCTGACCTTTAAAATTACGTTTTCTTTGGGAGATGAAACCTGTAATTTTTTAGGAATTATAATGCCATAAGCTCCAGCCCTGACTTGGACAAAACGTATAATTCCCTTTTTTTGATGTCGATTAGCTTTAAACCCTTGAAATTCTTGAGCAAATTGATTATGTATTCTGGTGATGTTCCTAGGACCATGGCCATATCATCTCGCTTTAACTTTATGTTAAGTTTGCCCTTTTCATTGGCTCCAAACTTCTTGAAAAGATACAACAGAAGTTTAGCCAGTCTAGATTTTATTCCTTTTGAGGAATTGAATAATATTCGCGCCGATTCATTAATGTCTACATCTTGAATCAAAGAATCCAAAAAAACCTGACAAAACTTTGGATTTTCTTCCAAATTTCTCTGTATTTCCGATTTATCCAAACAGCATAGTTCCGTTTCGGTCAAGGCAACTGCACTTACTCGCGCTCCCAGATTGGTTGCTACCGACCTCTTGCCCATAACTTCACCTTCTCCTAAAAAACGCAGAATGTGCTCTTGTCCTGAACTATCCATTTTACTGAACTTACATGCTCCTTTTTTTATGCAGAAAAGTTTGTTCAATGATTGATTTTCTTCAAATATCAAACTGCCCTTCGGAAGTTTTATGGTTTCTGAAGTTTGCAACAGTCGTTCCCGTGCACTAGAAGATAGTGTATCAAAATCCTGTAGTTGCTTATTCCTTATTTTGGTACAGTTCACCATAGGGCAAAGATAGTTTGGCGTAATTCTGTAAAAGCTGACATAAATCATGTTTTACATGGCACACATATATCACTTTTGTAGCAGGTAAAGCAAAAGTGTATGTTGGACGATACGTGCTATCATTGTGGGGATTCCTGCGAGAGCAATCCAGTCCATTTTGATGAAAAGGTTTTTTGTTGCCACGGTTGTAAAACAGTGTATGAAATCTTTTCCGATAATGGTCTTTCCTATTTTTATGAATTGGAGGCAAAAGCGGGATCTACTCCTAACCCCATTCAGAAAAAATATGATTTCCTAGACAATCCTGAAATCGTTTCCCAATTGGTGGAATTTGATGAGGAAGGCGTTCAGGTAATCAATCTTAGCATTCCTAACATCCATTGCAGTTCCTGTATTTGGCTTTTGGAAAACTTAAACAAGTTGCACAGGGCAATTTCAATATCACAGGTCAACTTTCCAGAGAAAACCATTCGAGTTACCTATAAAAAAGATGGATTTTCACTAAAGGCTTTGGTGCTTTTGTTGGCAAGTATAGGATACGAACCCTATCTCTCTCTAGAAGATTACGCCAAAAAAGATAAAAAAGTAGATAGGTCACTCTTATATAAATTGGGTGTGGCTGGATTTGCCTTTGGTAATGTGATGCTGCTTTCCTTTCCAGAGTATTTTGAAGTTGAAGAATTTTGGTTGGAACAGTATAAGGTGGTATTCCGATGGTTGATGTTTGCCTTCTCCATTCCTGTGGTTTTCTATGCGGCACAGGACTATTTTAAATCCGCAATTAAAGGACTACAATCCAAAATGCTCAACATAGATGTACCCATCGCCTTGGGAGTATTGGTTCTCTTTTTGAGAAGTTCTGTCGACATTATTTGGGATTTGGGCTCTGGATTTTTCGATAGTCTTACTGGATTGGTGTTTTTCTTATTGCTGGGCAAGTTCTTTCAGCAAAAAACCTATGCATTTTTATCGTTTGAGCGAGATTATAAATCCTATTTTCCTATGGCAGTCACTCGTTTAGGGGCTGAAAACGAAGAGGAAAACATTCAAATATATAAGATAAGAAAAGGAGACCGCTTACTGATTCGTAATCAAGAAATTCTGCCTGTAGATTGTGTTCTTATTAAAGGTACGGCCGAAATTGATTACAGTTTTGTTACCGGAGAATCTAAACCGGTGATTAAAGAAAAAGGAGAACGACTGTTCGCTGGGGGGAAACAGCTTTCCGGAGTTTTGGAGGTTGAGGTGCAAAAATCGGTTTCACAAAGTTATCTAACTCAATTATGGGGCAATTCTGTCTTTTCAAAAGACAAAGCCAGCAATTTTCAAACCCTTACGGATGGTATAGGCAGAAGATTTACCTTAGCGGTACTTTCTATCGCCGTTTTATCATCGGTCTACTGGTTGGTTTTTGAGCCAAGCTTGGTTATGAACGTTTTTACAGCTGTGCTCATCATTGCCTGTCCTTGTGCAATAGCTCTGGCGGCACCATTTACTTTGGGCAATATGCTTCGCATTTTCGGGAAACACAAATTGTATCTCAAAAACACCAATGTTATTGAGCGATTGGCAAAAATTGACTCGGCTATTTTTGACAAGACCGGAACAATTACCACCGCGCAACAAGATGCCGTGCTTTATGAAGGTGTGGAACTTACGGATGCTGAGAAAAACATGCTCAAAACCACTTTGCGAGCCTCCAGCCATCCATTGAGTCGTTCGCTCTATTCCATTTTAAAATCCAATGACATAGTTACTTTGGATGAATTTCAGGAGTATGAAGGAAAAGGATTAGAAGCAAGGGTAAATGAACGTACTATAAAAGTGGGCTCCGCTTCTTATGTAGGTCAAGAACAAAAATCAAAAGCATTGAACACCTCCGTGTATGTCAGCACAGATGAGGAAGTAAAAGGAAGATTCGTGTTTAAGAATCATTATCGGGAAGGCGTAGATGAAATGTTCAAGGAGCTACAGCAATCCATTGAGCTGGGAATACTTTCTGGTGACAACGATGGTGAGAAACTTAGACTTCAAAAAATCTTGCCCGCGAATGCAAAGATTGCGTTCAACCAAAAACCCGAAGACAAACTAAAATTTATCAAAGATCTTCAGCAATCCCATATAGTTTTGATGGTAGGTGATGGACTTAATGATGCAGGAGCATTGGCTCAGAGTGATGTTGGTATTGCTGTTTCAGAAAATATTAATGTATTCTCTCCGGCTTGTGATGGTATTTTGGATGCTGAAGCCCTAGATAGATTGCCATTGTTCATAGAATTATCCAGAAAGTCAATTAGAATAATCAAGATAAGTTTCCTTCTGTCCCTTTGCTACAATCTGGTTGGATTGTATTTCGCTGTAACCGGACAGTTACAACCCGTTATTGCAGCTATTCTTATGCCTTTAAGTTCCATAAGTGTGGTGGCCTTTACAACCTTGTGTGTCAATTTATTGGGAAGGAAATTAAAATAATATGAAAGCTGATATTTGTCATTTTTTGACCCGCTAAGCCAATGTAGTTTTACACCAAATTCAGGTAGGTATGAGTGTTATTTATGTATTGCTGGCCATTAGTATATGTGTGGCACTAGTGTTTTTTATAGCCTTTATCCGCTCAGTAAAAGCAGGTCAATACGATGATTCATATACCCCCTCGGTTCGTATGCTTTTTGAAGATGAGTTGGTGTCCACTGAAGGTGCTGTTACGACAAAAAAGTCCGAAAAAATAAATCAAATTCAAGATACTAATCAATAAATATGGAAATAGAACAGTTTAGGTACGATAACAAAATCGTTCAAAAGTTTTTGTACGCCACTATGCTTTGGGGTGTGGTTGGCATGTTGGTAGGTCTTCTGTTGGCCTTTATGTTTTTGTTCCCTAACATCACGGATGGGATATCATGGCTAAGTTTTGGTCGTCTACGCCCATTGCACACTAATGCCGTAATTTTTGCCTTTGTGGGGAATGCCATTTTTGCGGGAGTATACTATTCGCTGCAGCGGTTACTTAAAGCAAGGATGTTCAGTGACGCGCTGAGCAATATTAATTTTTGGGGATGGCAGTTAATCATTGTGGCAGCAGCACTAACGCTTCCGCTAGGGTACACGACATCAAAAGAGTATGCTGAACTGGAATGGCCTATAGATTTGGCCATAGCCGTGGTATGGGTGGTATTTGGATGGAACATGATTGGAACCATCCTGAAGCGTAGACAACGTCACCTTTACGTCGCAGTTTGGTTTTATCTAGCCACTTTTGTTACAGTCGCGGTACTGCACATTTTCAACAGTTTGGAGTTGCCTGTAGCGGCTTTAAAAAGTTATTCGGTATATGCAGGTGTACAAGATGCCTTGGTACAATGGTGGTATGGTCATAATGCTGTGGCTTTTTTCTTGACCACCCCGTTCCTTGGGTTGATGTACTATTTTGTGCCAAAAGCAGCCAATAGACCTGTATATTCCTATAGACTGTCCATTGTACACTTCTGGTCTTTGATTTTTATTTATATCTGGGCTGGCCCTCACCACTTGCTTTATTCGGCATTACCAGATTGGGCACAGAACTTAGGTGTTGTCTTTTCCGTAATGTTGATTGCTCCTTCTTGGGGTGGTATGATTAACGGTTTATTGACGCTACGTGGTGTATGGGATAAAGTAAGAAGTGATGCTACCTTGAAGTTTATGGTTGTCGCCATTACGGGTTATGGTATGGCCACTTTTGAAGGCCCTATGCTTTCTCTTAAAAATGTAAATGCCATTGCGCACTTTAGTGACTGGATTATTGCCCACGTGCACGTAGGAGCTTTGGCATGGAACGGTTTCCTAACCTTTGGTATGATTTATTGGCTGGTGCCAAAAATGTTCAAAACCACATTGCACTCCAAGGGGTTGGCCAATTTCCACTTTTGGATTGGTACGCTGGGAATCATTCTTTATGCACTGCCCATGTATGTCGCAGGCTTTACCCAAGCTCTAATGTGGAAAGATTTTAACCCTGATGGAAGTTTGGTCTACGGTAACTTTTTGGAAACCGTTACTCAAATCATACCCATGTATTGGATGAGAGCTATTGGAGGTAGCCTTTACCTAGTAGGTATGCTAATTATGGTGTACAATGTTGTAGTGACCATAAGAAAAGGAAGTAATGTAGAGGATGAGTTGGCCGAAGCCGCTCCACTGACACGAGTCTCCAAAAAGAGATTGGCAGGAGAAACCTTTCATAACTGGTTGGAAAGAAAGCCTGTACAGTTGACCGTTTTGGCTACTATAGCCATTCTAATAGGAGGAATCATTCAAATAGTGCCTACAATATTGGTAAAATCCAATATTCCAACCATTACCAGTGTCAAACCCTATACGCCCCTTGAGTTAGAGGGTCGGGACCTTTACATACGTGAAGGATGTGTGGGCTGTCACTCACAAATGATACGACCCTTTAGAAGTGAAGTGGAACGCTATGGAGAATACGCCAAAGCTGGGGAATTCGTTTATGACCACCCATTCCTTTGGGGAAGTAAGCGAACCGGACCGGATTTGCTCCGTGTGGGAGGAAAGTACTCGGACAACTGGCACTTAAACCATATGTATGATCCTCAAAGTACATCTGCAGGGTCTATTATGCCGGCCTACCAGTGGTTGGTAACTAGCGCGCATGATAGGAGTGCCGTTCAAGCCAAAATGAGGGCAATGGTTAAGCTGGGTGTTCCTTATACCGATGATGACATTGAAACAGCACAGGAATCCATGGCGGAACAAGCATTACAGATTGAAAAGAATCTCTACGCGGATCCTGAATTTGTAAGGACCTATGAAGCGGATAAGAAGTACGCACAAGAAAACGGAGAAGAGTTTATTGAAATGAGGGATAGGGAAATAGTGTCCTTGATAGCATATTTGCAACGTCTAGGTACCGATATCAAGATAAAAGATAACGATGGACTAATCTCTCAAAACAAATAGTCATGCTGAAATACGTAAAAAATCATATGGATAGTATCGAGGGAATCGCTAATTACCCTATGGTATCCTTGCTTATATTCTTCATCTTCTTTGTTCTATTGTTCTGGTGGGTAGCAACTGCATCAAAAGAGCATATTAAAGAAATGGGAGAATTGCCATTAGATAACGATTACAACAACAAACCATAAAACTATGAGTACTAGAACACCTTGGTGGATTCGCATTCCGGTCTTATTCTTTTTGATTTTCGGATTGATGGAGTATTTCATCGACTCCGGAGATAAACCGGCCATTATAGAATATCCCATTACCCAGTTTTTTATGCTGATGGTATTAATGATTCTTATTGCCATCGAACTTATTTTGAAGTCTATAGAGAATGTAATGTTCCAAACCCTTTCTGAAGAAGCAAAGGAACGTTACCTTCTTTCAAAAAATAAGAAAAGGGAATGGACATGGGCTAATAAAATATATAAAAGATTGACGCGTAGCCGTGCCATTGAAAGAGAGCAAGAAATCATCATGGACCATAACTACGATGGTATTCGGGAATTGGACAATGTACTCCCGCCGTGGTGGGTATATATGTTCTACGCAACAATCATCTTTGGGGTCATTTACCTTATCAGGTTCCATATTGCCGGGGATTATGACCAAGCCTTGGAATATGAGCAGGAGGTAGCTGCTGCAAAAATTGAAATTGAAGAATACAAAAAGACAGCCAAAAATCTGGTGGATGTAAATACGGTTGAATTTTTAGCAGATGCATCCGATTTAAATGCGGGAGAGAAAATATTCACAACCAATTGTGTAGTCTGCCACATGGCTGATGGTGGTGGTGGAATTGGCCCCAACCTTACAGACCAAAATTGGATATTGGGTGGAGGAATTAAAAATGTCTTCAACACGATTTCCGAAGGAGGTAGAGACGGTAAAGGAATGGTAGCCTGGAAACAAAGTCTAAAACCCGTAGAAATGGCTCAGGTAGCCAGTTACATTTTAACATTAGGTGGTACTACACCCGCCAATCCAAAAGCACCAGAGGGAGACATATGGGTAGACCCAGATGCAGAAGAAACAGAAACAGAGTTACCAGAACAAGTGGTTGATTCTGTGGATGTGAGTTTGGAGTAGGAAAGCTTTAAGTACGATTTATCCAATTGCTGGAAATAGAAATAAGAAATGGAAGAAAACTTTAGGGATTCCATAGGAACGATTACGGAAGAAGGGAAGAGGGCATGGATATATCCTAAAAAGCCTAAAGGGAGGTTTTATGATTATAGAAAATATGTAAGCTACACCCTACTGTTCTTCCTTTTTGCCGCTCCTTTTATCAAAATAAATGGACATCAGTTTTTGATGTTCAATGTACTCGAAAGGCGATTCAATATTTTTGGCTTTCCTTTCTGGCCACAAGACTTTCATTTGGTGGTAATCTCAATGATTGCGGGAGTGATTTTTGTGGCTCTCTTTACAGTAGCTTACGGTCGTATTTTCTGCGGATGGATGTGTCCTCAAACCATTTTTATGGAAATGGTCTTCCGTAGGATTGAATATTGGATAGACGGGGATAGAGGTGCCCAAATGCGTTTAGCTAAATCGCCTTGGAACGGAAAAAAAATTAGAAAAAGAGTGCTGAAATGGAGCGTCTTTTTCATCATTTCTTTCCTGATTGCCAATATTTTCCTGGCCTATTTAATTGGAAGTGATAGACTTATTCAATATGTCACAGATGGTCCAATGGCTCATTTGAGCACCATGGTTCCACTCTTGATTTTTACCGGGGTCTTTTACTTTGTGTTTGCTTGGTTTAGAGAGCAGGTCTGCATTATTGCATGCCCTTATGGGAGACTTCAAGGAGTCCTTTTGGATGATAAATCCATAGTTGTAGCCTATGACCATGAAAGAGGCGAAGCTGAAAATGGGCGTAAAAAATTCAGAAAAAATGAAGACCGCGATGCCTTGGGGTATGGGGACTGCATAGACTGTTTCCAATGTGTAAATGTGTGCCCGACCGGAATTGATATTCGAAATGGAACCCAGTTGGAGTGCGTGAATTGTACTGCATGTATCGAACGAGTGTGATCATATTATGGATAGCATCAGTAAACCTAGAGGACTTATCCGATATGCCAGTGAAAATGAAATAACCAAAAAAGAGAAGTTCAGATTCACTCCAAGAATGAAAGGCTATACAGCTGTACTTGGAATTTTGATATCTGTACTAATAGGAATGCTTTTCCTTAGAAATGAACTCGAGGCCAACATTTTGAGACTTCCAGGGCAGTTGTACGAAAGAAAAGCAGATAACATCATCAGCAATGTATATACCTATAAGTTAGTGAACAAGACCACCAAGGATATTGCCGATGTTAGTTTTAAACTATTGTCCCATAAGGGAACAATCAAAATGGTATCTCAAGACAGCTTTAAAGTGCCTGCTGAAGAATTGGCTGAAGGCACACTTTTTATAGAAATTAATAATTCAGCATTAAATGGCGACAAGGACCGATTGAAAATTGGGGTGTACAGTGGTGAAGAACTCATTGAGACAACAATTACCCAATTTCTGGCACCTAGGAGCTATAATTAAAATATATGGGTATGAAAATAAACTGGGGAACAGGAATAGTCATCGCTTTTATCGCATTCATTGGGTTCATCCTCTATTTTGTGATAAGGATGAGCATGGATGATCAGGCCAATCACGACTTGGTTACAAAAGACTATTACAAAAGAGAATTGGCGTATCAAAAGGAGATTGACGCCGCAAATTCGGCTTTAAATAACGAGGCAAAACTAAAGGTCAAAAAAACCAATGAAGGTTTGATCGTTGAGTTTCCAAAGCAGTTTGACTTCAAAAACATATCAGGTAAAGTGTCCCTATATAGACCGTCTAACAAGCACTTGGATTTTGACTTTCCCATAAGTTTATCCAATACACATTTGCTCATACCTGACAATCGCTTGGTGGACGGTCGCTGGGACATTACTGTATCTTGGAACTACAAGAAACAGGTTTTTTTACATAAAGAAAAACTCACGTATTAAATGTTGATTCTTACCGCCTTTGTCTTTGGTTTTTTGGGAAGCCTGCACTGTTTGGGCATGTGCGGACCAATAGCCTTTTTACTTCCGGTGGATAAAGAAAACAATCTGCGTAAAGCGGGCCAACTTACCCTTTACCATGGGGGAAGGCTCTTGGCATATGGCATTATTGGATTACTTTTTGGTTTTTTGGGGAAAGGTTTAGCCCTTTTTGGAATCCAGCAAAAGTTATCCATTATAGTCGGCGCCATTATGGTAATCTTGGTATTATGGCCAAGGAGTGGTGCCAAAGCAAATAGATTGGCGGCACCCATTTACCGACTCATAGGGAAAGTAAAATCCAAATTGGGAGCGGAACTTAAGAAAAAATCGACAGATACTTTTTTAACAATAGGCTTTTTAAACGGATTTCTACCTTGCGGTCTGGTCTATATGGCCACTCTTGGAGCAGTTGCCATGGGGAACGAGCTTCAAGCGGGCCTCTACATGGTTCTGTTTGGTGCAGGGACCATTCCATTGATGACAATGGTGGTTTTTTCCAGCAGGTGGTTAAAAGGACCTATCAAGGCAAAAGTTAAAAAAGCCATCCCTATTTTTGTGGTACTAGTTGGTGTGTTGTTTATAGTTCGAGGTTTGGGATTGGGTATACCTTATCTATCCCCAAAAGTTTCTCAAAATAACATGGCAACTGCAAAAATCGAATGTCATCAACCATAAACGAATTTAACTATGAAAATTACTTCAGTAGAAGAAGTGGTAAAAGAGGTGAAATCAGGAGACCGCGTATTCCTACAAGGTGCAGCCATGACCCCAAATGAACTTATTGACGGACTTTGTGAAAGGTACAACGAACTAAAAAATGTAGAGCTTATCTCAATACATACCGAGGGCTCTGCCAAATACGTAGAGGAACCGTATTGCAATGCTTTCACATTAAACTCATGTTTTGTGGGAGGTAATGTCCGAAAAGCAGTGAACACTCCAAGTGCCGGTTATATACCTATTTTTTTGAGTGAGATACCTTGGCTTTTCAAGAACAATATTTTGCCTTTAGATGTAGCCATTGTTCAGGTTTCTAGTCCTGATAAACATGGGTTTTGCTCTCTGGGTGTTTCCGTGGATGTTGCTTTGCCGGCTATAAGAACCGCTAAAAAGATAATAGCACAAATTAATCCTCAGGTCCCTCGAACCCATGGTACGGGAATTATTCATGTTGACGAAATTGCTGCTGCGACTGAAGTTGACAGACCTATTCATCAACATGAAACAGGAGAACTATCTGAAATCGAAAATAAGATTGGACTGAATGTGGCTTCATTAATCGAAGATGGTGCAACCTTGCAGATGGGCATTGGAAATATTCCCAACGCTGTACTTTCCAATCTAGGAAATCACAAGAATTTAGGGATTCACACAGAAATGTTTTCGGACGGTGTATTGCCCCTGATTGAGAGCGGAGTAATCAACGGTGCTGAGAAAAAGATAAAAATGGGTAAAATTGTAAGTTGCTTTGCGGTGGGTTCACAGAGATTATATGATTTTATTGATGACAATCCCATTTGTGATTTCAGGGATTCAGGCTATACAAATGATACCGCCCGAATTCGAAGAAATCCTAAAGTAACAGCAATCAACAGCGCTATTGAAATCGATTTGACAGGTCAAGTTTGTGCGGATACCATAGGTGGTAAACAGTTTTCTGGAGTAGGGGGGCAAATGGATTTCATCCGTGGTGCTTCTTTATCAATAGGGGGGAAACCCATTTTTGCCATGCCATCGACCACCAATAAGGGAGTTTCCAAAATAGTTCCTTTTTTAAAGGAAGGTGCCGGAGTGACAACAACAAGGGCACACGTTCATTATGTAGCTACGGAGTATGGCGTGGTCAATTTATACGGAATGAATCTCATGCAACGAGCTAAAGCCCTGATTTCTATAGCACATCCAGATTTTAGACAAGAACTTGAAGAGGCCGCTTACCAACGTTTTAATAATGGAGGGTAAAATGTAAAAGGGAGGCAATTGCCCCCCTTTTTTGTTGAACTACTACTTAAATATTAAACTAACCAACCAAAAAAAAGTCCAACCATTAGATTTTGAATGTGATAACTGGGATATTGGAGTGGTTGGCCACATCTTCCCCAATGCTTCCCATGAAGAAGTGGGTAAGACCTCTTCTTCCATGTGTGGGTATGCCAATTAAATCGGCACCAACAGTTTCACTAAAGTTCAATATGCCTTTTTCAACAGAATAGTCGTTATAAATTTCTACTTCGAGGCCTTCCTTGGCGAGGTTCAAGAACTTGGAAATTCGGTTGTATATATCTTCCGTGCTCAAGAATTCGTCTCCAGGCGTATTTATGTATATCAACTTCAATTCAGCATCGAAAAGCTCTGCCATTTGTTTGGCTTTTTTTAATGCCGGGATACTTTCTTCCTTGAAATCGCAAGCAAAAACAAAATTGTTCAGCTCAAAATGCTTTATTTCGCCCTTAACCACTAAGACTGGGATATCCGAAGTTCTTACCACACGTTCTGTGTTGGAGCCAATGAATATTTCTTTTAAGCCATCGGTTCCGTGTGACCCCATTACAATTAAATCTATATCATGTTTTTCAGCGATTTCGCTCACCTCTTGGAATACCTTGTAGTGTTTGATTATTGGAACGATTTTGATACCTTTTAAATAGGGTTTGTCCAAGAAATCATTGAATCGTTTTTCGCCAATTTTAATTAGATGTACCACTTGCTCTTGTGCTATGTATCCGGACTCACTCATAATGGACGGAGAGAGTTCCAACATATGAAGCACATAAAGTTCGGCATCATGTTTTTGGGCCAAAGAAGCAGCTACTTGTAGTGCATTTTCGGATTGTTCTGAAAAATCGACTGGGACAATTATACCTTTCATTTTTATGGTTTTTTAAATTAAACGGTCATCGAAAACAATCGTGTTTCCGGTTTTTTTCTGTATAGTTTTAGGTCAAATGCCATACAAATATTTCTTATGTAAGGCCTTCCCTTTTCGGTTACTTTTATTGTATTGGATTGCACATCCACCAAACCATCATTAATCATTTCGGTCAGGTTTTGTTTGATTTGGTCATAAGCTTCCAAAGTATTTTCATGGGGATTTAAACTAGTTTCATACCTACACATTAAATCGAGAATGTGTTTTCGTATGATTTCATCTTCAGTATTAAGTATATGACCCCTAAAAATGGGTAAAAGTCCATGTGATGTTAAATTTTGATATTCTTCCAAACTCTTCACATTTTGTGCAAAACCATACCAGCTATCGCTGATACTAGAAACTCCCAAGCCAATCATCAGGTTGGTTTTGGAGGGAGTATAGCCCATAAAGTTTCTGTGCAGTTTTCCTTGAACCATAGCCTGGTGAAGGTTATCTGTAGGTAAGGCAAAATGATCCATCCCCACATCACTATACCCAAAATCAGTGAGCATTTTTTTGCCCATTTCATATTGGGCTCTTTTTTCTCGGCCACTGGGAAGATCTTCATCTTTATAGCCTCGTTGCCCATTTCCTTTCATCCAAGGAACATGGGCATAACTATAGAAGGCAATTCTGTCAGGCTTCAACTCTTGGGTTTTCAAAACGGTTTGTTCCACATCTTCCAAAGTTTGAAAAGGAAGTCCGTAGATAATATCATGACCAACCGAAGTATATCCTATTTCCCTGGCCCATTCCGTTACTCTTTTCACATGCTCAAAGGGCTGAACTCTATTGATGGCTTTCTGAACGGTTTCATTACAATCTTGCACGCCAAAACAGACTCTTTTGAACCCCACGTTGAAAAGAGCCTGTAGGTGCGCTTTGGTAGTGTTGTTTGGATGTCCTTCAAAGCTAAACTCAGCATCTTGGGCTTTTTTTCCTTTTCTGAGAATTCCTAAAATCAATGTTTTAAGATTCTCAGGAGAGAAAAATGTGGGTGTTCCTCCACCCAGATGTAGTTCTTTAATTTTTGGTCGCTCCCCCAAAAGATTTACATAAAGCTCCCATTCTCTGAGTACGGCTTTTATGTATGGCAATTCTAGATCATGCCTTTTGGTGATTCTTTTATGGCAACCACAAAAAGTACACATACTTTCACAAAATGGGAGATGTATGTATAGACTTATACCTTCATCTTTATTCTCCTCGTATACCTTGGTCACAGTAGATTTCCAAAGTTTCCCAGAAAAACTTTCCAAGTCCCAATAAGGTACTGTGGGGTAACTGGTATACCTAGGCCCGGGTACGTTGTATTTTTGAATTAGATTGCACATAAATTTTAATTTCTTGGGCTAAAATAGTCCTGTGTGGTTTTAGAAAACATGACAATTATCAGTAGGCCTTCCAACAACTACTTTATCATAAAGTTTATAGGTATGGCATAAGAGATTTTAGTAGCCTTTCCTCTTTGCATTCCCGGTTTCATGGTGGGCAAAGCGGCGATAAGACGTACCGCTTCATCTTCCAATAAACGGTCAGGACCTCTTTTTTGGATATTGGTTACCCTTCCCTTTGAGTCAATATCAAATTTTATGAACACACGACCTGATATCCTCATTTCTAGTGCTGAAACTGGATATTTTAGGTTCTTTTTGATGTGTTCCTGAATTTTCTGATTAAAACATTCCCTTCGTTCTTGTTCAGTTGGACAAGTATCACAGCCAGGATATACAGGAGCATTTTCAATAATGGCAAAAGGAATGGATATTTCTTCTTCCTCTTCTCCCACCTCAACATCGTCAACTTTTACTATGGCATCTTCAATGTAAAGGTCTTGACTACTTTCCGTACTTTCTATAATGGTTTCCTCAACATCTTCCATATCCTCAACAATTTCTATAACGTCTGGGGCGGAAGGTGGAGGTGGAGGAGGGGCGGTGATGACATTTTTGGTCACAGGAACTTCTTCATCAAGATTGTCCATAACCTCAACAACATCTAGGACTTCGGTTTCCTTATCATATACTTTTACTTCAAGTGCTTGCCAAGTAACGAACAAAATTGAAGTTAGGCCTATCATGAAATAGAGACTGCTATTTCTGCCAATTTCTGCATTGGGATTCTTTTTTGGTTTCATGACGTTTACTATTTAATTGAGATAAATTTAGAGACGCCGAATGGAAAAAAATATGATAACTGTCAGGTATTCAAAGAGATGGTATATCTATCTTTTTTCAGATAAAGGGTATTTAATGTATTTGATTTTCCCAGATAAGGGCCGCAGCGCCACAAATTGCAGCGGTTTTACCTTGCATGCCGGAATGCATTAGTTTTACCTTTCCTTTATATACATCCAAAAGGAATTCATTGAAATATCGCTCCAAAGGTTCCATTATCCATTTACCGCTATTGGTAAGTCCACCCATTAGAATAAATGCTTCCGGTTGTGTGAATGCGGTAAAATTGGCAAGAGCTTGTGCCATTATTTTGGCGGTGTAGTCAAAGGCCATTAAAGCAATCTCATCTCCTTCTTCTGCAGCTTTGGTAATATCCTCTCCATGAAGGTCATTAAACGCAATGCTTCTAAACCTGCTATCTACAAGATATTTGGCCTGCATATGTAGAATGGTTCTTTTCAATCCTGTGGCTGAAACATAGGCTTCCAACCCTCCTTTTACACCAAGTCCTGTTAATCTTCCATCTCCCATGGTCATATCCACATGGCCCAATTCTCCAGCAAAACCATCAAAACCATCAATCAATTTTCCATTGGCCACAATACCTGCGCCGAAACCAGTACCCAAAGTAATGGCTATAAAGTCTGTCATGTCTTTTGCGCTGCCAAAAAGCATTTCACCCAAAGCGGCCGCACTGGCATCGTTCATAATACGCATGGGCATGGGCATTTTTTCTTGGAATTTTTCAAGAAAGGGAACACTGCCTTTCCAAAGAAGATTACTTGCACTTTCTATCGTACCATTTTTACTTGAAGCATTCGGGGCGCCAATACCACATCCCAAAAGGTTCAATGGTATATTGATACCTTCTAAAAGATTTTCTGAAGTCTCTTTTAGTTTGTTGAGGTAGTCATCCAAATTTGGGTACTCTCTGGTACGGAAAAAGGTTTTTTCAAGGCATTCCCCTTCTTTATTTACCAAACCTATTTTGGTTTTGGTGCCTCCTATATCAATGCCAATAACGATGTCCATGGTACAAAGTTGTAGATTGTTTATGTCTTAAAGGTAGCCAATATTAGGATTAAAAAAATGACATAACGAATAGAAAATCGCTAAAAAATGGCTTACCTTATAAGGGATAAACCTAAACCTGATTTCTGTCATATTTTAGGTCGAAGGGCAATTCTACATTTGATGTGATAATTAAAACTATTAGGTATGAGTGCTATTAATAAAATTCTGATTCCCTTTGATTTCTCTGAAGCTTCTGTGAATGCCCTGGAGTATACCATGAACTTTGTAGGTCCCAATAGGGATACCGATATCATTGCTCTTTATGTTGGGGTAATTCCTTCGACGGAAAGCGAAGAAAAAGAGTTAAAAGAGAATTTCAGGAAAGTCTTGGGTTCATTTAATGTGAAGACCAAAAAAGAACCTGTCTTTAACAGCGTTTCAGGAAATGTCATTGAAACCATATTAATCACCCAAATCAATCAAAAAGCCGACTTGATTATTATGGGTACGATGGGGGATAAAACCACAGATGAGGCCATTACCCATACCTCACGGCTTGTTTTAGAAGCCAACTGCCCGGTAATATCCGTTCCTTACGGGTGTGAAATCAAACAACCCAAACAAATGGCATTGGTTATGGGCAAAGACGAAATAGAAGACAAAGAGGTTCTAAACATGCTATTGACAATAGCAAGGACTTTCAATTCTAAAGTTCATGTACTTACCATTTATAAAGAATCGGTTTATGCAGAAGAAGCCATAGTGGATAGGAACGAGAATCTTTTGGAGTATTATTTGGAGCACTTTTATACCGAGCATTCATTCAGTAAGAATGAAGATATAGAACAAGGAATATTAAACTATATCAATGTTAAGGATATAGATTTGTTGGCCATTTTACCAAGAAATCACTCTGTGGCCGGGACACCCTCTGAAGGTCGTTTGACCAAGTTGCTCACGCTTCATTCAGAGATACCGGTGCTGGCTTTGGACTGATTTTATTCAATCTTGAGCTATGTACACACTGCTAGTAATACTGAGTATTACGATTTTACTTTTCATTTGGGGTAAATTCCCGCCTGATGTGGTAGCATTGATGTCCATGATTTCGTTATTTCTTTTCGGAATTCTGGATATTAAAGAAACCCTATCCGGCTTTAGCAATACAACGGTTATTATGATTGCTGCTCTTTTCATCATAGGGGAAGGATTGGCAAGGACAGGTTGGACAGCGGTTTCGGGACGTTACTTTGTAAAATGGGCTGAGAAAAATGTTCCCAGACTTTTGGTAATCATCACAACCGGTTCCAGTCTGTTATCCGGATTTGTAAGTAATACGGGTACGGTTGCAGCTTTACTTCCTGTGACCGTTGCTGCTGCATGGAGTGCTGGGAGTTTACCTTCAAAATTGCTAATGCCGGTAGCATTCGGTTCTAATACGGGAGGGCTTTTGACCCTAACAGGCACACCTCCAAACATTATTGTGAGTAACTCATTGGTAGAGAATGGCTTTCAAGGATTTTCCTTTTTTGAGTTTAGTTTAATTGGTCTTCCCTTGTTGATTATCTCAATACTGTATTTCAGATATGTCGGGTACAAGCTTTTGCCAAGTCACACTACTGAAAACAAACCGGTGGCGATTGACGAAGAGATGCATAAATGGATAGAAAATTACAGTATTGCTGACAGTATTTATCGCCTAAGAATCCGTTCCATGTCCAACCTAATAGGCACTCAGATAAAGGATTGGGATTTTGAAGGCACTTATGATGTGTCATTGATGCGATTAAAAAGAAGGCACCCCAAACCACTAAGAGGAATACCAGAGTTTGTGGAAATGCCTGGTCCGGAAACTGAGATGCGCTATCATGATATTATCACTGTCAAAGGGGATGCAGCAGCAATTGACAGATTGATGCAGACCTTTCAGTTAGGGATTATCCCACTTAAACCAGAGATGGATACACTTAAAAAAGAATTCATAAACCAAGAAGTGGGTATGGCAGAAATGATCATTACCCCAAAATCGATTTTAGTTGGCAAAACCATTGGCCTTGGTTACTACCTTAATCAAATGGAAGTGCAACTTCTGGCAGCATCAAGAAATAATAAACCCCTAAAAGGAAGAATTAAAATTGAAGCAGGGGATGCCTTTATTATTCGAGGACAATGGAAAAAGATTGAAAACTTGAAATCCCTATATGAAAATGTTGTGATTTCGGGAAGTCCAGAGGCACTTTCAAAGAATGTGGATACACTTACATTCCGAAGTTACATTGCCTTGGGTACTTTAATTCTGATGGTTTTGCTTTTGGTGTTGAATATCCTTCCTGGCGCTATAGCCGCCTTAATTTGTGCAGGAATTATGATGCTTACCGGTTGTGTTCCTATTTCAAAGGCTTACAAGGGAATCAGTTGGACCAGTGTGGTCATGATTGCGGCTATGATTCCTATGGGGTTGGCCCTTCAAAAAACAGGGTTGGCCCAAATAGCGGCCACTAGTTTGGTAGATACACTGGGAGCTCTGAGTCCGGTAGCTTTATTGGCAGGAATTTTCCTGTTGACCACCATGTTCAGTCAAACCATAAACAACTCGGCAACAGCGGTATTAATGGCACCGATAGCCATAATGGCATCCACAACATTAGGGGTGTCTCCAGAGCCTTTTATGATAGCTGTGGCAGTAAGTGCTTCCACTGCTTTTTTAACCCCGGTAGGTACAACCACCAATGCGATGGTAATGACTGCTGGTGGATATCAATTTATGGATTATGTAAAAGTAGGTGGTCCGTTGCTGCTCCTATTTTTTATTGCAACAATAGTTTTGGTTCCATGGATATGGAGCTTCTAATTTTTAATACAATAGTTATGAGTCAAGTTATGGAAAAAACAAAGGATTTAACCAAGTATGGTTTAGAAAATGTAGTGGCGCATTGGAATCTAGATGCCGAGACCCTTCAAAAAATCACCCTAGAAAAAGGAATGGGTGTGGAAAGTGATAACGGAACATTAAGTATTAACACTGGTAAATTTACAGGGAGGTCGCCAAAAGACCGTTTTTTGGTGAAGGATGATTACACGAAAGACAGAATCTGGTGGGGACGCATCAACAAACCCATTTCTCCTGAAAACTTTGACAAGCTTTATAACGAGGTGGTGAAATACCTATCCGGGAAGGAAATCTATGTTAGGGATGCAGCGGTATGCGCCGACCCTGAATATAGAACCAATGTACGTACAATTACGGAGTACCCTTGGTCCAATTACTTTATAAAAAACATGTTTTTAAGACTTCCTGAAGAAGAATTAAAAGATTTTGATGAGGATTGGCTGGTTCTTTGTGCACCTGGTTATGAGTGCCCAAATCCTTCTGAATTTGGAATCATTGCAGGCAACTTCTCTATTTTGAACTACACACGAAAGATAGCGCTAGTGGGGGGGTCCGAATATCCTGGAGAGATGAAGAAAGGGGTCTTTACCGCTTTAAATTTAATTCTGCCCGTAGATAGGAACGTACTTCCCATGCACTGTTCTGCCAACGTAGGAAAAGATGGGGATACCGCCATTTATTTCGGACTTTCGGGAACTGGTAAGACTACCCTTTCTGCGGATCCGGATAGAAAACTGATTGGAGATGATGAGCATGGATGGACTGCTGACAATACCATCTTTAACTTTGAAGGAGGTTGTTATGCAAAAGTAATCGACTTGACCGAAGAAAAAGAACCAGATATTTATCGTGCCATTCGTCCTGGAGCACTACTGGAAAATGTGGTTTTCAAAGAAGGAACCAAAGAAGTGGACTATTTTGATAGCTCTATCACTCAAAACACTCGTGTTAGCTATCCAATTGATCATATCGATAACATCCAGACCCCTTCCTATGCGTCCAATCCAAAAAATATCTTTTTCTTAACCTGTGACGCGTTTGGTGTTTTACCTCCGGTATCCAAATTGACACCAGGTCAGGCTGCTTATCACTTTATTTCTGGATATACGGCTAAAGTTGCAGGTACTGAAGCGGGCATCAATGAACCTGTGCCCTCATTCTCAGCTTGTTTTGGTGAACCATTTATGCCTTTGCATCCCGCGGTGTACGCCGAAATGTTGAGTAAGAAAATGACTGAGGCTGGGGTTAATGTTTGGTTGATAAACACTGGATGGAGTGGTGGTCCCTACGGAGTAGGTTCGAGAATCAAATTGAAGTATACGCGAGCCATGATTTCCGCTATTTTGGAAGGACATCTGGATGCAGTGGAATATGAAGCACACCCAATCTTTGGGTTGTATATGCCGAAATATTGCCCAGGGGTTCCAACGGAAATGTTGGATCCAATGAATACTTGGTTACAAAAAGGGGCATATGTAAGTAAAGCCATTCAGTTAGCACATTCGTTCCACATAAATTTTGATAAATTCGCAAGTGAGTCTTCTGAAGAAATTCTTAATGGTGGACCTCTGATTGACTCGCATCATAATTTGAACGAAGTTTTTTAATCTAAAAATCACTTGAAAGGGAAAATGGAATTTCAAAATAGAAATTTAGGTGTCCCAAAATTTAAATCTCCCCTACAGCTCAGCACTGTTAGGGGAGATAATATTTTCAATTTTGTGGGAGAAGAGGAGAAATTTGTTTTCAATCTTTCAAATGATAATTACACCCAATGCCTTAAAAAAGGTGTAGAGCCACTTTGTTTAGAGAAAGCAGGGCCAAGACAGGATTTGTTTTTTGACCCTTCAAATACCACTGCGGCAATTGTTACTTGTGGCGGTTTGTGTCCTGGAATCAATAATGTGATTCGGGGTGTGGTAATGGCCTTGCATTATTTTTACGGTATCAAGAAAATTCTGGGTGTTCCTTATGGCTATGAGGGTCTAAATCCCAATATGGGCCATGGTTTTGTAGATTTAACTCCTGATAAGGTAAAGGACATTCATCTATTTGGAGGAACGTTTTTGGAATCTTCCAGAGGTGCTCAAGATGTATCATTAATGGTAAATACCTTAGCTGAAAACAAGATAGATATCTTATTTGCCATTGGGGGAGATGGAACTTTAAAAGGAGTTGATGCCCTTGGTGAAGAAATTGCAAAACAAGGTTTGGATATTGGTGTTGTAGGAATTCCCAAAACCATTGATAATGACATCGATATTATAGATAAATCTTTTGGGTTTGAAACATCTTTTGATGTGGCAGGATCCATTTTACGTGATGCGCATAATGAGGCCGCTGGCGCCTACAATGGTATCTCCATTATCAAGCTAATGGGCAGGGACAGTGGTTTTATTGCTGCATCTGCTGCATTGGCCATGCCGGTGGTTAATCTCGTGTTGATTCCTGAGATGGATTTTCAGTTGGAAGGACCTAATGGTTTTTTTGAAGTGCTGCGGCAACGTCTTTTAAGAAAGAAGCATGCAGTAATAGTCGTTGCCGAAGGTGCAGGACAACATTTGTTCGAAAAGAAGGATGTGGTCAAAGACGCTTCAGGAAATGTACAACATCAAGATATTGGTCTTTTCTTGAAAGAAAAGATAAAAGAGCATTTTAGTGAAACTCCGCTGACCATTAAATACATTGACCCTAGCTATATTATAAGGAGTGCTCCCGCCAATTCTGGAGATAGTGTGTATTGTAGCCGGTTGGCCTATCATGCGGTGCATGGAGCAATGGCTGGCAAGACACGTTTTGTGGTTAGCAAGGTCAATAACCAGTATGTGTATGTGCCCATTTCCCAAGTGACGCAAAAAAGAAAAAAAATAGACCTAGAAAGTGAATTTTGGTTCTCCGTGTTACAAAGCACAGGTCAACCTTTCCATCTTGGCTAATCACATAAACTGACAATTGTCATTTCTTTTAGGTTGTTTCCCACGTAGTTTTGAGTGTATTTAAAATCAATAACAAATGGTAGTCAATATTCAATATCAAAAAATGAGTACAAGTGAATCCCTCAGTAAACTTCTTTTAAAGAAACTGGATAGACTTGGAACAAAATACCAATGGGTAATAAAGGCAAATGTGCTGTTTAAAGAAGAAAATGATAGAACTGGGGAAGGCAAGGTATGTGAAATTGAACTAAGTGCTCCTGGGCCGCGTTTGTTTGCTAAAGCTAATACGGATAATTTTGAGAAATCCATGGCCGAAACTATCAATGATCTTAAAAGACAACTTGAGAAAAGACAAGGTGTGTTCGTAAAACATTAATACATTTAAAAGAATCAAAACAATCCTGAAATGAAATATTTTGTCATAACCATAGTAGCAGTTCTTTTTGCAGGTTGCGCTTCACCAAAACTGGTAAGCTCTTGGAAAAGCCCAGATGCGGATTCCTATGCGGTCTACAAGGTGTTGGTAGTGGGTATGACTCAGGATGAAGAAGTAAGGACAGTTTTTGAAACCAGACTCCGGGATGCCTTGAGGGCCAAAGGTTTTGAAGCAGAAAGAAGTATGGAATTGTTCGACAAGGAATTCACGACTTCCCAAAAAACGGAAGCTGACTTGAATGAAGTAGAGCAGCGCTTGTTGGCTGAAGGTTTCGATGCTATTCTTTTGACCAAAGTGATCGGTTCGGAGAATAGGGAAACCTTCAGACGACGTATTGGGAATATAGATAATCTGTACAATCAATTCAGCAATGATTATCTAGATAACCAGAGCGTTTATTATGACACTAATTATTACGATACCTTTAAAATATATACTGCAGAAACTTCTCTTTATTGTATTTGTTTGGAAAGGGAACGGGCTTTGGTATGGAGAGGCAATATTAACGTGGCCGAGCCTGTGAAACTTGAAAAAACCATTGATTCTTACATAAAGGTCATTGAAGACGCTATGCAGAAAGAGGCTATTCTATTTTAGTTATACCTTAAAACTATAGAAGTCCAATAAAATCAAGCAGAATACAAACGGGGATTGCCACAAGTATTACAACAAGAACAAAAACCATAAGGCGCAAAAATCCCACTAGCAACTTGTTGCCAAAAGAAATTCCATCATTCATAATAGTGTAATTTTCATCAATTTACGGAATTATTCAATTACGGATTGTGGTGTAGGCAACCTAATTCGACCAACGGTCTTGTTTTGCGTTTGTAGTGTAAAAATTGGATTAGGTTTGCTTTCGACTTAAGCTTTTTCCTAGTTCTTCAAGACTGATACCTTTGGTTTCTGGCATCATAAAGAAGACCCAAAGTAATTGTAAGACCATCATAAAGGCAAAAAATCCAAATACAATTCCAGGACCAATCTTACCAAATAGAAAAGGAACGAAAGAGGGAATCAACGCAGCCAATACCCAATGCGTTGAACAACCAAAAGCTTGACCTGAGCCTCTAAGATGGTTTGGGAATATTTCCGAAATAAACACCCAAATAACAGCTCCTTGCCCAATAGCGTGCGAAGCAATAAAAACAAATAGAAAAATGGGCACGGCCATACCTGTCCAGTTGAAAAAGAAGGCCGCAGAAACCAAGGCTAAGGAAATGATATAGCCAACAGACCCAAAATACATCAACTGCTTTCTTCCTAATCTATCAATCAGATAAATTCCTATTAAAGTAAATACAAGATTGGTAACCCCTATACCTATACTGCTTAGCAACGCAGTGCTTTCGCCTAAACCGGCAAGCTCAAAAATCCTTGGGGCATAATATAGGAAAGCGTTTATTCCTGACCATTGATTGAAAAAGGCAATCAAGAAAGCCAAAATCAAAGGCAACCGATATTTTGTCATAAAAATGGTTTCGCTACTACCAGAAGAAACCATATTGATGACATCTTCTTTAAGTTCATCCAAGCTAAGGTCCAATTGTAGGGATTGAATGACCTGGTTAGCTTCATCAAATTTGTTCTGTACCACTAACCAGCGAGGACTTTTAGGTACCTTAAAAACCAAAATGGTATATATAATTGCGGGAATTGCTTCAGCGCCTATCATAAATCGCCAGTCTTGGTCACTAATTCCACTTAAAAGGTAGTTGGATAAGTAGGCTACTAAAATGCCAAACACAATGTTGAATTGGTACATGCCAACCAGCTTGCCTCTGTTCTTGGCAGGGGCAATTTCAGAAATGTAGGATGGAGCGGCAATTGTAGAAGCTCCAACACCCAAACCTCCAATAAATCGGAAGACTGCGAAACTAATTGGGTCGTTTGCTAAAGCGGAACCAAGCGCGGAAATGGAATACAGAATGCCAATCCATACCAAGGTTTTCTTTCTGCCCAGTTTATTTGTGGGAATAGCACCAAATAGAGCCCCGATAACCGTCCCCCACAACGCCATGCCCATAACTACCACGCCATGAAATGTGTCTGAAGAGTTCCAAAGTACTTGAAGTTTTTTATCAGCTCCAGAGATGACTACGGTGTCAAAGCCAAAAAGAAATCCGGCAAGAGCCACAATAATGGCAATCCATAAAATTTTGCGTTCCATAATGGGATGGTTGATTTTTTTAAAGCTAAGGAAAATTATAGAATCGAATGGATATGCTCCATTATCTGTTTTGAAGCACCCTGTTTGGTTTTAATATATGAAGTGTTTATTTGTCCAGTTTTTGCGAGAAAGGAAGGTTCGTTTAGAAATCGTGACAAGATTTTATCAAATGAATCACTATTGTCTATTGGATGAATTCCTTTTTCTTCAACCAATTCCTTTGCCTCTTTGAATCCCTGGTATTGTGGACCGATTATAACCGGAATACCAAAAACTGCAGGTTCCAAGGTATTGTGAAGTCCCGTGGCAAAGCCACCACCTACATAGGCGATATCTGCATAGCTATACACTTTAGTAAGCAGCCCTATTGTGTCTATGATTAAAACATCAACCTTAGAAACATCCAGTGTCCCCAACTCAGAGTATTTCATCACAGGTTTGGAAATACTTTGAACCAATTTGTCCAATTGTGTAGTTTTCATGGTGTGCGGTGCTAGCACAAATTTGATGGTTTCCGTACAAGAGTTAATGAACGCTATCAAAATTTTTTCGTCCTCTGGCCATGTGCTGCCTGCAACAAAACAGGTTTTGTTCTGCTTGAACATATCCATAAAATCCAACCGATTGTCTCTATTCAAAATTTCAGATACCCTATCAAAACGGGTATCACCACTTACGGTCACATTTTTTAAATCAATCGACGCAAGAAGTTTTTTGGAGTTTTCATCCTGGACGAAGAAATGATTGAAAGTTTTAAGGGATTTGCGCATAAACCCACCATAAGACTTGAAAAAAATCTGCCTTTTAGAAAACAAAGCGGAAATCAATAACACCGGAATCTTTCTTTTTTCAAGTTCTTTTAATTGATTGGGCCAGATTTCATACTTAATGAAAATGGCTATGGAAGGATGTGCCAAATCAAGAAAACGCTTCGCGTTTGAATGGGAATCCATTGGGAGGTAAGCCACCACATCTGCCGGGGTACTGTTTTTCTTTATCTCATAACCTGAGGGAGAAAAGAAGGTCAATAAAATCTTATGGTTGGGATAATCAGTTTTTAGATTTTCCAGTACAGGAAGTCCCTGTTCGTATTCTCCCAAAGAAGCTGCATGAATCCAAATGACTTGGTCACCTTTCGCAATCTTCTCCTGTAGCACGGATAAAGCCTCTTTTCTTCCGGACACGAACAATCGAATCTTTTCACTGAATAAGGAAACTAAATGAAGCGCAAACCAAACTACGGAAACAAGAAGATTATAAATCAATCGCACGCAAGGGTATTTTCTGCTAAAATACATTCTTTCAGACATAGGTTATTACAGCATCTTTATTTCTTAATTTTGAGGCACAATCCGTTTTCATGAAAAAAATACAGATGGTTGACCTAAAAGGTCAATATGAAGAGATTAAGGAAGAAGTGAATTCCTCAATTTCCGAAGTTTTGGATTCCTCGGCCTTTATCAACGGCCCTAAAGTCCATGAGTTTCAAAAAAATTTGGAAGAATACTTGGACGTAAAGCATGTAATTCCCTGCGCAAATGGTACCGATGCACTTCAGATTTGCATGATGGGTTTGGGTTTGAAGCCAGGTGATGAGGTAATCACGGCTGATTTTACATTTGCTGCAACTGTAGAAGTGATAGCATTGCTTAATTTGACACCTGTTTTGGTTGATGTTGACAGGGACACCTTCAACATTGATGTAAAAGCCATTGAAAAAGCGATTACTCCAAAAACCAAGGCAATTGTTCCCGTACATCTTTTTGGTCAATGTGCAGATATGGATGCCATTTTGAAATTGGCGGAAAAGCACAATTTGTATGTAATTGAAGACAATGCCCAAGGTATTGGCGCTGTCCACACTTCAAAAGACGGCACCAAGAAAAAGGCAGGAACCTTAGGGCATGTGGCTTCTACTTCTTTTTTTCCATCTAAAAATCTAGGATGCTATGGAGATGGAGGAGCTATTTTTACAAATGATGATGATTTGGCTCATATCATACGCGGAATGGTCAATCATGGGATGTATAAGCGCTATCATCATGATGTAATCGGCGTGAATTCCAGATTGGATTCTATTCAAGCTGCGGTTCTGAATACAAAATTGCCCAAGCTTGATGAATATAACAACAAGCGAAGGGAAGCTGCTCGAAAGTATTCAAAAGCACTATCTGTGCAAGAACATATCATTCTTCCTAAAACTGTGAATGGGTGCGAAGGTATTTGTGATATATGTGATTGTCATGTATTTCATCAGTATACTGTACGAATTTTAAACGGGAAAAGAGATGGTTTAGCACAACATCTTTCTGAAAACAACGTTCCTTGTGGAGTATATTATCCAATTCCGTTACATAAGCAAAAAGCCTACGTAGATGAGCGTTATGACGAAGCTGATTTTCGAGTGACCAATCAACTGGTCAAAGAGGTTATTTCGTTACCTATGCACACCGAACTGGATGATGAACAAATAGAGTTCATAACCAAGTTGGTTATCAACTTCGTAAATTCATAACTATGAAAATATTGGTAACTGGTGGTTTGGGATTTATAGGTTCCCATACCGTAGTTGAACTTCAGAACAAGGGTTTTGAAGTGGTCATTGTAGATAATCTTTCTAATTCTTCGGAAAACGTATTGGATGGTATTGTGGCCATTAGCGGCAAGAAACCATTTTTTGAAAAGATGGACCTTAGAGATAAATCCGCAGTTCAACATTTTTTCACTAAACACGGAGATATTGAAGGTGTCATCCATTTTGCGGCTTCTAAAGCTGTAGGTGAAAGTGTGGAAAACCCGTTATTATATTATGAAAACAATTTGGGTGTTTTGGTTTATCTGCTTCAAGAATTGACCAAAAAAGAGGGAGCAAGATTTATTTTTAGTTCCTCATGCACGGTTTACGGACAGGCAGATGAAATGCCCATTACAGAAAATGCACCTGTCAAACCCGCTGAATCCCCTTATGGAAACACCAAGCAGGTTGGAGAGGAAATCATTAAGGATACGTGTAAGGTCAATCCATCCTTGTCGGCTATAGCCTTGCGTTATTTTAATCCCATTGGAGCCCATCCTACTGTTGAAATCGGGGAACTGCCTATTGGGGTACCTCAAAATTTGGTGCCATACATTACTCAAACAGGTGTTGGTTTAAGAGAACAACTTTCTGTTTTTGGGGATGACTATCCAACTGAAGACGGAACGTGTATCCGAGACTATATTCACGTTGTGGATGTCGCCAAAGCTCATGTTGTTGCATTGCAAAGGTTGCTTGAAAACAAAAACGACCAGAATTATGAAGTTTTTAATTTAGGTACAGGCAAGGGAAGTTCTGTTTTGGAAGTGATTCATAGCTTTGAACATGTTTCAGGTAAAAAATTAAATTACAAAATTACGGATAGAAGGCCTGGAGATGTTATTCAAGCATATGCAGATACGCAAAAGGCAAACAAGGTTCTAGGTTGGGAAGCACAATCCTCTTTGGATGAGGCCATGAAATCCGCTTGGGATTGGGAACAAAAAATAAGGGCATAGTACCAATTTGAAAACTCGCTATTTAGCGAGTTTTTTTTATACTTTTTACATGTTTCCGACCTATCTTAGTGATATGGATTAACCCAATTTGGTTTTAATTGTTGCTCAAATGGCTAGCTCTCCAAATGAAGATAGCATACAGGTTCTTGAAGAAGCAAAACGTTCAGAACTATATGAAAAGCTGGTGGCCCAGTTGAAAAAAGATTTTGAATTGGCCAATATCCGTTTGAATATTTCAGACAATCCATCCCCAGAAAAGCTTAAAACCGAACTTCACGAAAAGGTGTATCGTCTTATTTTGGAACAGTTTCCAGAGTATTTAAATCTACTCTACATCGTGGATGTGTCGGAGGATAAGGTGAGGGAGATTGAAACGACTGATGTGGTCGATATGGCGGAGGCGGTTTCTTTTCTAATTTTGAAAAGGGAGTGGATGAAGGTTAGTTTAAGACGACGGTTTGAAACCTAAAGTTTTATTTGTCTCTAAGTTTGTTCAATAACCATGGGGATTTATTGTATTTTTGTGTTAATTTTTTAGATTGATTTTAGTTAAAGGCGGTCAATGGATAAATATTCCTTTTTAAACGCTGCGCACACCTCTTTTTTTGCAGAGCTGTATGACAGATACCTAACAAGTCCGGATAGTATTGAGCCCAGTTGGAGGGCTTTTTTTCAGGGATTTGATTTTGGACTTGAAAGCTCCTTGGATGAGTTGGATTTTACTTCTTCTAATGGAACTTTGGCACTTTCCAATGGACAACAACTAGAGGTTCCACAATCCCTTCAAAAAGAATTTCAGGTTATCAAGCTTATAGATGGTTATCGTTCCAGAGGACATCTGTTCACCCAGACCAATCCAGTTAGGGAACGAAGAAAATACGAACCTACTTTGGAGCTATCCAATTTTGGACTTTCTGAAGCTGATTTGGAAACCACTTTTGATGCCGGAAAGATATTAGGAATTGGCCCAAGTCCACTTAAGAATATCATCGGCCATTTGGAACGTATTTATTGCGATGCCATTGGGGTAGAGTACATGTATATACGTACCCCAGAGCGTATTCAGTGGATTCAAGAGTGGCTTAATGTGAATGACAATCATCCCAGTTTCTCTGCGGATGAGAAAAAGAATATACTAAGAAAATTGAATGAAGCTGTATCCTTTGAGAGCTTCCTTCATACAAAATATGTAGGTCAAAAACGATTTTCACTGGAAGGTGGGGAAACTTTGATTCCTGCTTTGGATGTTATCATTGAAAAAGCAGCTGATGCCGGTGTAAAGCAATTCGTAATGGGAATGGCTCACAGGGGTCGGTTGAATGTGTTGACCAATATTTTTGGAAAATCCCCAAAAGACATTTTCAGCGAATTTGATGGAAAAGATTACGAAGAAACCATCTTTGATGGAGACGTAAAATATCACTTAGGATGGACGTCAAGACGAGAGACGGATTCAGGAAAAATTGTCAATATGAACATCGCGCCCAATCCTTCTCACTTAGAAACCGTAAACTCCATTGTTGAAGGTATTACCAGGGCCAAACAAGACCGGGACCATCAGGAAAATGTATCAGAAGTACTCCCCATTTTGGTTCACGGTGATGCGGCTTTTGCGGGTCAGGGTGTGGTTTATGAAGTTGTTCAGATGGCCCGATTAGATGGATATCAGACCGGAGGCACCATTCACATTGTGGTCAACAATCAGATTGGATTTACCACCAATTATTTGGATGCTAGATCATCCACCTATTGCACAGATGTAGGCAAAGTGACTTTGTCACCCGTACTCCATGTGAATGCTGATGATGCTGAGGCTGTGGTCCATGCAGCAACTTTTGCTTTGGAGTATCGGATGCGATACAAGCGAGACGTTTTCTTGGATTTATTGGGGTATAGAAAATATGGACATAATGAAGGAGATGAACCCAAGTTCACACAACCTCTATTATATAAATCAATTTCCAAGCACAAGAACCCTAGAGATATTTATGCTGAGAGATTATTGGCCGAAGGAATCATTGATGCCGACTATGTAAAAAGTCTTGAGGTAGAGTATAAAAAGAATCTGGAAGAAGACTTGCTCGACTCCCGAAAAATTGAAAAAACGGTCATTACGCCTTTCATGCAAGACGAGTGGGAAGGTTTTGGACAAGTAGTGGAAGATACGATGCTGGCTCCAATGGATACTTCCTATGATTTGAAAAAGTTGGATGAGGTGGCTAAAAGTATCACGGTGCTTCCTGAAGAAAAAAAATTCCTTAGAAAATTGGAACGTTTGGTACAAGGGCGTCACAAAATGTATTTTGAGTCCAATCAACTGGACTGGGCCATGGGAGAATTATTGGCTTATGGTTCTCTGATTGAAGAAGGATTTGATGTTCGAATGACAGGACAGGATGTGGAGCGAGGAACATTTTCACATCGTCATGCCGTGATCAAAACAGAAATGCATGAAGAAGAAGTGACCTTATTAAATGAGTTGGGGAAAAACCAAAACGGTAAGTTCCATATCTACAACTCGTTGCTTTCAGAATATGCCGTTATGGGCTTTGATTATGGCTATGCCATGGCAAGTCCAAAGACCTTGACCATTTGGGAAGCGCAGTTTGGGGATTTTAGCAATGGAGCGCAAATTATAATAGACCAATATTTATCGTCAGCAGAAGACAAGTGGAAACTACAGAACGGATTGGTGTTGTTGTTGCCACACGGCTATGAAGGTCAAGGAGCAGAACACTCTTCGGCCCGAATGGAAAGATATCTTCAGCTTTGTGCCAAGGACAATATGTTTGTGGCCGATGTTACTACCCCGGCAAATATGTTTCATTTGTTACGTAGGCAAATGAAGGCGCAGTTTAGAAAACCGCTGGTTGTATTTACACCCAAGAGTCTGTTGCGTCATCCAAAGGTGCTTTCAACCAAAGAAGAAATGGCCAATGGAAGTTTTCAAATGGTAATAGATGATACCAATGCAACTGCTGCCAAAACTAAGACCTTGGTGTTCTGTACTGGTAAATTCTATTATGATTTGTTGGATAAAAAAGAAAAGTTGAAAAGGGAAGACGTGGCTTTGGTTCGTGTTGAGCAGTTGTTCCCGTTGCCTGCTGATGAAATTAGAAAGCTCATTAAAAAATATAAAAAAGCAGATGATATTGTTTGGGCTCAGGAAGAACCGCGTAACATGGGGGCTTGGGGTCATTTGTTGATGCATTTGGATGAAGCCAAACAGTTTAGGGTGGCTTCACGAAGATTTTATGGAGCACCCGCAGCTGGAAGTGCGGTTCGTTCCCAAAGACGTCACGCCCAGGTATTGGAGTACGTTTTTGATAAGAGTAAGGACAATATGTTAATTCAATAATATAAAAGCATAAACACATATAGGAATGGTTTTAGAAATGAAAGTCCCTTCACCGGGAGAATCCATAACCGAGGTTGAAATTGCAGAGTGGTTGGTACAAGATGGTGATTACGTAGAAAAAGATCAGGCGATTGCTGAGGTCGATTCGGATAAAGCAACATTGGAACTTCCTGCGGAAGAAAGTGGGATTATTACTCTAAAGGCCGAAGAAGGAGATGCTGTAGCCGTTGGGGAGGTGGTTTGCCTTATTGATACCAGTGCTGCAAAGCCGGAGGGAGGAGATTCACCTAAAACTGAAGAAAAAGAAGCGCCTAAAGAAGAACCCAAGGTGGTTGAAGCCCCCAAACCTGTTGAAACGAAAACGGAAACCTATGCTTCTGGAACTCCATCTCCAGCGGCTAAGAAAATTTTGGACGAAAAAGGTATTGAGCCAGCATCCGTTAGCGGTACTGGAAGAGATGGTCGCATTACGAAGGAAGATGCTGTGCAAGCAGAAGCAGTGCCCTCCATGGGTACACCCACCGGAGGAAGTAGGGGAGAATCCCGATCCAAACTATCCATGCTTCGTAGAAAAGTTGCTGAGCGATTGGTGTCTGCTAAGAATGAGACTGCAATGTTGACCACATTTAATGAAGTGGATATGTCTCCAATTTTTGCATTGCGCAAACAGTACAAGGAACAGTTCAAAGAAAAGCACGGTGTTGGTTTAGGGTTTATGTCCTTTTTTACCAAAGCTGTGATTCGTGGGCTACAGATGTACCCTGCTGTAAATTCCATGATAGATGGAAAGGAGATGATTACCTATGATTTCTGTGATATCAGTATTGCCGTGTCCGGCCCAAAAGGACTTATGGTTCCTGTTATCCGAAATGCAGAAAACTTAACCTTCCGTGGAGTTGAAGCTGAAGTAAAACGTTTGGCAATTCGTGCAAGGGATGGTCAGATAACCGTTGATGAAATGACAGGTGGAACCTTTACAATTTCTAATGGTGGGGTGTTTGGTTCCATGCTTTCAACACCTATTATTAACCCTCCTCAAAGTGGAATCTTGGGAATGCACAATATTGTAGAGCGACCCATTGCCAAAGACGGTCAAGTGGTTATTGCTCCTATTATGTATGTAGCTCTTTCTTATGATCACAGAATTATTGATGGTCGAGAATCCGTTGGTTTCTTGGTGGCTGTGAAAGAGGCATTGGAAAATCCAGAGGAGTTACTGATGGATAATAATATTAAAAAGGCGCTCGAGCTATAGACATTCTAAATTACCATTACAGGTAGTTTATACTTTTTAGGAATTCATTTTTCCATCCTAATTTTACCTAAGTGGTCAAAAATTTTTTCTGACTTAGGCAGCGTTTCATGTTGTTTTTGCATTAAAGTAATAAAGGCCTAGCCTTACTTTAAACAAAAATGAAAATCATGAAAACTCTAAGAAACAGCATTTTTGTCGTACTCTTTATTTTATTCCAGCCGATTTTATTGGGTTCAGAATCAATCCCAACCGGGAAAGAAACCGTTACGGTTCATGTATACCGCCCTAAAAAACTAATAGGTTTTGCATGGGTATTCAACCTAAAACTAGATGGCGAAAAATGTGGTCGTATTAAAAATGGAGATCATCTGGTATTTGAATTAGAGCCTGGGAAAGCGACTTTTAGCATAAAGAAAAAGAAAGTAGAGCTGAATCTAGAGAAAGGAAAGACTTATTATCTCCGTTCATTTATCTCAGCAGGAGTGTATATAGGTAGTCTAGACTTGGTGGAGGTCACCGAGTCCTTCGCTTTACGAGAATTGGAGGAATAGTGTTTTTTGAAATTAGAAGCTGTGTCTTTGAAAATATCCCTTTAAAACCCTTCCTTGATAGATAAAGAACTGATAGAAAGCTGTTTAAAGGACGACAAAATCGCGCAGAAGAAATTTTATGTGTTTTTTGCCAAGCAGATGTTTATTCATTGCTATAGATACGTAAAGAACAAAGAAGATGCAGAGGAAATCGTTTCGGAAGGCTTTATAAAAGTATTTCAAAGTCTTCCAAGATTTGAGTATCGGGATGTAAAAAGTACGGCGGCTTGGGTAAAACGAATCATGATCAACGAAAGCCTTATGTTCTTAAGAAAAAATCATAAGCTAGTTGGAAATCCTTCTCTAGAACCTATGGCAACTGATGAAACGGGAACCGAAATGGATATGGACGCCAGTGACATTTACGCTCTGATTCTACATCTACCATTAGGATACCGAACAGTCTTTAATCTATATGCTATTGAAGGATATACCCATAAGGAGATTGCCGAAAAGCTAAGTATTGGTGAAAGTACCTCAAGATCTCAATTGGCAAAAGCAAGAGCTATGCTCAAAAAAAATGTTAAGGTATGGAATCAATAAACCACGATTTTGACCAATGGGTGAAATCACAAATGGACAAAATTCATGAGGTGCCCGACGTTCAGTTTTCGGAAGATGAGGTCTGGAACAAAGTGAATAAAGGTTTATCCTTGAAGGGTGGTTTGGGTAGCACGATTTCCTTCAGTTTGTTAATTTTAGGAGCACTTGGTCTATTTCTTTGGAACTCTTATGGAGACCTGCATGAAGAATCAGTGGCAAAAAGAATCAATAATACGGAAAGAAAATTGTACCTAATCCCCAAAGGGATTCAACCGAATACCGAAAAGCTAATTCTTCAAGGGACACTTCCATATAAAAGAGCTACGACTTTTTCAAAAAGAATGATGCACATTACTGAAGAGCAGAAGGTGCCTTTACAATCTCTAGGTCCAATTTCCATAACGGATATTCAAACCAACACCACAAATCAAACACTGATTCACACCGAAGAGTTTGTGAGGAACATAGAATTGCCTGTATCCGTGAATATTTACCGACCCGGTAGATATGTTGGTTCTGCATTAGTCTTTAAATTAGAGGCCAACGGTGTGATGATTAGTAAAATAAAAAATAAGAGTATTTCCAAAGTGGTACTTCCTGTAGGGAAAACATACTTTAATGTAGGCAAACAAAATCTTGAAATTGACCTGGAGTCAGGAAAGAATTATTACTTAAGGGTAACTTATAAAGGGTTTCCTATTGGTAAGCTTCACTTGGATTGGATAGAGGAATCCAAGGCTAAAGCTGAATTACTAATGCATAATATTAACATGAAGTGACGGTTGGATTAGGACATTGTCACTTTTTTAAAAACAAACACTGCTTATCATAATCAATAACGGCCTTTCCTTTCTTTAAGATATCAGCGCCAATGATTCCATCTACCGGAAGTGTATTATGGGAAGTCAAAGCTTGGTTTACATGAACCAAATCGAACAGTACAATTTTTTGTTTTTTCTTGGCCCAACTCCCAATCTGAATACGATTTTTGTCAGAAATCAAGGTCTCCATCTCAATGGCTCCCGCTCCCGCTGCTTTAATATCTGAAGTTTTGGAAACCATATTAAAGAATTCCACTTTTTCCATATCAACGCAGGTGTTGGAAGCGCCTGTGTCCAAGATAAACCTACCGGGCACCCCATTGATACGCGCATTGATTTCAAAGTGATTGGTTTCTGTCAATGTCAATGAAATTCTAACGTAGTTTTTGGATTTCAAGAATTTTTTAAGTGATTTCATGGAGTGGAATTGATAAACTACGGTCTAAAAAACGAAGATAAGTCTATTTTTGTTGCATGTTAATCACAGATACCCATACCCATTTATATAGTGAAGCTTTTGATGAAGATAGAGATGCCATGATGTCCAGAGCAATGGAGTCTGGCGTGAAGCGTTTTTTCATTCCTGCAATAGATTCCACCTATACCCAACGTATGCTTGATTTGGAAGCGTCTTATCCAGAGCATGTTTTTTTGATGATGGGGCTTCATCCAACCCATGTGAAGGAAAACTATAAGGAAGAATTGAATCATGTAGAGGAAATGCTGGCCAAGCGAAAGTTTTATGCGGTTGGTGAAATCGGCATTGACCTGTATTGGGACAAAACCTTTTTGATCCAACAGCAAGACGCTTTCAAATATCAAATTGGGCTTGCCAAAAAATACAAACTTCCCATTGTAATTCATTCTAGGGAATCTTTTGATGAGATTTTCGAAGTTTTGGAAGAAGTAAAGGGAGAAGATTTGTATGGAATTTTCCATTGTTTTACCGGAACACTAGAACAAGCTCATAGGGCCATTTCCTTTAATATGAAGTTGGGCATTGGCGGAGTGGCAACATTCAAGAATGGAAAAATTGATAAATTTCTAAATCAGATTCCGTTGGAACACATTGTTCTTGAAACGGATTCGCCTTACCTTGCTCCAGTACCATATCGCGGAAAGCGAAATGAGAGTTCGTATATAATTAAGGTTTTGGAGAAATTGGAAATCATCTATGGGATGGACAAAGAACGCATCATTGATACAACTACAGAGAATTCCAAAACCATTTTCGGTATATAACTAAATGGGTAAAAAGACCAACATACTTTTGATTTATACCGGTGGTACTATCGGTATGGTCAAGGATTTTAAGACAGGGTCTCTAAAGGCCTTCAACTTTAAGGAGCTAATAAAAAACCTTCCGGAGTTGAATCATTTGGATTGTGAGCTAAAAGGAATTTCGTTTGAAAAGCCTATTGATTCTTCCAACATGAACCCAGGGCACTGGATGACCATAGCTAAAATCATCCAAGATCATTACGAGCATTATGATGGGTTTGTGGTGCTGCATGGAAGTGATACCATGAGCTATTCGGCCTCGGCATTGAGTTTTATGTTGGAGAATTTAGCCAAACCGGTAATCTTTACTGGTTCGCAATTGCCCATAGGAGATTTACGAACGGATGCTAAGGAAAACTTGATTACATCTATTCAAATTGCATCCCTTTATGAAGATGACAAACCCGTTGTGCAAGAAGTGGGGTTGTACTTTGAATATAAACTGTATCGAGGCAATCGGACAACAAAAATTAGTGCGGAGCAGTTCGAGGCTTTTACCTCGTTGAATTATCCTGCCCTAATAGAATCTGGCGTTCACTTAAATGTGAACTACCCGAGCTTACTTGAATATAAGAAGAAGGGCAATGCGCTAAAGGTACATATGAACATGGATGTTAACGTGGCCATTTTGAAGCTATTTCCTGGTTTAAACCGTTCTGTTTTGGAATGTATGTTAAACACAAATGGGCTCAGAGCGTTGGTTTTGGAAACATACGGCGCAGGAAATGCCCCAATGGACCAATGGTTTTTGGATGCGCTTCAAAAAGCAATTAACCGAGGTCTACATATCATTAATGTAACCCAGTGCTCTGGAGGTAGTGTGGTGCTGGGTCAGTACGAGACCAGTGAAAGGCTTGGATCTATGCAAATGATTAATGGTAAGGACATTACCACCGAAGCTGCTATTACCAAGGCGATGTACCTTTTGGGAAGGCCTGATACCAAAGGTAGATTCAAGGAATTGTTTGAGACTTCCCTACGTGGCGAAATGCATCAAAATTAACGCCTCAAATTTCCTTAAATAATTATTTTTTCGTTTATTGGTCGGCTCATTATTAAAAATTAGAGAGGTGGCCGAGTGGTCGAAGGCGCACGCCTGGAAAGTGTGTATACACCAAAAGTGTATCGAGGGTTCGAATCCCTTCCTCTCTGCCAAGTAATTGCTTTTTCAATTATAAAATTTTTATATCTTTAACATTATTAACTAACTAAATTTAAGTTTGAACAAAATGAAAAAAATATCCTTTACTCTGGCTACTGCCGGAATGTTTGTTTTGGGAACTACATCGGCATCTGCTGCAATGTTGCAAGAAGGCGGTGAGGCCAGCAAAGGTTTTACCCAAGTACTAAAAGAACAGTTCATTCAGGGTGGACCAGCCTTTATGGGAATTGTACTTCTTTGTTTGATTTTGGGATTGGCCGTTGCCATTGAAAGAATCATCTATTTGAATTTGGCAAGCACAAATTCAGCTAAGTTAAAGCAACAAGTTGAAGATGCTTTAGCCTCTGGAGGAGTTGAAGCTGCTAAAGAAATATGCCGAAATACAAAAGGCCCAGTTGCTTCAATCTTCTATCAAGGTTTGGATAGAGCTGGAGAAGGATTGGAATCTGCCGAGAAAGCTGTTGTGGCTTACGGAGGTGTGCAAATGGGACAATTGGAGAAAAACGTTTCCTGGCTATCCCTTTTCATCGCTATTGCTCCGATGCTTGGATTCATGGGTACGGTAATCGGTATGATTGCGGCTTTCCAGAAAATTGCTGCGGTTGGTAACTTGAGTGCATCCTTGATTGCTGGAGATATCCAGGTGGCACTTTTGACAACTGTATTCGGTTTGATTACAGCGATTATTCTTCAAATTTTCTACAATTACATTATTGCAAAAATCGATAGTATCGTAAATGACATGGAAGACTCCTCCATATCCTTGATTGATATGTTGGCAGCTCACAAGAAATAATTACGAAATTAAAATCTATCGAGAATCATGAATAAAGTAATTAAAATAGCTCTTATAGCCATCGGATTGATAGCGGCCGTGCTTTGGTTCTCGCTACCCTCTGGTGACGATCCGGATGCCATTAATAGTGGCTCTATGAACTTCATGTTCATTATTATGTACATACTTTTATTGGTAGCTGCAGTATCCGCCATTGTATTTGGATTAAAAAAACTGCTTACTACCAAAGGAAGTATTAAAAAGGCTCTGTTTGCCATAGGAGGATTGGCTATAATCGTAGCGGTATCCTATGGTTTATCCTCGGACAATGCAGCCGTTGTTGAAACTATGGCGCAAAGAGGTGTGGAAACAACTGAGGGCACTGTAAAGAACGTTGGAATGGGATTGAATGTTTTCTTTATCCTTTCAGCAGTTGCAGTAGTGCTTATGGTTTTCCCTGGACTGAAGAAATTATTTGTTAAGTAAAAAAGGGAGATTATGCCTAGAAGAAAAGGTGCACCGGAAGTAAATGCCGGGTCCATGGCGGACATTGCTTTCCTTCTGCTTATCTTTTTCTTGGTAACCACTACCATAGAAACGGATGCAGGTTTGGATCGTATGTTGCCGCCCATTGAACCGCCAGATACAGATGTAATTATCAGACAGAAGAACATATTCACTGTAAATATCAATAAGAACGGTCAACTTTTGGTTGAAGACCAATTAATGGACTTGAAAGATTTACGGGAAGCTGCAATAGCATTTTTGGAAAATGGAGCGGATGGAAGCTGCAATTATTGCAAGGGTAGAAGAGATGTTTCTTCTTCAGACAACCCGACCAAGGCCATTATTTCTCTCAAAAATGACAGAGAAACAAAGTATAGTACCTATATAACGGTTCAAAATGAGTTGGTGGGTGCTTACAATGATTTGAGAAACAGGGAGTCTAAACGTCTTTTCAACAGAGATTTTACAGATATGGAATCTGAATACTTGAATCCTGAAACACCGTCCAGTATTAGGGATGATTTGAAAGATAAGGTGAAGAGAATTCAAGATATGTTCCCGCAGAAGTTATCTGAAGCAGAGACAACAAGTAATTAATAGTATTTAGATTATGGCAAAATTTGCAAAAAAGAAAGATGGTGATTTACCAGCGGTTTCTACTGCCTCGTTGCCTGATATTGTTTTCATGTTGTTGTTTTTCTTTATGACGGTAACAACTATGAAAGACAGTTCGTTATTGGTGGAAAATACACTTCCTAATGCCTCTGAGATTAAGAAATTAGAGAAAAAGGATAGGGTGATCTACATTTATGTAGGTAAGCCAACTAGAGAATATCAGAAAGTTTTTGGTACTGAACCCAAAATACAACTTAATGATAAGTTCGCCAGTATTGGCGAAGTAGGTTCTTATATTTTGGCAGAACGAGCCAAGAAACCACAGGAACTTCAAAATGTATTGACCACTGCACTTAAAGTGGATAAGGACGCTAATATGGGACTAATTGCTGATATTAAGCAGGAATTGAGAAAAGTAAATGCCCTCAAAGTAAATTATACTACTTATGAAGGAAACGCTTTTAACAATCTGCAGTAGGCAATAACTTAGATTTAGTGAAAAACGCTCCAGAATTTTCTGGAGCGTTTTTTTATTTTTGAACAAAATGGAGTAAACTTTATGTTAGGGTCGTCAAGGATTTTAAGGGTTGTTGTTTTTTTCAGTGCTGCTTTTGCTTCTTATGCACAATTTGGGGAAAGTGATGAGAGTAGTTTACGGTATTTTGAAGATCAATTTTATATAGGAACAGGCATTAATTTTTTGACCGAAAGACCTGAGAATGTGGTACAAAATAGCTTGTCCTATAATCTTCAGTTGGGTTTTATCAAAGATATACCCATTAATAGAGCCAGAAATTTTGGCTTAGGCCTTGGTTTGGGTTACGCTATCAATTCGTACTACAGCAATATAAGAGCAGATAACTCTGGGGCAGAAATAGCATATTCTATTCTGGATTCGGAAGATGATTTTAGACGAAACAAGTTGGCAACACATGCCATAGAAATGCCGTTGGAATTGAGATGGCGAACATCAACGGCTACGGATTATAAGTTTTGGAGAATTTACGGAGGTCTGCGATTTGCCTATGTTTTTTCAGGAAGTTCCAAATTGGTTTTGGAAGAGGGAAATTCATTGAACATTGAAGATGATGTAATCCGTTTTTCAAACAGTGATATACGGGACTTTCAATATGGCCTAACCTTGAGTTTTGGATATAATACCTTCAATATCCATTCGTATTACAGCTTAAATCCCCTCCTTAACGATGGAATAGTTTTGGATAACGGGGAAACAATAGATGCAAGGGTCTTCAGAATAGGTATTATTTTTTACATTCTATAGCCAGTACTTCAGAATTAACATCTGGGATAGAACACCAATAAAAAAACCTACCAACAGCTCCATTTTGCTATGCGCGTTTAAGTACAATCGAGAAGTGGCCACAAGACCCGTTAGTAAAGTAAACAAACTAATGGCCAAGGTTATGTTTATTTCAAAGTGTATGCTCAAACCAATCATGAACATCAGTATACTTCCCATTCCCAAAAGGTGGATACTGGTCTTGATTCTCAAAAAGAGTAAAATCAACGTTGCCCCTATTGCCATCAAAAGGCCAACAAAGAAATAGAAAAGCTCAGGAACATAATTATTAGGTATTACTTTGTACAAAATCATGAATAGAATAATGGCATTGATGTACAAGGGATACTTACGTTCTTTAAGTGTAGGTAAAAAAATAGAACTAATGATTCCTAAATTCTTTAGAATTAAAAAAAAGATAATTGGAATAATCACCGTAAGAATAAAAATGGGCAATATGTTCCCACTTTGAATTTCCAGTGAAGTATATTTTGGGGTAATCAGAAAGTAAATTAACGTGCCTCCAATCGGAACGAACAATGGGTGAAAAACATAGGAAACAATGTTCAGAAAATGACGCATCAGATTTGTTTTCTGAGCCTGGCCACTGGAATGCCCAATTGCTCCCGGTATTTGGCTACGGTTCTTCTGGCAATGGGATAGCCACGTTCCTTCAGAATTTTGGCCAATTTATCGTCGGTCAAAGGCTTTTTCTTCTCCTCATCGCCAATTACCGTTTCCAGTATCTTCTTGATTTCTCGCGTCGATACATCTTCACCTTGCTCATTTTTCATGGCTTCAGAGAAAAACTCTTTAATGAGCTTGGTACCATAGGGAGTATCTACATACTTGCTATTGGCAACTCTGGAAACTGTAGAAACATCCATTCCAATTTGGTCAGCAATGTCCTTTAAGATCATGGGCCGGAGTTTGCGCTCATCCCCAGTTAAAAAGTACTCCTTTTGGTAGTTCATTATGGTACTCATAGTCACAAAAAGAGTTTGTTGCCGTTGCTTTATGGCATCAATAAACCATTTGGCGGCATCAAGTTTTTGTTTGATGAACATAACCGTATCCTTTTGGGACTTCGATTTTTCTTTGGCATTCTTGTATCCTGCAAGCATGTTGCTATATTCTCTGGATACATGAAGTTCGGGAGCATTGCGCCCATTTAAGCTTAGTTCAAGTTCACCATCCACAATTTTTATAGAAAAATCAGGGACAATGTGTTCAATGATTCGGGTGCTACCGGCGTATGAACCCCCTGGTTTTGGGTTCAGTTTTTCAATTTCCGAAATGGCATCTTTCAAAGCTTCCTCGTCCACCTGATGTTTTTGAAGGAGTTTGGAATAATGCTTTTTGGTGAATTGCTCAAAAGACCTTTCCAAAATATTAATGGCCAGTCCGTTTGAGGGTGTATTCTCTTTTCGCCTGAGTTGAAGGATAAGACATTCATCCAAAGATCGGGCAGCAACCCCAGGAGGGTCTAATTGCTGGACTATTTTGAGTACGGCTTCTATTTTGTCCTCCTCTGTATAAATGTTTTGAGTGAAGGCTAAATCATCCATAATGTCGCTAAGAGGGCGACGGATATATCCACTCTCATCAATGCTTCCCACCAAAAATTCTGCAATGGCCCATTCTTGGTCATCCAGGTGAACCGTGTTAAGCTGATTAATCAAATATTGGTTGAACGAGATGCCTGAAGCATAGGGAATGCTCTTTTCATCATCATCAGCACTATAGTTGCTTACTTGAGTTCGATAATCAGGTACTTCATCATCACTTAAATAATCATCAATGTTGATGTCATCTGCTGAGATGGATTCACTGTCCCCAGATTCTTCATGGGAATTATCGTAGGAATCATCCAAAGAATCGTTCTCGGCCTTGCCACTCTCAAGCGCGGGATTCTCCTCCAATTCTTGTTTCAAACGTTGTTCAAATGCCTGGGTGGGCAGTTGAATCAATTTCATCAACTGAATTTGCTGAGGAGACAGCTTTTGGGAAAGTTTAAACTGGAGATGTTGTTTTAACATGGAGCTATGAGTCTTCCTTTCCTATAAATTTAAGCAATCGAATTAAAATTCTGCGTTTTGGGGTGTCCTTGGGTAAGGAATTACATCACGAATATTACCCATACCGGTAGCGAAGAGCACCAAACGTTCAAAACCAAGTCCGAAACCACTATGAACCGCTGTTCCGAATCGTCTTAGGTCTAGATACCACCAAAGCTCTTTTTCATCAATACCCAGTTCTTCAATTTTTTGTTGGAGTACTTCCAAACGCTCCTCACGTTGTGAACCTCCGGCTATCTCTCCTATATCTGGAAAAAGAACATCCATGGCTCGGACTGTTTTTCCATCTTCATTCAATCGCATATAGAAAGCCTTGATTTTTGCTGGGTAGTCAAATAAAATCACGGGACACTTAAAATGCTTTTCAACCAAAAAGCGTTCATGTTCACTTTGCAAGTCAGCCCCCCATTCATCAATTGGGTACTTGAACTTCTTCTTTTTGTTCGGCTTACTGTTCCTTAAAATATCAATCGCCTCGGTATAGGTAACTCTTTTGAAATTGTTGTTTACAACAAATTTTAGCTTTTCAATAAGGGTCATTTCACTGCGTTCGTTTTGGGGTTTGGTTTTTTCCTCATCCAAAAGACGCTTTTCCAAAAAGGTCAAATCATCCATACAATGATTCAAAACATATCGGATAGTGTATTTAATAAAATCTTCGGCCAAATCCATATTGGCATCAAGTTCATAAAAGGCCATTTCAGGTTCAATCATCCAAAACTCAGCAAGGTGCCGCGAAGTATTGGAATTTTCAGCTCTAAAGGCCGGTCCAAAGGTGTATACTTTTCCCAATCCCATGGCGTAAGTCTCAGCTTCCAACTGACCAGAGACAGTAAGATTGGCTTCTTTACCAAAAAAATCATCCTCATAGTTTACCTCGCCTTCCTCTGTTAATGGAGGGTTTTTGGGGTCTAATGTGCTTACACGGAACATTTCTCCTGCTCCCTCAGCGTCAGAACCTGTAACAATGGGTGTATTCATATAGTAGAACCCGTTTTCTTGAAAGTAACTGTGAATGGCAAATGATAAGGCTGAACGAACCCGCATTACAGCAGAAAATGTATTGGTGCGAACTCTTAGATGCGCCTTTTCACGAAGGAATTCAAGTGAATGTTTTTTAGGTTGAATCGGATATGTCTCAGGGTCAGCTGTTCCGTGTACAAAGACATCTTTTACCTGAATTTCCAGACTTTGACCTTTTCCTTGGCTTTCCACTAGTTCTCCCTTTATCTTTAAAGCTGAACCAACGGTAATCTGTTTAAGTAGGGACTCATCAAAATTCTCAAAATCAATCACGCATTGCAGGTTATGAATAATGGAACCGTCATTTATAGCTATGAATCTGTTGCTTCTAAAGGCTCTTACCCAACCTTCAATCTGTACGGTATCTCCAATCGGCTGTTTTTCAAGCAATGATTTTATGGAATGCGATATCATTTTTTGGCTTCACTAAAATTAAGCCGTAAAGATAGTTTTTTGGTTAAAAAAGTGGACTATACCCTTAGGTTTTATGAAGAAATATCTAGTTGTCTTTTGTTTCCCCTACTTCTTCCTTGGGTAAAATGTCAATTTGAGGTTTTTTAAGTACTTGCTTATTGGCAATGCTTCTTTCCAATGACAGCAAAAGGGAAGGCAATAAAATCAAGTTGGCCAACATGGCAAATAGGAGCGTGGCAGAAACCAATCCTCCCAGCGCTTTGGTGCCGCCAAAATCAGAAATGATAAACACCGAAAAGCCAAAGAACAATACGATTGAGGTATAGAACATGCTTACTCCGGTCTCTCGTAAAGCCGCATATACCGACTTTTTTATATGCCATCTATGGGTAGTGAGCTCTTGCCTGTATTTTGCCAAGAAGTGTATGGTATCATCCACAGAAATTCCAAATGCAATACTAAAAACCAAAATGGTCGAGGGTTTTATAGGAATGCCTAAATATCCCATAAGGCCCGCAGTAATGACCAGAGGGAGTAAGTTTGGCACCAGGGAAATGATAATCATCCGGAAGGAGCGAAACAAATAGGCCATAAACAACGAAATAAGGCCTATGGCCAATGCTAAAGAAATCAATAGATTTTTGACCAGATATCGGGTCCCTTTAAGGAACAGTAGGGCTTTCCCGGTCATAAAAACATTGTAGCGCTCCTCAGGAAAGAATTTGGTAATGGCCTTTTGAACATCCATTTCAATCTCTTCCATCCGGTCAATTTTGACATCTCTTAGAAACGTGGTCAAACGAGCAGTTTGTCCAGTACTGTCCATAAAACTTTCCAATAAATCGCCATCTGCAGAGGACTTTCGTACCATATCCATGATAAAAGTATTCTCTTGCGATGTGGGAAGCTGATAGTATTTAGGGATGCCATTGTAAAACGCCTGTTTGGAATACTTCACCAAGTCTACCACTGAAACGGGGCGAGATAATTCAGGTGTTTCTTGAATAACCTCTCCCAATTGATTCATGCGGCGTAGGGTTGCAGGTTTGAACGCTCCATTTTTTCGTTTGGTATCCACTACGATTTCCATGGGCATAATACCATCAAACTCTTCTTCAAAAAAACGAATGTCCTTAAAATAGTGCGTGTTCTTAGGCAAATCCTCAATACGGCTTCCCGTGATCTCAATTTGATAGATTCCGATAATGCTCAATACTAAAATGGTTACCGAAGAAATATAAACTCCAATTCTATGGTCCCGTACCATTCGCTCCATCCAATTCACAAAGAAGTCTATCCATCTTTTGTTGAGATGCTTCAAATGTTTGGTCTTTGGTAAGGCCATAAAACTGTATACAATAGGAATGATCAAAAGGGAAAGCACGAAAATCCCGATAATGTTTATGGATGCCACAATACCAAATTCCTTGAGCAAGTCGCTATCCAGAATAATGAAAGTTGCAAAACCAGATGCCGTTGTTATGTTAGTCATCAAGGTGGCATTTCCAATTTTGGAAATTACCCGTTGTAGGGAGAGTGCTTGATTACCATGTTTTTTTACCTCCTGCTGATATTTATTGATTAGGAAAATACAGTTTGGAATCCCAATCACGATAATGAGAGGTGGAATTAAGGCGGTGAGAATGGTAATCTCGTATTGAAGCAAACCCAAAATGCCAAAGGCCCACATTACCCCAATAATAACCACGCACATTGAAATGAATGTGGCGCGAAAACTGCGGAAGAAGAAAAAGAAAATCAAAGAGGTAATCAGAAGTGCGGCTCCAATAAAAATGCCAATTTCATCTACAACGGATTTAGTGTTCCAAGTTCGTATATAGGGCATACCTGAAACATGTATATCCAATTGAGTTTCTTCTTCAAAATTTTTGACCAAATCCTGAAGGTCATTTAAAATGAACTGGTTTCGGACAGATGTATTAACAATATCTTTGTCCAAATAGGCGATGGTTTGAATGGTCTCACTTTCTGGATTATAAATCAGCCCATTATAAAAAGGGAGCTCGGTTATAAGATGTTCTTTTAACTGATCGACCTCTTTAGAAGAAGTGGGGTCTTCCTGAATAAAATCCTCAATCACAAACTCTTGTTTCTCATTGTCCTTGACCAATACCTGTAGATTGTCCGTGGAAACTACAAAATCTACCTCTGGGAAAGCTTCAAGTTGTTTGCTGAACTTATTCCAGCGATTAAAATTCTTTGGGTTGAACAGTCGAGGATTCCGAACTGCAAAAACGATAGCGTTTCCTTCTTCTCCAAAGAGATTCGTGAAAATGTTGTAATTAATACTAGCTGGATGGTCATCTGGCAGGATATTGACCTCAGTATTGGACATTTGGATGTTTTTCCATTGTAATGCTAGAAAAACAGTAGCGGCCGCTACCAGAAACAGAATAACAATACGGTTTCTAAGTATTATTCGGGCCACTGCAGGCCAGAATCCTCGGGTTAGCTTTGCTACCATAAATGTTTTGTTAGGGGCAAAGTTAGAAAATGATTGGTTGTACTCCTAGAAGATGACTTATGGAAAATCAATAGAATCAGACCTTCATGATTTCAGCTTCCTTAATGGTAAGGATGGCATCTACTTTTTGGATGTAAGAATCTGTTAGTTCTTGTACGTCCACTTCGGCATTACTTTTTAAATCCTCAGAAATATCAAGCTTCTTAAGCTCCTTGTTGGCATCTTGCCTTGCATTTCTAATACTCACCTTGGCATCTTCGGCCTCGCCCTTTGCTTGTTTTACCAATTGTATTCTTCGCTCTTCGGTCAAGGGCGGTACATTGATGATAACCATTTCTCCATTGTTCATGGGATTGAAACCTAGATTGGCATTCATAATGGCTGTTTCAATTTCACCTAAGATACTTTTTTCCCATGGTTGAACGGATATGGTTCTAGCATCTGGAGTGTTGATGTTGGATACTTGGGAGAGGGGAGTGGGAGAGCCATAATACTCCACCATTACGGTCGATAACATAACTGGACTTGCTTTGCCCGCTCGAATTTTCACCAAGGCTTTTTCTAAATGGGAAATGCCTCCATCCATGCTCTCTTTAGTAGCATCAAGTATAAATGTTACTTCTTCGTTCATACGTTTAGGTTTTTAAGGTCTAGCTACAAAAGCTCTGCCAAATTACACATTGACAACTGTGCCTATGCGCTCTCCTTGAACTATTTTCATGAGATTTCCTCTAGTGTTCATGTCAAAAACAACTATTGGAAGTTCATTTTCTTGACTTAGCGTAAAGGCCGTTGTGTCCATTACCTTAAGTCCTTTTGAAATTACATCGTTAAATGAAATATTATCAAACTTGGTTGCAGTTTTATCCTTCTCTGGGTCCGAAGTGTAAATGCCATCAACTCTGGTACCTTTCAAGATTACGTCTGCTTTGATTTCAATAGCACGAAGAACCGCAGCGGAATCTGTTGTAAAATATGGGTTTCCAGTTCCTCCGCCAAAAATAACTACCCTTCCCTTTTCTAAGTGACGCATGGCTCTTCTGCGAATAAAAGGTTCAGCAACTTCATTGATTTTAATGGCAGATTGCAACCTGGTCTCAACACCATGTTGTTCTAGGGCACTTTGTAAAGCCAATCCATTTATTACCGTGGCCAACATACCCATATGGTCTCCTTGCACACGGTCCATACCCTGGCTCGCTCCAGACAAACCTCGAAAAATATTGCCGCCACCAATAACAATAGCTACTTCTATGCCTTTTTCAACAACAGCTTTGATGTCTTCAGCATACTCCGCCAAGCGCTTTCCATCAATTCCGTACTGTTGTTCGCCCATCAAGGCTTCTCCACTGAGTTTTAAAAGAATTCTTTTGTATTGCATGTAGGCTGAGTTGAAATCCGGACAAAAATAATCAAAAAAATTTACCGTATGAGCTTAGAAAACCCAAGGATTTCATAATAAAATCAATAAAAAAGAATACTTTTTGTAACCTTTTCAATTTAGTACAGTATACCCTTAAACAAACCTAAAAAGAACTAAAAGCTTGCACGATCTTACAGACAACGCTCTTATGCTAAAAGTCAAAAAAGGAGACCTTGACAAATTGGGACTATTGTATGAACGGCACAAAAAGAAACTTTTTGGCTTCTTCTATAATTTGGGAAACAATCCATCATTGAGTGAGGACTTGGTTCAAAATGTATTTGTGAGGATGCTGCAGTATAGAAGTTCTTTCTCGGGAGACGGCACTTTTGGCGCTTGGATGTTTCGAATGGCCAGAAATGTGAATTATGATCATCATAAAAAGGCTTCCAAAAACGAATTGTCAAGTAGTTCTTCGAACATAGAAATAAGAGACCCAATGGGGGATGAGTTAAACGAAGGTATTGAAGCGGAAGGGAACAAAGCGCTTTTGAAAAGAGCAATGGCAAAGTTACCTGAAGAAAAAAGACAACTTTTGGTGCTGACAAAATATAAAGGGCTTAAGTTTTCTGAGTTAGCAGAGATAATGGGTTGTTCGGAAGGCGCAGCAAAAGTTAGAGTACATAGGGCTCTTAAAGAATTGAGAAGTATTTTTTTGGAATTGGAAATAGGTTGAACATGAATAAGGAAACATTTGAAATAAAGGCTATGGATTATTTGGCCGGAGAAATGAAACGGGCTGATAGGGAGATGTTTGATAAGCTATTGGAGGAAAATCCGGAATATAAAAAAGCCTATAAGGAATTGGAAGCTTCCTGGAATTCGATGCAAAGTATGGATGCTCCTGAACCTTCAAATGGAATGGATGATGTTTTTTTCAACATGCTTGATAAAGAGATGGCAAAGAGTGAGAAAAAGGTTTCAAAAAATGTGTTTGACGGATGGCGTGGATGGTTTAGACCCCAACTAGTACTAGGTACTTTTTTGCTAGTTCTTGGTCTTGGCTTAGGCTATTTTTTGGCACCCAATGAAGAAATACCGTCATCCAAAAATACCGTTGCTGAGAAGGAAACCGAAGAGGTGAGGCAAAAATTGGTTTTAACGCTTTTGGAGCAACCATCTGCCAATCAAAGATTGCAGGGTGTGGGAGAAGCCAATAAAATTGAAAATGTAGATGAAATCGTAATCAGGGCCCTACTGAAAACATTGAACAGCGATGCCAATGTAAATGTGAGACTCGCAGCAGTGGAATCTTTGACCAATTATGTAGATAATCCCTTGGTGCGTCAAGGCTTGATACAGGCTATTCCCAATCAGGAATCCCCAATCATGCAGATAACTTTGGCAAATCTTATGGTGGCCTTGCAGGAAAAAGCATCCATTGAGCCTTTCAAACAATTGTTGAAGAAACAGGAGCTGGATACTACGGTTAAAAAGAAAATCAAGAATTCTATTGAGTCTATCATATAGGAGTTTATTTATCAATCAGCCTTTTTTGGGCAAAATCAAATTACGAACAGTTAAAATGTATTTAAAATGAGAAAACAGTTAGTTGTAATGCTGTTATTGAGTGTGGGACTGGGCGTCCAGCACATTACGGCGCAAAAGAAAGAATTTACCGAGGTAATCAAAAAAGAGATGGAAGTAAGCAATGCTTTGGAAAGTGACTTAGTGGTCAAGAATGTTTTCGGTTCTATTGCTGTAGAAGGTTATTCTGGAAGAACCGTTCAGGTTGAAGTTGAGCGAACCATTAGAGCAGAAAACCCATCTGATTTGGATTTAGGGAAGTCTGAGCTGCAGGTAAAAATCACGCAACTCCCCAACAGGATTATTGTTCGACCTGATGCGCCCTACATTGAATTTGATGAAGAGAAGCTCAGATATAAGTGGTGCGATAATTCTTTTGAACTAAGCTATGAACATAACCTAAACATAAAAGTAAAGGTTCCTAATTCCATGATTGTTGATGTTAGTACGGTTAATAATGGAGAGGTTTTAGTTGAAGATACCCGAGGCAAATATTTAAAGGCGGAAAATATTAATGGAGGGATTACCCTTACCAATATTACCGGGAAGACCAAGGTAAATTGCATAAATGGACAAGTCACCATTTCTTATGCTGACAATCCCAAAGAAGCCTCTGAATATTATTCACTCAACGGGGATATTAATATTTCTTATCAAAAAGCCCTCTCCGCCAATATTTCTTTTAAAAGTATGAATGGAGAAATGTTCACCGATTTTGACATCAACAAACAATTTACAAGAACAAATAGGTCTAGTGGAAATGGCAACAAACCAAAGTTCAAGATTGAAGCGCAACCTGTTGTTCAAATTGGCAATGGCTCTGTAGAGTTTGATTTTGAAACTTTAAATGGAAATGTATACATCAAAAAAATATAGTAGGATGAAAAAGACAAAACATATAATAGTGCTTATTGCTTTTTTGGCAGTAAACGGGCTTTTTGCCCAAGAGGAAAGTATCGATTTATTTTCGGTTCCTTTAAGTGAACCTTCTAAACCTGGGAAGTTAGTGGTGAATCAACTGACAGGTTCCATTAAGGTTGAAGCTTATGAAGGAAAAGAAGTCGTGATTAAAGCATCGTTGGGGTCAAAAACGGACTGTTGTGGTGGTAAAAACAAGGATAAGGATAAAGGGAAAGCCAATGGTATGAAGCGTATTGGTAACACCTCACTAAATATAAGTGCCGAAGAAAAGAATAATGTGGTGCAAATTGTTAATGAGCAATGGAATAGGGCAACCAATTTGGAAATAAAAGTTCCTAAAAACTTTTCATTGAAACTTGGAACTGTAAATGAAGGCGATATTTGGGTTAAGGGGGTAAATGGAGATATGGAAGTAAGCAATGTTAATGGGGCCATAACCTTGGAATCTGTCAGTGGTTCAGCGTCAACCGATACGGTAAATGGGGATATTGATGTTACTTTTAACAGTATTTCATCCAATTCCAACATGGCTTTTAGTAGTTTGAATGGAGATTTAAATATAACATTTCCCAGTTCTTTGAAAGCAGATGTAAAGGCAAAGTCGGATATGGGGGAGATTTATACCGATTTTGATATGGCTGTTTCTGCAAACCGACCAGAAGTGAACAAGAATAATTCATCCGGAACCTACAAGGTGAAAATAGAACAATGGGTACGAGGTAAAATTAATGGGGGAGGACCTGAAATGCTATTCAAGACTTTCAATGGAGATGTGTATATCAAGTCAAAATGATTAGACAATACTAGGGAAAACAAAAAGGCCGCTTTTAAAGCGGCCTTTTTTATTGAGAAAACGTGTTTCTTATCCTAATGCTACTCTTTGGAATCCTGTAATTTCCAAACCGGAATCTACAGATTTTACATATTGAGCAACACTTTGCTTGCTATCTTTAATGAAAGCTTGGTTAATCAAGGTGTTGTCCTTGAAGAAACGCTTCAATTTACCTTTGGCAATGTTTTCCAACATAGCTTCTGGCTTTCCTTCTTGACGCAACTGATCTTTGGCAATCTCAATTTCCTTGTCAATAGTGGCCTGATCAACACCTTCCTCGTTCAAAGCAACGGGATTCATTGCAGCAGCTTGCATAGCTACGTCTTTTGCAGCTTGTGCAGCACCATCAACAGGGGCCGAAAGTCCTACTAAAGTAGCAATCTTGTTTCCAGCGTGGATATAAGACCCAACGAATGGAGCATCTAACTTGGCAAAACTTCCAATTTCAATTTTCTCTCCGATTACACCAGTTTGCTCAGTAAGTTTTTCTGCAACGGTCATGTCGTTGTATGAAGCACTTAAAAAAGCATCTTTGTTATCAAAGCCCAATGCCAATTCTGCTAATTCATTGGCTAAAGTTACAAAGGTGTCGTTCTTGGCGACGAAGTCAGTCTCACAATTTAAAGAGATGATAACCCCACTTGATTGACTTCCATTGACCTTTGCAATGGCAGCACCTTCTGAAGAATCACGATCTGCTCTCTTTGCAGCTACTTTTTGACCTTTCTTTCTAAGGATTTCAATTGCTTTTTCAAAATCACCATCAGCTTCGACTAGGGCCTTTTTACAGTCCATCATTCCAGCTCCGGTCATTTTTCTAAGTTTATTTACATCTGCGGCGGTAATTTTTGCCATCTTTTTATTTGTTTAAAATTTGTATAATGTAAAACAGTGTTGTGGTAATTCGCTTGAAGACAATTAAGATAGATTACTCTACTCCTCCCTTGGCATTATCTTGCCATTCTTTAAGCTCGTCCCATTTGCCATCAGCAGCCATTTGGGCTTGCTTACCCCAACTTGTTGGGTCCAAATGTGCCATTCTTGAGCTAGCCTCGGTTAAAATCTCCTTGACTTTTTCCGCATCTGTCTTAGCTAAATCTGCATAGGTATTGATTCCTTTATTATTAAGCGCCTCAGCTGCTTTTGGTCCAATCCCTTCAATTTTAGTAAGATCTTCAACTTCGGTTTTGGCTGTTGCTGGAGCTTTTTTTGGTTCCTCAACTACTTCTGCCGGAGTCTCTTCTGCAACTGCCTCTACTTTTGGCGCAGGTGTTTCTTCTTTAACAGGAGTCTCTTTTACAGCTGCTGTTTCTTCTTTTGGAGCTTCAGCGGTTTCTTTTTCTTTGGCTTCTGCTGCTTTTTCTTCTTGCTTGTCGTTTTTACGATCAGCAAGTCCTTCAGCAACGGCATTGGTCACCTCTCCTAAAATTGCTTCGATTGATTTACCTGCATCATCATTTGCTGGAATTACATAATCGATTGGCCTTGGGTCGGAATTGGTATCCACCATAGCGAAAATAGGAATGTTCAATTTTTGAGCTTCCTTTACCGCAATGTGCTCTCTCATGGTATCTACAATGAAAATCGCACCTGGAAGACGTGTCATGTCTGCTATGGAACCTAAGTTTTTCTCCAACTTAGCCCTTAAGCGGTCTACTTGCAATCTTTCTTTTTTGGAAAGGGTGTTAAAAGTTCCATCTTTTTTCATCCTATCAATCGCAGCCATTTTCTTAACCGCTTTTCGGATGGTTACAAAGTTGGTCAACATTCCCCCTGGCCATCTTTCTGTGATGTACGGCATGTTGACTTTGGATACCTTATCGGCAACAATGTCTTTTGCTTGTTTTTTTGTAGCAACAAAAAGGATTTTTCTGCCTGAAGAAGCTATTTTTTTCAATGCTTCTTTGGCTTCATCCAATTTTGCTACGGTCTTGTAAAGATTAATTACGTGAATTCCGTTTCGCTCCATGTAGATATATGGGGCCATGTTGGGATTCCACTTTCTTGTTAGGTGTCCGAAGTGTACACCTGCTTCCAATAAGTCTTTAACTTCTGGTTTGCTTGCCATCTTTTGTACTTAGTTTACGTTCCGTTGTATTAGCAATGGAAGGGTGGTCACCTTTGGTTCGCCCCTTTCATTTAGATGCTAAACTAGTATCCAAAAAGTTGATGTTTGCTCTTTGGAACAACGACAACTTGATTAAAAATATAACCCTGAATGGTTTTTAGGGTTTTCAATGAACTTATAATTGTGGACAAAAACTGTCCGGTATTCTTAACGTTTGGAGAATTGGAATTTCTTTCTCGCTTTCTTTTGTCCAAACTTCTTGCGTTCCACCATTCTGGGGTCTCTTGTCAATAGACCTTCTGGTTTAAGAACAGTTCGGTTTTCTTCATTTATTTCGCACATAGCCCTTGAAAGAGCCAAGCGAATAGCTTCTGCCTGACCTGTAATTCCACCACCATATACATTTACTTTTACATCGTAAGTGTCTTCAGCGCCAGTCAAAGCAAATGCTTGTTGAATTTTGTATTGCAAAGGAGCAGTTCCAAAATAATCTTTGTAATCTCTTTTGTTTACTGTGATGTTTCCTTTTCCTTCAGAAAGATAAACCCTTGCTACTGCTGTTTTTCTTCTACCTATTTTGTGAACAACTTCCATTATTTGTAGTCGTTTAAGTTTATTGTTCGTGGTTTTTGTGCCTCGTGGCCGTGCTCTGTCCCTGCGTACACCTTTAAGTTTCTAAAAAGATCGGCACCCAATCTGTTTTTTGGAAGCATTCCTTTTACAGACTTTTCAACAATACGCTCAGGATGTTTGTCCAACATTTCAGTAGCAGTCGTTTCACGCTGACCTCCAGGATAACCCGTATATCTTTGGTACGTTTTTTCCGCCCATTTGTTTCCAGACAAATTTACTTTTTCTGCGTTGATGATAACTACGTTGTCACCGCAATCCACATGGGGAGTAAAATTAGGCTTGTGCTTTCCTCTTAGTAATTTAGCTACTTTGGAAGCTAATCTACCCAATGTTTGTCCTTCTGCATCAACCAACAACCATTCTTTTGAAACCGTTGATTTATTTGCGGAAATTGTCTTGTAACTTAATGTATCCACTGTGAGAATATTAATCTTTTAATAACCTATCCGTTTTTAACGGGCTGCAAATGTACAATTATTAGATTGAATTACAAATGGTTGTTATTGATTATTTTTTAATTTTTGAAGGTGTTTCGGGTTACCTCAAAGTTTTGGTCTAAGATATGTTAAAGTCTAAATTAAAATTGAGTCAAACTGTAACTGATTCAATTTTTATAGGTCTTTAGTTTAATTATCAAATCAAAAAACGGAAACAGTGAGAAAACCAACCCTTTTGCTGGCCCTGCTTTTTCTTTCCATTTGGGCAAGCGCACAAGACTCAATAGAAGTAGTCCCTAAAAAGATTTATGTCACCAAGGCTATTGAGCAAAATCAACCACCTTCCATTGATGGACTACTTAATGATCAAGTTTGGAATACCGTAGAATGGACAGGAGATTACGTAGAGTTGCAGCCCGATGAGAATACACCGCCTAGTTATCAAACTAAATTTAAAATAGTATACGATAGCAAGTTCTTATATATAGGTGTACGATGTTATGATGCTGAACCCGATAAAATTGTAAAAAGATTGTCTCGTAGAGATGGATTTGATGGAGATTGGGTAGAATTCAACATTGACAGTTACCATGATAAACGCACTGCTTTTTCATTTACGGTTACAGCTGCCGGGGTAAAAGGGGACGAATTTGTTTCAAACAATGGGAGTAATTGGGATGGAAGTTGGAACCCCATCTGGTATACCAAAACCAATGTGGACGAAGAAGGTTGGACTGCTGAACTTAAAATTCCACTTAGTCAATTGAAATTCAGTGGAGCAGATGACCAAGTATGGGGACTTCAGTCAACCAGAAGGTTTTTTAGGGCCGAAGAACGTTCCTTATGGCAGAGAAAACCAATAGACCAACCTGGATGGGTAAGTGAGTTTGGTGAACTACATGGACTGAAGAATATAGAGCCACAAAAACAGTTGGAGATACAACCGTATACAGTAACAAGTGGAGAAACTTATGAAGCTGAGGAAGGGAATCCTTTTAGGGACGGAAACGATAATGATGTAACTGTAGGATTGGATGCAAAGATTGGTATTACCAACGATTTGACTTTGGATTTGACAGTAAATCCAGATTTTGGTCAGGTTGAAGCTGACCCGTCTGCCATTGCTCTCGATGGTTTCCAGATTTTCTTTCGAGAACAACGCCCTTTCTTCGTAGAAAACAAGAATATATTTGATTTTAATGTATCACAATCTGAAGCTGGAAATACCTTTGGATTTGATAATGTTTTTTATTCCCGTAGAATAGGAAGAAGTCCTCAAGGGTCTCCCGATACTTCGGATAATGAATTCGTAGACCAACCCGCCAACACTCCCATTATTGGTGCTGCGAAGTTTAGTGGCAAAACCAAGGATGGATGGGCCATAGGGGTCTTGGAAAGTGTTACAGCACGTCGCTACGCTTCAATCGTGAATGAAGAAGGGGACGGAAGAAGGGAAATGGTGGAGCCATTGACCAACTATTTTGTAGGAAGGCTTCAAAAGGATTTTAATGATAGGAATTCCTATATAGGTGGAATTTTTACGGCCACCAATAGAGACAATCTAACGGAGCAACTGGACTTTTTACATCGCTCCGCTTACTCCGGTGGGGTAGATTTTAAACATCAATGGCACAACAGGGATTGGTATGTGGAAGGAAATTTTATTCTAAGTCATGTACAAGGAAGTGAAGAGGCAATCCAAAACACCCAAGAATCCATTACACATTTATTCCAAAGAGTGGATGCTAGCCATCTTTCAGTAGACCCAAATAGAACTTCTTTGACAGGGAGTGCAGGGAATCTTCAAATAGGTAAAATTGGTAGTGGACATTGGCGATTTGAGACAGGAGGTACATGGAGATCTCCAGAATTGGAACTGAACGATATTGGATTTCAAAGACAATCTGATGATATTCGACATTATACTTGGGTAGGGTATCAAACTTTAAAACCAGATAAAACTTTTAGAAGAGTAGGAATCAATTACAATCATTGGAGTGCTTGGGATTTTAACGGTAATAACAACATTCTACGGTTCAATACCAACAGCTGGCAAAATTGGCAGAACAACTGGTTCAGTAATTTTGGGTTCAATTATGGACCAAGACGGTACGACAATTTTGCTTTACGTGGTGGACCCAGGTTAAAACGCTCCCCAGACATAAGTTTTTGGAACTCAATACGGACGGACAACAGGAAAAAGCTACGTTTCAATTTCTTCCATCGCGGGCAAAAGGCCGTTGATGACTCCTACAGATCTTATTTTATTGAGGCCGGATTGGTCTATCAGCCGGTAAATGCCATCCGTGTTTCCGCTTTTCCGTCCTTGAGCATAAATAATGACCAATTACAGTTTATAGAAAATTTTGATGATGTAAATGGTACTCCAAGGTACCTAAATGGTGAAATTCAGCAGAGAACCCTTAGTATGTCATTTCGATTTAACTATACCATCAATCCCAATTTGACCATTCAATATTGGGGGCAGCCATTTATTTCGCGCGGACGCTACTCTAATTTCAAACATGTTACAGATGCTACCGCCCAGCGTTTTGAAAATCGTTTTTTGGCCTATTCCGACAATGAGGTTACTCTTGAAGATGGTACGTATTCGGTGGATGAAAATCTAACAGGTGTAACAGATTTTAGCTTTGACGACCCGGATTTCTCGTTTGTGCAGTTTCGTTCCAATTTGGTGATTCGATGGGAGTATATTCCGGGTTCGGAAATCTTTTTGGTATGGTCTCAGGATATTTCACAAGATGGTGACCCATCACAAGGTCTCTTGGATGGATTGAGTGATAATATTTTTGGACAACAGCCTCAAAACATATTTCTTTTAAAGGCTACCTACCGTTTTGTGCTCTAGTTTTGAGCGTATTGCGATACTTTTTTTATGGTTTTTGCGTTATTTCCGAAATAACCTCACAAACAAAATCATGAAAAAGATAGTATTGTTTCTTGCTGTTGTTGCCTTATCGTTTTCTTGTTCCAATGATGCGGATGGCAATGATGCAATGAATTCAGAAAACCTTTTGGTTGGTACTTGGGTACTAACTGACCTACGCATTGATAGTGGAGTAGACGATGATGACCTTGACTTTGGCAAAGAAATCATAGCATTCCTTCAGGGAATTGACTGTGACCTAATCACATTCACTTTTAATGAAGATGGTACGGTTACATCTGTGGATAGAGCCAGTTTTATTTCCATTAATGTTGGAATGAACGGATTGGATATCCCATGTCCCACAGAAAGCGATACGGAAAATTCAGTTTGGTCCTTGGAAGGGAATCAACTTACCTTCATCAACGAAAATTTGGAAGAAGAGACCATAACCATCGCCTTGGAAGGAGATAACACTCTAATCATTGCAGGTGAGGACATCGATGCTCAGAATTTCACTGGGGCCGATGCAGTATTCACCAGACAATAAATAGAGCTAAAGTTCATAAGAAAGAGGCTGTCTAAAAAGTATGGTTTCGTCAACCTGAACTTGTTTCAGGTTCCATTTAAATATTTGTACTTCAAAATATTGAGATTCTGAAATGAATTCAGAATGACGACTTTTACTCTTTTTTAGACAGCCCCTTTATTTTTTCCAAAGCTTTCACTAAGGCTTCATTTGCTTCTTGAGTGCCTATAGTAATACGTACTTTTCCTGGAGCTCCAAACTGTGAAACAGGACGAACCATTACACCCTCGTTCATCAGAAAATCGGTAAATTCAAATTCCGGTATGGGAGGGTCTATTATGAAGAAGTTCCCTTGTGTGGGCCAATATGTAATTCCAAGTCTTTGGAATTTATTTTCCAAGAACCCTCTTCCTTCTAGAACGGTTTTAACCGTTTCAGCAACGAATTCTGAATCATGTAAAGCACCTATGGCCGCTTCCAAGGATGTTAACGGTAAAAGAAAAGGTTTATGGATTTGACGAATGTAGTTGGCTATTTTAGAAGTGGTATAGCAATACCCCACTCGTAAACCGGCCAAACCATAGGTTTTGGAAAAACTATTAATGGCAATAACATTATGGCCTGCTTTTACATAGGGTAGGGCTGAGGTGTAATCTTCGGCATTCGCAAAATGTCTGTATACCTCATCAAAAACAATGATGATGTTCTTTGGAGTTCGATTTAGGAAATCTTCAAGTACGTTTTTTGGAATATAGGTTCCCGTAGGATTGTTGGGACTGGTCAAAAAGATTACTTTGGTCTTAGGGGTGATAGCGTTCAAGATACCTTCAACATCTAAGGAGTAATTGGAATTTTTAAGAGGAATATCTATCAATTTAGCCCCATACCATCTTGAAAAAACTGAATAGGGCAAGAAACAGGGATTGGAGTAAATTACCTCATCCCCTTCATTGATGAAGGCCCGCAACAACATATCAATGATTTCAGAACCACTGTTTCCGCAGATAAATTGGTCCACCTTTAACTGTTGGTCAAAGTCAGCTACCAGTGCCTCTCGTAATCGAATATCTGTTTGGTCTGGATAGATAGCAACATTGGTAGCTGCTTTTATAAGAGCTTCAGTGGCTTTTGGGGACTGTCCCAATGGATTCTCGTTTGAGGAAAGCTTGTATATCTTTTTGTTGGATTCCTTTGGGGGGTTTTTACCTCCTTTGTACACTTCTTTCGGCTCTAAGTGCGGTTTGAAAATGGATTCGATTCCTTTTTCCATGTTATAGGGTTTCAGCATACATTAGCAAGGCCATGGCCTTGGTAGTTTCTCCTTCCTCTAAAATTCGCTGTGCCAACCAATGCAGTTGGCTTTTTAGTTTTTCTAATGTTCCTCCCAACTTTTTAATCATCATTTGTACTTCGTCATCTTTTTGAATGGAATTCAAATCATCCTGGCTGGGTAAAGTTTCAAGGTTGCCAAGACGCCCCAGATTATTTCCGGTTAAAACTTCACTTTCACGAATCCCTTTGGGCAATGCGTCAACTCCGATACCTTTGGTTCGAATAGGTTTGGGAATTTCAAAGAGCGCTTCTCCCGAAGCTTTAACGTACCAACTACCTCCCATTCTTCCCACTAAATCCAGTTTTTTAGTGTCTAACAGGCCATCAGTTAGATAATCCTCGTTAATATGGATGCGTTCGACTTTGGCAATGATTAGGTTTCCAGCACCTGGTTCTTCTGCAAGCTCAATGGTTTGCTGCACTTTGCACTCAAAGGAAACAGGAGCCTCTCCAACTCTTGGGGGTTTTACTGTTTCACTCGGGATTTGGGTAAGTCCTGCTTTTTCGAATTCATTTACCCCCCGTTCATATGCGGTGCTTGCAAGGGACATTTGTTCTACAATGGGGTGATTAACAATATTGATGACTACCTCTGGAACTTCCTTTACATTTAAATAGGAATGCTTATGGGTGTTATCCCGCCCACTTCGAGCTGGTGAAAAAATGAGTACTGGCGGATTGGAACTGAAAACGTTGAAATAGCTGAACGGGCTCAAATTTACATTTCCAGAAGCATCGATGGTGCTTGCAAAGCAAATGGGGCGGGGCGCCACGGCTGTGAGCAAGATACCATGAAGGTCCTGTTGTGAAATTGAAGTTGGGTCTATGGTTTTTGTCATATTAGTCCTTTATATGTCATTTCGAACGAATGTGGGAAATCTATTGTAGATTCCTCGTCACTTCGCTCCTTCGGAATGACATTTCACTTTTATTTTGCGGGTAGAACTTTTGAAGAAACTTCACCAAATCCAACACGAATATCGCTTTTTTGCGCATAACCACGCATGGTCACCGTATCTCCGTCGTTAATGAACTTTCGTTCTGAGCCATCTTTCATTTTGAGCGGTTTGGTTCCCATCCAAGCCAATTCCAACATAGATCCATAAGAATCTTCACTTTTACCTGAAATGGTACCAGAAGCCATCATATCCCCAACATTAATATTACAACCATTCACCGTATGATGGGCTAATTGTTGAGCCATGTTCCAGTACATATATTGGAAATTGCTCTTACAAATAATGGTTTCTTCACTGTTTTCAGGTGCGATACCTACTTCTAAGTTAATTTCGTAATTCTTGTCTCCTTCATATTCCAAATACGATAAAACCTTGGGTTCTTGCTTTGGTCCAGAAACACGAAAAGGCTCCAATGCTTCCAAGGTCACTATCCATGGCGAAATGGAAGAAGCAAAATTCTTGGCCAGGAATGGCCCCAATGGCACATACTCCCATTTTTGGATATCACGTGCGGACCAGTCATTGAATAAAACCAGTCCGAAAATATAATCCTCAGCATCCGAAGTGGAAACCGATTCTCCCATTTGCGTGTTTTTTCCACAGACGAATCCCATTTCCAATTCAAAGTCCAAACGTTGTGAAGGACCAAAAACTGGCGTGCTTGAATCTTTGGGTAGGGTCTGTCCCTTAGGGCGATGGATGGGTTCGCCACTTACCACAATGGAACTTGCTCTACCATGATAGCCCACAGGAATGTGTTTCCAGTTAGGTAATAGGGCATTTGCCGGGTCACGGAACATTTTGCCCACATTTGTGGCATGCTCAATACTAGAATAAAAGTCTGTGTAATCGCCAACATGTACAGGCATATGCATTTGAGCATCCTTTTGTAAGACAAAAAGTTCAGGTTTTCCAGCCAGAACTGATTCATCATCTTTGAGCCAATATTGAATATCTTTTCTTACCCTGGAAGTGATTTCCTTTCCCAAGGAGATAAAATCGTTCAATACGTCTTTCTCAAAAACGGCTGTGTTGAAATCAAAAACATTGAGTTCAGCCAGAGCTGCTAAATCTAAAATGTACTCTCCAATAGCTACTCCAGCTCGTGGGCTTCTATCTTGGGTTGAAAATATTCCGAAAGGAATGTTATGGATTGAAAAATCTGAGTTTTCAGGTATGTTTATGATCATGTTTTTGGTGTGTCATTCCTGCGAAAGCAGGAACCTGTTTTTAAATGGATTCCCGCCTGCGCGGGAATGACAAATTGATTTAATTAATCCAACCAAGATTGATAATATTCACCATCATCAATCTTCATGGCATTTTCGGTAACTTGTAAAGGTTTGAAGGTGTCTATCATTACTGCTAGTTCTTCTGTGCCCTTTTTGCCAATGCTTCCTTCATACGTTCCTGGATGTGGACCGTGGGGAATTCCAGCGGGATGCAATGAAATGTAACCGGGGCCAATGCCTTTCCTGCTCATAAAATCCCCATCCACATAATACAAGACTTCATCAGAATCTATGTTGGAATGGTTATAAGGCGCAGGAATGGCCTTTGGATGGTAATCATACAAACGAGGGCAGAACGAACAGATTACAAATGCACCGGTCTCAAAAGTCTGGTGCACAGGTGGCGGTTGATGTACCCGACCTGTGATGGGTTCAAAATTGTGAATTGAGAAGCCGTAAGGATAATTATAGCCATCCCATCCCACAACATCAAACGGATGTGTTGCGTACACCAAGCTGTGTAGCATGCCTTGTTTTTTTATTTTCATTAGAAACTCTCCCGTCTCATCATGACTCACCAAATTCTGGGGTAATTTGTAATCCCTCTCACAAAAGGGGGAATGCTCCAAAAGTTGGCCAAACCAATTTCGGTATCGTTTTGGGGTGTAAATGGGATGGAAAGACTCAGCATATAAAATGCGGTTATCCTCTGTATCAAATTCAATTTGGTAAATCATTCCCCTTGGAATGATGAGATAATCCCCATATTCAAAAGGAATGTCCCCTACAAAAGTTTTTAGGGTTCCAGAGCCTTTGTGAATAAAAAGCATTTCATCCGCATCTGCATTCTTATAAAAATAGGATGTCAATGATTTTCTGGGAGCCGCAAGGCCAACGTGTACGTCACTATTGACCAAAAGGGGTTCTCTTGCATCCAAAAAATCGTCTTGTGGTTTTACATCAAAACCAATCAGCTTACGTGAGGTAATGTTTTTCTCCACAGCAATTTTTGGACTCACATCTATGGGTTCACCTACTTTTTTTACCTGAGTGGGTCGATGGATATGATATAGCAGCGAGGACATTCCGTCAAAACCAATGGTACCAAACAGTTGTTCATAATACAAACTACCGTCTGGTTTTTCAAATTGGGTATGTCGCTTTTGCGGAATTTTCCCGAGTTGGTGATAAATCGGCATAAGATCCTATTTTAATTAATGCAAAGTACCTCTAAGTTCCTGCTCTCGCTCAATAGCTTCGAACAATGCCTTAAAGTTACCTTTTCCAAAGGATTGTGCACCTTTTCTCTGGATGATTTCAAAAAACATGGTTGGTCTAGGTTCAACCGGACGGGTAAAGATTTGTAACAAATACCCTTCGTCATCTCGGTCTACCAAGATGCCCAACTCTTTCAAGGGAGCAATGTCTTCATCAATTTTACCCACTCTGTCAGTTACGGCTTCATAATAAGTGTCAGGTACCCTTAAGAATTCCACACCACGGCTCCTCAACTCTTTTACGGTCTTGATAATGTCATCAGTGGCAACGGCAATGTGCTGTACCCCTTCACCTTCATAGAAATCCAAATATTCTTCAACCTGTGATTTCTTTTTACCCTCTGCAGGTTCGTTGATTGGAAATTTGATGCGTCCGTTACCGTTGCTCATCACCTTGCTCATCAAAGCAGTATAATCCGTAGAGATATCATTGTCATCAAATGAAAGTATGTTTACAAAGCCCATAACTTTTTCGTAAAACTCTACCCAATGGTTCATTTTGTTCCATCCTACATTTCCAACCATATGGTCTACAAACTTTAAACCTACGGGAGCTGGATTGTAGTACGGTGTTTCCCATTTAACGAAACCAGGAAGAAAAGTGCCGTTGTAATCCTTACGTTCCACAAAAATATGTACTGTCTCACCATACGTATAAATACCCGCTCTAACTACCTTGCCGTCCTTATCTTCTTCAATAACGGGTTCCATATATGATTTTGCGCCTCGAGCCATTGCAGTTTCGTAAGCATAGGTTGCATCATCCACCCAAAGAGCAACTACTTTTACACCATCGCCGTGAGTGTCAATATGTTTTCCTATTTCGGTACCACTTTTTAGAGGAGATGTCAATATCAAACGAATCTTATCCTGTATTACCACGTAGCTTTCTCGGTCTTTCAATCCAGTCTCTAGTCCAGCATAGGCATAGGATTGAAAACCAAATGCCGTTTTGTAGAAGTGTGCGGCTTGCTTTGAATTACCCACATATAGTTCGATGTAATCCGTGCCATTTATAGGCATAAAGTCTTTGGCTTCATCGTGAATTTTAGGGATTGTAGAAATTTCCATAGTGTGCGTTTTATTATTGAGATATAATTATTGTTGTTAGTGCAACAAAAATACATATTTTTGTATTACCAAAGAGTCTTTAGGACTAAAAATTCAGTTAAAATGCTCAATCAAATAGACAAAATATCAGGAATTGGACTGCACCTGGATTTGGTGTTGCGGAAAATCCAAGATGCCTATCTACGCACCTTTGAAGAATTAGGGGTGGATATGACGATTGAGCAGTGGGTAGTTCTGCATCGTATTTATGAATTGGGGGATGAAGCCTCACAGAGGGAAATCGTACGGACCAATTTCCGCAATCGGGCAACCACCTCTCGAATTATTGGTCGGTTGGAAGGTAAGGATTGGATTTCCAAAACGCGATTTGAGGGTGACCAAAAGCGGTTTAAGCTGGAGCTTACCCTAAAGGGTAAAGAAATCATCGACCTGGTATTGCCCTATGCTGTAAATCTTCGTAAGCAGGCTATAGAAAATCTGGATGTGATAGAATTTGAGACCTTCTTAAAGGTTTTAGACCAGATTGGGGAAAATTATAATTCCAAATAGGCTGTTCTTTTATTGTTTCTGTGTCATTTTATCTGAACAAATTCTTAAAATCTATATTTTCGGGTAATTTAGCATAGAAATAGGATAATATTGTTGTTTTGGTAGGGTAAGCATTTGGGGAATTTTGCGACTCATTTATCTTAAAACAAGAAGCATGAAAAAGTTGAAACATTATCCTAGCGTATGGCAGGCTTATCCGTTTTCAATGGAAATGTTTGCCCACTTTGAAGAAGATGCCCGTGAAGGAGCAAATGAAAGAGAAGTGAAGAAAGCACAAAAGTCAAAATTAAAACTGGCTTTTGGCTGGTAAGTAAAATGTAATACACTTGAAAAAGGTGCCCAAAGGGCGCCTTTTTTATTTCTACTTTATTTTTCCATCATGGAAACCGGCTCTCTTCCAAGTACCATTTTCGTACACCCAAAGATTGGTAATGCGATATTGGTTTTCTTTTGAGCCAAGACTATCCTTAACCTTCACGGTAACCTTGCCAGTCACAATAGCTGAATTACCGTGATACTCAACCTTGGTTTCATCCAATTTATAGTCCAAAACTTCTATTTCCCCAGATTGTAGACGCTTACTTCTTTTTTCCAAATAGTTGAACCAGTCCTTTTTTCCAATAACCTCGGAGCTGCTGTTGGTGTGCAGATAATTTGCTGTGGTCATGGAATCGAGAACGTTCAAATCGCCTTCGGAAAAAGCTTTATTGAATTTTTCAATTGATGCCATTAGTGCATCTTGGTTAACGAAATTTTTAGGTTCACAACCTAGAAGGTAGATACCAATTAAAACTAAAATTGATTGATGAATTCTCATAACTATTGATTTTAATGGGCCTCGAGCCAATTCTCTCCAATGCCTACTTCCACATCTAAGGGTACGGCAAGTTCGTAGGCCTTTTCCATTTCTGTTTTTATGAGTGTCTTCATTTCTTCCAATTCAGGTTTGTAGCAGTCAAAAACCAGTTCATCATGTACTTGAAGCAACATTTTAGTTTTGTAGTTTCCTTCGGAAAGTTTTTTATGGATATTTATCATCGCGATTTTGATAATATCCGCGGCACTTCCCTGAATTGGAGCATTAACGGCATTTCTTTCAGCTGCCCCACGTACCACCTGATTCCCTGCATTAATATCTTTAAGATACCGTCTCCTTCCTAAAACAGTCTGCACGTAGCCATTATCGCGTGCAAAGTCCACTTGTTCGCTCATATAATTGCGAAGCTTTGGATATGTCTTGTAATAGGTATCTATGAGTTCTTTGGCCTCAGAACGACTTAAATCGGTTTGATTGCTCAATCCAAATGCAGAAACCCCATAAATGATTCCAAAGTTCACGGTTTTTGCATTGCTTCGTTGTTCACGGGTTACCTCATCAATAGGAACGTTGAAAACTCTTGAAGCTGTTGAAGCATGAATATCCTCTCCGTTTTTAAAGGCCGAAATCATGGTGTCTTCTTCACTTAAGGCCGCAATGATTCGCAATTCAATTTGGGAATAATCCGCGGCCAACAAAACGTAGTTCTCATCCCTGGGTACAAAGGCTTTCCGCACTTGACGTCCCCGTTCGGTTCTAATGGGAATATTTTGCAGATTAGGATTGTTGCTACTCAGTCTCCCTGTTGCTGCAACAGTTTGCATGTAGTCTGTATGAACTCGACCACTGTGTTTTTGTACCTCATTGGGCAGAGCATCCACATAGGTGCTTTTTAGTTTGGAGAGTCCCCTAAAGTCCAACACGTTTTGAATGATTTCATGGTCCTTTGCCAGATAGGACAACACTTCTTCCGATGTGGAAAATTGACCTGTTTTTGTTTTCTTGGGCTTGTCCACCAATTTCATTTTGCCAAAAAGTATTTCTCCCAATTGTTTGGGAGAGGCAATATTGAACTGCTCCCCGGCTTGTTCGTAGATTTTGCTTTCCAAGGTTTTGATGTCGGCATCCAATTCAGTGGAAAGGCCATTAAGGTAATCTTCATCCAAATTTATGCCTTCACTTTCCATGTCCGCCAATACGCGCAGCAAGGGGACTTCAATCTCTTCGAAAAGTTTATCGGTTTTAGCTTCGGAGAGCTCTGGTCTGAAATGTTGCGCCAATTGGTATGTGATATCTGCATCTTCGGTAGCATATTCAGTTTGTTTATCTAGAGGAACCTGACGCATACTTAATTGATTCTTTCCCTTTTTTCCGATGAGCTCAGTTATAGAAACAGGGGTGTAGTTCAGATAAGTTTCAGAAAGCACGTCCATATTGTGCCTCATATCTGGGTTGATAAGGTAGTGGGCCAACATGGTATCAAAAAGCTTTCCTTTCACTTCAACATCATAGTTCTGCATCACTTTGATGTCGTATTTTAAGTTCTGCCCCACTTTTTCAATGGCTTCTGATTCAAAAAAGGGTCGCAATTGTTCCACGATTTCCTGTGCAGCCCCTTTATCTTCTGGAACGGGTACATAAAAACCTTTACCTGCTTCCCAGCTGAAAGCAATACCTACCAATTCGGCTTCCAACGGATTAAGGGATGTAGTTTCCGTATCAAAACAAACCGAAGTTTGTGCCATCAACTTTTGAAGAAATAGTTCCATTCCCAATCCCTTTTCTATGGTTTGGTAGAAATGTTGAACATCCTTTACGTTTTTTCTGCTATTTTCATCCTTTACGGTTGCGGCCGCTTCTGAAGGATCACCTCCAAAAAGTGTAAATTGTCCGCTTCCGGCTATTTTTGCCTCACCTTGAGGTAATGCTGCAGAAGCTTTTGCACCACTTGCCTTTATCTCTGCCTCGGCTTCACCCGAAAAGATTTTGATAAATTGTTCCTTCAATCTTCGGAACTCCAATTCCTCGAAAATTTCCTGGACTTTAGGACTGTCAGGTGGGCACATTTCAAAATCCTTCGCGTCAAAAGTAACATCGCAATCTATTTTGATTTCTGCCAGTTTTCTAGAAAGACGACCCAGTTCAGCATTGTCTTCCACCTTTTCTTTCATTTTACCTTTTAGTTGGTCGGTATTGGCCAAAAGTTCTTCCATAGAACCAAAATCGGCAAGAAATTTTTTTGCAGTTTTATCTCCAACACCCGGTAATCCTGGAATATTGTCACTGGCATCACCCATCATGCCCAAGTAATCTATGACCTGTTCTGGACGTTCCACACCGAAACGTTTCTGCACCTCGGGAATACCCCAAATCTCAATACCATTGCCCATCCTGGCCGGGCGGTACATAAAGATATTTTCGGAGACTAACTGCCCAAAATCTTTATCTGGAGTGACCATAAAGGTTTTAAATCCTTCCTTTTCAGCTTGTTTGGCCAAAGTGCCAATAAGGTCGTCCGCTTCATAGCCTTCCAATTCCACAACTGGAATTTTCATGGCATTTAAAATGGATTGGATGTAGGGAACTGCAATTTTTATAGCTTCTGGGGTTTCATCCCTGTTAGCTTTGTATTCCTCGAACATTTCTGTTCGTTCTACACTACCACCCTTATCAAATGCTACGGCCAAATGATCTGGTCTTTCGCGTTTGATTACATCGAAAAGGGAATTCATAAATCCCATAATGGCACTGGTGTCCATTCCCTTGGAGTTGATTCTTGGATTTTTTATCAAGGCATAATATCCTCTAAAAATCAAGGCGTAAGCATCCAGTAAAAAAAGTCGTTTTTGGTCAGACATACTATATTTAATCGTCAGTTTATAATTATCAGATGGCAGTCTTTAAAAGTAGGGAAAATGTGGAAAAGGAACTATTTTGTTTCGACAATGAAAAATGGGATTTTCCATATTAACTTTTTCGTATCAGATAGTGTTTTCTCTATCTGGAGCATGTGCATTCCTTTTTTAATATCAGCTGTATTCATGTAAGTTATTATGCCAAATTGCTGTGTTACAGGATGGTCTGCTTTTATGAATTCTGTAGGTATAACTTTTTCGTCGATTCTGATTATATGTTTTTTTTGATAGCAATCAAGGTATTCCTGTCTTTTTTGTTGACGTTCGTTATCAGGTAATTTTTTAAATCTTGGATACTCTTTTAAGTCACAAGCCTGTGAAAGATTTCTAATTTCATGCTCCATAATGGGAACGAACAACTTTATGCCTTTTGAATCAATAATGTCCGATTGAATTTCTGGAGTTAGAAGAAAGTCAGAAGTATTCGTAGTGGCATAATAAGAATTCTCGATTCTTGTAGTATCCGTGTTTTCTAGCCCCACAATTAGATATCCGTAATTTGATTGCCCCATACGAATTCCACCAAAACATACTCCTGCCAAAGACATCACAATGACCAAGCGAACCAAACTCTTTTTCCTCTTAAAGTTAGACCCGAAGATCATGAATATCTGCATGATGTTTTTATACAAAGGGCCATATAATAGTTTGTTTCCAAAGCTGGAATACACAAAGAAAACATGTTGTAATCTTTTTTTTTGGTGATTCCTTTTCATGTTCGCTGGGATACTAATTAGAACACCAATTATAAATATCAATCCGATAATGTAAGCTGGAATTAGCAAAATCCAATAAGGGACAAGGTCTTTGAGCAGATTGAAAATAATCAAGTAGAGTGTGGCTACCAATGTGAAGTAGAGATAAATCATCATTAAGGAAAATGCGGCTGAAAAAATCACACTGCACAATTCATCCACCTTGGCTATGGTCTTTGGAAGCTTTGGAAGAATTTGAAGCAGCTTTTCGGTATAAATAGATGAATAAACACTGTCCTTCAGACTATAGTCTGGAAAGACCGAGTTCAAGCCCACCAGTCCTATCCAATACGCTCTTAATGCAAAATGGATAATAAACATGCATGCAAGAACACCTACAGCCAAATAACCGCAGACTACCACTGCATAGCCAATCAAATATTGTGAGGGGTCTAGATTATCTATGAATTCGATGACCAGCCAGTCGATAGCTCCAAAACTCTTCAAAATAGCAAAGATGGCAACTGCAGAAACCAATAGTTCAGCTTCCCAGCTTTCTTCCTTTAAACGGTTTAACCAACTTTTCTCTTGGGATTTGGTTTCAATTTGTTCAGACATAGTTTTTTTACTCTGTTTATTGATAATCAAATGAACGTAGGCTATTTGTTTTAAACCCGACTAAATATAGCAATATGTTGGTAGAAGTATGTGTCAATTCATTCTTGGCAGCAAGAGGCGATTGCCCATAGGGTTTTGAGTTGACCAAAAGTAAAATGTAAGAAATACTACTCCCAATGCTCCCTTTTTTTAACTTGCCTCTAAGATATCTTGGAACCTCCAATTGGAATATGCACAGCAGTAACAAAAGCTTTGATCTTTCGTCTAATTCTTACGGTAGGTTAAAAACTTCTAAAGAATACAAGTAGAACAACCTTAAAAAAATACCTTTGCAAAAAAAATTGGCATGCCACGCTTTTTTATTGTTCTTTCCATTTTTTACATTTTTTCGGCCTTTTATGGATTCCAGGCCTTTAGAACCTTGTTCAAAAATCCGTGGGCTCAATGGGGCTACGGTATTTTGTTTTTAGGTGCTTGGGTATATTTTATAGTTAAGCTTAATTCCTACCAACCCGGCTCGGCCATGAGTCCATCTACCGCAATTGCTGGAGGGATTTTTATGTCATTCTTTGCTTTGGGATTGGTGCTCGGGTCTTTTATGATTTTGGAAGATATCGTCCGATTATTTGTAGGGGGATATCGAAGAATAAGTGGCATTTCTGAAAACCAAACATATCTTCCTTCAAGAAGAGCATTTGTAAGCACTTTGGCTTTAGGTTTGGGAGCACTCCCTTTTGGAGCTTTGCTCTATGGCATGTACAAAGGAAAGTACAATTATAAGGTGTTGAAATATGCATTGGAGTTTGATGATTTGCCCGATGCATTTGATGGATATCAGATAACCCAAATTTCTGATGTGCACAGCGGTAGTTTTGATGATTATAATAAGGTGGCCTATGGAATTGATTTAATCAATCAACAAAAAAGTGATGTAATCCTTTTTACAGGGGATATGGTCAACAATAAGGCTGAAGAAATGGAGCCTTGGACGGAACTTTTTGGAACACTCAAGGCGAAAGACGGTAAATATTCGATTTTGGGTAATCATGATTATGGTGATTATGCGGCATGGCCCTCTCCAGAGGCTAAAGCCCAAAACCTTCAGGATTTAAAAGATCTGCAAAAGGGTATGGGGTTTGAATTATTGTTGAACGAACATCGCTATTTGGAAAAAGATGGGAACAAGATTGCCTTGGTTGGGGTTGAAAACTGGGGCGCAGGGGGGTTCAAAAAAGCAGGCGACCTAAAAAAAGCGGTCGAAGGAATAGATGGCAAGGACTTTAAAATTCTAATGAGCCATGACCCATCCCATTGGGAACAGCAAGTTATTCAAGATGATTACCACTATCACTTAACGTTAAGTGGTCATACCCATGGCATGCAATTTGGAATTGAAATTCCAGGTTGGGTCAAATGGAGTCCGGTAAAATGGCGCTACAAGTACTGGGCTGGAATTTATGAAGAGTTGGGACAGTTTATTAATGTGAATAGAGGTTTTGGATTTATTGGATACCCAGGAAGGTTTGGGATTTGGCCTGAGATTTCTGTCATCACCCTTAGAAAGAAATCTTTAACTTGAATTTAACGTAGCTGAAGCCCTTGTATAGCTTGCGTTCAAGTTAATTTTAACAAAATTTCTTACTTTTGAGTTACAAACCCAACGTACGCTTATGTCCAAATTTGGTGAACTTATCGATTTGAATGTGCCCGTTTTGCTGGATTTTTATGCAGAATGGAACGAGCCCTCGACCTCCATGCATCCGGTTCTTCGTGATGTTGCCGCAGCATTGGGAGACAAAGGCAAGGTGATTAAAATTGATGTTGACAAGAACAAAGAACTTTCGCAAGCACTCCGCATTAAGGGACTTCCTACGCTTATGATTTATAAAAGAGGTGAAATGGTCTGGCGGCAGAGTGGCGAACAAGATGCCAACACGCTTATTGGCATTTTAAACGAATACACCTAAAATAACAGACCTGCACATTGCTAAGCAGGCCCTTATTCAATTTTTTTAATACTTAACGACCTTTCAGAAATTCCAAAATTTCCTTTGGGTCAAGTCTTTGTGTATAATCCTCTGGAACAAAATCATAAATCACGTTTTTGTTTTTGTCAATAATGTAAGTTGCCGGCATGGGTAGCTCGTAATTACTGTTTCCATTGTGTTCATCTACATGCAGTCCAAAAGAATGATAAACGTCTTTTAAGTCTTCGGGCATTTGAAAAGCAAGATTCAATTCCTTGGCATATTGATTGTCAATATCACTTAGTATTTTGAATTGGAGTTCATTTTTTTCTGAAGTGGTCAACGAGTTATCTGGAGTTTCAGGGGAAATGGCTACAAGGTTGGCACCGAAGTTTTTAAAGTCTTCAGAAAACTGCTGCAAAGCACGGAGTTCCATGTTACAGTATGGGCACCAACCCCCTCGGTAAAAAGATATAATCAAATAGTCTTGTTGAAGGATTTGATTTAAGGTGATTTCATTGCCGCTTTCATCCGGAAGCATGAAGTTTGGTAGTGTATCTCCAGTTTTAACTGCACGGGCGGAAAGCTTTGCATCCAATAGCTTTTGGGTGCTCTGTTGCATCACCTGGTATTTATCTTGTGGGATAGCCTTAGCCGAGTTCTCCCGTCTTTGTGTAAGTTCTTTTGTAAGTGTCATCACTAAATTTCATTTTATTATTGTGATGTAGTCGAACAAAATAGCTTAAGCTTTCCTTGGGAACGAAGGAAAATAAACTGGTGAAAAAATGGGTTACTGCATGGAGTCTGGAATAGTGTCCACGGTGATTATACTGTCCAATGGAACGGAATCCAGCATATCAGGGTCTGGGGTTGGCTCTTCAAAGAAATCATCTTCTTCATCACCCACAAATTGTGAGAACTTATCAATAAAAGTGTTGAAGGTTATGGTTTCTTTTTCGGCGTAGTCCCTGTCGTCGTTTTCAATAAGAATATCAATATTACGTCGATATGCCTGCATGTCCGACAGGATATCATCAATCTTTTCATATTGTTCGTCCAGTGGTGTGGCAGCATAATAATCCAACCGTTCTTGATACACTTTTCTGAGCTTTTCATACAGTTCCCTGGCTTTTTCAGTTTCCCCTACCTTGAAATACCCATCTACAAAAGGTTCAACAAAGGCATAAAAACCAAAGTACTCAAAAGGCAAGTTGGTCATGGCAATGTTAATGACATCTTTAGCTTTCTCTATTTCATTTTGAGCAATCAAAGTTTCCGTTAGGCGGGCTAGATTACTTCTAAAGGAAAGCCCTTGAGAACGTGTTTGGGGGTCATGGTAAATATCGGTACTACCTGAGTTGCCCCATTCCCAATTCTTAACAATATTGTACATCAAGTCGCTATCTATCCTTCCCATTTCAAAACTGTTTCGATTCTCGGTGCGAATAGGAACGAGCTTGTAAACAAGACCATCCAATTGAAGATAATCTTTCATCCATATGTATTCGGCCTTATCAAAACTTCCTCCTGAGAAATAAATGGGCCTTTTCCAATCATTGTTGGCGATTAGGTCCAGCATCAAAATCCTATTCTTGGGAAGTGCACTTTGCGGAAGGTCAATGTCGATATAATCCACAATTAAATCAGCATCTTTTTGCTTGACCAAACCACTTTCCAGAACGTTTTGCTTGTTCACTGGAATTCTGACTTTATTGGTGGGATAGTAGACGATATCTAAAGTACCTTCGGAATACTGACTCAAGTCAGCTCCCTGTTTTTCAAAAAGATATTTTAATTTGGTTTGGGGTTTATCGCTCCCCACCCAATTTATAAAATCTTTAATGCTCCAACGGTTGTCGGTAATAGGTTGATGGTATATGGCATCTCGGGCTCCATAATGGTATTTGTCGTGTGTTAGCTGAGATGGAATCGGCTCGCTTTCATATGCCTTGCGTTTCATTTGGTCAATGTACCAATCCGTTGCAAAGAGACTGGTGTTCACAATCCGAACATCTGTCCGATATCCTTCGATTTCCTGTGCATACCATAAAGGAAAAGTGTCATTGTCGCCTATAGTGAAAAGGATAGCGCCTGCATCTTCTTGGCAAGAATCCAAATACGCTTTTGCGGCAGATTGCGCTGTATATCTTCCAGAACGATCATGGTCATCCCAATTCTGAAAGCCCATAAGAAGAGGAACGGCAAGTAAACATATCGCGGTTATCGCGGGAGCTGCAATCTTTGCGGAAAGGAGTTTTCTAAATTCATCAAACAATCCATATACACCCAGACCAATCCAAATACAGAATATAAAGAAAGAACCTACCAGGGAATAATCTCTTTCCCTAGGTTGGAAAATATAGGGGTTAGTATAAAATTGTATAGCAATCCCCGTGAACATAAAAAACACAAACAAGACCCAAAACTGTTTTGAATTCCGTGAAATTTGAAACACAATCCCTATGATGCCCAGAATAAGCGGGAGGAAAAAATAGGTGTTTCTAGCTTTGTTGTTTTCCCAATCGCTTGGTAAATTCTTCTGACTGCCCAAACGAAGGCTGTCCACAAAACCAATGCCGCTCAACCAATTTCCGTTGCCATCGTAGCGGCCTTGTACATCATTTTGCCGTCCAACAAAGTTCCACATAAAGTAACGCGTATACATATACCCAAACTGGAACTCGAAAAGATATTTAATGTTCTGCCAAAGGGAAGGAGGTTCTACTTCAATATATTCGCTGAAGTCCCGTAAAAAGCGAATGTATTGATCTGTATCCAATTCGCCTTGCGCATGCGCTGCTTTGAACTGCGCCACAGCTTCTCTCAGCTCATTATTTGAAATGTAATCGGATTTTATCCTAAAGTCCAAGGTGCCAAAATACCGCATATAGTTTTCGGCATGTTGATCACTCCATAATCTGGGCAAAATACCTACGTGCTTAGCGTTTGGCCCCTGAAGAGCGTTCTTATAGTTGTTTACGATTACGTACTTGCCCAGCTTTTCATCTTTCTCGTACTTAGGTCTGTCATCAATATCATCTCCTGCTGGTGCAAAGGTGTCTGAATAGTATGCTCCATAGAATGGACTTTCCACACCAGGATATTGTTCCCTGTTATAGTAGGCTAAAAGGGAACGCGCGTCCGAGGGGTCGTTTTCGTTTACTACTGTTTTGGCATTGGCTCGAATAGGAAGCATCAACCAAGAAGAGAATCCCAAAATCAAGAACATCAGGCAAAGTACAACGGTATTACCTGTGTAAAATTGATTTTTTCTAGTGTATCGCAATCCAAAATAAAAGGCGGCGATAAAAAGAAGCCCCATAATTATGGTGCCCGAATTAAAAGGTAATCCTATGGTATTGATAAAGAAAACTTCACTCCAACCAAATAGTTTGAGAACATAGGTTAGGGAGAATTTATAAACCAAAATCAAAAATGTAATTACCACAATATTGGCCAAAAGGAAGTTTTTGACAGTTGTGGTCTGATATTTTTTAAAGTAGTAGAGCAATCCAATTGAAGGAATGGCCAAAAAGCCCATAAATTGTATCCCGAAGGTGAAACCTACCAAAAAGCAGATGAGCAGAAGCCATCTATTACCCCTGTTTTCCTCGAGGCTGTCTGTCCATTTTAATCCCAGCCATAGCAATAGGGCCATGATGAAACTGGCCATGGCATATACTTCAGTTTCCACAGCATTGAACCAAAAACTGTCTGAAAAAGTAAAAGTAAGTGCGCCGACCAAACCACTTCCCAGTACTGCAATAGCTTTGCTATTGGTAAGAGGCTTTTTCTTCACGACCATTTTACGGGTCATGTTGGTAATGATCCAAAAAGTGAACAAAACAGCAAAAGCACTCGAAACTATGGAGACGGAGTTCACCATTAGAGCCACTTTAGAAGTATCGCCAAAAGCGAACATGGCAAAAAATGCACCTATCATTTGCAATAAGGGAGCCCCGGGAGGGTGCCCCACTTGTAATTTGGCTGAGGTGCTTATGTATTCACCAGCATCCCAAAAACTTCCAGTAGGTTCTATGGTAAGGGCATAAACAATAAAGGCTATAGCGAAGGAAACCCAACCTAGGAGGGTATCCCATTTTTTGAAGTCTTTTGCAAACATATAATTGGTGTTTACCAAGTTGGGGCGAATTTAGTAAATCTCACACAGACCCATGCCCCTTTTTGCAAAAGGTTTAACACAGGGGTGACGCAAGAATTATAACCGATTCTTCTTAAAATATTTGCCTAAAAAAAAGTTTGTCTTAAATTTGCACGCTCAAAAGTTAGTACTGGCCTATGGTGTAATTGGTAACACAGCTGATTTTGGTTCAGTCGTTCAAGGTTCGAGTCCTTGTAGGCCAACAACTTTTCCTTAAAACTCCCTAATCGGGGAGTTTTTTTTATGGATTTTTTCAAAATCCCATTAATCTGCCATAACCTTTTCGCTTCTTGCGTTTCAATTCTAACATGCTATCAGGATAAACAGTTATGGGAATAATGATTGTAACCTAAAAATCACTTTGCTTAGTCGTCATCTTAAATTTTTATCCAAAAAAGCTGCGCTTAAACCTTGAGTTTTGTAGAATCAACATTACAAGTTGTTAACAAAATATTAAATTAAACAAAAATTGTAGTAAATTACTGATGAATTTTAACCTATTTATTAACGTAATTCTACATTTTATGAGACGAATTAAATTGGTATCCGGAGCTTTAATCATGCTTTTTGCCCTAAACGCATGTGACAAAGACTCCGTTGATACGCAGCAAACCCCGCAGACTACTATTGACGAGAACGTCGAAGTTTCAGAAGCCCCAAAACTAGTGGTGACGGAAGAAGTTACAGATGTATTTAAGAGCAACTTTTTTAATGTTGGAGAAATCAAAGTTGTTGATTTTCATTTACCTGATGGTACAGTGGAGCAACGTTATGGAATTGAAGATGATATTGCCATTTCCAAAGAGCAATTTGATTACATCGCCTCCTTGGACCGTTCAGTAGGTCAATATCACACCAACAACTTGGTAAGTCCCAGAACGCTAACCATTATAGGTTATACGGGCAGCCCTTTTGCACTGTCCAATAAAGAACGTACTGCTTTACAGTGGGCGGTGAACAACTACAATCGTTTGAACTTAAGTATAACACTTGATTTGACCTTTGGGACCGACTTTGGAGACAAGGATATGGTAGTGTACAACAACACTATAAACAACCCTGGTGTAAGTGGCGGTGTAGCTGGTTTTCCAAGTGGAGGCAATCCTAATAAATTTATACAAATTTATGGGTTGAGCGGATTTTCAACGAATGTCAATGAGCATGTAATTACACATGAAATTGGACATTCTGTTGGCTTTAGACACACGGATTGGTTCAGCAGACAAAGCTGCGGTGAAAACATCAATGAGGGTGTGGCCCCTTTTGGAGCCAATCCAATTCCTGGAACACCCACAGGGTTCGACCCCACATCTCTAATGCTAGCCTGTTTTAACAGTGGTGTGGATGGTGAATTCAATAGCAATGATATTACTGCTTTGAACTTTTTGTACTAAGACGTTTTATTATTATATTTGCACCACTGAACGGATAATAGTATTCATGAGGGGACTTCTAGTCCCCTCTTTTATTACTTATACTTGATTCTATGTTGAAGGAGAAAGTGACCACATTATTGAATGAAGCCTTAGAAGAACATCCATCCTTGTTCTTAATAGACTATACCGTGGGAGGCGATAACACGATTAAAGTGGTTATCGACGGAGATGAAGGAGTAAATTTGAAGGATTGTATGAATATTAGCCGTGCTATTGAGCATAACTTGGATAGGGAAGAAGAGGATTTTTCTTTGGAAGTGACCTCTGCAGGAGCCACTTCGCCACTTCACCTACCGAGACAATATAAAAAAAACCTGGGTCGAAAATTAAAGGTTAGAACCACAAGCGGAGAGTTTGAGGGGAATCTGGCCCAAGTGGCCGAAGCGCACATTACCCTTGAATGGAAAGCTAGAGAAGCTAAGCCTGTGGGTAAGGGAAAAGTTACGGTTCAGAAAAAACAGGATATTGTGTTTTCTGACATAGAAGAAGCGAAAGTTGTATTAAAATTTTAATTGTAGTTCAAAAATGGAAAACCTAGCGCTCATCGAATCCTTTTCGGAATTTAAGGACGATAAGTTTATTGATAGGGTTACCCTAATGGCAATTTTGGAAGAAGTTTTCCGAAGCGCCCTAAAACGGAAATTTGGTTCTGATGAGAATTTCGATATCATTATCAACCCTGATAAAGGGGATTTGGAAATTTGGAGGAATAGAATTGTTGTCGAAGATGGAGCTGTTGAAGAACCCAATGAGGAAATCTCGTTGACAGAGGCAAGAAAAATTGAACCTGATTTTGAAGTGGGGGAAGATGTGTCCGAGGAAGTAAAGTTGATGGATTTGGGACGTCGTTCTATTTTGGCCCTTCGTCAAAATCTTATTTCCAAGATTCATGAGCACGATAATACCACTATATATAAACAATTTAAAGACCTTGAAGGGGAAATTTACACCGCAGAGGTACACCATATTCGTCATAAGGCCATTATTTTATTGGATGACGAGGGGAATGAAATCATTCTTCCCAAGGAAAAACAGATTCCATCTGACTTTTTTAGAAAAGGAGATAATGTACGAGGGGTGATTGAGAGCGTTGAATTAAAAGGAAACAAACCGGCGATTATTATGTCACGGACATCTCCTTTATTCTTGGAGCAATTGTTCTTCCAAGAAATCCCTGAAGTTTTTGATGGCTTGATAACAATCAAAAAAGCGGTTCGTATCCCCGGGGAAAAAGCTAAAGTTGCTGTAGATTCTTATGATGATAGAATTGACCCGGTTGGTGCCTGTGTGGGAATGAAAGGTTCAAGAATCCATGGAATTGTTCGTGAATTGGGGAATGAAAACATAGATGTTATTAACTGGACCAACAATTCGCAGTTAATGGTAACACGAGCTCTAAGTCCAGCACGAGTGTCATCTGTAAAACTGAACGATGAAAAGAAAACAGCTCAGGTCTACTTGAAGCCAGAAGAAGTTTCTAAAGCTATCGGTAGGGGAGGTCATAACATTAGATTGGCAGGTCAATTAACGGGTTATGAAATTGATGTATTCCGTGAAGGTGTTGAAGAAGATGTGGAGTTGACCGAATTCTCAGATGAGATAGAAGGCTGGGTAATTGAAGAGTTCAAAAAGATTGGACTGGATACAGCAAGAAGTGTATTGGAGCAAGATGTTGAGGATTTGATAAAACGAACTGATTTGGAAGATGAAACAGTATATGATGTAGTTCGTATCCTTAAAGAAGAGTTTGAAGATTAAACTAGTATATTAGCACCGAATTTTAAGGGCAGGAAAAAGTATTTATGGCAGGAAACCCAACAATACGACTTAATAAAGTTCTAAGAGAACTGAACATTTCATTGGATAGGGCCGTGGACCATCTAGCGTCACAAGGATATGATATTGAGGCACGTCCCACCACCAAAATCAGTGATGAGGTGTATCAGGTCTTGTTGGATGAATTCCAAACGGATAAGAGTAAAAAGGTCGCCTCCAAAGAAGTAGGAGAGGAAAAGCGAAAGGAGAAAGAGGCTCTTCGTATCCAAATGGAACAGGAACAGGAAGAACGCCGTATAGCGCGGGAACGTAGAAACGCCGAGAGTCAGGTTATTAAGGCTAAGGCGGAGCTTTCTGGACCAAAAACTGTGGGTAAGATTGATTTGGAAAACAAATCTTCAAAGACCCAAGAAAAAGAAAAGGTTGAGGAACCAAAACAAGAGGAAAAGGTCAAAGTAGAGGAAAATGTTGTTCAAGAGGTCGAGCAGCCAGTAGTTGAAAAGAAAGCCCCGAAAGAGGAAGTTAAAACTGAAGAAAAGGCTAAGGAGGAAGAGCCCCAAGGCGAACCTGAGACGATTCAGACACAGTACAAAAAACTTTCTGGGCCTAAAATTACTGGGGATAAAATTGACCTGTCCAAGTTTGAAAGGCCTAAAAAGAAGAAAGAAGAGAATAAAGACAATGCTTCTTCTGGCAACTCGGCAACAGACCGGAAAAAGCGAAGAAAGCGTATTGTCAGTAAAACAGGCCCTCAATCTGGGAACCGTAACGGTAATCGTGGCAACAACGGACAGAATAGAAGGGGAGGACAAAGAAGCAATGCTCCAAAAGTTGAGCCTACTGAAGAAGAAGTACAAAAACAGGTTCGTGAGACCTTAGAGAAACTTCAAGGTAAGACCAGTAAAGGAAAAGGAGCAAAATACCGAAGGGAGAAAAGAGATCAGCATAGGCAACAGACCGAGAAAGACCTCGAGTTGCAGGAACTTGAAAGCAAAACACTCAAGGTAACCGAGTTTGTTACCGTTAACGAAGTGGCTACGATGATGAATGTTTCCACGACCGATATTATTTCGGCCTGTATGTCTTTGGGAATCATGATGACCATGAACCAAAGGTTGGACGCAGAAACACTCTCCATAGTGGCAGATGAGTTTGGTTATCAGGTAGAGTTTGTTACCGCTGAAATTGAGGAGTCCATTGAGGAAGTAGAAGATACTCCCGAAGATTTGAAACCAAGGGCACCTATCGTAACTGTAATGGGTCACGTAGACCACGGTAAGACATCCTTATTGGATTATATCCGAGAGGAAAACGTAATTGCAGGCGAAAGTGGTGGTATTACACAGCATATTGGAGCTTATGGGGTTATGTTGGAAGATGGTCAGAAAATCACGTTCTTGGATACTCCAGGTCACGAGGCGTTTACCGCGATGCGTGCACGTGGGGCTCAAGTAACAGATATTGCCATAATCGTGGTTGCTGCAGATGATGACATAATGCCGCAGACCAAAGAAGCAATTAGCCATGCACAGGCTGCGGGTGTTCCTATTGTATTTGCCATAAATAAGATTGATAAGCCTACGGCTAATCCAGATAAGATAAAAGAAGGCCTTGCTGCCATGAACCTTTTGGTTGAAGATTGGGGAGGAAAAATACAGTCCCATGACATATCTGCAAAAACTGGACAAGGAGTGAAAGAACTCTTGGAAAAGGTATTGTTGGAGGCCGAACTGTTGGAGCTCAAAGCCAATCCTGATAGGTTGGCCTCTGGTACCGTGGTGGAAGCCTTTTTGGATAAGGGTAGGGGATATGTATCCACAGTCTTGGTTCAATCTGGAACCATTCAAATAGGAGATTATGTTCTAGCAGGTACCTGTAGTGGAAAAGTAAAAGCCATGCAGGATGAACGTGGTAAGAACATTAAAAAGGTAGGTCCGGCTACTCCGGTATCTATTCTGGGTCTGGACGGTGCGCCTCAAGCCGGCGATAGGTTCAATGTGCTTGATGATGAGCGGGAAGCGAAACAAATTGCAGCTAAACGTTCACAATTGCAAAGAGAACAATCCGTTCGTACGCAACGTCATATTACCTTGGATGAGATTGGACGAAGAATTGCTTTAGGTGACTTTAAAGAACTGAACATCATTCTTAAAGGTGATGTGGATGGTTCTGTTGAGGCATTGACAGATTCATTCCAGAAATTGTCTACAGACGAGATACAAGTAAATATTATCCATAAGGCAGTTGGAGCAATTACTGAATCAGATGTACTGTTGGCAAGTGCTTCGGATGCAATTATCATAGGATTTAATGTAAGGCCTATGGGCAATGCAAGAGCCGTTGCTGACCGTGAGGAAATAGACGTACGAATGTACTCCATCATCTATGATGCAATCAATGATTTGAAAGATGCCATGGAAGGAATGTTGTCTCCTGAAATCAAAGAAGAGATTACAGGTAATGCGGAAATTCGTGAAACTTTCAAGATTTCAAAGATTGGAACCATTGCAGGATGTATGGTAACCAGTGGGAAGATTTTCAGAAATTCCCAAATTCGACTAATTCGAGATGGAGTTGTCATTCTAACAGGAGAATTGGCGTCTCTGAAACGATTCAAAGATGATGTGAAGGAAGTTTCCAAAGGATACGATTGTGGACTTCAAATCAAAAACTATAATGATATAAGAGAAGGAGATATTGTTGAAGCCTTCCAAGAAGTAGCAGTAAAGAAAACATTGTAAAAAGAAAACCCGCAACTGCGGGTTTTTTTATTTTCATTCCTTTTTTTCTGGTTTTAAAAGCATGGCGTCCGGATACTTTTTTCGGACTTCTAAGTATTTTCTTTCCGCTTCCAATTGGGTTCTGAATTTGCCCAACCTTACCCTATAAGTAGGGGATTCAAACTCAATTTTCGAGTACCAATCCGGGAAATCCTGTTCAACTTGTGTCTTTAGGTTTTGAGCCTTCTGATAGCTTCCAAATCCAACCTGAATTTGATAGAATTCGGCTTTCGAATTGACAGTGGCATACGCTTTTAACAACTGATCTATTTTTGGGTCTTGTTCAATAGTGATACTACCATTTTGGGCGCAGACAGTAGCACTGAAAACCATTGCAAACCCTAAAAACACTAGACTTTTCATAAAATGAATTTTTGTTAAAATTTAGAACGCTTACAAATGTAAATTTTTAATACTTAAACAAGTAGCGACCATATTATTTAGAATAATTATAAATTAGTGTTTATAAATCCCTTAACATTTCAAAAAATCGCGCTATGTCTTACTTTTGTGTCCAATTTTTAATACGGAGAAACTCTCTCTTTATTGCCGTAAAGTAGAAAAAACCGTACCAAAAATTTCGACAGAAATTACGTAAGTATGAAAAAGGTTTTATACCGCCAACTATTAGTAAAAGCTTTAGGTCTTTCTTTCCTACTTTTTTCAACTTCATTTTATGCACAAGAGGAAGCTGCGGCAGAAGAAACTGCTGTGGAAGAATCCAGTGCCGCTGGAGGTGATGCCGCCAAAGGGAAACAGCTGTTCAATCAGAATTGTGCAGCTTGTCACGCTTTGAATCGAAAAATGACAGGGCCTGCATTGGCAAATGTGGAAACAAGGCTCTACGAGGAAGAAGGGTTGGACAAGGAATGGTTGTATGCTTGGATTAAGAACAGTGCTGGAATGATTGCTTCTGGTGATGCTTATGCCAACAAGATTTATGCAGAGTATAACCAAGCTGCCATGACGGCGTTTCCTACGCTTAGCAACCAAGATATAGATGATATTCTGGCCTATACTGCCGCCCCGCCCCCTGCGCCCGCAGCAACTGCTGTTGCAGCAACTGAAGGTGGTGGTGCCGAAAGTTCAGGAGGTATATCCAATGAGATAATTCTTGGTGCTCTAGCCTTGGTATTTGGTCTCTTGGTTATCATGTTGATATTGGTCAACAATACATTGAGAAGAATCGCAGAGGCCAATGGCGTAGTTTTAGAAAAAGCTAAAGCAGAAAAAAGCTTGCCGCTTTGGAAGGCTTTTGCGCAAAATCAATTTTTGGTTTTGGTAAGTGTCATCTTCTTGCTTTTGGGTAGTGCTTACTTTGCGTATGGTTGGATGATGCAAGTAGGGGTAGACCAGGGATACGCACCTATTCAACCTATCCATTATTCTCACAAAATACACGCTGGCGATAACAAGATTGAATGTAAGTATTGTCACTCATCAGCTAGAGTATCCAAGCATTCAGGTATACCATCTTTAAATGTGTGTATGAACTGTCATAAATCTATTTATGAATACACCGGAAATCCAGAAGGACCAAGTGCTGAAGATTTGGCCAACGGATATACCAACGAGTTTTACACAGGAGAAATCAAAAAATTATACAAAGCCGTTGGGTGGGATGAAGAAAACCAGAGATACACTGGTGAGTCCCAACCTGTGGAATGGGTAAGAATTCATAACCTACCTGATTTTGCCTATTTCAATCACTCTCAGCACGTATCTGTTGCTGGAATTGAATGTCAGACATGTCACGGTCCTGTAGAGGAAATGGAAATTATGTATCAGTACTCACCACTTACCATGGGATGGTGTATCAACTGTCACAGAGAAACTAATGTAAAGGTAGAGGGTAACGAATATTACGAGGCTATCCACGCCGAGCTTTCCAAGAAGTATGGAGTTGAGGAATTGACCGCTGCTATGATGGGTGGTCTGGAATGTGGAAAGTGTCACTATTAAAAATAAGAAGATAAATCTCAGAGATATCGTATGGCATCAAACAAGAAATATTGGAAGAGCGAAGCGGAACTAAATCCGAACGATTCCATTGTTGAGACGCTAAGACAAAACGAATTCACGGAACATATACCGGTTGATGAGTTTTTGGGAGACAAAGAAAATTTGTCCACTTCAACAACAAACCGTAGGGACTTTTTGAAATATGTTGGTTTTAGCACGGCTGCAGCAGCAGTTGCTGCTTGTGAAGGACCTGTGCATAAATCAATTCCTTATGTTTTTCAACCCAATAATATAATTCCTGGAGTAGCTAATTACTATGCCACTACTATCGCAGATGGATATGATTTTGCGAGTATACTCATAAAGACTAGAGAAGGTAGGCCCATTAAAGTTGAAAATAATGTGGATGCCAAGGTCAATGGAGGTGCTAATGCCAGAGTTCAGGCATCTGTATTGACATTGTATGATAGCACTAGGGTACAGGGTCCAACAGCAAACGGTGAGCCGGTGGAATGGAAGGTCTTGGATGCTACTGTGCGTGCTAAACTGGGAAGTTTGGCCAATTCCAACAAGCAAATTGCTTTGCTGACCCAGACTTATGCCAGTCCTTCTACAGCTCGATTGATTGCTGAATTCAAAGAAAAATATCCAAATACCAATCATGTAGTTTATGATGCCATTTCGGAAGATGCCGCTTTGAACGCATTCAATGCCATGTATGGTGAGAGGGCTTTGGCTGACTACGATTTTGAGAAGGCTGAGCTTATTGTCTCTTTTGGTGCCGACTTTTTGGGAGATTGGCAAGGAGGAGGCTATGATAGTGGTTATGCAAAGGGTAGGGTTCCAAAGAATGGAAAAATGTCCAAGCATATTCAGTTAGAGGGCAATATGTCCTTGACCGGTGCAAATGCTGATAAAAGGTATCCAATGACTTCTGCCAAACAAAAGATTGCTCTGGCCAAGTTGTATGGCAAACTAAATGGAAGCAATGTTGGCGGTGGCACTTCAGATGTTGATGGTGCAGTTGACAGTATAGTTGCTCAAATTCGTAAGGCGGGTAGTAAAGCGGTTGTAGTAACTGGTTTAAACGATATCAATGCCCAAACCGTTGTGCTGGCAATCAATAAAATGCTTGCAAGCGAGGCCTCTGATGTTGAAAATCCAAAATATATTCGTCAGGGTGATACCGCCAAAGTAGCCAAGTTGGTGGCCGATATGAACGCTGGCCGTGTTGGTGCTTTGATTATGGATGGCGTTAATCCTGCATACACGCTTCCAAATGCAGAAGAATTTGTCGCTGGATTGGATAAAGTGGACGTTTCTGTGAGTTTCTCATTTAACAACGATGAAACTGCGCAAGCTTCAAAATATGTGGCTGCTGCTTCTCATTATTTGGAATCTTGGGGGGATGTTCAACCAAAAAAAGGACATTACAGTCTTATCCAACCTGCCATCCGAGAGCTTTTTGATACAAGACAATTTCAGACTGCCCTATTAACTTGGATGGGCAGCGAAAAAACATACTACGATTATATTCGTGAGATTTGGGATACAGAGATTCTGCAAGGAGGAAGCTGGAACAACGCACTTCAAGATGGTGTTTTTTCAGCCACATCAATTCCTGCTTTAGTAGAAGATGAGGTTACTCCATCTACATCAACTGAAGAAACAGAAGAAGTAGAGTCAACTGTGGCACCTATTGCTGCAGCAGTACGTTCTCTAGTGAATGCTACCAGTGACGATATAGAACTTATATTATATTCCAAAGTTGGAATGGGTGATGGAAGACAGGCTTCCAATCCATGGTTGCAAGAGTTTCCAGACCCAATTTCAAGAGTTTCTTGGGATAATTATATTACGGTTTCCAAAGCTGATGCCAATAATTGGGACCTTATCAACGAAAATGTAGCCAATGGAGGCTTGGACGGTAGCTATGTGAAGCTAACTGTTGATGGTACTGTTCTTGAAAACGTTCCTGTAATTATTCAGCCGGGTCAGGCACAAGGTACAGTTGGTCTTGCTTTTGGATACGGTAGAAAAGCTGGGATGAAAACTGAAATGGCCACGGGTGTCAACGCATTTTCATTATACAAAAACTTTACTGAAACCCAATCTGTAAGTATTGAAAAGTCTTCAGGAATGCATGAGTTTGCATGTGTTCAGTTGCACAAGACCATGATGGGGCGCGGGGATATTATTAAGGAAACCACCCTTGAAATCTTCAACACAAAAGATAAGCACGAGTGGAACTATATGCCTCAAGTGACTTTGAACCATCAGGAAATCCCAGTGACTTCTCCAGATGCAGATTTATGGCAGGAATTTGACCGTACCATTGGGCATCACTTTAATATGTCCATTGATTTGAATGCCTGTACAGGTTGTGGCGCATGTGTAATCGCATGTCATGCCGAAAACAATGTTCCTGTTGTAGGTAAGGAAGAGGTTCGTCGTTCAAGAGATATGCACTGGTTACGAATAGATAGATACTATTCCTCAGAGGAAACTTTTGAACAGGATAATGAAAAGAAAGATGGATTGGAAGGACTCTGGGGTGATAATGGTGCCCTAGGTGGTTTTGGTGAAATGGAAAATCCATCAACCAATCCTCAAGTGGCTTTTCAGCCTGTAATGTGCCAGCACTGTAACCATGCACCTTGTGAAACGGTTTGTCCGGTTGCGGCAACAGCTCATAGTAGACAAGGTCAAAACCATATGGCGTATAACCGTTGTGTGGGAACAAGATATTGTGCCAATAACTGCCCGTACAAAGTACGTCGTTTCAATTGGTTCCTATATAGTGATAATGATGAGTTTGACTTCAACATGAACAACGATTTGGGCAAAATGGTAATTAACCCAGATGTCAACGTGCGTTCCAGAGGAGTTATGGAAAAATGCTCATTGTGTATTCAAATGACACAAAAAACAATTTTGGATGCCAAGCGTGAAGGTCGAGTGATTAAGGATGGAGAGTTCCAAACAGCATGCTCCTCTGCATGTAGTTCAGGTGCCATCATCTTTGGAGATGTGAACGATGAGGAAAGCAAGGTGGCAGAATTGAAGGAAGATGATAGAATGTACCACTTATTGGAACACGTAGGAACCAAACCAAACGTATTTTATCACGTGAAAGTGAGGAATACAAACGAGGCATAATCAATAAATAAGAAAGTAACTAGAAAATAAATTATGGCGTCGCATTACGAAGCACCTATTCGAAAGCCCCTAGTACTGGGAGATAAGGGATACCATGATGTAACCGTGGACATTGCCCGTCCTGTTGAAGGAAAGGCCAATAAACACTGGTGGATTGTATTCAGTATCGCCTTAGTAGCCTTTTTATGGGGTCTAGGTTGTATCATTTACACGGTTTCAACCGGAATCGGGGTTTGGGGTCTCAACAAAACAGTAAACTGGGCTTGGGATATTACCAACTTCGTATGGTGGGTAGGTATTGGTCACGCAGGTACCTTGATTTCCGCTGTACTTCTTTTATTTAGACAAAAGTGGAGAATGGCGATTAACCGTTCTGCAGAGGCAATGACAATTTTCTCAGTGATTCAAGCTGGATTGTTCCCTATCATCCACATGGGTCGTCCCTGGTTGGCGTATTGGGTATTGCCTATTCCAAACCAATTTGGTTCTCTTTGGGTGAATTTTAATTCTCCCTTGCTTTGGGATGTATTTGCGATTTCCACATATCTATCGGTTTCTTTAGTGTTCTGGTGGACAGGATTATTGCCTGACTTTGCCATGATTCGTGACAGAGCCGTAAAACCGTTTCAAAAGAAGATTTATAGCCTGTTAAGTTTTGGGTGGACAGGTAGAGCTAAAGATTGGCAGCGTTTTGAGGAAGTATCCTTGGTTTTGGCCGGTTTGGCTACACCGCTTGTACTTTCTGTACATACCATTGTATCCTTTGACTTTGCGACATCGGTAATTCCTGGATGGCATACTACCATTTTTCCACCTTACTTTGTTGCAGGGGCCATTTTCTCTGGGTTTGCCATGGTGAATACGCTGCTCATAATTATGAGAAAAGTGTGTAGCCTTGAAGCATACATAACTGTACAGCATATTGAGTTGATGAACATTGTAATCATGATTACAGGTTCCATTGTAGGGTGTGCCTATATCACTGAGTTGTTCATTGCATGGTACTCTGGAGTGGAGTATGAGCAGTACGCCTTCTTGAACAGGGCAACAGGACCTTATGCTTGGGCGTATTGGTGTATGATGACATGTAATGTCTTCTCTCCTCAGTTCATGTGGTCCAAGAAATTGCGGACGAGTATCATGTTCTCATTCTTTATCTCCATTGTGGTGAATATTGGAATGTGGTTTGAGCGTTTTGTGATTATCGTTACCTCATTGCATAGAGATTATTTGCCATCATCATGGACAATGTTCTCGCCAACCTTTGTAGATATTGGAATTTTCATTGGAACCATTGGATTCTTTTTTGTACTATTCCTGCTATATTCCAGAACATTCCCTGTAATAGCGCAAGCCGAAGTAAAGTCTATTATGAAAGCTTCCGGAGAACGCTTTAAGAAGCTTCGCGAAGAAGGAAAACCACTTTACACGAAACCTACCAATGGAGTAATCATTGAGGTTGATGTAGAAGAAACTCAAGAAGAAACAGAAGCTGCAGGAGGCTTTTCAGGAGCGCCTGTAATGCAATTGTTGAGCTCAATAGGAAGTTTTGACGCGAGTACCCAAAGTCCTGACGATTTGAAAAAAGTAAAAGGTATTGGTCCCTTAATGGAAAAAACCTTGAACCAAATTGGAATTTTTTCTTTTCTTCAGGTAAGTAAGATGACTGAAAGCGAATATAATCTATTGGATTCCATAACCGGATCATTCCCTGGAAGAGCACAGCGTGATGATTGGGCAGGACAAGCAAAAGGATTAATCAATTTAGATAAGTAATCATGGCGGCAACAACATTCAAAGCGATATACAACGACGATGACGTGTTAATGAACGCTGTCAAGAAGATTCGTTCCGAAAAGTATCATATTGAAGAGGTGTATACTCCTTTTCCGGTTCACGGCTTGGATAAGGCAATGGGATTGGCAGATACGCGGATTGCCATTACTTCTTTTATGTATGGATGTTTGGGATTGGCGGTGGCCATAGTCATGATGAACTATATCATGATTGCAGATTGGCCTCAGGATATTGGAGGTAAGCCAAGTTTCACCTATTTGGAGAATATGCCTGCATTTGTTCCTATCATGTTTGAGATGACTGTATTTTTCGCGGCACACCTTATGGTGATTACTTTTTACTTGAGAAGTAGAATGTGGCCATTCAAAAAAGCGGAGAATCCTGATGTAAGAACTACGGATGACCACTTTTTGGTTGAGGTTGAAGTAGGTGATGATGAGGAAGCATTAAAAAGTTTATTGTTGGAAACTGGAGCCGTTGAGGTTCATGTTCCCAAAAAAAAATAATATGATGATTAAAACTTTTGGTAAAGTACTTTTTGTTCTGGCTTTTGTTCTTGTATTGAGCTCATGTTTCAATAAGAACAGTCCAAATTACCAATATATGCCAAACATGTACGAATCTGTTGGGTATGAAACTTATGAGGGAGTAGATAACGGTCTCTTTCCACAAGGAACCGAGGCTATGCTTCCACCTGAGAATACCATTTCTCGTGAAACGCTACCTTACGAATTCGATAACAGTATTGAAGGAAAAGAATTGGCAAGATTACAACCTAGTCCTTTGGATTCTCTTCAAAAGGAAGCAAACCTTACTAAGGGTAAAGAGCTCTATGATGTTTATTGTGCCATTTGTCACGGAAATAAAGGTGCCGGTCAAGGTACATTGGTAAAGCGTGAAAAAATATTGGGTGTGCCTAGTTATGACGATGTTGCGCGTAACATAACTGTAGGTAGCACGTACCACACTATGTATTACGGACTGAATTCCATGGGTTCCTATGCTTCGCAGATGGAAAATGAAACGGAATTATGGCAAGTTGCCGAATACGTGATGAAATTAAAGGAAGACCTAACAAAATAATTGGATAGCAGACTATGTACACGTTTTCAAATAGATTAAAACTAGGTTCTTACATTGCTATGGCAGTCGGGTTGATTTGTCTTGCAACAGGTTTTTTTACAGCACCTAGCAACGTGGAAGAAGCAAAAGCGATGGTTGCTTCGGCTCATGGTGATGGACATGGTGGAGGTCACGGGGCAGAAGCCGGTCATCATGGTACAGAAGGTGAGAAAGAATACATGGATAAATCCGGACATGGAACCGAAGGTCATGGTGATGCTCATGCTCATGATGCTTCCCATCATGATGAACATCTATTGCATCAATTGCAAAATAGACCTTGGGCAGCATTATATGTTGCAGCTTTCTTTTTCTTTATGATTGCTTTGGGCGTTTTGGCTTTTTATGCCATTCAGCGAGCTGCTCAAGCAGGTTGGTCGCCCTTACTTTTCCGGGTAATGGAAGGTATTACAGCTTACTTGGTGCCTGGAGGAATTATTGTATTTGTCATTTTGGTGTTGTCCGTTCTACATATGAACCATATGTTCGTATGGATGGATGCCGATACTGTGGCACACGATAAATTATTGCAAGGGAAAGCAGGATACTTGAATCCTACATTCTTTTTGATTAGAGCTGCTATTTTCTTGGGAGGATGGATTTTTTATAGAGAGTACTCCAGAAAGTTATCCTTGGCACAGGATGAATCTGACGACAACTCCAATTTTGTTAAGAATTTTAGATGGTCTGCGGCCTTCTTGGTATTTTATTTGGTTACAGAATCCATGATGTCATGGGATTGGATTATGAGCTTGGACCCGCACTGGTTCAGTACCTTATTTGGATGGTATGTGTTTGCAAGCATGTTCGTGTCTGGAATTACAACTATTGCAATTATCACGATTTACTTAAAATCCAAAGGCTATTTGGAGCAAGTAAATGATAGCCACATTCACGATTTAGCAAAATTCATGTTCGGGATAAGTATTTTCTGGACATATTTATGGTTTGCCCAATTTATGCTGATTTGGTACGCGAACATTCCTGAAGAAGTAACCTATTTTGTAGCACGTTTCCAGGATTATCAGCTACCTTTCCTTGGCATGGTCGCATTGAACTTTGTTTTCCCATTATTGGTATTGATGAACAGCGATTACAAACGAGTAAATTGGTTCGTCATTATGACGGGAATCGTTGTGCTATTTGGCCACTATTTGGATGTTTTTGTCATGGTGATGCCGGCAACAGTTGGAGACCAATGGTATATTGGGCTGCCAGAAATCGGAGGAATCCTATTTTTTGGAGGTTTGTTTACCTTTTGGGTATTCAATACCCTTACCAAAGTACCTTTGCAACCAAAACGCAATCCATTTGTTGAGGAAAGTAGACAATTTCATTATTAATACGATTAAGTTTCTAGATAGATAACAATGACTGCATTATTAACATTGACCGTTTTAGTCCTGGTAGCCATTGCCATTTGGCAGATGACCAAGATTTTTGAATTGTCCCAACTCAAAACAGAACAGGCTACGGCGGAAATTGCTACAGATTCTGATAATAAATACAATGGTTATTTATTGTTTGGTTTCCTAATCTTCATATACGGAATCACAATTTTTAGTTTTGCCAAGTACACCAAAGTACTTCTTCCAGAGGCATCTTCAGCTCATGGTGGGGAGTACGATCAATTAATGTGGGTGTCTTTTGCCATTATCTTTTTCGTACAGACCATTACGCAAGCCTTGCTGCACTATTTTGGGTATAAGTATAGAGGAGAAAAAGGGAAGAAGGCTCTTTTCTTTGCGGACAATGACCGTTTAGAATTCATTTGGACCATAATCCCAGTAATTGTTTTAGCAGGATTAATCCTTTGGGGGCTTTACACTTGGACCAATATCATGGATGTGAATGATGAGGACGATCCATTAATTGTGGAACTATATGCCCAGCAATTTAACTGGACTGCACGATATGGTGGAGAGGATAATGTTTTAGGAGATGCAAGTGTACGACTGATTGATATTGATAGGGCCAATGTTTTGGGATTGGATGAATCTGACCCTAATGCTTCGGATGATGTCATTGTGAAGGAATTGCATCTTCCGGTAGGGCGAAAAGTAAACTTCATGATGCGCTCACAAGACGTTCTACATTCTGCATATATGCCACATTTTAGAGCTCAAATGAACTGTGTGCCAGGCATGATTACCCAGTTTTCCTTTACCCCAACGGTGACCACTGCGGAAATTCGATTAAACCCAGATGTAGTGGATAAGGTAAAACGAACCAATGCTCTTAGAGCAAAATGGGCTGCGGAAGGAAGACCGGATTCAGACCCTTGGGAGTTTGATTACGTATTGTTATGCAATAAGATTTGCGGAAAATCTCATTACAACATGCAAATGAAGATTATAGTTGAGACAGAAGAGGAATTTAATAAATGGTTGTCCGAACAATCCACATTTAAGGAAACAGTTTCCGTAAATCCTTAATATCTTTAATAGAAAGCTAGAAAAAGAAAATAATAAATTAAAAAATTAGGTTATGTCCGTAACAGCACATGCACCAGCCCACGTAGATGATCATGCTCATGATGACCATGGCCATCACCATAAAGAAACCTTTGTAACTAAATATATATTTAGTCAAGACCATAAGATGATTGCCAAGCAATATCTTATCACCGGTCTAATCATGGGTTTCATTGGAATTGCCATGTCTCTATTGTTTAGAATGCAGTTGGCTTGGCCAGGAGAGTCTTTTCCAATCTTTGAAACTTTATTGGGCAAATGGGCACCTGATGGAGTAATGGATGCGGACATTTATTTGGCCTTGGTTACCATTCACGGTACCATTATGGTATTCTTTGTTTTAACGGCTGGTTTGAGTGGTACCTTTAGTAACCTTCTAATTCCATTGCAGATTGGAGCGAGGGACATGGCGTCAGGATTTCTGAACATGTTGTCCTATTGGATGTTCTTCCTTTCTTCAGTGATTATGGTCATTTCCTTATTTGTGGAAGCTGGACCAGCAGCTGCGGGATGGACCATTTATCCACCTTTGAGCGCATTACCTATGGCACAGCCTGGTTCTGGAGCAGGGATGACCCTTTGGTTAGTTTCTATGGCCATCTTTATAGCATCCTCTTTGTTGGGGTCATTGAACTATATCGTGACGGTTCTTAATTTAAGAACAAAGGGAATGTCCATGACGCGTTTGCCATTGACTATCTGGGCATTTTTCGTAACTGCCATTATCGGTGTTATTTCTTTCCCAGTATTGTTATCAGCAGCCTTGTTGCTTATCATGGATAGAAGCTTTGGCACATCGTTCTTTTTATCAGATATTTTTATTCAAGGGGAAGTATTGCACTATCAAGGGGGTTCACCTGTATTGTATGAACACTTGTTCTGGTTCTTGGGTCACCCTGAAGTATATATTGTATTGCTACCTGCGCTTGGTATTACTTCCGAAGTAATGTCTACCAATGCTAGAAAGCCTATTTTCGGATACCGCGCTATGGTGGCATCTATATTGGCGATTGCATTCCTTTCTACCATAGTATGGGGACACCACATGTTCATCTCAGGGATGAATCCATTCCTTGGTTCGGTATTTACCTTTACTACCTTGTTGATTGCAATTCCATCGGCCGTAAAAGCATTTAACTATATAACCACCCTATGGAAAGGAAATCTGCAATTGAATCCAGCTATGCTGTTCTCAATTGGTTTGGTTTCCACATTCATAACAGGAGGTCTAACCGGAATAATTCTGGGGGATAGTACTTTGGATATAAATGTTCACGATACTTATTTTGTAGTGGCTCACTTCCACTTGGTAATGGGGATATCTGCTCTTTATGGATTATTTGCTGGAGTCTATCATTGGTTCCCAAAGATGTTCCAAGGACGCATGATGAACAAGAACTTAGGGTATGTACATTTCTGGATAACCGCCATCTGTGCCTATGGGGTATTCTTCCCGATGCACTTTGTGGGAATGGCAGGAGTGCCACGTAGATATTATCAAAACACGGCTTTCCCAATGTTTGATGAATTGACCAACGTTCAGGTGCTGATGACCGTATTCGCTATCATAGCAGGTTTGGCCCAATTGGTTTTTGTATACAACTTTGTAAGAAGCATATTCTACGGAAAAAGAGGTCCTCAAAACCCTTGGGGGTCCAATACATTGGAGTGGACTGCGCCTCAAAAGCACATTCACGGAAACTGGCCAGGGAAAATTCCACATGTACACCGTTGGGCTTACGATTATAGCAAGACCTATGAAAACGGAGAGTACATAATTCCGGGACAGGATTTTGTGCCTCAGGATACGCCTCTTCAGGAAAATGAAGAAGAATTGAACCATTAAGTTCAATCTATAATAGTTTACAAAGCCCATCCTTAAGGATGGGTTTTTTGTTTTAGCACTTTGGTATAGCTATTGTTGCATCAAATTATAATACCTTTAAGTGCCTATCTAAAAGAACATCTATGAAAAAACTAGTTTTTTGTAGCCTGATTTTAATTCCAATATTGGCTTTATCACAACGTAAACCAAAAATCAAGGGAAGTAGGATTGTTGCCGAAGTGAATGAAGAACTGCCCCCTTTCAATGCGATACAGCTCAATGATAATTTAGATATTGTTCTAAAAAAATCTTTTGGACCCGGATATGAAATTGTTGCAGATGATAACCTGATTGATATTTTAAAATTCAAGGTTGAAGATAGTACGTTGGTCATCACTTCCTTTTATACGGTCTCTTCCAAGAAACAATTCGATATTACGGTAAACTACACAGACCTCAAAGCAATTACCGCAAAAGAAGGTAGTGTAGTTTCCAAAGAAATGATAAATAGTGATGAGCTTTTTGTGGATGGTTTTGCCAATACAAAGCTTACTCTACAAGCTAGCGCATCAGTAATGGACATTAACTTAGAGGATACCAGTAAATCTGAATTTAACTTGGATGTGGATTCCCTAAATGTGACTATGAACAAAAGGGCTGAAACCTATATCTACGCGGTTACTGATGCAAGCACGGTGAACTTGGAAGAAAATGCCTCTTTTACTTTTGAAGGAACTGCGGACAGAATGCAACTGGAAGTTATTGGGAACGCCAAGTATAAAGGAGAGCGAATGGAGGCAGGTTCGGTAAAAGCCAACCTGGAGGGTGCTGCCAATGTTAGAGTCAATTCCTATCGGGATTTGGAACTATCCTCAAAAGGAAATGCCAGAACACAGCTTTATGGAAATCCAAAAATCACAATTCTTGAGTTTTTGGATACCTCGCAATTGATTAAGAAAACGGAATGAACATTTACTGGGCTATGGGAGCGCTCATGCAATGCTTGGGTATTCCAAAACCATCCACCAATACTTCAATATGAGGCCTTAGTTCAGTACAAAGACGTTCAACTCGCTGTCTGATTGCTCTGGACTTTGTACCTCCAATATAACCCTGCTCCAAATACCATCGCGCTTCTCTATTAATTTCGTCAAGAGCATATAATGTTCCCAGTTTTTCAAGAAGAGATTTATATTCCTCGTCCTGAATCGACTCACAAAAATTGGAATATGTGTTATATGCCAACTCCACACTATAAGCCTTCCCAAGTGCAATCAAATGGGTTTGCACCTTTAAAAAAGCTTGATACGCTGGAATTCCTTTTTTAATGTAATTACGTATCCGCATAGCCAGAGTATAGGTCAATCTTCGAGTTCTGTACTGGAAAGCATGTTTATGAAATTTGGGATTGTACAGGTGATCTGCGTCCACTTTATTGGCATATACGGGGTTCAAAGTATTCCATCGGTCTGATAGTTGGGTGCGAAGCAGTTTAAGAACCGAAGCAAAACCAGCGCTGTTGAATTCTGCCTTAAAATCGGATAGGACCCCTTTTGCTGCAAGCTGCAATAATACCGTGTTGTCACCCTCAAAAGTGGTAAAGATGTCCACATCGCCTTTGGCATCACCAATTAGGTTTTCTAACAAATACCCCTTTCCGCCACAAGCTTCCCTGCATTCTTGAATAGTGGAATTACCGAACCAAGTGATAATTGATTTTAAACCTGCCACCTGAGTCTCGATTTCCCGCTTATCTGTTTGTGATTCGTCACTATAGGATTGCATCATCTCTTCTAGTGTGACATGATATATATAGGCACTTGCAATGGCAGTGGTCAAGCGTACCTGATGTGTTGGATAATCCATGATCAAGTCCTCTTGAATTTTGACATTATCATTGAATTGTCGTCGATTCAGTGCATGTTTTACAGCTATGGCCAAAGCCATTTTGGCCCCTCCCAGCGCACCACGCGCCACACAGATTCTACCTCCGACCAAAGTGCCCAACATGGTGAAAAAACGTTTGTTCGGATTTTTAATGGGGGAGGTGTATGCGCCTTTATTGGTTATGCTACCATACTTATCCAAAAGGTTAGCTCGCGGCACTCGCACTTGGTTGAACCATATTTTTCCATTATCAACACCATTGAGTCCTATTTTGTATCCATTGTCTTCAATAGTGATTCCACTGAAAACTTCATGCTTTTCATTCCGAAGTGGAACAAGAATGGCATGTACTCCTTCATTTTTTCCATCAACAATCAGTTGTGCAAAAACGGTAGCTATCTTAGAATGGAGAGCATTTCCAATATATTCTTTGTTGTCATTTTTTCCAGGCGTATGAATTACGATTTCATCCGTTTCACTATCATAGGTAGCGGTGGTTCGTATACCGCGTACATTGGAACCATGACCGGTTTCCGTCATGGCAAAACAACCCAACAATTTGGCAGTCCCGGCATCCTCTAAATAAAGGTCGTGATGGCGTTTGGTCCCCAGCTTTTGAATGCTACCACCGAAAAGTCCAAATTGCACCCCAAACTTTACCGCGAGACTTCCATCTACAAACATCAAATGCTCAAAAATGGCACCATAGGCAGGCATGTTGCCCTTACCTCCATATTCTGGAGGGTAGGCATAGGCACCATAACCATTTTTGCCCAATAGCTTTACTTGTTCGAGTACTCTTGCACGATAGTCTTCTTTATTTCGTAGCACTTGCCTATCAAAGATTTTCTGATCTAGGAACTCTCTAAAACCATCAATCGAAGAAGCGTGCTCAGCTTTGAGTATGGCATCCAAAACACGGGCATCATATTGTTTCGAAGTTTTCTCATGTACGACTTCTACATCAAACAAATGATTATAATGATTGGGTTGAATACCAAGGTTGAGTTCAATGTTTTTTAAATAATCATTGAATTCACATTCACCACAATACGTACTTCCCAGCCTTTGACTCAAAGAAGTAAGCGGATAGGTATCACTTTCAATAAGTTTTATGCCGGAATTGGAAATGGTTTGCTTCCAGTTTTTGAATTCATCTTCAGGAGGCGGATTATTGCGGTCTAACCATTCTAACAACTGTTCCTTCTCGTTTTTCGAAAGGTGTGTGTCATCGTGAATTGTTTTTTGAATTACCGAGATTTCGGAGGCAGAAAGTAAATCGTCCGACCAAATGACATAAAAAAATGGGATATACTGTAAAATTCCTGGAGAGTAATCTACTACTATCATAAAGTTTAGAATGAAGCTGAAAGTATCAGACTTTTAATGTATCTAAGTTAAGTCTTAGATTTTGAAAAAGGAATCAATTGTTGATGTGTTCTTAGATTTGCTTAAAACAGTTTTAGGCGCACTTCGTTTTCAACTATATTTGTTTGAAGATGAATGAGAATTTAGACCCGACATCCGAAAGCTTTTCCCAAGAAGAACTTGATATTGAAAGAGCACTGCGCCCCATCACTTTTGATGATTTTACGGGACAAGAGCAGGTTTTGGAGAATTTGAAGGTTTTTGTACAGGCAGCCAACCTTAGAGGAGAGGCTTTGGACCATACCTTGTTCCACGGTCCACCAGGACTGGGAAAAACTACCTTGGCCCATATTTTAGCCAATGAGTTGGGGGTTGGAATCAAGATTACTTCGGGCCCTGTGCTGGATAAGCCCGGTGATTTGGCAGGACTGCTTACCAATTTGGAAGAAAGGGATGTCCTTTTTATTGATGAAATCCACAGATTGAGTCCCATTGTTGAAGAGTATCTCTATTCTGCAATGGAGGATTATAAAATTGATATCATGATTGAGACTGGCCCTAATGCCCGTACCGTTCAAATCAATTTGAGTCCTTTTACCCTCGTAGGTGCTACCACACGTTCTGGTTTGCTAACTGCACCCATGCGTGCGCGTTTCGGGATTCAGAGTCGGTTACAATACTACCACACAGAGCTGTTATCAACCATAGTGGAACGTAGTGCAGATATTTTGAAGGTACCCATAACCAATGAGGCAGCCATAGAAATTGCAGGAAGAAGTCGGGGAACACCCCGTATCTGTAATGCGTTACTTCGTCGCGTTCGGGATTTTGCACAGATTAAGGGAGACGGAAATATTGATTTGGATATTTCCAAATTTGGTTTGAAAGCACTGAACGTAGATGCCCATGGATTGGATGAGATGGACAACAAGATTTTAAGCACCATTATTGATAAGTTTAAAGGCGGACCGGTTGGAATCACCACATTGGCCACGGCGGTATCCGAGAGTGCAGAGACCATTGAAGAGGTATATGAACCCTTTTTAATTCAACAAGGCTTTATTATGCGGACCCCTCGTGGTAGGGAGGTAACGGAATTGGCTTATAAACATCTGGGTCGAATAAAAGGAGGGACGCAAGAAGGACTGTTTGGATGAAAAAGCTACCTCATGTTTCTGCGCTGAAAGTACTAAAGAACAGCAGACAAATTCTTAAGAACCCACTTCCCTTTCATTATGAGAATTTTGAAAAACTAGGTGATACCTTCAGGATTTCAATTCCGGGAGAAGGGAAGGTCATATTTTCTAGGGACCCGGAATGGGTAAAACAAGTGCTTCAGAAAAAGCACCGATCATATTCCAAATCCAAGCTTCAAACCAAAGATTTGGCAAAATATATTGGGTATGGTCTCTTAACTTCCGAAGGAGAGCACTGGCGCACACACCGTAGAATGATTCAACCTGCTTTTCATCGTCAAAAGTTGAAAGGCCTACTGAGCATTATGCACAAAGCCATTGTTGATGAGTTGGAACGCATTGTGCCAAATACGGACGAAGATGTTTTCGACAAAATGGGTGATTTGGCTTTTCAAGTAGTGGCAAAATCCCTTTTTAGCAGTAATGATATCCGTGAATCCATGTCAGAGCTCAAATCCATTACCGAGGAGAACCAAAGGATGTTGATAAAGGAAATGCGAAGACCCTATCTTAAGACGTGGTTCGGGTGGTCGGGTGAAATAAAGAAACATTTGGATGAGGCAAAGCGCGGTAGGGATTTGCTCAATGATTTGATTGAAGAAAGACTAAATGAAGAGGATCGTAATGGCTTTGATTTATTGGACATGTTGTTGGAAGCTACCTATGAGGATGGAACAAAAATGTCAAGAAAACAATTGATAGATGAAGTGCTGATACTCTTTACCGCGGGACACGAGACTACGGCTAACGCACTTTCGTTCCTGTTGTATTTTTTGGCAAAGGATAAAAACCTTCAGGAGTCCCTGCATCAAGAGGTTACTTCCCATACATCGAATACATTCTCTTTTGAGGACATGCCTAAGTTTCCTTTGGCACAATCTTGCATTAAGGAAACCATGCGGATTTACCCTCCTGCATATTTTATAGATCGGGTAGCAATTGAGGAAACCGAAATAGGCTCATTCAGCCTAAAGAAAGGAACATTGGTGTTGCTTTCCATCTATGAATTACATCGACACAAATCCTTTTGGAAGAATGCCGAGCACTTCGTTGCTGACCGTTTTGTTGATTTGGATATGAAACAAGCTTCGGATTATTATTATCCATTTGGTGCTGGCCCAAGAATGTGCATTGGAAATGCTTTTGCCGACTACGAAATGCTGATGGTATTGATTGAAATTGTGAAGAAATATCACATCAACACAAAGATGGATACTGTGGAAATCAATCCTATGATTTCGCTTAAACCCAAAGAAGTGGTCTTGAATTTTACACCAAGATAGATGTCAAAATCCCATTATACAAAACTGATTAAGGACGAAGCGAAGCGTCTCGGTTTTTTATCTTGTGGGATTTCCAAGGCTGAGTTTTTGGAGGAGGAAGCTCCACAACTTGAAAAGTGGCTCAATGCTAACATGCATGGCGAAATGGCCTATATGGAGAATCATTTTGACAAGCGCCTGAACCCTACCAAATTGGTTGAAGGTTCTAAATCAGTTATCTCTTTATTATTGAATTACTTTCCTTCAGAGAAACAAAATCCTGACGCGTATAAAATCTCAAAGTATGCGTATGGAACCGATTATCACTTTGTGATAAAGGACAAGCTAAAACAGTTGCTTCATTTCATTCAAGAAGAAATTGGAGAAGTGAATGGAAGGGCTTTTGTGGATTCTGCCCCAGTTATGGACAAGGCATGGGCCGCCAAAAGTGGTCTGGGATGGATAGGGAAGCACAGTAATTTGCTAACTCAGCAAGTAGGGTCATTTTATTTTATAGCTGAATTAATTGTTGATTTAGATTTGGAATACGACAATCCCGTAACAGATCATTGTGGAACTTGTACGGCTTGTATTGATGCTTGCCCTACGGAAGCCATTGTGGAACCTTATGTGGTGGATGGCAGTAAGTGCATCTCTTATTTTACAATTGAACTAAAAAATGAGATTCCCAGTGAGTTTCAAGATACCTTTGACGATTGGATGTTTGGATGTGATGTTTGCCAAGACGTATGTCCTTGGAATCGATTTTCTAAACCCCATAATGAACCCTTGTTCAATCCCAATCCAGAACTGCTCTCTTTTTCAAAAAAAGATTGGGATGAAATTACCGAGGACGTTTTCAAAAAAATCTTTAAGAAGTCACCCGTAAAAAGAACAAAATTCTCAGGATTGAAAAGAAACATCGATTTTATCAAATAGGATTTTCACAAAATTCAAACGTTTTCGTTTAGAATAATTTAATTTTTATGCGGTACTTTTTAAAGAACACTCAAGAAAATACTATATTGAAACGATGAAGGGCCAATTTTGAAAGGCCAAATACCACTAAACTAACTCAAGAAGAATGAAAATCAAGAAGCCTAAATTAAGTTTCTGGCAAATCTGGAACATGAATGTTGGATTTCTAGGAATACAGTATAGCTTTGGATTGCAGCAAAGTGCCATTAACCCAATTTTTCTTTTTTTAGGGGCTGCAGAAGAGATTTTGCCAATTCTGAACATTGCTGGCCCTATTACCGGACTCATAGTACAGCCGATTATTGGTGCAGTTTCTGATAAAACCTGGTCACCAAAATGGGGTAGAAGAAAACCCTTTTTCTTGATTGGAGCAGTTTTAGGTAGTTTATGTCTTTTTGCGTTTCCGCTCAGTCCAGCCTTGTGGTTCGCTGTGGGCTTACTTTGGGTTTTGGACGTAGGTAACAATATGGCGATGGAGCCGTATCGAGCTTTTGTTGGAGATAAACTTCCGGACAGCCAGTTAAGTATTGGTTATCAAATGCAAAGTCTTTTTGTCGGAGCTGGTATTCTTTTGGCTAATGCGTCCATTTTTCTTTTTCAAGATTGGTTTGGTGGAGGAGAAGAAGTAGCGGGCCAAATCCCCAAATGGTTGTACTACTCATTTTTTATTGGCTCGTTCTTATCCATAGCCACCATTTTATGGTCGGTTTTTAAAACACCTGAAATACCACCGAGCGATGAAGAACTGGCTGAAATCAATAGGCACAAGACCCTTCCTTTTATCGAACGATTTAAACTGCCATTCATAGAAATTAAACATGCGGTTAAGGACATGCCGAAATTTATGTGGAAACTCTCTGCGGTATACCTTTTTCAGTGGTATGCGCTTTTTGTGTATTGGCAATTTATAACGCCATTGTTCAGGACCACAATGGGATACGATACTTCACAAGCCGCAGCTCAAGCAGCTAAGATGAGCACAACATACAATATTGTTACTGCCGTGGTAGCGCTAATTTTAGTTCCGTTGACCATCCGGTTTGGAGGAAAAAAAATCTACGCATTAAGTCTTTTTGGTACTGCCTTGGCCTTGTTTGCTATTCCCAACATTTCAGACCCTGTTTATGTCTTGTTCCCAATGGTGTTGTTTGGTATTGGATGGGCTGCAATGATGGGTATTCCGTACAGTATGGTTTCTAAAATTGTTCCCCAAGAAAGAAGGGGAGTATATATGGGAATCTTGAATATGATGATTGTAATTCCAATGGGAATCCAAACCCTTTCATTCGGTCCAATCTTTAAAAACCTGTTGGGGGCAAATGCAGCTAATGCCATGCTTTTTGCAGGTGCGTGTTTTGTTTTAGCATCCATTTTGGCGATGCGGTTAAATGTGAGTAAAGAGAGTCCTGTTGAATCGTAATGTAATCCTATCCTAAATTTTAACTGGAAACAAATATGAAGGGTATTCACTAATTCGGGAATACCCTTACCTTTATCCATTATTTCAGAACTATCTATATGAGCAAAGAAAAACAACGTAGGGAGGCCTTGTTGTATCATGCCAAACCACAACCTGGAAAAATAAAAGTGGTTCCCACCAAACCATACGCTACTCAAAGAGACTTGGCTTTGGCCTATTCTCCTGGTGTTGCGGAGCCTTGTTTGGAGATAGAAAAAAACAAGGACGATGTTTATAAGTATACCGCCAAAGGAAACATTGTAGCAGTGATTTCCAATGGAACAGCGGTTTTGGGTTTGGGGAATATTGGGCCCGAAGCTTCCAAGCCGGTTATGGAAGGAAAAAGCCTTTTGTTCAAAATTTTTGCTGATATCGATGGAATGGACATAGAACTGGATACTACGGATGTAGAGAAGTTCATCGAAACTGTGAAAATCATTGCACCCACTTTTGGGGGAATCAACCTGGAAGATATTAAAGCCCCTGAAGCTTTTGAAATAGAAAGAAGATTAAAGGAGGAGCTTGATATCCCAGTAATGCATGACGACCAACACGGCACGGCAATCATTTCTGCCGCAGCTTTGCTGAATGCACTTGAGTTGACGGGCAAGAAAATGGAGGAAGTAAAAATTGTGGTCAGTGGAGCAGGAGCAGCAGCTGTTTCTTGTACACGCTTGTACAAAGCTTTTGGTGCTAAAGCAGAAAATATTGTGATGCTGGATAGTAAGGGGGTAATCCGAAAGGATAGAGAAAATTTGACCACCGAGAAGCTGGAGTTTGCCACAGATAGAAAAATCGATACCCTAGAGGAAGCTATGACAGATTCGGATGTGTTCATTGGTTTGTCTAAAGCAGACCTATTGACCCCCGAAATGTTGAAATCCATGGCGAAAGACCCCATAGTTTTTGCAATGGCCAATCCTGACCCTGAGATTGAATATAATCTAGCCTGTGAGACTCGAGAAGATATCATTATGGCTACTGGACGTTCTGATCATCCTAATCAAGTGAACAATGTCTTGGGCTTTCCCTTTATATTTAGAGGGGCACTTGACGTTCGGGCCACTAAGATCAATGAAGAAATGAAAATGGCCGCAGTTCTTGCATTAGCTGATTTAACTAGGGAGCCTGTGCCCGAACAAGTGAACATTGCTTACGATACCACTAGGTTGACATTCGGAAGAAAATATATCATACCCAAACCCTTTGATCCACGACTGATAACAAAGATTCCACCAGCTGTAGCCAAAGCTGCTATGGAATCTGGTGTAGCCAAAGCGCCTATAAAAGATTGGAAAAAGTATGAGGAAGAGCTGTACTTAAGGTCAGGTAATGATAACAAAGTAGTTCGCTTATTGCACAATCGTGCCAAGGTTAACCCAAAGCGTATTGTATTTGCCGAAGCGGAGCTATTGGATGTTCTGAAAGCTGCACAGATTGTGCATGATGAGGGCATAGCCCAACCTATTCTATTGGGGAATAGGGAGACCATAGAGAAGCTTAAGGAAGAACTGGAATTTGATGCCGATGTGCCTATCGTAGATCCTCGTGCCGACGAATCCAAAGCGATTCGAACCAAGTATGCTCATAAGTTGTGGGAGTCAAGAAAACGAAAAGGAGAGACCGAATATAGTGCCCGAATCAATATGGGTAAGCGGAACTATTTTGGAGCTATGATGCTTCTGGAAGGTGATGCTGATGGTATGATTTCAGGGTATTCCAGAGCATATCCGAAGGTGTTAAGACCTGTTTTTGAGGTAATCGGCAGGTCAAAAGGGGTGAAGAATGCCTCTACAGTAAATATTATGATAACCGAAAGGGGACCCTTGTTTTTGGCTGATACTTCGATTAATGTTGACCCTAGCGCTGAGGAACTGGCAGAGATTGCTTTAATGACAGCCAAAGTGGCCTCTACATTCGGGTTTAACCCCGTTATGGCTCTTTTGTCCTATGCCAATTTTGGATCATCCAGTCATCCGAATGCCCAGAAGGTGAGAGAAGCTGTTCGAATTTTACATGAAAGAAATCCAGATTTGGTTGTGGACGGAGAGATTCAAACAGATTTTGCTTTGAGTCAGGAGCTTTGTCACAATAACTTTCCATTTTCCAAATTGGCGGGTAAAAAAGTGAACACTTTCATATTCCCTAATTTAGAATCGGCCAATATTACCTACAAGCTTTTAAAAGGCTTGAACAAAGCCGATTCCATCGGTCCGATAATGGTTGGTTTAAGACGCTCTGCCCACATTTTGCAACTGGGCGCAAGTGTAGACGAAATGGTAAATATGGCAGCGGTAGCCGTTATCGATGCTCAAGAGCGTGAAAAACGTAAAAAAGCCAAAATGGGAGAAGAATAACAACCAAAACCCCAATTGAACCAATGATAAACCATTTAAAAGGAAAATTAGTAGAAAAAAATCCTACCTACGTAGTTGTAGAATGCAATGGAGTAGGTTACTTCTTGAACATTTCATTACACACATTTTCGTTGATTAAAGACGAAGAAAGCATTCATCTTTTTACACATCTTCAAGTAAAGGAAGATTCTCACACGCTTTTTGGATTTACAGAAAAATCTGAGAGGGAAATTTTTAGACTCTTGATTTCGGTATCGGGAATTGGTTCCAGTACCGCTCGAACCATGCTGTCCTCACTTTCACCCCAACAAATAAAGGAAGCTATTGCCAATGGAGACGTCCCTTCCATACAGGCAATCAAGGGAATAGGAAGCAAAACGGCGCAGCGTGTTATTTTGGATCTTAAGGATAAGATTTTGAAAGTGTACGAAATGGATGAAGTTTCCCACATTTCAAACAATACTGGCAAAGAAGAAGCGTTATCTGCTTTAGAGGTTCTCGGTTTCACCAGGAGACAATCTGAAAAGGTAGTTGATAAGATTGTAGCTGAGAATGCATCGCTAAGCGTAGAGGACATTATTAAACAGGCGCTTAAAAATTTGTAACTAGTTTGAAAAGAGGGGCAAAACCAATACTTAAACCAACGGGATTTAAGTACATTTTCTTTTGTATTTGTTTTTTGTTCGTTTCCATGGCATCTTCCCAGGAAACCGACGAACAGGCTCAAGACTCTACCAAAACCGGGGTGTCCCTTGGCCGACTCAAATTGGAGAACCCACAAAGCATTGTTTCTAAATACACTTACGACCCTACCCTAGACCGATATATTTACTCTGAAACTATCGGAGAATTTGATATTTCATACCCTATAATCCTAACTCCGGAACAGTTCTTTGAATTGGTACGAAGAGAGGGCATGAAATCCTATTTTAAGGATAAAATAGATGCATTTACAGGTAAAAAGGAAGGAAGCGAGGAGGCGCGTAAAAATCTTTTGCCTAATTTTTATGTGAACAGTAGCTTTTTTGAATCCATTTTTGGAGGAAATACCATTGAGGTAATCCCCCAAGGTTCGGTTGCCATGGATTTGGGAGTTCTTTGGCAAAAGAACGACAATCCGGCACTTTCACCTAGAAACAGAACCAATCTTTCCTTTGATTTTGACCAGCGTATCAGCTTGAGTCTCTTGGGTAAGGTGGGCGAAAGACTTCAAGTAACCGCGAACTATGACACAGAAGCCACCTTTGATTTTCAGAATCTGGTGAAGTTGGATTATACACCAACAGAAGATGATATTCTTCAAAAAATTGAGATAGGTAACGTGAATATGCCCTTGAACAGTTCACTGATTACCGGGGCACAGAGTTTATTTGGGGTAAAAACGCAACTGCAATTTGGTAGAACCACAGTTACTGCGGTTTTCTCGGAACAACGTTCTCAAAACAATACCGTCGTTGCGCAAGGCGGAGGAACGGTTAATGAATTTGCATTGACTGCATTGGATTATGATGAAGACCGACACTTTTTCTTATCCCAGTTTTTTAGGGACAGCTATGACGAAGCCCTACAAAACTATCCTTTCATACGAAGTCAAATCCAGATTACCCGTCTGGAGGTTTGGGTGACCAATAGAAACCAGCAAACCTTAAACGTAAGAAACGTGGTTGCGATTCAAGATTTAGGTGAAGCCGAGTTGGGAAGAAACGGTGACGAAAAAACTCGAGTTGGAATTGCAGGAGGAGACCCAGCTGGATTCTTCAACATAACGGGAACCAATGTTTTTCCACAGAATAATGTAAACGACTATGACCCAGCACTTATTGGGAACGGTGGTGTTCTTACCGAGGCTGTCCGCGATATAGCTACTGTGGATTCAGGCTTCAACTTTTCAACGGGCTACTCTGCAAATCAAGGGTTTGATTATGCTATTTTAGAAAATGCCAGAAAGCTGGAAGAAGGCAGGGATTACCAACTAAATACCCAATTGGGATATATTTCCTTAAATCAACGCTTAAGTAACGATGAGGTTTTGGGTGTTGCCTATCAGTACACCAATACATTGACCGGTGAGGTGTTTCAAGTAGGGGAGTTTGCCAATGGTGGAATAGATGCTACAACCGTCTCTGGTGGAGTCAATCCCATTGTTGAAAACAACACTTTGATTCTTAAATTACTGAAAAGCAACATCACCAATGTGGAAGATCCTATTTGGGATTTGATGATGAAGAATATCTACGCCACGGGAGCTTTTCAATTGACTCAGGAAGATTTTAGATTAAACATTCTATATTCTGACCCCACACCCAGAAACTATATTACACCTGTGGTTGATTTTCCAGATCCCGAGGCTGGACAAAAACCGTTAGAGGAAAGAATCTTATTGGAAGTGTTCAATTTGGACCGTTTGAATGTATACAACGATGTCCAGTCAGGTGGAGATGGATTTTTCGATTATGTCCCTGGAATAACTATAGACACCCAAGCTGGTAACATCATCTTTACTAAGGTTGAACCATTCGGAGAGTTCCTTTTTGAAGAATTACGGAGCAGTGCCACAGAGATTTATGATGTAGAAAATGACGTAGGCTATAACCCTAATCAAGAACGTTACGTGTTCCGAAACATGTATGCGCTGACCAAGGCAGCGTCACTCCAAGATGCAGAGAAGAATCGTTTCCAATTGAAAGGCCGATACAAGTCTCAGGGGAATAATGGAATTCCGATTGGTGCATTCAACGTGCCTCAAGGCTCAGTAAGGGTTACGGCAGGGGGTAGACAACTACAGGAAGGAATAGATTTCACGGTAAACTATCAAGCTGGAACCGTTCAAATTTTGGACCCTAGCCTTCAAGCTTCTAACACACCTATCAACATTTCTGTAGAAAATAATGCGGTATTCGGACAGCAGACTAGGAGATTTACAGGAATCAACGTTGAACATCAATTCAATGAGAATTTCTTATTGGGTGGTACACTTTTGAATTTGAATGAAAGACCACTCACTCAAAAATCCAATTTTGGGGTAGAACCTGTAAACAATACCATCTTTGGTTTAAATGGAAACTTTAGTACTGAGGTCCCATTTTTGACCCGTTTGGCAAATAAACTACCGAATATTGATACAGATGTGCCTTCTAATCTTTCGGTTCGTGGAGAAGTGGCATTTTTGCAGCCCAACTCACCAAAAAATGCGGATTTTCAAGGAGAGACGACTACCTATTTGGATGATTTTGAAGGGGCGCAGGCACTGATTGATATTCGCTCTTCACTTGGTTGGACTTTGGCGAGTCCTCCGGTAGAATTTATTCAAGACCGTACAGATATTGACGTTGGTTTTGAGCGTGCAAAGATGTCTTGGTATACCATCGACCCTATTTTCTATACCAATCAAAGACCTACTGGATTAAGTGATAACGACATTTCATTAAACTCTACGCGAAGGGTTTTTATTGATGAGGTATTTACCGAAACAGATATAGCCCAAGGTCAGACACAGGTACAAGGCACCTTGGATGTGGTGTACTATCCAAACGATAAAGGCCCCTATAATGCCAATCCCACTTTTGAAACCGAAACCTCCAATGAGAAATGGGCAGGGATAATGAGACCTTTGAGCAGCACCAATTTTGAGCAGTCCAATGTGGAATTTGTTCAATTTTGGGTATTGGATCCTTATATTGACGGAGAAACGAATGGTGGCAATGTTGGGGAATTGGTATTAAACTTAGGTAACATTTCCGAAGATATTTTAAAGGACGGAAGAAAACAGTACGAGAATGGACTTCCTGCAAGTACCAATAATGAAATTCCCAGACCAACCATTTGGGGGCAAGTGCCATCTACACAGTCTTTAGTGTATGCATTTGATGCGGATGAAACCAATAGAACCCAACAAGATGTAGGTTTTGATGGATTGAATGATGCAGAAGAACAGGCAATCTATAATGGACCTGCCGAAGACCCTGCTTTGGACAACTTTGTTTACTATTTGAACAGGGAAGGGAGCATCTTAGAAAGATATTTTGATTTCAACAACCCTGAAGGAAACTCTCCGGTTGAAGTAACTAATACCAATAGAGGATCTACCACTTTGCCCGATGTTGAGGATATAGACCGGGATTTGACCATGAATACCGTGGATAGTTACTACGAGTATCGAATTCAAATACGGCCGAATACCACAATAGATGATCAATACGTGACAGATATTCGAGAAGGTGAAACCCCTCAATTACCTAATGGAACCACTTTAAACAGGCGATGGATCCAGTATAAAATTCCTTTGAGTGATTTTACTGAAGCGGTAGGAGGAATTACCGATTTCCGTTCCATTAGCTTTATGCGGATGTATATGACCGGGTTCTCGGATGACATCGTACTTCGTTTTGCTACTTTGGATTTGGTACGGGGAGATTGGCGGACTTTTACCAATTCCTTGCAACCAGAGGTGGACAATGACCCTTCAGATGACGGGACAGTAACTGATGTAAACGCTGTGAATATTGAAGAAAACTTTGCCCGTCAACCCATACCTTATGTATTACCTCCAGGGGTGATTCGGGAGCAATTGAACAATAACAATACGATTATACGTCAGAACGAACAGTCCCTATCTTTTGTGGTGGAGAATTTAGAATCTGAAGATTCTAGGGGAGTTTTCAAAAATGTGAATATCGATATGCGACAATACGAACGCATAAAAATGTTCATGCACGCAGAGAAAATATTGAATGGGGATTATTCGGATGACGATACCCCTTTGGTAGGATTTCTAAGGATTGGTACAGACTTCTCGGAAAACTTCTACCAAATTGAACTTCCACTTCAATTTACCCCTTTTGGTTCGGCTACTCCGGAAGATATTTGGCCAGATGTGAATGAAATTGATATTGCTCTTTCCGATTTGAATAGGGTTAAATCAGCAGGTATTGCAAGTCAGACTTTAAATCAAGTAGTTTTTTATGAAGTCGTGGATGGCGAAGTAATTCAAGTAGATGAATTTGCGCCAAGAACTTTGGGGAGATTGAGAATTGGGATACGAGGTAATCCTTCATTAGGAAGCATACGCTCCATGATGGTGGGTATTAAAAATATTGATGATCTTCCTGCTAGAGGTGAAGTTTGGTTCAACGAACTTCGTTTGGCTGGGTTAGACAATAATGGAGGTTGGGCCGCAGTGGCTGCTTTAGATGCGAATATGGCCGATTTTGCCAATGTTACGGCAACTGGAAGCCGAAGCACCTCAGGTTTTGGTTCCATAGATCAAAAACCAAATGAACGTTCTCGGGAAGATGCCATTTCGTATGATGTAGTGACCAATGTGAATGTGGGACAACTATTCCCAAAAAAATGGGGACTTCAGATACCTTTCAATTATGGAATTTCTGAAACCCTCATTACTCCAGAATTTGACCCTGTTTTTGACGACCTTAAACTGGAGGATCGTATTGATGCAGCAGAAACCCCAGAGGATGCTGAAACTATTCGAGAACAAGCTGAAGACTATACGAAAAGAACCAGCATCAATCTAATAGGTGTTCGTAAGAATAGAGGAGAGGAAGCCAAAGAAAATTTCTTCGATATTGAAAACTTTACTTTCAACTATTCTTATAATGAGACAGACCATAGGGACTTTCAGGTAGCTGAGCTCAGGGATCAAAATGTGAACACAGGATTTGTGTACAATCACAATTTCAAGCCTGCTCCGGTGGCTCCTTTCGCGAAGAAAGACTCATTGTTCACGGGAAAATATTGGCAATGGTTGAAAGACATGAACATAAACCTTCTTCCAACCAGTCTATCGTTGAACGCCAATTACAACAGAACATTTAACCAGCAACGGTTTAGAGATGTATTGGAGCCAGGGGTGGAAGCATTGGATTTGCCTTTGTTGCAACAGCGAAACTATCTTTTTAACTGGCAATATGCCCTAAATTACAGTATTACAAAATCACTTCGGGTCAATTTAACCTCTTCAAATAACAACATAGTCCGTAATTTCTTCAATGAGGAAGGCAATCGGGATTCAGGAATCAATGAAACCTTGGATCTATGGGATGGCTTCTTTGATGTGGGTGAGCCTAATAGGCATTCACAGCAAATGCAGTTAAATTATGAGCTACCCTTTAACAAGTTCCCTTTCTTGAACTTTATTAACGCTCAATATACCTATACCAGTAATTTTGATTGGCAACGCGGAGGAGATGCATTGAACGAGGTTGTTCAAGAAGAAAACCCAGGAGAGCAAATCAATACCGTTCAAAACGCGAATACCCACAATATTACGGCCAATCTAACCATGCAAAGGTTCTATGATTTTCTCGGCCTGAAAAAACGAGACGGAAAAGTAACAGTCAACCAACAACCCAGAACGGATAAAGACGGCAATCCAGTTGATGAAAAACCGGTCAAAAAAACAAGTAAGACTTTCAACACTCTAGTGGATTTTTTCACCATGGTGAAGCGTGTCAATGTAAACTACAGTGAAAATAACGGTACGGTATTACCAGGATATACCCAATCCATAGGATTTTTGGGAACTACCCGGCCCACATTGGGCTTTGTGTTTGGAAGTCAGTCAGATATTCGATTTGAGGCAGCAAGAAACGGATGGCTAACGGATTTTTCTGGGTTCAACTCCCAGTTTTCAAAAGTCACTAACAAGCAATTAAATATCACGGCTACGGCTCAACCTACGCAAGATTTGACGATAGACTTGATAGCTGACAGACAGTTTTCAGAGAATTTTCAGGAAAACTTTAGGATAGAGGATAGTGAATATGTGCCATTGGCCCCAAACACGTTTGGCAACTTTACCATATCTACATTGATGATATCAACGGTTTTCTCCAAAAGTGATGAATTTGATTCAGCAACTTTTGATGAATTTAGGAACAACAGATTGATTATCGCTAATCGATTGGTTTCAGACAGGGGAGAAAATCCTGGAACTTTGGATGACGATGGATTCCCGGAACGGTATGGCAAAACCCAACAGGATGTGCTATTACCAGCGTTCTTTGCAGCATATACCGGGCAGGATGCAGAGCGGGTGAATTTGGATGCCTTTCGTCAGATTCCTATCCCCAATTGGAATATCAAGTATACCGGTTTAATGAAAAACCGTTGGTTTAAAAAGAAGTTCAAGCGTTTTTCCTTGAGTCATGGCTACCGCGCAGCTTACAGTGTTAACTCGTTTCAAACTAACTTGGAACGTCAAAATTCAGATGTTAACCCGGAGAATGGCGACTTGCTTCCAGAAAATATTATCAATAGCGTTGTATTGACCGATCAGTTCAATCCATTGGCTCGGGTTGATTTTGAGATGAAGAATTCCTTTAGCTTTTTGGCCGAAGTGCGAAGGGATAGAACGTTGTCCTTAAGTTTTGACAATAGCCTATTGACGGAAATTAACGGACAGGAATACACCGTCGGATTGGGATATCGTTTTAAAGATGTAAAGTTTGTGACCAATATTGGTGGCGAGCGTACAAGACTTAAAGGAGACTTAAATTTGAAGGCGGACTTTTCATTGCGCGACAACATTACCATTATCCGTAATTTGGATATAGACAATAACCAAATCACTTCCGGGCAGCAGCTTATTTCGTTCAAATTCACAGCAGACTACGCATTGAGCAGAAATTTCAATGCCTTGTTTTTCTACGATCATAACTTTTCTCAATTTGCCGTTTCCACAGCTTTTCCACAGACTACGGTCAACGCTGGATTTACATTGCGATACAATTTTGGCAACTGATTCTCTTTCCATTTTTTCATGGTGATTTTGTTTAAGAAAAATCTTGAAAAGCTATATCCAATCCGTTACATTTGTGACAGGACTAAAACTTTTTGAAACAAATGAACATACCAGCAGAATTAAAGTACACCAAAGACCATGAGTGGGTTAAAATAGATGGCGATGTAGCCACGGTTGGAATTACCGATTTTGCCCAAAGCGAGTTAGGGGATATTGTCTATGTTGAAGTAGAAACTTTGGATGAGACCTTGGACCAAGAGGAGGTTTTTGGAACAGTGGAAGCTGTAAAGACTGTTTCCGATTTGTTTTTGCCTTTGAGCGGTGAGATAATTGAGTTCAATGAATCTTTGGAAGATGAGCCTGAAAAGGTCAACTCCGACCCATATGGAGATGGCTGGATGATTAAGATTAAAATGACTAATCCATCAGAGGCGGATGGATTAATGAGTGATACGGAATACAAGGCCTTAATTGGTGCTTAGAAAATACGCGTTTACCATATTGTTTATAGGCTGGTTGATTGTAATTACATCACTCAGCCTATTTTCTTTTTCAGGTTTGGATACAGGCTCGGTATCCATACCATATGCAGATAAAATAACCCATTTTGGCTTTTATTCAGGTTTTGTAGTGTTAGGTTGTCTTAGTATATGGGAAAGGAAACGAGAAAGAGCGACCTTAAAAAAAACACTCATAATTATAGTTTTTGCTGCTACATTTTATGGCATGGGAATTGAGGCACTACAATATAGTTTAACGGAAAATCGCATGGCAGAATGGGGCGATGTATTGGCCAACACTTTGGGAGCATTCATAGGAGGACTTGCCATTTGGTGGTATTTTACTAAGAAAGAGCCGTTAAAATGGAAATTTTAATTGCCAGTTAAACAAAAAAAATTTTAAATTAGCGAATACTAAACTCAAAAAAATGGAATTAAAAAAGAATCCGAAAGCTGATGTGGGAAAAAACAGTACCCTCTATTTTGTAATAGGGTTAGCTGCTGTTTTAGGATTGGTCTATGGGGCCATGGAATGGAAAAAGTATGATAAAGCGAATGATTATGACATTTCTTTGAATGTTGAAGATCAGTTGGATGAAGAGGTGCCGATGACCGAGCAAATCAAAACTCCACCACCGCCACCACCTCCTGCAGCTCCGGAAGTAATTGAAGTTGTTGAAGATGAGGAAGAAGTTGAGGAGACTGTAATTGAATCGACGGAGACTAGTCAAGAAGAAGAAGTGATGGAAGTTGAGGAAGTTGAAGTTGATGAGGTCGACGAAGACATTTCAGTTCCATTTGCTGTAATTGAAGACGTACCGGTTTTCCCAGGTTGTGAAAAGGCAAGTAATAAAAAACAGTGCTTCCAAGAGATGATGCAAAAGCACATCCGTAAGAATTTCCGTTATCCAGAGATTGCTCAAGAAATGGGAGTTCAAGGAAGGGTAAACGTAATTTTCGTAATCCAAAAGGATGGAAGTATCGGAAACATAAGAATGCGTGGACCGGATAAAAACTTGGAGAAGGAAGCCTTGAGAATTATCAACAAGTTACCAAAAATGACACCTGGTAAGCAAAGAGGTAGAGCGGTAAAAGTTCCATTTAGTATTCCAATTACCTTTAAGTTACAGTAGAAAGTTTCAAATTAAATATATTGAAGCCCTGACAATTTTGTCAGGGCTTTTTTTTTGACTTAAAACAAGGTCGTTTTTTTATTAGTAAAAAATTAATTTACAGTAATTTACAAGGAAATTCCATAATTATATAAGATTAGGACTACATTAAATAAAGGTTAATTCTGTTTTTTTAGTTAAAAAAACCTTAACTTAATGGGACAATAATCAACCTAATCTTGTAATGACGAATTCTAAATTCGGTAAGTCCGTTTTTTGGGCCATACTACCTATCTCTTTATTTAGTTCTACTCTTTTCGCGCAGACCAACATTTTTCCTTCATCTGGTAATGTAGGAATTGGTACAACTGTACCTTCAGAAAAATTAGATATAGATGGTAACATTAAAATTTTGTCTGCGCACAACCGGGGTGTAATATTTCAAAGATACAGTGACAAATTGCCTTCTTCGATAAAGGGTTTGCCAGGTGAATATTCGACCAGACAAGGCATTAGCTTTAATACTTCTTCAATAGATGGTGCTATGAGCATTCTTTGGAATGGGAATGTTGGCATAGGCACCACTGTTCCTGATACCAAACTCACCGTAAAAGGCAACATCCATGCAGAAGAGGTAAAGGTGGATCTTTCCGTTCCTGGACCGGACTATGTCTTTAAAGAGGACTACGAGCTAACATCCTTGGAAGAAGTCCAAAACTACATTAAAGAAAAAGGCCACTTGCCTAATATCCCATCCGCAAAGGAAATGGAAGAGAATGGTATTCAATTGGGTGAATTGAACATGAAGTTATTGGAAAAGATTGAGGAGTTGACACTTTATATTTTAGAACAAGAAGAAAAATTAAAAAAAGTGGATGAACTAAAAATTAGAATTCTTCACATGGAAAGACTTGTGAAGAAACTGGTAAAAAATCAATCAGGAAAAAATCACTGAAATGGAATTGAGAAATAAAATTACAGGCATTACTTTTTTTCTTTTTATAATTTGTTATTATTCAAGAGCACAAGATTGGCCATATACAAGCGGTTATGTCTATTTTGGGGCCAGTACACTGGATCAAAGTCAGGTAGGTAATTATGCATTATTACAACACAAGACTAACGGCACTACTTTCTTAAATTCCCCGCAAGAACTCCATTTAAGGATTGGAAACCATAACAAATTAAATATATCCGGCAGCGGCAACATTGGAACAGGTTCAGAGACCAATCCAAAATCACAGTTTGTTGTTGCTAGTAATTTTGGGGCCAATATATCCGGTTCAACAGGAGGTAATTCTATCTTTGGCTCCAACTTAGCGGTGATTCAGGGAGGGACTAATCATAACAAACTATTTACCCCTTCCAATCATTCCAATAACTATGGTTTTTCTGGTATGCGTGCCAGTTGGGGGAAATTATATTTCTATACCAAGTATGGCAATACTTCGCAAGGCGCAATTGTTACTGATGCTCCGAAAATGTATATAGGGCATACTGGAAAAGTAGGAATAGGAACCACATCACCAGACTCCAAACTCACCGTAAAAGGGAATATTCACGCCGAGGAGGTCAAAGTAGATCTTTCTGTTCCCGGACCTGACTATGTTTTTAAAGAGGGTTATGATCTTAAATCCTTAGAAGAGGTTCAAAACTACATTAAAGAAAAAGGACACTTGCCTAATATCCCATCCGCAAAGGAAATGGAGGAAAATGGTATCCAGTTGGGTGAAATGAACATGAAGTTATTGGAAAAGATAGAGGAGTTGACCTTGTACATTTTAGATTTAAAGGAAGAAAACGAAAAAATTAAGAAAGAGTTGCGGTCCAAAGGCGATTTAGAAAATCGTATTCAACAAATAGAGAGAGAATTAAAATTTAGATAGTTTTCTATGAATCAAAATTACATTTTAAAAGTATTGATTTTATGCTTTAGCCTTTCAACAAAGGCACAAAACCCTACTGGGTATACGGCCGAGAAATCTGATAATACTTCGGCATCTTTTAATTTAAAAAACCCTTTAGGGTTTTGGCATCTAAGCGGACCAAGATCCTATGAAAATGGAAGTAATTTTTCAATCTTTTGGAATGATGGAATTTACAAAAGGTATTTTACCATTTTGGATAATGGTAAAGTAGGAATAGGTAATTCTAATCCTGACTACAACCTGGATGTTTACGGAAATTCCAATCCCCGGGTTAGGATTAAACATCTTAACGAGAACGCCACTTGGGGCTTGCATATAGGTCAGAATGATGATTTAACCGGGTTAATAGAAATGGCAGGAAGGGATTTAGTGGTATCCCCTGGCTGGACCAACAAACTTTTCTTAGGAGTTCCTCAATTTGATCAAAATGGTGGTAAAGTCATTATAAGGGGATTGGTCGGAATTGGAACTGAAATTCCAGACTCCAAACTCACTGTAAAAGGGAAGATTCATGCAGAAGAAGTAAAGGTTGACCTTTCTGTGCCAGGTCCGGACTATGTTTTTAAAGAGGATTATGACCTTAAACCTTTGGAAGAGGTACAAAACTATATTAAAGAGAACGGCCACTTGCCCAATATCCCATCCGCAAAGGAAATGGAGGAAAACGGTATCCAGCTGGGGGATATGAATATGAAGTTATTGGAGAAGATAGAGGAGTTAACACTTTACACTTTAGAACAAGAAAAGAAACTAGTTCAACAAGAAACCCGTCTTCGACAACTTGAGCAACTACTAAACACCAATCAAAAATGAAAAAAACATTACTCATTTTAATACTTTTTGGAGTTATAGGGAATTTGGGTGCTCAAACCTTAGTGGCAAACCCTCAAGACAATCAATATGAGGGTGGAGAGCTACTATTGGAGCGCAGTAATTCCAATTTTAATGTATGGAGTATTGATAATTATCAAGGATATCTTCGATTTCACCACGATGGTAGTTCATACTTCAGTATGGATCCAAGCGGAAATTCCAAATTGACGAATAACTTTTCTATAAATAGCCTTTTTATAGCATCTGAAAGTACATTGCCCTCTGAGGGCGCTATTGGAGAAGGGGATTGGGGGAATTATATTCTGACGAATAATACAATTACTAGGGCTTTAAGACTTGGGGTTTCCAATGATAGCTATACAAGAGCCGAAATAGAAATTGAGAATAACAACGCTCCATCGGGTAACATATTCTTTAAAACTTCAAATGCTAATGGAGGTGCTAGCGTTCGAATGAAAATTGCTAGCAACGGAAATGTTGGAATTGGCACAACAAGCCCATCAAGTGTTTTTGAAGTTAAGAGTACAAATAACAATGGAGTAAGGTTCAATAATAATGATACACCTTCCCTTAGTTTTCTTCCCAATGATGGAGACTCCCATTTTCATATTTCACATACGCTGGATAATCGACTTACCATTTCGCATGGATTGAATGTGGGTGGCTCCAAACTTTTCACCATTGTAAATACAGGCAATGTGGGTATTGGAACCACATCCCCCGACTCCAAACTCACCGTTAAAGGGAACATCCACGCCGAAGAGGTAAAAGTGGATCTCTTCCGTTCCCGGACCGGACTATGTCTTTAAAGAGGACTACAAGCTAAAATCCTTGGAAGAAGTCCAAAACTACATTAAAGAAAAAGGACACTTGCCTAATATCCCATCCGCAAAGGAAATGGAGGAAAATGGTATCCAGTTGGGTGAAATGAACATGAAGTTATTGGAGAAGATAGAGGAGCTGACATTATACATTATTGATTTGAAGAATACCAGTGGAAGGGAAATCAATATGTTGAAAGAAGAGATACAACAACTTAAAAAAAAGAATAAATGAAAAATGTATTGTTTTTTACGCTAGTCTTATTGGGCTTAGGGCAAGTGGCAAGTCAAACCAATATATTTCCTACATCAGGAAATGCAGGTGTTGGTACAACTTCACCACAGGCCAAATTACAAGTTCAGGGAAGTGGTACCATAGGCGGATTTTGGAATCCTGGAAACAGTTTTTTTACCGTTTCTGATGGTTCCAATTCCATGATTATGGATTCCAATGAAATCTACGGTTCTAATGTACTCTATATTGGTGCCAAGGGAAGCGATATAGTTAAGTTCCGTTCAGTTTCAGACTCTGGGTCTGCTGTTGATAGAATGGTCATTAGAAGTAATGGTTCAATAGGTGTTGGCACTACTTATCCCGTAGCTAGACTTCATGTCTCATCTGCAACTTCAGGAGATGCTGTTTTTAGATTGGAAGCTGATACGGATAACAATAATGAATCAGACAATCCTATCATACAGTTTAGGCAGGACGGTGATATCATTGGCGCTAATGTTGGGTTTTCAGAGAGTTTTGGGGATAATCGCTTTGGAATAGGGACATGGCATTCAACAGGTGGAGGCAGTAGTTGGGAAACCTTTGTGATTGACATTGTTACTGGAAATATTGGCATTGGAACTAATAACATATCTACAAACTGGAAACTAGCTGTTAAAGGAAAAATCCGCGCAGAAGAAATCAAAGTGGAAACAGGCTGGGCGGATTATGTCTTTAAGGAGGACTATGAACTTCCTTCTCTGGAGGAAGTAGAAAATCATATCAAAGAAAAGGGACATCTCATAAACATTCCCTCAGCGGCAGAGGTCAAGGAAAACGGAATTCAATTGGGAGAGATGAACAAGCTGCTTCTGGAGAAGATTGAGGAACTGACACTTTATGTAATAGCATTGAAAAAAGAAAACGAACAGATTAAGGAAACTATCAAAAACTTACAAAAATGAGGCTATCTATTATAATAAGTATTCTTATACCTATATGGGCCTTATCCCAAACCCCATCATATTCTTTAGGAGTAAATAGTAAATATCATGACTTCAAAAGAAACTGGGTAACGGATGATTTTAGAGGAACCCAAATCCGCGTGGGCTCCTATCTAACACTAGGAAACTTTGGATTATACAATAGCAGCTGGATAGGCAGTAATGCCATTCTCGATTATAGCAGCCATGGAAATATTGGGAGTTTAGGAAATAAAAATATGTTCATTCCTAACTGGAATCCAGGAACGGCACTGGTGATGGAGTTGGATTTTGTAGGCGGAAAGTTGAAAGGATTCAACCATACTTGGAACAATTCTTCAAACCGAGTAGATTTTCTAGACTTTGAACAAATTTGGGAACTTGGAAAAGACAACTCATTTTTCTTGTCCAATCTGGGCATTGGCACAACAAATCCCGGTTCGTATAAACTAGCTGTCAAAGGAAAAATTCGAGCTGAGGAGATTAAAGTAGAAACGGGCTGGGCCGACTATGTTTTTAAAGAGGGTTATGACCTCCCCACGCTGGAGGAGGTAGAAAATCATATTCAAGAAAAAGGACATCTTATCAATATTCCTTCGGCGAAGGAAGTGGAAGAAAACGGTATCCAGCTAGGTGAAATGAACAAACTGCTCTTGGAAAAAATAGAGGAGTTGACGCTCTACACCTTACAACAGCAACACCAAATAAAGGATTACGAAAAAACCATAAACCAACTCTTAGAACGGGTTGAAGTACTAGAAAGAAATACCAATAACCTAAAACAATAAAGCCTTGAAACGAAAATTACTTTTATGCAGCTTGTGCCTTTTACTGGGAAGTGTTACTTGGGCGCAAAACCAATATGCAATTCAATTCAGCTATGACAGTGCAGGCAATCAGACCCTACGCGATAGGGTATGCATCAACTGCGGCACCTCTAAGGAAGCTTTGGACTCCATCCCTACCAAAGATATTGCTATCCAAGAAGACCTTTTGGAAGATTTGTCAGGTGTTGAGGGTCCAGAAGATATCTCAAACATTGCTGCCTATCCAAACCCAGTCACCGATTTATTGACCCTGGAATGGCAGGATAACGAACGCCAAGTGACCAAAATAATCTTGTTCTCAGGTATTGGGCGACAGTTGTATGAAAAAACCATAAGCAGTAGGCAAGGCAATACCCAACTGGATTTTGGCATATATCCCACGGGGCATTACATTCTCTCAGTTTACTACACAGACTCTACCCGAAAAACCTTCCATATCCTCAAAAAATAACCTATGAAAAACCTAACTATTTTACTTGGAATAATTTTTATGCTATTATCCTTTGCAAGGGATGAAAGTACAATAACTTATAAAGCAACTGATGTTAAAGTAACCACTATTAATGGTAATGATATAGTGGATAAAGAAGCTTCTTCGGAAATGGAGGTTGTGAATTTAAGTGGTTCTGAAGGGAGTATAACATCTGATATATTCGTGAATTCATCAGGTGGGTTGAATTATTCAATTCCAATTAATGTGCCTCCGGGACTGAATGGAGTTGTTCCTGAAATTTCATTAGATTTTGATAGTCATAATGGAAGGGGCATGGCTGGTTGGGGCTGGAACGTATCGGGAGTTTCTGTAATTACAAGAATTCCTTCCACCTTGTTTCATGACAATCAAATTGATCCCGTAGATTTTGATTCTGGTGATCGTTTTGCCTTGGATGGGCAACGTCTAGTGTTAAAAACCGGGACTTACGGAGGAAGCGGTAGCACCTATCAAACGGAAAATTACTCCAACCTAAAAATCATTGGTGAGGGAAACAACCCTTTGTCTTTTGGTCCAGCAAATTTTAAAGTAATATACCCAGATGGTTCTATAGCTTTTTATGGTTCTACTTCAGGCTCAAGAACCCCTATGGATTATGCCATTTCGTATTGGGAGAATCCTCAAGGAGTCCGTATATCTTATGAGTACTCAGGAAAGTATATTAGTAGAATAAAATACGGTAGTAAAGGCAATGACCCCGCTATAAATGAAGTAAGATTTACTTATTTATCCGGTAGTATCGGTAAACATAAAGAATCTGCCTACGTAGGTGGAGGGCACTTTCAAAATTCCACAACTCTTGATAAGATAGAAGTATATGGTAATTCTAATACTTTATACAGAAAGTATGAATTGGTGTATGATAAAACAATAGTAAACTATCAACGTCTAATTGAAGTAAAGGAATATCCCAATTCTGGTTCCAATCGAAGTGTGACTTTTGAGTATGGCGATACCAGCTATAATTTTGTTGAAGTTAGCGGAACGGCAACAAACCTAAGTGTATCCAATATTAATAGGAATAATTCTAAAATGATTCCAGGTGATTTCAGCGGGAACGGCAAAATGGATTTCGTTATTTACCCGACCACTGGACCGGATACGAAGAAAAAGTTTTGGATTTTTGACGATATCCAAAACAGTAATGGATTCAATTACGCCAATGGAGTAAACATTGGTTCTTTTCAAGAATTGTTCTCAGCAACTTGGTTAAACAGCCAGAGCAATTTGATGCCAGGACAAGGTCTGGTTGCAGTTCAAAACACTGGAGTTAAAGATGTAAAGTTCACCATTATGGCCAAGGAGGATGGAGGCCCCTTGTCCACCAAGTATACCAAAACTTGGAATGCTCCAGGAGTATCCTATCAACTGGAAAGTTGTAGCTCAACATACCAAAGAATACAACGAAACTACTATTCTGGAGATTTTGATGGAGACGGCTTGACTGATGTAATTGCTTTGTCTAAAGGTTTAAATGATTCCCGAATCTGTTATCCGGATGGTGGTGGATCTCCAGGAAATGAGTGTAACAATTGTAGTACGCAAGTAGTATATCCAAGAGATGCTCATTTAATCAAATTAGATCGTAGGTTAACTTCAAGCAACGATTTTTCCTCTTCTTTAGGGCAGTTTCCACAAACGATCGGTATAGATGACCAAATTTTCACTGTTGATGTAACAGGAGATGGACGTACTAACATTGTCATTTTTAAGGGAATTACCGCCGTTGTATATGGATTAAACGAAACCAATAGTAGTTTGGTAGAGCTTTGGCGTAGAACGGTTACTGAAGCTTTTAATTATGATTTTCAATTTATTCCGGGTGATTTCAATGGGGATGGAAAGACTGATTTTTTACTTCCTCAGGAAGATAATAGTCCGATATTTAGAATGTTATCATCGGAAGGAAATGCTTTTGATATAAGTCAAGGAGAAACGTACACCTTTTTTAATAAAACGGATGTTAGCTTTGGTACACCAAAGTATACTTACGATTTATTACCAGTTGATATCAATGGCGATGGCAAAACAGATATCCTTGAGTATAGTACGGTTACCTATGGTAACGGAACGGGTACACAGTATATCACTCCCCATTTAATTACCTCGCCTAAAGAGTTTTTGAAATTGGGTACGGAAACGGTTTTTGGTACATTGAATCACTACCCTGTACCAGTTTTCTTGCCATCTAGTATGCCTAATAATAATTTAGATTTTGGAGTAATTAGCAACAAATTTATACGTTCATTCAGTTTTGGGTTGGATCATAGAGAAGATATGATGCTGGAAAAAATCAATAACAATGGAGTTTCGACAACTATTACATATGATCCCGTTGACCCAAATTATGAGGGGGGGGATAGTCCACCTCCCCAAGGTTATATCAACTCATATTTTCCCAAAACTGGACAAGTCTATCCTTTCGTTAATGTCAATGTAGCTCCGAGCTTTAAAGTGGTTAGGCGTCTAGACCAAACGGCCTCAGGAGTTAACCGAACGAAGTTGTTCTATTACGAAGGTGCGGTGTCCCATGCAACTGGATTAGGGTTTCAAGGTTTTGAAATTGTAAAACGTAGTGGTTGGTACGGAGACAACGTCATTCCACTTTGGACCATCACCAAGCGAAATCCACTTTTGAGAGGAGTGATCACAGAACAAGTAACTGCTATCTCATCGGACTCCGATCCATCCGATTTTCAACGAAAGGTTAATTACTTCTATGATTATCAGTTGATTGCCAATCCTGGATCACCCATTGCACCGCAATATACAGAGAACATCAATCGAAACTCTAGTTTGCCCGGTGCAGAGACGGATGAAGCAGAAATATCGATTAATCTTCTTCCGGGATTCCATGCCATTGGTTCCAATGGGGCCTATTGGGGTTTCATTACACCTCCCAATGAACAACCTGGTGACGATGGTTATGCAGGTGCAGTGGATGTTCGTTTAAATAGAACAGAGACCAATAATGGTCTTACCGGAGTGGTCACCACAGAAACCTACAGCTACGATGAGTTTAACAATCCGCTAATCACCAATACATCCTTTCCTGGAGGTAGCCGTGTGCTTACGTATCAATACTCAAACAATGCTAGCGCTACCAATAATACCTACCATATTGGTAAACCTTTAAAAATGACGGAACGACTGACCTTGAATGGAAGCTCATTTACTACGGAGGAAGAGTATGAGTACAATAACAATTTGGTAGAAACCATTCGAAGAAAGGGCAATGGTACGGATTGGATAACCCAAGATATAGAATATAACCTGCAAACGGGAAATATTATTACCAAAACCTTGAGTGCGGGTAGTTTAACTCCAAGAATCCAAAGATTTGAGTATGGAGCTGACGACCGTTTTCTGACGAAGTATACCGATATTGACGGCCAAGTGACCACTTTTACTTATGAAGCTTCAACAGGCCTGCTAAAAAGCACTACGGATAGTTATGGATTGACCACACAATACGGTCATGACATATGGGGTCGTGTGACTTCGGAAACCGATTATTTGAACCAAACAACCCAATACGGTACCCAATACCAGCCGGATGGAGGAACCAAAACAACTATAGACTACCCACAAGGCAGTAAGGAAGAAAGTACTTATAATGCTTTCGGTTGGGAAACAAGGACCGGTCAACTAAGTCTCAATAACGAATGGTCTTATGTTAGTTTTGAATACGATGCCAGTGGTAGATTGATTCGGGAAAGTGAACCTCACAACGGTTCTCCAAGCCAATGGAATGTTACCAATTTTAATGAATACAGTCAGATAACATCGCAGGTGCTGTATACAGGAAGAACGATAACCGCCACATACAATGGACTGTCCACCACCGTAAATGATGGGGCAAAAACAGTTGAGACTACTTTGGATGCCTTGGGCAATACCGTAAGAGTAACTGACCCAGGTGGTACCATTGATTATACCTACCATGCTAGCGGACAACTAAAGTCCGCCGATTACGGCGGACACTTGGTAACTGTAGGTGTTGACGGTTGGGGCCGGAAAACCAGCCTCACAGACCCTTCGACTGGCACCTATACCTATAAATATAATGACTATGGTGAGCTTTTGGAACAAGTTTCTCCTAAAGGTGTTACGGAGTATAAGTACGATGACGAAGGAAAGTTGAAAAAGAAAATAATTACGGGAGAGTTTACAGATTGGCTCATTGAGTATAAGTATGACGAGGCCGATACAAAACAGATAGAAAAAATTACGGGTACGGATAACTTAAACTCGGGGAGAAGTTATGTGTACGATTATGTGTATGATAACTACGAGCGGCTTGAAAGTATAACCGAGAACACCGGCTTAGCAAGTTTCGCCTATGAGATAGATTATGATCCCACCTACGGTCGTGTTTGGAAAGAAACCCAAACAGCAACCTTAGCAGGGGGTATCTCAAAATCGATTACTACTCGAAACGAATATGATACTTCGGGCATCTTAACCGAGATTTGGAACGATGGTACTCCAGATAAGCTCTGGGAACTCAGTGAAATTAACGCACGTGGGCAGGAACTTACGGTAAACTTGGGCAATGGTATGACGCAGACCAAGCTGTACGATTCTTTTGGGTACTTAGAAAAGATTGAGGACAAAGAAACGGGAACCAACCCAACTACCGCTTTGCGTATGGAGTATAACTTTAATGCGCAACGCGGAACTCTGAGCGACCGGGAAAATTTTGGGTTTAGCTGGCAAGAGACTTTTCAATACGATAGCCAAGATCGCTTACTAAGCATTACTGGTGATGTCTCCCATTCAAGGACTTACATGGATAATGGAAATGTTAGCAATAACGGAGATTTAGGAGATTATTTGTATGGAGATTCTAACAAAAAATACCGTTTAACGGAGATTGACCCCAATGCTGCTGGAGAAACCTATTTTCAGCAACACCCTACCCAACAAATTAGTTACAATGTATTTAAAAAACCTGTGGACATTCACCAAACCGGACATGGGCGGGTAAGTTTTGATTATGGTCCTTTAATGAACCGAAGCACGGCCTATTATGGTGGGGAGCAGGAGGACCGCACCCAACGAAGGTACAAAAAGCATTACTCGGCCATAACATCTGCCGAAATTGTGCAAGACACCCAGACAGGGACCAACAAGATTATCACCTATGTGGGGGGAGATGCCTATACCGCCCCAGTAGTTCATATAAAAGAAGATGGAGGAGGTAGTACATTGGATGAATACCACTACCTGCACCGAGATTATTTAGGCAGTATTTTAGCCATTACCGATGCAGATGGAGATGTAAAAGAAGAACGCCAGTTTGGGGCCTGGGGTGTAGTAGATCAATTCTTGGACAGTAGTGGGGGAACCACCTTTGACCATGCAGCGCTATTGGGTAGGGGGTATACCGGGCATGAACACTTTTTTGAGGTGGGCCTAATCCATATGAACGGCCGTATGTACGATGCCCAATTAGGCCGCTTTTTAAGTCCGGACAACTATGTGCAAGAGCCCTTTAACACCCAAAGTTATAACCGCTATGGGTACGCCTTTAATAATCCCTTGTCCTATACGGACCCGAGTGGGGAATTCCTATTGGAGGCATTGACTTTTGCCAAAATAATTACTGCTGTAGTTAAAGGGATATTTTATGTGAGTGCAGCCATTGGTGCATATGCTATTCTTAAGAATCATGGTCTTTTAGGAGGAGGGAATAGTTCTTCCCAAACATCTGCCTCTTCACCGGGGAATACAGGAAACAACACCCAGGCCGCCTCGAGTAGGTCGTCTTCTGGTAGGCGGTCTGCCTTTAATGATGGCGGGTTGGTAGCCCTCAATCTCCCAGCTGTAGATACAGGTGGAGTCAGCAATCTCACCATTGGAGAGAACCTGTCGTATACAAATCCATTCCCTACAGGGATTTCCACGGTGGGCCGTGCAGACCCATTGCAGGGTGTGCCCAAGCCCGAAGGTTGGGAGTTTAACCCAGAGGCCAACGCACGCCAGTTTGCCGAACCGGAAAGCCAAGGGTTTAACATAACTGCCGAAGATGTAATTGATACAACATTGGATTTTATACCCATAGTAGGTGGTGCAAAAGACATTTATAAGGGTATACGAGATGGTAACGGTTGGCAGGTAGCTTTAGGGGTAGGTTCATTAGCTTTAGATATATTTACATTAGGAAGTGCGTCTGTAGTTAAAGGTGCGGTAAAAACCGGAATAAAAGCTGGAGGAAAATCTCTAGCCAAAAAAGGTGGCAAAAACTTAGTAAAGAAAGTGCCAAATCCATATGGTAGACGCGGAAGTCCTGCTCATGTCGAAAGGGTGTTGGAGGCTGAAAGGCGTTTGACCCCAAAGGGTTCTGGTTGGAGGACAATATCTGGGGGAAGTCTGCCAGAGGCCAGAAGCTTGAGTGGAAGATATGCTGATTTAGTAATTCAGAAAAAGGATAAAATAATTGCAATTCAAGTAGGTAGGGCTACAAAGAGAACCAGATTGCCTATTGCAAGAGAAAGAAGAGCAATTAAGGATTTGCGTGATTCTGGCGAGTTTGATCATGTATTCTTTTTAGAGTATAAATAGTATTAGAATGATAAATCTTAATGAAATAGATGAGTTTCATAGAAAAGGAAGAGGTAAAGTTTTCCAATTTTATATTACTGATGATGAATTGAAGGAGGTTTTGGATAGAATCAACAAAAAGAGATATGGAATTCTGAGTTTAATAGTCATTATAGAAAACGAGAGTTGTGATTATAACTATTTGGAGTATCCTTTGGAATATTTTTGGAAAGATAAACCCCAAAATGTTAATACTTTTTTCATAAGGGACAAAAAATTAACACCGAATATCGATTTGCCAAAAGACAGTGAAGATTTAAGCAAGTATTACATGTATAATGGATTGATAAGAATATCACACGGTGGTCAACGTAAAGGTTACCAACAACAATCGAATATTATGTTTGTTGATTCTTATTTTAGGATTGTTAATCCAACTGAGGTTTATGAAAATAAAGAGTATTCACGATTATTTGGGACTTTAAAAAAAGAAATAAATTTTTTTTTAAAATTTAAAGGAAATCATATTGGTAAAAGCGGTAAAATATATGAAAGTAAAACAAAAAATGTATCCGAGGGGTTTGCACTAAATCTTTCAAAGGGATTGTTAAAGGCTCCAATTCAAATTGAATAAAAAGCAATTATTAAATGCTCAGGGTTTTAGATTAGTTATTACTGATATATGATAATTAGATTGAAAAAACCACGACGGAGGTGTCGTGGTTTTTCTTTGAAATCTAACCCACCCTTTCCGCAAACCAAAGTGCACCATACTCATATCGCATACAAAGCGCTTTTTCTTTTTCCTCAATAACAAAGGTTAGAGAGAGTTGGTCAGGAGTAATGTTCAAAATACCGCAGGAGAACAGTTTCTCTAGATTTTTCATAGGGATAAAATAGCAACCTGTCCCTTTGGGTTGTTCCCATGAAAAGGTAAAAGAAAACATGATATGGTCCATGACTTCCATTTGGGCAATTTTGGAATTAGGTTGGGTATGGAGCAACAAATTGCCACTGGGGCGATGCCCGCAATGGTACTCGCGGCCTTCATAGTGTGCAGAAATTTCCAGGGCATCAAAGCTCAACTCCCAAGTAGCGGGCTTTTGGTATTCAAAGATTTTATGGATTTCAGGTAAAATAGGCAATACGGTCATAACCCAGGTTTTGGGGTGAAGGGGTTATGCAGAAAACTTTCTAAAGATAAAAAATGAATCTATAAAAGCACAACGATGTAACCAAAAGTTTCATGAAAACATATGATTTTGGCTGAATGTATCGAGAATATCTGCCAAAAGACTTGGAGGTCATGAAAAAAGTAGGGGAAAGGGTTCGTTTCCTTCGAGAAGAAAAAGAAATGTCCCAACAAGACTTGGCGTTGGAGGCAGATATCCCAAAAACTCAAGTAGGGCGTGTTGAAAGAGCAGAGAACAACACAAGTCTGGTTACTTTGAATCGAATTGCCGATGCCCTTGAGGTTCCTTTGTCTCATTTGTTTTTGTTTGGGGAGTAGTAGACTATAAATTTAAAATCTTGTAAATAAAAATGGTGCTTAAAAAGACACCCATCTTGGTTTTACTCTCCCTCTTAATTTTTGCCTGTAGTTCTGAAGGGTTAAGTTTAAATGGCAATACTAAATCTGTTATTAACGGTGGGCCATTGTCTAATGTCAAGGTATACATTTTTAAGAAAAAAAGCTCCATATATGGTATGTTTAGATATCCTATGGTTGATTCATCAATTACAAACAATAAGGGAATATTCAAATTTAAAATTAAGGGCCAAGGAAAATATGTCTTTGATTTTTATGAAGACCGTATTCTGCAACACCACAGTGAGGCTATAGAAATAAAAGAACCTAAAGACAGTTTAAAGCTTGAATTCAGTTGGTAGAGTTTTCTTGCTCTAAATGAAATCTACCCTTCCTTTAAACAAAAAAGCCCTGATTTTTAATCAAGGCTTTTTTAGTACATCATGTGGTTTTGTGCTTAAGCGTGATAATACCGCTCATTTACAATTTTTCCATCTTTCCATTGGGTACGCACTACTTGCTCAAATCGATGTTGGGTGCCATCATTGGTATCAAATTCCATTACGGCTTCGTAAAAGGTAGTGTCGCCTTTAACAGCAGGTCCGCTGGTTACGGTATAACCATGAAAGGCAGTTACGGTATCCAATAATTTTTGTTCTTCGGCCAAAGAAAAAGCCTTACCTACTTTGGCAGGGTTGTTTCCTTCAAAAAGTTGCACGTCGTCCGCCAAATAATTTTCCATAGCTTCAATGAATTTTCCTTCAGCCAATAAATTCACAACTTCATTTGCTTTGGTCAATAATTTTTGTTCTTGTACTGTAGTTTCCATATCTAGTTATTTTTAAATGTTTGTTTATGGGAACAAAGGTAATGGTGAAGCAAGCCTTTTTCTTTGCTGATATTTCCCGAGTACTGATATAGATTTCCCGACTTTGGAAATGGCTAGGTCATTTCGAAGGACAGCCGTCGTTCAGAGCCTTTGGCGTCGAACGAGTGAAACGACTGAGAAATCTAAACGAAAAAAGAGATTTCTCCCTTCCACTTGGTTCCAAGTCGAAATGACAATCGTATTCTTTTTCATGATTTTGGTGGATAAACAGTTCAACAAAAAAACCAAAAAGTAAACAAACCCACCTAAGCGGTTGGAAAAGAAGCTTTCCACCGTTATCTTTGCAGGCCAATAAAAGTTGTAGATGAAGTCGGCCGTAGGTTCCTTAAAAAGTACATCACTTGCTCTGTTCTATTCTGATTTTAAGGAAATCACGAAAGCTAGGTTGGCGGTCAGCGTTGTTTTCTCATCCATTGCTGGTTATTTTTTGGGAGCTTACCAGATAGACCTTTGGTCTATTTTGCTATTGGCCTTTGGTGGCTATTGTATGGTTGGGGCTTCCAATGCATACAATCAGGTGATTGAACGTGACCTGGACGCCCTAATGAAGCGTACGCGTAACCGTCCCATTCCTTCGGGGCGCATGACGATAAACATGGCAATGACCATTGCTATAACATTAACCCTGCTGGGCGTGTTGGCGTTATATGCATTGAGTCCTAAAACCGCTCTTTTCGGAGCCATTTCTATTTTTTTATACACAAGCGTTTACACACCGCTAAAGACCAAAACTCCACTTGCTGTTTTTGTGGGAGCATTTCCTGGGGCCATCCCTTTTATGTTGGGTTGGGTGGCTGCTACCAATGATTTTGGTATTGAGCCAGGAACCCTGTTTATGATTCAGTTTTTTTGGCAGTTCCCTCATTTTTGGGCTTTGGGATGGATGCTGGATGATGACTACAAACGAGGTGGCTTTAAAATGTTGCCCACCGGAAAAAAAGATAGAAGCACGGCTTTGCAGATTATTCTCTACACATTTTGGATGATTGTTATCTCGGTGATGCCCGCTTTTGGATTTACGGGCAGGTTGCATTTAAGTATTCCAGCAGCTATTTTGGTATTGCTCTGCGGATTGGTCATGCTGCTTTTTGCCTTTAACCTTTACATTAAAAAGGATAACCCCTCCGCTAGAAAATTGATGTTGGCCAGTGTGACCTACATTTCATTGATTCAGATAATATTTGTTGCAGATAAATTGATTAGTTGATAGTATGGATTTAACCCAAGGAAGCGAGAGACAGAAAAATAGTCGGGCCAAAAAGATGATGCTTTGGTTTGGCATTGTGAGTTTGATAATGGGATTCGCCGGTTGGACCAGTGCCTATATTGTAAGTAGCAAACGAACAGATTGGATAAGTGATTTAGATTTGCCGCAGGCCTTTCTGTGGAGCACGGCCACCATCGTTTTGAGTAGCCTTACCTATATTTTGGCTAAAAATTCGGTAAGAAAAAATAACCAAAGGTTAGGAACTCTTTTTCTCTTGGCAACATTGGCACTCGGAGGAATATTTATAGGGCTTCAGTTTGTCGGTTTTTCCCAAATGTTGGAAAACGGTTATTATTTCACCGGCCCCACAAGTAACATAAAAATGTCCTATGTGTTTTTGATTGCCGCAGTGCATATTGTACACGTGGTGGCAGGGCTTATTTCATTATTGGTAGTGCTTGTACAACAGCTACGTTCAAAATATACTCCCGAGAATATGTTAGGTCTGGAATTGGGTGCTACGTTTTGGCATTTTTTAGATATTTTGTGGGTGTATTTGATACTTTTTATGTATTTCGTAAAATAATTTTTTTGAAGGGGAGTTTTCATTCCACTTTGCCTTTTGGAATACAGTAAAAGGTGTATTTTTGCTAAAGTTTTATTAAAACGAACATATTTATGGATTCTACGGTTACAACCGGTACTGAAGATAACGTTTGGGGGGGCGGCAACCGTCCACTAGGCGCCAGCTACGGAAAATTGATGATGTGGTTCTTTATCGTCTCGGATGCTTTGACCTTTTCAGGTTTCTTGGTGTCCTATGGCTTTTCAAGGTTCAAGTTTATAGAAACTTGGCCTATTGCTGATGAGGTGTTTACCCACGTTCCTTTCTTCCATGGTAATTATCCAATGTACTATGTGGCCTTCATGACCTTTATACTTATCATGTCTTCCGTGACTATGGTGCTGGCTGTGGATGCCGGACACCGTATGATGAAGAACAGAGTAATCTGGTATATGTTCCTTACCATTATAGGAGGGGCAATTTTCGTAGGCTCACAGGCTTGGGAATGGGCTACTTTTATTAAAGGAGACTTTGGAGCTTTGGAGACCAAAGGAGGTAGAATTCTTCAATTTGTAAATGCAGAGACCGGAGAGCGTGCTGCCTTGGCAGATTTCTCCAAAACATTGCCCGAAGAGCGTGTAAAGCATGAAGGCTCCAACGGGATTTGGTATCAAAAAGAAGAATACAAAACATCATATTCTTTAAATGAGGTAGTTGAAGGTTTTAAGGCAAGTCCTAATATCCTGATTCGTACCGAAACCATTAACGAAGAGGGTGAGAAAACACTACTGACCCGCCAAGAATCTTTGGCAAAACTAAAAGATGCCAAATTGGTGGTAGAAGGGGCCAACCTAATACGAAATGAATATGGTAGTCGCCTATTTGCTGACTTCTTCTTTTTCATTACAGGATTCCACGGTTTCCACGTATTCTCAGGTGTGGTTATCAATGTGATCATTTTTTTCAACGTAATTCTTGGAACCTATGAGCGAAGAGGCCATTACGAAATGGTAGAGAAAGTTGGACTATACTGGCACTTTGTAGATTTGGTATGGGTTTTTGTATTCACATTCTTTTATTTGGTATAATCTGTTTTCCGAAATATCGGATATAAACAATAGTATTTTATATGGCACACGAACATAAGTTGGAAATTTTTAGAGGACTCTTGAAATTCAAGTCCAATACCCAAAAAATATGGGGTGTATTGGCATTTCTTACTCTTGTGACAGCGATCGAGGTAGGTTTGGGTATTGCAAAACCGGAACTGTTTACCAAAAATTATTTTTTGGGTATGAAGCTCCTAAATTGGATTTTCATTATCCTTACTTTGGTGAAAGCCTATTATATTGCTTGGGATTTCATGCACCTAAGGGATGAAAAAAGCGCTTTACGCAGAGCTATAGTTTGGACGCCCATTTTCTTGGTCAGTTATCTGATTTTCATTTTGCTGTTTGAAGCGGATTACATCTATAACGTGTTCAAAGATGGCTTCCTCTCTTGGGACTTCTAAGAAAGTATTAACATATGTAAAAGACGGTTTCATGACCGTCTTTTTTATTTTTGTAAGAGTATTGATTTCATGAAAAAAACTTTTGTTTTAGTTGTTCTTTTCATCTTTCCCCTAGTGGCCTATCTCTTCTTTGCCTCGGGAGTCAACAACTTTGGAAAGCTACCTGTTTTAACTGAAAATATCCCAGAACCCACTAAGTTTTCAGGAGATAACCAATTAGCGGATAAAATCACCATTCTTGGTTTTTTAGGAAACAATATTGGCAAAAAGAAAGGCAACGCTTTTAATCTCAATCAAAAAATTTATAAACGCTTCAGCGAGTTCAATGATTTTCAAATGTTGATGATAGTTCCAAAGGGACATGAGAATGAAGTGACCGCTTTGAAAGATGAGTTGGGTGCGCTGTCCGAAGTAGAAAAATGGAATTTTGCCTTTGGGGAAGAAAGTGATATTGAAAACTTCTTTCAACGTTTGGATACCGATTTGGAATTGGGACAGGATTATAGTACTCCCTATGTCTTTATTATCGATAAAGACAGAAATTTAAGGGGCAGAAATGATGATGAGGATGAAGGGGTGAAGTTTGGTTTTAATACTACTTCTGTGGCCGAGCTCAACAACAAGATGGAGGATGATGTGAAAATCATTTTGGCAGAATACAGATTAGCTTTAAAAAAGAATAATGCCAACAGGAGCAAATAGCAAAAAAAAGTACACTTACGTTTGGGTTTCCGCAATCATTCTGATTTTTGGGACTTTTGCCGTCTATGAAATTTCCAAAAGACTAAAGGAAGGGACCGTAGTTGAAAATGATAGGATGAGTATTCCCAACCTTGGAAAGGAAGTGGGTTTTGTAGTGAATGAAGGTAAAAAGCGGAAGGTGCCTCCATTTTCTTTTAGAAATCAGGACAGTGTTCTAATATCACATAGAGATTATTTGGGAAAGGTGTATGTGGTTGAATTCTTTTTTTCTACCTGCCCGACCATCTGCCCTATAATGACCAAGAATTTGGTGGAACTACAAGATACTTTTAAGGAGTATGAAGATTTTGGAGTAGCTTCATTTACCATCAACCCTAGATATGATACACCTTCTGTTCTAAAGGCTTATACGAAAAAGTACGGTATAACGGATAAAGATTGGCACTTGCTAACAGGAGATAGGGATTCCATCTATAGTTTGGCGCAAGAAGGCTTTTACCTTTCCGCAACAGAAGATTCCAGCGCCCCCGGTGGGTTTGAACACTCTGGCATGTTGGCCTTGATTGACAAGAAAGGAAATATTAGAAGTAGGGAAGACAATTTTGGAAATCCCATTATATATTATCGTGGAACCGTCACCGAAGAACAAGGTGTCAACGACGAAGGAGAGCCTCAACAAATAACCATGTTAAAAGAAGACATTAAAAAATTATTACTTGAGGAATGATGCAAGAAATTTCACTAAAACAGAAAAGATACAACCGTTGGATTACAATTGTTTCTATTGTGATTCCCGTAGTGGTGGCCCTATTGTTCGGTTATAAGATTCCGAATGCGGAACCCCTATCATTTTTACCTCCAATTTATGCCACAACCAATGGTATTACAGCAGTACTTTTGGTAATGGCGGTTATCGCTATTAAAAATGGCAAAAGAAAACAACACCAAAACTTAATGACTACTTGCATAGTCCTTTCTGCCTTGTTTTTGGTGATGTATGTTGCCTATCATATGACTTCGGAAAGTACAAAATATGGAGGGGAAGGATTTTTACGATATGCCTATTTCTTTATCTTGATTACCCATATTGTATTATCCATAATTATTATACCATTGGTTTTGATCACGTATTCCAAAGCCTATTTAAAGGATTTTAAGGCCCATCGCAAATGGGCGAAATATACTTTTCCTATTTGGTTGTATGTTGCGGTAACCGGTGTTATTGTATATCTGATGATTTCACCATATTACGTTCTCTGATTATGAAAATCAAACTGTCTATACTGCTTCTTTTTCTAATATTTCTATCTCCTCAATTGTTAGAGGCCCAATGCGCTATGTGCCGTGCGGTAGTGGAAAGCGAAGGTGACCCAGAATCTGCAGAAGCACTCAATGATGGTATCGTGTATTTGATGGCCATTCCGTACATTTTGGTAGCGGGACTCTTCTTTTTTATCTACCGAAAGATGCGTAATTAAAGGGTTTTTAAAAAAATTAACATTTTTTTTACGTTTTCAGTGTAACAATACGCTTTACTTACAGTCATATTAAGGTACGCTTGCGTATTTCATCAATCACCAAACACCAACCACATGTTCGATTTAGAAAGGTGGCAAGAAATATTTGACACCATCCGAAAGAACAAATTACGTACTTTCCTTACCGGGCTATCCGTAGCTTCGGGTATTTTCATATTGGTTATTTTATTAGGATTTGGTCAAGGCATGCAGAACGGCATTGAACGGGAGTTCAAGCAAGATGCATCAACGAGTGTTTGGGCTTGGCCGGGAGTTACTTCCAAAGAGTTCAAAGGACTAAATCCGGGAAGAAGAATTCAATTCATCAACGACAATTTCGAAACCGTGAGTTCTATGTACCAAGACGACATAGAATATGAATCTGCACGTATTTTTGTTAGGGATATCACAGTGAATTATGGAAAGGAAGCACTAGTGTATAGCGTGCAGGGAGTAGCCTCTGACTTTCAATTCATAGAGAACACCGGAATGATTGAAGGGCGTTTTGTCAATTACCAAGATGAAATGGCGATGGGAAAAGTAGCCATTATTGGAAAAAAGATAAGAGATGATGTTTTTAATAAGATAGATTCTCCACTTGGTGAATACATTGATATTTCCGGAATTCCTTTTAAGATCATTGGTGTTTTCAAAGAGCTTAATGAACGTGAAGAAGAGCGAATTTATATTCCAATAACTACGGCACAACGCGTTTTCAACGGGGGCAATAGAGTAAATAATTTATCATACACCCTTCCTCCAGTTGAGAATTTTGACCAAGCGGTTGCCCAAGCTGTGGAGTTTAAGGAGAACTTGCAAAGCTATTTGCAACAAGCGCATACCGTAGCACCGGACGATAATGGCGCCATGGAAGTATGGAGTGCTATGGAAGAAGCAAAGCGGTATTATGGACTTACTAATAACATTAAGATTTTTTTCTGGTTTGTGGGGGTTTGTACCATAGTTGCCGGAGTGGTGGGAGTGAGTAATATTATGCTGATTGTGGTTCGGGAAAGAACTAGAGAAATCGGGATTCGAAAGGCATTGGGAGCAAAACCTTGGTCCATTGTGGGAATGATCTTGCACGAATCCATTTTTGTAACAGCCATTTCTGGTTTCGCAGGACTTATTTTCAGTATGGCCTTGCTCGAAATAGTGGGACCCCATGTGGAAGTGGATTATGTGGTTAACCCCTCCGTGAATTTCAATGTGGCCTTTACAACAGTCCTGGTACTCATATTGGCAGGGACCCTAGCCGGATTTGTCCCAGCATGGAGAGCGGCAAAAGTACAGGTTATAGAATCACTGCGAGAAGAATAAAAGAATAAAGACAAAGCAAAAAAATGTTCAACAAAGACCGATGGAAGGAAATACTTGAGGTATTGACAAGCAATGTCTGGAGGACTGTTTTCACTGCCTTTGGGGTGTGTTGGGGAATCTTTATACTTATTGTGTTATTAGCGGCTGGCAAGGGTTTGGAAAATGGAATCAAAAAGGATTTCGGGGACATAGCCACGAACACCATGTTCATGTGGACCCGAAGTACCACAAAAGCCTATGAGGGCCTTCCAAAGGGTCGAAGTTTTGAATTTAGAACAAGCGATGTACAGGCTATTCAGGATAATGTTCCTAATCTTCGCTTTATTTCTCCCCGTAATCAGTTGAGTGGTTTTAGGAGTGGAGGAAACAATGTGGTGCGCGGTATACGCACCGGTTCCTACAATATATATGGTGATTATCCTGAAATCATCAATCAAGACCCCATGACCGTTACCTCTGGGAGGTTTATTAACTACAATGATATTAACGAAAAAAGGAAAGTTGCGGTCATTGGGAGAGGTGTAAAAAGCGACCTCTACGAAAAAGGTGAAGAAGTTCTTGGAACATATATTAAAGTTCAAGGAGTGAATTTTATGGTGATAGGCACCTACAAAAAGAACAGCAACGATGGAGATGGGGAGGAAGCCCAAAAAGAAATATTTGTTCCCTTTACATCTTTTTCCCAGGCATTCAATAGAGGTGAAGAAGTAGGCTGGATGGCAATTACCGCTCATGATGGCCATTCAATTTCGGTTTTGAAGGAAGACATTGTGAATGAGATGAAAAAAAGGCACAAGGTACACCCGGAAGATAAGCGGGCCATAGGCTATTTTGACCTTTACGAGCAATATAACCGTGTAGAGAGTTTGTTCGGAGCCTTAAAGGCAGTAGCCTACATTGTGGGTATTATGGTATTGCTATCTGGAATAATTGGGGTAAGCAATATTATGCTGATTGTAGTCAAGGAACGTACTAAAGAAATTGGAATACGAAGGGCGTTGGGTGAGTCCCCTTGGTCCATAAAACTACAAATCTTGATGGAATCCATTTTCTTGACAATAATCTCCGGTATGGCAGGAATCATTTTGGGTTCCTTGGTCATTTATGGAATCAATTCTTTGTTGGACAGCGTGGGTCCGGTGGATATGTTTTTAAATCCCAGTGTAAGTGTAGGAGTAGTTAGTGGAGCTTTAATGATTCTAATGATATCAGGACTATTGGCAGGATTTATTCCTGCAAACAGTGCCATACGGGTGCGACCTATTGAAGCTTTAAGAACTGAATAAAAAATCAATCAAATCAAACTATAAAAGAACATGAAAAAATCAGTAACCATTGTCATTCTGGTCTTAATTCTAGTAATATTTGGAGGGTCAATGTATTATCTGTACCAAAAAAATGCAGAAAATCCAGTAGTCTATAAAACGGAACAACTGTCCAAACAAAGTATTGTGAAAAAGGCTGTTGCAACGGGTAGTATTCTTCCTTTGGAAGAAGTATTGATAAAACCGAACATTTCGGGAGTCATTGACGAGATTTATGTTGAAGGTGGCGACTACGTGAAATCCGGCGATTTATTGGCCAAAATTAAGGTGGTTCCCAATCTGACGGCCTTAAACGATGCAAGAAATGCCATCAACGAAGCCAAAATCAATCTAGAGGATCAAAAAAGAAATTATGATCGCCAATTGACCATTTTCAACAAAGGGGTCATCCCACAGGCCGATTTGGAAAGAGCCCAGGTTGCTTATGATCAAGCCAAACAATCTTTTAGGGCGGCAAACGAAAGGTTCGATATCGTAAAAACCGGTACGACCCGAGGTTTAAGCAGTGCTGCCAATACCTTGATACGTGCCACGGTAAGTGGTATGGTGCTGGAAGTACCTGTGGAGGTAGGAAACCAGGTAATTGAAAGCAATAACTTCAATGAAGGAACCACTATTGCAGCCATTGCAGATGTGGAAAAGATGATATTCGAAGGTAAAGTTGATGAATCAGAGGTTGGAAAAATTAAGGAAGACTTACCTTTGGAGATTACAGTAGGCGCTATAGAAAATCGAATTTTTGATGCTGTTTTAGATTATATCGCTCCAAAGGGAAAAGAAGAAAATGGAGCCATCCAGTTTGAGATTAAAGGGACTTTGACCAAGGAAGACACAACATTTATTAGGGCTGGATTAAGCGCTAATGCTTCTATTATTTTGGCTAGAGCCGATAGCGTTTTGGCGTTGAAAGAAGCTTTGGTTCAGTTTGATGACGAAACCAAAGAACCCTTTGTGGAAATTGAAACTTCTGACCAGAAATTTGAGCGCAGGGACATCGAGCTAGGTGTAAGTGATGGTATATTTGTTGAAGTGAAATCTGGACTTGAAGAGGCTGATAAAATAAAGGTCTGGAATAGTGTGGAAGAAGAAGAAAATACGAACTAGACCACTCCGCGAAAAAAAGTAACCTATTCTTGTAACAAAATATCAAATTATAAGTCCTATAACGGGAGTTGTAATCCTGATAGCTAATAACATCAATCATGATAGAAATCAAAGACCTTCATAAATCCTATAGAATGGGAAGTAACTCACTCCATGTTCTTAAGGGTATCAACTTTTCTGCGGAAGCAGGGGAACTAGTTGCCATTATGGGTTCGTCAGGTTCTGGTAAATCCACACTCCTCAATATTTTAGGTATGTTGGATGGTGCTGATAGTGGGGAGTATGTTTTGGACGGTGTTCCAATCAAAGATTTAACAGAGACCAAAGCGGCACAATACCGCAACAAGTTTTTAGGATTTATTTTCCAGTCTTTCAACCTTATCAACTACAAGTCTGCTCTAGAAAATGTGGCGTTGCCGCTGTACTATCAAAAGGTGGGTAGAAAAGAACGTCAAGAGAAGGCATTGAATTATCTGGAAAGAGTTGGCTTAAAAGAGTGGGCCACTCACTTGCCAAGCGAACTTTCGGGAGGTCAAAAACAGCGTGTTGCCATTGCTAGAGCTATGGCGGCAGAACCCAAAGTACTTTTGGCAGATGAGCCAACAGGTGCTTTGGATAGTAAAACTTCATATGAAGTAATGGATTTGATTCAAAAGATTAATGATGAGGGAAATACCATTCTAGTGGTGACGCATGAGGAAGATATTGCCCATATGTGTAAACGTATTGTGCATTTGAAGGATGGCGTAATTGTGGAAGATAAAAAAGTAAACCAAGTTAGAGCTGAACAGTATGTTTGATCGCGATATCTGGCAGGAAATATTTCACACGCTTAAAAATAATAAGCTAAGAACCTTTTTGACAGGATTTTCTGTTGGATGGGCCATCTTTATTCTTGTAATGCTATTGGCTTCCGTTAATGGGATGCAAAATGGGTTTACCAATCAGTTTAATGACGATGCAACGAACACCATTTTTGTAAGACCAGGTACTACTTCCAAAGCCTACGCTGGTTTTGAGAAAGATCGTCGCATTCAATTTGAAAATGATGACTACGAATATATCAAGCAAAGCTTTCCCAAGGATATTGAACAAATAAGCGCGAGATATTTCGCAAACACTACAGCCAGATATAAAAGCGAGACAGGGGCCTACCCACTACAAGGGGTGCATTCTGACTTTCAAGTTATCGAAAAGACGATTATTACAAAAGGTAGATATTTCAACAGCGTTGATGTACTGAACAAGTCAAAAGTGGCCATTATAGGAAGGAAGGTAAAAGAAGACCTTTTTGATAAGGAAGATGCCATTGGAAAGTTTGTAGAGTTCAATGGGCTTCCCTTCCGGATTATTGGAATATTCATTGATGAAGGAGATGATAATGCCGAACGCCGAATTTATGCTCCCATTACCACACTACAACGTAATTACGGAAATACCAATAATATCAGCCAGATAGCATTGACCTACAATACCTCTTATGACCTGACCGAAGCTCTGGAGTTTTCACAACGCCTAGAAGATATTATGAAAAGAAGGCATAAAATCTCTCCAGATGACCAAGCTGGAATAAACGTATGGAACTATGCAGAAGCGTTTGATGATATCAGTAGCTTTTCAACCGTGTTGAGCGCAATTAGTATCGGGGTTGGATTTTTAATATTGATTGCGGGTATAGTAGGTATTGGGAATATCATGGTTTTTACAATCAAGGAAAGAACCAAGGAAATTGGAATTAGAAAAGCTTTGGGAGCTATGCCCAAACAAATTATAAACCTCGTGCTTTTGGAGTCTACTTTTATTACGGCTCTATCTGGGTTTATAGGTTTAATTTTCGCATGGATTATTTTGTCCCTGATAGGTCCCAATATAGACGCTCCAGCATTTAGTAATCCCTCAGTTAATTTGTCTACTGTGGTTACGGCTACAATTATATTGATTGTCGCCGGAGTATTGGCAGGATTGATTCCAGCCATAAAGGCAGCAAATGTTAAACCTATTGTAGCATTAAGTGATAAATAGATATGTGGTTATTTGATAAAGATTTATGGTCAGAGGTTTTCCACACATTGGGAAAAAACTTGTTTCGCACATTTTTGACCATGCTTGGGGTAATTTTTGCCATGATTATTTTGATTTTACTCTTGGGTTCCGCCAATGGGATGAGCAACGGTTTTGATAAGGTTTTTGCAGGCACGGCATCAAACAGCTTGTTCGTCTGGGGACAATCTACTTCTGAACCTTACAAAGGCTTTGAAAGAGGTAGGCGAATTCGCTATAAAATAGAAGATGCGGATATCCTAAAAAGACAAATCCCTGAAATTGAAATCTTGGCACCAAGAATTGAGTTAGGAAGTCACAGGGAGACAGTCTCGGTCTATCGCGAAGGGAGAACAAGTGGTTCTTCGGTTTATGGGGATTACCCAGAAATAGATAATATCACAAAAAAGAAATTGGTTGAGGGGCGGTTTTTAAACAAAACCGATATAGATGAATCGAAGAAGATATGTGTCATAGGGGAAGAAACATATAAGCTTCTATTTGATAAAGGGGAAAACGCCATAGGTCAAGATATTCGAATCAATGGTGTATTTTTTACCGTAGTTGGTATTTACAAACCCAATAACAATATAAATATTGATGGAGAAAACGCGGTATTTATCCCATTTACCACCTTTCAAAAGTCATTTAATACAGGAGACCGCATGGGTTGGATGGCTATAGCAGTGGAACCCAATACCAAAGTACCGGTTGTTGAAAAGCAAATCAAGGAGATTCTTAAGACAAAATATGATATCCACCCTGATGACAAAAGGGCGATTGGTAGCTTCGACATGTCAGAAATCTTCAATAACATTAGCTCGTTTACCAATGTTTTGAAGGGATTTTCATTTTTCGTTGGAATTTTCACCCTTTTGGCCGGTGTAATTGCAATTAGCAATATTCTTTTGATTACCGTTAAGGAACGAACAAAAGAAATCGGTGTGCGTAGAGCATTGGGTGCAACACCCAAAGTGGTGAGAAGACAAATTATAGTTGAGGCCATAGTGCTTACAGCTTTTGCTGGGCTTATTGGCTTTGCAATATCCGTGGGCATACTGGCTATGTTAAATGCCCAATGGGGAAGTGGAGAGGATTTTCCATTTGTGAATCCTATGATCAGTATCCCTCAATTTGGTATCTCTTTCCTACTAATGGTAAGCCTTAGTGTTCTAATAGGATTGATACCCGCAAACAAAGCAGTTAAGGTAAGGCCAATAGAAGCCTTACGTGAAGAATAAAAATTAAATAACAATCAAATAGACAGTGATGAACAAGTATGTGAAATACGGGATAATAGGAATTCTTACCCTGGGGATATTATACGCAATGGTACATTTTCTCAAAAAGAACAGTACCCCCACTGAACTGTATAAAACAGAGTCTTTGGAAAAAAAGGATATAGTGAACAAGGTAATTGTGACAGGTAAGGTTATCCCCGAGGATGAAATCAATATAAAGCCCCAAATCACAGGTATCATAGATAGAATTCTTATGGATGAAGGAACCAAGGTCAATGCAGGGGATTTAATCGCGGTCATTAAAGTTGTACCTAATGAGCAAGCCTTGTATCAGGCAAAAGGTCGCGTAAGCAATGCTGAGTTGGCTCTGAACAATGCCAAAATCGAATACGATAGGAACAAAACTTTATATGATAAAGGAGTAGTCTCCAACCAAGATTTTATAAATCAAAAGCTGACGTTTGAACAAGCCGAGCAAGAATTAAAAAATGCAAGGGCAGATTATCAAATTATCCGTAAAGGATCTATTGGGGGTTCCACTGCAGCCAATACAGATATCCGTGCAACCGTGTCCGGTACTATTCTGGAGATTCCCGTAAAAGAGGGTGATCAAGTGATTCAAAGTAATAATTTCAATGATGGAACCACTATCGCTACCATCGCCGATATGACCAAAATGATTTTTGAAGGTGAAGTTGACGAGGCTGAGGTGGGTAAATTGAATGTAGGCATGCCATTATCAATCAGTTTGGGAGCATTGGAAAAAAATAAATTTGACGCCAAACTGAAGTTTATTGCACCCAAAGGAACTGAAACTGAAGGAGCCGTGCAATTTAAAATAGAAGGCGATTTGGTAGTAAACGACAGTACATATGTAAGAGCTGGTTACAGTGCAAATGCGTCTATTGTTCTTGAAGAGAAAAAAGATGTACTTACGTTAAAAGAAGCTTTGTTGCAATTTGATAAGGATACTGAAAAACCTTTTGTGGAGATTGAGGTAGCTGAAAACGAATTTGAGCGTAGAGATTTGGAATTGGGTGTAAGTGATGGAATAGATGTTGAAGTAGTTTCAGGTCTTGAAGAAGATGCCAAAATAAAGGTGTGGAACAAGCTTGAAAAGAAAGATGAAAGTGAAGACTAATACATCAACCAACAATATCAATCAAAAAATCAAAATACGAATGAAAAGTAAGCTAATCATCATCATAGCGCTATTTAGCATATCCATATCCCAGGCGCAACTAAAAAAATGGACCTTACAGGAATGCGTGGAATATGCAGTTGAAAATAACCTAAGCGTAGCACAGTTCGAACTCGATTTTGAGAATGCAAAAATTGATAAGTCGGATGCGCTTGGAGCCCTATTGCCAAATTTAACTGGGGATGCCACCATTAGTGAAGATTTGGGACTTTCTTTTAATCCAACAACCCAAGAACCCATAAACTCGCAGCTCACCTTTACTGGAAACGTTAATTCTTCGGCTACCCTTTTCAACGGTCTCCGTAACTATAGAAGGATAAACCGGGCAAAATTAAACGCCATATCCAACCAATATCGGCTGGAAGACCTTAAAGACGATATACGGGTCAATGTTGCGCAGTCCTACTTAGATGTCCTTTCCAACAAGGAACAGTTAAAAGTTTCACAAGCTCAGTACGCAGTTACAGAGCAGGATATGAAACGTACTAAAGAGTTGGTGGAGTCAGGGGTGGTTCCACGGGGGGATCTTTTGGAAATTGAGGCCACAGCTGCAACCCAAGAACAGCAAATAGTTAATAACGAGGCGTTGGTTACTATTTCCAAGATCACGCTCGCACAATTGTTGCAAATCACGGATTATGAAAACTTTGATATTGCAGATGATACCTACGAAATACCACCGTCTGATATCTTGAGTAACTCCGCAAAAAGTATTTTTGCAAAGGCTCTTGAATTTAGAAACGATATAAAATTAGCAGAAACTAATATAGAACTGGCAGAGGAGGATGTGAAGATATCTAAAGGTGCTTATTACCCTACCTTAAGTACTTTCATTAACTACAATTCGCGATTTTCGGACCAGAACTTGGTATCTGTCGCGGATCCAAGTGTAATACCTTTTATAGACCAGCTATATCTTTTTGATGGCCTTCGCTATGGTTTCCGACTGGATGTGCCTTTTTTTAATGGGTGGAACACCAGAAATTCTGTAAAGAGAGCAAAGATAGATTTGGAGCGAGCCAGACTTTCGATGGAACAAACCAAACTGGAGTTGGAAACTTCCATAAACCAGGCTTATGTAGATGTTAATACAACACTAAAATCCTATGAGGCGGCCGAGAAAACCCTAGAGGCTAGAAGAACGGCTTACCAATACTCAAAAGATCGTTTTGAAGTAGGGCTTATGAATTCATTTGAATTTAGTCAAGCACAAGCAAGGTTGGATAATGCGGAGGCAGAAGTTATACGCACTAAATATAACCACATCTTTAGGTTAAAGATTTTAGAATTCTTCTATGGCATTCCCATTAGCCTAAACTAGTATCTTTGTGGCCCTATGGCCAGAATATTGAATTTAGAAACCGCTACTACCAATTGTTCGGTTAGTATATCGGAAGACGGTAAGACCATTTTATTAAAAGAAAACAATGCAGTTGAATATTCCCACTCGGAACAACTGCATGTTTTTATTAAGGAAGTTTTGGAAGAAGCTTCCCTTTCTTTTTCAGACTTGGATGCTGTATCCGTTAGCAAAGGTCCAGGGTCCTATACTGGTTTACGAATTGGGGTTTCTGCAGCTAAGGGACTATGCTTTTCTTTGGATATACCACTGATTTCAGTTCCCACATTACAAAGCATGGCACGGCAGGTCAAATTGGAAAAGAATGAGGTTGTGATTCCGGTTCTGGATGCCCGCCGTATGGAAGTGTATTCTGCGGTTTATGATGAAGCCAACAAAGAAATTCGCAAAACAAAGGCAGAAATCATTGATGCATCTTCTTTTGAAGAGTTCTCAGAACATCAAAAAATCTATGTAGTTGGAAGTGGTGCGACCAAGTGCAGTGAAACTTTTAACTACTCCAATTTTGTGTTTGATGATTCCCTTATGCCTTCAGCTAATGAAATGGCCGTTATTGCACATCAAAAATTTGAACAAAAGCTATTTGAAGATGTAGCTTATTTCGAGCCCTATTATCTTAAAGACTTTGTCTTGCAGGGCAAGAAAACCTAATCCGTAGCAGCTTCGTGAACCACACGTTGTGGGAATGGAATTTCAATTCCTGCTTCATCAAATCTTAACTTGGATTGCTCTATTACATTAAAACGGGCGGGCCAAAAGACATTGTTGGGTGCCCAAAAGCGGAGAGTAAGATTTACGGAACTATCTCCGAGGCTGTCCACATACACTTCCGGGGCAGGGTCTTTAAGGATGCGTTCATCTTCTTCACAAATGGCCAATAATATGTCTTTGGCAGTTTTTATATTGGAGTCATAACTTATTCCAACCTTGTAGTTCTCCCTTCGATTAGCTTCACCGTCATAATTAACAATACTCCCATTGGATAGCTGACCATTTGGAATAATGGCAATCTGATTTCCAAAAGTATTGAGTTTGGTACTGAAAATGGTAATTTGCTTAACACTACCATCCAGCCCTTGGGCAGAAATCCAATCCCCAACCTTAAAAGGCTTGAATATTAATATAAGTACACCTCCAGCAAAATTAGCCAACGACCCTTGCAGGGCTAATCCAATGGCAAGTCCAGCAGCTCCTATCATTGCCACTAAGGATGAGGACTTTACTCCCAATTGGGTAACTACAACTACAAACAAAAGCACCTTTAGGGAAACATTTATAAAACTCTGGATAAAGCTTTCCAATGTAGGTTCGTAGTCTTTTTTATCAAAAAATTTACCAACCATCTTGTTAATGAACCTAACCATCCACCAACCAACAACTAAAATAATAATGGCCAGGATGAGATTGGGAATAATATCCCAAAACCATTCAATGGCGTTTTCTAGATGCTTCTCAAGATTTTTTAATTCTTCCATAACCTGACTATGTATTGTGAAACAAAATTAAACACTTGGCCCAATAATTCGTAGGGGTTTGTTTTATTAATTTTTAAGTTGTTCAAATACCGCTTTGGATGAATTGACAGGCAGCTTACAGGCTCCTTCAATACATACGTAGATAAGAGTCTGCCCTTCGTTGTAGCGGTTTTGCAACAAATCCAATTTCCCTTCTTTTTTTGATCCTACCAAAATACTGTTGGGTAGGTATTTTTTTGCTATTTCCATACCCACCTTTTTGTAGTCTTCCCCCACAATCGCTATTTCGTGAAAATTTTGCTGTTCATAGAGTATCAAATGAAGCCAATTGGCATATCCTTGTGCACTCCTTTCAAAATCAGATTGAACATTTTGCAACATTTCTTGGGCCAAATCACCATATCCTTCATCTGGGAAAAGCTTGTGAAACTTCAAAAGGTTTTTGGCCATTATTGAATTTGAGGCTGAAATAACGTTGTCATTGGTCTCAATACTTCTTCGTATAAGGGATTGGTCTTCATCCGAAGTGAAATAGAACATTTTGGAACTTTCATCCAAAAAATGCTTTTGAGAATAATCAAGGAGATTTTTGGCATGGTCCAACCATTTATCTTCAAAAGTTACTTGGTATAGATTTAGAAAGGCCTCAATTACGGTAGCATAATCTTCCAAAAAAGCGTTGATATTACTTTTTCCGTTTTTATGATTCCGGAACAAGGAATAATCCTGCTTCATCATATTTTCTTCAATGAACTTGGCATTTTCCAAGGCCAAATTTAAATACTGCTCATTTCCAAGATATCGGTAGGCATCTACTAGTCCATTTAACATCAATCCATTCCAGGAAGTAAGGATTTTGTCATCCAACCTTGGTTTTTCACGTTTGGAGCGCTCTTCTTTTAGAAGAGAAAGCGCATGATTCATCTTATCATTAAGTTCGGCAACACTAATGTCTTTCGCCTCAGCTATTTCAGTATCTGATTTATCACGAATCAACACATAGTTTCCTTCTTCCCAATGACCGTATGAATTGATATTGTAATATTCCTTGAATAACGAAAAGTCATCGCCCAAGATGCTTTTAAGTTCTTCTTCATTCCAAACGTAATAAGCTCCTTCTTCCAAATGTCCATTTTCGTCCAAGCTATCAGCATCCAAAGAAGAATAAAACCCTCCGTTTTCATCTTTAAGTTCCTCCAGTACAAAATCGATGGTTTTCTCCACCACTTCCTTGTACAAGTTATTTTGAGTACTGGCGTAGGCTTTCGAATACAGACTGACCAATTGCCCATTGTCATAGAGCATTTTTTCAAAGTGGGGAACATGCCATTTGGTGTCCACAGCGTATCTTGAAAATCCTCCCCCAACATGGTCAAAGATCCCCCCATACGCCATTCGGGTTAGGGTAGTGTCCACATATTCCATCAATTCAGGCTCTATGGAGCTCGCATAATGCAACAAAAACTCCCAATTATTGGGCATCATGAATTTTGGAGCTCTTTTGTAGCCACCTAAATAGGTGTCAAAAGATTGGGACCATTTTTTGACCGAAGTATCCAATTGCTCTAAACTGTAAAGTGATGTATTTTCTTGAGTTTCAACCAAGTTGATGGCAGTTATTCCTTGAGAGAGGCTATTTGCGTATTCCTCTACTCTAGGACGCTCATTCTTAAATAGGTCTGAAAGTTGTTGTAATGATTTTATCCAGTTCTCTTTGGGAACATAGGTGGCACCCCAGAAAGGCTTGCCATTGGGAAGCGCCACAATGTTCAGGGGCCATCCCCCTTGCCCGGACATTAATTGGATGGCGTCCATATAGATTTGGTCAACATCGGGTCTTTCTTCACGGTCAATCTTTATGTTGATGAATTTGTCATTCATGATTTGGGCCACTTCTTCATTTTCAAAACATTCATGTTCCATTACATGGCACCAGTGACATGCGGCATACCCAATACTAATAATCAATAATTTGTCCTCTTTTTGGGCACGCTCTAAAACCTCAGGTTTCCATGCTTCCCAATTCACAGGATTATTAGCATGTTGCAATAAATAGGGACTTGTTTCGTGAATAAGGTCGTTCGTGTATTTGTGGGTCACTTCTTTTGGTTTTTGGGTGCAGCCAAGTAGAATAAAAAACAGAAATTGAGTAAATATGAATCTTGAATTCATCAATATTTCTTAATTGAGAGTAAAAAAAGCGCCAATAAGGCGCTTTAGTGTATTGGCATCCCCTTGAAACTATTTTACTTCAAAGGTAATCTTGACGTTTACCCGATAATCATCAATTTTTCCATCCTTTACGGAGGCACTTTGTTCATTAATATACACTGAGCGTATATTGTTTACGGATTTTGAGGCTTGTTCCAGTGCATTTTTAGCTGCTTGTTCCCAGCTTTCATCTGAATTTGCCAATACTTCAATTACTTTTAAAACTGCCATGGTCAATGTTTTTAAAATTTATTGAAGTTAGCAAAAATTGAGCAGTTGAGCTCACCCAAAACACGAGTAATTACCCATTTATGGCTACTACTTCATTCACCTTGTCGCCCATCATATTTTTTAACATGGTCTCAATACCATTTTTTAGCGTAAAGGTAGAAGACGGGCAACCACTACAGGCACCTTGCAGTATTACATTGACAGTTTTACTGTCCTCTTCATAGGATTGAAAAAGAATATTGCCTCCATCGCTCGCTACGGCCGGTTTTACATATTCTTCCAAAATATCAATAATTTGAAGAGAAGTGTCATCGTAATCCGTATCCAATGCTGCGGTATTGGATGCATTTTTGGTGACCTCCATGGCTTTTTCGGATACCACTTCTTTTCCATCTGCAAGGAAGTTTCTTATAAACTCACGTAGTTCCAAGGTTACATCTTCCCATTCTGCCATATCGTATTTGGAGACTGAAACGTAGTTTTGGTCAAAAAACACCTCTTTTACAAAAGGAAAGTGGAATAACTCTTGAGCCAATTTAGAGTCTTTGGCCTCATCAATATTCTTGAATTCGTAGATGGTAGGAACAATTTTTTTGTTGGCCACAAACTTCATTACAGCTGGATTGGGAGTCACTTCTGCATATACGGTAATAGCTTCTTTTTTGTTGGTGGTTTCCTCATTCACCACAACCTGTCCAGCATTCAAGTATTCAACCAGTTGTTGGGCCACTTCATCCTTAACGTCTTCCCATTCCACAATGTCAAAACGCTCCAAGGCAACAAAATTCCCTGAAACATAAACGGTTTTTATAAATGGAAGGTAGAATAATTGCTGAGCCAAGGGTGATTCTTGGGTATCATCTATGTTTTTGAACTCATAATTGCCCTTTACCAGGAAGTGATTTGCCTCAAACTTTAGTATTTTGGGGTTGTTGGTTTGTATAACTGTTATATTGTATTCTTTCATAGCTGAGAATTTATACAAAAATACCAAAGTAAAAGATGAAGGGCAAGCTGCATAATAATGTATCACATATACCGTTATAGAAATGTTTGATTGCCTATATACATCAACCATAGCCCCAATCCGTTCATGAGACGCTGTTTAATACTATCAACCTTCGTCCTCTTCTGTTGTGTCTTTACATCAAAAGCTCAAGAAGGTATTCCCGTTTATTTTGATTATCTCGCTGATAACTACTATTTGGTTTATCCTTCCATGGCCGGTATTAGTGAAGGTACCAAAATTCGTCTCACGGCAAGGAAGCAGTGGTTTGATGTGGAAGATGCGCCAAATCTTCAAACGTTGAACATCAATTCCAGGATAGGTGAAAAAAGCGGTATAGGTGGTATCGTATTCAACGATGCCAATGGTTTTCATTCTCAAACGGGCTTCAAATTCACTTATGCACACCATCTACAGTTGGCAGGTGATTTCAGAACCTTAAACCAACTTTCTTTTGGATTGAGCGCTACAGCATTGCTTAGCAGTGTAGATGAGACAGAGTTTAGATCTGTTGCTTTTGACCCCGCTATTGCTGGTTCAAAAATTACAAGTTCTTACTTCAATTTTGACCTAGGTGTTTCTTATAATTACCGTGAATTTTATTCACATTTTACCGTATTGAATGTTTTGGCTTCGGCTAGGGAAATATATCGTATAGGTAGGGCAGACGACCCGGACAATCTTGTAGTGCCTAGGGTGGACAACCTAAGAAGGTACTTGATTTCTGCGGGCTATGTTTTTGGAAGAAAAACTCGGATTGAACCTTCGGTACTTTTACAATTGACCGAGTTTACTGAGGAAGCCACTGTGGATTTCAATGCAAAGGTCTATCGCGATGTTCAGTTCGGTACCATTTGGGGCGGACTTTCTTACCGCAGAAGTTTTGATGGAGCACAGTTTCAGCAAGATGGTAGTTTTGGAGAGCAACGTTTGCAGCTTTTTACACCAATAGTTGGGGTGAACTACAAGAATTTCCTAGTTTCTTACAACTACTCTTATCAATCTGGGGATATCCGATTTGACAACGGAGGTTTCCATCAAATTACTTTGGGTTACGATTTTGGTCAGAACGACCAGGAAAAACGATACGATTGTTATTGCCCCGCTGCCAATAATTAAAATGGCCCGTTGTTACCAACGGACCATTCTCTCAGCAGCTAAAACCATTCAATCAATCCCACGTATAATCCTTCTTAGCTGCTTGATTCTTGATTGCGTTCAATAACGCATTTTCCAATTCTCCCTTTTCCTGTTTTTGGTTTTTGGCAATGTAGGCTTCCCGCTTAACATTCAAATCCTGTATTTCCTTCTGGATGCGCTTGCGTTCTTCCTTTTTGTTTTCAATATATTCCTTCATTTCCTTTTCTGATTTTCCGCGGAGTTCCTTTGGCAAATCTTCTTCTTTGATTTCATCCAATTCGACCTCGGCCTCTTCCACGGCATCCACTAAATCCCATTTTGAATTTTTATAAAGTCTAGAACTTTTACTCACAGAGCGCTTTACAGCAACACCTTTGTTTACCTTATATGCTTCAGAGTCTTGAGTAGCTTGGGATGCTTCTTTTGCAGCTCCCAAAGAACCATATGAGATATACGTATTGTTCAACTGAGTATTCAATTTAATGATTACATCATCGTACGGTGTATCAATATGAACCACCTGCCGATTATGATCAATGGCCATGTACTCTCCACTTGTTATTGTAGCTCCATTTTTCCATTTTGTAGAGATGCCTTGCTCGTAATTTCCACAGAATATGGTATTTACAATAACGTCCTTCTCTTTGGCATTTAGAGCTGCATCCTTATAATTTAGCTTTCCTTGCGTAAATGGTTCGTTTCCGGCTATAAAAATCATTTTTAAATCGTCCGCATTCTTTCCCCAATCCAATTGCTTCAAAGAAGTATGAATAACTTCTCCACAATACTCCTCACCACCATTAGTAGTAAGGGAAAATAGTTTTTCCGAGATTTCATCCAAATCACTGCTAAAGCCCAAAACCTGTCTAATATATCCTTCGCGCGAAGAGAGATTATCATTTCCGTATTCGTAAAGTGCTATCTTAAGTTCAGGTCGCACCTCATTTCCACAACGGGCATAGGTGAACTCATTTACAATGTCCCAAAGTTGTGACTTTGCCTGATTAATAAGTCCGTCCATGCTATTACTGGTATCCAACAGCAAAGCTAATTTCACATATTGTTTGGATGGTTTTTCGTCCACGTATTTTGTGGTGAGCGCAATTCTTTTTGGTTTTTCTGATTTGATGTTACAGCTATACACATCCCCAAAAGTGAATGCAAATAGTGCTATTCCCAATACATATTTTATTCGTTTCATAATTCGATGATTTATTAATTATTTGTTTTTATTTTTTCTATAATATTCAAGGCTAAATACCCGAATAGGGACATTAAAACCCCTAGGGCCAGTAGTTTCATATAAAATATCACGGTCCATTCCAAGGCATTCATCATATGATCGATGAACCCTATTTGAATAATCGCTCTCTCGGTTAGGGTGAAGTTTATGGTGCAGAATTCATTTTCAGCATCAAAACTTCCCAAACTGACACCTAATTCCTGTAATTGTTGCTCAATGTCCAAGATTCGATTTTCCAAAAGCATGAATTCATTGATTTTTCCACCTTTTGATTTTAGGTCGATAAGAGACGCCCTGGTTTTTTCAAGGGATAGTTTTTTCGCATTTAACTCCCTGTATTCATTTGTTTTGTCCTTCTTGGTAATCTCTTTGGATTGAACATTCCCAATCTTGACTAGATTTTGGAACAGACCATCAAAACTCTCAGGGGGAACACCAATAACAACTTCCAAACGTCTATGGCCTTCATTGCCGTTCTTGTTTTCAAACTGAATCAATCCCTTGAGTTTTTTTATTTCATCCCTAACCTGTGCTTCATCTCTATCAAACTGATTGGAAATGGCATCAATGTTGGCAATCTTCTCATATTTCTGATCGAGGTTCGAGGAAGATTGGTCAGGTCCTTGGTATTTAATTGATGCGTAATTCCTTCTATCTTCCAATGCAAAGGACTTTTCCAGTAAAATCATTGGGTTACCTATTGGTGTATGTTCTGAGGGATTGGTGTGATTATAAATGACCCGGAAAATAAATACGCTCAAGAAACCTATTGCTAGGATTGTCATAAACTTCCAAAATCGTTTTTGTGTTGCTTTTTTCATGCTTTTGATTGAATTATGATGTGTTAAAAGTATTTCCATCTTTTTGGTCTAAAAATCAGTAATGAGGGAATCGGCTCTTTCGGTGAGTGAATGGGTTTTCTTGCTTCGTAAGGCCTGAAATTTTAGTGTATACCCACGGGTTTGACACCTCTTGTCATTTTTTAAACCCAGCAATATGAACTAAGTTTACAGGGTATTCTCTTAGAATGAAACAGAAAGTTTACATAGTATTAATGGTACTGTTGGCATGTACTTCGGGATGGGGTCAGGTTGATTCCAACAGGGCTACCATTGTCATAGAGGGTTCGGTAAAGGGAAGAGAAAACTATGCTGCAATAAGTGGAGTTGAAGTATCTACGGATAAAGGGGAATACACACTCACTAATGCCTTGGGTGAATTTAGAATCAGAGCGGCCATTGGAGATATAATTATTTTCCAAAGTCCCGAGTTTGAAACTGTTGAACACCGTATCACTTCCGGCGAGGATGTTGATGTTTTGGTTGAGGGGTATGCCGAAGCAAGGGAAAGCTCGGTTTATAAAAGAAAAGCTTCCAGAGGTGCTTTGAATCATAAGAGGTATCTGGATTCCGCGTTGCATTATAAGACAGCAGACTTAGAAAAAAGTATTGATTTCATAGCAAAGTCCATAGGGGATTTAGGAAAAAGAGGCAATAAAAATGAACTTTCTGAATCACTTACTGCTTTAGGGGAAATCTATTCCTATCACCTGCAATATGACCTGGCCATTGCTAACTTTAAAGATGCCCTTTCGGCAAAAAAAACTTCAAAAACTACTTTACTATTGGCAAAGGCGTATTTGGATAATAAAGACTTTGGAAAAGTTGAAGCTGAATTGACCCCTTTGATTAAAACTAAGAACCTAACTGCAAGCCAGCGCGTGGAACTCTTCGAAACTTTAGGGGATGCGTTCAATGGACTGTCGGATTTTGCAAAAGCAGAAGACTTTTACCGAGAAGGCCTGAAGATTGCTGAAAAGAATCAACTGTCATCAAAAATAATCGACCTGAACTCAAAAATAGGAGACAGTTTTGCGAATCAGGACAAGGTTCTGGAAGCGGAAGGATTTTATACCAATTCATTGAACCTATCTAGAAGCTCGGCGCCAGAAAGGGTGGTCAAGGAGAATGAAAAGGTCGCCGATTTTTATAACGATAAAAATAGATTTGACGAGGAGATTCAACTAAGAAAACAAAGCTTGGACGAGTTGGAACAGTTGCCCAAGGAAGCCAACAAAGGACTTGTTTCAGAGGGTGGTAGGGATTCAATTACTGCTCAACGCATCAATTATAAGATTGGCAATGCATACATCGCTCAAAACAAGTTGGATGAGGCCATACCCTATTTGCAAAAAAGTATTGTTGAAGCCGATACGGAAAACGATTTGGTCGTAAAAAAGGATGCTACTCGGAAACTATCTGAAGTATATCGATATAAGGGTGACTTTACCAAAGCCTTGGAATCCTATCAAAATTACGTGGCTGTGGTAGATAGTTTGTATATCCGTAAGGAACAGGAAATATCTAGAGCAGCTCGTTTTAATAGAGAGATAGCCACAAGTCAAAATAGAATATCAAGCCTGGAACAAGAACGGCAATTGTCCCAAAGCAAATATGATCTTGCTTTAACTGAACAACAGTTGTTTGAGGAAAACAGTAAGCGTCAAAAATGGATTATTTACACGCTTCTTATGGGAATCCTATTATTGGCTTCCACGGCTTTTTTCTTTTACCGAAGCAACAAACAGCAGAAACTGGCCAATAACCTTTTGGCTTTGAAGTCACTTCGTACACAAATGAATCCGCATTTTATTTTCAATGCATTGAATTCCGTGAACAATTTTATCGCGAAGAGTGATGAGCGAAGTGCCAATCGTTTTTTAAGTGAGTTTTCGGTTTTAATGCGTAGCGTGCTGGAAAACTCGGAAGAAGATTTTATTTCCTTGTCCAAAGAACTGGAATTGCTTGAACTGTATGTGAAGTTGGAACATTCCAGATTTGAGGATAAGTTTGATTATAAAATTGATATTGACCCATCCATAGATATAGAAGCTTTTAAAATACCCCCAATGTTATTACAGCCCTATATCGAAAATGCGATATGGCATGGACTTCGGTATAAGGAAGAAAAGGGTATGCTTCATATTCGTATGGATTCCGTGGATATTGATACTTTGAAAATTGAAATCTCTGACGATGGAATAGGAAGGAAAAAGTCGGCAAAACTCAAAACGCAACATCAGAAAAAACAGAAGTCCAAAGGAATGGGTAACATCAAAAGGCGCTTGGATATATTGAATGGAATGCATGGTAACCAAATTGAGGTGGAAGTGAGTGATTTAAAACAAGATAGTTCAGGCACAAAAGTTACCCTAAAATTGAAGAAAAGATGACCGAACTACGCACTATAATAGTGGAAGACGAAGCCACCAGTAGGGAAATCCTTAAGAATTATTTGGTGAAATATTGTCCAAAAGTGCAGGTTTTGGGAGAAGCTTCCAATATAACAGAGGGTCTGGAACTAATTAAGACGCACAGTCCTGATTTGGTTTTTTTAGACGTTGAAATGCCATTTGGCAATGCATTTGATTTATTGGATAAGGTTCCTAATCGCACTTTTGAGACCGTTTTCGTTACCGCTTACAATCAATATGCGATGGATGCCCTGAACAACCATGCTGCATATTATTTGATGAAACCCATAAATATTGATGAGTTGGTTAAAGCAGTTGATTACGTTGTGGATATCAAACAAAAGGAAAATGCATTGGAAGGTCAGGTACTAAAAGCAAAATCCAGCAAAGCCGAAGGTAAGATTACGGTGCCTCAGCAAGATGGTTTTCAGGTACTGGATGTTGCCGAGATTTTCTTTTGCAAAGCCGATGATAATTACACGGAGATCTACTTGGAGAACAAAAAAATATTGGTGAGCAAAACCTTAAAATATTTTGAAGATGCGTTATCTGAGTACTTTTTTGCACGTATTCATAAATCGTACTTGGTGAATGTTGGGGAAGTGGTACGATACAGAAAGGGCAAAGGAGGCAGTGTAGTTTTGTCCAATGGTAAAGAACTTTCGGTTTCAGCTTCAAAAAAATCTACATTATTGGCTTATTTTCAATAAAGACTATGATTATAAAATCAGTTAGGGGAAAAACCCCAAAAATGGGTGAAGATTGTTTCATCGCGGAAAACGCGGTGATTGTAGGCGATGTTTCCATGGGAGATGAATGCAGTATTTGGTACAGCGCCGTGTTGAGAGGTGATGTACATTACATTAAAATGGGTAATAAAGTGAATGTTCAGGATGGAGCTGTGATTCATTGTACCTATAAAAAATCGCCCACTGATATCGGAAACAATGTTTCCATTGGTCACAATGCTATAGTGCATGGTTGTACGGTTAAGGATAATGTTTTGATAGGAATGGGTAGTATTATTATGGATGATTGTGTAGTTGAAAGCAATTCCATAATTGCAGCAGGAGCAGTAGTAACCATGGGGACACATGTTGAGGCAGGGAGCATTTATGCGGGAATTCCTGCAAAGAAAATAAAGGATGTTAGTCAGGAACTGATTTCAGGTGAGATTGATAGAATTGCTGATGCTTACGTAAAATATGCAGGGTGGTTTAAAGAATAATCGAGCTAAAATATCCCTACTTTTGCAACCAACTAAATAAACACGAATGAAGGCATATGTTTTTCCCGGACAAGGGGCTCAATTTGTAGGAATGGGCTTGGATTTATACGAAAACCATCCTTTGGCACAAGAATTTTTTGAGCAAGCAAATGATATTTTAGGGTTTTCGATTACAGACATCATGTTCGAAGGCACGGTTGAAGAGCTTAAGCAGACCAAAGTAACACAACCCGCCATATTTCTTCACTCCGTAATATTGAGCAAAGTTTTAGGAGATGCCTTTACGCCAGATATGGTTGCAGGACATTCTTTGGGTGAATTTTCTGCACTGGTGGCCAACAATACCTTAAATTTTGAAGATGCCCTGAAATTGGTTTCCCAAAGAGCAATGGCCATGCAAAAAGCATGTGAGTTGCAACCAAGTACCATGGCTGCCGTATTGGGATTGGATGATGATGTTGTGGAAAAAATATGCAAGGAAACGACCGGAATCGTTGTGGCTGCAAATTATAACTGCCCTGGACAATTGGTTATTTCAGGGGAGGTGAACGCAGTAAATACAGCCTGCGAAAGTTTTAAGGAAGCAGGGGCACGTAGGGCCTTATTGTTACCCGTTGGGGGAGCTTTTCATTCTCCGCTTATGGAACCAGCTCGGGAGGAACTAGCGGCTGCTATTGAAGCCACAGCATTCAATGTTCCTAAATGTCCAATCTATCAGAATGTGACTACATCGGCAGTGAATGACCCAGAGGAAATCAAGGCCAACCTCATAGCACAATTGACAGCTCCGGTAAAATGGACCCAAAGTGTACAAAACATGGTAAAAGATGGTGCTACATCTTTTGTTGAGGTAGGACCAGGCAAGGTTTTGCAAGGTTTGGTGAGAAAAATTGATTCCGGAATGGAAACTGCTTCCGCATCGGTATGATTCTCTAGGATTCTTAGGATAAAAGTAGTTTATCCCAGAAACGTAGATTTAAACTACAAAGTTGGGTCAATCTTCCTTTTTTTAGTAATATTGATTCCCTCCCAAATTTTTAATAATTACTTATGCTGGCCCTGTTAAAAATATAAGGACTAGGTCTCATTTATGCTAAATAAAACCTCAAATTCAAATCGTTCTAATTGTGATCGAAAGCTACTTTTTGCACTTCCTTTTTTTCTTTTTATTTGGATAAATGGGTTTGGGCAAACTGTAACCATTGACAATACGAATGGCGATGAAGACGGAGGCGCAATTCAAGTAACGTTGACTTTGGATGCTGCGGTGCCGGGAGGTTTTTCCTTGGAGGTTTCTACTATTGATGGTTCTGCAACACTCTCGGATGGTGATTATGCGCAGGTGAGTAGCCTTACTATTGATTTTGATGGAACAATAGGTGAGACCGAAACTTTCGATTTAGATCCTTCTAGCGATACAGTTGTTGAATTGGATGAAACCGTGACTATCGCAATGGATAACCTTACGGGTACAGCTGTGGCAGTTGACATATCAGATACTGCAGTTGTTATCATTAATAATGATGATATAGGACTAATCACAATTTCTGCGACTGATAATAGCGCTTCGGAAAGCGGGCTTGACACAGGTGAATACACTATCGATTTAGGGGCGGTTAACGGAACAGGTTCAGCGATAACAATTGTTTACGCTATTGGAGGTGCTTCTACGGCTACTTCTGGTTTGGATTTCGTTGCGCTACCCTTATCAATCTCCATACCTAACAATTCGCAAACAGGAACAATTACCCTAACACCCATAGATGACACCAATATAGAAGGGCAAGAAACAGTTAGGGTTAGAATAGATAATTCAAGTAATGCTACTCTTTTTCCTATATCAGGATTGGTGACTGAGGATAGAGCCGATGTATTTATCGAAGATGACGATCCGATTGCCACGATATTGGCCAATGTCGACACGGCTACCGAGGTGGGCCCTACCAACGGGCAGTATACGGTGAGCCTCAATACGGTTAATACTGGCGGTACAATCACGGTGGATTATACGGTAAGCGGTACGGCTACCTCTGGAAGTGATTTTGTTGTGCTGTCGGGCAGTATTGATATTGTCAACGGGCAGCAGTCGGCCACGATAATCCTTACCCCAATCGACGACGGTGACATTGAGGGCAACGAGACCGTGGTCGTGACCCTTGACGCGGGCACGGGCTACACGGTCGGTGCCGCTCCCGACGACTCGGCGACGGTTACCATTGAAAATGATGACGTTTTCGTTGCCACCATAACAGCTAATGATAATACTGCTGTGGAAGCAGGTATAGATACGGGCCAGTACACAGTAAGTTTGGATGCGGTGAACAACGCGGGCAGTGCGATAACCGTGAATTACAACGTAGGTGGTACGGCGATCTCGGGCAGCGACTTTGATGCACTATCAGGCAGTGTGGACATTGCCAACGGCCAGCAGGATGCTACGATAACGCTTACCCCAGTTGATGATAGTAATGTAGAGCCCGATGAGACAGTAATCGTGACCCTTGACGCAGGCACAGGCTATACAGTGGGTGCTGCGCCAGACAACTCCGCGACAGTGACCATTGAAAGTGACGATATTGCAGCAATTAGTATAAGCGATGTCACCTTATCAGAAGGTAATGCAGGGACTACTGCTTTTGATTTTATAGTCAGCGTAGATGGCGGAGGTAATGCACTAGGTGATATTGACTTTACGGTGAATACCAATGATGGGTCAGCGCAAGCCGGTACAGACTACACCGCGATAGTAAACAGTCCTGGAACAATAACAAACGGCAACCCTAACACTACGGTGACAGTTACAGTCAACGGGGATGCAGATATAGAAGGAAACGAAGATTTTACGGTTGTTCTTAGTGCTCCTTCCGTTAATGCCACTATAAATAACGACACTGGAACTGGGACAATTGTTAACGATGACTTCGCAGGTCCATGCAACGCAGGAAGCACTGCTCCTAGTTTGGACCCATCCCAACCCTTGGAATTTTGTGATGTAGTAATCGCCGATCTAAATGACTACGTTACCAATACGGCTCCACCAGGGACTGTGCTTACATGGAGTTTGGATTCTGATATAACCAATACAGCTGCTTTTTTTGATGGTAATGTCTTAGCAGCATCATCCTATTTTGGTTTTTTCTATGATGAAGTCAATTTATGTGCAAGTCCGATTTTAACGGTTACCTTGAGTAGAACGATTACACCATCTGTGCTGACGACAACGCCTGGTTCCCGCTGCGGTGTTGGTACTGTCACATTGAATGCTACTTCCGATGATGGCACATTAGCTTGGTATGCAAATGCAACTGGCGGTGCAATTTTGGGCACAGGGCCTTCTTTTGAAACCCCAAGCCTTACAACAACTACCTCTTTCTTTGTGGAAGCAACCTTGAATGACTGTGCCTCACCAAGAACGGAAGTGGTAGCTACCATCAACGATAATCCTTCTCCCGGAACTCCAGAGAATACCTCTGCTTGTAATGTTGCAGGTAATGGAGGTCCTACGGTAATTGATTTAGATGATACGCTAACAGGTGCTGAACCGGGGGTTTGGGCCTTGATATCACAACCAACCGGTGGTACTGTGGTTATTGGTACTGGAAATAGTACGGATTTTGAAGGACAACCTGGTGGAGATTACATATTTGAGTACACTACAAACAATGCCATACCACCTTGTGTTGATACCTCCGTTCAAGTGACCATTTCTGTAAGTGCTTGTATTGTGGATAGTGATGGGGATGGACTTAGGGATTCTGAGGAGCTGAGTCTTGAAACTAACCCGAACAATCCAGATACAGATGGGGATGGATTAACGGACGGTGAAGAGGTATTGGTGAGGGATGACCCCAGCACAACGGCTGTACCTGAAGTGGCCACAGACCCATTGGATGCATGTGACCCGTTCTTGATTCCTTCCTGTAATCCAATGCCTATTGATTTGGCCATTACCAAAGAAGTGGTGGGTGGAAATTTAACGCCTTTATTGGGTACAGAAGTTACATTTAGAATTACTCTTGAAAATATAATGTCAGATAGGATTTTGAATATTGTGGCCAATGACCCAATTCAGCTAAATGCTGGATTCGAATATGTATCAGATATAGCTTCAGTTGGAAGTTTTGATAATTCCTCTGGCCTGTGGACCGTTCCAGAGCTTTCTGGTGATGAGGAAGCAGTGACTTTGGAAATTACGGTTAGGGTACTAGCAATCGGACAATTATCCAATACGGTTACCATCGATTCATCCTTCCCCATTGATAATAACGCTGCTAATAACACAGCGACAGCTACTATAAATGTAACCCAAAGTCCGTGTTCGGAACCCGGTACCTTGTGTAATATATTCTCTCCCAATGGCGATGGAATAAATGATACGCTGAGATTTGTTGACCCCAACAACGAGTTTTCAAATAATAGATTGGAAGTATTCGACCGATATGGCAATAGCGTATTTGAAGCAAATGGGTACGATGGTTCATGGGATGGAACCGGGAGTAACGGAAATTTACCAAAAGGTACTTACTTCTATGTTTTGGATTTGGGTAATGGAACTGAACCGCAAAAAGGATGGATTCAAATAATTCGATAAGATGATGTGGAGGATGAATATAGTACGAAGCACTTTTGTCGCATTTTTGGTTTCCTTAAGCGTTTGTTTCGCTCAGCAAGAGCCTCAATACACACAATATATGTACAATGTGGGTAGTTTTAATCCGGCCTATGTGGGTACAGTGGAAAACTTGGATATTTCAGGTTTGTACAGAGCGCAATGGATAGATGTTCCTGGGGCACCTACTACACTTAGATTCGGTATAAATGCTCCGCTTAACAATGAAAGAATGGGTTTGGGACTCAATGTTATAAATGATGCCCTTGGACCCTCGGACCAAACGTTTATTACAGTTTCATATTCCTATCAAATAAACTTATCCGATGAAACCAAATTGTCCTTTGGACTTTCTGGAGGTGGTTCCTTGCTTAATTTGGACTTTTCTGAAGGGACTTTCAATGACCCCAATGATCCCGTAACAACCGGTGAGCCTTTGAATAGTTTTTATCCCATTGTTGGAGCAGGTGTGTTTTTGTATGAAGATAACTGGTATACCGGAGTTTCGGCACCAAACTTTTTGACCAATGGTCTGTATAATGATGAAGTAGCTACGGTGGTTGAAGACAATTTACAATTTACTCTTATTGGGGGTTATGTTTTTGATATTTCGGATAGGACCAAGTTTAAACCCGCACTTTTGGTAAATTATATGGAAGGAGCACCAGTAACGGTTAACCTCTCTGCTAATTTTCAGTTTTTGGACGCTTTTACCATTGGAGGGGCGTATCGTTTTGACAATGCGGTCAGTGGTTTAGTAGGTTTTCAGGTGTCCAATGGTATTTTTCTAGGATATGCGTATGATTATAATACAAATGGATTGGGAGAGTTTAGCGGAGGCTCGCACGAAGCCATTATGAAATTTTACTTGGGTCGGGGAGGTTCCAATTCAAGAAATAAATCTGGGAACAAGGATAAATCAAAGAAGGGCAAACCAAAACAAATAGATTCACCAAGATTCTTCTAATATGACTTTACAACGAAATATATACTTGTTCGTGGTCCTTGGTTTGACAGGAGTATCACTATTTGGTCAAGGAAAAAGGTTAAAAGGTGATGATTACTTTTTTCAATATTCATACAATCAGGCGATAACTGCATATGAAAGTGAACAAGCCAAAGGAACTTTATTAAGCGACAAGCAGGTTTTGAACCTAGCGGATTCGTATTATAAGGTTGGAAAATTCGATAAAGCATCAAAGGTCTACGCAAAAGTGTATGAGAAGGATACTTCGCTATTAAGTAGCCTTCAGTTTAATATGATGTTGCAAAGTCTTTCCGCAACTTCAGATTTTACTAAAGTTGATTCTCTGTTAAACGAAAAATCAGCTTCATTCTCCGGAGAGTTGCTGGAAAATGCAGAATTCAATGTGTCGCTTTTAAGGCAACAAGATCAGGGGGAACGTTTGGACTATCGAATATTTAATGCGAGGGTCAACAGCCCTCAATCTGATTTTTCCCCAACTTTTTTTGAGGATGAAATTCTTTTTTCAAGTGATAGAAATCAAGAGGTGAAGAAAAAAAATGCTTCTGGGGTGGCATTTCTTAAGATTTTTAGGGCAGATATCTTTGATGATGGTCAAGTGGACAATCTAAGAGTTTTTTCGGACATACCAACTTCCAACTATCACAAGGCAACACCGTATTATTCAAAGGATTTAAAGACGGTTTTTTATGTAGCCTCCAATACGAAGAATGGAAATTTGGTATTTGATGAAAATGGAAAAAACGCGCTTTCTATTGCTAAAATACCCCTTGAAGGAACACCACAGCTCTTATTCAGAGACCTAAGTACTTCGTTCTATTATCCATTTTATGAAGAGGCTACGGGAAGGCTCTATTTTGCGGCTGATTTTGAAGATGGTTATGGAGGCACAGATTTGTACTATGTGGCTACCAATAATGGTCAAATCATGTCATCTCCGGTCAATTTGGGCCCTCGCATAAATTCTCCAGGCAATGAAATTTCCCCGTTCATATTTGAAAACAGTTTTTACTTTGCTTCGGATGTTTTTTATGGCCTAGGTGGAATGGACATTTACCAAAGCACCATTGAAGATGGAGATAGTTTTAGCATACCTGTTAATTTAGGTTCAGGAATCAATTCCATAGAAGATGATTTTGGCATGGTCATTCGAAACGAAGGAGCTGGACTTTTGGGATATTTTGCTTCAAACCGAAAAGGAGGTAAAGGCGGTGACGATATATATGGTTTCCGTGTTGCGGAGAAACCGGGGTTAAAAACAATTACGGTAAAAGGTAGGGTGGTAAAAGCATACGATTCCAAAGAAAATGTGGGTACTGCGTCTATTCAGTTATTGGGGGCAAATGGGGATGTGCTCAAGCAGACCGTCTCCGATGAAGATGGGAACTACCGGCTTGAAATTCCATGGCAAGACGAGATTACTATAAGGTCGACCAAACATCGTTTTTCCAACTTTGTTAAGAACCTGAAGAAGGAAGAAATTGAAACACTACTACAAAAGGATTATGACATAGGTTTATCCTTGTATGATGATTTGGTTGAGGAAAAGGAGGGGCAAAAAGTAGTCAAGTTTCAAAAGTTTTTCTTTGGTAGAGGGAGAACCAATTTGGATTCTAGCATTACCGATGAATTGGACAAAGTAGTTGAATTTATAAATTCTTTTCCCACGGCCCAACTTCGGATTGAGACATATACCGATAGCAGAGGGGGGAACAGTACCAATTTTAAACTTACCCAAGCTAGATCGGATGCAATAAAAAAGTATTTGATTAATAAAGGAGTACCAACTTCCAATATTTTGTACAGTATTGGCTATGGGGAACAGAAAATCCTTAACAATTGCACGAATGGAGTATATTGTTTGGAAGTGCTGCACAGAAAAAATCAAAGAACTTTGATAGTTGTCCTGAATGACAACCTCCTCTTCAATGAGTGATTAACTCACAAGCATCCAACAATAGTAAAGCGCAAATAAGGAGAGAAAAAGAATTCCAGAATATGTAAGGACTTTCAACCCTGTTTTAGGATGATGTTCTTTGGGCACTTCTTTGCTTTTTACGGCTTTTAGGTTCATCCATCCTACAATGGGGGCCATAACAAAAGAGACAAAAGTGGCCAAGGCCACTAAATCTCCCATATTGGCACCAAAAGCAATGATGACTATCCAGTTAACAAAGGCCAAAAGTAGAATGCCAATGACAAAAGTGTTCTTGCCTCTAAAAGATTTCATGTTCGGGGATAATTTCTTCAATACATCTATACTGACCCGCGTAACCGCATCGTGGGCCGTCATACAGGTGCTGAACATGGTAGCGAACGCGGCAATGGCAATGAGACTATAGGTCCAACCTCCAATATGAGAAGTGAAAAGGGTAATCACTTGGTCTGCAAAAACAACCGCACTTCCGCTAAGTTCTGTTCCTGTGCCGTATAAGGTTAACCATCCAATAATTAAAAAGAAAATAGCTAAGACACCCGTCAAAATATATCCCAAGTTGAATTCTTGTAATGCAATTTTTAAAGAAGGTTTATCCTTTTGGGTATTTTGATTTTCAATGCTCCAAAGACTTACCCACCCTGAAGCTTCAACCGCAGTAGGCATCCACCCCATTAAGCTAATAAGAAAAAGAATACCTACTTCATTGAATATTTCAGGAGCTTGATAATTGGATACCGGAGCTACGGGGCCTTTTTGAATGACCAAAAAAGTGGTAACCAACAAAGCAATAAAAAGTATGGTAATAACGGCTTTTAGGGAATTCTCTAAAAATTTGTAGCGTCCTACAATCAGAATTCCGCTAATAAATGCAAACAATCCTAAGGAAACCCAACCAACATCCAATGTATTTAATTGAAACAGATTCATCAAGAGCCCAGTGGTAACAATATAAAGTGCGGCCAAAATGGTAAATGTAGAAATCAGGGTAACGAAGGCGTACACCCATAGATATCCCCTTCCCAAATTTAAATAACCCTCAATAAGGCTTTTTTGAGTGACCGTTGTGTATCGTATGCCAAATTCGAAAAAGGGATACTTGAGTACGTTTGCCAATACTATGGGAATTATCATGATCCATCCATATTGGGCTCCAGCTTTGGTAGATAACACAAGGTGTGAGGTTCCAATGGCCATAGACGCGAAAAGTAGGCCAGGTCCAAGGTATTTGAGTAGCGTTTTGATTTTTGTCATCAAGAAGATAAAAGTACGTTTTACTAAAGTAGTATATTTAAGGAATCGCCAAAACGGTAATTGAAACACGACTTGCTAAACCGGTTTTTATGAAGTTATTGAAAAACCTTTTTAAAGGAATATTATTGTTGATGGTGCTTTTGGTGGCTCTCTTTTTTTAGGCCCAAAAGTGGAAAAACCTGACTTGGATACGACTTTACCGAATGTGCCAACGGATTTAAAAGTGCTTGAGAAAATGGTTTTGGCAAGGGAAGAAGGAACGTCAAATATTAAGACGGATAATGAATCCAGAATTATTTGGTATGATAGTATACCTCAAAAAACGGAATATAGTATTGTTTATTTACACGGTTGGTCTGCAAGTCAGGCAGAGGGAGCGCCTTTGCACATACAAACAGCCAAGAGATATGGTTGTAATTTATATCTTCCCCGTTTGGCAGGACATGGTTTGACTGAGAAGGAACCTATGTTGAATTTAACGGCCAATGAACTTATTGCATCAGCAAAAGAAGCCATTGCGGTTGGGAAAAAGCTGGGCGAAAAAGTGATTCTTATGGCAACTTCCACAGGGGGTACTTTGGCATTGCATTTAGCTGGTGGTGATGAAGATATTGCTGGATTGATTCTCTATTCTCCCAACATTGAGATTTATGATCAAAATGCCAAAGTATTGGCGGGGCCATGGGGCCTTCAATTAGCTAAATGGGTCAAGCAGGGGGATTATCACGAATTTGAGGCGAATGCGATAAAAAAGAACTATTGGACCACAAAATATCGGGTGGAAGCCTTAACCCATCTTCAGACATTGGTAGACAATACGATGAAACCCAAAACATTCCAAAAAGTGACCCAACCGGTTTTTGTGGGCTATTTTTTTAAAAACGATTCCATTCAGGATAAGGTAGTCTCGGTTCCGGCTATGCTAAAAATGTACGACCAATTGGGAACTCCACAATCACTAAAGCGAAGAGTAGCCTTTCCTGAAGTTGGAGACCATGTTATTGCCTCAAGCATTACTTCCAAAGATTTAGATGCGGTTGAAAAAGAGACCAATGGGTTCATAACCGAGATTCTTGGTATACGACCTAAAAAATAAAGGACAAAACGACTATGTTCTGCCCTTTGATTTTCTCATAAACAAGGAAGAGTGATTTTACGGAACCTTCAAAGTTTCCAAAACAATAACATTTGCGATTCCTGAAATGTTCAGTGAATTCCCGGTTGGGTTGCCAAAACTATCTTCTGCCACAGTCAAGCTGTACGAAAAGGTCAATCGGTTGGTTTCGGAATCAAAGGTAACATCGGTAAAGCTAAAATCACTGACCGTATTATCAAGTGGAGCAAACCCACCGCTCATGGTAAAGTATTTGTTATCCTCTCCAATAACGGCATAGTTCTCAATGGTAAAAAATGTAAAATTTTCCAACACCTCTTCACTTTCTTCACCAAGATCCTCTATTCTTAAATCAAAGCGAACATAAGAGTCTTGGAGTTCGTCGTCCGGATTACTGAAAAAACGCTGAAACCCTAAATCGTAAATCATGGTATCATCCACTTCACTGATGGTTAAATCATTGAAAAGTTCCAAATCAGTTGCTTCTACAGGAGTAAATCTAAAGGAAGTGGAATCCCTAAAGGCCACATTGTCCGCGCGGGTACCTTCTAGGACCATGGTGATATATCCGTATTGGGCTAGCCCGTTGTACCCAAAACCGTTCTGACCATTTGTGCCATCTGCACCTGGTTCTCCAGCATCTCCAGGGTCTCCATCTGGCCCTTGCTCTCCTACAGGTCCCATTTCACCCCGATTGCCATCTTCGCCATCAGAGCATGAGCCCATCAGCAGGGTCATGGCAATACACAGCATATATAAAATACTATTTCTCATAATTACTTAAATTGAGTGAATATCCACTTTTCTTAGAGGCTCTGCACAGGTTGCAACACGGTAACATCCACGGTTCCGGAAACAGTTAGGGTATTTCCTGAAGTATTACCTTCGCCTTGTACTACAAAATGGTAGGCAAATGTTAGGTTGTTGGTCTCTGGGTCAAATGTGAGATTGGTGAATTCAAATTCGGACGTTTCATTACCGCCCGAAGTAAAGGAATTATTGAGGGTAAAATACTTATTGTCTTCCCCAACCACAGCATAGTTTACAATAGCAAAACTCGCAAACGAGACTGTCTCATTCTCCCCGCCAAGATCAGTGATGGTTAAATTAAAATCGGCATAAGACTCCTGAAAAAAATCATCCGGTGCACTTAAAAAGCGTCGGATATCGAACTCAAACTCGTTCCCGGTGATATCCAGTTGATTGTTAAACGGGATTTCTGTTGCTTCTACCGGAACAAATTTAAAGGCAGTAGAATCCCTAAATGCCTGAAAATCGGGTCTGTTTCCTTCCAAAACCATGGTAATGGTACCAAACCGGGTAAGTTCATCAAAGCCCACACCGTCTGTTCCATCGACTCCTGCGTCTCCGGGAGTACCTGTATCACCTTTCTCACCTTGTGGACCTGTCTCTCCCTGTAGGCCCATCGGCCCATCCATTCCATCCTCTCCTGAGCAGGAAACCAATGCCAAGGCGAGCACCAAGCTGAATACATAAAGTAAATTGAATTTTTTCATAATTTATTGTTTGATATTTTGGGCGAAACTACCAAAAGGGAAAGGGGTTGTGGGGCGTGGTTTGATGGATGCTTCGTTTGAACTAACGGATGTAGGATTCAATTTGATATTAATTTCCGATAGGGTTACCACAATTTGCCTTTGTGAGGGTTTGTAGGCCTAGGCGAAGTAGGAGAGGAGTTTTTTTGGTATTGGTAGAGTATCTTAAAAAAACGACCTAAATACGCGGATTTAGGTTTTAGGCTTACCGTGTGGTAGGTCATTGATACCAAGGAAAAGCCGTTTGCCGTTTTCTACCGTTTTTGGGTTTAAACGGCTCAGGATTTTTTTGTGAACTCAGATGAACTATTTGGGTGGGAAAGAGACCATAGGTTTTGCAAAAAGGGCGTAGCGTATAAAAAAGAGGCTGTCTAGAAAGTGTGGTTTCGTCAACCTGAACTTGTTTCAGGTTCTCTTAAATATTTGTATTCCAGAATATTGAGATTTTGAAATGAATTCAGAATGACAACTTTTATTATTTTTTAGACGACCTTTTTTGTGTAAGATAATAAGGTTAAACAGAACTTATTTTCCATTACCACGCTGGTCTTCCATATAGTTTTTAAACCCTTCTAGTTTTTGCTTTATAGATTCTTCATAATTTTCACCCTTGTACCGTTCAAATGTCTTTTGGGAAATGCCTCGGTACCATACTGTTTCAGTAAGCTCAAGTGGAGTTTTCAAGCTTAGTTCGCGTTGCATGTAAAGTGTTCCTGTAGGCAAGTCGTAGCGTAAGGTATACGATTCGTTTTCAACGATTTCAAATATCTCAACATCATAAATCTGACCCGATTCTGAAATAACCTGACAGCTTTGTCTCTTTTTCAGTTCCTCTGGACAACGGACATCCACGATATTATTATCCCATAATTTAAAACTGGAATAGTCCATAAGGGCATTCCAAACATTTTCTGGGGTATTGTTGATTTCAACAGTGTACGTAAATTGTTTCTTTTGGGCAACTGCTTGATGAATTGTGAAGAAAGAGAGCATAATGAATAGTATAAATGCGTGTTTTTTCATGACCAGTGTATTTAGACGTTCTTGTTTTGAGTTTTACTCTAAAATTCGAATCTAAATCATGAAAAGGCTGTGTCATTTGACACATTAACATTTTTTGAAACCTATGCGGCAGCGAGTTTTCGGCGAATACGGTGTAAGGTTTCTCGGGAAGTGCCAATGAGGGAGGCGAGAATTTGAACGGGAACTTCTTGAACCATTTTGGTATGGTTTTCAAGTAAATCCAGATATCGTTGTTCAATGGTCATTCTCGATTTTTTGTTCGTTTCAATCACCTTGGCGGATAAAATCTGTTCTACAATGCTTTGAATGAAATTGCTGAGTTCCTTGTTTCTAGACTTAATGGCAAGATAACTGTCTCTTTTCAGCTCACAGAATCGAACAGGACTTAGGGCCACGCAATAATCGCTACTGGGAACCTGATTCACAAAGCTATCCATCATAGTCCAACAATAATTGGCTTCCACTATTTTTAAGGTAATCCGCTCTCCAAAATCCGAATAGGTATAATAATGCAGAAAACCTTCTTCAAGAAAATAAACCGCATCCACATCTTGATTGGGTTTAATCAATTCAGTGCCTTTGGGGACTTCAAGGCTTTTACAATGGCTCAGTAAGTAGTCCATATTTTCAGATGAAATAGTACCGAATCCGTTAAAGTATTCCCTTAGCCTTTGCATGTATTAAAGGTACTTATTTTTATAATTATATCTACTTTGTTCTTTAGTGAATCCAAGCAATTGAAGGTGGTTCAGGAAGTGTAGAAATAAAAAAGCCTGAAGTTTCGTTCAGGTTTTAACGTACTCGAGGCGGTCACCGGCATTTGCCGGCAGTAAACACAAGTCCCTTTTGTATGTTCATTTTGTTGCATAAAAAAAGCCCTTACTTCGTAAGAGCTTCTCTCGTTGTACTCGAGGCGGGACTTGAACCCGCACGGCCACAATGGCCATTGGATTTTAAGTCCAACGTGTCTACCAATTCCACCACTCGAGCCAGACTTAAATAAAAAAACGCTGCAAGCAGCGTTTTTGAGCGAAAAACGGGATTCGAACCCGCGACCTCCACCTTGGCAAGGTGATGCTCTACCAACTGAGCTATTTTCGCATTTTAAAGAACATGCACCCTTTTCAAAGATGCGGATGCAAATTTAATACATTTCTGTAAATACAAAAGCATTTTAAGAGGAAGCTTTCTTCTTTTTAGTAAGAAGGCGCTTAATTTCGTTGAGTTTCATAAGAGCTTCCACTGGAGTTAAAGTATCAATGTCCAGATGCAATATCTCATCTTTAATTTCTTCTAAAAGTGGATCATCCAGGTTAAAAAAGCTTAGCTGCATTTCATTAGCCGAAGCTTGTTCGAGTTTATCCGTAATCTCCTCACTGGAATGGGATTTTTCCAATTTCTTTAGAATCTTTCCTGCTTTTTGGACCACTTGTTGGGGCATTCCGGCCATTTTGGCCACGTGGATTCCAAAACTGTGTTCACTTCCACCCGGAACCAGTTTGCGTAAGAAAAACACATTATTTTTTACTTCCTTGACCGAAACACTATAGTTTTTGATTCGGGAAAAAGTCTTGGTCATCTCATTAAGCTCATGATAATGGGTAGCAAAGAGGGTTTTTGCTTTGGCAGGATGTTCATGCAAATATTCTGATATGGCCCAGGCGATGGAAATACCATCATAAGTACTGGTGCCCCGACCAATTTCATCCAACAATACCAAGCTTCTTTCTGAAAGGTTGTTCAAAATGCTGGCGGTCTCGTTCATTTCTACCATGAAGGTCGATTCGCCCAACGAAATATTGTCACTCGCGCCTACGCGAGTAAAAATTTTATCGACTATCCCAATGTTGGCTGAGGAAGCTGGAACAAAACTTCCCATTTGTGCTAGTAAGGTAATTAAAGCGGTTTGACGGAGTATGGCCGACTTACCACTCATATTTGGTCCAGTTACCATAATGATTTGCTGTTCATCCCTATTCAAAATAACGTCGTTGGAAACATAACTCTCCCCTGGAGGAAGTTGCTTCTCAATTACAGGATGACGCCCATCCCTGATTTCCAACGTTGTGGAATCATTCATTTCAGGCAAACTATAGTTGTTGTCTTGGGCTAAACAAGCAAAGCCGCAAAGGCAATCCAACTGGGCCACTAATTGTGCATTTTTCTGCACAGGAGCAATGTATTCCTGCATCCATACCAGCAGTTGCTCAAAAAGTTGTTGTTCCAAGCTATGGATGCGCTCTTCGGCTCCCAATATTTTGGCCTCGTATTCCTTGAGTTCTTCGGTAATATAGCGTTCTGCGTTGACTAGAGTCTGTTTGCGAATCCAAGATCCCGGTACTTTGTCCTTATGTGTATTGCGCACTTCAATATAATATCCAAACACATTGTTGGAGGCAATCTTTAAGGATGTGATGCCCGTTTCTTCCATCTCTCGGGCCAGCATCTTGTCCAAGTAATCCTTACCGGAGAATGCAAGATTTCTTAGCTCGTCTAATTCTTCAGAATATCCTTGGGCGATAACATTACCTTTGGCAATTTGAATGGGAGCCTCCTCATTCAATATCTCTTTTATTTTGGTACGCAAAGCATCACAGGAGTCCATTGCTTTTCCCAATTGTGATAACGCTTCATTATCACTTTCCACCGCAATTTGTCTCATGGGAATTAAAGCTTCCAAACTGTTCTTCAGCTGAATCACCTCTTTTGGGTTGATTTTTCCCGTTGCCAATTTGGAAATTAAGCGCTCCAAATCTCCCATGCCGGAAATCCAATGTCGAATTCTTTCCAGTGAGGTTTCGGCTTCTTTCAAATACGAAACAATCTGATGTCGCTCTCGAATCGTGTCTATATTTTTTAAGGGTAGCGCCAACCATCGTTTCAAAAGTCTTCCGCCCATCGGCGATAAAGTTTTGTCTATGACATCAATGAGTGTTATGGCATTGAGGTTATGTGAATGGTATAATTCCAAGTTGCGAATGGTAAATCGGTCCATCCAAACATAATCTTCCTCAACAATTCGCTGAATTTTGTTGATGTGCTGCAGACGGGTATGCTGTGTTTCAGAGAGGTAATGCAAGACAGCTCCGGAGGCTACTATGCCATCTTTTAAATGGTCAACTCCAAAACCTTGTAAAGAGCGTGTTTTGAAATGTTGGGTAAGACGCTCATTGGCAAAATCATCCTGAAAAATCCAATCTTCCAAAAAGAAAGTATGGTATGTGGAACCAAAATGCTCGGCAAACTCACTTTTATGGCTTTTGGAAATCAGGACTTCATTTGGGGAAAAGTTCTGGAGCAATTTATCCACTTGTTCCAGTGAACCTTGGGAGGTCAAAAACTCTCCTGTGGAAATGTCCAAGAACGCAATACCGAATTTTTTGGGTCCATAGTGGAGGGCACATAAAAAATTATTGCTCTTGGAACTGAGAATGTCATCATTCAAGGCCACTCCCGGGGTAACCAACTCGGTCACTCCACGTTTCACAATGCTTTTGGTTTGTTTTGGGTCTTCCAGTTGGTCGCAAATGGCAACTCGTTGTCCCGCCTTCACTAATTTGGGCAAATAAGTATTCAAAGAGTGATGGGGAAAACCAGCAAGTTCAGTTTTGTCACCCCCATTATTTCTATGGGTAAGTATGATGCCCAAAATCTTAGCGGCTTTGATGGCATCTTCTCCAAAGGTTTCATAGAAATCACCCACTCGAAAAAGCAATAAGGCATCAGGATGCTTCATCTTAATGGCATTGTACTGCTGCATTAAGGGTGTAACTTTTTTGGATGGTTTTTTGGTTGCCAAGGCGAGGGTATTCGTTTAATTTTGTCCAAAATCGGTACAAACGAAAATACCGTTTTCCCCAGACCTCAAAAATTTTTGTTGATATTTTGAATCCTAAAGTTGAAAAGTAAATATGCGCAAACTGCAGAACAGTGAATTGGATAGGTTGAATGTGGAAGAATTCAAACAAGCGGCAAAAATGCCCATGATTGTGATTTTGGACAATATTCGAAGTTTGAACAATATCGGTTCAGTTTTTAGAACTGCTGATGCCTTCCTTGTAGAAAAAGTAGTCTTATGCGGAATTACGGCCACACCACCACATAAGGATATTCGAAAAACTGCATTGGGCGCCACGCAAAGTGTGGAATGGGAATACAGGGAAAGTACTCTGCAAGTAGTTGAAGAATTAAAAAGCAAAGGAGTGCAGACTATTGCCATTGAACAAGCTGAAAAAGCAACCTATCTTCAAGATTTTATTCCGAAAAAACAAGAACGAATTGCATTGATTTTTGGAAACGAGGTAAAGGGAGTTTCCCAGGAAGTGGTCTCCGCCTGTGACCTAGTTTTGGAGATTCCACAATTCGGCACCAAACATTCCTTAAACATCTCGGTAAGCGCTGGGGTAGTGGTTTGGGATATCTGGACGAAATTCAATGCACAAAAAAAGCCCTGAAAACAGGGCTTCAACATATAGTTCGAGTTAGTTAGTTTCTCTTAAAGAGATGGCTAATAAAATAAAACCATTCGTTATATCCAAACATTTTCCAAAAATTCTCTTAAAAACGGGTTAAAAGAATCTTGTTTTCCAGTTGTTCCAAGATGGACTCGTAATCGGATGGTCTGGATACGAAATCCATATCACTTAAATCCAGTATAATGCTGTTTTGCTGGGGATGCCCCTTGATGAAATCCATATAGCCCCGGTTTATTTTTTCCAAATAATCAAAAGGAATGTTCTTTTCATAAGACCTTCCCCTTTTTTTGATGTTTTCCAACAATCGCTCCGTATTTTGATGGAGATAAAGATAGATGTCCGGCTTTTTTACCTCCTTATACATAAAATTGAAAACCTTCCGGTATAGATTAAATTCATCCTCCTGTAAGGTAATTTTGGCAAAAATCAAAGACTTAAAAATATCATAGTCACTCACCATAAAATTTTTGAAGAGGTCAAATTGGGTGGTGTCATCCGTAAATTGTTGATACCTGTCTGCCAAAAAAGACATTTCCAAAGGAAAAGCATAACGAGCTTGGTCTTCATAGAATTTGGGTAGGAATGGATTGTCTGCAAAACGCTCCAATACCAATTTGGCATTGAATTCTTTGGCTATCATTTTGGATAAGGTAGTCTTTCCAGCTCCTATATTTCCTTCAATGGCCAAAAAATGGAGTTGCGCAAACAGCGAACTACGGTCCTTGAAAAACTTTAATGGACTTTTATCCGGCTTTTCACGACCCTTGGTCTGCTGCAGTAGATTTCGAATGTCTTTGTTCTCAATGGGATGGTAATATTGTGGGGCGATATCTGCCAAAGGTTTCAAGACAAAGGCCCTTTTATGCATTTTGGGATGAGGAACCACTAAAGTATCTGTATGGATTACTTCATTGTTGTAAAGCAGTAAATCAATATCCAGTGTTCTGGACTCGTAACCCTCACTCTGTTTGCGCTCCCTTCCAAAAGAACGTTCTATGGAAAGTATTGTCTCTAGCAAACTTAAAGGTTCTAGTTCTGTCTGGATAAGTACGCAAGCGTTTAAAAAATCTTCTCCTTCAAAGCCGTCAGCCGGGGTTTCGTAAATGGAAGAAATCTTTATAACCTTTCCACCTCTACGGTTGATTTCAAAGATGGCTTTTTGGAGCGTGTAAAAACGATTTCCCAAATTACTGCCCAACGATAAATATGCTCTGTGTTCCTTACTCATAATCAGCTTAGCAAAATAAGTAAAACAATACAACATTAGTTATCTTTGACATCGATTAAAATGTTAGGGAATGAAGTTTTTGAGGAATCTTTTAGCGTCTATTTTGGGAACACTATTGGCATTTGGTATTTTGTTTGTCATGTTCTTCATTTTCACGCTGTTGATAGGAGGGGCTGATAATGGTGTTGTGGTGAAAAAGAATTCGGTACTTGAGCTTAGTTTTGTTGAACCCATTGAAGATTATGTAGGGCGTGATCAAGAAGATCCATTTGGCGGTTTATGGGAAGAAGGTATTGGATTGGATGTAATTCTTCATGCTATTGAAGAAGCCGGCAAAGATGAAAACATTAAAGGAATAAGTTTGACCACTAGCTTTCTTCAAGCCGGATTGGCGCAGACTCAAGAAATACGCAAAGCTTTATTGGATTTTAAGTTGTCTGGGAAATTTATTTTTGCCCATTCAGACTTCTTCACTCAAAAGGATTATTATCTAGCGAGTGTGGCCAATAAGGTGTATCTGAATCCAGTTGGAGCTATGGATTTTAAGGGATTGGCCTCCGAAGTGCTCTATTTTAAAGAATTACAGGAAAAGTCGGGAGTGAAAATGGAGGTTATTCGCCATGGTAAGTATAAAAGTGCTGTGGAACCTTATTTGTCTGATGAGATGAGTGAAGAAAATAGAACACAAATCCGCGAGTTGATTTCTTCGATTTGGAATACCATGATAAACGATATTTCCAACTCAAGAAGTATTAATCAGTCCAATTTGAACACTATAGCCGATACCCTAGGAGCTCGAACTCCGAAGTATGCCGTAGAATCAGGATTGATTGATGATGTATTGTACCACGACGAATATGAAGAAATTTTAAAATCTGAATTGGGACTTGAGGAAGATGACAAGCCCAATTATGTTGATTTCTATGACTATATGGATAAGGTGCGGAATAGAAATTTAAAATCTGGCAAAGACAAAGTAGCTGTGATTTATGCCCAAGGTGAGATTTTATATGGGGAAGGAGATAAAGACATTATTGGACAGGGATTAATCAACAAGTCACTGGAGAGAGCTGTAAAAGATGATGATGTAAAAGCGATTGTACTTAGAATTAATTCTCCAGGCGGAAGTGCTTTGGTGTCGGATATTATCTGGCGACAAGTAGAGGTCTCTAAACAGAGTAAACCCGTAATCGTTTCCTTTGGAAACGTGGCGGCATCCGGAGGCTATTATATAGGCGCTGGTGCGGATAAGATTTTTGCGGAACCTACTACCATTACCGGCTCCATAGGTGTTTTTGGAACGGTGCCCAACATAAACGAATTGGCGGATAAAGTAGGGATTAACGCAGAACAGGTGGGAACCAACGAAAACTCGGTGGATTATTCGTTTTTTGAACCCATGACAGATAGTTTTAAGGATGTTTTAAAAGAAGGTATAGAAGAAACTTACGATACCTTTTTAGAAAGGGTTTCCTCGGGTAGAAACATGACGGTTGAAGAAGTAGATGCTGTGGCTCAAGGACGGGTTTGGAGTGGAGTTGAAGCTCAAAAGTTAGGTTTGGTGGATGAACTGGGAGGTTTGGACGACGCCATTGATGCCGCCGCCCAAATGGCAAATTTGGACTATTACGGAATTCGTAAATATCCAAGGTACAAATCAGGTTTTGAAAAGTTTATGGAAGATTTCAGTAGCACAAAGGCTAAAATTGGTGCTTCTGTAATTGAAGAAGAAATAGGCACTGAGGCCTACGCAATTTTAAAAGAATTCAAACAGTTTTCAGAAAAACAGGGCATACAGGCCAAAATGCCCTTTAGATTAAACATCAGATAGGGAATGACGCAAAAAGACAAACGAGTTGCCTTTTCCATCTATTTATATTTAGGCGCTTTGTTCATCACTTCACTGGTGGTGTCCAATCTTATTTTTCAAAAGTTTTTTTATTGGAAACCCTTTGGCGACATCACCATTTTTGGTGCCCCATTGTTTGAAGTATCTGTAGGTATTTTGCCCTATCCACTTACCTTTTTAATTACAGATTTAATTTCTGAGATCTTTGGAAAGAAAAAGGCTAATCAGGTCGTGGTGGCGGGTATTTTTGCCTCTTTTTTTTCATTGGGAATTGTCTATACATCGTCCGCAGTCTCTGCAACAGATTGGTCTCCGGTCTCAGATGCTATGTTCAAAGATGTGTTCGGGAATACCATTGTGGCGGTCTTTGCCTCCATGATGGCTTATTTACTGGCTCAGTTTGTGGATATTCAGATTTATCATTTTTGGAAACGAGTCACTAAGGGCAAATATTTATGGTTGAGGAACAATTTTTCAACCTTTTCATCACAGTTCATTGATACGTTTACAGTAGTATTGTTACTATGCTCCTTTGGTGAAATTCCATGGAGTCTTTTTTATGGATTGGTGATAAGCGGATTTGCTTTTAAGGTTTTTATTGCCTTCTTGGACACCCCTTTGCTCTATTTCTTCGTATATCTAATACGTAGAAGATTTAACTTAAAAATAGGGGAAGAGATACCGCTGGATTAATCCCTTCTCTTTTACTTTGTTATCTCAAATCTTAAAGCATGAAAAAAAAGCTCCTTAAAATCACGGGAATTACTTTGGTGGTTCTTATCGCTTTGGTAGTTGCCCTTCCCTTTTTCCTTCAAGGTAAGATTTCCGACATCCTTAAAAATAAAGTCAATAATAGTATTAATGCCACTTTGGATTTTGAAGAGGCCAATTTGAGTCTTGTCAAAAGCTTCCCCAATGCCCATGTATCGCTTAAGGGGATTGCGTTGACAAACCACGCCCCTTTTGAAGGGGATACCCTTTTTGCATCCGGGGAGGTGGAACTTAAAATGGCCATAAGTGAACTTTTTAAAGGCACTGAGGACCCCATTTCCATTAAAGCTCTAAATATTTCAGATGCACAATTGTCCATCAAAGTAGATGAAGCGGAAAACGCCAACTACGATGTATCCAAAGATACTGGAGGTACAGTTGAAGAATCGGATTCTTCAGAAGGCTTCACATTGGCTCTGGAATCATACAGCATCATCAATACCGGCATTAGTTATGATGATTTTGCGAGTGGGATGCATTTGGAGATTACTGAAATGAATCATGCTGGGTCTGGAGACTTGTCGCTGGAAACCTCTGAGCTGAAAACGACAACGGATGCTTTGGTCTCTTTTGAATTGGACAGTACACGCTACTTGAATAAGAATAAACTCTTTTTGGATGCTTTAATAGGTATCGATTTAGCGAATAATAAATACACGTTTCTGGAAAATAAAGCTTTGGTCAACCAACTGCCACTAGTTTTTGATGGTTTTGTTCAGGTGAACGAAGACAATCAGGAAGTAGACATTAGCTTTGCTACGCCCTCTTCCGATTTTAAGAACTTTCTGGCCGTGATTCCTGAAGCGTACTCAAAGAACATTGAAAATGTCCAGACTACAGGTGAATTCAAGGTAAATGGTGAATTCAAGGGTATTGTGGATGAAGAGCATATACCAAAGTTTTCCATTCAGATGAATTCCAACAATGCATCTTTCAAATATCCTGATTTACCACAAACCGTAAGGAACATAATGATTGATGCCGTGGTTGAAAACAAGACTGGAATTACGGAAGATACCTTTGTGGACATCAAAAAACTTTCCTTTGCCATTGGTCAAGATAGGTTTAATCTGAGGTCAAGAATTACGGATTTGTTGGGGAATACCAAGGTGAATGCTCATGCGGATGGTAAAATGAATTTGGCAAATTTAGCGCAAGCCTATCCCGTGCCTGAAGATTATAATCTAAAGGGACTTTTAAACGCTGATGTTACTACAGCTTTTGATATGGCTTCAGTAGAGAACAAACGCTATGAGAATACTAAGACCTCTGGGAATTTGGAGCTAAATGGTTTTGAATATGATAGCGAAGAATTGAATAATCCAATAGCTATAAACCAAGCTTCATTGACTTTTAATCCTGAAACTGTTTCTCTCAACTCCTTTGACGGTAAAACGGGTCAGTCCGACTTTAAGGCTTCCGGTACTTTGACCAATTTATTGGGGTATCTTTTCAATAAAGAGTCCATTGAGGGCAATTTTGATTTGACTTCCAACACATTTGCTGTGAATGATTTTATGGTAGATGGTGATGAAGAGGAAAGTACTGGAAATACAACAGAAGGTGAAGCAGTAATGAAAATACCTTCCTTTTTGGATTGTACCATTAATGCCAAAGCAAATACGGTACTATATGATAACCTGAGTTTAAGGAACGTTCAGGGAACTTTATTTATAAAAGACCAAAAGGCCACATTGCAGAATCTACAATCCAATCTTTTTGGAGGAATTCTCGAACTACAGGGTGCCGTTTCAACAAGAGAAGAAAACCCTTCATTTGATATGATTTTAGGAATGGATGGCTTTAATATTGGAGAATCTTTCCAAGCGTTGGAGTTATTCAAAGCAGTTGCTCCAATAGCTAGTGCCTTACAAGGAAAATTAAATTCAGATATCAAGATTTCCGGTTACCTTAAAAAAGACATGACTCCCAATTTAGCTTCCCTTTCAGGGGATATCTTAGCAGAACTTATGGCAACTCAGGTAAATACCGAAAAAGCTCCATTATTATCTGCGTTTAGTGGACAATTAGATTTTCTTGACATTAAAGACTTGAATTTGGATAATCTGAAAACAGCGCTAAGTTTTGATAATGGTGAAGTGCAGGTCAAACCTTTCACAGTGAACTATAAAGATATTGCTGTGAACGTTTCTGGAAGTCATAACCTTCAAAAAGAATTGCAGTACCAAGCCACTTTAGACGTACCTGCCAAATATTTAGGGAGTCAAGTAAACAATCTCATTGCCCAACTGGATGAATCGGATACGGAAAACCTGACCATTCCGGTTGTGGCCAATATTGGAGGGAGTTATGCCAACCCAACTGTTAAAACCGATTTAACTTCAGGGGTGAGTAAGTTGACAAACCAACTGGTAGAGATTCAAAAACAAAAATTGCTCAATAAAGGAAAGGATTCTGCCAAGGATTTGCTGTCCAATGTTTTGAGTAAAGAGAATGATTCAACAGGAACAAAAAAATCAACAACAGGAGAAGTGCTGGGCAGTTTGCTGGGAGGGTCTGACAAAAACAAGGATTCAACAAAAACTGAAGAAGATCCTGTAAAAAATACAGCTAAGTCGCTTTTGGGAGGACTATTAGGTAAAAAGAAGAAAAAGGATTCGGTCAAATAATTTAGTTAATGTCGATACCTACATAGTATCCTTCATGAGCCCGAACATTGAAGACGGTAGAATCTTCAAAAATCAGATATTGCCCCTTAATTCCTTTTAGTGTCCCAGAAAAGGATGGAATTTTTTCTAGGTTGACACTTTTTACTTTCTCAGGATATTGTAAAACGGGAAACTCCAAATGGGTTTCGCCATTTGATTCGATAAAATAATCTGCCACTTCCTCTGGAATGTACGACTTCAATTTTTGTCGCCATTCAATTAAATCAACATCCTCGAGGTCATTTTTCAGCATTTTCTGCCAGCTGGTCTTGTCGCTCACATGGGCTTTAAGCGCTACTTCTGTAATTCCTGCCAAATATCGATTGGGTGTTTCGACTATTTCAATGGCTTCATGAGCACCCTGATCTATCCATCGGGTTGGAACCTGACTTTTACGAGTAACGCCTACTTTTACATTGCTTGAATTGGCCAAATAGACAATATGTGGCTGCAGTTGCACGCGCTTCTCATAATCCAAATCTCGATCTTCTATGTTTAAGTGTGCTTTGCTGAGTTCGGGCTTCATTATCCAATCACCTGCCGCAGCAGATTCAAAGAAATATGATTTGCAAAATCCTTGGCGGTAGATGGGTTCGTTTTTGCCAGTGCCAAGGCATTGGTATTTGATGAACTCTATTTTGAGCTTTTGATTCAAGGCTTGGTTTATGTTGATAAAATCGTTCTCAAAAACCAAAAAGTATTGGATGGGACTTCCTAATTCAGTTCGCATTTTACGCAAAACACCTTCGTACAGCATAGAGAAATTTAATTGTTTTAGTTGATTTGATAATGAGATTAGGATACGCTATTTTAGCTATTGGACCTATAATCCATGTAGGTCAAATATACCTAAAATGCCAATACCATTATTCAATAGCATTGCTTCCTGGTTATTGAAAAAGCGCTATCATCAAATAGAACTTTTTTTAAAGTATCCTTTGGATGTGCAAAACGAAGTATTGCACCAGCTCATGGATTTTTCCAAGGATACGGTATTGGGTAAGCAATATGGGTTTTCAGGAGATTTGAAGTATGATGAGTTCAGGGAACGGGTGCCGTTGGTGAATTATGAAGATATTGCCCCGTTGATTGAAAGATCCCGAAGAGGAGAACAAAATCTATTTTGGCCCACACCCATTAAATGGTTTGCAAAAAGCAGTGGAACCACCAATGCAAAAAGCAAATTCATACCTGTAAGTTCCGAAGCGCTTGAGGATTGCCATTTTAAATCGAGTAAAGATTTGTTGTGCCTTTATTTGAATAACAATGAAAACTCCCAACTCTTTTTGGGAAAGAGTTTAAGACTGGGAGGGAGCAAAGAACTGTATGAGGACAATGGCACTTTTTTTGGCGATTTATCGGCAATTTTAATTGATAATATGCCTTTATGGGCGGAATACAGCAGTACTCCAAGCAGTAAAGTTTCCTTGATGGGTGAATGGGACACAAAGTTAGAGGCCATTATCAAGGAAAGCATAAACGAGAATGTTACCAGTTTGGCCGGAGTTCCTTCGTGGATGCTTGTTTTGTTGAATGATGTATTGGAACGTACCCAAAAAACACACCTATTTGAGGTTTGGGAGAATTTGGAAGTTTATTTTCATGGAGGGGTAAGTTTTACTCCGTATAAAGATCAGTTTAGAAAATTATTGCCGAGAAAAAGTTTTAACTATTACGAAACTTACAATGCGTCGGAGGGCTTTTTTGCCATACAGGACCGCAACAGCTCTGAAGATTTATTGCTAATGTTGGATTACGGCATATTTTACGAGTTTATCCCAGTAAATCATCCAGGTGAGGAGTATGCCATCCCTCTTTGGGAAGTTGAGGTAGGGGTAAATTATGCTGTGGTAATCACCACCAATGCGGGATTATGGCGTTATAAAATAGGAGATACCATTCGCTTTACTTCCAAAAACCCCTATAGAATTCGAATTACTGGGCGAACAAAGCATCATATCAATGTTTTTGGCGAGGAGCTCATCATTGAAAACGCGGAGGAAGCCTTAAAGCAAATATGTATTAAGACTGATGCGGAGATTATGGACTACACCGCTGCACCCATTTTTATGAATGGCTCGGAAAAGGGGGGGCATGAGTGGCTCATTGAGTTTAGAAAGGCTCCTTTGGATGTCGCCTATTTCACAGAATTTTTGGACAATGCTCTTAAGTCCCTGAACTCAGATTATGAGGCAAAACGCTACAATAACATGACTTTGACAATGCCCAAAGTACATTTGGCCCGTAAGAATTTATTTCACGATTGGCTTAAATCAAAAAACAAATTAGGAGGTCAACACAAGATTCCTAGACTTTCCAATGAACGTACTTACATCGAAGAATTACTTCAAATGAACAATTAATTGTGTTTTTTCCGTTGTTTATAGGGAACTTACCTAAGCTAATTTAATCAGGTAATCAAATAAACTAATAATGGCAGAAAAACTTGTTGTAATTTCTGATATGTGGGGGGTAAAGAAAGGGATGTGGATTACATCTTACTTTGGGTACCTCCAGCAATATTTTGATATTGTTTTCTATGATGCACAACAGCTTGGAAACTTGGATGTTACCGTTTCCACTGAAGAAAATATACACGAGGCTTTTGTAAATGGAGGTATTGATGCTGCTGTCGCCCATTTACTAAAAAAGGAAAAAGAGCCTAGTCATTATTTAGCTTTTAGCACTGGTGGAACCATTGCATGGAAAGCGGCACTTAAAGGTCTTCCCATGAAATCACTTACTACTGTTTCTTCCACACGCGTTCGCTATGAGGAAAAGAAACCAAACCTTCCCATGCGATTAATTTTTGGGGAGTGCGATGCCTTCAAACCTGGAATGAATTGGGCGAATCAGGTCAATGCAAAGTTGGAAATAGTTCCCGGATTTGGGCACAATCTTTATTCTGATGAAAAAATAATTTCAGATGTGAGCTTGGGTCTTTTGCAAAAGATAACCAGTTCAATAAGCAAATAGAATTCTTAAGAGACAGCCTTTAATTTCTTTATTGTCTCATGCGAAAGTTTTTCTTCAGCATATGCTTTGGAAACCTTGAATTCATTTTCTTCGCTACTAGGCAAAGTGAACATAGCGTCTGTAAACACAGCTTCACAAAGTGAACGCAATCCTCTTGCTCCCAATTTATACTCCACGGCTTTCTCCACAATGTAGTTTAATGCTTGTTCTGTAATGCTGAAGGTAATATTGTCCATAGCAAACAACTTTTCGTATTGTTTGATGATGGCATTCTTAGGTTCGGTAAGAATGGCACGCAAAGTTTTGGCGTCCAAAGGATTCATATGGGTCAAGACTGGAAGTCTACCAATGATTTCCGGAATCAATCCAAACTCTTTTAAATCCTTTGGGATTATATATTGAAGAATGTTCTTGCTGTCAAGGCTATCTTCTGCCTTAGATGCACTATACCCAACAGCTTGCATGTTTAAGCGTTTGTTGATGATTCGTTCAATACCATCAAAAGCACCACCGGCTACGAATAGAATGTTTTCAGTATTGACCTCGATGAACTTTTGGTCCGGATGTTTTCTTCCACCTTTTGGTGGAACATTGACAACGGTACCTTCTAAAAGCTTGAGCAAACCTTGCTGTACGCCTTCACCTGAAACGTCTCGTGTAATGGAGGGATTATCACTTTTACGTGCTATTTTATCAATCTCGTCAATGAAAACGATACCTCTTTCAGCTTTTTCCAAATTGTAATCTGCAGCCTGTAATAATCGGGTCAAGATACTTTCCACATCTTCACCCACGTAACCAGCTTCAGTAAGTACGGTGGCATCCACAATAGCTAACGGAACATTGAGCATTCTTGCAATGGTCTTGGCAATAAGGGTTTTCCCAGTTCCTGTTTGTCCAACCATTACAATGTTACTCTTCTGGATTTCTACATCGTCATCATTGCCTTTGGGTTGTAATAATCTTTTGTAGTGATTGTATACCGCTACGGACATCACCTTTTTGGTGCGTTCTTGTCCAATAACGAAAGTGTCCAGAAAATCCTTGATTTCCATAGGCTTCTTCAGAATCAATTCTGAAGAAAGATCCTGGTTGTTGGATTGTTTGGATTCTTCTGCAACAATACTATGGGCTTGTTCAATACACCTGTCGCAAATATGGGCATCCAAACCAGCAATCAAGAGATTGGTCTCTGGTTTTTTTCTCCCACAAAAAGAACATTCTAAATTTTCTTTTGCCATATAACCTTGAGGTTCAACACACAATAACGCAAAAAAAGGTGAAAATAATACGTTTTTACGTTGTTTTTAGCTTTTAATTGGTAAAGATCTATTTTTCTCTGGCCAAAACTTCATCAATCATACCGTATTTTTTGGCTTCTTCTGCTTTCATCCAAAAGTCTCGGTCGCTGTCTTCATAGACTTTATCAAAAGTCTGCCCAGAATGGTTTGCGATGATTTGATAGAGTTCATCCTTTATTTTAAGTACCTCTTTTGCGGCAATTTCAATATCACTGGCCTGTCCTTGGGCTCCTGAAAGCGGCTGATGAATCATCACTCTTGAGTGGGTAAGCCCGCTTCGTTTTCCTTTTTCTCCTGCGCATAAAATGATGGCTGCCATAGAGGCGGCAATTCCTGTGCAGATTGTGGCCACATCCGGTTTAATGAACTGCATGGTATCATAAATTCCAAGACCGGCATAGACGCTTCCACCTGGTGAGTTTATATAGATTTGAATATCTTTTGAAGCATCGGCACTTTCAAGAAACAATAATTGAGCTTGAACAATATTGGCCACTTGGTCGTTGATGCCTGTTCCCATAAAGATGATTCTGTCCATCATCAATCGAGAGAAAACATCCATCGCAATAGCGTTCAATTGTCTTTCCTCAATAATATTAGGTGTCATATTCACGGGATACATGCTACTAATGATTTTGTCATAGTACATGCTATTTACTCCGTAGTGTTTGGTGGCGTATTTCTGAAATTCATTAGCGTAATCCATAGAATATCGTTCAATTTAGCTTTAAAAAAAAGGTGCCGAAAAGGTCAACTTTCGGCACCATAAAGATACTTAAATTTCCTTTAGTTGAAGTTTAGCCGTAAACCTCTTTTACAAAGTTGTCATAAGAAACTTCCTTTACCTTCAAATTGGCCTTTTCTTTGAACAACTCCAGAAGTTTTTGACTCATCATTTGCTCCGAAAGTCGTTTTACTTCGTCTTGATTGCCCAAGACTCGATTAGCCACATTTTCAAGCTCTTCTTCTTTTGGGTCTAAATGCCCATATTGAGCCATTTGAGATTTAATGAACCCTTTAGCAAATTCCTTTAGTTCATCGAATTGAACCTGAAGGTCATTCTCCTTAATGATTTTACCTTCAATCAATTGGTATCTTAATCCTTTTTCAGACTTCTCGTACTCTTCCTTGGCTTGGTCATCTGTTAATGAATTTTCACCACTTACCTGAATCCATTTGGTCAAAAATTCTGCAGGAAGTTCAAATTTGGTGTCTTCAATAAGTTTTTCAGTTACATCATTTAAAAGCTTCTGGTCCGCTTGTTGTTCAAATTGCTTTTCAGAATCCTCTTTGATTTTTTCCTTTAACTCCTTTTCAGATGTAACATTGTCCTTTCCAAAAAGCTTATCAAAAAGCTCTTGATTCAATTCTGCAGGTTGTCTCTCATTGATTTCCTCAACGGTAAAACTTACATCAATATTGAGTTTTTCCGCCTTTTCCCTATCAATGCCCAAAGCGCTGGACAACAAATAATCTTCCTTGAACAACCCTTTGGTGCTCAAAGTGATGGTTTCTCCAGTCTTTTTTCCAACTAAGGCGTTAGTTGCTTTCTTGCTTTTTATCTTGTCAAGCTCAATGGTGGTTTTGTTTTCAATTTCTTCTTCTTCATTTTTGAAAACCCCGGTTACTTCATCTTTGGCTCCTATTTCGGTTTTGGAAACCAATTTCCCATATTGCTTTTGAATGCGCTCTACTTGCTCGTCAATCATTTTTTTATCAGCAACAATCTTGTATTGGGTGATAGCTTTCTTGCTTTTCAATTTAACATCGAAATCGGGAGCAAGCCCTAATTCAAATTCAAAATCCAATACTTCACTGTCCCAATCAAAATTATCCATTTGCTTTGGTAGTGGATTTCCCAAAACATCCAACTTTTCTTCAGTAAGATATTTATTAAGGTTGTCTTGTAACAATTTATTGACTTCATCAACCAAAACCGCTTTCCCATATTGCTTTTTAATTAAACCAATAGGAACTTGGCCTTTTCTAAACCCAGGAATATTAGCTTGTTTCCTGTAGTCTTTTAGGATGTTGTTTACCTTTTCTTGGTAATCTTCCTTGCTAATGGCAACTTTTACAACTGCATTAAGCTCATCAATCTGCTGTTTTATAATATTCATCTGCTACCTAAATAATTTCTGTTGAAAAATGGGTGGCAAAAGTACGGTATTTTCCGTATCACAACAACTTTTTAAGTTATTGAACACCAAAGTCTATGATTTCTTTTTATCGTCCTTTAGGAGGGAATGTAGAATGGATTGAAGGATAGACAGTAAAATACTGAATATTATGGCCCACAATACCCCATTGACTTGGAATCCGGAGATGAAATTCGCTGCAATTAGGATGATTATTGCGTTGATAATCAATAAAAATAGCCCCAAGGTTATAATGGTTATGGGTAATGTGAGAATGACCAGAAGTGGTTTTACCAAAAAGTTGAGTATACCTAATACTAACGCAACTATCAATGCAGTTACAAATGAATCAACACCAACACCGGGTAGGGCATAGGCAAGTATTATGACGGCCAAGGCATTGAGCAGTAGTCTGAGAATAAGGTTCATAACGATGAATTTGGTTAATAAAAAAGCACCACATTATGTGGTGCTTTTAATATAAGTCTTTTTTGTATTTAGTCGATATACAATCCGGTAAAATCCAAAGGATTTACACCTGGAAGATTGGAACCGTAAGTTTCGTTTATCGCTTCAATAAAGGCATTGGCCAAAATAGCATATCCTCTTGGTGCTGGATGAACTCCATCTAGAGAGAAAGCACCACCAGTAGCAAATGTTGAGGTTACCACACTACCATCTGCTTGAGGTAGCCCATTGGCATTGAGGTTGGCCAATATGGCATTGGCATCAACAAAAGCCAACCCAAATTGATTCGCAAGCGTCTCTATGGTTTGGTTATATGCTGCTAAAGCGTTTGCCACAACTTCCTGCTCTTCAGGAGTCAATACCCATTGGTCTTCCAAAGGAAAAGTGATTCCATTCACTGCCAGTTGGCCTGCGGTTTCAGGAGGTAGCATAAAAGTACCAGTGAGCAACGCAAAAGCCTCTTCATTAAGCTCACCAATTTCAGTGCGACTGGTCAATACCAATAAATCGTCTTCGTTTGCGGGTCTTGCTTGGCCATACAAGAAACCTGTAAGTTGGGCAGTTCCAGCATCCACACCGTTCATCATTAAGGCACCGGTTATCTGTGCCGATAAATCCGTTAAATCTTCATCTTTTATAATCACGGGACTGGCTTCTGTTTCAGAAAAAACAAATTGTCTTTCTGGTACATCTAAAGCTTGGAAAACGAGGTTCAATCCTGCAAATTGAGCATTCAAAGCTGGAATTTGTGGACCAAAAGTTTCGCTTGTTGGGTCTAACGGAGCAAAAGGGACTGTGGTGAAAAATGGAATATCCGTCACGTCTGGTAGATTTGCAATAACCCCACCAGCTCCATTTGCCGTCATGGTTTGTAGAATTCCTCCAATAGCATTGCCTAAAAGCCCCGGGTCTGTTATGTCATTTCGGTTATATTCCATAGCGTTGTCGTTACCAGTACGGTCAACTCCAGTACCTCCACTGGTCGCATATAATAATATGTCATTGGAACCGGCCCATAGAGAAAAGAATGTAGCGCCCTGTGCTGCAGCATCTCCAAGTACCGAAGCACTTTCAGATGAAGAAAAACGCACAAAGTAAGGATTGGCAGTGCCCGCTGCAAGTCCAGCAACACTTCCATAGCCCTCTGCCAACAATTCATAGCTCTTTGCTCCTGGAATACCCATATTGTTGAAGGTTCCAGATAATTTTTGAGTGATTTCAGTTGTTCCTTGCCCTGGAACTCTAGTTGGAGTAGGACCGTCAGGAGTAAAGGCCAAGAAAAGACGATTTGCTATATCTGGATTTCCATCCATATCTAAATCAGTGAAGCCATTTATGGTAGCACCACCCAAGTTATCCGCCATAAATGGAATATTAAAAGTGCCACCACCAGCCAAAGCAAAATTTGAAGCTAACATATTGGGTAAAGAGGCTTCTTGCCCAGCAATGAAAAGTGCGTTATCCGAAAATCCTGCGGTAAGGGAATTCCCTATAGAAACATAATTTGAAAAATCAGCCGTTCCTGATGTAAATACAATAGGGTCCGGGTCGGGAGTAGTGGTTTGAGCATCATCATCATCCGAGCATGCTATCAACAATAACCCTAACAAGGGGAATAGGGCATAGAATTTTTTCATAAGTAATTTAATTAGAGTTAGTTTAAGTTAACCTTACAGTTAAATCAGAATTAACCAAATCTATATGAAATTTGTTATACAGACAATTAAATGGGCAAAAAAATTATGCATGCATAATAAAAAGGGGTGAATTTTAAGAATTCAGAAAGTTTGCCGCCTTTTCAAAAAATTGCTTAGGATTCTCTGCATGAAGCCAATGTCCTGCTTTGTCAATTGTTTTAATATCTGCCTGGGGAAAGTGTTTCTGTATTTCTGAATAATCATTGGGCAAGATATATTCAGACCGGTCACCTCTTAAAAACAATGTGGGCCCTTCAAAAGTAGAAGTGGCAGGTATGCTTTCACCTATTTCTTCCATTCTGTCCTTGAGAATGTCTAGATTAAAACGAAGACCGAGTTTGCCTTGTTCTACCCAATATAGATTTTTCAATAAAAACTGACGTATTCCAAAATCCGAAAGATGTTGGGATAAGACTTCATCTGCTTGTTTTCTGCTTTCAATACTACTGAAATCCAAATTAGACAAGGCATCAATAATGTATTGGTGATGCGGTGGATAATATTTTGGAGAAATATCGGCTACAACCAATTTAGCAACTTGGGTTGGATGGGAAATAGAGAATTGCATGGCGGTTTTTCCTCCCATGGAATGACCAATTATATTAGCTTTGGAAACTTGGTAATGTTCTATATAGTTCGACAGGTCATCACTCAAGATTTCATAGTCGAACTCATTAGAGTGGAAACTCTTTCCATGGTTTCTTTGATCTATAAGGTGAACCTGGAAACCATCTTTGGCAAATTGATTGCCCAAAGTTTTCCAGTTATCCGACATACCTAAAAAGCCATGAAGAATCAAAAGAGGTTTTCCTTCTCCTAAAATCCTAGAGTGAAGTAATTCCATTATTTCAATCGATTTAGATACATATTGACCACATTTTCAAGCCCTAGATAGAGGGATTCGCAAATAAGTGCATGTCCAATGGATACCTCAAGAAGGTTGGGGACGTTCTCTTTGAAAAATTTAATATTATCCAAACTTAAATCATGCCCTGCATTTAATCCCAAACCAGATTTTTGTGCTGCAAAGGCAGCATTCGTGAATGGTTTTACCGCCTCTTCTTTTTTACCCATAACGAACTTTTGGGCATAGCTTTCAGTGTATAATTCAATTCGGTCGGTTCCAGTTTTAGCCGCTCCTTCTACCATTTCTATAATAGGGTCTACAAAAATAGAGGTCCGAATACCCTCGTTTTTAAAGGTTTTGATGACATCGACCAGAAAATCCTTATGTTTCAAAGTGTCCCATCCGGCATTGGAAGTGATGGCATCCTCCGCATCTGGAACCAGGGTTACCTGTGTTGGCCTCACTTTTAGGACCAAATCAATAAACTTAGGAATAGGATTGCCTTCAATGTTGTACTCTGTGGTAACAACTTGTTTTAAATCAAGGGCATCTTGATATTTTATATGACGTTCATCCGGTCTCGGATGTACTGTAATGCCTTGCGCACCAAAGGATTCAATATCTTGGGCGGACTTTAATAAATCCGGAACATTTCCCCCTCTGGAGTTTCTTAATGTGGCTAGTTTGTTAATATTGACACTTAGCTTTGTCATGTATTCATATTTAAGGAATCAAAATTAAACAATAGGCATGCCTTTTGCTATTTAAAATTAGTATTTTGCGCTTAAGAGTTTTGCTATGCAAATTCAAGATAAAATCATATCATCAATTCCTGTTTTTGAGGTTTCGGAAACCTTAAAAGATGTAATACTGTTCTTTGAGGAATCTGCGTTTTCACATGTTGCAGTTACCGAAAATGGCGAATATCTAGGTGTTCTATCAGAAAATGACCTTCCGTGTTTTGAGCCTGATGAGACCATAGGTAAGTTTAGGTTTGAAATGGAGCGGTTTCATGTAAAAAAAGAAACTATGTGGATGGATGTTTTGGAGACATTTTCCAGAAATGAAGCCAATGTAATCCCTGTTATTGATGATAATGAAATGGTTGCTGGATATTATAACCTTGAAGAAGTTGTAGACTACTTCATTGATACTCCATTTTTTAGAGAGGCTGGTAGTATCTTGGTAGTTTCAATAGGAAGTAAAGATTATTCTTTTAGTGAAATTGCCCAAATTGTGGAAAGTAACAATGCTAGGCTGTTGGGGGCATTTATTTCTGAATCCTTGAACGATATCCTTTATATTACCCTAAAAATTGCTTCAGAAAACTTGAATGAGGTGGCACAGACCTTTAGAAGGTATAATTATACTATCGAGTTTGGGAATAGTGATGATAAGTTCATTGAAGACCTGAAAGAACGTTCTGATTACCTAGAAAAATATCTCAATATATAATATGAAGGTTGCCATCTATGGCCAAAATATTGTGGAGCAGGACAGAATCTTCGTTCTGGAACTTCTAGCTGAACTTAAATCCGTTGGGGCTAAGACCTATATTGAATCAGGTTTCCAAAGGATGCTAGAGAGTTTAGGAGTTGCCACCGATCAAGAAGAATTCACCCAGTCTTCAGGTCTTGACAATACTTTTGATCTATTTGTCAGCTTTGGAGGCGACGGTACCATGCTCCGGGCCGTTACCTATATTAAGGACTTAGGTATACCAATTGTTGGTGTAAATACGGGCAGGTTGGGTTTTTTATCCACGTTTAAAAAAGAAGATGTTCGCAAAGTAGTAACTGAATTTATGTCGGGAGCATACACGATAGAAGGACGTTCTTTGGTAGAGGTCTCATTAAGTTCCGAACAAAAGGAATTCAACGGATTGAACTTCGCTTTGAATGAGATTACTGTTAGCCGAAAGGATACAACTTCCATGATTACCGTGGAAACCTATTTGAATGATGAGTATTTGACTTCATATTGGGCAGATGGGCTTATAGTATCAACACCGACTGGTTCAACAGGATATTCTTTGAGCTGCGGTGGACCTGTTATTGCACCATCCACTAAGTCTCTAGTGCTTACACCTATTGCGCCACATAATTTAAATGCAAGACCTTTTGTGATTTCTGATGATACGGAGATACGCTTAAAGGTGTCCGGTAGGGAAGAGAATCATTTGATTTCGCTGGATTCCCGAATTGAGAGCATTCCCAACGGGCAAGAAATTAGAATAAAAAAGTCTGACTTTACTATTAACATGATTGAATATAAATCTGAAAGCTTTTTAAAAACACTTCGCAATAAACTTCTTTGGGGCGAGGACAAACGCAATTGATGTATTTTGAAACAATAAAAACAGCTAAAAACTGTTTAACAAAGGAGAACATATTAACCCAGATTTATATAGACTTTCCTTTACTTCTTTTAGGTTAACATTATATATGGTATGCGAATAGTTTTTGCTGTTTTTTGTGTGCAGTGCTTGGAGCGAATGCCCAAACCTATGAAGTGGGGCTCTTTGCTGGTGGCGCAAATGTTATTGGTGATGTAGGTAGAACCAATTATATATTGCCATCCGGGCCAGCTTTTGGAGGTCTTTTTAAGTGGAACAAAAGTAAAAGATATGCATGGCGCGCCAGTGTAATCTATGGAAGTTTTACAGCTGATGACACAAAGTCCTCCAAATCTTCACGTGAGCAAAGAGGTTTTGTAATCGATAACTCGGTCCTGGAAGGCTCTGTAGGGCTTGAATTTAACTTTGTGGAATACAATCTTCATAAGCTCGGGCCAGCCTTTACCCCCTATCTCTACACGGGTTTAACCTATTTTAGGTATGATTTTAATTATTTTGATGCACAACAAGTGCAGGATATTAACCAAAAAGAAGGTAGTTTTGCAATTCCAATGACGGTAGGGGCCAAGTATCGTTTGAATCAGTTTCTTATTCTTGGGGCTGAGATTGGGGCAAGATATACCTTTACGGATAATCTAGATGGGAGTAATCCCGAAGGTTCCAATTTTGAGCAATTTAGATTCGGAAACATTCTAAGTGATGACTGGTACGTTTTCTCTGGTATAACTTTAACCTATACCTTTGGACGTAAACCTTGCCAGGATTGCTTTGAGTAAATGCTAACACTAGAGGACGTTAACAAGAATAGATTGCCAAAACACGTTGCCATCATTATGGACGGTAACGGAAGATGGGCAAAACAGCGTGGAAGACTGAGGGTTTTCGGCCATGAAAATGGCGTTGATGCTGTTAGGAACACAGTAGAGTCCTGTGCAAAGCTTGGAATAGACTTTCTTACCCTTTATGCATTTTCAACAGAAAATTGGAATCGACCAAAGTTGGAAGTGGAAACCTTAATGAAGCTTTTGGTTTCATCACTCCGTAAAGAATTAGATACCCTGAATAAGAACAATATCCGATTAAGGGCTATTGGAAATATAAATACTTTACCATCCAAAGCACAAAAAGAACTATCAGAAGTAATTGCGAAAACTGAAAAAAATTCGGGAATGACCTTGACCTTGGCATTGAGCTATGGTTCTAGAGAGGAGCTGAAGACCGCAATAAAAGAGATAAGTTCCAAAGTTAAAAATAATATAATTTCACTTGAAAATATTGACGAAACCGTTATAAATACTCATCTTTACACGCACTTCATGCCAGATGTAGACTTGCTTATTCGCACCAGTGGAGAGTGCAGAATAAGCAATTTTTTACTTTGGCAGATAGCATATGCCGAATTATATTTTATTGACGTATTTTGGCCTGATTTTAGTGAGCATCATTTGGTAGAAGCAATATTAAGTTACCAAAATAGAGAAAGACGATTTGGAAAGACTAGCGAACAACTCAGTTAAAGGGACCACCAAAACTTTACAACCTTACCTAACATTACTCCTTCTTCTCCTTTACTTCAGCCCGAGCTTAGCCCAGGACACTTCCTTTGAAAATGGCAAGACTTACATTTTAGGGGGTTTGTCGGTAACGGGGCTGCAAAGTTACAATGAGCAGACCGTAAAAACGTACACAGGCCTTCGTGTGGGTCAACGTATTACCGTACCTGGAGATGAAATCAGTGCTGTAATTAAGAAATTATGGAGCCTGGAGCTGTTCAGTGATGTTAGTATGTACTACACCAAAATAGAAGATGATAAGATTTTCTTGGAGCTTAACATTTTGGAAAGACCAACCTTATCAAAAGTGACCATTTTTGGGGTTAAAAAACGAAAAGTTGATGATATTATTAACGACACTGACCTTAAAAAAGGAAAGAAGATAACCGAAAGTTTGATAGCCAACACCAAAAACTATCTTCAAAATAAATATAAGAAGCAAGGTTATTTAAATGCAAAAGTAAACATTGCAACCGCTAAAGATACTTCCGATACCAATTCGCAAAGTATGGTTATCAATGTGAACAAAGGGGATAAGGTAAAAATTAGGAGTATTGTTTTTGAAGGAAATGAAAAGTTATCTAAAAAACGCCTTCAAAAGGCTTTAAAAAATACAAAGAAGAAAAAGCTATATCGTTTCTGGAAAAAATCAAAATATATAGAAGCTGATTTTGAAGAAGACCTTACCAGCCTGGTTGATGCTTATGCAGAAAGAGGTTATCGTGATGCCCGAGTCCTATCAGATACCTTTATTAAGGTAAATGAAAACAACATTGATTTAAAAATAAAGGTAGAAGAAGGGAACAAGTACTATTTTGGAGATATCAATTTTGTAGGTAATTCTGTTTATACAGATAGACAGTTGAGCCAGGTTTTGGGTATTCGGAAAGGAGAAACATATAATGGGGTTTTACTCAAAAAAAGAATTGCTGATGATACCAAACCAGATGCAGTTGATTTAACCAACCTTTATCAGAATAATGGCTATCTCTTTTCCAGCATAAATCCAGTGGAGGTTTCAGCGGTCAATGACACCATAGATTTTGAAATTCGAATCATTGAAGGTAAAGAAACCTTCCTAAATCATGTTACGGTAGTAGGCAACGACAAAACCAACGACCACGTGATTTTCAGGGAACTTCGCACAAGACCAGGTCAAAAGTATAGCAAAGACAATATTGTAAGAAGTATTCGAGAACTTGGACAACTTGGTTTTTTCGATGCGGAACAAATTGCACCAGACATACAGAACCCCGACCCGAATGCAGGAACAGTGGATATCAAGTATAGTTTGGTTGAATCCGGTTCAAGTCAAATAGAACTACAAGGAGGATTTGGTGGTGGAGGATTTATTGGAACGCTTGGACTTTCCTTCAATAACTTCTCGTTGAGTAATATATTTAACGGAAAAGCCTATAAGCCAGTTCCTATGGGAGATGGACAAACATTTGCCTTGCGATTGCAGGCAAGTAGGTCTTTTAGGGTATACAGTTTAAATTTTGCAGAACCTTGGCTTGGAGGTAAAAAGCCAGTACGTTTTAACTTATCATTATCCAGAACTCAACAATTCGCCACAAACTTTGACAATAGAGGTAGAATAGATGTAGATAGAGACAGAGGGTTTGCAATTACTGGTGTTTCTCTCGGATTGGCAAAAAGGGTTCAATGGCCAGACGACTTTTTTACAGTTTCCCATGCCTTGAGCTATCAGTTGTACGATTTCAATGATTTCAACAACGGACTTTTCAATTTTGGAAATGGTAGTTCCAATTCTTTGAATTATACGTTTGGAATTTCAAGAAGTTCTCAAGGTCCAAGTAGAATTTTCCCTTTGACTGGTTCCAACTTTGAGTTTACCGCCAAATTTACCCCTCCATATTCTTTGTTTTCAGGGAAAGATTTTAAAGGGATACGATCAAGGATAGACGAAATAACCCAAGATCTTTTTGATATAGGGCCAAACCCGGGGTCAGTTGAAGAACAACTAGAGTTTGAAGAGTTAAGTGACGAATTGGAAAGATTGGAAGAGGAACGCTTTAAGCTTTTGGAGTTTTACAAAATAAAATTTAGAGGAGATTGGTATACTCAGTTAGTTGATAAGTTGGTATTGAGAACCAATGCCGAATTTGGTTTCTTAGGAAGTTACAACAATGATATAGGAGATGTTCCATTTGAACGTTTTTTCGTAGGAGGAGATGGTCTAGGAAACTTTACTCTTGATGGTAGGGAGATTGTTCAGCTTAGAGGATATGAGAACAGTTCCTTGACACCTTTCATAATAAACCCAATTACTGGGAGACAAGAGCAGGATGGGGGAACCATCTATAATAAATTCTCTTTGGAACTACGTTATCCGTTAACTCTAAAGCCAGCAGCTTCAATCTATGCACTTTCGTTTTTAGAAGCTGGTAATGCCTTCAACAATTTTAGTGAATTTAATCCGTTTGAATTAAAAAGATCTGCCGGAGTGGGGCTTCGTATTTTTATGCCGGCATTTGGTCTATTGGGAATTGACTTTGGTTATGGCTTCGATACAGATGCCAGACCAGGTTCAGTAGGACCCAGTGGCTGGCAAACACACTTCATTATCGGGCAGCAGTTTTAATCATGTGGAAATACGAGCAATATCAAACATCTAAACACTTCATTTTGAGGAGTTTTGGTTTTTTGGCACGATATTTTCTATTAAAAAGCGGAACAAGAATGAACAACAAAGTTCTTTTAACATTATTGACTTTAATGGTTTCTGCCCAAATGTTTTCTCAGAGGGGAGTAAGGATAGGATATGTTGATATGGAGTATATCCTTGAAAATGTGGAAGAATATAGGGAAGCTAGCACTCAGTTAGAAGCAAAGGCGCAAAAATGGAAGCAGGAAATAGAGCTGAAACGTAGCGTTGTAGAACAAATGAAGAAAGATTTAATGGCTGAAAAAGTTCTTTTAACGGATGAGTTAATTGTCGAGCGGGAAGAGGAAATTCAGGTGCTTGAATCGGAAATGATAGAATATCAACAGGATCGTTTTGGCCCTCAAGGAGATTTGGTTTTACAGAAAAGATTATTGATTCAGCCCATTCAAGACCAAGTTTTCAGCGAAGTACAAAAAATAGGAGGTAATAAAAGATACGATTTTATTTTCGATAAATCGGCAGATGTCGTAATGTTGTACTCCGAAAAAAGACATGACATTAGTGACTTGGTCCTTAGGGAAATAGCTCGCACAAGAAAAGTGAGCAAATCCAATAAAAAGCAACAAGAAAAAAGCAGACTGGACAAGTTCAAGGATGAAGAAGCAGAAGCTGATAAAGAAATAAGTGAGGCTCTAAAACAAAGGCAAGAAAACGCAGCAAAGTCTAGAGATGAAAAGGCAAAGGCTGCTGATGACAGAAGAGCAGAGCAATTGCGATTAAGAGAAGAACGCAAAAAAGCATACGAAGCAAGAAGAAAAAAGTTGTTGGATGAACGCGAGGCCAGAAGGAAAGCTAAATTGGAAGAACGTAAAAAAGCCCAAGAGCAACCGAAAGACTCCATCCAGCAGTAAAATAAAAACACTAAAATTAACATTCAAATAGTAACTCAGATTATGAAAAATGTAAAGAAGATGGCTGTAGCCCTGGTTTTGTTTGTAGCGGCTACAGGTTTTATTAACGCTCAAAGCAATACAGCCCACATCAATGTGCAGCAATTATTGTCTGAAATGCCGGAGATGAAAGCGGCTCAAGCAGAGCTTAAAAAACTTCAAGAAACGTATAGGGCAGATATAGAAAGTTCAATGACAGAACTTAAAAATAAGTACACCCAGTATTCCAACGAGGCTACTTCAAAGTCTAAAGAGGAAAACGAGAAAAGAGCACAAGAGCTTCAGGGGTTTGAGAAAAACATTCAAGAAGCCGAACAGGCCGCGGTTCAAGAAATGCAAAAAAAGCAACAAGAATTGTTTGCACCCATTTCGGATAAGGCCAAAAGTGCCATTGAAAAAGTAGCTGCCGCAGAAGGTATCGATTATGTAATGGATGCAAGTCCTGGACTTGGTCTCATTGTAGCCAAAGGAAAGGATTTATTGCCTGCTGTTAAAAGAGAGTTAGGCTTCTAAAAATCTTTACTTTAAACAAAACAAAAAACCGTACTTCTTTTTTGAACGTACGGTTTTTTGTTTTCCACAATCTAGCTACTTTTAAAAATGCGTAAACCCATAGGGATTTTTGATTCTGGTGTAGGAGGTACTTCCATTTGGAAGGAAATCCGAAAAAAACTCCCATTTGAGGATACCCTATATTTAGCGGATAGTAAGAATGCGCCGTATGGCACCAAATCAGAGACTGAAATTCTGGAGCTAAGTAAAAAGAACACAGACTTTTTGCTTTCAAAACATTGCAAACTTATAGTAGTTGCTTGTAATACTGCCACCACTAATGCCATTAGTTACCTGCGAAAAAACTATCCTATTCCTTTTATAGGAATAGAACCGGCCATTAAACCGGCCGCATTGCATACTAAAACCAAAAAGGTTGGGGTATTGGCAACAAAAGGTACTTTGTCCAGTAATCTGTTTCATAGTACTTCAAGGCTTTACGCCGAAGGAATTACGGTTATTGAACAAGAGGGTAAAGGTTTGGTAGAGTTAATTGAAGCAGGCAAGGAAAATGACAAAGAAACAGAAGCATTGCTGAGGTCCTATTTAGAGCCTATGACACAGGCTCAAATGGATTGTCTTGTTCTTGGCTGTACCCATTATCCCTATCTCATACCCTTGTTAAAGAAAATACTACCAAAGCATGTTCAAATTATAGATTCCGGTGAAGCCGTCGCGAGGCAAACGGAAGCCATACTTGAGCAGGAAAGTCTTTTGACAATGTCAACCAAAAAAGGAAAATCTACTTTTTATTCCAATATTGAAACCGAAGTACTTCAAAGCTTTGTAAACGATTACGATGCTTTAGTCGAATACAAGGATTTCTAGACTATTTTCTTTTAAAGGTCTGATAGGTAAAATCAAATTTATGACGATCATCCTTTGGATGGAATTCTTCATGTATCAACTCCCAATCAGCAGTACCTATTTCAGGAAAAAAAGTATCTGCTTTAAAAGTGCTGTGTATTCGAGTAAGTTCTATTGAAGTTGCAATTGCCATGGACTGTTTGTAGATTTCACCGCCACCTATAATGAAGGCCCGCTCATTTTCTCCAATTAATGCAATTGCATCTTCAAGGGAATGGGTTACCAAACTAGGAAATTTTGGGGTATAGGTGGTATCTCGGGTAATAACAATATGCTCTCGGTTAGGCAAGGCTTTTGGAAAGCTTTCCAGTGTTTTTCGACCCATGATAATTTTATTCCCCGAGGTCAAGGCTTTAAAACGTTTAAAATCATCTGGGAGATGCCAAGGTAAATCGTTGTTTATACCCAAGGCGTTGTTTTCCCCGGCAGCGGCTATAATAATAAGTTCCTGCACTAGTCTTTTTTTTTATTGATGGAAGATAACGGAAAGTCGGTTTCAATTTCCTTTTGTATCTCAGCAATACGTTTTTTCTGTTTGGCCACAAGAATTTCCCTTTGCTTACGCTCCCAATCTTGTCCCATAAATTTATGGGTCACAAAAACGTTAAAGGCATGTAGTACAAACAGGAAAGCCCAAAGGAGTATTGCCCAAACGAACCAATCGTATTGTTCCCCGTACTTTAGTATTTTGTTGATCAATACCAAGAATACGCTGCCAATCAGAAAGATTACAAAATGGGAGAAGAGACGTTTTTTTTGCGTTACCCGCTTTTGCGCATATTCCAAAAGTTCATGCTGTTCATGGTCAACCGGATTGGATTTCTTTTTTCGAAAGGAGAGCATGGGAATGGCTATCTTTAGCAACAAAGATAATTGAATTGTGAGCAATACTTCTGAAATTGAAAAGCTAAGGAAAAAATTTCCTGTGCTTCAAGAATGCATTTATGCCAACACAGCTGCCACTGGACTTCTTAGTACGGATTTGTTTGAATGGCGAAGGGCGCATGATCAAGAGTACCTGCTGGGGGGGAGCCACATGAAACAAAAAAGTTTTGAAAATACACATTACATAAATCAAACTGTTGGGGATTTTTTTGGATGTAAAAAGGAAAACGTAGCGTTGATTCCCAACTTTTCCATTGCGTTGAACTTGCTTCTTGAGGGATTGCCGAAAAATCAGAATGTGTTGCTTTTAAAGGATGACTACCCATCTTTGAATTGGGTCTTTGAAACAAGAAACTATAAAAGGATATATCTAAATATTGACGAAAAACTTGAGGAAAAAATATATGAAACTATAAAAGGAAATGACATTGATATCTTGGCGCTAAGCGTGATTCAATGGATAAACGGAATAAAAGTAGATTTAGATTTTCTTAAACGACTTAAAAACGAGTTTCCAGACCTTATGATAATAGCTGATGGAACCCAATTCTGCGGCACACAAGAATTTGACTTTGAAAATTCAGGAATTGATGTTTTAGGAGCCAGCACTTATAAATGGTTACTATCCGGTTATGGCAATGCCTTTGTTTTGGTAAAAGACCAAATCAAGAAAAGGTTTAATCTCAAGTCCATTGGCAATGGTTCCGTAGATAGGGATATTACCAAAAGAAATTCCATTCCATTTTGCAAACATCTTGAACCTGGTCACTTAGATTCGCTTAATTTTGGAAGTCTGCAGTTTTCTTTGAAGTTTCTTCAGGGTGTTGGATTGGATAAAATAGAAGAACATCTAAAAATATTATCTCAAAAGACCCATACCGAGTTTTCCAGATTAGGGCTTTTGGAGGACTCCGTTCAGTATAGAAAGGAGCATAGTACTATTTTCAATATTAAAGGAAATCAAGAGCTTTTTAACACTTTACAATCAAACGGTGTGGTCTGTGCGCTGCGAGGGGCAGGTATACGCCTAAGTTTTCATTTCTATAATACGGAAGATGAAGTAGATGCCATTGTGGATATTCTTCGGTCCAACTGACGAGAATCATATTTTCCAAAAAATAAATCGGCTATTTTGCCAAAATAAGGCAATTGTAAAGTTCATTTTATCAATATGATAAATCGACCTTAACTTATTGTAAATAAGAGGTTTTATATTTTGCTTTGCTGAATATTTTAAAAACAAAATTTAGTACCATGGCAATAAAGAAACAATACCTAAAAAGTAAGCCGATTTGTAAAGTAACTTTTACTGTTCCAGCTGAAGAAGCTAAGAAAGTAGCTGTAGTTGGAGACTTCAACAAGTGGAACCCAAAAGGAAGCACGTTGAAAAAACTAAAGAATGGAACCTTTAAGGGAACCTTTGATCTACCTAAAGAAAATTCCTTTGAGTTCCGTTATATCGTTGATGGAAACTATGTGAACGATGAGGCGGCAGATCGTTACCAATGGAACGATTTTGCTGGTACGGAAAATGCAGTGATTGAACTGTAACCAAAAATTTTGGTCACCATTGGGGACTATTCCTCAATGGTGACTCCTTTCCAAAAAGCTACTCTTCCTTTAATTCCCTTGGCTAACTCACTGGTCTCAGGATAGTACCAAGCGGCATCCGCATTTTGTTTGCCGTCCACATCCAGGGTGTAATAGGAGGCTACACCCTTCCAAGGACAAGTGGAATGCGTTTCACTAGATTTAAAGAATTCCTTTTTTAAACTTTCGGGAGGAAAATAGTGGTTGTTTTCTATAACCACAGTGTCATCGCTCTCGGCAATAACCGTATTGTTCCAAATGGCTTTCATGGTCTATTTTTTAAATACATAGTTTTTATAATTCTCTTCAGAATCAGAGAAGGAGGTGACAACGTTAAGGCCTGATTTTTCGGCCAACCATTCCACAACTTCATCATCATACTTTTGGGAAATTTCGGTATGTATGGTTTCCCACCGTTTCAGTCGAATATTGAGCTCCAAACTTTCAATATTGACTTCTTGAGCTTCTTTGGATACCAAATAGCTTTTAGCTGTTCCACTTTCAGGGTCATATACCTCCCAATGCAGAAAATTGTCCGTATTGAAGTTGCCGCCCATTTCCTTGTTTATTCGAGTAAGGACATTTTTATTGAAAGCCTCGGTAATTCCAGTCTTATCGTTGTAGGCATCCAAAATGACTTGGGGATGTTTTTTTTGGTCAAAGCCCATAAAAATAAGATCACCTTCGTTTATGGAGTCCCGCATGTTCTGAAGAAATTCAATGGCCATCGGATGTAATAGATTGCCAATATTGGAGCCTAAAAACAAAATCACCTTTCTTTTGCCATTGGTGTTTTCAATATCCCGAAGCGTTTCAAAATAAGTGCCTTGCAACGTATTGATGGTAATCTCTGGAATCTCTTTAATTATGGAGCCCTCCAATTGATCCAGCACATTTTGACTAATGTCAATAGGACGATAATCAAAATCGGCCTTTAAGTCAACCAACTGTTTCAATAAGACTTTGGTCTTTTTTCCATCACCAGCTCCTAACTCGAACAAACTAAAGGGAGAACCATCTTTTATAAAATGTTGAACAATCGCTTTTTTGTGTTCTTCAAAGATGTTGAACTCACAATTGGTAAGATAATACTCGGGCATGGCCATAATGTCCTGAAAAAGCTTATCCCCAATTTCATCATAAAAATATTTTGAAGATAAATATTTAGGATAGGTCGTTAGACCTTCATAGACTTCTTGCTCAAAAACTGAGGCAAAAGTTGGTATTTCCTTGTTTTGCATGTTTGTGTTTAGGATTTATCGAGCCAACCGGATTCCGGTAAACTGCCATCTCAAATTGGGGTGGAAAAAGTTTCGATACGTAAATCTTGTATGTTTCTCGGGTGTAGCAACAGAACCGCCACGGAGTACTTTTTGGCTGACCATAAACTTACCATTGTATTCGCCAAGAGCACCATCGGCCTTTTGATAATTGGGGTAGGGCAAGTAGGCACTTTCTGTCCATTCCCATCGCTTGCCCCAGGGATAAAAAGACTGTGCCGCCTCCCATTCAAACTCGGTAGGCAATCGCAAACCTTTCCATTGGGCGTAGGCAAAGGCTTCAAAATAAGAGACATGGGTTACAGGAGCATGTGCATTCACTTTTTCAAGACCTTTTGCTGTATAATGATGCCATTCACCATCAACTTTGTGCCAATATAAGGGAGCTTGTATCTGATTTTGTTGAACCCAATCCCAACCTTCTGCATGCCATAAATCAAAACGTTCATACCCACCAGCCTCTATAAATTGGATATATTCTTCGTTGGTTACCAGTTTATTCGATATTTCATAATCATGGAGGTAGACTTTATGCCTTCCCAGCTCATTGTCATAACAAAACTCCTCAGAATCATGTCCTATTTCATAAATTCCAGCCTGCATCTCAACCCAATATTGTTGATGGGTTTCTACCGGATGTTCCTGAAAAGTATTGGAATAGGGAGGTAACAATGGATTATTGCCCAAAATATATTTGATATCTGTGAGTAACAACTCTTGGTGCTGCTTTTCGTGATGTATCCCAATTTCAAGCAGAGTATTTAGATTTTTATCCTGATTCTGGGAAAAAAGCTTTTTGATTCCAGTTGTAACATAAGCCCGATATTCGTAAACCTTCTTTACGGATGGTCTGGAAAGATTCCCTCGGTCTGAACGAATTACTCTCTTTCCCACAGTCTCATAGTAGCTATTGAAGACAAAGGAAAAATCCTCATCAAATTGGACATAATCTGGACTATGGGGTTTAAGGATAAACTCCTCAAAAAACCAGGTTGTATGCCCCAAATGCCACTTAGGAGGACTTACATCGACCACAGGTTGGACTACGTAATCTTCGATTTCCAAGGGTTCACAAATGGTTTCAGAATGTTTACGGGTTTCCAAAAAGAAATCCAGTAAAGAATCGGTCAGAATCATAAACAGATTTTACTCTTTAAAGATACGGAATATTCGTATTAGCCTATAGTGTAAACGGGAAGACTAAAACTAAAAGCGGTACCCTCATTGGGTTTACTAAACACTTTAATCCTAGAGTTGTGAATTTCTATGATTTTACGAACAATGGCCAATCCAAGTCCAATACCCTCTTTTTGTTCCCCGGTTTTGGTTTGTCGGTATCTTTCAAAAATCAAGCTTTGATTTTCTTTTTTGATACCTGGGCCTGAATCTTGGATGATCACTTCCACATTTTGCCCCTCTACTTCAATGCTTACTGTGACTTTACCACCTTCTGGGGTAAATTTTAAAGCATTGTCCATTAAGTTCTGTATAGCACGTTCCACCAGAGAAATATCGGCAAAGACAAGCGGAATGTTCTCTTTCATGGAAAGTTTAAGTTCTATGTTCTTTTGCAGTGCCAGAATCATATAGTTCCTGTGAATATCATTCGCCAGTTCACTAATCAAGAAGGGTTCTTTTTCGGGTTCTATTTGGTTGGCTTCCAACTTGGAATACTCAAAAAGCTGTGCAACCAGCTTGGAAAGCCGCTCGCTACTCTTGGCCACGCGCTGCAAATACTCGTTTCGTTCTTCTTTGGAAAGCTCAGCATCTTTCATGTGTAAGGTTTCGATATACCCTTGGATTATGGCAAGCGGAGTGCGTAAATCGTGGGAAATATTGGCAATCAGGTCGCGACGTAATTGCTCTACTGATTTCAATTTTTCGATATCCGAAAGTATGGTATCCGCCATGTGATTGTATGTTGTAGCCACGTTGGCCAAGTCTGTTTGCTCTGCATTTTCAATACGATATTGTAAATCCCCCTGTTGGAATCTTTTGGCAGCATAAATAATTTTACGCAAACTTCGGGTCAAGTACCAGATGGCCAAAACACCAAGTAGTGTGGCGAAAACGAGAGTTAACAAAGAGCCTCCAAGACCCAAACGCATAAAATAGCTATTGAACAAATCACTTCTTGTAGCCAAAAAATCTTCACCGGCCAAAACAATATATACGTAGCCTTCACGGCCCTCCGAATTGAACTTCGCTGCTGAAAAAATGGTTTGTTGACTCAGGTCCTTGGGGTCATCACCCAATGTGTACGATGCACCATCTTCTGCGATAAACCTTTGAATGGGTTCAAGGCTCACCTTTTTTTGTTGGGTTTCCGGAGCATCATGGTCTAAGACTACTGAATACTGTACATTTCCCTGTACATCCAATAGATAGACTTCAATGGCTCGGTTTACGGCCATCATATCGTGCATAATATCTCCAAAAAGTGCTTTGTTCACTTCGCCCGACTCCATAAAGGGGCGATTATTTTTAAATTTCTCTTCAATAAGATCTTTAGCTAGATTGGCATGGAGGCGTTGGGTGGTCTCGTAAAAGTATTTGTTGGATAAATAAATGGAAGTAATGGTATAACCGATTCCAGCCAGTAAAAGAATGGCCAAAAATGAAAGCGATAATTTGATGACAAATCGAGTGGTAAGAATATTGTTCTTCATATGCTATTTTTAGCTTCCCACAAGATCTTCGTTGAATTTATATCCAACGCCCCATGTGGTAAGTATAAACTTGGGATTGCTCATATCGGGTTCTATTTTGGACCTGAGCCGATTTATATGGGAATTCACCGTATGTTCGTATCCCTTAAAATCATACCCCCAAATCATATTTAGTAACTGGGTACGATCATAACTTTTGCCGGGATTGGATGATAGAAGTACCAATAATTCGAATTCCTTGGGGGAGAGTTCAATCTTTTTACCATCCAGAAGCACTTTTCGCATTTCAATGTTAATGGACAACATATCGAACTCGATCAATTTTGGATCTTGGTTCTTAGCGGGTATACTGTCATCCATCTTTTGTCTCCTAAAAATGGCCTTTACCCTTGCTATAAATTCTCGAACACTGAATGGCTTGGTCAAGTAGTCATCGGCACCAACTTCTAATCCCAAGACCTTATCAATCTCTTCAGAACGGGCTGTAAGCATCATAATGGGAGAGGTAATATTGTTTGCCCTAACTTTTTGGCACACTTCGATGCCATCTATCTCGGGCAACATCACATCCAAAATAATCAAATCCGGATTTTCATTAATGGCTTTCCTCAGCCCTTCAGCACCATTGGAGCTGGTCAAGACCTTGCAGCCTAAATCCTTTAAGTGAATTTCTAAAAGATGAATGATTTCGGCATCATCCTCAACAATCAATACCTTTTTCATGACATAACGAATTAAGTGGTAAAGTATCACGAAATGTTCACCGATGTTTCGGGATTTTGAACAGGATACTTCTATAAAAGTCCATTTTTATTGAAAATCTTTACAAATACAAGCTGTTTTTATGGTAACCTATTGAAAATGAAAGAGTAATGAATGTTGATTTTTATGTGATACTTCTGCAATGAATCGCATATTTCTTTGTGATTCTAACTAAAAGAACACATACAATGAACCACTTAAAATCTTTTTTATCCTTGTTGGGTCTTGGGATTATCCTGACCTCATGTAATAAAGGGGAAACAGACGACACCCCTGTAGAACTGAATGCAGGTACCCTATCAGGGGGACCTTATACTTTTGTTGTAGATGGAATTCCCGATATGGTAACTACAATTTCATTGGATGCCAGTAATCTACTTGGTAGTAATAGGACCTATGTAATTACGGATAATTCCAATAACATTTTAGGCATTCCTCCAACTTTGGATGCCGTTAGGGGTGTTGATTTTGACGAGGCAGGAGCTGGTACTTGCTACATTTATCATTTAATATATGAGAATGGATTGACAGGTCTCGAAGCAGGTGCAAACTTAGATGATTTAGAAGGCCTGTTTGACCTTTCCAATTTTGTAATCGTACAGCGTGATGGTCTTAATGCTGGCACACTTTCTGGCGGCCCTTATGAGTTTGTAGTTGATGGGATTCCTGATATGGTAAGTACTATCGCTTTGGATGATTCGACTCTTATAGGTGACGCTCAGACCTATGTTATCACAGACGATTCCAAGAATATTCTGGGCATACCGCCAACTTTGGAAGCAGTAATGGGCGTTGATTTTGATGCAGCAGGTGTGGGATCTTGCTATATCTTTCATTTAACATATTCTGGTGAACTTTCTGGCTTGGAAGGCGGGCAGAACTTGAATGACCTTAGTGGTAATTTCGCTTTATCCAATTTTGTGGTAGTGAACCGAAATCCTTTGAATGCGGGAGCACTCTCTGGAGGTCCTTATAATTTTGTTGTGGATGGCACTCCAGATATGGTAAATACCATCGCTTTGGACGATTCAGAATTGAACGGAGCCAAACAAACCTATGTAATTACAGATGATTCAAAGAACATATTGGGTATTCCTCCAACCTTGGAAGCCGTGATGGGTGTCGATTTTGATGATGCGGGAGTTGGCTCATGTTATATTTTCCATGTAACCTTTACTGGAGAACTCTCTGGATTGACAGGTGGTGAAAATCTCAATAACCTGTCTGGTAATTTTGCCTTGTCAAACTTTGTGGTGGTAAACCGAAATCCTTTGCATGCCGGAAAAATAAGTGGCGGTCCGTTTACTTTTAAGGTAGATGGAAAACCAGATATGGTAAGTGGAATTCGTTTGGATAACTCAAAACTGAACGGAAGTATCCAAAGATGGGTTATTACAGATGATCAAAACAATATATTGGGCTTACCGCCAACGCTTGAAGCAGTGGAAGGTGTGGATTTTGACGAAGCGGGCGTTGGGGTATGCCTTATCTGGCACATTACTTACGAAGAAGGACTACAAGGTCTTACACAAGGTAACAATCTTTTATCTGGATTGGAAGGTTTTTATGCGGTCTCCAATTCCATTCGGGTAACGCGTGAAGCACCACATTAATAAACATGAAAAAGAGAATTTTTGAATTAGTTCATTTGACCGACTCAAGAAAATAGCCCGGACGGACGTCCGGGCTATTTTTTTAACTTTTTTGATTTTTGACATCTCAATGATTAGCTTTTTTTGAGTATAATTCTTAAATTCTTGCATCTAAATTTTCACTGCTAGACTCATGAAAAAGCCGCTCCTACTTTCACTATTGGTGATTCCCTTATTTGTCCAGACCTTGATTTCCCAGAACGGAGAGACTCCGGCCCGGGCCATTTCAAAAGGGCTCAGTGCATACAAGACCATATTGTCCCCCGAGAAGATTTTCATCAATACGGATAAATCCCACTATTCCCAAGACGAGACCATTTGGACAAGTGTCTATCTAGTGGACGGTATTGGCCATACCAAGAGTCCGAAGAGTAAAGTAGTCTATCTTGAAGTGGTTGACGAGAACGGAAACGTGATGTCAAAGAAAAAGGGCTTTGCGGAACAGCTGATATGTTCGATGAGCTTCCATATCCATAGAAACACACCGGATGGGGTATACACAATTCGGGCCTATACGAAGTATATGCAGAAGGATTTGGAATCCTTTGGTTATGAGCGGAAGATATATATTGGAGATGTGGATTTGCCTTTAGATGCAGCTTCCAGTGGGCAGAAAGAGGAACATCAGGATGAGGACAGGGATGTGGAACTGTCCTTTTATCCAGAGGGAGGCCAATTGGTATATGGAATTCTGGGCGAGGTTGTGATCAAATCCTTGGATGCTGCAGGAAAACCGACGGAGGTCAAGGGCGAGGTGGTCAACAATCTTGGGAATGTGGTCACCACTTTCGATACCGGAAAATACGGACTTGCCAAATGTGCCTTTACCCCTGAGACCGGAAATACATATTTTGCCAGATTTAATAGGCAAGACAACACTTGGGAGCAAAGTCTTCCATCCATCGCTAGAGATGGACATACGCTCAGTTTGGAGAATATGGGTGGGGACTTGGTCATTAAGGCCGAGACGACAGTGCCCGAAGGTTTGGACGGAACCACTATGGTGGGCCATGTGAGGGGCGATAGTTTTCTTTGGTTTCAGGGTGATGAGACCCACGGTTCCAAGTATGTCGTTCGTGTCCCCACGGATCAAATGCAGGACGGTATTGCCCATGTCACTTTGTTTGACGGCAAGGGACAGGCGGTTTGCGAACGTTTGGCATATGTCCAGAACCCGGTGAACACAACCAAGCTTTCATTTTCCAGCACGAAAAAAGGTTCGGACGGAGAATGGTCGCTGGACTTTGAGCTTACCGATGAAAAGGGGATACCTTCAAAGGGTAACTTTTCCATCAGTGTTTTGGAGACCAACGCCAATGGTAACAAAAGGACTGACGACAACAATATTGAAAATTGGCTTGAGCTGTATTCGGACTATGGCATGTCGCATCAAGTTAATGAGGTGCTGAAGGAAGAGGATGCCGTCCGGCGCAGAAACATCTTGGATGCCTTGATGATAAGCAGTGACTGGAAAAGGTTCTCTTGGGATGATATTTCCCAAAAAACAGCGATTGAAGAATATCTGACACCGGAGAAGGGTATTTTTATCAGTGGGAGAACGGAATCCTTGGGCAAGAAAAGGAAAGGAGTTCCCTCCATGGTGTCTCTGGAATTTTTGGGCGGAGAAATATTCCAAACTAAAGGGCAGACCGATGAAGAGGGCAGGTTCGTCTTTGGTCCATTTGACTTCAAGGACAGTATTTCCATGGTGCTCAAGGCCTCCCGTCTCAAAGGACGCAGTCAATTTGCAAAACAGCAGGTGGTCATTGTTCTGGAAGAGGAACCAGAGTTCTCATGGCCAAATGAAAAGGAAGAACTGGATGATGAAAGTACAGAAAAACGAAAAGCGGACAAAGCGCAGGATCAGGTCCGTACGGCCCAGTCCGATCCATCACCCGTGGATGCCTATGATTTTGAGACGGGCAAAAAGATAACCCTGCTCAATGAGGTGGTGGTCACACAGAAAAAAAAGGCCAAAAATGAACTGATAGCGGAGCAGATTAAAAAGCTGACACCCATATATAGCACTCCTACCAGTAGGATATTTGCGGATTCCCTCCCGCAGAACGGGATAAACACGGTAATAAATATTTTGAGATTTATGCCAGGTGTTCAAGTGAGAAGAGGACGAGATGGTCAAGACTTGGTACAAATACGAGGTCTAAACAGCTTTAGATCATCTAATTCTCCACTTTTCTTGATTGATGGCATTAGGGTGGATTTACAGGCAATTGCAAGTATGCCTATCTGGGATATCTTGATGGTAGATGTGCTTAGTGGAGCGAATGCCAGCGCTTATGGAACTAGGGGCACCAATGGTGTAGTAGCTGTATATACACGCCGTGGGTCCGGATTCAATTACGAAGGAGGTGTCAAACCTGTCGGTGCTGATGGACGCCGGTCGCCCCATATTCTTACCCTGACCAAAAAAGGGTTTGACACCTCGGAACCTTTTGAAAGGGAAGAATGTGACCCTCCGGTTTTGGGGAAAGTGCCCTCTCCCTTGCCCAAAACAGTTCTGTGGGAACCTGATATTGAAATCTTTGGGAAAAAGCACAAGACACTGAACTTTTGTCCAGACGACTTGGCCGAAGGAAATTATGTTGTCCGGATTGTGGGGATTTCGGAGGATGGAAATCCCATCAGTGAAGAGTTTGTTTTGCCCAAAGCTGAATTCTAATATAACATCGGAATCTTTCTATGAAAAAGCTGTTCTGGTCCGATAGATAGGGCCACAAAATCCAAAAATTAGAATGAAATTTGGGGTATGGTCTCCAAGAAACAATTGGATAGTTTGACTCATTTAATTGAAGACATTTACGGCACGCCCGAAGTTCTAGCCCAGAAACTGGATTTGACGGTGGAAATGTTATTTTACTTGGAGGACAATGCGTTTACCAAAAGGGAGGTGCAAAACGTGGTGGCCGCGCTACGGGATGTAGTTGGGGTGTTGCGGAGATAATAGCTATTAGTTAGGTTACGAACTGAAGCTATTTTTCGCATGGTTTTTCATTCAACTTTATCCGACGAGCTAAATTCACAAGCTTCCTTCTGTATTTATTTTCTAAAGACAAGTCAATCATTGGAATACTAAGAGTCAACACTTGATTAAAACAAATAGTAGAAAGATGAATTTGTCCTTTTACCGTTTCTCCATCGTTGATATTCATGTTGTCAGTTAATTTATATTTCCAAAGAAGATATTTTCTAGAAGAAAAATTACCTGGCATCATTAGAACATCAGAAATGTTTACTTTCAATTCGTTTTTTATAAAGTCTAATTCATAGTTTAAGTACGCGTCTAAAATTTTTTCTGGTTCTGTAGAATCTATTTTTCTTAAATGCTTTGGTATTGGAATACTAATAGTTTGGATTATTATCCCATCTATGGATATGAAATGTTGGTTTTTTTGAACCCTTTGACTCCCTTCTATTTCTACTTCTTGAATTGTATTACCGACAAGTTTCAAAGTAAAGTGATTTTTATCGTCACAATAAAACAGCTCTCCATATCTATCATTCAAGATAAATCTTGAGAAAAAGCTATCTGATTCAATTTTCTGTCCAAAAGAAAATATGCAGAGAAAATAGAGAGATATAAGTATTGTCTTTTTTAGTATCATCTTCAACTTCAAGGAAAAAAGCAATTTGATAGAATAAATATAAAACCCATTTACATACTTCTAATCTATAATTAAACAAGAATTTGTAAATGACTAAATCCCATAATACATAAATACCAAGGCAATCGTATCAAAAAAACCGTGCAAAGCAATACAGAACCAGAGGTCGTACTTGCGGAAATAGAAGATGGTGGCCATGGTGACACCAATAATGCCTGTTATAATCTGGCCGGTAATACCTTGGTAGGCGTGTATCCAACCGAAGAGTGCTCCCAATAATACAATGTTCAAGACAATAACAACTCTGCTATCTCCAAAGAATTTGATAAACTGCCGCATTAGATACCCCCTAAACAAGATTTCTTCTCCAAATGCGGCAGAGGCCCAAACATAAACGAAAAGACCTAAAATAGCGGGCAGATTGCCTTTGTAGACTTCGAACTCAGAGAAATCTATGGGCTGGCCAGTTAGATAGGTAACCCCAGGTATTAGTACGTACAAGTATATTACAAACATTACTCCCGCAACCAGAGGGGCCACAACAAGAAGGTTTACGGCTTTTAATCTATGACGTTGGAACCCCAGAGAGGCAAATAATTCTTTTCCATATTCTATACGGCTAGCTATAATTACAATAAGCACTGCAAACAGTATTTGAAAATAGCCCAATACATATAGTGCGCAACATAAAAGAATAGCCACTACGGGCGTAAGTATGGATTTTAAAACGTTTGTTTTCATCATTTTTTGATTTTAGATTTTGAACAAAGAAATGATGGAGAAGCTAGCTTAGCATAAGAGAATCAACGCTTTTTGCCTGAATGGTATCAAAGAAATAGCTGAATGGTCAGCCTATTTCACAGTTTCTTTTCAAACCAATTCAAGAATTCCTGCTTTTTATAGCGGCTTATATTTATGTGTTGTGCTCTTTCCTGAGAAAGGTCAGACTTGAGTCGCACAGCGAGCTTACCGTTTTCTATAGCCTGTACTTGCTCAATAGCGGAGGCATGAAGTATGGTTTGTCTATTGGCTCTATAAAAACTATGGGCATTGATTTTGTCTTCAATTTCATTTAAAGTGAAATCTGTGAATACCGAACTGCCATCGGTTTTTACAATGTAGGCTATTTTGTTTTCTGTATAGACAAAGGCAATTTCATCATAATTGACCATCGTAATTTTACCGCCGTATTCCACTTTGAGTTTGCCTTCTATAGATGAGAATCGATACAGTTGGTACAGTTCTTTTGCGAATAAAATCGCAATGGAGATAACACTAATCAGCAGGGTTACACTGAGCCCTATGAGGAAGTAGTACAAACTATACCCATTAACGCTATCAACAATTCCAACAACAACCAAGTAAAACAGTCCGTAAAAAATGGATAAAAACCCTAGGGTAGACAACAAAAAACGTAAAAGTAGAGGTGTATTTATTTCTTGAACAAAATACCTTCTTTTAAAATAGTCAAAGTTCAATTTGGCAATGCAAATGATTGCAGCACCTAGAACTATTGAAATAAGAATGGAAAGCCAAGGAAATTTGTAAGACTCATTAAAGGGGAAGCTCTCCGGTTGGCCCAGATGGTTTGCTATGACAGCGATTACAACCAGGGCAATGCCGTTACTGACCCAAAAATTGGATAAGTTGAACTTTTTCGAGAGAAAGTCAATCAATGAACGCATTAACGGGTTGAATCTAAGTTTGCGGGAATATAAAGTACCCTTGCCCTAAAATACTAAAAAGCGATAATTTAAATCACTTCGATTCTTTTATGCGGTATGGGATGCAGGTTTCTCCTCAAACTCTGGGCAATCCAGTCGTATTTGGGTGGTGGTTAGCTTTTTTTGGAGCAGTTTGCAGTAATCGGTGTCCTTGTTTTTTTGGTAGAAGGTACATCCAAAGCACATGCGCTGTACGGTCAGAATACCAGTTCGGTTTAGTTTATAGATAAGCTCATTGATAGTGGTAGATAGGCTTTTCAATTGCTCTTGGTTAAAAGAGTCCAGCTGTTTTTTGAGAGGTGTTGCAAAATCGTGGGTTGTGGCCACCAGTTCTCGGCCTAAATCGGTCAAGAGAAGTGAATAGCTGCGGTTATCCGAAGAAGAGAAGTCTTTGGAGACCATCCCCTTTTTATCCAAGACACGAATGGCATCACTTATGGTAGGTTTGGTTACATTAAATTCCTTAGCCAGATGGCTCACATTGCACAAGTCCTGTTTGTGAAACGCAATGAAAATCAACATTTGAATTTGGATAGGACTTAAGCCTACCAATTTGGCTTTTTCCCACAAGAGCACCTTGAACACTTCTGAAATACGCTCAAGACCGGCCACAATCTTGCTTGAAATATCCTTTTCTTGTTGTTTCGGGTTAAATGTGCTGTTATCCATAAAAAAGGTCCCGTTGATGGACGGGACCAAGTTAGTAATCCTAATTAAATTATTGGCAATTCTCCATTTCTATTATAGTAAAGCCTTCGTTCTCAATTGAAGTGACCATTTCTTCCGTAGCATGCTCAATATGGCAGAACCTGCATTTCTTGGCAGAGAGTTCTCCTGTGGAAAATGGTTTGGTATCAAGGTACTTTTTTCCGAATCTGAAAATAGTCTCTTCTTCAGTAACGGTAATAGGTACGAGGATATCAAAATGCATGACTATACCATCGTTTCGGTTTACATAGGTGTCCCAAACGGATACTTTCATCTTATTGTTTTTTTACGGTATAGGGCAAGGATAGGTCACCACTTGCTATGCTATATACATCATAAACCCCCAGCATGGGTAAATCTTCCTTACTGGTGTTCACCTTCATGAATGCCGTAACACCGTCGTACTTAAAATCCGATTTGTTGTTCATTCTATAGTTGGGCACAACCACTTTCATGGTTTGCTGATGGGTGGTAACCGGATACCCTGGTGAATCCATATACATGGGCATTCCTGGATTGGTTGGGGGTAATACCACGGTTTCGTCCGCTTTTTTGAATTGTTTTACGGAAAGTCCACCGTCGACCCTATCGTCTTGGATCAATACCACCCAGTGTGGATGCCAAACTAGGCCGTCATTATCGAAAACGCTATCATTGTTTTCATCCCAAAGTGGTGTGTCGTCAAAATCAGGATGCGAAGTAAGCGCCAGAGCAACAATGCCCTCTGTTTCTCCAAAGCCTACATCAGTAGATTGTAGACTGGTAGGGAAAACATAGCCCAAAACGGGTGCGCCATCCAGTTGCCCCATTTTAGTAGGTGTGGTTTTTCCGGCGGTACCAAGAACTTCAATTTCCCAAACCGTAATGCCTAAATTGGTTTTACTGGTAACGCGGACATCCTTTATGGAGAAGTCGTCATTGTTGTATGGACTTTGTTGGGCACACGAGATTGTTGTGCCTAAAAGCATCGCTGCTGAAAGTAGTTGTAGTACTGATTTCATTGTTTTTGTTTTTAAATTCAATTTTAGATAATTAGGAATCCTAACTATAAGAATTAAAAAAATTAAGCTTTTATATCATCCATGGATGCACCAAAGTTGATGTGAAGGGGATTTCCGTTTGGAGTTACCAAAGCTGGTACAGATTTCACACCTGCATTTTCCGCTTCAGGGATTCTTGATTTGATTTCACCTATGTTCACAATTTCTACGTTTTCTGTTCCAATTAGGTTTACGATGTCTTGTTCTGCGCTGACACAGACCGGACAGCCTGCATGATAAAAAATTGATTTGTTCATTTTTAAATGTTTTTATGAATTAAAGATGAAACAAATATAGTAAGGAATCCTAACTAAATAATTGTTTTAAATAAATTTTAACGAGATAGCTGCCAAATATCTTTTTATCTGTTATAAATAAACCGAAGTCCATTAGTGAAGCCTACTCCAAAAATGGTACGATGGGTTTCGTTTTTGATTACCTCAGATTTGATGGCCAATTTGGATAAATTCTTGGCTTTTAGGAAATCTACAAATTCTTCTTGAAAATCATTTATGCGTAAATCAAACTCTCCTGAGGCCATGTAAAGTTTAGTTTCTAGGTCAAACCCCAAACTCATGGACTGTACTTGTTTTATCAAAAGTTTGTCTTTGAACCATAGAGAAGGGCCTAACAAAAGATATCGGTTAAAAAGATGAGGTTTTTCTAATAGGGCATAGGAACCGTAGAGCCCTCCATAAGAATGTCCATAAATTGCACGGTCCTTTTTCTTTGTTCTGAATTCCTTTTCAATAAAAGGGAAAAGTTCAAATTCCATAAAGTCACTGAATTGGGGCGCGCCTCCTGTGGGATCAACAGAATTTTTTCCCATGCGTAAATCTTTGTCCTCAACTGGGGTCAGGTCCCTGCTTCTTAGTCTGTAGAAGTTTTTATAATTGGTATTGTACGCTATGCCCACTACCAATATTTCAGGAATCAATTTGTCCTTAATAAGTCGTTGAACGATATAACTGACACCTCCAAAATTTGTTTCTGCATCAATCACATACATAACGGGATACTTCCGCTCCTTGTTGGTAAAATAACTTTTGGGATATGAAATCTTAATCTGATAGGTCTGATCGTTGAATTTTGAGGTTAACTCCTTAACATCTGTATTGGCTATGGTGACCTTCGTGGTATTCCTTATCTCCTCATTTATCTGAATTTCAGCTTCAAGTTCAGCAATTTTACTTTTTAAACTGTCATTCTCTGTCTGTAACTGAACTGATTGAGATGTTTTTTCACTACATGCAGACAGTAGTAGAAATATGGTAAGTACCAAGAAGCTGATTTTTAATGGATGCTGTAGGTTTAGGGTTTTATTCAGGGTCACGACGTTTTTTGTTTAATTCGAATGCAAAATACGCTATCCATCCGAATATGAAAATACTGGCAACACGCTGGGTTAAACCTCTATAATTTGCCGGGTCCAATCCAATCAGCATAGACCAGAAGTAGATGAAAATAATTAATCCAGCAATCAATGATATGCGAAAGAATCGCTGACTCACGCCTTCATTTTTTAGTTCGTAACAAGCTACAAACGGAAGTAACATGAGTGATAGGCCTATGCCATAAAAACCATGCATTAGTGTTCCCATGGGATATAATCCATTGGAAATCATGGAGATTCCAAAAATGGTCAAGATGATACTGGATAGGTAATATTTTTTGAAGATAAACCTTATGCCAATTGCTAGGGATATGCAAGATAGTCCGGTTGCAATTGCTCCACCGTTGAGAAATAATTTGGCCATTGCAAAATCCGTTACGGTGATTTCACTGCCATGTTGCTCAATAAAACTATAGTTGTCCGTTAAGAACCCAGCAATGGTAGTGGGGACAAAAAAGATAGCGGGAAGTAAAATGGCTTGTCGTATTAAATGTCTCATGGTTTCTTATAGTTTTTTTAAGGCCACTTCATAAATGACGTTCAACAATTCTTGTCTCATGGGAGAATTTCTATGGTTTAATAGGATAACAATACCCCAGTCGTCTGCTCGGTTGTAGCATAGCATAGAAGACTGTCCCATGGAGTCCCCAGATTTGAGGTAGAGGGTGTTGTCCCCGTCTTTAATGATATTGAGTCCCAATCCCATACTGCGATTTTCATCAGCATAGACTATGGTTTCAGTCAAAAAAGCAGCTTTAGAACGTACAGTTTTCGTGTTCAACAAGGCTTTTAGGTAGGTCACCATATCCGAAGCGCTGGATTTTAGCAGACCAGCAGGAGCTGTAATGTTCCAATTAAAGAATTCTTGTTCTCCACCTTCAGGATTGTACCCGTTAGTTCGGTTATATACCTGAAATTCTTTGGTGAAGGTGTTGGTAAGCTGTAAAGGTTGGACGATTTTTTCGCGCACTAAAGTATCATAAGTTTTTCCATAGATGGGTTCCAATATTTGCCCTAACAAAGTATATCCTAGGGTAGAATATCGATATGTACCGTAATCGATTAGTGTTTCACAAGAATTTACCATTTCTGTGAGTATTTTTTGCGTAACACTACTGACAGGCTGCTGTGGATTTAATTCAATCAACTTCCTAAAATCAAGGTCGGGCAAACCAGATTGATGCGAGGCCAAATCTGATATTTTGATTTTGTTTTTAAGGTCATCGTGCAATGTATATACTTCAGGAAGGTAGCTATCGATATAATCATTCAGCTTTAGTTTACCTTCCAGTTCGGCTTGGGCAATTAGTGTAGCAGTGATAATCTTGGTGATGGAAGCAATTTCAAAAACTGAATTTTTATTAATTGAAATATTACTTTCCTTACTCAAAGTACCATAGGCTGAGTAACACTCTTGATTGTCTTGGATAAACCCAATGCTTATACCAATACCACTCTGCTCGTAATAGCTTTTTGCAACGGAATCTATTTTTTGGGAGATGCTTTGACCAAAGGAAAGCTGACCTGCTAGTAAAAGTAAGAATAAGAGTTTACCTAAATGCTTCATCGTTTTATGTTTTAAAGATTCATGACAAATCTGAAAAACATGCCTCTACTGTGCGACCGACTACATGAAGTCGAACCATTTTTTGGAAGAAAAAAGTCGAACTGCCCTTTTGTAAAAAGGAATACTTTAATGGTAAATAACTGGTTATGAATTTTTCAAACGATAAGAGGTGGGTGTAGAACCCGTATGTTTTTTAAAAGCTGTATTGAAAGAAGATTTCGAGTTGAAACCCACTTCATAAAGAATTTCGAGAATGGTAACCTTCTTTTTTGAAGGGTCCTTTAGAATATCCACTGCACTTTGGATGCGGTACGAATTGATAAAGTCAAAGAAATGTTGTCCCATCTTGTGGTTTATCAGAATGGATAGTTCCCTAGCTGGAATTCCAATCTCATCAGATAAGGTTTGAATGGTCAAAGCAGGATTAAGGAACGGTTTTTCCTCGGACATATATTTTTTAAGCCGCAATAATTCATCCTGTCCTTTGGATTGATTATCATCTTCCTTTTTTTGTTCTGAAAGTAGAACTTCTACTAATTGCAATCTAGAATTTAGGTTTCGAAAAAGGTCCGGGTGGTTTAGCGCTTTGAAAAGATACCAACATATAATGATAAATTGTAGCACAAAAAGCCCTATTCGAATCCCTTCAGAAAAAGTATCAAAAACCGAAAACTTAAAAACATTTTTAGCAAGGGCTAGGGCGTAAAAAACAGAAATTGCAATGGTTAACTGAAACAACCAATAGTAGGATTTAATGTTAGCTCCGGCATAATTTTCCAGATATAAGCGTTTCACTTTTTTCAATACTAAAAAACAGGCGACAAGGTATGCTGTAACTTGAATATGGAAAAAAATATGGTTGAACTGTATTTCGAAAGTACTCCTGAAGTCTTGCAAAAAAAGGAGTTTTTCTTCTTGACTTTGTAAATAGAATCTTGGAAAAAATACAAGATTGACCAAGATAAAAGGAACAAGATGCAAAGCATGCTTGGGTTGTAGTTTAAAATCTACAAAACATGCCGAAAGGATATAGAGATATAATGTTGGGGGTTGAAGAAAAACAGCGAGATTTCTTAGCAAACCTAAATTCGAAACAGATTCGCTTTGGGAACCAAATAAGAAGCTACTCAAATCAATTACAATTAAAACCAAGAAGAAAGCAAAAAGACGATTGCTCAATCGGTTTTTCGTCTTAACCGTGACGAGAAAGAAAGCCAAAAACAAGGAAATAAAAGTAGTAATACCAACTATGGCAGATATAAAGCTCTCTTCAGACATTCGTTTTTTGGCAAGATATGGAAACCTAGCTTCACGTTTCTATACAGCTACAACTCCCTTAATGTGCGGATATGGGTCATAGTTAAGTAGCTCAAAATCATCAAAAGTAAAGTCAAAAATATTTTTTACTTCAGGATTAAGTCGCATAGTAGGCAGAGGTCGAGGTTCTCGGCTCAATTGTAATTCTACCTGTTCCATATGGTTGTTATAAATATGGGCATCACCAAAGGTGTGGATAAATTCTCCAGGTTGGTAACCACATACTTGGGCCATCATTAAAGTAAATAGCGCATAAGATGCAATGTTGAATGGAACACCCAGAAAGATATCCGCACTGCGTTGGTATAATTGACAAGAAAGTTTACCATCTGCCACATAAAACTGGAAAAAAGCATGGCAGGGGGGGAGGGCAGCCTTCCCGTTTGCTACATTCTCGGAAAACGACACAGAAGTGTCTGGCAATACACTGGGATTCCAGGCAGAAATCAACATGCGTCGGCTATTTGGATTATGTTTTAAAGTATGAATGACCTCCTTGATCTGATCAATCTCTTCGGAATTCCAATTGCGCCACTGGTGGCCATAAACTGGACCTAAATCTCCATTTTCGTCCGCCCACTCGTTCCAGATACGAACACCATTGTCCTGTAGGTACTTTACATTGGTGTCTCCATTTAAAAACCATAACAATTCGTGAACAATGGACTTAAGGTGTAGTTTTTTAGTAGTCACCATTGGAAAACCTTCGGCAAGGTCAAACCGCATTTGATAGCCGAAAACGCTTAAAGTTCCAGTTCCGGTTCGGTCACCCTTTTGGTTGCCTTGTTCCAATACATGCTTAAGTAAATCGTGGTATTGTTTCATTCTTGTATCCTAATTCTCAGTGTCATTTAGAAAGAGCATAGCGAGGAGAAATTTGAAAAGATATCTTGACTGCGCTCGATGTGACAAAAAATAAATCCGTCTAAAATAATCTAAAGTTGATGAAAAATTGAAGCGAAAGAAGGTGTACTTATGAAGAATTTATCAACCGAGAATCATCCCAGCAATAGTAGCAGAAAGTAAAGATGCAAGTGACCCACCTAGCACGGCCTTCATGCCAAATTCGGAAAGCGTTTTACGCTGACCTGGCGCCAACGAACCAATACCACCAATCTGTATACCAATGGAAGCAAAGTTGGCAAAACCGCAAAGCATATAGGTGGCCATAATTACCGATTTATTATAGGTTAGATGGGAAGATTTGGTCACATCTTTTAAAACAGCAAGTTGTTCATAAGCGATAAACTCACTAGCTGCTAATTTGATTCCCAACAACTGTCCCATGAACATTAAATCTTCATTGGCGACTCCTATCAACCACATTATAGGTGCAAAAATGGTTCCCAGTATCGCTTCTAGAGAAAATGATTTATAAGGCGTATTAGCTTGGACCCATGAATTAAGGTTTGTCCACTCCCCAAACCAGTCAAATCCTCCATTGAGCATCGCTATAAAAGCCATAAAAACTAAAAGCATCGCTCCAACATTAACTGCCAGTTTTAAGCCTTCGGTAGTTCCATTTGCGATGGCATCCAAGATATTTGACCCAATTTTTTCGTTGGAGACCTTAACATCCGTGTTGATTTTTTCTGTCTGGGGATATAGAATTTTTGAAACCACAATAGCCCCGGGAGCTGCCATAACCGAAGCAGCCAGTAAATGCTTGGCAAAAAGTAGCTCTAGTATGGGGTCTTGATTCCCAAGGAATCCGATGTAGGCAGCTAACACAGCGCCAGCAACAGTGGCCATTCCTCCAATCATAACTAGAAGGATTTCTGACCGGTTCATTTTTTCTAAATAAGCTTTGATGAGCAAGGGGGCCTCTGTTTGTCCTAAAAAGATATTTCCGGCTATTGAGAGACTTTCCGCTCCGGAAATTCCTAAAGATTTGGTGAGCAACCAGGCTAGAGCTTTCACAACTTTCTGAATAATTCCCAAGTAAAACAGTACAGAGGTGAGAGCGGAGAAGAAGACAATCGTGGGTAATACCTGAAATGCAAAAATATATCCAAAGGTGTCTGTGTCTACCACAAGTCCTTCAAATAAAAACTTACTTCCAGATCGGGTAAAATCTAGTATACTGATAAATAATTTACCAATGTTTTCAAAAACAAGCTTTACAAAAGGAACCTTGAGGACTCCTATTGCAATCAACAATTGAATACCGAGACCTATAGAGACGGTTTTCCAGTTGATTGCCCTTCGATTTGAGCTGAATAAAAAAGAAATAAGCACCAAAACTGCCATTCCTAATGCACCCCGCCACAGGCTATTCATGGAAAATCCTTGGTTAGGTACCAATTCCGGAGTTTTGGTAACGGTTAAATCATCTATGATGGTAGTGTCGACTGCTAGGTTCAGCGAGTCTGCGGGAAGGGAATTTTGTCCAAAAGTATGGGCACATATCAAAATTAGGAGTAAAAGAAAACCTTTTTGGTATTTACCCATATGTACAAGTTTATTTGCGCTTGGAGATTTCGTCCCGAATTTTTGCCGCCTTTTCGTAGTCTTCGTTGGCTACGGCTTTGTCCAATTCTTTATGTAATTCTTCCAAAGTAAGTTCCCGATAGCCTTGGGAAGCAGCTCCTGATTCTATTTCAACAGTCTCACCTTCCTGAAGAATCTCATCTACAACAATGCTATCATCATCATTTTCCTCGTCGTCCTTGTTGGAAAACTTCAGAAAAATTCCAGCCTTGTCCAAGATGTTTTTGTAGGTAAAGATAGGAGCATCAAAACGCAAGGCCAAAGCAATGGCATCACTGGTTCTGGCATCTATAATTTCCTCAACCTTATCTCGTTCACAAATGATACTTGAATAAAAAACTCCATCAACCAATTTGTGAATGATAACTTGCTTAATGAAAATCTGAAAGCGATCTGAGAAGTTTTTAAAAAGATCGTGAGTAAGCGGTCTTGGAGGTTTGATTTCTTTTTCCAAAGCGATGGCGATGGACTGCGCTTCAAACGCTCCGATTACTATGGGTAGTTTTCTATCCCCGTCTACTTCATTCAAAATAAGGGCATACGCGCCATTTTGGGTTTGGCTGTATGATATCCCCTTTATTTTTAACCGTACTAAGCTCATAATCTCCTCCTAAAACCAAAAAAGGCCGTTCAAATAAGTGGCGGAACCAGTTATCTGAACAGCCCCTTAAAGTGGGCAAATTAACAAAATTTAAGCGTTCTGGGCTTTAAATTCCTTTAATTTTTCGATGAGTTTGGGTACTACTTCAAAAGCATCGCCCACAATACCATAATCAGCTGCCTTAAAGAAAGGAGCTTCGGGGTCATTATTAATGACCACTTTGGTTTTTGAAGCACTAACCCCAGCCAAATGTTGAATGGCTCCAGAGATACCAATGGCAATGTATAAGTTACTAGCTACTGGTTTTCCAGTTTGACCCACGTGCTCCCCATGAGAACGCCATCCTAAGTCGGAAACAGGCTTGGAACAAGCTGTTGCCGCACCCAGTACATCAGCCAATTCTTCAATCATGCCCCAGTTTTCTGGTCCTTTTAAGCCTCGACCTCCTGATACAACCACATCAGCATCTGCAATGGTTGCTTTTCCAACTACTTTATCTACTTCAATGGATTTTGTTGTAAAATCTGCATCACCTAGCGATGGGCTAAATGCTTCAACAGATGCGGAAGTGCTATTCTCAACGGTTCCAAATGCGTTATTGGATACCCCAATGATCTTGGTTTCTGATTCAATAGCGGTAAAGGCAAAACCTTTGTTGCTAAATGCAGTTCTTTTCACTATAAATGGTGAAGCGCTTTCTGGCGCTGATACCACGTTGGGTACATAACCGGCATTCAATTTGGCAGTGACAATAGGGGCCAAAAATTTGGTATCTGCGCTTGAGCTCAATATCACCATTTTGGCGCCTTCAGCTTCAGCGGCTTGAGCCAAAACGTTGGCATATGCTTTAGCGTTAAATGTGTCCAAGTCGGAGTTGGATACATTAAGGACCTTTGAAACTCCATAAGTTCCCAATGAGTCAGCGTGCTCCGCATTTATGGAAACGGCGGTAACGGTTTCTCCCATTAGTTGTGCAACGGCATAGGCATATGATGCCACTTCAAAAGCACTTTTTTTGAATTTTCCCTTGTCGGATTCTGTATATACGAGTACTGACATAATTTTTTTGGATTAAATAACTTTTGCTTCGTTATGTAATAAATTGACCAATTCTTCCACATTTTCGGCATCCACCAATTTCACGGGCCCTTTGGCTGCAGGCTTTTCAAATTTTTGGTCTTGCGTAGGGGATGGACCATCTACAGGCTCTACTACATTAAGGGCTTTTTTACGGGCCATCATAATACCTCTCATATTTGGTATACGAAGATCACTTTCCTCAACTAAACCTTTTTGACCTCCGATAACCAAGGGTAGGGAAGTACTTATTTTTTCCTTTCCACCATCAATTTCACGCATGGCGGTGGCATTGCTTCCCTCAATTTCTAGACCTATACAGGTATTTACAAAGTTCATGTCCAAAAGGGTTGCCAGGATACCTGGAACCATTCCACCATTATAATCAATGGACTCCCTTCCGGCAATTACGAGGTCATATCCCCCATTCTTAACCACTTCGGCCAACTGTCTGGCTACGTAGAAACCATCTATGGGTTCTGCATTGATTCGTATGGCCTCGTCTGCACCTATTGCCAGGGCTTTGCGAATTGTGGGCTCGGTTTGAGGTCCTCCAACTGTGGCTACGTGAACCGCTGCCCCTTGCTTTTCTTTAAACCACATAGCTCTCGTAAGGCCGAACTCGTCATTGGGGTTGATGACAAACTGTACTCCATTGGTATCAAATTTGGTATCCCCATCCGTGAAGTTAATTTTGGATGTGGTGTCCGGTACATTGCTAATGCAAACTAAAATCTTCATATATTTTACATTTTGACCTTCCAAAGATAGCTATAAAATCCGAAATTTATTATGCATGCATAATAAATTTTGTTCTTTTTTTTGCTTTTTGAGAGAGTGATTCTTCTTGTTTAATTTCCTATTTTTGCTTGCCTTTTTTAGTAGAACAGAATAATTAAACCTTTCAAACTACTCAATGAAAACATTACAGTTCAGAGAAGCCATAGCGGAGGCCATGTCCGAGGAGATGCGAAAAGATGATACCATTTATCTAATGGGGGAAGAAGTTGCGGAGTATAACGGAGCATACAAGGCTTCCAAAGGAATGTTGGATGAATTTGGCCCAGAAAGGGTGGTGGATACACCTATATCTGAATTGGGTTTTGCTGGTATCGGCGTTGGTTCGGCTATGATTGGAAACCGACCCATTATAGAGTTCATGACTTTCAACTTTTCATTGGTAGGTATTGATCAAATTATAAATAACGCAGCCAAAATAAGACAAATGTCCGCTGGGCAGTTCCCTTGTCCTATTGTTTTTAGGGGCCCAACGGCCTCTGCGGGTCAATTGGCAGCAACCCACTCCCAAGCTTTTGAAAGTTGGTATGCCAACTGTCCTGGATTGAAGGTGGTTGTTCCATCAAACCCTGCTGATGCGAAAGGACTTTTAAAATCGGCCATTCGTGATGATGATCCCGTAATTTTTATGGAATCGGAGCAGATGTATGGTGATAAAGGCGAAGTGCCCGAAGGAGAATATACCATTCCTTTAGGGGTAGCAGACATCAAAAGAAAAGGAACTGATGTGACCATTGTTTCCTTTGGAAAAATAATCAAGGAGGCCTACAAAGCTGCCGACGAATTGGAGAAAGAGGGTATCAGTTGTGAAATTATAGATTTGCGTACTGTGCGTCCTATGGATCATGATGCCATTCTTAATTCCGTCAAGAAGACCAATCGAATGGTAATTTTGGAAGAGGCATGGCCGTTTGGAAATGTGGCAACCGAAATTATTTACCATGTACAAGATAAGGCATTTGATTATTTAGATGCCCCGATAGTAAAATTGAACACTGCAGATACTCCAGCACCTTACTCACCTGTATTGTTAGCAGAATGGTTACCCAATGCCCAAGATGTGATAAAGGCTGTTAAGAAAGTGTTATATAAGTAATCCGGACAAAAACTAACGTATATTTGTAAAAGGTATATTAGCCTCATCAACCTTTAGGTTGATGAGGCTTTTTTAAAGGAATGGTTTTTGATAAGAAATTACCTTAATTCTAAAATGACCAAGAAAAACTGAAATTTCAATATGATTTTTCAGTTGACCTAACTATCAAAACATGAAAAAGTTCCTTTTCTTCTTTTTCCTGATTTCTTCAAGTGCTATTTTTTCGCAAACCAAGGTTGGGGGAATTGTTGTGGATGATTTTGGTTCGCCAATTGCTTTTGCCAATCTTGTTTTTAAAAACTCGTCCGAAGGAACCATTACCAATGATAATGGTAGATTTTACATGGAATCGAATAATACGTATTCCACTTTGTTGGTTTCTTTTATAGGATATGAAACACTGGAAATAGATTTATCGCAAAAGATAAATTACAACATGCGGATTGAACTTACCGAGTCCACCGAACAGCTCCAAGAAGTAGTGGTTTACACGGGAAAGCAATCCAAAAAGAACAATCCCGCAATAGACATCCTAAAAAGGATATGGGCCAAAAAGCGGGAAAATGGCATTCGCAAGTTCAAACAGTACAAGTATGATAAATACGAAAAAATAGAGTTTGACTTGAATACAATAGATAGTAATCTAATCAAGAGTAAACTCTTTAAAGGGTTAGAGTTTGTTTTTGATGATTTGGATACCTCTAGAATCACAGGAAAAACGTATCTGCCTTTATTTTTAAATGAGAATTTCTCCAAAGTTTACGGAGACAATATCCTGAAAAAAGAAAAAGAGGACGTTTTAGGAAACAAAAATTCAGGATTTCAAGGAAATCAGGCCATCACAGCATTTGTGGAGGATCTTTATTCTGATTATGATATCTATGACAATTACCTGAAATTTTTCGATAAAAGCTTTACCAGTCCACTGTCCAAAACAGGAGTGGATACCTATAATTATGTCCTTTCGGATAGCACCTTCATTGACAACAAATGGTGTTACAACATCATTTACTATCCAAGACGGAAGAACGAACTCACTTTTAAAGGGGATTTTTGGGTAAATGATACCACCTTCGCCATAAAAAAGATTAACCTTCAGGTAACAAAAAGTGCCAATATCAACTGGGTTAAGGAGATTTATATTGAGCAGGATTTTGATGTGGTAAACGATTCTATTTTTCTGCTAAAGCGGGATTACATGCTAAGCGATTTCAGTTTTTCAAAGAAGGAAAAATCAAGAGGGGTTTACGGAAAGCGCACTACAGTGTATGACAATTATGAATTTGACGTACCCCGTGGCGAAGTCTTTTATAAATCAGTGGCAGACCCTTACGACCCAAGGGTCTTTAACCGAGACAGTGTATTTTGGAAAAATGCCCGTTTGGAAAAACTCAATGAAGACGAATCAGGTATTTTTAAGCTATTGGATACGCTCAAAACGGTTCCCAAATTCAAAACCTACTATAATATAGTAAGTGTTTTGGGCTCTGGTTACATTGAAGTGGACAAATGGAATCTGGATATTGGTAATATCTACAGCACTTTTGGTTTTAATGATGCCGAAGGTTATCGGGTGCGGGCCGGGGCACGCACATATTTTGGACAAAATGATACCTGGCGTTTGGAAGGCTATATGGCGTATGGTTTCACTGATAGAAAATTCAAACACGGGCTGTCTGGAAAGTTTTTATTGGACAGAAAGACCCGACTCATTCTCTCGGGAGGAAATAGAAGGGATATAGAACAATTGGGGCTGAGTCTTACCAGTACCAATGATGTCCTTGGACGTAGTATTGCATCCTCAGCCTTAGTAACTGTAGGGGCCAATGATAGATTGACAAACATCAACCTTTCTACGGTCAATTTTGAAATTGAACCTGTTACCAATCTTAGATTTCGGTTAGGTGGCTCTTTCAGAACGTTGAGTTCGGCTTTGCCAGAGGCGTTCAATTTGGATTATTTGGACCCAACTTCTCCTACGGGTATTTCATCAGAGGTAAAGCAGTTTGATATCAATTCCACATTAATATATACTCCGGGTAAGAGAACTATCGGGTATGGCGTGGAACGGGTAAATATAAATGATAATCATAGTATACTACTTTTAAATTACACTAAGGGCGTAGAGGGTTTTTTGGAAAGTGATTTTGACTATGAGCGCTTACAGTTTTCATATACACAACCTTGGCAAGTGGGCGGTTTTGGTAGATTGACCAGTACCATTGAATTGGGAAAAACCTTTGGGGAAGTCCCCTTGAGTTTGTTAAGCGTAGTTCCTGGAAACCAGACGTTGTTTTCCATTTATAACACCTTTCCCAATTTGGATTTTTATGAATTTGTCACGGATACCTACGCCACTGTGCATTTAGAACATAACTTTAATGGGAGGTTGTTTTCCAGAATTCCTTTGTTGAGAAAACTAAATTTAAGAGAAATTATCGGTCTTCGTGGAGCGTGGGGGCAGCTGTCCGATGAGAATATCGCTCTTAACTCACCTTCCAATATTCCTCTCATAGCTCCAGATGAGCAAATCTATTGGGAGTATTCATTTGGTATTGGCAATATATTTAAAATCTTAAGGATAGACTTTAACTTTAGGGGCAACTACTTAGATAATCCCGATGCACGACCTTTTGGAGTAACTGGTTCCTTTGGATTTAAATTTTAGTTAACAATCATCCTCAAAAATTTGACTGAAATCTCAGTAAACTGGCTACTTTTGCAAAAAATAAAAGTATGGCCAAGAAGCAAGTAACTTTTGATGTGCTCATAGAAATCCCCAAGGGAAGTCGCAATAAATATGAATATGATTTTGTCCTGAACAAAATTCGTTTTGATAGAACGCTCTTTTCATCAATGATGTATCCGGGAGATTATGGTTTTGTTCCAGAAACCTTGGCATTGGATAAAGACCCATTGGATGTCCTTGTTATGGGAACCGAACCTACCTATCCCATGGTGGTGATGGAAGTTAAACCTATTGGAGTTTTCCATATGACGGATGAGAAAGGGCCGGATGAAAAAATTATTTGTGTGCCCGTAAACGATCCCATTTGGAGCAAGAGAAATGATATCAGTGACCTAAATCCTCATCGATTAAAGGAAATAGAACACTTCTTTCAAGTGTATAAAGATTTGGAAGAAAAGAAAGTAGATACTGGCGGTTGGGGCAATGTGGAAGAAGCTGTTAAAATATATCATCAATGTGTGAAGCGATATGAAGAAAGCGACCATAAAAAGAACCGAACATTTACGATATAGACAAAATTAATAGACTAAAAATGCGCTTTTGAAACCCAAAAGCGCATTTTTTTTATTAGTGGGTATTTTACTACTTTTGCCACCATTAAAAAATTCTTAAATAACTAATTAACTATGGATTTATTGATACAGTTTCTGCCCGTATTTGGTGTTTTGGCACTGCTGTACGTTTTTGTTAAAAATGTATGGGTTTCAAAACAAGAGGTCGGTGATGAAAAAATGGCTCGAATAGCCAAAAACATTGCCGATGGAGCCATGTCTTTCCTTAAGGCAGAATACAAAATACTGAGCATCTTTGTTGTGGCTGTGGCCATTTTGCTCTTCTTTAAAGGAACCAACGAAGAAGGATCTAATGGAATGGTCGCTGTTTCTTTTATTGTAGGAGCCATTTGTTCTGCTTTGGCCGGATTTATTGGAATGAAAGTGGCTACCAAAGCCAATGTAAGAACCACTAATGCAGCCAGAACTTCCTTAGGGAAAGCGTTGGAAGTAGCTTTTGCAGGTGGAGCTGTAATGGGACTTGGAGTCGTTGGTCTTGGAGTTTTAGGTCTTAGCGGACTTTTTATGATTTATAGTGGTCAGGGATGGGCACTTGGAGAAGTTTTGAATGTACTTTCAGGTTTTTCTCTTGGAGCTTCATCTATTGCCCTTTTTGCCCGTGTGGGTGGTGGTATCTATACGAAAGCTGCTGATGTTGGTGCTGATTTGGTTGGTAAAGTAGAAGCGGGTATTCCTGAAGATCATCCGTTGAACCCTGCTACAATTGCAGATAACGTTGGAGATAATGTTGGAGACGTTGCCGGTATGGGAGCTGACCTTTTTGAATCTTATGTAGGTTCTATTATTGGTACTATGGTATTAGGAGCTGTATTTGTAACACTACCTGAATTTCAGGCTGCTTTTGATGGTTTGGGTGCAGTATACTTGCCTTTGGCTTTGGCAGCTGTTGGAATTGTGATGTCCATTATCGGAACTTTCTTTGTTCGTGTTAAGGACGGAGGAAATCCACAGACCGCATTGAATATTGGAGAATTTGGTTCTGCTGGTTTGATGTTAGTGGCTTCCTACTTCATAATTAATGGAATGTTACCTGAAGCATGGGTTGAAGGTGGAAAAGAATATTCTGCTATGGGTGTGTTTTGGGCAACCATTGCAGGTCTTGTTGCAGGTCTTGCGGTAGGAAAGGTGACCGAGTATTACACAGGAACAGGAACTAAACCAGTTAACTCCATTGTAAGACAGTCCGAAACAGGAGCTGCCACGAACATTATCGCAGGTCTAGGTGTTGGAATGATGTCTACAATGATACCTATTATATTAATTGCAGCTGCAATCTTAGTTTCTCATCACTTTGCAGGTCTTTATGGAATTGCTATTGCTGCTGTAGGTATGTTGGCAAACACAGGTATTCAATTAGCTGTTGACGCGTATGGGCCTATTTCAGATAATGCGGGTGGTATTGCTGAGATGGCTGAATTACCAAGTGAAGTCCGCGAACGTACAGATAAGTTGGATGCTGTAGGAAACACTACTGCAGCAATTGGTAAAGGATTTGCCATTGCATCAGCAGCGTTGACGGCTTTAGCATTGTTCGCTGCTTTTATGAAAACTGCTGGAGTTACTTCAATTGATGTTTCCCAACCGGATATTATGGCTGGTTTGCTGATAGGAGGTATGCTGCCTTTTGTTTTCTCTGCGCTTTCCATGAATGCGGTAGGTAGAGCTGCAATGGCCATGATCGAAGAAGTGCGTCGTCAGTTTAGAGATATTCCTCAGTTGAAAGCTGCTCTTGAAGTAATGCGTGCCGTTGATTCAGACATGTCTAAAGCAACAGAGGCACAAAGAGCAACGTTCGACGCTGCTGATGGTGTTGCCGAATATGACAAATGTGTGGCGATTTCTACAAAAGCATCCATTAAAGAAATGGTATTGCCAGGCCTTTTGGCAATCGCTGTTCCCGTAGCAGTAGGATTTATTGGAGGTGCTGAAATGTTGGGTGGTCTTCTTGCAGGTGTTACTACTTGTGGTGTTTTGATGGCCATTTTCCAATCCAATGCTGGTGGTGCATGGGACAACGCCAAGAAAACCATTGAAAGTGATGGTCGTAAAGGTTCGGATGCACACAAAGCTGCAGTTGTTGGTGACACGGTAGGTGATCCTTTTAAAGATACTTCAGGACCTTCTTTGAATATCCTATTGAAATTGATGTCCGTAGTAGCTTTGGTAATTGCACCTAGTTTGGTGAGTCTTTCTCCAGCGGATGAGGTTAGTATGATGAAAGCAGATGGTACTACCATTTCAATTACTACGGATGGTATGAAGGAATCAAAGCAGATTGAAAAACAGTTGAAAGTTGAAATCAGCAATACAGTTGATGGTTCTTTTAAGGCCGTGATAACTTCTACTTCTGAAGTTGGAGAAGAGGTTGAAAAAGAGGTAAAAGAATTTACTGCTGCTACCAAAGAAGAGCTTGAAAAGTTGGTTGACGAATATAAGAGTTCGAAGAACTAGGAAAGTATTTCTTTTATAAGTAAAACTGAAAACCACGCTTTAAGCGTGGTTTTTTTATGGATTGCATTGTCATATCGAGCGTAGTAGAGATATTTATTGCAACTTAAAAGTGATTGGAATGGCAAAAGGAACCTTAACAGGGGTTCCTCTTTGTTTCCCAGGTGTCATTTGAGGTAATTTAGAAATGATCCGTTCCGCCTCTCCCTCTAAAAGTTGATGAGGTCCTCGCATGCGTACGTTTCCAATACTACCGTCTTTTTGAATGGTAAAGACGACATTTACTCTTCCTTGCAGCCCCATTTCCTGGGCCAGCTCTGGATATCTAAAATTCTTGCGAATGTGTTTTTGCATCATTTCCTGAAAACAGGCTCTTTGATTTTCAGCATCTTCACAACCAGGAAATACCGGAACATTTTCGATGCTAACCCAGGGCACTTCATCCGGAATGTCTTCTTCAATAACTGGAATATCTTCGATAGGAACAATCTCCTGAGTTTGGTCTGTCTCTGTTGAAGCGATTACCGAATCTTCAATCTCTGAATCATCAGGGGCAATCTCAATTACCGGAGGGGTTTGAATTTTAGGAGGCGGCGGAGGCGGCAAATTCTGAATAGTAATAGGCACTTCTTCAATCAATTCATCAGTAATCTCTAGCTGTGCAAAGTCACCATAGGAAGGATGATACGTTTTCCATTCTAAAGCTAAATAAATCAAGGCAAGAATAGCTGACATACCAATAGCGAAGTACAAGTTGGAATTTTTTTCCAACTGGAGTTCACGGTTCTTTTTTGTTTCCATAATACATCATTTTGTTGTTAACATATGATGAACTTATTGGAAATATGAAGTGAATAAAAGCTAGAATTAGGGAAACAGCGCTTTGAGCTAGCCAATAAACCTTTATTGAGATGTGTCCATTTATTTTAGGCACTGATTTTTTGTGTATAATCTTGGGAACAGCCTTTGGCTTTCGCCCAAACTATAGCATTTTCTATATCATGGAACGTTTTAAGTTTCTTACCCATAAATAAACGTTCAAGCAGCGAATTCTTTACTTGGGCGACAACAACATAAGATTTTAAGTTGTAGTTGTGTCTAAAAAACTTTATCCAATCGCTGGGAACAACAGCGTAATTGTGAATTCGGTTCGAAATATATATTAAATCGGTACCGTCGTTTTCATAAAGATTAGAAATATCATTTACTACCTGTTTTGCATGATGCTCCCAGGTAAAGACTACATCTTCTTTTATTTCTGATATTATAAAATGATCAAAGAGGTAAAAATCGCCGAAAGGATAGTTCAGTTCTTGGAACGCCTCCCGATAAAAGGGAGTATCGATTACGTTTTTCATAAGCAGTTAAAGGTTATTCAAGTTTGGGATTCCAAAACTGCTCATATTTAGAGAATTAGGGAATTTTAGTTGTTAAAATGTTTTTTTAAACGTTAAAATGTTTGTTTCACACCCGTAATTTAAAGTTTGAAACATTTGGAAAGTGTGGAAATTTGGTTATTCTCTTGAGAAGGGTTTGGAAGTATACAATGAATCACTTAAAACAAGCCGTGTAGTTCGGCATCAATCCTGTTGATGACCTCCCCTAAATCCTCAGGGTCGTCCACAAAATTTAAACTGTCAACGTTGAATACCAAAAGCTTGCCTTTTTCATAGGTGTCCACCCAAGCTTCATAACGTTCGTTCAAACGGCTTAGGTAGTCAATAGAGATAGTATTTTCATATTCCCTGCCACGTTTATGAATTTGATTTACCAAATTGGGAATTGAACTTCTCAAATATATGAGAAGATCTGGGGGCTGGACCAAGGTTTCCATCAACTCAAAAAGACTTTTGTAGTTTTCAAAGTCTCGATTGGTCATTAAACCCATGGCGTGCAGGTTAGGGGCAAAGATATGGGCATCCTCGTAAATGGTACGATCTTGAATTACATCTTTACCACTTTCCCTAATTTTTAAAATCTGGCGATACCGACTATTCAAAAAATAGATTTGAAGATTAAAACTCCAACGTTCCATTTGGGTGTAAAAATCATCCAAATACGGATTATCCACTACATCTTCAAAGTGTGCATCCCATTTATAATGCTTGGATAATAAATTGGTTAACGTGGTTTTTCCTGCTCCAATATTTCCGGCAACGGCAATGTGCATCCTGGGTTGGGTTTAAAAGTTTTTTAAAAAGGTCGGAGCTCGCAATATACAAAGTATATTGGGTTGGAAGAAAGATTTTAGTTGAAATGAAGGTTAGCTTAGCAAATCAATTTATAGCCCAATCCCCGTACGTTGATTATCTGTATGTTTTGGTCTTTTTTCAATTTTTTTCTTAGCTTGGTAATAAAAACATCCATGCTTCTGGCATTGAAAAAATCATCATCTCCCCATAGCTTTTTCAGAATTTCCGAACGGTCCAAAACCTCATTTTGCTTTTGAATGAGGTGGTATAACAATTCTGCTTCTCTATGGGTCAAACTTTGTTCCTCTTCCTCATCTATTAGAAGTTGTTTAGTATAATTAAAAGTGAATTTTCCAAGCGTAATGCTATCCTTTTGCTGTTTTTGTGACCTGTTGAGCAATGCATGGATGCGAACTATAAGCTCTTCCATGCTGAAGGGCTTTTTAAGGTAGTCATTGCCCCCCAATTGGAAACCATTTACAACATCTTTGATTTGTGATTTGGCCGTTAAAAAGATAATGGGGATGTCTGTATCTTTCCTTCTGACCTCTTCGGCCAATGTGAAACCGTCCTTTTTGGGCATCATTACATCCAAAACCAAAAGTTCCGGTTTATTTTTGAGATAACTTTCATAGGCCTCTGTTCCATCTTCGCAGAGAATCACCTCAAAATTCCGAGTTTCAAGGCTTTCTTTTACAATTTGTCCTAATGCTGGTTCATCTTCGGCCAATAGTATTTTTACAGGATTGCTCATAACACGATTTTAAAAATGGTGAATGAATTATCTGGGAGTAGGGTAAGGCTTCCGCCATGCTTTTCTATTATCTTTTTGGAGTAGAAAAGACCAATTCCAAATCCCTTGACATCATGGCGATTTCCTGTGGGAACACGATAGAATTTATCGAATATCTTGTCCCTTTGTAGTTTTGGAATTCCTTTGCCATTGTCCAAGACAGTGATTTCAGTTCTGTCTATAGTGGAGTTTAGAGATAGTTCAATACGATTTCCTCCGTACTTAACCGCATTGTCCAATAGGTTGGAAATGACATTTTCAAAATGAAAAGCATCAATTTCTTTGATGAGTTTGTTAGAGTTAGTCTTGAAAACAAGCTCTTTGTCGGTGATTAGCTTGAGTCTATGTAAAGTTTTGTCCAACAAAGCGACTAAATCTTGTGGTTCTTTTTCCAGCTCCAGACGGTCGTTGTCCAGGGTGGCAGTTTCCAGTAGCTTTTCAACCATGGAATTGAGTTTTTTTAACTGCTCTTGGGAAATGTCAAGATACTTTTCTGTTTTTTGGGTATCCTTTAGGACGTTGAAATTTTTTATCCCTTCAATAGCAGTTGAAACCGTTGCTATGGGAGTTTTAAACTCATGGGTAATGTTGCTGATTAAGTCGTTCTTTATCTCAGATAGCTGTTTTTGTTTTCTAATGGTCTTTAAAAGATAGAATAAACTGTAAACAATACACCCTGAAAGAAGTAAAGACAGTACAATACCTGTTAGACTCTTTTTCAATACAACAAGGACAGGATTATTGTGTTTTAATTCGAGTTTTTGATAATCAAGTAAATAGTTGGATTTTGAAACAGCGGTAAAAGCATACTCACTAGTTTTTCCTCTTGAAAGCGTATTCAAAAGAGAGTCGTCTTCAAAATGGTTCAATTGATAGGTCAAATCAATTTCCTTTTGCTTTAAATCTTGGTTCAACAAGCTGTCCAACTTCCCAAGGTCTAGATTTTGAATTGAGGCTGAAGTAATCAATCGATTGAACAATCTTCTAAAAGAACCAGAGCTGTCTCTCATCTTTTTTCTAAAAAAATGCATTTTAGAAAATCGCCCCGGTGGTCTTCGAGGTCGTATTCTAATTTTTGCACTATCCATTCTTTCCAACATCTTCCCAATGGCTGCTTCACTATCCTTTTGGGGAACGTCAATATTGATTATGCTATCATTTTGTATAATGCTCACAAAACCACCTCTATTTTTAATGTTTATGGTATCGGTGTCCAAAAAGGCAAAAAAGTCAGACTTGGCCAAATTAGCGTAGTAGGTCTCAACACTTGAGTCAAAACTGTTTTGAACTTCATTAATGAGAGCCAGTTTATTGGTTTTGTAATTACCTATGTTCCAATACACCTGAATTGTTATGGTTGCCAAAATGGTGAACGTAATTAGGTATAGGATATAAGTGAATTTTTTGGTTTCCATACTTCAAATCTATTAATATGAATTGAGGTTTGTAACCGGTTAACACTCGTTAACACATGTTAACCAAGCGTCTAGGGATTACATGTCATATTTGTGAGGAGTTCAATCAAAAAAACAAAATGATGAAAACTAAAAGACTCGTTATCAGCTTTGTTCTAATGAATTGTCTTGTGTGCGCTGCCATAGGTCAGGATTTTCAGGGGAAGGCTTTTTACAAAACAAAAACCAATGTTGAAATAAACTTGGATGACCGTGAAATTCCTGAAGCGATGAAACAACGTATTAGGGAACGCGTGAAAAGTAGAACAGAACAGAGTTTTGAACTTGTGTTTGATAGGACAACATCGGTATATGCCCAGGAAGAAAAACTGGAGACTCTAGGAGTCCAATCTGGCCCTAGAATGGCTTTTGCCGGCGCGGGTAATGGAGAGTATTTTAAGAATATCCAAAATCAAGAATATGTTAACCAGACTGAAATGTTCGGAAAAATGTTCTTAATAAAGGATAGTTTGAATACTTGGGAGTGGAAATTGGGCACGGAAACAAAGCAAATTGGAAATTACACATGTTACAAAGCTACGGCCACTAGGCAAGTGAATGAAGAAATGATGACCCGAATGCGCAATGCTTTTGATAGGAACAGAGATTCAAACAAAGAAGAGGCCAAAGATTCTACCGAACAGGGCAATGGTAATTCCATTTTAGCCAGAATTGAAGAACCGGAAAATGTGGAAGTGGTTGCTTGGTATACTCCAGAAATATCGGTTAGCCAAGGCCCTGGACCTTACTGGGGTTTGCCTGGATTAATTTTAGAGGTAAATGATGGTAGAACCGCAATATTGTGTTCAAAATTGGTGCTGAATTCTAAAGAGAAACTAAAAATAGAAGCGCCTAAAAAAGGTAAAGAGGTATCCCAAGAAGAGTATGATAGTATTCTGGCTGAGAAAATGGAGGAAATGTCCGAGCAATTTCGTTCAAGGGGCCGTGGAAATGGCGCGCGAATCATGATTAGGGGGTAAGTATTTCAAATGAATTTGAAGCATATTTTTTTGCCAATTTGTTTGGCCTGGTCGTCTATTGTTTTTAGTCAAGGTTTGATGATTTCTGGAAAAGTTACCGATAGCTTGCAAAATCCTTTGGATGTAGCCAACGTAGTGGCCATTAACAAGAACACAAAGACTCTTGAGGGTTTTGGAATAACAACGCCAGAAGGAAAATTCAAAATAAATGTAAAGAAGAATACAGCCTATATCATCAAAATAAGCTACTTGGGCTTTGAGACCAAGGAAATATCAATTGAAACGAAGGAGGAAGATATCTTTTTAGATGTGTTGATGTTTCCGCAGCCTGAAAACTTGGATGAGGTTGAATTGGTTTATGAAATTCCAATTACTATACAGGGAGATACTATAGTGTACAATACCGATTCTTTTGTGTCGGGTACAGAAAAAAAACTGGCTGATGTCCTCAAAACACTTCCTGGAATTGAGGTAAATGATGATGGGGAAATTGAAGTAGAGGGAAAGGCAGTGACCAAAGTAATGGTGGAGGGCGACAATTTTTTTGATGGAGATTCAAAATTGGCATCCAAGAATATTCCGGCCAATGCATTGGATAAAGTGGAAGTGCTTCGCAATTACAATGAAGTTTCACAATTAAGCGGTCTTACAAATAACCAAGACAATGTAGCGTTGAACATCAAATTAAAAGAAGGCAAGAAAAAGTTCTGGTTTGGTGAAGTTACAGGTGGATTAGGACCAGATGAGCGGTATGTAGCCCATCCGAAATTGTTCTATTACAGTCCCAAGTTCAGTTTAAACGTTCTAACTGACTTAAATAACGTTGGGGAAGTTCCTTTTTCATTGCGAGATTATTGGAATTTTACAGGGGGAGCAAGAGGTAATGTGCGTCCAAATACAGGTACTTTATTCAATACAACTACTTCCGGACTTGGTTTGAGCACTACCCAAAACAATAGGGCGAGTTCTATAGATAGTAGATTTGGAGCGGTCAACTTTAGCTATAAGCCATCCAGTTCTTGGCGAGTGTCTGGTTATGGAATATTCTCTAACACCAATACATTGTTAGAAACTGCGGCAACACGAACGTTTATATCAACTAATGAGATTGAAAATACGCAGACCATAGCAGACCAAAGTACAAGTTTGGGATTGGCAAAATTTACTTCGAACTATAAGCCTTCGGACAAGTTGCAATGGGATTATGAGGTGCTTGTACGAACTGTTGATGAGAATGAAGATACCAATACACTCTCTGTAGCTGATGTTACCGATACAATTTTTGAAAGTCAGGAACAAAATCCTATAACAGTTACTCAAAACTCAAATCTGTATTACACCCTGAATGATAAGAACATTTTTGCCTTGGAGGCACAATATGAATATTCAGATGAAGACCCTTTCTATAATGCCATCCGTGATCAGCAGCCTTTTGTGGGAATTGTTCCTGTTAACATGGAACAGACCAATTTCAACATTGGACAAAGACAATACACCCAAACCAATCGGGTTGATGCAAAGCTGGATTATTTTTGGGTATTGGGTCGAAAAAGTAATTTGAATTTTACTTTGGGAACAATTCAAAGCAGTCAACGCTTCAATTCCTCCATCTTTCAGATTTTGGATTCTGGTGACCAAAACACCTTTGGGGATGAAGATTTAGGAAATTCGGTGAGCTATAGTTTTTCCGATAATTACTTTGGGCTTCACTACAAAATCATATCAGGCAAGTTCACTTTTAACCCAGGATTTCATATTCATGACTACAGAGCCAAAAATGAACAGCTGGGTAGTGAGGTTACGGATACCATGTTCAATATTGTACCTGATTTATTTGTAAATCTACAGCTAAAACAATCAGAAAGCCTTCGATTCACCTATACCGTTCAACGGCAGTTTTCAGATATCAATCAATTTGCCAGAGGATATGTCTTTACGAATTACAATGCCTTGTATCGGGGAAATAGGGATTTGGAAAGTGCTTTGTTTCATACGGCACAGCTAAACTTTTTCAGCTTCAGTATGTTCAATCAGCAGAATATTTTCGCGAATTTGGTTTACTCCAAACGAATGGACGCATTTAAGACCAATACGGGTATTGTAGGCATCAATCAGGTGAATACAACGATTAATTCAAATTTGAATGATGAAACCTTAAGTGGAACGGGAAACTACCAAAGAGCATTTGGTAGAATAAGAGTAAGCGGCAGAAGCACTGTTACTTACTCGAATACCTTTAACATTGTAAATGATATACCGCAAAATTCAAAGTCATTCACACAAGATTATGAGTTGTCTTTAGGAAGTAGTTTTCAGAAAGCTCCAAATCTGGAATTGGGATATAGGTACACCGTAAACAACTACAACACCGGGGGTATTAAAACCACTTTTTTTACAGATAGGCCATTTGCCCGTTTAGACGCATCATTCTTGAAAGGATTTATCCTTTTAGCTGATTATGAATATTACTTTTATCGCGATAGGAATCAAACTATTGAAAACAAATTTGGCTTCTTAAATGCCTCCTTATCCTATCAAAAGCCAGAAAGTAAATGGGAGTTTAGCATAAATGCGACAAATTTGACCAACAATCAAGATTTAAATCAAGATACATTTAACGATCTCTTTTTTAGGACTTCACAATATTCGGTTCAGCCTAGATATATCTTGTTTAAGGTAAAGTATGATTTGTGATGGTTGTATTTTAGAAATGGATTTTTTTGCAGAGTTTAGGTTTTGCCATATTTTTGCCACGCAAAATGAGGAAAGATTTGACTGATTGCAACCTCGAAAAAAAATGCTAAAAAGTGAAGTAAACTTTCTTCAGGGCATTCGTCAAATCTTTTTTGTAAAAACAAATTCTGAATGCCATATTTATTTACATCCGAATCCGTAAGCGAAGGACACCCTGACAAAATTGCTGATCAAATCAGTGACTCACTTTTAGATAATTTTCTGGCCTTTGACCCAGAAAGCAAAGTGGCCTGTGAGACTTTGGTAACCACAGGACAAGTTGTTTTAGCAGGAGAAGTGAAGAGCAATACGTATTTAGATGTTCAGCAAATTGCTCGCGAGGTTATCAATCAGATTGGGTACACTAAAGGGGAATATCAATTTAGTGGAGATTCTTGTGGAGTAATTTCGTTGATTCATGAGCAATCGCAAGACATTAACCAAGGTGTAGATAGAGGTAATAAGGAAGAACAAGGGGCCGGTGATCAAGGAATGATGTTTGGATATGCCACCAAGGAAACAGAGAACTACATGCCTTTGGCCTTGGATATCTCACATAAGATTTTACAAGTATTGGCAGACATGCGTAAAGATGGAAAGGAAATTTCTTATCTCCGGCCTGATGCCAAAGCTCAAGTTACCATTGAGTATTCGGACGATAACGTACCACAAAGAATCGATACTATTGTAGTTTCCACGCAACATGATGAGTTTGATTCTGATGACCAAATGTTGGAGCAAATCAAAAAAGATGTCATCGAGGTGGTTATCCCTAAGGTGAAAGCACTTCTTCCTTCAGAAATTCAAGATTTGTTTACGGATGGAATTATCTATCACATCAATCCAACAGGAAAGTTTGTTATTGGAGGCCCTCATGGCGATGCAGGACTAACAGGACGTAAAATTATTGTGGATACCTATGGAGGAAAGGGTGCTCATGGTGGTGGGGCTTTTAGCGGAAAGGATCCAAGTAAAGTAGACCGAAGTGCCGCCTATGCAGCGCGACACGTTGCCAAAAACTTGGTTGCTGCAGGGGTGGCCAATGAAATATTGGTGCAAGTAAGCTATGCCATTGGAGTAGTAGAACCTACATCAATCTTTGTGGATACCTATGGTACGGCCAATGTGAATATGAACGATGGTGAGATTGCCAGAAAAGCCTCAGAATTGTTTGATATGCGCCCATTTGCCATAGAGGAAAGATTAAAACTTAGAAACCCCATGTATTTGGAAACTGCAGCGTATGGTCATATGGGCAAAACACCAAGAACCGTAACGAAAGTTTTCGAATCGCCTTACAATGGTAAAGTGGAAAAAGAAATAGAACTCTTTACCTGGGAAAAATTAGATATGATTCAAGAAGTAAAAGCTGCTTTTGATTTATCCTAGAAACGCTTTTTTCGGTCTAACTAAAATTATATTTCTTCGTAGCTTTAGGCAACTCAAAAATTCAATTTGAACATGAAGTTTACTTTCCGCTTTTTCCTTACATTATTTTTGTTTTCGGCTGTTGTTTCTTCCTGTAAGAAAACAATCCAAAAAGAGGTTGTTGAAGAGAATTATGTTGCCCAAAATTACACGAAGAAAGAAGTCGATATAGAAATGCGGGACGGTGTGAAATTGCACACTACCATCTATTCTCCCAAGGATGCCTCCAAAGAGTATCCAATTTTGATGCAGCGAACTCCTTATAGTTCAAGACCTTATGGCAAGGATGAGTTCAGGAAACAAATTGGTCCTAATATTCATTTAATGCAAGAAGGAAATATCATCGTGTATCAAGATGTGCGTGGTCGATGGATGAGTGAAGGACATTACGATAACATGCGAGCGTACATTCCCAATAAGCAATCCAATGAGGATGTGGATGAAAGTTCAGATACCTATGATACCATTGAGTGGCTAGTGAACAATGTGGAAAACAACAATGGAAAAGTAGGGGTTTGGGGTATTTCATACCCTGGTTTTTACGCCACGTATGCCACCGTGGATGCGCATCCTGCCTTAAAAGCGGCTTCACCCCAAGCATGTATTGGAGATTTCTTTTTTGATGATTTTCATCACAATGGAGCCTATTTGTTGAGTTATTTTAGAGCAACATCGCTCTTCGGAACTCCAAGGCCGAACAACGACAGTCCTATTGACACAGCTTGGTATACCCTACCAGATATCGGTACGGAAGACCAATATCAGTTTTTCTTGGATTCAGGATCCTTGGAGAACCTGAATTCCTTTTTTGAATACGAAACTGCCGATACGCCAAAAATTAGACCTGAAGGTTTGACAGACGATTTTTTCTGGAATGAATTGAAAGAGCATCCCAATTATGATGAAGTATGGCAAAGCAAAGGACTTATTCAGCATTTAAAGAACGTTAAGAGTCATGTAGCGACCATGGTAGTTGGAGGATGGTTTGATGCAGAAGATTTGTACGGTCCATTGGAAACCTACAAGAACATTGAAAAATACAACGAAGGAAATTACAATACCATGGTTTTTGGACCTTGGGACCATGGTGCTTGGGCCAGAAGAAAAGGCAGAAATGCTGTTGGAAACTATTATTTTGGGGATTCAATTTCGGAGTTTTTTCAAGAAAAAATTGAAACCAAGTTTTTCAATCATTTTTTAAAAGGTGAGGGGGATGGAAATACAGGTCTTCCTGAAGCCTATGTTTTTGATTCAGGTAGTAAAGAATGGGCTGCTTTAGACACCTGGCCTCCAAAACAACGCACTAAAAAAACCTTTTTCCTTTCCGAGAATCAAGAATTGACGGAAGAACATAAAGGTACTTCTGAGATAAAATTCATTAGTGACGTGAAAAAACCTGTGCCTTATTCTGAGGATATCAAGACGGTTTTCACTCCAAGAAAATATATGACGGATGACCAAAGGTTTGCCGCACGTCGTTCCGATGTGCTGGTTTTTGAAACTGAGGTTATGGAAGAAGACTTCACATTGGCGGGAGACATTATGGCCAAATTGAATGTGGCCACTACCGGTACAGCAGCGGATTGGATTGTTAAAGTAATAGATGTGCATCCTGATGATGTTGAAACCAATGAAGAAATGCAGGACCATTTAAAGCTATCTAATTACCACCTTATGGTCCGCAGTGAAGTAATGCGAGGTCGTTTCCGCAACAGCTTTTCAGAACCTGAGCCTTTTCAACCGAACCAAAAAACCTCTGTAAACATCAAACTACAAGATGTTTTTCATACCATAAAAAAAGGACATAAACTTCAAATTCAAATACAGAGTACTTGGTTCCCATTGATAGATTTAAATCCGCAGACCTATGTGGATAATATCTTTAAGGCCAAGGAAGAGGATTTCAAAACACAAACCCACACGGTTTTCACCGATTCCAGTATTGAGTTTTCTGTTTTGGAATGAAAACTGACGTCATCAAGAAGGTAAAAAAACCGTGGCCTACAAAAGCGGTAATGGAGCAAATCTATAAGGCCAAACTCTGGGGTGACAATGAAGAAGGTTTCTATTCCGGTGAAGGGTCTCACCTTCCAGGATTGGTCAAGCCCTATGTGGATAGCATTCAATCGCTTTTAAAGTCTTTTGAAAGGCCATTGACCGTAATTGATATGGGTTGTGGAGATTTTAACGTAGGTTGGCAACTGGTAAACTTTACGAAGAAGTATATTGCCATAGATATTGTCAGTGACCTGATTGAATTCAACCGAAACAAATACCAATATCCAAATTTAGAATTCTACTGTTTGGATATAGTTAATGACAATCTTCCAACTGCCGATTGTATTATCCTAAGACAAGTATTGCAACATTTATCCAATTCGGAAATAAAAAGTATAGTAGCTAAACTTTATGATTATCAATACATAGTTTTAACCGAACATCTACCCTCTGAAAAATTTACTCCCAACATTGATATCATCTCTGGGCAGGGTACTAGATTACGAAAACAAAGTGGTGTGAATTTGTGCAAAGCTCCCTTCTATTTAAAAGTAAAGGAGTCAAAGCAGCTACTATGTTTAAATTCACCAAATTATGGAGGACAGTTAGTAACGACTATGTTTAAAATGTTCTAATTGGGGAAGGTACCATTACAAATACTAACAGTTTAACTCATCTTTCTTTTTGTATCGGGAGATGAAGTAAAGACTTGCGGTTCTACAAAATTTCCCCAAAACATTAGGATTTTAGAAAAATCTAACTTAATCTTTGTATCACAAGTTCAAACACGTATTGAATAGTTATCAAGAAAGGTGGAGGGAATAGACCCTACGAAGCCTTAGCAACCCTTGCTACTTTGCAAGAAGGTGCTAAATTCTATCCTTGTCCTGAACTTGTTTCAGGACCTCAAGACGGCAAAGACCGAAACTGAAATAGGAATAGATAACAACAATCGATATTTTCGATTCACTTTCTTATAACTTTTTGATTTTACTTTTCTACTTCGTTTGTAGAGAAGGTTTGGCTTTTTTAATCGATGGAATTAATTAAAAAACTAAAATCATGAGTGAACACAAATTAGCGACCAACGCATTACATGCAGGTCACGACACAAACCACACGCAAGGCACAAGAGCGGTACCTATTTATCAATCCACCTCCTATGTCTTTAATGACACGGATCATGCGGCTAACTTATTTTCGTTGGCCGAACTGGGTTTCATTTACACAAGACTAAATAACCCTACAAATCAAGTTTTACAGGAAAGATTAGCTGCAATTGAAGGAGGTATAGGGGCCGTAGTTTTTGCATCTGGAACAGCTGCGATTTCCACAGGATTAATGACGCTTTTAAAAGCTGGTGATCATATTGTGGCATCAAGCAGTCTGTATGGGGGAACATTCAACTTATTGAACGTAACCTTACCTAGGTTGGGCATCACTACCACTTTTGTAGACCCAGCTGACCCTTCAAATTTTGGAAAGGCAGTGCAAGACAATACCAGGGCCTTTTTTGTGGAATCCCTGGGTAATCCAAAATTGGACGTGCTGGATTTAAAAGGAATTTCCAAAGAAGCTAAAGCGGCCCAGGTACCTTTTATTGTGGACAATACTGTTGCTACCCCCGGTTTATTGAATCCCATTGAACATGGGGCAAACCTGGTAATTCATTCACTCACAAAGTATATCAACGGTAACGGTACAGCCTTAGGAGGTGCCATTATAGATGCTGGTACCTTTGATTGGACCAATGGGAAGTTTCCTGAGTTTACAGAGCCTTCATCAGGATACCACGGTCTAGTATATAGTGAGGCGCTGGGTGCTGCGGCATTTACCTTTAAGTTGATTTTGGAGGGGCTACGTGATTTTGGGGGTGCTCTGAGTCCTACCAATGCATTTCAGATTATTCAGGGATTGGAAACCCTGCCCGTCCGAATCAAACAGCATAGTGAAAGTGCCTTGGCTTTGGCAGAATGGTTGCAGGATAGGGATGAGGTAGCTTGGGTAAATTACCCTGGACTTAAAGGAAACGAATACTACGAATTGGCTCAAGAATATTTGCCCAATGGACAGAGTGGCTTGGTGACCTTTGGTGTAAAAGGAGGTTTTGAGGCTGCCAAAAGATTGACTGATGCCACAAAAATATTTTCCCTATTGGCCAATATCGGAGATACCAAATCCTTGATTATCCATCCAGCGAGCACAACGCACCAACAATTGGCCGAAGAAGAACAGGCAAGTGCAGGGGTCACGCAGGACTTGATTCGTTTGTCCGTTGGACTGGAAAATCTGGATGACCTAAAGGCTGATTTGAAACAAGCCTTTGAAGCTATAAAAACTACTGAATAAATAAAGCTGCATGCTGCATCATTTGGATATAAAGAACTTTGTCACCCATTCGGGAAGTGAACAGGACATAAAGCTGTCTTATGAGGTCTTTGGCTTGCCACTGTACTGTGCTTCCATAGTACTCGTAAATCATGCGCTGACGGGAAACTCCAATGTTACAGGGGATACCGGTTGGTGGTCTGATTTGATTGGGGAAGGCAAGTGTATTGATACCCTAAAATATACAGTTCTTGCTTTTAACATTCCTGGTAATGGCTACGATGGTTTTGTGATTGAAAATTATAAAGACTTTGTTGCCGGGGATATTGCAAGAATCTTCCTTCTTGGGCTGGAACAGCTTAAAATTGAACGTCTTTTTGCAATAATTGGAGGTTCTTTGGGAGGAGGTCTGGCATGGGAAATGGCCACACTGAATCCAGAAATTACCGAGCATTTGATACCAGTCGCTTCAGATTGGAAATCTACAGATTGGTTGATAGCTAATTGCCAAATTCAGGAGCAAATTCTAATAAATTCCAAAGAACCTGTCCATGACGCCCGAATGCATGCTATGCTATGTTATCGAACACCAGCATCTTTCAAAGAGCGTTTTAAAAGAACCACTAACGAAGAACTTCAGGTGTTCAATGTAGAAAGCTGGTTAATGCATCATGGAAAGAAATTGCAGGAGAGATTTCAGCTATCTGCTTATAAGTTGATGAATCAACTGCTCAAAACCATTGACATAACCAGAAACGGAGAAGAGGCTTTTGAAAAGTTGGAAAATAGCAATACACAAATCCATATCATAGGGGTAAATTCAGACTTGTTTTTCACAGCGGAAGAGAATAAGGAGACTTACAGGAAATTGGCATTGGCGAACACTAATGTCACTTATGGCGAGGTTCAATCTTTGCATGGTCATGATGCTTTTTTGATGGAGTTTCAACAATTGGAAAAACTTTTAGAGCCCGTTTTCAATCAAAACAAAAAAACAGAGCGCCCTAAAATTTTGAAATTTGGTGGCAAATCATTGGCGAATGGAAAGGGATTGGAACATGTTCTGGACATTGTGAAAAATAGGGCAAATGGCAAGGAGAACATAGTAGTTGTGCTTTCTGCAAGAGGAAAGGCAACAGACGAACTGGAGAAAATGTTGAAGAACGCTTCAAAAGGTAAGGACTATGAAGAAGATTTCTCCAATTTTTCTAGTTATCAGCAAAATGGTTTAGATAATATTGATATTACTGCAGAGTTTAAGGCAATCAAAAGGATTTTGGATGGTGTTTCGCTCACAGCAGATTACAGCCCCAAGACCAAAGATGAGCTTTTGTCGTATGGTGAGTTGATTTCTGGAAAAGTAGTGACTAGCTTGCTTGTTTCACAAGGGGTTAACGCACAATTGTTGGATTCAAGGGAGTTGATAAAAACAGATGATGCTTTTACCAATGCAAAGGTCAATCAGCATCAATCCAAAGAGAATACGATTCGAGTCTTCAAAAATCTGAAGCAAGATGTGCTACCTGTTGTTACGGGCTTTATCGCCTCCAATAGCAATGGAGTGACCACCACATTGGGGCGAAATGGCACCAATTACACCGCAGCCTTGTTGGCCAATTTTTTAGATGCTCAGGAGCTTGTGAATTATACTCATGTTGATGGAATATTTACAGCCAATCCCGATTTGGTACCAGAAGCTAAGCTTATCGATTCCATTTCGTATGAGGAGGCCAATGAGCTCGCAAATTTTGGTGCTACCATTCTCCATGCAAAGACTATCGTTCCTTTAATTGAGAAAAACATTCCGTTGACCATTAAGAATACCTTCAACTCGGATAGTCCAGGTACTCGGATTGAAGCGAACCCCAGTGATGAAGGTATCAAATCGCTTTCCATACAAGAGGACATGTCGTTGGTCTATTTGGAAGGTAGGGGACTATTGGGAAAAGTTGGTGTGGACGCTCGAATTTTTAAAACCTTGGGACGGAATAATATTAATGTCGGAATAATTTCGCAAGGTTCTTCGGAACGGGGAATCGGTTTGGTAGTGGATGCTTCAAAGGCTCAAAAAGCAAAAAAAGTTCTTGATGAGGAATTTGAAACGGATTACAGTTTTCAGGATGTCAGCCAAATTTCTGTAAATAAGGATGTTTCGGTCATCTCCATAATAGGAATGGATTTAGGAAACTTTCATAAACCTTTTAATGCTTTAATAAAAAATCAAATAACCCCGCTGCTTTTCAATAATACTGTTACCGGTAGGAATGTGAGCTTAGTGGTGGAAAAGTCGGATTTGCATAAAGCATTAAATGTAATCCATGGACAAATTTTTGGCGTATCTAAACGAATGAATCTGGCCGTTTTTGGACATGGTAATGTGGGTGGAACGTTAATAGACCAAATATTAAATTCGGAAGAAAAGATAGAATCAAGAAAAGGAATTGACCTAAGAGTGTTTGCAGTAGCGAATTCCAAGAAAGTACTTTTGGATTCCAAAGGGATAAACGAACAATGGAAAGAAAAACTAAAGCAACAAGGTGAAGCATACACAATTGAAAATGTGATTGAATATGCTGAACAGAATCATTTGGAAAATTTGATTGCTGTCGACAATACAGCTAGTGAGACTTTTGTTTCCCAGTACGAAAAGCTTATCGAACATGGATTTGATTTGGTATCCTCCAACAAAATTGCCAATACCTTAGATTTTGGTTTTTACAAAGCTATTCGAAGCAATCTTAGCGAAAATAAAAAACAATATTTGTATGAAACCAATGTAGGAGCAGGTTTACCACTAATTGATACAATTAAGTTACTTCACCTTTCCGGAGAGAACATTACCAGAATCAAAGGAGTGTTTTCCGGGTCTTTGAGCTATATTTTCAATACATTTTCAGAGACGGATGTCTCTTTTTCCCAAGTAGTGCTCGAAGCAAAAGAAAAAGGATATACCGAACCTGACCCGCGTGAGGATTTATCTGGAAACGATGTGGGCAGAAAATTATTGATTTTAGCTAGGGAGTTGGACCTTCAAAATGAGTTTAGAGATATCGCAATAGATAATCTTATCCCAAAACAGTTGCAAGCAATTACTTTAAATGACTTTTTGGACAACGTAACGGTTATGGATGAAAAGTATGATCAGCTCAAGGAAAATCAGAAATCTGGTTACGTACTGCGATATATAGGAGACTTACATGGTGATTTGCAGCAGGAGAAAGGGGTTCTGGAAGCAAAATTAGTATCGGTTCCTAAAGAAAGTGCTTTGGGCCAAGTTAAAGGCTCAGATTCAATTATAAAGATTTACACAGAATCCTACGGAGAAAATCCTTTGGTAATACAAGGTGCGGGAGCAGGGGCTGCTGTAACTGCCAGAGGAGTTTTTGGCGATATTTTACGAATTGCTGAAAAAGCGTAATCATGAAGAACAATAAATTCGAAACGGAAGCAATACGAACACAGTTGGAACGGACCCAATTCTTAGAACACTCTGTGCCTATGTATCTTACTTCCAGTTTTGTGTTTGAAGATGCGGAGGATATGAGGGCATCCTTTGCGGAGGAAAAAAATCGGAATATTTACTCAAGATATTCTAACCCAAATTCTTCGGAATTCATCGAAAAGGTCTGTAAAATGGAAGGCGCAGAGAGTGGTTTTGCCTTTGCTTCGGGAATGGCTGCGGTATTCTCAACCTTTGCCGCCTTGTTGAATAGTGGTGACCATATCATTTCGGCAAAAAGCATTTTTGGTTCTACACATAGTTTATTCACCCAGTTTTTCCCAAAATGGAATATTTCTACCAGCTATTTTGACATAAACGATTTAGATAGTGTTGGTAATCTCTTTCAATCCAATACCAAGGTCATTTATGCCGAGTCACCTACGAATCCCGGAGTAGATATCTTGGATTTGGAAGCCCTGGCAGCTATTGCTAGAAAACATAATTTAATTTTGATTATCGATAACTGTTTTGCCTCTCCTTATCTACAACAACCTATAAAATTTGGCGCAGATTTAATAATCCATTCAGGAACCAAATTAATGGATGGTCAAGGAAGGGTACTTGCGGGAATCACTGTTGGAAGCTCCGAACTCATTGATAAGATTTATCGTTTTTCCAGAATCACAGGCCCAGCCCTTTCTCCATTCAATGCATGGGTCTTATCCAAAAGTCTGGAAACCCTGGCACTTCGTGTGGATAGACATTGTTCCAATGCCTTGCAATTGGCTACTTTTTTGGAAGACCATTCCAAGGTTAACTGGGTTAAATATCCGTTTCTTAAATCTCATCCTAAATATAATCTTGCCAAAAAGCAAATGAAAGCGGGTGGGTGTGTTGTAGCTTTTGAAGTAAAAGGAGGATTGGAAGCCGGGAAAAAGTTTTTTGATGGAATACAGCTTTTATCACTGTCCGCGAATTTGGGAGATTCCCGAAGCATAGTGACCCATCCGGCATCCACAACACATAGCAAGTTGAGTCCTGAAGAAAGGCAATCCGTAGGTATTACTGATGGGATGGTACGTGTTTCCGTTGGACTGGAACATATTGATGATATTATTTCGGATATCGAACATGCGCTAGGATAGCTATCCATGAAATAGGGTACTAGCTAATTTTCCCTATATTCGTGAGATGCTCTCCAAGAAGACAAAATATGGTCTTAAAGCCCTAACATATCTAGCTTCAATAGATAGCAAAACTCCGGTGCAAATCGCCGAGATTGCAAAACACGAAAACATTTCACAGAAGTTCTTGGAGAGTATTTTACTTACGCTACGTCGCAATGGGTTTCTTGGCTCAAAAAAAGGCAAAGGAGGCGGTTATTACTTAATCAAAGACCCCAAAGACATTCCCATGACTTCAGTAATGCGTGTGCTTGAGGGACCTATTGCCATGATTCCTTGTGTAAGCCTTAACTTCTATGAAAAATGTGATGATTGTCCGGATGAAAATAAATGTTCCGTGAATAAATTAATGCTCCAAGTTAGGGATAGTGCACTGGAAGTATACAGAAATAATACCCTTGCCGACTTGATTTCTTGAGAGAATTTTTCTTAAAAGCTGATTGGGATAAGAATTTGATAAACTTTTCAATATTTATTTAATAATCTACTAAAACTATAGGATAATTATAATTTTATCTATGTTTTAACGATTTGCTTTAATAAATACTTCTATTTTTGATTAACCTATTAAATCCATAGGAAATTAGAAAAACATGATTGCAGACCAACTTTTAGTCAATAATAACGAAGCTAAGGCTACTTATAGCAAAGACAAAACCTCCGAAAAACCAAAACGTAGTATTGCCAAATCCGTTAGTTGGAGAATTGTAGGTACGCTGGATACCATATTGATTTCATGGATAATCACTGGAACACTTTCGTTGGCTTTTTCGATAGGTATGGTGGAGTTGGTAACCAAAATGGTGCTCTACTTTTTTCATGAAAGAATTTGGAATCGAATCAATTGGGGAAGATAAAGAATGAGCTTATGGCAATAACTGAGAAGGAAATAATTGAATTAAATCAAAAGTTTAGGAAATCTGACCCCCAAACTATTGTTGAGTGGGCCCTACAATACGCAAAGTCTCCAGTGGTGACTACCAATTTTAGACCTTATGAAGTAGCAATTTTAAACGCAGTTACTTATGCCGATATAGATATACCGGTCATTTGGTGCGATACAGGATACAATACACCAAACACCTATAGACATGCAGAGGATTTGATTACTCGCTTTGGATTGAATATCAAATTATACGTTCCCAAACAAAGTGCGGCGCATCGGGATGCAATAATGGGCATACCTCAAATTGATGATCCAAAACATGCTGTTTTTACAGAGCAAGTAAAATTGGAACCATTCAAACGGGCCATGCAAGAACACAAACCAGATGTTTGGTTCACAAATCTTCGCAATGGGCAAACAGCACATCGAGACTCATTGGACATATTGAGCCTTAGTAAGGATGGCGTGCTAAAAGTTAGCCCTTTTTACTATTGGAGCGATACACAATTGGATGCCTACTTGGAGCAACTCGGATTGCCCAATGAACATAAATATTTTGACCCGACTAAGGTTTTGGAAAATAGAGAATGCGGGTTACACACCTAAATCAATACAAAGTGAACACAGTTTTAGAAAAAATAAAAGAACCCAAGGTTGCCAAATTAGTGGATAGACCAAATGCTAATGCTTTAGAGCATGAAGCCATTTATATAATTAGAGAAGTAGCGGCCCAGTTTGAAAAACCCGTGTTGCTCTTTTCGGGAGGTAAGGATTCCATCACCTTGGTCCGTTTAGCGCAAAAAGCCTTCTGGCCAGCTAAAATTCCTTTTCCGTTGATGCATATCGACACGGGACATAACTTCCCTGAAACCATAGAGTTTCGTGATAAATTGGTTGAAGAATTAGGTGTGGAATTGATTGTAAGAAATGTACAGGATTCCATTGATGAAGGAAAAGTAATTGAAGAAACGGGTAAATATGCCAGTCGTAATATGCTTCAGACAACTACACTCCTAGATGCCATTGAGGAATTCAAATTCGATGCCTGTATTGGCGGTGCCCGAAGAGATGAGGAAAAAGCAAGAGCCAAGGAACGGATTTTCTCAGTTCGTGATGATTTTGGGCAGTGGGATGAAAAAAACCAACGCCCTGAACTTTTCGACATGTTGAACGGGCAAATTGAAATAGGCCAGAACGTACGTGTGTTTCCAATCAGCAATTGGACTGAGTTGGATGTATGGAGCTACATTGAAAAAGAAAATATTGAAATACCATCGATCTATTTTGCTCACAAAAGAAAAACGTTCTTGCGAGATGGGTTGATTTGGTCAGCAGAGGATGATATAGTCTTTCGCTCAGAGGACGAAGAAGTGGAAGAAAGAATGGTAAGGTTCAGAACGGTAGGGGATATGTCGTGTACGGCTGCAGTGGAATCTCATGCCAATACGATTCAAAAGGTCGTTTCAGAGATACGAGACTCAAAAATCTCGGAACGTGGTGCTCGAATAGATGATAAACGCTCCGAGGCAGCCATGGAAAAAAGAAAACAACAAGGGTACTTCTAATAAATCAATCAAAACAAAATGGAAGTTTTAAAAATAGCAACGGCAGGAAGTGTGGACGATGGTAAAAGCACCTTAATTGGCAGGTTGCTCTATGATACAAAATCATTGACCGATGATAAACTAGAAGCCATAGAGAAAACCAGTAAGCAAAAAGGGTATGATTATCTTGATTTTTCTTTGGCTACCGATGGACTAGTGGCTGAAAGAGAACAAGGAATCACCATAGATGTGGCGCATATTTATTTTTCCACATCCAACAAGAGTTACATCATTGCGGATACCCCGGGCCATGTGGAATATACCAGAAACATGGTTACGGGTGCTTCAACATCACAAGCCGCCATCATTTTGATTGACGCTCGAAAAGGCGTAATAGAACAGACAAACCGTCACTTTTTCATCAATAATCTGCTTCGGGTGAAAGAAGTGATTGTTGCCATCAATAAAATGGATTTAGTGGATTTTTCTGAAGAAAGATACAATGCCATTAAATTCGATTTTGAACAATTGATGGACAAGCGGGATTATGTAGACCAAAAAATCACCTTTGTGCCTATTAGCGCCCTAAAAGGAGACAATGTGGTCTCCAAATCCCAAAATACACCCTGGTATTCAGGAGAAACCATACTGGAACATTTGGAAGGGTTGGATTTGGCTGCAGTATCCAATGTTGGGACGCCAAGATTTCCAGTACAGTATGTGATTCGTCCAAAAACGGAAGAATTCCATGATTTTCGTGGATTTGCGGGTAAAGTATATGGAGGCGAGTTGAATGTAGGGGATGAAGTAGTAGTATTGCCATCTATGACCCAGAGTCGAATCAAAAACATTTATTTCCATGACCAAGAATATCGGACCGCCCCAAGGCGTTCCTCGGTGACCATTACTTTGGAAGATGAGGTGAATGTAAGTAGGGGCGATATGTTGGTAAAAGCAGGTGATCTGCCAACCGTTGAAAAACAGTTGACCGCTACGGTATCATGGATGGATTCCAACAGTCTTGTTACAGGAGGAAAATATGTGGTGCAACATGGGGTGAACAAAGTATTGGCAAAGGTCGATGCTATTGAACATAAAATACATCCCGATTATTCAGGCATAGAGGAAAACATAAATGCTCTTCAAATTAATGATATCGCCAAAGTGCATTTACGATTGAACAAACCCATTTTCTACGATCGTTTCAAAGATCATCGTACCAATGGTTCATTTATTATTTTAGACAGTCGCACAAATAATACGGCTGGGGTAGGATTTATAAATTAATCCACTTTCATTGTAATTAATGTTACAGAATACAGACAGAATAAAAACCTATTAAACAGATAGGAAAAAAAGAGTAATATGCAGAGCTTCAGAACAGAAATTGAAAACCCAATAGTAGAGAAGGATATTATTGAGTTGGAGAAAAAAATACGCCAGTTCAAGGAAGGTAATATTGACGAAGAGAAGTTTAGAAGTCTTCGCTTAGCCCGTGGTGTTTATGGTCAAAGACAACCTGGTGTGCAGATGATACGGATTAAATTGCCTTATGGCAAGGTTACTTCGAATCAGTTGGAGCGAATTTCCGATGTGGCCGACGAGTATTCTACAGGCAGATTACATATCACCACAAGACAGGATATTCAAATCCATTATGTTGATTTAGATAGAACTCCAGAATTATGGGCGCAATTAGAAAAAGATAAAGTAACGCTTCGTGAAGCTTGCGGAAACACAGTTCGAAATGTAACGGCCAGTGAAACTGCTGGCATAGACCTTGACGAACCCTTCGATGTATCTCCATACGCACAAGCTGTTTTTGAATACTTTTTGAGAAACCCTATAGGTCAAGAGATGGGACGGAAATTCAAGGTTTCTTTCTCCGCCACTGATGCTGACACGGGTCTTTCTTATATGCATGATTTGGGCTTTATCGCCAAAATCAGAAATGGAGAAAGAGGCTTTAAAATAATGTTGGGTGGAGGATTGGGCTCGCAACCTCGTCACGCTGATGTTTTGTATGATTTTCTTCCTTCGGAAAAGATAGTTCCATTAATGGAAGGGGTAATCCGGGTTTTTGATAGGTATGGAGAGCGAAAAAGCCGCGCTAAAGCTCGGATGAAGTTCTTGCTCAAAGACATTGGATTGGAAGGTTTCAAGGTCTTATTGGAAGAAGAAAGACTGGCAGTACCTATTCAATCGTACCCAATTGATGTTGAAAACTATCCAAAGCCAAAATTGGCAAACACCGCTACCGCTTTTGTAGAAACCATTGAAGATGAAAATTTTGAAGCTTGGAAATCAACGAATATAATTCCCCAAAAACAAGAGGGATATGTAGCCATAGGGATTAAAGTACTGTTGGGCGATTTTTACACAGATAAAGCGAGGGAATTGGCCAAACTGGTGCGTGACTATGCTGCAGGGGAAATCCGCTTGTCTTTAAGACAAAACATTCTTATTCCATATGTAAAAGAAGAACTTATACCCTTTTTCTACACAGAATTGAAAAAACTGGGCTTCACGGAAGCGGGTTATAACAAAGCGCTGGACATCACAGCCTGTCCAGGAACGGATACTTGTAATTTGGGTATTGCCAGCAGCACAGGAATTGCCGCTGAGCTTGAAAGAGTGATAAAGGCAGAATACCCGCAGTACATCAGCAACCCAGATGTTGTCATTAAAATAAGTGGTTGTATGAATGCCTGTGGTCAACACAATATGGCCAATATTGGCTTTCAAGGAATGTCCATTAGAACCAAGGATAAACTAGTGGCACCTGCTTTACAAGTTCTGTTGGGAGGAGGAAACTTTGGAAATGGAAACGGAAGATTTGCAGATAAAGTAGTCAAAATACCAAGTAAACGCGGCCCTCAGGCACTTCGGTTAATTTTGGATGACTTTAACGCCAACGGAAATGGACTGTCCTTTGCGGATTATTATGCAGATAGAGGAGAAACGTATTTCTATGATTTCCTAAAACACTTATCCAGTGTGGACAATTTGACTGCTGAAGATTTCATCGATTGGGGAAATGCGGATAAGTACAAAAAAGAAATAGGTATTGGAGAATGCGCAGGTGTAATTGTTGATTTAGTAGCAACTCTCTTTTTTGAAAGCGAAGAAAAAATAGCCAATGCTGAGGAAGCTCTGCATGCAGGAAAATGGGCTGCAAGTATCTATTATTCATACCAATCTATGGTGAATTCGGCAAAAGCATTGCTTACAGCTGAAAAAACCAAGACTAACACCCACTCAAGTATAATCAGGGATTTTGATAAACTTTTTGTGGATACTGATAAAGTAGTCCTAGAAGGTAGTTTTGAAGACATGGTGTTGCAAATGAACAAGACAGCTCCTTCTGAAGATTTTGCAAAGTCCTATTTAAACACTTCAAAAGAGGTTTTGAGAAAATTCGAAGCCTATAGACAATTTGAACTTCAAGAAGCATAATATGGAATCCTTGAACAATTTACACGCCTTTGAAGGAGGAAAAACTGGAAAGCTTACCGTGGTTGGAGCTGGGCCTGGAGATGTTGATTTAATAACATTGAAAGGAGTCAAGGCTCTTCAAAGCGCTGATGTGGTTTTATATGATGCCTTGATTGATACCGAATTACTTGAGTATTCACCAAACGCTGAAAAGATTTTTGTTGGAAAAAGGAAAGGCTGTTACAGATACCAGCAAGAGCAAATCAATGAATTGATTGTTCAAAGAGCACTGCAAGGATTACATGTGGTCCGGCTTAAAGGAGGAGACCCTTTTGTATTTGGTAGAGGTGCTGAAGAAATGGAGTATGCGGCAGCTTTCGGTTTGGATGTCGCAGTTGTACCCGGACTATCTTCTTCAGTTTCAGTTCCGGCCATGCAAAATATTCCTGTAACCAAGCGCGGGTCTTCAGAAAGCTTTTGGGTGATCACAGGGACTACCAAAGAACATAAGCTCAGCAGTGATGTGGCTTTGGCGGCAAAATCAAGTGCAACCGTTGTCATTCTAATGGGTATGTCCAAATTAGGTGAGATTATGGAATTGTTCCAACAAGAGAATAAACAAGACATTCCTGTGGCCATTATTCAAAATGGAACCACAGAAAACGAAAAAATAGGAATTGGTACTGTTGCTTCAATTGAGGACAAGGCAAAGGAGCAGCAGTTATCCAATCCTGCAATAATTGTTATTGGTGAAGTAGTTGCGCACCGAGAAAAAATATTGGAAATCCAAAAAGAGTACAATCACAACGAATTAGTGTTTTCAGAATAAAGCAATACAATGATTAAAACAGATATACTTATTATCGGAGCTGGGCCAACAGGATTATTTACTGTTTTTGAAGCTGGCCTACTCAAATTGAAATGCCATTTGATTGATGCCCTTCCACAACCAGGAGGTCAGTGTTCAGAAATCTATCCAAAGAAACCTATCTACGATATACCTGCCTATCCTGAGATTTTAGCTGGAGATTTGGTTGATAGACTTATGGAACAAATCAAACCATTTGAACCGGGCTTTACGTTGGGAGAACGTGCTGAAAAATTGGATAAACAAGAAGATGGTTCTTTTATAGTGACCACAAATAAAGGGACACAACATCATGCCCCTGTGGTAGTGATTGCTGGTGGTTTAGGTTCTTTTGAACCCAGAAAACCACAAATTGAAAACATTGCTCAGTACGAAGATAATGGGGTGGCTTACATGATCAAAGACCCTGAAGTGTATCGCGACAAGAAAGTGGTGATTGCCGGCGGAGGGGATTCTGCGTTGGATTGGGCCATTTATTTAGCAGATGTGGCCTCCGAAGTTTCCCTGGTACACCGAAGAAATGAATTCCGAGGAGCTTTGGATTCCGTGGAAAAAGCCTCTGAATTGGCCAAATTGGGAAAAATTCAGCTCTATACCGAGGCAGAGGTGAAAGGATTGCATGGTGAAAACGAACTAAAGTCGGTAGTGATAAAGCATAAGGATGTTTCCAAAGGCGAAACCTATGTGGAAACCGATTATTTCATACCCTTATTTGGTCTTTCTCCAAAACTAGGTCCTATTGGAGATTGGGGATTGGAAATTGAAAAAAATGCCATCAAAGTAAATAATGCCAAGGATTATCAAACCAATATCCCAGGAGTTTTTGCCATAGGTGATGTAAACACCTATGAGGGAAAGCTGAAATTGATACTTTCTGGTTTCCATGAAGCTGCAGTGATGTGTCAATATGCATATCAACTTATTAACCCAGGAAAGCGATTTGTAATGAAATATACCACTGTTGGTGGTGTAGAAGGATTTGACGGAACAAAAAAAGAAGCAAAAAAAGAAGTTGTGCAAAGTATTTTGTAACAATGAAAATTATTTGTTTTAGCTAGTAGCCTCCCAAATCTTGGGAGGCTTTCTATTTTGAAGGCAATTGATTTGTTTTTGATAATTCTGTACCTTTACTTTGCACAATAGTTCATGTTTAAATTGAAATGTTATCAAGAAAGGTGGAGGGAATAGACCCTTTGAAACCTTAGCAACCCTCGTCTTCGAGAAGGTGCTACGTTCTATTTCGCTTATGTGGAAAAAGATGACAAAAAGAAAACATCCCTGTTCTTTTTTGATAGCATTTAAATAAAGTCACGTTTTGACAAAACCATAGTATGTCTAAAATTGAAGAATTATTAAAAGAACGAATATTGGTTTTGGATGGGGCCATGGGTACCATGTTACAGGGATACCAGTTCGAAGAAGAAGATTTTCGTGGAGAAAGATTCAAGGATTGGGAGCATCCTTTAAAAGGAAACAACGATTTGTTGTCATTGACACAACCCAAAGCTATTGCAGAGGTGCACCGCAAGTACTATGCTGCCGGAGCAGATATTGTAGAAACCAACACCTTTTCTGGGACCACTGTGGCCATGGCTGATTACCATATGGAGGATTTGGTTTATGATCTAAATTATGAGTCGGCACGCATTGCAAAAGAAGTTGCCAATGAATTTACAGAGCTTGAACCCCATAAACCCCGATTTGTAGCTGGTAGCATGGGTCCTACCAACAAAACTGCGAGTATGTCCCCTGATGTGAATGACCCTGGATTTAGAGCTATTTCGTTTGATGAACTTCGAATTGCATATAAACAACAGGCTAAAGCTTTAATTGATGGAGGTGCCGATATTCTTTTGGTAGAAACCATTTTTGATACCCTGAACGCTAAGGCAGCACTTTTTGCTATAGAAGAAGTCAAAGATGAACGTGGAATAGAAATTCCCATAATGGTTAGCGGTACCATTACCGATGCTTCAGGAAGAACTCTTTCTGGGCAAACGGCCCAAGCTTTTTTAATTTCCATTTCGCATATTCCCATTCTTTCCGTAGGTTTTAATTGTGCCTTGGGTGCTAAACAATTAGTACCCCATTTGGAGGTCATTTCAGCCAAATCTGACTTTGCCGTTTCTGCACATCCTAACGCTGGACTTCCCAACGCTTTTGGAGAATATGATGAGACACCAGAACAAATGCGCGATCAGATTGAGGAGTATTTGGAAAAAGGATTGGTAAATATTGTTGGAGGATGTTGCGGCACAACACCGGACCACATCAAAGCAATTGCTGACCTTGTCACAAAATATGAACCCAGAAAACTTGTTGTTCCTGCCTAAAAAGGAATCCTTCGGATAATGGAGAGCACCCAAAAATACTTAAGACTAAGTGGACTGGAGCCCTTGGTCATCACACCAGAAAGCAACTTCATAAATGTTGGCGAACGGACCAATGTTGCGGGTTCCAAAAAGTTCCTAAGATTAATCAAAGAAGAAAAGTTTGAGGAGGCTATCGAAGTTGCACGCCATCAGGTGGAGGGTGGCGCTCAAATCATCGACATAAACATGGATGATGGCTTGATTGATGGCAAAGAGGCTATGGTCAGGTTTTTAAACCTTATTGTTGCCGAACCCGACATTGCTAGGGTACCCATCATGATTGATAGCTCAAAATGGGATATTATTGAAGCTGGACTTCAGGTGGTGCAAGGTAAATGCGTGGTCAATTCCATTAGTTTAAAGGAGGGTGAGGAAGAATTCGTCCGCCAGGCTAAACTGATAAAACGCTATGGCGCTGCTGTTATCGTTATGGCTTTTGATGAAGTGGGGCAGGCAGATAATCTAGAACGTCGGATAGAAATTGCAGAAAGATCATACAGAATTCTAGTGGATCAAGTGAATTTCGCTCCTGAGGACATCATTTTTGATTTAAATATTTTTCCTGTGGGTACAGGAATGGATGAGCATAAATTGAATGCCCTAGATTTTATTGAAGGGACACGTTGGGTTCGCCAAAACCTTCCGCATTGTAGCGTTAGTGGTGGAGTAAGTAATGTTTCATTCTCATTTCGAGGGAACAATACGGTTCGTGAGGCTATGCATTCAGCATTTCTCTACCATGCCATAAAAGCCGGAATGAATATGGGCATCGTTAATCCAGCCTTGCTTGAGGTCTACGATGATATTCCTAAAGATTTATTGAATCATGTAGAAGACGTTCTGCTTAATCGAAGAGAGGACGCTACAGAAAGACTACTTGAGTTTGCCGAAACGGTTGTTGGTAAATCCAAAGAAAGCAAAGTGGATTTATCTTGGCGCGAAGAGCCCCTTCAAGACCGAATAACAAGAGCTTTGGTTAAGGGAATCGACCAATTTATTGTGGAAGATGTGGAAGAGGCTAGACTACAAGCTTCAAAACCTTTGGAAGTCATTGAAGGCAATTTGATGACAGGAATGAATGTGGTTGGTGATTTATTTGGTAGCGGAAAAATGTTTTTACCTCAAGTGGTTAAATCGGCCCGTGTGATGAAAAAAGCTGTGGCTCATTTGACTCCATTTATTGAAGAATCTAAAGATTCAATCACCAGTTCTGCGGGAAAAATTTTGATGGCAACTGTTAAGGGTGATGTTCATGATATTGGAAAAAACATTGTGAGTGTTGTTTTGGCTTGTAACAATTATGAGATTGTAGACTTGGGGGTTATGGTCCCACCAGAGCTAATCATTCAAAAAGCGAAAGAGGAGCAAGTTGATATTATCGGTTTAAGCGGTTTGATTACCCCATCTTTAGATGAAATGGTATTCTTGGCCAAGGAAATGGAACGTCAAGAGTTTCGGGTGCCGTTGCTTATTGGTGGTGCCACTACCAGTAAAGCACATACTGCTGTAAAAATCGATCCGGTTTACAGTCATTCCGTGGTTCATGTGAACGATGCTTCAAGGGCAGTTACGGTAGTGGGAGACCTTTTACAAAAGGAAACATCTCATACCTATAAGAAATCGGTAAAACTGGATTACGAAAGTTTCCGGGAAAAGTTTTTGAACCGAACCAAGCAAAAGGAATATTTGAGTTTGGACGAAGCACGAAAGAACAAACTCCAAATAGAATGGAAATCTACAGATGTTGTCGAACCCAACCAATTGGGAATTCAGGTTTGGGAGGAATTTGATTTGAAAAAGTTGGAAGACTTTATAGACTGGACTCCTTTTTTCAGAAGTTGGGATTTGCATGGAAAATACCCGAATATTCTAGAAGACGACATTGTAGGGGAACAGGCTTCAGAACTATTTCAGGATGCACAAAAGATGCTCAAGAAGGTAATGGATGAGAGGCTTTTGAAAGGAAAAGCGATTTTTGGTCTCTTTCCAGCCAACCAAATAGATGAAGATGACATTCTTGTTAGTTCCGGCTCAGCTGAAAATAACAATATCATTTTTAGAACCCTTCGTCAACAAATAAAGAAAAGGGATGGAGTCCCCAATATTGCTTTAGCAGATTTTATAGCACCCAAAGAATCTGGGATTCAAGATTACATAGGCTGCTTTTGTGTTACAACTGGATTCGGAACCAAAGAATTGGCTGAAGAATTTGAGAAAAATCACGATGATTATAACGCAATCATGATAAAAGCGCTTGCCGATCGATTGGCAGAAGCGTTTGCGGAGTATTTGCATAAGGAAATACGGTTAAAGCATTGGGGATACGCAAAATCCGAAAGTCTATCAAATGAAGATTTGATTGATGAAAAATACAGAGGCATTCGACCTGCACCTGGATATCCAGCTTGCCCTGACCATTTGGAAAAGTTGACCATTTGGAAACTTTTAGGTGTAGAGGATAAGATAGGTGTTGAGCTTACTGAGAGTTTGGCCATGTGGCCCGCAGCTAGTGTTAGTGGGTATTATTTTGCGAACCCAGATGCCAAGTATTTTGGTTTGGGAAAAATAAAGCAAGACCAAGTAGAGGATTTTGCAAACAGAAAACAAATTTCGTTGAAGGAGGCCCAGAAGTGGTTAGCTCCCAACATCGTTGAAGTATAATTTTATGAAGGTTACCGATCATATAAAAAATGCAAAAGGAGAAACGCTCTTTAGTTTTGAAATTATCCCTCCAGTAAAGGGAAGAAGTATAAAAGAGCTATATAATAATATCGACCCTTTGATGGAGTTCAAACCTCCTTTTATTGATGTAACCACTTCGAGGGAAGAGTATGTGTACATTGATAGGGATGGTCTTCTGGATAAAAAATTGACCCGTATGCGGCCGGGAACCTTAGGTATTTGTGCCTCAATCACCCATAAATATAATGTAGATACAGTTCCGCATGTTCTTTGTGGAGGATTCACCAAAGAGGAAACCGAATACCTTTTGGTGGATTGTCACTATCTGGGTATCGATAATGTTATGGCGCTTCGTGGAGATGCCATGAAAGAGGAAAAATATTTTGAACCTACCCAAGGAGGACACAGATTTGCATCTGATTTGGTGAAACAGGTGAAGGAACTTAATTGTGGAAATTATCTTCACGAAGTAATTGAAACAGATAACTGCCCAGATTTCTGCATTGGAGTAGCAGGATATCCTGAAAAGCATATGGAGGCCCCCTCACTCAAATCGGATATTAAACGCCTGAAGGAAAAAATTGCCTTGGGCGCCGATTATGTAGTGACCCAAATGTTCTTTGACAATCAAAAGTATTTTGAATTTGTGGATGCTGCACGCGAAGCAGGAATAGAAGTACCCATTATTCCTGGAATTAAGCCCATTGCCGTAAAACGGCATTTACAATTATTACCACAAGTATTCCGAGTAGATATTCCTGAAGATTTGATTGACGCCGTGGAGAATTGTAAGACCAATAAAGAAGTACGTGAAGTAGGAGTGGAGTGGTGTATTCAACAATCCAAAGAACTAAAGGAAGAAGGTGTTCCGGTATTGCACTATTATTCCATGGGAAAATCAGATAACATCAAGGCAATCGCCAAAGAGGTATTTTAATTTTCTACTTTTGCGCCTCATGAAGCGCCTACTTTTTTTAACCACATTGCTGTGCTCTATCTTGGGAACTTCCCAAGAAAATAAAACGCCCAGAAAATATGTGCTGGATGCCAATCAGTTCTATGGTTCCATATTGCTTCACAATCCGGATATTTCCCATCTTATTTCGGAACATCCTAGCGGATTTGTTTTAGGATATAGTAGGAAGCGATACGGCGAAAATGAATGGGAATCCGAATATGGATACCCAGATACCGGTTTTTCATTTGTTTATCAAAATATGAACAATCGCACTTTAGGAGAGCACTATGGATTGTTTGCCCATTATAATTTCTACTTTTTCAAAAGAAATCTACAGTTCCGCATAGGCCAGGGAATTTCTTATAATACCAATCCTTACGACAAAAACAGGAATTTTAGAAACAATGCCTACGGAAGTTATTTTTTGAGTTCCACCATGGCCATGTTCAATTATCATAAAGAAAATCTATTTGAAGGGTTTGGTGTGAAAGCTGGATTGACTCTTGTGCATTATTCCAATGGAAATTTTAGGGCCCCCAATACCTCTACCAATACTCTTGCTTTTAATGTGGGACTTACATATGATTTGGATGGAGGAAAAAATACAATCGCCTTTAAAAAACCGGAGGAGAAGAAAAAAATTACAGAACCTATACGATATAATCTGGTTTTAAGAGGAGGTTTGAATGAAAGTGACGTAATTGGCTTGGGGCAATATGGTTTTTGGATTTTTTCTGCCTACGCCGACAAGCGTTTGGGTAGGAAAAGTGCCATTCAATTTGGTGCAGATATCTTTTTTTCTAACTTTTTACAGGAGTTGATACGTTTTCAATCCACTTCATTCCCTGAATTGAATGTAGATGAAGATACTGATTTCAAACGTGCTGGTCTTTTTTTAGGGCATGAATTGTTCGTCAACAAAATGAGCGTAATTACACAATTGGGGTATTATGTGTATTATCCTTTTGAATTTGAAAGTCGGGTGTATAATCGAATTGGGTTAAAGCGCTATTTTGGGAAGAAAATGTTTGGGGCCATCACCTTAAAATCACATGGGGCCTCGGCAGAAGCCATTGAATTTGGAGTGGGGGTTAGGTTATAGATAATCAGATATTTGACTATAGAAGAGATGTTAGATTATAGAAGACTTTTACTTAATTGCAAAGTCATTTCGAGCGCAGTCGAGAAATCTATCTTATTTCTTTTTGTACTTTTTATTTCTTGCAATTCTGAAAATGCACCGGATTGTTTTCAGAACGCTGGTGATTTGGTCCGTGTTGAGGTGGAATTGCCTGATTTTACAACAATTACAGTTTTTGAAAAGCTCAATTTAGTCTTAAGACAAGGGGAGGAACAGCGTGTCGAGATTGAATCTGGCGAGCTTTTGATCAATGAAATTTCTGCAGAGGTTGAAAATGGCAGGCTGGTAGTCAGAAATGATAATGGATGTAATTTTGTTCGTGATTTTGGAATTTCAACCATTTACGTCACATCTCCAAACATTACTGAAATTCGTAGTAGTACGGGACTTTTAATTTCTAGCGATGGTGTATTAAGTTATCCTAGCCTCACCCTTCTAGCTGAAAGTTTTGTGAATACGGAATCAGAGACTACAGATGGTTCATTTGACCTTACATTGGATGTTGAACAGATTTCCGTTGTGGTAAACGGCATTGCTTTTTTTCAATTGAACGGTATAGCTGAAAACTTCAATGTAACGGTTGCAGCAGGCGATTCTCGTATTGAGGCAGAAGCATTAGTTGCCCAGAACGTAATCCTTAATCATAGGGGTTCCAATGATGTTTTCGTAAATCCACAAGAAAGTATTTCGGGCGTTATTCGGGGCACGGGCGATGTAATTAGTGTCAATAGGCCCACGACTATCGATATTGAAGAAATTTTTAACGGTCGGTTGATTTTTAGGGATTGATAATTATGAGTGGCTGGTTCAATTTTCTTAAACATCTTTTTTCGGAGAAGATTGGTAAACCAAAGGGAACAGGCACATCTCAATTGGATTTTGTAATTCAAAATCTGGTCAGGGCGAAGCAAATACCTGGGGTTGCCGTTTCCATTTGGAAAGGTGGTGAAAGAATCCTAGAAAAAGGATATGGTTTTGAAAGTTTGGAAACCAAAAAATCAATAGACCCTAGGCGTTCCGTTTTCAGAATTGCCAGTATTTCAAAATGTATTACAGGGTTGGCCTTGGGAAAAATGATGGAGGAGGGTTTGATGCATTGGGATGCCTCTTTTTATGAGTATGTTCCGGACTATCCTCAAAAAAAGTATGATTTTACTATCCGGCAATTGGCATCACATACAGCTGGGATTAGAGCATATAGAGGAAAAGAGTTTGCTTTAAATGAACCGTACAGTATTGAGCAAAGCATAGAGATTTTCAAAAACGACCCCTTGCTTTTTGAACCTGGAAAAGGGTATCTATACAATAGTTTTGATTTTGTACTCCTGTCATTGGCCATGCAAGAAGCGAGCGGAATTCCTTTTGAACAGTATGTAAGGGAAAAGATATTGTATCCTTTGGAGATGAACAATACTCTGGCGAGGGAAAAAGAAGAGCTGTCATTTCGAGCAGAGCGAGAAATCTCCATTTCGGAATTTTACACAAGAACTTCTACCGGATTCAGAAAAGCAGTTGATGTCAATAATTTCTACAAACTGGCGGGTGGTGGCTATCTTTCCACCAGTGATGATATTGCAAAATTAGGACAAGCCATTTTGAAAGGTAGTCTGCTTAGTGAAGGAACTTATAAAGAGCTTTTTACAGCACAAAAGGTCGATTCAGAATCCACATATTATGGCCTGGGATTCCAAGTAAGCCAAGATGTTGCAGGCAGGCACTATATTGGTCATGTAGGAAACAGTGTAGGGGCATATACCAATTTCTTTGTATATCCGGGTGAGAAAATGATAATCTCCATTTTAATCAATTGTACTAATCCAAAGATTCAAATGGATTTGGACAACGGCATTCAGAAATTGTTTATGAATTTTACTTAGGTATTTGGAGTAAACTGAGAATTTATGGAACTTTATAAAAACCCATAGTAATGAAGGTAATTAAATACTTACTTATAGGCACTTTTCTATTGGTTTCGGCATCTTCTTTGGGACAAGAAAAAGATGGTTCCCTAATGCTAAAAGTTGAGCAAACTAAAAAATACGAGGATCTGTCCTTGATTGAGTGGAAAAAGTTTAAGCGTTTTGAGACTAAGCTAAAACTAAGTAATTCCTCTTCTTCCAATTCGGATTATCAGCTACGTTCCTATGCCAGGGATTCCATTCAAATTTTAGGCGTGAAGCTAATGGCGATTAAGCTTTTGAACGAAAAAAAATTGCTAAACCGCGATATCAGTGAAAATAAGGCATATTACACTGCCCTTTTAAATGAACTTAAGGAAAGTCAAATCCCACCTTCCGAATATCTGTTCTTAGAGGAAAAAATGGCTTTTATCAATCAAGAGAGTTTGGAAAACGAACTTGCTAGGAGTTACTGGTTCAATTTAGGGCTTATTATTTTGTGTGGAATAGTGATAGTCTCTTTTTTCTGGTTTAGGGCAAAAAGAAAGCCTTTGGAACCCTCTGTACTGAGTAGACAGGAGACTACGGTGCGCAACCTTATTCTACAAGGTAAGACCAATAAAGAGATAGCAAACGAACTCTTTATAAGTCTAAGTACGGTCAAAACACATATCACCCATATTTACAATAAGTTGGATGTAGCCAATAGGCAGGAACTCTTTCAAAAAAGTACGGGTACTAGTACCTAAATCAGACCCATTTTTCTTCATCATAGCGATTAGTCCCTCTTAATTTGGTTTCAAAACCAGATGGTGAAACCTCTTTTCTTTTTTATTATTATAGGATTTTTTCAAATGACTTTGTATTCTCAGGTTGGATACACGATTCGAGGTCAAGTTACAGACGAAGTAGGTGTGCCTATACCTATTGCCGATGTCCTATTATATGATGTGAAACGGGATAATATTGTGCAATATGCAATCCTTTCTGAAGGTATTTTTGAAATGGTGGTAAAAAGTGATGAAGCCTATATTCTTGAGATTTCTGCACTTGGGTATAAAACCTATTCTGAAAATGTCCAAGTACATGGGGCTTTGGAACTTGCCATTCAACTGAAGGAAAATACAGAAAGCTTGGAAGAGGTAGAAGTGGTCGCTGCCAAAAACCCGATTGAGTATAAGGCAGGGAACCTAAAAGTGGATGTTCAAAATCCCTATTTCTCATCAATCCCAGACCCTATGGATTTGCTTTCGAGGTTACCAAATATTCAGATTTCGGCAGATAGAGAATCCATTTCTGTTTTGGGAAAGGGGAGTCCCTTGTTGTATTTGGGAAATCAACGAATTTCGATTGAAGAATTTAGCGCTTTGCCTATAGATGGTATTGAATCTTTGGAACTGATTAATAATCCCTCAGCCAAATATGAGGCTGAAGGCCGAGCGGTTATCGTTGTTCAATTAAAAAGAGGATTGGATACTGGTTTTCAGGGAAGCATTCAAGAAACCGCTTCCCAAAAGCGCAATTTCAACAATTATCTGGCATTCAATTCAAATTTCACTTCAAAAAACTTAACTATTCGCGGAAATTTGGGATATAATCAAATATTCCAATGGGAAAGTAACAGTTTTTTATTTGAAATACCCGAGCGAGAAGTTTTGGTAGATTATTTGGTGCTGATTCCAAGGAATGTTAGAGTACAACTGAATCCTAGTTTTGGGGTGTATCACGGTTGGAACGATACGGATTATGTAAGCCTAAATGCATCCGTACGATTGCAAACAGATGATGCCGATTTTATTGGAGACACCTTTATTGTTGATAGAATGGTTGAAAGTAGCATTCGTAGTGAATCAGAAAATGATAGTAGGAAGGATTATTATAGCGCTTCTTTCAATTTCAATAAAAAACTGACCAATTCATGGAACTTGTTTACGGGAATCCAATATTCAGGATTTCGACAGACATTGGCTTCTGAAATAAACAACAGTGAAAATGATGCTGATTTTGTTTTAGACCAGACAAGAGAACAGGAGTATAGTATTAATTCCTTTGCGTCTAGAGCTGATTTGGAAACAAGGGTGTCAAAAGACCTAAAATTAGAATTGGGCGTGAATATTAGCCTGGCCAGAGCCGATGCGTTTACAGCAATTCAGGAAGTTCCGCAAAATGAAACCACGCAGATTGACTTTTCCTATGAAGAGAGTCTGTTTGCAGGCTACAGTTCAATTTCAGGTAAACTAAATAAAAAAACCAACTTTGAAGTAGGCGCGCGCCTTGAACATAACGAGGTTGACGGAGAAGTGCTTACCGAAGAGGCTCCTGTAATCTCAAGAAGTATTACCAGCTTATTTCCCAAAGCCAATGTTTCAATACCCTTGGATAGTACCAAAACTCTTAGTATAAACTATGCCAGAAACATAGACCGACCTGATTTTTCTAGGGCAAGTTCCATAACGGCATTTGTGAATCCTTTCTTGGAAGCTTCGGGAAATGTGAACCTAAGACCAACGTTTACCAATGAGATATCCGCCAACTATCAAAAAGGAAATACTTCGTTTTTTGCTGCCTATTATCAAAGTACAAACCCCACCAATTTTACAATTTCATATGATGAGACAGTGGACCGGGCTGTGTTGTCTTTGGTAAATCTTGAAAAAGAAATCGGTTTTTATGCAGGAGTTACCTTTCCCTATACCAAAGGTATATATACCTCAAATAACACATTGACCCTATACTATAACCAATTGAAAGATAGCACAGCAACAATTATTCAGGCAAGGCCCTACTTTTATGGATATACCAATCACCAATTTAAAATAGCAAAGGATACTACCCTAGTTTTCGGAGGCTTTGTTTTGAGCAAACGCCAAGAGGGCATATTTAGTCGTAATGCGTTGTTCGCTCTGGAAGCTTCTGTGTCAAAAACCTTCTTTAAGAATTGGGATTGTACCTTGCGATTCAACGATATTACTCGAGGAACAAACTTTCAAGAAAGCTATGCACTGGATGGGGTCATTGCTGACGGTACATACTTTACCGATTTGAGAGAGGTTGCATTATCATTAAAGTATCGATTTGGAAGGAAGGATAAAGTGAACTTTAAAAACCGTGATGTTGACTCGAACATCGATAGAATCAAATAGAAATGGCGTTAAAATGTGCTTTCAAACTCTTTGGCAAAACGTTCGCAAAGCTGGATGGTTTCCTTTATATCTTTTAATGTGGTTCTAGGGTTGATAAGGCACATTCGTAAAACAACTTGTTTGTTCAATAAGGTAGTGACCAAAAGAGCGTGCCTAGATTCCACTACTTTTTCAGAAATGTATTGATTGATTTTATCCAGTTCTTCAGCATTGTACTGTTTTTCTATTGGGTGATACCTAAAGTTGATTATAGCTAAAGTGGCGGGATGAACAACCTCCCATTTTGCACTTCCCCGCAATAGCTCTTCAGTCTGGTCCGCAAGCCTAATGTTATAATCCACAGCTTTTCTAAAAGCATCCAAACCAAAGGTTTTGATGCTCATATAAAATTTTAAGGCTCGAAATCTTCGAGTCAATTGAATCCCAAGATCGTAGAAATTGATTTCGGAGGTGTTTCCCTCAATATCTCTTAAATACTCGGGTTTTTCTGTGAATGTATGACTCAAATGTCTATGGTTCCTTATCAAAAGGCAACCCATTTCATAGGGTTGGAACAACCACTTATGAGGGTCAATGGTCAATGAGTCCGCTTTTTCAATGCCTTTTAGCGCCTTTTTCCCCTTTGAGGAAAGAATGGCTGCTGCGCCATAAGCTCCATCAATGTGGAACCATAAATCTTCTTTTTTACAGATTTTTGCCAAGGCAGGCAAAGGATCCACCGTGCCCGTATTGGTGGTTCCCGCTGAAGCCAAGACGCAAAAAGGATGGTAACCTTGAAGTCGGTCTTTGGCAATACAGTTCTTCAATTTGTTAAGCGAGAAATTGAATTCAATGTCCGTTGGAATAATCCGCACTTGTTCCTCGCTAAAACCCAATACACGAATTGCTTTTATATTGCTTGAGTGAGCTTGGTCTGATAAATAAATGACCGCTTTGGAAAAGTCCTTCCCACATTTGATGTTTCGAGCTGTGGCCAATGCCGTAAGATTGGCCATTGACCCTCCACTGGTAAATATGCCACCACCATTTTTGGGAGGGAATTCAAATATCTTTAGAAGCCATTGAATAGTTATGATTTCCAATTCAGCTGCAGCTGGAGATGCTACCCATCCACCTGAAAAAACATTAAAGCCAGTTGCCAGTGCATCTGCCATAACGCTTACATAATTACTAGGTCCTGGGACAAAAGAATACGATTTTGGGTGTGTCAACAAAGTAGAATTAGACATTACGTTTTGCAACACGAAGTCTAAAACGGCCTTGGGGTCAGAACCCATTTCTGGGGCTTCCTCTAAAAAAATCGAATCCATCTGTTCTCTAGAACCTACGGATACCGGTAATTTGTCATTTAACGTATGATAATGCTCAAGAATGGCATCTACTGTGGCATAACCCAATTCCCTCATTTTTTCCTTGGAGAGCTCAAGTTTAGCTTCTTTGTTCTGCATAATTTGCTTTAGGCACGTTAATCCGCAAAGATAAAGCGGGAGTAGATTTTAAGTTGCTGATTTATGTCAGGTCAGCTATTATTAAGAGGTCAGTTCAGTAAACAAGCCTTCAAGATTTTTGTTCTTTCTGCTCAATTGAAGGGTTTTCAATTGATTGTCGTGAGCAAAATCAAAGACAGCAGGACGCATATCTTTTGAAGTGTCAAAACTTATTTCATAAACAAACCCGCCAGTATTCTTAACTTTAGAAACATGCGGTAGTTGGTTGAGAAGTACTTCTTCAACCCTATAATCAAATTCTACCTCAATGATTTGTTCTTCCGCTGCTCTAAGTTCCTCAAGGGGTTTATCGGCTACAAGTTCACCCTTGTTGATTATGATGACTCGGTCACATACAGCCTCAACCTCTTTCATAATGTGTGTGGACAAAAGAATGGTCTTTTCCTTTCCAATTTCCCGTATCAATTTCCGAATTTCAATAAGCTGATTGGGATCTAGCCCAGTTGTAGGTTCATCCAAAATAAGAACTTCGGGGTCGTGCAGCAATGCAGTGGCCAACCCTACACGTTGTCTATATCCCTTTGATAATTGCCCTATTTTTTTATTTGCTTCCGGTGTTAATCCAGTTAGTTCTATGACCTCAATGATTCGAGATTTAGATACTTTGTATACACTGGCATTATATTCCAAGTATTCCTTGACATACATTTCCAAATACAAGGGATTATGTTCTGGCAAATATCCAATGCTTTTTTGCACATCCCTTGCTGAGGTCAATACATTATGTCCGTTCACCAACGCTTCGCCTTCATCAGCTTTATAATAGGTGGTCAATATGCGCATCATGGTGGACTTTCCAGCACCATTTGGTCCCAAAAAACCAACAATTTCTCCTTTGTTGACAGAAAAGGATATTTGATTTAGTGCTTTTTGGTTGCCAAAAGATTTTGTGATATTGGTAACTGTAATGGACATATCTATTTTAACTATCCTCAAAAGTAACACTTAGATTTCTGATAAGTGCAAAGGCAAATTGATAAATCTAACCTCGAATATGAACGTAGGATTTTCAGGAATTCCTAAAATAGTCACCCATTGATAAAAAAATTCACAAAGAAAAAATAGAATTTGAGAGGGAACTGAAAAAATTTGGGACAACCCTTTGTTTTTTAAAAGGAAAGAATAATATTAGCTTCATAATTAGAACAATGACTAACACGTATTTCTGGAACGGTTTTTATTTCTACTTCTTTTTTGAAAGAAGAGAGGGACTGTTGTAGAATACGATACGTATAAAAAGCACATAAAGTCCCGACCTAATCGGGGCTTTTTTATTGCATGAAACTTAAGGTAGCCATACAAGGAATACAAGGAAGTAACCATCATCAAGTGGCCCATGATTTTTTTGGTGACGATATTGATTTGGTAGAGTGTTTGTCCTTTGACGCCATGATAGACCATCTGTTGACTGGCAATGCGGATAAAGGGGTAATGGCCATTGAAAACTCCATTGCAGGCTCCATTATTCCAAATTACAATCTGGTTTACCACAACAACATCCATATTATAGGAGAATATTACTTAAGTATACACCACAACCTTATGGTATTAAAGGGAGGGGATATAAAGGATGTAAAAGAGGTGCATTCCCATCCCATGGCCTTGTTGCAATGCAAGGAGTTTTTTAAGAAATATCCACATATAAAATTGGTTGAAGACGTGGATACGGCGGAAACGGCAAAGCGAATTCAGGAGCAGAAACTGAACCATATTGCGGCTATTGCTCCAAAAGTGGCCGCAAAATTATACGATTTGGATGTGATAGCTTCAGATATTCAGACCATAAAAAACAATGCAACACGCTTTATTGTTCTCAAAAAGATAAACAAGGTTTTGCCAAAGGATGAAATCAACAAAGCGTCCCTACGATTTATTACTGACCATAAGAGAGGAAGTTTGGCCACCGTGCTGAACGTAATGAGTGATTGTAATATGAATTTGACCAAAATCCAATCCCTACCTGTTATCGAGACTCCTTGGAAGTACGCTTTTTTTGTGGATGTCACCTTTGAAGAGTACGCCCACTTTGCGAAGGCCAAATCACTTTTGGAGATTATGTCAGAAGATTTTAGAGTATTGGGTGAATATAAAAACGCATTGCTGTCATGATTGTTGCGGATAGACTCCATACGGTGAAGGAATATTACTTTTCTAAAAAGTTGCGGGAAGTGAGGCAGTTGGTTGCCGAAGGAAGACCTATTATCAATATGGGGATTGGTAGTCCAGATTTACCTCCACCTCCTGAAGCGGTTGAAGAACTCAAAAATGTCTTGCTACAACCTAGTGCGCACCAATACCAAAGCTATCAAGGGCTTCCGGAGCTTAGGGAAGCGATGACTTCATTCTACACAGAGCGATTTGGGGTGAAATTGGATGCGCAAACGGAGATTTTGCCTCTGATTGGCTCCAAGGAAGGTATCATGCACATTAGTTTAGCTTTTTTAAACGTTGGAGATGCCGTTCTTATTCCCAACCCTGGCTATCCAACCTATACTTCGGTCACAAAATTGGTAGGTGCGGAACCCATCATGTACAATTTGACTGAGCAAAACAGTTGGCTTCCCAATCTTTCAGAACTTGAACAGATGGATTTGTCAAAAGTAAAATTGATGTGGCTCAGTTATCCCAATATGCCCACAGGTGCTACTATCACAAAGAAAGCTATGGAAGATTTGGTTGCATTTGCCAAAGCCCATGATATTTTGTTGGTCAATGACAACCCATATAGCTTTGTGCTGAACGATAATCCAACCAGTATACTTCAGGTAACAAGTTCCAAAGAGGTGGCTCTCGAACTAAACTCTTTGAGCAAAACCTTTAATATGGCAGGTTGGCGCGTGGGGATGGTTATGGGCAGTGCCAAGCATGTCCAGGCCGTTCTTAAAGTAAAGAGCAACATGGATTCTGGAATGTTCTACGGTATTCAAAAAGGAGCTGTTACTGCTTTAAACAGTGGCAAAGCCTGGTTCGACCAGTTGGATGAAATCTATGCAAAAAGAAGAAATCTCATGTTTCAGTTGGTTGACAAGTTGGGGTGCACCTATGACCGGAATGCTGCGGGAATGTTTGTTTGGGCAAAATTACCTGTCGGTTCAAAGCCTTCGGAAGAATTTATAGATGAAGTTTTATACGATAAGGATATTTTCATTGCCCCTGGTACCATTTTTGGGTCTAATGGAGAAGGATACATTCGATTTTCGCTCTGTGTTGAAAAGCAAAAAATTGAAGAAGCACTAAAAAGATTTTGAGGATGAAGGTAGCTATAGTAGGTGTTGGTTTAATTGGGGGCTCTTTTGCAAAAGATATTCAAAAGCTTTGGCCAGAAGTAGATATTCACGGAATTGATTCCAATGAAATGCATCTTCAAGAAGCATTGGATTTGGGAATAATCCATGAAAAATCGGATTATGACGGGCTGTCTCAAATGGACATGGTTTTGGTCACTATACCCGTTAATGCCTTGGTTGAAGAATTGCCAAAAATCTTGGATGCTTCAGGAGAGGAGACCGTGGTGATAGATGCAGGTTCTACAAAAAGCTTGATTTGTGAAACGGTTGAAGACCATCCGAAAAGAAGAAATTTCTTGGCATGCCATCCTATAGCCGGAACTGAATTCTCTGGACCATCCGCAGCTATAAATGGTCTTTACAAAGACAAAACCAATATCATCTGCGAAGTTGAGAAAACAGCATTCAAACTTCAGGAAAAAGCGTTGGAATTGTTTCAGGGTATGGGTATGCGTATTCGGTATATGAACCCTGTGGCCCACGACAAACACATTGCCTACGTATCGCATTTGTCCCATATTAGTTCATTTATGTTGGGGAAAACGGTAATCGAGAAGGAAAAAAATGAGCGAGACATATTTGATATGGCTGGTAGTGGTTTTGAAAGCACCGTACGTTTGGCGAAAAGCTCGCCCGATATGTGGACGCCAATTTTTGAGCAAAACAAAGACAATGTCATTGAGACCTTAGAGGAATACATTCAAAATCTGGAACAATTCAAGCAATTGCTTTTGGATGGTGATTTTGAGAATGTTTACAACGAAATGAACAATACAAATAGAATAAAACAAATACTAAAAGGAATACCACTTACAAAACTATAAGTTATACCATGGAGAACAGTAAAGAAATGCGAAAATGGTTGGATGATATGGCTTTGCCACATCCGTTGGTCATTGCAGGCCCATGCAGCGCGGAAACCGAGGAACAGGTGTTGAAAATAGCCCATGAGCTCAAAGATTCAGATGTAAATTATTACCGCGCTGGTATCTGGAAACCCAGAACACGTCCCGGAAATTTTGAAGGAGTGGGAGCCATTGGGTTAAAGTGGTTGCAAAAAGTAAAAGAGGAAACTGGGCTTAAAACAGCTACCGAAGTTGCCAACAGGGCGCATGTAGACCTTGCTTTGGAACATGATATTGATATGCTTTGGATAGGCGCACGTTCAACCGTAAGTCCTTTTATCGTGCAAGATATTGCGGACGCTTTAGAGGGAACTGATAAAGTGGTATTGATAAAGAACCCAGTAAATCCTGACCTTTCTCTTTGGTTGGGAGCTGTGGAGAGGTTGCACTCAGCCAATATCAAAAAACTTGGAGTTATCCATAGAGGATTCTCCAGTTACGAAAAGACAAAATATAGGAACATACCGGAATGGCAATTGGCCATTGAGTTACAGACCCGCTTTCCTGATTTGCCATTGATCAATGACCCAAGTCACATCACAGGAAAGAGAGATATGGTATTCGATGTTTCGCAAACTGCATTGGACTTGAATTTTGATGGACTGATGATTGAAACCCATTTTGACCCGGACAATGCTTGGAGCGACGCGGCCCAACAGGTGACCCCGGATACATTGAAACAGATGTTCATTGATTTAAAAATGAGAAAGGAAACAGATTTAGAGGCCGAGTACAACAGCAAGTTGAGCAATCTTAGAGCTCAGATTGATGTGATTGACAATCAATTGATAGACACACTTGGAAAGCGTATGAAGGTTTCTGATGAAATTGGAAAACTGAAAAGGCAGAAAAACGTAGCGGTTTTACAAACAAATCGATGGAACGCTATCTTGGGCAATATGATTCTGGAGGGCGAAGAACGTGGGCTTAGTGAAGAATTTGTGCTTCGTATGTTCAAGGCCATTCACCAAGAATCTATAAACCATCAAGAAAAAATTATCAACGCATAGTTTTCGAAAATATGGAATAACAATGCTGCTCAGATATAAGGGCGGCATTTTTTTTGTGCTAAGTGTAACAAATGATTTTAGGGTTTATCTTTAGACAAAACAGAAAACATGAAAGCACTAAGTACTCTATTCATATTGGCATTTACCATATCAAGTTTTGGGCAAAGAACAATTGACACCGAGGTTGGAGATTTTGATAAAATCAAGGTTTTTGACCTTATCGAGGTAAATCTGATTCAATCCGATGAGAATCGTATCATGATTAAAGGCAGAAATGTAGATGACATAGTGTGGATGAATAAGGATGGGGTTTTGAAATTGAGAATGCAATTGGATAAAAAGTTTACAGGTGAATACACTTTTATCGAGGTATACTATACAGACCTAAAGGTTATTGATGGTAACGAAGGTGCCGAAATTACCTGTAACGAAATGGTCAGCCAACATGAGATAGAGCTTAAGGCGCAGGAAGGGGCAAAAATCAAAATTGGCATGGATGTGAGCCACACAAACATTAGGGCAGTAACCGGTGGTATAGTTGAGGCTTCAGGTTTGGCCAAAAGTCAAAGCATTGTCTTGAATACTGGAGGTATTTTCGAAGGAAGAGAGCTTCGCACCTCTTCGGCCAAAGTAAAGATATCCGCTGGTGGCGAAGCGGAGGTCTTTGCCATGGAAGAAATAGATATCAACATTAAGGCAGGAGGTGATGTGGATGTATATGGCCAGCCCAAAAAGGTAAACAAGAACACCTTTGTAGGCGGAAGGGTTCGCATAGTGGATTAAATAAAAAAAGGCTCTGAATATCAGAGCCTTTTAATTTTTCACTTCGGTAAAGAATCTACTTTTTGAAGATGTATCTGGTAATGAAAATTCCTTTTCCATCTCCTTTACCTCCTTCACTTTCCACAGCACTGGTAACAAATGCAAGTTCCCAACCATTGGCAACCATGTCATTGATCATAGAAGTTAATAGAGCATCATTGGCAGCAATATTCTGAAAACGGATACCACCAATATTGTAGAAGTTCAACAATTTGGTTTCCTCAAAATTCTTAACACGGATTTCTCCACGCTTTGATTTGTTTCTTGTGTTGTCGTCTTCGGTTTGTACACTTGTGTATTCTCTGTAATCCTTGTCTTCAAGGGCGTTAACGATACGGGACCTACCCAAACCATTTGGGACAATAGACTCCACACTGGTAACTACCTTAAACTGTTGTGCACTGACGGAAAATGTCGATACAAGTGCGATTGCCGCTACAAATAAAATTTTTTTCATAATAGATTAGATATGATTGATTATTAATATGTTAAGATAGATATACGTTCATAATCCAGTATTATTGTTTCTTTGCAAAGAAAATTATAAACATTAGGTGCTAGGAACTGTTTACAAATCCACGGGTAGTTGGTACTCTGTAAAAACAGGGGAAGGGGAATTTTACAACTGCCGAATAAAGGGAAAGTTCCGCATACAGGGTATTAAAAGTACCAACCCAATTGCGGTTGGAGATGAAGTAAAGTTTCAACTGGAAGAAATAGGCGATGAAACCGTTGGGGTCATTTCCCATATTGAAGAACGTAAGAATTACATCATTCGAAAATCGGTCAACCTTTCCAAGCAAACACATATAATTGCTGCTAATCTTGATCAAGTTTTCTTGTTGATTACGTTAAACAACCCCATGACTTTTACAAGTTTTATTGATCGTTTTTTGGTGACTTGTGAAGCATATGACATTCCTGTGGTACTATTGTTCAATAAAATGGATGTGTATAGTGATGAGGAACAAGAAGAGGTGAACCACCTTATAAAGCTTTATGAAAAAATAGGGTACCCTTGTATTGAAATTGCCGCCAAGGAAGGACTGAATGTGGACAAAGTAAAAGAATGCATGATCGGTAAAACAAGTATGTTCGCCGGTCACTCAGGTGTTGGCAAGTCAACTTTGGTGAATGCGCTAGAACCGGGATTACAATTGAAGACAGCAGAAATATCCGAGCAACACCTTCAAGGTCAACACACCACTACCTTTGCTGAAATGTACGACCTCAGTTTTGATGCAAGAATCGTTGATACCCCTGGAATAAAAGGTTTTGGTATTGTGGACATGGAAAAAGATGAAATCGGGGATTATTTTCCGGAGTTTTTTGAATTGAAATCAGAATGCAAATTTAATAACTGCTTGCATTTGGATGAACCCAAATGCGCCATAAAACAAGCTTTGGAAGAAGGTAATGTTACTTGGAGCAGGTATCGTAGTTATGTTCAGATGGTGACGGGAGAAGAAGAGAGTTATCGTATGGATATTCATAAAGGATAAGAATGCGGGCAGTAGTTCAAAGAGTCTCCAGAGTAAGTGTTACCGTTGAAGGTAGGGTAGTTTCAAAAATAGAAAGTGGTTTACTTGTGCTTTTAGGTATTGAAGACCAAGATACCGAGGAAGATATCAAATGGCTATCCAAAAAAATAATCAACCTGCGCATTTTCAATGATGATGATGGTATCATGAATCAATCACTTGTTCAGCAAGATGGAGATGTTATTGTTGTTAGTCAATTTACGCTTCATGCCCAAACCAAGAAGGGAAATAGACCTTCGTATATAAAAGCATCCAAGCCGGATATTGCCATTCCTTTGTACGAGAGATTCCTTGCTCAAATGGAACAGGACCTGGGCAAAAAAGTAGGCTCTGGCGTATTTGGCGCAGACATGAAAGTAGAACTATTAAATGATGGCCCTGTAACTATCTGGATAGATACAAAAAACAAGGAATAGAGCATTTTTATCGAATAAGTTTTTCTTTTTTGTAGGAATTTTGGCATATTAGAGTATAAAATTAACCAACCAATCTTAATGCCAAATTTCTGTCCTCCCAGATATGTCATTTCCTTTTTTCTTTTTCTTCTTCTTTTAGCTAAAGGTTATGGAGGCACAATTGAAACTTCTGAAAGTCTTTATAAAGGAGTTAATGCCATTGTAAGACTTGATGAAATGAAGATTAATGTTCTTTCCGTAGATAAGATGACTTATACTGTTAAGATTGTTACTACGGTCCTTAATGAATATGGAGATTCATACGCTCGCAGCTCCGTGTCTTTTGATAAAGAAAAACAGGTAAAAGGTATTTATGTCAAAATCTACGATAATGATGGGGGAGAGATTGAACATATAAAACGGAAAGAATTTCAAAATGTAAGTGCTACGGATGGTTTTTCGCTTTATAGAGATGATAGGGTATTAACCTATAGATATGTTCCGATTAGCTATCCATACACTATGGAATTCTATTATGAGGTAGAAACTTCGGACACAGGATTTTTCCCACAATGGTATTTTTTGTCCGGATATGCTGTGAGTGTTGAAAAGAGTATTTATTCCATTACATATGCCTCTCAAGAATTAAAGCCGATTATTAAAGAACGCAACTTAAAAGGTTTTAATATCAACAGCTTAGAAGACAGCAATAACATCACTTACACAGGTAAGAGTATTGCAGCTCTGTACAGGGAGGAATTGAGTCCAAATTTCAACAAAATTGTCCCTAGACTATCAGTGAGATTGCCTAAATACGCTTTTAAAGGTATAAATGCGGAAATTAATACATGGCAAGATTTAGGGAGTTGGATGAACAAAAACCTTCTGGATGGGAGACAAGAATTGCCGATGGAAACCAAACAGGAAGTTATAGAGTTGGTTGATGGAATAGAAGATAAACTTGAAAAAGCCAAAAAAGTATACGAATACGTTCAGAACAATACCCGTTACATTAGTGTTCAAGTTGGGATAGGTGGATTCCAGCCCATTTCGGCTATTGAAGTGGACAATGTGAAGTACGGGGATTGTAAAGGGCTTTCCAATTACACAAGAGCACTCTTAAAACAAGTTGGCGTTGAGTCATTTTACGTTCATGTAGAAGCTGGAAGGGAGCGAATTGATTTTGATGAAGATTTTCCAGATTTACTTCAGGGCAACCATGCGATTTTAGTTATCCCTTATAACAATGAATATTATTGGATTGATTGTACATCCCAGCTACTTCCATTTGGATTTATAGGGGGTTTTACAGATGGGAGAAAAGTTTTTGTTGCAAAACCTGATGGCGGTGAGATAGTAGAAACAAAATCTTATTTGGATGATGATAATCTAAAAGATATTCGAGGCAAAATGAAAATGAATCGGGACGGAAACCTATTTGGGGAAATCGAATTAACAACAAAGGGTATAATGTATAATAGGCATTTTCATTATCTAAATAACATTTCAAAGCAGGATGTATCAAAATACTATAGAACCTATTGGTCTTCATTGAACGGATTGGATATTTTGGATTATAAGTTTTTAAATGATAAAGAAAATGTTGCGTTTACTGAAAAAGTGGAGTTGTCCTTGAAAAACTATGGGGTTTCAAGTGGTAATCTTCTGTTGGTTCCTTTAAATGTATTCAATAACAGATTGGAGGTTCCTAATAGATATTCGGATAGAAAATATCCCGTAAAAATATCTAGAGGCTATCTAGATAAGGACGAATATAAAATTGAGCTTCCTCCAAACTTCCGAATTGAAGCAATTCCAGATAAGAAAAAAATTGTATCGGATTTTGGTGAGTATTCAATGTCAGTGGAAAAACTTGATGAATCAAATACGATCTTGTTTAAAAGAAGTCTGTTGATTAAGTCGGGACTATATCCCAAAGAAAAATACATAGAATATCGAGCTTTTATAAAGGCTGTAATCAATGCGGACAATTCCAAGATGGTTTTAAATAACAAGACATAATCTAAATCACAATAAATGAAACCTTTACTTGCTTTAATAGCCCTATTTTTTTTGTATTCAAGTTTTGCCCAAGAGGTAAAATTTGGTAAAGTATCCAAATCAGAACTCCAAGAAACTGTATATGAAAAGGATTCTTCAGCCGCGGCAGCAATATTATATCGTAAAGTAAACATTTTCTTCAGGTATCAGCAGGATTTGGGATTCAGCATTATTAGAAGTGTTCATGAAAGGGTCAAGGTCTATAACAAAGATGGGTTTAAATACGCTACTGTAGCGGAGAACTTATATAAAGATGGTGGCAAGAGAGAGACCATGGGAAGTCTTAAAGGTTTTACCTATAACCTGGAAGGAAGTCAAATAGTGAAGAGTAAGGTTAAATCATCTGAAACTTTTAAAACCAACCTAAACAAATATAGGGATGAAGAAAAGTTTACTATGCCTAGCGTAAAAGAAGGGAGTGTAATAGAATATGAGTATAACGTGACTTCGCCATTTTTTTGGTACATAGACGAAATACCATTCCAATATGATATTCCGATTAAATTTGAAGAGGTTACCTTAGCAATACCTGAATATTACAATTTTAAGACCGCTGTTAGAGGTTATCTCCCCTTAAACCCTGAATTTTCTACACAATCAAAATCTATAAATGTTACAACAAAGGCAGACCGCCAAGGTGGAATATTGCAAAAAGCAGTAGCCGACTACAATCAAGGTTCCATCAAGTATAAAGAAAACAAAACTCTTTTCAATCTTGTTAATGTTCCTGCTCTAAAGTCTGAAAGTCATTCTGGAAATATCAATAACTATAGATCTGCAATTAAATACGAACTGCAATATGTGAAGTTCCCCAATTCTCCTTTGGATACCTATTCCACTACTTGGGAAAAAGTGGCTAAAAATATTTTTGAAAGCGAAAGCTTCGGCGGGCAATTGAACGGTACTAAATATTTTAATGATGATCTTGGAGCATTAATTTCTGGTCTCACAAGTGATAAAGAAAAGGCATTTAAAATCTTTGATTTTGTGCAAAATAGAATGACTTGGAACGGCCTTTATGGAAAATATTCGGACTTAGGAACTAAGAAAGCCTACAATGAAAGAAAAGGTAATGTAGCTGATATCAATTTAATTCTGGTCTCCATGTTGAAGGAAGCAGGATTAAAAGCTTATCCAGTATTGATAAGTACACGTGGACATGGTATACCTTTGTTTCCAACAAGAGAAGGATTTGATTATGTGGTGAGTTCCGTTGAATTAGACGGAGAAAAAATCTTAATGGATGCCTGCAGTAAATTTACAGCTCCTGATTTATTACCTGTTGATGCATTAAATTGGAATGGTAGACTAATCAAAGAAGGAGGTATTTCTGAAGAGATTTCCCTTTATCCAAAACAATTCGGTAAAGAGGCAGTTAGGATGATGGTGAGCTTAACTCCAGATGGGGATGTAAAAGGAAAATTAAGGAACAGTTTTACAGGTCATGAAGCATTTCTTTATAGGGATAAATACGCTAACGTTCATAAAGAAGACTATCGGGAAAAACTCGAAAATGCTTTTGGTAACCTTGAAATAACAAATCTGGATGTAAAAAATGAGAATGATTGTTATAAACCTTTATTGGAAAGTTATGAGTTTGTAGTAAATGGACAATGTGATGTTATCGGAGATAAAATATACTTTTCGCCCATGTTGTTTGAGGTTGCCAAAGAAAACCCATTTAAATCAGACATAAGGAACTATCCTATAGATTTTGCCTACCCAAGACATAAGAGCTACATAATAAACATTACCATTCCAGAGGGATATGAAGTAAATTCGTTGCCAGAGAACACAAGTGTGAACTTGCTTGAAAATGCTGGAAATTTCAATTATAGTCTGGGGAAGCGTGGAAATACATTGCAATTAAAATGTGATTTAAAAATAAATTCTACGATTATCCTACCTTCAGAGTATGAAGCAGTCCGGGATTTTTATGCCGAGATTATCAGAAAAGAAGCAGAACAAGTAGTACTTTCTAAAGTTTAATTATGAACATCCAAAATGCCCAAAAAGCGGTTGACGATTGGATTCAAGAACATGGAGTCCGGTATTTTAATGAATTGACCAATATGGCACAGCTTACGGAAGAAGTGGGCGAGGTAGCCCGTATTATAGCTAGGCGATATGGAGAACAGAGTGAAAAAGAATCGGATAAGGCTAAAGATTTAGGCGAAGAGCTGGCCGATGTGGTCTTTGTAGTGCTCTGTCTGGCCAATCAAACCGGCATAGACTTGCAAGAGGCATTTGACCGTAAATTGGATTTGAAAACCAAAAGAGATCACGACCGTCACCAAAACAACAAAAAACTGAAATAAAGTGATTTCCCCAAAGGGACATTAAGTTCGTTTTTTCTAGCTTTGACTCTCTTAAAGAATAGCCTTTTGAAACTTAAGCTGAACCAACTACAAGACCCTTTTATTAAAGCCTCAATACGGATTACAGGCTCCAAAAGTGAGACAAATCGACTTTTATTGCTTAAAGCACTTTTTCCAAACATCGAAATAGAAAATCTTTCCAATTCCGATGATGGACAGGTTATGCAAAAAGGGCTCCAAAAAAAACAGGGTGAAGTGGATATTCACCATGCAGGAACTGCCATGAGATTTCTTACCGGGTATTTTGCTTCCCAAAAAGGCAAAGAGGTTGTGCTGACGGGTTCCGCGCGGATGAAAGAACGACCGATACAAGTCTTGGTGGACGCACTTAGCGAACTTGGTGCCGAAATAGAATATACCAATACTAAGGGATGCCCGCCAATACGGATTTCAGGTAAAAAGTTGACCAAAAGCAAAGTGGCACTTCCGGCCAATGTAAGTAGCCAATACATTTCTTCATTGCTTTTAATTGCTCCAAGCCTTGAAAATGGATTAGAACTTGAGCTTATAGGAAAAGTTACTTCGGTCCCTTACATAAAAATGACCTTGAGCTTATTGGACGAATTGGGAATTTCGAACTCATTTGAGGGAAACAAAATTATTGTTCACCCTAGAAAAGATGTTGCATCAAAGACCATGGTAGTTGAATCTGATTGGAGTTCGGCAAGTTACTTTTACAGTATTGTCGCTATGTGCAAAGTGGGTTCTCAAATAAAGCTTTCCGCCTACAAGAAAAATTCCTTGCAAGGTGATAGTGTACTTCAAGAAATCTACACCCAATTCGGTGTGGAAAGCTCTTTTTCGGATACCGAGGTTACTCTAGAGAAGGTAAGCGAGCATCATACAGATTTCTTTGAATATGACCTTTCCAATGCCCCTGATTTGGCCCAGACCATATCAGTAACCTGCTTAGGATTGGGAATGGGGTGTCGTTTAACGGGTTTGCATACGCTTCCCATTAAGGAGACGGACCGTTTGTCGGCTCTTCAAACGGAGCTGACCAAATTGGGAGCACAAGTGGAAACTGATACAGAGAGTTTGATTTTAAAGCCAAATTCTTCAATCAACAAAGGGATTTCCATAGATACCTATCATGACCATCGTATGGCTATGGCGTTCGCTCCTTTAGCACTAAGAACCCATCTGTTTGTTAATGATGCAGGGGTTGTTTCCAAATCCTATCCTGATTTCTGGGAAGATCTCAAGACGATTGGTCTTCAAATAGCTGAGGTATAACTGCATTTAATTATCAAATTACTTGACATCCCCTATATCAGGATTGTATATTTGCCATCCTTTATAAAAATCTAAAAAAGTCTAGATGAAATTATCAAACTTCAACTTTGAATTACCTAAAGAATTATTGGCCGAATACCCTGCTGAAAATAGGGACGAGTCCAAGTTGATGGTAATCCATAGGGAAACTGGAAAAATTGAACATAAAATGTTCAAAGACCTCATTAACTACTTTGATGAAGGTGATGTAATGGTGCTTAACAATACCAAAGTTTTTCCTGCTAGACTTTACGGAAACAAAGAAAAGACTGGTGCTAGAATCGAGGTCTTTTTACTTAGGGAATTGAACCAAGAACAACGCTTATGGGATGTTCTTGTAGTATCCTGCAAGAAAAATCAGGATTGGAAACAAGCTCTATTTTGGAGAAGATGAAAGTTTGGTGGCAGAAGTAATAGACAACACTACTTCAAGAGGAAGAACCTTGAGATTCTTATATGATGGTTCTTACACGGATTTTAGAAGAAAGCTTCGTGAGTTGGGTGAAACTCCGCTTCCCAAATACATCAAAAGAGATGTTGAGCCAGAAGATGAGGAACGTTACCAAACCATATACGCTAAGCACGAAGGAGCTGTGGCGGCACCAACGGCTGGACTACATTTTTCTAAACACCTTTTGAAACGTTTGGAGATTAAAGGTGTTGATTTTGCAGAAGTGACATTGCACGTAGGACTAGGTACATTTAATCCAGTTGAGGTTGAGGATTTATCCAAACACAAAATGGATAGCGAGGAATTGGTGATAGATGAAAAGGCCACTGAAGTTGTAAATAGAGCCAAACAGAATAAGAAAAAGGTTTGTGCAGTAGGTACTACCGTAATGCGTGGTTTGGAAAGTGCAGTATCGTCAGAACATACGTTGAATACTTTTGAAGGTTGGACCAACAAGTTTATTTTTCCTCCTTATGATTTCAGTATTGCGAACTGCATGGTGACCAATTTTCACCTGCCTAAATCAACACTTCTGATGATGATTTCTGCTTTTGTAGGACATGATTTGATGAAAAAAGCTTACAAGCAAGCGATTTTGGAGCAATATAGATTCTATTCCTATGGTGATGCCATGTTGATTATTTAATCAATTGAAACAATATTTGAGTCCCGTTGAGAGCCAACAGCATCCCAGCGGGATTTTTTGTAGCTATATTTACCCTAGTGGAAGTTAAAAAGAAAGACATAAGAGCCCTTACAAAAGACCAATTGCGCAACTTTTTTGTAGAGCAAGGGGATAAAGCCTTTCGTGGTAACCAAGTATATGAATGGCTATGGAAGAAATCAGCCTATTCCTTTGATGCCATGACCAATATTTCCAAGGAAACACGGAGTATGCTGGAGGAATCTTTTGTCATCAACCACATTCAGGTAGATCAGATGCAAAGAAGTTCCGACGGTACCATTAAAAATGCGGTTAAACTCCATGATGAACTCATTGTGGAATCAGTTTTGATTCCTACCGAAACACGAACAACTGCTTGCGTTTCGAGTCAAGTGGGATGCAGTTTGGATTGCAGGTTTTGTGCTACCGCCCGCCTAAAAAGGATGCGTAACCTAAATCCAGATGAAATCTATGATCAAGTGGTTGCCATTGATAACCAAAGTAGGCTTTACTTTGACAGGCCTTTGAGCAATATTGTCTTTATGGGAATGGGTGAGCCCTTAATGAATTACAATAATGTTTTAAAAGCGATTGACAAAATCACCTCACCTGAAGGTCTGGGAATGTCCCCTAAAAGAATCACAGTATCCACATCGGGAGTTCCTAAAATGATAAAGAAAATGGCAGATGAGGAGGTCAAGTTCAACTTGGCGGTTTCCCTTCACTCTGCAATTGACGAAGTAAGGACATCAATAATGCCATTCAATGCCACTTTTCCACTCAAGGATTTAAGGGAAGCTTTGGAATATTGGTATTCCAAAACCAAAAACCGCATAACCTACGAATATGTAGTGTGGAAAGGAATCAATGACACCCAAAGCGATGTGGATGCCTTGGTAAAGTTTTGTCAATTTGCACCTTCGAAGGTTAATCTTATTGAATACAATCCAATTGACGACGGCGAGTTCCAGCAGGCCCCAGACTCTGCACTACAAATGTATCAAGATACACTTCAAAAAAATGACATTATCGTAACGGTACGAAGGTCGCGAGGTAAAGATATTGACGCGGCTTGCGGACAACTGGCCAATAAATCTTAAGCGCTACAGCCTAACTTCCACATGTTTTCGCATTCTTGAATGATGGTCAAACTCATCTTCCATGCTAAAGGCACAAATGAGCCAAATCGAATTGCCTTTTTTTAAATCCATGTGATATTTGTCAATGGCGGTAGTAGGAAGGGAAAAGCTTACCCACGTTTTTCCCGAAGATTCCCTGCCACTTACCGCTATTACTTGAGATTGAGAGCCTAATTTAGCTACTGGCTTGGGGTTCCCAACACCAACAACAAAAAAGTCCTCTGCTTTTACCTTTCCGTCAATCACATTCACCATAATCAAATTACTTCCAACAATATCATTTTTAGTATTAAATCCAAGGGCTATCCAGCCGTCATCTGGAGCAGATGCCGAAAAAGTGATGGTATTGTCATTAAAATCCCAAGAAACATTCATCTCATTTACTTTCACCTGCTGCGAGAAGCAAATGGAACAAAATAAAACAACAAGAGATGTGGAAACGAAACTTTTGCAATTCATTTTCTGATTTTTTGATTGATGTTCATAAAGCTAAGACTAGAAATAATAATTAGCTCCTAACGACTAGTTAAAAAAATCCTGACGTATCTTTGCTTTTGGATGAAAATAGTCTCGCAGATTAAGGAACCCATCGAGAATGAGATGGAGCTTTTTGAAGAAAAGTTTCATGAATCCATGTCTTCCAAAGTTGCGCTTTTCAATAGGATTACCTATTACATAGTAAATAGAAAAGGGAAGCAAATGCGACCCATGTTCGTTTTTCTTACGGCCAAATTATTGAATGGGGGTTCTGTAAACGATAGAACCTATTGCGGTGCATCCATAATAGAACTTATACACACGGCAAGTTTGGTCCATGATGATGTGGTGGACGAAAGCCATAAGCGAAGAGGTTTCTTTTCGATCAATGCACTTTGGAAAAACAAAATTGCGGTTTTAGTAGGTGATTTTCTTTTTTCACGTGGGGTCTTGGTAGCTTTGGACAATAAAAACTACGATCTTCTTCATATTATCTCCAACGCGGTGCGGGATATGAGCGAAGGAGAATTGCTTCAAATTGAAAAGGCTCGACTTTTAGATATCACCGAAGACGTCTACTACGATATCATCCGCCAAAAAACAGCCACATTGATTGCAGCATGTTGCAGTATGGGAGCATGTTCCGTAAAGCCCGATTCAGAACATGTGGAAACCTTCCGGAAATTTGGAGAACTGTGTGGTATGGCATTTCAAATAAAGGATGACCTTTTTGACTATGGTGCAGAAAAAATAGGGAAACCAACGGGTATCGACATCAAAGAGCAAAAAATGACCCTACCTCTTATTTATGCCTTGAATCATAGCGATGCGGAAAAACGAAGATGGCTGATAAACTCCGTTAAAAATCACAACAAGAATAAGAAAAGAGTCCGTGAGGTTATCGCCTATGTCAAAGAAAGAGGAGGGTTGGAATATGCGATTGCCAAAATGCTGGAATTCAAGGATGAAGCATTATCCCTCTTAGAAAAATATCCAGATTCCCAATATAAAGATTCCCTTATTTTAATGGTCAACTATGTGGTTGACCGAGAAAAGTAATGGTGTAAAAAACGGATATTCAGCGTATTGAAATTTTTTTAAGAGAAAAGTTAATACCTCGGGCAACGTTTTCTACTTCAATCACGTCTACTTAATATAGAACACAAACTTGAAACCGCTCTTGAAAATCATAGCGTTCAGCAACAACGAGAAAATCTGGATTAAAAAGGCAGCGTCTGGCGATTCTAAAGCGCAGCGAATGCTTTATGAAAGATATGCCGGAAAAATGTTGAGCATATGTAGACAGTACATTAAAGATGTTCAATTTGCCGAAGATGTAATGGTTCATGCCTTTGTTAAGGTATTCAAGAATCTGGACAGTTTTGAACATCGAGGAAGTTTTGAAGGATGGGTTCGCAAAATCATGGTCAGGGAAAGTATTTCTTATTTAAGAAAAAGACAGTTTGTGGTTTACGATGATGAAGTTTTGGAAAATCAGGAACAATCCATGGATTCATCGTATAGTGCTTTTGACATGGCCTACATACAAAATGAGATAGACAGGCTTCCTGAAGGATATAAGATGGTGTTTTTGTTATACGCGGTTGAAGGATATAAGCATCATGAGATAGCGGAGATGTTACAAATATCAGAGGGAACGTCAAAGTCACAATTGTTCAAGGCTAGAAAATTGTTGCAGGAGAATTTAAAGTGGATGGTAAAAAGTACAGGTTGGAATTAATGAAATGGATATGGAAAAGTTTGAAAAACATATTAAGGAAAAATTAGAAACGAGGAAAATAAATCCTTCGGCCAATGCATGGGAAAAAATATCTCATGAACTATCCACGATTCAAAAACCAAAAAGAAAAAGAAAGTATGGATACGCTATTGCAGCAGGCTTTATTGGATTGTTGATAGCGTTTGGAATTCTCCTTTTTAATAATGAACCAAATCAAAATACGCTTCCGCTTGTAGAAGAAGACAGCTTGCCAAAAGAACAATTAAAAAAAGAGAAATCTCCTGAATTTAAGGCCCAGCAAACGGAAGTGGCCAAGTCTCCGGAAGAAACCCTGAAAGAATCTAAATACAATACTGTTTCAGAAAAAACCTTGATTAATCCAGTGGTAATTGAAATACAAGAAACTGAACAAATCAATAGAATGCCTTTGAAAGATTCAGCAGTAGCTATTTCAGAGGATGTTATCAATACTAAAGTAAACGAAGTCATGAATCAAGTTACATTGCTTGAGGATATGGCCAATGCAGAAATTACGGATGCTGAGGTGGATTCATTGCTCCGAGCTGCTCAGCGAGAAATATTGACGGACGGATTACTCAATCCGGAAGGGAAAGTGGATGCCATGGCCCTACTGACCGAGGTTGAAGACGAGTTGGACGAATCTTTCCGGGACCAAATATTCGAAGCACTCAAACAAGGTTACCTAAAGGTAAGAACAGCAGTGGCTGATAGAAATAATTAATCATCAATCAAAAAGCCTTTGTTTTCTCCTCCCCATTTTTGGGGAGGCAGGAACTGAAGGTTCCAAAATCAATCAAAATGAGACACGTTACCCTGTATGTAGCAGCATTAATTCTTTTTGTTGTAAGTCAAAATCTAAATGCCCAAAAACGGTATGAGCGTAAAATAGAGGTTCTTGAGGAGCAAAAAGAAAAAATTACCAAGCAGGAAAAAGAAGCTTTAAAGCTCGAAGTTAAGGACATAAACAAACGTTTAGACAGAGGCGCTATTACTTTAGAAAAGGCAGAAGAACTTAAGACGGAAGCTGCAAGAAAGCGGGCACTTAACATAGAGAATAGAGTAGCCATTCTTCAAAACCAAATAGAACTCTTAAAACGAAATGAAGGAAAGACTTTGGTAATGCTTGAGCTGGACACCATTGCAGAAAAAGGAGTTCGTCTAGGTGTTGATGTTAATGGAAAACCTACTTTTTTGTTTAGGGGAAAGGATTGGAGAAACAAAGTAAAATATGATAGAAGAACCTATTCGGATTTTGTCTTTGCGATAGGATTGAACAATGCAATAATTGAAGGTCAATCTTTGGATGACTCTCCGTATAAGATAGGAGGTAGTCGTTTTTTTGAAATGGGTTGGCAATGGCGTACTCGAGTTTTTAGAAATACTAATTTCTTACGTTTCCATTATGGCTTTTCATTTCAATTCAATGGACTTAAACCAGACGATAATCAATACTTCGTGCAAGATGGAGACCAAACCAGCCTGGAAGAGTTTGATGTTGAATTGGACAAAGCAAAGTTGAGAATGGACAATCTGGTCTTTCCCGTTCATTTAGAGTTTGGGCCTTCAAAGTTTCGGGAGACCGAAAAGAGTATTCGGTATTCCCTCCAAAATCAATTACGGATTGGAATAGGTGGATACGGAGGATTCAATCTAGGAACACGTCAGAAACTAAAATACAATCAGGGTGGTGAACGTATTAAAGAAAAACTAAAACGCGATTATAACACCAGTGACCTAATTTATGGTATAAGCGGTTATATAGGATTTGACGGAATTCTGCTATATGCCAAATACGATTTGAACCCTATATTCAAAGATGCGTTGGTAGAACAAAACAATATCTCCTTGGGCCTAAGGTTTGATTTATAAACCAAATTAAACATTTGAAGTAAGTCAGATTTGGCGGAGTCGGAAGAAGTATCATTTCTAATTCCGCTTAATCTATTTAAGGGCTCTCTCCATCTCAGCAGAAAACTCTTTTTTGTAATAAACTCGTTTGCAATGCGAACATTCTGCATAACGCGATGTGTTTATGGTCCAAATCGGAATCCAAAAAAGATGTAGGTAATTGGGTTGGGAATATGCTGTTAGTGTGCTCAATTGTTGGCAATGTGGGCAGGTGATGTCTGAAAGTGTCTTTGTAGTCGCTTTACCTGGACGTGTTCCGAAAAAAAGTATCATGTTTTAAAGATAGTTCAAGATATTCTAGGATTTGCTTTTTGTTTTGGAACGTTTCTTTTTATAAAAGGGTTTATTAGCGACATAAATGGTTTTGTTCACCACGCAAAACACTTTGGATTTATCTTTATCCATAAGTTGAGTTTCCTTTATTATGGTAATCTCATTTTCTGAAGCAACCCGTTGTTTAATTTTTTCTATTTCATCATGGGAATACCTAAAATCTGCGAATAGAGTTTCTCGAGCGGGACGTTTAAACAAAATTTCTGCAGATTTATCCCAAACCACATAATCCTCACCTAAAATATTCATTAACTGAACCATGGGAATTGGGTCTACCGCTGAGAACATGCTCCCGCCAAAGATGGAATTGACATAATTCCTGTTTTTATAATTAATGGGAAGCCGAACACTAATATCCATCAAATCCTTAGATACTGAGATAATTCGCCCTGTACTTCTCCGATACATGGGCGATAGGTTAAAACCATGCTTAAAAAGTAAATCTTTTCCAAAAAATTTGGAACCTATCTTGGTAAGTTTTTGGTAAATGGACATAAACTGCAAATTACGCTTTGGGGTTAAAACTAAGATAATGAATCTCCTTATAAATAGGTTTAAGGATTAAAGAATGCTAGGGTGAAAGGTGCTGGGAATTTTGATTTTTATGTACCTTTAAAAGCTATTTTTATTCGCAGATTTGATATCAAAAGCTACCATAGACCAAGTATATGAAACCGCTAGGGTGGAGGAGGTAATTGGAGATTTTGTCCAGTTAAAAAAAGCGGGCTCCAATTTTAAGGGTCTCAGTCCATTTAGTGATGAGCGCACACCAAGTTTTATGGTATCTCCGGTCAAACAAATTTGGAAAGATTTCAGTAGTGGCAAAGGGGGCAATGTGGTGGCATTTTTGATGGAGCATGAACACTTTACCTATCCAGAGGCTATCAGGTACTTGGCCAAGAAGTATAATATTGAAATTGAGGAGACAGAACGTACCGATGAAGAAAAGGAAGAGGCTAATGCCCGAGAAAGCATGTATCTGGTATCCGAGTTTGCCCAAAAGTATTTTTCGGATACCATGTGGGAAACAGAACCTGGTAAAGCCATAGGACATTCCTATTTTAAAGAAAGGGGTTTTTTAGATAGCACTATCAAGAAGTTTGGATTAGGGTATAGCTTGAATGAATGGGAAGCTTTTACAAAAACCGCTTTGGAAAAATCCTACCAGTTGGAATTCTTGGAGAAAACCGGACTTACCATTGTGAAAGAGCAAACGGATGGTACCAGTAGAAAGTTTGATAGGTTTAAAGGAAGGGTAATGTTCCCTATCCATTCCATGAGTGGTCGCGTGTTGGGTTTTGGTGGTAGAATCTTGACCAATGATAAGAAAGCGGCCAAGTATCTCAATTCTCCAGAAAGTGATATATACCACAAGAGCAAGGTGCTGTATGGTATTTATTTTGCCAAACAAGCTATTGCCAAGGAAGACAATTGCTATTTGGTGGAAGGGTATACGGATGTGATTCAAATGCATCAAAGGGGTATTGAAAATGTGGTGGCTTCCAGCGGAACAGCGTTGACACCCGAACAAATTCGACTTATAAATAGGCTGACCAAGAATATTACCGTGCTTTTTGATGGAGATGCTGCTGGACTTCGAGCTTCCTTACGGGGAATCGATTTGATTTTGGAGCAGGGTATGAATGTGAAGGTCTGTTCTTTCCCAGAAGGGGAGGATCCGGATAGTTTTGCCAAAAACAACACGTATGAAGATGTTGTGCTGTATTTGGAAGAAAATGCCAAGGATTTCATCCAGTTCAAGACTTCCATGTTAACACGGGAAGCTTCTGATGACCCTATAAAACGAGCTGATACGGTTCGGGATATTGTCAACAGTATCAGCAAGATTCCAGACCAGATAAAAAAAGAAATCTATATCCAGGAATGTGCCAAGATAATGCAGATTTCTGAAGAGGTTTTGTACAACACGCTTGCCCAAATCAATAAAAAAGAAAGGGGAGAGGCCAGTAAGAAGATAAAGCAAGAACAGAAGGCCTTTGAAGTGGTGAAGCATGACCAGGTTGTTGAAAAAGTGGATGTGCTTTATGAGTTGGAACGGAAAATTATCGAAATGCTCTTGCTTTATGGAAATCGCAAAGAGGAATTTGAAGATTTGGTACTAAAAGAAAACGAAGAGGGTGAGTTGATGTTGGAACCTGAAGTGGTTGAAGCCAAAGTGTACGAGAAAGTATATCTGGACCTTCAAGAAGATGAGATTGAACTGACCAACGAACAATTTAAGAACATTTATTATCGCCTTATTGGCAATTTGAATGAAAGAGAAGAGTTTACTATTAACGGTTTTCTTGCAGGACTGGAACAAGGTCTAGTAGAAGAGGTTTCCTCTATTCTTATGGAAGAAGAACGATATACCTTGCACGATTGGGAAAGGAAAGATATTTATCCAAAGGATAAAGAAACAGGAGTGGCTCAATTGGTAGGTGAAACCATTCTTACGTTACGATGTAATTTAATCAAGGCTAGAATTAATGAATTGCAGACAAATACAGAGGATAATCATGAGGATAACTCCGAGACCTTGGAGGAAATTATGAACTATCTTCAGTTGAACAAATTACTCAACGCCAAATTGAATAGGGTTTTGTCATAAAAAATCCCGAAACAACATTTTGTCCGGGATTTTTAATTTGGTATTGGTTTATGTTTAGTACAGCTCCAATGCTTTGGCTTGCTGTAGTAAATCCACAAGATTATCCACGTTCAATTTTTTCATCAAACGGGCTTTGTAGGTACTAACGGTTTTTTCATTTAAGTTAAGACCTTCGGCAACTTCTTTGTTTCGTTTGCCACTGGCCAGAAGCTTAAGCACTTCAACCTCTCTAGAGGAAAGCTTTCTGAAAAACCGTCTTGGTTTTTGTGTGCCTTCATCAAAAGCCAATCTTTGGGCCAGTTCATTGGTAATAAACATGTTTCCTTCACTTACTTTTCTAACTGCGGAAATAATGTAATCCAAATCAGCAGTTTTGGAAAGATAACCAAAAGCCCCCGCACGGATGGTGCTCAGTGCATACACATCTTCTGATTGCCCACTGTACATCAATGCCTTAACGTTGGGAAATTCTTGTTTCATTTTGCGCAAGGTGGCAATTCCGTTAATTTCTGGAATGTCCATTTCCAACATAACAACATCAGGGGTAACCTTTTCTAATACTTCAAAAAGCTCGCCTGTGGTCGCAACATCAGCAATGACTTCCATATCGTTGCCAGATTCAATGACCTGCTTAATGCCTAGACGAACTATGGGATGGTTGTCCGCTATTAATACTTTTATCATTCGGTTTGGGTTTAAGAAATTATAAGTTGATTAGTAATTATTTACTTACACGGCGTGCCGGCAAGTTAACCAATTGAGGATATAAAAGTGTGATTTTTTTCTTAAAACCTTAAAATTTCTGGGGTTTTTTTCGTCTTAAGCTGGGTTTTTTCGGACAAGTCGCTATTTTATGCTATCAGGAATTTCGCAAATAGGTATAGGAATCATCTTATGTTTGTTGGCAGAATTGAACTTTTTGTAAATTGAAAAGACTTCTTTTTCCCTGCCTGTAAAATTGGATTCTGTTTTACCTTCATCATCCATTTTCATAGCCCATTCAAGTTCTGGATAGGATGCTCCTATTTGGTCTTCATCTGTTCTGTGATCACCCCAAAGACCATCTGTTGGCGCTGCATCCATAATATCCTGGTTTACGCCCAGCTCACTGCCTAGAGCATATACTTCAGTCTTTAACAAGTCTGCAATAGGGCTAAGGTCTACCCCGCCATCTCCATATTTGGTGTAAAATCCGATACCAAAATCTTCAACTTTATTACCTGTTCCCGCAACCAGATAACCCTTTAGCGCTGCGAAATAGTATAAGGTGGTCATTCTTAGCCGTGCACGGGTATTGGCCAGCGACATAAAACGTTCCTCTTCATCTTCAACTTTAGGGAGTGCTTCGACCAAACTATCAAATACAGTGGTAAGATTTACCGGTTGTCGTTTTACATTTTCAAAATTGGCCATTAGCCAATTAATATGGCCATCAGCTCTTGTGACTTGATTTTCCCCTTGATGAATTGGCATTTCGACACATAGAAGGTCTAGCCCAGTTTTTGCGCATAAAGTTGAGGTGACAGCTGAGTCAATTCCACCTGATACTCCAATCACAAACCCTTTCACTTTGGCATTGTTAGCATAATCTTTTAACCAGTCTACAATATGTGTTATTACCTTTTCAGTTTGCATAGCTTACTTTTTAGATTCAAAAAATTACCTTTGTGCCCTGTAAAAATAAACGCTGGCTTTATAATAATGAAGGGGTTGTCCAAATACTTTGAATATCAAATATCTACCTTTTTGGTTTTTGTCATTTTTTTATCGGTCGTAGGATGTAAAAAAGAGGATGAAACCGAAAAAAAGATAGCCCAGTTAGAACTAGACGTAAAGGTGCATCGCTTTGACCGTGAATTTGCTACCGCTCAACCTACCGATATACCACATTTAAAATCCAAATACCCCTACTTATTTCCAATACAGTTTCCAGATAGTATTTGGGAGGCAAAGCTTATAGATACACTTCAGGTAGAATTATCGGATGAGGTCAATAATGCTTTTGGCGATTTTTTAAAGGAGACCGAAGAACTGGAATTATTGTTCAAGCACATTTCATATTACTTCCCAAAAACATCACCACCTAAGGTCATTACATTAATATCCGATGTGCGCTATGAAGATCGTATTATTCTGACAGATTCACTGCTGTTAATAGGACTAGATAATTATTTAGGTCAAGAACATCGCTTTTACCAAAGTATTCCACGTTATGTGGCCCAAGGTTTGGATAAAAAATATTTAGCTTCTGATATAGCTAGTGCCTTTACCAAGAAGGTCTTAAAATTTCCAAGAAATAGAACATTTCTTTCTAGAATGGTCTATTATGGCAAGGAACTCTATTTAAAGGATAAGCTTTTGCCTTACAATTCAGATGCACAAATAATAAACTACACTGAGGAACAAATAGAATGGGCCCAAAACAATGAAGAACAAGTTTGGCGCTATTTTGTGGAACGCGAACTCTTATACAGTACTGAGTCCAGTTTAGATAGGCGTTTTTTAGACCCAGCTCCATTTTCAAAGTTTCAATTAGCACTGGATAATGAATCTCCTGGAAGATTAGGAAGATATATGGGTTGGCAAATTGTAAGAACTTTTATGGAAAAGAATCCAAAGGTTCAATTAATCGAGTTATTGGATTTGCCTGCTGACGAATTATTCAAAAAATCAAACTACAAACCAAAAAGATAGATGGCCGTAACACATACTTCAGAAATTACACTAAAAGTTGGTCTAGATGAGAATCGAGTACCGGAAGAACTAAATTGGTCTGCAGAAGATGGAGGCATAAAAAATGAAGAGGCCAAAGCCATGATGCTATCGGTTTGGGATAGTAAGAACCAAGAGTCTTTGAAAATTGACCTTTGGACCAAGGATATGCCAGTGGATGAGATGAAGGTCTTTTTTCATCAAACTTTGGTTACTATGGCGGATACCTTCATGAAAGCAACCCAAGACGAGAAAATGACCGCCACGATGAAGGATTTCTGCGACTATTTTGCAGAGAAACTAGAATTGAAGAAGTAAATCTGGCCTTCTAGAAAAACGCTAATGAATTTCAATAAAACCTTGGTCCACTAGAGTAAACCGTTTATGGTTTCGGGATTTTTTGGATTTTACCGCATAGTCCTGTTTGTGGAGTTCATAAGTATCCATATAGTTTGGTGTGACAACTTTTGCAGAAAAGCCATCTGTGTTTTCCAAAATCTCCAAACGGTAGTCTTTAGGGAAAAGTAATTCTTTAGTGACTTCCGCATAAGAGGCTATACTGGATATAACTTTTTCAGAAATTTTGGTCTTCTCAGGTGTAGTTTTGTAAAACTTCCACAGATCAGATGGATCTGCTTCTTCACTATTGCTGTAGGAGCCATAACTCTTAGACTCGCTGTTAATCTCCACTACAGCGCTGTGATAGTAATAATCACCTTTTTGGGCTAGGTGTATAGGTACATAGAAAATAACAACAATTTCATTATCTAAATGGTAAGCGCGATTCTCGAAGAAATCGGGAACGTATTCTCCAAGATCTTCCTTGATAATATCCTGAGCTTTTTGAACTATTTGTTTCTTGTTAAGCTGAATAGGGAAATTCATGGATTCTGTAGTATTTTTTTGGGACTTGCATGAAAAAAATGATAATAGTAGGAGTAGTGGAACTACAGTTTTGATGTTGTAGGTCATGGTAGAAATATTCATTGGTAATTTGGGATTACAATAATAGGAATAAAACCTTTTGGTACGAGACTCGACTAGAAGAAGTAAAGCTAGTATTCCTGAAACACTTCAAAATGAGTTACTTTTTCTGGGAATTCCAATAAAAAGTCTTGGTCCTCAGGATAATACTTGGCTTTTTCATAATCTTCACCTGCAAAGTTTTTGATGACCTCTAAATTGTCCCAAAAAGTAATCAGTTCAAAGTGGGCAAATTGTTCGTCGATTCTTTTCAGAAAAAGCAATTTTACAAAACCTTTGGTGTTTGAGTAATCCGGTACCGCTCTTTCATTCATGAACTCTTCATAAGCTTCTGCATGCGCTATTTTTGTTTTGCCTTTCCAGATTCTTGCTATCATTTTCCAGTTTTTTGAATAATTAAAATACACTTAAATCAAATCTTAACCATTAAAATGCATTGTATTTTTGAAACATAGAAAAGAAAATTCATGAAAAACTGATATTCGTTTACAATGCCAACTCCGGACGAAGGAATGCTATTTTGGATAGTATGCACAAAGTATTTAGTCCGTCCACTTATGATTGCAACCTATGTGATATTACCTATGGAATTGTTGGGGAAAATAAAATTTGGAAGCAATTTCGTAAAGAAGGCGGGCATGATATAATCTTCTTACACCGGGATGAATTCGCGAAGAAGTATGCATCCAAGTTTGGAGCTAAATTTACATTTCCTATTGTATTGGTCGAAGGAACTAACGGTCTGGAGGTGTTCATTGGTACTGACGCGCTAAATGGACTAAAATCGTCTCAAGAATTGATTCAGCTCATAGGGGAACGATTGAAATAGCTTCCTATTTGTTTTCTTCAAGCCATTCTTTGGCTACACTGGTATACCAAAAAGGAGAATAGTTTTCCGCATCCGCTATAGTTTGGAAGTGTATCCTGGCTTTTTCAATCTCACCTTTTCCATCATAGAAATCTCCCATATAAACATTAGCGTAGGGGTTTTTAGGGTCATTTTTGAGCAATCTAGCTCCAATGGCTTCAATTTTATCATCAAACGTATTGAATACTCCAAATCCTTTATGAAAAGCAACAGTTTTCAGGAACATTAGATTATGTAGAAGATTAAGATGTGCATATTCCAAATAATTTGGATAGGTTTCAAAAATTGCATCCAATAACTGTATGCTCTTTTTCCACTCTGTGTCATCAAATCTACTCATAAATGAGGCGGCCAAAGCTTGGGCCAACATCTTTTGGCGATTGAGCTTCGAGATTGGCAAGTTGGCCTCACCGTAGATATAACTCTGTAAATAACTCAGGGCAAAAAGCGAGCTGGTTACATCACCATAAATCAGTCTGGCAGGGTCACTCATAAAATTGTTATTGGCCAAAAGTATCAGGGTGGAGTTTTTTGCTGGAACTTTCAAAAATAAACTGGAGTAAGAATCATATTGGCCATATCCCCAAATAAGTTGAATCCCATCCAAAGATTGTACAAAAATTCCATGGCCATAGGGCAAATCTTCTTTAGGAACAGATAACATGAAGTCCCTTGTAGTATTGGAAATTAGGGATTGGTCATCCAAAGCGCGACTAAATTTCAACAAATCATGCGCAGTTGAGACAAGTCCTGATGAAGTGGATACGCCATATTCAATTGGGCCGGACTTGGCTTTCCCATCAAAAAGGTAAGGTTTCGCGAAAGTCGTATCATGTTTTTTTACGTCAACGGAATCATTCAAAAACCATGAATCATCCATCTTTAGTGGTGTTAAAATCTCTGAAGATACCATTTCGTGAAACTTATTTTCAGATGCTTTTTCGATAACCGGTGTCAAAGCCCCAAAACGATAGCTGTAATAAAAATTCTCCCCTAAATTACCTTGCGAGGTATGGGTCAGGATATGTTTTACCAACACAGAATCTCCTAATTTACTTTGTTTTAGAAATTCATTTATGGGAGTGTCCAACGATAATTTCCCCTGTTCCTTCAACTTCATCAATAAGACTCCCGAAAAAATCTTGGTCAACGAAGCGATTGGAAAAGAAGTATTCTTATTTACCTTAATGGAATCTTCAATATTGGCAAAGCCAAAATATTCTTCATAGATGATTTTGCCTTCTTTCTCAACCAATGCTGCTATACCTGGAATATGAAAGTATTCTTTTAATTGGGCTAGGTCTTCGGTAAATTGTTGATTTGCATTTTCTTGGGCTTTTGTGGAGAGGGGTAGACCAGAGAGCGCCAAAGTAAGAGTACAGAGAAAGACAATTTTCATTTTTTTGATTTTGATTGATACCCAAATATAATCTTTAGATTATCGAACAGGAAATCAAGGTTGCCTTATAGGGTTGGCAAAAAGATTAGAATTTCTTCGAGGAAAGAAACTCTTTATTGATACCATCAATAAATTCTAGAACTTCATCTCGGCCCATTCGTTTGCTTGATGAAGTTATAAAGTATGAAGGAGCTTCTTCCCAAACACCATCCAAAAGCTTTTGAAGATAAGACCGAACTTGTTTTTCAATTACGGCTGGCTTTAATTTGTCTGCCTTAGTGAAAATAATGGCAAAAGGAATACCGTTAGAACCCAACCATTCCATAAAATCTAGGTCAATAGGTTGTGGATCATGTCGAATGTCAACCAAAACAAAACCGCAAACCAATTGCTTACGCTTTTCAAAGTATTCTGTAATGTATTTTTGAAAGGTTTTTTTGTCCTTTTTGGATACTCGAGCATAACCATATCCAGGTAAATCTACCAGAAACCAATTATTGTTGATTTTAAAATGGTTGATAAGTTGAGTCTTTCCTGGTCTACCGGATGTTTTTGCCAAGTGTTTACGCTCGGTGAGCATATTTATTAAAGAGGACTTTCCAACGTTGGACCTCCCAATAAAAGCATATTCTGGAATGGGATCTTTAGGGCATTGGGCCACATTTGAATTCGACATCACAAATTCGGCCGAGATGATTTTCATGGTTAGAAATTACGGTTATCCAACCAGGTTTCTAGAATGGTATTGAACTCTTCCGGATGTTCCATCATGGGGGCGTGACCGCATTTCTCAATCCAGAACAAATCAGAATCTGGTAATAACTCATGAAATTCTTTGGCAACTTCAGGAGGGGTTACGGTATCATTTTCACCCCAAATAATACAGGTAGGGGTTTTCATGTGAGGCAAGTCCTTGGACATATTATGTCGGATAGCACTTTTGGCAATGGCCAAAGTTTTTACCAATTTCATTCGGTCATTTACCGTGGCAAACACTTCATCCACAATTTCCTTTGTAGCAACTTCCGGGTCATAAAAGACATCTTGGGCTTTTTGCTTTATAAAGTCATAATCACCCCTTCTGGGATAACCATCGCCCATCGCTTTTTCATAAAGTCCAGAGCTGCCAGTAATGACCAAGGCCTTAACCACTTCAGGAAATAATTTCGTGTGAAGCAATCCTATGTGGCCTCCTAATGAATTTCCCAATAGGATAACATCCTTCAACCCCTTAAATTCAATGAATTCCTCTAAAAATTTAGCAAAGTTTTTTACCGTGGTTTTCAACATGGGCATGTCGTAAATGGGCAGTTCAGGAATCAAAACTTGATATCCTTTCGATGGAAAATGTTCGGAAACACCTTGAAAATTACTTAGCCCGCCCATGAGTCCATGCAGGATGATTATGGGCTTCCCTTCACCTTGTTCAATGTAGTTGAATTTGCCTTCTCGAATGATTTGGTTTTCCATCTAAAGTTAGTTGGTACTGGGAGGGCAAATATAGGCAATTCATATAACAAAGATTTTTCCTATGAATCTGTAAAAAGCCCCCTTTTTATCAGTTGAGTTTGAAAATAGCGAACCACCTGATTTTTCGGTTTTAACACGAAAAACCTACCATTCATCTATAAATGTGGTGAATTTATTAACAAATGTGGAGTTAAGTGGAGAAATGTGGAAATAAAATCTATATATTTGAGTTGTTATTACTAACCAATTGATTTCTAGTGACCCATATAATTGGACAACATGATTGTAAAGCTGATACCAAAGGTAGGGTGATATTGCCTATTTCCTTAAAGAATCAGTTGTTGCCTGTTTTGCAGGATGGGTTTGTTATTAAGAGGTCGGTATTTCAACAGTGCTTGGAATTGTATCCAAAGAACGAATTTGATGCATTGATGCAAAAGGTGATGAAGAAAAGCAAGATCAACAGGAAGTATGATGCTTTTGTGAGAAACTTCGTGGCAGGTATGAAAGAGGTGGCTATAGATGGAGATTCTGGAAGGCTTCAAATACCTAAGAACCTTGTAGATTTTGCAGGAATAGGCAAAGAGGTGGTCTTGAATGCTGTTTTTGATAAAATAGAGATTTGGGACAAAGCGAAGTACGAGAAAGTTTTGGAAGAAGGAGAGAAAGACTACGCAGATTTGGCGGAAGAGATTTTTGCTGACGATGACTAGCGAGTACCATAATCCAGTTCTTCTGAAAGAGTCAGTAGACGGATTGGCAATAAAAGATAGTGGAGTGTATGTAGATGTCACTTTTGGCGGTGGCGGACACTCAAGGGAAATATTGAAAAGGTTGGGTGAAAATGGAAAATTGTTCGCCTTTGATCAAGATAAGGATGCGTTGGCGAATACAATTGAAGATTCCAGGTTTCAATTGATTAATCAGAATTTTCGGTTTCTCAATCAATTTTTAAAGTTCTATGGCATTCGGGAGGTTGATGGAATTTTGGCGGATTTTGGAGTTTCTTCCCATCAATTTGATAAAGCGGACCGTGGTTTTTCCATTCGATTCAATGCGGATTTAGACATGAGGATGAACCAAGAAGATCAGTTGTCAGCTTTTAAGGTGGTGAACTCATACTCACAAGAAAAGTTGGCTTCAATTCTGTTGGGTTATGGAGAATTGCGAAATGGAAAAGCAATAGCTAGAACCATTGTTGAGTCTAGAACGGTTTCTCCAATCAAAACCACAGAGGAGTTGAAAATGGTTTTACAACCTTTTCTGCCCAAGGCAAAGGAAAACAAAATCCTGGCCCAAATTTATCAAGCCATTCGTATTGAAGTGAATCAGGAGATAGAGGTGCTCAAAGAGTTTCTCCTTCAAGTTCCCAATATTTTAAAACCTGGTGGACGATTAAGCCTAATCAGCTATCACTCCCTGGAGGACAGGTTGGTGAAAAGGTTTATAAGAGATGGAAAATTTGAAGGGGAAGCAGAAAAGGATTTTTATGGAAATATAAATGTTCCGCTAAAAAAAGTAGGAGGACTAATTGTTCCATCGGCAGAAGAAATAGCTGCGAATAACAGAGCAAGAAGTGCAAAGCTGCGAATTGCGGTAAGAGTTTAAAACAAGGAACATCATTAATTGAAGAATAGGGAATGAAAAAAGGATTATTGGACATTTTAAAAGGAAAGTTTTTGGTAAGCGGTGATGCCCCCAAAAACTGGCTTTTTCTACTATTTGCCTCCTTTTTGGCAGCCTTGATGATTTCCAGTAGTCATAGGGCTGATAAAAAAGTCCATGAAATAGCGGCATTAAATGAAGAGGTGCGCAAGCTGCGAAGCGAGTTTGTTGAAGGTAGGTCTGCAGTACAGCAAATGCGTCTAGAATCTTCCATTCGTCAATCTATGGCCGAGGCCGGATTGGAACCCTCAAAAAATCCACCAAAAAAAATAAAAGTAAAGTCTGAAGATTAAATGGCCATTACTGATAAAAACATCATGAATCGACTGTACCTGACCGCAGGTGCACTGTTCGTTTTTTCAATGGGCATTGTGTTCAAGTTGGTGGATATTCAAATGGTCAAGGGTGATGATTATAAACAATTGGCCCTGAACAAGACCGAAAAGATGTTTACCATTGAGCCCAATCGGGGTAATCTTTATTCCCATGATGGAAGCTTGTTGGCGGCCTCAGTGCCCAAATATGAAATACGTTTTGACGCAAAGACCGTTTCTCAAGAAAATTTTCAGAAGTATGTGCCGGCATTATCTGATTCATTGGCAAAACTTTTCAGAAAACCTTCCTCGTATTATCGTCAGCTGTTTCGGAAGGCAAGAGCCAACGGGAATCGATATAAACTAGTAGCCCGTAATGTGGATTATTTGGATTACGTAAAAATCAAGCAATTTCCATTGTTTGACCTGGGTCCCTATAAAGGGGGGTTTATTGAGACCCACAAAGTGGTTCGCGAGTATCCATTGGGCAAAATGGCGGCTCGTAGTATTGGCTATGAAAGGGTAGATGAAAACGGGTATTATACTCGAGTTGGTATGGATGGTGCTTTCGGGGAGCTTTATTTAAGAGGGAAAGAAGGGAAACGTCTGAAACAAAAGATAGCAAAGGGTCAATGGAAGCCCGTCGGGTTAGACAATATTGTGGAACCACAGGACGGACGTGATGTGGTTTCCACTATCGATATAAATATCCAAGATATCGCGCACTACGCTTTGTTGGAGCAACTTGAAAAGTATAAAGCAGATCATGGCAGTGTGGTCGTAATGGAAACCAAAACAGGTGAGATTAAGGCGATTTCCAATTTAGGGAGAACGTCAGAAGGGAAGTATTATGAGAAGCTAAATTATGCCGTAGGAGAATCCCATGAGCCCGGTTCCACATTTAAACTAATGTCCTTGATTGCAGCTTTGGAAGATAAAGTAGTAGATACCAGTAGTGTATTTGATACCGAAAAAGGTAGATATAAAGTATATGATAGGGTAGTAAAAGATTCACGTTGGGGTGGCTACGGAAAAATTTCTCTAGCGAAAGCCTTTGCGCTCTCTTCGAACACGGTTTTTGCCAAGTTGATCAACGAGAATTATAAGGAAAAGCCAGAACGATTTGTCAATCGTTTGATGAACATGGATTTGCACAATGAGCTGGGATTGCCCATTGTTGGCGAAGGGAAACCAGTTATTCGGTATCCTGGCGATAAAGGATGGTCGGGTATATCATTGGCATGGATGTCTCATGGGTATGAAGTGTCCATGACTCCTCTACAGACCTTGGCATTTTACAATGCCATAGCCAATGATGGAATGTTTATTAAGCCCAAATTGATTAAATCCGTCAAGGAGGGAAATAAAGTAGTTAAGGCATTTGATAAAGAGGTAATTAACCCTTCAATCTGTTCTAAAGAGACTGTAAAAAAGGTACAACAGCTGCTAAAAGATGTAGTTGAAAAAGAATATGGAACTGGCCATGACCTGTATTCACCAGAATTCAGCATGGCGGGAAAAACAGGAACATGTCAAAAAAATTATGTTGCTAAAGACCCAGATAAGCTTGCTTACATTTCCTCTTTTGTTGGATATTTTCCTGCAGACAATCCAAAATATTCCTGTATCGTCGTGATTCATGAGCCTGATAAAGGTGTAGGGTATTATGGAGCGGATGTGTCTGGGCCAGTATTCAAGTCTATGGCGCAAAAAATACATACCATCTCACCTATCATTGATGAGGTAGATGAGAATATACCCGAATCTGAAGAATTGGATGATGACTACCAAAAGTATTTTGCCAAAGTGCAACAACAACACAGTACCGTCCCTAATGTTCAAGGGATGTGTGGCATGGATGCTATTTCCTTGTTAGAAAATCTTGGGCTTCAAGTAGAGATACGGGGTAATGGGAAAGTATCAAATCAATCGGTAAAACACGGAACTGCTTTGAGTGGTGTCACTAAAATTGTTTTGGAACTATCATGATGCTGTTAAAAGACATATTATATGGTGTAAGTCTTTCTGCGGTGAGTGGAAATACCAATATCATGGTGAATCAAGTTCATTTTGACTCACGTAAAGTGGAAATGGACGATGTCTTTGTTGCAGTTCGTGGAACCCTAACCGATGGGCACGAATACATTTCCAAAGCTTTGGAATCGGGAGCTATCGCGGTAGTGTGCGAAGAGCTTCCGAAACTATTGGTCAACGGAGTTACATACCTAAAAGTAAATAATAGCAATAGTGCTTTGGCGGTAATTGCTAGTAATTTTTATGGAAATCCATCCAAGAATTTAAAATTAGTTGGAGTTACTGGAACTAATGGTAAAACCACAGTCACCACTCTGCTATATGATTTGTTTACAAAGGCAGGCTACAAAGTGGGTCTACTTTCTACAATACGTGTAATGATTCACAATAAAGAATATCCGGCAACCCATACCACTCCGGATGTGCTTACCATTAACAAATATTTGTCCAAGATGAACGAAGAAGGGGTGGAGTTTTGTTTTATGGAAGTGAGCTCGCATGGAATTCATCAAAAACGAACCGAGGGATTGCATTTCTCGGGTGCAATTTTTACCAATCTTTCCCATGATCATTTAGACTATCATAAAACGTTTGCAGAATATCGAGACACTAAGAAAAAGTTGTTTGATGACCTCCCTAAATCTGCTTTTTGTCTTAGCAATACGGATGACAAAAATGGGTTGGTGATGTTACAGAACACCAAATCAAAAAAGTTGACCTATGCCTTGAAATCATACGCGGATTATAGAGGTCAGATTTTGGAAAAGCAGTTTGATGGCCAGCTTCTAAAATTGGATGACAACGAAATATGGACCAAACTTATCGGAGATTTCAATGCCTATAACTTATTGGCCATATATGCCACGGCATGTGAGTTGGGGTTGGATAAAATCGAAATTCTACGCCTTATCAGCGAACTGGAAACCGTAGATGGACGATTCCAATATTTTATTTCAAAAGACAAAATTAAGGCTATTGTCGATTATGCCCATACGCCGGATGCGTTGAAAAATGTATTGATAACCATCAATGCATTGAGGACTGGAAATGAAAACGTCATCACCGTTGTGGGGTGTGGTGGTGACCGTGATAAGTCGAAGCGTCCGGTTATGGGTCATATCGCCTCAGAAATGAGCGATCAGGCCATTTTTACTTCAGATAATCCAAGAAGCGAGCCCCCTATGGAGATTATCAAGGAGATGGAAAATGGAGTGGAGCCACAGAACACCAAAAAAATACTGTCTATTGAAGATAGGGGGCAGGCCATTAAGGCGGCATGCAAACTGGCCGCTACAAATGATATCATTCTAGTGGCTGGAAAGGGGCACGAGACCTACCAAGAAACTAAAGGAGTGAGAACAGATTTTGACGATTACAAAGAATTGCAAAAAGCTTTGGAAAGCTTGAATAAATAACAGGATGCTATACTATTTGTTTGAATATTTAGAAAAGCAATATCAACTGCCGGGAGCGGGATTGTTTCAGTTTTTGACCTTTCGTTCTGCCATGGCTGTTCTGTTGTCGCTTTTAATAGCTATGATCTATGGAAAACGTATTATTCTTTTCCTTCAGGCAAAACAAATTGGTGAAAGTATTCGTGACTTAGGACTGGAAGGTCAGCAACAAAAAGCAGGTACACCCACCATGGGAGGTCTTATCATCATTATGTCCACCTTGCTTCCCGTCATATTGTTTGCTGATATCAAAAACATATATGTAATCCTGCTGATTATAACCACAGTCTGGATGGGTGTCATTGGATTTATCGATGATTACATCAAAATCTTCAGGAAGAATAAAAAGGGGCTAAAAGGTAGATTCAAAGTGATGGGTCAAGTGGGTTTGGGTCTCATTGTTGGCGCTGTACTCTATTTCCATCCTGAGGTGACTTTAAAGGAAAAAGATACCACTCGTATAACCGAGAACTTCAAAGTTGAACAAGTTTACGGTGAAGAAATAAAAGCGGTTAGGACCAATGTACCTTTCTTCAAAAACAACGAGCTGGACTATTCTGAGATAATTTCTTGGATGGGTGAAGGTTTCGAAGACTATGCTTGGCTGATTTTCATTCCGATTGTAATCATTATTGTAACCGCGGTTTCCAATGGAGCTAACCTTACTGATGGTATTGATGGTCTTGCTGCGGGTTCCTCCGCAATCATTGTACTTACCCTTGGAATTTTTACTTGGGTATCTGGGAATATTGAATTTTCAGATTATCTGGACATTTTCTATCTGCCCAGAGTGGGTGAATTGGTGGTTTTTATTGCTGCTTTTGCAGGCGCCTTAGTTGGATTTTTATGGTACAATGCCTACCCAGCCCAAGTATTTATGGGGGATACAGGAAGTCTCACCATAGGCGGAGTAATAGCGGTAATTGCCATCATCATAAGAAAAGAGTTGTTGATACCCCTGCTATGTGGAATTTTCTTTGCAGAAACAGTTTCGGTCATGTTGCAGGTGAGCTATTTCAAAAGAACAAAAAAGAAATATGGTGAAGGAAAAAGGTTGTTCTTGATGGCTCCATTGCATCATCATTATCAAAAAAAATTATACCATGAGAGTAAAATAGTCACACGGTTTTGGATTGTGGGAATTCTATTGGCCATCATCAGTATTGTGACTTTAAAAGTGCGGTAGATGAAGCGTTTGGTGGTTCTTGGTGGTGGAGAAAGTGGTGTGGGAACTGCCATTTTAGGAAAAAAAGAAGGATATCAAGTTTTTGTCTCGGACAAAGGTGAGATACAACCAAAATATAAAGAAGTTCTTGAACATTTTGAGATTGAATGGGAGTCAGGAAAACATTCTGATGAAAAGATTCTACAGGCCGATGTTGTGATGAAAAGTCCTGGGATTCCAGATAAAGTGCCCTTAGTGCAGCAAATATTGGCACAAGGGATTCCGGTGATTTCAGAGATGGAGTTTGCTTCAAAATTTTCCAATGCCACGGTTATTGGAATAACAGGAAGCAATGGCAAGACCACAACAACTATGTTAACTCATCATTTGCTTAAAAATGGAGGGTTGAATGCTGGATTGGCCGGTAATATTGGTGATAGCTATGCTAAAATGGTTGCTGAACAGGATTTTGACATGTACGCCCTGGAAATAAGTAGTTTTCAACTGGACGGCATTCAGGATTTTAGACCGCATATTGCCGTCTTGACCAATATTACACCTGATCATTTGGATAGATATGACAATCAATTTGAAAATTATATCGCTTCCAAATTTCGGATAATAATGAATCAAACCGAAGATGATTTTTTCATCTATGATGCCGATGATCCAGTAATACGAGATGGACTCAAAAAATTCCCAATTCAATCCAAATTAGTGCCTTTCTCCTTAAAGGAAAAATTGGAGACAGGAGCTTGGTTGGAGGATAACATAATAAAAATGACTATTGAACATAAAACCTTGGAAATGAGCACAGATATTTTGGCCTTAGAAGGTCAACACAATGTAAAGAACACCATGGCGGCCAGTCTCGCTGCGCTTTTGGTTAATGTAAGGAAAGAAACTATTCGTCAGAGTATTGAGACGTTCCAAGGGGTGTCTCACCGTTTGGAAAAGGTGTTGAAAATTAACCATGTCGAATATATCAATGACTCCAAAGCTACCAATGTGAATGCTACGTATTATGCTCTGGATGGCATCAAAAAACCTATTGTCTGGATTGTTGGCGGTGTGGACAAAGGAAATGACTATTCCGAATTGATGCCTTTAGTACGTGAAAAAGTAAAAGCCATTGTTTGCTTAGGTGCTGATAATTCCAGAATAAAAGAGGCTTTTGGCAATGTGATTGAACTAATGGTGGAGACCTATTCCATGCAAGAGGCCGTAAAGGTGGCCTATAAAATTGCAGAACGAGGAGATAATGTTCTGCTCTCCCCTGCTTGTGCGAGTTTTGATCTATTCGAAAACTATGAAGACAGAGGAAATCAATTTAAAAGGGAAATAAAAAGATTATAGGATGTTGGCATTACTGAAAAATTTGAAAGGAGATAAAGCGATTTGGGCAGTTGTTGCCCTTTTGGCACTCTTCTCATTTTTGCCGGTTTATAGTGCCAGTACCAACTTGGTGTATGTGAACGATGATGGTACTACCCTGGGACACTTGGTAAAGCACGGTGTGCTTTTGTTCCTTGGTTTTGGAATCATCTACGCAGTACATCGCATTCCAACCCATTACTTTAAAGGACTTTCCATAATCGCCTTGCCCATTGTGTTGATATTATTGGCATATACCCTAACGGTGGAGACAAGAATAGGGGGTGTTACTGCAAATAGATGGATTAAGATTCCGTTTGTAGGTGTCAATTTCCAGACTTCTACGCTGGCCTCTGTGGTTTTAATGATATGGATAGCGAGGTATTTGACCAAGATAAAAGACGTACAAATCACTTTTAAGGAAAGTATATTGCCCTTATGGCTTCCAACGGCTTTGGTGGTACTATTGATATTGCCCGAGAACTTTTCTACAGCAGCCATTATTAGCTTTCTGGTATTGGTGTTATGCTTTCTTGGAGGATATCCTTTAAAATATCTGTTCTCTATGATGGGGGTGGGATTGGTACTTGCTGGAATGTTCCTTTTTGTGCTTTTCAAGGCGCCAGATATGTTACCGCAACGCGCAGGCACTTGGAAATCAAGAATAGAAACCTTTTGGAGTCCAGAAAAAGCGGATAGTGACGATTTGCATCAACTCACCTTAGCAAAGATTGCCGTCGCAGAAGGTGGATTGGTAGGAAAGGGAGCAGGAAAAAGTGTGATTAAGAATATGCTGTCCCAAAGTACTTCAGATTTCATCTTCGCCATTATTATAGAAGAATATGGTCTTTTAGGAGGAGGAGCGTTGATGTTTTTCTATCTGTTGTTATTGTTTAGGATAGTGGTGGTGGCCAATTCGGCCAAGACCATTTTTTCTAAACTTTTGGTCATTGGAGTTGGTTTGCCCATAGTGTTTCAAGCATTTATCAATATGGCTGTAGTGGTCCAATTATTTCCAGTAACGGGACAACCCCTTCCATTAATAAGTATGGGAGGTACATCCATTTGGATGACCTGTATGGCCATTGGAATTGTGTTGAGTGCTAGCAACAAAAAAGAAAATTTAGAGGAGGAATCCTATGATATGGATGAAAGTAACCCTTTGGAAGTATTAAGTGGACAACTATAGATTCATACTTTCCGGAGGAGGTACAGGAGGGCATATTTATCCAGCCATCGCCATCGCCAATGAGCTAAAGCGAAGGTATCCCCAAGCAGAATTTCTGTTTGTGGGGGCAAAGGATAAGATGGAGATGGAAAAAGTGCCAAAGGCAGGCTACAAAATAGAAGGCCTTTGGATAAGTGGATTGCAAAGAAAACTAACGTGGAAAAATCTAATGTTTCCACTAAAGCTAATAACAAGTTTGATTAGGGCCGGTAAAATAATCAAGAAGTTTAATCCCGATGTTGCCATTGGTACGGGAGGCTTTGCGAGTGGCCCACTTTTAAAGAAAGCAGCTCATAGAAATATTCCTTATGTGCTTCAAGAACAGAACTCGTATGCTGGCATTACCAACAAACTGTTGGCTGCTAAAGCGGACCGCATTTGTGTGGCCTACGATAATATGGAGCGATTCTTTCCAAAGGAAAAGATTGTGAAGACAGGAAATCCGGTTCGTGCGGATTTAGTCAGTATAAAAACAGATAAAGCTGAAGCCCTTTCATTTTTTGGCCTTGATGCAACTAAGAAAACAGTTTTGATTTTAGGAGGTAGTCTGGGAGCACGCAGGGTAAATCAATTGATAGAAAGTAAGCTTGGATATTTTGAATCCCAAGGAGTTCAACTACTGTGGCAATGTGGTAAGCTTTACCTGGAAGACTATGAAAAACATGATTCCAAAAATGTCAAAGTAAAAGCCTTTGTAAATAGAATGGATTTGGCCTATGCTGCTGCAGATTTCATTATTTCTAGAGCTGGTGCAGGTTCGGTCTCTGAACTGTGTTTAGTGGGAAAGCCGGTTTTGTTTATTCCTTCCCCCAATGTGGCAGAAGACCATCAAACCAAAAATGCAAAGGCATTGGAAGTTGAGAATGCGGCAGTGGTCCTAAAGGAAAACAAACTCGATGAAAAATTTGAATCTATTTTCTCCGAACTCTTGACTTCAGAAGAAGAACAGGAAAAACTAGGCGTAAACATTAAAAAAATGGCCTTGCCAAGCGCAACGGAACATATTGTGGATGAAATTGAAAAACTGCTAAAATGAAGCTGAAAGATATCCATAACGTCTTTTTTGTAGGTATCGGAGGCATTGGTATGTCTGCTTTGGCGAGATATTTCAATTATTTGGGTAAGCAGGTCGTAGGATATGACCGTGTGGAATCCCCAATTACCAAAGAGCTTCAAGCGCATGGAGTTGCAGTACATTTTCAAGATGATTTGGAATTGATTCCAGAGTCCTTTAAATCAAAAAATGAAACCTTAGTGGTTTATACTCCGGCGGTTCCCGATACCCACTCTCAGCTTCAATATTTCAGGAAAAATGGATTTGAGATTAAAAAGCGTGCAGAGGTATTGGGTATAATAACCAGAGATACATTCTGTTTTGCCGTAGCTGGAACCCATGGAAAAACGACGACATCCTGCATTTTGGCACATCTACTTAAGGAATGCGGAATACCTATTACTGCATTTTTAGGTGGAATTTCAGAGAATTTTAATAGCAATTTTTTGTTGGAGGGAACAGAGTATTCGGTTGTTGAGGCTGATGAATTTGACCGTTCCTTTTTACAACTTTCTCCAGATGTTGCCTGTATTACCTCAATGGATGCGGACCATTTGGACATTTACGGAAATCCCAAAGAATTGACGAAAGCCTTTGAGGATTTCTCAAAAAAGATAAAACCAGAGGGTACCCTTTTTGTAAAAAATGGGTTGCCTTTAGAAGGAATTACTTTCGGAATTGAAGATGACTCCCAATACCGAATAGAAAATATCACAATTGAACATGGAACCTACATTTTTGATTTGATCTCGCCCAAGGGAAGATTGGAAAAAACCCGATTCAATCAACCTGGACGGCACAATTTGCTCAATGGATTAGTTGCCTTCGCAATGGCGGTGCATGCGGGTTGCCCGCTGCACCGTTTAGCTGGGGCTATGGAAACGTTTAAAGGAGTACAGCGCAGGTTTTCCTATCAAATCAAGGAAGAAGATTTGGTGTTCATAGACGATTATGCGCACCATCCCACCGAAATCAACGCAGTTTTTGATGCTGTGAGCGAAATGTATCCTAGTGATGAAGTCACTGCAGTTTTTCAACCGCATTTGTTTTCCAGAACTAAGGATTTTGCAGATGATTTTGCACGTAGTCTGGAAAAATTCACTGTGGTATTGCTGTTGGATATTTACCCGGCCAGGGAAGAACCCATAGATGGGGTGACTTCAGAATGGCTATTGAAAAAGATTAATAACCCGAATAAAAAATTAGTGGATAAATCCAATCTAATTCAGGAATTGAAGAAGATAGATACCAAGATACTGGTCACCATGGGAGCTGGTGATATCGGTTTGGAAGTATCCAAAATAAAAGAAGAATTAGCGTATGCGAGTTAATTGGGACATACTAAAACTATCTGTATTAATCATAACGGCCATTGGTCTATATGGCTTTTCAGATTATAGGAGCAACAAAAGAGAAGTAGAACAAATTTCAATCAACTTCTTGGGAGACAATGACTTATTTATTGATGAGGCCTCAGTTAATAAATTGTTAATACAAAATTACGGCAGCGTCAAAAATAGGACAAAAGAACAATTAGTTTTGAATACCATAGAGAAGGTAATTCAGTCCAACGATATGGTAAAAAAAGCCCAAATCTATTTGACGGTAGACGGCAAGCTTATTTCTAAGATTGTTCAGCGAAAACCCATTGGAAGAATAGAAGGCGCATCAAAGTTTTACTTGGATGACGTTGGAAAACGTATGCCATTGTCCAAACATCATTCCGCACGTGTTCCCATTATCACGGGAAAAATTACGGGAAAGACTTTAGAGGATGCGTATACAATTCTTAACTATATCAACGAGGATGACTTTCTTAGAAAAAACGTGATTGGCATCCATGTTGAAGAAGAAGGTAATTATCAACTGCGGTTCAGAATGGAGAATTTTGTAGTTAATCTGGGCGGAGTGGATAATCTTAATGAAAAATTTAAAAATTTCATGGCTTTCTATGCAAAGGCTACCAAAGACAATTCTTTGGAAAAGTATGCGGTAGTGAGCCTCGAGTTCAACAATCAAGTGGTTTGCACCAAAATTTAAAGTATGGAACAGGGTAATTATTCAGTTGGATTGGACATTGGAACTACCAAAATTGTAGCAATTATTGGTAAGGAAAATGAGTACGGCAAAATCGAAGTTCTGGGAACAGGAAAATCTAAGAGTTTGGGGGTTCACCGTGGAGTGGTGAACAACATCACCCAAACCATTTCCTCTATACAACAGGCGGTGGAGCAGGCAGAGCTTAATGCAGGTCTAAAAATTGGGTCGGTCGTAGTAGGTATTGCAGGACAACATATCCGCAGTCTTCAGCATAGCGATTACATTACACGTTCTAATTCTGAAGAAGTTATTTGCGATGATGATTTGGACAAGCTATGCAATCAGGTTTACAAATTGGTTATGCTACCTGGTGAAGAAATCATCCATGTACTTCCACAGGAATATAAAGTGGATGGGCAATCTGAAATCAAGGAGCCAAAAGGAATGTATGGAGGCAGATTGGAAGCCAATTTCCACGTAGTGGTTGGGCAGGTTTCATCCATAAAAAACATTGGTAGATGCATTAAAAGTGCGGGATTGGACCTTGGAAATATCACTTTGGAGCCTTTGGCATCTTCTGATGCCGTTTTAAGCCAAGAGGAAAAAGAAGCTGGAGTTGCACTCATAGATATAGGAGGCGGAACCACAGATTTGGCCATTTTCAAAGATGGGATTATCAGACATACTGCAGTAATTCCTTTTGGTGGAAATGTGATTACTGAAGACATTAAGGAAGGCTGTTCTATTATTGAAAAACAAGCTGAGCTATTGAAGATGAAGTTTGGTTCGGCATGGCCTGGTGAAAACAAGGATAATGAAATTGTTTCTATCCCAGGTTTAAGAGGAAGGGAACCCAAAGAAATCACCTTAAAAAACCTTTCTAAAATAATCCATGCTAGAGTAGTAGAGATTATTGAACAAGTATATGTTGAAATCAAAAACTACGGCCACGAAGAGCAAAAGAAAAAACTGATTGCCGGCATCGTATTGACCGGTGGTGGAAGTCAGTTAAAACACCTAAAACAATTGGTGGAATATATAACGGGTATGGATACACGGATAGGATACCCAAATGAACATCTCGCTGGAGATTCCGATGAAGAAATTGCCAGTCCACTATATGCCACGGCAGTGGGATTGTTGATGAATGCCATTGAGAGCCAGAAGAAGAACATGGATATTACAGAGGAATCCATGGACGAAGAACGTGTATTGGTAGAGCAAGAAGTTTCTGAAGCATATACTTCTGGCACCTACACTAAAGAGCGCAAATCTATTTTCGATAAATGGTCTGAAAAGTTGAAGGACTTTTTGGACAATGCGGAATGATAACCCCATTGAGCAACAAAAAATAAACAATACAAAGAACGACATGAGTAAGAGCACCGAATTTGACAACATAGCTTTTGATTTACCTAAGAACAAAAGCAACGTTATAAAAGTAATTGGAGTGGGAGGCGGTGGTAGCAATGCCATCAATCACATGTTCCAAGCGGGCATTAATGGTGTGGATTTTGTTATCTGCAACACAGATGCACAAGCATTGCAAAACAGTTCTGTCCCCAATAAAATTCAGTTGGGTGTGTCTCTAACAGAAGGATTAGGTGCTGGAGCCAATCCTGAAGTTGGTGAACAGGCGGCTTTGGAAAGCATGGAAGATATCAAGGCCATGTTGGAAAGTACTACAAAAATGACTTTTATAACCGCCGGTATGGGTGGCGGTACAGGTACTGGTGCAGCTCCCGTAATCGCCAAACTGGCCAGGGAGATGGATATCTTGACTGTTGGTATTGTTACTATTCCATTTCAATTTGAAGGTGCCATGCGAAACAAACAGGCACAATTGGGAATAGAAAAATTACGAGCCAATGTAGATTCTTTGATTGTTATCAACAATAATAAGCTAAGGGAAGTATATGGAAATCTTGGGTTCAAAGCAGGCTTCTCCAAGGCTGATGAAGTTTTAGCCACTGCAGCTCGGGGTATTGCCGAAGTAATTACCCATCACTATACCCAAAATATTGACTTACGGGATGCCAAAACAGTTTTATCCGATAGTGGAACCGCAATAATGGGGTCTGCAATGGCTTCCGGTTCGGCAAGAGCCGGTGAAGCCATCATGAAAGCATTGGACTCTCCATTATTGAACGATAACAAAATAAATGGGGCTAAAAACGTATTGTTACTCATAGTCTCTGGTACGCAGGAAATTACTATCGATGAAATTGGAGAAATTAATGACTATATCCAGATAGAGGCAGGTCATGGCGCTAACATCATTATGGGTGTTGGTGAAGATAACGATTTGGGAGATGCGATAGCCGTAACGGTTATAGCCACAGGTTTTCATGCGGATCAGCAGGATGAAATTGTGAATACCGAAACAAAGAAAGTATTCTATACTCTGGAAGATGAGCAAACTGCGGAGCAAGAACTTACCACACAAGCCACTTCGATACAAGAAATACAAGTAGAGGCTGAAGTTGTTGAGCCCACGCCAGTTGTGAGGCATACGCTTGAGATGGAAGATGAAGCCGAAAATCAGACTATGGAAAAGAATAATGCCATGGACTTGATTTCTACTACCAAGTACCTTAGAAATTTCAACGTGTTCTATGAGGAAGTCGTACCTGAGAATGTAGAGGATGATTTTGTCATTATTGAAGCCAAGAAAATCTTGAATAATATAGAAGTAGTGGACCCTGAGGTTGTTTCTCCAGAGAAAGAAGAAGATCAGTTTGCCCTTACATTCGATATGCCAATCAACGAACCTGGGAAAGGAGAGTCCAAAAACACTATAGTTTTTGACCTGGACAGTGATGTTAAAGATGTTGAGGTTAACGAGTACGTAGAGGTGAGTCCGGTTTTGGAATTCAAAAAAGAAGGAGAAACACGGTACAACCTTGAAGAGTACATGGAATTGGAAACCCAATTGACAGGAGCAAAATCTGTAGCTGAGACCCATGAACCTAAGCTGGTGGAAAGCGAGCTAGTTTTTGAAAAAAAGACGCTTGAAGCTGAAGGAAAGTCAGAGCCGGAAAATACTCCTCAAAACAGTAAGGACCCCATGAACACTTCTATTAATGATTTGTTGAAGGAGCGAGCCGACGAGCGAAGAAAAAAGCTGAAGAACTTTAACTATAAGTTCCAAAACAATAGAAACAGTATTGATGAAATTGAAAAACAACCCGCTTACAAAAGACAAGGGGTTGATTTAAATGACACATCTACGGAGCAAAAAGTCTCCAGGACCACGTTGAGTGAGGATAGCAATGATGAAATGCAATTGCGTTCCAATAACTCATTCTTGCACGATAATGTTGATTAGTAGTGTTTAAAAAGCATCCATTTAATATGGAAAGCTTAAGCCCGGAAGTTGTGAAACTTTCGGGTTTATTTTTTTATCTTCGCAGCCCAAAAAGGAATAAAAATGGGTTTGCAGGAACAAGTAATGACGGAGATGAAAGCCGCAATGAAGGCCAAGAATACGGTTGCTTTGGAGGCGTTACGTGCTATCAAGTCAGCGTTATTGTTGGCCAGTACAGAAAAAGGAGCTTCACAAGGGTTGTCCGAAGCAGATGAAATTAAGTTGGTGCAAAAACTGGTAAAGCAACGAAAAGATAGTGCCACCATATTCACCGAGCAGGGAAGGGAAGATTTAGCAGAACCAGAATTGGCCCAAGCCGCAATTATTGAGAAGTTTTTACCGGAACAATTAAGCGAAGCGGATATAGAAAAAGTTGTCGTAAAAGCTATAGATTCCATTGGTGCGACAGGAATGCAAGACATGGGTAAGGTAATGGGATTGGTTTCCAAAGAATTGGCCGGACAAGCTGATGGGAAAACAATTTCCACTATCGTGAAAGCAAAACTAAGTTCATAAATAAAATAAGGCCGCGTAGTTCAACCTGCCTCGACTTGCGTCAGGCAAGGCGGGCTGGATAGAATAACGTAGTTATATGTATTTCGTAAATATCCTATATAGTTCTAAGTTTGACAAAACGTATGTAGGATTGACAGAAGATGTTTAAAAAAGAATAATAGAGCATAATAACAAAAAATCGAGCTATACATCAAAATACATACCTTGGAAGGTGATTCATGTTGAGTCATTTAGCACTAGAATAGAAGCTAGGAAAAGAGAAAAATATTTCAAATCAGGTGCTGGAAGGAGATGGATGAAAGCAAACATAAATTGGCCGCGTAGTTCAACTGGATAGAATATCAGATTTCGGCTCTGAGGGTTGGGGGTTCGAATCCTCCCGCGGTCACAAATACATAGTTCGAAAAGAAAAAACGCCAAGCTTGCTTGAGCGTTTTTTTGTTTGACCCATTATCCAAACGAAGTATTGTGAGAATATCCAATTCTCCACGGATTGCGAATTAATTGTTTACCCAAACATCTCTTTTTTACCATTTTTCGATAAAAGATTATATTCATCATGTCATAAAATGGATTGTGTATCTACAAACAGCGGTTTAGCATAGTTAATGATAAAATTTTTAGACAAAGCGATTCCTTTTAATTCTAGCTACAAAAATCAACTACTGATTGCCCTTGTTCTAGGCTGCATACTGGCACTTATCATGATTTTTTTGGGACCTTTTGATACGGATCGCTTTGAATCAAGTTACAAGTATCCGATTTTGGCAGGCTTTGGAGTTCTATTATCCCTATTTTATTTAATCCATTCGCGGTTGGAAACGTGGTGGTATCGTCACTTGAATACTAGGTGGACAATCAAGCATGAAATGGCTGCTTTCATTTCTTTTGTGATTACGGTTAGCATTCCCATTCATTTTTACAATCAGGTTTTTCTCAATGATTTCTTTATTCAGGATTATGGAGTGAATGAATACATTGAGCATGGACTTTGGTTTTTCCGTAGCTCCATAATTCCCATAATGTTGGTTATGCTTCCCTTTTTTATTTATTTCAGGAACAAGTTCGGAAAATTACATGTTCCGGAGTCTTTAAAGGAAATCGAGTTAGTTGGTGCGAATAGGGGTGAGAGAATCAAAATTCAAAAACATAAGCTATTGTTTGTTAAATCATCAGAGAATTACGTCGAGATTTTTTATGAAGAAGACAACAGCGTACAACATACCATTTTCAGAAATACCTTAACTGCAATTAACGAACAAGTTCCGTTTTTAAGGCATTGCCATAGGTCTTACCTCGTAAACACTTCTAGCATAAAACAGATAAAAGGGAATTCACAGAATGCTAAAATTAATTTTGGGTATGATTTAGAGATTCCCTTATCCAATACGTACTACAAGAACGTAAAATCCTCTTTATTGGTTCAGCCCTAAAATCTACGATTTGGGCCCACTTCATATTTCTTCATCAACAAGAATACCTATTCGTCACTCTTTTTCGCGATGTTTTGATTTTTGAATTCTCTTTGGAAGGTAATTTCAAAACACAGGCATTCTTGGCCGATTCTTAGCAGAGCAAAAAAACTGTCAACCGCTTATTAAATCAGTAACGATGAAACTTAAACTTATCATTATTTTATGTTTACTTCTATCCCTTGTTCCAAATTTTCCAACGGAACATAGCTTGGATAAAGAGGACATGATTTGTCTCTCGGATACGATTTTTGATGAACTCATTGCCATACGAAATGATTTGCACGACCATCCAGAGCTTTCAGGAAAAGAAAAGAGAACGTCCAAAATAGTGGAGGACTATTTATTGGACTTAGGCTTAGAAGTCAAAACAGGTTTTGGGGGGTATGGCGTGGTTGGAATTTTGAAAGGGACCAAAGAAGGCAAGAAAATTGCATGGCGTGCCGATATGGATGCTGCCCTTCATGTATTCCACAATAAACTAAACTTTAAACCTCAGGTGGCCCACATTTGCGGACATGACGTGCATACCACTATAGGTCTGGGCATTGCCAATGTACTTTCCAAACGTAAGGACAATATCCAAGGTACCGTATACTTCATTTTCCAACCTGCTGAAGAATCGTTCAAAGGGGCAAAAGCAATGATTGAAAATGGGCTATTTGAAGAAATCCAGCCAGATGAGATTTTTGGTCTTCATGTTTTTCCTACAGAAATCGGCACCATCAGTTCTAAACCCAATGAACTGTTCGCGTATCAGAGAAGAATCAAGCTGACATTTGACCATGCTATTGACGAAGAAGGCTTCAAGGATTTCTTCCAAGACATAATACAGCGATTTGTTCGTCACAAAACCAACAGTGAACCTTGGTCTCTAGAGTATTTGACCCATCCTGAATTTGGATTGATGAACCCAAACACGATATATGATGATTATTTCATTTTAGAATCAAATACCATTTCCTACACGGAAAATGAAACTACCTCATTCGAATGTACCTATTATGAAACGGACTCGGCAAGATTGGATTCGATTTCAAAAGAGATTACGGATTACGTCCTGGATTCTGAATATGGAAAGCATTATATCAAGACATCATTTACAGCAGAGAGACCAACCGTTATTAATGAACCAAAGTTGACTGGAGAAAGCTTGTCCATATTGAAAGATTTGTATGGTGGAAAAAATATTAAACACTTCTATGGTCAGGTACCGTATTCCAATGAAGACTTTATTTACTATCAATATGAAGTGCCAGGGGTTATGTTTCTTTTGGGAGCTTCAAATAAAGAAAAAGGAATCCATGCTTTGCCCCATACTTCGGAATTCAAAGTGGATGAAGAGGCCATAAAGTATGGGGTAAACTATTTTTCATCTTTTTTAAAAAACAGGGTCAATCAAAAAAAGGATTGAATCGCAACGCAATCCAAAACAAAAATCAATTAAGAATAAAACTGAACGAATCATGAAACATCTAAGCATCCTATTTTTTACGCTACTATTCGTGGCATTAACGGCTCAAGAAATGCCAACCGCTAAAGATTGGCAAAATGACCTTAGGTTTTTGCAAAAAACAGTACTCAAGGATTACCCTTTCTTATTTGTAAAAACAACAAGAACAGCTTTTGATGCTGAGGTTGAAAAGTTGTACAATACTATCCCCTCTTTGGAGAATCACGAAATAATAGTTGGGTTTTCTCGAATCATAGGACTGTTTAAGTACGGTCACATGGCCGTTGGATTTAATACAGAACCCTTCATGTTTCACCATTTACCCTTGAACCTATATCAGTTTTCCGATGGGATTTACTTGCAAGGTGTACATAAGGAATATCAAGATGTTGTTGGAGCAAAAGTTGTTGAAATCAATGGTATACCAATAACCGAAGCCTTGGAAAAGGTTTTTCCTGTGGTTAGTGCAGAGAATATGCAATTCTTCAAAAGTAGAGGTATAAATTTTCTAACGGTGATGGAAGTTCTTCACGCCCAAAAAATCACTAAAAACCTTAAAAGTTCAGTGGAGTTCACTCTTGAAAAGGATGGAAAAATCATAAGAAAAGCATTTGAGGCGATGTCGGCGGGCCAACAGGTACCTCGCAACTATGGTTATGTGTTTCAAGATGAGAATTGGTCAGAAGCGAGAGCTCAAAACATCACTCCTTTGTATTTAACACAACTGGATAAGATGTATTTTTTTGAATACTTGTCTAAGGAAAAAGCAGTATTCGTTAGGCTTAGCCAAATTGAGGACGATCCGAATGAGAGTATGGAGTCTTTTTATTCCCGCTTATTTGATTTTATTGAGAAAGAAGATGTTGAAAAATTGATTATTGATGTTCGATTAAATGGAGGTGGGAACAACTTTAAGAACAGGTCGCTTATCACAAAAATCATCGAGAATAAGAAAATAAATGCAGTTGGAAGCCTTTTTGTTATCATTGGTAGAAGAACATTTTCTGCCTGCCAAAATCTGGTAAATGAACTGGATAACTATACTAACGTCATATTCTTGGGAGAGCCAACCGCAGAGAATGTTAATTTTTATGGAGATAGTCGACCTGTAATTTTGCCGAATACCAATCTGCCTGTTTATTTATCATTTGCTTGGTGGCAAGATAAGCCCGCATGGCAAAATACGGAATGGTTGGTACCAGCTATTCCAATTGACATGAGTTTTGAGGAATATTCGACAAATAGAGACCCCATCCTTGATGCGGCTCTAGCTTTTTCCGATACCAACTTTAAACCAAACCCTATGAGATTTATTACCGATTTGTTTGTTAGGGGAGAAATACAAAGGTTGGATGAAGAAGTTCCTGAAATGATAAAAGATCCGCGATATGATTTTTTTGATTTTGAAACTGAAATTAGTAAAGCAGGTCTACATTTGGTGGGTAGCGGTAGAATGCCTGCAATTCAGGCTGGAATAGGTGTTTTTTCCTTTGTCACTCGATTGTTTCCGACTTCTGCAAATGCATGGAAAAACTTGGCGGATGCTTATTTGAAAGCAGGAGATATGCAAAAGACAAAGGAATCCCTGCGTAAAAGTATCACTCTAGATACTAACGGGGAAGTGGGCAAAAAGGCCAAAATGCTATTGGAAGAACTTGATAGTTCTTCTAAAAATTAAAATGCGTTTTCACGGGCCAAACTAAATCTGAATTTATTCCGAATATTGTGTAAAGTTGATTTTAAAAACGAAATGGCTCTTAGCTTCTAAAGAAATTTGAATGGAAATGATAAGATACGCCCATACAAATATTGTCAGTACAGATTGGAAAAGACTAACGGACTTTTATATAAAAACATTTAAGTGCCGTCTGGTACCTCCTATCCGAAAGCAATCCGGTAAGTGGCTCGAGAAGGGAACAGGATTAAAAGATGCTCAGTTGGAAGGGGCTCATTTGCTACTTCCAGGGCATGGAGAAAACGGTCCTACTTTGGAGATTTATCAATACAAAACCATTGGAAATCAAAAAGCAATTTTACCCAATACAAGGGGATTTGGACATATTGCCTTTGAGGTGGGTGATGTGCAACAGGTTCTTGAAGACGTTGTGAAACATGGAGGGCAATCTTTTGGAGAAATAACGAAGAAAAAAGTGGATGGTATGGGCGAAATAACTTTTGTCTACGCCAGAGACCCTGAAGGAAATCTAATTGAATTACAACATTGGAATTTGGCAACTCCCTAAATTTAGTAAGAAGTGAATGCTGAAATCTTAAAGGCCCAAATAGAACTGGAAAATGATAGGGTCAAGCTTGTACCTTTCAATCATCCAAGGAACCAGGAACTTAAAGAAATCATTTTTGATAACGAAATTTGGCGATACATGGGCATGTTCATTAGAACATTATCTGATTTTGAAGCATATCTGCAAAGTACCCTAAAGCAAAAAAAGGAAGGTATATGTTATCCTTTTTTAGTCATAGATAAAATGAGCGACCGAGTTGCTGGGAGTACGCGATATGGATACTTGAATATTCCCAGTCAAAAATGTGAAATTGGTTGGACATGGTATGGAAAAGAATTTCAAGGTACCGGATTGAATAAGGCATGTAAGCATGCACTCCTAAAATTTGGTTTCGAAAACATTGGGTTTAGAAGGATTCAATTTAGTGCGGACCAAGAGAATATTCGTTCGCAAAGGGCCATCGAAAAGCTTGGTGCATCAAAAGAAGGCATCTTCAGGAACAACTATGTGGACTCGGAAGGAAAAAGTAGGAATGATGTGTACTATAGTATAATTAAAGAAGACTGGGATTCTATTGAAAAAGAGTTGTTTTAAACTCCACCATACAAAAATGAAGTGCCCACAACTTTATACATTCCTGTTTGCATATTTGTAATCTACCTTATTTGTTTTTAAGCACTTAGGTCAGTCTTTTGTAATTTTTTTTACATTTAATAGGAAAACTGACCACCAAATGAACCGACATATTGCCGTAGGGCTGCTTTTTTTTGGTTTGGCACTTGCTTCCAACGGCCAAGAGAAACAAATAGATAGTCTAAAAACTGTTTTCGAAGATTTCAAAAAATCCGACTCTCTTCGTTTTGAAGCTGGCTATGCTTTACTGCGGATGCAATTACCCATAAGCATGGATAGTGCACGTCAAACGGGAAAAGGTGTGTTGGCCTTAGCAAAAAAAAGTGAGGATAAGAATTGGGAAGCATTGGCCAATAAATGGATTGGCATAACACATGCCGAAAAGGGCCAGTTTGCTCAAGCCCGAGAATACTTTTTTGAGAGTCATGAGCTGTTGTTGGAATTGGATGATGAAACCGGAATTGCAACCTCATTGGGCAATATTGGTACGGTGTTTTACGAAATGGGAGACTATCTCCGAGCTCAGGATTATCTTTTAAGGTCCCTAAAACTTTCTGAAAAAGTGCAGGATAGTGGAGCTATATCCAGAGCATTGAACAATTTGGGAAATGTGCACAATGATTTAAAAAACCCATCCGAAGCCTTGGATTACTATCATCGTAGTCTGGATATAAAGGAAGAACTGGGTCAAAGAAACCTCCTACCCGCAGCTTATAATAATATTGGTCTGGTATATTCACTTATGGGAAACTCTAAGTTGGCCATTCAAAATTTAGATAAAAGTGTGGCGATAAGTGAAGAGCTTGGAGATAAACGTTCTCTTTCAAGGGCTTATGCCAATCTGGGCATAGAGTATTCAAAACTAAAGGAGTATGATAAGGCTTTAAATCTTTTCAACGATGGGGTTCGAATTAAAAAAGAAATTCAAGATGATGATGGACTAGCGACCACTTTGATATACCGTGGTATAAACTACTGGGAAATGAAGAAGTTCTCTCTTGCCAAAGAAGATTGTTCGCTCGGGCTTCAAATGGCAGAAACTTCAGGGGCCTTAATTTATCAAAGTTTAGCTTGTGATTGTTTAAGTAAAATCCATGAGGCAATGGCAAACTACAAAAAAGCCCTAGATTTCAATCAAAGATTGACCGTACTTAAGGATTCATTGCTGAATGATGAAAAGGCACAGGAAATCACCAAGGCAGAGATGAATTATCAGTTTGAAAAGAAGCAACTAGCGGATAGCATCAAATATCACAAACTCCAAACAGAACAACAAGTTGCATACGAACGGAATTTGAACAAACAAAGCACAAAGTTTTACTATACCCTGCTAATAAGTTTGGGAATCATTTCATTTTTGGGATTTCTCTATTGGAAACACCGGCAAAACCTAAAGTTGAAGAAGGTAGAGAACGAATTGTTGAATTCCGAAATAGAATTCAAGAAAAAGGACTTGACCAGGTTTGCCGTAAACATTTCGAACAACCAAGAGTGGGCTGAATCCTTGGCCGTAAGATTAGACTCCTTAAAGGCAGCCACCGGAAGAAAAAGGTTGAAGGAGCTCCAACTTCTTGAAGAAGAAATAAAGAATAAGATATGGGTGAATAAGAACAGTGATGACTTTTATCAAAAAGTGGATGCACTGAGCAGTTCTTTTTATAATAGACTTCACAAAAAGTTTGAAGGCTTGACCAAAACCGAAGTACGTTTGTGTTCTTTTATTAAGCTGGAGTTGAACACCAAGCAGATTGCCACACTCCAAAACATCAACCCGGCTTCCGTAAAAATGAGTCGAAATAGGCTTAGAAAAAAGCTTGGTCTATCTCCTGAGGATGATTTATCGGAATTTTTACGTGCATTTTAAATATTGTTGTAAATAATTGATTTTGAATTACTTAATAATGTTTTTATCACTTTTGTAACCCATTTGTAATCCCAATAAGAGGACTGTGTAACCCTTTTGTAACCATTCATTTTTCTTTTGTAGAGCCTTACCATGACTAGGTTTGCCCCGAATTAAAAATCTAATAGTCATGAAAAAAATAAGCATGTTTTTGTATTCAGTAATCGCCTATGCGATTGCCTTCGCATCCATTTTATTCTGGATTGCATCCGTGGGTAACCTAATTCCTGGACTAGGAATTGACCGGGGACCCCAAATGTCACCTCTATTTGCCATTCTATACAATTTGATGTTAATATCTCTTTTTGGGGTGCAGCATAGCATTATGGCCAGAAAATGGTTTAAGGAGTTGTTTGCAAAATATTTCCCCAGACCCATTGAGCGTAGCACCTTTGTATTGTTTTCGGGATTGTTGCTCTTCAATTTAGTGTATAACTGGCAGCCCTTGGGCGGTACTATTTGGGAAATAGGTCCGGACAGTATGGGGTACTATGTACTATATGCACTGTTCTTTATGGGTTGGGCTATTCTGTTCATCAGTTCGTTCTTAATCAATCATTTTGATTTGTTTGGACTAAGGCAAACGTTTTTAGAGTTGCGGAACAAGCCTTATACGCAATTGAATTTCAAAATTATTTCATTATACAAGTATGTTCGTCACCCTCTGTACTTCGGAATGCTATTGGGTATGTGGGCCACACCACTCATGTCCATAACCCATCTAACCTTTGCCATAGCCATTACTTTTTATGTGGTCATTGGTACCAGCTATGAAGAAAAGGATTTGGTCAATGAATTTGGCGATACGTATAGAGCTTACCAGGCCAAAAAACCAATGCTCATTCCATTCACAAAGCGGGCTAAAAAAGGCGTAAAGTCTTCAATACCAAAAAATGCATAGTTCAAACCATCATCAATCATAAAAATAAATCAACACAGTAACCCAATCAATAAACACAGAATGAAAACAAAATCAAGCTATAAAATGCCCATGTTCTTTGGATTTTATTCCGGTACTGGAATAAAGCTGGGCCAAGGCACAAACTATCGAAGGATAGATAAACGGACAGCTTCCAAACCGGACTCAATTTTTTGGGACTAGACAAATTCAATTTTGCTGAAGAATACCATATTCGCAAATGAGGGATATAAGTCGGACAGATTCAATCTGTCCGATTTTATCATTTTTGAATCAATCAATTGAAAAAGGCTATGCTATCAAAAGGGTTTCTACGATATTAAATTTTGTATATAGGATTCTTCTGGATTTGCTTTGCTGGTCGCTTTTGTTGGCGAATATGGGTTGTCAAGGCAATCAAGTTTTCATTTTGTCTTCTACAATTCATAACTTGAAGAACCGATATTCTTATGATGAAACAAGCTTTTCATGTACTCTTTTTGGTTTCCTTCACATGTTTCTGTCAAAATACTGAGGTTAAAGAACTTAGTTCAATAAAAGACTCAAGGACAATTGCAAAGTTTGAACCCAAAGAAGGAGTTTTGTTGTTTGTTGGCCAGGAACTTGAAGCAGTTGGTGGGTTGGAAGAGTATGGTAATGGGTATTTGAATCATTTTCCAAAACCAGCAGGATGGACCACATATACCAATATAAGTCCTGGAGAGTATTCTTTTGGACTGCGACTTGAAGGATTGGATGGACTTTGGGAGAATGCAGATTGGGGTGATAATGATTATAATGCCCATATTCAGCACTTGGATTCAGATTATTCCGATATGATTATGGCAATCGGGTTGAGTTTTGTCAACCATGAAGAAAAAATCGCGGACGGGACCCATGATAAATACATAGACCGGTTGGGGAACTTTTTGCTATCCATAAACAATCGCCCTGTATTCTTGAGAATTGCCTATGAGTTTGATGGCGACCCATGGAATCATTATGATAGAAAGGCCACAATCCAAGCCTATAAGCGAATTGTGGACAAACTTCGGGCAAGAGGTGTGGACAATGTGGCTTATGTTTGGCAATCCACAGGTTATTTTTCCAACCAAGAGCAACTGGAAGAATGGTACCCCGGGGATGACTACGTGGATTGGTGTGGTGTGTCCTTCTTCAATAGGTGGGAGGAAATTGAAATGTTTGAATTTGCAAGAAGAAAAGGGAAGCCGGTGTTTATCGCAGAAGCCACCCCAACCATTTCAGGTAGTGGGGAACCCTTGGGAGTTACCAAAGAAACTCAGTTAAGTAATCCAAAACAAGCTGAAGAAGCTTGGCAAGAATGGTTCTTACCCTTTTTCAATACAATTGAGGAAAATGCAGACGTGATCAAGGCGGTACATTACATAAATTGTCATTGGGACTCTCATCCCATGTGGAAAGAAAATCCGACCTTTAGGGGAATTGATGCCCGCTTGCATCTTAGTGATAGTATCAGCAAAAGATGGTTGAAATGCACTTCGCGAGCACCTTTTATTCTTTCCTCAGAAAATCTATATCAACAGATAGGAGCAAAGGCAGATAAAAACTAGCTCTTTTTTATTTCACTCCTTTTACCTTATTCTGCTTTAGGTGTAAAAGAATTGTGGCACTGAACCCAAAGAAAAAATTGCCATCACGCGTGTTGAAATTATTCTGTGTTTGCGTGATAAATACATCATCAGCAATATTGTGGGAATTGGTCATGTAGAACTGGAGCATCAAATCTGTGAGCTCCCAATTCACACCCAAAGAAAATGCATCAAACGTATTTGAAGATTCAATGGGATTGGCCAAATAGTAATACTCTGAAGTCACGGAAACATGTCCTCCAATCCTATACCTGCCTCCAAAACCCAGTGCAAAATGATTGGTTGGGTCTTCTGGACTCAAAGCTGAATTTCTATGAATGAAAGTTGGAGAAAGCTGTAAGGAAAAATTCCTTGTGAATTTCCTTGCCAACAATACCTGTGTTCCAAAAGAAAGCTTTTCAGAAAAGGAATCTGTTTGATTTATTGACCTTCCAGGATTGGTTTTTAAGCTGGCATTCTGAAAAAGTGTAATGGAAATGGGAGAGCCTTTTCCGGTTTTCTGATAAACCAACCTATACTTTCCAAAAGCATCAAAAATACCATCAAAAGTAGTGACCCCAGCTCCTAGGGTGAATCTATCCGTGAAAGCATATGAGGCACCAAACCGTGAGGTGACCCTATCGGCAACAAAGGCCTCTGTATCTTCTGGGATATTCCAAAATCGTGTGTTGGCAGAGATTTCTAGACCACCTTGGTTTCGGGTTTCTACAGATTGCCCCAATCCAATTCGTGTAGCTTTGAAAGTTGCTCGCACAGGAAAACTGGCTTCTTCATGCTCCTTCTCTAAGGATTCCAATAAACTCTGGGAATGGCCTAAATTGAATAGTACCAAAGAAAACAACAGGACCAATGGATGTATCTTAATTTTCATAGGGCAGATATTCTTCAAAACTAAAATTAACTTCTATGGTCTTTGAAATATTTCCTGCAACGATGGGAGGAATTTTGATTCTGAAATCGGCTACCGTTAAATTGAAGGTCCCAGAAAAACTGATTTTATCTTGGTTGTTTTCAATTTTTGTCTTTATCTCCAATTCTTTGGAAACCCCGTGAATGGTAATATTGCCTTTGATGAGTTTGGTTTGTTCTTGAGGTAATGGCCGTTCCAGATCAAGAATTTTACCCTCAAAGGAGCATTTCGGATAAATATCAGATTCAATATAACTTTCGTTAAAGTGTTCCTGCATGAGTGCCTTTTTAAAGACAAAAGCTCGCATAAGCATGCTTATGGCTACTTGTTGTGAAGAAAAATCAACAATACTCAGTACCTGATTGTTTGTAGCTTCAATATCTTCCACAGAAGTGTGTGAAAAAAAGCTCACCTGACCCTGTTTGGTGATGAGTCGTTCCCCAGACTGTCCTAGACAGAGTTGGCATAGGGATAAGGTTAAAAGTAAAAGAAATCTATTCATTTGTTTTTTTTACCAATACGCAATTCAATAAAATAGCATCCATTAAAAAACCTTTGCAAATACCTTTGAGAACAACAGAATCACCTCTGGACAGTGTTTGCGCCTGTACCACCTGATCTTCTTTCATATCGCACATAATGCACATGTATTCTCCACTGCCTTGCAATAATACAGTATATCTATTGTTCAAAAAAGTAACTTCCTTTACAATGCCTTCTACCTCTATAGTTTTTTCAACATACATAGCATTGGCCTGTTCTTCGTTGGATAGAAAGGAAGCCACTAAATCTGCGGATGTGACGTATAGTTCAGCCTCGGTGGAAATGTCATTTTCATTGGACTCTTTTTGTATGGTATCATTTAGATAGCGCAACAAAAACAAACCCACTATTAGAATTATAAAAAATATGAGGCTTTTTCTTAACGTCATTCTACTTCATCAATGGTTTGCAAAATGCTTTTAGAACATTAGCTGTACAAAAATAGCCCACAGAAGCGACATCTCTAAGGATATATACTCCTGTGGGCAGTAAACAACTAAACTGGAAAACTAATTTTAAACATAGCAATTCATTTCCCTTTCGTAATGAACCAAGCCCTCTTGGGGTGTTGACTCGTCAATATTCTCATAATCGTCATCATAGTCGTCATCGCATGAGAATACGAAAGTCAGTAACACTAAGGCCATGGTCTTTAACAGAATAGTTGCTGTGAACTTTACTTTTTTCATGATGTACTGTTTTTTTGGTATGGATATTTATTAAGGATTATCGCTTAACTATAAGTTCATTTGAAAATCCAAGTGTTGGAGTGATGTCTTGATTCCAATCGTCGGAAGTGAATCCCTCACCATCATAAGCTATGCTTGAACCAGCTTCCACTCTGGGTACAAATCCACCGGCATTCCAGATACCAGCTTCTACAGCAACAGACTCTCTTGCATTGCCAGCAGCGCCCCATTGCACAAAGCTTCGGATGTTAGCCGCATTTCCAAAGCCATCATTGTTTGCATAGAGACCAAGACCGCCGGCATCATCGGGAGCGGAAAGAACCACTGGAGATATGACCAAAAACTCACCCGGATTCAAGCTTATGTTACCACTTACAATATCTGTAGCAGCAGCATCACCGATTCTGAAATACATACCTGGGCCAAGGCACATCCAATAGTTGGAAAGATCTACAGCTATGTTACCGTTGTTGTATAGTTCGATCTCGTCATCTATTAGGTATTCCACCTCGTTAATGATTACTGATCGTTTTACCGCTGGTTCTCTGAATATATTGGCATTTCCAAAAGTTTGGGTAGAAGTCCCTTCCCAATCATTAGATGTAAAGCCTTCACCATCATAGGCTATACTTGAACCAAAGGGAACATTGGGCACAAATCCATCAGCATTCCAAATACCTGCTTCTACTGCAACAGATTCACGTGCGTTTCCAGCAGCACCCCATTGCACAAAGCTTCGGATGTTGGCCGCATTTCCAAACCCATCATTGTTGGCATACAGACCAAGTCCACCTGCCTCATTTGATACTTCAAGAGTAACGGGAGAGATAACCAAGAACTCACCGGGTGCCAGGTTTACGTTACCACTTACAATTTCCGTAGTACTTGCATCTCCAACTCTAAAGTATTGACCAGGACCAAGGCACATCCAATAGTTGGATAGATCAACCGTTTCTGTTCCGTTGTTATAAAGCTCTATAAGATCATCGACTAAGTATTCCAACTCATTGATTACAATAGATCTTACTGCAACAGCTGCAAAAATATTGGCAGCACCAAAGGTAGTTTCGGAGGTCTCTGACCAATCTGAAGCGCTAAAACCTTCACCATCGTAGGCAATGCTATTGTCCTCGTTACCTACAACTTCTACGTACTCTCCTTCTGTCCAGATATTGGCGGCTACAGCAACATTTTCCCTAGGACTTCCAGCAGCACCCCATTGTACAAAGCTTCGGATATTGGCAGCGTCTCCAAACCCATCATTGTTTGCATATAGACCTATGCCACCTTCGGCATTGGGCATTTCATAAGCGATGCTCAAGAAAGAACCTGGTGTCATGTTAACATCACCTTCTGTTTGAAGATCTCCAATTCTTCTGTAGGTCCCTGGGCCAAGACATAGGAAGTAATCGCTTACATCTACGTCGATGTCCCCATTATTGTATAGTTCGATGTAGTTTCCTAAATAAGCAACCTCGTTCAAAATTATTGAGGCACTCTGAACGGGAGCGTTGAACTCATTTTCAGCTCCTAACGTAGTAGTCGTGGTTTCTGACCAATCTGTAGCACTGATTCCTTCTCCGTCATAAGCTATACTGTTATCAGGATCTTCAACAACTTCTATATATTCTCCCTCTGTCCAGAGATTGGCTTCAACAGCCACGTTTTCCCTAGGACTTCCAGCAGCTCCCCATTGCACAAAGCTTCGGATGTTGGCAGCGTCTCCGAAACCATCATTGTTGGCATAGAGACCTATTCCACCTTCGGTATTGGGCATATCATAACCAATTACCAAGTATTCTCCAGGACCTAAATCGACATTTCCTTCGGTTTCCAAATCACCAATTCTTCGGTAAGTTCCAGGTCCTAGGCAAAGAAAATAATCGTTCAAATCGACATTAATATCCCCGTTGTTAAAGAGTTCAACGGAACCTTCCAGATAAGCTACTTCGTTAATTACTACCGAAGCACTTCCTGCTGGATCTGGGGTTGGGGGAGTTGGATTATCCACCACAGGATCGTCTATTATTATTTCAGTGTCATCTTCGGAGCAACTCCATGCCATGACGAGCAATGCGGCAATACATACATACTTTTTCATTTTGATTGTTTTTAAGGTTTAATGAATTACGGCTACAAAGCAACCACCACAGGGGCTTTATAGTATTATAAATGTTGGTGAAAGGGAATATTTGGCTTTAAAAGGGAATACCATTATGGTAATCTTTCAATAACCATTCATCTTTCGGCTAATGTTTTGTTATATGATTTTGATTCTGAACCTGAACTCTCTCGCAGTTGCAAAACGTGACGTTCAAATCGTCTGTAACTTTCTCACCTTCTTCGGGGCAACCCAATTCTGTGAGTACATTAAGGGCTTTTGAAATCTCATTGGCCCGAATGAAATTGAATACAATCAACGATTCCATGGGATATAGGTTTACATTCGTGATGTCCTTTATGTTTAGTAGAGCGTCTTTTATTTTAATGGAGCATCGATTACAGAATGTTCTTTGTACTGGTATTCTCGCAATATTAGTCTTCATATCTCTCGTCTTTTAGAATACTCTTGAAAGATTGAATCCAAAGAAAATGTCTCCTTCCGACCAATTGCCCGTTGCCTGTCCAAGAAAACCATTGGTATTCATTGGTTGAGCATTTGTAAAATGCAATTGGAAAACATGACCTCCCGTTTCAATATCAAAACCTACTGAAAGCGGATTGTTAAAAGGAGAGTTTGAGGCTCTATTTAAATGCAGTCCATAGTCAATATTAAGTGAGACCCTTTTGGAGATTTTATGTCTACCACCAAATCCAATGGCATATTGGGAGTTCTCTTGCTCATCCAATTGGACCAAGTTGTCATGGAAAAAAGTAGGAATCAGCTCCAGAGAGAAGTTTTTACTGAACTTTTTTGCTATTAGGAGCTGTGCGGTGTACCCCAAACGATTTTTAAACTCAAGACCGGGCAAGTTGGCATCATCCAACGCGCCATTTATCAACAGGGTTCCAAACCCCACAACCGTAAATGGAGAGCCTTTCTTCTTTTGCCGTATCAACCTAAGTTTTAGGGAGCTCTCATAGGTTTTTAGAAAAGAACTACGGGAAATGCCAATGTTTATGGCATCAGAAATACCGTAGATAAAATTGAGTCGTGTAACTGCTTGGTCCAACCCAAAGAAATCTTCAAAGCCAGGTTTAATGGAACCAAATCTATGGGAAACCACAAAGTATAGTTCCTTTTTTGACACCATTTTGGTGGACTCAAAGTTTACAATTTTAAGCCCCTTAAATGCTGCGCTTTCATAATCGTTGACCTCTTTATTGTCTATTTCAGACAGAAGGTCGTCTTGTGTAAATCCTAATAAGGGTATTAGGAATATGATGATATAAATAATTTTCATTTTGTTTGTTTTTATTGGTTGATAAGGATGGCCTGATCTATTTTGACTATTTCAAGCAGATCGTCAAATCCTACACAGCGACCTTTTATGGTGATGTTGGACCCATTGTCAAATACCCCTTTCACTTGCTGAAGCGTATCAAAGTCTACCTGTACTTTGTTATCAATGAATATGGTGTGTGTCTGTTCTATTTCGGTTATGGACCCATTCACTTCCACTATCTTATCTGCTAGGTTTTCTAGAGAAGTATTTGGATTAGCAAACTTTTCATGAATTTCCATGGCAGATAAGGAGCTAACAACACTTTCTTGGGCAATGTTTCTGTGAGGTTTGTACATGTAGTTGAGAGCTAAAAAAGCAAACACCACAACCAAAAGAACCCCTGATAAAATGATGGCAATACGTTTCTTCGCTTTCATTTTTTGATGAGGTTAAAGTTGATCTGTACCAATACTTCTTTGGCTATTTTGTTTCTTACAATCTTTGGGATATTGATATCAAAGTCTTCGGGTTTGACTTTGAAGCCTCCTTCCATCACAATGGAACCGTCCTTTTTATAAATCGATAAATCTGTACGAATGGTCTTTTCCTTTCCATGCAATTTCATTTTCCCATCCACTGATACTTGTGAAGGCGTTTCTGAAAGCTTTGAGGCATCAAAATCTATCAGTTTACCTTTGAAAGTAGCCTTTGGATAGGTGTCGGATTCGATATAGTTCTCATTGAAATGCTCTTGCATCAATGAATTTTTAAATCGAAATCCCTTTACCAAGGCCAATGAGGCAATTTGATTGGTTTGAGAATCAAATATTGCGGTAGCAGATTCAGTTTGCGCCTTTACTTCTTCAAAGAGTTTCTCTGAAGCTTCAAATGCAATTTTCGCTTTTTTGTCAATGTATTTGCTTTGAGCATTAACTGAATAACAGCCAAGCATTGAAATTGCAAATACTAGAAATAGTGTGTTTTTAAGATTTTTCATTGGTGTTTAATTTTGGATTAAGCTTTTTACTCTATCAATCCGTCCTCAATCCATTGATTGATCAGGTCGATTGATGCTTGAGGGATTCTCCCTGCGGGTGGCATAGCATCTGGTTGCCCAGTCTGCAATGAAACTGTACGTAGTACGCCACCATTTCTGGAACTCACTTGTTGAAAGGTGACTAGAGGGAAAGGAGCACCGTTTCTAGGTGGACTTGAATGGCATCCTTGACAATTGTTGACAATAATGGGTTGGATGTCCGTAGTGAATGTGACCGCGTCAACGATTTCATCATCATTGACATCATCCACACTTTCTGGAATAGGGTCCAGCAAATCACTTTCACTGTCGTTTGCGCAGCTAAATACTAGAAGTGATACCAGAGGTAAAAAGAATTTAATTACGTTTTTCATCTGTTGGAATTTAGAATTGGACTTAAGTTTTTTGTTTGCCCAAAACAATTCCATATCAAGGGGTTTAGAGAACAAAATGTTGGTGAGAGGGAAAATTTGGATTTAAAAAGGAATAAAAGGGAACTTATTTGGCTAAATATATTGTGAGGTTTATGAGAAACTTATCTCTTATCTTAGTCGCTTAAAATTTTCTACCTCAAACATGCGTAAAGACCGACTTTATTTTTTTACGTTTTTGGCCATCACGGCTATTTTTATACTAATCGCTGGAGTATCCGTCCAGTCTTTTATCAAAGTAAGTGCAAGTCAACTTCTTGAGGCCCAATTGGAGGCCAGTAAGAGGGAGGCGAACGAAGTGGCAAAATTGATTGGTTTTCAATTGGAAAATGGAGTGGATAAAGAAACCATAATAGAAAACGTTCAGGAAAGTATAGAAAATACGAATACCGAGAATGGTTTTATCTGCATGTTCGATTGGTCAGGAAGAGAGGTTTGCCATCCAGATATTACACAGGTGGGACAACAAGTAAACCCCGACCAGTCTTCCATTTCTTCAGTTAATGGGGAAATGAGTCCAGAAGACTTGTATGATTTGCTTACCAGTAAAAGAACCTTCGGAGGTATTCGAAGTTTTGAAGATGGAAATGAACTGCAATCAGAAATCATTTATCTGAATCCAGTTCCAAATTCTGATTGGATTATTGCGGCGCATGCCAATACCGATAAAATAACGGAGCAGATAGATAGTCTCCGCAATAAGTTCTATACCATATTTAGTATTATGGGTTTCTCCATTGTCCTGTGTTCGGTGATAATGGTACGATTGATAGGTAGCTCTTACGAGAAAAAGTTAGAGGCCAAGAACCAAAAACTGGAAGATGAGGTGGTAAACCTTGCCAAACTGAATAAGGACTTGGATAATTATCAACAAAGAGTAATTGAGACCGCTCCAGAAGCGCAAAACACCCAAACAGATAAAGGGAAGAAGCGTATTTTAACCTATGTTCGAAATGAACTACGTCCGGTTTCCACAGATGATATTGCTTACATTTTTATGGAAAGTACAATTACCTATGTAGTTTGTTTTGATGGAAGTCAGTCTACATCCAACTCTAGTTTGGATGACCTTTTCTCCAATTTGGATGAGACGCACTTTTATAGAGCCAATCGACAGTTTATAGTTGCCATTTCGGCAATCAGTAAGATTATAAAATATGGGAACAACCAACTAAAGATTTTGGTAGACCCTAACTCAGAAGTTGATATTATAATAAGCAAAAACCGAGCTGCTGAGTTTAAACAATGGCTTAATTCCTAAAGCCGTTATTCTTCCTTTTTTAATGTTTTGATATCTGCAATCAGTTGGGCAATAGCTGTTTTGTTCAGACCATTATAAATACCTCGAATATGCTTGTTCCTATCTACCAAAATGAAGTTTTCAGTATGTAAAAAATCATCCTCCCCTTTGGGCACACCTAAATCCTCCTCCACAAAATATCCATTGCGCCCAAGGTTGTATATATCCTTTCGTTTCCCAGTCACTAGGTGCCACTTGTTTGGAATTACACCTTTTGTGTCTGCATAGTGCTTAAGAATAGGAACGGAATCGTAATCGGGAGTAACCGAATGTGACAGCAATAATACTTCTTCATCTGCTTCAAATTCTTTTTGAACCAATAACATGTTATTGGTCATTTTCGGACAAATTCCAGGGCAGGATGTAAAAAAGAAATCAGTCACGTAAATTTTATCTTCAAAGGTCCTTTCATCAATACTATCCCCCAATTGATTGATTAATTCAAAAGAAGGTACTTGGTGTATTTTGAGGGTATCCAAACTTTTTGGGTTTATCCATTTTGGTGTAAATGATGCATCTACGTAATAAGGTAAAGTTGCTACCCTACTAACTTTCTCTTTTTTTCTAGGCTGGGTGCAAGCCAGAAAAGCAAACAATCCGATAAAACCCAAACTACTTCTGTACCACTTCATTTTTTAATTGATAACATAGATTAGAACGTCTTAGGCCAAAAAATCTTCCGTTTTTGGCTTCATAATTAGCATATAGTTTACCAGTCTGCAACCAAGCTTGTTGCAATCCTTCTTCCTTGCCCTTATTAAATTGGGTTATTCCAGCCAGCTGTCCATTGGGATACCATTTGATTTGTTTACCGTGTCTTTGCCTATTTCTATAATTGGATTCAGTACTCTGTTGTCCATTGGGCCACCAGGTTTTGGAAGTTCCCTCAAGCCCATTATTGTTATAGTTCTTTTGACTGTATAGCATGCCATCCTCATACCATTTTAAAGATGGTCCCTGCCTTTTTCCATAAATGAAACCAGTTTTTTCGGCAATTTGTCCATTTTTATGAGTCTTGACCGAGTAACCGTTAAAAGGAGCCCCCTCATGATACCACCTACCTTCAAACCTATTTAATTGTAGGAGCTCCTTTTCAACCTCAACATTTTTAATTATTCTAGCATCTGGGACGGTATTTTTTGTATTTCCAACCAGCAGAAAAACAAATAGCAACAAAAATGCTGGAATCCATTTAATTGATACTATTCGGTGTTCCTTGATAGTCTCCTGGAAAAATGACATAATATTGATTTAAATACAACTCGTTCTCAATATGGTAGTGATATACTGGCTCAGATGAATGTTGTGTTATGCCCACATGACCGCCAGAAGCATCTAGATCAGTTGGGTAATCTCCTGTGGAATTACATTTTCTTCCATAGATGAAAAAACCGTCAGCTAGAATTCCAATTAAGGAATCGTCATCATCAGACCACGCTTTGGGCTCTAGGTGATAATGGTATACCGACGGACCAATATGGCCTCCAGTCCAATCCAAACTAGCCGCAGCAGCACTTAGCGGTCCGTTACCTTCTTGATCATTAAAAATGGCCGCCCCGCTTACCGCAATACCAATGGCCCCCAAACTTGTGGAAGTACTGCTTGAAGCCAACTCTGGGTTTGCAGAAACTACCAAGGTGGCAGAGCCATCAAAGTTGGGGATAATACTCGGTGTTAGTTCAACTTCTGGTTCTTCCAGGTACATATCGCTTGCTTCACCCCAATACACCGTCTCATGGTTTGGGAACCCAGTTGTTTCAATGACAACGTTACTACCATCCAAATAAATAGTGGTTTCATTGGAGTCGAATTCGGTAAAAGCTGCACTCAGACTTACATCGCCATAGTCATCTTCACCAAAGGTTTCATCCTCAAAGGTTTCTGAATCGGTATCGGAACTACATGCAATAATCATCAGAACAATCAATCCAGAAATAATCAAAATTGGATTTCTTTTCATAACATTCATTTTAATGGTTTAATTGTCTCTATTTCTATTGCCCCTTCTTTCAGGTTTTGGAGCTTTTTCCATCTCTTCTCGGGTCAAAAAACCGTCTTCATTCAAGTTGATCTCATCGAAATGATCCTTTAATGGACCTTTTACTTCTTCTTTTGATAGTTTTCCATCTTCATCTGCATCCAAATCTTTGAAAAGTTGGTCAATACTCGGAGGTTCTCTTCTTTGCCTTTGATTATTGTTAGATTGCGCTTTCATCTGGCATGAGACCATTGCGATAGCGGTAAGTCCAAGGAAAAAAAATTGCTTGTTTGTTTTCATTGTTTATCGATTTCTGTTTGAAGGTTTAGATGTGAATTCCAAAAAAAACTTGTGCAGGACACCAACTTTTTTTGAATTGCCCTTATTTTGTGATTGACTTTCTCACGTATTCTTTTGGACGAAAAACAGTTTTTAGAAGATTTAAAGGCCCAAAAACAACAAGCCTATTCCAAACTTTTGGATGAATACCAAAAGCTGGTTTTCAATACTTGCTTGTCCTTTGTTCCTAATGCGGAAGATGCAGAAGATATTGCACAAGAGGTTTTTATTGAAGTGTATAAGTCTGTTTCCAAGTTCAAGGGGAATTCTAAACTAACTACTTGGATTTATCGAATTGCTGTAAATAAAAGCTTGGAGTTTATCCGTAAAAGGAACACAAAAAAAGGGTTTGGGTTTATGCAATTACTTAGTGGTAATTCAATGCCAATGGATAAAACGGCATATTTCACGGAGTTTAACCACCCAGGTGTTCAACTGGAACGAAAAGAACAGCAAGAAACCCTTTTCAAGGCCATAGATCAGTTGCCAGAGGCACAAAAGGTGGTTTTTACCCTTCATAAAATTGATGGCCTCAGCTATAAGGAAGTGAGCGAGATTACCCAAAAAAGTATATCCTCAATTGAGTCATTACTTTTTAGGGCCAAGAAAAACTTAAAACAAATTTTAACAACATATTATAAAAAAGAGGGTGGGTAGCACAAGTTTTGGCAAAAAAGAACATCTAATTCTCTACACCACCATGATTAGTTATGAATGAAAAAAAAAATACTTTGAAACATCTGGATGATTTAATAGAATCAGTTTCAGATATTGAATCTGTCGGTGCTCCTCCTTTTTTTAAGAACAAGGTGCTGAGCAAGCTTGGTAAGCTTGATGACCAAGAAAATGTACTAACCGTGTTGAACTGGTTTAACCCAAAACTTCAAATTGCAGCTTTACTGGCCTTTGTTTTTCTTAATCTAGGGGTTTTGTACTACTACAACAGTTCGTACCAAAAGGAAAAAATGCAGACTTTTGCTGAAGCCTATGGGCTTTCGTCAACCCAGGAAGATTCTATTTTAAATTAGGAGACGATGAAGAAGAATATCTTATTGATTATTTTTTTGGTTTTTTTGATGGTCATGAACGGTGTATTACTGTTTTTAGTGATAAAGAAGCCAAGCCAAAGGCAAAGACCTCCAAGAGAATTTATTTCTGAACAATTGAATTTTAATGAAACCCAAACTGCTAGTTTTTTGGAGTTTGATAGAGAGCACCATCGAAGAATGAGAGAAATTAACTTTGAATTAAATGATTTAAAGCAAATGCTTTTTTCAGAACTTGGGAATAGCAGCCTTGGCGATGAACAATTGGATTCTATTACCGAAGAGATTGGTACATTGACAAAAGCAAGAGAGATTGAAGTATTCCGATATTTTAGTGAGGTTGAAAAAATCTGTAATGATAAACAGAAACAAAAGTTAAAACGTATAGTGTCTGGAGCCCTTCGACATGGGCCACCGGGAGACCGCCCGCCCGGAGGACCTCCGCCAAGATAAATCTACCGCCTTACGCAATATGGTAAAGTTAATTTAGGTCCACTAGCATACGCTTTTGGACTTTTTTAATTAAAGTGATGCCACTAAACAATTTTTAACATAACTTAAGGCGTAATGTTAAAAAGTGGAGTTCGACTGAACTCTTAACAACCTGACAACAAACTTTATAATGCAAAACAACCTTATTGAAATCGCCAAGATTTCAGAGCTAAAGGAAAAACAACCTTTTTACGCCTTAGTCAAAAACACTGATTTAGTAATCATCAAACACGAAACTGGAATTTCAGTTTTGTATGGACGTTGTCACCATAGAGGGGCATTGCTTGCCGATGGCCATATTGATGGAAAGAATTTGATATGTGGTGTCCATGGCTGGGATTATCGCTATGATACTGGAATTAGTGAGTATAATAATGAAGAACAACTTCATAAGTTTCAAGAATTCGTTGAAGATGACTCCTTAAAAATTGATGAAAATGAGATTGAAGCTTTCGAACTAGAACACCCTCAGCCTTTTGACCGTGATGCTTATTTGGGAACCTACGCGGACACCCATCCTGAGGATACGGAGCCATATTCCGGTTATATTAAGGAATTGGCTAGAAACGGTCTCAAGAATCTAGGGCACCACGGTTTTTCCGCCTCTATGGGAGTGGACAGAAATACATTGCCTAAATGGAGTGACATACAGTTTTTACCAGCTCAATTGGCTACCCGTCCTTTATTGGACCATGAAGAAGTAGCTACCAAAGTGGTTATTGGGCCAAAAGCTAAAAGGCCTCTGGTTTTGGATATCCCGCTTTTTGTAAGCGATATGAGTTTTGGTGCGCTGTCGCGGGAGGCTAAAATTGCGCTCTCCAAAGGAGCGGAAATGTCTGGGACAGGTATTTGTTCGGGAGAAGGCGGGATGTTACCCGATGAACAAAAGAACAACTCCAAATATTTTTACGAATTGGCTTCGGCTCAATTCGGGTTTTCATGGGATAAGCTGGATAACGTTCAAGCATTTCATTTCAAAGGCGGACAAGGCGCAAAAACCGGAACTGGAGGCCATCTTCCTGGAAATAAAGTAAGTAAGGAAATTGCTGAGGTAAGAGGGTTGGAAGAAGGTCAAACGGCTATTAGTCCAGCCACATTCCCTGATTTTCATGGAGTAAAGGATTTCAAAGCATTCGCTGATGAAGTCCGGGAACGTACTGGTGGTATACCCATAGGATTTAAGATTGCGGCAAGTCACATAGAAAAGGATATCCAATTTGCTTTGGATGTAGGCGTCGACTATATCATTTTGGATGGTCGAGGAGGGGGGACCGGTTCTGCGCCTACCATCCTACGGGATAATATAAATGTACCAACCATACCTGCTTTGGCCCGTGCTCGAAAGTATTTGGATAAAATTGGGGTTACGGATGTGTCTTTGATCATTACCGGAGGTCTTCGAATAGCCGAAGATTTCGCCAAAGCCATGATGATGGGAGCGGACGCCATTGCTGTATCCAATGCTGCAATTCAAGCCATAGGGTGTCTGGGTATGAGGGCTTGCGGCAGCAACAATTGCCCGGTTGGTATAGCCACTCAAAAAGAACATCTACGAAGCAGGTTGATTATAGACGCTTCGGCCAAACAACTCCACAACTATTTTACAGCGACCAATGATTTAATCAAGGTTGTAGCACGTTCTTGTGGTTATGACGATGTAACCAAGTTTAACCATAATGATTTATCCACCTTTAACAAAGAAATGCATGAGTTGACAGGAATCAAATATGCAGGGGTTCTTTAATAAATCCAAACAATATTATTTGCCCCTTATGCCATGGTCGTACTCTCTAACCCTAGTTGGAGAATTGAATGCTTGTTAGAGAACTTTTAAAATAGAATTAAATGCAAAGATTTGTCTTTTTTATTGTGGTTTTTGTTCTGTCAAGTTTTCATTTACAAGCTCAAGTAGAACCTCCTACAATAATGCCCGGACTTTCAGGGGTCTATTCTTCTGAATTGGAGACTCTAGGCTGGAATGCAAGATTGTACTATGCCACAGACCATCACTTTTGTTTCGGTCCGGAAGTATCATTTTTCAAAAGAGATATTGAAGAGGGTGAAATCACTTTTTTTGAAGCGAATGCAAACCTTCATTATATTTTAGATTTAGGTGGAGGTTTAGGATTCTATCCTCTATCGGGATTAAACTATTCGGAAGAAAGGGAAACGGAAAATAACACCTCATTTCAAGAAGAGCATGTTGAAAGAGCTTTTGGGTTGAATGTTGGAGCGGGATTTCACTATGCCAAAGGAAAACTCCTCTTTTTCACCGAATACAAATACGTGATTAGTGAGTTGGACGATCACTTTTTTACCCTTGGGTGTTTGATTAACTTTTCCTTATCCAACAAAAACAAAAATATACAACACCATCAATCGAAATAAACCTTACTATGGACGAAAAAAAACGTATCTGGTACAAAGTGCTCGACAACAAAAAAGAGCTTCCCGAAGGTCGGGTGAAAACCGTAACTGCTGCACATAAAGGTATTTGCTTAACTCATTTTGAAGGTAAGTTTTCTGCCCTGGACAATAGATGTCCGCATCAAGGTGGTCCTTTGGGAGAGGGATCTATTGAAAATGGTATGCTACGTTGCCCATGGCATGGTTGGGATTTCCATCCATGTACGGGACTACCTCCAGGAGGCTATGATGATGGCATTGAAACATTTGCGGTAAAAGAAGAAGGAGAAGCCATCTTTGTTGGAGTACCTGAAGAAGCCGAACATGAAACTACAGTTTCAGATATTATGGCGGAAACCATGGTAAACTGGGGCGTGACAAAGGTGTTCGGTATGGTAGGACATTCCAATCTGGGTTTTGCGGATGCTATGAAACGTCAAGAACAAAAGGGGAAACTCAACTTCTATGGAATCCGTCACGAAGGAGCGGCCGCTTTTGCAGCTTCAGCCTATGGAAAGTTAACTGGAAAACCAGCAGCTTGTTTCTCTATAGCGGGCCCCGGGGCAACCAATATGTTCACTGGTATGTGGGATGCCAAGGTGGATAGAGCTCCCTTATTGGCCTTGACCGGTCAAGTGGCCACTCAAGTAGTGGGTACAGGTAATTTTCAGGAAGTGGACTTGGTTCAGGCTTTTGGTAGTGTGGCTGAATTTAATCACCAGGTACAGAGTGATTCCAAACACGGGGAATTGATGTCACTTGCCATTAAACATGCGATTTTGAAACGTGATGTATCACATCTTACCTTTCCGGATGAGGTCCAAGAGCGAAAAGCCAAGCCTAATGCAAAACCACAAACCCCTGAAAAAAGAATAACTACTCTGGAAATTGCACCTCCAAAGGAATCCGTGAAGGATGCTGTAAACCTTATAAGACAATCAAAATGGCCCGTAATAATAATGGGTCATGGAGCTAGGGCACACAAAAAGGCCATTATAAGATTTGCAGAAAGTTTAAATTCTCCCGTGGTTACTACGTTCAAAGGGAAAGGATTGATTCCGGATAACCATCCTTTGGGTGGAGGAGTTTTGGGTAGAAGTGGCACTCCCATTGCTTCTTGGTTTATGAATGAATCAGATGTTTTGATTGTTTTTGGGGCTTCGTTTTCCAATCATACCGGTATAACTCCAAAAAAGCCCATAATCCAAGTTGATTTTGACCCCCTGGCCCTGAGTAAGTTCCATCAGGTAGAAGTAGCCGTTTGGGGAGAAATTTCAAGAACCCTGGAAATATTCGATTCGGAATTGGAAGATGCTATCGATACCATTGACCAAACCGACGAAATTGCTGAACGCTGGAAGATTTGGCGAAGCGAAAAGGCGAAGCGATTATTGGAAACATCGGATAATGGAGTTAGTTCCATAGCTGTTTTTGATGCCATGAACCAGCTTACCCCGGAAGATGCGGTAATGTGTGTGGATGTGGGCAACAATGCCTACTCTTTCGGTAGGTATTTTGAATCGAAAGAACACGATTTTCTAATGTCTGGCTATTTGGGCTCCATAGGTTTCGCACTTCCCGCTTCAATTGGAGCATGGACCGCTGTTGGGAGTTCCAGACCGGTGGTGGCGGTTGCAGGTGATGGAGGGCTATGTCAATACCTGGCTGAAATCAACACTTTGGTAAAGTATAACATGGCAGTGAAGCTTATAGTTCTGAACAATCATGAGTTGGGTAAAATTTCCAAAGAGCAAAGGGCTGGGGAGTTTGATGTATGGAAAACTTCACTTTCCAACCCAAACTTTGCTGACTTTGCAGTATCCTGTGGCGCTTGGGGAAAACGTGTGGAGAAACAAGAAGATCTTATGAAGACAATGAAATCACTTTTTGAACAACCCGGACCTGCCGTTTTGGAAGTTATCACAGATGTAAATCTGATTTAATATGGAGACAGCAATATTTACATTTTTGATTATTCTCCAGATTTACTTTTTGGCAGGATTTCTATTTGGACTCTACTTCATTTTTTTCGCAAAACGAATCGACCCCATAATGGGAAATAGTAAAAAGGTTGTCAGACTATTGCTTTTTCCTGGTGTAGTGGCCACATGGCCCTTTCTCATAAAGCGTCTGTTCCAAAATATAAAAGAATAAGAAATGGATTATCGATTACGAACAAGACATAAATGGATGTGGATGATTTTGACCCCCACATTGGCGATTCTCCTATTTCTTTCTGGAAAGAACCTTGACTTTTTCTCTTCATCAGAAAATCTTTACATGGCTGAGGTTAAAGGAAATGTGGTTGAGGAAATTGAGAATGCCGAAATAAAGGTCGTACTATCCAATACATCTGAGCAGTATTTACTCAACATTTGGCTTAAGTCCCCTTTAAGAGCTACATCTTCGGTGGTATACGAAATTAATGGGAAGGGAGAAAAAGGTGCGGTGCTTGGCCAATTACAGGGAATAGGCAATTACTCATTTCCCAGTACAGGAATTATCAAAGGTTTTATTGTGATGGACGAAATAAAGAACCAACAAATTCTAAAATTGGAATTCTAATGGGACTGGACTATAAATTGGTGCTTTGGAACAAGCATAAGAAAAAGTATGACAAGGTTTTTGCCTTGTCCATGATATTGTATTTGGTGTTGTTCATAGCACTCACCTTACTACTGAACCCCGAAGGAACAGCGGAAACTTTAATAATACGGGCTTTTGGCTCTTTGGCAGTCCTGATGTTGCACATCATTTTGATTATAGGCCCCCTCAGCCGTTTAAATCCACAATTTCTTCCTATTCTATATAATAGAAGGCACTTGGGAGTAAGCATGTTCTTAGCCGCTTTGATTCATGGAACCTTTGCCATTATTCAGTTTCATACTTTGGGAAATACAAATCCAATCATTTCTGTTTTTACTTCAAACATGGATTATGGCTCCTTGACCAATTTTCCTTTTCAGGTTTTGGGATTTTTGGCATTGCTGATTTTGTTCTTCATGGCCTCTACGAGTCATGACTTCTTTTTGAAAAACCTATCACCGAAGATTTGGAAAGGCCTTCATATGATGGTCTACGTGGCCTATGCCTTAATTCTGCTCCATGTTTTTTTAGGGGCTTTTCAGCAAGAACCATCCCTACCAACCATTGGAATAATGTTGGCAGGATTTATTCTGGTTTCAGGACTTCATATTACAGCCGCTTTTAAGGAAGCCAAAATGGATAATGAAAACGGAAAGGTCGATAATGAAGGCTGGCTGAAGGTCTGCGAAATAAATGAGATTCGGGAAAACCGCGCTAAAATATTTACAGTAGATAAGGAACGTGTGGCAATTTTCAAATATCAAGGTAAACTATCGGCCATCCACAATGTATGCAAACACCAAGGAGGTCCTTTGGGAGAGGGTAAGATTGTGGATGGATGCGTTACCTGTCCTTGGCATGGATACCAGTATTTGCCTCAAAATGGTCAGTCACCACCTCCCTTTACCGAAAAAGTGGCGACTTATCAGCTTAGAGTGCAAAATGGATGGGTTTTTATCAACCCTGAAGCTTTGCCAGAAGGAACAGAAGTGAAACCTGCAAAAATCTAAAATGAAACAAAAAGACGAGTTTTATATCGGGTATGTGGAACATTCTGTGGGAACTCTAACCAAGAAAAGCCTGAAGAACTTTGTTCTATTCGGAATAGGGTTTCTGATTTTGGGGGCTCTGTTGTTTGGTATTTTTCAGAATACGGCCAGTAACAGTTCTTTTGATTTTGATTCTGCTACCAAGGTTTCAGGAGTTTATCATGAAATGCCCTATCCCATGCTTCAGGTAGAATTGACTGAGGGGACCTACAAAAATGTGGTGCTTTTGGGCTTTGGCAAATTTGGACCAAACCCTTATTTGAAGGATATCCGTAATCAAGAAGGAGTATCTGGAAGGCAAACATCTTACCATAGAAGGAAATTTGATTTATTACAATGGCAAGACTCTTTTACAAATTGATGATAGCCAGAAAGTAAGTCTTACCGATTCCAAACCCACGAAGTCTATTTCTACAGAATCATTGGGTGCCATTAGTGTTGAAGGAGAGATAGTTGACCCCAAGTGTTATTTTGGAGTTATGAAGCCTGGATACGGTAAAATTCACAGGAGTTGTGCTGCACTTTGTATTTCTGGTGGTATCCCTCCAGTGCTGGTTTCAGATGACCCAAATGCAATATCGGATTATTTTTTATTGACTGATTTGAAAGGAAATCCTATTCACAAAGACATACTACCATATATAGGCCAACCTTCAATCTTAAATGGATTGGCTGAACAACTGGGAGATTGGCACATTTTACGTGTTGACGTTTCCCAAATTAAAAAGTTGAATAAAGAATCATCAATTTACTGATATGAAAAATATTATTTCGTTCGCGTTTTTAGTTATGGGACTGATTGTTTCCGCTCAATCCATAGATTACAATACAAAAAAAGGCTATGCAGCCAACGGTTACGATGTGGTTTCCTATTTTGACAATCAAGCTATAGAAGGTAAAACAGAGTTTAGCACAAAGTTTGATGAGGTAAGCTATAAGTTTTCATCTCAAAGTAATTTGGATAAATTCACAGCAAATCCTGAAAAGTATGTGCCTCAATACGGAGGGTATTGTGCCTATGCAGTAGCTGTTTCTGGTAAAAAGGTGAGCGTGAATCCCGAGACCTACGAGATACGAGATAATAAATTGTACTTATTTTACAACAAGGGAAAAACGAACACCTTGGAACTTTGGGAAAAAGAGTCGCCAGATAAGCTTCAGGCCAAAGCTGATGTAAATTGGGAAAAAATTAAAAGTAAAAAGTAGTACAAGCGGAAGATTAGTTCTTAATTTCTCCATGTTTAGTCAAGAAGGGTATTAGATGCGAAAAAGTCTAAAGGTTTTATTTTCAGGTTTTTCAATAAGTTTTTTGGGAGCTTTACCCTTGGGGACTTTAAACTTGACTGCATTTGATATAGCTGCATCACAAAGTGTTGTTTCAGCTATTTGGTTCGCCATTGCCGTGGTCTTGGTGGAACTTGTAGTGGTACGCTTAGCAATTTATGGAAATGAAAGGCTTACATTGACTGATAGAATCAGCAACTATCTCTTCCCTTTGGGAATTATATTGCTTCTGTATTTGGCGATTCTCAGTTTTATAGATGCTGGTCAAGTTTCTGAAACGGGACCGCAATTTACGGCGCTACCTGAAATAGGTTCTTCATTTGTCTTGGGATTGTTATTGAGCGCCCTTAACCCCTTGCATTTTCCTTTTTGGATGACATGGACCAAGGTTTTGTCTACCAAAGGAATTTTGGAACGCTCTGGTAAATCGTATTCATTTTATATGTGGGGTATTGGGGTAGGTTCCATTATTGCACTTCTGATTTTTATTTTTCTGGGTAAATATGTATTCAGCAATTATCAAGACTATAGCAAAGTGACCAATCTTTTTATGGGACTGTTATATCTGGGATTTTCACTTTATCTTACGTTCTTGTTGATTAAAAAACGCCTTAACCTTAAATTACAATAAACCTCCATGTTCATTTCATCATTAAACACTTTAGAACAATTCAAACATATATTGCAACAACTCCCAGCGGATTGTTATAATTCTCCTTGTTCAACACTCTCCAATTCCAGTATAGGACAACATACACGACATGTTATTGAGCTCTATTTATGCCTTATCAACGGCTATGAAACCGAGGATGTTTCGTATGATAGAAGGGAGCGTAATCCAAGAATTGAAAATGAGGTTGTATTTGCCATAGAGCAACTGGAAATCATTCAAGAACAGTTGGAAAAACCAAATAGACCTTTAAAGGTTACTTACGAATTGGGTGGTGAAGAAAACACTTTGGATTCCAACTATTATCGCGAAGTGATGTATAATTTGGAACATGCCATTCATCACCATGCTCTTATAAAGGTTGGAATTCAACACTTTACGGAGTTGGATTTGCCCGAATCATTTGGTGTGGCACCATCAACTATGCAATATAGAAAGGTATGTGCACAGTAAGCTTCATAGCAAATAAGGGAAATTATTATATCACTTCCAATAGGGACGAACACATTTCGCGCCCCACCGCTTTTGAGCCAAAACGGGAGATTGTTAATGGGATTGACCTTTTGTTTCCAAAAGACCCCAAAGCGGGAGGAACTTGGTTTGCCATTAATGAAATGGGTCATGTTGGGGTGTTGTTAAATGGAGCTTTCAAGAGACATAAATCATTGGGGAACTATAGAAAAAGTAGAGGCTTGGTTCTTTTGGACATCATGTCAAAGGAATCACCGGAAAAATACCTTGATGAAATTGATTTGGAAGGGATAGAACCATTTACCGTAGTGCTGTTCCAACAAGGACGATTATTGGAGATGCGTTGGGATGAAACTAAACGACATAGAAAACCTTTAAGTAATTCGGAAAACTATATTTGGTCTTCGGCGACCCTTTATGATAAAGAAGTGATACGACACCGAGAATCGCTTTTTTCCAATTTTATGGGGAATGTTTTAGATGTTAATCCAGAAGATGTGGTCGATTTCCATTCCAACAATCATTCAGATTTTGAAAATGGCTTTATCATAGACCGTAAGACCGGCTTGAAAACGTTCAGTGTGACCCAAGCCGTTTTGAAAGAAGATGATATTTCCTTGGGGCATTTTGACCTTTTGAATGACAAGAAATCAGTTATATCATTTAATACAGACCAGTTAACCCTCCATTAAAATGAAAAACTGGCAGCTAAAATTGTATAAATGGACGCATTGGGAGTATTGGCCTTTCCCCTTGGTCTATTATCCTATGTTTCCAGTTTGGCTATACTTCTCTTTGAGGGCACGTTCCTTTTTCTTTTTCAATGCCGCGAACCCGACCATGAAAAATGGAGGAATGGCCATGGAATCCAAAATGCAGATTTACGATTTGATTCCACCGGGCAACTACCCAAATACGGTATACATTTCAAAACAAGAGAATTTGGAAAATGCTTTGAACAAAGTGTTTTCGTCACGCATTTCATATCCCTTTATCGTAAAACCGGATATCGGAATGAAATCCTTTGGTGTGGACAAAATCAAGAACAAAGAAGAATTTCGAAATTACTTCTTGCGAATGCACGATGATTTCTTGGTGCAAGAATTGATTCCCTACCAAAACGAATTGGGCATTTTTTATGTAAGAAAACCGGGAGAAGAAAAGGGAAGGATAACCGGTATGGTATCCAAGAAGTTTTTATCGGTCGTTGGTGACGGAAAAAGCTCAATTTTACAGTTAATAAAACAAAACCCGCGTAGTCATTTTCAGCTAAAAACACTACAAAAAAAATATGGTTTCAAACTGAATGTGGTTTTAGACCCTGGGAAAGAATTCATTTTGGTTCCCTTCGGGAGCCATACCCGAGGTGCAGAATTTAGGGATGTTACCTACTTGCTCAATGACGAACTTTTGGAAACCATAGATGAAGTTTGTTCCAAAGTGGAAGGCTTTCATTATGGACGTTTGGATGTACTATATAATTCATTTGAAGAATTGAGCAGGGGCGAAAAATTCAGCATTATAGAAATTAATGGAGCAGGAGGGGAGCCAACTCATATTTATGACCCAAAACATTCGGTTTTCTTTGCATGGAGGGAAATTTTCAGGCATTGGAAAATGATGAATGATATCAGTATCATGAATCACAAAAAAGGATACACCTATCTTAGTTTCAAAGACGGCAGGGCTATGCTGAAGGATAGCAATATTGTAGAACAACAAATAAAGGCTATTTAAGATGAAAGTGAAGTTTGTTTTTTTATTTTCCTTCTTCATTTTAACTGCGATTTCAGTATCTGCCCAGAAAACACCAGTAAATGAGGGAACATATCTCGGGTTATCTGTGCAAGCCTATCCTGCCGGAATTATTCCCACTGTAAATCTGGAGACATATTTAAATGAAAAATCTTCACTCTTGTTTAGGTTGGGAGCCAATTTTACTGATAGACAAGACTTCAGCGATGTAAACCTGACCGAAGAAGGAGAGGGTTTTGGAGGCTCCATAGGGTTTAGAAAGCATTTTCCATTAAAAACTGGAAAGATTGTGGCGGGACTGATTACGGATTTATGGAGTTTGGAAATTGATTGGACCGATGTTGGACCAGCAGACAACCCAATTTCTGGTACGACGGACATTCTGGTATTGCAACCCTATTTGGAAGGGGGTTACTTTCTCCCCATAAAAAATTCTTCCTCGCAAATTGGTCTCACCCTTGGATTTGGGCGTGAAATCAATATTGTTACGAATGGTGATGAGGTGGCACAGGACTTTATCGCAAGCATTGCCCTTCAGTTTATGTTTGGTCTTTAGGTTTTGATTTCATGAAAAGGAATTTGAAATTTTTGTTTCTGATTCTTTTTATGGGCTTAAGCAGTTCAGCTTTTACCCAAACTCCAAAAGTGAAGTTTCTTCCAAAAGATTTTCGAGCATCCGATTACAAGAAATATTCCTTGAAGAAAAAATTTCCAAAAGAAATAGGGACTCAGGTATTAACCGCTCTGTCTTTTTATCCACAATTGCTGGATACTCGAATTAAGTTTCGATTCAAGAAGAGAAAGACTCCATTGACCTCAAGGCCCAGAATAATGCATGTCTTTTTGCCTAAAAAATGGAGGACTTATGTCATTACGATTAGCTCGGAGACTATAGAGAGTTTTACTCCAATTTTGTTTTCTAATCTGCCGTATAATGCGCAAATAGGAGTTTTGGGACACGAGATTGCACATATCTTAGAGTATAGATCACAAACCAGTTTTCAATTGATAGGACTTGGATTCAAACTTGGAAAGCCCTCTTTTGTTGACAGATTTGAGTTTGAAACCGATAAGCGAGCCGTTACCCAAGGATTGGGATATCAATTATTGGATTGGAGTAGTTTTGTTCGCAAAGCACTGGGAATTATTGAATGGAAGGGTGCTACGCAGGCCTTGGAAATGGGGAATGTCCCTGAAACGAATCAACGTTACATGAATCCGGAGACCATAAAAAAATATATGGATGAAAATCCAATATATAACATCAACTAACCAAACATTATAAAAATTACAGCTTATATGCTTGAATAGCTTGATTGAAAAATGTTACGGCATCTTCTTTGGTACAATCCGAAACGGGTAATACAGCTCCTTTAAAACCATCATTCAACCACTGTCCTTTGGTCAAGGGTTTGTAGTTAGAGGTATCCAAACTTGTGTGACCCTGATATCCGCTGATATAAAAATAATAATCATCCATGAGTGAATCAGGAATGGTGAGTCCCATTCCCACTGCTGTTTCTGAATCCTCGTCCAAAGATGAGAAAGCTCCGGTATCAAAATGATGTGGCCAAATTCGAATGTCAGAACTCAATTGATTTTCTTTTAAGACCTCGGCAAGGACCGTATTGCCCATTATTCTTAATTGAACCAGCTCTTCCACTTTTTCAGGATTGTTATGCTGGAATGTTTCATCCGTACCTATTTGATAGGGAAGATCATAATGAAGCTTGTATTCATAGGTTTTTGAAGAATCCAAATGGGCTGAGACTTCTTTTAACCAATTGACCACCTCTTCATGTGATTTTCCAAGAAGTGCGAATGTTTTTGGTTCACCAGACACCCACTTCAAGGAAAAACTGGGATAGTCCAAACAAAGCTTGGTCCCTTTCTGGTCCAAAGGCCATGTTTCAAGACTCTTTTCCGTGTTGGAAAAGGCCAAGTTGGTGTGACTGTCATCCTCTTTTTCATCCAAAAAACTGATTGCTGTTGTGGCAAGGTACTGTGCTGCCAAATGCAGCTGCATGGCCATGTCCATACTAATGGTTTAAGGTTGTCCTCTAAAAATACGGATTTATGGTCTTACTTTTTCAGAGTCAAACCCTTGGAACCAATTGCATTTTTTCCAAAATCGATTGTATGATGATTTTGGCATGGATTCTTGAATTCTCAATAAACCATTTATGGGTTTCCATACCTCCACATATGACACCTGCCAAATAAAGCCCCTCAACATTTGTTTCCATAGTATCTGGATTGTATTGAGGCAGTCTTTTTTCATCATTGGAAAGTTGGATGCCAAGCTGTTCCAAAAACTCAAAATTGGGCATATACCCGGTCAAGGCGAGAACAAAATCGTTTGGTAAACTGATTACTCCCTCCGGGGTATCCAAAATAAGCTCCCCATCAAGAATTTCTTTTACTGTGGAATTGTAATAGGCCTTGATACTTCCCTCTTCTATGCGGTTGATGATATCCGGTCTAACCCAATACTTTACTCGCTGACCAACTTCGGGACCTCGAATAATCAGCGTTACATCGGCTCCCTTCCTATAACATTCAAGCGCTGCATCAATAGCTGAATTGCTTGCTCCTACCACTGCCAACTTTTGACTTGCATAAAAATGTGGGTCTTTGTAGTAATGCGAAACTTTGGGCAAATCTTCTCCGGGCACATTGATTTTATTCGGCAAATCATAAAATCCCGTGGCTACAATGATGTTTTTGCTTCTATAGCTGTTTTTGGATGTATGTATTGCAAAAGAATCATCATATTTCTCTACCTCATTAACAATCTCAAACAAATGAATATTGAGTTGGTTAGAAGTGACGATTCTACGATAATACTCCAGAGCCTCATTCCGTTTAGGCTTGGCCTCTTTACTAATGAAAGGAATGTCATCAATTTCCAGCTTTTCGGAGGAAGAGAAAAACTGCATATTAATAGGGTAATTGAAAAGGGAATTGACAATAGTGCCTTTTTCAATAATAATGTAAGAGAGCCCCTTTTTTTTGGCCTCCAAACCACATGCAATACCTATGGGCCCTCCACCTATTATAGCCAAGTCATAATCCTGCATCATGAAATTTCGTCTTTAAGGGCCGATATGGTAGCTGCGGGGTCTTCACTTCCAAAAACAAAACTACCAGCAACCAATACATCAGCTCCTGCATTCACTAATCTTTTGGCATTTGTCGTAGTTACCCCACCATCAATTTCAATAAGTGTGTTTGAATTTTTCTTTTCAATCAGATTTTTTAGATCACTGACCTTATTATATGTGTTTTCAATGAAGGATTGTCCTCCAAAACCAGGATTAACACTCATCACGCAAACCAAATCAACGTCTTGGATAATGTCTTCCAATAGATTAATGGAAGTATGTGGGTTTAGAGCAACCCCTGCTTTCATACCTTCTTGTTGAATAGCATGTACCGTGCGATGTAGGTGATTGCAGGCTTCAATGTGTACCGTAAGATTATCACTTCCCAGTTCGGCAAAGGTTTTAATATACCTGTCGGGGTCAATTATCATTAAATGTACATCCAGTATTTTTTGGGTATGCTTGGCCATAGCTTTAATGACTGGCATCCCAAAGGAGATGTTAGACACAAAAACGCCATCCATTACATCCAAATGAAACCAATCTGCCCTACTTTGGTTAACCATTTCGATGTCTTGCCTCATATTGGCAAAATCGGCTGCAAGTAAAGAAGGGGCTACCAAACGGTCACTCATTGTACTTTTTGTTTTGAGGTACAAAAGTAGCGAAATGAATCGGTTTGCCTTAAAAGACCAAACGTTTAGGGAAGTCTGTTTTTCGAGGTATCAAAGATGCTTGACATTTTGGTGAACTTTAAATTTTGGATACCATCCGTAAAAATGGCAAACCCACTTATTTTTTCACTGGCATCTCTTTCAAAACGAATACTGCCAAATTCGGGAGCATCGCTTCGGAACGTATCTTTCATAACCGAATAAAAAACAACTACTCTGCCGTTTGGACCTCTTGCGATAAGTTGTTGTTCGTCAATTTCAAAATCATATATAACTTTCAGGTTTTTACTATAAAAAGTGCCACAGTATTCGTTGCGAATTTCTGGAGTTTCTGTAGTTGGAGTGTACTCAATATAGGTATATGGACTGCTCTCACCTAAGGTGATATCATACGCTTTTGAACCATTACTGTTTTTAAAGGAAAAGACTATTTTTTCATCTCCCTCAACTACCAATTGAAATGTTTCTGATGTTGCCAATGGAACCATGGGCGCTCCTTCGTCTTGGTCTAAACGCTTGTAAAAAAGTGTATCGTTCTCTACCTCTAATTTTCGAGCTATGCCTCGTTTTGAGTCCCAATATAGCCCCTCATAGTTCTTTAAGGCTGAAGTTGATAATTTCTTGGTTTTTAATAAACTTGGGTCTATATCACTAGGTTTGGTGTATTTATCTTCTATATAGTGATTAGCATGTAGCATGGCCGGCATACCATTGTATGCATTGTTGTTGCCCATAACGAATGAGGTCAGATTCTGCTCTGGAAAACGAAAAACATTTGAAGCATAGCCGCCAATGCGACCAAATTGCCAATAGGCCGGTAAACCTCTTTCTAAATGATAGAATGATCTTCCCAAAGTCAATTTGCCCCACCAAGAATTAAATTCATTCCCATTTTCAAGGTTAACTGGGCTATCTAGTTTTTGGAAGATAGGTGTTAGGTTCGATTTTGATTTTCCCGTAAGAGCACTGTACCATATCAACATATCTTCTGCAGAAGTGTAAAACACATTTTCATGGTTAACCTTACTGAACTTTAGCGTATCTCCTTGATTCTGATAGGATATCGCCTGATTGTGGACAATACTGTTATAATCTTTCGAAAAACTGGTGTTTTTCATACCCAAGGGATTGAAAATATGTTCAGTCATAAAATTGGTAATTGATTGACTGGAAGCTTTCTTGATGAGTTCCAACATTAGGGTGATTTCAGTTTTGGAGGTCATATGCGAAAAGTCGGTTCCAGGAACATAGTTCAGTTTATTTTGACTTTTAATCAGGTTCAAAGCTTCTTCATGTGTGTGGGTATCATTGTTTTTTACGCCAATTATCCTTCTTAACATAGTATGATTGTCCAGACCGCTACTATGGTTTACCAAATGCGAAATCTTAAGTTCATGTTCGAATTTGGGAAAATCTGTTACATACTTTTGGATAGGATCGTTCAAGGATAACTTACTTTGATTTTCGAGTACAAGAATTCCAAAAACCACAAATTGTCGGGACAAATACCCAATTTGAAATTGGGTGTTTACCGTATTCTTCTCTTGGTTTTTTACATCTGCATAGCCATAGACTTTGCTATATTCAAGATTATCACCATAAATAAGCCCTGCTACAACTCCTGGAACTTGTTTTTTCTGCCATTGACTGAAAATACTATCAATTGCTTTTTCTGAGTCCCTAGCGGACTGCGGATAAACTGATATTCCAGCAAGTAATAGAAGGATTAAAAAAACACTAAGAGAACCTATATTCCCTTTCTTTTTTCCTAAAAGTTTCATTTTGGATAGTTTTTAAAAGTGAATGTTTTGTGGATGATTTTCCATTTTTGGTCAACTTTCAATAGTAAGAAGTAGTCGGTGTAAATCCTCTTTAGACCCGGCATCAGTATTTCAACCTTTGCACTAGCGGCATCTCCTTCAAAATCTATGGAAAGTACCCTGCCAATACGATTACTTTTTTGTCCTGGTTTTACATTGTTTATATAATTTTTTCCAGGCCACTTCTGTAATGAATCGTTTCTCACAAAGTATAAATTGAAATCTTCGTCAAATGCCTCTCTAAGCCTTTCAGGTTCACCATTGGCAGTACCTTCAATGTAGTCATAGAGTACTTTGTTAATACTTTCCAATTCAGTTTGGGCATACGTGAAGGAAGCACTTGCAAAAAGTAAGAGCACTAAGGTCATATTCTTCATTTAGTTTGGCTTTTTAAGGTTTTAACTACATTTTCGGCTACGGATGCAGCAGCTGTTGGGTCTTGCCCAGTAATCAGACGTCCATCCAAGACAAAGTAGTTATCCCAACCCTCTTCAGAAAAGCTAAAATCCCCTCCTCTGTTTTGAATGGTCTGTTCTATAGAAAAAGGAAATTCTTGGTAATAGGCAGCTTCCATATTTTCAAATAAATTGGGGAAGCCATTCACTTTTTTTCCTTGATAAAGGAATTTTCCATCCTTGGTTTTTAGATGCACTATTCCGGCGGTTCCGTGACAAATGGCGGATATTATACCATTATTTTCTTCGTAAATGGCCATTGCAATTTTTTGAATCGCCTTGTTCTCAGGCACTCCATACATGGCAGCTCCACCACCTCCATAGTAAACAGCTTTGTATTTAGATGGGTCAATTTGTTGAGGCGTGAAGGTGTTTTTAAGTTGTCCCATGAATTCAAAATCATAGAGGTATTGTTTTTCCAATGCATCGGATGTGTTTAAATATCCAATGGGTATGGCTCCTCCCTTGGGGCTTACAAAATCAATAGCATAACCCGCTTTAATAAATACATCATAGGCAAATACAATTTCAGCAAAGTGGTTGGCTGCGTTTATAGTGGATTTTCCATAGGTATGTTGGTTTGAGACTATAAAAAGTATTCGGTTATCTTTCTCTTCTGGTGAAACAGAAGAAATAGGAGTCTCTTGTGTTGTTTGTTCGGTAGAATTTTTACACCCCAAAAGACCGAAGACCAGCAACAGAAGATAGATATGTTTCATTTGTCCTGAATTTTTGGACAAATTGCTTCTTTTGGTAAAGTCTCAAATTACAAGTTATAAATTTGGAGTTCGGATTTATAAATATGAACTCTTGTACTACCTGTTGTACTGGGATGGGGTAACTCCGGTAATTTTCTTAAACGTAGTGTAAAAGGTGGATTTAGAGTTGAATCCACACTCGTAACCAATAGCTTCCAATGTTAGTGGAGTATTGGACTTTATGATGGTACATGCCTTAGCTATACGGTATTCGTTAACGAACAAAGGAAAACTTTTTCCAAGATTTTCATTCAACAGTTGTGATAACTGATGGACCGTTATGTTTACTTTTTTGGCAATATCAGAGGATTTAAGATTGGCATTGGTATAGGGCTCTTCCTGGGTCATTAACTCTTGTAGTCTCTCCAACAAGGTATTGGCTTGTGTAGGCTGTATTTTTTTAGCGCTGTATTTATGATCGGCTATGAATATGTTTTGTTTGTTCTTTTTCCCCAAGAATACCAATAGGGCCAAAAGGTAAAAAAGAAAGGAAAAGGTAAGTGCCCCAACCAGATAATATGTGATATTGGTGAAGAAATAAGCGGCCCAAATCACAAGGTTACCCAGAAAAACACTCAAAATCCAAACATTCTGGGCGTCAAATTTTTGAGGTGAGGAAAACAGTGCATTCAGTTTAAAGCGTAAAATCCATCCAGAAGCCAAAATGTAGAAGAACCATTGGAGATAGATGCTATAGATTATATAAGGTCTCCAAAGTTTAATATGGTTTTCAAATGGGTATAGAAACCCAACAAGCACAATCAATGGAAGTAAAACAGCTATATGATACTTCCATGTTGTTTGAATTTTACTTTTGGGTTCTATCATGGACCGGATGTAGAAATAAAGGAACGGACCAATAAAAAAGCAAGCGGATAACCCAATTTGAAGATATATAAAAGCCAAATCGGGATTGAAATAAAAAACAACGGATTTACCTATTCGGACACTCAACATGAGCAAAAAGAACCCCAAAAACTTATTGGAAATGTGGTTGGGCCTAGCAAACAATAAAAAATATAGAGCGAGGCACAGCCCATTAAAGGCACCGAGTGCACTAAAAAAGAAAAGTAAGGTTTGATTAAATTCCATAAGGAAAACTATGCCGACTCTTACACACTAAAAATAATCAAATTATAAGGATAACCTTATTTCTATAATGTATGCGTGGTTGTCAGACTGATTTTCAATAATATTTATTGGAAAATCAGGTGCATAAGCTTTTTCCATATCGAAGATTTGTGTGAACGCCTTCTACTGGAGTTGTGTGATTCAACCGTCTCTGTATACGGGTTTGATTCAATTTCCAAGCTTTTGGAAGGGATAACCAATTTTATCAAACGATACCAGATATAAAGTAAAGCCAGTGCTGCTAAAATAATTATTGTCCAAAAAGCAATCATGGCGTAAACCTACCACTTTGGTTCTTGCAATAACTTGCTCGATTGATGAAAACAGCATGGAATTTGACGGAATCATAATTTGATTTCACAAATACAAAAAGACCAATCACTTCATAAAACCCCACTCGTCAATCCAAAAGCTGCAACCATCAATTCAAGGATATAGGCCCAGATGATTTTAATACTTTGAAGATTAAATCAAGTATTCACCCTGTGGCATCACCTTTTCACTTTCAAATCGGAAAAATCGTAGAAAAGCTAGCTAAGGCAAAGGAGAGTGATAGTGATTTAAGGGTTTTTGGATCAGGGAGCCATAAATATCACCTTAATAAACCAGCAGATAGCGAAAGAATAAAAAATTTTGAATTGGAATACTCAGTGAGTTTACCAGAATGTTACAGAGCGTTCTTGAAACATGTGGGCAATGGTGGAAATGGGTATAGAAACTCTGGAGCAGGTCCATTTTATGGTCTATTCCCCTTAGGAATCGGTGTTGAAGAACTCCTTTATTCCAATCCCGAAGAGCATTTAGGGAAGGAATGTATTCTAACACCGGAAATGGACCAAGAGACTTGGCATCGCTTAACGGATTTACTTGGACAGGAAGACATTTCCGATCATGATTATCATCGGGAAATAAACAAATTGTATGCAGGGGTTCTGCCTATTGGATTTCAGGGATGTTCCTATCTGCACGGAATTGTCTTAAATGGAACACATAAAGGAAGGGTGGTTAACCTGAGCATGGACTTAGGAATGCCAAAGTTTGCAAAAGGAGATAATTTTTTGGATTGGTATGAAAAATGGCTTGATGAAATAATAGATGGGACTTTGATAAAAAGCACTCCTTCCTGGTTTGGATATTGATTAATCCAGGAAAGAATTAATAACAAATAACCATAGTTATGAAGAGACGTGGATTTATTTTTTTGACTTTGGCATCTAGTATATGGTTTTCTTGTTCTTCGGATTTAGAGAACAACACGGATGATGCAATGGATTCCAGCAATTTCATGTTGAACATCACTTTTATCATGGACACCAATGCAGATAGATTGGATAATTTGGGCAACCCAGTTGACATCCCAGAAGGAAACGCAGCTCAAAATCCAGATTTTGAAGTATTGGGACTACATTTTATCGGATTGTACCCCAATAAATTTACTCCTTTTGAAAATGGAGCAACCGTTTTTTCTTCCCCAACTACAGACCAAGGAGGTACTTCCGCCATTGATTTTGAGCACGAATTGTTTTTAACGGAAAGCGACAATACAATCAGTATTCCGCTCAACTCCATTGCATCTGGAACGTATGAATACTTTAGGAGCTCAATAGGGTTTCAACAATACAAAATCACCTATAACCTTAGTGGTATTTCCAATTTGGATAATTCTTGGCCCACAGGGATTAACGATGATATAGATGTTAGTGGAACTGTGGCTTCTTTTTTAGGATTCAATACGTTTATCGATTCCTATATGATAGAAAAACAGACAGTAACCGTAAATGGGAACAAATTGCAGGGGTATTTTGGTTTGGAAACAACAGGTGATATTCAAGGTTTCCCTTTCAACTACTTATCTGAAGAGGATGCACCTGAAACGACGGTGCCTAATCCAATTAGCGATACATCTCCGGTACCTGAAGGTTCATGTGTGGTTACAGGCATATTTCTTTCCCCTCTTATCATTCCCGAAAGCCCTAAGGAAGATGTGAATATTCAAATGGTTATCTCAATAAACAACAGTTTTGAATGGAAAGACCCTAATGGTAATGGAAAATATGAACCTTTACTGGGGGAGCAGGTTGTGGATATGGGAACCAGGGGTGTTTTCCCTACCATTTTAAACTGATGAAATGATTTCTTCTCTCCCAATCTTATCGAAACAAGAGTATAGTTTTAGCGAAGTGAAAAAAAGTAGCATTTCTTGCTTATTTCCTTTGATTTTTTTGATGATCTCAATGCAGCAAAGCATAGCTCAAAGAAGTAACTTCTCCTTAGGAATTGCACCCAACTATAAAGTAAACGGATATGGTATAAGTGGTAACTTAAACTATTACCATAACACAACGGATTATTTTCAACTATCCATTGTTGCCGCATTTTCTGAAGAACAACCCAATTCTGCCGTAGAATTTCCTTTTGAAGATTACTTGGTAAATGTTGGCTATTTCACCACAGTTTTGACCTCACCACGTCGGGGCACTTCCATTTTTTTTGGAGGTGGCCCTTCCGTTGGATACGAAATTATAAATGATAATGTAGTGGAGGTTTCTTTTGGAGTTCCCATTCCGGAAAGCACATTTGTGTATGGTGTCTATGCCTCTTTTGAAATGAACTTTTACCTAACAGATTCTCTGTCTCTTATAGTACCGATTACTGGAATTTATCACCATAATAGCGAGGTTGAGGAGATTAAGACACTTCTAGGGTTGGGTATTCGTTTTTATTTGAATTGATTCACGGTTTTATAAATCAAAGGTTCATAAATGAAAAAACTCCGGTAATCAGCCGGAGTTTATTCATCAATCAAAAAACGAACAGTCATGATAAACTGTTATATGGTTACAAATTACAACTTTCTTGCCAAAAAACCAATTTAAGGTTTGTTTAACTGTAATTTGTGTGGATAATCTTAAAAATTATCCCAAATAAGTCTTTAAAATTTTACTTCTAGAGGTATGTTTCAACCTACGAATCGCTTTTTCCTTAATCTGGCGAACACGTTCTCTAGTCAAGTCAAAAGTCTCTCCTATTTCCTCTAAAGTCATCGAGTGCTGACCTGCTAAACCAAAGTATAGCCTTATTACATCAGCTTCTCTTGGGGTCAACGTTTCTAGGGCACGTTCAATTTCGGTGCGCAAAGATTCGTGCAATAATTCCTTGTCAGGGTTTGGAGATTCTCCACTACGTAATACATCGTATAAGTTAGAATCTTCACCATCAATTAAAGGAGCGTCCATGGATACATGTCGTCCAGAGTTTTTCAAAGATTGTTTAACATCTTCAACGGTCATGTCCAATTCTTTGGCAATTTCCTCTGCAGAAGGCACACGCTCATGTGCTTGCTCCAAAAAGGCAAAAGTTTTGTTGATTTTGTTAATAGAACCAATCTTGTTCAAAGGCAAACGCACAATACGGGATTGTTCGGCCAAAGCTTGAAGAATGGACTGACGAATCCACCATACGGCATAGGAAATGAACTTAAATCCACGAGTTTCGTCAAAACGTTGTGCAGCTTTTATCAATCCAAGGTTTCCTTCATTAATCAAATCGGGAAGCGTCAATCCTTGATTTTGGTATTGCTTTGCAACAGAAACTACGAATCTGAGGTTGGCTTTAGTTAATTTTTCCAAAGCCATCTGGTCTCCCGCTTTGATTCGCTGTGCCAATTCTACTTCTTCATCGGCAGTGATCAAATCAACCTTGCCAATTTCCTGTAAATACTTGTCCAGCGATGCGGTTTCCCTATTGGTAACCTGTTTTGTAATCTTTAACTGTCTCATCTAAATTTCCCTTCAAATTAAGTTTGTGAGCCGAGGCTCATTAGTTTATACGTAGGAAAACATGAAAAGTTACAATTTGGTAATACTTATTTCGATATTTTTCAGTAAAACGAAAAAACCCTGGAAAATTTCCAGGGTTTCAATCATTCATTAAAAGAAGAAATTAATCTCTATTTGGTTTTCTGTCACGGTTACCACTTCTGCGGTCACCGCCATTCCTGCGATCACCTTTATCACGTCTCGGAGGTCTTTCTACATAACCTTCCGGTTTTGGCAATAAGGCTTTTCTAGATACTTTTTCCTTTCGGGTTCTTGGATCAAGTCCAAAATACTTCACATCCAAGGTATCTCCAAGGTTAACTATGTCGGTTACCTTATCGGTGCGTTCCCAAGCTAATTCGGATACGTGCAGTAACACTTCGTTTCCGGGTGCTTCCAGGTATTCCACAACAGCTCCAAAGTCCAGAAGTTTGATTACTTTGACCTCATATATGCTACCAACCTCAGGTTTGAACATTAAGGCATCAATTTTAGCGATTACAGCATCGATACCGTCCTGGCCTGTGCCCAAAATCTCCACAATACCTTCTTCGGTATCAGGATCTTCGTTGATAACTATAGTAGTATTGGTTTCTTTTTGCAGCTCTTGAATGACTTTTCCACCAGAACCAATAACGGCACCAATATATTCTCCAGGAATAATTTTGGTAACGATTTTTGGAGCATAGGATTTAACCTCTGGCTTAGGCTCAGCAATCGTGTCGGTTAATTTAGTTAAGATATGAAGTCTTCCATCTTTGGCTTGCATCAATGCTTTTACCAAGATTTCATAGGACAGTCCTTTAACTTTTATGTCCATTTGGCAAGCAGTAATACCATCTGCAGTACCGGTTACTTTAAAGTCCATATCTCCCAAGTGATCCTCATCACCCAAGATATCAGAAAGAACGGCATATTTTCCGGTTTCCGTATCTGTGATCAATCCCATTGCAATTCCTGAAACCGGTTTCTTCAATTGAACCCCAGCATCCATCAAAGCCATAGTACCAGAGCAAACCGTGGCCATGGAAGAAGAACCATTGGATTCCAATACTTCAGAAACTACCCTCACTGTATAAGGACAATCTTCGGGAACCATGCCTTTTAACGCGCGTTGTGCCAAATTACCATGACCTACTTCTCTTCTTGAAGTACCACGAATAGGTCTTGCCTCTCCTGTTGAAAAAGGAGGGAAGTTATAGTGCAAATAGAAAGTTTCCTCACCCTCATAAGATGGCATGTCTATCTGATTCGCTTCTCTTGATGTACCTAGAGTCACAGTGGCCAAAGCCTGAGTTTCACCTCTAGTGAAAATTGAGGAACCGTGAACAGATGGTAAATAGTCGATTTCACACCAGATAGGTCTGATTTCGTCTGTTTTACGTCCATCCAAACGTAAACCTTCTTCTAACGTAAGGTTACGAACGGCTTCTTTTTCGGCCTTGTAAAAGTATTTGGATACCAAACCTCCAATTTCTTCCAATTCTTCTTCAGAAAATGTAGCTTTTACTTCTTCTTTAATGGCTTCAAAAGCTGCGCTTCGCTCATGCTTGGCTGAACCAGCTTTGGCAATGGCATATACCTTGTCATACGTAAGTTCGTGAACTTTCTTTTCAAGTTCTGCGTCTTCAACCTCAGGTTCGTATTCACGAGTTTCTTTCTTCCCGAAAGCTTCCGCTAATTTAAGTTGCGCTTCACACTGTACTTTAATGGCTTCGTGGGCAAACTTAATGGCTTCTACCATTTCCTCTTCGGAAATCTCGTCCATTTCACCTTCAACCATCATTACAGAATCTGCAGAAGCACCGATAACCATATCAATGTCTGACTCTTTAAGTTGTGCACGTGTCGGGTTGATGATTAATTCACCATTGACCCTACCTACGCGAACTTCTGAAATAGCACATTCAAACGGAAAATCTGAAAGTTGGATGGCAGCAGAAGCAGCAAGTCCAGCCATGGCATCGGGCATAACGTTCTCATCATGGGACATCAACTGAATCATTACCTGAGTCTCAGCATGATAATCTTTAGGGAATAAAGGTCGTAGTACCCTATCCACCAAACGCATGGTCAATACTTCACCATCGCTGGGTCTGGCTTCACGCTTGAAGAAACCTCCGGGATAGCGCCCGGCAGCAGCAAATTTTTCGCGATAATCTACCGTAAGTGGCAGAAAATCAACATCACTTTGTTTGTAGTTTGAGACAACCGTACACAATAGCATACACTTGCCAGATTGAACCACAACAGAACCATGGGCCTGTTTGGCCAATTTTCCAGTTTCGATAGAGATTTCCCTACCGTCACCAAGGTCAATGACCTCTTTAAAAGTTTTTGGAATCATAAAATAAATCTTACCCACTAAAATTTAGGTGGGTCGTTAAACATTTGGTCTACCGCCTTCCGGACGGTCGGGTTGTGTTGTTGTGTTGACCAATTGAAAAACTGAATGCAGCTTTTTAAGTATGTTCTGGATTTGACCAGAAACCGTTGCCCATAGAGGGCCAAAATAAAAGGGAGGCCAAGAACCTCCCTATATTTTTTATTTTCTAATACCTAATTCCTTAATAAGGGTACGGTATTTTGCAATATCCTTTTTCTTTAGGTAATCCAAAAGGCTTCTCCTTTTACCTACCAATTTCACCAAAGAACGCTCGGTAGCATAATCTTTGTGGTTCTTTTTAAGGTGTTGTGTCAAGTGGTTGATACGGTAGGTGAACAGTGCAATCTGCCCTTCCGTAGAACCGGTGTTTTGCTCGGAGCCTCCATGTTTTTTGAAGATATCCGATTTTACTTCTTTAGATAAATACATTCCAATATTAGTTTAATGATTTTTATGTATTTGATTGTCTTTCAATCAGCGTGCAAAGATAGTTCTTTTTTTAGATTGAAAAATTTTTTCATTATGAATTAAACCTTTTTGAAAAGTTCTGGTCATAGAGACAAATCCTAAAATTCAATCATTATGAAAAAGAGTCTCAATCCAATGAACTTTATGAAAATTGCCCCATTTGCCTTGGCGCTATCACTTTTTGTGCTCGCCTCCTGTACTAATGAAACGGAAGAGCCCATTGTTGAAGCTTCCAGTGATGAACTGATCACTGTGGCGGAGCTACAGGCCAGTGATGAAACTGAAATGATTTCTGAAGAAGTTTCAACCATTGCCGAAGATGTGTATGCTGCAGATGAAATCTCCCTGACCGCTAAAAGCGATTATACTTCTGACTATTTACCGGATTGCGTGACGATAACTACCGTGGTGACGGATACTACCCGAGAAAAGACCATTAATTTTGGTGACGGTTGTGAACTGCCCAATGGAAATATCTTAAGTGGTATCATCAATTTGAGTTACGCGAAGGACATGGAAGCTGCTTCAAAATCTATAGTCTTAACCCTAGAGAGCTTTACTTTTAATGGTGTAGCGGTGGAAGGTTCTGCAGATATTTTAAGGGTGCGTTCAAATGATAATGGAAATCCCCAAGGGACGGTAAATGTTACTTTTGAAGCAACATGGCCCAATGGTGATTCAGCTTCTTTTACAGGCACAAGAACCCGTGAATGGATAGAAGGCTTTGGTTCTGGTTTTTGGGGTGATAATGTATTTCTTATCACAGGTAAAAGAACCTATATAGGAAGACTTGGAAACGTGTACATGAAGGAGGTGATTAGTCCTCTACGCAGAGAACTGGCTTGTAGGTTTATCGTAAGCGGTGTTTTGGAGATATCTAGAAACGATAATACCGCCAGTCTTGATTTTGGTGATGGAAGTTGTGATGCGAAAGGTGTCTTGACCCAGCCAGATGGTACTGAAACGGAAGTTTTCTTGAGGAGGTTTCTAAAGTAGAACAGACTTTGTATCTCAGTTTGATAAGGCGTGTTCATTGGAATACGCCTTTTTTATTGAAACAGTTACCCTAAAACCGATTCTTAGGAGCAATTTGAAACCAAATATGTCGTTTTTAGAACAAACCAAATCTTTATGCGACTGCGACTAGGTTCCTATTCCTTGAAAATAAAATCGTATACGGCCCAAGAGTTAGGCTTAAGGGATATTTCTGAAAACTTGATTTTTACCATCTATCAAAAGGTTTTTCATCTTTGGTACATTCCGATATTTCCGGTAGAGAAACACTGGAAAGTACTTGATGGGGCTACGAAAAAAGAAGTTACGGATACCAATCCAGCGATGCGTTCCGCCCTTGATTTGAAGACTCTAAAAAAGCGTAGTCCATTTTGGAGCTACACTGGATTGATTGTCGTAGCACTTCCCGTTCTTTTTCTTTTAGGCTATGTGATATATGGCACTATTGATGTTTCTTCAGATGGTATTAATAAAGCTTTGGCAAAGAATACCCGGATTTCTGAAAAGAAAGAATTGGCTCAAACACCAGAAATTGGAGATATGTATACTTTTAAAATTTTGAATGTTGAAAGAATCACGGATATGAATGGGCAATCAGCTGGCTATAAACCTTCATATTTTTCTTCCCCCTATGATGTAGATTTTTTAGTGAATTATATTTCAAAAGATTCTGTTGGTTTTGATCATAACCATGTTGAAGGACGCACGAATTATACGTTTGGACTTAGACCTCAGTTCAAACTGTCTAAGTCGGAGGTTTTACTAGCGGCTGAAAACTACCAAGACTTACAGGTTTTGGAACGTCCCAATGAGGACGGGGCGAAAACCAAAAACGTAGTGGGCATATTCCAAATACAAAGAAATCAGTAAGTGGATAAGTTGAAAAAAGTGCGACTTATCAAAATGCGCAACCATTGGGTAAAGATTGTTCACTTTCTAGACTTTTAGCAAAATCACTCGAAAGTTCAAAAGCGTTAAAGCCGTTGGAAACACTGCCGCGAAAGGCATTTGGTCCATAGCCAGAGTTATTCATATGGGCCCTTACATAGACTTCAGTGTCTTCAGAAATGCGTACTTGGCCACCACTTCTTGTAAACGGTTGTTCTTTAACGTGGCTGTGGGCTAGGATTCTTCTATAAATTAAGTTTCCCTCCATATCAATTACCTCCCACCAATCTGCATACTGATTGCAGCCTAAATCTGGACTTGAGATAGTAACACTAAAGGTATAAGCGTTTTCATTTCCAGAAACCGAAACTGCAGTTATATCAGCTGTTTCAGTTGACTCGGAAGTTATTCCGGGTTCTTCCCTGCTATTGTTTTCAGTATCATCTGTTGAGCCGAACGAAAAAAGAAAACTCAGAAGAATCCAATGAAGGGAAAGCAATTTAATCATTCCCTTAGTTTCGAACCGGCTGGTTGGTAATCAAATCTATATATAGATTGATTTTGTTCTTTAGGTCCCTGCGATGGGAAATAAAATCTAAAAACCCATGTTCCTTTACAAATTCAGAAGTCTGGAAACCTTCTGGTAAATCTTTACCCACGGTATCTTTTACTACTCGTGGACCAGCAAAACCTATAAGCGCTCCGGGTTCAGAAATATTAATATCACCCAGCATGGCATAAGATGCCGTTGTACCTCCTGTTGTTGGGTCGGTGCATAGGGAAATATATGGGATTTTGGCTTCTGCCAATTGAGCCAATTTGGCTGAGGTTTTGGCCAATTGCATAAGAGAGAGCGCTGCTTCCATCATTCGGGCTCCACCCGATTTAGAGATCATCACAAACGGAATTTTACGTCTTTTGGCCACATCTATAGCACGAGCAATTTTCTCACCAACTACACTCCCCATGGAACCACCAATAAAACTGAAGTCCATACAGGCAATTACCAATTCCTTACCCATAGATTTACCTACAGCTGTACGAACGGCGTCTTTTAATCCGGTTTTCTTTTCAGCTGCCTTCAAGCGCTCGGAATACTTTTTGGTATCTACAAATTTGAGGGGATCCTTTGAGGAAAGCTTAGTGTCAAGCTCCCTAAATTTATTGTCATCGAAAAGGATTTCAAAATACTCTTTGCTTCCTATGCGAACGTGGTAATCATCCTCTGGACTTACGTAAAAGTTTTTGGCAAGCTCTTCTGACTCGACTATTTTACCAGTAGGTGACTTATACCACAATCCTTTTGGGGTGTCTTTTTTTTCCTCCGTAGCAGTTTGAATTCCCTTTTCCTTTCTTTTGAACCAAGACGACATGTAATCAGAATTAAGTTAAACAGATTCCCATTTATAGGGTATTGATGTTGTTAAGGTCTTCAAAAGCCTTTTTCAAACGCTCGACAAAGGATTTTTCTCCTTCCCTTAACCAAACTCTAGGGTCATAGAACTTTTTATTGGGATTTTCATCTCCTTCGGGATTACCAATTTGGGATTGAAGATATGCAGACTTTCCTTCAACATAATTCCTGACACCCTCCATAAAGGCGTACTGTAAGTCGGTATCAATATTCATTTTTATTACACCATATCCGATGGCTTCCCTAATTTCTTCCACTGTGGAACCAGAACCTCCATGGAACACAAAGTCAATGTGGTTATGTTCCACACCATATTTCTCAGAGATAAATTCTTGGGAATTTTTTAGAATTTTTGGAGTTAAGGTGACATTGCCAGGCTTATATACTCCATGAACGTTTCCGAAAGCTGCAGCAACGGTAAATCTAGGACTTACTTTAGATAACTCTTCGTAAGCATAGGCTACTTCCTCAGGCTGGGTATAGAGTTTTGAACTGTCCACATCTGTATTGTCCACTCCATCTTCTTCGCCACCAGTAACGCCTAGCTCAATTTCCAAGGTCATGTCCATTTTGCTCATGCGCTCCAAATACTTTTTACATATTTCTATGTTTTCTTCCAAAGGCTCCTCGGATAAATCTATCATATGGGAACTGAAAAGAGATTTTCCAGTTGCTTTATAATGTTCTTCACTGGCATCCAATAGACCATCTATCCATGGTAATAGCTTCTTTGCACAATGATCCGTATGTAAGATTACGGTTGCTCCATATGCCTCGGCCATTTCATGAACGTGTTTTGCTCCGGCCACTGCACCTAGTATAGCTGCTCGTTGGTTGTCATTTGATAAACCTTTCCCTGCGTTGAACTGCGCTCCACCGTTGGAAAACTGTATAATTACTGGCGAATTTAGAACTGCTGCGGTTTCCAATACTGAATTAATGGTGTTGGAACCAATTACATTTACCGCAGGAAGTGCATATCCATTGGCCTTGGCGTGGTCAAAAATTGCTTTTACCTCATCGCCAGTGGCAACGCCTGGTTTTATATTGTGGGACATAATTTGAGTTAGTAAGGGTTAAAATTAGGCAACAAAAGTAATAAAATATTTCTGCTAGAATGGGTAATTGATACCAACATTGAGGACGGAGTTTCTGAAATTATATTCGGAAAACCACCTTCTGGATTGTTCAAGAGCGGGATTGTAGGTCTTAAAACCGACATCTAACCTAAAAACGAAATAGCTAAAATCATAGCGCAAGCCCATTCCACTTCCCAAAGCAATATCTGTCAAAGAATCGAAACCGCTAAAAATAGCATCGGGATTGTCTTCATTGTCAAAAACGTTCCAAATGTTACCAGCATCTGCGAACAGAGCTCCTTTTAAATCTCCGGCAAGAGGGAAACGATACTCAAAATTTAATGCGATTTTAAGATTGGCCTCATTAAAGTCATTTACATTATCTGTGCTTCCCGGGCCAAGCTCATAAGCGTTCCACGCTCTATTATCATTTGACCCGCCAGCAAAATAACTTCGTACAAATGGAATGCTTTCCGCATTTCCATAGGGAATGGCCAAACCAAAAAAGGAACGAAATGCAAATACTTCTGAACCTCCCAAATCCCAATGCTTTATGTAATCAAGTTCTGTTTTGATATATTGTGAGAACGGTACTCCAAAGACCAACAACTGTCCATTATCGTTCTCATTGAACGGTATAATACTTGAAGAAAGTGATAAGGCATTTCCCGCACTTTCAATTTTGCCCCTAAGTTGGTAGAAGCTATTATCGTTTAAATCGACCCTGCTGTTTTTGGTAAAGGTGTAGCTACTGGTAAAAATGAGGTTGTTTTCGGTAAGGCGTTGCTGACGTTCGGCTATACTATTTACTTGGCTTAATTGATCCGCGTTAACCGGAACAAAATTGGTTCTTACAGAATCAATGAATGCATTGGCGCCATCGGGAATTCTAAGTCTAGGATCTTCTGGATTACTCTCTGTTTCGAAAAATGAAGAAAATTGCGGGTCATCATCAAAATCATCAGCAATTTCATCCAGATTGTTGAAAGTGTTTTGATAGATGTTGAAGAAGCGTTCTGTATTCCTATTGAGAACGAACTCAACGTTCATTAACTCAAGATTGTTTTTCAAGCTTAGGCTAGGGGACCAGTTATAGGATAATATGGTATTTAAAGTTTGCCTATCCAGTCCTATATTCTGTTGAAAATTAGTACCTGCCAAGAGTCGGGTTTGCGGTAGCATGTAATAAGGAATTACTTTTTTTGTATCGATTGGGAACCATATTCTTGGAAAGGTTATGTTGATGTCTCCACCTATTTCGGAGGTGAAGGTTTCCCCTGTAAATGCAGCAACTTCACTTAACAATCCAATAGCACCTCTCGCAGAAATATTCAAGGTTTCCGCTCCTCCAAAAACATTTCTGGTAATCACTGAGGCGCTAAGGGCCGTTCCCAACTGTTGGATATTGGAATGGGTAACATCAAAATCAAGATTTAAAGAAAATTTGGGCCGCGGTGCCAAATAAATATTGGTGTTCAATTGAGTGTCCGTTGAATCTGCTATAAATTCAATATTGGGATACTTAAAGGTGTTCAGGTTTGTGATTTGCCGATAGGTGCGTATTCTGTCCAAATCTCTATAAATGCTATCATTTTCAAAAAAAATGGCATCTGCCAAAGCCTTTGGCTTATACTTTAATTTATCATTATAGAAAATAGTGTAGTCTTCATATGTAATGGACTTTAAGGAATCTGATGCACTTCCTATAAGATAGTCGCTATAAATGTTTATGTTATTGAATCTATGAACTTTATAGGTGTTCGTGGAATCGGGAGCACTTGTTCCTGCAGGATTTTGAATATTAAGCTGGACTTCCATAAGCTGATCGTCAGAAGCTTTTATAGTGTCTCTTGAAATATCATAATTAATGGAACTTTCTTGAAAATTATACACCCCTGTGTTTCGAAACAACGTGGTTAGCCGTTCTCTTTCTTGATTAAATTGGGCCAAATCGAACTGGTCGCCTTTCTTAATCAAGGATAAATCAAGAGTGCTTTTATATATTGAATCCAAATCTGGAGATAGGATGTTTAGATACACTGTGTCCAATACATAAGGTTTTCCCAGATTGATTCTGTAGGCCATCTGTGCTCTTTTCTTTCTTTTGGATTTTTCAATCTCATAAGAGCCGGTGTTATTAAAATATCCTTTGCTGTTGTAGTACGCCTTGATTCTATCAACCGATTTTTGGGACAGACTAGTATCAATGACCACTGGGGCTTCTCCAATACGTTTTAAGAATTCACTCGCTCCTTTAACCACAAATGATTCTTGTAAGCGAACTACTTGCTTTTTGGATAACAGTCTATTTAATCTTTTCTCCCTTTTTTCTTTACGGTACAACCAGCTTTGAAAGGAAGAATCTGGATTTTCTTTGGCCAGGTTGTATAGGTTCAGGCGTAGGGGGTATCCCAATAAACTACTGTTCGGTTTTTGTACAATAAGACTCCTAACGGTTTCATCCCCAACCTTTTCATCATCTGCAAAGACCGAGTTTTTAGTGAGCAGAAGTTCATCATCACCCACCCTTTTTAGGGTATTACATCCCATAAAGGTAGCTATGAGCAACAATAACCCTATTTTTGCTTTGTTACCCATTCCATGGACAAGAACCTTCATAGGCGCCAAAATTAACGATTTAGATGGTTACCAAAAACCAAATTAAACTAGTTAGAAGCTTACAGCAAAAAAAGTACCGAAATCAACAAGGATTATTTGTAGTTGAAGGCTTAAAGACTGTTCGTGAAATATTGAAATCGGAATTGAAGACCTTTGGAATCTTTGTAGATAAAGAAAGTTATAAAACCGATTTGGGAGATTTAGCTGTTTTGGTTTCCTCTAAAGTTATTGCCCAGATGAGTGGTCAAGCAAACCCAAGTGGAGTTATTGGTGTTTTTCATATACCAGAATTGATGGATTTTTCCTTGGAAGGTTGGGTAGTTGCCTTGGATGCGATTCGTGATCCAGGGAACTTAGGTACAATAATAAGATTGTGCGACTGGTTCGATATAAAACATATAATTTGTTCTAAGGATACCGTGGACTGTTATAATCCTAAAGTACTTCAGGCCACGATGGGGTCTATTGCTAGGGTGGATATCCGCTATTTGGATTTGGTGGATTTTTTCGAAAAGCATCCCTTAACTCCTATAGTTGGAGCGTTTATGAATGGAAATTCTTTATACAAAGCGTCTTTTTCAGGAAGTGGTATTCTAATAATGGGGAACGAGGCGAATGGGATATCAAAAGCCATAGAGGACAAAGTTACACATCGTATAGGTATTCCTCAGTTTGGAGAAACCACAACAGAAAGCTTGAATGTTGCTTCGGCAACTGCTATTTTGCTTAGCGAAATTAAAAGAGGTTGAGTCTTTAGAAAATCTCTACTCAAAAGTAAAATTAATGAAGATGCCTCGGGTACGCATGGCATTGATATTCCCCGTCCATGGACTATTGGGGTCATTGTCTGGGATAAGTTCATCGGTCAAAGCAAACACACCTCTAATGGAAGGTGAAAATTTGAAGTATTCCGTATAAAAGTCAATACCGAATCCCAGTTCATAGCCATATACATTTTGCTTCATGCGGAATTCCCCACTGCTGTTATCGTCCAAGCTATCTTCTTTAGCACCAAGATTTAAAGATGTATATAACCCTCCAACAACAAATGGTTTAAAATTATTGAATCGTTTTGTACTGACTTTAAGTAATAAGGGAAACCGTATATATGTAGACCTAACCTCCCGCAGAGCATCCTGTTCAGACGTGAATCCAGGAAATCCAAGTATCCTTTGTGTGTACAAAAGTCCAGGTTCAAAACGGACATCCAAGAACTCATTAATTCTTAGTTCACCTATAACACCTACATTGAACCCAAAACTGGTATCCACCAAAACGTCCTGTCCTATATCATTTTCATACTCAAACTGAAAGTCATATTGATTGAAGCCAAGGTAATATCCAAAGTTTAAAGGTTTCAAATCTTCATTTTGAATGTTTAGCACTGGGTCTTTTGCGAATTGAGCCAACGCTCCCGTGCTCAAGAAGAGACAGAGGAAAAGAGGAGATACGATTTTTTTCATTCAATTATTTTGTCGCCACATAAATGGATGCCACCCCAAATGTTTGGGGCATGTTCTCTACTCCTATAAACCCAATTTTGGCCAAAATATTGTTGAAAGCGAGCCCATGAGGAAAAACAGAGGCAGATTCGCTAAGGTATTTGTATGCAGAGCGGTCTTTTGAGAATAACTTCCCTATACTGGGCAGAATATATTTTGTGTAAAAAGAATATCCTTGTTTAAATGGGAATTTAGTGGGTACTGATGTTTCCAAAACAACCAATTGTCCCCCAGGCCTCAATACTCTGCGTATTTCGTGAAGGCCTTTTTCAAGGTTATCAAAATTTCTTACCCCAAAAGCTACGGTTATTGCATCAAATGTATTGTCTTCAAAGGCTAAATTTTCACTATCGCCAATAACCATATCAATAGTGCTGTCCAGATTCTTTTTAGAAACTTTTTTCTTTCCTACCTCAAGCATGCCGGGAGAAATATCCAAACCAACAACTTTTTCTGCTCCTGTTTTAGCCAATGCAATGGCTAAATCACCTGTTCCTGTTGCTATGTCCATTACGGTTTTTGGAGATTTGTTTCCAACCAGTTTTACTACTTTTTTTCTCCATTTTACATCTATTCCAAAAGAAATGACTCGATTAAGTCCATCATAACTCCCGGAAATGGTGTCGAACATTTGTCGAACCTGTTCTTTTTTTCCGAGCTCGGAATCTTTGTAAGGGTTGACTTTCTTTGGCATAACAGCAATTTGCGCGCAAATATACAACTTCGGAATATGGAAGGAGTATAAAATATTTGTGTAATTTTAACCCGGAAATAAGGAAATCCTTCCATCACATGCGAGGTACTAACCCTTTGGATTGTAGACTATACAGTTTTTACAGCATAGCGAACAATAGAATCTATTTAGAAAAACAGTTTTTTCCAACCGATGAAGATTATTATTGCGGGAGCCGGTGAGGTTGGCTTTCATTTGGCAAAACTATTGTCTTATGAAGCTCAGGATATCACTTTGATTGATACGGACAAAGAAAGTTTGGCGTATGCTGATAATCATTTGGATATTCGGGTACTTCGAGGTGATGCCACGTCAATTGAAGTACTTAAGGAAGCCTGGGTGGAAAGTTCAAATTTGGTAATTGGTGTCACCGCCTCTGAGACTACGAATTTGACACTTTGTCTTTTGGCAAAACAACTGGGTTGTGAGCGAACCATAGCGCGTATTTCAAATACGGAATTCGTTGACAACAAAGATTTAATCAAATTTGATGAGTTGGGGATTGATGAATTGATATCCCCCGAAGAATTGGCAGCAACAGAAATCCAATTACTTCTTAATCAATCTGCGTTTAATGATACCTACGAATTTGAAGAAGGTCTGTTAACCATGATTGGGGTCTTTCTTCCCAAATCTGCCCCATTTGTTGGAAAAATGGTAAAAGAGGCGGCCACAATTTTCCCGGAACTGCATTTCATGCCCATTGCTTTACAACGAATGGGAACTCAGTTCACAGTAATTCCTAGAGGAGATACCGTATTTAAGGAAGGGGATCAGGTCTATTTTATCACTTCCGCAGGAGGTGTTGATGAGCTCTATAAGCTCACCGGTATGCAGAAGCGAGATATAAAAAACGTGATGATACTTGGCGGTAGCAAGGTTGGATATAAAACAGCACGAGACCTCTGCGCCAATAAATTCAATGTAAAACTTATTGAAAAGGATAAGGAGAAAGCCTATGACATTGCAGATGATATCCCTCATGCGCTGGTAATAAATGGAGATGGAAGAAACGTGGAACTTTTGGAAGAGGAAAGTCTGGAATCTATGGATGCATTTATTGCTGTAACGGGAAATTCAGAAACCAACATCATGTCCTGCTTGGTGGCCAAATCCAAGAATATAAAGAAAACCATTGCTTTGGTTGAAAATATGGACTACTTCCAACTTTCACATTCTATTGGAGTGGATACCTTAATAAATAAAAAACTATTGGCTGCCAACAATATATTTAGGTATATCCGTAGGGGTGAGGTTCTTGCAGTGACTCGTTTGAATAATTTGACTGCGGAAATTCTTGAATTTGAAGTAAAAGCAAATTCATTGGTCAATGGAGAGATAATTCGTGAGCTTAACTTTCCAAGAGAGGCTATTATTGGAGGTGTCATTCGCGATGGTAAGGGCATCATTGCTTTGGGAGATTTTAGAATAATGGAAGGCGACCGTGTAGTAGTGTGTTCAAAACCCAAGGCTATCTCCCGCATTGAAAAGCTGTTCCTGTAATGGGTCTCAATACTAGAATCATTGTACATATCATGGGTCTTTTGCTTTTATGCAATGGCTCCTTTATGCTTCTGGCGGCTTTTGCCAGTGGTATATATAAGGATGGAGCTACTCTTGATATTACTTTGGCTGCCATTGTAACCATGCTTTTTGGAGTTATGGCCATGTTCTATACGCGTGGACATAAGAAAGAGGTAAAGCGAAAGGAAGGATATATAGTCGTGACCTTGGGATGGATTGTGATGTCTCTTTCAGGGTCTTTGCCCTATATTTTTTCTGGAGCCATACCCACAGTTACCAATGCATTTTTTGAAACTATTTCTGGATATACCACAACTGGCGCTTCTATTTTAGATAATATTGAGTCTTTACCTAAAGGTATACTACTCTGGCGTAGCCTTACCCATTGGATTGGTGGAATGGGAATTATTGTCCTGGCCATAGCCATTTTGCCATTGTTGGGAATAGGTGGAATGCAATTATTTGCGGCTGAGGCTCCTGGCCCCGGCGGAGATAAACTTCATCCGAGAATTACAGATACGGCGAAAAGATTGTGGCTTATTTACGTAGGGTATACCGCAGCAGAAACCATTTTGTTGAAACTTGCGGGGATGTCCTTTTTTGATGCTATTAACCATAGTTTGGCCACCTTGTCCACGGGAGGTTTTTCCACTAAAAATGCGAGTGTGGCTTTTTGGAACCATGAACCGTTGATTCAGTATATCATTATTCTTTTTATGTTCTTGGCGGGGAGCAATTTTGTTCTGAGTTATTTTGCCTTTACCGGAAAAGTGCAACGTATTCTTAAGGATGAGGAGTTCAAATATTACAGCAGTTTTGTAGTTCTATTTACTTTGATAGTGGGCTTAGTAGTTTATTTCAAAGCAAATGTTCCTGTTTCAGATTTTCATCCCATGGTTTGGGGCGAAGCGGAAAGTGCCTTTAGGCACGGATTATTTCAAGTGATTGCAGTAGTAACTACAACTGGGTTTGTTACTGCCGATTTTACAAGTTGGACACCATTTTTGACGGTTTTTTTCTTTGGAATTATGTTTTTGGGGGGCTCTGCGGGTTCAACAGCAGGAGGTATTAAGGTAATGCGTCACTTGCTGATCATTAAAAATGGTCTTCTCGAATTTAAGCGTACTTTACATACCAATGCCATCATTCCTGTTCGGTATAATAATAAAACAGTTACCGAACACATAGTTTACAATATCATTGCCTTTTTCGTACTCTACATGCTTCTTTTTATTGTAGGTTCTTTGGTGCTGGGATTTTTAGGATTAGATTTTGTTTCGGCCATAGGAGGTTCCGCTTCATCACTTGGTAACGTTGGTCCTGCTCTCGGAAGCCTTAATCCCGTTAGTAATTACAATAGTTTGCCCAACGCAGGAAAATGGTGGTGTGCTTTTTTAATGCTTTTAGGAAGATTGGAGCTTTTCACTGTACTGATACTCCTAACTCCCTATTTTTGGAAAAAAACGTAGGAAAATCGAATGCACTAGACTACCGCGGCTATTCTTGAAATAGCTTCCTTTATTTCATCCACACTGGCGGCATAAGAAATCCGTATAGAGTTTCCATTTCCGAAGGCATCACCGGTTACGGTCGCAACATTGGCCTCTTCGAGTAAATACATGGCAAAGTCAGAAGCATTGTTGATTTGTCTTCCATTTAAAGTTTTACCAAAGAATGAGCTGACATCGGGATATACATAGAATGCACCTTGAGGTTCATTGCAATGGAAGCCGGGAATGTCATTAAGTAATTCTAGAATCAGTTTTCTTCGATTCTTAAACTCGTCCACCATGTATTGTACGCGGGTAGGGGACTCTAATAGTGCTGTAATCACAGCTCTTTGAGCTATACAATTTGCTCCACTGGTTACCTGTCCTTGAAGTTTGTTGCAAGCTCGTGCAATGTATTTAGGCGCACCAATATATCCAATTCGCCAACCAGTCATGGCAAAAGCTTTTGCCACACCATTTACAGTGACCGTTCTATCGTACATATCTTCAAAAGCCCCCATGGAAGCGTGCGCTGTTACGCCATAGTTTATATGCTCATAAATTTCATCACTTACAACTACAATTTGTGGATGCTTTTGAAGCACGTCAGCCAAAGCCCTCAATTCTTCTTTACTGTAAATTGAACCACTTGGATTGCACGGAGAGCTATACCAAAGCATTTTGGTTTTTGGCGTTATAGCAGCTTCTAACTGAGCAGGTGTCATTTTAAAATCATTTTCAATTGAGGTTTTTACCTCAACAGGAACTCCATCTGCCAATTTTACAATATCACTATAACTTACCCAATAAGGGCAGGGTAGAATAACCTCATCACCTTTGTTTAAACAAGCTTGAGCAACGTTGTAAAGTGCTTGTTTGGCCCCGGTTGAAACCACAATTTGTGAACGGTCGTAGGCAATACCATTGTCCCTTTTGAACTTAGTTATGATAGCGTCTTTTAACTCAACATATCCATCTACAGGAGTGTACGAATTATAGCCATCATTGACAGCCTGTATTGCCGCTTCTCTTATATAATCTGGGGTTTTAAAATCGGGTTCACCTAAACTTAGTCCAATGATGTCTTTGCCTTCAGCTCTAAGTTCTCTAGCTTTTGCCGCCATTTCCAAAGTCGCGGATGGAACTAGGCTGTTGATTCTATCCGAAAGTTGGTCACTCATAAAATCGCTTTATTTTATTGGTACTGCAGTGCTGGATTTCTTCCCAGCTCCTTCAAGTGTTTGAAGTGCGAAATTATAGCTTTTCTAGTAGTTTTATATTCGTTGTAAGGCAAATTGAATTCTTTGGCCGTCTGTTTCACAATTTTTGAAATTTTTGTGTAGTGAACATGGCTTATGTTGGGAAATATATGGTGCTCAACCTGGTGATTTAAGCCTCCGGTAAACCAGTTTATGATTTTGTTTCGGGTTCCAAAATTTACCGTAGTAAAAAGTTGGTGGATAGCCCATGTATTTTTCATGTTTCCAGTTTCATCTGGTAGTGGAGTCTCAGCATCCTCAACAATATGTGCCAACTGGAAAATCACGCTCAAAATAACTCCGGCTACATAATGCATAATGAAAAACCCTAAAAGCACCTGCCACCAAGCGATTTCTGCAAAAATCAAGGGTAAAACAATCCATATGGTCAAGTAAAGGGCTTTTGTAATGACCAACGTACTCCAATTTGCAACAGGGTTTGGAAGCTTTCCATAAGATAACTTCCGTTTCATGTATCGATACATTTGCTGAAAATCTGTAGTTATCGCCCAATTAAAGGTCAGTAGTCCGTACAGGAAAATGGAATAGTAATGCTGGAAGCGGTGATGCTTTTGCCATTCCGCGTGTTTGGAGAAACGAAGTACTCTTCCAGCCTCCATATCTTCATCATGCTCGTGAATATTGGTATATGTGTGGTGAAGCACATTGTGCTGTACCTGCCAGTTGTATACGTTGCCCGCCAAAATATAGATGGACCCTCCCATGAGTTTGTTTACCCATTTTTTATTGGAATAGGAGCCATGATTACCATCATGCATTACATTCATGCCTACTCCGGCCATTCCCACTCCCATAGTTATGGACAAAAGCAAATATGCCCAGAATGGTAGGTTTAAAGTAAGTACTAAAAAATAGGGTGTTAAGAAAAGAGCAAACATAATCACCGTCTTGAGGTGTAATTTCCAGTTCCCTGTCTTCTTTATATTATTGTCGTTGAAGTATTGATTAACTCTTTTGTTAAGTGTTCTGAAAAATTGAGCAGAATCTTTTCTTGAAAACCGTACGGTATTCTTTTCCATAAAAAGGTTTTTTACAAATGTAATGAAAATGCCCTCTTCGGACTATCTCTATTTGGAAAACGAGCATGCGAGAGCAAAAGTATTATTTTAGCCAAAATTAACATGTACAACAAATGACTGCAGACTTGATATACCAACATTTTGATATGCTGGACGATACACAAAAAAGTCGTTTTGAGGCATTGGAAGCTTTGTATCAAGATTGGAATGCCAAAATCAACGTGGTTTCTCGAAAAGATATTGATGAACTATACCTGAGACATGTTCTACACTCATTGGGGATTGCTAAAATCCAAACCTTTAATGAAGGAGCAGAAATTTTGGACGTAGGTACTGGAGGTGGATTTCCTGGTATTCCCTTGGCTATTTTATTTCCAGAAACCCAATTTACTTTGGTGGATGCCATTGGGAAAAAGATTAAAGTTGTTCAAGAAGTTATTGATGGTCTGCAATTGGAAAATGTAAAGGCGGTCCATAGCCGTGTTGAAGATATAAAAGGGCAATATGATTTTATTGTAAGCAGGGCAGTGGCTGCTATGCCAACTTTTGTGCACTGGACCAAAGGTAAAATCAAGAAAAATTCGACCCATGAACGCAGAAATGGAATACTTTATTTAAAGGGAGGAGACCTGTCAGAGGAGCTGAAAGACTATACTACGGCTCAGATTTTTGATTTGAAGGAATATTTTTCAGAAGATTTTTTTGAAACCAAAAAGGTGGTGTATCTACCGCAGAAGTTTAAAGGCTGATTTTTGAAGAAACTTATTAAAAAAAAGCCCCAATTTTGGGGCTTTTCAATTTTATTGTGGTTGACTCCAGGGAGGAGTAACTTCATTTGAACGCGCATAGGCAATTAATTGCCCCTTGTGCTCTCCATTATGTTCCATAATAACGAGGAGGCCGGAAAGTGTATTCAGTTTTGCAAAACCGAAATCTACTTCATCACCAAATTTGGAAGATTCCACTTGGGTGATTTTGTCCAGAACAAACTCATTCGATTTCTTTAAGGCTGCAATGATGTTTTCTTTTCCGGTAATCTTACCCAAGTTCATCATGTCTACATCTTCAGGAGGTGGAAACCCTAACTTTGAAGCTAGGAAGTAATTCCCTCCTGCGACATGCAACAAGGCTTCTCCCACAGAATTTACTCCTTCCATAGGCCTCCAATCATATTGTTCTTCGGAAAAAGCTTCAGCAAGCTGGATTACTTGGCCTTGGTTTTGGGTCAAGATTCCTTTAATGGTCTGCTGTACCAGTTTGTCTTCTTGAGCCATGGCGGAAAAACAAACCATTCCTAGGAATAGAATTAGAATTTTTTTCATAGTGATAGTGAATTAATGGTTGAGTGCTACCTGATTTTCAGGAACTTCTAAAGATAATCAATAAAAAAGTTCCAATGATTGGATATTCCTAAAGCGCTATGAAAAGATGAACAAGTCTAATTTTGAGTGACAAAGCAAGCAAAATCATCAGGCTGCCAAATTATTTTAAGGTTGGACAACTCATTTTGGTCAATTCCATCACCTCCCAAAAAACCGATGTATTCCCCCAAGCAATCAAAAACTGGAATTACTTTGTTGATTACTGGGTTGCAGTCATAATATAGGAAGACAGGTTCTCCTTCATACTCTGCTTGTGAAATGTAGCAGTATTTGGTTTGTTCATTGATATTCAATTCCCTTCTTTCAATTTCTATTCGAAGCCATTCCAGGTCTGTTGCTGGTTCTTCAAATGCACAACTGACCTCTGTTCTGGAAACAATCTGGATAAGTTGATACCTGAACGAAGAGCCATCGGGTGGAGGATTGTCAACTCTAGTCCTCTCAACCCGTAAATCGTAGATGAAACCGGGCTCAAAGTCAAAATTCTCAATGGGGTCAAAGAAATTGAACCAACTATCCCCACCAATCTGATCACCTTCCTGAACTTGCAAGCATTGGGTCGGAAAAGCTCCCTCACAGTCCAGCGTAAAATAGTTTACCCGAAGGTTTATTAGTCCCTCTTCGGAATCGTCAGAGGAACACGCCAGAAAACACAGGGAAACGAATAGTAGGGTAAAATAAAAAAGCTTATTCATTGTTTTTGGTTTCTTTTAAGATGTTATATAAAAACAATGGTTGCCTAGCTTTTTTTATTATTTATCTCTTTTCAAAGATCTCCCCGTCCTTACTTCTGGAGTAGCCAATGATTTCTCCAGAATCATTTCGTTTAAAGTAAACGGGACTGTTGGTCTCATCTGAAAAAATATCTCCATTTTCATGATATAGGGGATGAGCCAATTGGTCAAAAATTGCATAAAGAGTACTATCTTGAGGATTCACTGTGACTTCAATCTCACTATTTCCGGTAAATTCATATGAGCCAGTATAGGTCTCTAAATCGGAAATTGATATCTGATTTTGGTATGGATTGTCATCAGATAGTATAAGACCATCTCCAGGTTTCCAGTTGTCATACTCCATGTAGTATGCTGTTCTTTTGGCAGCATTCAAACCTTGAAGCTTGGCAACAAGATGTAAAGCCCCATCAATTCCGGCGGAGATGCCAGCCGTTGTTATAACCTCGCCATTGTCCACAAATCGAACATTTTTTCGGACATCTACATTGGGATATGAGCTTTCTAGGTTATCTAAGGCATTATGAAAAGTGGTAGCGGTTTTTCCGTCCAAAATGCCCGCTTCCGCTAAAATGAAAGCCCCGGTACAAACGGAAAAATGATACTGTACATTCTTCTGGCTTTTAACCCACTGTATTACATTTGGGTTATTGGCTGCCGCATTCGAATTGCCGCCAAAAAAAGCCAGAATGTCTGCTTTAGGTGCATCTTTAATACTGTAATCAGGAACCACTTTTAAGATACCTTGTGAGGTGATGGGGGTTTTGGTGGCGGAGACAGTGAATACTTTGTATCCAGCATAGGCAAATACTTCCATAGGTCCAGCAAAATCAAGTACTTCCACACCATCCTGAAGGTAAAATGCTATGGTTTTTGAGTCACTTTTTTTAATCAAGACCATATTACAATGCTCGCATACCCCGGGTTTGTCATATTCAGCTTGGTCACATGAATTGTTGCATGGAGGGCAAATATATTTCGAGGCAGGGACAACACTGTTCTGGGACATAATGGAAAGCGTTGATAGGAAGAAAATGGATATTTGAATGATTCTGTTCATTTTTGATGATTTTGAACTACAAACATATAATCCAAAAGATTGATAGTAAAGGACAATCAACCGCAGAATAAGGACATGTTACAGGGCCAATTCCGAGGGTAGGGAATCGATGTGTTTTTTAAGAAGTGTTCGTAACTGATTTGCACTTTTCAAGCCACAGGCGTTTGAAACAGCACTTACCTTTTCACCTTTTGATAACAATTGTATGGCTTTTTCAACCCGTAGCTTTTCCAAATAGTGCCCAATAGTGGTGCCTGTTGTTTTTTTGAAAAGTCGTGTGAGATTTCTAGGACTCATATGAACTTTCTCAGCCAAATCCTCTATTGCTGACCTATCTTCCAAGTTTTGAGCTAGAATATCTTGAACTTGATGGATTCGCGTTTCAATATGATTGCGATATTGTAAAAACACACTTAATTGTGGGTCGCTTGGCGAACGCCTTAAATAAATAACTACTTCCTTAGCGATTTTGGAGGCAAACACAGAACCAAACAATTCTTCCAAAATAAACAGGGAAAGGTCAATTCCGGATGCTACTCCCGCGCTTGAGTAGATATTTTCATCTCTTATCAGTAACCGGTCTTGTAAAAGCTTCGCTTTGGGAAAACGCATTTGAAAATCTTCAAAATACTTCCAGTGTGTGGTGCATTCCTTGTCATTCAATAGCCCTGCATGCCCTAAAATATAAGCTCCCGTACAGACAGAACAGGTTTTCGCTCCATTTTTAAATTGCTCTTTCAACCATTCAAAAAAAGAAGCATACCTTTCTGTAAAACCGGGTGCAAAAAAAAGATGGGATTCCAATCCTGGTATAAAAATCAAATCATGATTGGTGAGGGTAAAATCTGAAAAAGGTTTTAATTGTCCCAAAACCAAACCTGCACTGGATTTCTCTTCTGCAGAATTATCCATCGTCAAGTATTGCGTTTCAATATTGGCGCCATATTCCTTTGCTTCATAAAACAAATGGGCAGGCCCCGTTATATCCAATAATTGAACCTCTGGAGGAATAAGGAAAAAAGCACGCATTCCAATTAAGTTTTACCCCAAAAAAGGATATCTATAATCCTCAGGGGTAACAAAAGTCTCTTTAATCAACCTCGGAGATACCCAGCGCAAAAGGTTTTGCGCCGAACCTGCCTTATCGTTCGTTCCTGACGCCCTTGCACCTCCAAAAGGTTGCTGACCTACCACAGCGCCGGTCGGTTTGTCATTGATGTAAAAGTTACCTGCGGCATTCTGTAAAATGTGTGTGGCTTGTTCAATGGCATAGCGGTCTTGGCTCATCACTGCACCGGTTAAAGCATATTCCGAAGTGGAGTCCACCAATTGAAGGGTTTCTTCCCACTTATCGTCTTCATAGACATAAACAGTGACCACAGGTCCGAACAGTTCGGTTTCCATCGTAGTATATTTTGGGTCAGTCGTCAATATTACGGTTGGGTCTATAAAATATCCAACTGATTTGTCATAATTACCACCAGCAATGATTTCTGCATTTGCATCTGCTTTAGCTTGGTCAATGTACTTGGCCAACTTGTCAAAAGAACCTTCATGGATTACGGCAGTTATAAAATTGGACATGTCTTCTGGAGAGCCTGGTTTGTTAAAAGACGCGATATCTTTTTTTACCGATGCCAGAATCTCATCAGCAGTAGATTTTGGTAAATAAACTCTTGATGCGGCACTACATTTTTGACCTTGGAACTCAAATCCACCTCGTGTTATGGCTGTGGCCACTTGTTGAGGTTTAGCTGTAGGGTGTGCAACTATAAAATCCTTTCCCCCAGTTTCTCCAACAATTCTCGGGTAAGTTTTATAGGTATGAATGTTGGTTCCAATTTGTTTCCATAGTTCTTTAAACACAAAGGTTGAGCCTGTAAAATGTAAACCAGAAAAATCAGGACTGGAAAGTACAGTTTCGGTAATCATCACAGGGTCACCCATCACCATATTGATTACTCCTCCGGGCAAACCAGCTTCTTGGAATACATCCATGATGACCTTTGCAGAATACACTTGGCTGTCACTGGGCTTCCACAGAACCACATTGCCCATCATTGCGGCACTTGCAGGTAGATTTCCAGAAATGGCCGTAAAGTTGAAGGGGGTAATAGCATAAACGAATCCTTCCAGTGGGCGATATTCCACACGGTTCCAAATACCATCTGACGAGTCTGGTTGTTCCGCATATATTTGAGACATGTATTCTACATTGAACCTTAAAAAATCAATGAGCTCACAGGCAGCATCAATCTCAGCTTGATGAATGGTTTTGGATTGTGCCATCATTGTAGCGGTATTGATTTTTGCGCGATATGGTCCGGCAATCAACTCTGCTGCTTTAAGGAAAATAGCAGCGCGCTGTTCCCATTTTAAATTGGCCCATTTTTCTCGTGACTCCAACCCATTGGCAATGGCTTCCTCAATGTGTTTTTTCTCAGCAATATGGTAATGTCCTACCTCATGTTGATGTTCATGGGGAGGTGATATGGGTTTTGTGTTCCCAGTTTTAATTTCTTTAGAACCAATGTATAGTGGGACTTCTACCTTGGAATTATAGTAATCCTTGTATTGTTGAAGCACGCTTTTACGCTCTGGAGTACCAGGAGCGTAGCTTTTTACGGGTTCATTAAATGCAGTTGGAACTTGAAAGAAACCTTTTCCCATGGTGGTGAAATTTTAATTTTAAAAATGTCACCAAATGTACTAAAAGCAAAAGCGATTCTAAAACGAAAAAGAACTAGTTTATGGCAAAAGGTGCAGCAAACTTGAAAAGTGGAATCTCTACTTCGAAATCTTCAGAATTACCCAAATTCACCATATGATAATAGCCCATCATGGCCCCAATGGGAGAGGCAAGTAGACAACCCGAACTGTAGGTGTGCGATTTGCCAGGCTGTATAACCGGTTTTCTGCCAATTACACCTTCGCCATCCACAGTTTCCATTTCTTTTAGGGTGTCAAAAATATCCCAGTGTCGCGCTAAAAGCTGCACGGGATATTTGCTCTGGTTTTCAATGGTTACCGTATAACCGAATGCATAGTGTACTTTGTAATTTTTGAAAAAAGTTCCCTCAAAATTAGTCTTTACGGAGACCTTTATTCCTTTGGTAATTTGGGTAAACATAGGCTTGGTCAATAAACAAAAGCGCTTCCTGCAAACAACAAAATTGCTGTGAAAAATGCCAAAAAGACAAAAATCGTATTCAGAAAGATGTATTTAACAATCGTTTTAAATCTTCCTTGCCCATAAAATTTTCGCATGGCTTTGTACAGGTAAATTCCAAAAATCAACAAAAACCAACCTGCACTTGCGGTACCAAAAATGGTATCTATTATTAGGCTAAGGATGAGCAAGATAAATAATAAGGATTGGTTGTGGAAGCTAAAAATGAGATGATCGGTGTAGGTATATTTTTTTCTGATGTACACCAACCAAATGAATGCCGTGAAGATGGGAAGGAAGAAAAATATCACAAAAGGTAGCTTTCCAATAGTAGCGTTGATAAAGCTACCTGGAGCCTGAATTACCCGAAGCAAACTGGCTGCTGCATTAAAGGGCATTCGATTGCTTCGTCTATTTTCGATTTGATATTTTGCAATAGCGTCATTGAAAGAATAAATAGAATCTTTTCGAATAACAACAGTGAAAAAATCCATTTTCTTCATGGTTCTGCCCATCGTGGAATTTTCCTTTTGAAGGGATTTGAAATACTTGGCAGGATCGGATAAAATTAAGGAGTCATTGTTTTCCTTGAATTTCTTTGGGTCGAAGTTTGTAATCGAATCCAAACCTTGTAAAGTCTCAGTTATTTTGAGTTCGTTCTTATCCAACGAATCCAATTGTTCCAAAGCCTCTTGTGCATTTTCGTTCAGGACTATGGAGTCATTAAAAACGTTAGTTGAGTCAAGTGCATAGGAAAGTGGCCGTACCTGATTTATTATTTTCTCATCAAAACCGCTAAACTGCCTGTCAAAGTCAGAAAACGTAGAATTGTAGGTAAACATCAAAAAGTACAGAAAAGCCAAGCTCAAAAGAAAGCGAAAAGGATTGGTGTAAGAAATCCGTTTGCCTTTAATGTAGTCCTTAGTGATAGTTCCTGGTCTGATTAAAAGTACAGAAAGTGTTTTGAGCAACTTGGAATCATAGTTCACTAAACTGGAGAAAAACTCGTCGAAAAAGTCCTTTAAGGTTACCTTTTTTGTACTGTTCATTTGCGAACAGTTTGGGCAGAATTTATCGCTGACATCCAATTCATGTCCACAATTAAGACATTCCACGCCGCGGTACTTTAGCTCAAAGCGCCCTTTTTTGATTAAGCTTGGTTTGTTATCCACTGCGCTGCAATGTTTAAGGCTAAGATAGTTTAATTGGTAATATTTCTTGAATTGACTGAACCTATGCCTATAATGCTGTCGAAAAATTCTCCAAAATCACGATAGTATACTAAAACAAGATAGTTGTTTTCGGTAAAGTGAAAATTTCCGCTTACGGTGTTAAGGTCAATACTGCCATCTTCGCGTTCAATAACATATTTGTAATTATAAAAGCCCTGTTTTATGGGTAACTCAAGTTCCATTCTCCCTTCCTCCTCATTGAATATCATTTTATTTTCGTCCTCAATGGTGTAGTTGTTGAATTTTCCAATGACGTACACATTGTCCAAACCAATTTCATTGGTATAGGGGAGGCTAAAATGAACCTTGGTGTATTCCGCTTCTCTAGATACATCATCGCCTTGAAGAGTTCGCACCACAAAATCACCATTGATGTCAGGGAAAAAAGTATACTCCTGATCGTTCCTGAATATATTTTCAAAAAGATAGTGGTGGTATAAATCCGTTAATTCAATCCGTGATATGGCAAAATTAGTGGTCCTTAAATCTTTCGTGTCAAAATTCAAAAACTCATTACCCCCAAAAAAGCTTGTTTCTTTATCATATCGATATATCAATTCCTGGCCCAAGGTAAATTGAGGAGCTATGTTATATAGCGCGGTTGGCCAAAAATGATTTTGAATAATGGCGACCTTGATTTCCTTTTTTGGATTCACCACAGGAAAGCCTGCGGTATTGATTGAAAATTGGACTACCTGTTTTTCGTTCAAAAAATTAAAATCCCTAGAACGACGCACTACTCCGCCAACTTGAACTAAATCCTTATAGACTACAAACCTCCTTGAAAATTGCAAATCTCCACCCATATTATAAATCTCCAATACGTAATTCCCAGTTACCCGAAGTCTAATATTTTCATTCGGGATAGTAAGTCTGTAATTGGAATAGGGCTGAAGGGTCGTATAGCTGTTTTCGTAATCTATAATGCGTTGGTTGTCCATTCCCGCCAGATACTGTGATTTAAGTAATTGAGATGGTGTCCAATCATAGTCACAATGGATAATTTTATAATAGTAATCCTGCTCGTTTGCAGTCAAGTCATCAAACTCCAAGGTTATGCGTTCCCCTAGCTTGACTACGGGAAATTGATCCTCCGTAGGACCCTTGAAAATAATAGTTTTTATGTTTGATGGGGGATTAACTTCTTCTTGAACCTGAGCCGAAACTGAACATACCAGAAAAAACAATGCAATCTGTTTAAGCCTATTACCCATTTATCGCTTCATTTTTGGGTAAAGGTAAACAAAAAGTATGCCTATTGAATTTAGCTCGTTGTAATCCCATTTTTCTGGATATTTATTATGAAAACAATGCTTTTAATACTAAATTTGCGTTCAATTTTTTAATAAAAGGTCTACAACATATGTCTAGAGACATCCGGATTAAAAAAGGGTTGAACATCAACCTTGTCGGGGCAGCTGAAAAGACTCTTTCCAAAGCCGTTTCAAGTAACGTGTATGCTCTCAACTTAGATGATTTTCATGGTATTACCCCAAAAATGCTGGTGAAGCAGGGGGCCGAAATCAAAGCAGGAGAGCCACTTTTTTACAACAAATCCAATGAAAACATGCTTTTTGTTTCTCCAGTAAGTGGAGAGTTGGTGGAAATTGTAAGAGGAGCGCGAAGAAGGATTCTTACCCTAAAGATTCTTGCAGATAAAAATCAAGAATACACAGAAAATCAAATATTGGATTTAAATGCGGTAGATGGCGGGGCAGTGCGCGATTTCTTGTTGAAATCTGGGGCGTGGCCTTTTATAAAGCAAAGACCTTACGACATTATAGCGAACCCTGAGTCTAATCCCAAAGCTATTTTTATATCAGCTTATGCTACAGCTCCTTTGGCCGCTGATGCCGATTTTGCACTGCAGGGCAAGGAAGTAGAGTTGCAGGCCGCCATTACGGCGTTGGGAAAGCTAACTCCTGGAAAAATTCACGTTTCGGTGGGTAAGTCAAGTAATTCACCTTTTGCCAACATAGAAGGCATTACTTTGCACAAAGTAAGCGGTCCTCATCCGTCTGGTTTGGTAGGAACCCAAATCAATAAAATAGATCCTGTTAATAAGGGAGAGGTAGTTTGGACTCTTTCTCCTCAAGACTTGGTCATTATTGGTGAACTTTTGCTTACAGGAAAGTTCAATGCAGAAAGAACAATAGCTTTAGCAGGCTCTGTGGTGAAATCACCAAAATACTATACTACAAAAATTGGAGCTGAGATTTCCACTTTTTTGTATGCCAGTGGAGTAAACCATGAGAAGTTCAGATTAATAAATGGAGATGTATTGACGGGTAGCAAAACACATCCTGAAGGATATCTTGGATTCTACAACAATACGGTAACTGCCATACCCGAAGGAGATGATTACGAATTCTTTGGATGGAACAAACCCGTATTCAATAAAATATCTTCTACCCGGGCACTTACATTCTCTTGGATGCAGCCTAATAAAAAGTACGATTTGGATACCAATACAAATGGTGAACACCGTGCTTTTGTGGTAACAGGTCGTTATGAGGAAGTATTTCCTTTGGATATATATCCTTTACAATTGTTGAAGGCATGCATGGTAAAGGATTTGGATGAAATGGAGCTTTTGGGTCTTTATGAAGTAGCTCCTGAAGATTTCTCGTTAACAGAATTCATTTGTACTTCTAAACAGCCACACCAACAAATAATTAGGGAAGGATTGGATTTATTACATCAAGAAATTGGATAAAACATGGGATTGAAAGAAACATTACATCAAACCAAGCTCAAGTATCAGGGGAAAAAGATGGCCCCTGCATTCAATGCTTTACACACCTTTTTGTATTCACCAAATGAAACCACCCATTCGGGAGGACATGTTCGTGCGGTAGATGACCTAAAGAGGACTATGAATACGGTAATCTTGGCCTTGGTGCCTTGTTTACTTTTCGGTATGTTCAATGCAGGTTATCAACATTATTCAGCCATTAATGGTTTTCCGGAGAATTTCTCGGTAATGGAGCACTTCATTACATGGGATAACTTTTGGTTGGGAGCAATTACCATCTTGCCATTGGTAATCGTTTCATACGGTGTAGGATTGGCTATTGAATTTGTATTCGCGGTAATCAAAGGCCACGAAGTGGAAGAAGGGTACTTGGTCACGGGAATGCTCGTTCCATTAATTGTTCCAGTTGATACTCCACTTTGGATGTTGGCAATTGCAGTGGCTTTTGGCGTTGTAATTGGTAAAGAAGTATTTGGCGGTACAGGAATGAATATCCTAAACCCCGCTTTAACCATTCGTGCTTTCTTATTCTTTGCTTATCCCACATGGATGAGTGGAGACAAGGTATGGGTGCATGGTGCTGTTGATCGTGCAGGCACGGCTGATGCCATTTCAGGAGAAACCATTTTAGGGTATTTGGCACAAGGAAATTCTGATTTTTCATATTCCCTTTCAGATATGTTCTTCGGTTTCATTCCGGGCTCGGTAGGTGAAACGTCTACTTTTTTGATTCTTCTTGGAGGTTTGTTCCTTATTTTCTCCAAGATTGCTTCATGGCGAATTATGTTGAGCGCAGTTTTGGGCTCTCTAGCCATGGGGTTGATTTTCAATGGCGTTGTGCAAGCAGGATGGATACCGGAATATAGCAAGTTTTATGGGTTAATGAGTTTTGAATTCTGGCAACACCTTTTAGTCGGTGGATTGGCATTTGGAATTGTATATATGGCAACAGACCCTGTAACTGGTTCCCAAACGAATAAAGGAAAATGGATTTATGGATTCTTGATTGGTTTCATGTCCGTAATGATTCGGGTTTTCAATCCAGGATATCCAGAAGGTGTTTTCTTAGCAATTCTCTTATTGAATGTATTCGCACCAACTATAGACCATTATGTGGTTAGAGGAAATGTGAAAAGAAGAATGAAGCGACTGAAGAATGCCACAATACTGCCAAAAGTATCAGGCGAAGTTGAAGAACTTAAAACCGAAACCGTTTAATCATGGCATTGAATACAGATAAAAATAGTTATACCGTATTGTTTGCGGTGATTATGGTAGCTGTTGTAGGCTCGCTATTGGCCTTTCTTGCATCTAGCCTTAGCGGAAAGATTAAGGAAAATGAACGTTTTGAAAGACAACAGAACATATTGTACGCCATGGGAATCAATGAAAATACCCCAGATAGTGGTGTTAATTTCATACCCACGGATGTAGTAGAGCAAAGATTCACTGAAAAAGTAAAGCATCAATATGTTTGGGTAAATGGAGAAATTCAAGAGGATGACCAAGCATTTCTTATTGATGTGAAGAAACAGCTAGCAGCTTTAAAAGAAGGTGGTGATGCCCGTCTTCCCATATTTGTTGGGGAAAAGGAGGGGGAAGAACTCTATGTGTTGCCCATGTACGGCAAAGGACTATGGGATGCTATTTGGGGGTTTATGTCCGTAAATAAAGATATGGTAGTACAAGGAGTGTATTTTGATCATAAGGGTGAAACAGCAGGACTAGGTGCTAATATTAAACTTAGGTTTTTTATGGACGACTTCATTGGCGAGTCTCTGATGGAAGGAAAAAGCTATTCTGGAATCGAGGTGTCAAAAACCAACAATGATCCTGTTAACAACGATAAAGAAGATAATGAGGTAGATGCCATAGCAGGGGCAACGATAACAGGGAATGGTGTTTCGGCAATGATTAAAGAAACCCTGAAAGCTTACAGACCTTATTTGGAAACAATTAGAAACAATTAGAAATGGCATTACTCTCAAAAAAAGATGCAAATCTTATACTAGACCCTCTAGCAGATAACAATCCAATTACTATTCAAGTATTGGGAATATGTTCTGCTTTGGCGATTACGGCCGAACTAAAGGCTTCTTTAGTAATGGCTATTTCTGTAATCTTCGTGATGGGAATTGGAAATATCGTTATTTCCTTGCTCAGAAATGTAATCCCTTCTAAGATTAGGATTATTGCACAGCTAATAGTGGTTGCTACTCTAGTGATTGTAGTGGACCAGGTTTTAAAGGCTTTTGCCTACGAATTGAGCAAAACACTATCTGTATTTGTCGGATTGATTATTACAAATTGTATTATCATGGGACGCTTTGAAGCGTTTGCCCTTGGTAATGGGGTATGGAGATCATTTTTAGATGGTATCGGTAATGCTCTTGGTTACGGTGTAATTTTGGTAATCATTGGATTTTTTAGAGAATTATTAGGTTCAGGAACTTTGTTCGGTATTCCGGTTTTAGGAGACCCCATTGCCAAAACGGGATTGTATTCCATCGGTTATGAGAACAATGGATTTATGATTATTCCTCCAGCAGCATTAATTGTGGTTGGAATTATCATCTGGGTACAACGTTCCAGAAACAAGGCATTAATTGAAGAAGCATAAAGTAAGGAAGCATGTTAGAGCATTTAGAGTTATTTTTCAAGTCCATCTTCATAGACAATATGGTTTTTGCGGTCTTTTTGGGAATGTGTTCCTATTTGGCCGTATCCAAAAAAGTATCAACGGCCGTAGGATTGGGAGCTGCGGTAATCTTCGTATTGGCCGTAACTGTTCCTCTTAACTGGCTTTTAGACCAATATCTTTTACAAGATGGTGCTTTGGCTTGGTTAGGACCTGAGTATGCAGATTATAATTTGAGTTTCCTTTCATTTATTATGTTTATTGCAACGATTGCAACCATGGTGCAATTGGTGGAGATTGTAGTAGAGAAGTTTTCTCCGGCCCTTTACAATTCTTTGGGTATTTTCTTGCCATTGATAGCGGTTAACTGTGCTATCCTGGGAGGTTCCTTGTTCATGCAAGCCAGAGAAATACCTAGTTTGGGCTTGGCACTTAATTACGGAATTAGTTCTGGAATAGGTTGGTTTTTAGCCATTTTGGCCATTGCAGCTATCCGAGAAAAAATCAGATATTCCAATGTGCCACCACCGTTAAGAGGGTTGGGTATTACTTTTATTATCACAGGATTGATGGGTATTGGTTTTCAAAGTTTTGGAGGTATGCTAACTGGCGATAATGAACCACCCGAAGGCACAGACAATACTACAGTTGAAAAAAGTAAAGAGGAAAAAGAAATAAACGAGGAAATTGATAGCGATGATAAAGCAGTTTCCTATAACGAAGTTTTAAACAAATAAATATGATTTTAGCTACGAGTACCGGAGGTACAATTTTAATCACCGTTGTTGCTTTTCTTATTTTATTGTTACTCTTGGTGGCCCTATTGTTATTTACCAAGGAAAAATTATCTCCATCAGGTCCCGTTACTTTGACCATCAATGGAGAAAAGAAAATTGAAGTTGCTTCCGGGGGTACCTTGTTATCCACTTTGGGTAATCAAAAAGTATTCTTGCCTTCTGCCTGTGGAGGTGGTGGAACATGCATCCAATGTGAATGTCACGTGCTTTCTGGAGGGGGAGAGGCCCTTCCAACCGAAACTCCACATTTTTCAAGAAAAGAATTACAGCACGGAGCAAGATTGGCATGTCAGGTAAAAGTAAAGCAGGATATGGAAATTACCATTCCTGAAGAAGTCTTTGGCATCAAAAAATGGGATGCCAAGGTAGTGCGTAACTACAATGTGGCCTCTTTTATTAAGGAATTCGTGGTAGAAATTCCGGAAGAAATGAATTACAAGGCCGGAGGTTATATTCAAATTGAGATTCCTCCGTGCGAAGTAAAATATTCAGATATGGATATTACAGCCCACCCCGAAGAGCACGAAACTCCAGATAAGTTCCAAGCGGAGTGGGATAAATTCGGACTTTGGCCCTTAGTAATGAAGAATCCAGAAACGGTGGAGCGTGCTTATTCCATGGCTTCTTACCCAGCAGAGGGTCGAGAAATCATGTTGAACGTTCGTATTGCCACACCGCCATGGGATCGTTCCAAGAACGGATGGATGGACGTTAACCCAGGTGTTGCATCCTCCTATATCTTCGGATTAAAACCTGGAGACCCAGTGACTATTTCTGGGCCATTTGGTGAATTCTTCATTAATGAATCAGAATCTGAAATGTTGTATGTGGGTGGTGGAGCAGGTATGGCACCGATGCGATCGCACTTATATCACCTGTTCAAGACTTTAAAAACTAACAGAAAGGTAACCTATTGGTACGGAGGTCGTTCTAAAAGAGAGCTTTTCTACATTGAGCATTTCAAAGAGTTGGAGAGAAGCTTCCCTAACTTTAAGTTTTATATGGCGCTTTCTGAACCTTTGGAAGAAGACAATTGGAAAGTAAAAGAAGATATAGATGCTGAAGGAGATGGTTTTGTTGGATTTATCCATAACTGTGTTATCGATAATTATTTGAACCATCATGAGGCACCTGAAGATATTGAACTCTATTTCTGTGGACCTCCATTAATGAACAAAGCTGTCCAAAAGATGGGTGAGGACTTTGGTATTCCAGATGAGAACATCCGCTTCGATGATTTTGGTGGATAGAAGTTAGAATGTAATCTCGAGTGTAATCGAGAGGTACAAAATAAACCAAACCGATGCGAAAGTATCGGTTTTTTTATTCGGTGAATATGAAAAAACTACTGTTGATAGTCCTAGGCATTTCATTGCTTTGCCTTGTTCTTTACAAAGTAAAGCCTGTAAAGCATACGGTAACAGCTCTTGTAACAGAACCAAGCTTAATTAATGAAGATAGCCTCACGATTATATCTCGGGTAAACGTACCTATCGGTTATGAACGTGTTGAGTATCCAAGGGGTTCATTCGAAGACTATTTAAGAAATTATAAGTTAAAACCCTACGGAAGCAAAATTATCAATTACGATGGTACGGAGTATTTTTGGCAATATGGCCATATTGGAATTCTTGAGATTCCTGTCCCAGAGAATGGTCTTCAGCAATGTGCAGATGCCCTTATTCGAATCCGAAGTGAATATTTATGGGATACCAATAGAAAAGAAGAGATTGGCTTTAACTTCACTAGCGGACACCATTGTACATGGAAGAAATATGCTCAAGGTTATAGACCCAAAATAGACGGGAACAAGGTTAGTTTCCATAAAACAGCGGTACCCGATGATTCCAAGGCTAATTTTTACAGATATCTGGACCTTATCTATACCTATGCCGGAACTCTTTCACTGTATCACGAACTACCTAGGGTTGAAGATGCCGGGGATTTAAAATTGGGTGATGTGCTGATAAAAGGAGGAAGTCCGGGACATATAGTAATGATTTGTGATGAAGCGGTTAATTCAGAAGGAGAAAAGGTGTATTTGTTATTTCAAGGAAACACTCCGGCCCAAAACGTACATTTGGTAAAAAACCTTGAAAATACGACCATGTCTCCGTGGTATACCTTGGAAAAAGATGCGGTTATTCCAGTATCCAACTACACCTTTCAAAGCTCAAAGTTTGTGCGTTTTAAATGACTTTTAAAATCAAAAAACTAGGTTTTTTCGATTACGCTAGTTATTGAGCTTTAAGTTGTATTCAATTCTTAGAATTATTGACTTCCTTCTTCAAAGTACTGTACTTTTCTTTGAGCTTATCATATTCTGTGTTAACTAGAAGTTTATCCAAAGCTGCCAAATAAGCTACCTTTAAAGCTTCATCCACTTTTGCGTTTCGGTGGGGTATTACACCAATTCCTTCCCAATCTGTCTTAGTTACAGGATGTATATGTTTTACTATTGGAAGTTGAATGGCAAAATTGTCATTTATTTCAATAAAATCAATGGCATGAGCGGCACCAGCAGTATTTTGTCCAACTATTATTGCTTTCTTAAAATGCTTCATGCTGTATGCAAATTGCTCTGCTAAAGAAAAGGTTTCTTCACTGACCAAAATAAAAATAGGCTTGTTTAAATACCTATTTCCCCCAATTTCCTGAAATGTAAAAACATCTGTAGTTTCTCCTAAAGGCCTATTAAAGCTTGATGTCCATTTTATTGGATTTTCTTCAAAAAAGTAACTGCCCAAGTAGCTATCCGAAGGACTATAGCCGCCTTGATTCTCTGTTAAGTCGATAATCAATGCATCGGTATTGGCCACAAAGCCCATTGTAGCATCCATGGTTGCTCTCACCCAGTCTAGAGGTTGCCAAAAGGTAAGTTTAACATAGCCTATGTTCCCATCGAGTATTTCTACTTTTTCAAATCCGAAATTCTCCTTTTCTGCATACCAAAAATTCCAATCAATGTACTCCTCGTCAGACTCATTTTCTTGTTCTCCCTCAATATCTGGGTCATCTTCTTCTAGTTGTTCTTGCTGTCTTTGGAACCATTCTCGTCTTGACTGTATTAACTCTGGGTTGTATTGTACTTTAAAATGTTTATCCTTGCTTATTTTCACTAAATCTTCAGTCAAAGTCTTTGCAAAATCTTCTTGTTTTGATATTGAACTGTACTTCCCGGAACCATAGATACTGTCTAACGAATGATTTATAGTTTCAATTAGATTGACCATAACATAGTTTGAATCAATCAATTCTTTGACACTCGTAATTACAGTCTTTTTTTCATTTTTTGGCAATGATTCTTGGGTATAAGTTGAAAGCGGAAGTAGGATTACTACAATGAGTAAAGAGAATCTAAATCTCTGCAGGGTTGTTTTTTTAGATTTCATTCTGGTGATAAATTTTAAATTTCAATACCGAGTAAAGAACGTACTTATTAGGTGTTTAGAGTTCCAAAATTGGTTCTCTGCTAGTCCTAAATTATAGGATGGGACTACTTTTCATTTCAATCTTTTTTGAACAAACCCTAAATCGAAAATCTAAGTTTATTTTTATTTTAGATTGAGTTAAAAATATGCTTCAACGCAAAAGCCGAAATTTTAAATAGATGAGCATATCCCCTTATGAACTTTTTCTTGTTTTAGTGATAGGCCACTGTATTTCCCTAATTTTCGCTATTCAGTTTATCCCCAAAAAACACACAGAAGCAAATAGGGTTATGCAGTATTTGCTAATTATTTATAGTGTTTTTCTGTTTGAAAGGGTTATAATCTCAGAACTGGAAACGGATTTCTACTATACATACCGTTATCTGACCAATGTGCTGTATCTTCTTCTAGGCCCCTTTACCTATACCTATATTAGAAGATTACTGTTTTATAAAAACGGAAACTACACTTTAAAATACGTTCATTATTTACCGGCTGCGCTATACTTTATCTATTGCCTTTTTCATATCTACAACTATAATTTCATAAAAGATATTAGTAGTTACGCTTTTAAGTTTTTGTTTTTTAACGACCTTGTATTCTTCGTCTCTATTTCTGCGTATTTAATTAAGTCTTACGCTTTACTGAATTTTTATGATAAAAATGAAAAACAGGAACTCTCCTTTAATCAACCTATCATAAAATTTATCAAGGTGATGCTTATTTGCCTGTCTGTTTATATGGTATTTTGGGTTTTAGGTATTCTAGAACGATTTGTAATTGACTTATGGATTGATATTGCATTGATTTATGACATATCGTGTTTAATACTTGGTATTCAGATTTATGTTGTAGGTTTCTATAGCCTAAAACATCCTGGAATATTTAAAATTCAGTTTCCTACAAATCCGGAGGATAAGCCTGAAAAAAGGATTAGACTTGACGAAAATGAAATAAGCAAGATTCAAAGTCTAGTAAATACCTTTTTTGAAGAAAATAAAGGATATCGCCGCCCTGAATTAAGTTTATCGATTTTAGCGAATGAAATTGATACTACAACTAACAAGTTGTCGTGGGTGCTCAATAATTCTTATAAAAAGTCTTTTTATGAACTGGTTAATGGATATCGAGTAAAAGATTTCATAGACAGAATAACTGAAAATGAGCACAAAGAATTTACGCTTATTTCCATAGCGTTTGATGTTGGGTTTAACTCAAGATCTACTTTCTACAAGGTATTTAAGGAGATGACAGAATTTACTCCTACTGAGTACATTAAAAATATAGAGAATGGGTTCAAGGATAAAAATATCACCATGAATTAGTCCTATCAGTTTTTCTTGACCAGCATAATTTAGTTGAATGGAGTTTACCATTCAAATGACTTTTAAGCCCTAATTTTGCATCATGGGAAAACCACTTACAGAGCAAGAACTCCATAATCTGGCCATGAACATTGTGGGTAGACAGTTGGAAGCTGACGGGTTTGAATTTATGGCTATAAACAGTAAGCTTCAAAAGAACCCGCAATACGTATGTTTGAAAGAAAAGATATTGCATTTCATTGTCGTTAGGAACATTAGCTATCCTGAAAATCCAATGGTGTATGACAAAGGTTTGATGGAAAAGATGAAAAATCATGCAGACAAATTTGAGGCTAAAACCTACTTTGCGGGAGTTGGTCTTTCCAATGCTTCGGACCAAAACCTTCCAGTGTATTTAAATGAAGAATATGTTGTGGAATATCAAGGATTAATCGAAATTGAATAAGATGCGAAAAGTTTTAGGGATACTATGCCTGATATCTTTTTTTGGATGTAAAAAGGGTCCGGTAAAAAATCAAAACGTTGGCAATGCACTAGGGACCACTTATTCCATACTTTATATAACGGATGAGGAAGTTGATCTACAAAAAGAAATCGATTCTGTTTTTCAGGTGGTTAACCAATCGATGTCGACATACATTCCGGATTCGGATATTTCTAAAATAAATCAAGGAGATTCAACCCTAGTAGTGGACCATATGTTTCAAGAAGTTTTTGAACTCTCTAAACGAATCCATGATGTTTCCAATGGTTTTTTTGACCCAACAGTGGGGGTTTTGGTAAACGCGTGGGGTTTTGGTCCAGGAAAACCGATCGAGTTGGATAGTACCCGTGTAGATAGTCTTTTGCAATATGTGGGATTTGATAAGGTAGAGTTGACCAGTTCAAATACGATACGCAAGAAAAGGAAGGAGATCTATTTTGATTTCAATGCTGTAGCAAAGGGATATACCATAGATAGATTAGGAGCATTTCTCGATTCAAAAGGAATCGAAGATTATCTTGTAGAACTTGGAGGTGAGGTGTTGACCCGTGGGACTAATGTGATTTCAAAAAAAGAGTGGACAGTGGGTATAGATGACCCTCAGGCAGAGAATGAAAGAAAATTGAAACGCATTGTCCGTTTAAAAGATAGGGCTATGGCCTCATCAGGTAATTATAGAAAATTTCGTGTTGATTCTGAAACGGGTGAGAAATATGTCCATACCATCAATCCAAAAACTGGCTTCACTAAAAATTCCAAGGTTTTGGCCACCAGTGTAATTGCTAACTCTTGTGCAGAGGCAGATGCATTTGCCACGGCCTTTATGGCCATGGATTTGGACGACACCAAAAAGCTACTTTTGATATCTAATATTTTGGGAGGTCCGGAAGTGTATGTTGTTTATTTGGATAGTGAAGGAAACACCAAGGAATACATGACCCCAGGGTTTGAGAACCTGGTAGTTAACTGACCAAAGTTTTCTTGACAAGCGGAATTATTTCTCCTTTGGCCAGCCGATATTTTTCCACTTCGTTTTCGGAAAGATGAGCTGTGTAATCTACTTCTTCCACGATAAACCCAATACTTCTTAATTTGTTGAAATAATCCCTGCCATATATGCGAACATGGTCATATTGGCCAAAGATTCGAGCACGCTCCTTTTTATCGGTGATGCTATCATCTTCAAAAGTGGTTTCCCGTTTTAAATCTTGTGGAATTTGAAAAATGCCCCAACCTTCCGGTTTCATAACTCGATACAGTTCTTGCATAGCCTTGGTGTCATTTGGGATATGCTCCAGTACGTGATTACATAAAATTACATCATAACTATCGGAGTCAAAGGGAAGCTTACAAATGTCCGCTTTCACTTCGGCTAAGGGAGAGTTTAAATCAGTAGTTGTGTATTTAATGTTCTTAAGCTTTTTAAAACGCTCATGAAATGCCTGTTCTGGAGCGAAATGTAATACCTCTAAGTTCTCTTTGAAAAAATTGGTTTCTCTCTGCAGATAAACCCATAGTAAACGATGACGTTCGAGGGAGAGGGTAGAGGGGGAGAGCACGTTTTCTCTTGGGTTTTCATAACCATATGGCAAAAAGCGTCGAAAAGACTTTCCGTCGATGGGGTCCATGTATTTTGAACCTTTCATTGAGAAAGCAATCAGAGGTCTTACCCAGTAACTTAATTTAATAAGCCAAGGTCTTGGAATCAGGTTCAGAAAAAACTTAAAGATTTTTGACACGAATTACGCCAATTTTAATGATGCTCTTGAATTTTAGGATTTATTATAAGATAATCGGTGATTTTCTGAATTCTTCCTCTTCGTTAGTTTCTATGCCTAAAGCTTCATTGATATACTGGAAGGTGGATAGCAGTTCTGGTTTTCCATCAACAATGGCCACATCGTGCTCAAAATGGGCACTGGGTTTTCCATCTGCCGTAAGAATGGTCCATCCATCATTTAATTGCTTTATTCTTCGTGTCCCCATATTTATCATAGGTTCAATGGCCACTACCATACCTTCAACAAATTTTTTACCACGACCCCGTTTTCCATAATTTGGCATTTGAGGGTCCTCGTGTAAATCGGTACCTAAACCATGACCCACCAATTCTCTGACCACACCATAGCCGTGAGCCTCACAATGGTTTTGTATGGCAAATGCAACATCTCCTACTCGGTTACCAACTTTAAATTCTCGAATTCCAACGTATAGTGATTCTTTGGTGATTTTGAGCAGTTTTCTGGTTTCCTCAGCAACTTCTCCTACTTCAAAAGTGTAGGCGTGATCTCCATAAAATCCATTTTTTAGGGCTCCACAATCTACAGAAATTATATCCCCATCATTTAAAACATCATTATTGGGAATGCCATGAACAACTTGGGCATTTGGACTCCAGTTTAGGGTGTTTGGAAAATCGTACATGCCTAAAAATCCGGGTTCCGCACCCTGTTCTCGAATGAATTCCTCAGCGAGTTTGTCCAACTTTAACGGATTTGCCCCAGGCTTTATTTCGGAAGCAATCATCCCAAGAGTTCTGGATACAACGAGGGCACTTTCCCGCATTAATTCAATCTGCTCTGAAGTTTTGATTTTTATCATGCCTGCAAAGATAGGATGAAATCAATTAACTACTAAGCTAGGTTGAATAGACTAAATACTGGGCAAGATTTATTAAACCAATGATTCTTGGGTCATAAGAGCTGGTTTCTCAACACCTAAAAGTGAAAGGATTGTGGGGGCAATATCACCTAGGACTCCATCTTTAACCGACTTGATGTCGTGGTCAACTATAATCAATGGTACTGGATTGGTTGTATGAGCGGTGTTTGGACTGCCATCAGGATTCACCATAGTATCACAATTACCATGATCCGCAATTACAATGGTGGTATATCCATTTTCCAATCCAGCTGAAATTACATCTTTGGCGCAAGTGTCTACGGTTTCACAAGCTTTTACTGCGGCTTCCATTATCCCGGTATGCCCAACCATATCTGGATTTGCAAAGTTTAAGCATACAAAATCGGCTTCTCTTTTCTCAAGTTCGAGAACAATGGCATCGCGAATATCAAATGCACTCATTTCTGGTTTTAAGTCATAGGTAGCCACCTTTGGAGAGGGGCATAAAATTCTACTTTCTCCTTCAAATGGCTCTTCGCGACCACCATTAAAGAAGAAGGTTACGTGCGGATATTTTTCCGTTTCTGCTATCCGAATTTGTTTTTTGTTGGCCCTGGCTAAAACCTCTCCTAAGGTCTCACGTATGTTTTCTTTGTCGTAAATCGCATGAATGCCTTCAAAGGAATCGTCATAGTTGGTCATGGTAACATAATAGAGATTTAATTTTTGCATGTCATAATCAGCAAAATCTTCTTGGCTCAACACTTGGGTAAGTTCTCTTCCTCTATCTGTTCTAAAATTGAAAAAGATGACCACGTCACCTTCGTCTATTTTTGCTATAGGTTGCCCAGCTTCATCTACGGCGTATATAGGCTCGATAAATTCATCGGTAATTCCACGGTCATAGCTCTCTTGCATACTTTGAACAATATTGGAACTAAGCTTTCCTTCTCCTTTAACAACCAAATCATAGGCTTTTTTGACTCTTTCCCAGCGTTTGTCCCTATCCATGGCATAATATCTGCCTATAACAGAAGCTACGCTAGTTTTTTTATCATTACAGAAGTTAATCAAATCCTCCAAAAATGCTTTCCCACTTTTTGGGTCAACATCCCTGCCATCCGTAAAAGCGTGCACAAAGGCATTTCCCGAACCCTGAACTCCTTCAAAAGCGGAAATCAAAGCCTTTATATGATCAATATGACTATGTACTCCACCGTTGCTAACAAGACCTAAAAAATGAACATTCTTGTTGTTTTTCTCGGCATAAGTAAAAGCATCTGTCAAAACACCTTCGTCCTTAATAGTATTTTCTTTGACTGCTTTATTGATTTTAGCAAGGTCTTGATAGACGATTCTTCCTGCACCTAGATTCATATGACCTACTTCGCTGTTTCCCATTTGTCCTTCAGGAAGTCCAACGTTCATGCCATCCGTGAGAAGGTTGGCATTGGGATACTTTTGATAAAGAGAATCTATAAAAGGGGTGTTGGCTTGTTCAATGGCTGATATCTTCGGATTCCGGAGATTTTCCCCACCCATCCAAAATCATGAGAATGACTTTCTTATCCATAGTGAAAGATTGAAATTCAAAAATAGGATGAATTGATTGGATGCCCTAGCGTTTCAGGTGGTTTTCCTTTTGAGAATCTCACATTTTTTCCGGCAAAAACCTGAGACTTTGTTAAAGTTAAGTTATATAAGTGTTAATCGTGTAACATTTGGAGATAGAACGAGTCTATCATGTTATAAAACTTATTTATAATCAAAAATTTATTCATCATGAAAAAAACAATCCTAACAGTTACAGCGGCATGCCTTTTATTGGTAGCTGGCGTAAGCGCAAACGAAACTTCTTCTCCAGCAGTAGAAGTGGAAACTACAATCTCTTATGAGATTAACTCTTTTTGTATGGCTATCGTTAAAGGAGATATCGACACTGTTAAAAAACTAATTAGCTTGGGAGAAGATGTAAACAGAAAATCTTTGGGTATGACCCCACTGCACTATGCGGCCCGTTACAACCGTGCTGAAATTGCAGAAGTTCTTTTGGCAAATGGAGCAAATGTCAAGAAGAAATGTGATAAAGGATATACGGCACAAAAATATGCCAAACTTTCCGGAGCCATGGAGGCTTTGGAAGTAATAAATTCTGCTGTGAAAAAATAGAAAGGAGTTTATTCATCCAAAAAAAGCCCCTGCAGTCTGCAGGGGCTTTTTTCTTTCAAATGTGTAGTGTCCTTGTAAAAGAGTAATTCTCTTAAAACTCAAAGCCAGTAAAGGCCCTGTACAAAAAGGCATATAATGCCATAGCCAATAAAATGGCACAAAAAATTGAGTATGCCTTTAAAAACAATACCAAATAACTTGGTTTGCAATCGTCAAAGGCTTCTCGGTAAAGCGACTTAAAATGCAATAGTGTTCCCATTTGTTCTCATATTAGGGTAGCACAAAGGGGTCGTAGAAACTAGTAATTGATTTGGGGTCACTCAAAGGTAATGAAAACTAAACAATCCTATTTTTTAATCGATGAATGTGCAAATTCTATCGACCTGAATATTTTTTAATAGCGTCCCTTATTTTTTCAATCCTATTTTCTGGGTCGGGATGGGTGCTCTGAAATTCTGGAACCCTATTAGGACCAGCAGCGGCTTTTAGAATTTGCATCACCTTGATCATTTCATTTGGGTCGTATCCCGACTGAATCATTAAAAGCACTCCAAGTTCATCACTCTCCAGTTCATCACCTCTTCCATTTTTGAGCAAGGTATTTTGTCCTATTCCACTTACCAATCCACCCATGTCACCACCAACATTGGCTCCCATGGTCAAAGTTTGCCAGAAACTACTTTCTGCAATACGTTCAGCAGAATGTCTTCCGATTACATGACCAATTTCATGACCCAAAACTCCTGCCAGTTGTGATTCATTCAATTGGGAAAAAAGCGCATAGGTAATAAAACATTGTCCTCCCGGAAGTGCAAAGGCATTGATGGTTCTATTATCTGCAAGCAAATGAAAATCAAAGTCATAAGGAGTCTCACGAGCTATGCTATTTTGGACTAGACGATTGCCAACAGCATCAACCAAAGCTTGCATACGCTCATCGGGGTAAAGGCCTCCATGCTGCTGGGCCATTTCAGGGGCACTTTGAAGACCTATTGCAATCTCCTGTTCAGCAGTCATGTTGATATTTTGGACCCTGCCTGTATATGGGTTTTCTTCCTGATTACTGCAGCGCTGTATAAAAGCAAAGACCACAATGGCCAATCCAATAAGTATACGGATTTTCCAACTTCCTCTTCTCATGGTGTTAGTGTTATAGTAGTTGGAAGATACAAAAAATGGGCTACAACAATTTGGGGTTAATATCTAAAATGTTATCCCTGATATAAGATTTTAGGAAACCCAAAGTAAAGTATTCGGAACCAATAAACTCTTCATACTGAAGTAATTTCACAATATTTTTCTTTCTAAAGGCGGTCAACATAGGAATTGAAATGGGCGCGTAGCTGTAGTGCCAAGGTTCATATTTAAATCCCCTTCGTTTAGGTTCATTTGTATAGACCAAATAGAAACCAAAACTTTCAGAATGCTCATCAAGCCACTTTTTGAAACCCTCAAATGGTCCTCCGCTTTCAAATTTTTCCGGGACTAAAACACCCCCTGTTGTTTTAGGATATCCATCAATAATATCGATGTCCGTTCCCCAATGGTGCCTGCTAGTCCCCGGGATGGTAGAATATTCAATGATTTTGTCAATGGCATCCAGCGGTTGTATACCATCATCTTCTGTATACCTCAGATATTTTCTTTCCCATATACTTTCTTGACGATAGAAATCTCGGAAACTGGAAACCATTTTTATGTCAAACCCATCTTGATAAGCGGCTTTTTTCATTTTAACGTAGGCGTCATGTGCTTCCTCTCTTAGATTGATGCCTTCACCAAATAATGGAATTTCCTCTTTTCCCATCAACTCCAAAGTAGAGTATTCGGAACTTTTTTGGTTGGCGGGGAGAACAAAAGGGAAGGAAAGTGCGGCACCAGCAGCAGCGGTTCTTTTAACAAATGACCTTCTTTTCATAAATGATTGACGAGTTTTTAGCAAGTTAAGAAGTATTTTTAAGTCCTTGCTTCAACTCCTGAATTTTATAGTCTATTGTGTGTCCGATATATAGAGATATCCTTGGAATTTTTCACGGGTATCACTCACGGTAAGCACATAAAAATATATACCTGCCGAAAGTCCTGAGTTTCTGCTGAGAACTGAGTCCCTATTGGAGATTCCATCAAACTCATTGGCATAATTCAACTTGGAATATACCAGTATACCATATCTGTTGTAAATATTTAAAATATTGTTGGGTACGATTTCTATACCATCTATAATTAAGCGGTCATTGACCCCATCACCGTTGGGTGTCAAAAAATAATTGTCCAACTCCAAAACAGAAAAAGGCTCCAAGAGTTCATCCGTTCCACCAAGTGTAATTACTTCATAATCGCTTGGTAAAAAAGTTTCGGATGTAACGCTTCCATTGTCTAGATTACCACTTACACCGGTATTTCCAAGACTTTCCCACTGATTGGATGCTCTGCTCCAACCCACTACCAATACATTTTCGGTACTCTCTGCTAGTAACGAAATATTACTTTGCGTATCCCAGGTTAGCGTAACCACAGATGATTCACTGCCATCCAATCGCCAAAATTCAAAGTTGCTAATTTGAAAATCATCGGTTGCAACGGCATCTGTACTGAAGTTTTCACTTAACGAAGTTGGAGCACTAGGGTCTTCAAAAAAATAGGCACAACGAGTCAGGCTATTAATTTGATTGGATGTTAGGGTAAGTTGCCGAATCCTGGTTCCATCGCCAACCGGAAATGTAATCATCGATTTATTGCTTGCACCTGCATACCCATCAACATGATTCTCATTTCCAGTGCCTGTAAAGAAGGCATCATTGATAAAATTTAGATAGCTATCCAATGTGTTTTTTGACGTCAAGACATTACCGGAAATAAAATTGGCATTATTGGTGACTCCTACCCAAGTGTCCAATTGTAATCCATTATCTGCAAATATTTCCAGGTCATTGAATATGGGATTTGAACTTCCAGAGATTGTTAATTGGTCATCACTATAAAAGCCGGTTAGTCCTCTATTGTTGAAAAAAAAGCCATCATCTATCAAATCTAGATGAAAACCTACCGATGCATCAGAATGAAATTGTAGCGAACCATAATTATGGAAGGCCTGCTGCGAATGCCCAGACATACCCAAAAGGAACATCATGGTTAAAACCGAAGCACTGTGCGATATGTACTCTTTCAAACTCATTTACCTATATGCCTGATAAATTACAACGATTCCATCTGCGAAACTATCCGTATTTAGAGTGAAACCATCTGAATTAAAGTTTGTGACCGTGGCCGAAGTAATCCCTAAATTATTTCCGTTTTGATTCCCATAACGCAATCCAATACAATGTGAATTAGAGGCAAAACGCGAAATATCATTGATGGAATTTCCACTACCTCCAACATAAATCACCTGTTCCGAAACACTGTTGCCCTCATTACGCGCAAACCCGGTCATGGAACCAAATGAATTAGCAATACCAGAGTTGTTATTGCCCACTTGGTTATCTGCGTTTAGGTTAAACTGCTCAACATTGGCATAAGCTGAAAAGGTAACGTAGCTTGGTTCGAACGGAATTCCAGTAATGTTTTGATTTCCTGCACCCGTAATTTGAAACGCGCCAACATAGCTATTTGAAATATTGGGAACTTCTACCCATGCGGAATTACTATAAAAATGAATACTGCTGGTGGTTGTATTGTAAACCAAAGAACCTTCTATAGGATTGGCAATGTTATTCATTTCCACAGCGGTTACGTTATGTATGCCCACTAAATCACCTGCTGTTACCTGAGCTGTCAAGAAAGATACCGAGAACAATAAGATACCAAAAAGAGTTTTTCTAAAAAGCATAGGCTATAGGTCAATTACTGTAAACATGAATTCCGAGTCGAAACGGTTTCGGTCACTACCCCCATTATCATTATCCCCAATGATTACCTCGAAACCATTTACATTTTGATTTCTGTAAGATATGCCAGGGTCGTCATTGCCTGCTCCGTCTCTACTAGGCTGCGAAAGTTGTATAATGTAGTTTCCATCCCCTACAGCACCAACAGGAAGATTCACTCTATAGTAGCCATTACCCCCTAGTTTGGTAACGGAAACTCCAGCCGTCGCTTTGGTAACACTTCCATCGGAAGCAATTTTACCAAAAGCTCTAATTGGACTTGCATAGAAAGCACCTCCATTGGCTCCTACTGTGATACTATTATTGGCCTCGGCACCAACGACATTGGCAGTTTGGTCCGTTATATCCTCATTGGTATATGTGATTACGCCTGTAGAGGTATCTTGACTCAAATTGGTCACGGTATTATCATCACCATCAGCTAAACCAGCCGGCACATCGGTAAGGTCGTTGAAGCTACCGGAGAAATCATCGGTCACATCGGTATCAAGGTTCGGGAACTCGTTGTTGACGGCCGTGGCGACCTGTGCATCTGTGAGCTGTGTATCGTTGTCTATATCATCGGCGAAGCCAGCCGGTACGCTGTTCAATGATGACCACTCCCCGTCAAAATCGTCGGAAGCGTCCGTGTCCAGATTGGCGGGCACATCGGTAAGGTCGTTGAAGCTACCGGAGAAATCATCGGTCACGTCGGTATCAAGGTTGGGGAACTCGTTGTTGACCGCCGTTGCGACCTGTGCATCTGTGAGCTGTGTATCGTTGTCTATGTCATCGGTGAAGCCTGCCGGTACGTTGTTGAGCGAGGACCACTCCCCGTCAAAATCGTCGGAAGCGTCCGTGTCCAGATTGGCGGGCACATCGGTAAGGTCGTTGAAGCTACCGGAGAAATCATCGGTCACATCGGTATCAAGGTTCGGGAACTCGTTGTTGACGGCCGTGGCGACCTGCGCATCGGTGAGCTGTGTATCGTCGTCTATGTCATCTGCGAAGCCAGCGGGCACATTGTTCAGTGAGGACCACTCCCCGTCAAAATCATCAGAAGCGTCCGTGTCCAGATTGGCGGGCACATCGGTAAGGTCGTTGAAGCTTCCCGAGAAATCATCGGTCACATCGGTATCGAGGTTCGGGAACTCGTTGTTGACGGCCGTTGCTACCTGCGCATCGGTGAGCTGTGTATCGTTGTCTATGTCATCGGCGAATCCTGCCGGTACGTTGTTGAGCGAGGACCACTCCCCGTCAAAATCGTCGGAAGCGTCTGTGTCAAGATTGGCGGGCACATCGGTAAGGTCGTTGAAGCTACCGGAGAAATCATCGGTCACATCGGTATCGAGGTTGGGGAACTCGTTGTTGACGGCCGTGGCGACCTGCGCATCGGTGAGCTGTGTGTCGTTGTCTATGTCATCGGCGAATCCTGCCGGCACGTTGTTCAATGATGACCACTCCCCGTCAAAATCGTCGGAAGCGTCCGTGTCCAGGTTGGCCGGCACATCGGTAAGGTCGTTGAAGCTACCGGAGAAATCATCGGTCACATCGGTATCGAGATTGGGGAACTCGTTGTTGACGGCCGTTGCTACCTGCGCATCGGTGAGCTGTGTATCGTTGTCTATGTCATCGGCAAAGCCAGCGGGCACGTTGTTCAATGATGACCACTCCCCATCGAAATCGTCGGAAGCGTCCGTGTCCAGATTGGCGGGCACATCGGTAAGGTCGTTGAAGCTACCGGAGAAATCATCGGTCACATCGGTATCAAGGTTGGGGAACTCGTTGTTGACGGCCGTTGCTACCTGCGCATCGGTGAGCTGTGTATCGTTGTCTATGTCATCGGCAAAGCCAGCGGGCACGTTGTTCAATGATGACCACTCCCCATCGAAATCGCCGGAAGCGTCCGTGTCCAGGTTGGCCGGCACATCGGTAAGGTCGTTGAAGCTACCGGAGAAATCATCGGTCACATCGGTATCGAGGTTGGGGAACTCGTTGTTGACGGCCGTTGCTACCTGTGCATCGGTGAGCTGTGTATCGTTGTCTATGTCATCGGCGAAGCCAGCGGGCACGTTGTTCAATGATGACCACTCCCCGTCAAAATCGTCGGAAGCGTCCGTGTCCAGATTGGCCGGCACATCGGTAAGGTCGTTGAAGCTACCGGAGAAATCATCGGTCACATCGGTATCGAGGTTGGGGAACTCGTTGTTGACGGCCGTTGCTACCTGCGCATCGGTGAGCTGTGTGTCGTTGTCTATGTCATCGGCAAAGCCAGCGGGCACGTTGTTCAATGATGACCACTCCCCGTCAAAATCGTCCGAGGAATCCGTGTCCAGATTGGCCGGCACATCGGTAAGGTCGTTGAAGCTACCGGAGAAATCATCGGTCACATCGGTATCGAGATTGGGGAACTCGTTGTTGACGGCCGTTGCTACCTGCGCATCGGTGAGCTGTGTGTCGTTGTCTATGTCATCGGCAAAGCCAGCGGGCACGTTGTTCAATGATGACCACTCCCCATCGAAATCGTCGGAAGCGTCCGTGTCCAGGTTGGCCGGCACATCGGTAAGGTCGTTGAAGCTACCGGAGAAGTCATCGGTCACATCGGTGTCGAGGTTGGGGAACTCGTTGTTGACGGCCGTGGCGACCTGTGCATCGGTGAGCTGTGTATCGTTGTCTATGTCATCTGCGAAGCCAGCGGGCACGTTGTTGAGCGATGACCACTCCCCATCGAAATCGTCGGAAGCGTCCGTGTCCAGGTTGGCCGGCACATCGGTAAGGTCGTTGAAGCTACCGGAGAAATCATCGGTCACATCGGTGTCATAATTGCTTAAGTCAATATTCGTTGCATCTGGGTCATTACTAAGTGTGATAACCCCAGCAGCAAATTCTAGGTTTTGAATTTCATTTTGGTCGTCAGAATCTGCATCATTCACGTTCAAATCAATTGTGTTACCATTGGAGATTGAAATGTTTCCTGCGTTTCCATCGGTGCTTAAAGTCTGACTATCAGTTCCATTGGTATCAATAATGGTTAAAGCCCCGGATTCACTTGTATATGTGTAAGTGCCATCAAAATTATCAATCAGCGTGGTGACCGTTTCAGGCGCACCATTAAACACCAAGTCGGTACCCTGCCCATCCGATAGTGTTATGGTTCCATCACCGTTATCCGTAAAACTAAATCCTCCAGAATTGGAAGCGTCACATAGATTTATCCATTGTCCTCCATTAAAATAATGCACGCAGTTGGTATCGGTATTGTAGATGACCGCCCCATTCAACGGGGTAATACTTTGCATTTGTGCCGAGGTTAACCGTGTAAGTACCAACGCTTTGTTGTTACTTTCCAGTTCAAGAATGGATGAGGGATTAATTACGTTGGGATTGTCGCCAACTTTAACCTGCGAAAATATAAGCACAGGAAAAAGCAGGGCAAGCAGAGACAGCCTTTTTTTCATGATAACATTAAGATTTGTGGCAAAACAAATTTAACGTAAAAATCGAGCTAAACAATTAATCAAGAAAAGTATTGTTGTGTAGAAGGAAAATAGTGTGGTAAAATAGGTCAGTTTTTTCAATCATCTAGGAATTAAATGATTACATCGATACTTTAACATGAAAAAACCTTCATAACTACCGGTCCAAGTACAAAAAACCTTGGTATTCCAGCTCCAAATCATTTAGGGTTACCAGATAGTAGTAGAAGCCCTCAGGAAGCCCAATATCTTGGCTAAGTACAAAACTTCCCGTGTTGGAAACCCCTGTAAACTCATCAACATAGTTGATTTTTTCAAACACTTTCTGCCCAAACCTGTTAAAAATTTGTAGGATGTTATTGGGGGATTCCGATAGTTCTTCAATAACTAAAGCATCGTTTACATTGTCGCCATTTGGACTTAAAAAGTAGTTGCCCAATGTAGGGTTGTTTACAGCAAACGTATCCGTGGGTAGAGGAATGGTTCCGAATGTGATTGCAGAAAAATCGTTGGGCACAAAGGGCTCCGATGTAACAAACCCTTGGTTTAGGTCTCCACTTTGTGCCGAGTTCCCGATTACTATCCATTGGTTGGACTGTTTGCTCCATCCTACTACGATGATTCCTTCGGGTTGAAGGTTGGGAATGGCCACAAGATTACTTCGTGGGTTCCAGCTAATGGTCACGGTTGCTTGGACATCACTCTGAACTATCCAAAACTCACGGTCAGAAACCGTTCCTATGCTTCTTACTTTTTCTTCTACATCAAAAGTCTCCGTTATGGAGGATGGATTTGATGGATTTTCAAAAAAGTAAGCGCAAACGGCCAAATCGGTATTCCCTTCAGAATCTAACATTAAAGGTCTCAGCAGTTCCGAATCTCCAACTGGAAATGAGAAAAAGTCACGATTTGTTATAGCCGCAAACCCGGTTACTTTGGATGCGTCGTTTTCACCTGTAAAAAAACCATTGTTTTGAAAATTGAGAAAAATGGTTTGGTCGTTTAATGGTGTTAAAATGTCACCATCTATAAAATTGGTATTGTTGAGTACATTGATGGAGTTTCTTAGAAAAATGTTGTTCGCTACCAAAAATTCCACATCAGTAAAGGTTGGAGCAATACTACCCTGAACCTGCAAAGGAATATTTCCATAAAAGCCTGCTAACCCCTGGTTATTGTCAAAAGGCACTTCATTAATCAAATCCGCATGAAAACCTAAAGCGCCATTGGGGTGTATCCGTAAGTTGCCACTATTGTATAGGGCATTTTGGGCTTGGGTAAAGCTAAAAGAAAATAATAAAAGAACGATTGCGTTTTTTCTCATTTAGGGGGCTATTACAGTATAGTTCCAATTCGCATTGATTGCAGTTGGTACACCTCCAATAAACTCGTAAATCTGGACTGAAAAAGTTGTAGCAGCTTGATTGGTTAACTGAATCATTATAGGATTTCCAGGAGTATTTTCTTGCACGGTTAGTTGGATGATTGATGTAGCAGTAATTAAAGGATTATTAATCGTATAAGCGCCTGCAGTTCCTCCTCCTGCGGTTTGTTGACCAGAAAATAAGATTTGTTGAGCAAGTTCCCAATTAGTGCCATTCCATTGAATTAATTCACCTGTAGCTGTCCCGTCCGCTAGTTTTGGCAGTGTGACGTTTGCATCGAGTATTTTGTCTGTTGTGACGGCGTCCGTTGCGAGTTCGTCAGCTGCGATTCCTCCATCGGTCACATCAAGGGTGAAGGGGTCAGCGTTGGACCCTGTTCCGGACCTTGTCAATGACCCTCCTGCAGTTGCGTTTAGCACCTCGTTTCCTACGACTCCGTCCACTTCGGCTGCTGGTGCGGCCTCTTCCCATTGTGATGCGGCAGCGTTCCATTGGATGATGTTGTCGTCCACGGTTCCGTCGGCGATTTTGGCAAGGGTCACATTGGCATCGAGTATTTTGTCGGTTGTGACGGCATCCGTTGCGAGTTCGTCAGCTGCGATTCCTCCATCGGTCACATCAAGGGTGAAGGGGTCAGCGTTGGACCCTGTTCCGGACCTTGTCAATGACCCTCCTGCAGTTGCGTTTAGCACCTCGTTTCCTACGACTCCGTCCACTTCGGCTGCTGGTGCGACCTCTTCCCATTGTGATGCGGCAGCGTTCCATTGGATGATGTTGTCGTCCACGGTTCCGTCGGCGATTTTGGCAAGGGTCACATTGGCATCGAGTATTTTGTCGGTTGTGACGGCATCCGTTGCGAGTTCGTCAGCTGCGATTCCTCCATCGGTCACATCAAGGGTGAAGGGGTCAGCGTTGGACCCTGTTCCGGACCTTGTCAATGACCCTCCTGCAGTTGCGTTTAGCACCTCGTTTCCTACGACTCCGTCCACTTCGGCTGCTGGTGCGGCCTCTTCCCATTGTGATGCGGCAGCGTTCCATTGGATGATGTTGTCGTCCACGGTTCCGTCGGCGATTTTGGCAAGGGTCACATTGGCATCGAGTATTTTGTCGGTTGTGACGGCATCCGTTGCGAGTTCGTCAGCTGCGATTCCTCCATCGGTCACATCAAGGGTGAAGGGGTCAGCGTTGGACCCTGTTCCGGACCTTGTCAATGACCCTCCTGCAGTTGCGTTTAGCACCTCGTTTCCTACGACTCCGTCCACTTCGGCTGCTGGTGCGGCCTCTTCCCATTGTGATGCGGCAGCGTTCCATTGGATGATGTTGTCGTCCACGGTTCCGTCGGCGATTTTGGCAAGGGTAACTGCGTTGTCAATGATTTCATCAGTTCCTACTGCGTCATCATCCAGCTTTATATTGGTGATGCCGTTATCTCGTATCTGAAGCCCGTTGGTGGCATCTACTTCAATGGTGGTTCCGTCCACATTTACCTCAAGGTCCATTGGGACCAAGGAAGCTCCAGCTTGAGTTCCCGTTATAGAGTTGTTTGTAGATGTAACGTCCTCTCCAAGATTTGCTAGAAAAGTTGTATCCTCAACTAGTTCCCATTCCGTGCCGTTCCATTGAATAAGCTGTCCATTGATAAGCCCATCTGCCAATTTATCTAAGGTTACGGAGTCATTTCCAAGCTGTAGACTTGTTATGGAATTTGGTGTAATATGGAAATCCCCTATAATGGTGGAAGGAGCAATATTTCGTACTCCATTAATGACCCCTACCTCAAAATTAAAGTTGGTATTGGTAGGGTTGTTGGTAACGGTTTCTGTAAGGATTATGGTAGGGTCAGGATTTACATTGGCATCTGCAGAAAAGGTCTGTCCTTCCGTAGCGCATGGATTGAACCATTCCGTTCCCGTGTAAAAATGAACACATTGGGTGTCGGTATTGTATACCATGGCACCGCGGAGTGGAGTAATGCTCAGCATTTGGGCATCGGTTACACGGGTGATGACCAAAACACGATTACTGCTTTCCAATTCCAACACAGAAGATGCATCCAAATTTTGCGGGTTTTCACCAATCTTTATCTGACTGTATAGGGATGCACCTAAAAGCAGGCAAAGAATCAAAGGGAGAACAGTTTTTTTCACAGGAATGCGGTTTGAGGTTTACTTTTTGTAAACCGCAAAACTACCTTTCTCTAATCATAATTCTAATTATTACCGTTAAAATGTGCACCTTCAAAGTTGAATGAACCTTAGGAAGGGAGCTTAAATTTTTGCGGAATTAACAAAAGTTTAGAATGTTTTTATTTTTTTTACGGTGCCCATGGGCTTTCTTTAGCTGATACTAAACACCTTTTTATGAAAAAAACAATCCTTTTCATTCTCTGTTCTTTTTTCTTCGGATTATCCATTGCGCAAGATGGAAGACAGTTGTTGCGAGGAAAGGTATTGTACCGTGGCGGTAATGTTCCCAATGAAAATGTAATCAATGCTACGGCAGAAACTGCAACCATAACCAACGATGATGGTCAGTTTGTAATTGCTGTAAAAGAGGGTGACCAACTGGTATTTACCGCGGTAAACTATCAATTGGAGGTAATCAATATCACTTCTGAGATTTTACGTAACAACCGATTGGTTGTAGAAGTGACAGAGAAAATCACTGAGTTAGACGAAGTGATTGTGAGTCCGGAAAATCAAAAAAAGTTTTTAGAGGTAAAGAATGAAGATTTCAAAGGTTTTGAATACGAAATAGACCGTGGAACCGAAGTGCAAAACGTGGCGGAATCCCAAACCGTACGAGGTATGCAAGACGGGCTCAATTTCACCAATATTTTTAAAGCACTCTTTAAATCTCGTGACCAAGGGGGCGAGGAACGTGCACCACTTAAGGTCAGTGAAGTATTGCGGCAGGTATATGACGATGAGTTTTTTGTAGTAGACCTTAAACTACCTCAAGACCAGATAGATGCTTTTCTCTTGTACTGTGACAATAAGGTGCCTTCCCAAACCTTGCTTCGGAAGGAAAATGAATTCCAGTTGATTGATTTTTTGGTAACCCAGAGCAAAACGTATTTGGCAGAATTGAATGAAGAGTAGATTCTTTTTGGGATGTGCGCTGATTTTGACTTTAATCCATACCCGCGCTCAAGAGAATAAATTATTGCAGGGTCGGGTAGAGGCACCCGGAAAGGATGTGGTAGGAGTAGTCGTTCAGAATATTACTTCAAAAAATGCCATAATCACCAGTTTTGATGGACAGTTTGCTATACAAGTGCAGGTAGGGGATACCTTGGTATTTTCTGCAGTTCAGTTCAGAAGAAAGACGCTGCCAATAAACAGTGTTATTTTCAATACTAGTTTTGTCACTGTTCCTTTGGAGGAATTCGTAAACGAATTGAAGGAAGTTGTGGTTAGACCCTACAACCTGTCTGGTAACCTTAATGAGGATTTAGGGGGACTTCAATTGGAAAAAGATGTAAGCGCCGAAGCCTTAGGATTACCCAATGCTGGAGTCCGTATCAAAACACAAAGTGAGCGAAAACTACAAGAAGCAGCTGGTCCCAAGTTTAACGCAGGTATGATTTTAAGCCCTCCCTTAAATCCAATCATCAATGCTATTACTGGACGAACCAAAATGCTTAAGAATCGTGTAAAGTTGGATAATACCTATGCCCGTACCCAAAGAGTGCAGGATTTTTATGTAGATTCTCTTTTTGTTGGCCTGTTCAAAATACCAAAAGGGAAAATTAATGACTTTATGTACTATTGTGAGGTTGATCAAGAATTTCAAGATGTAGTGGATTCAGGAGATAAGCTCCGTATTTTGGATTTCATGATTGCGAAGAGCAGGGCGTATAGAAAAGACAACAATTTGGAATGAAAGCTCAGATGGGTTCCAAATTTCTAACGTATTTCTTTTTCCTTTTCATTTCTTATGGTGGGATTTCGCAGAATACAAAGCTTTTAAAGGGCAAAGTGGTTTCAATAAATAAGGATGTGCAGGATGTTACCGTTCAGAACCTAAACTCGGGTAAGGCAACGATTACCAGGAAAGATGGGAGCTTTTCAATTTTGGTAAACCTAAACGATACACTGGTGTTTTCTGCAGTTCAACTCAAGAGGAAAGAAATTCCAGTTTCGAAGGATATTTACAATTCAAACTTTGTACGAATTAACATGGAGGAATTTGTGAATGAATTGGATGAAGTCGTTGTTCAACCCTATAATCTTACGGGTGATTTGAATAAGGATTTAGGAGGGCTTCAATTGGAGAAGGATGTAAGCGCTGAAGCCTTAAGACTGCCCAATGCAGAAGTAAGGATTATTTCACAAAGCAAGAACAAGTTAAATGATGCTGATAACGGTAAATTTTTATATATCGTCCCAATGGGTATAGCTCTCAATATTAACAAAACTCTTAATAGGCTTAGCGGTAGGACTAAAATGTTGAAAAATAGGGTCAAACTAGATGGGGAGTATAAAAGCATACAACAAATAGAGAATCGATATCTTGATTCGGTTTTGGTATTACATTTAAAAATACCAAGTGATAAGTTTTACGATTTCTTCTATTATTGCCAAATGGACGAGGAGTTTAAGAAGATCCGTCAGACACCAGATGAGTTAATACTTTGGGAGTTTTTACTTCAGAAGAGCAAAACCTACAGGAAGAACAATAAATTAGACTAGTTTTGGCACACGGTTTGCCTTTTAAATGAAAACCATAACTTCGATGAAAGCACGAATCAAATACTTTTTTTTCACTCTGGCCATTATTGGTTTTCTCTCTTTTTCAGTAGCACACAAGTTTTATGTAAGTGTTACCAATGTAAAGTATTCAGAAAAAGACGCTGCTTTTCAGATTACAAGTCGGGTGTTTATTGATGACATGGAAGATTTGCTGTCTGAACGATTTGGGATAACTGCCAAGTTGGCTACCAATGATGAATTGGATGATGCCAATACCTACATCCAAAGATATTTTCTGCAAAAATTTGTGGTTGAAATAAATGGGAAAAAGGTAGACTATGAATTTTTGGGTAAAACATATGACAATGATGTGGTTATTCTCTATCTGGAGATTCCTAACATTCAACTTTCCGAAACTAAATCCATTGCCATTCAAAACGAAATCCTTACCAATCTCTTTGATGAACAACAGAACATTGTCCATTTTAAATGTAAAGGACAAAAGAAAAGTTTCGTTCTGATTAGGGAGAATAATAAAGGAATGTTAAACTTGTGACCTGCTCTTAAGAAATGGTTAAAAAAAGAGTTATTTTTCCGCGATTAAAAACTAAAGAAAAGATGAACAAAATCAAGTATTGTTTTGCTTCCCTTCTGTTTCTTTTTGGAGCACTAGCCTTTGCCCAAGAAGAAGAAGCAAAAGAAGAACGTAAACCAGGCCATTATAACCAAAGCAAGTTCAAGCAACTGTACGAAGAATTTTCTACACCGAATACCTACCGTTCCGCTTCTGGAGCCCCAGGCCCTGATTACTACCAACAACAGGCCGATTATAAGATGGACATCACCTTAGATGATAAAAATGCAAAGATTTATGGCGAGGAAACTATAACATATTATAACAACTCTCCAGACGATTTAGAATTCTTATGGGTGCAATTGGACCAAAATGTAAGGGCCAAAGATTCAAAGTCTCCGTTGCGCAACGGAAATGGGGTTAATTTTGCCTACACAGCAGGCAATTTCGCAAAAACCTATGTTGCAGAACCTTTCGATGGTGGTTTCAATATTGATTTTGTGAAAGATGCCAATGGGAATGCATTATCCTATACCATCAATCAAACTATGATGCGGGTAAATATCCCTCAGCCTCTTAAAGCTGGAGCTAGCATATCTTTTTCCATTAAGTGGTGGTATAATATCAACGATCACGTAAATGATAGAGGTCGTTCAGGGTTCGAGTTTTTCCCAGAAGATGGAAACAGAAACTACATTATAGCGCAGTTTTTCCCTCGTATGGCGCATTACAGCGATGTTGAAGGCTGGCAAAACCATCAATTCTGGGGGAATGGCGAGTTTGCATTGCCCTTTGGAAACTACGAGGTAAACATTACGGTTCCTTCAGATCACGTTTTAGATGCTACCGGAGTACTTCAGAATAGAAAGGAAGTATTCTCTAGGGATATGATGAAACGTTACAACCAAGCAAAAAAGTCATATGACAAACCCGTTGTTATTGTAACCCAGGAAGAAGCAACTGCCAAAGAAAGCGGTTTCGCAAACGACACCAAAACGTGGAGATTCAAAACGGAACCAGGAATTTTGGTGCGTGATTTTGCTTTTGCAACTTCAAGAAAATATATCATGGATGCCCAAGCAGTGAAATTGGGTGGTAAAGAGGTAATGGCCGTTTCCTTATATCCTAAAGAAGGTAACCCACTTTGGGAGGAGCAATCCACTAAAGCTGTGGTTCAAACTTTGGAAACATACTCAAAATTCACTTTTGATTATCCTTATCACAAAGCGATTTCAGTTCATGCGGCGCAGATTGGTATGGAGTACCCTATGATTTGTTTCAATTTTGGGCGCCCTAATCCTGATGGAACGTATTCTGATCGCACAAAATTTGGGATGATCAGTGTGATTATACACGAAGTGGGACACAACTACTTCCCAATGATCGTAAATTCTGATGAACGCCAGTGGGGTTGGATGGATGAAGGTTTGGATACTTTTATGCAGTATTTGACTGAGCAAGAATTCGGAGAAAATTATCCGGATGTAATTGCACCGAATGACAAATATCCTTCCAGAAGAGGAGAACCTTCTAAGATTGTGCCTTACATGAGCGGTGATCAAGATTTTATTGCGCCAATCATGTCAAATCCAGAGAATGTGTATAGCCTAGGTCCAAATGCCTACGGTAAGCCGGCTACGGCCCTTAACATTCTTCGTGAAACGGTAATGGGCAAGGAACTGTTTGACCACGCTTTTAAAACCTACGCGCAACGTTGGATGTTTAAACACCCTACACCTGAAGACTTTTTTCGTACTATGGAGGATGCCTCTGCTGTGGATTTAGATTGGTACTGGAGAGGATGGTTCTACACTACAGATTATGTGGATATAGGTGTTAAAGGCGTTAAAAAGTACTATGTAACTTCCAAGCCTACTAAGGAAATGGAGAAGTATATGGCAGATAGAAACCTTACGGAGGCCGATTTACCTCCATTGGTATATCTTGCTGCTGAAGACAGTGAAGATTACAGCGAGGATTTGAAAGGAAAGGCTCCAACTGAAGTGTCTCAAAACTTGAAAGAATTTATGATGGACAATATGAGTGCAGAAGAAAGAGCTGAGGTAAAAGAACCTAAGTTTTTCTACGAAGTTACTTATGATAAGCCAGGTGGAATTCCAATGCCTTTGATTGTTGAATATACCTATGCAGACGGCACGAAGGAAAACATAACATATCCTGCTGAAATTTGGAGAAAGAATGATGCTGAGGTAAAGCGTGTTGTAGCCACTGAGAAGGAGATAGTTGGTATTGTGGTGGATCCTAAATTGGAAACTGCAGATATCGATACTACCAACAATGCTTGGCCTAAGAAAGAAGAGAAATCAGACTTTGATAAGTTCAAAGAAAATATCAAAGGAAAATAGTCAATAGACATAAAATCGTTAAAAGGCCCTGTGATTTAGCAGGGCTTTTTTATTTTCCAATCAAGTTCTCATTATATTTGTTTCATGTATTTCCTATTTATAAGTGGCGCTGAGATTTTTTTCATTCTATTTATCGTGGTAATGGTATTTGGCGCAGATAAGATTCCCGGTATTGCCAAAGGATTGGGTAAGGGAATGCGCCAGTTGCGTGATGCTACGGATGACATTAAAAGGGAAATCCAAAAAACCGCGGAAAAACAAGGAATAGATACCGACTTCACCAAAGAAATTCGAGAAGAGCTAAATGAAGTGAAAAAGAACGTGGATGAGGTAACGGGAACTATAAAAAGAAAATAGTCCCATGTTGGACCAATTGCTTTTGTGGGATCAACAACTACTGCTCTATCTTAACAATTTAGGTTCACCAGCTTTTGATTCTTTTTGGTTTTTAGTTACCCGTATTAGCTCATGGATTCCATTCTTCATTCTTTTCATTGTATTGTTTTTGACTAGATATCCATGGAAACAAGCACTGCAAAAAATTGTCGTAGTAGTCTTACTTGCTTTTGCAGTAACTGGTTTGTGTAATTATGTAAAAAGTACGGTAGGACGTTTAAGACCGTGCAATGATGATGCTATAAACGGGTTCATGCGAATATTGCATACGCCCAGCGATTTCAGCTTCTTCTCAGGACACGCTTCCAGTTCCTTTGGAGTCACGTTTTTGGTCTTTTTGCTATTGAGGAAAAAAGTAAAATGGGCAGGTATTTTCTTTTTGTGGCCATTGCTGTTTTCGTACAGCCGGTTATATCTTGGAGTACATTACCCTCTGGATATCTTAGTTGGAGCATTAATAGGAATAGCGCTAGCTTGGTTGTTTTTTTGGGGATATCAACGCCTATCTCACTCTGCATAAAGTAAGCCCATCACGAATGGGCAATAGTACGGTTTCGACCCTAGAATCATTTTTAAGTTTTTCATTGTATTCCAAAAGGGCGGCTGTGGTATAATCTGTCTTTTCCAAAGATTCTACTACTTTACCTGACCAAAGCACATTATCAGACAAAATGATACTACCAGGTCTGGTTTTCTTCAGTATACTTTCAAAGTAGGCGTCATACTCTAGTTTATGCGCATCAATATAAACCAAGTCAAAAATGATATCTAACTTCGGAATGATATCCAATGCATCACCAACATGTTGCACAATTTGATTGCGGAACCCACTTTTTTCAAAATATTTATTCTGGATATCAAATAGTTCTTCATTCACTTCAATAGTATGCAATGTGCCTCCTTTTTGCATCCCTTCAGCCAAACATAGGGCAGAATAGCCGGTATACGTACCTATTTCCAATATGCACTTAGGGGCAATAATTTTAGAAAGAATACTTAGTACCCTACCTTGAAAATGCCCGGTCAGCATTCTTCGGGCGCACCACCTTAAGGTGGGTCTCTCGAGTCAATTCCCTTAATAGGGAAGGTTCCTCTTCAGAACTGTTTGCAATGTAAGATTCCAAAATGGGCGAAAGAAAATGCATACGTAACCTTTTCGTAAAAATAGCGAAAACACTACTTTAGAATTCTGGTAAATACCAAAAAATAAGCCATGAAAGAATTCAACGGCACTATACGAAATGCCACCCTGAAGGACTTGCCAATTCTTCTGGAATTTGAGCAGGGAATAATTCTAGCGGAGCGACCTTTTGACCCTACTTTGGATAAGGACCCGATTAGTTATTATGACATTAAGGAAATGATATTGGATGATAAAACGTGTGTTATTGTAGCTGAAGTTGATGGAATACTTGTGGGTTCGGGATATGCCATTTCCAAAAAAGCCAGACATTACCTGGATCATGAGCACTATGCTTACCTGGGCTTTATGTTTACACATCCAGACTATAGAGGTATGGGAATAAATGCTTTGATAGTAGATGAGTTGGTGAGCTGGTCAAAATCTCAGGGATTTATTGAAATCCGACTTACCGTTTACCAAGACAATCTGCCAGCCATAAAAGCGTATGAAAAAGTAGGTTTTGAAAAGCATCTGGTTGAAATGCGTATGCCCAGAACATCTGAAAATCAATAAGCAAGTCGTATTTTTGGCACATGGATATTTTGACCTTTCAGAACACCTTGGAATTTGCCAGACAGTTGGATGCTGAAGACCCCTTAGCAACATATCGTAATGAGTTTCACTTTCCTCAAGTAAATGGAAAAGATGTAGTTTACTTTACAGGAAATTCACTTGGGCTTCAACCCAAAAGAACCAAGCGGTTTGTAGATGAGGTTATGGACGACTGGAAGAATTTGGCAGTGGAAGGTCATTTTTATGCAGACAAACCGTGGTGGGAATACCATGAAAGATTGACAGATGGCTTATCTAGAGTAGTAGGTGGGAAGCCCGAAGAAATATCGGTAATGAACACCCTGACAGTTAATCTCCATTTATTGATGGTTTCCTTCTATCGCCCCACAAAAAAACGTTTTAAAATTCTGTGTGAGGAAAAAGCATTTCCATCAGACCAGTATATGCTTCAAAGCCAAGTGCGATTTCATGGTTTCAATCCTGATGACGCTATTATTGAAGTCAAAAAAAGAGAAGGAGAGCATTCTTGGAGAACTGAAGATGTTCTCAAAGCTATTCAAGAGAATAGTGAGGAGATTGCATTGGTCTTGATTGGTGGGGTAAACTATTACAATGGACAGGTATTTGACATGAAAGCAATAACATCTGCTGGAAAATCCATTGGAGCTATGGTAGGTTGGGATTTGGCCCATGCCGTTGGCAATGTTCAACTGGAACTACATAACTGGGGTGCCGATTTTGCCGCTTGGTGTAGTTATAAATATATGAACAGTGGCCCTGGGAATGCATCTGGTGTTTTTATCCATGAAAGTCATTTGGGAAAACAAGATATCCCACGTTTTGAAGGCTGGTGGGGCACAAAAAAGGAAACCCGGTTTTTAATGCAACCTCAATTTGACCCCATTGAAACAGCAGATGCATGGCAGTTGAGCAATCCGCCCATCCTTTCTTTAGCACCATATTTGGCTTCGCTTCAACTTTTTGAGGAAGTGGGAATGGACAAACTCATAGAAAAGAGAGAAAAAATTGTCTCTTATTTGGAGTTTGTTTTGGGCGAAATAGACAAAGAAGTAGAGAGCTCATTTGAAATCATTACACCCTCTGACCGGGGCTGCCAGCTTTCCGTATTCCTGCACGGCGAAGGAAGAGAGTTGTTTGATTACTTAATGAAGAATGGAGTGATAACTGATTGGCGCGAACCCAATGTAATTCGTTTGGCGCCAGCCCCTTTTTATTGCTCTTTTGAAGATATGTATCGTTTTGGGCAAATACTTAAAAAGGGCATACTAAAAAACTGATTGGGAATATCTGGCTTTTACATATTCCGAAGGTGTGGTTCCTTGGTATTTTTTGAATTGTTTGGAGAAGTACGAAGCATCGTTGAACCCAGACCGAAACATTACATCACTTATAGAGGAGTTAGCTTCGTTGAATAATTCAATTGCTTTTTGTGTCCTAAATTCATTGACGAATCCAATAAAACGCTTGTTGGTCATTTTTTTAAAAAACCTACAAAATGAATTTGGAGTATACCCCAATTGCTTAGAAATTTCTTCTACTGATACATTCTGGGAATACTGATTGTTTACATATTCAAAGGCTTGTTCCAAACGCAGTATGTCGTCTCTTTTAAAACTTTCCAAAGGAAAGCTTTGGCGTAGCCTCTGATATGAAGTTTCTTGGGATAGGTTATGCAGAATGCTGAGCAGATTGATTAATTTTCCTTGGTTATCCAGATTTCTAAACTTTTTAAATTTCTTTTCAAGCCTCTTCTTTACGCATTGGTCAAAAATCAAAATATGTTTTGATTTTTCAACTAGTTTTTTGATGGCCCGAAGCTCAGGAAAAACCTTCAACTTTTCATCTAAAAACTCTTGTTTGAATTGGATAACAATTTCTACGTTATCTGCGTTTTCACGATTTCCAAAATCAGCATGGGGAATATCACCAGCAAGAAAAACAAGAGTACCATCGTTATAAGACGTCTTTGTGGAGTCAATATGGAGAAGTCCCTTACCATTTTTCACAAATACCAATTCGTATTCAGGATGAATATGCCAACCGGCCATGGCACAATTATCGGCACTTCTATAGGTCTCTACCTTAAATGAAGCATCAGAAGTAACATTAATGGTCTCTAACATCGGTTTCATAAGTTAAAACTACCAAATGATTTCAAAAAATGACCCAATTAAGAATAAAATGAATCATAAGTTGAATAATTCATTCTAAAAAAAGCGCCAAAATCGGAGTTACTTTGTTATCAGTTCAATTAAATGAATCAATAACCGTCTGTGTTTATGGAAAGAGGTGAATACTTTCAACTTAACAATCAACTAAGAATGCCCAAAATTGGGTTGGGTGTTCTTTTTGCCAAAAATGACCAAGAAGTTGAAAACGCTGTTGTTTCTGCCTTGGAATCTGGATACAGAAAAATTGATACCGCCTCTGCTTATGAAAACGAAGAAGGGGTTGGAAAAGCAATTCAAAGGAGTGGAATTGCCAGGGGAGATATTTTCTTGGGAACCAAGGTGTGGAATACCGAACAGGGATATGATACTACCCTTGAAGCTTTTGAGCGAAGTTTGAACCGATTACAAACAGATTATGTGGATTTATACCTGATTCATTGGCCTGTAAAGTCAAAATACAAGGAAACGTACCATGCCATGGAGGAGATTTACAAAAAAGGTCTCGCAAAAGCCATAGGCGTTTGCAACTTTAGCATGGACCAGTTACAAGATTTGATGGAACATTCAGAAATTGTTCCCGCTGTAAATCAAGTGGAAATCCATCCGCACCACAGTCAACCTGAGTTGTTGGATTTCGCCCACGAACATGAAATCCAACTTGAGGCATGGCGTCCCATAATGATGGGTGAGGTTTTAAAAATTCCCGAGCTTGTGGAAATCGGAAACAAGTATAATAAATCTCCCGTTCAGGTTTCATTGCGATGGTTGGTGCAAAGGGGAGTAGCCGTTATCCCCAAATCGGTGACCTCAAAACGAATTGAGGAAAACATCAACATTTTTGATTTTGAGCTGTCAAAGACGGAGATGGATGTCATTGAAGGATTGAACCAAAATAGAAACTTAGGAGAAGATTTGTCCCATATCTTTTAATTCGTATGAAATCATTACAACTTATTTTTTCCAACCCAAGATATTTTGGTCCGGCTTGGGTTTTTGCCAGTTTAAATATCTGGTTTGGAACTTGGGCCATATACATTCCTTCAGTAAAAGAAAAGCTGGACATCAGCAAAGCTGATTTGGGAATTGCATTGTTCTGTCTTTCTTTGGGCGTATTTGTCATATTTCCTCTGGCTTCCACAATCATCAATCGATTGGGAGTTGGTAAAGCAACTTGGTACGGGGTTTTTTTAAGCAGTATAGCAGCACTTTTTCCATTATTGGCTCCAAACTATTATGTTTTGATGGTCTCTTTGTTTCTTTTTGGGGCTACTAATGGGTTAACTGATATTGCCATGAACACTTTGGTCACCGAAATTGAAAAAGAGGACAAGCAAAATTTTATGTCAGCTGCACACGGCTTTTTCAGTTTGGGAGGGGTTATAGCCGGTTTGGGCAGTTTTTTAATTCCATGGATAAACAACCCTTTCCTTCATATGATAATCATGGTGGTTCTGGTTTTTTCTGTCAATCTATACTTCAAGCGAAACTATTTTTCCATTCAAGCCGCCCCAATAGAAAAAGAACCTTTCAGCCTTAAGCTATTCAAGCCTTTACTGCTTTTAGGGATTATTGGATTTGTGTCTATGGGTAGCGAAGGAGCGATTGTGGACTGGAGCGGACTTTATTTGAAGGAAGTCGTCTTGGCGCCCGAGCTATTTATTGGTTCAGGATTCTTGGCTTTTTCCATAGCAATGACCTTGGGAAGGTTTTTGGGAGATGGAATAAGTGCAAGAATTGGTTCGATCAAAATTGTTGCCCTGGGCACGTGTATTGCAATTCTTGGATACGTTTTGGTACTGACCGGGTCTATATTTTGGGCTGTAACGGGTTTTACTTTTACTGGACTTGGTTTCTCTGTTATTGTTCCAGAGTTGTTCAGGATTGGCGGAAATATCAAAGGAGTGGATTCTGCTCAAGGCGTATCTTTTATTGCAGGAACTGGTTATGCAGGGTTTTTGCTCGGACCGGTAATTCTTGGCTTTATCGCTGAAAACAGCGGGCTGAAATATACTTTTTCCGTTTTGTTGGGCATTGCCATATTAGTACTTGTAGTGTCACAAGCACTTGCTCGAAAAAAAGGAAGTTAGTTTTTCTTTTTTCGTCTTGTTCTGAATGGATTCTTTTTAGAATCAAAAGAGTTGATAAAATCTTGCATCTCGTTCGTTAACAATAATCTGTTTTGATTCTCCCAAAACTCGGGGTTATAATCAAATTTTAACTTAAAAATATCCTTTTCTGCATTGGTGTTGCTACTAAAAGAAAAGGAACCGTTATTATCGAAAGTCTGCAAAATGTATTCGCAGGTATACAAATCTTTAAATGTTTTTTTGGTATGGGTGATTTCCACAGAATACAAGATTTTGGCTGAGGTGATAAAATATTTATCCCATTTAGAGGACCTTGTAAAATTTACCGTTTGGTCTACCCCAACCGTACGAGAGCGCACAGGTCCGTTCTTAAAGTATTTATCCCTATCTATTTGGCTTTGCATTACAAAGGCTTCTATAGCCTTGGATTGATTGTTTATCATATAATGGCCCGATGTGTTCAATCCAACTAAGTCGGGGTCACTTTGAAACAATACTTTGGACTTACTTTCATTTTCAAATTCCTTTTCCGTAAGACTAAAACCATCCCCTGTGGCATTAAGACGAATGGTTTCGAACAGGAGTTCCGAAAGTGAAAAGAAGCTGAAGTATACTTTGTTCTCATCCTTATCCGCACCTATTTTTCGCATATTGGATATTTCAAAAGAAAAGTCTTTTTTGGAAGATTCCATTCCTTTACGGTAAATCAAGGTCTTACGTTGCAATTTTCCTTCAATATCCTGTATTCGGATAATTTTCCCATTCTTGCGGAGCAAACACCTCAAAAAGAAACGCTCTTTAAAAGGGGTGAACATATAATGTTTCGGAATAGAATCACGCACTTTGTCCCAGAGGGTCTTCGTGTTTGTCAATATGATTTCGTTGAGCTTAAAGGCACTGGGTTTTAAATACAAGGTGTCTCTCAGTGCATCAAACGTAGTTCGCAATTCTTCATATCCTACTTTATAGGCTACGATTGAATCCAGTTCACTCATAAAAAAGAATGCCCCATCCGAATTGGTGGAAGTATGGTCCTTTTTATTGTAAATATCTACAAATTCCAAGGGTTCCTTGCTTTCAGCATCAAGAACCACAGCCAACTTTTGGTTTTGTGCCAAACCAAAAGTGATGGAAAAGATAAGTAGCGGAAGAATCTTCAACCTCATTCGGTAACGACCTTCAAGTTGGTAAAGTTCAAATTAAAAACCCCTTCAAGTTTTTTATGGTCTTGCGCTAGATGAAAACCTTCAATCTCAATATAATTCTCCCAAGTCGTTGTCATGGAAGGTTCTTCTTGGTTTCCTTTTCTGAAAACCCATTCCCTAAGAATAAAATCATCGCCAAAATAGAAATCATAGGCATCCCCGGGAGTATAACCACCTTCATTGGAATAGACAATAGTTAACTTTTGCATCAACTTATTGCTAATTGGAGCAATTTTTTCTTTAGAATGCTCATATTCAAACCCGTTTTGGTCCCAAACCAAGTTAAAAGGAGCTATAATCCAATATCTGTCGTTGATAAAACCTCCATTGGTTTTGTAGGCAACACTATCCATTTCTTTTCTGAAATAAGTAAGTGTGTCGTTTGAGCTCATAGCGGTAACCTGATTGGTCTTGGGCTTCCAAATCCATGAACGTTCAAAGTGCGTGCTATCTCTATCTACATTGAATGTAAAGTGAAACTCTTTTACAGTATTCCAATTATCGTACCCATGGGCCGAGGCAATCTTCTCAAGAACAGATTTAGAGGGCTCCGGTTCAGCAACCACAGACTTTTTAGGCTCGGCCTTGCAAGCCAAGAGCGAAATAGATAAGCAGATAAAAAGAAAAAGCGTTGACTTCATAACTTAATTTATTATTCAAAGATACCGTCTTTTTAAGTTATCTTGTTCATTGATTTAATCAAGAGTTTTCTTCTACAAACCCCATGCGAGTGACTTTTATTAAAAGGCTGTTTCTAACTCTTATAAGTAACCTTGATAATAGATCATTGCAAGAAAATGATCCGTATGCCCATCTTTCGGATGAAGAATTGGTAGAACGGATTGTAGCCAATAACAACCCCATGCTTTTTGGAAAATTGTACGACCGTTATGCAAAAATGGTATACAATAAGTGCTATGGTTTTGCCAAATCGCAAGATGAGGCTGAAGACCTGACACAGGATGTTTTTCTTCAACTGTTCATCAAGTTGAAGATGTTCAAGGGGAAGTCTAAGTTTTCAACTTGGCTCTATTCCTTTACCTATAACTTTTGTGTCAACTACGTAAACCGGAACAAACAGCGCAAGATGAGTGATAAATCGGTTCCTGTGGAGGATTCCGAGTATAAACTTTCGGCGGAGATTCCTGATGAGAATCTTTTTGAAATGAAATCGAAAAAACTCAAAAAGGCCTTGGAATTGATTTCGGCAGAAGAAAAATCCTTGTTATTGCTCAAATATCAGGATGGGGCTAGTATCAAGGAGTTGACCGAATTATTGGAACTGGGTGAAAGTGCCGTGAAAATGCGCTTGAAGCGGGCAAAAGAACGATTAATGGAAACCTATAATACCTTGGCATAAATGGCGAAAAAACGAAAAAATCCTTTTAAGGAATTGGAGGCCTCGTTACGTGAGGTGCCCCCTGGTATGAAGAAAAAGGTGATGAACGATATTGCGGCGGCAAAGCTCATTATGGATATGGGCTCGCTTTTCTCATTTAATATTGGTTCAGCATTAAGAAGACTTTTTAAAACTTTTGGTAATAATTGATAAGAATACTAAAATAATACAGATGGAAACAATAAACGAATGGAAAGACCTGACCTTTAATTCCCTGATAACTATGGGAAGGGATATTGCTTCGGCATTGCCAAAAATAATTGGGGCAATCATTATTTTGTTGATTGGATGGATTGTAACGAAAATTATCCTGTTTATACTTGGTAAAATTCTAAAATTGGCCAAGGTGGATACACTGAGCGAAAAAATCAATGAGATGGATTTGTTCGGGAAAGGTGATTTTAAGTTTGACATAGCCAAAATCATCCTGGGTTTTGTAAAATGGCTATTGCTATTGGTCTTCCTTATTGTCGCTGCGGATATTTTGAGTTGGGAGATTATTTCCACTGAAATTGGAAACCTACTTCGTTACCTTCCTAGATTGTTCAGTGCGCTGGCCTTGATGATGATTGGACTATACGTAGGGAATTTTGTAAAAACTACGGTAAAAAAGCTGTTCGATAGTTTGGAATTCTCTGGGTCCAATGTGGTGAGCAACTTGCTGTTTTACATTATTGTAATTTTTATTTCCATTACGGCTTTGAATCAAGCAGGGATTGATACTACCATAATTACCAACAACATCACCATGATTTTGGGTGCCTTTCTTTTAGCTTTTGCCCTAGGATTGGGATTGGGTTCTCGGGATATCATCACAGATTTACTTCGTTCTTTCTATACCAGAAGAACCTATGCCGTTGGGGATAAGATTGTTATAGGAGAACATTCCGGTACTGTAGAAGCCATAGAAAATAATACTCTTACGCTGGTGACCAAGTCTGGAAAATATGTCATACCCATTAAAGATGTGGCATCTTCCAAAGTGGAAATAAAGGGATAGGGCAAAATGATATAACAAGTCGTTAATAGGGGATGTTACTTCCTTGGAATTTGATTAATTTTGAAACTTTCAACACGTAAAAGATGAGTTCAAAAAAAGGAAAGGTCAGTGAATTGATCCAAGAAAAATTACTGGAAGAGCGAAAAGTGTTTCTGTGGGGAATGGTAGATGATGATTCTGCGAAACATGTGGTCGACCGATTGCTATACCTGGATTTACAAAGTCATGACGAAATTCAATTGATTATCAATAGCCCTGGAGGTTACGTTACCTCCGGCTTTACCATGTACGATACCATTAAGCAAATTAAGAGCCCTGTTTCTACAGTGTGTTCTGGGCTTGCAGCTTCTATGGGTTCCATTTTACTTTCTGTAGGGGAGAAGGGAAGACGTTTTATCCAGCCTCATGCTCGGGTAATGATTCACCAGCCTAGCGGAGGAGCTCAGGGTCAGGCATCCAATATTGAAATCCAAGCGAGGGAAATCATAAAAACCAAAGAAATCGGTGCTCGAATTTTAGCAGAGAATTGTGGGCAGGATTTTGAGAAGGTAATGAAAGATTTTGACCGGGACTATTGGATGGATGCAGAAGAGTCCGTGGCATACGGTATAGTAGACGGCATCTTAGAATAAAATTGTTTTTATAAAAGGGAAAAAGTCCTTCGTAGTGTTTACGAAGGACTTTCTGCATATATATGGACGCCGAAGCGGAATATTTATTATATCTACGTCAATAACAATGCCGAAAGATTTTAAGGTTCTGTTAAAATGTCAAAATCTTTCCGGATGCGCTATGATTTCTTTAGCTCTTTCTTTTAGTACCGCCATTTCTTTAGGGTCTTTTTTCTTCAAAAGGTTTAGCATCATCGACATTCGCTGATTGTTCTCAAAGTATTCTTTCTTTTCATCCAAAAAATTCCAATACAGAGCATTAAAAGGGCATGCATTGTCCCCTGTTTTCTCAGTAGGCTTATAATGGCAACCCTTACAGTAATTACCCATTTTGTTGATGTAGTTGGCGCTGCTCACATAGGGTTTTGTTGCTACGATGCCTCCGTCCGCAAATTGGCTCATCCCACGGGTATTGGTAATCTCCACCCATTCAATGGCATCAATGTATACGCCAAGATACCACCGGTCCACTTCATCAGGATGGGTTTGGGTGAGCAAGGCATAGTTGCCAATAATCATTAACCGCTGAATGTGATGCGCATAGGCATCATCCAGGCTTTGGGTTATCGACTGTTTTAGGCAATTCATTTTGGTTTCACCTGTCCAAAAAAACTCTGGTAAAGGATTGTGATTGTTCAATTCGTTTAAATTGGAATACTCTGGCATTTTCATCCAATATATACCTCGCATATATTCCCGCCAGCCCAGAATTTGACGTACAAAACCTTCTACCTGGGAAATATGTATGTTTGATTGGTTTTCGTAAAAGTATTCCAATACCCGTTCAATCACTTTTTTAGGAGAAAGTATCTTACTGTTCATGGCGAACGACAAGCGCGAATGAAAAAGAAACTTTTCCTCGGTATGGAAAGCATCTTGGTAATCGCCAAAATACTTAAGCAAGTTCTCGCAGAAGTATTCTAAAAGTTCTTCACATTCAGCTTCAGAAGTTGGCCAATTAAAACTTTCAGTGTCAATATTTCCGAAGGTCTGAATTTCAGCCTCATTTATTTCATCCAAAAGTGAATTCACATTTTTCTCAAAGTTGAGTTCTTTAGGAATAAGAGGAGAACCGTTCCATTTTTTACGATTGCTGTGGTCAAAGTTCCACTTTCCACCATCCGGTTGACCATTTACCATCATAATATCATGCTTTTTTCGCATCATGCGGTAAAAGCTCTCCATGATCAATTGCTTTTTCCCTTGGAAGAAATCTCGGAGTTCATAACGGCTGGTATAGAAATGCTCCGTGCCATAGGCTTCGGTATTAATACCCAGTGATTCGCAGATATCAGAAAGTTGCTTTTCTAAACGGTATTCATCCGGATATTGATGTTCGAATTTCTCAACACCTAGTTTTGTGATATAGTGCTGAATAATTTTCTCCAAATCTTGATGATTTTCGGAATCGTTTATATTCAAGTAAATGACATGATGCCCTTTCTTTTTTAAAGCCTCTGAGAAGTTTCGCATGGCCATAAAAAATCCTACCACTTTTTGAATATGGTGTTTTACATAGTCAGTCTCTTGACGCATTTCGGCCATCAGATAAACAACATTATCATCTGTTTGTTTGAACCAACTATGTTGTAGGTTCAATTGGTCACCGAGAACTAGGCGCAATGTTTTCATACCGTTAGAATAAAGTATTCTGTAACCATAGATTTTGAAATTTTCCCTTTGAATCGTACATCTCGGCCTGTCTTTTTATGTTGAATTTTCGGTCTCTTGGGTCGTTGCCCACACCACTATTGTACATCCAATTGCCCCAATTGCTGTGAACATCATAATCCATGAGCATCGCTTCAAAGTAGGCTGCCCCAATACGCCAATCCTGTTCAAGTTCCTTACTCCAAAAACTGGCAACATTTTGTCGCCCTCTATTGCTCATCCAACCTGTTTTAGCCAACTCTTTCATATTGGCATTCACAAAAGGCTCCTTTGTTGTCCCATCCATCCATGATTTCAAATGGCTTTTGTCTGATTTCCATTTATAGGATTTTTGAAGGATTCCACCCAAATGGAAAATACGATTACCGTATTTAAGAGAAACGTACTTGAAATAATCCCGCCATATCAACTCGAAGATGAGCCAATAGGTATCCTGATTTTTTTTGATTTCTTTCTCAAATTTTTTAACCTCCCAATATATGGTTCGCGCAGATATGCTTCCGTTGGCCAACCAAGGAGAAAACTTGGAGCTGTAGTCCGTTCCAACCAACCCGTTTCTAGTTTTCTTATAGTATGCCAGTTTTTTGGAATCCCAGAAGTAATATTGCATTCGTTTTAAGGCTTCTTTTTCTCCACCTTTAAATGGAAATGCGCTTTTCGGTTCTCTTTCGAAGCCTTCAAAACCCAGTTCCTGAAGTGTAGGGATTTTAGTCGTGTTTTCTATCAAGTTGTCTTTTGATAGTGTAGAAAGTTTTTCCAATGTGAGTCTTACACTTACTTCTTTTTCACACTTTTTCCTGAATTGTGTAAAGATGTTCGGTATGCTTTGAAAAGATGGATAGGTAAGGTCATCTGGATGGAACAAAAATTGGTCAAAATGCTCAATGATTTCAATATCATCTGACAATTTGGATTTTACAGCTTGCAGTACTTCAACCTCTTCTGATGTCCATTCTTTTTGCTTATGAATTTGGTGAATACCATGTTTTTTCACCAAATCAGGCAAAATATCTTCAGGTTTTGCATGAAAAACCAATAAACTGATGTTTACCGCTTCAAGATTTTGTTTGAGCTCCCGTATCGTTTCGATGAGAAATTGTGTTCTAAACCGTTCTGTTTTTTTGAATCCATACTTGGTCATTTCAAAAAAGCGTGGGTCAAAAAAGTAGGTAGCTATAACTTTATCCCCTTTGGCTGCTTGCGTGAGACTTTGATTGTCAATCGTACGTAAGTCATTTCCAAACCATACCAATGTGTTCATCTTACTTCAATTTTTTGCAACGTTGACTGCAATATTTTACAGCTTCCCAATCCTTTTCCCATTTTTTTCGCCAAGTAAAAGGTTTGCCGCACACAGCACAGCTTTTAGTGGGAAGATTCACTTTCTTGTGCGCCATGAATAAGGGATTCTAAAGTTTCGTCCGGCTTGGCATATGAAAGTCGGTCCGTTATTTTAGGTTTGGCGTACCCATCCAGCCCCACGATGGATACCAAATTGACTTCATCAAGCTTGGCCCAATAATCATCTAACAGAACAGATTCTTGTATATAAATATCTTCAATGGCACCTACCATAAGAATGCATCCATTTTCCTGTATTTCATATTCATTGACATAAGAGCACCCAATTTGGATAGGGCTTTCTTCCACAAAAGGAGAAGGAAAGTCGCCTTGGTAGCTTTCGGTCAGTCCTGTTTTGGCAAATTCCGACTCTTCTTTTTTGTATTTAGCCGAGGTAGCGTGGGCCCTTTTGTAAATTTCTTCAGTTACAGCGTTTATAGTATAAGTTGAAGTGGCTTTAATGTTGTCGTACGTATGGCGTTCCACAGTTAGAGGTCGAAGTACAAAACCCAGAAGTGCAGGATTACTTCCTAAGTGAATAACCGAATTGAAAACGGCCACATTGGTTGCCCCTTCCTTGGATTGAGAGGCTATAAGATTAGCAGATTTATACCCAGATATAGTGTTAATCAGGTTAGCCTTATGTCGCGAAGGCAAAGTTCTAACTGCTTTTTTTGAAAGGTGTATCATAGTTTGTTTAACAAAAATACAAAAATGATAAACAAAAATAAAAGAAGTTTGTAGATGATTCGCTTAACGGTTAGATACGGGTCAAATTCCTTATTTTAGTGGTTCAACAAAATTTCACCTCAAGTCACCTAATGGTACAGACTCCGAAAAACATCGCCATCATCGGTTCAGGATTGGTGGGTTCCCTTTTAGCTATTTACTTAAGAAAACACGGACATTCCATTACAGTTTTTGACCGTAGACCAGATATTAGGACCATTGAATTCTCTGGTCGTTCCATCAATCTGGCCATGAGCAATAGAGGATGGAGGTCGTTAAAACAAGTAGGGTTGGAAGATATCATTAAGGAGATTGCCATTCCTATGGATAAGCGTGCCCTGCATGTTGTGGACAAACCCATGTATTTTCAGCCGTATGGTAAAGAAGGGGAGGCAATTTGGTCTATTTCCCGTGGTATTTTGAACCGGAAAATGATTGATTTGGCTGAGAAAGCGGGCACCGTTTTTCAGTTCAATGAAAAAGTATGGGATGTCAATCTACCAGAAGCAAAAATCTACACGGGGGAATCTGAAAAAAGTGAATGGAAGGAGTATGAATTTGACATGATTTTTGGTTGTGATGGTGCTTTTTCCCGAGTACGTCACAAAATGCAACGTAGAAGTAGGTTTGATTATTCCCAGGATTTTATTGATGTGGGCTATAAGGAATTGACCATTCCGCCCAATTTGGATGGTACTCACAAACTGGACAAGAATTCATTTCATATTTGGCCAAGAGGAAAATTTATGCTTATTGCCTTGCCCAACTTGGATGGGAGTTTTACGTGTACCTTATTTTTACCTTTTGAAGGAGAGGTGTCTTTTGAAAATATCACTACTGAAAAAGATGCCAAACGGTTCTTTAAAACCTATTTTCCCAATGTGCGTAAGGAAATTGAAAATTTGACAGAGGATTTCTTTAAAAACCCAACTAGTGCCATGGTAACGATGAAGTGTTATCCTTGGACGTATTGGAACAAGGTGGCTTTGGTAGGGGATTCGGCCCATGCTATTGTACCTTTTTATGGACAGGGCATGAATGCCGGATTTGAAGATATTTTTGTGTTGAACGAACAGATTGAAAAGTTTGGGGATGACTGGGACTCGATTTTTGAACACTATCAAAAACTGCGAAAACCCAACGCTGATGCTATAGCCGAGTTAAGCTACAGAAACTTTATAGAGATGAGTAGTAAAACTGCTGACCCCAAGTTTCTTTTGCAGAAAAAAATAGAAAAATGGTTTGCAGACAAGCATCCGGATAAGTGGATACCTGTGTATAGTAGAGTTACCTTCTCAGACCGGCCTTATGCCGAGGCACTTCAAATAGGGGATAGGCAAGAGGAAATCATGCAAGAAGTAATGAAAATGTCCGAAATTGAGACCGAATGGACTTCTAAGGAAGTAGAACAAAAAATGTTAGAACTGGTATCTGCTCAATAGCCATTATTACGTCGTATTTCCGCTCGCCGCATGGGCATGGAATCTACTAAATCAAAAATATTGTTTGGGGTTACTATAAATGGTTTTTTTAGTTTTAACCCACCATCTTTTCCGATTAGCAGTACCCCTCGAAAATCTTGGTCAATTGAGAACGTGGATAAATCTTGGGAATGAGGATGCTTTTGAAGTACGATGATATCCCGGTTTTGCAGTTTCACACTACTTTCCTTTAGGATTTTTAGCTGTTGCTTTACCTCAGATGTATTTGTTTCTTCGCTTACAAGAACAATCAGTCTTTTTTTCCATTGATAATCTCCCAATTGTTGTCCAAAGCAACCAAGAGTGAACAAGAAACATGGTATGATCAACAAAGTTTTCATAGGGTAAAATACTAAAAAAAGCCACTCAAAGAGTGGCTTTTTTGTCCAAAGGAAAAAAGGATTCCTTTATATTTTTGCAAAAAGCTGTTGCATTTTGCCTTGTTCTTCTTCCGCTAGTAAAGGATCTACTAGAATTCTTCCACTATGTTCATCGGTGATGATTTTTTTGCGGGAAGCAATCTCTGCTTGTACCTGAGGAGGAATAGTAAAGAAAGAACCTCCAGAAGCTCCACGTTCAACTGGTACTACTGCCAATCCGTTCTTTACATTATGACGAATACGCTTATAGGCTTGCACCAAACGCTCTTCTATCTTTTCTTCAAACTCTTCAGACTTTTTAAGCAAAGCCTTTTCTTCTTTCTCAGTTTCGGCCAAGATAGCGTCTAGCTCCCCTTTTTTATGTTTTAGGTGATTTTCACGCTCAGTCAGTTTCTCTTTGGTTTCTGAAACAACTTCTTTCTTTTGTTCAATTTGTGCCTTGAATTCCTTGATGTTCTTTTCTGCCAACTGAATTTCCAACTCTTGGAACTCAATTTCCTTGCTCAATGAATTGAATTCACGGCTGTTTCGAACATTCTTTTGTTGCTCAGCATATTTTTTCATCAAGGTTTTGGACTCCTCGATAAGGTTTTTCTTGGCCGCTATTTCAAAATTGATGGTTTCCAAATCGGTTTTCAACTTGTCCATACGTGTCTTAAGGCCCAATACTTCATCTTCCAAATCTTGTACCTCCAAAGGGAGTTCACCTCTAACATTACGTATTTCGTCCACTCTGGAGTCAATCAACTGAAGATCATAAAGCGCTCTTAGCTTCTCCTCAACAGTGATGCTTTCATTTTTTTTCGCCATATATTATAAATACTTGATGGGATTTGTTATACTTTCCGATAACGCGACTGCAAAATTAGGAATTTTTTTCGTAAGATAATCAACCAATAAATCTTTTGTAAACTGCTCAGACTCAAAGTGTCCAATATCTGCCAAAACAATCTGGTTTTCGGCTTCGAAGAATTGATGGTATTTAAGGTCTGCGGTTAAAAAAATATCAGCTTTAGCTCGTTTTGCAGCGCCAATGGCAAAAGCACCACTTCCACCGAGTACAGCCACTTTTTTAATCTTTTTACCCAATAATTTGGAGTGACGGATGCTAGGAACCTTCATCTTTTGCTTGACCTCTTTTAAAAAGTCCTCTTCTTTTATACTTTCTTCTAAAGTACCCAGCATGCCCATCCCCAAGTAGGAATTTGTGTTGTCCATGGAATAGATTTCATAGGCCACTTCTTCATATGGGTGATTTTCCTTTAGCACTTTAGTTATTGCTTTTTCTTTTTCAAAAGAAAAGACAACATTGACCTGAATCTCTTTTTCAAAATGGGTTTCTCCTACCATTCCCAAAGTGGGATTGGCTCCTTCCTCTGCTTGGAAGCTTCCCAACCCTTCTGAGCTAAAACTGCAATGACTATATTTTCCTATACTACCTGCTCCTGCATGGAACAGAGCATGTTTAAGCGATTCAGCTTCCTTTTGGGGCACATATGTGGTTAATTTTTTTAGGGTTTTGTCTTTAGGAATAAGTATTTCGGGGTTTTTAATGCCCAAAACTTCACAAATTTTTCGGTTTACCCCAAACTGGTTATTGTCTAGGGCAGTATGTATGCTGTAAATGGCAATCTGGTTTGTAATTGCTTTTATCACGGCACGTTCTACATAATTAGCACCTGTTAATCGCTTAAGCCCTTTGAATATAATTGGGTGAAAACTAACTATGAGGTTATGGCCTCTCTCAATGGCTTCATCCACTACGTTTTCCAAAGTATCCAGAGTGACTAATATTCCAGTGACTTCATTCTCGGGGTTTCCAACGAGAAGCCCTACATTATCAAAATCTTCTGCATGTGCCAACGGGGCCAACTCTTCCAATATTTGTGCTACATCCTTTACTCTCATGGGAAAAATTAAATATGGCTAAAGATAAAATATTATATTTTCGCTCCATGTGGCGTGTTCTAAGAATCATAGCTTTCCCAGTCTCACTTATTTATGCTCTTGTAGTCTATCTAAGAAACCGATGTTATGATTGGGGATGGTTCTCATCAAAAAAGTACGATGTTCTCACTATTTGCATAGGTAATCTGAGTGTTGGGGGTACAGGTAAAACGCCTATGATTGAATATTTGATAAGACTCTTAAATCAGAAAAAATTGGCTGTATTGAGTAGAGGGTATAAGCGTAAATCAAAAGGATTTGTTCTAGCTGACTCCAATACCACGGTTACGGAATTGGGTGATGAGCCTTTTCAAATCTATACTAAGTTTTCCGAGCTTCAAGTTGCGGTGGATGCCGATAGGCAAAACGGTATTGAAAAATTGATAGATTCGGTGAATCCAGATTTGATTCTTCTGGATGATGCGTTTCAGCATAGAAAAGTAACCCCTTCTTTTTCCATTCTTCTTACTACTTACGAAAATTTGTATGTGGATGATTGGTATCTGCCAACAGGTGATTTAAGAGATAGTAAAATAGAGTCTCGCAGGGCAGATATTATTATCGTTACCAAATGTCCAAAGGAAATTTCAGAAAGAGAACAAATTGTGAATAAATTAAAGCCTAAAAAACATCAAAGAGTTCTATTTAGTTGGTTTGCCTATGCTGAATCTGCCAAGAATGGTTCCGGACAATCCATGGAATGGAATGAGTTCAAGGATAAATCGGTAGCAGTGGTCACCGGGATTGCATTACCAGAACCTTTCGTTGCCTTTTTAAAATCTAAAGGAATACTATTTGAACATCTGAAATTTGGTGACCATCATTTTTTTACCAAAACTGAGATTGATTTGTTCAATACCTTTGATGTGGTTCTGACCACCGAAAAAGATTATGTGCGTTTGGAAGGCAAGGTACCCGAGCTTTTTTATGTGGAAATATCCCATCGGTTTTCGCGGCATGATGAAGATTTTCTCAAAAACAGATTAGAGGATATTAACTAAACAACTCCGTCTGTTTTCTTTCTAAAGATATTCTCTCCAATTTTTTGATAGAAAACCTCTGGTTTAAAAGGTTTTGTGACAACATCGTTACAACCGGCTTGGTAAAAACTTTCCAAGCTATCATCCAAAGAAATTGCGGTAAGGGCGATTATGGGAATTTCCATATCAAACTTTCGAATCTGTCTGGTAGCCTCTTCACCACTGATACCTGGCATATGTATATCCATTAAAATAGCATCATACGTATTGGCTTTGGCCAAATCTATGGCCTCATTACCGTTGTTTGCAATATCGCAGCTAATCTCTTTTTTGCTCAACATTTTCTTAGTAATGACTTGATTGATTTTGTTATCCTCCACCACTAGAACATGCAGACCTTTAAAGTTGAACTCTTCTGGACTTAGTTCGAAAGCAATTTCTTCCATGGCGTTGGTGTCCAGCATCAGGTTCATTTCAAAAAAGAAGGAACTACCATGCCCCACTTCACTTTCCAAATGAATTTTACTGTCAAACAATCCCAAAAGACTTTTTACAATAGTAAGACCAAGACCAGTGCCTCCATATTCCCTATTGATTTGTACCGAACCTTGTTCGAAGCTATCAAATATGTGCATTTGTTGTTCTTCAGAAATACCAATGCCATTATCCTTCACCTCAAAATACAAGGTAGCCTGCTCTTCTTCTTTTCTAAGTAGTTTGGCAATGACCTCTACTTTTCCATCTTTGGTGAACTTGAGTGCATTTCCTACCAGATTCATAAAAATCTGGGATAGTTTCAATGGGTCTCCCAACAATTGCTTAGGAATATTGGCATCGTAGTCCAATATTAGTTTTGTATTGTTCTCGTTTGCATTTTGTTGCAGAGAGTCGACCACATCAGCGAGAACTTTTTCCAATTTGAACTCAATGTTCAAAGGTTCTAGTTTATCAGCATCAATCTTATTGATTTGAAGAATATCGTTGATAAAGTTTAATAAATAATCCCCAGAGAATTTTAGTGATTTTAAATGCTCTTTTTGATGTTCTGCTGGATTTTCATCCAAGAGTAAATGTGTAAGACCTGTAACAGCGTACAATGGAGTTCTTAACTCATGGGTCACAGTAGAAAGGAAATTTGTTTTAGCTTCCATAGCTGAAACCGCAGCATCTCTTGCCAGCTCAAGTTCTTTGTTCTTTGTATAGAGCAGATCATTGGTCTTGAGCTTTATCTGGTTATTTCTAAACAGGGATACGGCCAACAATGAAATAATAGTCAAAAAAGCAGAGGTAAGAATCGCTGTAATCTCTGAACGATTCTTAGATTCGCTTAGCTCCTCGTTTTTTGCCGTCAACTTATTGATTTCATTCATTTGATGGTCGAACCGAATTTTATCAGCGGTTTTTGCTTCAAGTTTTACTTTGTCAATATTGAACAGGGAGTCTTTGATTTGCTCTAAATTTTTTCGGTAAAGAAGTGACTTTTCGTAATCTGCTGTTTTTTCATAAATATCCGAAAGTAGCTGATTAGAGGCTTTTATTTCTTTGTAATAGCCATACTTTTGTGATAACTCCAAAGCCGCGCTAGAGTGCATAATGCCATCTTCCAAATCATCTTGTACCCTACTTATTTTTGCTAGTTGTATGTTGGCTTTGGTGGCTAAATAGGGTCTTTCCTTGTCATCAGAATTGACAATTAGAGCATTTAAATTGGTTTTTGCTTCCTCGTATTTTTCAATATTGGAATAGATATACCCTTCCAATAAAAGAATATTATTTCCCAAATTCCTATTGTTGCTAAGTGTTCTGGAATCTTGAAGAAGTTTTAATGCTTGGAAATTGTTTCCTTCATCAAACCGAATACAGGCTTCCAAGTATTTATGGAAGGCATCCCCAAATGGATAGGATAAATCTTTGAGCAGAATACCGGCTCTATCCCAATAAAAGAGAGCAGTTTCGCGATCACCTTCTTCTAGATATATACGCGAGTATTGATGATAGGTATCAAGTAATAACTTGGCATCTTCGTTGTTTTCAGCTATTTCTGAGGCTTCATTTAAGCTTTCAAGAGCCTTTTCCATTCTATTTTGATGGCGATACTTGAGAAAATCATCAAAAATGGCCTGAACTTGTGTAGTAGAACTTATGTCGTTTTGGGCCATTCCCAGTTGGGTGCATAAGATTATGCACAGCAAAATAAGGATTTTACCGCTTAAGCGATTGTGGGTTGAGCTCAAAATCAAACGTAATTCTTCCTAATAAACAAATCGATTACATCAATTATTCTGGAACAATATCCAGTTTCATTATCGTACCATCCTATTATTTTGACCATTTTGCCAATAACAGAGGTCATCAAAGAATCAAACGTACAAGAATAGCAACTATTGTTTATATCAATAGAAACTATAGGGTCTTCCGTATATTTCAACACGTTTTTTAAATCTTGGTTTGCGCGGAGTTCAAAAGCCTGGTTTACCTCTTGTATGGATGTCTCTCGTTTTACGTTGAACGTAATGTCCGTTAACGACCCATTGGGCACAGGCACACGTATACCACAGCCTCCAATAACATCTGACAAATTAGGGAAAATTTTGGTAAGGGCTTTTGCCGCTCCCGTGGTTGTAGGAATTATGGACTGTGAAGCCGCTCGGGAACGTCTCAAATCCCGATGAGGTCTATCGTGAAGGCTTTGGTCTGAGGTGTATGAGTGAATTGTGGTTATATAAGCTTGGTCAATACCGCAAAGTTCATTGATGACTTTGATCATTGGCGCGGCATTATTGGTAGTGCAGGATGCATTGGAAACAATGTTATCGTTTTGGCCAAGAATTTCTTCATTTACGCCCATCACTATCATTTTGATGGAATCTTCTTGAGGTGGAACGGAGAGTATCACCTTTTTGGCTCCGTTTTCAATATGCTTTTGAAGTGCCTCCCTAGTTTTAAACTTACCCGTTGCTTCTATTACTATATCCACATTATAATCGCCCCATGGGATGTCACTGGGATTTTGGTGATTCAATATTTGTAAGGAATGGTTATTTACATGAATCTGGTTCCCATCAGATGAAATATCGGCCGTAAAGCTGCCATGAATACTGTCGTACTTCAATAAATGGGCAAGGGTAGGGGCATCAGCAAGGTTGTTGATAACAGAAACTTGGATGTCCTGCCGATTTTCCAAAAGCCGGAAAAGTGTGCGACCAATACGACCAAAACCGTTTATTCCAATAGTAATGCGTTTCATAAAAAGAGAAAAACAAAAAGAGGGTTAGTCAATGTGTTTATGTGCCTTGTAGGATGATCTTACCAAAGCACCGCTTTCTACATGCCTAAATCCAAGTTCCAGACCAATTTCTTCGTACTTTTTAAATTGTTCGGGTAGTATGAATTCTTTTACAGGCAAATGTTTTTTGGAAGGTTGTAGATACTGTCCAATGGTTACCACATCTACGTCGGCAGCACGTAAGTCCTTTAAGGTTTGTATAACCTCTTCTTCCATTTCTCCCAATCCTAGCATGATGCCGGATTTGGTCCTTCTTGCACCGTTTTTCTTTAAATAGTCTAAAACCCCTAGACTTCGGTCATATTTGGCCTGAATCCTAACCTCACGGGTTAGCCTTCTCACAGTTTCCATATTATGCGAGATTACTTCTGGAGCTACTTCTAAAATTCTATCCAAATGCGTTTCAATACCTTGAAAATCTGGAATAAGGGTCTCCAAGGTTGTATTTGGGTTCATTCGGCGTATGGCCTTAACGGTTTCTGCCCAGATAATAGAACCCATGTCCTTAAGGTCATCACGGTCCACAGAGGTGACTACGGCATGTTTTATACCCATTATTTTGATGGAACGTGCTACTTTTTCTGGTTCTGCCCAGTCAACACTTTCCGGTCTTCCCGTCTTTACACCACAAAAACCACAAGATCGTGTACAGATATTGCCCAGAATCATAAAGGTGGCAGTACCCTCGCCCCAGCACTCACCCATATTTGGGCAACTTCCGGAGGTACAGATGGTATGTAAATCGTACTTATCAACCAACCCTCTTAACTGGGTATATTTTTTACCCGTTGGGAGTTTGACACGAAGCCATTTGGGTTTTCCTTTGGGGGGTGCAACGCTTTCAATCGTTGTGGTGCTCATATCAACTTTTTTGAATTACAAAGATACGAAACTGAGGTAGCATGATAAACTCAGATTGTAGTCTACTTCTTTTTAATGATTTCAGCCAACAATTTCTTGGCTCTCAATAATTTAACTTTGATATTGTTGACCGGTTCGTCGAGTTCTCTAGCTATGTCAGCATAGCTCAATTCGTTAAAGTATCTAAGGTTGATTACTTTTTGGTAATGGGGTTTTAGTTTTTTGATGTCCTGAAGCAGAGTGGCCAAATTTTGTTCTGTGATCAATTGGTCTTCTACTGTAGGAGTTTCATCTAGAACCCTTTGGACTGCATCCCCATGAGTGTCCATTTCTTCCAAAAGATTCTTTTTTCTTTTCCGGATTAAATCAACATGTAGATTTTTGGAAATAGTAATCAACCACGTACGAAATTCGAAGTCTTCGTTATAGGTTTCAATTTTATCAAAAGCATTGGAAAAAGTGCGTATGGTAATGTCTTCAGCGTCATTTTCGTTTTTGGTCCTTAACAACTGAAAACCATATACGTCGTTCCAAAAAGTATCCAAAAGAAAACTAAAGGCTATCTGATTTCCCTTTTTTGCCTTTTGGATGTTTTCCTTAATGGAATCGATTTTGTTCAAAGTGTGTATTTGCTACAAATGAGCCTTTTAGGTGGTGTTTACACCTCTACTACGGAATCTTTCTTGCAATCCTGCTCACTGGGAAGTTTACCACAATAACCGCAGGCTTCTCCTTCCTTGTTAAGAAACGGGCTTTGGCTAGCACAGGTCCCTGCAAACTTTCCATCTTTTTTAGACCATATTTTGATAGTTATTCCTGCGAGTGCTATCCCAAGAAGACCTATTGTAAGAAATACTAATTCCATAGTCGAAATTTTAAGCAAAATTACGAAATACAGAACTATTTGGAATGCTGTTTAAGGGAACTTTAGAAAAGTTTGCTTAATACATGATGTTCGCCACTATATTTTCTACGGAAGGGGTGGTGTTTCCTCCTTCAGGCTCAATAGTTATATAGCCTATGGCATTATCACCATAAGGAATGGCAAAGAGTTTGTCCTTGTCATCAAGATTTTTGATCACACCAAGGTTTACAAGCTCGCCATTTACTTCGGCCCACATCTGAAAACATTTGTTTTCAGGAAGTTGAGGTACATTACTGACGTTTATATATGAAAGCTTTTTTACAGGATTGATGTATGCAACAGCTTTAAGTTCTTTCCCTTCTTTTTTTCCTTTAACAGAATATTTTTTGGTATCCGGATTGTTAAGAACAATAAATTGGTTGCGCACGTCTTCCAATTGATTCTTCATATTCTCTTCCAGATACTTAATCTTATTGTTGACCAATGTATTTTCCTGTTGTAGGCTTTTATTTTGGTTCCAGAAAAATAAAGAAGACCCTGCAAAGACCAAAATAGCAACGCTGGCAGCTACTGCATATCTCAATAAACGAATATTGGAAGACTTTTGTTTTTTGGCACTATGAAGGATTATTTCCTTAAGCCCCTCTGGAGTTTTGCGCGAATAAAGCTTAGCATAAGCCTCTAAGTTATCCTGAAGTTCATTGTAAGTATTACGAACTTCTGGATACATGGCAATGTAACGTTCTGCTTGGGAAGACTCCTCTTTGGTGGCATCACCTATGAGATACTTTTCCAAAACATCTGACTCTAAGAATGATAGTATTTTTTCTTTCATGGCAAAACATTTAATAAAAGGAGTAGTATTGTCGGTACTTTATACAATTTACCAAGTTCACGTAATCCTATTTTTAGTCGAGATTTTATGGTTCCCAAAGGGATATCCAGTTCTTCACTAGCTTCTTGTTGGGTCATTCCCTCAAAAAATAGAGCTTCTAGAACTATTTGATATTTAGGCTCAATTTTTTCGAGATTATCCTGCATGTCCAAGACATCAGGCCTAATACCTTCCACTCCAACATTATATACGTCCGAAACATCGATTTGGACTTCCTTGTCCATTTTATTATTAATACTTCTCAGTTTATCAATTGAGGTATTCCTTGTGATTCGAAAAAGCCATGTAAAAAGCTTGGCTTTAGAAGCATCATAGGTATCTGCCTTTTTCCAAATCTTAATAAAGCTTTCCTGTAGAATGTCTTGGGCTAAGTCGTCGTCTTTCACCACTTTGTAGGCGACACCATAGAGCGTGTCTCCATAATGTTCATACAATAATGATATAGCCTTGTCATCTTTTTCAGCTAGAAGACTAACAATATGTTTTTCGATTAGTGAACTCATATGAGGTTGCTAAAGTAAAATTTATTGAGGGCGAAATCTAAAAATACGTTTTAGTCCGTATATAAAACAACGCTAAAATATAAAAAGCAATATAGTTAGGCGTTTACTTTGAAGATACAGTGCATTATAGCACATATTATATTAAGTTTTTGGTTAGTTTGGTTTGGTATAACCCCTGTAATTCATAGCAATGCAGGGGTTATCTTATTATGTTCACCTCTGGTGTTATTTCTATATTGAATTTTTTCTTGACCGTTTTTTGAATGTCCGTGGCCAGATCCATAATATCCTGTCCGCTAGCATTTCCATAATTTACGAGTACTAGAGCTTGTTTTTCATGAACTCCTGCATCTCCAATCCGCTTACCTTTAAAACCACATTGTTCAATAAGCCATCCCGCAGGTATTTTGATTTCGGATTTTGAAATCTGATACGAGGGAACCTCTGGATATGTTTTTTTTAATTTTTCAAAGACTTTTCCGGACACGATTGGATTTTTAAAAAAACTACCGCTGTTACCAATCTCATCAGGATCAGGTAGTTTACTTCTTCGAATAGCAATAACAGCCTTAGAAACATCATGGATAGTAGGATATACTATTCCTTGTTTTTTTAACTCATTCTCAATAGCACCATAATTCGTGTTGAGTTGATGATTTTCTTTGGTCAGCCGAAGGTTTACAGAGGTTATGATAAATTTTCCCTTCGCTTTGTTCTTGAAAATTGAATCCCGATAACCAAATTGACAGCTGTCTTGGTCAAATTCAACTAATTCACCTGTCGCTATTTCCATAGCCGTACAACTTTCAAAAATATCTTTTAACTCAACCCCATAGGCACCAATATTCTGTATTGGAGCCGTACCTGTGTTACCCGGAATTAATGAAAGATTCTCTAGACCTCCGTATCCATTGTCCAAACTCCAAAGTACAAGATTATGCCAGTTTTCGCCTGCCATAACTTTGAGTACTACCTCTGAATCTGATTCTTCCTCAATTGAAATTCCTTTTAGATTGATGTGAATGACAAGTGCATCAATATCTTGGGTTAACAAGACATTACTGCCACCACTAAGGATAAATTTTTTGGGATATGCTTTTAGTTCCAGAACTTTCTGAAGCTGAAGTAAGCTAGAGATTGCAACAAAGAATCTAGCCGTAACATCTATACCAAATGTATTGTACTCCTTGAGTGATATATTTTCCTGAATCTTCACTTGTTTGAATACTTTTTCAAGGCTTCTTTTAAGATTGATACTGCCTTTACAAGCTGCTCTTTTTCTAGAACGTATGCAATTCGAATTTGATTTTTACCAAGTCCTTCCGTTGCATAAAATCCGGCGGCTGGTGCTACCATTACCGTTTTTCCATCCATTTCAAAACTTTCCAAAATCCATTGGGCAAAATCATCAGCATCAGTAATTGGAAGTTCAGCAACACAGTAAAAAGCACCTTTTGGTATAGCCACTTTTACCCCTTCTATTTTTTGAAGCTCCGAAACTAAAATATTTCGCCTTTCTACGTATTCCTCAATGACATTGTCAAAATACTCTTGAGGTGTATCCAATGCCGCCTCGCTGGCAATTTGTGCAAAAGTAGGAGGTGATAATCTAGCTTGGGCAAACTTTAGGGCGCTATCCATTACGGCTTTGTTCTTGGAAACTAGACAACCAATTCGGGCGCCACACATACTATATCGTTTGGATACCGAATCGACAACTATGGCATGCTCCTCCATATCTGGCAATTGAAGAATGGAATAGTGCTTTGTACCATCATAAGTAAATTCACGATACACCTCATCAGCAACCAGAAAAAGGTTATGTTTTTTTACCAATTGCGCCAATTGTTGAATTTCTTCTTGGGTATAAAGGTACCCTGTTGGGTTTCCAGGGTTGCAAATTAGAATGGCTTTGGTTTTTGAAGTGATACGCTTTTCAAATTCATCAATAGGAGGCAGAGAAAAGTTATTTTCCAATTTGGAGACTATAGGAACTACCTTTACTCCAGATGCGGTGGCAAATCCATTATAATTCGCATAAAAAGGTTCTGGGATAATAATTTCGTCCTCTGGGTCCATTATGGTACCCATAGCAAAGAATAATGCCTCTGACCCACCTGTGGTTACAATAATGTCCTCATGTGAAACCGAAATTTCATTTTTTTTGTAGTAGTTGGCAATCTTTTTTCGATACGTTTCAGAACCTTCGGTCATGCTGTAGGCCAATACTTCAATAGTATTGTTCTTTATCGCATCCAATGCTACCTGGGGAGTTTTAATATCAGGTTGTCCTATATTTAGATGGATAACATGAGTTCCTCGCTTTTTTGCCAATTCGGCATAAGGAACCAACTTACGAATGGGTGAAGCGGGCATCTTTTTACCCTTTTCGGAAATCGTGGGCATTTGAAAAATTTTAGACAAAAATGGTGAAACCATGCCATGGAAACAACCAAATCTCCAAATATTTAAGCGGTTATAGTAATGTTAAATTAAAGTTATAATTACACGTTTTTTCCTATTTTTAAGAGAGATAATGTTTTAGAAGTAAACAATTTGAAACGGTTTATACCTTTTTTCGCCATTCTTTTTAGCTGTCTTCCGTTATGGATTTCTGCACAGGGATTCAAATTACCTGCCGAACAGAAAGTTCAGAAGATTAGATTTGAATTGGTCAATAATTTAATGTTGATTCCTATTGAAATCAATGGTTCGGACTTAACTTTTGTGCTGGACTCTGGGGTTAGTAAGCCCATTCTTTTCAATTTGGCAGAGCAAGATTCTGTACAGATTAATAATGTTTCTGAAGTCACTATTCGAGGATTAGGGGATGGAGAACCTTTAAAAGCTCTAAGTTCCAAGGGAAATGCATTTAAACTTGGGAAAGCCAAGAACTACAACCAGGACATGTATGTGGTTTTAGATAAAGAAATCAATTTCTCTACATCATTGGGTGTACCTGTCCATGGAATTATGGGGTATGACTTGTTTCGAGATTTTATTGTGGAAATCAATTACTCTTCAAAGAACATCAAACTACACAATCCTGAGTTGTATGAAGAAAAGTTGGACAAGAAGGCTCAAGTACTTCCGTTAACGGTAGAATCCAGAAAAGCCTACGTGCAAGCCACTGTTCTTTCAGAGGATTCGTCAGATATACCTGTAAAACTCCTGGTGGATACGGGTAGTAGTGATGCGCTTTGGCTTTTCCACCGTCCCGAAAAAGGCTTGGAAGTACCAGAGAAGCATTATGAAGACTATTTGGGCAGAGGACTTAGTGGTGATATTTTTGGGAAACGCTCTAAAGTTAACGGCATCCGTATTGGAGATTTTGAGTTAAAGGATGCCAAAGCGGCTTTTCCATATCGAGAATCTATTGGGTTTTTAAAGAATTTTGGAGATCGTAGTGGAAGTTTAGGCGGTGAAATCCTGAGAAGGTTTAATATGGTTTTTGATTACTCTCGGGGTACATTGAAACTCAAGAAAAACGGAAACTTCAAGGCACCTTTTCAATATAATCTTGCAGGTATCGAATTGCAGCACAACGGGTTGCGATACATTGCAGAAAGTATAGCCAACGCCAATGGCGTTGTTCAACAAAAGAGTGGTTCGTTTGGGAATGTTCAGATATTGTTGGAAAACAAAACGCGCCTCAGTTTGGTTCCCGAAATTGTGGTTTCTTCTATTAGAGTTGGAAGTCCTGCTGAGGAGGCCGGCCTTAAAGAAGGCGATGTTATACTAGCAGTGAATGGTAAAAAAATCCATAAGTACAAGCTTCAGGAGATATTGAAAATGCTCAACGAAAAAGAAGGAAAACGCATTCGAGTACTTATTGAACGCTATAATAGAGACTTGCTCTTCACCTTTGTATTGAAAAAAGTATTCTAAATAAAAAAGCCCCCGGTTTCGGAGGCTTTTCTTTCTTTTGATAGAATTTTTCTATTTCGCACCTTCCGCTTTAACGTTCCCTTTTATTTTAAGAACCTTAGTGGGTGTATCTGCGTTGGAAGTAACGGTAATGGCTTTTCTGATGGGCCCTACACGCTTTGTATCATACTTTACTTGGATTTCACCAGTTTTACCAGGCATAATCGGGTCTTCTGGTTTTTTTGGAATGGTACATCCGCAGCTGGACTTAACATCACTTATTACCAAAGGAGCTGTTCCTGTATTGGTAAATTCAAAAACTCGAATACCATCGCTACCTTTTGCGATTTCACCATAATCGATAGTCTCGCTCTTAAACTCGATTTTAGCAGTTGTATCCTGAGCATAAATGCTTAAGGACAACAACCCTACAAATAACATGAGTACAGTTTTTTTCATCATTTCTAGTTTTGGGTGAATTTCAAATGTAAATGTTTTCTACCTGCATCCAAAATTCTTTTGTTATGTTATAACGTTACTTATTTTTGTTTCGTATTTCCGGATGGGCTTTCAGCCGAAGTATAGCACAAATTTAATAATGCGACTCCTTCCAAACCTCTATCCGGGGCAAATAAGACAAAAATTATACCGAAAATGGAGATTCCTTCAAAATATGAACCTCAAAAGGTTGAGGAGCACTGGTATCAATACTGGATGAAGCACGACTTTTTTAGCTCAACGCCAGACGAAAGAGAACCATATACCATTGTAATTCCTCCCCCAAACGTTACTGGAGTATTGCACATGGGGCATATGCTCAATAATACAATTCAAGATGTGCTTATTCGTAGAGCACGACTCATGGGAAAGAATGCCTGCTGGGTCCCGGGAGCAGATCATGCTGCAATAGCGACCGAAGCCAAGGTAGTTGCCAAATTAAAGGCAGAGGGTATAGAAAAATCCGATTTAACCCGTGAACAGTTTTTAGAGCATGTTTGGGCATGGACGGACCAATATGGAGGAGTGATATTTGAACAACTTAAAAAGTTGGGCTGCTCGTTGGATTGGAAACGCAAGAAATTCACTATGGATGACGATATGTCAGCCTCTGTGATAAAAGTTTTTGTGGATTTATATGAAAAAGGCCTCATTTACAGAGGGTATCGAATGGTAAATTGGGATTCAGAGGCCAAAACCACACTTTCTGATGAAGAGGTAATCTACGAAGAACGGCAGGGACTATTGTATTATTTATCCTATGCTATTGAAGGTTCTGATGAAAAAGTAACCATTGCAACCACTAGGCCTGAAACGATTTTGGGAGATACTGCCATCTGTATCAATCCCAACGATGAAAGATACACTCATTTGCGAGGGAAAAAGGCCATCGTGCCCATTTGTAACAGAATAATACCCATTATTGAAGATGAGTATGTTGATATTGAGTTTGGTACAGGATGCCTAAAAGTAACTCCTGCCCACGATGAAAACGATAAAAACCTTGGGGATAAGCACAACTTGGAAGTTGTTGATATCTTTAATGAAGATGCGACACTAAATTCCTATGGACTTCATTACAAGGGCAAAGACCGTTTTATAGTACGGAAGGAAATTACCAAAGAACTTGAAGAAAAAGGATTTTTAATAAAGACCGAGCAACATACCAATAAAGTGGGTACTTCGGAGCGGACCAAGGCAGTAATTGAACCTCGGTTGTCTGACCAATGGTTCCTGAAAATGGAAGGTTTGGCCAAACCAGCCCTTGAAGGGGTATTGAAGACAGGTGATGTGAAACTGCACCCTAAAAAATTCGAGAATACCTACCGCCACTGGATGGAGAATATCCGAGATTGGAATATTTCCAGACAATTGTGGTGGGGCCAACAAATACCGGCCTATTACTATGGAGATGGTAAGGAAGATTTCGTTGTAGCCGAAACAAAAGAAGCTGCCTTGGAAAAAGCTAAATCCAAGAATCCAAATATCCAAGAATCAGACCTGAAACAAGACCCAGATGCTCTGGACACTTGGTTTTCTTCCTGGCTTTGGCCCATAAGCGTTTTTGGAGGAATTTTGGACCCCGATAACGAAGAGGTCAATTATTACTATCCAACCAGTGATTTAATAACGGCCCCAGATATCTTGTTTTTCTGGGTAGCGCGAATGATTATCTCAGGATATAAATATCGTGGTAAAAGGCCCTTTGAAAACGTGTATCTTACAGGCTTGGTAAGGGATAAACAACGACGAAAAATGTCCAAATCCCTGGGTAATTCTCCGGATGCCCTTAAACTTATGGGCGATTTTGGTGCCGATGGGGTTCGTGTGGGCTTATTGCTGAGTTCTCCTGCGGGTAATGATTTGTTGTTTGACGAAGCCTTGTGTCAGCAAGGGAAAAACTTTGCCAATAAAATCTGGAATGCATTCCGTTTGATAAAGGGATGGGAAGTGGTTGATATGGAACAACCCAAATCGGCCAAAGTTGGAATTGATTGGTATGCGGCTAAATTTAACCAGACCTTGGCGGAGGTAGACGACCATTTTTCCAAATACCGAATTTCGGATGCACTCATGGCCATCTACAAATTGGTATGGGACGATTTTTGTTCATGGTTGCTGGAAATCGTTAAGCCTGCGTATCAGAAACCGATTGATAAAACAACGTATGATGCAGTGATTCATTGGTTTGAAGAAAATTTAAAGTTACTTCATCCCTTCATGCCTTTTTTAACGGAAGAAGTATGGCAGCATATTGCAAAGCGAACACCACAGGAAGCATTGATTGTTTCCAATTGGCCTAAAGTAGGTCCGCAAAAAACGGAACTGATTGAGGACTTTGGTTTTGCTTCTGAAGTCATTTCTGGTATTAGAACCATTCGTAAAGAAAAAAATATCCCACAGAAGGAAAGTTTAGAACTTTCCATTTTGAACAGCGAAGGAATTGGAAATACCATGGATGCCATTATTTTGAAACTGGGCAATATTTCAGCGATGGAATTTGTTGATTCTGGTTTGGATGGAGCTCTTAGTTTTAGAGTAAAAAGCAACGAATATTTTATTCCAATTGGAGGTTCCATTGATGTTGAAGCTGAAATCAAAAAAATTACCGAGGAATTGAATTACACAAAAGGCTTTTTACAGTCCGTACAGAAAAAGTTGAGCAATGAACGCTTTGTGAACAATGCCCCTGAAAAAGTAGTGGCTGTTGAACGGAAGAAAGCCGCCGATGCCGAAGCTAAAATTGAAACCTTGGAAAAAAGTTTGGCAAGTTTGGGATAAAGTAAACCAACGTGTATTCACGTAATAAAAGACCACTCCAATGAAGAAAATCGACAGAAGAAGTTTTGTTAAAAAAACTACACTCTCATCCGCAGCCATTGGAGCTTGGTCTATAATTCCAGAATACGTTAGAGCTTCTGAAAGTAGGCCCGTTCAATCCAAATATATGGGAGGTTTTGCCGCCCCAAAATTGGAAAAGGTCAGGGCCGCATTTATTGGAGTAGGAGCAAGAGGAGGTACCCACGTCAAGTTTTTTGCATCCTTACCAGGTACCGAAGTCGTGGCTATTTGCGATGTTTATGAAGATTTGGTGAAAGAAAAAACCTCATGGGTTGAAGAGGTTACAGATAAAAAAACGGCAAACAAAGTTGCACAGTATTGGGGTGACGAAGACAAATGGCGGTTAATGCTCAAAGAAGTGCGATCAGATGTAGTCTTTATTGCTACCAATTGGTCTAACCATGCTCCTATGGCCATAGAAGCTATGAAGCAAGGTGCCCATGCCCTTGTTGAAGTTCCAATTGCAGTAACCCTGACTGAAATGTGGGACATTGTGGATACCGCAGAGCGCACCCAAAAACACTGCATGATGTTGGAAAATGTCAATTACGGTCGGGAAGAACTCATGTTCTTGAATATGTGTAGACAAGGAGTGATTGGCGAGATTCTTCATGGCGAGGCGGCTTATATTCACGAATTACGTTGGCAAATGGCTGAAGAGCAAAGGGGAACCGGCTCTTGGCGTACACATCACTACGCCAAAAGAAATGGAAACCTCTATCCCACACATGGGTTAGGACCAGTGGCCCAATACATGAATTTGGGACGTAAAGATGATACGTTTGGAAGTATAGTCTCATTCTCGACACCGTCCATTGGACGAAAATCATACGCTGAAAAAAACTATGCTGTAGATCATAAATGGAATAAGCTAGATTACAAAGGAGGTGACATGAATACTTCCATCATCAAGACCCATTTGGGAAGAACCATCATGGTGCAATGGGACGAAACCAGCCCCAGACCTTATAGCCGATTGAATCTAATTCAAGGGACCAAAGGGGCTTTGGCCGATTTTCCAACCCGAATAGCTTTGGAGGGTGGAGTGGAAGGTATTACAAAAGACCATCATACATGGGTAGAAGGAGATGAATTGGATGCTATTTATGAAAAATATGACCATCCACTCTACAAACGACTGAATAATGCCACAAAAGATAGTGGCCATGGTGGGATGGATGGTATAATGGTGTATCGTATCGTGGAATGTCTTCAAAAAGGACTTCCTTTAGACCAAAATGTATACGAAGGCTGTTTTTGGAGTGCCGTGGCCCCTTTGAGTGAGCGTTCTGTCGCCAGTGGTGGAACTTCTCAACCTTTTCCAGATTTCACCCGTGGAGAATGGATAAATACCAATCCTTTGGATATCGTTACATAATCATTTTCTGATACTCCATGATTAACATTGCTGTACCTGCCCGAATCTGCTTTTATGGCGACCATCAAGACTATTTGGGACTGCCCGTAATTGCCGGAGCCATTGATAGATATATAAATATATCCGCAGTTCCCGATAACTCCAATCACTTTGAAATTCGGCTAAAAGATATAGGGGAACACCGTACTATTGATTTAAATGATTCATTGGAACATGTTGAACAAGGAGACTATTTTCTGTCAGCCATTGCAGTCCTTAAAAAATACGGATTACATCTAAATCAAGGATATACTATTGAAATTCATGGAAATATTCCCGTAAACGCAGGTTTGTCCAGTTCATCCGCTCTAACTGTAGCTTGGATTCGCTTTTTGCTTGCTAGCCAGGAATTCCAGAAGGAATGGAGCAACCAACAAGTAGGCTACTGGGCATATGAGGCTGAGGTACTTTTTTTTAATCAACCTGGAGGACTAATGGACCAGTATACCATTGCTCAAGGTGGACTTATTTTTATTGATACAGAAAAAGGGGAGAGCACAAAGTTAAATTCAAATCTGGGCACATTGGTAGTAGCCGAGTCGGGATTATCTAAAAAGACCTTGACTGTCTTGAAAAATGGACGGATATATGCTCAAAATGCCATTAAAGCTGTAAAAACACAATATCCTAATTTTAATATCAAGGATGCTGAGGAAAAAGATTATGAAAAATATAAATATTGCGTTCCAAAAGAATATTTAGCCCATTGGTATGCAGCAATTCATAACTATCAGATAACTAAGGATGCCAAAAAAGAACTTTTAAAGGAAAACCCTAACCCAATTTTGCTAGGGGAATTAATGAATGAGCATCAAATGATATTGCAGAATCAAATCCAAAATACACCTGAACCTATGATGGGTACGATGGATGCTGCAAGAAAAGCAGGAGCTTTGGGAACCAAGATTATTGGCTCTGGAGGAGGGGGGTGTATGGTGGCCTTGGCAACCGAAGAAACCAAGAAGGATGTTATTGAGGCCTTTTTAAGTCAAGGGGCAAAAGATGCCTATGAGGTAAATCTAACCCAAGTATAAATGAATAACGATAACTTGGTCATTATGGTAGGCGGTGCTTCATCTCGAATGAAAAAAAGTCTAGAGACCGTTAATTTGGATGATGCTACAAAAAATGCAGCACTACAACTCCACAAAAGCCTTATTCCTCTTGGTGAATCAAGGAAGCCTTTGCTTTACTATTTGATTAAGAACGCAGCTAAAGCGGGGTATACAAAAGTGTATTTGATTACTTCCAAAGAAAATAAAGGGTTCAAAAATGTGATTGGGAATAAGGATAGTAACAACAAGTATCAAGGTGTTTTTGTGCATTTTGCCATTCAACATATTCCAGTAGGTCTTGAGAAACCCTTGGGCACCGCTGATGCGCTTGAGCAATGTCTAGACCAATATCCAGAATTAAAGAATACCTATTTTACGGTGTGTAACGGGGATAATTTGTATTCCAGTGGTGCTTTGATGGATTTGCGAAAAGAAAGGGATGAGCCCAATGCGCTAATTAGCTACGCAAGCTCTGGACTTCAATTTTCAGAAGGACGTTTGGCCAAATTTGCTTTGATGGATATTGCCTCAGAAGGGTATTTAAAGGGTATCGTTGAAAAGCCCGAAATGTCTAAAATGGACGAATATCGCGATACATTGGGCGAGTTACGTGTCAGTATGAACATTTTTAGCTTTTCTGGCAAAGACATCTATCCTTATCTAAAAAACTGTCCCATTCATCCAGTTCGTAACGAAAAAGAACTACCTGAAGCAGTTCGGAACATGGTTACCGATAATCCAAAAAGTATGCTCTGTTATCCTCGGTCAGAGCGTATTCCAGATTTGACCAATGCGGAAGATATCAGGCGCTTTAAAGTTGAATAATGGTTTTTCATAATCCAAAAAGAAAGTTGTTATCTTTAGGAGTGACTCTAGCAAAACCGTATTCGTAACTTCCAAACACACTACATCATGAAAAAGCTCAAAAAAGAAGACATTAAACAAGAGGTCTTTGATTTATACGATGATTACGCCCATAACAAATTACAACGACGTGAGTTTATGGAAAAACTTTCCTTATACGCAGTTGGGGGAATCACATTACCATCGTTGATGAGTTTTCTGATGCCCAATTATTCGGATACTTTGTTGGTAAACCCAAAGGATCCCAAGTTAAATTCGGATTATGTTACTTACGACTCCCCTAAAGGAGGCGGTCCAATCAAAGGGTTGCTGTCCATGCCAAAAGACACCAAAAACAAACTGGGAGGAATTGTTATCGTGCATGAAAATAGAGGATTGAATCCTTACATTGAAGATACCGCTCGAAGAGCTGCTCTGGATGGGTTCATTACCTTGGCACCAGATGCTCTTTCACCTTTGGGAGGATATCCTGGGAACGATGATGAGGGTAGAACCATGCAGCGCCAACGCGATAGAGGAGAAATGTTGGAAGATTTCATAGCAGCTTATGACTACTTAATGAATCATGATTTGTGCAATGGAAAAGTAGGCGTGGTAGGTTTTTGTTTTGGAGGATGGATTTCAAACATGATGGCTGTGCGTTTACCTGAATTGGCTGCAGCTGTTCCTTTTTATGGAAGACAACCACAAACGGATATTTATAAGATAAATGCACCTTTAATGTTGCAGTATGCAGGTCTGGATACTCGAGTGAATGAAGGATGGCCAGAGTATGAGAAAGAACTAAAACGACTTAGTAAGGATTACGTTGCCTATATGTATCCTGATGTAAACCATGGTTTTCATAACACCAGTACTCCAAGATATGATAAACCTGCTGCAGAACTTGCTTGGCAACGTACTATGGATTTTTTCAAAGAAAAACTGCGCTGATAAATCAAAACACGGGTTTTCAAGAAGTTCACATATCAATTCGGATAGGCTCTTGGTTAAGTCTACCTTCAATTTTAACTGGTTTTTTATATATTTAGTTGTATGGAAACCTACGCCACGGCACTTTTATATGCGATACCTTTTTTTGTAGGATTGGTTCTCGTTGAAATCCTTTATGGGCACTTCGTAAAGAGGCAAATGCACAATGTAATGGATACCGTGAGCAGTTTGAGCTCAGGACTTACCAATATTGTTAAAGATTCCCTTGGTATAGGTGTAATTATAGTTAGCTATCCATTTTTGTTGGAACATTTGGCCTTGATGGAAATTAAAGAAACATGGCTGGTCTGGATTATAGCCTTTATCGCCTTGGATTTTGCAGGATATTGGAACCATAGGCTGAGCCATCAGATTAATTTTTTTTGGAACCAGCATGTTATCCATCATAGTAGTGAAGAATTCAATCTGGCCTGTGCGTTGCGTCAATCCATATCTAACCTGTTGGGATACTTTCCACTTTTACTTATTCCCGCAGCTCTTTTGGGGGTACCTCACAAAGTAATAGCCATTTTGGCACCCATTCATCTCTTTGCCCAGTTTTGGTACCATACCCGGCATATTGGTAAATTAGGTTGGTTGGAGTACCTTATCATTACCCCTTCACAACATCGTGTGCACCATGCTATAAATCCGGAGTACATTGACAAGAATTTAGGACAGATTTTTAGTGTTTGGGACAGAATGTTTGGAACTTTCCAGGAGGAATTGGATGATGTTCCACCACAATATGGAGTTTTAAAACCGGCTAACACCTGGAATCCAATCCATATCAATTTTCAGCATATATGGAGGTTGGTGCAAGATGCATGGCGTACAAACAACTATTGGGATAAGTTAAGAATATGGTTCATGCCTACAGGTTGGAGGCCATCTGACGTTAACAATAAATATCCAGTAGCTATCATTGAAGACGTCTACAACTTCAAAAAGTACAGAACTGATGCTTCTTTGGTTTTTAAGGGATATGTTATTTTTCAACTACTGGCTACCACTGCAATGATGATGTTTATGTTCTACAACTATTCCAATATTGGATTCACTGGTCTTCTATGGTTTGGAGCTTATGTTTTTGTGGGCATTTACGGATATACAACCCTAATGGACCGAGTTTCCTATGCGGTATGGATTGAAGTGTTTCGAGGTATAGCGGGGCTCGTGCTGATTCTTTTAACTGGCAATTGGTTTGGAATGAATGCTTACTTTGGTTTTGGTTCTTATATGATGGCACTGTATTTTACCATTACCATTTTTGGAGGGATTTACTTCACTTATCAAGAAAAGGATATGGCAGTGGATGGGATAGAATTAAACTGACTTTACCAAAAACCCTTAATTGTCTTTCTTATCCTTGAGACGGAGCTTATCTGTTAAAGCAATGTAGTTTTTCATGGCTTCTTCCATGCTGATGTTTTGAGCCTGTATCAATGCATTTGCTTTAAAGGCATTGATTAGTGGGGTTTTGCTCCCAGGGTGGTTAAAGTTCTTATTTGCTATTTTGTAATAGGCATATAGTTTAAGGAGGGTGTCAGCAGGTAGTGGCTTGGTGTAGGAGTTCAGGTAAGCCACAGCCTCATCAAATTTTTTATGTAAGCTATCATCACTCATCTTTCTTTCTGAAAGCTGCAATACAGGTTTTGGCACCTACTACTTTTTGATTGATTGTCACTGCTATATCACAGTCCAAAGGCAACAATAAGTCTACTCTAGAGCCAAACTTAATGAATCCGGCATCTTGTCCTTGGGTCACTTGCTCTCCTTCTTCCGCATAGTTGACAATTCTCCGCGCTAATGCTCCCGCAATTTGGCGATACCCAATTTCACCGAACTTCGGTGTGTGCATAATCACGGTGGTTCTTTCATTTTCCGTGCTTGATTTTGGATGCCAAGCTACAAGGTATTTGCCAGGGTGGTATTTGGAATAAGTGATGGTTCCGCTGGCAGCATAACGTGTAACATGGACATTCAACGGCGACATGAAAATAGAAACCTGTCTTCTCTGTTCTTTAAAATATTCAGATTCATATACTTCCTCAATGGCAACCACTTTTCCATCTACTGGAGCCAAAATCTCATCAAAATCTGGAGTAACAGACCTTCTGGGGTTCCTAAAAAATTGAAGGACAAGAATTAGAAAAACCAGTGCCAATGATTGAATTCCGATTCTTAACCATTCAATATCCACATAATAATGGGACAAAAGGATTAAGGCTACCGCTATAAAAAATGTTGTAATAATTATTTTCTGCCCCTCTCTATGAAACATAGGAAAAAATGTTTAGTGTCAAATATGCAAATGGAGCGGCAAATATAAGACTGTCCAAACGATCCCAAATACCTCCATGGCCAGGTAAAATGGCACCACTGTCCTTCACCTTTGCCAAGCGTTTAAACTTAGATTCCAATAAGTCGCCCAGATTACCGGCTATCACCAAAATAATAGCCAAAAGTATCCATTGGATTAGGGTTATGCTGGTTTCGTAACCAGCCATTATATATGCTGCTATACATGCAAAAATAAGACCTCCCAGTGAACCTTCAACAGTTTTTTTTGGAGAAACTGATGGATATAATTTTGTTCGACCTATGGATTTGCCCACCAAATAAGCGAATGTGTCGTTGACCCAGATTAGAATAAAGAGACCCATAATTAAAAATTTGGCGAATCCATTCTCCTTGTACGGAATCATGGTCAAAAAAATACATCCACCTCCAATATACAATACGGCAATACCAAACTTTTGGACCTTAGTAAACCTAGTTTTTTTCTTGGAAAAGAGAAATGCCATTAAACTTAGATTCGTAATCAAGGTGGAAACCAGTAAAATGGTGATAGGTAAGGGGTGTTGGGTAATGTAAATGAAGACCCACCAGATTGCCAAATAAGCAATGAAAATGTGGTATCCTTTTATTCGTACAATCCTTTTAAACTCGTATAAACAGCCTAGACCGAATACCATGAAAAGAAAATCAAAAGCGTCAGAACTTAAAAAAACCGCCCCAAGCAGCAATACCACGTAAATCACACCGGTTAAAGCGCGTCTTAGTATTTCCTTCATTATTGTTAGTAATCTTCCAAAAGCAAAAGATATACATTTTTTGAGGCACTACCGTAGGAAAGAAAATCATTTTTGTTCTCGGGTGTGGGCTCAAAGTGCTTTAGGGTAGTGATATTATTGGGAATATTCTTGCGATATTTCTCTTTTATGATTTTGAGACCTTCACTTATGGAATCTACCAACTGGCTTGTGGTGGCATAAACTATTAGGTTGGAAGGTAGTTCGGATAGTTTCTTTTCCTTGATTTGATTGGAGCAAACAAGAATAGACCCGTTATGTGCAATAAGATGCTCACAGGTGGTGAAGAAAATCTCACTTTCGTTACGTACTTTGGTAAATTTGAGCTTGTCTTGCTTGAATCTACTTTCAAGCCTATCGTCCATCACATAAAATAGATGGCTCTGCCAATCATTCTCTGAGATAATGTTCTGTAAAGCTTCGGTTACTTCTGCATCATCTTCACAATAGATAAACTTACCGCCATTTTTTTTAAAGTAGATTGTGAATTTTTCATCCACTGGGATTTTCAAATCAGGCATATGGGCTCCACGGGTTTCCAAAGTTTCTTTGGACACCTTTTTTCCTCCACCAAAAAGTTTATCAAATACTCCCACTTCCTTTTGAGGCTACTTGTTTACCTTTTTATCTTCAGCAAAATGCCAAATAACTATTCCGCGGTCTCTAGCTCTTCTTTCTCAAATGGCCTTTTTCCAAAGATTTTCTCTAAATCGTCTTTGAAAATTACCTCTTTGTCCAAAAGACGATCCGCCAGTTCGGTCAATTTATCTTTATTCTCTTTCAATAAATCGATGGCTCGTTGATACTGTTTCTCAATGATTTTAGAGATTTCTTCATCTATCTTTTGAGCAGTTTCTTCACTGTAAGGCTTGCTGAAGCCATATTCATTTTGCCCAGAAGAATCATAATAGGTAACATTACCCAATTCTTCGTTCAATCCATAGATGGTAACCATGGCTCTGGCCTGTTTGGTCACTTTTTCCAAATCGCTAAGTGCACCTGTTGAGATTTTATTGAAAATCACTTTTTCAGCTGCTCTACCACCCATTGTTGCACACATTTCATCAAGCATCTGTTCTGGTCTAACAATCAGCCTTTCTTCAGGTAAGTACCAAGCTGCACCTAGAGACTGTCCCCTTGGAACTATGGTAACCTTTACAAGAGGTGCGGCATGTTCCAGCATCCAGCTCACCGTAGCATGTCCCGCTTCGTGAAAAGCAATGGTTTTCTTCTCTTCTGGGGTGATAATTTTATTTTTCTTTTCAAGACCACCAATAATTCGGTCAACCGCGTCCAAGAAATCCTGTTTTGTAACGGCTTTTTTCTCTTTTCTTGCCGCAATTAAAGCGGCTTCGTTACAAACGTTAGCAATATCCGCTCCTGAGAATCCAGGTGTTTGTTTGGCCAAAAAGTCCAAATCCAAGGTTTCCGCTGTTTTAATGGGCCTAAGGTGAACTTCAAAAATCTCTTTTCGTTCCCTTAAATCAGGTAAATCCACATAAATCTGTCTGTCAAAACGACCAGCACGCATTAAAGCTTTATCCAGTACATCGGCACGGTTAGTTGCCGCCAAAACAATGACATTGGTATTGGTGCCAAAACCATCCATCTCAGTTAATAACTGGTTGAGTGTATTTTCACGTTCATCATTAGAACCTGTGAAGTTATTTTTTCCTCTAGCGCGACCAATTGCATCAATCTCATCAATAAAAATGATGGCAGGAGATTTTTCTTTCGCTTGTTTGAACAAGTCACGTACTCTTGAAGCACCAACTCCCACGAACATTTCAACGAAGTCCGAACCAGAAAGCGAGAAGAAAGGAACCTTAGCTTCTCCAGCAACGGCTTTTGCTAAGAGTGTTTTTCCTGTTCCAGGAGGGCCAACCAACAGCGCTCCTTTTGGAATTTTACCCCCAAGTGAGGTATACTTGTCAGGATTCTTTAGGAATTCTACTATTTCTTGCACTTCCTCTTTGGCGCCTTCCAATCCAGCTACATCCTTAAAGGAAGTTCTGGTATCTGTTTTTTCGTCAAAAAGTTTGGCCTTCGATTTTCCAATGTTGAAAATCTGACCACCAGCACCTCCGCCAGCACCTCCAGACATTCTTCGCATCAGATAAATCCAGATACCTATAATAAGGGCGAATGGAAGTAAGGAAAGCAACAATTCTCCCAATACATTGGATTCCGTGTCGAAATCCACAATGGTGTCCAGATTATTTTCTTTTTTGATGCTTTTAATTTCATCCTCGAAGTTTTGAAGATCTCCGTAATCCAGAACATATTGTGGCATTTTGCCCGCGGAAAAGTTGAAAGGTCTATCCGCCACATTGCGGTGGACATCCTTTTGTAAAGCTTCTTCGGTCAAAAAGACTTTAGCCTGTCTGGTATTTGTGATGATAAGAATTTCAGAGATATCACCGTTTCTGAGATATTCTTGTAATTCAGACGTAGTTGTCTTTTCTGTACTTGAAAAAGCACTTCCGCCAAAAAATTGGAAACCTATGATCAATGCGATTACCACACCATAAATCCACCATGAACTGAACCTTGGTTTCTTGGGGGTATTGGGATTATTTTCTTTTGCCATTTTTTTAAGAATTGTAACTGCTCTCCACCATGGTGACTTTGGCATCTCCCCAAAGTCCTTCAATATCGTAGAATTCTCTTATATGTTTTTGAAATACATGTACTACCACGTTTACATAGTCCATTAAAACCCACTCCGCATTATCGGAACCTTCTACATGCCAAGGTTTGTCCTGTATTGCTTTGCTCACGGTTTTTTGGATGGAAGAAACTATTGCATTTACATGCGTGTTGGAAGTACCATTGCAGATAATAAAGTAGTCGCAAACTGTATTTTCAATTTCCCTAAGATCTAAAAGATTAATGTCAACACCTTTAACTTCTTCTATTCCATGTAGTATTAAGGCAATTAGTTCATCTGCGCTCGCTTTCGTTTTCTGCATTCAAAAATTTTAGTTTCTACAAAGTTATGTTTTTTTTGTTTTCTTAGTCCTAGATTTTAATATATCCTTGGACGCACCACTTTGGGAGAACTATCACAAATAATCAAACTTGATGCCACGGACTCCACGAATCTTTATTTAAAGAGTTTGGCGATGTCCAATGCCTTGAAGGATTATACCACAGTGGTAACCAAAGTACAGAAAAAGGGTAGGGGACAAATGGGAACTGTATGGAAATCTGAAGCAGGTAAAAATCTGACGTTTAGTGTATTGAAGCATTTTAACACTCTCAATGTTGACCATCAATTTCATTTGAATATTGCGGTTTCCCTTGCCTTGCATACCGTTTTGACTGACTTGAATATTCCAAACGTTAAAGTTAAATGGCCTAACGACATTATGTCAGGTTCAAAAAAGATTTGTGGTATTCTCATTGAGAATGTCTTAAATGGCAGTTTGGTAAAAAAGTCTGTCATTGGTATTGGGCTCAATGTAAATCAGGCTTCATTCAATAATCTTGACAAAGCGTCTTCTTTATCCCTCCTTTCAGGACGTACTTTTGACTTAGATTATGTCTTAAAGCTTATTCTTGAAAAAATAAAGGCTTTCTTGGACACATTGGAGCAGATTTCAGCATTTGACATGAAAACAAATTACGAATCTCTTTTGTTCCGTAAGGATCAAGTATCCACCTTTAAAAAACAGGATGGCGAACTTGTTCCTGGCATAATTCGAGGTGTTTCTGAAGAAGGAAAGCTAATTGTGGAACTAGAAGATGAAATTTTTACTCAATATTCCTTTAAAGAGGTATCCCTACAGTTCTAAACAGCTGTAGCCATATTGTTGGACAAAGTTTCCATGAAATTGGTTATGGGGCTTTTTATCATCATGGCCATCATGGCATTAAACTCTCCCTGAAAACTCAAAGTAACCTCACTTTCTGTCTCCTCTACGCTATTAATAAGAGCTGTCAATGTAAAGGGTAGCTTATCGCTGGCAGCACCAAGAACTACTTTTTCGTAAGGAACTTGTTCCTTTCTTCGCAGAACGATTTCTGGCATGCCTTTTAGGGCAAACTTGAAAGTATCGTCATCCAACACCTCGAATTTATCAATGTTTTCTGGCATTAATTTTTCAAAGTTTTTGATGTCGGTCAAAAATTCAAATACTTCCTGTTGACTTCTAGCTAGCTTTTGAATTGGAGTCTCAATATGCATATTGGGTTATTGTTTCCATTGCTGTGGATTTGATTTCCACTGCAATAGGGTTTGTAATTGTGATTCTTTGATATAGTTAGTTTCAGAGGCCTGCTGAATCAAATGGTCGTAATCTGATAAAGTATGAAGTGAAACATTCTCTTCATTAAAATTGGACGAAGCAATTTCAAAACCGTAAGTAAAAATGGCTATCATCCCTTTTAGCTCAACATTTTTACTTTTCAATGCTCTTACTGCATTTAAGCTGCTTTTTCCAGTACTTATTAGGTCTTCAATTACTACAACAGTCTGTCCTTCTTCAATTTGTCCTTCAATTTGATTTTGTCTCCCGTGGGATTTAGGTTCCGGTCTCACATAAACAAAGGGTAGGTCTAAAACCTCAGCAACCAAAAGGCCTATTCCAATGGCACCAGTTGCCACTCCTGCGACCACATCGGGTTTTCCATACAATTGTTCCACTTGTTTGGCCATTTGTTGGCCAACAAAACGTCTTACCTTTGGAAAGGAAAGCATAATACGATTATCACAATAAATAGGGGATTTCCAGCCAGAAGCCCATGTAAATGGATTTTCAGGATCCAACTTTATTGCATTAATTTGTAGCAATAGCTCAGCTGTTTTTTTCGCTACATCCTTGTCTAAAACCATTGCGCAAATGTATAAAGTTTTTGTTAATGAGTCCCCACTGATTTTAACAAACAAACGGCCAAAAGACGTGAATGGAAACTTGTTTTCCATGGAAAGTGAATCGGTTCTTGAAGCCATCAATCTATTGGCTAAGGGAAAAAGTGATATTGCGTATCTATATCATCCGGATGAATCTAAACTTTTGGAGGTTTTTAAGCACAAAATACCTGTGGTTGTGGCTGCCGGAGGATTTGTGACCAACCCCAAAGGCAAAGTTTTATTTATCTATCGCAATGAAAAATGGGACTTACCAAAAGGTAAAGTGGATAAAGGGGAATCCATTGAAAAAGCTGCGGTACGCGAGGTAGAGGAGGAGACCGGAGTAACTGACCTTACTATTGATAAATTTATGCGAACTACCTATCACATTTTTAAAAGAAATGGGGAATACACTTTAAAGGTGGTCCATTGGTTTGCCATGTCAACTCCATTTAAAGGAGAACTTAAAGGTCAATTGGAAGAGGGAATTATGAAAGTGAAATGGAAGGGTCCCAAAAAAGCCAAAAAAGCTCTGGAGAAATCTTATTTCAACATCAAAGTATTGTTTGAGGATTGGCCTACTCAGGATTGACGATGGGAAGCGGCTTTACTGTTCTTAGCAATGCGGTAGATGGGGTACCTTAAATAAGCGGATTCAGAATAAGGCGAATGTTGATAAATCCAATCCAGTTGTGCATACCAATTTTCAGCAAAATCTGGCTCAGTTTGCTTCTTGATTAAGAAGGTCTCCCGTAAAACAGAATCTTTTTGAAGTACAGCCAATGCCAAATCTTCAAAAACGTAGGGCGAAAAACCCTCTTTTTGTTGTAAAATGGTATCAAAAAAGTTCCAATTAAAGAAAGAATCCACTCCTTGGGGCTCTAAGGTTTCCATTATATATCGAATTCCTTCTTGTTTTGTGGGAACTATATAATCTCCTTCAGAAAAATTAACCTTTTTTACACTTTTCTCTATTTGGGTGTTGTAATGCAGGTAGTGGCCTTCATAAGGATTCTTTCTTGTGCTGAAATCAACGATTTTGTATGTTTCAACGAGTAGTACGGTATCCTTTTCCAATGGGAAGTAAGAGATGTTGTTCACATCAAATCTATCCAATACTTTTTGATGTCCTTTTTTTACAAGATACGCTGCCGGAATTGGGACTGTATCTTGTGGATAAAAGGAATTTTGATAAGTTACTTCTTTGGTAAAGGGTCGGTCTTTGTGATATTTAAGTCTGGTAAGTCCGGTAACCTCACTATCTATTACCTCAGCTTCGTATCCTTTAAATTGTAGTGTAGATGTTTGCGTGGTATCCACCTGCCAATTGAAATAGTAATTACCATGATTCATGTTTTTTTCAAAACTATCAGCTCTTAGTTTTTTTATGTTTTGGTATTCATTTTCAACCACGCCAATTGTAGTTTTCATAATTTCAAGAGTACCCTCAACCCTTTGTGCATAAGGTTTAAGCATATGGGTCTCCACCATAAAACCCAGGGTGTTCCAAAGTGTTGTGTACCCCGTGGAATATCTGGGATGATCCATGAACTGGCCAAAGCCTAGTTCGGGTGGTCTATTGAACACATTAACATATGGAGTAATATCCCAATCTTTTTCCAAAAGCCCTTTTTCAATCTCTGGCATAAAACTTTCGTTGAGGAAAGAACCAAGTTCACCTCCCATTTTGTTGTGTTGGGTGAACAAATGAGTAAGGGTATATTGATAATCGGCCCCATTGCTTACATGGTTGTCAATAAAAACATCAGGTTTTACCAAATGGAAAATTTGGGCAAAGGTTTTAGTGTTTTTGGTATCGGTTTTAATGAAGTCCCTATTTAAATCATAGTTTAGGGCATTACCTCTAAATCCATACTCTTTAGGCCCATTTTGGTTAACACGAGTGGTGGAATTCCTATTTAGTGCGCCACCAATATTATATATGGGAATGGTAACCAGAACGGTGTTTTGAGGTGCTTTTAGTTTTTCTATCGCCAAATCTCTGTATAGTAACATAGTGGCATCAATGCCATCACTTTCTCCAGGGTGTATTCCGTTGTTAATAAGAAGAATGGCTTTTTCTTTTCGCACATTATCAAAGTTAAAGTCCCCATCAGGATTGAAAGTAACCATGTGAAGAGGAAAACCACTGTCAGTTTCTCCAATAGTTTGGATATTGATTTCCGGGAACTCTTTGGCCAAACGGATATAGAAAGATATGGTTTCTTCGTACGTAGCCGTTTCTTGCCCCTTGGTAGATTCAAATATGGTCTTATAGGTCTCTACTTCGTCTTCCAAAGGTTTTTTACAGGAAGAAAAGAATAGAAACGGAACTAACAATAAAAAGTAAGGCCTCAACTTTTAGACAATTGGTGTTAAGTGGAAAAATGCTTTCCAGTAAGCTTCAAAAATAGGGATAATTATGGATTAAGAAGCTAGGTTGATCCTACTTAGATCTGTAGTCTCTATTTTGAAGATGGGTTTGTTCTTGAAATTTAGGTAATGAAAACATTTCAATCTAAATTCATTCCATTTGTGGTAGTCTGAAGGGTCTATTGAAGAGGTAATAACATTTATAATAATCCTATCTTCGATGGGCAGCTTTAAGAATTCTTCGAGAAACTCCCACCCATCCATAATGGGCATATTGATATCCAAAAAGATTACCTCGGGCAAGGGAATACTGTTTTCAATGTCCTGTCTAAGTTGGTCAATAGCCAGCTTGCCATTGTGAAAAGCAAGTATGTTTTCACATGCCACTGATGCTTTCAACATTTTTTGTATGCCAAAAACAGTGATAGGATCATCATCAACAATAAAAATGCTATTCATTTTCTTCATAAAAAAATACTTTGAAAACGCTCCCTTTGTTTACGGAACTGTCTACGGTGATATACCCATCCATTGCTTCAATTTGGTTTTTTATAATATAAAGACCCAAACCTCTAGCATCTTTGTTATTGTGGAAGGTCTTGTACATTCCGAAGATTTTGTCGCCATAACGGTCAAGGTCGATACCCAATCCGTTATCCGTTATTGAAAAAGCAATTCCCTTAGGTTCTTTTGATGCCTCCAACGTAATCTCGGGAGCTCTCATGGGATGACGGTACTTTACCGCGTTTGTCATTAAATTTAGAATTATGCTTTCCAAATAAGCTGGCACACTTTTTACTTGTAAGCTATCATCAATGGTATTTGTTATCTGTACCTTGTTTTTTTCCAGAAAAGCCGATAGGTTCTGTTGTACTCTCTCAATGCTTTTATTTAAACCGACAGATTTTTTATCGAGATTCACATTTGTGCTGATATCGACTACTTCATTAAGATTTTCAAGGGTATCCAAAAGATTGTCTGAAGCGGATGATAACATCCCCAAAATTCTTTCTTTTTCTTCGGGTTCTTTCTCTTTTATCAAAAAATCCAAGAGCATGGAAAAGTTGGCACTGTGAGACCTTAGGTTATGTGATACAATATGGGCAAAGTTAATGAGCTTTTTATTTTGAATGGCTGTTACATTGATGAGGTTTCTTAGTTGTTCCTCCTTTTGCTTAAGATTCGTAATATCCATGCTCATGCCGATAAGTCCGTAGGCTTTGCCGTCCAAATCGAGTAGTGGGATTTTTGAAGTGAGAAAATGAGTAATGCTGCCATCTTTGCGTACGCTAATGGTTTCTTCGCCCAACATGGGTGTTAAAGAGCGCATTACCTCTAAATCCTCATCCCTAGAGGTTTTGGCTATGTCATTATCGTACAGGTCAAAATCTGTTTTACCTATTAATTCATTCGGGCTTGTATCTAAATAGGTGCATTCTGCCTTATTGACCAGTATTTTTCTTGAATCCTTATCCTTAATAAATACATTGATGGGGAGGTTGTCTATCAATGTCGTCAGTAGACGCTCACTTTCTTTGGTCCTTTTTTCAGCAATTACCTGTTGGTTGATATCTTGAAAGGTCCCAAAAATCTTTAAGGTCTTACCCTCTTTTTTTATTGCTTTTCCCCCGGCTGCCACCCATTTTTCTTCACCTTTTTGGGTAACAATTTGAAGCCTTTCATTAAACGATGTGCCTTCTTGGAGTATTTTATGAAACAGCATGGAAATTTTGTTTCTACTATATCCTTGCTTGTAAAACTCGATGGCTTCGGACACATTTGGTTCATAATCTTCAGGAACCTCATGGATTTGTTTGGTCATTTTGCACCAAGAGAGTTTTTCGGTCTCAATATTATACTCCCAACTACCTATATTATTGATTTCGGTGGTAGCTTGAAAAAGCTCTTTGGTCTGCTCAAGCTCAATATCTTTTTGTGTTTGCCTGCCAATATCGATGGTCTGGATAATGGTTCCCTGAATATTTTTGTCATCATCAAACCATGGAGCAAATGTACTTTCTAACCAGGATATACCTTCCTTGTTTGATACTTTGTGGCGAATGGTGCGAATATCATTCCCAATTAAGTATTGCTCTAGTAGTTCCGGAGTACATCCTTCATGACCTTCAAAGAATTTGAAGACTTTTTTAGGATTGTTAACATCAGGGGTAGCTTGAAAAAGCTGATGCCAAGTATGCGAGACATCTATAAGGTTGAAGGACGAGTTGACCAGTGCAGTAGCAAAGGGCAATTGATGTAAAATAGAATTATTGAGGTCAGTTTGAGTTGATTTCAAAGTAAAAATGCTAAGATTGGGAATTAAGAAATTTCCTACTAAAGTAGTAGTATTACTGTTATGGCTATTTTTAATGTTGTGAATGACCCAAAAGCTGTTGTTTTATCGATTATCGGCAAGTTTTTGAAGTTTCTTGCCTTTTAAGTATCGATAAAATGCAATGCTTGAGTTGAAACTTTAGGATTTTACCTTGACGGTATTTGGCACCAATCCCGTATAATCTCCTCCATTTCTGATAACGTCCCTAACTATTGAGGAACTTATATAGGATTTTCCAGATGAGGTCAAAAGAAATACGGTTTCAATTTCTGATAGTTTTCTGTTGGTATGTGCAATCGCCTTTTCAAATTCAAAGTCTGCTGGGTTACGAAGGCCACGTAAAATAAAGTTTGCGCCTACTTCCTTGCAGAAATCCACAGTAAGACCGGTATAGGTAAGAACTTTTATTTTGGGTTCTTCTTTAAACGCTTCTTTGATGAAATGTGTTCTTTCCTCTAGACTGAACATGTACTTTTTATCCGCATTTATTCCGATGGCAATGATGAGTTCATCAAACAATGTAATTCCCCTGGAGATGATATCATAATGTCCTAAAGTAAGGGGGTCAAATGAACCTGGGAAAATGGCACGTCTCATTTTGGAAAGTTTTTCTAAAAATAGGTATTCTAACGTAAAGCTTCGTCTATGGCGCTTTCAAATAATTCAGACAATTTGATTCCCGCCTCTTTTGCTTGTTGGGGTAGAATACTTTCCTCCGTCAGTCCTGGGGTGGTATTTACTTCCAATAAATAAGGTTCATCCCCAACAAAAATAAATTCACTCCGGGTGTACCCCTTTAGCCCTAGAATCTGATAAATATCCTTTGCGAGCTTGGATACTTTCTCCTTTTGGTCTTTGGTTATTCTAGCAGGTGTTATTTCTTGCGATTTCCCTTCATACTTGGCTTCATAATCAAAAAAATCGTTTTCCGAAACAATCTCGGTAATAGGTAGAACGGTTACCTTGCCTTTATAGGTAATTACTCCAACCGAAACTTCCGTGCCGTCCAAGAAGGACTCAATGATTAATTGGTTGTCTTCCTTAAAAGAATTCTCTACGGCTATTGTTAGTTCTTCCTCTCTGTAGACTTTTGATATGCCATAGCTACTCCCTGCGCGATTTGCTTTTACAAAACAAGGCAAACCCACTTTTTCCACAATTTCTTTTTCATGGATTAAATCTCCAGCATTCAAATAATACGAAGTGGCACATTTGACCCCAAAAGGTTTTAAAGTACTTAACAAATCACGCTTATTAAAAGTGAGGGCAGCTTGATAATGATCACAAGAACTTTGGGGAATTCCTAAAAGCTCGAAATAGGCTTGTAAAAGACCATCTTCACCGGGTGTTCCATGAATAGCGTTAAAAACACAATCGAAATTCACTTTTCTCCCATCCATTGTAATGCTAAAGTCTGATTTATCTACTTCAAATTCCTCATCATTTTCATTTAGGTAAACCCAGGTTCCCACGGTCAAACTTCCATTTTTCCGATAGATATGAATTCGGTAGAGATTGAATTTTTCGGTATCTAAATGCGTATGGACAACTGTTCCACTTTTTAGGGAGATATCGTGTTCACTGGAATATCCTCCCATCACAATCGCAATGTTCTTTTTCATCCGGTCGTCGAATATGGCTGGTTCAAAGTAAAGAAAAAAGCATTGGCTTTCCTATATTTGTCCAGTTACCCATTTAAAATGAGACATTTTTTTAGCTTTTTGAAAAGCAAGACTTTATTGATTCAGTTGGGACTGGCGGTAGTGGCAGTGATACTCATCGGTTTTGGAGTTTTAAGATGGTTGAAAAGTTCGACCAATCATGGCGAGTTTGTTGAAGTACCGGATTTTTCGAAAATGTCCGTATCCGATATGAGAAAGGCGGTAGAGGATTCAGGTTTACGATATCAGGTACTGGATTCTTCTAATTACAATCCAGATTATCCCCGTTTTTCCATTTTGGAACAGGACCCACCAGCTGGAAATAAAGTAAAGTCTAATCGAAAAATATATTTTACCGTAAACCCATCGGGATATAAAAAAGTAACGGTTCCAGATATCATTCAAGTGACCCAAAGAAATGCTACATCCATGTTACGGGCCGTTGGTTTAGATGTACAACGTGTTACCTATATTGATGAATTGGGCAAGGATATGGTCTACCAAATGAAGCACAAGGGCAAGTATCTTAAACCGGGGGATAAAATCCCAAAGACTTCCAAGATTGAGCTTATCTGCGGTAATGGAACAGTACCTGATAAAGCTCGCATTCAGGCAGACTCCCAATAATATGGAAAGTTCCGCAAATTCTGAGGTTAATCCAGATGAACTTTTTGAGCATTTTCGGTTTTCTGCGGCCAAAGGTCAAGAACCCCTTCGCGTAGATAAGTTTCTGATGAATTTTATTGAGAATGCAACCCGTAATAAAATCCAACAGGCCGCCAAACAAGGACATATTTGGGTGAATGATGCGGTGGTAAAGCAAAACTATAAAGTAAAGGCTGGGGATGAGGTCAAAGTACTGTTCGAACATCCTCCCTATGAATTTTTATTGACCCCAGAGGACATTCCCTTGGATATCGTTTATGAGGATGATACGCTTTTAGTGGTCAACAAACCCGCCGGTATGGTAGTACATCCTGGACATGGAAATTATTCAGGCACCTTGATAAATGCTTTGGTCCACCATTTTGAAAACCTGCCTAAGAACAGTTCAAATAGGCCGGGATTGGTACACCGAATAGACAAAGATACTTCTGGACTTTTGGTAATTGCCAAAACGGAAGAGGCTATGACCCATTTGGCCAAACAGTTTTTTGAAAAAAGTAGTGAACGGGAGTATGTTGCTTTGGTCTGGGGCAATGTGGAGGAAGATGAGGGAACTGTTGAAGGGCATATTGGTAGAAATCCAAAGAACAGATTACAGATGACTGTTTTTCCAGAGGGTGATACTGGTAAGGAAGCTGTTACCCACTACAAGGTATTGGAACGTTTTGGGTATGTAACTTTGGTGTCTTGCAAATTGGAAACGGGAAGAACGCACCAAATACGCGTTCACATGAAGTATTTGGGACATACCCTTTTCAATGATGAACGCTATGGCGGAAACAAAATCCTCAAGGGTACCACCTTTACCAAATACAAGCAATTTGTTGAAAACACCTTTAAGATATTACCAAGACAGGCCTTGCACGCTAAAACTTTGGGATTTGAACACCCAGATACAGGGGAATTCATGAAATTTGATTCAGAAATTCCTGAAGATATGAGGAACGGGATTGAGAAATGGAGTAATTATGCCAAGCACAATAGCTAATAAGTTTTTTCAATCTGTCCATTGTAAAACATCATCATGGGGTTCTGCTTTAAATCGACTTTCCTTCTTATTTTTACTGAAAATCACTGAAAATGAAAATTGTTATCTCTCCAGCGAAATCCCTTGATTTTGAAACGACTTTGCCCACCACAAGGTTCAGTGAGCCTCTGTTTTTGGAACAATCCACAAAATTGAACTCAGTCTTGGCCAAAAAAAAGCCTAAGGCTTTGGCAAAGCTTATGTCCATTTCAGACAATTTAGCTGAACTGAACTGGGAACGAAACCAACAATTTTCAACGCCCTTCACCCCTGAAAACGCTAGACCTGCTGTATTTGCCTTTAATGGGGATGTATATCAAGGATTGGATGCTTACAGCATTCCCGAGGACAAACTTGATAAACTTCAAGACACGCTTCGGATTCTTTCTGGACTTTATGGCATTTTAAGACCATTGGATTTGATGCAACCCTATAGATTGGAAATGGGAACCCAATTGAAGGTGGCTCGAAAAAAGAATCTCTATGAGTTTTGGAAAAAGCAGCTTACCCAACATATAAATGAAGAGCTGGAAGAAGGTGAGCTCTTTGTGAATTTGGCCAGCAACGAATATTTTGGCGCTCTGGATGAAAAGCTCTTGAAAACTGAGGTTATTACCCCAATCTTTAAAGATTGGAAAAATGATAATCTTAAAGTCATCAGTTTCTTTGCCAAAAAAGCAAGAGGCTCCATGGTACGTTATATTTTAGATTCTGACGCCAAAACCATGGATGATATTAAAGGATTTAACTACGATGGTTATTTGTTCAGTCAAGAACATACATTGAAACCCAATCAGCCGGTTTTTGTCCGATAAATATATTTGAAGACCTATTGTTTTTTCACTCGCATCCGTACGAACCATTTTTGTTTCCCGAAGCGGAAAAACTTATTGTTGGGACACTACCACCACCTAGATTTACCACAGGAGCTTTAAAAGCTGACGATGTCGATTTTTGTTATGGAAGTAGAAATGGTATGCTCTGGCCCATTTTGGATAAGATTTTTGATTTAGGATTAAAATACGAAACTACCCAAGAGGCCACTATGCAGCGAAAACAATTTTTGTTGAATCATAGAATAGCTGTTTGTGATATTGTGGAAAGTGCTGAACGGGAAAAAGTGGATGCTTCGGACTTGGGAATGCAAAATGTAAAGCTCAGAAACATTTTGGGATATCTTCAGGAATACCGGAATATAGACACAGTACTTTTCATGGGTGGAAACAGCAAGAATGGTCCTGAGTATTTTTTCAGAAAACTGATAAAAGCACAAAACATTCATTTAGAAGTTGTTTCTTCCCAAGTACCTAGAATACATGAATTTAAATTACCTGAAGAAGGGAGAATAGTCAAAACCGTTTCCTTTACAGCTCCATCAGGTGCCGCCAATAGAGCTGTGGGAAGTCTTCAAAAATTCAAGGACAAAAAACAAGAAAACCCTCAATACACCACATTCGATTTTCGAGTAGATCAATATCGTCCATTCTTCATGGGGACTTCCAATTTAAGCTAAAATCCTTTTTTACTTGTTATTTTTTGTTTCTCTAGCTTAACAAATTGTTATTTGAGAAAACAAAATGTGGTAATCTGTCTTTTATCCCGATATTTAAAGATTCAAAGCTGCTTATATCATGTCACTACATACCAATACACATCAAGTTCAAAGACTTAAGGAGTTCAAGAAGTCCGTGGTCAACAAGTTTACCATTTACAATAGCCTTTTCTTGAGCTTACCATATCGCAATATTGAAAATGTAGGGATTTTAATTCCCATACTTTTTGATCAATGTGTAAAGGGGTTGAATGCTGGCAAAAAACCTCAGGAAATACTTGACAATTTCTTTGACAACTTCACTGACATTGATTCCGAACGCAAAAGATTGGATTTTATGTTCAACATTATCCAATATGTGGAAAGACAGGTGGTTTTATATGATAGTGTTGAAGATTCTGCTTTTCCAAAGCTTCAAAAGTATACCAATTCACTCTCCATAAAGGACTATTTTAAATTGGTGGACCAGGACAAGAGTTGGGACAAGATTTCCAAAAAACTATCTACGTTCAGCGCTCGTATTGTACTAACCGCTCATCCTACGCAGTTTTATACTCCTGCGGTACTTGACATTATTTCGGAGCTTGGGCAATTAATTCAGGAAAACAAGGTCAACGACATTGATGTCACGTTACAGCAATTGGGTCTGACGTCTTTGGTGAATGCAAAGAAACCAACTCCACTGGATGAGGCGAAAAATATTATCCATATACTTCGCCATACATATTATGACGCGGTAGGAGAATTGTTTTCCTATGTGAAACGCAACGTTCGAAATAAGGATTTTTCCAATTTCGATATCATTAAATTAGGTTTCTGGCCTGGCGGAGATCGTGATGGTAATCCTTTTGTCACCGCTAAAATCACCAATCAGGTCGCAGACGAGTTACGCACAACTTTGATGAAGTGTTACTACAATGAGTTGAAGGTCATTCGTAAAAAACTCACTTTTAAATCATTGCAAAATGAGTTGAGTACGCTAAGCGATTCATTGTACCAAGCGATGTTCAATGTGGACTATATTATAAGTTATGAGGAGATTTTGGGAAAACTTATCGAAATCCGAGAAACACTTGTAGAAGACTATCACGGTCTTTATTTGGGAGAATTGGATGATTTAATCAATAAGGTTCAGATTTTTAAATCACATTTTGCTTCGCTTGATATTCGCCAAGATCATAGTAAGCATTATTTAGCCGTTGAAACCATTCTCAAAGAAGAGGGCGCAATCAAAGAAAGCTTGGACGAACTTTCAGAAAAGCAATTGATAGATTGGTTGCTGAAAAAAAATCCAAAGATTACTCCTCAAAAGTACAAGGAAGATATTGTCAAGGACACTATTGCCAACATTGCCCAATTGAAGTCCATTCAGGCCAAAAACGGTGAGGAGGGCTGTAACCGTTACATCATAAGCAATTCTGAAGACATTTTTTCAGTTCTTTTTGTTTTCGGACTGTTCCGTTGGTGTGGATGGGATGCCAAAGAAATTACATTTGATATCATTCCACTATTTGAGACCATGAAAGGAATGGAAGCTTCAGAAAATGTAATGCAAACCCTTTTTGATACCAAAATGTATCGTGACCATCTTATAAAAAGAAAAGATACCCATACCATTATGTTGGGCTTTTCGGACGGTACCAAAGATGGGGGATATCTTAAAGCCAACTGGTCCATATTAAAAACGAAAGAGACCTTGAGCAAGGTTTGTAAAAAGAACGGTATCAAGGCTCTGTTTTTTGATGGTAGGGGAGGCCCGCCTGCGCGTGGTGGTGGCAAAACCCATAGATTTTATGCTGCCCAAACCAAAGATGTAGCCAACCATGGAATTCAATTGACCATTCAAGGGCAAACTATTACCAGTACCTATGGCACCAAGGACCAGTTTATCCATAATGCAGAACAGCTATTGACCGCTGGCCTCAGCAACAATCTTTTTGGGAAAGAGATAGGGATAAGCTCAGAACAACGAAAATTGATTGAAGAGCTTTCTGAATTGAGTTTTGCCAAATACGATGCTTTAAAACAGCATGAAAAGTTTATTTCTTATTTGGAGAACAGAAGCACATTGAAATACTACTCCAATGCCAATATAGGAAGTCGGCCAGGGAAAAGAGGGAACAAAAAACAACTGACCTTATCCGATTTAAGAGCTATATCCTTTGTAGGTTCGTGGAGCCAGTTGAAACAAAACGTACCGGGATACTTTGGTTTGGGAACTGCAATTCAGAAATTTAAAGACGAGGGTCGTTTAAATGAAGTAAAAAAACTTTACAAGGAAGTTCCTTTTTTCCGTGCACTGATGCACAACAGTATGATGTCTCTGGCTAAGACCAATTTCAATTTGACCAGTTATATGAAGGAAGATGCGGAATATGGTGAATTCTGGAATATCCTGTATTCTGAATATCAACTTTCAAACAAAATGCTGCTTCAGATTTCGGGATCTAAAATCTTGATGGAAGATGAAGCTATTTCGCGGGAGTCTGTGAATATTCGTGAAAGCATTGTATTGCCCTTGTTGGTTATTCAACAAAACGCATTGTACCATATTTCACAGAATTCTGAATTTAAGGAACTCTACGAAAAAATCGTGACTCGTTCGCTTTATGGGAATATTAATGCCAGTCGGAATTCGGCATAGTAATTAGGGTCTTTTACGGTCGACTTAAGTCACTAGATAAAATCGTATAAAACGCCTGAATACCATAGGCCAATTGCCCAATCTTCAGATTTTCATTGGGACTATGTTGATTATTATCGGCGTTTACCATGGGTACAACAAAAGCCGGAATTTTCAATTCGTTGATAAATGGTGCAATAGGTACGGTTCCCCCCATGATGCGAATCTGTACGACCTTTTCACCAAAGCTAGACTCTAAAGTTTTTTTCAAAAAAGTCCCATAGGAGTTATTGAGGTCAGTCCTAAAAGCGTCGGTTACAGTCCCTTCCTTTATGGTAATTATTTTGTCATGGGACATACGTTCTTCTTTGCTTGGAATTTTGTCCATCACATAAAAACCTTGCTTTTTGATGTGGTCTTTGACTAGCTTCTTTAGGCGATTTCCATCTGTTTCAGGGACCAACCGTAAATCCAATTCCGCAGTAGCACTTTTTGGAACTATGGTTCTTGCTTTGTCTCCTATCCAGCCCGAGCCCATCCCTCGAATGTTCAAGCTTGGATATTGCAGAGATTCTTGATAAAATGAACCTACTTTTTCTGCCGTTTTAAATTGTAGTTTTTCAGAAATCGCTCTGGCATCATCTGGAACACTTTTTAAAATAGACTTCGTGTTTTCGTCTATGGAGATGCCATCATAATATCCTGGAATCAAAACTCTACCTTCGCCGTCTTTCATTGTTGCTAACAATTGGGCCAATTGAAAACCTGGATTTGGTGCATAATTACCATAATGCCCGCTATGTTGAGGTTTGTAAGGGCCATGCGTGGTTAGTGTCAAGGAAGTGATTCCTCTGCATCCAAAAATTAGGGTAGGTTTTCCCGATGGGTGCATGGGGCCATCGTTAATTATTAGAAAGTCCGCTTCCAACAGTTCACGATACTGTTTTACTGCTTTTGGCAATGGTTTGCTACCTCTTTCCTCTTCGCCATCCAAAATGACCTTAATATTAAAAGGCATTTCACTTCCGTTCTCTTTCAAAAGGTCCATTGCATGAAGAAACATTACAATTGGCCCTTTATCATCCGCGGTTGCCCTGCCGAACAAGCGCCAATCATAATTGATATCGTCTTCGAGTTCCTCAAATGGAATGGTTTCAAAACCTCCATCTGTAGGCTTTTTCAACACAGTTTTATAAGGACTGGGCTGGTCCCACTTGCTAGGGTCTACGGATTGCCCATCAAAATGCATATAAACAAGAATAGTTGGTTTAGCGTCATTTAAAGGAAGTGCTGCAAAAAATAAGGGATGGTTGTCGGTGTCCAACTCGGTGGTATTGAATCCTCTCTCGCCAAATTGTTTTTTTAACCAAAACAAATTGTCTTGTATGTCACTTGCATTTAGTGCATCACTAGGTATTGCTACAAAGTCCCTTAAATCCTTAATGGCAGAAGCCACACTGGATTTTATGGTAATACTATCCAAGTTTTGGCTGTAACCTGATGCTACAATCAATAAAAAAAGGAGAAAGAAGTTGCGTTTCATCTAAAAATATGTCATAAAAGTAAGAAAATACATCAAAAAGCGTTCAGATATCAATATTGTGTCAATTTTGGAAACTACATTGAGTACGTTTTATAAAGATAAACAAGTGCTTGTTGCTATTAACCGCAACAGCATAATTTTTCATGTCCTTATTATTTTGGTGTTGGCTGGATTGGCCACCAATTTTTTTACCGAATATCAGTTGGGTGGACTGAATAAGTATGCTGTAAAACACCTTGTGGTTTTTTCCATTATCCTGATTTCTTCAGTCACTTGGAAACTCAAATGGATGACGACCAGCTTGTTGTTCATCATTATGGTGTACATTAATATCCTTTCATCCACAATTTATTTGCCCTTTCGGCTAGAAGATGCCAATCTGAATTTTGAAGCTTATTTCTCCAGGGTCGAGATGATTGTGTTTGTAATGGGTCTTTTGTTGGCGGTATTTGAAAAACCTTGGCATCAATTTGTTGTGATTGGCTATAACACTGCTTTTATTATAGCTTGCGCAATGCTTTATCCCGAATTGCCCCTTGGAAAATATATCCTTGCTTTTATTATGATTTCTTCGGTAGGCGCGGTAAGCTTTTTTATTTTTAATCGGGTTATTCGATTACAAAACGAACTTCAGGAACAACATCAGGTGGTCAGTGTTCAAAATGAGGAATTGATGGAACTCACCACATTTCGTAAGGATATTATGAAAATAATTGCACATGATTTGAGGACTCCAATTCATCAAATTTCGATGTTGACGACCATCACCCGTAATTCAAAATCCAAATCGGATAGAAACGAGTACCTGGGTTTACTTCAACAATCAATTGATAAGACCTATGGGATGTTGGATAATCTTTTGAATTGGGCCATGCAAAACGATGAAACCCTTAAATCGTATATGGACATCAACCTATATGAACTTGTTGAGGGCTTAAAGAATCAGTATTCGCAGAATCTAAGTGAAAAGAATCTGAGTTTGGTGAACGCGGTTGACAAAGAATTCAATTTATTTTATTCCAAAGAGGTTTTCCAAACGGTGATTCGAAATTTGCTTACAAATGCCATAAAGTTTTCACCCCAAAACCAACGTATTTTGGTGGATAACATAGAAAATGAAAACCATTTCAGCCTACGAGTGCATAACATGGCTGAACAAGTGGATGAAGAAAAACTTGGAAAAATAAATACGGGGCAAATAGTAACAAGTTCTTTAGGCACGAACCAGGAGAAAGGGTCGGGCAAAGGGCTTTTCATATGCAAGAGGATGCTTAAGAAAAACAATGGAGGATTAAAGCTTTCTAAAAACCAAAAAGGAGTAACCGCTGAAATCCAGATTTATAAATCCATTCCCTTAGAGCATAACTTAGGTCTAGCCTAGTTTCGAATACCCTCTACAAATCCTTGAATTTCGCTTGTTCCATTTTGGGTAAGATGTTTAATGAATGCCGACCCAATGATAGCTCCTTTTGCCTTCTCAGTTGCCGCTTGAAAAGTTTTTGAATTACTTATTCCAAAGCCAACAATCTGCGGATTTTTAAGGTTTAATGAGGCGATTCGGTTAAAATAGGCTTTTTGTTCATCTCCAAAACCTGATTTTGCTCCAGTGGTACTGGCCGAACTTACCATATAAATGAATCCATCTGAAGCATTATCTATGGCCCGAATTCGTTCCTCGCCGGTTTGTGGCGTGATTAAGAAGACATTGATTAACCTATATTTTTTATAAATGGCTTCATATTCTTCTTGATAGACATCCAACGGGAGGTCTGGCATGATAATGCCATCAATACCGATTTCATGACATTTTTTACAGAACGCCTCAACACCATATTGAAGCATTGGGTTGAAATACCCCATAACAATCAAAGGAATATTTACGGTCTTCCGAATATCTTTTAATTGTTCAAAGAGCAGTTCGGTATGCATGCCATTATGAAGTGCGGCTGTAGAGCTTTCCTGAATAGTTGGTCCATCTGCCAGGGGGTCGCTGAAAGGGAGTCCAACCTCAATCATGTCTACTCCAGCCTCCTCAAGCGATTCAATAATGGAAACCGTATCGTTTATGTCTGGGTATCCAGCTGTAAAATATATGGAAAGGAGTTTTTTGTCCTCGTTTAGTTTTTCTTGAATTCTGTTTTTTTTCATAGTGTTGTTTTGTCATTCCGCACTTGATGCGGAATCCATTAATCAAACCAATTAAGTCCTAAATCGTTCCAGTTTCTGTTTTCTTCCTCTATCAAATCAATCTTCCATTGTCTTTTCCATTTTTTAATCCTCTTTTCTCTCAAAATGGCATCATTAACATACTGATATGCTTCAAAATATACCAGTTTATTCAATCCGTACTTTTTAGTAAATCCATCTACTAATTTGCTTTTATGTTCCAAAATCCTTCGTTCCAAGTCATTGGTCATACCGATGTATAAAGTACCGTTCTTTTTGTTGGTGAGGATATACACATAATATTGATGGACATTTTTAATCATTTTTATGGATTCCTGCTTTTGCAGGAATGACAAAGGATTACAGTTTAAAATAATCAATATACGTTTGTAAATCTTTGTCTCCTCTGCCCGATAGATTGAAGACTACAACATCCTCTTTTTCGAATTTTTTGTAATCAAAAATGGCAAAGGCATGACTGGTTTCTATTGCAGGTATAATGCCCTCCAATTGAGAAACTTCAAGCCCAGCTGTCATTGCCTCATCATCAGTTATCGAAATAAATTCGCCTCGACCACTACGAAACAAATGAGCATGCATTGGCCCAACTCCAGGATAATCCAAACCTGCAGAAATAGAATAGGGTTCCGTGATTTGTCCATCTGGTGTTTGCATCAACAAAGTTTTGCTTCCATGAATGATTCCAACTTTACCTAAGGCTGATGTTGCTGCACTCTCACCAGTATCTATTCCTTTTCCAGCAGCTTCAACTGCGATAATGCCCACTTTGGGTTCATCCAGATAATGAAAATAAGCTCCAGCAGCATTACTTCCGCCGCCCACACAGGCCACTACGTAATCAGGGTTTTCTCTACCCTCTTTTTCCTTTAATTGCCACTTGATTTCTTCAGATATTACAGATTGAAATCGCGCTACCATGTCTGGATAGGGATGGGGTCCAACCACAGAACCAATAATATAATGGGTGTCAACAGGATTGTTTATCCAATCCCGGATGGCTTCATTGGTTGCATCCTTCAAGGTTCTACTGCCGGACTTAGCCGCTCTTACTTCAGCCCCCAGCATTTTCATTCGGGCAACATTGGGAGCCTGGCGGGCGATATCAATTTCACCCATATACACTACACATTCAATTCCCATTAGTGCGCAAACCGTGGCGGTTGCCACGCCATGTTGACCTGCACCGGTTTCTGCAATGATTCGATTCTTACCTAATTTCTTTGCCATCAAGATTTGTCCAATGGTGTTGTTTACCTTGTGGGCCCCAGTATGACATAAATCCTCTCTTTTGAGATAAATTTTGGTTTGATACTTTTCGGAAAGTCGCTCGGCGAAGTAGAGTGGGGTGGGCCTACCCACATAGTCTTTGAGCAATTGATGGAATTCCTCCTTAAAAGAAGGCTCTGCCATTATTCTTAAATAATTTTGGCGAAGTTCTTCGCAATTGGGATAGAGCATTTCAGGGATAAACGCCCCACCAAATTCGCCATAATATCCTTTTTCATTAGCGTGATAACTCATGGTGCAATATTTTTTTGAATTCTTCTAGTTTTTCTATGTTTTTAAGCCCGGGTTCTGTTTCAAATCTACTATTGATGTCAATGGCATGACAGTATTTTGCAGAATCGGTTTGTAAAAATGATTGGATATCTTCTGCGTTTTCCAATCCAATACCGCCACTCAAAAAATAAGGTTTGGTTGAGGGATAATTTTCAAGGATTTTCCAGTTGAAGGTGTATCCGTTTCCGCCAGGCAACTTTCCTTTGGTATCAAATAAGAAGTAGTCACATACCTCTTCATACGATTCGAGTATCGAAAAATCAAACTCGTCTTTGATGGAAAAAACTTTTATGATTTTTAAGCCGTCACCCTGAACTTGTTTCAGGGTCTTCTTCGGATGGGATTCTGAAACAATTTCGGAATGACGTAACTGTTCACAATACTCTGGACTCTCATTTCCGTGTAACTGAACCCCATCCAATTGATAGTTCTCAATTTTTTCCAATACTTCATCAATTGGCGCATCCACAAAAACCCCTACTTTTTCGATTCCTTCGGGTAATTTGGGTATGTCTCCTTCAAAAGAACGGGCGGACGGTTCCCAGAAAATAAAGCCCAAATAGTCTGGTTGCAGTTCTGCAACTTCACCTACATTATATTTTTGACCGCAAACTTTTAGTTTCATTTTCTTTATGTCATTCCGAAATGAGTGAAGCGATTGAGGAATCTCAAAAAATAATGAGATGTCTCACATTCGTTCGACATGACTTCACGTATTTTTTTTCAAACCTTCAATAAATTGCTTAGCACTAAGGCCAGGATTCTCCGTTTTCATAAAATTCTCCCCAATCAAAAAGCCCTTATATCCAAACTTCCTCAATTCCGTGATGGCTTCAATGGAGCTAATTCCACTTTCTGAAACTTTGACAAAGTCATCCGGAATCAGTTTGGATAAATTTTTGCTGGTATTCAAACTGACCTCAAAGGTTTTCAAGTTTCTATTGTTTACCCCTAGCATATCCAAACTGGGCATAATTGACTTGTCCAATTCTTCTTGGTTATGAACCTCCAACAAAACATCCATACCCAAACTTTTAGCTAATTCAGATAAGGTTTTGATATCTTCCCGAGTAAGGACCGCAGCGATAAGGAGAATAACATCTGCTCCGTGGGCTTTGGCCTCGATTACTTGGTACTCATCTATCATGAATTCCTTGCGAAGCAAGGGCATGGTAACTGATGCTCGAGCTAAAAGCAAGTCTTCCAGCGAACCTCCAAAATACTTGATGTCCGTAAGCACGCTCATTCCACAAACCCCTGCCTTTTCATATCCTTTTGCCACAACTCCAACATTTGTGTTTTGATTTATGGTTTGTTTGGAAGGGGAACGGCGTTTGTGCTCTGCTATAACTCCTGTATTGGAATTACACAACGCTTGGGCCAATGAAACACAGTTTCTTTCAAAAAGTACTGAAGCTTCCAATTGACTTGTTGGAATTAACCCCTTTTTGAGGGATACTTCTTTGCGTTTGTCTGCTACTATTTTATCTAGAATGTTCATCTTAATTACATCTTGTCATTTCGAAATGAGCAAAGCGATTGAGAAATCTTGATTTAGATGTCTCACTTGCGTTCGACATGACATCAATTTTTACTTAATTCTTGAACTTTTTTCAGCGTTCTTAGTCCCGTGCCTCCCAACAGTGATTCTTTTGCTTTTTCAAAACCTTCTTTTGGGCTTACTCCTTCCACCGTAGCTATAGCCACTCCAGCGTTGGCACAAACCACATTGTTTTGGGCTTCGGTTCCTTTACCTTGAAGAATGTTCATGAAGATTTGTGCTGAATCCGAAACGTCGTCTCCACCAACAATGGCTTCTGCATTTACCTTAGAGATTCCAAAATCAGAAGGAGAAAGCATACCCTCTGAACCATTTGAAATGGTTTTGGTAGCCCCGGTTAAACTAATTTCATCGTACCCATCCAAAGCGTGGAGGACGGTAAAGTTTTTATCTGTGTTTTGATATAGGTAACCATACATTCGGGCCAACTCCAAATTGAAAACCCCTACCATTTGATTCTTTGGAAAGGCTGGATTTACCATAGGCCCCAGCATATTAAAAAAGGTCTTTACCGCCAATTCCCGTCGAATAGGTGCTACATTTTTCATGGCAGGATGAAACAAAGGTGCATGGAGGACACATATTCCAGCTTCTTCTATGGATTTCTTCAAAAAATCTGCTTCGTTGCTGAACTTGATGCCCAAAAACTCCATGACGTTGCTGCTACCGCATTTTGAGGAAACACCATAGTTTCCATGTTTAGTTACTTTGATTCCAGCTCCGGCAGTAACAAATGAAGCCAGTGTAGAGATATTGAAGGTATCCTTGCCATCTCCTCCGGTTCCACACAAATCAATTGGGTTGTAATCACTTAAATCCACAGCAAGACAAAGTTCCAACAATGCATCACGGAAACCTTCCAATTCTTCAATGGTAATGCTTCTCATCATGTAAACCGTCAAAAAAGCAGCTATTTGGCTTGTGTTGTAGTCTCCTTTGGCAATATTGACCAAGATTTGCTTGGCGTCTTCCTTAGAGAGTATCTCGTGATTGATAAGTCTATTTAGTGTTTCTTTCATTTTATCTTTTTTGTCATGCCGCATTTGATGCGGAATCTATTTGTTTGGATTCCTGGCTCCTTCGACTGCGCTCAGGATGACAGCAGGAATGACATCTAAAGTTAATTATCAAGCCAATTTTTTAGCATCTGTTTTCCCTGGGGTGTTAAAACTGATTCTGGGTGAAATTGCACGGCAATCACATCCAAGGTTTTATGTCTTAAGGACATTACTTGACCGTTTTCATCCACAGAAGTAGCTTCCAATTCTTCTGGCAAGTCTGGGTGAACCACCCAAGAATGGTATCTGCCTACTTCAATTTTCTTAGGCATATCCTTATAAATGATATCCTCTTCTACAATTTGAATGGTAGTGGCAATTCCATGGTATACTTGGTCCATGTTTACCAAGCTTCCTCCAAAAACTTCGCCAATGGCTTGTTGACCTAAGCATACCCCGAAAATACGTTTGGTAGGGGCATAGGTTTCAATTATGGATTTTAAGAGTCCGGCTTCATCTGGGATTCCTGGTCCGGGAGAAAGAACAATCTCTTCAAAAGGTTCCACTTCTTCCAGTGTTAACTGGTCATTCCGTTTGACGGTTACGTCACAATCCAAATCCTCAAGATAGTGTACCAAATTGTACGTGAAACTATCGTAGTTATCTATCATCAATATCTTTCTTCCCATGGCTTAGATAGTTTCGGCTATTTTGAGGGCATTTGTGAGTGCGCCCAGTTTATTGAAGGTCTCTTGCAATTCGGTCTCTGGGTCTGAGGCTGCAACCAATCCGGCCCCCGCCTGATAGTGCAGCTTGTGGTTCTTGCTTAAAAAAGTCCGAATCATAATGGCATGGTTGAAATTACCGCTAAAATCCATGAAACCTATGGCACCTCCATAGTATGACCTTCCTGTTTTTTCATATTTTTCAATAAGTTGCATGGCCATATGTTTCGGCGCTCCGCTTAAAGTTCCAGCTGGGAAGGTATCCGCAACCACTTTCATTGTTGGAATGTCCTCTTTTTTTATCCCTGTCACTTTTGATACCAAATGAATCACATGTGAAAAATACTGTACCTCACGATAGGTCTCAACTTTGACCGTGTTTCCATTTCGACTTAAGTCATTGCGTGCCAAGTCTACTAACATCACGTGCTCACTATTTTCCTTCTCGTCTTGTGCAAGTTGTTTGGCGAGTTTGGCATCCTGCTCATCACTACCTGTCCTTTTATAGGTTCCGGCAATAGGGTGGATTTCAGCTTTCCCTTCTTTTACAATTAACTGGGCTTCTGGTGAGCTACCAAAAATCTTAAAATCACCATAGTCAAAATAAAAAAGATAAGGGGATGGATTTATGGAACGCAAAGCACGATATACATTGAACTCATCACCTTTAAAGGTTTGGCTAAAACGTCTGGAAAGTACCAACTGGAAAACATCTCCGCGCTGACAATGTTTTTTGGCCAATGCCACATGCTCTTTGTATTCCTCGTCCTTCAAGTTAGATTTCGCACCACCTTCCAAAGAAAAATTATAAGAAGCAAAGCTTCTTACGTTAAGCAGTTGTTCTATCTCTGTTACATTGCTTTCGCAGTCATAGCAATGCGCAAAAAGATAGGCTTCGTTTTTAAAATGGTTTATGGCTATTACGTTTTTATAAACCGCATAGTAGATATCCGGAATTTGGATAGAATTTGGTTTGGTGGAGATTTCTACGTCTTCAAAATAGCGCACTGCATCATAGGCCATGTATCCAAAAAGACCATTATTTATGAATTTGAACCCATTGTTTTCCACTGAAAATTTCTGAGCAAACTCATGAATGGTTTGCGTGACATCAGTCGTTTTAGTTATGGGTATGCTTTCTATTTCACCATCAGGCAACATCTTGGTTATGCTTTCATTTTCAATTTTGATGGAAGCAATAGGGTTGCAGCAGATATATGAAAAACTATTATCGTTAGCGTGGTAATCACTACTTTCAAGAAGGATACTATTCGGAAACTTATCCCGTATTTTTAAGTAGACACTAACAGGGGTGATGGTGTCAGCCAAGATTTTTTTATAATGTGTTTTTAATTTATAGGTCATTGTAAAGCGCTAAAATTTTAAACTAAAAAAGGCTTGTCGTGATGACAAGCCTCGTATATGGTTATAATGGGGACTAGCTCACGATATCTGTCGTAAGTTCTTCCACCACCAAGTATTTACACTATTTAATTTCATTGCTTCAAATATAGAAAGGAAAATTAATTCTCGCTAATTTTTTATTTCATAAAAGTAGCTAATACTAATCCATCCTTATTTGACAACAATGGATAGCCCACGGGCATCATTAGTACCATCACTTAGTGTTAGGTGCACTTCCCCGTTTTTCCATACCGTGGTCACTTCATCTCCTTCTACATCTTCCTGGTAACCTGAAACATACACATCCCCATTGTCTGTGATATATACTGAGTGCGCTCTTGCTTGGTCTACGCCTTCAGCATTTAAACTATAAATTATGTTTCCGTTTTCATCCCAAATTACTGCAGTTCTATCACCGTTTATAAATTCATATCCCGCTATATAAACATTGCCATTATGAATGACTATGGAATATGCTATGGAACTACCGCCATCTGAAAGATTTGTAACACTAAAATTATCTTCGTTGCTATTTTTCTTCCAAAGAACTGATGTTAATGTACCACCCTGTCTATCGTAACCCACGGCATATATATCACCGTTCAATTCTGCCATGGAATAAGCAATTCCATCGGCATTATTGTGAGGAAGCACTATTTCTTGATTAATATTATCATTTCTCATCCATACTTTAGGAATTAAATCGCTACTGGTATTAGTAGTAGCCTTCTCATATCCTGCAACATAAAATACTCCTGAATCAACAAAAAAGGAGTAAGCATTGGCATCTTTAGTTCCATCGGTAAGCTCATACTCAGGTTCAAGGGCGCCACTTTTCCATATTTTGGCAATTCTTCTGACAGAACCATTCGTTTCAACATCTTCATATCCTAAAACATAGATTTCATTATTGTGTATTAGGATGTTTTTACCTCTTGCATCTTCGGTTCCATCTGTAAAAGTATCTTGCTCTTGACTATCATTCCATAGTTTTACAGATCTAGTGCCGGATTCACCTACATGTCCTGTCGTATATGGATCTTCCCCATCTGCTACATATACAAATTCTGCTTCACTTTCATTTTCACTGCCGTCAGTTACATAGGTGGCTTCATCGTTCTTCCATAATACTGCTCTATCATTATCATACCCCGCAACATAAACAATTGCTGGAGTAACCGTAACAGTGGCTTCAACCGTTAGATTGTCAACGGTTACAGATATGGTAACATCGCCTTTCACACCATAACTGGTAAGTTGACCTTCATCATCTACACTTACTATATCTGGATTACTACTCTCCCACGTCGGCGTTCCTATTTCATCTAATTCAGACGCTATGTTCTCAATAGATAATTGGTCTGTCTGAAAGGTTTTCATGATGACCTGAGTTTTGTCTAGTTCGATGAGGGCTACCGGGCCTTCCACAACTTCTACAAGGCATTCCGTAAAGAACTCATCAAACCCAGCAATAATCGTGGTTTCTCCCAGTGCATTTGGAGTAACCAATCCGTTTTCATCCACAACAGCGACTTCTGGATTCGTGCTTTCCCATGTAATATTGTTGCCCTCAACGTCTGTAAGTACTTCTAAAGTCTCTGCATATTTGGGGTCGGGAAAGAGTCTAAGATTGCTATTGTTCAACTCTAAATCAAATGTTTTTTTGGATATGACCACAGTACAAATGGCCTTGGCATTTCCTGATTCTGATGTTATAATTGCGGTTCCCTCAGAAATCCCAGTTACCAGACCTTCTGAATTTACTGTAGCGATATCCGATTTATTACTACTCCATTTAATACTACTTTCAGTATCGGAGGTAGTGGTGAGCACAAACGTTTCTCCAATGAAAATTCCTAAAACAGATTTGTTCAGTTTGATTTCTGAAAAGGTAGCCTCGTTATTTTCTTCATTGTTGCAACTGACCAGAAGTGATGCCGCCACAATGATAGAATAGGCCAAGTAGTTCCTTGCTATTCGTTTCATGGTAAAATTTTAAATAGGATATTTTTGGGGCGGAAAATATTCTAGCATTAATAGGTACTGTGAAGATACAGATTTTGCTAAAATAAACAAGGAAATTCCATGAAATCAGTAGGATACATTTTTTGAAACAATACACTATAAATCGAAAATCCCGCCTTGCTGCAATGCAGAGCGGGATTTCCAAACACTAAACTTAGGTCAATTACATCTGAAGGTCAACTACCAAGTCAAACTCGTCATAAATAAGTTTGTCTTTTGCCGTACCAATAATTCCTGACCCATATTTTACGTCGAAATTAGTTCTATCAACTTTCAAAGTAGCCGTTGCTTTTGTTCCATATACAGAAAGGTCAAAGGAAATGGGCTTTGTAATTCCTTTAATATTCAAGTCTCCAGTAACGCTGTACGCGTTCTTTCCGGTTTGCTTCACACCAGTAAAGACTAAAGAAGATGTTGGATTTGAAGCTGTTGAAAAGAAATCGTCAGAATTCAAGTGACCGTCCAATTTGTTTTTATAGTCGCCAGTCAAATCTGTGGTGTTGATAGTGGACATATCAACCACAAATTCACCTCCTACCAGAGTTTCGCCTTCAAATTCCAATGAACCTGACTTTAATGCAATGGTGCCCACATGGGAACCTCCTACTTTATAGGCTTTCCAGGTTACTGTACTTTCTTCAACCTTAACGGCCTTTTTTTCTCCATCAATTGGGTTGGCCAATACAGCTCCGCCAAAAACTAGGGTCAATGCTAATGATAAAATGCTTGTTTTCATGTTTAAAATTTAAGAGTGTATGAATTTATATGTGTGTAAATAATTCTTCATTGTTTTTACGGACTTTAGGGTAATTCTGGGTATCGTCTTCTTCGGAACGATAGCCAATAGTAAGTACCATAACGCTGGTAAGTCCCTTATCCTTTAAGCCCAAAATATCGTCATACTTGGCTGGTTCAAAACCTTCCATGGGACAAGTATCAATTTTTAACTCGGCCGCTGCTACCATAGCGCTTTGTGCTGCTATGTAAGTCTGTCTGGAAGTCCATGCGGCTTTTACTTCATTTGGTAAATCCAGAAGTTTGGACTTCATGAAATCTCCATAACCTTTCAAATTCTCTGGATCAACTCCTCTTGTGTTGCTTACATTTTCCAGATAGTCATCAACTAGTTCATCGCCAAATCCGGATTTGGCCGCGAAAACCAACATGTGAGAGGCATCTACGATTTGAGATTGATTCCAGGAGGCAGGTTGAAGTTCTTTTCTAAGTGCCTCATCTGTTACTACAAGAATATGATAAGGTTGTAATCCGTAAGAGGAGGGGCTTAGTTGAATTGCTTTCAAAATTGTTTCCAAATCTTTTTCGGATACTTTTTTGGTTGCATCGAATTTTTTGGTGGCATATCGCCAGTTTAGGTTTTCTAGTGTTGTGCTCATTTTTAAAATTTATCTAATAATGTGTTCAATGTTTCAAGTTCTTTTTTGGATAAATTGGATACTGCTTGTTTTTCAACTAAATCAACCGCTTTGTCCATTTTGGCAAGAGCTTTCATGCCAAGGTCTGTTATTAAGATTTCTACCTTGCGTCTATTGGTCTCACAAACCGCCCGATTTACATAACCTTTGGTTAATAGCTTGTCCACAAGTCGAGTAGTATTGCTCATTTTCGTGACCATGCGCTCATTCAATGTGGAGAGGTTGGCAGGTTTTCCTTTTTGTCCTCTAAGTATACGTAGCACATTAAACTGTTGTAGGGAAACCTCGAAAGGTTTTAGGACAGCATTCATTCGCTCATTGATTTGGTTGTGCACCAAAGTCATGTGAATTAAAGTTCTGCTCTCTAATGGAATCTTTCTTGTGGTTTTTATAATTTCCTCTACATTCATGTACTTACAATATTTGTATATACAAATGTATTATGATTTGTCTGATAGAAAAATATTTGTGACGATAAAGTTTTGTTAAAAAAAAGAAAGAGGGGTAAAGCAATAGTTAATTTTAATCATCCGAATATTTAATAATGAGATATTTACTGCTAGTAGTTTTTTTAGCTATATTGAGTTTGATTGGTTGTGGAGAAAAAGCCAAACAAAATAATAATAATACTAGTGAACAAGTAGCAGCCAGTGTTGCTGTTGATGAGAGTGGAAAAAATGATGAGGTTAAGTTCCCTGTTTACAATTTTGATTCTTTTGAACCTTTGTTGCATAAAGAAGACGATATTACTTATGTGGTGAATTTTTGGGCAACATGGTGCAAACCTTGTATTGAAGAGCTGCCATACTTTGAAAAAGTAAATGCTGAATTTAAAGATGACAATGTCAAAGTAGTTTTGGTCAGTCTGGATATGCCTAGTATGTGGAAATCTCGTTTAGAACCTTTTGTGGAAAAAAAAGGATTGAAATCTGAAGTTGTAATTCTTGATGACCCAAAACAAAATACTTGGATTCCCAAAGTTTCTGATGAGTGGGGTGGAGGTATTCCCGCTACTCTTATATATAACAAAGACAATCGCCTTTTCTATGAAAAAGGATTTACTTACGAAGAACTTACTAATGAATTAAAACAATTCATAAATTAAAATAGAAATGAAAACCTTTAAAATTTTGGGCGCCTTGATACTTTTGATTTCAATGGCCTCCTTTGTTGGAAACACTACTACTGAAAAGGGCTATGCTATTGGCGATACTGCTGCTGATTTTTCATTGAAGAATATTGACGGAAAAATGATATCACTTTCAAATTATTCTGATGCTAAAGGATTTTTGGTGATTTTCACATGCAATACCTGTCCTTACGCAGTGGCGTATGAAGACCGTATTATTGCTTTGGATGCGAAATACAAATCCAAAGGTGTACCTGTAATTGCCATCAACCCAAACAATCCTTCGGCCAAACCCGGAGACAGTTTTGATAAAATGAAAGTAAGAGCCAAAGAAAAAGGTTTCACCTTTCCATATCTATTGGATGAAGGTCAGAAAGTGTATCCTCAGTATGGGGCAACCAGAACACCCCATGTCTATTTACTTGAAAAGACTGGCGATGGAAACGTAGTAAAATACATCGGCGCAATAGATGATAACTACCAAGATGCGTCCAAGGTTGATGAAAAATACGTTGAAGATGCTGTTGATGCCATGTTGGCTGGAAAGGAGATTAAAGTGACCTCTACGAAGGCCATTGGATGCACCATAAAAGTATAATCCGTAGAATTAAGAGATTCAAATCCGGGGTTATGCTCCGGATTTTTATTTTTGCTAAACTTAAATTGATAAAAATGTCAGACCTATCACAAGAAGAATGGGAAAACCAGTTAGAGAATGATGATAACGCCTTTATTTTGGACGTACGTACTCCAGAAGAAGTAGAGGAGGGGTATATTCCCGGTGCAACCAATATAGATATTTATTTAGGACAGGATTTTTTGAACGAAATTGAAAAATTGGATAAGTCCAAAAACTACTATGTGTACTGTCGCTCTGGGAACAGAAGTGGTCAGGCGTGTGCTATTATGAACAGCGTTGGCATTGAAAATGCCTACAATCTTGAGGGCGGTTTTATGAATTGGGAAGGTGAAGTAACGGAATCTTAGTTATTAAGGTATACTACTTACCATCTTGGTATAAAACTACTGTATTCTGGCTTTTGGTGGAAGACCCTTGGTTTTTTCGTTTTTTTCATGGAAAGCTTGAATCAATCCATAGACATACGGAATCTGTTTTTGAAAACGAATCAGGATATCGTCTGAAATATTATCCTTGCTAAAAGGCACTACCTTCACATACTCTTGGGATTGGTTGGCGTTTCGCCCATATTTATAGTCATAGGGAAAGCGACCATTTTCATCAATTCTATTATTTGGATTGTCTTTATTGGGCACACTAATATAAAACTCGCTATTCTGAATACTCCCTTTTGGATTGAATAATCGCTCTTGTTTCAAATATTCGTGAAGCTCTTTTGCTGTACCTATGGCAGGGTCGATTAGTTTTATGTTCTCTGCCATAAAGTTTCGGTATAACAGTTTACCATCTTTGTCTTTGTAGTTGTACAACTCTTTTAAGACCGTCAATATTTCATCAGTCATGTAGGGATAATGTGTACATCCCAAAATAATGGATTTCAGTGTATTGTTGGATTTTGACAATCGTATCTTTTCCATAAGCGTCACCAAATGATAACGTACATAGTTTTCGGCATCATTGATTTGAAGTACCGAGCAATCATCCGTTTTTTCCGAATCGCATAACATTTTGCTATTTGTGAAGTCAAAATTGTATATGTCTAACAGTGTATGGTCAATTTTGGAATCACTATCCAAACTTGGGCCTTTGTAATTGTTTCTTGGTTTTTTTAGATTTTTGTCAAAATACTCTGGGTCATTATCAATAGCTTCGGCAATACCCAGACCACCTTGTGAAAATATCTTGATCTCTCCACTGTATCCCTCTCCTTCTTTCATTTTTAGAATAGTGTTGCGGTATCCCTTAGAAGAAACCGTTCCTATCGTTGCCAATACGCCTATTATGGCATTTTCATCCTTCTCTATTGTTGCTAGGGCCCCACGTACCCCAGCATCTATAACACCAATAATCTTTATGTCCACATTGACTTTCTTTACATATTCTTCAAGGGATTCCTTGCCATAAGCCGTTGCCGTGTTGCAGGCTATCACTATTGCTTTAACGGGTTGTTTGTCCGTATTTATGGAAGTATCGTTTTTGTCTGAGTAATATTCTTGGCCCATCAAAAACTGTGCATCCTTTATGATATGCTCTCTTAGAAGGTCGGTTTTGCCTTCTTTTGCATAATTACCATAGGGCATATTAGCTTGGTCGGCCAAATAAATGAACGATTCCTTTTCAAAATCCCGTTTTCCGTCGCTACCTTGTTCAAGAGAAGCATTATTGTTTTCGTCGTATGCCACAATGGCTTTTAATACCGTGAGTCCGCCAGTTCCAGAATCAAATACACCTATGGGCAATGAGCTGTCCGCCAGAGGGTAATTCTCAAAATCTATATTGTAAAAACCATCACCTTTTTTGGATGGGATCTCGACGGTATCTTCACTTTTGGGGTTCTTCTTTTTACATGATACTACAAATAGCATCATGGATGCGATGAGCAAAATGATTTTTTTCATAAGTAGGAATTTGGTTTTTATGGGATGTAATCGAATCTTTCAATCCTATTGGGGAGGCTGTTTTTCCAATACTCTTCCGTTTAGTTCATTGTTGTATGTTCCATTTTCAATTGTGGGCTTTCCGTTCACGAAACTATATACCAACCCTTCCGATAGCTGAAATGCATCGGTATAATCTGCTTTGTCCTTAAAGCTTTTAGGGTCAAAAATGATGATGTCCGCATAGTACCCTTCTTTTAGCTTACCTCTCTTTTCAAGTTTGAAAATCTCTGCGGTTTTAGAAGTACTATTATTAATGAATTGGGCCGTATCAATTATTTTTTCTTGTGTAACGTACTTATGGAATTTTCTAGGAAAAGAACCATATTTTCGAGGATGCCCTGTATTGCCATCGGACCCGGTAACGACCCAATCCTGTTTCATGAACGTCTGAATATCTTCTTTTGTCATATTAAAGGATGCCACGCGAACGTATCCATACTTCAAGATTTCCATTACTGCAACTTCTGGAACTACATCCAATATTTTGGATAGCTCCAATACATTTTTTCCTATAAACTCTTCATTATCGGACTTGACAATCAATAGTTTTTCTGCCCCACCTCTTCGGGCTAAGTTTTTTTTGATTCCTGTTAAGATTTTATCCGTCAATTCTGGGTTTTCGTAACGAATGAACAAGGAGTCTTTTCCACCACTTTCCGCCCAACGCGGTATGACCGCTGCTAAGAGTCCAGTAGCAGATGCGTTGTACGGGTATTGGTTCGCTGTAATATCCAAACCCTCTTTTCGTGCCTCTTCTATCATTTCAACGATTTTTTGACTCTCGTTCCAAACGTCGACACCTAAGCACTTGATATGAGAAATGTGAACTGGAATCTTTGCTTCCCTGCCAATTTGTATGGCTTCTTCAATGGCAGACAGAAGCCCCACGGTATATGAGCTTTCGTCTCGCAGATGTGTATCGTAAATACCATTATTTTCGGCTGCTGTCTTGGCAAGTGCAATGACTTCTTCAGTGTTGGAATAGCTCCCTGGTGCATAAAACAGACCTGTGGAAAGCCCAAATGCTCCCGATTTTATTTCTTCTTGAACAACATACTGCATTTTTTCGATTTCTTCTTTGGTTGCCTTTTCATCACTTTTTCCCATAATCAATTTCCTGACCGTTCCGTGGCCTATCAATGGAATCACGTTTGTTCCTATTCCTTGTGTCTCATATAAGGTTTTGAATGTATCTAAAGGGAAAAAGCTGTTGCCGTCGTTGCCTACGACCACCGTGGTCACTCCTTGAAACAAAAAGGGTTTGTTGTGGGATGTTTCCTTTTTGTTTAAATCTCGGTCGGCATGGGTGTGTGGGTCGATAAAACCAGGTGATACTATAAACCCAGTGGCGTCTATAACTTTGGACGTTATAATTTCAACACCTTCTTTGTCGCCAATATAAATGATGGTATCATCTTTTATAGCAATGCTGTTTTTTGAAGGGTTATTGGAAGTTCCATTGTAAACGGTTCCATTTTCTATGAGAATATCAGCTTCTATTATTTTTTTTTCGGCGCAGGATTGTATAAAAAGTGATGTGAAATACATTACTATGCCAAACTTTAGGAAAGTCTTTGATGGTTTTTTCATGTTTTACGTATTCAAAGCGAATTCAATGTATTCTTTTTTATTGAACTCTTTTAATTCGTTTTGATTTACCACTATTCAAAAATGGGTATTGGGTCAAAAATGGATAACCCTGTGGGTGCATTTGAATTGGAATTCAGTTCGTTTTGTGATATCACCAAGCGTTGAGGATGTATTTGAATACCTTCTCTATTGAAGGGTACGGGCACTTGGATATCAGGCTCTTTTTGTAAACGTCTTAAATCATTCCATGGGATGAACGTACCGAAACCAGATACATAGCGTTCTTCAATGATTTCCCTGAGCAAGGCTCTTGTTTTATCGATTCCGTCCTCATTTTCCATTCCACCGATTTCAAAGTCCTCTTCTACATAAGGTTCATATATTTTATCATCATCATCTGAAGAAAACCGTAGTTCAAATGAATCTTCAGATTCCAAAAATTCCCGTACAAGGTTTAATTGGTTCAGTCCCTCTTCAAAAGAGACGGTTCGGGTGCTGGTTTCGGCCAATATCAAAAGATTTTCTTGATAGGTAACAAGGTTCATTGGCGTAAACTCTCCATTGATGATATTGGATCTTTCAAAACCTGAAGAGCCGCCTGCGTTTAAATGGTTCCTTCTTGCTTTCTCGTCAGTTTTATTGTTTCTTCGATTGCCTTCGTCCACGCTCAATAAGTTTCTGCAAAATGTATCTTGGGCACTCATAAAATCCAGCCGAGTTCGCATAAAACGGTATAGTAGGTTTTCTGTTCCAAAGGTTCCAGACGGCAAAGGTGTAAACCGCATGCTTTCGGAGGCTTCCATGATTCCATTTTGTGCCATTTCATAGGCTTCTTCGTAGGCTTTGTTTTGGAGATAGTATCTGGCTTTTAAGGTATAGGCGGTTCTAAGCCATTTTTCTTTGTCTCCCTCAAAGAAAATATCTTCATCGAGCCCACTGATAGTGTCTGGACTTTCCAATAGAATTATCGCTTCGTCTAGCAAAGCTTGCAGTGATTCATAAATCTCTTGTTGGGAATCGAACTTTGGGTCTTCAACATCCTTTAAATCTATTTCCGAATAGGGAATGTCTCCCCAAAGCATTGTGGCAGTACCCATGGCATGGGCTTCTATTACCCGAGTTATTGCAGTGATGAGTATGCCTTCTCGGTCCATTCCATTCACATTATAGTATTTGGCAATTTCCCGGTTCTGTTTGAGTATGCCATTGTAAACGTAGCCCCATGCACTATTGGATTCCTCAGATGTAATGTCATAATTGTACAAACCTAGATAAAGAGCTATTTCACCGCGATATTGCCCTGACCACATGCCAGATATGCGTTGCAGATGACCAACATTCAAAGAAATGTTGGCCAACATTGTTCCTTTGATCAGTAAGCTAGGATGCAATAATTCATCCGTAGTAATGGCATTTGGATTACGGTTCAACTCTTCGAAGGATTCAGTACAGGACAGCATCAGAAAAATAAAGCCGATAATGATATGGATTTTTGATTTCATAATTGTCAGTATTTGATTTCCATTTTAAGTGAATATGTTTTTGACGCCGGGTTGGTGAAGTAGTCCACTCCAAAGCCGTTATCTACCCCAGTTTGGTTGGTCTGGGGGTCAACCCCAAGAATGTCTGTCCAAAGAGCAAGATTTCTTCCACTTAAGGCAAAGGATATGGATGCCAGTTTGGTTTTTTTCCTAAAGCTCTCTGAGTTGATGGTGTACCCTATTGTCACTTCGCTCAAACGGGTCCATGATGCATCTTGGTTAATGGCGAACTCATTAATGACAGAAGAGCCAAACCCTCCTCCAATGGTGGTGTAATAGGCCTCATTCAAAAGAACAGGGCCTGCTCCAAAATCTCTTAAGTTACCGCGAACAGGAACTCCAGCAGGATGAACAACACCTGCTCGGTCCACAACATCTTGGATTGGAGTGACCGTGTTGCCAACATCCGCATGGGTGCCAAAGTTACGCATGATAAAACGCGTTCTTTCGGCAAATACGCCTCCTTGCGAGTGCTCCACCAATGAATTGAAGAAAAAGCTTCGATAATTTAAGCGTAATCCCAAGGCGCCTCTCCATTCAGGATTTGGATCGCCAAGTACGCCCTGTTCTGGATCTATCTGTGGGAATCCGTTTTCATCCAATAAGAAAGAACCATCGGGGTTACGCAACGCTTTTGAGCCCCAGAGGGTTCCCATGGGATATCCTACGATTGCCCTTGAGCTTATAGAGTTGTTGGTAAGAGGTATAGTATTCGCCCCTAAAATTGAAAGAACTTTATTTCTGTTGTTATTGAAGTTACCGTATATCGTGGCTTTTAATCCTTTGTTGTTTTTGAGAAAATCGTACTCAACGTCCAATTCCACACCTCTGTTTTCAAGGCTTGCTCCATTGGCATAAATATTGTCTGCCCCGGTACTTGGCGATGTAGGTAGCGATATTAAAATATCTTTCACCGTATTGTAATAATAGGTACCGCTTAGGGACAGGCGATTGTCAAACATTTTCAAGTCCATGCCCACTTCGTACTCTGTCTTTATCTCAGGTTTTAGGTTTGCATTGCCCAAGTTGTTGTTAAATCGGAAACCACCACCAAAATCCTCCAATTGGAGGGGGTCAGAATAGTCGGAATAGGTTGGGGTCTCATACGTAGTCTGTGCTCTGTGTGCTCTGGGTTCAACGCCTACTTGACCGACACCAGCCCTTAATTTTCCATGGGTCAACACCAAATTGTCTCTTAAGAAGTTCAGTTTGGTGAATATCCAGGACATATCTACCGAGGGATAGAAAAATGCACCATTTATGGTCGAAGCTTGTTCCATGGCACCAGAAGTGTTGAGGTACACTTGTTTTTTAAAATTGATGCCTCCAGAATAATACAGCCTGTATTTTCGTCTTTGCGTTATAAAGTGTCGGGTAGTCTCGATTTCGGTGGAATTGGAGAATACTTGTACATCGGTATCCGCCAAAAAGTTTGCTCCTTGATTGTATACGGATTTCCTTAGCCGGTCATTAAAGTTATACCCCACCAGGACGTTCCCCTTAAAACCACCACCAATTTTCATGGTCTTGGTCCGGGCAATGAAATCGAAATTGCTGATTCTATTGTTAATGTTATCCAGATCAAAACGACCACCAACCCTGCCTGCACTATTTCTTGGAAAGAAATACCGCCTTTCGTCAAAATACATATCGTAACTACCCCTCAATTTAAAACGGAGCCAAGAATTGAATCGGTAGTCAAAATCTGCAGAGGCAATGACACGATCAACCTGATTGGGGCTTTCTTGACGGTATAAGGTCCACAAGGGATTGTTGTACACAGGATTTGTTGAAGCACCTATCGGATTAATGTAGGATCGCTGTCTGTTTTCATTAGGGTCTCCATCCGAATCAAAATAGGTTCCCCTATATCCTGAGATATCAAAATCAGGCGCACCTCTTAATAAGCCAAGCAGTAGGCCGGCCACATTTGAATTCTGCTGAATGCGTTGCGATTTAGTATTGGTATAGCGAAAACGGGAACGTACACTCAGTTTGTCATTGAATTCGTATTTTCCACTGAACGAGGCATTGATTCGCTGGTAATCACTTCGTCGGATTACTCCTTCTTGGTTCAGGGCGCCAATACTGAAACGATATCTTCCCTTGTCATTGGCATTGTTAATGCTCAAATAATGTTTTTGGGAAAAAGCCTCTTGAAAAACCTGATCAAAGTTGCTTTTAACAAAGGTTTCCCTTGAATTTTTTGTTTGGACCAATTGCCATTCCCGATTGTTTTGATCTACAAAATAACCAGCTTCATTTTTAGGAAACAAAACATCAGCTTGACCAGAACGGCCAGCTATTCGGTCGCCCCAAGATTGTATGCTCCCTGTGTTGTTAAAAACACCATTGTTACCCTGACCGTAATTGGTTTGAACTGGATGCAAGTTGATTACTTGATCGACATAAATTGTGGTTCGGTATTCTACATTCAGTTTTCCTGTATCCCTTCCTCGCTTGGTTGTGATGACAACAACCCCGTTTGCAGCCTCTGAACCCCAGATTGCAGCTGCAGAAGCTCCCTTTAAGATATCAATTGATTCCACATCATCTTCGTTGATATCATTCAAACGAGATTGCTGTGAGGTACCCCCATCCACATTGCTACTGCCTGCTAGATTGTCATTGCTTATGGGAACACCATCTAAAATGATTAAAGGCTGTGTGCTTCCGGATATGGTGTTGGCCCCACGAATTTGAATTATAGCGCCCGCACCGGGGTCACCATTGGAGCGTGCAATTCTAACGCCAGATGCCTTTGCTTGTAATGCGTTAATAATATTCACTTCTCCTGATGTGGCCAACTGGTCCGCCTTTACCTGAGAGACTGTTGCACCAAAGGTTTTCTTATCTACTTCAATCCCCAATGCGTTAACGACCACTTCATCCAGCGCTTGTGCATCTTCCTTTAATGTTACGTTTATGAGAACTTTGTCGCCCACGATAACTTCTTGATTAACATATCCCAAAAAACTGAATACCAATACTGCATCATTATTTGGTACTTCTATGGAATATTTACCATCAAAATCGGAAACAACCCCAGTGGTCGTTCCCTTTATCAATATTGTTGCTCCTGGCAGGGTATCAAAATCATCGGTTACAGTACCGGTTACTGTTTTTTGTGCACAAATAGTAGTTGATACCAATAGTACTACTAGGAAGGATAATTTTTTGATTAACATAATTATTGTGTAGGTTTTGGTTAGATATTGGGGTCATGGGTTTGTTGTTCAGTGAATTATTGTTGTGGTTAATTGAAGATTCATTATTCGATACGTTCCATTAAAATTCGCATCATTTGTTTGGCAGAAACTGTTCCAACCAGCTCTATTTTTTCCTTGGGCGTGGAATCCCCTATTTCATAGGTAATTCCAACAGCATCGTGTCCATACAGAAACCATCCTTTTGAATTGGGCGTTCTGCTATCGTTACTTTTTTCGTTTACTTTATAATTGGGTATATGTTCTTCCAACGCCTTGAACCAGTCTCCCACAAAATTGGGCATAGTTGTCCTAGACCTTGTTTTATTTGTATAGAAAACATCCTTATATGTGGAATGGAAATCGAGTCCCAGTACGATTTTTCCACCACTTTCATTAGCTGCTTTAGTAATAAAGTTTGATACGTTTCTGGTTTCCGGTTGGTTGTACATAGACCAATCCCTATTCAGGTCTACACCTCCGCCATTATGTCTCCAGTTTCCCATGTCCACCCCATCTGGATTTACAATAGGAAATGCCAATACCCTATAATTTTCCAAAAACTCGTTGGAGAGCTCTGATTCGCTCAATATGGTTTCCATGAAAAATTGATATGCAAAAAAACCGGTTACTTCTGGTGGATGCTGACGCGTCATTAATACAACTATCGGTTTTTCATCTTTTTCTCCCTTATAAATATCCAATACGGGGATATTCCTTCTAAACTTGGATCTCCCTGCAGATAACAGGCGTGCATATTCTTTGCCTTCAATAAGGGATGCTATCCATTTCTCCGTATCTTTTGAGGTAATGAGCTCTTGAGCCGATATCAACATGGGAGTTTTGTCAATATCCAGTCGGACCAGGGCACCATTGCCCTTTTTTACGACATCCTTTTTCTTCAATTTCGTCCAACCACCGCTCACGGTCTTAATTTTTGGGCGATACCTATGCTTATATCCCAAAGGGTATTCAAACTTCAGATAGATTTCCTTCTTTTCATCCGCCCAGATTACGAAAGCATAAAAAGCACTATTGTTGATAGGTGTATTTTCTGGATTGATAGTGACGGATATTGTACTATCGTTAAGTTTTTCAAAACCATTTAAACGTGCCCCTTGAAATTCATTGCTTGCAAATACGCCTATATCCTCTAGTTTGAATGTTTGTTTCTCTTGAAAGTTTATGGTTACGGAGGTCGTATTCAGTACCCATGGAAAATATACTTTCTTTGATTCCGACTGTGCAACTATTTCTGATGGATAGCAGAATACCAAAAACTGCAAAAAGAGTAAAGAAACTATTCTTTTAACGTAATGAACGATTGGGAAATTCATTGTTCTGCTTTATTGGCTGTTTGGTTCTAAGCTGAAACTGCATCCTATATACAGTGTCATTTTAAAGCTGAACATTGACTGCATTTCTGTGTGAAGAGGTTGTACTCGAAATGCTAAAACGTTAGTATGGGAAAAGCTAAACTACGAAAAAAAAACTTTCTTTTTGGAAATGTAATCCGCAACAAGTAATTTTCCACGTGTTGAAAAATATCAATTTCAACTTTACCCATGTAACTCGCCCCATCTTACGTGGAATATCAATTTATTATTTTGCACAATACCCAAATCGATGCGAGAAGACCTACTATATTTTATTTGGAGGAATAATAAACTCCAAACCAAAAATTTACTTACAACTGATAACCAAACACTTAAAATCCAAGGTGTGGGTATTTTAAACAGGCTTTCAGGTCCTGACTTTTTCAACGCCAAAATTTACATTGAGAACCAACTTTGGGCTGGAAATGTGGAAATGCATGTTAAATCTTCAGATTGGTATACGCATCATCACGAAACTGATTCGAATTACGACAATGTCATACTTCATGTGGTTTGGGAGGATGATGTTGTTGTTTACAGGAAAGATGGTTCCAAAATTCCAACGTTGGAATTAAAAAACCTTATTCCCGAGGAACTCCTAGTATCATATCGAACATTGATGGATACTTCGAAGATCAAGTTCATCAATTGTGAGAGAAGTATCGCAACTATAGCTCCTATCATTTGGAAAAGTTGGGAGGAACGGCTTTACTTTGAACGCCTTGAGCAAAAATCAAAACAAATTGGAGCCCTTTTACAAAAGTCCAACAACAACTGGGAGGCTGTTTTATTCTCACTTCTTTGTAAAAGTTTTGGAACAAAAATCAATGGCTCATTCCTTTTGAATCGCGCTTTAAAATTGGATTTTTCAATTGTACGTAAAACCAGCGCAAATCTTATTCAATTGGAAAGTCTTCTTTTTGGCCATTTTGGGCTTTTGGAGGTTGAAGATTGCATGGATAGGTATTACCTCGAATTGAAAAAGGAGTATGGTTATCTAACTCAAAAGTTTGAATTGGAAGTTCCAGAAGAAAAACCTGCTTTTTTTGGTATGCGCCCAATTAATTTTCCTACCCTCAGAATTTCTCAACTGGCAAACCTTTACCATAATAACACAAATATATTTCAAGCATTGATGGCAATTGAATGCTTGGAGGATTATTATAAAATGTTTCAAGTATTCACAAGTCCATATTGGCAAGATCATTTCACATTTGGAAAGTGTAGCAAGAAAAGCAAGAAACAATTGTCCAAAGCCTTTATAGACTTACTACTCATCAATACTGTGATTCCATTAAAATTTAGTTATGCCCAAAGTATGGGAAACCAATGGAATGAGGAGTTGGTAGATTTGATTTCAAAGATTAAAAGTGAATCAAACACAATAGTTGAAGGTTTTAATAATCTAAAAGTCCAATCGGAAAATGCGTTGGAAAGTCAGTCCAAAATACAATTGTATACCGCATATTGCTCTCAAAAAAAGTGTTTGCATTGTGCCGTTGGAGTAAATTTATTGAACAGAAATGTATACTTTTAGCCATGTCTTTTTTTTACAACCTTTTGTATTACTTTCAAAAAAGAGGCTTTGAGGTATGCCGTCGGATCGCAGAGCGAATTGGCATTCGGGCCCGAGTGGTGCGAATTACTTTCATCTATTTAACTTTTGCGACTTTGGGGTTTGGTTTTGCCTTGTATCTTTTCATGGCATTTTGGTTAAAAATCAAAGACCTCGTGTATACCAAAAGAACATCAGTTTTTGATTTATAGTGTATGGTAAGATTGTTCCGTTCCAAAATTGTGTTGGCTCTTTTCCTAATGATTCTTGTTTTGGTTATTGGAGTCGTTGGGTACAAGTTGTTTTCGGATTTTACATGGATTGAAGCTATCTATATGACCATTATAACCGTCACCACGGTTGGTTTTTCTGAAGTGCGACCTTTGGACGAAGAAGCGAAGATTTTTACAGTATTTTTAATCGTTACCAGTGTTTTTATTTTCGGATATGCCATATCGGTGGTGACCGAATACTTATTGGGTAGAAACTCACTTCAAATATTAAAAAAGAAAAAAGTGAAAAAAAAGATTGAAGCCCTTTCGGACCATATTGTGGTTTGCGGATTTGGAAGGAACGGAATGCAGGCCGCCGATAGGTTGAAGGCCTACAAAAAACCCTTTGTGGTAATCGAAAAGAACAGAGAGATCATAGAACGGCATGAAGACGAAATTCTTTTTATAGAGGGAGATGCCAATGAAGATGAGGTTCTAATGAATGCTGGTATTGATAGAGCTCAATATCTAATTACTACTTTGCCCGATGACGCAGAGAATTTATTCATAGTCCTCTCCGCAAGACAGCTTAACAAAGATTTGTTTATTATAAGTAGGGCTTCTCAGGTGACTTCTTTGACCAAATTACAGCTTGCCGGAGCAGATAAGGTAATCATGCCCGATAAAATAGGAGGGGATCATATGGCTTCCTTGGTAGTCATGCCCGACCTTATTACATTTATCAATCAACTGTCCATAGAAGGGGAGAATACCACTAACTTGGAAGAGGTTGAAATAGAAGATTTGACCACTCAAGTAGACTGTAACTCCATTAAGGATTTGGATTTAAGGAGGAAAACAGGTTGTACTATTATTGGGTACATTGATCCTAAGGGAAATTACATCATTAATCCAGAGGCGGATTTAGTTTTGGAACCCAAGGGAAAGGTCATTGTTTTGGGTAGGGCAGAGCAAATAAAAAAGCTCAACCAAATGTTCAGCATAGGCTAGTTTAACAACCCCATTATTTGATTCCGAAGTTTTTTTTTAGGATATTGCCCACTTTACATCAATTTAACATACCAAACTTTTCAAATTATGAAGTATAGACTTCTAACGATTTTCACCCTATTGCTACCCGTATTAACATTTGCCCAAGAAAAGGGACTGGATGAAAGAGTCAATGACGCTTTTATGCCCTTCGCATCTTGGTGGGAAGGTTTTGTCTTGACCTCTATCCCAATAGGGGAATATAATATGCCCATAGTTCTAATTTTACTTATCCTTGGGGCTACTTTTTTTACAATAGCTTTTAAATTTCCAAACATTACAAAGTTTCCCCTCGCTATTAATACCGTAAGAGGGAAGTATGATGAATTGGACCATCACAGTGTTGAAAAAACAGAGCTCAACGTTGTTGATGGGGATTTGCCTCATACCATTAAGGATGAGAGTAAGGAAGGAGAGGTTAGTCACTTTCAAGCATTGGCCACGGCGGTCTCAGGTACTGTAGGACTGGGAAATATTGCAGGTGTTGCCGTAGCAATTGCACTGGGGGGACCTGGAGCTACTTTTTGGATGATAGTTTGTGGGCTTATAGGTATGTCCACCAAATTTGTGGAATGTACCCTTGGTGTAAAGTATAGAGATGTGGGCGAGGACGGGACAGTGTATGGAGGTCCTATGTATTACCTTTCCAAGGGACTTAAAGAGCAAGGTGCAAAGGGTCTTGGAAAAGTTCTCGCAGTCATTTTCGCTATACTTTGTGTAGGAGCATCATTTGGTGGTGGAAATGCCTTCCAATCCAATCAAGCAGCAGTTCAACTTTCCACCATGTTGAGCCTTGAAGGAGGTGCTACAGGTGTAGTTATAGGAATTGTTCTAGCCATCCTTGTAGGTATTGTGATTATTGGAGGAATAAAGAAAATTGCCAGCGTCACCGAAAAGATAGTTCCATTTATGGCCGGGGTTTATGTACTGGCTTCTTTGATAATTATTTTCTCGAACATACAATACATCGGTGATGCCTTTGGGATGATTTTTGCTGGAGCCTTTACTCCTGCTGCGGGCTTAGGAGGTGTATTGGGTGTAATAATTGTAGGTTTCCAGCGTGCAGCATTTTCTAATGAGGCCGGTGCAGGTTCTGCTGCTATTGCTCATTCAGCTGTTAAAACTAAATATCCCGCGAGTGAGGGTGTTGTTGCCCTTTTAGAGCCTTTTATAGATACCGTAGTCATTTGTACCATGACGGCTTTGGTCATTATTTTCTTCAATATGGATGCCGGAGCTTTTGATTATGGAAATGCCGTTGGTAGTACAGTATTGCTTAACGAATCAGGAGCATATGTAGGGGGAGTGGATTTGACTTCCATGGCTTACGATTCCGTAATACCTGGATTTAGATATGTATTGACCATTGCGATTATCCTCTTTGCATTTTCCACAATGATTTCTTGGTCCTACTATGGATTGCAGTCTTGGAAATTCCTTTTTGGTAGAGGAAAAACAGCAGATATTGTTTATAAGGTACTTTTCTTACTGTTTGTGGTTATAGGTGCCGCAGCCACTTTAGATGCGGTTATTAAGTTCTCTGATGCTATGATTTTGGCATTGGTATTCCCTAATATGATTGGTTTGTTGTTCTTGTTCCCAAAAGTTCGCGAAGAAATGAACAAGTATGTTTCCGATATTAAAAAGTTTGTAAAAAGCTAACACTCTTTTTTTTGAAAAGTTTTAAATCCCATTTCCGGTTCACCAAGCAAGAACGAAATGGGATTTTCTTTTTGGTACTGTTAATCGTACTTCTTCAGATGTCTTATTTTTTGATAAGTACGCATACACCTAATAAGGGTGAAGAGGTTATCGTTGATGTTATGGCACAACAACAGATAGATAGCTTGAAGCAAATAGCTTTAGCTGATGAAGGTCCAGAAATATATCCTTTCAATCCAAATTTCATTACTGATTATAAAGGGTACACGCTGGGAATGTCGCCCAAGGAAATTGACCGATTGATAATTTTTAGGGAAACAGGAAAATATGTGAATTCTGTTTCAGAGTTTCAACAGGTAACCCAAATCTCAGACTCATTACTCTCTTCTATTTCTCCTTATTTCAAGTTTCCAGAATGGACTCAAAAGAGAAGTAAAGCAAATGTATCGGGAGTTAGTGATTCAAATCAAAAAAACCAACCCATTGCCACAAAAAAAATCATTGATTTGAACAAAGCAACATCGGAAGAACTAACAAGGATTTACGGAATAGGGGAAAAGCTTTCTGCAAGGATTGTAAAATTCCGGGATAGGTTAGGGGGTTTTTTGGTAAATGAACAGTTGTACGATGTGTATGGATTGGAAATTAAAATAGCTGATAAGACCTTGAAACAGTTTCAAGTATTAAGCCCACCAAGCATAACAAAGCTCAAGGTAAACTCAGCTTCCGTCGATGAACTGGCTAGTTTGGTTTATATCTCAAAAAAGCTGGCTAATCAAATAGTGGCATACCGAAATGAAAATGGACCGTTTGAAACCCTACAAGACTTGGGTTCGGTTCCTGATTTTCCTATCACAAAGATTGATAGAATTGGGCTATATTTGTCCTTGTCAAATGACTAGATTTTGCTATGAATAACACGTATTATAATGAAGAGCATAAGCTGTTTCGCGATAGCTTAAGGGATTTTTTGCAAAAGGAGGTAGTTCCCCATGTAGATGATTGGGAGCAAACAGGAGTAATAGACCGTTCTATCTGGAAAAAGTTTGGGGATATGGGTTATTTGGGACTCAAATATCCGGAAACATATGGAGGCCTAGACTTAGATTTCTTTTACACAGTTATTTTGCTTGAAGAGTTGCAAAGGGTAAATTCAGGCGGCTTTGCAGCTGCTATCTGGGCCCACATGTATTTGGCCATGACCCACTTGAATGCCGAAGGGGATGAGCGTATCAAAAATGAATATTTGGCGCCGAGCATTATGGGCGATAAAATAGGATGTCTTTGTATTACCGAACCTTTTGGGGGGTCCGATGTGGCTGGTATGCGTTCCACTGCCGTAAAAAAGAATGACCATTACGTGTTAAATGGATCCAAGACATTCATCACCAATGGTTTCTATAGTGATTATTTAGTGGTTTCCGCCAAAACACAGCCAGAATTAGGCAATAAGGGCATAAGTATCTTTTTGGTAGATCGTGATGCGCCGGGTGTTTCCGCCACCAAGCTTGATAAGCTAGGATGGAGAGCTTCGGATACGGCAGAAATCGCATTTGATAATGTTAAACTACCGTTGGAAAATTTGATGGGAGAAGAGAACAAAGGGTTTTCCTATCTAATGCAGCATTTAGATTTAGAACGTTTGGTAATGGGCATCAATGCTCATGCTAGGGCAGAATTTGCAATTGACTATACTATGGAATACATGAAAGAGCGTACCGCTTTCGGAAAATCTTTAGACACGTTTCAAGCGCTTAGGCATACCATGGTTGAACTGACTTCTGAAATGGAGATGTGCAAAAGCTACAATTACATGGTAGCCAATCAATTGAACCAAGGTATTTATTCTGTCAAAGAAGCAACAATTTCAAAACTTATGTCCACCAAGATGGCGGACAAGGTCATTGATGGATGTCTTCAAATGTTGGGAGGGTATGGTTATATGGAAGAGTATCCTTTGGCAAGAATGCTTCGTGATAGCCGATTGGGTCGCATAGGCGGAGGTACTTCAGAAATACTAAAGGAGATATTGGCCAAAATTATGCTAGACAAGAAAAGCTTTGCTCCCGTACCGCAGAGTTAAATTTTAGGCATAGAATACTTCATAATTCAAATTAAGTCCTATCTTTGCCGTCCAAAATACAAAAGAAAGGAGGTTGTAGCCCATGTTGATAATACCAGTAAAAGAAGGAGAAAATATAGATAGAGCTTTAAAACGCTTCAAACGAAAGTTTGACAAGACAGGCACCATGCGCCAGTTGCGTACAAGACAACAATATACCAAGCCTTCTGTGAAGCGAAGAGCTGAGGTGCAAAAAGCACAGTATATTCAAGGCCTTAGAGATAGCGAAGAGATTTAAAGCTATATCTAACAATATATATCACATCCCTTGCAGAAGTTCTGCAGGGGATGTTTTTTTAGGGCATACTCTAATTTGATACCTTTGGAATATGTCTGTCAAAGCATTCATTGACTATTTAAAACTGGAGAAGAACTATTCCAAGCATACCTTGGTTGCTTATGAAAAGGATTTGGAAACATTCAGCCATTTCTGTTCAAATGAGTTTGAGGTCAATGACATTAATGAGATTCCTTATTCTTTTATTCGGAATTGGATTGTAAAATTGGCCGATAGTGGTGTGACCAATAGAAGTATCAATCGCAAAGTTTCTTCCCTAAATGCGTATTACAAGTTTCTTCAAAAAACTGGTCAGATTATATCCTCACCTCTAGTCAAGCACAAAGCCTTAAAGACCAAAAAGAAAGTGGAAGTGCCTTTTTCAGAAATTGAGATGGATAAAGTATTGACATTAATTCCTTTCACAGATAATTTTGAGGGTCTAAGAGATAGGTTAATGATAGAAATGCTATACGCCACAGGGATTAGAAGAGTTGAACTGGTGAATCTTAAACTCAGTGATATTGATTGGGCCAAAAAAACCATAAAAGTATTGGGCAAGAGGAATAAAGAACGTATCCTGCCCCTATTGCCAGGCTTAATTTCTCTAATGCAGCATTATATTGAAGAGCGTTCCAAACGTGAAAACATTCATGATAAAGCTTATCTGTTTTTGACACAGGGAGGACTTAAAATTTATGAAACACTTGTTTATCGCACTATAAATAAGTATTTTAGTTTGGTATCTCCTAAAGTAAAAAGAAGTCCGCATGTCTTAAGACATACCTTCGCAACACATTTACTGAATCAAGGAGCAGATTTGAATGCTGTGAAAGAGTTATTGGGCCATGCAAGCTTGGCGTCCACACAAGTGTACACCCATAATAGCATAGCTGAGCTAAAAAAGGCACACCTCAAGGCCCATCCCAGGAACAAGAAGTAAAAATCTTGTTGAAGTTTAACCTGTCTACCTCTATTGGTGGTCCTAAAAACAAAAACCATATGAAAGTAAATGCACAATCTGTAAATTTTGTGGCTGATGGAAAACTGATTGACTTCGTTCAAAAAAGAATGGATAAGTTAGATCAGTTTTATGATAAAGTGATTAGTTCTGATGTCTATTTGAAGGTGGATAACACCAGTGCAAAGGAGAATAAGATTGTGGAAATTAAATTGTTAGTGCCCAGAGATAAATTCATTGTAAAAAAACAATGTAAATCCTTTGAAGAAGCAGTTGATTCAGCCTGTAGTTCTTTGGAAAGACAACTAGTAAAAAAGAAGGAAAAATTAAGGGCCAAAGCGTGATTAAAATTTTTGAAAATTTATTTTGATTAAAAAAATAAATCTATACATTTGCAGTCCGTTAGAAATAGCGGACTTTTTTTATGGAAAAAAGGCTATAAATGCCGATGTAGCTCAGCTGGCTAGAGCAGCTGATTTGTAATCAGCAGGTCGTGGGTTCGAGTCCCTCCATCGGCTCGTAAGTTACTGAAAATAAGGCGGGGAGATACTCAAGCGGCCAACGAGGACAGACTGTAAATCTGTTGGTTTTCACCTTCGCAGGTTCGAATCCTGCTCTCCCCACAAGAAGTTGTTAATGAAACAACTTGAATGGAGAAGTTTTTTGAAATGTTGGAATTATTTTGGACAAGTTCCAAAAATGCGGGAGTAGCTCAGTTGGTAGAGCGTCAGCCTTCCAAGCTGAATGTCGCCGGTTCGAACCCGGTCTCCCGCTCTAAAGATGAATTTCAAACTCTGAATAGTAGAGTGAAAAATTTGTTCAGGGCAAAGTCAAGGGAAGCCTTGTCTCAAGCTCTTTAATAAGAGAATATTGTCATTCCTGTGAAGGCAGGAATCTCTTCCTTTTAAATAAGGAACTTTAAAGGTGGTTGATTCAACACTTTACGCCGGTGTAGCTCAGGGGTAGAGCGTTTCCTTGGTAAGGAAGAGGTCACGGGTTCAAATCCCGTCATTGGCTCGAAAACGATTTGTACACTAATATAAACTAAGATTAAAATTATTTAAAATGGCAAAGGAAACTTTTGATCGTTCCAAACCGCACTTAAATATTGGTACTATTGGACACGTAGATCATGGTAAAACAACATTGACTGCTGCTATTACCACTGTTTTGGCTAATGCTGGTTTGTCTGAACTTCGTAGCTTCGATTCTATTGATAATGCTCCGGAGGAAAAAGAAAGAGGTATTACTATTAATACATCTCACGTAGAATACCAGACTCAGAACCGTCACTATGCGCACGTTGACTGTCCTGGTCACGCGGATTACGTAAAAAACATGGTTACTGGTGCTGCTCAAATGGACGGTGCTATTTTGGTTGTTGCTGCAACTGATGGTCCTATGCCACAAACTCGCGAGCACATCCTTTTGGGTCGTCAGGTAGGTATTCCTCGTATCGTTGTTTTCTTGAACAAAGTGGATATGGTGGATGACGAAGAGCTATTAGAGCTTGTTGAAATGGAAGTAAGAGAATTGCTTTCTTTCTACGAGTATGATGGTGATAACGGTCCTGTTATATCTGGTTCTGCTTTAGGTGCCTTGAATGGTGAGCAAAAGTGGGTTGATACCGTAATGGAATTAATGGCTGCTGTGGATGAGTGGATTGAATTGCCAGAAAGAGACGTTGAGAAAGATTTCTTGATGCCTGTTGAGGATGTATTCACTATCACAGGTCGTGGAACAGTTGCAACTGGTCGTATCGAAACTGGTGTTGCCAACACAGGTGATGCGGTAGATATTATTGGTATGGGTGCTGAGAAATTAGCTTCTACAATTACTGGTGTTGAGATGTTCCGTAAGATTTTGGATAGAGGTGAAGCTGGAGATAACGTAGGTATCCTTTTGAGAGGTATTGAAAAATCCGATATCAAAAGAGGTATGGTAATCTGTAAGCCAGGTTCTGTTAAGCCCCACGCTAAATTCAAAGCTGAGGTTTATATCCTTAAAAAAGAAGAAGGTGGACGTCACACTCCATTCCATAACAACTACCGTCCTCAGTTCTACGTTCGTACAACTGACGTAACAGGAAACATTAACCTTCCTGATGGAGTTGAAATGGTTATGCCTGGTGATAACTTGACCATTACAGTTGATTTGATTCAGCCAATCGCATTGAGCGTTGGACTACGTTTTGCTATCCGTGAAGGTGGTAGAACTGTAGGAGCTGGTCAGGTTACTGAAATCCTAGATTAATTATAGTATAAAGTATATTGCACTAAAGGGTGTCCGTCTAAATGGCGGATACCTTTCAGTGTAAATATAAACGGGTGTAGCTCAGTTGGTAGAGCACTGGTCTCCAAAACCAGGTGTCGGGAGTTCGAGTCTCTCCTCCCGTGCTGAAAAAATACATTTTTTGTTATGTTGACATATGTAAGGGAATCTTTTGAGGAATTGAAAAATAACGTAACCTGGTTAAACAGGGAAAAAGCATCTAACCTAATGGTTGTTGTTGCTGTTTTTTCCATTCTTTTTGCTCTTGCAACATGGGGAGTGGATTCTTTGTTCAGCAAATTGATAACACTGTATTTTGATAAAGTAATAGGATAGTTCGTTATGTCAGAAGTTCTTGAGAAAAAATGGTATGTGGTACGAGCTGTCAGTGGCCAAGAGAATAAAATCAAAGGTTACATTGAGAGTGAAGTAGAGCGAAATGGTTTTGGTGATTACCTAGAGGATGTTTTAGTTCCTACTGAAAAAGTGATTCAAATCCGAAATGGAAAGAAAATCAATAAAGAAAGAGTTTACTTTCCTGGGTATATCATGATTAAAGCCAATCTTGGTGGTGAAATGGTTCATATCATTAAATCCATTACCAATGTAATAGGGTTTTTAGGAGAAACCAAAGGTGGTGATCCTGTACCATTGCGTAAATCTGAAGTGAATCGAATGCTAGGTAAGGTGGATGAGTTGGCTGTGAATACCGACAATGTGGCGATTCCATTCATTCTTGGCGAAACTGTAAAGGTTATTGATGGTCCTTTCAATGGCTTTAATGGAACTGTTGAGAAAATCAATGAAGAAAAGCGTAAGCTTGAGGTTATGGTAAAGATTTTCGGAAGAAAGACACCATTGGAACTCAGCTATATGCAAGTAGAAAAAATTTAATAGAGCTGTTACATATAAAAAGTTGTGTTGCTTCCAATTGACACACTTTCATTTTAATTAAAAACAATGGCAAAAGAAGTAGATAAGGTAGTTAAATTACAAGTTAGGGGAGGTGCTGCGAATCCATCGCCACCGGTTGGACCCGCCTTAGGTGCTGCTGGTGTTAACATTATGGAGTTCTGTAAGCAGTTTAATGCGCGTACACAGGACAAACCTGGTAAAGTTTTACCAGTTGTTATCACCGTTTACAAAGACAAATCTTTCGAGTTTGTTGTAAAAACACCACCCGCGGCAGTTCAATTGTTGGAAGCGGCTAAGATTAAAAAAGGATCTGGCGAACCTAACAGGGTTAAATCAGGTAGTGTATCCTGGGATCAGGTAAAAGCAATTGCTGAGGACAAAATGGTCGATTTAAATGCTTTTACAGTGGAATCTGCAATGAGTATGGTTGCAGGTACTGCTAGATCAATGGGACTTAAAGTAGCTGGTAAAAGACCTTTTTAAAATCTAAAGCAATTTATAATGGCAAGATTGACTAAAAAGCAAAAAGAAGCCCATGCCAAGATAGAGAAGAACAAACTCTATTCTTTGGAAGAGGCATCAGCTTTAATAAAAGAAATTACCAATGTAAAATTTGACGCTTCTGTTGATTTGGCGGTTCGTTTGGGTGTAGATCCAAGAAAAGCCAATCAAATGGTACGTGGTGTTGTAACACTTCCCCACGGAACAGGTAAGGAAGTTAAGGTTTTAGCTTTGGTGACCCCAGATAAAGAAGCAGAAGCTAAAGAGGCTGGCGCTGATTTTGTAGGGTTGGACGAATATTTGGATAAAATAAAAGGCGGATGGACCGATGTGGATGTTATCATCACCATGCCTAGTGTAATGGGTAAACTTGGACCCTTAGGTAGAATCTTGGGACCTAGAGGGTTGATGCCCAATCCAAAAACCGGAACTGTGACAATGGATGTAGCTAAAGCTGTAACCGATGTCAAAGGAGGTAAAATCGATTTTAAAGTGGATAAAACTGGAATTGTACACGCAGCTATAGGTAAATCATCTTTCTCCGCAGATAAAATTGCTGGAAACGCTAAAGAATTGATAGATACTTTGGTGAAGTTGAAGCCAGCTGCTGCTAAAGGGATTTATATGAAAAGTATTTACCTCTCTAGTACAATGAGTCCCAGTGTTCAATTAGATCCAAAAGCAGTTTAATAACTGGTAGCTCAATAATTTAATTATGACAAGAGAAGAAAAAGCAATCGTAATAGAGGACTTGACTGCACAGTTGGCCGATAATGCCAATATTTACTTGGCGGATATATCCGGTTTGGACGCCGTTGACACTTCTAACCTTAGAAGGGCATGTTTCAAGGCGAACATTAAGCTTGCAGTAGTGAAGAATACCTTGCTTGCAAAAGCAATGGAAGCTTCAGATAAGGAGTTTGGTGAACTTCCCGAAGTATTGAAGGGTAATACATCTTTGATGTTATCCGAAACTGGGAATGCACCGGCGAAACTTATCAAAAACTTTAGAAAGAAATCCGATAGACCTGTACTTAAAGGAGCCTTTATAGAAGAGGCTGTTTACGTAGGGGACGAAAACCTGGATGCACTTGTAAATATCAAGTCCAAAGAGGAAGTTATCGGGGATATCATAGGATTGTTACAATCCCCAGCCAAAAACGTTATTTCTGGTCTTAAGTCCGGAGGAGGTAAATTGGCAGGTATCCTTAAAACCCTTTCTGAAAAATAATTCGCGCACAATAACTAAGTATATTTTACAAATTTGATTAAACGATAGAAAAAATGGCAGATTTAAAAGATTTTGCAGAACAGTTGGTTAACCTAACCGTAAAAGAGGTAAACGAGTTGGCTGACATATTAAAAGAAGAGTACGGTATCGAGCCTGCTGCTGCTGCAGTTGCAGTTGCTGGAGGTGGTGCTGCCGCTGGTGGTGGTGAAGAAGCCGCTGAAGAAAAGTCAGAATTTGACGTAATCCTTAAGGCTCCAGGAGGTTCTAAACTAGCTGTAGTTAAGTTGGTTAAAGAACTTACAGGTCTTGGATTGAAAGATGCTAAAGAAATCGTTGACAGTGCTCCTAAAGCAGTGAAAGAAGGAGTTGCTAAAGACGAAGCAGAAGGTATCAAAAAATCTTTGGAAGAAGCAGGAGCAGAAGTTGAGCTTAAATAATAGCTTTTACCATATAAATTGGGTTAAGGTCTTTCCATAAAATGGTCAGACCTTAGCCTGTTTTTATAGCGATGTGTGATGGCACACATGACCCAATAGAGAATTCACTATCAAAATTTGTCCATTGATGTTCACAAATCATACTGAAAGAGTAAATTTCGCATCCGCTAAGAACATACCGAATTATCCGGATTTCTTGGACATTCAGATTAAGTCATTTCAAGACTTTTTTCAACTTGAGACCAAATCTGACGAGAGGGGAAATGAAGGGCTCTACAACACCTTCATGGAAAATTTTCCAATCACCGATACCAGAAACCAGTTTGTACTGGAATTCTTGGATTATTTCATAGATCCACCTAGATACTCCATCCAAGAATGTATCGAAAGAGGACTTACCTATAGCGTTCCTTTAAAGGCGCGTCTAAAATTGTATTGTACCGATCCGGAGCATGAGGATTTTGAAACTATAGTACAAGACGTTTACTTGGGTACAATACCTTATATGACACCTAGTGGCACCTTTGTTATCAATGGAGCTGAACGTGTTGTGGTCTCTCAGTTACACAGGTCTCCAGGGGTATTCTTCGGACAATCGTTCCATGCCAATGGAACTAAATTGTATTCAGCTAGGGTAATTCCTTTCAAAGGGTCTTGGATTGAATTTGCTACAGATATCAATGGAGTTATGTATGCCTACATTGATAGAAAGAAAAAATTACCTGTAACCACACTTTTCCGTGCTATTGGATTTGAACGTGACAAGGACATTTTGGAGATTTTTGACCTTTCTGAAGAAATCAAAGTATCCAAAGCAGGACTTAAAAAGGTGTTGGGCCGTAAATTGGCAGCAAGGGTATTGAACACATGGCACGAGGATTTTGTGGATGAAGATACAGGAGAAGTGGTTTCCATTGAAAGAAACGAAATCATCCTTGATCGTGATACTATTCTTGAGAAAGAGCATGTGGATGAAATTTTGGATGCTGACGTAAAGACTATTCTTCTACATAAAGAAAATAGTTCCCAGTCGGATTACGCCATTATTTATAACACGCTACAAAAAGACCCTACCAACTCTGAAAAAGAAGCCGTAGAGCACATATACAGACAATTGCGTAACGCAGAACCGCCTGATGAAGAAACCGCTCGCGGTATCATCGATAAGTTGTTCTTTTCGGACCAACGATACAATTTAGGTGAGGTAGGTCGTTACCGAATGAATAAGAAGTTACAATTGGATATTGGAATGGACAAGCAGGTCTTGACCAAAGAAGATATCATTACCATTATTAAATATTTGATTGAGTTGATCAACTCCAAAGCGGAGATTGATGATATCGATCACTTGTCAAACCGTCGCGTAAGAACCGTTGGAGAACAATTGTCTTCTCAGTTTGGAGTAGGTTTGGCACGTATGGCACGTACCATTCGTGAGCGTATGAATGTTCGTGATAATGAGGTCTTTACCCCAATTGATTTGATCAACGCGAAGACCTTGTCTTCGGTAATCAACTCATTCTTTGGTACCAATCAGTTGTCTCAGTTTATGGATCAAACCAATCCATTGGCAGAGATTACACATAAAAGAAGACTATCCGCTCTTGGACCTGGAGGTCTTTCCCGTGAAAGAGCAGGTTTTGAGGTTCGTGATGTACACTACACACACTACGGAAGACTTTGTCCAATTGAAACTCCTGAAGGACCAAACATTGGATTGATATCTTCCTTGGGTGTATTTGCCAAGGTGAACCCAATGGGCTTCTTGGAAACACCCTATAGAAAAGTAGATGACGGAAAGGTAAATACCAAAGAATTTACCTACTTGAGTGCAGAGGAAGAAGAAGGAATGAAAATAGCTCAGGCTAACATTCCAATGAAAGAGGACGGAACCATTGATTCAGAAAAAGTAATTGCTCGTGAAGAAGGTGATTTCCCAGTGGTTGATCCAAGTGAAGTAAATTATACGGACGTTGCGCCAAATCAAATTGCTTCCATTTCAGCTTCTTTAATTCCTTTCTTGGAACATGATGATGCGAACCGTGCTTTGATGGGGTCAAACATGATGCGTCAAGCGGTACCATTATTACGCCCTGATTCTCCAATTGTAGGTACTGGATTGGAAAGACAGGTTGCTACAGACTCTAGGGTTTTGATTAATGCTGAAGGTGACGGTGTAGTAGAATATGTCGATGCTCAGAAAATCACAATCAAATACTCAAGAAGCGAGCAGGAAAAACTGGTGAGTTTTGAAGAAGATTCCAAGACGTATAACTTGGTTAAATTCCGAAAAACAAATCAAGGTACCTCCATCAACTTGAAGCCTATCGTAAGAAAAGGGGACAAAGTGAAAAAAGGAGAGGTGCTTTGTGAAGGATATGCTACGCAAGCCGGAGAATTGGCTTTGGGTCGAAACATGAAGGTGGCCTTTATGCCTTGGAAGGGGTATAACTTTGAGGATGCCATCGTGATTTCTGAAAAAGTAGTTCGTGAAGATATCTTTACATCTATTCACATTGATGAATATGCATTGGAGGTTAGAGATACTAAACTAGGTGCTGAAGAATTGACCAATGATATTCCTAATGTATCCGAAGAGGCTACAAAAGACTTGGATGAATATGGTATGATTCGTATTGGTGCAGAAGTGAAGCCTGGAGATATTCTTATCGGTAAGATTACTCCAAAAGGTGAATCTGACCCAACTCCGGAAGAAAAATTACTTCGTGCCATATTTGGAGATAAAGCAGGAGATGTAAAAGATGCTTCCTTGAAAGCTTCACCATCATTACGTGGTGTGGTTATCGATAAGAAGTTGTTCTCTCGTTCCATTAAAGATAAGCGCAAGCGTTCTGAAGATAAAGAAGCCATTTCCCGATTGGAAATGGATTACGAAGTGAAATTCCAACAATTGAAAGATGTTTTGGTAGAAAAACTCTTTGGATTGATCAGCGGAAAAACTTCGCAAGGTGTAATGAACGATTTGGGAGAAGAAGTACTTCCAAAAGGAAAGAAATACACCATCAAAATGCTAAACTCTGTTGACGATTTTGCGCACTTGGTTAGCGGTAGTTGGACTACGGATGATGCTACAAATACTTTGGTGGCAGACTTGTTGCACAACTACAAAATCAAATTGAACGACATTCAAGGAAACTTGAGAAGGGACAAATTCACCATTTCAGTGGGGGATGAACTTCCAGCAGGAATCATGAAGTTGGCCAAGGTATATATCGCTAAAAAGCGTAAGCTTAAAGTAGGGGATAAGATGGCCGGTCGTCACGGTAATAAAGGTATCGTAGCCCGTATTGTACGTCAAGAAGATATGCCTTTCTTGGAAGACGGAACACCCGTGGATATCGTATTGAATCCACTTGGGGTACCTTCTCGTATGAACATTGGTCAAATTTACGAAACTGTATTGGGTTGGGCTGGCTTAAAGCTAGGTAGAAAGTATGGTACACCAATTTTTGATGGAGCCACACTTGACCAAATCAATGCATTGACCGACGAGGCAGGTGTACCACGTTTTGGACACACCCATCTCTATGACGGTGGAACAGGACAACGTTTTGATCAAGCAGCAACTGTAGGAGTTATCTACATGTTGAAACTAGGTCACATGGTAGACGATAAAATGCACGCCAGGTCTATAGGACCATACTCATTGATTACGCAACAACCTTTGGGTGGTAAAGCCCAGTTTGGTGGTCAGCGATTTGGTGAGATGGAGGTATGGGCATTGGAAGCCTATGGTGCTTCTTCCACATTGCGTGAAATCCTTACTGTAAAGTCGGATGACGTTATCGGAAGAGCCAAGACCTATGAGTCCATCGTAAAAGGTGAGACTATGCCAGAACCTGGATTGCCAGAATCTTTCAACGTATTGATGCACGAACTTAAAGGTTTGGGCTTGGATATCCGTTTGGAAGAGTAGAATTAACAAAATAGCATTTTAATCATAATTATCGCAATAGCATTATGGCTAGATTAAAAGATAACAACGCACCAAAAAGGTTTGATAAAATTTCCATCGGATTGGCTTCTCCAGAGTCAATTTTGGCAGAATCCCGGGGGGAAGTATTAAAACCTGAGACCATTAACTATAGAACGCACAAGCCAGAGCGTGATGGATTGTTCTGTGAGCGTATTTTTGGTCCTGTAAAGGATTACGAATGTGCCTGTGGAAAGTATAAAAGAATCCGTTACCGTGGTATTGTTTGTGACCGTTGTGGTGTTGAAGTAACCGAGAAAAAGGTGCGTAGGGACCGTGTTGGGCATATCAACCTTGTGGTGCCTGTGGCGCACATCTGGTATTTCCGTTCGCTTCCCAACAAAATAGGATACCTTTTAGGTTTACCTTCCAAGAAGTTGGATATGATCATATACTACGAAAGATATGTGGTCATCCAGCCGGGTATTGCCAAAGGTCCAGAAGGTGAGGAAATCAATAAAATGGATTTCTTGACCGAAGAAGAGTACTTAAATATCTTGGAATCCATTCCAACCGAAAATCAATATTTAGAGGACACTGACCCTAACAAATTCATTGCGAAAATGGGTGCTGAGTGTTTGATTGATTTGTTGGGTAGAATTGATTTGGAGCAACTGTCATACGAGTTGAGGCACAAGGCCAACACAGAAACTTCCAAGCAACGTAAAACTGAGGCATTAAAGCGTCTGCAGGTTGTGGAAGCCTTCCGTGAGTCCCAAGGAAACCGTGAGAATCTTCCAGAGTGGATGATCATGAAGGTGGTTCCGGTTATTCCACCGGAATTACGTCCATTGGTTCCTTTGGATGGTGGTCGTTTTGCCACTTCGGATTTGAACGATTTATACCGTAGGGTAATTATTCGTAACAACCGTTTGAAGCGATTGATGGAAATCAAAGCTCCAGAAGTAATCCTTCGTAACGAAAAAAGGATGCTTCAAGAAGCTGTGGATTCCCTTTTCGACAATACAAGAAAAGCATCTGCGGTAAAAACAGAATCGAATAGACCATTAAAATCCCTTTCGGATTCCTTGAAAGGTAAACAAGGTCGTTTCCGTCAAAACTTGCTCGGTAAGCGTGTGGATTATTCAGCACGTTCCGTAATTGTTGTTGGACCGGAAATGAAATTGTACGAATGTGGTCTTCCTAAAGATATGGCTGCCGAACTGTACAAGCCTTTTGTTATCCGTAAGTTGATAGAAAGAGGAATCGTAAAGACGGTAAAATCAGCCAAAAAGATAATAGATAAGAAAGAGCCCGTAGTTTGGGATATCTTGGAAAATGTGCTTAAAGGACACCCAGTTCTATTGAACCGGGCCCCCACATTGCACCGTTTGGGAATCCAGGCATTCCAACCTAAACTTATTGAAGGTAAAGCAATTCGTTTGCACCCATTGGCATGTACCGCATTTAACGCGGATTTCGATGGGGATCAAATGGCAGTTCACCTTCCATTGGGACCAGAGGCTATTTTGGAAGCACAACTATTGATGTTGGCATCCCAGAATATCTTGAACCCGGCTAACGGTTCACCGATTACCGTTCCATCACAGGATATGGTATTGGGTCTGTACTATATGACCAAAGAAAGAAAGTCTACACCTGAGGTACCTATCAAAGGTGAAGGATTGACTTTTTATTCTGATGAAGAGGTGGTTATTGCCTTCAATGAAGGTAAAGTGGACTTGAACGCAAGTATCAAGGTACGGGTTAAGGATTTCAATGCTGAAGGAGAGTTGGTTCCTCAAATTATTGAGACTACAACAGGTAGAGTATTGTTCAACAGTGTTGTTCCAGAACAAGCTGGATACATTAACCAAGTTCTTAATAAGAAAGCCCTTCGAAATATTATTGGTGATATTTTGGCGGTAACAGATGTTCCGGCTACTGCTGATTTCTTGGATAAAATAAAGACTATGGGATATGAATTCGCCTTCAAAGGTGGATTGTCCTTCAGTTTAGGAGATATTATTATTCCAGCAGAGAAGCATGAAATGATCGCTGATGCCAACGGACAAGTCGATGGTATCATGATGAACTATAACATGGGTCTTATCACCAACAACGAACGTTACAATCAGGTGATTGATGTTTGGACTTCAACCAATGCTATGTTAACCGAATTGGCCATGAAGCGAATTCGTGAAGATCAGCAAGGATTCAACTCGGTATATATGATGTTGGATTCTGGTGCAAGGGGTTCCAAAGAGCAGATTCGTCAGCTGACCGGTATGCGTGGATTGATGGCAAAACCGAAAAAATCAACTGCTGGTGGTGGTGAGATTATTGAAAACCCGATTCTTTCCAACTTTAAGGAAGGACTATCGATTTTGGAATACTTTATCTCTACCCACGGTGCACGTAAAGGTTTGGCGGATACCGCTTTGAAAACTGCGGATGCGGGATACTTGACACGTCGTTTGGTAGATGTTTCACAAGACGTTATCATCAACATTGAAGATTGTGGTACGCTACGTGGTATTGAGGTTGAGGCCTTAAAGAAGAATGAAGAAGTAGTGGAAACTCTAGGTGAGAGAATCCTAGGTCGAGTTTCCCTACACGATGTATACAATCCGTTGACTGAAGAATTATTACTTTCTGCGGGTCAAGAGATTTCAGAAGCCGATGTTAAGCGGGTAAATGCCGCTCCAATTGAGAAAATTGAAGTACGTTCTGCATTGACTTGTGAGGCTCCAAAAGGAATTTGTGCCAAATGTTACGGTAGAAACCTAGCGACCAATAAAATGGTGCAGCGAGGTGAAGCTGTTGGTGTGGTAGCAGCCCAATCCATTGGGGAACCTGGAACACAGTTGACCTTGAGAACGTTCCACGTTGGAGGTATTGCAGGTAACATCTCTGAGGATAACAAATTGGAAGCTAAGTTTGAAGGTGTTGCTGAAATTGAAGATTTGAGAACTGTTGTTGGTGAAAACAGCGATGGAGAAAAGGCCAATATCGTTATTTCCCGTACATCAGAAATCAAAATAGTGGATACCAACACGGGCATTACTTTGAGTACGAATAACATACCTTATGGTTCCCAGTTGTTCGTTAAGAACGGGGCTAAGATTAAAAGTGGTGATGTTATTTGTCAATGGGATCCATATAATGGTGTTATCGTATCTGAGTTTACAGGACAAATTGCTTACGAAAATATTGAGCAAGGCGTTACGTATCAGGTAGAGATAGATGAGCAGACTGGTTTCCAGGAAAAAGTAATTTCTGAATCTAGGAACAAGAAATTGATTCCAACCCTTTTGATTAAAGACGGTAAAGGAGAAACATTACGTTCCTACAACTTACCCGTTGGATCGCATATCATGGTGAATGACGGGGATAAAATCAAAGAAGGAAAGATTCTTGTGAAGATTCCACGTAAATCTGCCAAGGCAGGGGACATTACAGGTGGTCTTCCAAGGGTGACCGAGCTTTTCGAAGCACGTAACCCTTCAAACCCAGCTGTAGTTTCTGAGATTGATGGTGTGGTTTCCTTCGGAAAAATCAAAAGAGGTAATCGTGAGATTATCATCGAATCTAAAACAGGCGAAATCAAAAAGTACTTGGTTAAGCTTTCCAACCAGATTTTGGTTCAGGAGAATGACTATGTACGTGCTGGTATGCCATTGTCTGACGGATCTATTACTCCGGAGGATATTTTGGCTATCAAAGGACCATCTGCGGTACAGCAGTACTTGGTGAACGAAGTACAGGAAGTATATCGTTTACAAGGTGTGAAAATCAATGACAAGCACTTTGAAGTAGTAGTACGTCAAATGATGCGTAAAGTACGAATTGAAGATTCAGGAGATACTACTTTCTTGGAGAACCAATTGGTACACAAAGACGATTTCATTCGTGAAAACGATGAGATATTCGGTAAGAAAGTCATTGAAGATGCAGGAGAATCCGAAAACTTAAAAGCAGGTCAAATTGTTACTGCTCGTGAATTAAGAGATGAAAATTCCATTTTACGAAGAGAGGACAAAAACTTGGTTACAGCCCGGGATGCAGTAGCAGCTACAGCAACTCCTATATTACAAGGAATCACGCGTGCTTCATTGCAGACCAAGTCCTTTATCTCTGCAGCTTCTTTCCAAGAAACAACCAAAGTGTTGAACGAAGCTGCCGTTAATGGTAAAGTGGATTCTTTGGAAGGATTGAAAGAGAATGTAATTGTTGGACATAAAATTCCAGCAGGTACCGGTATGAGGGATTATGATAGCATCATTGTTGGCTCTAAAGAAGAGTACGATGAAATCATGGCCCGCAAAGAGGAATTCAAATTCTAAATCTATACAAACCCTGGCCAATCGGTCAGGGTTTTCTTTTTATAGTATAGCTAGTTAAAAAAAAAGATGAGGACTTCATAGAAATAGCTGTAAATCAAGAGAAAGTGCGTTTTGCAAAGCAAAAAAGAGCATGAAATGTATGATTTATCAGTGATTTTGTGATGTAATCACAAAAATTTCCTTGAAGGTCTCTTGAATTTTTGGTTCGTTTTGTTTCAAGACAAAATGAACAAACTATCTTAAAAGTGTAAGAGTATTTACGTGACTTCTTATAAATGAGAATCACACTAATATCAAATTAAATAAGCAATGGCTGATAACAATCAGAATCAAAATCAAAAACAAATCAATATAGAGTTGGATGAAAAAATGGCGGAAGGAATCTACTCCAACTTAGCTATTATCAATCACTCCGTCTCAGAGTTTGTGGTTGATTTTATAAGCATGATGCCTGGGGCTCCCAAAGCAAAGGTTAAAAGCAGAATTGTACTGACACCGCAGCATGCCAAAAAGTTTTTAAAAGCCTTGAATGATAATGTAGCCCGTTTTGAAAAGGCACATGGAGCTATAAAAGATTATGAGCAACCTCCCATTCCATTGAATTTTGGTCCTACGGGGGAAGCATAAAAAAAGCCTGAACAATTGTTCAGGCTTTTTTTTACTGTTTTAATTTTGGTTTAACCCAGCCAACCTTTCTGAATTCCTTTTTTGGAGAACAGAATAAGGTAAATTCCTAGTATAACTACGATAATTGGCATAAAATAAGCTGATGGACCAAAGGCTTCAGTAGCCTTTGAGATAAATAACCAACTTATAAATTGTGCGACAGCTGCAATCAAGGATAATGTAAAAAGAGGTTTTGCCCATTTTTTACGAAGAAGTAAACCTAATGATCCGAGAATCCCTGAAAAAACGGCAATTGCAAAAGCCGCGGTAGCCCATGTTGGAATGCTTTCAAAAGCTTCACGCTGTACCTGGTTTAACGGTTCCAGCATAGCTTCTTTATTGTAAGCTTGGTTCAAGTAGTTAAAGACCCCCATTGCATTCCATAAAAAGGCGATAATACTTACCACCCAAAACCATATGGGTGGCTTTGCAGAGTTTGTCATAATACTGATTTTTATTGGTTTATGCTGAGGAAGTTACAAAAAATGTAACATCTCAAGTTTGAACCAAAAAGGAATCGGAGCTTGAAGAAGGATTTAGTTGGATTCTTTCTCCGAAGTAAAACGAAGTCGCACAGTGGGATATTTTTGTTGTGTCATCTGCAACGAAAACTGAGAATCAGCTAAAAAAACAAGTTGTCCACGCTTATCCTTAGCCAAAAATTTTTGTTTGATTCGTTTAAATTCCTTGAATTCCTCATTTGATTCATCCTCTGGATCTACCCAACACGCCTTATATACGGGGAAGTTCTCATAGGAACACTTGGCTCCATACTCATGCTCCAACCGATACTGGATGACCTCATATTGTAATGCACCTACAGTTCCAATAATTTTTCTTCCGTTTAATTCCAGCGTAAACAATTGCGCAACCCCTTCATCCATCAACTGGTCAATACCCTTGTTGAGTTGCTTGGCTTTCATAGGGTCGGCATTGTTGATATAGCGAAAGTGTTCTGGTGAAAAACTAGGTATGCCCTTATAATTAAGCTTTTCCCCGCTGGTCAAGGTATCACCAATTTTAAAATTCCCTGTATCGTGCAATCCTACAATGTCTCCTGGGAAAGAGACATCAACAATTTCTTTTTTCTCGGCAAAAAAAGCATTGGGGCTGGAGAATTTTAGTTTCTTGTCATGACGTACGTGTAAATAGGGTTTGTTCCTTTCAAAAGTACCAGAAACTATTTTGATAAAGGCCAGCCTGTCCCTATGCTTGGGGTCCATATTGGCATGTATTTTAAATACAAAACCAGAGAAGTCTTTTTCCGAAGCGTCTACCAAGCGCTCCTCTGCCATTTTTGCCCTAGGAGACGGAGCTATTTGAATAAAGCAATCCAGCAATTCCCGTACACCAAAATTATTCAAGGCAGAGCCGAAGAAAACGGGTTGTTGCTCACCCTTCAAATAGGCTTCTTGGTCAAACGCAGGATATACGCCACTAACCAATTCAAGATTGTCCCGAAGTTCACTAGCGGCAGATTCACCAATAATAGTTTCAAGTTCGGAGCTTTCTAAATCATCAAATGCAATGGTTTCTTCAATATTCTGCTTACTGTTTCCACTAAATAGGTTGATGTTCTTTTCAAAGATGTTGTATATACCTTTAAAATCATACCCCATCCCAATGGGAAAACTTAAAGGTGTCACAGAAAGGCCTAATTTTTGCTCTACTTCGTCCAACAAGTCAAATGCATCTTTTCCCTCACGGTCTAGCTTATTTATAAAAACAATCATGGGAATACTGCGCATTCTGCATACCTGAACCAATTTTTCAGTTTGTTCCTCAACACCTTTGGCCACATCAATGACCACAATTACGCTGTCCACCGCGGTCAAGGTCCTAAAGGTATCTTCTGCAAAATCTTTGTGCCCTGGAGTGTCCAGTATATTGATTTTCTTGTCTCTGTAAATAAAAGCGAGCACGGAAGTAGCTACGGAAATACCTCGCTGCCGTTCTATCTCCATAAAATCACTGGTGGCAGATTTCTTGATTTTGTTATTCTTCACCGCACCTGCTTCTTGGATGGCCCCACCAAACAATAGTAATTTTTCGGTTAAGGTAGTTTTACCAGCATCAGGGTGCGATATAATTCCAAAAGTCCTTCTACGTTCTATTTCAGTGCTAAAATCCATGCAAAAAAATTTCGGCAAAAATAAGATAAATGTAGCTATTGCCTCATAAAAATCAGTGATTGGAAAACTGTTGAAAGAATGAAGAAAAAAAACAATCCAAAACCTTTTTTTTAAGAAAAAGTGGGGTACTTTTCCATATCGTAAACAAGCTCTTTTTCGATTCTAAAAATCCAAAATTAGATTGAGTACGTATCCATATATGTGGTAGCTAATATTGTGTAAATGACACTTTATCGATTAAAGTAGGTGAAAACTCTCAAATGCTTTAATTATGTCATTCGGTTTAAACCGATCAATAGAATATCACGACATAGGAGTGGAATGCCCCAGTTCTTATTCCAATATTTAACCTCAAGCCATGGTGATTAGTTGACCAAAACTGTCATTTATGGAAAAAATTACTTTCTTAAGATTTAAGAAAAGAGGCATACGCATCCTACTTTTATCGGTTAGCCTTCTCACATATTTTTCGGTTACTTCCTTTAAAGCACACAGTTCTTCCATTATAAATTCGGGTTCACTTTCATTTGTTGATACGGATGGGGATGGAGTTCCAGACAGCCATGATATGGATGATGATGGTGACGGAATTTTGGATATTGTTGAAAAGGGGAAAGATACGGATGGTGATGGTATCCCTGATAAAAGGGATATTGATTCCGATAATGATGGTATTTTGGACAATGTAGAGGCACAATCTTCTAAGGACTATATACCACCTTCAGGTTATGATATAGATGGAAATGGATTAGATGATGCCTATGAGGTTACTCCAGGAAGTTGCAATGGTCTTACCCCGGTTGATACTGATTATGACCATGTGCCTGACTATTTGGACATTGATTCAGATAACGATGGAATTCTGGATAATGTAGAAGCACAAACCACAAAAGACTTTCAAGCACCTTGTGGAACTGATAGTGACGGAAATGGATTGGACGACCACTACGAAAGCTGCCCAGGCGGTGGAGAAGGTATTACACCTGTAGATACGGATAGTGATCATCATCCTGATTTCAGGGATATTGATTCTGACAATGATGGGATATTGGATAATGTAGAAGCTCAAAAGGTAAAGAAGTTTAAACCTCCTTGTGGGATTGATAGTGATGGAAATGGATTAGACGACCATTACGAATCGCATCCCGGTGCTGGGGAAGGATTGACACCCATTAATAGTGATACGGATCATCAACCAAACTTTAGAGACATCGACAGCGACGATGACGGTATCCCTGACAACGTTGAGGCGCAGCCCACCAGCGGCTATGTGCCCCCTAGCGGCCAGGACGATGACAATGACGGTCTGGACAATGCCTACGAGGGCAGTGGGGACGAGGGGCTCACCCCTGAGAACACCGATGGGGAGGACGAGCCGGACTATCTGGACGATGACTCGGACAACGATTTTGTTGCGGACAACAACGAGGGCAACGACTTCAATTTTGACGGGATCCCGGACCAGCAGTTCACGGGCACCGATACGGACAACGACGGTCTTGACGACGGCTACGAGGGCAGCGATGTCAATGACGGCTACGACGTTAACGACGAGATAGACGATCCAGCGAACGACCTGCCGGACACTGATGGTACGGAGGACGTTAACTACCGGGATTTTGATGATGACGGAGATGGTCTGGACACCCCCGATGAGGACGTTGACCAGGACGGCGACCCTACCGACGACGATACGGACAATGACGGCACGCCCGACTACCTTGATCCCGACAACGGTCCCGACACGGACGGCGACGGTGTTCCCGATGTGGTTGACATCGACGATGACAACGACGGTATACTGGACACTGTGGAGGACCCGAACCTTGATAACGACAACGACCCTTTGACCAACCCATTGGACAGTGATGGCGATGGCCGTCCCGACCACTTGGACATCGACAGCGACGATGACGGTATCCCTGACAACGTTGAGGCGCAGCCCACCAGCGGCTATGTGCCCCCTAGCGGCCAGGACGACGACAATGACGGTCTGGACAATGCCTACGAGGGCAGTGGGGACGAGGGGCTCACCCCTGAGAACACCGATGGGGAGGACGAGCCGGACTATCTGGACGATGACTCGGACAACGATCTTGTTGCGGACAACAACGAGGGCAACGACTTCAATTTTGACGGGATCCCGGACCAGCAGTTCACGGGCACCGATACGGACAACGACGGTCTTGACGACGGCTACGAGGGCAGCGATGTCAATGACGGCTACGACGTTAACGACGAGATAGACGATCCAGCGAACGACCTGCCGGACACTGATGGTACGGAGGACGTTAACTACCGGGATTTTGATGATGACGGAGATGGTCTGGACACCCCCGATGAGGACGTTGACCAGGACGGCGACCCTACCGACGACGACACGGACAATGACGGCACGCCCGACTACCTTGATCCCGACAACGGTCCCGACACGGACGGCGACGGTGTTCCCGATGTGGTTGACATCGACGATGACAACGACGGTATACTGGACACTGTGGAGGACCCGAACCTTGATAACGACAACGACCCTTTGACCAACCCATTGGACAGTGACGGCGATGGCCGTCCGGACCACTTGGACATCGACAGCGACGATGACGGTATCCCTGACAACGTTGAGGCGCAGCCCACCAGCGGCTATGTGCCCCCTAGCGGCCAGGACGACGACAATGACGGTCTGGACAATGCCTACGAGGGCAGTGGGGACGAGGGGCTCACCCCTGAGAACACCGATGGGGAGGACGAGCCGGACTATCTGGACGATGACTCGGACAACGATCTTGTTGCGGACAACAACGAGGGCAACGACTTCAATTTTGACGGGATCCCGGACCAGCAGTTCACGGGCACCGATACGGACAACGACGGTCTTGACGACGGCTACGAGGGCAGCGATGTCAATGACGGCTACGACGTTAACGACGAGATAGACGATCCAGCGAACGACCTGCCGGACACTGATGGTACGGAGGACGTTAACTACCGGGATTTTGATGATGACGGAGATGGTCTGGACACCCCCGATGAGGACGTTGACCAGGACGGCGACCCTACCGACGACGATACGGACAATGACGGCACGCCCGACTACCTTGATCCCGACAACGGTCCCGACACGGACGGCGACGGTGTTCCCGATGTGGTTGACATCGACGATGACAACGACGGTATACTGGACACTGTGGAGGACCCGAACCTTGATAACGACAACGACCCTTTGACCAACCCATTGGACAGTGATGGCGATGGCCGTCCCGACCACTTGGACATCGACAGCGACGATGACGGTATCCCTGACAACGTTGAGGCGCAGCCCACCAGCGGCTATGTGCCCCCTAGCGGCCAGGACGACGACAATGACGGTCTGGACAATGCCTACGAGGGCAGTGGGGACGAGGGGCTCACCCCTGAGAACACCGATGGGGAGGACGAGCCGGACTATCTGGACGATGACTCGGACAACGATCTTGTTGCGGACAACAACGAGGGCAACGACTTCAATTTTGACGGGATCCCGGACCAGCAGTTCACGGGCACCGATACGGACAACGACGGTCTTGACGACGGCTACGAGGGCAGCGATGTCAATGACGGCTACGACGTTAACGACGAGATAGACGATCCAGCGAACGACCTGCCGGACACTGATGGTACGGAGGACGTTAACTACCGGGATTTTGATGATGACGGAGATGGTCTGGACACCCCCGATGAGGACGTTGACCAGGACGGCGACCCTACCGACGACGATACGGACAATGACGGCACGCCCGACTACCTTGACCCCGACAACGGTCCCGACACGGACGGCGACGGTGTTCCCGATGTGGTTGACATCGACGATGACAACGACGGTATACTGGACACTGTGGAGGACCCGAACCTTGATAACGACAACGACCCTTTGACCAACCCATTGGACAGTGATGGCGATGGCCGTCCCGACCACTTGGACATCGACAGCGACGATGACGGTATCCCTGACAACGTTGAGGCGCAGCCCACCAGCGGCTATGTGCCCCCTAGCGGCCAGGACGACGACAATGACGGTCTGGACAATGCCTACGAGGGCAGTGGGGACGAGGGGCTCACCCCTGAGAACACCGATGGGGAGGACGAGCCGGACTATCTGGACGATGACTCGGACAACGATCTTGTTGCGGACAACAACGAGGGCAACGACTTCAATTTTGACGGGATCCCGGACCAGCAGTTCACGGGCACCGATACGGACAACGACGGTCTTGACGACGGCTACGAGGGCAGCGATGTCAATGACGGCTACGACGTTAACGACGAGATAGACGATCCAGCGAACGACCTGCCGGACACTGATGGTACGGAGGACGTTAACTACCGGGATTTTGATGATGACGGAGATGGTCTGGACACCCCCGATGAGGACGTTGACCAGGACGGCGACCCTACCGACGACGACACGGACGGCGACGGTGTTCCGGACTACCTGGACCCCGACAACGGTCCTATACCTCCTACAGAAGACGTGGAGGTAAACCAGTTAGTGACTCCAAACGGTGACGGAAGAAATGATTTCTTGTTTATTCGTGGATTGGAATTAGTTCGCAGCAGTACGCTGCAAATCTTCAACAGATGGGGAGTGAAAGTCTATGATGGTGAAAATTACAACAACGTAAACAATGTATTCGATGGACGTTCTAGGGGAAGGTCTACGTTGAGTGTAAACGATTTTCTGCCTTCGGGGGTATATTTTTATATCTTTGAGTACGAAACCGATGAAGGTAAATTCACAGACTCCGAATTCTTATACATAAGCCAATAACTTACTTTAAACAGTATGGATAGAAGATATTTTTGGATAGTTCTCTTGTTTATTGCTTTAACCGTAAGCCCGGTTTTTGGACAACAAGATGCCCAATACACACAATACATGTTTAACACAATTAGTGTTAATCCTGCATATGCGGGGTCAAGAGGGCAGTTAAGTTTTGCAGGCCTATACCGTTCGCAGTGGGTGGGGTTAGAAGGAGCTCCTGAGACGTTTACCCTAAACCTTCATTCTCCCATTAGAAATAGTAGATTGGGTTATGGGATTTCCATTGTAAATGATAACATTGGGGATGGAGTGGTACAAGAAACCTATTTGGATGCCGTGTTATCCTATACTATTGATGTTTCTTTAGATGCTAAACTTTCCTTTGGGCTAAAAGCTGGAGGAAATATGCTCAGCTTGGACTTCAATGGTCTACGTAATTTTGATCAAGAAGTGGTGAGCCAAGAAAATATTGACAATCAGTTCTCTCCAAACTTTGGTCTAGGAGTTTATTATCATACAGATAAGTTTTACGCAGGCTTATCAGCTCCAAACATTTTGGAAACCGAGTTTTTCGACAACAGTGGAGGAGATTCAAATTCAGTGAATTTTTTGGCTACGGAACGGATAAACTTCTATTTTATAACGGGTTATGTGTTTGACTTGAATAGTCAATTGAAATTTAAACCAGCCTTACTGACCAAAGCTGTAGGTGGTGCACCTTTACAGGTTGATGTATCGGCGAATTTCTTATTTGCAGATCGTTTTAGTTTTGGGGCAGCGTACCGATGGGATGCTGCGGTCAGTGCTCTGGCCGGATTCCAAATTACGGACCAGATTATGTTGGGACTTGCCTATGATAGGGAAACGACCGAGCTGGGAGGAACACAGTTCAACGATGGGTCGTTTGAAGTGTTTTTACGATTGGAACTGCTGAAAGCATTCCAAAGAACAGTTTCTCCAAGATTCTTTTAAAACCGGGATATGATAAAAAGAGTACTCCTAATTCTTTTTGTATTGATTGGCAGTTCAGTACATCTTACTGCGCAAGAAGAGGAAATTGAAGATAAGTTGCAAGCTCGGGTAAAGGCAAAGGCTGATGAGCGTTATGACGAATATTCCTTTAGTCCAGCGATTGATATCTATAAAAAAGTTTTGGACAAAGGTTATTCCTCTCCTGACTTATTGAAACGTCTGGCTAATTCCTATTATTTCAATGCGAAATATGAAGAAGCGGCAACTATCTATAAAAAACTTATAGAAACATTTCCAGATGATACCGAAGCGGATTACTTTTTTAGGTATGCACAATCGTTGAAAACCTTGGGTGATTATGACGAATCCGCGAAAGTAATGACCAAATTCAAACAAATGGCATCCTCCTTAGTGGTAGATTTTGATGAGGACTATTTGGAAAAGATTGAGGCCAATTCTGGAAGATATGATGTTGAACCTTTCAAATACAATAGTAAGTATTCTGATTTTGCTGCTTCGTATTATGATAAAGGACTAATTTTTTCTTCTGATAGGGATACGGGAAATTTAGCAAGGTACAGACATACTTGGAATTCTAGAGACTTTTTGGATTTATACAAGGTCAATGCTGACAGCATCTCTAATGACAATGTGGTTAAACTTGAAGGTGATGTCAATACTAGATTACATGAATCCACCTCAGTGGTTACCAAAGATGGAACCATCATGTACTTTACAAGAAACAACTTCTTGGATGGAAAAAAGTACAAAGATGAAAAAGGGGTTATCCGACTCAAAATATATAGTGCGGAACATATTGAAGGTGAATGGACCAACATCATTGAACTTCCCTTTAACAGTGATTCATATTCAGTGGCGCATCCTGTATTGAGCCCTGATGAAAAGAGATTGTATTTTGTTTCTGATATGCCAGGTTCTTATGGGGAATCAGACATTTTCATGACAGAGATAATAGGTGATGGAACTTTTGGCCCGATTGTGAATTTGGGGAAAACAATCAATACAGGAGCCCGTGAAACCTTTCCTTTCATCACTAAAGATGGTGTGCTATACTTTTCTTCAGACGGACATTCTGGATTGGGGGGATTGGATGTTTTTGCTACTAAAATTGCTTTCAACGAATATGATCAACCCATTGTAAACGTGGGGAGACCCATAAATGGCCCTAAAGACGATTTTGCATTTATCATTAACAACGAAGAAAAAGAAGGATATTTCTCATCCAACAGAGAAGGAGGCATGGGTGAAGACGATATTTATCACTTTTTTGAAACCGAACCTCTTGTGCTTGATTGTCTACAAGATGTTACTGGAACAGTTCGAGACCGCATTTCAAATGAGGTGTTGGCAGGAGCAACGGTAAAACTAATTGATGAAGAAAACAGAGAATTAACCTCCACCATTACGGATTCCAAAGGAAATTATGTACTGCAATTGGATTGCTCTAAAGGAAACTTTGTCAGAGCTTCCCGGGATGGTTATGTCCCAGCAGAGGAGTATCTAACCAAATCTTACGGGAAACCCCGTATAATCGATTTCTATCTAGAACGCGATGTTGTGACCGGAGGTTTTGGAGACGACTTGGCTAAACTCTTGCAGTTAAGTACCATTTATTTTGATTTAAACAAGTTTGATATTAGACCGGATGCAGAGATTGAGATTCAGAAAGTAATCGTGGCAATGGAAAAGTATCCGAGTCTTAAAATTCAAGTGAACTCTCATACAGATAGTAGGGGCAACGATGCGTACAACCTTTGGTTGTCCAAAAAACGAGCTGAATCTACGGTAGACTATATGATTTCCAAAGGCATATCACCGGATAGGTTGGAAGGTGTAGGATATGGAGAAACCAGACTGGTCAATGAATGTGAGAATAGAGTACAGTGTTCTAGAGATAAGCATCAATTGAACAGACGTTCGGAGTTCATAATTTTTGAGTGACAGTTGGTCTATTACGTCCAATAAAATGGCAGCTTCATCGATAAACGGAGCGTGAATTTCCGGTCTTTTATCTTTAACTTACTTCGATTTTAGCAGGCTACATATTCCAAATTGGGGCTTATACAACATTTTTTGGGCTGCACCCTAGTACCATTCTATTTTTAGCATCCAGAAGAAGACTTTCGTTGCTATGGAGGAAGTTTTCGTGCTAAAATCCATAGATGAATTCACCAAGCAAAAGAAACCTTTTAGTACTATTCCTTTTTTTTGGCACTTTGTTAGGCTCTGGTCAGACGACCATTTGGTTGGAAAACTTTGAAGATAACAGCAATGGGGATCAAACAGGGTCAGGAGAGGGAATTAGCACGGCTACTTGGTCTACCAATGATGGAGACGTTGATGTTCGTACATCTGGGGGTACGAGAGTGCTAAGAGGACAGAATACAGACAATACTACCGCGCGATGGACTACAAATACTATCAACATAGCAGGTTATTCCAATGTTTCCTTCAGTTTGGATGTAGATCAAGGAGGTACTTTGGATTTTGGTCAAGATGTATTTCAAATAGAGTACAGGATTGATGGCGGTAGCTATGTGGAGATTGAAAACGCTTCAGGGGATAATTCTCCCTCCGATCCAATCCAATCTTCTTATAGCGTTACTGGGTTATCTGGAAATACCCTGGAATTTAGGATAACGTTTTACAATACCGGAGGAACAGAACTATATGAAATAGACAATATTAGGGTCCAAGGAGACCCTTTGAATACTACCTGTAACACAATCACATCTTCCCCAGGATCTGCGATAAATGATTTTGCAACTCTAAATTCTAATTTAAGTGGTTTTGGAGCGGGAACGATTACGGACGTATATGTCACTTTGGACATCACCCATACTTGGGTTTCTGATATGGATATCAGTTTGACAAGCCCCGATGGAATAACTGTTTTGCTGTCCAGCGATAACGGAGGGAATGGTGACAATTATACAAATACAATTTTTGATGATGCTGGTGCAATTGCAATAACTGCGGGATCAGCTCCTTTTGATGGCATCTATAGTCCCGAAGGTAATCTTTCGAGTTTTGATGGTGAAAATCCGAATGGTACATGGACTCTCTCCATAACAGATAATTTTAGTGGCGATACCGGAACGCTGAACAGTTTTTCAATTAGTGTATGTACATCAGCTGGTACCGATTTAGCCGTTACTAAGATAGTTGATGATAGTACGCCCAAGGAAGGCGCTGACATTGTTTATACACTGTCAGTAACCAACAATGGTCCGGGAAACGCAACTAACCTAAGTATTACCGATGTTTTACCCTCAGGAATTACGTACGTTAGCGATGATGGCTCTTATGATTCAGGAACTGGTGTTTGGACAATAGGAAATCTAAACAATGGTTCTACGGCCACACTGAACATCACAGCAAATGTAAATTGGGGCACAAATGGTTCTACCATAACAAATACAATTACAGCGGTAAACGCAGACCAAATCGACAGCAATATTACTGCAGATGATTTAAGCGAATCCATCGTACCAACTTTGGATCAGCCTCCAGTCTTAACGTTAACGGGGAATCAAGTGTATTGCCCGGGTGGTTCTTTGGCAATTGCTGAAACCGTGAGTCTCACAGATTCAGATGACACTACTCTGGATGCCATATACATTCAGATTTCTTCTGGATATGTAAACGGAGAAGATTTACTAACTTTAACTGGAACTCATCCAAATATAACGGGTACTTGGGATGCCACAGAAGGTGAGCTCACCTTACAAGGACCGGCTACTTTTGCTGAATTTGAAGCGGCTATTCTTGGGGTTGAGTTTTCTAGTAGTAATCCATCACCAACGGGAACCCGACAGTTTTCCATAACCCCAGGCACAGCAAACTATCTTCCACCAACAGCACACTATTACGAATTTATACCTGATCCGGGAATTTCATGGACAGACGCGAGGGATGCTGCTGCCTTGAGGACTTATTTTGGTTTACAAGGATACCTTGCAACTTTGACCACACAGGCGGAGGCAGACTTTTCGGGTTCGCAGACCCAAGGAGTAGGTTGGATTGGAGCGAGCGATGCGGCTACTGAAGGAGATTGGAGATGGGTAACAGGACCTGAAGCAGGAACAGCTTTCTGGAGTGGCGGTGTTGGGGGTACCACAACGGCACCATTTAACTTTGCTTATTGGAATGGAGGCGAGCCGAACAATTCAGGTGATGAAGATTATGCCCACATTACCGACCCATCAGTTGTACGAGGTACCGGTGGACCTGGCTCATGGAATGATTTGCCCAACGCTGGAGGTGGAGGGGCATACGCGCCCCAAGGGTATGTTGTGGAATACGGGGGTAGTGTGGGAGAATCCTGTCTTGAGCATTACTGGGGTAACTACGGTTACGGTAGATAATATCGCGCCTACAGCAAGTAACCCTTCGCCAGTAACCGTTTTCTGTTCTGCGGATGTTCCCGCTTCGGATATAACGGTTGTTACAGATGAGGCAGATAACTGTACAACTAATCCGGCCGTGACATTCATTGGTGATGTTAGTGATGGGGGTACAAATCCAGAAATAATTACGAGAACCTATAGAATCACTGATGACGCAGGAAACACAGCGGATGTCACGCAAACCATTACCATAACGCCTATAACAATCAATACGCAACCTTCCGACCAAACGGTGAGTTTAGGAAACAATGCAACTTTTACAACGAGTTCTAGTAATGCCGATACCTATCAATGGCAAGTAAGTACAAATGGAGGAGGGAGCTTTTCTGATGTAAGTGATGGTGCTGAATACTCAGGAACCACGACTCAGGTATTGACAGTATTGAGTGTTGATTTAACAAAAGACAATTACATTTTCAGAATTTTAGTATCCAATTCTTCAGGTTCTTGTCCCTCAGTTACCTCAAATGAGGCTACACTACTTATTTCTGTCGATACAGATGGAGATGGCATTGTGGATTCAGCAGATTTGGATGATGATAATGACGGTATATTGGATTCTGTAGAATGCCCCAATGCACTAACCGTACTTTGGGTAACTGATGGAACACCTGGAACGGAGGAGCAAAATACAATTAATAAACTAACGGCTTTAGGCTATACAGTCACTGTAGTGGATGATAATGTGGGTGGCAACGCAAACAACTTTGCCGTCACTTTCGTTTATGAAGATGTCTTTAGCAGTGATGCCTTCGCTAACGTTGCAAATATGACCACTACTTCCAATGGAGTTATAACAAGCGAACCTGCATTGCATGATGAGATACTAGGTGCATCAACTGGAGGAAATGGAACCTCCACGGAAGTAGAGATAGTAGATAACTCTCATCCGATAACTAGGGGACTCCCTCTAGGGAACTATAATATTGGAGATGCGCAATACTTTGGTAATGGATTGTCTACCGGAACGGTTTTGGGAAGAGATCCTAACAGTCTTGAAGGGTCTATTGTAGTTTGGGATTTAGGAGATGCCATGGAAACGGGCACTGCACCGGGTAAAAGAGCTATAGTACCTCACTCCAATGGAGGCGGAGGATTCAATGCGGCCGGTGAGGACTTATTGGTTAACACAATCATTTGGGCATCTCAAAAGGATACAGATGGAGATGGACTACAGGACTGTGTGGATACCGATAGTGATGGCGATGGATGTGGTGACGCTGATGAAGCCTACGGAGATGCAGATACTGATTTAGATGATAACGGGAGATATGGTTCTGGTTCACCTGCAATTAATGGAGATGGAACAGTGACAGCTGCCTCATATGCAGCTCCTGTTGATGGAGACAGTAATACCCTATTGGATTTTTTAGAAGCCGGCACGGCGGTTTCCATAACGACACAACCAACGGATAGTGCAATTTGCCCATCAGGAAACACCTCTTTTGCGGTTGCGGCTTCAAATGCAGATGCCTATCAATGGCAATTATTTGATGGTTCTACTTGGAATGATTTGACCGATACAGGTATTCATGGAGGTACTACAACTACAACGCTTACCATAACTGGGGCAAATGTATCAGATAACAATAACCAATATAGGGTTGTGGTTTCAAATTCAGGCTTTGTCTGCGGAACACAAACCTCAAATACAGTAACGCTAACAGTGGAAGATACAACGGCGCCTGTAATTTCTGGATGTCCCACGAACATTACAGTCAACGTAGATAGTGGAACTTGTGGAGCAATAGTCACGTGGACCCCTCCCACGGCAATAGACAATTGTGGGGGTGTTACGCTTACGAACAATAACTATAATCCGGGAGATAGTTTTCTGCCTGGAGTAACTACGGTAGTTTACACAGCTACTGACGATTCTGGAAATTCATCCACTTGTAGCTTTACTGTAACTGTTAATGACAATGAAGCTCCAGTAATAAATGGACCTTCGGATATTACGGTTTCAGCAGATTCTGGGGTATGCGAGGCGGTTGTAAACTATACATTACCCACAGTAAGTGATAATTGTGCGATGGGAGATGGAATCTTCCCTGTTTTTGAGGATTTTGAAGTCCCGAATAGAAATGCCCTAATAAATGAATGTTGGCAATTTACGGGCTCAACCGTATCCACAAACAATTCACTTTCTGGAAGTACCAGCATGAGAACAAGTAATTTGATTTCCACAGCATCTAGAAGATTGATAAGTCCATTAGTATACTTAAATGGAAATGGGCAAATCACTTTTACGCACAGAATAGACCGAGCTAGGAATAATAATAGAATAACAGTCTCTTTGGTCGACGAAGCGAATGTATCAACCGTAATTTTTAATGAAACGTATGCCAACAATAGCGTACAGGCCGAGGTTATCGATGTTAGTGTGACAGGAAATTATAGAGTAAGGTTCGATTTTGAAACAGATAACAACGCAACTGATAGGGCCCGATTGGATGACCTCACGATTCCTGGGCTTAAAATAGCGGATACATCAGGCTCTGGAGCTTGTCCAGCAGCTATACTTCAACCCGTACAGACGGCAGGTTTTGCGACAGGAGACCCATTTCCTGTAGGAACTACCACAAATACGTATGAGGTTACTGATGCATTTGGAAATACTTCAACCTATAGTTTTGATGTTACAGTAACTGATGATGAAGCCCCTACAGCAAGTAACCCTGCACCAATTGTGGTATTTTGTGCTTCAGATGTCCCACTAGCAGACCCATTGGTCGTTACTGATGAAGCTGATAATTGTACTGTAAATCCAACAGTAACATTTATAGGTGATGTAAGCGACGGTGGAACCAATCCCGAAACAATTACAAGGACTTATAGAGTGGAAGATGCTGCAGGTAATACAACAGATGTAACGCAAACTATTACAGTTTCTCAATTTTTAATAAACACACAACCTGCAAATCAAACCGTCATTGCTGGCAATAATGGTACTTTTTCAGTTATCGCCGTAAATGTGGATACTTACCAATGGCAAGTTAGTACTAACGGAGGTGTTAGTTATTCTGACATTTCAGATGGAACAGAATATACGGGAACCCAAACAGCTACATTGACAGTAAATACTCCAGATGTGGATAAAAATGGATATCTCTTTAGGGTAGTCTTGTCAAATTCTACAAGTAGTTGTCCAGATTTAGTATCGAATTCTGCAATACTTACGTTGAGGGTAGCTAGAGTGATTACCAATCGTCGAATCACATACAGAGTCAATAAAAATTAGAATAAAAACAGGTATTTCTTTCACAGTATTCTTTACATTTTTTTGACTCCTTTCTTTGAAAAGAAATCAATTTTAATTAGATGATTTTCCTAATCCGAACTCATTCATTTAGTATTTAAATACCTCTTCGGTCGAAAAATGCATACTCACTTAACCCTTGATTTTGGTGCTTTTATCGACCAAAAGCATGGGAGAAAAGAATACATGCAGAGAGAGATGACCTCAAAATTTCCTTACTAGACAGTAGGATTTCGGATGTACACAACAAATATTTTCACCCCCTAAGGGTATAGGTAATTTTGTTAAAAGATGTAGTGTGCCTAGTTATGGCAACACCCAACTAAACGAAAAATATACCAAATATCTCAACATACGATGTTGCTAAACAATAGCCCCATGAAGAAGTGCATCATATTTCTCATTTTTGTTTTATTCTCTGTACTAACGTTCTCACAGACCACGGTCACTTTGCAAGACCAATGTAATTGTGAAGTACTAAAGGGAACCGCAGTAAATACTCCAGGAGTAACTACACCCTCTGGAGCTGATGCTGGAGATATCTATGTCAATACTACAACTGGAACAATTTTCTTCTGGGATGGGGACTCTTGGGAGTTAACATCGGATGATAATCAGCAATTGCAGAGTTTTACATTGGATGGGCTAACCAATGAACTAACATTGACTTTGGAAGATGGAGGTAGTGTAAATGTTGATTTGAGTAGTTTGAGTGATACATTAACAGATACAAATACAACAGTTGTATCGTTTGAAATTGATGCGACCAACACAAATCTGGTAATTACAGATTCTGATACCAATACATTTTCAGTCGCATTAGTTGATTTAGCAAACTTAATCAATACCGACACCCAGTATACGGCCGGCAACGGACTTAACCTAGACGGCAGCAACGAGTTCACCGCTGTTGCGAGCCCTGATGCGAACAACGCACTGGACGTACGTGCCAACGGGATCTACGCGACCGACACGGATGACCAGAACGCCGGAGAGGTAGGCTTCGACGACACGACGGCCACCTTGGGCGAGACGGATGTACAGGGGGCGATAGAGGCACTGGCCGGAAGGACGGACAACGACACCCAATATACGGCCGGCAACGGACTGAACCTTGACGGCAGCAACGAGTTCACGGCAGTGGCCAGCCCTGATGCGAACAACGCTTTGGACGTACGTGCCAACGGGATCTACGCGACCGACACCGATGACCAGAACGCTGGCGAGGTAGGCTTTGACGACACGACGGCCACCTTGGGCGAGACGGATGTACAGGGGGCGATAGAGGCACTGGCCGGAAGGACGGACAACGACACCCAATATACGGCCGGCAACGGACTGAACCTTGACGGCAGCAACGAGTTCACCGCTGTTGCGAGCCCTGATGCGAACAACGCTTTGGACGTACGTGCCAACGGGATCTACGCCACCGACACGGATGACCAGAACGCCGGCGAGGTAGGCTTTGACGACACGACGGCCACCTTGGGCGAGACCGATGTACAGGGGGCGATAGAGGCACTGGCCGGAAGGACGGACAACGACACGCAGTACACAGCTGGTGGCGGTCTTGACCTTACGGGTACAGTTTTCTCTGCGGATGTGAGCAGTACGGCGGGCAACGCCTTGACGATAGATGCGAACGGTCTTTACGTTCCTGATACGGACAACGATACACAATATACGGCCGGCAACGGACTGAACCTTGATGGCAGCAACGAGTTCACGGCGGTTGCCAGCCCTGATGCGAACAACGCACTGGACGTGCGCGCCAACGGGATCTACGCTACCGACACCGATGACCAGAACGCTGGCGAGGTAAGCTTCGACGACACGACGGCCACCTTGGGCGAGACGGATGTACAGGGGGCGATAGAGGCATTGGCCGGTAGAACGGACAACGACACCCAATATACGGCCGGTAACGGACTTAACCTAGACGGCAGCAACGAGTTCACCGCTGTTGCGAGCCCTGATGCGAACAACGCACTGGACGTACGTGCCAACGGGATCTACGCGACCGACACGGATGACCAGAACGCCGGAGAGGTAGGCTTCGACGACACCACCGCCACCTTGGGCGAGACGGATGTACAGGGGGCGATAGAGGCATTGGCCGGAAGAGCCGACAACGACACACAATATACAGCGGGTAACGGACTGAACCTTGACGGCAGCAACGAGTTCACGGCAGTGGCCAGCCCTGATGCGAACAACGCTTTGGACGTACGTGCCAACGGGATCTACGCGACCGACACCGATGACCAGAACGCTGGCGAGGTAGGCTTCGACGACACGACGGCCACCTTGGGCGAGACGGATGTACAGGGGGCGATAGAGGCATTGGCCGGTAGGACGGACAACGACACCCAATATACGGCCGGTAACGGACTGAACCTAGACGGCAGCAACGAGTTCACCGCTGTTGCGAGCCCTGATGCGAACAACGCTTTGGACGTACGTGCCAACGGGATCTACGCCACTGATGACCAGAACGCTGGCGAGGTAGGCTTTGACGACACGACGGCCACCTTGGGCGAGACGGATGTACAGGGCGCGATAGAGGCACTGGCCGGCAGGACGGACAACGACACCCAATATACGGCCGGCAACGGACTGAACCTAGACGGCAGCAACGAGTTCACCGCTGTTGCGAGCCCTGATGCGAACAACGCACTGGACGTGCGCGCCAACGGGATCTACGTCACCGATGACCAGAATGCCGAGGAGGTGGACATTCTGGATACAGGTGGGAACTTTACAAGTGACAATGTAGAAGATGTGCTCGAAGAAATAGATAGCAGGATAGATGCGCTTGTACTCGCAGGTGGTTCCGATGGGAATGATTTCGTAACAGGTGGTTCTTTATCAGGGACCAACCTTACATTAAACATTCCAAATCAGATAGACCCTATAATTAACCTTTCAGCCCTACAAGATGGTACGGGAACCGACAATCAGACTGCCGGAGAGGTAGGCTTCGACGACACCACCGCCACCTTGGGCGAGACGGATGTACAGGGGGCGATAGAGGCATTGGCCGGTAGAGCGGACAACGACACGCAGTACACAGCTGGTGGCGGTCTTGACCTTACGGGTACAGTTTTCTCTGCGGATGTGAGCAGTACGGCGGGCAACGCCTTGACGATAGATGCGAACGGTCTTTACGTTCCTGATACGGACAACGACACCCAATATACGGCCGGCAACGGACTGAACCTAGACGGCAGCAACGAGTTCACCGCTGTTGCGAGCCCTGATGCGAACAACGCTTTGGACGTACGTGCCAACGGGATCTACGCCACCGACACGGATGACCAGAACGCCGGCGAGGTGAGCTTCGACGACACCACTGCTGCATTGGGCGAGACCGATGTACAGGGGGCGATAGAGGCATTGGCCGGTAGGACGGACAACGACACCCAGTATACGGCCGGCAACGGACTGAACCTAGACGGCAGCAACGAGTTCACCGCTGTTGCGAGCCCTGATGCGAACAACGCACTGGACGTGCGCGCCAACGGGATCTACGCTACCGACACCGATGACCAGAACGCTGGCGAGGTAAGCTTCGACGACACGACGGCCACCTTGGGCGAGACGGATGTACAGGGGGCGATAGAGGCACTGGCCGGAAGGACGGACAACGACACCCAATATACGGCCGGCAACGGACTGAACCTAGACGGCAGCAACGAGTTCACGGCGGTTGCGAGCCCTGATGCGAACAACGCTTTGGACGTGCGCGCCAACGGGATCTACGCTACCGACACCGATGACCAGAACGCTGGCGAGGTAAGCTTCGACGACACGACGGCCACCTTGGGCGAGACGGATGTACAGGGGGCGATAGAGGCATTGGCCGGTAGAACGGACAACGACACCCAATATACGGCCGGTAACGGACTGAACCTTGATGGCAGCAACGAGTTCACCGCTGTTGCGAGCCCTGATGCGAACAACGCACTGGACGTACGTGCCAACGGGATCTACGCGACCGACACGGATGACCAGAACGCCGGAGAGGTAGGCTTCGACGACACCACCGCCACCTTGGGCGAGACGGATGTACAGGGGGCGATAGAGGCATTGGCCGGTAGGACGGACAACGACACCCAGTATACGGCCGGCAACGGACTGAACCTAGACGGCAGCAACGAGTTCACCGCTGTTGCGAGCCCTGATGCGAACAACGCTTTGGACGTACGTGCCAACGGGATCTACGCGACCGACACGGATGACCAGAACGCCGGCGAGGTAGGCTTTGACGACACGACGGCCACCTTGGGCGAGACCGATGTACAGGGGGCGATAGAGGCATTGGCCGGAAGGACGGACAACGACACCCAGTATACGGCCGGCAACGGACTGAACCTTGATGGCAGCAACGAGTTCACGGCGGTTGCGAGCCCTGATGCGAACAACGCTTTGGACGTACGTGCCAACGGGATCTACGCCACCGATGACCAGAACGCTGGCGAGGTAGGCTTTGACGACACGACGGCCACCTTGGGCGAGACGGATGTACAGGGGGCGATAGAGGCACTGGCCGGAAGGACGGACAACGACACCCAATATACGGCCGGCAACGGACTGAACCTTGATGGCAGCAACGAGTTCACGGCGGTTGCGAGCCCTGATGCGAACAACGCACTGGACGTGCGCGCCAACGGGATCTACGCCACCGACACGGATGACCAGAACGCCGGCGAGGTAGGCTTTGACGACACGACGGCCACCTTGGGCGAGACCGATGTACAGGGGGCGATAGAGGCACTGGCCGGAAGGACGGACAACGACACGCAGTACACAGCTGGTGGCGGTCTTGACCTTACGGGTACAGTTTTCTCTGCGGATGTGAGCAGTACGGCGGGCAACGCCTTGACGATAGATGCGAACGGTCTTTACGTTCCTGATACGGACAACGACACCCAATATACGGCCGGCAACGGACTGAACCTAGACGGCAGCAACGAGTTCACCGCTGTTGCGAGCCCTGATGCGAACAACGCTTTGGACGTACGTGCCAACGGGATCTACGCCACCGACACGGATGACCAGAACGCCGGCGAGGTGAGCTTCGACGACACCACTGCTGCATTGGGCGAGACCGATGTACAGGGGGCGATAGAGGCACTGGCCGGAAGGACGGACAACGACACCCAATATACGGCCGGCAACGGACTGAACCTTGACGGCAGCAACGAGTTCACGGCAGTGGCCAGCCCTGATGCGAACAACGCTTTGGACGTACGTGCCAACGGGATCTACGCGACCGACACCGATGACCAGAACGCTGGAGAGGTAGGCTTCGACGACACCACGGCCACCTTGGGCGAGACGGATGTACAGGGGGCGATAGAGGCATTGGCCGGTAGGACGGACAACGACACCCAATATACGGCCGGCAACGGACTGAACCTAGACGGCAGCAACGAGTTCACCGCTGTTGCGAGCCCTGATGCGAACAACGCTTTGGACGTACGTGCCAACGGGATCTACGCCACCGACACGGATGACCAGAACGCCGGCGAGGTAGGCTTCGACGACACGACGGCCACCTTGGGCGAGACGGATGTACAGGGGGCGATAGAGGCACTGGCCGGAAGGACGGACAACGACACCCAATATACGGCCGGCAACGGACTGAACCTTGACGGCAGCAACGAGTTCACGGCAGTGGCCAGCCCTGATGCGAACAACGCTTTGGACGTACGTGCCAACGGGATCTACGCGACCGACACCGATGACCAGAACGCTGGCGAGGTAGGCTTCGACGACACGACGGCCACCTTGGGCGAGACGGATGTACAGGGGGCGATAGAGGCATTGGCCGGTAGGACGGACAACGACACCCAGTATACGGCCGGCAACGGACTGAACCTTGACGGCAGCAACGAGTTCACGGCAGTGGCCAGCCCTGATGCGAACAACGCACTGGACGTACGTGCCAACGGGATCTACGCGACCGACACGGATGACCAGAACGCCGGAGAGGTAGGCTTCGACGACACCACCGCCACCTTGGGCGAGACGGATGTACAGGGGGCGATAGAGGCATTGGCCGGTAGAGCGGACAACGACACGCAGTACACAGCTGGTGGCGGTCTTGACCTTACGGGTACAGTTTTCTCTGCGGATGTGAGCAGTACGGCGGGCAACGCCTTGACGATAGATGCGAACGGTCTTTACGTTCCTGATACGGACAACGACACCCAATATACGGCCGGCAACGGACTGAACCTAGACGGCAGCAACGAGTTCACCGCTGTTGCGAGCCCTGATGCGAACAACGCTTTGGACGTACGTGCCAACGGGATCTACGCCACCGACACGGATGACCAGAACGCCGGCGAGGTAGGCTTTGACGACACGACGGCCACCTTGGGCGAGACCGATGTACAGGGGGCGATAGAGGCACTGGCCGGAAGGACGGACAACGACACGCAGTACACAGCTGGTGGCGGTCTTGACCTTACGGGTACAGTTTTCTCTGCGGATGTGAGCAGTACGGCGGGCAACGCCTTGACGATAGATGCGAACGGTCTTTACGTTCCTGATACGGACAACGATACACAATATACGGCCGGCAACGGACTGAACCTTGATGGCAGCAACGAGTTCACGGCGGTTGCCAGCCCTGATGCGAACAACGCACTGGACGTGCGCGCCAACGGGATCTACGCTACCGACACCGATGACCAGAACGCTGGCGAGGTAAGCTTCGACGACACGACGGCCACCTTGGGCGAGACGGATGTACAGGGGGCGATAGAGGCATTGGCCGGTAGAACGGACAACGACACCCAATATACGGCCGGCAACGGACTGAACCTAGACGGCAGCAACGAGTTCACCGCTGTTGCGAGCCCTGATGCGAACAACGCTTTGGACGTACGTGCCAATGGGATCTACGCCACCGATGACCAGAACGCCGGCGAGGTGAGCTTCGACGACACCACCGCCACCTTGGGCGAGACGGATGTACAGGGGGCGATAGAGGCATTGGCCGGTAGGACGGACAACGACACCCAATATACGGCCGGTAACGGACTGAACCTAGACGGCAGCAACGAGTTCACCGCTGTTGCGAGCCCTGATGCGAACAACGCACTGGACGTACGTGCCAACGGGATCTACGCGACCGACACGGATGACCAGAACGCCGGAGAGGTAGGCTTCGACGACACCACCGCCACCTTGGGCGAGACGGATGTACAGGGGGCGATAGAGGCATTGGCCGGTAGAGCGGACAACGACACGCAGTACACAGCTGGTGGCGGTCTTGACCTTACGGGTACAGTTTTCTCTGCGGATGTGAGCAGTACGGCGGGCAACGCCTTGACGATAGATGCGAACGGTCTTTACGTTCCTGATACGGACAACGACACCCAATATACGGCCGGCAACGGACTGAACCTAGACGGCAGCAACGAGTTCACCGCTGTTGCGAGCCCTGATGCGAACAACGCTTTGGACGTACGTGCCAACGGGATCTACGCCACCGACACGGATGACCAGAACGCCGGCGAGGTAGGCTTTGACGACACGACGGCCACCTTGGGCGAGACCGATGTACAGGGGGCGATAGAGGCACTGGCCGGAAGGACGGACAACGACACGCAGTACACAGCTGGTGGCGGTCTTGACCTTACGGGTACAGTTTTCTCTGCGGATGTGAGCAGTACGGCGGGCAACGCCTTGACGATAGATGCGAACGGTCTTTACGTTCCTGATACGGACAACGATACACAATATACGGCCGGCAACGGACTGAACCTTGATGGCAGCAACGAGTTCACGGCGGTTGCCAGCCCTGATGCGAACAACGCACTGGACGTGCGCGCCAACGGGATCTACGCTACCGACACCGATGACCAGAACGCTGGCGAGGTAAGCTTCGACGACACGACGGCCACCTTGGGCGAGACGGATGTACAGGGGGCGATAGAGGCATTGGCCGGTAGAACGGACAACGACACCCAATATACGGCCGGCAACGGTCTGAACCTTGACGGCAGCAACGAGTTCACGGCGGTTGCCAGCCCTGATGCGAACAACGCACTGGACGTGCGCGCCAACGGAATCTACGCTACTGACACCGATGACCAGAACGCCGGCGAGGTAGGCTTTGACGACACGACGGCCACCTTGGGCGAGACCGATGTACAGGGGGCGATAGAGGCATTGGCCGGTAGAACGGACAACGACACCCAGTATACGGCCGGCAACGGACTGAACCTTGACGGCAGCAACGAGTTCACGGCCGATATAAGTACAAATTCAGGTAACGCATTGTTTTTTGATGGAGACGGGCTTTTTTCGACAGATAATCAAACTGCTACAGAAGTAAATTTGGATTCGCCTATTAATGTAGATGGAGATGGACTAATTGTAAATGATGGTTCAGTTTTAGGGACTCCATATGAGGTGAATCAAACAGGGATTAGTCCAACCGACCCTTCCACTGATACTACTTTAGAACGAACCGTTGAAGAAGCCATACAGGCTATGGCTCCAATTACTTCAAAAGCAGCGAGGGTGTTTTATCCACCCTCTATTGCTGTAGATGCTTCGGTTAACGGAACATTCTCCATAAACCTGTATGATGAGTACATCACCCAATTTGCAACACCAACGGTAGCTAGTTCAGGTGCTCCTTCAGCTATACCAAACTATCAACCAAGCGAATTGTATTACTATGTCACTTTCGCTGATCCTAATGTATTCGGGGATGGAACAACTGTGCAGAATATGTCAATTGATGCAAATGGAGTGCTATCCTATCAGGTATTTAACCAGCCAGCGGATTATAATGCACTTATCAATGTAGTGTTTGTAGTAAAATAACAACAGATAAGGACTAAAAGGATTTTGAATTCAAATAACATATACAAGTCTTTACTCATCGGATTGTTTATCCTGTTTTTTGGGATGAACTCCTCCAACGCACAATTTTTACTTCAAGCACCTTCCAGTGGTGATGAAAGTAACTATCAGTGGTTTGAAGCTTCAGATTTGGGTACAGTTTTGAGTACAAACTCATTTTATGAAGCTACACAACCTGGTGTCTATTTCGCCACCTATGATGGTACACTTTGCGGGTCAAATGCTACGGGATATTTTATTCTTACGGATTGTAGGGCTCCTGATAATCAGGTTACCTTGGATATTTCAGCTAGTGTTCCTTCTGGAGCTACGATTACCTGGAATCCTACAGTGAGCGGAGATCAAACACAACCTACGGTAACAAGTACAACCTCTGTTGAACGCTACGTGGCGACCATTTCAAAAGCCGGAAATAACAGCAATTTACCACGTTTTACAGTGGTGTGCATGAGTCAAGCTGCCACATTGGTGGATGATTTTGTAACCGTGGATGAAGACAGTATGGTGGATGTACCTATTTTCGCCAATGATTCTGATTTGCCTTCCACAGGTACCTTAACGGCAACCACTCCAACTAATGGAACAGTCAATATAAATGATAATGGAACCATCAATGACCCAACAGATGACGTAGTAACTTACATACCAAACCCTGATTTCAACGGTTCGGATTCCTTTGATTATACCGTTTGTAATTCATCAGGCGATTGTAGCACAGCTACTGTTACTGTGGATGTTTTACCTATTGTTGATGCTTTTGATGATTCTGTAACAGTATTACAAGATACTTCCATTGAAATTGACATATTGGCGAACGATAACGATATACATTCATCAGGATCTCTCACAGTTACTATTCCAGCGAACGGAACAGCCAATCTAAATACAAACGGAACTCCATCAGACCCATCAGATGATACAGTCACCTACGTACCCAATACAAGGTTTGTTGGGATGGATACCTTTCAATACACCATCTGTGATTTAAATGGAAACTGTAGTACGGCTACTGTGACAGTAACGGTAACCCCTCCTGGTGCTAATTTGGACACAGACGGAGACGGTATACTCAACAGCTTTGAAGATTTAAATGCAGATTTGGACAATGATCCTTCTACTGACCCTACTGATTCTGACAGTGATGGTATACCGGATTATCTGGATATTGATAGTGACAACGATGGTATTCCAGATAATGTGGAGGCACAAAGCACTGAAGGATACATTCCTCCGAGTTTGGTGGATGCCAACTCAAATGGAGTTGACGATGCCTATGAAAATGGACCGAACATAGGTCTGATTCCTGTGGATACAGATATTGATGGCCTACCGGACTATGTAGATGAGGACAGTGATGGTGATAACATACCTGATAACATAGAAGGAAATGATTTTAACCAGGATGGTACACCAGACGTAAGCTTTGTGGGTACTGATACCGATGGAGATGGTTTGGATGATGGATATGAAGGAGGTAGACTGGATGATTCTGATATCAATGATGAAATCAACGATCCTTTAAATGACTTACCAGATACTGATTCTGATGGAGAAGTGGATTTTAGAGATATGGATGATGATGATGATGGAATTGCCACTACTGATGAAGATTTGAACTTGGACGGTAACTATGTGAATGATGATTCTGATAATGACGGGATACCTAACTATCTAGATCCAGACTTAGGACCTACTGAAGAAGAAATACCAGATGTAATTAATGTAATAACTCCAAATGGGGATACGGTTCATGATGTCTTGACTATTAGAGGGATTGAAAATTTCCCAAACAATACTGTTAAAGTTTACAATAGATGGGGTGTTCTAGTATTCCAGACGCGGGGATACGATAATAATACAAATACCTTCGATGGTACTTCCACGGGGAGAGTAACTGTTGACAAAGACAACAAATTACCAGTGGGAACCTATTTCTACATTGTGGATTATGAAGACCAAAACGGAAGTATGAAACAACTCTCAGGTTACTTATACATTAACCGTTAAAGAAATGATGATAGTAGAGAAAAAAAGAGGAAAGTTAATTCTTGGATTGTTTCTGAGTTGTTTTTTTGCAGCAACCACCCATGTGTCTGCACAACAGGATGCCCAATATACCCAATACATGTACAATACCGTTAGCGTGAATCCAGCGTATGCGGGTTCCCGTGGGCATTTGAGTATTGCCGCGCTGTATAGAAATCAATGGGTTGGTTTAGATGGGGCTCCAGAAACCCAGACCCTCAATTTGCACACTCCAATGGGGTATAGAGGAGTAGGTTTAGGAGTATCCATAGTAAATGACAAAATAGGACCAACCTCGGAGACCTACTTTGACGTTGATTTTTCATACACCATTCAAACATCCTATAGTTCAAAGCTTAGTTTTGGATTAAAGGCAAGTGCCCATATGCTTGATATTCGTTTTTCTGAATTGGATGAATTTGAAATTGACCCCCAACTTCAGGCACAACAAGATATTCAAAATCAGTTTTCACCCAATATTGGTGCTGGGGTATATTACCACACGGACAGATTCTACGCTGGTTTTTCTGCTCCTAGAATTCTGGAGACCACCCACTTTGATGAATCTTCTATTTCAACTGCAAAAGAACAGATTAATTGGTATCTTATTACAGGGTATGTTTATGATATAAACCCATTCTTGAAATTTAAACCAACTCTGTTAACGAAGTTGGTACAGGGAGCACCCTTACAAGTGGACGTTTCGGCCAATTTTATGTTCAACGAAAAGTTTATCGGAGGTATTGCTTACAGATGGGATGCCGCTTTCAGTGGCCTTTTTGGATTTCGTATTTCTGATGAGATGCTCATAGGTGTAGCTTATGATAGAGAAATTACAGATTTGGGTGCTACCTCTTTCAATGATGGTTCATTTGAGATTATTGTTCGATACGATTTCATTCGTAACATAGGGAACTTAAAGTCTCCACGTTTCTTCTAACAACAATTTTTGTACAATATTTAGGTTGGTTGACAGGAACAATTCCTGTAAACGCCCTATTTTTACCCTATGAAAGAAGAAAATGTGATATTGGTCAACGAAGACGACCAACCCATAGGTTTAATGCCTAAAATGGAAGCCCACGAAAAAGCTGTACTACATAGGGCTTTTTCGGTTTTTATAGTGAACAAGTCTGGAGAGATAATGCTTCAACAAAGAGCGGAGGACAAATACCATTCTCCACTTTTATGGACCAACACTTGTTGTAGTCATCAAAGGGAAGGTGAAACCAACATTGAGGCCGGAAAACGAAGATTACAAGAAGAAATGGGATTTGAGGTAGAGCTCAAGGAACTTTTTTCATTCATCTACAAAGCACCTTTTGATAATGGACTAACAGAACACGAACTTGACCATGTTATGATTGGGTATTACAACGATGTTCCAGATATCAATCCTGAAGAAGTGGCCAGTTGGAAATGGATGCATCCCTCAAATATAAAACAGGATATCTCAGACAATCCCCAAGAGTATACAGCATGGTTCAAGATTATTTTTGAGCGCTTTTATGATTATCTTGTTGAACATAGTGAAAAGTCCTCATGGTAAAAGTTAGTAGAAAAGCACATTTTAACGCTGCCCATCGCTTGTATAATCCAGAATGGAGCTTCGAAAAAAATGAAGCGGTTTTCGGAAAATGCAACAACCCAAGATATCACGGACATAATTACGATTTAATTGTCAGTGTAGAAGGAGAGATTGACCCTGTCACCGGTTATGTTATGGATATGAAGTTATTAAAGGACTTGATAAAGGAGTATGTGGAAGACCAGTTTGACCATAAAAATTTAAATGAAGATGTTCCAGATTTTAAAAACTTGAATCCCACAGCAGAAAATATTGCTGTGGTCATATGGAATAAACTAAGACCTCATATAGACAACGCCAAAAATTTAGAAGTGGTTTTGTACGAAACACCACGGAACTTCGTAACCTATTCTGGCTAATATGTTGTATCCATTAAAATTTAAACCTATTCTTAAGGAGAGACTTTGGGGCGGAACCAAGTTAAAAGATGTTTTGGGAAAACCCATAAAAAGTGAAATCACCGGAGAAAGCTGGGAACTTTCAGGGGTGGATGGAGATATTTCAATAGTTGCGGAAGGACCATTGAAAGGAGTTTCACTAAGTGAGCTTATCGATAAAGAAAGGGAGAAACTTTTAGGAAAAAGTGTGGTAGAACGTTTTGGTATGGATTTTCCGATTTTGATAAAATTTATTGATGCAAAAAAGGACCTTTCCATCCAGTTGCACCCAAATGATGCCTTGGCAAAGGAGAGGCACAACTCATTTGGTAAAACCGAAATGTGGTACATTATGGATGCCGATCCAGGTGCCCAACTTATTGTAGGCTTCAATAAAACAGTGGAAAAGGCGGAATACGTAAAAAGCTTGGAGGAAAACACTCTTTTGGATTTGATGAATTACGAAAACGTAAAAGAAGGGGATACTTTTTTCATAAATACCGGTAAGATTCATGCCATTGGTGCAGGCGTCATGTTGGCCGAGATTCAGCAGACCTCGGATGTAACGTACAGAGTGTTCGATTTCAATAGAAAAGATAAAAACGGAAATCTAAGAGAGCTTCACACCGAACAGGCATTGGACGCAATGGATTATGAGAAAAAGGATGATTTTAAGGTAATGTATTCGAATCAGAAAAATACACCTAACTGCATGGTAGATTCGCCTTATTTTAAAACTAATTATTTAAACATTGACCGGACCATGGAAGTTGATTTATCATCTAGGGACTCTTTTACAATCTACATGTGTGTTGGCGGTGAAGTTAACGTTGCTAATGCAGCTGGGAGTGCAACCCTATATAAAGGAGAGACCATATTGGTCCCAGCATGTAGTAATTCAATTAATCTCAAGACGGATAAGGCAACACTTTTAGAAGTTAGCATTTAATATTACCTTTGAAAAAAACGAGGCATGGCTAGTATTCGTGACTTAAAGAAAGATGTAAATTTTGTATTGGGCGATATTATAGAGGCTGTCTATATTTGGGAAGCGGGCTCCGACAAAAAAAATTCAGAAGAAGGCAGTGTTATTATTGATAAGGCCATCATGGCTTTTGACGAATTAATGTCCAAAATTCATCAAAAGGAGGTGGATGATAAAAAAATCCATTTCAAAGACATAAGGTCGCAATTGGAAGTTAAAGCTACCCAATTAGTAGAAGAGTTGAACAAACTCGCTGACTAATCTATTCTTTCTTCAAGAACTCTTTGAACTCTTTACCGTATTTTGATCCCAAAACCTCTGGTGTCAACTGGCTGTAGATGGAATCCAAGTATTTTGGATTGGCCTCAGCAGCTTCGGTCATCATGATGTAGGGTGTTGCATAGGAGTCGGCATTGTTCAACCCAAAATTAAGAGCATAGCGGTATCGACTGATTATATTTCCACGAATCAGTTGTTGAATTGAATCTACTGCTAAAGAATCTTCCCGTATTTCTTCGGAACTGAATTTTTGAGTGAGTTCCAATTCCTTTATGTTGAATTGGGAAATCATTTCGTTGAATTCTTCCATTTTGTCATGGCTTTTGGATCCTGAAATCTCAGGACTCAAATCAAAAGTCTTCCATGAAGTGTTTATCACAATTTCTCCAGGCTCTCCAAAAAATATAATACGGTCGTTAATATCGTTATTGTCCTCTTTTTCAAGGTACAGATACAATACTTCAGGGCTTTCCAAATAATGGGAAAAGGAAAAGGTACCATCTCCCTTGATTTCCAAAGAATCCAAATTGACCACTGAAGAATCCTTGAATTGCTGAAAGAACAGTTTGCCTTTTTTCAAGCCTTTAATATTGCCCGAGACGGTCATATTATACTTCTTTTCGGTACTACAAGACCAAATCAGCAAACTTAAAATGGAGAACAATAGAATTCGTTTCATGAAAACACTTTTTGCGGGGCAAATATGCATATAATTCCTGAATTTTTATGTTTTAGAGAGGTGTATTACATCTGGGAGGCCACTTCCATGAGCAGCGCACAAATATAGGCTCCTGCTGTTCCCACCACATAACCAAATACAGCAAGTAAAATGCCCACAGAGGTTAAAGAAGGATGAAATTCTGCCGCCACAACAGGTGCTGATGCCGCCCCACCTACATTTGCTTGACTTCCTACAGCCATAAAAAAGTAAGGCGCTTTGATAAGTTTAGCCACCAGAATTAATAACAGCGCGTGGATAGAAATCCAAATAAAACCAACCGCAAGCAACCCTGGATTTTCTAAAACCCTGCTCAAATCCATTTTCATCCCAATAGTGGCGACAAGTATATAAATAAACGTACCACCAATTTTACTTGCGCCGGCTCCTTCATAATTTTTGGCCTTAGTGAATGAAAGACCAATCCCTATTACCGTAGCAAAAACTACCATCCATAAAAACTTGGAACCTAAAGATGACAGGATTTTTTCTTTGTTTCTAACTACTTCGAATGTATTTTCTAAAAATTCAGCAAAGTGATGTCCTAAAAAATGAGCTAAACCTACACCAACAAAAGCATAAAACAGCATCATAAGAAAGTCGTGCAGAGAAGTTACCCTTGCAATTTTTGCAGTATGCTCTGAGACTTTCACCTTAAGGGCCTCGATGGATGAAGTATCAGCTTTTAACCAAGAATCTATCTTCTTGGTCTTACCTATACCAAGCAATAGAATGGCCATCCATAAATTGGCCATGACAATATCAACCAGCACCATTTTAGAGAATTCCTTGGGATTGTATTGAAAAACTTCTAGCATGGCTGCTTGGTTTGCACCTCCACCTATCCAGCTACCAGCAATGGTGGACAAACCTCTCCATACTGCATCAAAATCTGCTCCCCCGACTGTTTCCGGAGAAAAAATAGATACCAATAGAATGGCTATAGGCCCACCTATGACAATACCTAGAGTTCCTGTAAAAAACATAATGAGTGCCTTTGGTCCTAGACCAAATATGGCCTTAAGGTCAATACTTAGGGTCATCAAAATCAATGCAGCAGGCAGTAAATATCTACTGGCAACATAGTACGTATTTGAAGCTTCTTCCTTTATAAGTCCGGTGCTTGCCATTATTGCAGGTAATAGATAGCACATCAAAACCGTGGGTACAATCGAATAGAATTTTTTCCAGAATCCTTTTTTTATTGAGGAAGTATAGAAGACAAATCCTAGGCAGAGACAAAGGAGTCCGAAGATAATGGTGTCTTCGGTAAAGGGTAGTTCATTCATTCCTTGTTGGTTTCTTCAAATATAGAAAAATCAACGCGTCTAAATATTCAACCAATAGGTTAGCCGTAGATTTATAGAACGGTTTCTTGGCATAAAATCTTCAACAAAGTAGTTGTCATTATAAACAATGAACAAATCGGACAATGGCGCAAAACGCCATTGTAGTCTTGAGTTGATACCGAGATTATCTTGTTGATTACTATATTGAATGGTGTTCGACCAAAAGATGGACTTGCTAAAGGTAATGTTGATTTGCGGACTCACTAACCAGAGATCCGCATCAGGGAAGGGGTCTGGAAGCTCAATACGGTCGTAATTTAAATTAAGAGATAGAAAAAACTTAGGTTGCAACCTGAGGTTGAAAGAGCTTTCAAGTGAAAATCGAGTACCATTAAAAAAATCTCCATAACCCGGTTCAATAGAGTAGGAAAAAACCCTTCTGGGGTCAGAATCAAAGTTAAACTCAAAACTTGTGTAGTAATAACCCACATCAGCAGGTAATTCAGCTGCACCGTCGGTACCTGTAGGGTCAAAGGGCTCGTCCAAAAAAGTAAACCTATTGAACATTCTAACGCCAAACTGTGACTGGTTTTTGAACTCTGCTCCCCATCTACTGAAAATGGTGTAATCTGTATTTTGGTAATCGAACGTTGGTCTCCAGATAAAGTTTGGAGAAAAACGAAAGCCGTGGGTGTTTATTTTACCCTTTTTAGGCCAAAAGTTATACTCTATAAAAGGTCTGGAAATAATTACATCGGTTCGTCTTATGAACCCTAGGTCTGAGCGAAAATCGTTACCCACATAAGAGTTTCTAAGACCAAAATTTATATGTCTGGAATTATAGAAAAGATCGGCGCCTGCAGAGCTGCTTTCATTTCCGATTTCTGGAGCAAACGATTGGTGATAAAAGAATTTACCCACCCATGTATTGTCAGATGAGGCCAGATTGTAGTCCAAGCCTAAAACCCTATTATAGCGATCGGTATCCTCTAAGAATTCGTAATCACCAAAAGTTTGTCTGTTTACAAATATGAAACTGAGGTTGGAGCGGGAAAACATTTTCTTTTGTAGGGCAAAGACTGTATTGTTGTTACTCGCTATTTCATTGGCCACATCTTCTTCCGTTTGAAGATTTAAAAAACCCAATCGCCAATCCTCATCCAATTTTCCACTAAGTCGAACACCTCCTATGATACCATTTTCTACCGATTCTCCATCCAAATTTTCAGCAATTCCAATACGTCTGGAGAAAAAGGGATTTGCATCCCTTTCGCTACCAAATGTTCCGAAAAGGTCGTTATTGTCTATAAAAAATTGCCGTCTTTCAGGCAGGGATATTTCAAATCGGGTAAGGTTGGTAAAAATATCGTCTACCTGAACATTGGAAAAATCAGGATTTACGGTGATATCTAGATTAAGACCATTCCCAATAGCTACCTTGGCATCACCACCAATGGCCACATTGTTTAGATTTTCATCAGCTTCAAAATCCTTTTGCGAGAGTCCGTTAATGTAAGGTATCAGGGCCAATGGAGTGCGAGATTTGCCCAAGGGTTTTTCAAAGACCATATCTCCCATAAAAGCGAGATTGAATATAAACTGATTCTGGGGTATCTCTGCCCATGTACTGGTTTCATTGGTCTGCATGTCAAATCGGTAGCTATTGAAACGCCATTTGGTCTCACCTTGCTTAAACTTAAAAGAAGTAAGGGGGATAGCCATTTCACACACATAGCCTTCATCAGTGATCTTTGCTTCGCCACGCCACTTAATGTCCCATGAGGTAGTAAACCCACTTAACGAAGTCCCTCCATTGGAAATAAGAGCCTCTCTTCGTACCCCGTAAGGGTTCATACCAAATAAAAAGGCATTCGTGCCATCGTTGAATGTGTCGAACAACAGGCTGATATTGTCATTGCCACCCGCTCTGTAGTCACGTTCCAAAGAGGGGATTATATAGTCATCACCTTCAGCACGAAGTGTTATACCAATATATAAAGTGGTACTGCTGTACAGCATTTTGATATCGGTCTGCTGAATCGCTAAGATGGAATCGGTAGGAAAATATTGTTGAAAATTATGGGCACTTTCAGCAGTTTCCCAAATGGATTCGTCCAGAATTCCATCAATTTGAATGGGTTGATTAATGAACTTGACAATAAATTCTTTGGAAGATTCTTGGGAGGATAGCAGAAAAGGTGAGGCAAGCGCAAGTAATATCAAAAAATATTTTGACATGGATTAGTTTGAATTAGCTGGGCAAATTTAAGGGGAAGCTTAGTTAAAAAAATCCCAAATGTTTTGAACTCTCCGCTAGAATTTAAGATTCTTTTAAAATGGAGGATAAGTTGTTGGCATCATTGTGGTTGAATACTTACAGAGCTAGAAAAGAATGAATTTAGAATAAATAAAGAATTAAAAGATTTACTCGGAGCTAACTAGGCTATCTTTTTGAAATTTTATTTCCAGTGATTTGCCGTTGCATTTTACATTTAAAACGATTGACATCATCATTTCTCAGTTTGGCGTGCTTTGTACTTCGCCCTTGAACCCGTTTTCTCCACATTTTAAAACTACTACGCTTCATTTCTTTACGCATAAGCTCAATAGTTTCTTGTTCGGAAATTCCAAATTGATAGGTTATGGCCTCAAAGGGGGTTCTGTCTTCCCAGGCCATTTCAATGATACGGTCAACATCCCGTTCGGAAAAATTCTTTTTCATGCATTGCAAAAATACACTTTACTTAATAATCCGAAACGTTAAGTTGATTCGCTCTTCCACTTTTTTTGCGGTTTTGGCAATTTGATGTTGCCAAAAATGTTGGGTTTGCCCCCGCATTAATAACAGGCTACCATGCTCTAATAGTATTTTGTGTTTTAAGCTCTTATCAGACTTGTGCCGCAAGTGAAAAAACCGTTCCGCACCCAAGGATATTGAGGCAATGATAGGATTTTTTCCAAGTTCTTTTTCATCATCAGAATGCCAGCCGTTGCTATCTTTTCCATTTCGATATAAATTCAATAGACAAGTGGTGAATTCAGTATTCGCTTCATGGTCAACCAAGTTTTTAAGCTGTTGCAATTTATCGGTAAATGCAAGGGATTCCATGGTAATATTGGAATAGGAATAGTTCTTTCCATTGTTGGAATAAAGTGCCGTCAACCTAGGCTGTGCATATACTTTACCAAATACCTTGATATCATCTTGTCGCCAAGGTGTCTCCTTTCGAAGGATATTGAAATAGTCATCCGCTTGCTTTTCACTCAGAAAATTGGGATGGTACCAAATTTCACTATCCATTAATCCCAAGTTTCGCTTCTCACTAAAGAGCTGCATAGCTATTGAAGTACTGCCTTTAGTTGGTTTCTGTATTCAGATGGATTCTGCCCTGTAAACGCCTTGAAGGATTTATTGAAATGGGAAAAATTGTTGAAACCACTTTCATAGCAAACCTGGGTAATGCTTATAGGTTGTTCGGCCAATAGTTTGGATGCATGCACCAATCGATACTCATTTACAAATTGGGTAAAGGTCTTATTGGTTATTTTTTTAAAATATCTGCAGAACGAAGGAACTGTCATACTAACAATATCGGCAATTTCATCTAATGTAATTTCTTCCTTAAAATGTGCTTTCACATGGTTGAACACTAAGTTGATACGGTCATTGTCCTTTATTTCGGTTTCCATAGAAAAACCTTCGGCGTTCAGTACTCGCATATCATCAGAAGTTGCCAGTAGATTTAGAATGTTCAAAATGGATAGCAGACGTTGAAAATCGGTCTGATATTCCAATATTTCCATTTTTTCTCCAACCTTCATCTTTGTCTTACCATGAAAAGCTATACCTCCCTTGGCCACTTCAAACAGCTTTTGAATGTTTTTCATTTCTGGAATATCAAAAAAATCACTTCCCAGGAAATCATATTTCATTTGAACGAGGGTTTCACTCTTATTTCCCGTCAATTTATCCGTAAATCCACAATGTGGTAGGTTTGAACCTATCAAAATAAGGTCCCCTTCCCTAAAATAGGAAACGTGACTCCCTATTTGCCTTTTTCCGGACCCACCGTTAATATATACCAATTCCAACTCTGGATGATAGTGCCACCCATTGTTCTTATTTTCCTTATTGGCGCTAAACTTTTGATATGTAAAAGAGTGCCCAAAACTTGGTGCAATTGCTTCAAAAGCAGGCTTTTGTAATACCATCCCCATTTTTCCTTTCATAGTATAAAAGTATATGTTGGTTGAATAGATAATCTATGCAAAATTACCAAAAAACTATGCTATTTTATCATTAATACTTTGTTAACACATCAACTAGGTTAAAATTGCATAGATATTTGAAAAGATGGTTGTGTTTTTGTACGGAGTTCCAAGGTAGTTTTGTCTTGTAATCTTAAAAAAGCGAAACGTTATGAAATCAATTCTTAAATCGTTTACAGTAGCTGGAATCTTAATAATCTCTGTAATGGGGTTTGCAAATGGACCAGCATTGAAATTTGGTAAAAAAGGAACAGCAAAGGCAGAAGTTGAGAAAAGCTTGATTGAAGTTACGTTGGATCCTGTTTTTGTAAAAAAGGGAGACAAGTTAATGTTGAACTTGTTGAACTTGACCCAAGGTATTGTACTACTAGAGGTATATGATAGTGAAAACCGCTTGGTTTACAGTGAGAAAATTGAAGGAGAAGTTGTTGTTGAAAAGGCCTTTAATTTTGAAAAAGCTTATGAAGATGAGTACACTGTAGTTGTGGTGGACAAATTGGGTACGTATAAAGAAACTATGAATATAAAATAGTTGTTTAGTTAATTTCAGTTTGAGAAGCCCCGTTTGGGGCTTTTCTATTTTAGAAACTTTTTTAATTTTTCTCTTTTTCTCAACGGGAGGGCATCATTTTCAACAGCTAGTCGTAGTAACTCCTTATCTTTTTGTCGCGAAAAGAGCAAATTATAAAATTGTTTTATAGTCAAAGGGCTTTCTGATTCTTCAAAAAGCTCCAATGTGTCACCTTTCTCTACTTGACCGGTTTCAAGTACACGAACATATGTGCCAGGACAAGCATGTTCAATAAATTGGCCTAAAATATCTTGATTGCCAAATCGATACCCTAATTTATAGCATGGTTCCCGGGGTTGGGTTATTTGGAGAAGGGCTGAGCCCAACCTGTATTTGCTTCCTATTTTTAACTGGGCTTCATCCAGACCTTCAACTGTTAAATTTTCTCCGAACATGCCCCATTTCCAATCCAAATTTGGATATTTTTCTTTCCAATACGGGTAGTTGTTGGAAGAAAACAAATAGCATGCCTTAAAGATACCCCCGTGAACTCTTCGGTCGGCAATGGTATCATCTTCAACAATTTCTTGCTGCAAGGTTAGTGCTTGGTCAACGGGATATTTGAAAATACCTGTGGAATGTGTCTCGCCGTTCCATTCAAAGAAAACGGGCTTGGCCAAATTGGTACTGATAACTTTCATGCCTTGAAGTTACTAAACTGGCATGTAGTTTTTCATAAATTCTAATGATTTAATTGGATTTTCACTTCTGATTGATACCTAAATTCTAGAATGTATAATTTTAGAATTGAATCTCCGATGTTTTCTAAGTCATGAATATAGTTTGCCTGATCGGGTTCCATGTATTCAGTGTCCCCTTTCTCAATTTGAATTAACTGTATTTTTCCACTTTTACAACGGGATATAGCTAAACCAGAGGTGAGACATACAAAGCTACAGGGAAAATGATGTTTTCGAAAAGGGATTCGCTGTTTGGGCCATAATGTGATGTCCCAAAGTCGCGAAGTCCCATTTTCATAAAGGAGTTTTTGCCCTAAAGAATCTCCAATATCATTTTCATCATTCAACTCCCTTATTTTCTCAATGTCCCATTGGTCAAAGTTACCTTCGGGATTTAATTGCACATATTTCATTTTCACTTTTTTAAAGTGACGTAGATAACATAGAAAGACACCACCACGAGCAGTGGTAAAAGCATCAAATCATATCGCACCACTAGGGAAGGATTGATTTGTAACCAACTTTGGATTTGGATTTCCCACATCACAAAACAGCCCCATATTACGGCCAAACACAACCAGCTAATATATTTTGATAAATCCATTTTTAGTTTTGAGGCGACAAAGGTTCAACAATAGCTGGGAATGGCAAGGAATATCTGCTGGTTTTAAGTTCGGAATGCAGACTTACGGACAACATAATTTAAACACGACTTCCTTTTTCTTAAGGAAAAAGAAGAGAAATCTATAAATGAACTCAACATTACCTATACAGGACACGGTGCTCGACGAAATTTATGATGCCAGTTTTTCTTTGTATCTGCTGGGTGTAGTGCCGGTGATTTTTTTAAAAGCCGTATAAAATGCACTTTTGCTCTGAAAGCCTACTTCGGTTCCAATACCTTCTATACTTAGGTTATCGAGGCTTCTATCTGAAAGCATCTCCCCGGCCTTTTCTATTCTATACCGGTTGATATAACTATTGAAGTTTTCGCCATTCACCTTGTTGATTGCCTGTGAGATTCGTTTTGGATGCACTTTTAAAGGCTCAGAGATGGCAACTATGGTCAGGTTTTTATCCATAAAGACTTCTGATTCCTGTAGGTATTTGTCAACCATCTGTACCAACTTTCTTTGTTCATTGGTTGCTGGTAAAGAAACCGTTTTTGTTTCGTCAGAGTACGTTTCTGAATCATCTTCGGATATGAGAGAAACCACATCTTGTTGCATTATACCATGAACGGAGGCCCAATACAATATAAAGACATTGTAGCCTGCGTAAAAAATCCGGTAAGGCGGGGAGTTTTCCACAAAATATCTAACAAAATGAAGTGCAAACAATATGAAACCAAAAAATACAAAACGCTTTACCCACAAGAATTCCTTTTGCTCAATTTGGGAGAATTGGTTTTTCACTTCTTCAGAATGCCTGTTAATCAAGCGCCACATATAGACCAACACAGCAGTGGAATACAATAGACCTATCAAAAAAATAGGCCGGTACCAAGCGGCTTGAACAATTTCCAGTTTGGTTTCTACGGGTAGAAGAAAAACAACGATTTGAAAAAGTAAAACCGCTAAACCGGGATAGATGTGCCAATAGCGATTACCGTTACTTGAAAAAATGGAGACTTTTTGAATGTACACCAGAAAAAGGGAGGCCAGAAGCCATTCACCAGGTCTTGGCAATACACTCAATTTGGGGTAGTATTCCAAGATATTCATATCGTTTAGGATGATAGGAACAAAACAGTAGGCGTAGGTCAGCACAAAAAGACCCAGAAAAAGTGTAGAGCGGTCTTTCCTCTTATTGGTATAAACCAAAATGGAACCGAGTATTACACCTTGCAGGCAACCAAAAATATCGATGATGGAAACGATATTGTAGTTAATCTTCATTTCATCCTTTTACCTTAAAAGATAAGGATTTGTCGGGAAAAAACTGTAGTGCAAAACTTACTTTTTAAAGAATCGAGAAAAAAGCAACTATAAAATTGAATGCTACATGCGAAATCAATTGGAATTTTGGTCCCTGTAGTAAAAGAATGGAACTGTGCGCACCATAAGCTTTGTAGTATCGCCTTCATCTTCTATTTTTTTACGAACGAGCTTCAGAACATGCTTTCCTTCGGAGATACTATCCAATCTAAGATAGGTCTCAAAGCCAAGGTTTTTCTTTTTATCTGTAGTCAGCAAAAAATCACCATCAATATCTAAACTATCTATTTTAAAAGAATAAATGAAATTGAAAGTTTCCATGTACTTTTTCCGAATACTATCCTTTTGTTTTCTGGAAGTGATTTTATCACTCCAGTCTGTGTTGAATACTATGCTGGTTTTCAAACCCCGACGGTCGTTTTCGGGTTTTAAAGATTCCTCAAAAGAAAAAACCCGTTCTTCAAACTTCCCTGTAAAAGGCATAAAGACTTGTAAATATCTTTTGGTAATAACTTTGGATGGTATTACAATATCTCCAGGGTAGTCTTCGTCCTCATCTAGCATATCCATATAATTCTCGCGATTTGCGAAAATCTCTGATGAGTTTCTTTCCTTGTCCCAAAAGTTTGAATTTCTGTATTCAATAGATGTCAAAAAAAAAATAAGTAGATAGATTGGGGTTAAAAGTAAAATTAATCGCTTCCCAAACTTATGGTCTAAGAAATTATATACCAAGGGTCTATAGAGAAAGGATAAGGTAAGAAAACTGAATACCCAATAGATAGGAAAGTAGACTTTAGCTACCCATTTGTTTCTTTTTAAAAGTCCTTGGGTGATAAAATCAAAAAATGTCAGCAACATTCCAAGCACCAAAAATATCATCAATGCGCTGCCAACTCCTTTGGAAATCCAACTGGGCAAATAATCATTGTCAATAATAAAATTGGCCACCAGAACCATTGACACGATTACGCAAGTAATAGCAAGAACATAAAAAATCAGTAAAAAGGATATGGCAAAAAGGACACTGCAATAATTTTCCAGACTCGCTATATAGCGGTCAAAAGAAACGATTCTCTTTTTTAGATATGCCTTAAATCTTTCATTGTACTTTAACTCATCAAAATCAATATCACCAGAAACATACCGAAGACCAAGTGCACCAATCCATAAACCTCTGAGTATAACATGTAGCAATAAATTGAAGAGTAGGATTGAACAGGCGATCAAGGTTACATTGTGAATTACGAAACTATAGATTTGCTCCTCGTTCCGCGCATTGATCATGGACGTCATTATGGGGTCGTAAGCAGTAAAAAGACCAAAAATGGCGAACCCCGAAATAATGAGTTCCAACTCCCAACTTTGTTGTTGTAGAGAATCGAGCAGCTTCTTAAAAGAGGGACTTTTGTAATCGGTACTCATTTTTGGTGGTTTTGGTTTCTGAAAAATAAGGTTTTTAACAAAAAAAACCGCCCTTTATTAAAGAACGGTTTTGTAATCTATTGAGAGTATAGATTATTTTATCATCTCATAACTGCGTGAAATGAAATTGGTAAGTTCTTCTCCTTTGAGCAAACCTTTGGAAAGCCTAGCCAAATCTAAAGACTGGTTTATTAAACGTTCTCTTTTCTTAGCCGTCTTGGTATTCAAGATTTCACCCACCAATTCGTGATTGGTATTAACAATCAAATTGTACATTTCTGGCATATTGCCCATGCCAAACATACCCCCGCCACCGGTCTGTTGCATTTCCTTCATTCTCCGCATAAACTCGGGTTCTGTAATTATGAAAGGTGAAGATGAGCTATCCATGGCCTCCATTTGGATGGTATATCCTTTTTCAGAAATCACTTTTTCCAGTTCTTCTTTGAACTTATCCTTTTCCTCATCAGAAAGTTTGGAAATGGCCGTATCTTCCTTTTTGATAAGATTGTCAATATGGTTGGCATCTACTCTGGCGAAAGACAACTTTTCCTTGGAGGTCTCTAATTTTTGCATCAGATGTGATACGATAGGCGAATCCAATAAAAGAACTTCATATCCCTTGGCCTTTGCAGCCTCAATATAACTGTGCTGAGCTTCTTTGTCCGAGGCATAGAGTACTACCAATTTGTCATCCTTATCTGTTTGATTGTCCTTAATAGTGTTTTCCAACTCCTCATAGGTGTAAAACTTACCATCTACAGTAGGATAAAGCGCAAATTTGTCTGCTTTTTCGAAAAACTTATCCTCAGAAAGCATACCGTACTCAATAACCACTTTAATATCGTTCCACTTTTGCTCAAAATCCTTGCGGTTGTTTTTGAAAAGGGATGTTAATTTATCCGCTACCTTTCTGGTGATGTATGAAGATATTTTTTTGACCGCTCCATCTGCTTGCAAATAAGAACGCGACACATTCAAAGGAATATCCGGTGAATCTATAACACCTCTTAACATAGTTAAGAATTCAGGAACTATTCCTTCTACATTATCGGTTACAAAAACCTGATTTTGGTATAGTTGAATCCTATCCTTCTGAACGTTGAGGTCATTGGTCAGTTTTGGAAAATATAGAATACCTGTCAAGTTGAAAGGATAGTCTACATTTAAATGTATGTTGAACAAAGGCTCCTCAAATTGCATGGGATACAGTTCTCTATAGAAGGATTTGTAGTCTTCATCATTTAAATCATTGGGCTGTTTTGTCCATGCTGGGGTAGGATTGTTGATAATGTTGTCTACCTCCTGTGTTGGTGCCGGATCTTCCTCTTTTGCATCTTCTGGTTTGGGCAGAGTTTCTGTTTTAGTTCCAAACTTTATAGGAATCGGCATAAACTTGTTATACTTGGTAAGTAGCCCCTGTATCTTGGAGTCTTCCAAAAATTCTGTGGAATCTTCAGCCACATGCAGAATAATCTCCGTTCCTCTTTCTGCCTTTTCCGTTGGTTCCAATGAAAACTCTGGAGAACCATCACAAACCCAATGTACCGCCGGTTCGTCCTTAAAACTTTTGGTAACGATTTCTACTTTGTCCGCTACCATAAATGCTGAATAGAAACCAAGTCCAAAATGACCAATGATTCCTGCATCTTTTCCTGCATCCTTATACTTGTCCAAAAACTCTTCAGCACCTGAGAAAGCAACCTCGTTGATGTATTTTTTTACTTCATCCTCGGTCATACCAAGTCCTTGGTCAATAATATGAATACGTTTATTATCCTTATCAACCTTAACTTCAATCATAGGGTTTCCATATTCCACTTTGGCCTCACCAATGGAAGTAAGGTGTTTTAGTTTAAGGGTAGCATCCGTAGCATTGGATATTAGCTCCCTTAGAAAAATTTCGTGATCACTATAAAGAAACTTCTTGATTAGAGGGAAAATGTTTTCTACCGAAACATTTATTTTACCTGTTGCCATTCTATAAATTATTTACTTTTTGACTTTTCTATGGACAAAAAAAATACCATTCACGCTAATATGACAAACTGGCACTTTATGGAATTTAACAGGTATTTGTAAAATTTAACATCATTTTGTTTATTGATTATTTTGAAAAGCTAAACAAATAGTTATATTTGTAGTGTTATAGAAAATTGCTATGAACTAGTATACTATAACGAGTTTGTTTATTTATTGGTTAGGTTGTTGAGAACGCACTTTCGCCCGAAAGTGCGTTTTCTTTTTCTTAAATCCCTATTGAATCTGTTCCAATAATTGTATTTTTGTTTAAACATAAATCTGAGACTATGGCAAGTGGAACATCAAATAAATTAAGTGAAGAGAAGATTATAGGTTGGTTTACGGATACGGTGTTGGAACATGAGGTGGTACCTAAATCAATTTATAAGTTTTGTAAAGCAAACAAGATTAAGGAGGAAGAGTTCTATCATTTTTTTGGCTCCTTTGAGGGATTGCAACAAGCGATTTGGGAACGTTTTTATGAAAGTACCGTTAGTGTAATGCAGAAAAATGAGCAGTATGATGCTATGACCAACGAAGAAAAGATGCTGACTTTTCTCTTTACTTTTTTCGAAAACCTTACTCTTAATAGGAGTTACGTGCTTTTTGTGTTGAAGCATTATAAGAATGCAATGGAAAATCTCGCTCAATTAAAAGGCCTACGAAGAAACATAAAGGATTTTGCCACTGGACTAATAGATGAACGCAATAGTGAAAAGAGTTTAAAGATTTTAAAGCAGAGTCCACAGCTGTTTTCAGAAGGGGCATGGATTCAGTTTTTGTTTTTATTGAAGTTTTGGATGGATGATACTTCTGTTGACTTTGAAAAAACCGATATCGCCATAGAAAAATCGGTAACTACCATCTTTCAGGTGTTTGATAATAATTCCCTTGAAAAAATAATAGACTTTGGGAAATTCCTTTACAAAGAAAATTTTGCCTAGCCTATGAAGACATTGGATAGTATACCCACCAGTAAAATTGAAAGAGCTGGTAAGTTGGTGAAAACAGGAGTGAAGATAGGGGGGAACTATGTCAAATATTACGGCAAAAAGCTTGTAAACCCTGAGGTTACTAAGGAAGAACTTAACGAGAATAATGCAGAGGATATTTATGATGGCCTAAAAAGTCTAAAAGGGAGTGCCCTGAAGGTAGCTCAGATGTTGAGCATGGAAAAAAACCTTTTGCCCCGCGCCTATGTGGAAAAGTTTTCACTCTCCCAGTTTTCTGTACCCCCATTGTCAGCTCCCCTAGTACGAAAAACCTTTAAAAAATACTTGGGTAAATACCCAGAAGACATCTTTGATTCTTTTGAAAAAGATTCTATCAACGCGGCAAGTATAGGTCAAGTTCATAAGGCCAAGAAAAATGGTAAGGATTTGGCGGTCAAGATTCAATATCCCGGCGTTGCCGAGAGCATAAGCAGCGATTTAGCTTTGGTAAAACCAATTGCCACTAGGATGTTTAATCTTAAGGGTAAAGATTCTGAAAAGTATTTCAAGGAGGTTGAAAACAAATTGGTCGAAGAGACCAATTATATTTTGGAATTAGAGCAAAGCGAGGAAATTACCCAAGCCTGTTGCATTATTCCGAATATTGAATTTCCAAAATATTACGAAAATCTCTCCAGTGAACGTATCCTTACTATGGACTGGATGAAAGGAAAGCATCTGAGTGAGTTTGCCAAAACTGATTTTGATGTTAGCACAGGAAACTCATTGGGTCAAGCCCTTTGGGATTTTTATATGTTCCAAATCCATAAGTTGCGGAAAGTTCACGCAGACCCGCATCCGGGTAATTTCTTAGTGAGTTCAAACAATACCTTAATTGCTATAGATTTTGGGTGTATCAAAGAAATTCCAAATGAGTTTTATGAACCTTATTTTGAATTAGCCAAGGAGGAGAACATAAGCAATGATGCCATATTTATGGAGAAATTGTATGAATTGGAGATTTTAACGCCAACCGATTCCAAAGAAGAGCTTGAATTTTTCAAAGCGTTGTTTAAGGAAATGCTCACTTTGTTCACTTCGCCCTTCAATAAAAAAGAGTTTGATTTTGGCGCTGATGACTTTTGGAACAGGATTGCCGATTTGAGCGAAAGATATTCCAAGGACGAACAGATACGAAAAATGAATGGAAATAGAGGTTCCAAACACTTCTTGTATATGAACCGTACTTTTTTTGGGCTCTACAATTTACTGCATGACCTCAAAGCGGTGGTACAAGTAAATGATTTCCGGAAATTTTTAAACTGACATCTTACCTGTCCTTACCCAAGGTTTTTTTGGGTAGTAAGGGTTTATCAGTTTTTTGTTTTACATATTTCTCAAGCCATTGGTCTTGCTCCCATAGCAAGTGAAGAATACTTTCTTTTGCTCTATAACCATGACTTTCTTTAGGTAAAATGACTAGTCTTACTGTTGCGCCAAGTCCTTTAAGGGCGTTGAAATAACGCTCACTCTGCATGGGATAGGTGCCAGAGTTATTGTCTGCTTCACCATGGACCAAAAGTAAGGGTGTTTTCATTTTATCGGCATGCATAAACGGAGACATGGTATAATAAACTTCTGGAGCTTCCCAATAGTTTCGTTCTTCGCTCTGGAAACCGAAAGGTGTCAACGTTCTGTTATAGGCACCACTTCTAGCGATTCCGGCCGCAAACAAATCAGAGTGTGAGAGCAAGTTGGCTACCATAAACGCGCCATAACTGTGACCGCCAACAGCAACTCTGTTTCTATCTATATACCCCATTTCATCCACAGCATCAATCGCTGCTTTGGCATTGGCCACTAGTTGCTTTCTAAACGTATCATTGGGTTGCTCATCTCCTTCACCAATGATTGGGAAAGCAGCATCGTCCAATACCGCATATCCTTTGGTGACCCAATAAATTGGTGAGCCCCAAAATGGATACGTAAACTCATTTGGGTTTTGGGTATTTTGAGAGGCACTGTTCTTGTCCTTAAACTCTCTTGGGTATGCCCAAAGAATCATGGGTACCTTTTCCTTGGATTCCTTGTTATATCCAACTGGTAAATAAAGGGTGCCGTTCAGTTCCAACCCATCGTCCCTTTTGTAGGTAATCACTTCTTTATGTACATCTTGCAGGCTTTTGAACGGGTTTTCAAAATTGGTCAACTGCACTGGACCTTTTCGTTTGATCAAACTCTTGTAATAGTAGTTTGGATATTCGTTGGAAGACTCAATTCGAACCAGCAATTCATCTTTCTCGGTATTATAATCCACCAGGTCTTCCTTTTTACCTTCTAGTTTTGAAGTGTATAATCGGGTTTTTTCCAAGGTGGAAAGGTCCATTTTATCAACAAAAGGAAACTGGCCTTCTTTGGTAAAACCATCTCCTAACAAATAGACACTGTTGCCATCCATAGCCAGAACATCGGTACCATACTTGTTGCGTTTGGTGACAAAAGAACCAGGGTCGCTATATACATCTTGATAGTTTCTGTCCTCTATAATCTGTGGCTCTTTGGAAGCATTTGATGGATTAAAAAGATAGCCTTTAAGATTTCTGGTATTCCACCAATAATCATAGGCAATTGCCATATTTTCATTGCCCCATTCAATCTGATAATACCTATTCTTTAATTTAAGAAGGCTTTTACCTTGGTCATTGAATGGTGCCTCAAGCTGAAATACTTCATCCCGATATTCCACTTCATTTTCTGGGTCACCTCCATCCAAGGCCTGCACATAAATAAGAGATGCTGCTTTGTCATCACGCCAAGAAACGGAACGCATCCCCATACGAACTGCCATAAATCCTTTGGGCAAATCTTCAATTAGTGGTACTTCCAATAAGTTGGATACCAAGGTGCCATCCGAGTTGTATATGTTGGTTTTGGAGGGGAAGCGATAGTAGGGTACCAAATAGGAGAAAGGTTTGTCCACATGGGTAACCATCACATAGTTGCCATCTGGCGAAAAACTGATGTTGCTATACATGGCCGCCTCTTTCCATTTGGTCATACTCCCATCCAATCCAACTTTGAAGAGTTCGGAACGTGCCAATTGTTCAAAATTGAATTCGTCATTGGGGTTTTTCAATAAATCTTGATACGTTCTATTCTGTGCTTTTTTTCCATCATTGGAAGAAATGGTAGGACCGTTGGGTACGGCTTCCGACACATTAACCAATTCTTGTCGGTCATTGGGCAGCATTTTTACTAAAATAGACTTTCCATCCTTAAACCAATTGATTACGTCTCTCATATTGGCATTTACATTGGCGTTGGTCAATCGGGTAACTTCAGCTTTTTTCAAATCCAATACCCAGATTTCAACTCCTTTGGAAGTCGTATTCGTTACTGCTATCATAGATTGGTCTGGCGACCAATTAAAGTTGGCCAAACGTGAATTTTCTGGGAGGTTCTTTACCTGAATCACTTCATCACCGCCAATTTCCTGTATTTTGATGTTGTTGTAATAATTGGTTCGACTGCCAATATTGGTTTTTGGATTTATCCGTAGGCCTGCCAAACGCAGTTCTTTTTCCGAAAGCTCGGCTATACTCTTGTAGTAATCCCTGTATAACAAAACCATATACTTGCCATCATCACTAATACGAACCGAAGGAGCCAAAGGAGCATCTACAAGCTCTAAAATTTCTTTTGAGGGCTTCTGGTAGGTGAGCTTTTCTTGTGAAAAACCAATCGTGCCTATTAAAAAAAGCAATAATAGTCCTGTATGTTTCATGATGTTCATTTTAGCGTTCTGCATTGAGAATAGTTACCTTTAAAAGTACAATAAATCCTTCATTTTAATGATCGTTTATGGTTTATGAGCTGCTAAAAAAAGTATGAAGCCTCCAATATGTTGTGGATTTGAAAATTGTTTTTGGTTTTTTTCAGGAATCTGCAAAGAATATTAGTTAATTTACCCAATATTGAGAACTATAGAACCAAAATTGTAATACAATAAAGGAAGAGATTATGTACAATTCAAAAATAGCTGGACTCGGATACTATGTACCCGAAAACGTGGTGACGAATGACGATCTTTCCAAAGTAATGGATACCAACGATGAGTGGATTCAAGAACGGACGGGGATCAAAGAAAGAAGACATGTGGTTCGAGGTACGGATACGACCACATCCATGGGAGTTAAAGCCGCAAAAATAGCTATCGAGCGCGCTGGGATTGATAAGGATGAAATTGATTTTATAGTATTTGCTACGTTAAGTCCGGACTATTATTTTCCCGGACCTGGTGTTTTGGTGCAGCGAGATTTAGGAATTAAAACGGTTGGAGCTCTAGATGTTCGGAATCAGTGTTCTGGATTTGTTTATGCTGTTTCCGTAGCAGACCAGTATATAAAAAGTGGTATGTACAAGAATATCTTGGTCATTGGCTCTGAACTACATTCCCATGGTTTGGATATGACTACGCGAGGTAGGGGGGTTTCGGTGATTTTTGGTGATGGTGCAGGTGCTGCTGTTTTAACACGTGAAGAAAATACCAGTAAAGGGGTACTTTCCTCACACCTACATTCAGAAGGTCAACATGCAGAGGAACTTTCATTAATAGCTCCCGGAATGGGGAAACGATGGGTCACTGATATCTTGGAGGAAGAAGACCCAGAAGATGTTTCTTATTTTCCTTATATGAATGGCCAGTTCGTTTTTAAGAATGCGGTGGTTCGCTTTAGTGAAGTAATCATGGAAGGTCTACAAAAGAACAATTTGGGGCCTGGTGATATCGATATGCTAATTCCTCATCAAGCCAATCTGCGTATTTCTCAGTTTGTTCAGAAAAAGTTTGGTCTTTCAAATGATCAAGTATTCAATAATATCATGAAGTATGGTAATACCACTGCGGCCTCAATTCCTATTGCATTGACTGAAGCTTGGGAAGCGGGTAAAATAAAAGAAGGGGATTTGGTTGTATTGGCTGCCTTTGGTAGTGGATTTACTTGGGGCAGTGTTATTATTCGTTGGTAAATGGGAAGGCAACTTAATCAATTAACTCAACCTTTAATTGATTTTATCCAGAACCAAAAGCTTTTCTTCGTCGCTACCGCCATGGAAGGAGGACGTGTCAACGTTTCTCCAAAAGGATTGGATTCACTCAGGGTCATTGATGAAAAAAGGGTGATTTGGCTTAATCTTACGGGCAGTGGCAATGAAACGGTCATCCATTTAAACAATAAGAACAGAATTACCCTGATGTTCTGTGCTTTTGAAGGCGACCCTATTATTCTAAGACTATACGGAACAGCAACGTCTTTTAAAAAGGAAACAGACTTTTGGAAAAAAAATATCTCTCTCTTTCCAAAAATACCAGGAAGCAGACAGTTGATTGATGTTGAAATAGACAAAGTACAGGTCTCTTGTGGTATGGGTGTTCCCTTAATGGAATACAAAAAACAACGCCAATCTTTGGTCGATTGGGCCGAGAATCAAGGTGATGAAGGCCTCAAAAAATATTGGCAAAAGAAAAATACAACTAGTATTGACGGATTTACGGATTCGTTTGAACCATAAAATAAACCCCGCCTGATTCATCCGTCAGAACGGGGTTTTTATGATAAACCTTGAGTGACTTACCAACCAACACTCAAACAAGGAATATCACTTTTCTTATAGAATACCTCCGCTGGACTTTTTGGTATTGCTATCTCTTCTCTTACGTTGCTTGGCACGATTCTTTCCACTACCAAATCTATATGAAAGACCTACATACAGGGTTTGGCTTTCCCAGTTGAATTGCCCATTTTGGATATAAGGGCGTTGGCCTTCAAACTCGAATCGCATGGTATTGAAAACATCATTGAAGTTTGCACTCAACGTTCCCTTACCTTTGGCAAAACTGTACCGTGCTCCAAAATTTACAAAGTACATGGGCTGCATCTCAAATTGAATGTTTTGATTTTGACCACGATAGAATCCAAAGAGCTGCAAAGTCAACTTTTTGTTTACAGTAAAGCTATTGTTCATCCGAAGATTCCATGCCGTGTTATCTACTTCAACATTTTCCGTAACGATATCATCTTCTGAAGCATTACTTGGGTCACCTCCGGCTAAACGTTCAGTAATACCCCGCTGGGTTTGACTGAACATATCAAAACTTCCGTTAATGCTCCACCATTTTGTTGGTTTGTAGTTTGTTGAGATCTCTACTCCATAGGCTGAGGTATTATTGAAGTTGTCAAAAGTTAAAATCAACTTGTTAAAGTCCAACCGGTCCACAAAAACCGCCCTATTGATTTCATCCTCAATGGTTCTATAGAAAACACCTGCTGTAAGACTTCCTTTTTTCAACCGTTTGGTAAAATTAAGCTCGTAAGAGTTTGTGAATTGAGGAACCAAGCTAGGATTCCCGAAAGAAGAAATCAAAGGTGTTGCAAACTCCCTTATTGGGTTTACCTGTTGTAGCCCAGGACGATCTACCCTTCGACTAAAACTTGCTTGCAGTTGGTCTTTTTCATTCACATTGTAAGTCAAAAAGGCAGAGGGATAAATTTGGGTATAATCATCCGTAAAAGCTCTTACCTGATTGGTGTCGGCGATTACCTGCACATCTTCTAAACGAGCCCCCACTTGATACGACCACTTTTTATAGCGTTGAGAAAAAGTGACATATCCTGAATAGATGTCCATGCCATACACAAAATTAGTAGAGGGTGTTGGCACCAAATCTCCATTGGAGTTAAAAGAAAGACCCGTAGAAGAATAGTCCACATCCGTTTCAAAGTAACGGGCTTCTACTCCCACCTCTAACTTAGAAATGGAATCCAAGGGATTTACATAATCTAAATTGATAAATGTTTGGTCTCGTTTGGTGTCCACAAAATCCATATAATCCGGAAATAGGGTCGCTCCTGTCGATGCAAAGTCGGCATCTTCATCATCTTCAAACCGATTATGGTCTATTTCCAATTCAATATTATGTCCCTCTTTGGCAAAGTCCAGCTTATAATCAAAATTGTATTGCTGGCTAAGGTTGTCATTGGTATTATTGAAGAATTGGATTAAATCCCGGGTTGGGTCTAAATTATAGGTAACGTCTGTGATGCCAAGTCCTTCTCCATTGAAATAGTTTTGATTTGTGAATACGGAAAGCGTATTCTTTTCATTGATGTAAAAATCTACTCCTATTTTATATAGATGCGATTCATTGTCGTTGAAGAAGTTAAAATCCTGTAGGGAGTTTTCATCTTCCCTAAAAATGAAACCATCATTGAAATAATCACCAATATTGGTTCCATAATTACCATAAAAATTGAATTTTCCCACCTTATAGTTTAAATCCAACGAGGCGTTATATTTTGGGCGAATTCCTTGGGTGTACCCCAAATTTATATTTCCATTAAAGCCCATGTTGGCATTTTTGTGCAAAACAATATTGATGATGCCGCTCATGCCCTCAGGATTGTATTTTGCAGATGGATTGGTAATCAACTCAATGGATTTAATGGAAGTTGATGGAATTTGTCTTAATAACTGGGCTACAGGTACGTTGGAGAGTTTTCCATCTACCATGACTCGAACATTGGAGTTGCCTCGTAATGAAAGCTCACCTGTTTGTGCGTCAACATTTACAGATGGGATATTGTTCATGATTTCTGAGGCAGTGGCACCAGCGGTTGTCAGATCTTTGCCCACATTGATAACTTTTCTATCCACCCGCTGCTCAATAGTGGTGCGCTCGGCAACCACTTCAACTTCTTCTAGTTCTTGTGTACTTTCCATCAAAGTGATGGTGCCCAAGTCTACTTTCTTGTTTTTCTTTGAGATTTCAAGTTTTTGAATGTGTGTCTCGTACCCTATAAATTGAACCTCTAGGGTAAAAGAGCCTTCCGGTAATTTTTTTATTTCAAATTTCCCGTCTTCCGTCGTTATTCCACCAGTAATTGTTTCTGTACCATCTTCAGACTTGATTACAATTGCAGCATAGGCTACCGGCTGTTTTTGCGCGTTGTCAATCACGGTGCCTGTTATAGAACCTATTTTGAGGTCAGTGTCGTTTTCAGTCGTTAGGGGATAGGTGTAAAATGTACTGCAAAAAAGCAGCACAAAAAGAAATACATTTCTTCTCATGAGTTTGTTCGTTTTTTGGATTGATTATCCGATGATTGATGATACCTACTAGACGATTAATTCAGAACGATGTTACGAGATGTATTTCTTTTAACATTTTTTAACAAAGACGAACAGTCTAAGATTTTGTAAGTAAAGTGATTGGTAGTGGACAAAGGACTGGAAAAAAGAAACCCCAGCTACCATGAAGAATGGTCCGCTGGGGTCTGTTCATTGATAAGCTATACTAAACACTAACCATTAACTATAAAAAATACAGTCTTACCAATGATTCATTTCTAGGTTAAATAGACGAGTTTTTTTTTGATTAGTTACAGCTATTGATTTAGTTTAACATATAAATTAACAAATGGTTAAGACACTTGTTTTTGGGGCATCACCAAACCCTAGTCGTTACAGTAATATTGCAATTCATCGTTTGGTCGAAAATGAAATTGAAACTGAAGCCTTTGGAATCCGGTCCGGTGTGGTGGCTGGAATTCAAATATCAGATAGGTTAGAAGGTTTTCACAATGTAGACACTATCAGTCTCTATCTTAATCCAAAGAGACAGCAAGAGTACTATCAGACCATCATCAATATGAAACCAAGAAGGGTCATTTTCAATCCAGGTACGGAAAACACTGATTTTCAGAATATCTTGAAAGAAAATAATATTAAGGTGGAGATAGCTTGTACCTTGGTTTTACTTGCTACTGGCCAATACTGATGTTTTTTTTCTAAGTAATAGAAGGCCAAGAAAAGTCAATAGACCATTCAATGGTAAAAGTTCATAGCCAATTACGTAACCTCCTAGATAATTCGGGTCCAAACTTCCCAAAATGGCTATGATGCCAACAGACAGCAAACAGACTATCCATACATATCGGTCTTTGATTTGAAACTTGGTGAAAATACCAAAAGCGAATAGTCCCAAAAGCGGTCCGTAGGTATACCCGGCTACAATCAATAAACTATCTATTACATTCCTGCTTAAAATATATTTGAAAGCTATAATAACCAGAACCAAAAGTATGCTCATCCCAATGTGTGTCCTTTTTCTCAATTTTTTTTGTTGGGGTTCGTCGTGTTTTTCAATTTCTAAAAAATCCACACAAAATGAGGTGGTCAATGATGTAAGGGCACTATCTGCACTACTGTACGCTGCAGCAATGAGTCCCAACATAAAGGTAACCGCCAAGGCAAGACCCAACCCACCGTTTAAAGCTATCTCTGGAAAAAGGAGGTCAGACTTAGGTTCACCATCCATCAACGGTACGGAAATTCCATTTTTTCCTGCATATATGTATAACAAGGCACCTAACAACATAAAAAGGAAAGTAGCACCGACCAAAACAAAACTGAAAGAGACCATGTTCTTTTGGGCATCTTTCAAGGTTTTACAAGTAAGGTTTTTTTGCATCATATCCTGGTCCAGTCCAGTCATGCAGATGGTAACAAACATTCCACCAACAAAAGACTTCACAAAATGGGTGCGTTCCAAAAAACTGTCCACAAATATGAACCTATTATAAGATTTGAGTTCTGATGAAGCCAAAAAATCACCAAAGCTCCAATCCAATTCTTGGTTGATCAGTATAATGGATAATACTACCGCCAACAACATGAAAAGGGTTTGTAATGTATCCGTCCATACTATGGTTTTAATGCCACCTCGGTTGGTATAGACCCAAATCAACAAAATTGAAAGTACTACGGTCAATTCAAAGGGAACACCCAAGTCATCAAAAACAAATTGTTGCAACACAATGGCCACCAAAAACAACCGAAACGAAGCTCCAAGAACCCTGGATATAAAAAAGAAAAAAGCACCCGTCTTGTGGCTTACAACTCCAAAACGTTCCAGTAAGTATTCATAAATGGAAGTCAGGTTGAATTTATAATAGATAGGTAATAGAACATAGGCCACAACAAAGTAGCCTACCAAATAACCTAACACCACTTGCATATAGCTAAACTGTGAGGCTTCCACCCATCCAGGAACCGATATGAAAGTAACTCCAGACAAAGAGGCGCCTACCATTCCAAAAGCCACAACATACCATGGGGATTGCCTACCTGCCTTAAAAAAATCAGTGTTTGAATCATTTTTGCCTGTGAAGTAAGAAATAATCATCAATACCGCGAAATAAGCACCGATGAGCAGTAGAATTTGTATTGCGGACATTAGTTTGGTTTACAATGCAAAGTACAAAAGTAAATCGGTAAACCTAAAATTGTAATTTTGCTACTTTGTTTACAGATATGGAATTCTCATCAAAGCTTTTGGAAAATGCAGTATATGAAATGTCTCAGCTTCCTGGAATTGGAAAGCGTACTGCCCTGAGGCTTGTTCTGCACTTGCTCAATCAGCCTGAAGAACAGACCCAAAATCTTTCTAGAGCACTACTTCAACTAAAGGAAGATGTAAATTTCTGTAAAAGCTGCCATAATATTTCCGATACGGAGATTTGCGAGATTTGCGCGAATCCCAAAAGAGATAGATCCTTGGTTTGTGTAGTGGAGGATATTAGGGACGTCATGGCCATTGAAAACACATCGCAATACCAAGGGCTGTACCATGTTTTAGGTGGGAAGATATCCCCAATGGAAGGAGTGGGTCCGCAAGACCTCAATATAATTCCTTTGGTGAATAGAGTGAAAAATGGTGACGTTAAAGAGCTTATTTTTGCCTTGAGCTCCACGATGGAGGGCGATACGACCAATTTTTATATTTATAAACAGTTGGAAGGCCTCAATGTGGTTACCTCTACAATTGCAAGAGGTATTTCAGTAGGGGATGAGCTAGAATATACCGACGAAGTTACTTTGGGAAGGAGTATCCTGAACAGGGTTCCTTTTGAAAATTCGATAAAAGCAGGTTGATTTAACGACCAATTAATAAATAAAACATAATAAAAAGTCAATTTCTTTAGTATTTTTGCAAAATAGAAATCAGCCTTAGTACGTTAGATAGTTATGTCAAAGTTTGAGTTAAAGTTACCGCAAATGGGAGAAAGTGTTGCCGAGGCAACATTAACAACTTGGTTGAAGGAAGTAGGTGATGTCATTGAAATGGACGAAGCTGTTTTTGAGATAGCTACGGACAAAGTAGATTCTGAGGTCCCTAGTGAAGTTGAAGGGGTGCTACTTGAAAAAAAATTCAATGTTGACGACGTTATAAAAGTAGGCGAAGTTGTTGCGGTAATCCAGTTGGATGGTGATGCACCCGTAGTATCGGAAGAGCCAATTGAAGAAGAAATTAATCAAATTCAAGAGAGTGTTGCGACCACCACTCAAGATTTTGCATCTTCAGAACGGTTTTATTCCCCGTTGGTTAAAAACATAGCCAAGGAAGAAGGTGTTTCCATGGAAGAGCTGGAAGCTATTGTAGGCACTGGAAAAGAAGGAAGGGTAACCAAGAATGATATTAAAGCCTATTTGGAAAGTCGGTCTTCCAATGGAAGTACCCAACCCATACCAAAAGAGACTGAAATCAAGACGGCTCCTGAAGTCAAAGAGCCCAAAAAGCAAAAGGTTCAAACTGAAGCACCAAAACCACTTGTTGCTGGTGGAGACGAGCTTATTCCATTATCAAGAATGGGCAAGCTCATTGCCAAACATATGGTAGACAGTATAACAACCTCTGCCCATGTTCAAAGTTTTGTAGAGGTGGATGTGACCAATCTGGTAACTTGGAGAAACAAGGTTAAAAAAGAATTTGAGGCCAGAGAAGGCGAGAAACTTACATTTACTCCCATTTTTATGGAAGCAGTTGCGATGGCCATAAAAAAATATCCCTTGATCAATATCTCTTTGGAAGGTGACAATGTCATCAAAAAGAAGAATATTAATTTAGGTATGGCAGCGGCATTGCCTGACGGAAATCTTATTGTACCCGTTGTTAAAAATGCAGACCAGTTAAATTTAGTTGGTATGGCAAAAACGGTAAATGACTTAGCGAATAGAGCACGAAACAACCAGTTAAAACCGGATGAAATCCAAGACGGAACCTATACAGTAACTAATGTGGGTACTTTTGGAAGTGTTTTTGGAACCCCAATAATAAATCAACCACAGGTAGGTATTTTGGCTTTGGGTGCTATTCGAAAAACACCATCCGTCATTGAAACGGACCAGGGTGAGTACATAGGAATCCGAAGTAAAATGTTCCTTTCTCACAGCTATGACCATAGAGTTGTGAATGGTGCTTTGGGTGGAATGTTCGTAAAAACAGTTGCCGATTACTTGGAAGCATGGGATATTAACAGGGAAATCTAGCCTCAAATACCTCTTTCAATCTCAAGACTTTCTTAACTTAGGGGACAGAAATAAATCATCAATCATGAAGTTTATCGTTCCTTTTCTTTTAGTGGCCTTTCTGCTACTAAACTTCAATACTATGACCCAGGAAACATCAGCGTATAAAAAAAAGACATTTGAAAAAGATGGCAAGGTGATGCCGTATCGAATTCTGCTTCCTGTGGACTTCAATCCAAAAAACAAATATCCGCTTGTTCTTGTTCTTCATGGCTCCGGAGAACGGGGTAATGATAATGAAGCCCAATTGGTGCACGGTTCCGGGCTTTTTTTGAATGATGATTTACGAAGTAGGTTCCCCAGTATAGTGGTATTTCCCCAGTGTGCTGCAGAAAGTTCTTGGTCTAAGATAAATGTAGAGGGAGACTTTCCAAATAGAGAGTTTACATTCTATGAAGATGGAGAACCCACAGATGACATGCTTCTTTTGGAAGGGTTGCTAAAGCAACTGAAAAAGGAATATAAAATTGATAAGACCCGAATGTATGTGGGAGGATTGTCCATGGGTGGTATGGGGACTTTTGAACTGGTACGAAGAAACCCAAAAATGTTTGCAGCGGCATTTCCTATTTGTGGTGGGGGCAATCCGTTAATAAGTAAAAAGCTTAAAAGATTGGATTGGTGGGTATTTCATGGCGATGCTGACAATGTGGTTCCCGAAAAGTATTCTGCGGAAATGGTGAAAGCCATGGAATTGGAAGGAATTTCAGTAATATACTCGGTTTACAAGGGAGTGGGTCATAACAGCTGGGACAACGCCTTTGCAGAGCCTAATTTAATACCTTGGCTATTTTCTAAGTCCCGATAAATCTATACTATGGAACTACAGCTTACCAAACCCATATGTTTTTTTGATTTGGAGACCACAGGAACTAATGTTGCCTCCGATAGAATTGTTGAAATATCCATCTTGAAAATATTCCCAAATGGGAATAAGGAAAGTAAAACTTGGTTAGTAAACCCCGAAATGCCCATTCCCCCGGAAGTGATTGAAGTACACGGAATTTCCAATGAAAAAGTGGCGAATGAACCTACTTTTAAACAACTATCCAAAGAGATTTATAAAATGATTAAGGATAGTGACTTGGCAGGGTTTAATTCTGATCGCTTTGATATTCCACTTTTGGCTGAAGAAATGTTACGTGCCGAGGTGGATTTTGATATGAAGCATATGGTTTCTGTTGATGTCCAGACTATTTTTCATAAAATGGAGAAAAGAACCCTAGGTGCTGCCTATAAGTTTTACTGTGATAAAGAACTGACAGATGCTCATAGCGCCGCAGCGGATACAGAAGCTACTTATGAGGTCCTAAAGGCGCAATTGGAAAGGTATCCTGAGCTTGAAAATAATGTGAAAAAGTTATCTGAGTTTGCCACGCGCAAGCAATCTTTGGACTTTGCAGGTTTTATAGGAGTGAACAAACAGAAAGAGCCTATTTTTACTTTTGGTAAGCATAAAGGAAAAAAGGTAGATGAGGTTTTGAGTTCGGAGCCCGGATATTTCGGATGGATTTTAAATGCCGATTTCCCATTGTACACCAAAAAAGTGCTTACCCAAATCAAACTTAGTAAGTTGAACAATAAACTTTCCTAATTCTATTTTTCTATAGTATGAAGTTAATTTGCATTGGCAGGAATTATGCTGCCCATATTGATGAATTGCAGAATGAAAGACCATCGAAGCCCGTGGTTTTCATAAAACCAGATTCTGCAATTCTACCCAAGGAACAAGATTTCTATATACCGGAATTTTCCAAGGATGTACATTATGAAGTAGAAGTTTTAGTGAAGATAAAAAAGGTAGGAAAACACATCTCCAAAAAGTTTGCCCATACCTATTATGATGAAGTTGGTTTGGGAATAGATTTCACGGCAAGGGACTTGCAATCTCAACTAAAGCAGAAGGGATTGCCCTGGGAAAAAGCTAAGGGTTTTGACGGTGCAGCCGTGATAGGTAAGTGGATACCAAAAGAAAAGTACGAAAGCATGGACAAACTACGATTTTCCTTGTTAAAAAATGGGGAAAGTGTGCAAAATGGCGATACCTCCTTGATGTTGTGGAAGATAGATGAACTTATCTCCTATGTATCCACCTATTTTATGCTAAAAAAAGGGGATATTTTGTTTACGGGCACTCCTGCGGGGGTTGGTAAAGTAAGTCCAAATGATTACCTTTCTGGTACCCTTGAAGGCGAAGAAATGTTCGCTCTAAACGTAAAATAATGATTTACAGCCTCGATAAAATCAATGAAATGGCAGAAGGTGACCAAGACTTTGTTGTTTCTGTGGTTTCCGTTTTCTTGGATGAAGTTCCTACCGATCTGGAAGGATTGGAGAATGCAATTGGTAGCAAAGAATATGAGAGCATTTACAAGTTGGCCCATAAAATTAAACCTAATGTAGATTTGTTGGGAATGGAACACGCTAGGGCAACCGCACTTGAGATAGAGACGCTAGGAAAAAATTCCGGGAGTATGGTACAGATTGAGGAGAAATTCCCATTCTTGAAAAAAGATATACTTCAAGTAATCTCTGAGCTTAAAAAAGACTTCGATTTATAGATGCAAGCAGAAATTATTACCATTGGGGATGAGATTCTCATTGGTCAAATAGTGGATTCCAATTCTGCTTTTATTGCAAAGGAACTCGACAAAATTGGAGTTTCGGTATATCAAATAAGCTCTATACAAGACGATAGGGAACATATACTTCAATCACTTCGTCAAGCTTCTCAACGGTCATCTTTGGTGATAATTACCGGGGGTCTTGGCCCTACCAAAGACGATGTTACCAAACAGACATTATGTGAGTTTTTTGAAGATGACCTTATGCAGGATGAAGGTGTTTTGGAACATATCGAATACTTGTTTGAAAAGTATATCTCCACACCAATTTCTGATTTGAATAGGAATCAAGCACTAGTTCCTTCCAAAGCCACCATACTCCATAATGCGTATGGTACCGCACCGGGATTATGGATAAAAAAAGGAGAAACTGCCTTTGTTTCTCTTCCGGGAGTTCCTTTTGAAATGAAACGTCTTATCTCTGAGCAGGTCCTTCCAAGGGTTATGGAGACGTACAATAGACCTTATATTGTTCACACAACATTACTTACTTACGGTTTAGGTGAAAGTGCAATTGCTCAGCGTATTGAGGAATGGGAAGATAACCTTCCTCATCACATAAAACTAGCGTATCTGCCGAATTTAGGTAGGGTTCGACTTCGATTAACAGCCAAAGGGAACGAAAAGGAAAAATTAGAAAAAGAGATAAAAGAAAAAATTAATGAGGTATACCCTTTAATAGAAGATATTTATTATGGCATACAAAAAGAAGGGGCCATTGAAGAACAGGTGGCGAACTTATTGACCGAAAAAGGGATGACTTTAGCTACTGCTGAGAGTTTTACTGGAGGTAAAATTGCAGAAGAACTTACTTCTATCCCAGGCGCATCTTCTTATTTTAAAGGTACAATTGTGAGTTATGCCACAGAAACCAAGATAAATTTGTTGGGAGTTCCAGCTGAAATTATCGAAAAGCACTCTGTTGTCAGTGAGGAGGTGGCCTTGATTATGGCAAGAAATGCGAAAAGTATTTTAGATACAGATTTTGCCATTGCTACTACAGGAAATGCGGGACCCAGTAAAGGAGATTCTGATGAAGATATTGGGACGGTATTCTTAGCAATTAGCACTCCAAAAGGTACATATGCGGAAAAATTCATAATGGGAAACCACAGGGAACGCATAGTGAAAAAGTCCGTGAATAAGGCATTTGAAATGCTTTGGAAGGAAATTTTAAAATTCTGAAAAAGAATTTTGCCCATACCAGTAAAATGCTATAAATTTGCAGCCTCAATAAAATCACTGAAAAGTTTAGGGAGATGTCTAAAGTTTGTGAAGTAACAGGAAAAAAGGTGATGTTCGGGAACAATGTGTCCTTTTCCATCAATAAGACAAAGAGGAGATTCGATGTAAACATTTCTAAAAAGAAATTTTACATTCCTGAAGAAGACCGTTGGGTTACTCTAAACGTATCTTCCAGAGGGTTGAAAATCATCAACAAGAAAGGAATCTCAGCCGTTCTTAAGGATATAAATTCCAAAAAGTAATACCAAGTAAAAATGGCAAAGAAAGGAAATAGAATTCAGGTTATTTTGGAATGTACGGAGCATAAGAATTCAGGTATGCCAGGTACTTCAAGGTACATTACCACAAAGAACAAGAAGAATACGCCGGATAGAATGGAAATCAAAAAATTCAATCCTATCCTTAAGCGCATGACCATTCATAAAGAAATTAAATAAACTAAGCCATGGCAAAGAAAACGGTAGCAACACTACAATCATCATCAAAAAGATTGACCAAAGCCATAAAAATGGTAAAGTCTCCTAAAACCGGAGCTTATACCTTTGTTGAGTCTGTTATGGCGCCAGAAATGGTAAACGACTGGTTGAACAAAAAATAGTTCAACATTTCCTTGTACGAAACAAAAGCTGCCTATGGGCGGCTTTTTTTATGAAGTTTACCAAAAAATATATGAATCTGAAAGTAATAGTTTTAACAAAACTCCCCTTACTTTCCTATATTTGAGACCTGTAGAGAAATAGATATGAGTTTGTTTAAAAACATCTTCTCAAAAGATAAAAAAGATACTTTGGACAAGGGTTTGGAGAAGTCCAAAACCACTTTTTTCGGTAAACTTAGTAAGGCTGTTGCAGGTAAATCCAAAGTTGATGATGAGGTCTTGGATAATCTTGAAGAAGTTTTGGTAACCTCTGATGTCGGAGTAAACACCACTTTAAAAATTATTGAGCGTATAGAGGAGCGTGTAGCGAGAGATAAGTACATGGGAACCGAGGAACTCAATAGCATATTGCGTGAGGAAATAGCTGGCTTGTTATCGGAAACCCATATTGGAGAAGAAACCCAATTCACAATTCCAGAAGATAAAAAACCATATGTAATCATGGTTGTTGGCGTAAATGGCGTAGGCAAAACCACAACCATTGGAAAATTAGCACATCAATTCAAGAATAAAGGATTAAAAGTAGTTTTAGGTGCAGGAGATACCTTTAGAGCCGCAGCAATTGACCAACTTCAAGTATGGGCCGATAGGGTGGATGTACCAATCGTAAAACAAAAAATGGGTAGCGATCCCGCTTCTGTTGTATTTGATACGCTGAATTCTGCGGTAGCGGAAAATGCAGATGTGGTTTTGATAGATACCGCTGGTCGCCTTCATAATAAGGTCAATCTGATGAACGAGCTCTCCAAAGTGAAGCGGGTCATGCAAAAAGTGGTCCCTAATGCGCCTCATGACGTTCTTTTGGTTCTTGACGGTTCAACAGGGCAAAACGCCTTTGAGCAGGCCAAACAATTCACCAAAGCAACAGAAGTGACCAGTTTAGCAGTTACCAAATTGGATGGAACCGCTAAAGGTGGAGTGGTTATAGGTATTTCAGACCAATTTCAAATCCCGGTTAAATATATAGGCGTAGGCGAAGGTATTGAAGATCTACAGGTCTTTAATAAGTATGAGTTTGTGGATTCATTCTTTAAAGTCTGATATGGGAAATCTTCTGGGTCTAATACAATGTCCGCTATTATTTTATCACGTAAAAAGTCCGATGTAAGTCGAGCACGGAATTAGAAATAAGCTGGATAAGGACGAATTCGTCTGAATTAACCAAAAGAATATACAACTATGGAAGACCGCATTAAAAAATCAGTATTACGATTAAAATTCGTATTAATTGCTCTCTTGGTTTTCGTTTCTTGCAAACAAGAAACTACAGAAAAAGCTAAGAGCAAAGAAGAAATAGTTTTATGGGAACCTTATAATGATTCTGTTGAAGTTGCCGCCAATGCAGAGCATGAGGTGGAACGAATGCGCTATAAACTCATTCAATCCAAGGTCTGGAATAAAAATGACGCTTTTTTGCCTATGTACGAAGAAGTTTCTAAAATGGATAGCGCTACCTATGCGGACTTAAGGCCCTTGATTTTGGAGCAAAGTATTCCAACAATTCAAGAACATATCTCAAAAGGGAAGTTATCATATGAGCAATTGGTTTTGTTTTATCTACACCGAATTTATAAGTACGAACTTGATAATGGGACCACATTAAATACGGTAATCGCTATTAATCCTAAAGTTTTAGATGAGGCTAAAGCGTTGGATGACAATTCCGAAGGACACCACCCCATCTATGGTATGCCCATTCTGCTAAAGGATAATATTGGGACGGATGTAATGAAGACCACAGCAGGTGCTATCGCCTTAAAGGATAACCTGGCCGATGATGCTTTTGTAGTGGACCGTCTAAAAGAAAAAGGAGCTCTGATTCTAGGTAAAGTAAACTTAAGTGAATGGGCCTATTTCTTGTGCGATGGTTGTCCTGTGGGCTATAGTGCGCTTTGGGGACAAACCCTTAATCCTTATGGGCGTAAAGTGTTTGAGTCTGGAGGCTCGAGCTCTGGTAGTGGTACTTCAGTAGCTGCAAACTACGCGGTTGCCGCAGTAGGTACTGAAACTTCTGGGTCTATTCTATCGCCTTCAAGCCAGAATTCCGTGGTTGGTCTGAAACCGACCATTGGTCTTTTGAGTAGAACCGGGATAGTCCCTATTTCCAGCACTTTGGATACCCCAGGACCTATGACCAAAAATGTGGTTGACAATGCCATTCTTCTGGACGCGATGATGGGTTACGATAAAGTTGATGATGCTTCAGTATTGACAGGATGGGAAAAAAACTGGTACCAAACCGAAGAAACTTCTACATTGAAAGGAAAGCGTTTTGGTGTATTTAAGAATCTCATGGGAAGAGATTCAATTTATAAAGCAACTATAGACAAGATGAAAGGAGCGGGAGCCACCATTGTGGAGTTTGAGCCCCCCCAAGTTGAAATGGATGGTTTTTTAAGTATTCTCAATATTGATATGAAGAATGACTTACCTAAATACATCCAAAATCATGTGAAGGATGCCCAATTAGTTTCAGTTAAAGATGTAGCGGATGTGGTTGCATTTAACAACCTAGATAGTTTAGTCAGGGTTCCCTACGGACAGGCGCGATTAGACGGGATTTTAGCGGATTCCACTTCGACCGAAGGTCTGGCTGAAATCAAAAAGAGGCTACAGGCAAACGGTAGGAAATATTTCAATGAAGCTATGGAAGCCCATGATTTGGATGCCATTTTATCCATCAATAATTATCATGCTGGGTTTGCAGCTGTTGCTAAATATCCAGCTTTGACCATTCCCATGGGATATAAGCCTTCGGGAGAACCCATCAGTCTGACCTTTATTGCAAAGCAGTTTCAAGAAGCAAAACTTTACGATTTTGGAAGGGCCTATGAGAGTGTCTTCAAAGTTCGAAAAACACCAAGCGGTTATACCGAATAGCCTAGTTTATATAAGCATTCAGGTACTCCCATAATTCATTATCAAAGCTGGAAGGACCCAGTAGGGCCTCTCCAGTATCTTCTCCCATTCGTACAATCACCAATTCCATACTGGGAACAACATAGAGTTTCTGGTCGTCTCTACCCAAACCGGCAAAGGTATCCACCGGAGCATTGGGAATCAGCTCACCTGAAAATTCAGTTTGAAGGGCAGGTATGCGATAACTATTCTTTCCATTCAACCACCACAAATAACCATAAGACTGGTTAAGGTCTTGTGAGGTGTTTATCATATCGCTCTTAAAAACAGTATCGCCCAATAATACCTCTCCATCCCAAACACCATTATTTAAGTTTAGGATACCAAATCGGGCCATACTTCTGGCCGTACTGAAATATACATTGTTGAGATTATTTGTGGACAACCAAAATCCGTCCATTCCAATTTTATCTCGGAGTCTAGAATTAAAATATTCGGACCATTCCATTTCTGAAGCATTGGAAACCACACTTTGCAATAAAGTATATGGCCCATTATGATAGGCCCATCGGGTTCCAGCATCGGCAACAAAGGTTAAACAATCTGGTGTGACGCAATCAAATTGAAGAGCATTCATGCCACTGGTCATAGTAAGCTGGTGCCATACCGTAATCAAGTCTTCTTTTTCCGTGGGAGTTGAAGTCCATCCTTCTCCCAGATAGTCTGAAGATTTGTTGTCAATATCCAGGAGTCCTTCCTCTTGGGCAAGACCAACGGTAAAAGCTGTTAGCGTCTTTCCAGCAGATGCCCAATACCAGCTCGTATTCTGGGTATGCGTATCAAAATACCATTCTACAACAATTCTTCCACCTTTGGTAATGATAAAGGCCTTAGTGTTCTTTTCATCCAAAAAATCCCGTAAGTTGCCTTCACTTTCAGTATTCCACCCTAATTGTGCTGCAGAAACGGTTTCCCAATCTATGGATTGAGATGGTGGAAAATAAAGGTTCGTTAAATCAGGAAGTTCATTCTTCGGGGTGTCCGTACTATTTGAATCTGATGAACAGGAAACTATCAGCAAACATATAGCAATCAATGGTATCAGTGTAGGTTTCATAGTTGATTTTTAACTTGGACTCGAGAGCGTTTAAAAAGTTTAACGTGTCAAATTGAAAAATATGCAAGCAAATCGATGTAATGCCCACCCATATCGTATTTTTGCAAACCATTTGAAACCGTATGCGAACGAAATCACGTAAAAAGAACAAAATCAATGTAGTAACTCTTGGGTGCAGCAAGAACGTTTACGATTCTGAAGTGCTAATGGGACAGCTTCGAGCCAATAACAAAGAAGTGGTACATGAAGAAGAGGGAAATGTGGTTGTTATCAATACCTGTGGCTTTATTGCCAATGCCAAGGAAGAAAGTGTAAATACCATTCTTGAATATGTAAATCGTAAAGAGCAAGGAGATGTTGATAAGGTTTTTGTTACGGGATGCTTAAGCGAACGCTACAAACCGGATTTGGAAAAGGAAATTCCCAACGTAGATGAATATTTTGGCACTAGCGATTTACCTAATTTATTGAAAGCCTTGGGGGCTGACTATAAGCATGAATTGATTGGTGAACGATTGACCACCACCCCAAAAAATTATGCATACCTAAAAATTGCAGAAGGGTGCGATAGGCCTTGTTCGTTTTGCGCCATTCCTCTCATGAGGGGCAAACATAAAAGCAAACCCATTGAAGAATTGGTTACTGAAGCCGAAAAGTTGGCAGCCGATGGTGTCAAGGAACTCATCTTAATTGCCCAAGATCTGACTTATTATGGCTTGGACTTATACAAAAAGCGGAATCTTGCAGAACTTCTTGAAAACCTGGTTCAAGTAGAAGGCATTGAATGGATTCGGCTGCACTATGCATTCCCCACAGGTTTTCCCATGGATGTGTTGCAAGTGATGCGAAGAGAACCCAAGATTTGCAATTATATCGATATTCCGCTTCAACACATAGCAGACCCCATTCTAAAAAGTATGCGTAGGGGAACTACAAAGGCAAAAACTACACAGCTCCTCAAGGACTTTAGGTCCGTGGTGCCAGAAATGGCAATCCGAACCACACTAATTGTAGGTTATCCGGGAGAAACGGAAGAGGATTTCCAAACGCTTAAAGAATGGGTCAAAGAAATGCGTTTTGAGCGTTTGGGCTGTTTTACCTATAGCCATGAAGAAAACACGCATGCCTATTCTTTGGTTGATGATGTTCCGGAAGAGGTCAAACAACAAAGGGCCAATGAAATTATGGAAGTTCAGTCCCAAATCTCATGGGAATTGAATCAAGAAAAGATAGGAAAGGAGTTTAGATGCATCATCGATAGAAAAGAGGGGACCCACTTTGTTGGGCGTACCGAGCTTGATTCTCCCGATGTGGACAACGAAGTTTTAATCGATGCAACGAAACACTATGTGAAAACTGGGGATTTCGTCAATGTCAAAATTACTGAGGCTGCTGATTTTGATTTATACGGGATGCCAATTCCAAGCTAATTCAGAAGTTACCAATCGGTGACGAATATCATGGTTCTTTATTTTGTTGGGTTGTAGTTTTGGTTGATTGTTTTCGAATCAACTAATTCTATACATCCATGAAAACTATAAATGAAAATGGGGTAAAAATCAGCATTACCCTATTGCGAATTTTTGTGGGTTGGCATTTTCTATATGAAGGTGTTATAAAACTGTACAACCCAGAATGGACCTCCTCTGGCTATTTGGCTTCTTCGCAAGGACCATTAAAGCCATTGTTTGCACTATTGACCCAGCCAGGCATAATAGATTGGGTCGATATGTTGAATATCACAGCCCTCCTCCTTGTGGGAATCACATTTACACTTGGTGTTTTTGAACGAAAGGGTGCTATTGTTGGCATAGGGCTTTTGGCACTTTATTATTTGGCTCATCCTTCATTTCCTTGGTTGCCGCAGATGAATGTTGAGGGCAGCTATTGGTTTGTGAATAAAAATCTGATTGAGCTGATTGCTTGTCTTGTTATTTACAACTATCCTACGGGGCATTTTTTTGGCCTGAATTACTTTATAAAAAGAAAACCATCAAAAGTTAAGAGCTATGAAATGGACTAGAAGAGATTTACTTAAAGGACTTGGGGGACTTCCTATCTTAGGGGCGGTTTGGTGGGCAGGTGCTGCAAGTGCTGCCTATAAAAGAAACGAAAGGTCCGAAGTTTTAAACCAACTGGGTATCAGTCCATCTTTACCACCTTCGGTTCCAAATATAGATGGGGAACCAGTTCGGATTGGAATCATCGGTTTTGGAATTCGTGGTGAACAGTTATGTAGGAGTCTGGGGTTTGCTACCAAGGAATGGTACGAAGAGATGAAAATTGAAATGGAGGAGAATCCGGACAACAAGGCAGTGGAAGATTTTGAAAGACAGGAGAAGTTGAATGTAAAACTGGTGGGGGTATGCAACATTTTTGATGTAAGGGCGGAAAGAGCACTGAATTCCTTCAATACTTCGGAAAACAAAATAAAAAGGTATTCTACATATCAAGAAATGATTCATAGCGGCGATGTGGAAGCAATTGTTATAGCTACACCTGACCACTGGCATGCTCCAATGGCTATTGAGGCTTTGAAAAACAATATACATGTGTATGTTGAAAAACCTATGACCCATACCATTACCGAGACCTATGAACTACAAACTGCCGTAGAGGAATCTGAAGCTGTTTTTGCTGTGGGTCACCAACACCGACAAACGCTGAGTTTCAAAACTGCGAGAGACATTGTCGAGAAAGGTACCTTGGGGCATGTTTCGTTGATTCAGACCAATACAAACCGAAACGATGATAACGGAGCATGGAACTATGATATTCATGAAAAAGCCAGTGCGCAAACCATTGATTGGCAACAGTTCTTGGGAACTGCTCCACAAGTACCATTCAATAAGAATCATTTTTTTAGATGGCGAAAATGGTGGGCCTATGGTTCAGGGTTATCTGGGGATTTGTTGACTCATGATTATGACCGCCTAAATTGTGTTCTCAACATGGGAATTCCTGATTCAATTATCGCCTCTGGTGGAGTTTATACCCACAATGATGGTCGTAATGTACCTGACGTACTTCAGGTAAATATGGAGTTTCCTCGATTCAGCGCAGGTAGTAGCCAAGTCAAAGGCAAAGAACAGGGTATGACGTTTTGCTATAGCGCTACCTTAGGCAATGGGTTTAATCGACCGACCATCCTGATGGGACATGATGCCACCATGGAATTGGGCAATAAACTCACGGTATGGCCAGATGGGGCCTCAACGCGTTATGCACCCATGTTGGAAGAGGGAAAAATATACCCACACACACCAATCTATCAATATAATCCCGCAGCCAACGTTCCAGATGCCATTTCTTCGGCTACTTCGCAATACTTTGCTGATAAGGGTTTGATGTGGACCTATATTGATGGTGTTCGGGTAGACTCCACCTTTTTACACATGCGAGAATGGTTAAGTGCCATTAAAAACGGTACTAAGGTCAGTTGTGGAATACAGGAAGGGTTTGATGAAGCAATTACTGCTCATATGGCAGGGCTTTCCTGGAAACTAGGTAGAAGAATAGAATGGGACCATGAAAAAGGCGAACTAGTACCCATTGAAGGAATCAATTTTGATGAGGTCTTGCTCGCAGGTGAATGGAAAATTGAGTCGCGTGAACTGGAAAAAGTGTAAGGCTTTTTCTGAAAAAGCTATATGACCACATTGGAAATCAGTTCCTCAACGGTGGGATGGTCATTTCCGCCTGCGGGTTCAATGGTGATGTTGAGTGATTCGGCTTTTTCAATATACTTTAATGGAATCAATTCCTCTTTTGGGGATAAAGTTCCCATGTTTATCATTTCCCCCTCCACATCGCTCCACATTTGATAGGTCTTTGAAGCGGGTAGGGGAGGCAAACCTTGAGAATTTACTATGACCATTTTACGGTTATGATCTACATAAGCCACAAGTTTTGCACCAGGTGATTTTTGATTTCCAAATAATACCAAAGGTATTACATTGGGGCCGTTGATGTCTTTAAGTTGTGAAGACGTGAGAATATAATCGCTTTCAAGAGCATCCATGCGTTGTTGCAGATTTACCGTTTGCTCTTGAAGTGATTTTAGGCTACGTTCCGCATTTTGCCATTGGCCGTACATCCAAAAAGCAGCCACGCCGAAAAGCAAAGCAAACCCTGCTGCGACCCAAAGAGGCCCCCATTGAACTTGCTTGGCTGGAGATTTTTCCAATTTGTGCACCAGAGCGGCTTTTACCCCAATCGGGGGTGCAATGGCCTGCTCGAAAGCCATTTTTTCAAAATCGGCCTCCAATTGGTCAAAGTGTTTTTTTAAGCTTTCATCTTCATTTAGGGCTTTTTCCACCATTGATTGGTGCTCTATTGACAGTTCTCCTGTGAGATACTGTTCCAAAAGTCCTTCTTCCAATATCCTTTTCTTTTCCATTACGCCATTGTTTCAAAAATGAACCAAAGCCAAACCATTTCATTGGCATAGGTTTTTCGTAACTGTTTCAATGCCTGTCTAACGTAGGACTTAAAGGTTCCAAGGGGGACCCCCATAACTTCATGTGCTTCTTGGTGGGTGTATCCTTGATAGTAGATCAGGGCAATTGCTTTTTGATGATGAGGTTCCAATTTTTTAAGGGAACCCTTAAGCAACGTATCTTCTAGCTTGTTTTCTTCTTCAACCTTTGTATCATATACACCTAAATCATCGTTTTGGATGAGGTCATTTTTACTTCGTAGTGAATTTAAGGTAGTGTTTCGTGCAATTCGATAGGCCCAAGTATAAAATCGACCTTTTGAAGCATCATATTTGGAGATATTCGTCCAAATCTTAATGAATGTCTCTTGCAACAGGTCTTGGGCTTCAGTCTCATTCTGACACATTCTCAGGATTACCCCGTACAAGGCCCCAGAATATTTATCATACAACTGGTAAAGCGAAGCTTTGTCTCCATTGGATAAGCGTTCAATAAGCTGTATGTCTCTAAAATCTGCTCCCATAGGGTTTGTTAAAGATATGATAAAAATGGACTGACTTCATCCATTTGGAAAATGCCTGTGTAAATAGATGTGAAAGCGCGCCAAAAAAATTAATAACAGTTAAAGCAATTTAAAAATGAAAAAAGCGATTTTTATTATCTCAACACTAGCACTATTTCTGTTTGTACAGCAAACTACAGCTCAAGCGTCCAAAGATATTGTGGACACAGCAGCTTCTGTAGATGACTTTTCTACCTTGGTTACCGCCGTTAAAGCGGCCGATTTGGTCGGAGCCTTAAAGGGAGATGGACCATTTACAGTATTTGCTCCCGTTAACGCTGGCTTCGCCAAGATTGATTCAAATACTTTGAACTCATTATTGGAGCCTGCGAACAAAGAAAAACTATCTGCTATTTTGACCTACCATGTGGTTTCTGGAAGTCTTATGGCCACTGATGTTGTAAAAGCTCTTGAAAAAGGGAAAGGCAAAGTTGAATTGACCACTTTAAACGGAGGGAAATTAACTGCTATGAATAGAAACGGTGGCATTTATTTGAAAGATGCCAACGGGAATTATAGTAAGATAGCCAAAACAGACGTAGTTGCATCAAATGGCGTGATTCATGTAATTGAGGATGTAGTGATGCCTAACTAAGTGTTTTTTGTTTTGATGAAGAGCACCGCTTTTGCGGTGCTTTTTTTTTACATATTGACAAATTCAAAACCCGCCAGTGGAATATTTGTTAGGTCAATCTCGGTTTCGTTAAGAAGAATACCGTGTTCAACAAACGCCTTTAAGTTGGTCAACCAAAATGTCCAACCATTGCTGCACCCATAATGTACGTTTAGCTTGCTTTCATCGTCAGTTGGAATGTTGTACTGTCTTAAGACTACCAAAACCCCTCTTTTTTGAGTTTCAAGTGTTATAGAAACTATATTGTTTTCAAAGGTGATAACCAGTTCGTCCGTTCCATTCGCTTCCAAAACCTCCCCGGTGGCCTGTGCATCCCAATTGTGCCATTCCCAAACATATTTATCTCCTTTTTGAATCTTTTCCAAGGGTTCTCGTTTACTTCCGTCTGTCATGGAGTATTCCGCATTTCTAAGAAACCACGAACATATTCCCTGGGAGGTGGCCCAGCATTCATATAGCTTCTCAATTGGAGCATTTACATATATCTTTTTTGTGAATTCGTCAAAGGCTAGTTTTTTCATCTTTTTCTATTTAGCTCAATGTTGTACAGTTCCCTTCCTAATTGCGCTAAAAAGGGAATGCCAATTTCATCATATTCATAGGCATCGTCATTGAAAATACCATCCTTATTTACCAAAATTGTAGCGGTGACCATAAACTCTATATCATTTTTAACATCATGGATGTATGCGCAATCCGTGAGTGTTCCATAAGCATAGCCCACTTTATTGTAAATTTTGATATAGTCCGGCATAGGTTGGGTAATATCCCCGAACATTAAAAACTTAACATAGCTATCATAATATTCTTCGGTATCGTAACCCAGTTCTCCAGGTAAGGTATGCATGGCTTCCCTTAAGGTTCCTAATTGTGATGGACTCAAATTGAACCGCTCTTCAGGGGCAAAGGATTCTGGAAAAATGATTCGTTTTAAGACATTGTGCTGACTAGAAATCGGATAGTAATTTTTAAGGGAGAAATCAAATGGTTCCTCGAATAGGGAATCTGAAGCATAAAAACCTTTTCCTTTTTCAATACCATTAAGCACTAGCGGAGTAAGAGGGGTGTTGATGATTGGTTTGCTACTCGCTGTGGTGGAATCGTTTAAATAGATGACCAAAGGTTTGGTCACAAGTTCATCGGCATTTGTGGTTGAAAGTCTATGGGCTATCCTGATGGGACCAATACCTATATCCTTTATTCTTTTGTTCAGGTCATCCTGCCCTAAAAATTCAACAAGTCGATTATTTGCAGCATTGTCTGAAACTGCAAAAATTTCGGAAATGGCCTTGGCAAAGGTAGTTTCTACCGAATCTCCTTCAATATAAAACCGGGTTTGGATGGTAAGGGAATCAATTGCATTGATTTTTTCCAAAGCGGCGACTGCAGCTGGAAACTTAACTGTGCTCGCAGGGTAGAAATATTGATTTTCATCTACTTGAAAATCAAAATCGGTAAAAGTGACTTCCTCTCCTTTGCGGTCTATCTGGGTAAACCGTATTTGAACCTCATACCGGTTCAAGCTATCCATCACGTTTTTTATTTTAAAGTTTTCGGACGATAGAGCTTTTTGTATCGGGTTTTTGTCCTTAACCTTAGAACAGGCCGATAACAAGAGAAAAATGCCAAAAACCACAATACTTTGTCTAAACATATCTATTTCATTTAGATGTCTTCATCATAAATCTCTCCTCTATTAGGTCTCAACATCTCACGGATGTCTTTCATTTCAAATTCTGCAACAACCAGATAGGCTATACTGTGCATATCCGAAAAGTGTTGGAATCCGGTGATATCATATTTTAATTCTTCCAAAACCACAAATTCTGACAAGTGCTTTTGATAGTGTTCTGCCGTTCGTTCCGCTGCCGGACCTCGAAAGTCCCAAATCAGCTTTATTTTTTTATCCAAAATATTTTGCATGTCTATTGGTCTAAAACGGATTTATCTTCTTCGGCGAAAGCCTTAAAGTCTTCAAGATATTTCTAGGTCTGCTTTTTGAACAAACCGGGCATCAAAAATCCCATGAGTTTCATTCCAATTCCAGAAAACTGAAATTCATTTTCGGAAACCCACTTGGTCTTACCTTCCTCTTCAAGAAAGCGGTTTTTTTGGATGTTGGTAACTCCATTAGTCTCATAAGTGGTATGCATAGAGTCTGGTAGATTTCTCGAAATAATGGTTTCAACCATTTCAAGGTCCCTTTTCCCCATTTTATAATTCAAACGCATTTGGCTACCTTCCTTATGGGGATTTTCGGAAAGTAGTTCATATGAAATGAGTCCTTTTTGCCAATGCTTCATATTTTCCGGATTATCCAGTTTCTCGATAAACTTTTCTCGCGGCAGATTTACTGTGACTTCAGAAGTATATTTCATTAGGTTGGTTTTACACGAATGTACTAAAATATTGGAATTCAAATGTCTGCAGTTTTTGTTAATCAAAATACAACCCATTTGTGCAGTATGGCGTAATTCTTATTTTTGCCAAATGCTTTGTCTCCAAAGAAATAAGACCTATTTAATAAGTCTTCTGTTATTGGCCTTATTTAGCTCATGTGACGCTATCTTCAATAAAAAGGAAGAAAAAGAACCTCTCGCCCGCGTAGGTGATGTGTATTTATACAAAGAAGATGTTGCAACGCTTTTGGATAATACCATTTCTGAGCAGGATAGCGCCATTTTCGTCTCCAACTATATCAACAATTGGGCATCCAAACAACTTTTGTTGTCCAAATCCAAAATAAACCTGCCCGAGGAGAAATTATCGGAGTTTGATAGATTGGTAGACGATTATAAGTCGGATTTATACACTCGGGCCTATGTTGAAGCTTTGGTGTTTAATGCTCAGGATACTTCAATTTCGAGAAGTCAACTCAGAAGTTACTACGAAAAGGAAAAGGAAAATTTTAAGCTGAGCGAGAAATTAGTACAACTTCGGTTTGTGGAAATACCTACTCAATTTTTGGACAAAGAGGGAGTTAAGCGACGTATGGACAATTGGTCGTCCTCGGATAAGGAATACCTGGATTCCATCGCGGTACAGTTCAATAAAATTCATTTTAATGATTCAGTTTGGGTAAGTGTTTCCCGGGTGACCGAGGAAATCCCGCCTTTAGCTTTACTTAATGAAAATGACTACTTAAAAAAATCACAATTTTTTGAATTGCAGGATTCCTTAGAGGTATATTTGGGCAAGGTGACGGATGTTTTGGAGGTCAATGACGTAGCACCTTTTGAGTATATTTTACCAGAAATACGGCAGTTAATCATCAATCGAAGAAGATTGGATTACGTGAAAAAATTGAAAACAGAAATTATTGATGAAGCTATCAAGAAAAAAGAATTTGAGATATATGATAAGAATTAATGTATGCTTGTTGTTGATGCTGTTTGGCTCAACTACAATAATGAGTGCTCAAGATCAAGATTTGGCTGTCGCTAATGAAACAGATTCCGTAACTCCGCCAACCCAAAGAATTAGACTGGATGGAATTTCTGCGGTTATTGGAGATTATGTGATTTTGGAATCGGACATAGAGAAAACCCTTATTGATTTAAAAAGTCAAGGAGCTTCCACACAGGATATTACGAGATGTGGTCTTTTGGGAAAGTTGATGGAGGACCGATTGTACGCGCATCAGGCCGTACAGGATAGTTTGTTGGTCTCGGACGATCAGGTGAATGCACAAAGTGATAGACAGATTCAACAGTTGGTGGCCCAAGTTGGTTCCATGGAAAAAGTGCTTAAGTTCTACAAAAAGCCGGATATTGAAAGTTTCAGAAAAGAACTATTCGAAATCAACAAGCTTCGAATGCTTTCTGAAAAAATGCAGGGTAAAATTGTGGAAAGCGTTGAGGTCACGCCAGAAGAGGTGCGTCAGTTTTTCAATAGGATACCTGAAGATGAACGTCCAGTGTTTGGGGCTGAACTAGAGATTGCCCAAATTGTGAAACAGCCTACGGCACCTGAGGAAGAAAAACAGAAGGTAATCAACAGATTAAAAACTATTAAGCAAGATGTAGAGGAGAACGATGCTAGTTTCAATGTAAAAGCTATTTTGTATTCTCAAGACCCAGGTTCTAAATCCAAGGGAGGGTTCTACAGTATGACCCGCGAAACTCCTTTTGTGAAAGAATTCAAAGATGTGGCCTTTAGCCTGCAAGAAGGAGAGATTTCTGAACCCTTTGAAACGGATTTTGGGTATCACATCATTTATATTGAAAAAATAAGAGGTCAAGAATTAGATTTGCGCCACATCTTGCTCATCCCTGAAATTCCACAAAGTGCCATGGATGCCGCTGTAAAGGAATTGGATAGTATTCGTCAGCATATTTTGGATGGTAAGTACACTTTTGCCGAAGCTGCTCTGAATTTTTCGGATGAAAAAGAAACCAAAAATGATGGAGGTCTGTTACGCAATCCCATTAATTTTGACTCCAAATTCGAACTTACCAAAATGGACCCGGCCTTATACAACCAAGTCAGGAATTTAAAGGATAATGAAATTTGTAAACCTCTAAAGGAAGATGATCCAAGAGGAGGGGCGCCAAAATTCAAAATAATGCAGATTACCAATCGGTATGACGAACATAAGGCGGATTTTGCAAAAGATTATCTGAAGATTCAAGAACTGGCGTTACGGGAAAAACAATTTAAATCCATCAAAAAATGGATGGATGAGCATATTGATGATACCTATATCCATATAGATGAAGATAGTAGGGATTGTGATTTTGCAAACAATTGGGTAAAGGAGTAAATACATGTCAGACGTAACTGCGGTTGAGAACCTAGTAAAAAAACATCAAGACTTAAAAGCTGAGATTGCCAAGATCATTGTTGGTCAGGAACAGGTGATTGAACAAATTTTACTTTCCATTTATACGGGGGGGCATTCCCTTCTAATAGGTGTACCTGGATTGGCAAAGACCTTAATGGTGAATACTATCGCCAAGACTCTTGGGTTGGACTTTAAGAGAATTCAATTTACCCCAGATTTGATGCCCAGTGATATTCTGGGCAGCGAAGTTTTGGACCAAAATCGCAATTTTAAATTTGTAAAGGGACCTATTTTTGCCAATATAATTTTGGCGGATGAAATCAATAGAACACCGCCCAAAACTCAAGCTGCTTTGCTGGAAGCCATGCAAGAACGTGCGGTCACAATAGCTGGTCATCAGTTTAAACTGGATTTGCCCTACTTCGTATTGGCAACCCAAAATCCCATTGAGCAAGAGGGTACGTACCCACTTCCTGAAGCACAACTGGACCGTTTTATGTTTGCCATAGAATTAAAATACCCTTCCATTGAAGAAGAAATTCAGGTAGTAAAATCTACCACCAATGATGAAGAGGTGGAGGTACAAACCTTATTCAATGCAGAGGAGATTATTGCCGTTCAACATTTGATCCGAAGGATACCGGTTCCTGACAACGTAATTGATTATGCGGTACGGCTTGTGAACAAGACTCGTCCTGGAGTAAACGGAGCTTCGGACTTTGTAAACAACTTTATCGATTGGGGTGCAGGACCCCGAGCTTCACAAAATTTGGTTTTGGGAGCAAAAGCCCATGCAGCGGTTCATGGTAAGTTTTCCCCAGACATAGAAGATGTTAGAGCTGTTGCTACAGGAATCTTAAGACATCGTATCCTTAAAAACTACAAAGCCGAGGCCGAAGGCATTTCAGAAGAAAGGATTATTTCAGAATTGTTGTAACAATTGTAAGATTATCCTCTTATTTAGTACTATTCTAATTCCGAAATCCTTGGTATTTTACTAAATTTACGGAATTACAAAATTCTTAAAATCCAATTCTATAATGGCATTTGACATTGAGATGATAAAGGCTGTTTACGCATCCATGGGAGAGCGTATAGAGAAAGCCAGAGAACTTGAAGGTAGACCCCTCACATTAGCTGAAAAAATATTGTATTCGCACCTTTGGGATGGAACTCCAAACCAAACATTCCAGCGTGGAAAGGATTATGTGGATTTTGCACCAGATAGAGTGGCTTGTCAAGATGCAACGGCTCAAATGGCCCTTTTGCAATTCATGCATGCGGGTAAACCCAAAGTGGCTGTTCCCACTACGGTGCATTGTGACCACCTTATCCAAGCGAAAGTAGGGGCAGATGCCGATTTAAAGAGGGCAAACGAGACTAGCAACGAGGTTTTTGACTTTTTGGAGTCCGTTTCCAACAAGTATGGTATTGGATTTTGGAAGCCTGGGGCAGGTATTATTCACCAAGTAGTTTTGGAGAATTATGCTTTTCCAGGAGGAATGATGATTGGAACTGATTCACATACGGTAAATGCCGGTGGATTGGGAATGGTGGCCATTGGTGTTGGCGGTGCTGATGCTGTTGATGTTATGGCCGGTATGGCTTGGGAATTAAAATTTCCAAAATTGATTGGGGTCAAGTTGAAAGGGAAACTCTCTGGTTGGACCGCTCCAAAAGATGTCATTCTAAAAGTAGCGGATATTCTTACGGTTAAAGGAGGTACTGGAGCCATTATCGAATACTTTGGAGAAGGTGCTACATCCATGTCTTGTACTGGAAAAGGAACCATTTGTAATATGGGTGCCGAGGTTGGTGCAACGACTTCAACTTTTGGCTATGACGAATCCATGGACCGCTATTTAAGGGCAACGGGTAGGGAAGATGTTGCTGATGCCGCTTTTGCGGTTAAAGAACATTTAACTGCGGATTCAGAAGTCTACGCAGATCCGGAGAAATACTTTGACCAAGTTATTGAGATTGATTTGAATACTTTGGAGCCTCATTTGAATGGTCCGTTCACCCCAGATTTGGCAACACCAATCTCAAAAATGAGTGAAGCAGCCAAAACCAATGATTGGCCTTTAAATGTTGAGGTAGGATTAATCGGTTCTTGTACCAACTCTTCGTACGAAGATATATCTAGAGCTGCTTCGTTGGCAAAACAAGTGGCCGATAAGAATTTAAAGACCAAATCCAAATTTACCATCACACCTGGTTCAGAACAGGTACGTTATACGATTGAAAGAGACGGCTTTATAAATACCTTCAATAATATTGGAGCAACCGTTTTTGCCAATGCATGTGGACCATGTATCGGAATGTGGGACCGTTATGGAGACAAAGCAGCAGATGGACCGCGAAACACCATAGTTCATTCATTCAACAGAAACTTTGCTAAAAGAGCTGACGGTAATCCAAACACACTTGCATTTGTAGGTTCTCCAGAATTGGTAACGGCAATTGCAATTTCTGGAAGATTGGATTTTAACCCTGTAACTGACAAGTTGATTAATGAAGATGGGGAAGAAGTCATGTTGGACGAACCAAGAGGGTATGAACTTCCACCAGAAGGCTTTGCGGTTGAAGATGCTGGTTTTATCGCTCCAGAAGAAGATGGTAGTGGAGTTCAAGTTGTGGTTTCCCCAACTTCAGAACGTTTGCAGTTATTGGAACCTTTTGTTCCCATTGCGCCAGAAAGCCTTCAAGGGGTTAAGTTACTAATCAAAGCCTTTGGAAAATGTACCACGGACCATATTTCCATGGCAGGACCATGGTTGCGTTATCGCGGGCACTTGGACAATATTGCCAACAATACTTTGATTGGAGCTGTAAATGCATACAATAAGCAAACCAATTTTGTAAAAAATCAGTTGACTGGCGAATATGGAGCAGTTCCTGATACCCAACGAGCTTATAAAAAAGAAGGAATCAGAAGTATTGTGGTAGGTGATCACAATTATGGAGAAGGTTCTTCACGTGAGCATGCCGCCATGCAACCGAGACACTTGGGTGTTGCAGCAGTTCTGGTGAAATCCTTCGCAAGAATTCATGAGACCAATCTGAAAAAGCAAGGTATGTTGGGCTTAACATTTGCGAACGAAAGTGATTATGACTTGATTCAGGAGGATGATACATTCAATTTCGTAGACATTGAAGAATTTGCTCCAGGCAAACCGCTAACATTGGAAGTAGTTCATGCAGATGGCAGCACAGATACCATTATAGCCAATCACACCTATAATGCCTCTCAAATTGAGTGGTTCCATGAAGGTTCGGCACTTAACATGATCAAAAAACAGAATGCTTAAAATGCAACTGTAATCAATAAAGGAACTCTTGGTATTTGAATATCAAGAGTTCTTTGTTTTTGACCAAAACACTTTAGATGAAAATCAATAAGAAGACTGTTCTTAACATTGCACTTATTTTGTTTGTCTTTTCCTTTTTTGTTACCCCTTTAGGGCATTACGGAAAAATTCTTTTGAATCGGATTTTTTCATTTTCACCTCAGGTGATTGAAGCTTCTCAAAGAGAAAAAATAACAGATTATGATTGGAAGTTGAAGGATGCTGAATGGAACTTTTTCAATTTTGAAAAATCAAAAGGACGTGTGGTTTTCATCAATCTTTGGGCTTCCTGGAAATTGCCTTCTGAAGCAGAATTGGCAAGTATTCAAAAAATGTACGATAAGTATAAGGGGAAGATGGATTTCTACATCATAACTAATGAGAATAGACCCCCAGTTGAAGAGTTTATGGAAAAGCAGGGATTCACTTTCCCGGTAACCTATTTAATCATTGGAGAAAAGATGCCCATTGATTCAAGCGAAGTCCCTTCTTCATATTTAATTGATAAATCAGGAAACGTAGTGGTTTATAAAAAGAAAATAGCCGATTGGGCCACATCAGAAGTTTATGACCTTTTGGATAGTTTGATTGCAGAATGAAAATGAAATTGTCAAAAGAACAGATAGGCAACCTAATATGGATATTGGCCATTCTGCTGATTTTGTTCACTCCTGTAGGGTTTCATGCTAGAGTTTTAGTAGGAAAGGTATTTGCCTTCAATGCAGATGTTATCAAAGAAGAAGAAAGAGAAAAGCTTAACGATTACCGATGGTCCTTATTGGATATCGATGGCAACCCCATAAACCTTAATTCCTCTAGGAACAAAGTTGTTATTGTAAACCTTTGGGCTACATGGTGCCCACCCTGTGTAGCTGAAATGCCCAGTTTTGCAAAACTGTATTGGGATTATGGTGATAAAGTTGATTTTTTCTTTGTAGCCAATGACAAAAAAGATAAGGTCACTGCATTTTTAGATAAAAAAGGATATAAGTTTCCTGTTTATTTTGAAGCGTCTCGCTCACCCCAAATGCTGACATCAAAAAGTATTCCTGCAACGTTTATTCTTAACAAGTCTGGTGAAATTGTTGTGGATGAACGTGGGGTTGCAGATTGGAATTCCCAAAGTACCCGAGAATTATTGGACGTTCTTTTAGCCGAGTAACTATGTCTCAAATTACAACCATAACACTTTTTAGGTACAAAGGATTTTGGGATAAGGTTTGGGCTTTCGGGATGATGCAATTTGCCCATAGGCATCTAAAAGATGTAAGCGGATTACAATTTTATAAGCTTTGGGGTAGTGGAAAAGAGAACTTTGACCCAAGGCCAGATTGGAGCGTTTATGCGTTGTTACAGGTTTGGGAAGATGAACACAGCGCTTCTTCATTTTTAGAAACCTCGGCCCTGATGGTGAAGTATAATCAACATACAATAGAGAATTGGACGCTTTATTTAAAAAACATCATCAGTAGAGGGGAATGGTCTGGTGGCAACCCTTTTCAAAAGAGTATTTCCTTGGATAAGGAAAATCCTAAAATTGTTGCAATTACGCGAGCTACCATTAAAACTAGACTGTTGTTCACCTTTTGGAAGTATGTCCCTAAATCCCAAGGACATTTATACGAAAATGATGGTTTAATTTATACCAAAGGTTTTGGAGAGGTTCCCATTAAACAAATGGCCACTTTTAGTGTGTGGAAGGATAAGAAGTACTTGGATAGGTTTGCTTATCAAAACAAACCCCATGTTGGGGCTATCAAGAATACCAGAAGCCTAAAATGGTACAAAGAAGAATTGTTTTCCAGATTTCAACCGTATAAATCATCAGGAATTTGGGGAGGGAAAAATCCCTTGCAAGAATTAGACACTGACCAAAACAAAATATCCAAAGAAGGTTAATTGCGCAAAATATAAATGGAATGAAATGGTTCTATTCCCTTCCAATCTGAAAGCAAGTATTAGGAGTTGCATCAGTAAGGCCAAAACAAACCAAGTGATATAATTTTGTAAAGGTACATGCCCTTCAAATTCCCAGAAATCAAAGTTTGGGGCATTTTGCTCCATAAAAAAGTCTAAAATCACCATTAAACCGCCCGCTAAGATTGCCTTTCCCCAGTTGGGTAAGTTGATATTGGAAACCATTGAAGAAGTTATGCATGCCAATAGTGCCCAAAAGCATCCAATCAACCAAGGTACTCCATCCAACTTTGGGCCAAAGTTTTCACCATAACTATAATCACCAAATAAGATACCATAATTGACTCCAAGCCATTCGGCGAACATTCCCATGGCAAAGAACAACAGAAATAGACCAGCTTTTTTTAAAGTGTTTATGGGAAACACAAGAACAAAGAGTAACAAACAGATGGACAGATTCAAAGGGGTCTTGGTCAAAAACCAATCCTTAAAACCAAGGGTAATTCCAATAATCCCTGAGATATGAAAGAGCCAGATTATACCAACGGCTATAGTGGTCTTATGTTGTTTTATGAATGTCATGAAACCAAATCACTGACAATTTTAGCTGACAACAAACACAAGGGAATTCCACCCCCTGGATGCACGGAACCTCCGCAAAAGTATAATCCCTTAATGTTGTTACTAAAGTTGGGATGTCTCAAAAAAGCGGCAAACTTTGAATTGCTTGCTGCGCCATATAAGGCTCCTTTATAGGAGCTTGTGCTGGTCTCTATGCCTTTTGGGTCCAGAACAAATTCCGATACAATGTGTTTTTCAATATCTGTTTTTAAACAAGCATTTATTTTTTTGATAATATTCTTTCTGCTTTCCTGCTTGAGTTTTTCCCAATCTTGGCCATGATTTCCTGGAGCATTTATCATAACAAACCAGTTTTCATGTCCTTTTGGAGCGTCGTTCGGCTCTTCTTTACTAGTTATGTTGATGTAAACAGTTAGGTCATTATGAAGGCCTTTTTTCTCAAAAATGTGTTTAAATTCGTTTTCATAGTCATTACTGAACAGGATATTATGCAAATCCAATTCAGGAAATGACTTTGAAATGCCCCAATAAAAAATCAATGCTGAGCTTGAACGCTCTTGTTGCAATACTTTTTCAGGTTGTTTTTCCTTTTTGAGAAGTTTTCTGAAGGTTGGAAAAATATCCATGTTGGATACAACAAGGTCAGCTACATACTCATCTTTTTTAGTTCGAATTCCTTTGGCAGCCCCGCGTTCCACCAAAATCTCGTTTACTTCTTCATTAAATCTGAACTTAACCCCTATTTCATGGGCCAACTTATATAGCGATAGTGTAATTTGATGCATACCACCTTTAGGAAAAAAAGTGCCAAATCCCATTTCCAAATGAGGAATCATGGACATTATTCCTGGGGTCAAATAAGGTGAAGAGCCATTATATGTTGCATATCTATTGAACAATTGAACCAGTTTTGGATTGGAAAAAGTTTTTTGGTTGGTTTGGTACAAAGTGGAGTTGACTCCTAGTTGTCCTAATTGAAGAATAGCTTTTAATGTGTTTTTGGACAAATAAGTTTCTACTTTATGTAATGATTTTTCCAAAAACAAAGGAGCCGTTAAGTCATACTTCTTTTTACTGTTCTCTAGGTACTTTTCAATAGTATTCTCAGGTTCCTCGAAAACTTCGGATGCTTCTCGTGCAAATACTTCTTTATTGGCCTTTGCTGAAAACTTTTTGCCATCATCCCAAAAATAATTACAGATTACGTTTTTTCGTTTGTAGTTGAAATAGTCTTTTGGGTCTTTATCATGTAAATGGAACAACTCGTCCACAAAATGGGGCATGGTGAAAAGAGAGGGACCCAAGTCGAAACGAAAGCCATCAACAGTTTTTGCATGTAGTTTTCCTCCGGGGTAATCGTTGGCTTCAAAAACCTCCACATCATGGTGCTTGGACTTAAGCCGAATTGCCGTAGCCAAACCACCAATGCCTGCGCCAATCACTATGGCTTTGGCCATTATTTTTTAAAATATTTGAAAGGAACAAAGAGCATCCCGAAGCATTCACCATCTTGTTTCCCCAGATGCTTATGGTGCATCTTGTGAGCTCTTCTTACCCCTCGGGCATACCAATTGTTGGCATTTCTAAAGATTTTGAAACGTTGGTGAATAAAAATGTCATGTACTAAGAAATAGGTAATTCCATATGCCAATATGCCAAAACCTAGAGGCCAACCGTACCAGAAAGAAGTATTGTCAGCAATCATTAAAAAAGACATGCTTACCACGGCGTAAAAAATGAAAAAAGCATCATTCCTTTCAAACCACGAATCATGGTCTTTTCTATGATGGTCTTTATGAAGACTCCATAAAAAACCATGCATGATATACTTATGGGTAAACCAGGCCATAAATTCCATAAAACAAAAGGTTCCCAAAAAAATAGAAATCCAAAGGGCAATTTTCATTTAAACGAGCTGTAGTTTGTAGTTGACATATGATTGTGCCAAAAGTCCGAATTTTTGATAATTTGGAACACGAATTCGGGTATTTTTTATTTCCAAAGGAGGAGTGCCCTGAAGTTTTTGTAGCAGTTTATAGTAATATTTATAAGCTGTGTAAACTCCAAATTTAGCCTCATCAGGAAGTCGGACTATACCTGAATAACCCAAGGCAAAGTCAGCCTTGATTTCATCAACAATTCGTCGCTTTGAAGCTTCATCCAATTCCATGAGATTGGTGTTTGGAAAATAAGTGCGTTCCAATTGTTCAAAATCAGCTTTTAAATCTCTTAAGAAATTTACTTTTTGAAAAGCGGAGCCCAAAGCCATGGCTGATTCTTTCAAGTCTTCATATTTTTCCTTGTCCCCTTTCACAAAAACACAAAGGCACATCAAACCAACAACATCTGCTGAACCATAAATATATTCCTTGTATTCAGCGTGGGTGGTATATTTTTTCTTGGAAAGGTCCATCCGCATACTTTTCATAAAAGAATCCACTAAATGCTTGGGGATATCGTAGGTATGGAATGTATGTTGAAACGAGTTTAGGATAGGGTTAAGGCTAATTTTGTTTTTAAGGGCATCTTCGAGCGATTTTTCAAAATTCTCAAAAAGCTCTTTTTTATTAAAATCATGGAAGGTGTCCACAATTTCGTCAGCAAACCGCACAAAACCATAAATATTATAAATGTCCGACCGTATGGAGGTGTCCAACATTTTCGTGGCCAGTGCAAAAGAAGTGCTATAGGATTGGGTCACAATCTTACTGCAGGTATACGATACATTGTCGAAAATGGTTTTCATGGTGTTACGCGTTTTTTAGAATGAGGTCGGATACTAGTTTTCCGGATATCAAGGATGGAGGTACTCCAGGCCCTGGAACGGTAAGCTGCCCTGTAAAATACAAATTTTTTACTTTGTTACTTTTCAGGTTAGGTCTCAAAAATGCAGTCTGTCTCAAAGTATTGGCCATACCGTAGGCATTGCCCTTATATGAATTGTACTGCTCTATAAAATCATTGACACAAAAACTCTCTTTAAAAAGTATGTGTTCTTTAGCATTTTGCCCGGTACGTTTTTCAAATCTATCAATGATAATATCAAAATACTGGTCTCTAAGCTCTACGGTATCTTCAAGTCCAGGTGCTATTGGAACCAAAAAGAAACCCGCTTCATGGTCTTTTGGAGCCATTGAAGCATCGGTCACAGAAGGAAAATTCACATAAAATAAGGGTTCACTTGGCCATTGGGGCTCATCATATATTTCTTCTGCATGACGTTCAAAATTGGTATCAAAGAACAAATTGTGATGTTCTATGTTTTCCATTTTTTTTGTGAAACCTACATAAAAGAGTAGGGAAGAAGGGGCATAGGTTCTATTTTCCCAATAAGACTCGGAATACTGTCTGTACTTTTTGTCCAATAAGGTCTCGGAGTGATGGTAGTCTGCTCCACTGATAACATAATCTGAATCGTGCATAATACCGTTAGCTTTTATGCCCTTTATAATACCATCATCTACGACTACCTCTTCGACGGCACTTTTCAAGTTGAATTTAACTCCAAGTTCTTCGGCTAATGCTTTCATAGCCTTGATGATTTCATACATTCCCCCTTTGGGATGCCAAGTACCCAATCCAAAATCGGCAAAGTTCATAAAACTATAAAAGGAAGGGGTCTTGCTCGGTTTTGCTCCAAGAAAAAGAACAGGGAACTCTAGCGTGGAAATCAGTTTTGGGTTCTTGAATTTTTTGCGCACTTCCTGACTAATGCTTTTGAAGAATTGGTCTACCCGGAGTACAGTTTCTTTGGTCACCAATTCAATAGGGGAAAGACCAGGTCTAAGGACAACCTTATTGATGGCAATATCGTAGTTTTTTTGGGCTTTGCCTATAAACTGTTTCAAGTGGGTACTGCTTCCCTCTTCAATACGTTCAAATTCTTCGCATATTTTTTCCATGCAATCACCAATGGTAATCACATCATCTTTAAAAAAAATTTTATAGGCAGGGTCTAACTTGTCAAGTTGGTAGTAATCAGAAGTTTTTTTTCCAAAGTCAGCGAAGAACTTATCGAAAATATCGGGCATCCAATACCAACTAGGTCCAATATCAAAGGTGAACCCATCTTTAATCAACTGTCTTGCCCTACCACCAACAGTTTCGTTTTTTTCAAAAACGGACACATCATACCCTGCTTTTGCTAGATAGCACGAAGCTGAAAGTGAGGAAAAACCGGAACCTATGATAGCAATCTTTTTCATTGAATATTGTTACAAGATTGATATCAAATGTTCCATTGAATTGAACGTCTGAACTGAAGATGGCAACTTACTTTCTGAAATATATTGAATTTGATGACCAAGCACCCATAATTTGGAGCTACCTGAAAGGTTTAGGGTTTTCGAAAATTTACTGAAATAGGCATCGAGTTCGTCCTTGGTGGGAGAAACAGTGAAATAAGAAACAAAATGGATGTTATCGTAGTACTTAAGAAGGTCAACCAAGCTTTCTATTGGCATGGTTTGGCCTAAGTAAATAGATTTATAGCCCCTAAGTGTAATTTCATAATTAAGATAGAGCAGACCAATTTCATGAATCTCATTTTCTGGAAGAAATAAGGCAAATACCTTATCTTTCTTTATCGGCTCTACCAATTGCAGCTTCTCTGTATTTATATATATTTTTTGTTTAATTAAATGGGTGATAAAATGCTCATGGGAAGGACTTATAGTGTCCGTCTGCCATAAAAGTCCGAGTTCATTCAGCAAAGGAATGAAGACCTCATTGAAAATATCTCGGAAAGACCTTTCGGAAAGAAGGCTACTGTAAGTATTCAAAAAAAGTGTTTGATCAAAGTTGATCATGGCCAACTTGAACGCATTTATCGCATGATTTTTTTCACTGTTGTTGGCCACTATTTCCCTGACAATGATGGGAATATGTGTTTCATCCAACTTGGCTATCTTGGAAATTTTATATCCATTATTATATAGAAGAGTGACATTCAGGAGCTTTTGTAGACTTTGAAGACTATAATACCGAATGTTTGTACTTGTGCGCTCTGGCGAAAATAAATTATACCTTTTTTCCCAAATGCGAATCGTATGGGCCTTGATACCGGAGAGGTTCTCCATATCTCTAATACTAAAAGACTTCTTTACATTGTTCATCCTTTCAATATAAACGTTAAACAAAGTTACAATTAATCTTTGCTTGACCTAATATGAAGTCTTAAAATTTGGTTATTCTTTTGATTTTTAGGCTAAGAGTTGAAAAGAAAGCAAAAAAAAAACCGCAATTTATGCGGTTTTTGTGCCCACGACTGGAGTCGAACCAGCACGTCCGTAAGGACACTACCCCCTCAAGGTAGCGTGTCTACCAATTCCACCACGTGGGCTCTTATTGGGATGAAATTAAATAAAAAAAGTTAAGCCGGGGACTTAACTTTTTGTGACCTGACTGGGGCTCGAACCCAGGACCCTCTCCTTAAAAGGGAGATGCTCTACCAACTGAGCTATCAGGTCTTATTGCTTACATAATTGCTCTAAGCGGGTGCAAATATAAGCCCAATAATTTATTAGGCAAATCTAAATAATAATAAATTTGTCATTTTGTTAGCAACACTTTTTAGAGATACTTATGAAAGTAGTTTTGGTCGGATACATGGCAAGTGGAAAATCCACAGTAGGAAAAGCTTTAGCAACTGAGATGAATCTGGATTTTGCGGATTTGGACAATCTCATCGAGGAAGAGGTAGGAATTCCAATTCAGCAGATTTTTTCTCAAAAAGGTGAACTTTTCTTCAGGAAAAAAGAATTTGAGGTTCTACAAAAAACACTGGAGCGTAAAAACAACATAGTACTTGCGACCGGTGGTGGCACTCCTTGTTATGGCAACAACATGCAAACCATTTTGACCCAAAGTAATATTTCAATATATCTTCAGCTATCCATTCCCAGTTTGGTTGATAGAATCAGTCAGGAAAAAGACTCAAGACCCTTGGTAAAAACCATTAAAGATGAAGATTTACCCGAGTTTATTGGTAAACATCTTTTCGAAAGAAGAAACTTCTATATGCAAGCAGAGGCAGCCGTAGTATGCGATGAGAAAGGCATTGAAGAAATCGTGGAAGAGATAAAACCATTCCTAATCTAATCGTACGGAATAATTTTTGGGATTAAATTCCACGTGGACGTGCTCATGTAGTGATGTTGAAAGAGAAATACCTTTGTAGTCTGCTTTTACAGGATATTTTTTATGGTTTCTATTTACTAAAACAGCAGTCTTTAATTGTTTGATAGGAGTTTTCAAAAAGTGATGCACACCATAAATAAGGGTAGTTCCAGAGTTCAAAACATCATCTATAAGGACTATTGATTTATTTCTATAATCTGTCTCGGGCATGGAAGTGTTCACACCACTTTCCAAAGGATTTTTCTTATCCATTTTAACCTTGCAAAGTGATATTTTGGCTTCCGTGATTTTTTTGAGTAGCGTAACAATTTTATTGGCTAGTTTCAACCCTCCGCCCTCAATACCGGCAATAATAATTTCATCCTCATCTACATTGGCTTCGTAGATTTGATAAGCAATTCTTTTGATTTTATGTTGAATCTGGTTGTGGTTCAAAATTAGATTTTCCATCATGGTAAAATTGAATCTAAAATTAAGAAAGTTCTTGATCGGAATCTTCTAAATATCCGTCAATATCTCTTCTATCTTTTTTTGTCGGCCGGCCTAACCCTTTTTTACGGTAGTGGTCTTTGGCGAATTTTAGAAGTTCGTTATGCTCAAAAGCATCTTTGGGGGTCATATCCTTTCTGTATAAATCCACCAACTTGGCTCCAACTCTACTTTCTGGAATATCCAAAACAGACAACTTATAATCTATCTGATTTTTTCGAACAACGATATTGTCAAGCGGGTATACTTCTCTTGAAGGTTTTATTGCATCACCATTTATTCTCACATGTCCTTTTTTTACAGCTTCTGTAGCTATGCTTCGGGTTTTGTAGTATCGAATGCACCAAAGAAATTTATCAATTCGCATATGTGGCTCAAATCTTTGTTAATGGGATAATCAAAAATAGTGGAAAATTGTATCTTGCGTGGCTAAAAAGGATTCAATGAAGAAAGGAATTATAGCTCTTTCGATATTTGCTGCTATTTTAAGTTCTTGCGGTGATGATGATGGACCAGACATCGACATTCAACCGCCAAGGTTATTGGCCGAGGTCGCTCCTGAAAATGATGCTGAAATTCAAGAGTTTTTACAAACGCATTTTTACAATTATGAAGAATTTGCTTCACCTCCTCCGGGATTTGACTTTAGGATAGTAATAGATACGATTGCAGGAGAGAACGCAGATAGGAGACCGCTTAGTCAAGATGTAGCTTTTATTGATATTCCTGTATCTTCTTTTGAATTGATTTTACCGGAAGAAGAGAATGATGTTCCCCATAGACTGTATTATCTGTCCACTAGACCTACAAATGACGAAGTTGCTGCGCTTAAACTATCAGGTGACTGTCCAGAGTGTTTCCCTACCGTAGCGGATTCCGTATTTGTCCGTTATGAAGGTAAATTGTTGGATGGAAGTGTTTTTGATAGTGCCTTAAATAACCCCATATGGTTTGATTTGGCCAGACTGCAAGATCTTACTCAAGGATTCAGGGGGTTTACGGAAGGTATGCCCTTCATCCAGAGAGGAGAGAATATCGTAGAAAATGGAGATGGTACTGTCACTGTTGAAAATTTTGGGGTAGGAATGATTATTTTTCCTTCAGGACTGGGTAGTTTTAATCGATTAAATCCTGGAATTCCTCAATATAGCCCACTAATCTTTACAATAGACTTGTTTACCTTGAATAATACGGACCATGACGGTGATGGTATTCCTTCAATCCAAGAAGACTTGGATGGTGATGGCTATTTATACAATGATAATACTGATATAGATTCAGAATTTGTTCCATTCGCTAATTTTCAAGATGCGGATGATGATGGGGATGGTGTGTCAACTCGGGAGGAAATTAGTGATGCTCAGGGTAATATAATTATACCGTTTCCAGATTCTAATGGAGATAATATTCCGGATTATTTAGATCCGAACGTAGAAAGAAGGCCCGAATAAAATCCGGGCTTTTCCTTTTTGATTTTCCTTAGGGTCTTCTGCCTTGACTAAGCTTGTACGAAAGGCTAAAAATGACTTGTGCAGGCCTAGAATCCACTCTACCTTGAATATTGGTTATGTTATCGGATATAAATTCTGCTTCATTTTCAGAAAAACCACGTTCGTATCGAACATCCAATCCAAGTCTACCCAAATTTACTCCAGCTCCAATGTTTAGCCCAAGTGTAAAATCATTCTCTACGTCTTGAATATTTACTCCATCCAAATCATTACTTAAGGTATACTGAAATGCTGGACCAGCAAAAATATGCAAGGGACCAATGATTTTATATCCCAGCAACACCGGTAAATCCAATTTTGATAAGCTGTAATCTGTAGAAGAACCGTCCAAGGTATATGAACTCTGGGTTCGGGTAAATACCAGTTCAGGTCTAATGTAAAGTTTAGGAAAATCTAGTTTTCCCCAAAAGCCAAAGTGAAATCCTGCCTTTCCTTCGGCTCCATCAATGATATTCTGTCCCGCATCGCCTACCGAACTGATTAAATCACCATTTTCGTTGTAGCTGAGTCCGGCTTTAATACCAAATCCCGTTCCTGTTTGTGCAAATGTGAAAGTGCATGCCATAAAAATGGCACCAATTAGAAGTGTTTGTTTCATAAGTGTTTCGTTTAGATAAATTGAAACGAAACAAAAATGTTGCCAAATCTACTTCCGTTTCAATACCCTTACAACGGCTTCTTCAATAGCTTTATTGTTCAATCCGTATTTTTCCATTAACTGATCGGGAGTTCCACTTTCCCCAAAGGTATCCTGTGTCGCCACAAACTCCTGAGGTGTTGGATAATGCAAGGCCAAAACCCGGGAAACGCTTTCACCAAGGCCTCCTAAATAATTGTGTTCCTCTGCCGTCACCACGCACCCCGTTTTTCTTACGGATTTAAGAATGGCTTCATCATCTAAAGGTTTAATGGTATGGATATTAATGACTTCTGCAGAAATTCCTTGGTTTTCCAAATTTTCAGCGGCTATCAAAGATTGCCAAACCAAGTGTCCTGTCGCAATTATTGTAACATCGGAACCTTCATTGAGCATCAAGGCTTTTCCAATTTCAAAGGTTTGATCTACTGGTGTAAAGTTGGCAACCTTCGGTCTTCCGAAACGGAGATAGACCGGACCTTGATACTCAGCAATAGCCATTGTTGCCGCTTTGGTCTGATTAAAATCACATGGATTTATGACTGTCATGCCTGGAAGCATCTTCATCATACCAATATCTTCTAGAATCTGATGCGTTGCCCCATCCTCTCCCAAGGTAAGTCCAGCATGTGAAGCACATATTTTCACATTCTTTCCTGAATACGCAATGGATTGCCGTATTTGGTCGTAAACCCTGCCTGTGGCAAAATTTGCAAAAGTGGAGGCAAATGGAATTTTACCACCAATGGTTAATCCGGCTGCAATTCCCATCATATTGGCCTCGGCGATGCCTACCTGAAAAAAGCGTTCTGGATTTTCTTTGATAAAAGTGTCAATTTTTAGAGAACCTATCAAATCCGCACAGAGCGAAACCACATTAGGATTTGATCTTCCCAACTCGGTCATCCCTGCTCCGTAACCACTTCTTGTATCTTGTTTTCCTTGGTCTGTATATTTTGTCATAAGTACTTGCTATTCTATATTCAACTGTATATTGGCAGAACCTTTCTGTTTTTTCTTTTTGATGGAAAGTAATTCCAAAATTATTTCCCCTTTGCTATCCTCTACGTGAACAAGTATTCCAGAGGGAATATTAATAGAGAACAACTCACCGGTGGCTGATGACATTAGCTTAGAAAAATAGGTGCCATAATCTACTGGATACCTTTCATCAAAGGCCATATAGATTAAATCATCTGGCTTATTATCAGGAGCTACTCCATAAAGCTTGTATTTTTTGCCGTTATTTTCAACCTTCAATGCTGTAGGCGTAGCATTCAAATTTCTTACGGTAGCACTATCAATTGATTTCCCCTTTTCCATGAACTGGTTTAAATCAACATTGGCCAATACGGTGTTTTGACCAATTTTGACCTCCATCAACATAAAAATGGTTTTTAAATCAAATAGAAGCTTCAAATCTGCGTCTTCTTTTGCTCCCGCTGGCTGAAATCTTCGAGTAATGCTACCAAAAGACTTGGCTACCTGTTTTGAGTCGGTGAAAATATACCTTCCCTTGTTGCCAATACTTACTTTTATGGTATCATTGGATTTAGGAGCCCAATACACAGCAGAGAAATCAATTTCAAAATTGATATCCTGAGAAAAACTACTTAAAGGTAGTGATAGCAATAGAAGAATAAGCAATCCTCTTTTCATGTATGGTTTTTAATAATCCCCTAAAGTTTCAGGGTTTTGGGCCAATGCTGTTTCCAATTGCTCGTCACTAGGTGCTTTACCATGCCATGCGTGGGTGTGCATCATGAAATCTACGCCATTACCCATCTCTGTGGTCATGACAATGCATACTGGTTTTCCCTTGCCGGTTCTGGATTTTGCTTCGTTCAATCCGTTGATTACTTGCTCTAAGTCATTACCATTTTCAATTTCTAAAACGTCCCAACCGAATACCCGGAATTTTTCTGCTACATCGCCCAAGGGAAGTACATCTTCCGTAGCACCATCAATTTGCTGACCATTTCGGTCTATGGTAGAAATCAAATTATCAACCTTATTGCCCGCTGCATACATAATAGCCTCCCAGTTTTGGCCTTCTTGAAGTTCGCCATCCCCATGAAGACTAAAAACCAGATGCTCGTCACCATTAATTTTCTTTGCCAAGGCAGCCCCTATGGCCACGGACATTCCTTGACCTAAGGAACCTGAAGCAACTCGAACCCCTGGGAGCCCTTCATGCGTAGTAGGATGCCCTTGAAGTCGGGAATCAATGAGTCTGAAAGTATTTAATTCATCAATGGGAAAGTATCCTTTTCTTGCTAGAACACTGTAAAAAACCGGAGAAATATGGCCGTTGGATAAAAAGAAAAGGTCTTCACCTATTCCATCCATATCAAATCCATCCTTTAACTCCATAATTTCGTTGTAAAGCGCCACAAAGAATTCTGTACATCCCAAGGAACCTCCAGGGTGTCCAGAATTTACCTTGTGCACCATACGAAGGATGTCACGTCTTACTTGGGTAACTAGCTGCTGTAATTCGTCGTAGTTGGGCATGGTATATTTTTTAACTTTTCCAAATGTAACCGCATTCCACCGCCTAAGCAAGAACTCGAGACTTAATTTATGAACGGTATAGTGGGTAAAGTTTCTTTTTTTGTTAAGAATTGGCAAAATGGAGATACCTATCTTTGCCCACCAAAATATTTGGTTTGAAGTTTAATCTTGAAAAGAAGGACAAAGCCACCAAGGCGAGAGCTGCGACCTTGGAAACCGACCATGGTGTAATACAGACCCCAATATTTATGCCTGTGGGCACTGTTGCCTCCGTTAAGGCGGTCCACCAAAGAGAATTAAGGGAGGACATTAACCCTGATATTATTCTAGGTAATACGTATCACTTGTATTTACGTCCTGGCTTGGATGTGCTCGAAAAGGCTGGTGGATTGCATCAGTTTATGGGATGGGATAGAAACATACTGACAGATAGTGGCGGCTATCAGGTTTACTCTCTATCTGATAATAGAAAAATAAAAGAAGAAGGGGTTACTTTCAAATCCCATATTGATGGCAGCAAGCACTTTTTTAGTCCTGAGAGTGCTATGGATATCCAGAGGACTATTGGCGCGGATATAATCATGGCATTTGATGAATGCACTCCTTATCCATGTGATTACGATTATGCAAAGAAATCTATGCATATGACCCATAGATGGTTGGATAGGTGTATTGCCCATTTCAATAATACTCCGGCCAAATATGGGTATGAGCAAACCTTATTCCCAATAGTCCAAGGGTCTACCTACAAAGATTTGAGAAAACAATCAGCTGAATATATTGCTTCGGTGGAAGCCGAAGGAAATGCAATTGGCGGATTGTCGGTTGGGGAACCTGCTGAGGAGATGTATGAAATGTCAGAGATTGTCTGCGATATATTGCCTGAAGATAAGCCCAGATACCTTATGGGTGTGGGTACTCCAATAAACATTTTGGAAAACATAGCGCTAGGTGTAGATATGTTCGACTGTGTAATGCCCACCCGTAATGCGCGAAACGGAATGCTCTTTACAGCACATGGAACCATAAATATCAAAAACAAAAAATGGGAAGCTGATTTTTCTCCAGTAGATGAAATGGGCATCACCTTTGTGGATACAGAATATTCCAAAGCCTACCTTAGACATCTTTTTGCTGCAAATGAATTTTTGGGAAAGCAAATTGCAACCATACATAACTTAGGTTTTTACCTGTGGTTGGTTCGTACGGCAAGAGAACGTATTTTAGCGGGCGACTTTCTGGAATGGAAAACAACAATGGTCCAACAAATGGATAAAAGGCTATAATGCTCACCATACTTGATAGATACATACTCAAACGATATTTGGTCACCTTTTTGGGTATGCTATTGTTGTTTGTGCCTATTGGGATTATGGCCAATTTAGCAGAGAAAATTGGAAAGATAATTGATAATGAAGCTCCTCTCATGGAAGTTATCCAGTTCTATGGGAACTTCACTTTGGTGATTGGAAACCTGCTTTTGCCTATCTTTCTGTTCTTATCCATTATATTTTTTACCTCAAAGCTTGCCAGTAATACTGAAATAGTGGCAATCTTGAGTTCAGGTGTGTCCTATGCAAGGTTTTTAAGACCCTACTTGATAGGAGCAACCTTGGTAGCCATATTGATTTTTATGATGGGAATGTTCATTGTTCCCAATGCTAGCATAGGATTCAACGAGTTTGAATACAAATATTTTAAACGGGGTAGACAAGATAGGGTGACCAGTAACATTTTTAACCAACTCAACGAGAACGACTACATTTATGTAAGCAGCTTTGACCCGAATCGAAAAATAGGGTACAACTTCACGTATGAGCATTTTGATTCGATAAAAAAGTTGGACTATAAAATATCTGCTACCAACATTCGATGGGTTGAAAAGGACAGTACGTATAGATTAACAAACTATGTTAAAAGAAAACTGCGTAACGACGTTGAACTTATACAAACACAAAGGCGCCTGGATACCCTTTTCACTTTCAAGATTGAAGATTTGACCCCGGTCTCCTACGTTGCCGAAACCAAAAACCTTTTTGAATTAAATGAATTTATTAAGGACCAACAACAAAAAGGGGCTTCAAACGTAAATGCTTATGTTTTGGTAAAGTATAAAAGATGGGCCTTGCCCATAGCTGCTTTTATTCTTACCATCATCGCAGTTGCAGTTTCATCCGTAAAACGGAGAGGAGGTATGGGATTAAACCTTGCTTTTGGAATAGGAGTAGCTTTTATCTACATCTTTTTTGATAAGGTTTTCGGTACCCTCGCAGAACAATCAGGCTTTTCCCCTTTGTTAGCAGTGGTTATCCCAAACTTGATTTTTGGAATTTTTGCTGTATATATGTTGATGAAAGCCAAACGATAACAACTTTTTGGGTAAGAAGATTACGTTAATTGACCGACGAGTTTAGATGAGGTTTTGCCTAAAGTTTTATATTTGCTCCACTATTTTAGATATCAGCTTCAATGGAATATTTAGATTTTGAACTCCCTATAAAAGAATTGGAAGACCAATTGCAAAAATGCATGGTCATTGGTGAAGAAAGTGACGTGGATGTCAGCGAGACCTGCCAACAAATTGAGAAAAAACTAGTAGAAACCCGAACAGATATCTACAAAAATTTGACGGCTTGGCAACGTGTTCAGTTGTCAAGACACCCCAATCGCCCGTATACCATGGATTATATCACTGCCATTTGCGGGGATACCTTTCTAGAACTTCATGGCGATAGAAATGTAAAGGATGATAAGGCAATGATTGGTGGCCTTGGAAAGATTGGAGACCAAAGTTATATGTTCATTGGTCAACAAAAAGGATACAATACCAAGACTAGGCAATATCGAAATTTTGGTATGGCAAATCCTGAGGGGTATAGAAAGGCCCTTAGGTTGATGAAGTCTGCAGAAAAGTTTGGGATACCCGTGGTTTGTTTTATAGATACTCCAGGGGCATATCCGGGAATTGAGGCAGAGGAGCGTGGACAAGGAGAGGCCATTGCCAGAAATATTTTGGAGATGACCCGATTGAAAGTGCCGATTATTGTTGTGATTATTGGCGAAGGAGCTTCAGGTGGAGCCTTGGGCATAGGCGTTGGCGATAAGGTCTTAATGTTGGAAAATACCTGGTATTCCGTAATTTCTCCTGAATCTTGTTCTTCCATACTTTGGAGAAGTTGGGAATATAAGGAACAAGCTGCTGAGGCGCTTAAGCTTACAGCTACGGATATGAAAAAACTAAAGCTTGTGGACGAGATTGTAAAGGAACCTTTAGGAGGTGCCCATACCAATAGAGAAAAAACTTTCGACACGGTTAGGAATAAAATTTCAACCCATTTTGAAGCACTTAAAAAGTTATCACCAAAAGAATTGGTGAAAACTCGAATGGAAAAGTACGCTTCTATGGGTGTGTTTAACGATTAATTCCCTGTATCTAGAGCTCGCTTTATATTTCTCTATATTTCTTTTAAAGATTTTATGGGATATCAACATTTAAAGCTAACTTATCAACAACCGATTTGTTAATGACCTGTGGAAAGGGCAGGTTTAAAAACCAAGGTTAAGTAAAGGTTAATTAGCTACATTCGCACTCATGGAGAAACCTAACCCTATTATTGGTCATAGAGTTGATAAATCAACCCTGATAAACTTGGAGCGTGGCAAAATACCGCCTCAAGCTGTTGATTTAGAGGAAGTTGTATTGGGTGCAATGATGATTGACAAAAAGGGTGTAGATGAGGTAATTGATATTCTTCACCCTGACGTATTTTACAAGGATGCCCACAAATACGTCTATGAAGCCATCTTCAAACTGTTTGAATCTTCAGAACCTGTAGATTTATTAACCGTTTCAGCCCAATTAAAGAAAGATGGGAAGCTGGAAGCTATCGGCGGTGATTTTTATCTAATAAAACTTACTCAAAAAGTGGCTTCCTCAGCACACATTGAGTTTCACGCCCGTATCATTCTCCAAAAATATATTCAGCGTAGCCTTATCAAAATTTCCAACGAAATTATCGAAGATGCGTATAATGAGTCTACTGATGTGTTTGACTTATTGGATAGTGCAGAGGCAAAATTGTACGAGGTGACCCAAGGTAATCTGAAACGATCTGCAGAAACTGCCTTGGATTTGGTCATTCAGGCCAAAAAGAAAATTGAGGAGATTTCCAATAAAGAAGGAACTAGTGGAATACCCTCTGGATTTGATAAATTGGATAGACTTACCTCCGGATGGCAACCAAGTGATTTAATCATCGTTGCAGCTAGACCGGGTATGGGTAAAACAGCCTTGACACTTTCCATGGCCAGAAATATTGCGGTGAATTCAGATATTCCCGTAGCATTCTTTTCTTTGGAAATGTCTTCTGTACAGTTGATTACAAGGCTTATATCTTCAGAAACAGGACTTTCTTCGGAGAAATTACGTACGGGTAGACTAGAAAGTCATGAGTGGGAACAATTGAATATAAAGGTTAAGGCTTTGGAAAAGGCTCCTTTATTTATTGACGACACTCCTTCACTATCCATTTTTGACCTTAGGGCCAAAGCGAGAAGATTGGCATCTCAGCATGGTATAAAGTTGATAATAATTGATTATCTACAATTGATGACCGCGGGCGGAAGTCAAAAAGGTGGTAACCGAGAGCAGGAGATTTCTACCATCTCCAGAAATTTAAAAGCGTTGGCCAAGGAATTAAACGTCCCAGTAATAGCGTTGTCCCAATTATCCCGTGCGGTAGAGACTAGGGGAGGGAGCAAACGCCCAATCCTTTCTGACCTTAGGGAATCTGGAGCTATTGAGCAGGATGCGGATATTGTTTCCTTCATATATCGACCTGAATACTACAAAATTGATGAGTGGGATGATGAAGAAAGAACACCTACTCAGGGTCAGGCCGAGTTTATCGTAGCCAAACATCGTAACGGTGGATTGGATAATATTAGGTTAAAATTTGTGGGTGCCTTAGGTAAATTTGATAACTTGGATGACTTTGATTCCCCTTTTGAGTTCCAATCCAAGATGAATTCGGACGGTGAGAATCCATTTGCAACGCCAAATTTACCAAATGCAGATGAGGCATTTGGTAGTGCGATGAACAGCGATGATGACCCGGATGATAATGATATACCTTTTTAAAAGAACCACACTCTCGTTTCAAGCGAAAGTGCAAAATCTAAGCCTTTTATTTTTCTTCTTTGTTTTTTTTGTAAAAGCTTCGGTAATTCTCATTCCAATGGATGCCGATGGGCAGGAAAATCATTTAAAAGCCTACGGAATAACCTATTGGGTATTGAACAAACAACAAAAGGTACAATGGCTTCTCAATTATCGCGGCGGGTCTTTTTTGTTGCCTGATGGCGAAGCCATCCGAAAAGAGTGTCAGATTAGAGGGGTTTCTTTTGAAGTTCTATCAGATGCAAAAGCAGAAGAAATACTTGATGATATCAGTAGTCCATCCCAAAATCAAGAAGCCGTAATATTGGAGAAAGCACCTAAGATAGCAGTATATACACCTAAAGGAAATCAGCCATGGGACGATGCCGTTACCATGGTACTTACCTATGCAGAAATTCCCTATGTAACCATTTATGATGAAGAAGTTTTAGATGATAAATTGGCCTTGTATGATTGGTTGCATTTACATCATGAAGACTTTACGGGTCAATATGGGAAGTTTTACGGAGCTTACAGAGCCGCACCGTGGTACATTGAAGCCAAAAAAGAAGCAGAAGCATTGGCCAGTAAGCTTGGTTTTTCCAAAGTTTCTGAACAAAAAAAGGCGGTGGCTCTCAAAATCCGTAATTATGTTATTGGAGGAGGGTTTATGTTTGCGATGTGCTCCGCTACGGATAGTTTTGATATTGCCTTAGCGGCAGAAGATACAGATATCTGCGAAGCTATGTTTGACGGAGGATCCTTCCGATGCCAATTATCAAAGCAAGCTTGACTTTAAAAATACCTTTGCCTTTTCAAACTTCATTTTGGAACGAAACCCATTGCGATATGAGTTTTCATCCATTGATATGACCAACAAGCGCAGAAATGTACCGAGAGAGTCTGATTATTTCTCTTTAATGCAGTTTTCTGCAAAATGGGACCCAGTCCCTACTATGCTTACCCAAAATCATACAAGCTTGGTTAAGGGTTTTATGGGGCAGACCACAGCATTCACCAGAGAATCAGATAAAGTCTACTGTGATGGTGTTGGGAGAGAACAAAATCAATAGTGAAGCTCGATATATTCATGGAATCAAGGGAAAGGGCTTTTTTACATTTTATGGCGGGCATGATCACTGAAGATTACCAACACAGGGTAGGAGACCCCAAAACAGAACTGGAGTTACATCCTAACTCCCCAGGGTATCGGCTTATTTTAAACAATGTTCTTTTCCCTGCAGCTAGGAAAAAGAAGCAGAAAACTTAAAATTTCGACCTTTTTTAAAACCGTATTCTACTTGAAAATGCGCTCATCACCGGCATGGCGAAAGCGGGCTCTCCGAAAGCCCCTAGTGTACCTCCGTTGATGGCAAAATTTATACCTGCCTCCAAACTAATTTTTTCATTGATTTGATATCCTGCTCCACTACCAACACTAACGCGCGGTTTTTGACAACTTGGACCACCAATTTTATCCTGGGAAAATTCTATTTCCGACCCTGAAAAAACGTAAAGCTTAGAACCAAAAAACTTTTTGATTCTTAAAGCTACCCTTGTTCTATTATTCGTAAGATACGTATCATAAAATGTTTGTAGTTCCGTATGGAACTTATCAGAAACCTCATAATTTAGTTGAAACATGGCATGTTGTTCATTAAAAGAACTAACTGGATACCCAAAACTTTCAAGGTGAAGTTTTTCTGGTGTTTCTATTGGGCTGTGCTGAGCAGATATACCAAGGGAAAGAAGTACAAACAAAAGAAAATAAATACGTTTCATGATTGATGATTTTATTCTTCAAATTAACCAAATGAGAAAGTCGCACCTGTTAAGGGAATACTAATTTTGGAATCCGAACGCTTTTCTTTTAGAGTTTAGTGATTGTTCAAGCCCTCTATTAGGTCGGTAAATAATGTTTACAGATTTAGAATGGAGGCAGAAAACCTAATGGAATGGGATATTCAAAGCTGTGTTATCCCAATATTCACAAAAACAGCATCCAAGGCGTTACCGTTGTTGTTAATCACATATCTAAATCGAACTTCATCATTGGCTTGTAAGGGATAGATTATAGTTCCAGAAGTGCCCCACCAATCTTGATTGGGGAGAGAAGCAAATCCTCTGGTAAGATAACCGCGCAAAGTTCCATTTATGAAAAGCCCGATGATATATTTGGTATCCCCTGATGGCATATCGCGTACCGAAAAGGCCGCACTCATAAAATAGGTGCCAGTTTCAGTTACTCGTATTCTGCCATTGCCCAAGGTTTGGTAAATTCCACCTGTATTGCTAAGTTCATTTGTAGCGTTGACCGGAAAATCGTAATAGGTGTTGGTGCTGTTTACGATAAGATTATTGTTTCCGTTGCTGGCTCTATTAAGAACTACAGTTTTGCTTTCATTAGAGGGTGCTACCCAGCTGGAACCTTCAAAGAAATTGATTTCTTTTGTATCCTCATTATAAATGAGCATACCATCTTCAGCGTTTGAAATGCTATTGATCTCCGTTTGATTGGCTTTGTGTACTTTAACCAAATCACCTGCGGAAGGAGCTTGACTCCAAGAAAATGCCAATCCTCCCAGAAGTAAAAAGAATAGAGAAACCAACACATTTTGCCCTACTAGTTTGAGGGTTAGAAATTGGAGCATACTTTAGCGCGTTTGGTATAAAGCTAAAAGTAGAGTCTTAGAGGTGCAATAAATTGTTGTAAACTCACTGATTAGCAATGTAATTACATAGGAAAGAATAACTTAAGAGCGTGTGAGTCCTTTAATTATTGCTTCATGCTGTGGGAACTTTTCCAAAAGTTCTGCTTGACTGGGAAGGACAAATCTTCAAAATCAAATCCTGGGGACACCGTGCAGCCCACAAAAGAATAACTGTCAGATTCCAAGGTTTTGGCGCCGAACCAGTATCCGCCAGGGACAACAAATTGAGGGAATTGACCAGATTTAAAATCGGCTCCAATGATCTTTTCCGAATAATCACCCTCATCGGAAATCATGAAAAGTTTTAATGGTGACCCGGCGTAAAAATGCCAAATCTCGTCTTGCTTTATTTTATGAAAGGCCGAAAAGGTATCTGAGGTAAGCAAAAAATAGATACAAGTCGAGTAGTTCCGCTTTCCATTATAAATGGTTGGCAATGAATTCTCTTCAATGGCCCCAACGCTTCTGTATGTTTCCTTGAAATAACCACCTTCAAGATGAGGTTGTAGATTGAATTTTTTAATAAGAAAGTCAATATCCTTCATAAGAGCTTTTCTAGAATTCTCTCTACTCCAAATTCATTATTGCTTAAAGTCTCAAAATTGGCTACTTTTTTCACATTGGGATGGGCATTGGCCATGGCAAAACTATACTCCGCCAAGGATAACATTTCCAAATCATTATTGTAATCTCCAAAAATCAAAACCTCATTAGAGCGTATTCCAAAATTATCCATAACCTTTTGCAAGGCATTTCCTTTATGGGCCTCAATATGGTTTAAATCTACCCAATTTTGTCCGGATACCTTGACTTTGACCTGCTCATCAAGGTGTTTTGTTTTTGGGTAGATGTATTCCTCTGCACTTACGCCATGGTAGACCGCAATTTTTACAATCTCATCGGTTACTGTTGCATAGTCATCTACAACTTCATAATGGGAATAGTATTCTTTAAGCTGCTCTAGGAAAGACATAGATCTACCATCAAAATAGGATGTATACTTTCCACATAACATGGCATAAGCTCCATCAATCGAATCAACGATTTCCAAAAGCTCTTGGGCCAAGCTTTGATTTATTGGGGTTACGGATAATTCTTCCTCCCTTTGTTTTACAAAAGCCCCATTTTCAGAAATAAAAATAATATCATTCTTGATTGCATGGAGTTTCTCAGCCATGCTATGATATTGACGACCACTAGCCGCAACAAATTGTATGTTTCGTTTTTTTAGTTCTTGAAATTGCTCCAAAAAAAGAGAACTGACTTCATGCTTCGAATTTAACAGGGTCCCGTCCATATCTGACACGACCATTTTTATTCTCGATAAATCCATAGAAGAATTTTAAAACTGTAAAGGTAGCTGTTGTTTCTTCAATGATGTAAAGTTTGTATTAATTTCCCAGTATGAAATACTATCAGACGGAAATACAGTTAAAACCTAAGCGAAGAGGGTTTCATCTAATCACTGAAATAATAAAGCAGGCAATTCCTGAAATTGCGCATATTGAAAAAGGGTTTTTGAATGTGTTCATCAAGCACACATCTGCCTCTTTAACCATTAATGAAAATGCAGACCCTACGGTGCGTATCGATTTTGAAAGCCATTTTAATGAAATGGTACCGGAAAATGCTCCCTACTATATACATATCTATGAGGGGCCAGATGACATGCCAGCTCACATTAAGGCTTCGTTGCTGGGGAGTTCCGTCCAGATTCCGATTACAAGGGGAAGTATGAACTTAGGTATTTGGCAGGGAATATATGTATGTGAACATAGGGATAATGCAAGTGGAAGAAATCTTGTGTTGACGGCCCATGGCTCTTAAACAAAAAATCCCGCTCATATGAGCGGGATTTTTAAGCGGGAAAATAGTTTTTATTTTACTTTTTCGACGATGGCTTTGAACGCATCAGGATGGTTCATGGCCAAATCTGCAAGCACTTTTCTGTTAAGCTCAATTCCTTGAGCTTTTACCTTGCCCATAAATTGGGAATATGACATACCATGCAATCTTGCTCCTGCATTGATACGGGTTATCCAAAGGGCGCGGAAAGTTCTTTTTTTGTTTCTTCTGTCACGGTAAGCATAAAGCATTGCTTTTTCTACCGCATTTTTGGCTACTGTCCAAACGTTCTTACGTCTTCCAAAGTAACCTTTTGCTTGCTTCATTACTTTTTTTCTTCTAGATCTTGAAGCAACTGAATTAACTGATCTTGGCATAATGTTTCATTTTTTTGTAGCAGGCGCCCTATTTAAGGAACTTTGATGGCCCGACTCCATGGTTAATAATTAATGTACCGACTCAACAATTATTTTAAACGTAATTGTTCTTTAATGCTATTGACATCCGACTCATGTACCAATGTAGAGTGGGTCAATTTGAGCTTACGCTTTTTAGATTTTTTAGTCAAAATATGACTTTTAAAAGCGTGCTTTCTTTTGATTTTACCAGTACCTGTAAGCTTAAACCGCTTTTTAGCACTGGATTTTGTTTTCATCTTAGGCATTTTCTCCTTTTTATAATTTAACATCGAGTATTGCTCGATGTCCCGCTTTATATATGCTGAACCTTAGTTCGGATATTTACTTTTTTGCTTTGGGGGCTATGAACATGGTCATACGCTTTCCCTCTAGTTTTGGCATTTGCTCTACCTTGCCAAGCTCTTCCAGCTCTTGGGCCAATCGGAGCAAAAGAATTTCGCCTTGGTCTTTGTAAACAATGGAACGACCTTTAAAAAACACATAGGCCTTTAATTTGGCTCCATCCTTCAAAAACTTTTCAGCATGCCTTTTCTTAAACTCGTAATCATGGTCATCTGTTTGAGGCCCAAATCTAATTTCCTTCACGATAACTTTGGTCGCTTTGGCTTTCAGTGCCTTGTCTCGTTTCTTTTGTTCATAAAGAAACTTTTTGTAATCCATGATTTTACAAACCGGAGGCGCTGCCTTAGGTGAAATTTCAACTAAGTCCAACTCCAGTTCTTGCGCTTTGGCCAAAGCCTTAGCTGTTGGGTAAACACCCATTTCCACGTTGTCCCCTACCAATCTTACCTGTGGGGCAGTGATTTTTTCATTGATATTGTGAGGGTTCTTGTTTTCCCTCCTTGGTTGGGGTCTAGATCTTCTTCGTATTGCTATGACGTATACTTTTTAATTAAACTTAAATTTCTTAGAACGACTTTAAGGTACTATTTATTTCAGTAGTCACCAAGTCTTCAAATGCTTCAACACTTATACTTCCCAAGTCTTCTCCTCCATGCCTTCTTACAGATATGGTATTGGAGCTTTCTTCCTGTTCGCCCACTATCAACATAAAAGGAACTTTTTTTAATTCTGCTTCACGAATCTTCTTTCCAACAGTCTCGTTCCTATTATCAATGAGCGCGCGAATTTCGTTATTTTCTAAAGAATTTAAAACTTTTTCAGCATATTTTTCATGTTTCTCACTGACAGGCAATACCATAGCTTGGTTTGGAATCAACCATAAAGGGAAGTTTCCGCCGGTATGCTCTAATAGGATAGCCACAAAACGTTCCAAACTTCCAAAGGGAGCCCTGTGAATCATAATGGGTCTATGTAGCTCATTATCACTTCCTTTATAGGTAAGATCAAAGCGTTCTGGTAAATTATAGTCCACCTGTATGGTACCCAACTGCCAGCTTCTTCCCAAAGCATCTTTGACCATAAAATCCAATTTAGGTCCATAGAAAGCAGCTTCTCCTGATTCTACAACAAAATCCAATCCCTTTTCTTTAGCTGCATTTATGATTGCATTTTCCGCCTTGTCCCAGTTTTCAACATCTCCAATATATTTATCTGGATTGTCTAAGTCCCGAACAGAGACTTGGGCAGTGAAGTTATTAAAACCTAGAGACCTCAAAACATATAGCGACAGGTCGATGACGTTTTTAAACTCTTCATTGAGCTGGTCTGGTGTGCAGAAAATATGGGCGTCATCCTGAGTGAAACCACGAACTCTAGTTAGCCCATGTAATTCGCCGCTTTGTTCGTATCGATATACAGTTCCAAATTCAGCATATCGCTTTGGTAAATCCTTGTAGCTAAAATGAAAACTATTATAGATTTCGCAATGATGAGGACAATTCATCGGTTTCAAAAGGAATTCTTCCTCTTCCTTTGGCGTGTGAATAGGTTGAAAACTATCCTCTCCGTATTTGGCATAATGACCAGATGTAACATAAAGTTCTTTCTGGCCAATATGAGGAGAAACAACCATCTCATATCCTGCTTTTTTTTGTGCCTTTTTCAAAAACTGCTCTAATCTTTCTCTTAGAGCTGCACCATTTGGCAACCATAAAGGGAGACCTTGTCCTACCTTTTGGGAGAAGGTGAAAAGTCCCAATTCCTTGCCGAGCTTTCTATGATCTCTTTTTTTTGCTTCTTCCAAGAGCTCGAGATATTCGGTAAGCTCCTTTTGCTTAGGAAAGGAAATACCATAAACGCGAGTTAACTGTTTGTTGTTTTCATCTCCACGCCAATAAGCTCCTGCAGTACTCAGAACTTTAAATGCTTTAATAATTCCTGTATTCGGAATATGACCTCCTCTACATAAGTCAGTGAATGTACTATGATCACAAAAGGTTATGGTGCCGTCGTCCAAATTTTCAATCAACTCTACCTTATATGAGTTGTTTCTTTCCTTGTAAAAATGCAATGCATCACTTTTAGAAACCTCCCTCATTTTGAAATCATGCTTTCCTCGAGCTATTTCAAGAGCTCTTTTCTCGATTTGCGGGAAGTCCTTTTCAGAAAAAGAATGCTCGCCAAAATCCACATCATAATAGAAGCCATTTTCTATAGCAGGTCCAATGGTCAACTTCACTCCAGGATACAATTCTTCTATAGCTTGTGCCAAAATATGAGAAGATGAATGCCAGAACGCAGTCTTGCCCTCATAATCTTTCCAAGTATATAATGTTAAAGTGCCATTGGTGGTTAAAGGGGTTGATGTTTCAATAATATCATCATTGAACTTGGCTGAAATGACATTTCTGGCCAAGCCCTCACTAATACTTTTGGCAACATCCATTGGACTAGTTCCTTTGGAAACCTCTTTGATTGCTCCATCTGGCAACGTTATTTGTATCATTTTCACCTTCTGTTTGTGGGGCGCAAAGATAGTATCTTGTATTTAGTGATACAACAGTATTATATTTTGATGAATAACTGAGAAACTATCTATTGAACTACGAATCAAAAGTTTATGGATGTTATTGGAGATTAACTAAAAGTTTTTTGAATTTAAGTTACAGAATATTTGTATTTAAAAATCTGATAATCAATTATTTGTATTTTTTTTGATTTTTTTTTGAAAATAGTTTGGTGGTATTAAATAAAGCTATCT